>JAEPPZ010000009.1 GCA_017640785.1 Balneola sp. | reverse complement strand
GTTTTATCAATCTCGCATGGTTAGTAAGATCTGGTCTGTATATTCGGGGTATGTTAAGTTTTTTTGTTTCCTCTTCATCGCTCAAATAAATTCCATCTGTGTTTAAGGTATATATAAGAGAGTCAATTATTTCGATATCCCAGATGGAGTAATTCTTGAAAGCGGAGCCTAAAATTATGACGGTATCACTTTCAATTTTATAAATAAAGTTTTCATCAGTAGCTACAAAACTTTTAGAACCCATTTCTTTTACTGCAACAGCTTTAATAGGTTCATTATTGACAGGATCAACCAGCGGTATTGCTTTGCCGTTTTTCAGCTTAAACAACATGTTATTTTGGTCCTGAACAAGTATGCTTCCGGGACTCATATCATAAATTTTAGATATTCGATCCGTTGTAAAGCCGGATTGGTTACTTACAGAAAAATTTTTAAACCGAAATCCATCAAATCTTAACAGACCACTTACAGATGCAACAAACAGATAGCCATCATCCGTAATTTCAATATCTGTGACTGTTTCCGTAGGTAATCCATCATCAATACCATAGTGAGTAATCACAAATTCATTTGCCTGTTTGATACTTTGATATGCATACCCATTGTTTGCAAACATTGAAAACAAGCACAATACATATAAACTGATACAACAGATTTCGCCCTTTTTTCCCACACTATTTTCCGTTTATTAATATCACATACAAGCCACTGACACAATATTACAAATATATAAATACTCCGTACTATTCCTGTGATTAATATCGCAGAAAATTTCAGAATATGGCAGTTGGTTTATATAAAACCGTTATTTGACACAATATTACAAGAGAAAATAATCCCTTACAATAACTCTAAGTCACTACATGTCAGAAATTTAAACTAATGCAGCTTGTCCCTCCCAAGAAACAATATTACAAGTTGTTATTCTTAGTTATACCTCATGGGCACTTTATTGAAACAACCTTACTAACTGATGCTACATAATTACATTTTCCCAAAGCCACTTTTCGGGTATTATTAAAATGTTGGCGCGGGGTATAAATCTAAAAACGGTAGAGCCGTTTCCTTTTAGCGAAATAATTAAATATTTAAATAAAAGTTTCTTATGAGAAAACTAAATACACACCTTTTTGTAGCAATACTAATTTCAGGAATATTTTTATCATCTTGTAGTGATAGCAACTCCATTTCAAGTCCTGACTTAAGTGACGAAATTACTTCTAATGAATCAATTGAAGCAAAAGGAAAATTTTCTAACTTAATAACTCAGAAAGAAATTGACGAACTATTAGCAAAGCATGCGGAAGAATTAAAAAAATGGGAAAGTGAATCTCATAGTGCAACTTTGTATAAAGCACTGGAAACAAGTGACTTTGTATTGACAGAATTACCAACAACTTATTCCGGTAGGGTAAACGCAATAAACAATAACGGAGTAGCTGTTGGTAATGATAATGGGAAGAGTTTTATTTGGAAAGATGGAATTCAAACTATACTCCCTAGTATATATAACAGCCGAGACCAAGCGCTGGACATAAATAATAACGATGTTGTTGTTGGACATAGCAGAATCCCGGGTGGAAACTTCGAAGGATATGTCTGGTCAGAATCAGCAGGTCTGCAAAGACTTGGATTGCCTGTTTCAAATTCCGTTTATACTTATTCTCTATCTACAGGTGAGGCTATAAATGACAATGATTTGATTGCAGGATACGCCACTTTCTCTTCAAGTGGAGGATATAATGGTTTTGCTAATCAGGTGGGTGATCAGTTAACGAATGCTGATATTAGCGGAAGCTTCCAATATTCGACTTTAAATGATATTAACGAAAACGGCGATGCAATCGGACGTGTTTACAGCCAATCAACCAGTTGGGTAGCTGCTACATGGAATGCTACAGATGGCTTTTCAATTCTAAATTTACCGGGAATAAATAATCCTTTTTTGGCTTCGATAAACAACGCAGGTGATATAACCGGCCGAGGGTACAATAGTAATGGAAACATATCTTTTGTACAAAAATCTGATGGTACTTTAGTAGAACTTTCCGCTAACTCTCAAATTTGTCCTTCAAGTTGCTTTATTGATCCTTATGATATTAATGATGCAGGTGTAGTCGTAGGCCAAATTCGTTTACCCGGTGGTTTTTTTGGAACAAAAATGCCTTTTGTATGGACCGAGGAAGAAGGAATTACACTTTTACCGACTATCGTAGATTCCGGATTTTTCATTGACAATGCAGCACTGTCGATTAACGAAAACGGTCAGATTGGTGGATACAGCATAAACTCTAGTTATCGTACAATGCCGGTTATTTGGTCTACAGATGAGCTGGGCGGACCTACTAATACTGCGCCTATTGCTGATGCCGGTGCTGATCAAACATTAGAAGCAACAGGTCCTCAAACTTTGATCAGTTTAGATGGTTCGGCTTCATCAGATGATGATGGAGATGTTTTAACATACAGTTGGAGTCTAAATGGAAACGTAGTTGCAACTGGAGAATCTCCAACTTTAAATTTATCCGTTGCAACTTATACTTTTACACTAACCGTATCTGATGGTGAAGAATCTTCAACGGATGACATCATAGTTGAGATTACAGATACAACCCCTCCTGTAATAACATCAATCGTTGTAACCAATAGCATATGGCCACCAAACCATAAAATGACATTGGCTGTATCGGGCGTATCAGCAACTGATATTGTTGATGGTTATGTTGAAACATCTATAATAGTTGAAAGCAGTGAGCCTAACAATGGTAAAGGAGACGGTAATACCGATCAAGATTACGAAGTGATTTCTAATCCTGACGGAACATTAGATGTTTATGTTCGGTCTGAAAGAAGCGGTAAGAAGAACGGCAGAACCTATACTATTACAATGTCTACGATTGATAATGCCGGCAACAAGTCATACGAGATTGTTGAAGTTATAGTTGATAAAAATCAGGCAAAAAAAGCTAAATAATTATTTGTGATAGAGAACTAGTTGATAAGCAGGGATACTTATTATAGGTGAGAGGTTGATTCCTCTCACCTTTTTTATTTCTATTAACTCTGGACTTGAGTGGGTGGTTTCGTCTACGTATACTTATTCTTTAACTTAAACTTCCCTCAATATATGCCCAGCAATCAAGACATCGCCTCCAAACTCAGAGAAGTTTTCCAACTCATGCAATTGGCAGGAGAGAATCGCTTTAAGGCCATCGCCTTTGACAAAGCTGCTCTCACTGTAGATGGAATGAGCGAAGATATCAACGAGTACATCAACAATAAGAACCTGACTGATATTAAAGGTATCGGAAAGTCCATTGCTGAAGATATTTACACTTACGCTGAAACGGGGAAAATGCCTGTCCTGGAAGCTTTTCGTGAAAAGATTCCACCAGGACTTTTGAAATGGACAGAAATTTCAGGGTTGGGGCCGAAGAATATCCTCAAAATTCATGAGACCTTTGGTATTACTGAAATTGAAGAATTGAAGGAACTGATCAATAACGGTGAACTTGCAAAACTTCCAGGACTTGGAGGAAAGTCAGCCGAGAAAATTCAGAAGTCCATCGAATGGATGGAAAAATATGATGAGCGATGCCGACTGGATGAAGCTCAAAAAATTGCTGATGATATTTTTGCCAGCTTAAAAGATCTGGAAGAAGTTCAACAAATTGAAGTGGCCGGCTCGCTGCGTCGATCCAAAGAAACCATCGGGGATATTGATATTCTGATTGCCGCGGATGAAAAGCATATCCCGGGATTATTCGAAGTATTCATCAATCACGGAAGAGTAACAGAAGTTCTTGGGAAAGGAGATACCAAAAGCTCTGTTCGAACTACAGATGGGCGACAGGTTGACCTCAGAATTGTGAAACCTGAAAATTTTGCTGCAGCCTTGATGTACTTCACAGGAAGTAAGGAACACAATGTAGAACTGCGATCTCGTGCCAGAAATAAAGGAATGAGTTTGAATGAATACGGTTTGTATAAACTCAAGGAAGACGGAGAGACCGATTGGGATGCTCCTCAGGATTTCAAAACCGAAGCGGATATTTATAAATTATTAGATCTGAATTTTGTGCCTCCGGAATTACGTGAAGATCGTGGTGAATTTGAGATCTTCGAAACTCATAAAGAGATCGACCTTGTAACTGACGATGATATTCGTGGAGTGATTCATGCTCACAGTACCTGGAGTGATGGCAAGTTTTCCATCAAAGAAATGGCAGAAGCTTGTATAGAAAGAGGTTATGAATATTTAGGAATTACTGATCACTCCCAAACAGCGGCTTATGCCGGTGGATTAAAACCAGACGAAGTAAAGCAACAATGGGATGAAATTGATGCCTTGAATGAAGAATTCAAATCGTCAGGGACAAACTTTGTGATCTTTAAAGGAATCGAATCTGATATTTTAGCTGATGGAAGTCTGGATTACGAGGATGATATTCTGGAAGGATTTGATTTTATAATCGCTTCCGTTCATCAATCCTTGGAAATGCCCGAAAAGAAAATGATGGAGCGGTTTAGAAATGCGATCAAAAATCCATACACACGAATGATCGGTCATCCAACCGGACGTTTACTTCTTAAAAGAGAAGAAAGTAAGATCGACCTGAACGAACTGGTTGCCTTGGCAGCAGAGCATAACACTGCTATTGAGATCAATGCCAATCCGCGAAGATTAGATCTTGACTGGAAATTCGGAAACAAAGCCAAAGAAGTTGGAATGATGACTTCTATTAACCCCGATGCCCACACTATTGATGGCATCGACCTGATGAAATATGGAACCCGAATTGCCCGCAAAGGTAAATACGAAAAAGAACGTGTCCTGAATACAAAAAGCGCTGAAGAAATACTGAAATTTTTCCAGGCGAAATAAACCACTATTGATTTATTTTTCTATCTGTGGCAGTTATTAATTGTCGATTGAAACAGGAAACTTCTGTAATAATCCTTCTTCTTGCATGATCTTTTCGATGCTTTCAATATCTCGTGGTAAGTAGTCGCTTATTACCTCTACGCCATTTTTTGTAACCACTATCATATCTTCAAGCCTGATGTATATCTTTTCTTCAGGCACTCTGAATTGAGGCTCTATTACAAAGACCATTCCTTCCTCTAACGGTGCACTGTAATCTCCCACATCATGAACCGACATACCAACGCCATGCCCAAGATACATTCTCGGGCTTTTAGATCTCTCTTTATATGAATTAACAAATTCTGTAGCACGTGTTTCAAAAAGCGGCTTAGAGAAAGTTGTTGTTTCAAGAATATTATCCATTTCAACCACAGCTTTTTTCATTACTTCCTGTGGTGTTAAACCGATCTTTATATTCTTCAAAATAGCCTCATAAATTCTCAAATAGAAAGTGTACAATTCTCTCTGAACCGGATTAAAAGTCCCGTTTGCAGGCCACATCCGTCCCAGATCACTGGAATAATATCTGTCATAGGCACCGTAATCCATTAAGATCATATCTCCATCTTTAGCCGCCCTGACACTTCCGTGATAGTGATTCATATAAGCGTCCGGACCAAAATGGATAAGAGCATAGTATGCAGGTCCCTGAATATTCTGAGTCCAGTATATATAGTTTGCAACCCCTTCAAGTTCGTAAGGCTTAATCCCAACTTCTGTTGACCTCATTGATTCCATGATCACTTCTGCCTGCAATCTTGTAGATCTTCTTATCAGTTCTAATTCCTTAGTGCTTTTGATCTTTCTCAGCTCATCAATAACGGGATCTAGATCATTTACAGCCAGATCAGGTGACGCCTTTTTTAGTTCGTTTATAAAATTCTCATGCCTTGCAGATCTTGTATCTAAAGGGTTTTCTTTAACATCATTCAAAGCGCGTCTTGCCATGCTTCTGGTCATTCCCAAACCTTCGTACGGACTGAAAGGAGTATATATATTTTCGATCTGCTTGTTTTCGTTGTGAGATTTTAAATGCTCTTTTAAAGCAGAATACGACCCAACAGATTCAATTCCGGATAACTCTTTCACTAACTCTGCATCTTCAAATGAAAGTATTTTCCCCTCTCCATATTCGCGCCCGCTTTTTCGATTGTACAAATATATCGTGGCTGTTCTGTTGCTCCCATCCAAAATCAGATATGCATCAGGAGACTCAATTCCCGACAAATAATAAAACTCATTGTACTGTCTGAAGTGATGATAACCCATAGGACTTGGTGCTCCCTGAATCACAGCTATAGAATTTTCTCCAATTTCATTATAGACCTTTGCTCTTCTTTCTGCAAAGTCCTCCGGACCAAAGTGTTCCGTGAAAAGTGGTCTGTCTTCATCTTTTGTAGAAGAGTGCCAGGTATCCTGTGCCTGAGTATTTGTTTGAATAACGAAACCCAAAATAATAATTATACAGAACGAAATGGCTGGAACAGCCTTGGAATAAAAGGGTGCCTTCATAATAATAAACCCGAAGTTAGTTTTCTTTTTAAAAATAAGATGAGGCATTGTAATTAAAATCTAATAATAAGCAAAGCCATGCGGGTTAGTATTCAATTCTGTTCCCCAGTAAATACCCGTACGGTTTCAATTCTTCAATTTGCTCAAATATCACACGGAGAATTCCAATCAGCGGCACAAAAAGGATCATTCCGGAAATTCCCCATAGCTCTCCACCAATAATAAGTGCCAGCATTGCCATAAAAGGATTTATAGCCACTTTAGAACCCACAATTCTTGGAGTGATAAAATTGCCTTCCAAAAACTGAACCGTTCCAAAAACAGCAATCACTAACAGTGGTGTCAATAAAGAATCTCCCAACAAAAAAGCGAATAATAGCGGCGGCAACGCTCCTATAATAATGCCGATATAAGGAATTACTGCAAGCAAAGAAGCAAACACTCCAAAGAAAATGGCATGTTCTAACCCGATCAACAATAAACCGGTGGTATTCAATACTGCCAGAATTCCAATTACTGTAAGCATGCCAACCAGATAGTTTTGGGTGACATCCTGCACGTTATCCAGCACACCGTCGATCATGGAATTTCCTTCTTTACGTTCAAACAACTTTCTGAAAAAGGTTTGATACATCTCTTTGTAGTACAGCATAAAGAAAATGAATATGGGAAGCAGCGACATCAGCGTAAAAGCACTGGTAGTTGCACTAACCACAGAGCCCAGATATTGTCCGCTTTTATCGATCAGGTTGCTGAGACCTTGCTCTAAATAATCGGTTCGCTCTTCTTCAGAAATACCTACTGTTTCTTCTAAGAATTGAACACCTTCAGCAGTAACAGATTTGAGTCTGTCGGTTACTTCAGGAATCCGTTCAGAGAACTGTACAAACTGTGCTGAAATTAACGTCACGATTCCACTGAATACGATCACAACAAGCAATAATGTTAAGATAATGCTGAAAGCCCTTCCCAGCTTCCAGCTTTCGAGTTTACTCACCACTGGATTTAAAAGCATCGAAATAAAGGCTGCAAAAGCCAGGGGCATCAGAATGAATTTTCCGTAGCTCAGTATTACAAAAAGTAAAGCGAGCCCTATTAAAGTAACTGAGGACTTCAACCAAAAAGGATGTTTATTTTTTGAAGCAGATGCGGGTGAGTGATGTTTCATTTAAAATGGTATTGAGAATTTCTAGTGATTTCTTGCATAGCACCACCATAAAAATCCATATTTTGCGAATGGTTTACAAGCAGAGGTTTTTTCGAAAAGCTTTTAACTATCTTTAGGCTGTTTCTTTAAAGAGAACCGAAGCTTAAAGCTCGTATCTCCATATTCTGATTGTAAATCCAGTTTGCCTCGAAGTTGCCTCGACAAGGTTTTAATTAATTTCATGCCCAGACTTTCGGAGTTTTTGCTAGAATTTTCAAGATTGGAAAAACCCACTCCGTTGTCTTTTATTACCAACAGGTAATCGTTACCCGATTTGCTCAGGCTTAAACTAACAGTGCCTTCGTTCAATTCTTTAAATGCATGCTTATAGGAATTTACGATCACTTCATTTATAAGCAGACCTAAAGGGATCGCCTTTTCGATCGGAAAACTTATTTTATCACAGTTATGAATAATATTTATCTCTTTATCAGGAGATTTTAAAGTTGCTTCAAGGGAGTGACAAAGACGATCCAAATACTCTGAGAATTCAACATTAGCAAAGTCTTCAGTTTGGTATAGTGTTTCGTGAACAAAACCCATCGATTTAATTCTGCATTTAGCGTCATCAAGTACTTTTCTGATTCCCGGATCAGTATTCCTCATTCGCTGCAGATCAAGCAGTGCAATTACAACTGCTAGGTTATTCTTTACTCTGTGATGAATTTCATTCAGCAAGGTTTCTTTTTCTGAAAGAGATTCTCTTAAACGGTCTTCAGCAACAGTGAGAGATTGTGTCCGCTCTTCCACTTTCTTTTTTAACTCAGTATTCCAACTAGTTATAACGAAAACAGCTCCAATCCCTACACAAAATACGATCCAGATGGAAACCCATGTTATGATACCAAATGACTCAATCGAACTTAGAATTGCTTCGCTGGTAAGGGTTTTCATTGTGTGTATTTGTTCAGCAATTCTCTTTTTTGCAAGATAATCTCCTGAAAAAATAAATACTGATATCACAACCGTTATCAAAATTACTGTACTGTAGATCCATTTTGCAGAAACTTCTTTCTTTTCCGGAAATTCGAAGGTTTTCTCTTTCCATTTTTCCAAAGCAGGCGAACAGATGTATAAAATCGGGGCTATTATAAAAATAGTTTGAAGAAAAGAACCTGACCACCAACCATTCCACATATAAATGGTTTCTGATGCATTTAAATCATGTTCAAGGCTCCAGATAAATGTACCAAGAGAACTTGCGGTAGATGCCACAAAAGATGTACCTACATATAAGACAATACTGCTCACAGATCTTAAGTGATAGGAAAAATTTAAGCAGTGATAAACGATCGCATAAATTGAAAGTGTAAATGTGAATGAGAGGCCGAATAATATAGCCCAAAAAGGATCCAGACTACTAAATACTCCAATAATGAACATTGATAAAAACACAACAATAAAAGACCATTCGAACCCGAACCAGAACAACAGCAATAAACCAATAATCATGGATGGATTAAGAATGAAAATTTTCAAAAGCTCATTTTTGTTACCACCGGGATCGATCCAATCAGAGGGTAAATTATTCAGGGAAAACCAGATGGTTCCGGTAATCAAAAATATCCAACCGATCAGAACCAAGATTACGCGCTTATCGAAAGGTTCATACCTACCAAGAATAAAATCTAGGTGTATTGGTTTCCACATAATTTGTAAACAATATCAATTGATCACTTTATCGTTCTAAAGCTGAGCTTTATTAACCCAAAGAGATTTAGATGAAATGAACTAACAGTAAATCAAATCTTCAGGTAAAAAGCTACAAAAAATAAACGTAACTCCTTGGGGTTGTTCAGGTTTTAGAATTTTATGCCCCCCAACGAAAATAGTATTGTTATTTAGAAAGACTTTTTATGTAATTTTTTCTGTTTTATTTCACTCGAAATTAAAATGGTGAATACCTACTTTGTATGAAATTAAAAATTTGAGTTATGCATATAGACCATATCGGTATTGCTGTTAAGGATTTAGAATCAGCTGTTAAAACCTATGAGAAAATTTTAAATCGCAGCTGTGATAAAAGAGAAGTTGTTGATAGTGAGAAAGTAGAAACAGCCTTTTTCAATACCGGCCAATCAAAGGTGGAATTGCTTGGTGGCACAGCGCCGGACTCGGTCATCAATAAATACATTGAGAAAAAAGGGGAAGGTATTCATCACATTGCTTTTGAAGTAGATAATATCCACTCTGAACTGGATCGCCTCAGAAAAGAAGGATTTACCGTCTTGAACGAGCAGCCCAAAGATGGCGCTGATAATAAATTAGTGGCTTTTGTTCATCCCAAAGATAATCACGGAGTTTTGATCGAGCTTTGCCAAACCAAGCCATAATCTTGATTGAGTTTTGCATAAATCGTTATGTATCTTTAGAGTCTGATCTGTCTGATTCGGGGCGTGGCGTAGTCCGGTAGCGCACTCGGCTGGGGGCCGAGGGGTCGCAGGTTCAAATCCTGTCGCCCCGACTTATCTTTAATACTAAAGCAATTCTCTTTTCTTCATTACCTAAAATCCTTTTGATGAACTTGGGTTCCGACTTACTGAACAGTCAAGTTCTACCCGATACCTCTTTCAAATCTTCAATTCCTTAGCTCTGTGCAGGGAACTTTTTGGCTCCTTTTTGATATAAATAAAAAAAGGAAGCCCTATGTATGTTTTAGATTACCACCAACAAGTGAAAAGAATTAATCAGATGATTCCCCTTCGAAAAAATGACAAAACTTTCGAGGTTTATTATCACGACCCACAATCAGGTGAGTTGTGGAAGAGCTTTTTCCCATATGGTAAAAAAAAATCAAACAGTCCTAAGATATTACGACCCGAACCCCTTCCTTCCAACTTAGAGCACCAACTCGAACTTTGCTTAAACAGCGGGAACCTTGCTGATGCAGAAGGTCTTGGAATTGAATATTCTCTAAGCCCTGAAAAATGGGAATACTTACTTAATCTTCTTGATGAAAACAGAAAGAATTACACCAGAGCCGGTTTTTTTACTTTTCTAAATAAACTGGGAGTAAAAGACCCCGATAAAACAATTGAAGCTCTTCACATCGATTTCAATAGTGCATCTATATCCCGGGAAAAACTTATAACATTAAGAAAAAAAGCAAAAAAGCTTTGGTTTAAAAAGTTAATCGGGCTTTAAGAATATTTGAGTGTATTTTTAATATTAGAGAAAATTAATATTAAAATTTCTTAATATTTGTCGATAAGTGATTCAAAGATCACTGTCGAATGAAAAAAACCTCTCTTTTATTATCCTTATTGCTGTTTTTGTCCGTTAACTTACGCGCTCAGGAGACCGCTATAATGACTGTTTCGGTTAAGGTTATCAGCGGCGTTAAGGCGGAAAAAATTTCTGATCTCTATTTAACTAATGACTCATCAGGCATAGAGGATAGTGAAGTAATTGTTTCTTCTGCTCCACATTCTGATGTGCTAATCTCTGTTGAGGAAAATTCGACGCTGACAAATTCACTCGGTGAAACATTTCAAATAGAAACAGACAGCCTTATTACTTCTGATGCCAGCTCTGGAACAAGCCTCGTTTCAATAAGCGGATCGCTACCTGAAAACAAGGAACTTTCCGGTCGCTATACCGGCATGGTAACAACTACTATTATTTATTTATAAAATTTACCCCTTTGTACCCCAAGCCCTTTCTGGTTGATTTCGGAGGGGCTTTTTTTTGTTAATAAATAACCATGAGTTTTAGTAACTTCGCAGAGCTAAACAGGCGTAATAATATTCAACCAGACATTTTGATATGATCCCAGAGGAATTACAAGACATTATTGATGAAGCAGATTTAAAAATGGACGAAGCATTTTCATTTTTGAAAAAAGAGTTCTCTCATATCCGCGCAGGGAAAGCTAATCCTGCCTTGGTTGAGGGCGTTAAAGTTGAGTATTACGGCTCACAAACTCCGCTCCAACAATTAGCAAATATCACTGTACCTGAGCCCAGAATGCTTATGGTTTCTCCTTATGATAAATCCTCACTTCAGGATATTGAAAAAGCAATAATGGCTGCCGGTTTAGGACTTAATCCTATGAATGACGGTGACTTTATCAGAATACCTTTACCAATACTTACCGAAGAAAGAAGAACGGAGTTGGTGAAAGTTGCACGCGATAAAGCTGAGCAAGCAAGGATCAGTATCAGAAATTCCCGAAGAGAAGCTAACGATGAAGTTAAAAAAGCTGTTGAAGCAGATTCCCTACCGGAAGATTCTAAGTTTGAAGCCGAGGACGAGGTCCAAAAAATTACAGACAGTAACATCAAAAAAGTAGACGATTACCTTTCTCAAAAAGAAAGTGAAATCATGACCGTCTAATCAACTACAAAGCATCAATTCTCAAAAGACAAATAACAAACAAATCCCAATCATTGAATTTAGATTTTGTTTGAATTTTGAAATTTGCCATTTGAAATTTTAGAAATTGTATATATCCGAACTAAACTTACAGGGATTTAAAAGCTTTGCTCACAAAACAAAAGTGGGCTTCGATAGCGGAATAACATCCATTGTAGGACCAAATGGTTGCGGTAAATCCAATATCGTTGATGCTTTAAGATGGGTGCTTGGTGAGCAACGCCCTTCGCTGCTCCGTTCTTCCGCGATGAGCAATGTCATTTTTAACGGGACGGCTAAAAAGAAAGCCCTGGGAATGGCTGAAGTTTCCCTGACCTTTGTTAATGACAAAGGTATTCTCCCTATTGAATACAGCGAAGTAACTATTACTCGACGGCTATATCGCTCGGGTGACAGCGAGTATCTGATCAACAACACTTCCTGCCGCTTAAAAGATATCATGGAGCTCTTCATGGATACCGGAATGGGCTCGGATGCTTATTCCGTGATCGAGCTTAAAATGGTAGAAGAAATTCTGAATGATAAGAACAACGACCGCCGTCGATTGTTTGAAGAGGCTGCCGGGGTTACGCGCTATAAAGATCAGCGAAAGCGAACGCTCAGAAAACTTGATGAAACCAGAAAAGATCTTCAACGGGTAGATGACCTTCTGATCGAGCTTCGGAAAAAAGCCCGTTCTCTGGAAATTCAAGCTGAAAAAGCAGAAAAAGCCAAGAAGTACAAAGTTGAACTCGAATCTCTTGATAAAGGATTTACGCTTCACGAGTTCAATAAAATAAAAGAAGAGCTGGAACCTCTTCAGGAGCGTATCAATAACGCTGAAAAAGAAAAGAAGGAAATTACTACAGCCGCTGAAGACCTTGAGTCTTCTGATGAAAAAGCTCGTTCTAATCTTCAGGAAAAAGAAAGGCAGCAAGCAGACGCTCAACGTCGTGTAAGCCAGTTGCATAATGCCATCAGGGAAGCGGATACCTCTCTCAGGATCACCAAAGAAAAAATTCAGAACGAAGAAAAGGTGATCAAAGAATATTCTAAAGATATTGAGCAGGGTGAAATCGACTTAAAAGAGTTGATGGATTTGCTTTCAAACAGCAGAAGTAAGCTGGAATCTTTTGATGACGACCTGGAAAAATCTTCTAATACGCTGGAAGATTCAAAGAAACAGTATTCGCAAATTCAGCAACAATATAACCGTGAACGACACGAGTTGTACGAAATTGAAGTTCAACTGAGTGAAGCCAACAACGAATTAAATCAACTTCAGACAAAACGAATTAAGATCGAGTCCCGACTGGAAAACACTGAAGGGGACCTGGAGCGGATCGATGATGAGATCGTGGATCTTAATGATGAAGTTGACAATCTGAATGGCGAACAGAAACTGATAGAAGGCAAGCTGGATACCCTTACGGAAGAACGTGACCAGCTTGAAGTAGAATTGGAAGGCGCCCGGGAGAAAAGAGAAAGTTTTGCGGAAAAACAAAATGAGATCAAAGATGAACTAAGGACTCTGCAAAGCAAAAATGCTTCTCTGGAATCCGAGATCAATCTGATGAAAGAGCTCGCAAATTCGAATGAAGCTTTCCCAAGCAGTGTAAAATACCTGATCGATAAACACCGGTTTGAATTCAAGGACCTGACCACTGTTTCTGAAATTTTTGATACAGACGAAAAGCACGCCGTTGCTCTGGAAGCAGCTCTGGGCGATGCTCTGAATTATGTTGTGATCAAAACTCTTGATGAGGCACAGCGAGCTGCCAAGATTCTGAAAGAGAACAAAAAAGGGCGTGCCACGTTTATTCCTCTGGATCAGCTGGCTGCTACTTACGAAGTTCAGGACGGAAGCTTGTTCGATCAGGTGAAATCAAAAAGAGAATATTCCGCGCTTAAGCAGTTATTACTTGGAAATGTGTTGATCGCAGACTCTGTTGAAGACGCATATTCCGGTATTAAAAATTCTTCTTCCATTGGCGTTACCTACGACGGAGAAGTGGTCACAAGATCAGGATTCTTTCAAAGCGGTAGTAAGAGTAAAAATGCAGGGATAAGAGTTGGGTTAAAGGATAAGATCGAAAAGCTGGAAAAGGAAAAAGCCCAGACTTCAAAAGAGATCACCAAGCTGGAAGATTACTTAAAGCAGATCGTTGAAAAATATGAAAAGCTGGACGTCGCAAACCTGAGTCAGAATCTGAAAGAAAAGGAACAGGAAGTTCGTCGGCTTGAGCAACAGCAACATAGCCTGAGTTCGAAAGTTCAGGTCTATCAAAAGAATATTGGCGAGCTTGTTAACAGAAAAGATCATCTGAAAACAAACGAAGGTTCTGCACAAGAAGAACTGGATTCTATCCAGCCAAAACAGAAAGAGCTGCAAAGCAAAATGTTGGAACTGGACGAAAAGCAGAATCAGAAGAAAGATCTTCTGGAGTCGCTTGAAGAGGACAGAAGCATTGCACAGACCAGATATAATGATGCTCAGCTTCAACATCAGGACCTGAAAAATAAGGTAGAAAATCATGAGCGGGATGTTCGTAGAGCTGAAACCGGAATAAACAGTGTACAGTCCAGAATTGAGAACAGAACTAAACTAACGGAAGAGAGTAAAGCCCGGATTGAAAGCTATAGCCAACAAATTACATCACTGGAACAGGAGCTTTCGGACAATCAGGAATTGAAAGTTGAAGCGGATGAAGCTCTTAAAAAAGCAGAAGAAGCTGCCAGTATCCAGCGCGGTAAGATCAATGAATTTGAAAAAGAACTGAAAGAAGTTCGTCGGCGAAAAGAGGTGAACATGGAACTGGTCCATCACCTTGCTATGGCCAAGGAAAAGATGGAAATGCAAAGCCAGGCTTTGACGGATCATATTTGGGAAACATACGGCATTCTGATGAAGCAGGTTGAAGGCGAAATGCCGGAGGATATGTCGACTGATGAAGTAAAACAACGGATAGGATGGCTTCGTCAAAAACTGAATAACATCGGTGAAGTTAACGCCCTTGCCATAGATGAGTACAAGGAAGAAAAAGAACGTCTGGATTTCTATGAAGAACAAATAGACGACCTCAACAAAGCTGAAAAACAGCTTCTGGAAACCATCGCTGAAATTAACGATACTGCCACAGAGCGCTTTAATACTACTTTTGAAAAGATCCGGACCAACTTTCAGGAAGTTTTTAAAACCCTTTTCTTTGAAGATGACAACTGTGACCTGATCATTGAAAAGGATGTGGAAGATCCGCTGGAAGCCAAAATTGAAATTCTTGCTCAACCCCGAGGTAAACGCCCATCGGGAATATCTCAGCTTTCCGGTGGAGAGAAAACGTTAACCGCTATTGCTTTGCTGTTTGCGATTTATCTGGTTAAACCATCGCCTTTCTGTGTACTTGATGAGGTTGATGCTCCCCTCGATGACGCCAATATCGAACGCTTTGCTCAAATGATCAAAAGCTTTAGCAATGACACCCAGTTCATCATTATCACTCATAACAAAAAGACCATGAGTAAAGCTGAAATGATGTACGGAGTTACTATGCCTGAAACCGGTGTAAGCAGACTCGTTGGCGTTAAAATGGACGATGTAGAAGACGCTGCCTGACGGGTAATGAACGAGATTCCTGTTTCGGAATTAAATTCCAAAGTCATCCTGGTCCTGAAATTACATTAAAGAATATAGTCATCTCGCGGCGTATGCCCGAGATCTGGATTTGTTTAAAAGGATAAAACCTTAATAACGATCTAGATTCCTGCCTTCGCAGGAATGACTATGTGAAGGTCATCCTGAACTCGTTTCGGGATCTTTGTGAAGGCTGGTAGTTTTTTCTGGGCTTTCGGGCTCTATTGCTAACCCACCCCGACCGCCGGGCGTGAACGCCCTACTAGCTTAAACTATCGTGCGTGATTTTAAACCAGCAGATCCTTCAGGTTCTGCGGTTTATTGTATTCGACAGTTCCAAAACAAAAAAAAGGTTCCGACGCAGAGCATCGGAACCAGATGTAAATCAGTGAATATCTGCCCTGCTAAAAAGTGAGCAGTGATTCGGAGATCACTTCGCTACGCTCGTGAATGAGCGTGATCTTGTTTACATGTCTTCGCTTTCGCTGTTACGGCCTTTAAGCTTTTTGTAAGCATACGCTCCGCCTGCAGCTGCAAGCAAGCCTAGCCCGCCGTCAATGGGAGCCTGAGCAGGATCGCTCGGTAAGCCCGGTTGTGCCATAGCTAGTGAGGTTAATATTAAAGCGATAGTAAGTGTGAGTAGTATTAGAAGAAAATTTTTCATAGTAGTATAATTTCGGGCTATCAGCTGTTAGCTATTAGCTTTTAGTTTCCCGTCGGGCACTAAAAGCTAACGGCTAAGCACTCATAGCTAATAGCTGTTATTTAATTAATGTCATTTGTCTGGTTAGTACTTGGCCCGGAGCGGTTAGGCGGTAGTAGTAAATACCACTTGCTACGCCTGTTGCGTTCCAGGTTATCTGATAGCTTCCTGCATTCTTCGTCGTATTGAGCAGTTCAGCTACTTTCTGTCCCATTGTGTTGTAAACGGTAATATTCACAGGACCGGCTTCGCCCACAGAATAATTGATATTCGTAGTTGGGTTAAACGGATTCGGATAATTCTGACCTAGCGTAAATTCTGTTGGTGCATCGATTTCATCATCAATACTTACGGACGTACTTGGTGTAAGTGTGATTCCGAATCTGTTGCTTTCTGAAGATTTTGCCTTTATAGCCCATGCAGTCAATGATGTTAATACAGGAACTTCCTGAGGTTTTAATCTTTGGGTCTCAAATGAATATCTGAATGATTCATCGATTAATAATGACTCTCCGGTTTTATAATCGTGGAAAGTGAGATCATAATTAGATGAAACATCAAAATCTGTAGCGCTAAGGGTGAAAACCCCTCCCGTTGAACTTGTAAAATCTAATGGAATAGTTACTTCTTCAGTAGGGTTTCCAATATTAGCTATATCAAACAATCCATCTGCTTTTGCAAAAGACAATTGTGCAAATGATGAACTAAGAGACGTTAATTCTTCAGCATCGCCGATCACCTTTTCGGTTGGTGATCCGTTTATTCCAAACTGAAGGAAAGCAGAATTTGACAACCCGTTTCCTTCCACTTCAAATCTTATTTTTTGAGGCTCTTCAACTGTTTTGCCTAAGAAGCTGCCATTTGACGATTTGGAAGCTTCTGTAATTGTGATATCAGGAGTGCCGGAAGATGCGGTTTGAATAAAAAAGCCCTGAAATGGAGCTATTAGTCCATCTGTAAGATCACCCGTAGTACCATTCCATGTTTCCCATTCACCTGAACCACCGGCATTTGGATCCCAGACATAAGCTACATTTGTAAGATTTGTCTTAGTAATGTCATCGAAATCTATAGTTGAAGCATAAGGATTCCCGAATAACTGATATACATCATTATCCGTGTTAATATTGGGTTCAACATTTCCTGAATGTTCTGTTCCGCTAACGCTTAATGTTTTAGGAAAAGCGTCTGCTGAACCGTCGTAATCATCATCAGCAAAAACATAAACCAAAAAGCCAATTCCGGTACTAATATTTGCGGATAAATTTGTAAGTGTTTCCCACTCCGGAGATAATACATTCCACTTCCAGCCAAATACGTTGGGATCTCCATTAGTTGCATCTGCACCTGAGCTAGCACCTTGAGTCCAAATCTCATCAAGTATATCAGAATACGAAGTGGTAACAGGAGAAGACATTAGACGAAAGCCAGCGGAGCCCGTAATATTTGTAGTTAAAGATTGGCTGTTAATTTCTAGATTGTTAAAATGTAAATTACGGTTGTCATCATTTGACCCCTGCCCAGAAGCATAAAATCTAATTGCATCTGGAGTTCCGGAAGAAACCGACAGCGTGTCATCAAAAGTTTCTGATCCATCTCTTCCAGTTCCAAAAACCCTTATATTAGTATCTGATATATATATTATTGTTAGCTCAATTGCGTTCGTTCCATAATTGTCGAACATAGTTGCTCCATTTATAGTAATATCATCGGTACTTGCGTTGTTAATATTCAATAGTTGAGTTCCGCTAGTCCCCCCGCTATAAATGTTTATCCCTTTATTCCCTCCATTACTGTCCCAATTAATACCAAACTTAAATCTAAGAGTGTCCGAACTTGTTAAAGAACTAAATGTTCTATCTGCGTTTACAAAGGCGCCCCCATCACTATGAGCATACAATGAAAAGGAAGAAGCAGGTAAACCAGATATACCCGAATTTGTGGAGGGGTTTCCTAAAAAAACACCCGCAAAACCTCCCGAACCTCCACTCGATGAAATTGACCATGATCCAAACCCATATCCTTGGTTGTCTCCATCAGCCCATGACGAATAATTTGTAGCCTCATCACTAGCCTTGGAAAGCTGCGCATTAATATTTCCAAAGATAAATAGTCCCATCAAAAAAGAGAGTATTCCCAACTTTGTTGCTTTTGTTATCACCTGCCCAAAAGCCTGTCCTAATCCCATGAAGACGATCAGAGTTGCCCCAAGCAAAAGCTGTATTCTTTTTTTCATTTTTATATTCTTTAAAATTATTTGTTACCCCTTGGAATCCCTAAAACGCCAAGAAAAATGAAAGCGCTTTCATTTTAATAAACGAAAACTAAAAAAACAATAGCTTTTCAAGTAAATCCGCTAGAAACAGCCGCTATTTCTTACTTTATGAGCGTCATTTTACGGATCTGAACAAAACCGGGAGTGGTCATTCTCAAAATATACACTCCGCTTGCCAAACCTGATGCATTGAAGTTTACAGTGTGGCTGCCTGCCGATCTTTTACCGTTAAGCAAAGTCATTACTTCTTTTCCGGTAATGTCATAGACACTAATGCTTACCTGTCCGGCGGTTTTAAGATCGTACCGGATGGTTGTACCCGGATTAAAAGGATTCGGATAATTTTGGTGTAGCTTGAATTCTGACGGCACTTCGCCCTCTTGCAAAGAAGTAAAGATCTGAGTCATAAAACCGGCAACTTCCGACCACTCACTGTTCCCTGCTGAATTTTCAGATCGTACTCTCCAAAAATATTCCGTGTTTTCGGCGAGGTCTTCTATCTCAGCCGTAGTTCCGGAAATACCCGAAGTATCGATCACCGTACTTTCGAAACTCTGCATTTCTGAAATTTGAAGTTGATATGAATCGGCGTAGTCGGCTTTGTTCCATCCAAAAACAACAGGGTCGTTCACGGCATCATTTTCAAGCGGACTCAATAGTTCAGGAATTCCGGGAAGTGGAACATTGGTTTTAAAAGTAAATACCGCGCTCCATGCACTTTTACCCGATGCATTCGCCGATCTGATCTGCCAGTAATAATCGGTATCAAAACTAAAAGACTGTAAAGTTAATGTAGTATCATTGGTTACCGTGCTGTCGATGGAAACTTTGAAATTTTCCGTTTTCGAAATTCTGATATCGTAGCTCTCTGCATCAGCAACTTCTGTCCATACAAATTCAATTTCCTGCGGGTCTGTTGCAGACTGATCTTCGGGGAGCAACAATTGTGGTGAAGCCGGAATTTCTTTTTCTGTTTCAAAAGAATACACTTGCGACCAGCTGCTTGCTCCTGATGACGACATTGCCTGAACACGCCAGAAGTATCGTTTACTTTTTTGCACCGAGGTGACTAACACAGAAGTATCCGTAATTCCTGAGCTGTCTGTAATTAATGACTCGAATGCGGAAGTTTCGGACAGCTGAATGGTATAAGATTCCGCCAAAGCTACGCTGTCCCACGCAAATTCTATGGGTGATCTCAGGTTTACAGCATTATTCAGCGGGCTGATGAGAACCGGTCCTTCAGAACCGGAAATTCCCGTTTTAAACTCAAATGGTGAAGACCATTCGGTGCTTCCTCCCGCGTTGGATGCCTTCACCCTCCAAAAGTAAGTTGTTGTCGCTGACAGCGAATTAACCGTTAGAGCAGTATCGGTTGTGGCGGTATCAGAAACAAAAGTAAAGTTATCGTCTGTTGAAAATTGAACTCTGTAATCAGCAGCTCCGGAAGCGGAAGACCATACAAATGTTACCGGGAGACTTGTGTTTTCCTGCTTATCAATAGGAGACAGTAAAGTGAATGCGCCGGGAATTTCGGGAATGGTTGAAAATGATCGGGTTTCTGACCAGTCGCTGTTGCCGGTAGTGTTATTCATCGCCCGTATTCTCCAGAAGTAATCGGTATTTCTGGCAAGCGTGACTGTTTGTAAAGTTGTTGTGATAATTCCTGAACTGTCTGTTACTATTCCTGAAGTGAAATCCGATTCTGTTGATAATTGCAGATCATACGAATCCGCATCAGCTACACTTGCCCATTGTAATGTTGGAGATAGATCCAGATTCTCTTTTCCGTTTTCGGGTGACAGCAATTCAGGCGCTAAAGGAGCCGGAGCTTTTGTAGTAAACAATTGAGCTGTCGACCAATCCCCAACGTCTTCAGAATAATTTGCTCGTACTCTCCAGTAGTACGAAGTAGAATTTTCCAGAAGTGCTGCCTGAAAAGTAGTATCAGATAGTGCGGATGTATCAGAAACCGTTGTACTGAACGAAGATAGTTTAGAAAGCTGAAGATCGTAATTCACTGCTCCATCGATCGATCTCCAAACCAATTCGGTATCTGTAACAACATCTTCAGCTTCATCCGCCGGAGAGATCAGCATCGGCACTTTTAGTTCTGTTTTAAAAGTAAGCGTATCTGACCAAGCACCGGAGCCACTTGAATTCACTCCGCGAACTCTCCAGTAATAACGAGTTCCTGCAGAAAGCGAATCCTGATCACTATATACAAACTGAGTATCCGCAACAGAAGTGTTGGTTTGAACAACAGTGAAATTGTTATCCGTAGATATTTGAACTGAATAAGAATCGGAGCGGCTTTCCTGATTCCATGAAAAGGCCGGAGCTAAAGAAACGTTTTCAGAATCATCCTCAGGAAGAAGTGCCGTGACCTTATCCGGAATACCAGCCAAAGTTGTAAATGCCAGCGTTTCTGACCAACCGCTTGAAGTGGTGTCATATTCAGCACGGACTTTCCAGAAATATTTGGTTTCATTTTCAAGAACTCCGGAAGCTACCGTGTATTCTGTGGTCGCGGATGACAATCCCGAATCGTCAATAATTGGAGAGCTGAATGTAGCTTCATTTGCTAACTGTATATGATATCCCTGAATTCTGGAATCCGAAGCTGACCAATCCAACAATGCTTCCAATGAAATTTCGGTAGCGTTGTTTAAAGGAGAAACAAGTTGGGGAATTTCCAGCACATCCAATTCTCCCGAAGGACTTGTGCCTGCATCCCAAAAACCATTCACTCCGCCATACACAAAATCCTGATCTTTATATCTGTACCTGAATGCGAAATAGTACTTTTTAATTTCTAATTCTGAACCAAGTGAAGTGCTGTATTCGTCGGTCGACGTTTTATCCTCAAAAAAAGCAGCCGACTTCCAACTCACTTCATCCCAAGTGGATGGATCGGTATTGTTTTCATTTACGGCAACCCACGCTGATATATCCGCGTTTTCTCCGGACAAACTTGTAACTCCGGGAACGGTTAGCTGTCCATAGACTTGAAAAGTTTCTTCGCTGTCAATAACCACTTCAGATGGAAACTGAAGATTAGCGAAAGTGATCTCTGTTTCGGTTGTGAATGAATACACATTAGACCATTCGGTTGCCGTTGAAGTTTTAAATCTCCAATAGTATTTGGTATTTATATCCAGCGGATCTGTAACTGAAAAGGTCGTATCGGTTAATCCGGACTGGTCTTCAACCGTGGTAGAAAAGTCGTTGGTTTCAGAAAGCTGAAAGTCATAACCGGCAGCTCCATCCGTAGAAAACCAACTGAAATCAGGAGTTTTGGCAACAGCGGTTGCTCCATTTGCCGGCAAAATGTTAGCTTCGTAAAAATATCTGTAATTAGAGCCTCCGTTTACATCAAAAGCCAGAGTTGCGAGATCGATCTTTGAGTTCCAGTTCGCTTCATCCAGTGTAGTTGTAAGCACATAGAATTCTACCACTGTATTTTTTGGCTGACCCGGAATATCAGCAGAACCTGTTGCACCTGTGAAGTTAGTAATTTCAACCGCACTGCTGGATGCAAAGTTATCTGTTGAATATCGGATATAGACTTTTTCTTCAGCTGATTTTGCCTTGTCCAATTCTACCGAAATTGTCACCGGATCATTTGCAGCCACATTCCCGGTTGGAGTGCCCGTTACAGAAACTATACTTACCGGGACAGCTGATGTTTTTAAAACAGCCGCTGAGGAATTATCGTATCCGTTGTCATCAAAAATTAAAGTGTAGTAGTTGTCATTAATTAATGTAATGGAGTTATCCGCACCGGTGTTGTAACTGAGATCTGTGAAGCCGTCAATTGTGAGCGTGGCATCTGCCCATTTATTGGCGAAGTTATTGCCGTCGGGCCCGCTGGTAAAAAGCATATTAAACACACCGGCTGTAGCGTCTCCATCTGCGGACTTTACTTCCAACGTAGTGATATATTGTCCGCCCGCAAATGATCGGTAATTCATCCTGAAGTTGCCCATTGCTGTTGAATCATTCGAGTTCGCAAATCCATTCCAGGCGCCGGGAATATTAACCCCTTCTGGTTGATAGATCTGGGCGTTCAGCGATACTGATCCCATCAGACATACAAGAAAAAATAAGCCGGTAATTCTTTTCATGATCTTGTTATTTGATGAGGGTTAGTTTTTTGATCTGACTAAAGCTTCCCGCCTTAATTCTGTAGATATACATTCCGCTTGCCAGATTTGATGCGTTAAAAGTAATTGAGTGGAATCCTGCTTCCTGTCTTTTATCAACCAGAACCGCCACTTTTTGCCCGATCATATTAAATACGGTGATAGATACTCTTTCCGCTTTTGGCAATGCATACTTAATGGTTGTGGATGGATTGAACGGGTTCGGATAGTTTTGATCCATCGCATAATTCTTTGGCAACGCTTCGGATTCTATGCTTGTGGCGATAGAAGTTTTTATTTCCTGAACAGCACTCCATGCACCGGCACCCGCCTTATTATTTGCCTGCACTCGCCAGAACAAGGTTGTGTTTTCCGGAAGAGGCACATTTTCAAGCGTTTGAATAACAAAGCCGGAAGAGTCTTTTAAAACACTTTCAAAACCGGAAGTATTGCTCAACTGAAAACGATAAGTAGAAGCTCGATCCGCTTTGCTCCATACAAATCTGTTTACAAAGGGATCAACAGAAATGTGAGCCTGAGGAGCTATTAATTCGGGAATTCCCGGGAGATCGACCTGCGTTTTAAACAATCGTGCTTTCGACCATTTTGAAACACCACCTTCGTTGATCGTTTGTACTCGCCAGTAATACGTCTGGTTGAACTTCAGATCCGATACCGTAAATGAAGTATCAGATTTGATCAGCGTATCTGTTTTCTCATAAAAATTCTTGGTTACAGAAAGCTGAAATCTGTAATCGGATGAAATCTCTGCATCTCTCCATTTAAATGTCAGATCTGTGCTTAGATCAGTCACGCTATCTGCAGGGCTAACTTGGATAGGAGCATTCGGAATTTCAGGTAGTGTGGAAAAACTAAGAGTATCAGACCACGCACTGGAGTCACTTGAATTGATAGCTCTGACTCTCCAAAAATAAGCAGTGTTTCTGTTCAGTTTATCGTTGAGTTCCAGTTCGTTTTCAGTAATATTCGTGGAATCAATCGTCGGTGAGGAAAACCCGTTGTTTTCAGATATCTGAATTTGATACCAGAAAGTGCGTTCAGTTTCGCTCCAGTCAAACAAAACAACATCCGCTATATCTTCTTCATTATTGACCGGAGAAATTAATGAGGGTTTAGTTGGTGCATCAAAAGGAGTGGAGAAAATACCCGTAGCTGACCAAGCACTTTCAAATTCCGAGCTTTTGGATCTTACACGCCAGTAGTAGGTTGTATTTCTCTCCAGAAAATCCGGTGCGTAAATAGTGTCAGTAACTGCTGTTTGTTCCGCTCTTATTTTAAAATCGGATTCTTTCGATATCTGAATTGTATAGTTCTCAGCATTGGCGGCTGTATTCCATTTAAGTTCTGTATCTAAAGCCACATCAGAAGAATTATTGATCGGTGTAACCAGATCAGGAGTTCCTACAGAGCTGGTTGTAAAGCTTCGTGTTGCTGACCAAATCCCATCTCCGGAAACATTGCTTCCACGAACTCTCCAGTAATATTCTGTATTGGCTGATAGTCCAACAAATTGTACTGATAAACTTTCAACTTCATCTTTTACTTTCAGATTTTCCGTGAATTCCGGATTGGTGGCCAAATGAATTTCGTAGGTAGTGGCGGCGGAATTTTCATTCCAGGTTAACACCGGACTGGTAGAAACATCTGTGGCGCTGTCTTCAGGTAAACCGGGGAGAATTGCGTCGGGAACTTCCGGCAGCGTTGTAAAAGTTGAGAATGAAGTCCAATCGCCTGTACCAAAACTGTTTTCTGCTCTGACTCTCCATTTGTATTCTGTTTCCAGATCTAGATTTGAGCCCACAAAACGATTGTCCGCAAGTCCGGATTCCGTTTCGTTGATCTCGTCCGTATCTGCATTTCGTATTTCAATTTCATAAGTATCAGCGTTACTCACCGGCTGCCATTCAAAAACTATATTCAGCGGGACGTTCTGTTGTTCGTTCTCTGGATTTGTGATCACAGGTTTTCCGGGCAAGGCATCGGTATAACTTCCTTTCACCTGAAAACTTACTGATCCGATTCCGATGGTTTCGATCGTAAATGTATCTTCAAAATTACCTAAACCGGACGGCTCAAAAGTGATATTCAGATCAAGAGTTCCGCCCACGCCAACTGAGGCACTTAACGGACTAACCGAAAATTCAGAACTGAAATTAGAAATGTCTGTGATCGTAAGTTCGGCACTTCCTGTGTTTGTAAGAGTAAGTGTTTTCTGAAAAGATGGATTTACGTCGCCACCCGAAAATTCCTCGAACTCAACTAATTCTGAATCCAGACTGATTTGTCCAGCTTTTTCATTCAAAATTCCCGGAGGTGGATTTCCAAGCTTTGCAGTAGAGTAGATCCTGAATTCTCCCGGTGCCATATTAATAGCCGGAACTGAAGACTCATTGATCAACAAAGAATCTCCGCTGAAATATTCATACCACCATTTTCCGGATCCGGAATTATGTCCGTACGGAAATACATCTGCGCTGACGACATCAAAATTTCCAAGTATCTGAACGTCGGTTGCTGAGCGAAGCAGAATTCTTTTTTGTTTTCCGCCCATATCCAGCGAATAATCGGTTGTAGCGAAAGATGGGTGCGTTGTTTTCAGTTTCGACAGTTCTGATACCGTTTGATACAAACGATAACGATCTGCATCATTTAAATAACTCCAAAGGATTGGTTTTTCACCTGTTCTTCCATTCTGATTGATGCTGATATCGTAGCCGTATTCTCCGAATTGCCAGAACATTTTAGGCCCCGGAACCGTGAGCAAAAATGCATTTGCGATCTTAATTCTGTTTAAAGCCGTTGTTTTTTCTTTGGTGTCATAACCCGAAAAAGCATTCCCGAAATTCTCAATTTCATGCATGATCCGTTCTTCATCATGACTTTCCATATATCCAACCAGATGCGGATCATTCCAGCCTCTGTTTTGATAAGAGACATTGGTCAGGTCACCATTATAGCCCAGAGCTGCATCTTTATACTGTTCGTGCATAATGCCCCAAAGCATGAATCCGCTGTTCGCAAGCACGGTTTCTTCATCATTATTTCCCAGATGCTCAAGAATCAGGTACGTCTCCGGATATACTTCGTGAATGCGGCTTTTCATTCTGTTCAACAGATCTACTCTGCCCTGATCGTATTGATTCCAGGCTCCCACATCAGATGTGAAGTTTTGCGTGAATCCTTTACTCAGATCGTATCTGAATCCATCCACATGAAATTCCTTTACCCAAAACCGGTTAACACTATCAATAAATTGCTGTGTAAACTGACTTGTGTGATCAAAATCGTAGCCCACATTAAATGGGTGTCGGGCATCGATATTGAACCAAATATTTTCTGAAGTGGGCTTGCCGTAATCTCCTTCATTATACAAGCGAACCATTGGCGACTGACCGAAGGAATGATTGTAAACCGCATCAACAATTACGGCTATTCCTCTGTTGTGACTTTCATTGATGAGCCTTTTCAGGTCTTCGGCAGGTCCGTAATATCGATCTGCTGCAAAATAAAACGACGGATTATAACCCCAGCTGTTATTTCCTTCAAACTCGTTTACGGGCATCAGTTCGATGGCATTTATTCCCAATCTCTGTAAATAGTCCAGAGAATCTATAACCGTTTGGTAGTTATGCTTTGCGGAAAAATCCCGAACCAGCAATTCATAGATAACTAAGTTTTTCTTTGCCGGGCGTTCCCAGTCCTGATCCGTCCAGTTGAATTCTTCTTTATCCGTTTCAATGATGGAGACATATTCCGTCGTTTTTCCGTACGGATAGGATTTCAGATTCGGATATGTTGACTCCGATATAAAACTATCATCAGGATGAAGAACTTCTTCGGCATACGGATCTGCAATTCTGATCTCATTATCCACCAAATACTGAAAGGCATATTGCTGACCCGGGTTCAATCCGGTTATATCGATCCACCAATAAACTTCGTTCGAGCTTACCGTTTCCCGGTTCATCTGAAAATCCGGTAAAACCTCCCAGTCGTTAAACTCACCGATCACATAAACATGATCTTTGAAAGGAGCCAGTAACGACAGTGTTACTTTGGTCGGATCCGACTCATAATATTTAATTCCCTGTGTTACTCCGTTTGGTCTGGCGCTTTCATTGATAGCATCAGGAACCAGATAATAAACTGAAGCGCTGTCTTTTTCTCCTTCCGTGTTGGTGGCAACAGCCTTAAGAGTTTTCCTGCCGGATGAATTTGCTGTTAGCACGTAGTCCAAGGTATCGCTGGCTGTATCAGCAAGCTTGACGCCGTCCTCAAATAACTCCAGAGATTGAAGAGCTGAGCCCAGAGCCGCGCCCAAAATCTGAATATCCAGCGTTTCCCCGTTTTCTAAAAAAGAAGACTCTTCGCTCGGTTCGTTGAATCGAACATAGATCCCGTCAGAAAACAGTTCTATAAAAAAGTCCTCGCCGTTTTCGGTTTTAGCAATTTTACCACTGTCCCCACTTCGGAAGATCATTGCTAGTTTTAAGATCTCGTTCGCTGATGCAGATCCGTAGTAAGCGTCCACATCCGAGATCGTTATCGAATAAAGATTCGTCTCAAGGCGTGTCATTTTGGTTGCAGAAGTATTCTGACCAAAAGCTGTTTTGATGAATTTCCAGTCTCCGGGATTTCCCACAGGATCCGGTGGATTATCAGGATTACTTTGATCTGTGATCAATCCAGTATGTATGTAAACATCTCCGGAATGCCCGAGCAAAGCCTGGTTTCCTTTGGTGGCATCAAAGACAATGGTAATGCTGTTAGATCTGGAAGGAAATGCAGGAGATGAACTGACCTGTGCGTTAATAACACCTGTTGAAAAGAATAAGATCGCCAACAAAATTGAGGGGGAGAGACTACACTTTACTGTAATTCTGAGCAGACTCTTTAATTCAAAGATGTGCTTTATTCTGTTTATTAAGAGATTTTTTGCCATTGCAACGTATCGGATTGTCAAGAATGTAAGCGCTTTCATTTTATGAATCAATTTCCAATTCAATTTTTTAAAACCATTTCTTATTTGATAAACCTTCTGTGTGTTTTTTGCTTTATCTTTGAACCGTGCCGGCAGTAATTATTTCTTACTCATTTATAATGAACAAAACTCATGATCTACGAATTTTTAAAACGCACCCCACAATTTGATGAAACCGCATTTGTTGCTCCCAGCGCAGATATTATTGGTGATGTAACCCTGGGAAAAGAATCCAGTGTTTGGTTTAACGTAACCATCAGGGGAGATGTGAATTTTATACAGATCGGAGACCAAAGTAATGTACAGGATAACGTTTGTATTCATGTTATGAATCAGACAGGCCCAACCATTATTGGTAACGAAGTAACTATTGGTCATGGTGCGGTTGTACACGGATGTACTATCAAAGATCGCGTATTGATCGGAATCAATGCTACCATTTTGGATGAAGTTGTTATTGAGCCGGACGTGATCGTTGCTGCGGGCACCTTGGTTCCTCCGGGCAAAACTCTGGAAAGCGGATATATGTACATGGGCTCGCCCGCAAAAGCGGTTCGCAAACTTACGGAAGAAGAAATAAAGTCCATTCCGAAATATGCTTCCAACTATGTGAAATATCTTCGAGCGTATCAGCAGAAAGATAAATACGACGAGAATCCCTTTTATCAGCCTAAAGGCTGAACAATTAAGAATGGCACAATTATCAATTGAACCATTTTTAATTGATAATTGTATCATTGACCATTGATGTCCGGAATCTACATCCATATCCCGTTTTGCAAGCAAGCTTGTTCCTATTGCGATTTCTATTTTGTTACCAAGCCCGGCAATAAAAATGCATTTGCTGAAAAGCTTGTTGAAGAGATCCGTTCAAAAAAGGACACGATCTATTCAAGCGAAATTATTGACACCATCTATTTTGGAGGCGGAACGCCGTCCTTACTAAGCGCAGATCAGTTCAGTAAAATCTTCGAAGCTTTAGATGATTCATTCCGCTTAGATCTGAAAGAAGTTACCGTTGAACTGAATCCGGACGATGTTACCAAAGAGTATTTGTCTGCACTCAAAAGCATTGGCGTGAACCGGGTGAGTATGGGAGTTCAAACCTTTGATGAAGATCTGCTAAAATTCATGAACCGAACTCATAATTCGGCGGAAGCTTTAAAATGCCTTGAGTTACTTAAGGCTTCCGAAATAAATGTGTTTACTGCTGATCTGATCTACGGAAATCCCGGGCAGACTTTAGAAATGTTGGAAAAAGACCTGGACATCCTTTTGCAGTTTGATCCGCCTCATGTTTCTGCCTATTCCTTAACCATTGAGCCTAAAACCCGATTGGGAAAACAGATTGAACTGGGCAGACTTATCCCCGCAGAAGATGAAACCGTGGAAAAGCATTTTGAGCTGGTGGAAGAGAAACTGAAAAAGAAAGGCATTCATCGCTATGAAGTAAGCAACTTTGCTAAAAAAGGATCGGAAGCCGTTCATAATGCAAATTACTGGGAGCACAAAAACTATCTTGGTTTAGGTCCCGGAGCACATTCTTTCCAATGGGATGAATCAAATGCTTTTGCTTACCGATGGGAAAATGAACCGGATCTGAAAAAATATCTTCAAAAAACAGATTTCAGCGAATCCGAAAAAGAAGAGTTATCTCTTCAGAGTCTTGCCGAAGAACGGATCATGCTCGGACTCAGAACCGTAAAAGGAGTCTCTTTGGAAAACTTGGAGAAAAAGTATGAATACAGCTTATCTGAAAGACAGCTCGCATACTTAACACGAAAAGAAAAAGAGGGCAAAATTCATTTCGCCTCTGATTCTATCCGGCTCAGTTCCTCCGGATTAAAGATCGCCGACGCACTCACTTTAGATTTTATAACCGCTTAGTTTTTACTATGCCTTTCATACTTAGCAGCGAATCTTGAATATTCCTTCGCACGTTCCGAATTTCCTGATTTAGCATATGCTTCAGAAACTAACTTCGTTGCTTTGGCCAGCTTTGCATAATCTGCTTTTGTCAGATTAGCCGAACTTCCTTCCAAAGAAGGAATCATCAGGGTATTAGCCGGCTCCACTAAATTAGGATCGTCATTTACGGTTTTATTTGCTTCAAAAATCAGTGGCCATAAATACGGTGCGCCGTACACTTCTCTTGAAATATCCCACATCCATTCATCTTTTTCGATGATATAAGCGGTCATTTCTTTTGGGGCTGGTTTTTCTTTTTGCACAGCCGGTTCTGCACTGACATTATTCTTTGTTTCTGATGATGCCGCTGAAGCTTCAGGGGTTTTTTCTTCTTTTACCGGCGTTTCAGCAGGTGGCACTTTTTCAACCTGCTCAGCTTGTTGTTGAGCCGGAGTCTGATTTCCTGCAACTACATTGTCAATACTCCCCGGATCTGAATCTCTCAGAAAGAAAAACCAAATTCCCGTCCCGGCTATCAACAGTACCAGAACTATAAAGACCCAACTTATATCATTTCCATTTTCCTTTTCGGGTGCTTTAAAAACAGGAGCAGCTTCTGCTTCACTTTCTTCTTGTTCCTCTTCAGCTTCTTCCTCAACTGAATCCGGCGTTTCCGCTTCATCGGCCTGTTCTTCAGCAGGCTTTATAACTTCTTCGAACGGATCTTCAAATACTTCAGATTCCTGCTCTTTCTCTGGCTTTGCCGTTGTTTCTTCTGTTTCAGTTCCGGACTTTTCACCAAGCAAGGTTGGTTCCAATCCTGTAAAAGGTGCGTTTACTGTTTGTTCAAGTGCTTTAAAAGGCTTGAATGATACTTTCTTATGCGCCGGGATTACGATCTCTTCTTTTGTCTGCGGATTTATACCCGTTCTTTCAGCAACGTCTTTTAATTCGAAACTACCAAAGTTGGTTATAGATGCTTTTCCACTTTCTTCCAGATCATCAATTACCAGATCAAAAACACCACGGATCATCTCCTCTGCTTTCTGCTGAGTAATACCATTTGATTCAGCAAACGCTTTTATCAATTCCGAAAATGTAATTTTTTTACTCATAGCTCCGCCTCATTGAATTCATCTTTCAAAGCCGAGCTTTGAGAAAACCGAACTACTTTCTTTTTTGGGAGAAGCATCATTTGCTTATAGTGCGGATTATAGGACTTGTATTCTTCTCTGATCTCAGAGCTGAAGCTACCGAAATCGGGAATGCTGAAGCCGTTATTGTTTGACAGGTGCTCTGTAAAAGTACTCACTAGCGAGTTATATAACTCTTCTGTTTGAGTTTGAGTTAACTCAAGTCGTTCACTAAGTGCTTTTATCGTTTCTGATTTATTCATATCCCATAGTTAGTTAACTCCAATTAGCAACAAAAGTCTGATTTTGTCAAATAATCCCTGTAAATAATGCTATATCAGGAATAATAGCATAATGATACTCACAATTTTGCTGGAATTCTGTTAAGTTAGTCGGGTAATCAGAATTAAATGCTAAACTCAATTGAAGACTAGTTTACGTCCCTTCTTATCCGATATTATTGATTATGCGGGCTTATATCCGCCTTCTGAGCTACCTTTGGAAGAGGCGTTCAGGAAATATCTTTCTCATATTGAGCAGAAAGAAGCATGGATGCTTTCAAAATTTGTTGTCGGAACCGGACTACTGCTTAAACTTATTACACTCATTGATGCGGAGCCTGATTCTCCTTCTCCCTTTAAAATAACGCTGGTTGGTGCTGCCTCTGATGATCTTTACAGCTTCAAAAAAGTAATCGACAACACTGTAGAAGTCATTAAGCGCGCTCTTGCATCCACAGATAAAAGAGTCCACATATCCACTTTAGAAATTAAGGTGCCGCTGGTTTGTCTGAAGGAAGAAAGCTCATCCGATCTTCAAGCAGCTATTGAGTACGCTGTTCAATCCATGGCAAAATCTGAAACATTACCTTATCAGATCTTTTTTGAAGTTCCGGGATTTGATTTCGATATGAAATACGCCAAAGGACTTGTTCAGGGCATTCATACACACAATGAATGGCTTGAATCGAATGAAAAGGAAAATTACTGTTTTTCCGGTTTTAAGATCCGTTGCGGTGGAGTAGAAGCTTTTCAATTTCCGCCAACGGATTATTTGGCTGAAGCCATTTCTTTTTCCAGAGAAAACGCTGTCCCTCTAAAATTCACGGCCGGACTTCACCATCCTGTTCGTCACTACAATGATTCTGTACAAACTAAGATGCATGGTTTTCTGAATGTGTTCGGGGCTTCTTTGTTAAGTTATTCCAAAAAGCTTTCTGAAGACGAATTGCTGGAAATTCTGAATGACGAAAATGCTTCAAACTTCTCTTTTGAAGAATCTGAGTTTTCATGGAGAGGACAATCTGTTTCTTTTGAAGAGCTGCACATGTTACGCGATCTTTCTGTCACCTCGTTCGGGAGTTGCAGTTTCGACGAGCCCGTAGAAGATCTTCAGGAGTTAAATTTAATTGCATAAAAAAAGCCGGATGTAATTAAACACCCGGCTTCGAATCTCTGATCAAACTTGGCTTATTTAATCAGGTTCATTTTTCTTGTGAACACTTTGTTCCCTGCCTGCAAGCGGTAAATATAGATTCCACTCGCTACATTGGATGCATCCCATGTTACGGTATAAGAACCTTCGCTTTGGGTGGAGTTTACCAGCGTAGCTACCTTCTTTCCTAACATGTTAAACACGTTTAAAGTTACATCTGCATTCTCAGCCACAGAGTAAGAAATGGTAGTGCTCGGGTTAAATGGATTCGGATAGTTTTGATCCAATTTGAATTCAGTAACCTGCTCTGTAAGCATTTCCTCATCTTGTGGCAGTGCTTTAGACTGTGTTTCTGTGCTTTCGAAACTTGCAGTGGAGCTTCTTGTTGCTGCAACAGCAAAATCAGCTCTGCTTACGTTCTCGCCGGGATTGAACTCGGCTTTAACTACAGGTTCCAGATCATATGGCCCTTGCTCAAGACTGTACGTCACATTCAGAATGTTCAGATCAATTGCAATTTGCACATACGGCTTGAATGTTGTCGGGATCTCATCTGAGTCTTCAACAGCAATTCTCTCTCCGTTATAAACAACAGTTACATCTTCTTCGCCAATTTCTTCGGCAGCCCATTGAAGTCCTAAACTCTGAACCAGAGAATAGGCAAGTTCTGCTCGGTTTACATTCCCATTGGGATTAAAGCTCGAAGCAGAACCGGCAAGCATAACACCGTCATCAAATTGAGCGGTATCTTTTAATGGTGCTCCCTGAGCTACTACTGATTGAGCTATCAGCGTTTCGAAGGCTCCGTCTACATCGCTGAATGTATTTCCATTCAGTGGCAGCGACTGTCGGATCTCTTGTCCCATAACCAGATATTCTGCAAGCTCAATACGCTTCAGATTTCTGTTCGGCTTATATCTTTTATCGTTAAAGCTATCAACTAGACGTTCTGAGATCGCCAGTTTAATAGCGGTTTCAGCAGGATGACCGTTTATATCATTTAAACCTGTATAGCCACTTGCCGTTTGTGTTTTAATAGTACCGGAAACTGTTTCAGCTATGCCGATACCATTTGTTGGGTTAGCTTCGTCGCCTCTCAGGCCGCGGATCTCCACAGCCCATTCACCTGCAATTGGGTTTGTAACCTGAACTTCTCTGAGATAAGTAAGCGTGAATAGAACAGGAATTCCTGAGCTGTATTCAACGCCATTCGGGTCAATAACGATAAGATTAACAGGGTTTCCGGTTTGGCCGGCAACACCTTCTAAGCTTGCACGAACAGAAAGCACGCTTTCATTTCCTGTTAAGTTGAAACTGTGTGTTTCGTTTGTAACTCCACTTGGATCATAATTAACTGTAAACGGATTCGTCTGAACATCAAACTGAGCTTCACCATTAAATTCTCTGTTAGCGTTAATGCTGCTTCCGAATTCAGCATCTCTGTCATACGTTTTTTGAACGGCTGCAAATGCATTCACATATCCGGAACCAACTTCCCAGCTTTCTCTGCTTTGCATGTTGGTAGCTGTGCTTTGAAGAATACTTTTAACTTCATCCGGGTTTAAAGTCGGATCTACTTCCAGAAGTAATGCAACAATTCCTGCTACATGCGGTGTCGCCATTGATGTACCACTTGAAGTAGTATAAAAAGCCAGATTTGACGGCTCTATTAATTCTGCATCAGCTTCTGCGCCTAATAAAGGAATTGGAGCTACTGTTCTCGTTGAGATTATATCTACTCCGGGAGCAACAAGACTTGGTTCATCTACAAAAGTGAACGTTTCGCCATCCAGTTCAAAAGTTCCGCTTCTTCCTTTTGTTCCTCTTGATGAAAAATCGGCAAGCTCACCGCTTTTAGTTCCGGCTCCTACAGAAATTACCCATGGTGCTTTAGCGTATGGATTGTGAGTATCTTCACCAGGTCCTTCATTTCCGGCAGCAAAAAGCGTTACGATATTACGATCATAAGCCAATTTACTAGCCAGATTAATTGGGTGGTTCGGATCAAAGTTACCTGAAGAACCCCAGGAATTAGTTATCACGCGAATTCCATATTCAAACTGATGTGTTATGGCGTAATCAAAGCCGCCAATTCCATCAAGTACAAAAAGAGCACCACCTGATCCATAACCAATCAGATCGGCACCGGGCGCTACTCCCTGATGTTTACCATTTGAAGCTACACCGCGACCACCAACTGTTCCGGCTACGTGTGTACCATGACCTGAGTTGGTATCTGTATTAGGCACGCCTTCAACATAAGTTACAGGAGCTAGATCGCTGTATGCATGTAAGTTTGTTGATCCCAGCACATTTTGAACCAGTGCGGTTCCATATTCCAGATCGGGATGAGTTCCATCGACCCCGCTGTCATTCACAACAACTCCAATTCCTTTTCCGGAAATCGGGAAGCCGCCGTTTTGAGATGTAAACTCAGCGTTAGATTGAACTTTATCTACACCTGTGATCGCTCTTGAATCTTTGTTGAAATAAGAAAGCTCTTTATTTAAATAGATCGATCTTATTTCCTGCCTGGATGCCAGGTCAGTAATTTGTGCAGGAGTAACAATAGCGCCTGCCATAGGTAAACTTTGAAAAGAATAACCTATTGAAATACCGGCGTCATTTAGTATCGATAACTCGCCGGCATCGGGAGCTTCATTGCCCCAAAAGGTGATAATTACCTCTACAGACTCCGCGGCTGTATTTAGTGTGTTTTGAAGATCAGGGCCTATCACAGCCTGAGCTTGAGTAAAATTTGAAAGTGATATAGAAAGAATTCCTATCACTAACAGTGTTAGTATATTATTGGATTTCATATCCTCTTTGTTCATTAATATTAAGTTGTTTAGTGCACTTTATTGATGGGCTACAAAAAGCACGTTTAAGTACACCGAACATTTTATTTACTAATTTTTACCTTTCCGGTTCCCGATTCTATAACGCCGTTGATTTCAGTTCTTAACTAAGCCGAGGTTTTTTTACCTTACGATGACCTTTTAAATCTCAAAAGACTTTATGCTTACTTCATTTATTCCCGTTGATAAAGAATCTCATTTTCCAATTCAAAACCTTCCGTTCAGCGCTTTCGAAACAGAAGATGGAGAGATTCATCTGTGCTCTGCTATTGGTGATTATGTGATCGACCTTTTTGTTCTGGATGAAGCGGGTTTATTTGATGGCAAATATTTAAAAGACCAATTCGCTTTTCAGGATTCTACTCTCAATTTCTTTATGGGACTTGGAAAGCCGGCCTGGCAGGAAGCGCGCCAAACATTGACTAGTCTCCTCGATAAAGAGAATCCAACTTTGAGAGATGATGACCTGCTCAGATCACGGGTTTTTGTTCCCATGGAAGATGTGGAAATGATTATGCCTGTCGAGATTGGAGACTACACCGACTTTTACTCGTCTGAGCAACACGCATTCAATGTAGGATCTATGTTTCGCGACCCGGACAATGCTCTGATGCCAAACTGGAAACATTTGCCCGTTGGTTATCACGGCCGTGCTAGTTCCATAGTGTTAAGCGGAACGGATCTGCATCGTCCAAAAGGTCAAACCATTCCCAACGATTCCGACCAGCCTGTATTTGGAGACAGTAAGCTTCTGGATTTTGAACTGGAAGTCGGCTTTTTTACCGGTCCCGGAAACGAGCTTGGTGATACGATTTCCGTAGACAACGCTGAAGATCATATTTTCGGGATGGTTCTGGTTAACGACTGGAGCGCCCGTGATATTCAGAAATGGGAATATCAGCCGCTAGGACCTTTTCTTGCCAAAAACTGGGCAACCAGTATTTCTCCCTGGATCGTGACGCTGGATGCTTTATCTCCATTCAGGTTGGATATGCCGGAACAGGATCCGGAGGTGCTTCCTTACTTAAATCAGAAAAACCGTTCCACTTTTGATATCAATCTGGAAGTGTATCTGGATAACGAGAATCTAAACGAACCACACAAACTGGCTACATCAAATTACAAGCATATGTACTGGAGTATGGCTCAGCAATTAGCTCATCAAACGGTTACCGGTTGTAATGTACGTCCCGGCGATATGTACGCATCAGGAACCATCAGCGGAAATACTGAGGATTCTTACGGAAGTATGCTGGAACTTACCTGGAAAGGAAGCAAGCCTGTACAATTAAATGACGGCTCGGAAAGAAAATTCATTCAGGACGGCGATAATATCATCATGACGGGATATGCAGAGAACGATGATTATCGAATTGGCTTCGGTGCTGTGGAAGGGAAGATTTTGCCTTCTAAGAAGTGATGAGTTTTGAGTGTTTAGTGTTGAGTTGCCTTCCACACTTAACTTAACACTCAACATCCAATGTCCATTGTTACTCATATGACGTTCATAGGTGGAATTTGGATGTTCCTTATTCCTCATTGGATATTGAGTTAATTTCAAAATCGTCATCTCGCGGCGTGTGCCCGAGATCCGGATTGGTTTAGAGGAATATGCCTTTGATAACGATCCGGATTCCTGCCTTCGCAGGAATGACCATAGTTATAGAAAATAGCCACCACTAAGATCCTGTAACGAGTTCAACACTCGACATCCAATTTCCATTGTTACTCATGTGACATTCATAACTGGAAGTTGGGTGTTCTTAAGGAGCTCCCCTCCTTAATCTTAGGGAGAGGACGGGGGTGGGTTAGCAAACGGAGCCGAGAAATTTGATGGAACTACCAGCCCCCACAAAGATCCTGAAACAAGTTCAGGATGACGTCTGTGGTTTTGTACTATTGGTTAAATACGTTCTATCCGTTTGCTTCGGCATGTAGTTCATGAAGTAATAGCTTGTCATCATTGGCAGAAGTGAGCCGGGCAAAACTTGCTGAGGAACGAAGCATTTAGGTTTGTCCCTCGCTTCGCAGATGACAGGCACGGAATGAACTACGCCGGGAGTTTTTGGTACTTTTGTCGGTACAAAAGAAGGGCATTCCGCAGTGGAGATACGGATTGGTTTAGAGGAGCATGCCTGTGAGAACGATCCAGATTCCTGCCTCCGCAGGAATGACGTTAATTATAGAGAATAGAATAAAACCTCGTTCATAAGCTAGCAAGGGCTTCAGCCCTGCGGGTTTGGGGGCATGAATTAAATCTTGAGCTAGCTCTTTAATCGTGCAGATCCTTCGGAGGTATCCTCAGGATGACGTCGGGGTTTTTATATTATTCTGATCTATTTAAAAAGTCCTTCCCCTTATCCAAGGGGAAGACAGATGGGGTCCTCAAATATAATTAACTAACCTTTTGCGAGGAGTGCATACGACGAAGCAATCTCCTGTAGTTATATACCAATCCTATTCGGGAGATCACTTCGCTGTCGCTCGCGAAAGGGTCCGGGATTTTAATCTGCAGCGATTACAGGTTGGTAAACCACAAACCGCCGGCCCTGAAGGACCTGCTGGTTTAAAATCACAGATCAAAATTTATGCTAGTAGGGCGTTCACGCCCGGTGGGTAAGCGGTAATTCAACATCCAATATTGAACATTCAATGTCCATTGTCGCTCACGTGACATTCTTAGCTGGAATTTGGATGTTCCTTATTCCTCATTGGATATTGAGTTAATTTCAAAATCGTCATCTCGCAGCGTATGCCCGAGATCCGGATCGGTTTAGAGGAAAATGCCTTTGATAACGATCCGGATTCCTGCCTTCGCAGGAATGACCATAACTATAGAAAATTGCCCCCACTAAGATCCTGAAACAAGTTCAGGATGACGTCTGGGGGTTTATACTATTGTGATCTAGTTAGCCAGATTGTTATTTGTAATTTGAAGCTTGGTATTTATTTCTATTTAACCAGTGTCATTCTTTTGATCTGAACCATATCATTGGTTTGAAGTCGGTACATGTAGACTCCTGAAGCCAGGTCTTCCAGATTTACAGACAATGCATGATTTCCTGTTGGCAACGTTCCGTTAAACACAGATCTCACCAGTCTTCCGGTCATGTCATAAACATCTACTTTTACTTTTTGAAACTCCGAAATACTAACAGGAATAGTTGTGCTCGGATTAAAAGGGTTAGGGTAATTCTGTTTTAGTTCTGTTACATCAGGTCTGGTATCATCATCAAAAACAGAAGTCTGAATAGTAGATGATATTCTGATCTTGAATGTCTGAGATGCCGTTCTGTTTTCGTTAAGCACGATTACTCCTACCCGATCAATATCAGACCAAGCCCATTCTTTCTTCACCACCATGAACTCTCCCTCCGGTACTGCATATTCGAATGAAACAGAGCCATTGTCAAAAATTGCCACCACTGCAAGAGCTATATCAGGAGAATCGGTATCTAATATAATGGCAACGTCGCCGGTTTGATTAGATGGAGGTTTCACATTTACGAAATAGCTGGCAAGCCTTCCTAAGCTTATATCCGATGACATAACATCGCCAATTTGAGTATCCGTTCTTTGCGCATTCGGAGTGGGGTAAAACAAACTCTCTCCAAAGCCAAAGTTAACATTATTATAAGCTCCCGAAGCAAAATGCCATGAGTATAACTCTAAAAGAGACTCTGTGTAATCAAGCTGGCGGGATGACAATTCCTGCTCAACGGCGTCTAATAACGGCAGATCCGGAATACTGTTCTCAATTCTGCTCCATGCGCCCGGCCAAAAATCTGCTCCTATCTTTTCATGAAAATAAAGTGCCCATGTAATGTCTTCGTAAGAACCTGGTGCTACGGTAGTTCCGGGACTTCCGAACACATCTCCGGCACCTCCTAAATAATTGTAATAATCGTTAGTCAGATCATAGACCACTTCTTCCATCAACGTGGCATCCATTTCTGCCCAAAGATCCGAATCTCCGTTAAAATTATTTTGAGCAAACTGAATAGCATGTTTAAACTCATGAGCTATCGTTACTCTTAAAGCTCCTAATTGATCACCATCCGGATCATCGTTCTCAGGAAATCCTACAAAATCATTTTCGATAACTATTTGAGTACCCGGGCCATCACCACCAATAGTTTCTGCAAAACCATACACAGACTGAAGGTCTTCAAAAGCAATATCGTAAGTATTGCCATCCGGGATAGGATCACCAAAACCCAACGTTTGCACCAAATAGTTGTAAGTAGAATCTGCTGCTATACCGGCTTCTTCAATATAATCGGGTACATTATTGGTATTGCTATCTGTTGCAGGGACAGCATCATCTCCCGCTGTTTGATAGGTAAGTACAAATTTACCCGACGGACTTGTATAAGTTGCCTGAGCCGATTTTTCTCTGAACCGATCATTTGGTTCTAAAAGCGAAGAAGAGATCTCATCTTTATACTTATGAACAAAAATATGTTCGATAGCGGAGCATTTATGAATTTCTCCGTTTGAAAAATGATCCCGTATTTGTTGAAGCGCATCATCTGCAGTCGAGTTCCCCTTTTTAAATTCCTGAATAATATCCGGGATCTGGTGCCGGTTTGTTTGTCCATATGCTGAGCCCGCCAGCAAAACAGTAACCATCAAACCACACAAAAATTTTGCTCTTAACACCATAGTCGCCTCAACATTATTTAAATATAAAATTCGTAACTTTGCCCCGTAGGATAAACTCCACTGAAAAGATAATATTTTAAACGAGAATTGCACTAAGAAATATGTACGAAGTTATTCTCTACTACTACTTTAATACGATTGAGCATCCCGAGCAGTTTGCCAAACAGCACAAACAATACTGCAAAGACCTAGGCATCAAAGGACGAATTTATATTTCCTCTGAAGGAATAAACGGAACCGCTGCCGGTACGCCGGAGCAAATGGCGCAGTATAAAGCAGACCTGAGAGCCATCCCGGGATTTGAAAACACCGAGTTTAAGACGGATGAATCAGACTATATCCCGTTTTCCAAGTTGATCTGTAAGACCAGAGAAGAAATTGTTTCTCTGCATGTGGATGGAGTTGATCCCAAAGACGGAGGCAACCATTTATCTCCGGCTGAATGGCGCAGAGTGATGGAAGAGGAAGATCACGTGATGATCGATGTCCGCAATAACTATGAATCAAAGATCGGTCACTTTAAAGGGGCGTTGAAACCGGATGTCGAAAACTTCTTTGACTTTCCGCAGTGGCTGGAAGAAGCTGAGATCCCCAAGGACAAAAAAGTACTGATGTATTGCACCGGCGGAATTCGATGCGAGAAATTTTCTGTGCTGATGAAAGAGCAAGGCTGGGACGATGTAAACCAGTTGCACGGCGGAATCCTTCGCTACGCCAAAGAAGAAGAAGGCAAGCACTTTGAAGGAAAATGCTTTGTGTTTGATGATCGCCTCGTTGTGCCTGTAAATCCCAAAGATCTGGCGCCGATCGCCAAATGTGAGATCACCGGAAAACCGGCCGATACCTACGTGAATTGTGCCAACATGGAATGCAACAAACTGTTTGTCTGCTCAGAAGAAGGCGCGCATATCATGGAAGGGTGTTGCAGTGACGAATGTAAACAAAGCGAATACTGCCGACCTTTTGACCCTGAAAATGCCTTTAAACCTTTCCGCAAATGGTACAACTATTTCGGCGATGACTTCAAAGACCGACATGCTTCCCAACAAGCAGCTGAACAGTCGTAAGGTTCGGCTGATATCGCCGTACCCGATCACACATCGTTTTAAAGTTCAGGACGAATTTGTTGGAAAGTCATTGCTGGAGATGATGGTCACTCGATTTCCCTTTCGCGCTGAATCAGAATGGGAAAAACGGATCCACAACGGGAGAGTGGGATTGAATGAAGAATCTGCTGCGCCGGATGTCTTGCTCAAAAAATCCGATTCTGTTTTCCATCACAACCCCAATGTTATCGAACCCAGTGTGCCGGATGAAATTGAGATCCTGCAGGAAACTGACGACTGGATCGCCGTGTATAAACCCGCGCCGTTGCCGATGCATCCGGGAGGACGTTATTTCAAGAATACACTCACGGCTATGTTGGAAGATATGGGCTATGCCGATCTGAAAATTGTGCATCGCTTAGACGCCGTGACTTCGGGAATCGTACTCTTTGCCAAAACCAAAGCCTTTGCCCAGCGCGCCATGACAGAGTTTGCCGAAGGCAGAGTACAAAAAACCTATTTCGCTGAAGTCTCGGGAGTTCCGGAAGAAGATTCAGTGATCATTAACACACCCATCAAGCGTAAAACGGGATTTGTCTTTGAAAGTAATCCCGACCTGACCAACGCCAAGCCTGCTGAAACCATCTTCACCGTTATAGAACGAAAAGAAGATTCCGCCATCATTAAATGCGAACCTAAAACCGGACGCACCCACCAGATTCGTTTGCATTTAGAACATTGGGGCTATCCCATCATCGACGATCCCATTTACGGACCCAACGGCGACAAAACCAGCAAGAAAGCCCAGAAAACCGCCATCAGTTTAGTAAATGCCGGATTGGTTATTGAGGGGTTGGGGGTTATACAAAAATTATAAACCTCTCCTCTTTTGTTCAATAAGGTATATCAAGTTATTATTAAAATATTATCTTATTGCATGATCAAAGAACACCAGATAGAAGAAAGTTTAGTTAAGTATCTACAAGAGCTTAAGTATACTTACAGATCTGATATTACAGACAGGTACGCTCTTGAGGAAAACTTCAAAAAGAAGTTTGAAACACTGAATCGAGTACGTCTTTCAGAAAATGAATTTCTAAGACTTAGAGAAGATATCATTGAGCCGGACGTTTTTGAAGCTTCCAAAAAGCTTCGGGAACAACAATATTTCCAGCGGGAAGACGGTACTCCTCTACATTATACTCTGGTAAACATTAAGGATTGGTGTAAGAATGACTTTGAGGTGATTACCCAGTTACGAATGAATACCGAAAACAGCAATCAGCGGTATGATATAATTCTGTTGATTAATGGGTTACCGGTGGTTCAGATCGAATTGAAGAGACTGGATATTTCTCCGCGTAAAGCCATGCAGCAAATTGTGGATTATAAGAATGAACCCGGCAACGGTTATGGCAATTCTCTGATGTGTTTTATGCAGTTGTTTATTGTAAGCAACAGAAGTAACACTATTTACTTCGCCAATAACAAAAAACAGCATTTTCAATTTAATGCAGATGAGCAATTCCTCCCCATCTATCAATTGGCAGATGAAGACAATAAGAAAATAACGCATCTTGAACCGTTCACGAAGAAATTTCTGTCCAAATGTACTCTGGCTGAAATGATCAGTAAGTATATGGTATTGGTGGAAAGTGAGCAGAAAATGCTGGTGATGCGACCCTATCAGATTTATGCTGTGAAAAGGATTGTGGACTGCATTAATGAGAATCGGGGAAATGGTTATATTTGGCATACAACGGGAAGTGGGAAAACGCTTACTTCTTTTAAGGCTTCAACACTATTAAAAAGTAATCCGGAGATTGAGAAATGTTTGTTTGTTGTAGATCGTAAAGATTTGGATAGACAGACTCGTGAAGAGTTCAACAAGTTCCAGGAAGGCAGTGTAGAAGAAAATACTAATACCGAAATGTTGGTGAGACGATTACTCTCTACTTCTTATGAAGATAAGGTGATTGTGACGACAATACAGAAATTAGGGCTGGCATTAGATGGAACTTATAAAAAGAACTACAAAGAACGGTTAGAGCCATTAAGTGATAAACGCATGGTATTCATTTTTGATGAGTGTCATCGTTCTCAGTTTGGCGAAAACCATAAGGCAATTAAAGAGTTCTTTCCTAAAGCTCAGTTATTCGGGTTTACCGGAACTCCCATTTTTGATGATAATGCCACCTATAAAGTGCGTGAAGGTGAGGTTGAATACTACAAGACTACGAAGACCATTTTTGAAAAGGAACTTCATGCATACACCATAACTCATGCCATCGATGACCGAAATGTATTACGTTTCCATATCGATTATTTCAAAGGCAAAGATGAGAAGCTTGTGAAGCCTGGCGAAGGCATTACACAACAAGCCGTTGCTGAAGCTATTATAAACAAACATAATGCGGCAACTAACCAACGAAAGTTCAATGCCGTTTTCGCTACGTCATCCATTAATGATGCTATTGAGTATTATCGTTTGTTTAGGGCACTTCAGAAAGAAAAGAGTTTCGAAGATGAAGACTATGCTCCATTAAATATTGCGTGTGTATTTTCTCCTCCTGCGCAATTGATTGCAAAAGATGGCGATCAAAAAAGCCAAAAGAATGCGGAAGATATCAAACAACTCCAGGAAGATTTAGCTCAGGAAAAAGAAGACAACAAGCATAATCCAGAAGAAAAGAAGCAAGCTCTGATTGAGATCATTAATGACTATAATGAGCAATACGGGACCAATCACAGCATTAACGATTTTGATTTATACTATCAGGATGTACAAAGTCGTATCAAGAATCAGAAATACAGCAACAAAGATTATCCGCATAAAAACAAGATTGATATTACCATTGTGGTAGATATGCTGTTAACCGGTTTTGATTCCAAATACCTCAATACGCTGTACGTAGATAAAAACCTTCGGTATCATGGTTTAATACAAGCTTTCTCCCGTACCAACCGTGTGTTAAACGATAGTAAGCCGTATGGGAATATTCTGGATTTCCGTTCACAGCAGGATTTGGTTAATCAGGCCATTGCTCTCTTTTCCGGAGAAGATGCAGGTAATGCCAAAGAAATCTGGATGGTCGATCCTGCTCCCGTGGTTATTGACAAATATCAGGAAGCTGTAGAAAAACTGGGTGAATTTATGCAGGAGCACAATCTGGTAAATGAACCTTCAGAAGTGTATAGTTTAAGAGGAGATGCGGCAAAAGTGGCTTTTGTAAAGAACTTTAAGGAAGTGCAGCGCCTTAAAACCCAGTTGGATCAATACACCGATCTGGATGAAAAACAACAAGCCGAAATTGAGAGCATACTTCCGGCTGATTCATTACAGGAATTCAGAAGCTCATATTTAGAAACTGCGAAACAATTACGAGCCATTCAGGATAAAAAAGGAGATGAGGCCTCAGAGGATATCCAACAACTGGATTTTGAGTTTGTATTGTTTGCCTCTGCGGTGATTGACTACGACTACATTATGAATCTGGTGGCTGACAGCACCCAGAAAAAACCATCCAAGCAAAAGATGTCTAAGGCTCAGGTGATTAGCTTACTGAAGTCCAACGCGAACCTGATGGAAGAAGAGGAAGACCTGACGGATTATATAAACAGTCTGGACTGGGAAAGCGGTAAAGATGTGCAAACCCTTCGCGAAGGCTACGAAACCTTTAAGGTTGATAAGCACAATAAAGAAATAGCCGAGATAGCAAATAAACATGGCTTGGAAACAGCAGAGCTGAAAACCTTTGTGGAACAAATTATGAATCGTATGATCTTTGACGGGGAAAAACTCACTGATTTACTGGAACCCCTCGAACTCAGTTGGAAAGAACGCCGAACCAAAGAACTGGCTTTGATGGAAGACTTAGTTCCCCAACTTAAGAAATTGGCGGAAGGGCGCGAAATCTCGGGGTTAGCTGCTTATGAATAAAGAATTGAAGCTGGTGATACCCGAGTTAAGATTTGATGAACCTACTGGGCATTGGGCAATTACTAGGGTGTCAAAAATTTGTGACGTGTATAGGGGGAGTACATTTTCTAAATCTGATATTAATGAAGATGGTACTGAATTATGTATTCATTATGGTGAGTTGTTTACGAAGTATAGTGAAATCATTTTAGATATTTACTCAAGAACAGATAAAAAAGATGGTTTTAGGAGTGAATCTGGAGATATTTTGATGCCGAGCTCGGATGTAACACCAGATGGTTTGGCAAAAGCCTCTGCAATTACTCTTGATGATGTACTACTTGGAGGGGACATGAACATTCTTCGACCAAAGTTAAGAGTTAATTCAATTTTCCTAAGTTATTTACTTAATCATTCCAAAAGGGAGATAATAAAATTAGTTTCGGGTACAACTGTTAAGCATATTTATCCAAAACAAATCATTACTTGCCAAATACCAATTGTAGATAATGAATCCCAACAACAAAAAATCGCCGATTGCCTTTCCTCCTTAGATAAGTTAATCGTCGCCCACAACAAAAAGCTGGAAGCCCTTAAAGACCACAAAAAAGGGCTACTGCAAAACTTATTTCCACAAGAAGGTGAGACGGTTCCAAAAGTTCGCTTTCCAGAGTTTGAGAAAGATGGGGAGTGGGTGGAGAAAAAGCTTGGTGAGGTTGGTGACCCGAAAATGTGTAAACGCATTTTCAAAAATCAGACTACCCCCAATCCTGAAGGAGGTATTCCTTTTTATAAGATTGGAACTTTCGGAAAAGAGGCTGACGCTTATATCCCTGACGACTTATATAATGATTACAAAGAGAACTACAACTTTCCTGATAAGGGCGATATTTTAATTTCTGCATCCGGCACGATTGGAAGACTCGTTATCTACAATGGTGAGCCAGCATATTTTCAAGATTCAAATATTGTTTGGCTGGAACATGATCATTCGGAAGTAAAAAACGATTTTTTGTACTACTGCTATTCTAATATAAAGTGGCAAACTTCAGATGGTGGTGTAATAAAGAGATTATACAATACTGACTTGAAGAATATTTCAATCAAATTTCCAAAAAGTGAAGATGAACAGATAAAAATATCAAACTGTGTTGCAACTATTGATGCCATAATCAATGAACAAGTTGAAAAAATTGATGAATTGCGTCACCATAAAAAAGGATTAATGCAGGGGCTATTTCCAAATTTAAAATAGATTAACTGTGACATTACAAGAAGTAACAGATAAAATAATTCAAGCATCAGAGAATGTATATTTAGTTTATGCCTTTAATGGTACAGGAAAAACACGTCTATCGGTTAATCTCAAAGATTCATTAAAGAGAAAAGATGGATCCCATAGTGGGGTGTATTTTAACGCCTACAGTGAAGACCTTTTTACATGGGACAATGAGGCAATGGAGCTTATTATAAAACCTAGTTCTTTAAACGATTTCCACCAGTACATGGGTACTGAATTAGATATTCAAAATAAACTAAAGTACTATTCTACCAAATTTGATTTTAGATTTAATCTGATTCAGGACGATGATCCTCAAAAAGGATGGAAATCAGTTTCTTTTTTTTATCCAGAAGATGAAGAAACAAACGTAAAAATTTCGAGAGGTGAAGAGCGTATGTTTATTTGGTGCTGGTTCTTAACTCTTTTTGAGGTTAGTGAATTAGTTGACAATCAAAAGGATTACATCTTTATTGATGATCCTGTTTCTAGCCTAGATGATAATAATGTCTTTAATACTGCACGTTTAATATTGGATCTTTTCAAGGATAAAATTGACAGCACAAAAATTGTTCTTACAACACATCACGCGGGATTGTTCTCAACTTTATCAAGTTGGCTTAGAAATGCAGATAATAGTTCATACTTCAAAGCGAAAAATCAAAAGGGTGAAGAAAAAAATAAATACGTTGTTAGAATCCTTCAAAAAAGTGATGATGATCACACTCTAAAATCTGCTAAAAAGGGAAGCTTCTTTTACCATTTGTTACTGGTGGATATGCTTAATGATGCAATTCAAAACGATAATCTGGATTATTCCCATTTTGCTTTGATCAGACAGTTACTTGAAACGCTAAGTTCTTTTCTCGGCAAACCGAAATTTAGTTATGCGTTAGATAAAATGGGAATATCTGAAGTCACAGAGAAAACAGATATCATCAATGCTCGAACTCATGAATTTTATAATCAAAAGGCGTCATTTTTAAATGACAATGACAAAAATGTAATTATAGACGTAATGGAAGCTATTGAGAAATTGTTTAAACCTGGACAAAAAATTCTATGACAAAAAAAGACCAACAAGCATTAGGTAAAACACTTTGGGATATCGCTGATCAATTACGCGGAGCCATGAATGCAGATGACTTCCGAGATTACATGCTATCCTTTTTGTTTTTGAAATACCTTTCGAATAATTACGAAGAATCAGCAAAGAAGGAATTGGGTTCTGACTATCCGGATAATACCCCAGCGGATGTAATGAATAAACTCAAAGCACATTCGCCATTACAGATTTGGTATGCTGAGAATGAAGAGTTTGTATCCGAATTTGAAAAACAAATGCGAAGAAAGGTGCATTATGTAATTAAACCGGAACACCTGTGGAGTAATATTGCCGAAATGGCTAGAACCCAGAACGGTGAATTATTGGTCACGTTAGAAGAGGGATTCCGCTACATTGAGAACGAGTCTTTTGAAAGTACCTTTAAAGGCTTGTTCTCTGAGATCAACCTGAGTTCCGAAAAATTGGGTAAGACTCCCAAAGACCGGAATAATAAGCTTTGCACCATCATCCAGAAAATTGCAGAAGGAATTGCTGAGTTCTCAACAGATACCGATACCCTAGGCGATGCCTACGAATACCTGATTGGTCAGTTTGCGGCTGGTTCTGGTAAAAAAGCCGGTGAATTTTATACCCCTCAGGAAATCTCTACTGTTCTTTCTGAGATTGTTACGTTAGACAGTCAGGACCCCAAAACCGGAAAGAAAAAGAAGCTTGATAAGGTATTGGATTTCGCTTGTGGTTCGGGTTCGTTATTACTGAATGTGAGGAAGCGAATCAATGATAATAACGGTACTGTAGGTAAAATTTATGGTCAGGAGAATAACGTAACTACTTATAACCTTGCACGCATGAACATGCTCCTGCATGGGATGAAAGATACAGAGTTCGAAATCTTTCACGGGGATACTCTAAAAAACCAGTGGGACATTTTAAATGAAATGAACCCATCCAAAAAAACAGAATTTGATGCGGTAGTTGCCAATCCTCCATTTAGTTTACGTTGGGTACCAAACGATACAATGGCGGAAGATTTCCGGTTCAAAAGTTATGGTTTAGCGCCCAAATCCGCTGCCGACTTCTCTTTCTTGTTACATGGATTTCATTTTCTGAGTCAGGAAGGAACTATGGCAATCATTCTTCCTCATGGTGTGCTATTCCGTGGCGGAGCAGAAGAGAGAATCAGAACCAAACTCCTCAAAGACAATCATATTGATACGGTGATCGGACTTCCTTCCAATCTGTTCTATTCCACAGGTATTCCTGTTTGTATTCTTGTGCTTAAAAAGTGTAAGAAAGAAGACGATGTATTATTTATCAATGCTAGTTCTGACGAAAACTTCAAAAAAGGTAAGCGTCAAAACGAACTCAGAGAAAAGGATATCAAGAGAATAATCGATACCTACATTGAGCGTCCTGAAAAAATTGAACGGTACGCCAAAAGAGTTTCGATGGAAGAAATCGAGAAGAACGGTTTCAATCTAAACATTTCTCGTTATGTAAGTACTCAGAAAGCAGATCCAATTATTGACTTAAAAGAAGTAAATGAAAAGCTTGTGGATATTGAGAAAAAAATAAATTCAGCTACTGAGAAGCATAATAGCTTTTTGAAAGAGCTGGGTTTAGATTTGTTACCGAGGTCCAATGAATAATATACTCACACTTCATGAAGCAATTGCTGTAGTTCTACTAAGTAAAGAGAACAGGACTGCAACTATCCATGAAATCAGCAAAGAGATTGGCGAGCGTGGATTATACCATCAAAAGTCTGGGGACATAGCACTACCGGAGCAAATCCGGTTGCGAACACATACAAATACAAAAGCAGGAAAACAGTACAGCCATTTATTCGAATATATTGAAACTGATAAAGTGAGACTGAAGTAATCTCATTTAGCGATATCCGCTCATTTTTGGGAGATCACTTCTCCCGAATTCTCGGGATCGTGAATGGAGTTAGTAGGTCATCTCGCGGCGTATGCCCGAGATCCGGATTGGTATAAAGGAATATGCCATTCATAACGATCCAGATTCCTGCCTTCGCAGGAATGACCAGATCAATGGAAGGTAACCCTACATTGATTCTGTGCTAGTTCTTTAGTTGTGCAGATCCTTCGTCCCGAAACTTCGGGATCAGGATGACCAAAAAGGAAATCAGCGCAATATTTCAGCCTATAGTTACTCCTTACTTTGCTGATGCTTATGAATTAACGAGTCGTTGCGTATGAATGAGGAAAGAGATGCGCATCAATTAAGAGATTGTTGCGCAACAAAAAAGGCATGACTACTGGGGCAGCCATGCCTGTTAGTGTTCTTTTTTATGGGTTATCATGATTTTTCGTACTCCAGGTTACTGAGCATGTTTGCGAACTTAGAACCCGGTCGGAACAGAATGCGCGACTTACGGATGTTCGCTTTCGTTACTTCTTCTTCGGTATCGCTACCCTCACTGGATACGCTTAAGCGGAAGTTACCCAGATCGCCGATCGTCACGATCTGTCCTTCGCTCAACAACTGAGGTACGATATCAGCAATAGCATACAATACCGCGCGTATATCCGCACCGGTTACCGTACTCATTTGCTGGATCCTGTCGGTCAGGGCTTCTATTCCCAGACTTCCTGAACTAATTAATGAAGCGTAAAACTTCTTGGTTCCACCGCCGACCACTCCCGGCTCTCCTCGTTCTATGATTTTATACTTTACAGACATGATGTCTCCTGTTCGTTAATGGTTAATGCAGCTGCCGCTGCTGCCTTGTTAACGGCATGTATCTGTTTTACAGTGTGTTGGGTGTAGTCACATAAAGATGTTAGAGGGGGGAGGGAGTTAAAAGTGAAAAGTGAGAGGTGAAAAGTTAGAAGTGAAAAGTGTCGGACTGAAGTCCTCTCTGGCAAACTTAATACTGCTGTTGGTGGTGATATAGATCTACTCAAGTAAACCAGCCGGGATTTTAATCCGCAGCGATTTCAGACAGATAGGCACTAACTCAACACCCAATACTGAACATCCAATGTCCATTGTCACTCATGTGACGTTCGTAACTGGACTTTGGGTATTGGGTTAATTCATTTCAAAAGAGTCATCTCGCGGCGTATGCCCGAGATCCGGATTGTTTTAGAGGAATATGCCATTCATAACGATCCAGATTCCTGCCTCCGCAGGAATGACGTTAAATATAGAGAATAGAATAAAGCCTCGTTCATAAGCTAGCATGGGCTTCAGCCCTGCGTTTGTGTAGGTGGGTTAGAAACAGAGCCGGGAGATTTGATCGAACTACCAGCCTTCACAAAGATCCTGAAACGAGTTCAGGATGACGTCTGGGCTTTTAAAACAATTGTCTTCTATTTAAAACATCCTGTTTCAGGATACAACCCGCGCCGGCCCTGAAGGACCTGCTGGTTTAAAATCATACACCAAAACTTAAGCTAGTAGGGCGTTCACGCCCGGTGGGTATGTTCAATCTGCTTTGTTGGCATTCGATCTTGGTAAGATTCAATTATGGTCATCTCGCGGCGTATGCCCGAGATCCGGATTGGTTTAGAGGAGCATGCCTGTGAGAACGATCCAGATTCCTGGCTCCGCAGGAATGACCGGATTTTATCACTACTGAGATGTTCTTAAGGAGCTCCCCTCCCTAATCTTAGGGAGGGGTCGGAGGTGGGTTAGAAATCGGAGCAGGGAGACCTGATTAAACTACCAGACCCCACAAAGATCCTGATCCGCCAGCTGGCGGACTGGATGACGTCTGGGCTTTTAAAACAATTGTCTTCTATTTAAAACATCCTGTTTCAGGATACAACCCGCGCCGGTCCTGAAGAATCTGCTGGTTTAAAATCATACACCAAAACTTAAGCTAGTAGGGCGTTCACGCCCGGCGTGCAGACAAGAAATAAACCTTAGAGCTAGTTCTTTAATCGTGCAGATCCTTCGGTAGTATCTTCAGGATGACGTTAATAATTGAGTATAGAATAAAACCTCGTTCATAAGCTAGCAAGGGCTTCAGCCCTGCGCTTGTGTAGGTGAGTTAGAAATCGGAGCCGGGAGATTTGATCGAACTACCAGCCTTCACAAAGATCCTGATCCGCCAGCTGGCGGACAGGATGACGTCTGGGTTTTTAATACTATTGTGATCTATTCAAAACGTCCTTCTCCTTATCCAAGGGGAAGACAGATGGGGTCAGAAAAAGGCTTGATTTAAAACACGACTAAAGCTCCATCAGACGAGTAATCCGTCAGATGGGGCTTTAAGATAATTCGGGAATGCCAAATCCTAAGATTCTTTTTCTGACGCTTTAAATTTTATCTCTTTATTCTCTATAATGTCATCAAAATAAACTATCTCAAAAAAATGCTGCAAAAAATCTTCTTAAACCTACTCCTTACTCTGTTAACTGCTTTTGCCTTTGTCGCTACAGCAAATGCGCAAGCTGAAGGGCAAACAGAAGAACAAAAAATGGAAACAGATGCAAAGTCTGCCGCTAAGGGTATGTGTAGCTGCATGAACCTATTCTTTGACGCCCTCCATCCAAAGCTAGTCGATTTAATGACTGATATGTTAGAGGTCGGCGAAGAGCAGGCGCAAGCTAACTTCTTTACCTATTTGATGAGCGCTACACCTGAAGAACAAGCGCTCATAAATAAGGATATTGAAAGAATGGAAGATATAGATGTGGAACTAGATGCTTTCTGTGGAGAAGTTATAGAACGTTTCTCTGCTTATGATGATAATAAAGAATTCGAGGTCAAAATGATTTCTAACTTAAGCCAGCTCCCCGAGTGTAAGATCGTTTATAGTGTGATGAAATTAGGCCAGGAAGACGGGGAGAATTAGTTCCTTCAAACGGGCAATCCGTCAGATGGGCTTTAAGGTAATTCGGGATACATATACCAGCGGATCAAGATGAAATTATTATTATAAAACCCTTTGTAGGGGCGATTCATGAATCGCCCCTACGTAATAAAATTGGTACCATAAAATCCGGCTGGTAAACGGGACGATATAGTGGGTAGGTAGTGATTCAACATCCAATACTGAACATTCAATGTCCATTGTCACTCATGTGCGTTCGTAACTAGACGTTGGGTGTTCTTAAGGATCTCCCCTCCTTAATCTTAGGGAGGGGACGGGGGTGGGTTAGAAATCGGAGCTGAGAGATTTGATCAAACTACCAGACCCCACAAAGATCCTGAAACAAGTTCAGGATGACCCTGGGTTTTTAATACTATTGTGATCTATTCAAAACGTCCTTCCCCTTATCCAAGGGGAAGACAGAAGGGGTCAAAACAAAAGTAGGTCATTCCGCAGCGGAAGCTGAGAGATTTAATCAAACTACCAGGCCCTACAAAGATCCTAAAACAAGTTCAGGATGACGTCTGGGCTTTTAAAACAATTGTCTTCTATTTAAAATGTCTTTTCCCTTATCCAAGGGGCTTGTCATAAACAAAAAAGCCCCACTCATAAAATGAATGGGGCTCTAAGGTGGGACCGGGCGGAATTGAACCGCCGACACACGGATTTTCAGTCCGTATTTATTTTCATTTCATTGAATTTCATAAGCTTCCTTAATGAACTGCAAACCATTGAATCACATATATTTATAGGTTTTATTATTTTCATTTACTACCTTTGTTTTTCATTACATTACCCAAATCAGTTACCCGCGAGGTACCCTCAGAATTATTTCAATATGCCAAAACAAAAATTAACCGACCCTTTTATTCGTGGCTTTTCTTACCCCGGCAAGGAATTTGAATTCTACGATACTGTAAGACCAGGATTCATCTTTCGAGTTTCAAAGAATGGACATAAGTCTTTTTCATTCAGATATAAATTTGGAGATAAACTGCAGAGATTCACTATTGGTACTTATCCAACTTTAAGTTTATCAAAAGCTAGATCTATCGCTGATGACCTGTACATTAAAGTCAAACAGGGCATAGACCCACAGAATATTAAAATGTATGATCGAGTAGTTGAAGAGATTACATTTAAAGAGCTTGTTGAGAATTATAAAGAGAATCACCTTTTAACTTTAAAAGATTCTACTAGAATCGACTATGAGAACAGGTTAAAGCATCTTATTAAAGGTGAGGGAAATAATAAGCTAACAATCAACAGAGGACTTGATGGGAAAACGCCTATTAAAATGCTAAAACGGTATGACTTAATAGTGTTACTGAATGATATAGCAAAGACCTCTCCTACTCAAGCCAAACGTATCCAAGCAATTTTATCTGGAATCTTTAAACATGCAAAAAATAGGGAATGGATAGAGACTAATATTGCTAGTAGCATCCCTATTAAAGCAAAGAAGCGTTCTACTGAAAAGGGGTTAAAGTGGACTAATGTTGAATTTAATGACTCACAAATACAAATCTTGTGGACTGCACTTAATAATCACCCTGATCCCGTATCCTCTTTTTTTAAAATATTGCTCTTTTTAGGGCAAAGATCTGGAGAGACAAGATTAATGAAATGGGAAAATATTAGCTTTAAGGAACAGTTATGGAAAATCCCATCGAGTGATACTAAAAATGGATTACAGCATATAGTTCCCCTACCGAAATATGTAATCAAAATCTTAAAGGAGCTTAAAAAAGATTCTAAAAGTGATTTTGTATTTGAAAGCCCTACAAAGAAAAATAATCCAATCGGTTCTCAGCAAAAAGCAGCTCAACGGATAAGAGAAAATTACAATATAGAGGGGTTTAACATCCATTCATTAAGAACAACTGTTGCTACCCGGTTGGCTGGGCTTGGAACACCACCTCAAGTACTGTCTAAAATATTGAATCATAAGAAGCCAGCAGAGGGTAGCCTAATTACTGCAGTATATAACAAGTACAATTATACCCTTGAAATGCAAACCGCTTTAGAAAAATGGTCTTATCAACTTCAAAGAATAATTTCTGAAGAAGAACGTAATAATATTTTTTCGAAAATTGGTTGAACTAATCAGCGATATACAGATTTATTGAATATGGTTATTAGCGAACAGGTTGAAAATGTATTTAAAATGTAAAGTTCTTATAAGATGGTTATTCAACTAAAAATTTCGTCCATCATTAAGTCGAACCGTTCCTTACTATAGGATTTCTCTAAATTATATTTTAGGCCTTCAAAGTCATCTGAAGCCGAGGATTTAGGCTCAAGACTTGAACCAGTCAACCAATATTTTTCTAATATCTCATAAAGAGAAGTATCATTGGTTTTAGACATTTCAACAGCTCTATAAAAATTGAATACATCAATAAAAACAGTAGGGTATTTGATTTGGTTTAAATCATGATCTTTTTTCTGTTTTTTTAGTTTTGAAACCTGCTCTTGAAATGCGATTGGTCCCTCGCCCATAACTCCAACAAAAAGTGGTTGTACACTTTCTCTTTCAATTAATTTATCCTGAATATCGCTGTAAATTTCATTGTCATACAAATCCTCAAATTTCTCTTCATTTAATTTTACAAGAGCCGAGATTACGGGTTTGATATTTTTATTAAGTATATCCAGATCAGGCTTTAAACGTGTATCTAGAAGCAATTGCTTAGCTTTTGATTCAACTAGTATTGGCCTACCTTTATCAATAATTATGACATCGGGGCCTTTATATTCACTTTTATTCCTCACATAGGATCTCTCTTTTATAACAATAAATTCTGGGCTATCTAATTGCTTAAGTAATTTAATTAGAAATAACTCTTGTATACTACCCATGACCTCATGGAAATTATTATCTTCTAGAAATAGTTGTTGGAGCTCAAATCTTATTAACTCTGTTATTCCAAGTTCAAAAAAACGAAGATTTGGAATTATGTAACATGGAAAATCTAATTTCAATATTGGGTATCGCTCAAAAGGACTTAAACGCTGACTAATATGCCCCTTTTGATGCCAAGTTTCAGAGTTAATTTTTCGTAACTCAGATATATTTTTTGATGTTAATCTTAAAAATGCATCAATTTCAGGCTCTGACAAAAAGCCTAAAAGCTGAGTTAAAGAAAAACTAGATAGAAAAGATGGTTGTTTCGAGAAACCAAAGAGAGGATAATAGCTAATCGAATTTTCGAGTATGTTTAAGATCAACTCTTGACGTATACCATTTTGACTATCTTCATCACTTTCAAATAACCTGATATATTCTTTTGCTTCTTCACTTGGTTCCAAATATTTATCGTACAGTACTTTGTGATGAATGTATACAAGATAAACACAAGAAATTAGATACTTACTTATGCTTATCCCAATATCGGTACTGAGCAAATCAGGAATATCTATAAAGTGTTCTCCATAGATTTCCTTTAGTTCATCTCTAAACTCTGTAGGAATTTCTTGGTATAGTGAATAAAGCAGACCTATTTTCTCTTTAGTAATATTTCTGTTATACCAAAATTGAGAAGAAAATAGTGAATGAATTACGTAATCTAACTTATCACCCGACTCTATTTTTTCATCATGAAATATATCAAGTCGATCACCAGTTTGGACAAGTGAATTGAGAATACTAGGTAAATCTGATCTGCTCAGCCTTTCCTTTTTCGAATAATTTGAATTTGAATAAAGAAGAGACTTTGATGCCAAATTTGCCATCGCATTATTCACCATAGGAATAAAATATGGGTATTCATTTGGCCAATCGTTGTAATACTCCATTGTTGAAATTATACTTGACATCAACGCTAGGTCTTCAAGGTTAAACCTAGAAATATATTTACAAAAGACTTCGAAGTCGTCTGTCATCGCTCGGAGGTATTAAACTTTCTGATTGTTGATTTGCAGCATAAATCAAAATTTTAACTTAGAACAACAGGCTTCTTAGTACCAACGTCAAAAGTCTCGCCTTCTATTAGATCTTTTAGCCTATCCTTGTTTAGAACTGTGAGTAAAAGCTCGATATTGTCGTCTGTAACAACTAAGGTTCCGTTATCGAATTCAACTCCCCAGCCCTCCGCAGTACTCACTCTTTCTAATTCAACTAAAAAATTTGGATGCTTATAGTAACCATTCTTATTTATGGTTGAGATCTTCCTTAAATAGGTCATATTATCCCCAATGAACTCTCTAATTTTCCCCGTATCTGTAACAACATTTAGGTCTTCGAAATCAGAAAGAGTTTCATCTCTTTTCCTTTCCATACCCTCTCTAAAGTTAAGTCCGGTTTCAAAATTTTTCTTGTTGAGTATGAATAATTCATTTTCAAAGTAATAGAAATCTAAGTTTTTACTAATTCTGAAAACTTCTTCTTCTTCTAAATCTTCAAATTTGTGGTCTCTGAAAATTGTAGTATGAAATTTATCGGAGGTTTTTAATCCCATATCTCTAATGATTCTCTTAAAACCAAGAACTTGAAAGTCATTCGATTGTAATTTTATAACATAAGCCCAAGCATTTTCCAGCTGGTTAAAATTAGTAATTTTGGGAGCCTCGCTACCTTGATCTATAAATTCCAAGATTTGATCGAAATCTGTTTCACTACTTCCAATTTTGAAAACAGATTCTTTATCTTGGTCTGTTGTGAGATAGTCATACTGAATAATCTGATTACTATTTTGGATGCTAGATTCTACAATCGAAGTTACCTTTTTTTCTAATTTGTCAGTTATGTCAACAGAATGAACATTGTACTTTGCTTCTCTTTCTGACCTCTTATATGCTCTTGTAACTATCCAAAAGGTAGCTACCGTATTATCAAGTTTGAGGTTTTTTAGTTTAGTTAAAGTAGCATCAGCCATTTGTTATATCTTTAGTTATCAAAAATGAATAATCAGTAATTTTTTGTATCTGGTAGTTATGACCTTTTCGTGGTTTAATTTTTGAAAGGAAGACTCCGTCTTTCTCAATCCCATTTTCTTCATACTCAATATCATAATTTCCATACCCTGCGATTGCAAGAATTGGATTAATAAAAATTGCCTGTGTTTTTATTGTCAAAATGCATAGCAATGTCATAAAAATTAAAAAGGATACTAATTCAGTTACATTAAACAAGTCAAACCCAAAGAATGAGATCATATATGGTATTGTATAATTGACTAGTTCACTGGAGCGGTTTGAAATTGATTTTATAGTAATTAGATGCCCCCTTTCGATGTTTCGCATTACATACCATAATAGACCTAAACTAATGATTGAAATGCCAACGATTGTCCAAGTTACAAATGGGTTGTTAAATAACTGAATGGCTTCATTTATAGAGTCATACCTATAATTTTTTCCTTTGAAATCCTGAATAGCTATAATTAAGGCTAAAGGAGAATAAGCACTAATAAAAATAATGACCGAAGTAAATACGTTCGTTTTCATGCTACACTTATTAAGTAATATTCAATTGAATATACATTCAGACACTGACAGTATGTGTCATAGTAAATGAAAATCTTACCCTTTATACCACTCCCAGCACAACTCCTTACCAAGTTTATTCATTTTTCACAACTAAACTTGTGAGTTTCTTAGATACTGGTTTTAATAGTTATCATAGTAAGTATATATTCAACCTGAATCGAATGTAACAAAAATGACGTAAGAAGTAACAAAACTTTATGAATAAACAACAGTTGGCAGCTAAAATCTGGGAATCTGCGAACCAGATGCGTTCTAAAATTGAAGCAAATGAATACAAAGATTACATTCTTGGCTTTATTTTTTATAAGTATCTGTCCGAAAAAGAATTACAGTTTGCTAAGAAATACGACTTTACAGACGAGGATATTAAGGGGCTTTCCGAAGAGGAAACTGAAACCGTTGAATACTTTAAAAAGAGTATTGGCTACTTTATTTCATACGACCACTTATTTTCAACTTGGGTAGATAAGGCTAAAGATTTTGATGTTTCTGATGTAAGAGATGCCCTTTCAGCATTTAGTAGATTAATTAGCCCGGCACACAAAAAACTTTTTGACGGAATTTTTGATACACTGCAAAGCGGGTTAAGCAAACTTGGCGATACATCAGCTTCCCAAACAAAGGCAATTAGCCAATTAATCCACCTGATTAAAGACATCCCGATGGATGGCAAACAAGGGTATGATGTACTTGGGTATATCTATGAATACCTGATAGAAAAGTTCGCAGCAAATGCCGGGAAAAAAGCAGGTGAATTCTACACCCCACATGAAGTTTCAGTACTGATGTCTGAAATCATTGCATACCATCTTCAAGAGAAGTCAGAGATTCAAATATATGATTCTACAAGTGGCTCAGGTTCTTTGTTAATTAATATTGGTAGTAGCGTTGCAAAGCATATTGATGACGAACATAATATCAAATACTATGCTCAGGAATTAAAGCAAAACACATACAACCTGACTAGAATGAATCTGGTTATGCGTGGTATTATTCCAAGTAACATTGTTGCGCGGAGAGGAGATACATTAGAAGAAGACTGGCCATACTTTGATGAAAATGACCCGGTTCACACTTATAACCCATTATATGTTGATGCGGTAGTTTCAAACCCACCCTATTCTCAAAAATGGGACTCTGAAGATAAAGAAGCCGACCCGAGGTATTCACGGTTTGGCTTAGCTCCTAAAGCAAAAGCAGATTATGCCTTCTTATTGCATGACTTATTCCACATAAAACCAGATGGTATTATGGCAATTGTATTGCCTCACGGTGTTCTGTTTAGAGGTGGAGAAGAAAGTGCAATTCGAGAAAATCTCATTGAAGCTAATCACATAGATACGGTTATTGGTTTACCACCCAGTATTTTCTTTGGTACTGGAATACCTACGATAATCATGATCCTGAAGCAGAAGCGTGAAAACACCGACGTTTTGATAGTTGATGCTTCTAAAGAGTATGAAAAAGACGGAAAGAACAATAAACTTCGGGCTTCTGATATTAAAAAGATCTCAGACACTGTAAATGGGAGACTTTCTATCCCAAAATATTCAAAAATAGTTGAGCGCCAAGAAATCAGAGATAATGAGTACAACCTAAACATACCGAGATATGTAGATTCCACAGAAGCCCCAGAAAGCTGGGATATTTATGCATCCATGTTTGGGGGTATACCGGTTAATGAGTTAGAAGACTTGAACAGCTATTGGGAATCATTTACAGGATTAAGAGAGTCTTTGTTTTCAGAAAACACGGAAGTAAATGTTGATGTAAAAGTCAGTGATATTGAAGCCGCAATTAAGAAACACTCCTCGGTACAGGTATTCGTTGAAAACTTTAATAAGACTTTTGGGAATTTCAATTCGTTTTTAGTCGAAGAATTGATCACCAATATGAAAACTGTACATATTAATAGAGAAGAGAAGATTCTTGGAGATGATATCTTTAAAAGGCTCCAGACTATTCCCTTAATCGATAAATATGAAGCCTACCAAATACTAGATGATAATTGGCAGAAAATAAAGGTGGATCTTGAGATTATTCAAACGGAAGGGTTTGAATCTACTAAAGTAGTTGATCCCAACATGGTAATCAGAAAACGCAAAGGTAAAGATACTGAAGTTCAGGAAGGTTGGATTGGTCGAATTCTACCTTTTAAACTGGTTCAAGAAGTACATTTTCCGGATGAGCTGAATAGTATTCAGGAGAAAGAAGATAGATTAATTGAAATAGCTTCTGAATTAGATGAAATTATAGACTCCTTTACAGAGGAAGAAAAGGATCTGCCAATTCTTAACGACTCAAATGATAAATTTGTTAATAAAGAAGTAGACAAAGCAATAGGTGAAATCCTCCAAGAGGTTGAGTCGGAAGAAATAACTGCTCTAAAGGATTATTTAAAGCTACTTGATGACAGAGCTAAGAAAAAAGAGAAAGAAGTCTATATAGCCAATTGCTCAACAATAGATTGGTCGCAATTAGATCCTAATAAAGATGGAACCTTTGGAAAAAATGCTGTTAGTACCTATCTGCAAGAATTGCAGCTCTCTTTTGAGTTTCCTGAAGGTACTTTTGAACAAAAAATTGTTCAAACAACTAAACTAATAAATGAGTTGAAAAAGCTTAAAAAGCTAATAAAAGAAGAAGAAGATGTACTACACTTGCAGACTAAGGAATTTATTGAAGAACTCTCCGATGAACTAGTAATTAAGCTTCTCGAGCTAAAATGGGTTAAACCACTTGTAAGTTCTATTAATTTTTTACCGGATAAAACAATAAATCATCTTTCCGATAAGATTCAGGCTCTTGTTGAAAAGTATGAGATCACCTACTCTGATATTGCTAAAGAAATCAACGAGGCAGAGAGTTCATTAGCAAAAATGATCGATACCTTGGATGGCAATGAACACGATATAAAAGGCCTTAAAGAATTTCAATCTTCATTAATGGGCTCTGAGGATGAGTGAGGATAAAATAAACCCTGAAATAAGGCTTTCTAAATATTCAGAAGATTGGAAGGAATTTAAGATTGGGGAAATTTTTGCGGAAAAGAAACGCCCAATTGTATTAGAGGATGATCGGGAATATGAATTAGTAACTGTTAAACGTAGAAATGAAGGAGTTGTTCCTCGAGGCCACCTTAAAGGGAAAGATATATTAGTAAAGAACTATTTTCAGGTAAGGGAAGGTGATTTTGTAGTATCTAAAAGACAAGTTGTACACGGTGCGACAGGAATTATCCCTAAATCTCTAGATAAAGCTATAGTATCTAACGAATACCTGGTTTCAGCAGGTAATGAGAAAATATCAAGTGAGTTTTGGACATTGTTATCCAAGCTCCCAAAAATGCATAAGAAATTCTTTCTTAGCTCTTATGGGGTTGATATTGAGAAGTTAGTTTTTGATGTAGATGATTGGAAAAAAAGAACTATTATAGTTCCAAGTTTAAAAGAACAAAAGGATATTATTTCCTTATTTGATTCTCTCGAGCAGCAACTAGAAAATCATAAACAAAAATACAATAAGCTTAGTTTTTTAAAGAAAGCAATGCTAGAGAAAATGTTTCCTTTATCTGAAAAAGATGTTCCAGATATTCGGTTCAGCGGATTTAAAGGTCATTGGGAAAAAAAGAAGCTAGTTGAAATTGGCGATCTTAAATCAAATGGAGTAAATAAAAAATCATCTTACGATGAAAATCCAGTATACTTGTTAAACTATACTGATGTTTTTAATTCAAGAGAAATTACCCCTGAAAACATTCAGAAATTAATGGAGGTTACTGCAAGTCATAGTCAAATAATTGATTGTAATATTCAGAAGAATGATATTTTTTTCACTCCTACTTCAGAGACTCCTGAGGATATCGGAAGGGTATTAGTTATAGAATATGATTTGCCAGATACTGTTTTTTCATATCATTTAGTACGCTTGAGACCAAAAGAAGGGGTGCTCTTCTCAAATTTTCCAAACTATGCGTTTGCATCTAAATATGTTAGAAAACAACTTGTTTTTGCAGCGCAAGGTGTTCAACGTTATGTAATTAATAAACCTGCATTTGAACAAATTTCTACTTTGGTTCCATCTCTAGATGAACAAAAGCAAATAGCTTACTTCTTCAGAAATATTGATAAACAAATTTCATTACAAATAAAGCATATTAAAAAGTTGAAGCTTATTCGAAAAGCATGCCTAAATAAGATGACAAAGTGAAAAATCGATAAGAGTATCATGAAATTTACTATTGAAGCAGAGTTCGAAAACGCAGTTATTAAAACTCTTACCCAAAAGGGCTGGGAAAACGAGATAATTAAGAATCCTTCAGAAAAAGATTTACTTCAAAACTGGGCAAACATTCTATTCGAGAATAATCGAGGGATAGATCGGCTCAATGATCATCCCCTAACAGAAGGGGAAATGCAGCAGATTCTAGAGCAAATCACGCAGCTCAGAACACCTCTCAAATTAAATAGTTTCATAAACGGTAAAACTGTTTCTATTAAAAGAGACAATAAAAATGATACCCAACATTTTGGGAAAGAGGTTAGCTTAAAAATCTATGATCGCCAAGAAATAGCAGCAGGGCAAAGTAGGTACCAAATTGTTCAACAGCCCAGATTCAAAAGTGCCTCAAGAATTCTGAACGACCGCCGTGGTGACTTAATGCTACTCATTAATGGAATGCCGGTTATTCATATTGAACTAAAGAAAAGCGGGGTTTCTGTTAGCCAGGCATATCATCAAATAGAGAAGTATTCCAAAGAAGGGTTATTCACTGGTTTATTTTCGCTTATCCAGATATTTGTGGCTATGGAACCGGAGGAAACAGTATATTTTGCTAATCCTGGCTCGGATGGGATTTTTAATAAAGACTATTATTTCCACTGGGCAGATTTCAATAACGAGCCTATGAACAATTGGGCTGACGTTGCTTCTTCTTTGTTATCTATTCCTATGGCGCATCAGTTAATTGGTTTCTATACCGTTCCTGATGATACCGATGGTATATTAAAAGTGATGCGTAGTTACCAGTATTATGCAGCAAATTCCATCTCTGATAAGGTGGCTAAAAATGATTGGTCTAGTAAAGAATCATTAGGTGGATATATTTGGCATACCACAGGCTCAGGTAAAACCTTGACAAGCTTTAAGTCTGCTCAACTTATTTCAAATTCAAAAGACGCAGATAAAGTAATCTTTCTGATGGATCGTATTGAACTTGGTAACCAATCATTACGTGAATACAGGGGATTCTCGGATGAAAGCGAAGATGTTCAGGCTACAGAAGACACTAATGTGTTAATATCGAAATTAAAAAGCACCGATCCTGCAAATACATTGATTGTTACTTCCATTCAAAAAATGAGTCTTATTAAAAGTGAAGAATTCAGCTTAAATGCAAGAGACCTTGAGATCATCAATGATCATCGGATTGTTATTATAGTTGATGAAGCGCATCGTTCCACATTTGGAGACATGCTCATTACTATTAAAGCAACATTCGAGAAAGCTATATTCTTCGGGTTTACTGGCACTCCTATCCACAGCGAGAATCAAAAAAACTTAAACACTACAGCTACTGTATTTGGAGATGAGTTGCACAGATATAGCATTGCTGATGGAATTAGGGATGGCAATGTACTTGGATTTGATCCTTATAAGGTTCTTACTTACAAAGATCGTGATTTAAGAAGAGCTGTTGCGTTGGAAAAAGCTAAGGCTAATGATGAAAAAGAGGCACTAGCAGATCCAAAGAAAAAGAAGATCTATAATAAGTTCATGAAGTCTGTTGCAATGGCAGGCTTTATTGATAATAGTGGTAAATATATACGAGGAATTGAAGATTACATTCCAATGTCCCAGTATCAAAGAGAGGAACACCAGGATAAAGTAGTAGAAGACATAGGTGAAAGTTGGCTAGATTTAAGTCAAGGTGGAAAGTTTCATGCAATTTTTGCTACAAGTAGTATAGCTGAGGCAGTAAATTATTACCGAATTTTTAAAGCTAGAAAACCAGAGTTAAAAGTAACTGCCTTATTTGATCCTACTATCGATAATAATGCGGGATTTGAGTTTAAAGAAGAGGCTCTTGTTGAAATAATTACTGATTACAATGAGTTGTTTGGTCAGGACTTCACCTTTGCATCACACTCTAAGTTCAAAAAAGATATTGCATCCAGACTTGCACATAAGAAACCATATCTTAGAATAGAAAATACTCCACAAGATCAGCTTGATATTCTGATAGTAGTAGATCAAATGCTAACCGGGTTTGATTCAAAGTGGGTTAGCACGCTCTATATGGACAAGGTGAAAGAGTATGAGCACATAATACAAGCTTTTTCAAGAACTAATCGGCTATTTGGACCAGACAAACCCTTCGGTACAATAAAATATTATCGAAAACCTCACACTATGGAACAGCATATAAACCGTGCTGTAAAACTTTATTCCGGGGATAGACCTTTAGGGTTATTCGCGGAACATTTGGATACCAATCTTATCAGGATGAATTCTTTGTTCGATGACATCTCGGAATTATTTGAAAATGCTGGAATAGAGCATTTCGAGAAGCTACCTGAAGATGTTGCTGAGCGGGGTAGATTTGTCAGTTTGTTCAATAGCTTAAACTCATATTTACAAGCTGCAAAAATTCAAGGATTCAACTGGAGCAAATTAGAATACACATTTGGAAAGGGTGAAGATAGAATCTCTATTAAATTGAAATTTAATGAGGAAGTTTATTTGGTATTAGCGTTGAGATATAAGGAATTACTTGGAAATGGAGGGGGTTCAGGTGGAGGTGATATTCCATATGAAATTGAGGGTTATATCACTGAAATAGATACTGAGAAAATTGATGCAGATTTTATGAATTCTCGGTTCGAGAAATATTTAAAGTCACTTCGAAATGATGATCTAAGTAAAGATGAGGTCCAGAAAACGTTAGATGAACTTCATAAATCATTTGCTTCATTAACTCAGGAAGAGCAGAAATATGCCAATATATTCTTACATGATGTGGCAAGTGGAACAGTTAATTTAGAAAGTGGTAAAACGTTTAAAGACTACATTGTTCAATACCAGTTTGAAGCAAAGAATGATCAGATCTTTAAAATGTCTCAACTCTTTGGACTAGACGAGTCAAGATTGAGATCAATGATGGATTCAGGAGTAAATGAAGCAAATATTAATGAATATGGCAGATTTACTGAACTCAAAGAAACCGTTGATAAAGAGAAAGCAAGACAATATTTCGAAGGGCTTGAAGGATCTAAATTACCTGCCTTTAAAGTTAATATTAGAATTGATTCTTTTCTTCAAAAATTTATCATTGAAGGAGGGTTTGAGATTTGATTAGTCCAATTAAAATTCAATTACTTGACTGATTATTATGAATTAGTCTTGAAACAATTTGATGGATTGGGCTTAGTCGTTTAGTTTGATCATCTGCCCAACATTTCCAATCCTGATACTTTCTTTTTTGAACATCATTCAACTTTCGTTTTCTAATCTCATCGTCTACTCTTTCAATGAGTGTCAGAATTTGATCAGATTTGAAAAGGTTACTGGCCTGATTTTCTAATTCATTTCTTTTATCAACCTCTTTTTGAACTCTTACTTCACGATGTTTTTTAATCTTTAGTTTTAACTGCTGGATTCGTTCTTTCTCTTCTCGAATTCTATTTGCTTCATTTTGTCTTTTATTAAACTCAATTCTCTCTTCTTTCAATTTACTAGCCATATCGAAAGCGGTCTTGAAGAATTTCTCGATCTTATCTTCGAGTTTCTGAGTTTTTCCATCAGCAATAGACCTTGTTCGTGACCAATATTTAGTGTCACTAAGTCCAAGGATTAATTCTCCAGTATTGAAGTGTCTGAATTCGTCCCAGCTATATTTTTGATCCGGATTTTTTACTCTTTTTCCTTTTTCGTGTATATGGAAATACATTTCTTCGCCATCAATCAAAACAAAAGACTTTGACAGATCATTATATGAAGTTGTTTTTACTTCATAACCATTTTTCTCAAATTCAGTTACAATAGCATCAATTATCCTAATAGCTCTGTTAAGATGTTTTGAGGTTACAGAAATATCAAGAATTGAAGACCCTCTAGATCTTAATCTATCATGTCTACTAGTTCGTTTATTTTTTAAGGCATCAAATATTCTTTGAGTTAAATTATGTAGTATCCCAATCTTTTTTTTCACTCGAATTACATCAGTCTTTTTAGGAAGTTGGAGGGCTAACTTTTTTCCTGGTAGTGTAATATTAGAATCAGGTTGTTCTGATTCAGGCAGGGCAGGAGTTGCAACTTTCTTTCCAAATCGAACCTTTGTCCAATGCCCAGATTGAGGTCGGGGGATATTATACTCGCTACATATTCCAATTATTGTTTGGTGGTCAGTATCATACTCTGTTGCAATCTCAGAAATGGGTTTACTCCATAGTAATTTGAAGAGTTTAGTTCTTATAATAGTAGTTTCTTTCATACTTTTTCCATTGATTAGGTCGTAAAATTAAAAAGGGGGGCTAAGGTCTTGCTAGCTAGTCACGCTTTAAGCACCATTATTCTTATATCAGGTTTAGAAGTATTGTAGCTTAATATGTGTTCTGTCTTTTTGTTTAGTATTAGTTAATCTACTCATTCCCTCAAGAAGGACCACAGGGTTATCTGGTGAATCAAGTATTTCTTGTAAAGCAGCATATAGGAAAGGTATTCAAATGAATGCTTGAATTAACGATTCTTTATGAAATTGTCGGAAGTTTTACCAGTGAGTGCAGCAGATCTTTTGAAAGAACTCGAAGAGGGGCTTGGTAGAAAGATGAAAGGCGCCCAGATTGGGCACCTTTCTTTAATGTTAATCTTCTTTTTTATTATGACTTCCAATAACTGCTGTATCAATTGTGTGAACTGAGTCCATGATACGATCAATTAATGGACAATCTTCGGAATGACCAGCATTCGTAACATCATATACTACACCCCCCAGCAGGCCTCTTACTTTTTGAAAGAGTTCTACTAAGTCATCTTGTTGTGCCTGAGAAGTAAGCAAATAGGATCTAAGTACATAGATCACCATTTCTAAGCTTCTCAATTTGAGTTCTATTTGAGCATTATTCAAAGGTGGATTAACTTTTTTAGGTTTACTTTTATTTTCAGATTTTCCTTTATTAGTCATGTGTTTTTTATTTTGATTGATTAGTAGAACGATTTTCAAAAATTGTTCTATCTGGTTGTTATAACCAGCATGACTATTTGTGCAAATACGATGCTAATTTTTGATCTGTATGGTATAGTTATTATTGAGATTATATGAAACGTTCTGAAATTGCCATTATAGCAGTCAGTAATTTTACAGATTTGGCAGTGCTTCTAATTCAAGTATTTTTAGCCATATTTTTAGCCTGGGAACAATGGTACTATACAGGATGCTCTGGAAGTTTCTCTGGTTATTCTTAAAAGGAGCTAGAGATTGGATTAAAATAGGAGGGTGAAAGACCACCTCTCCCAACTAGTCATACTTAAAGCTCAATTATTCTTCATTAAGATTTCGAGGGTGTAATCATCATTGAGTTCTATCATCGGAAAGTTTTTAGTACCAATATGCCCTAGTTCAATATCCTTCATTTCTAATAGTAATTTGACGTGATTATGATCTCTTATTGATAGATCGGTATCAATCCACTGATAGCAATGCCCAAACTCCTCAGGTTGGTACCACATGATACAACGAGGATAATCTAGGTGAGCTAATCCAAGCGTAAGATCTCCTCGTAAGACGTGTACAAAAGTGTCTTTCATAAAGTAATATAAACTTTACCCGTTTCTTTCCAAGAAATGCGTATTACCTTTTACCCTCAGTAAAGTATGAGCTTTAGTTAGTGTCCCCTTGCCATATCGGTTGTTGATCTGATCAATGGCTTTGAATCTCTCCAGTTCTTTAGCTTCATCAGAGAAGAATAAATTCAACTGATCTGTTTTGTCTATTTCTTTTGTGCCTATGATGATATTACGGATCTCCATTTTTGCTCTGCACGCTCCTTTGATGGCAGGTAGTATTCTACTCATACAAGATTTAAACACAACTTTATCAATATTCGTGTATCCATCTATTCCAAACTTGAATCCCACTCCCGGTTGATCAGTACTATTGAAGCCAAACATTCCGCTAAATGAACTCGCTTTTATTCCATAAGCTCGAAGCCTATAGCATACTTGTTCTACCGCTATTGCAAACTCCCCTTTGATTCGTTCTACATCACAAGATCCTTCGCTGAATGTATGGCCATAACTTACGCCCCATTTAGGCGTGTAGTTATCATTCTCTTCAAGTACTCTCGCTTGATCTTGACCTGTAATGGTCTGATATAACATCTTACCAAAGTTCGCTCCAAAAAGTCGCATAAAGGTTTTATCAGCTCCTCTATCAACTACATCTCCTATAGTTCTGAATCCTTCAGCTAAAATGTGTTCGTAGCGCCGACCTCCTACTCCCCAAACTTCATCCACATCTAGTGGATAGATAAAAGCTCTCTCGTCTTCTGTGGTAATTATAGAAGTAATTCCTTTGGGCTTATCTAAGCTACTGGAAAGCTTAGCATAGGTCTTTGATCGTGCGATCCCAATAGAGCCATACAAGTTTGTAGCTTCAAAGATCTTGTCTTGTACATCCTGCGCAAAAGCTCTGATCTTTAACTCAGGTTTACCTACTAAGAAAGAGATATCCATAAAGTATTCATCCATAGAATAGCGTTCGACAGTATGGGAGAACTGTTTAAAGATATAATGTACTTGTTTTGATATAGCCGTGTAGGAGGCATAATCTACCTGTAGCATACACACAAAAGGACAAAGCTGATATGCTTCAAAAGCGCTCATTCCTGTTTTTATTCCAAAGGAACGGGCTTCATAGGAAGAGGTAGCTACAATCCCTTTTACTTGCCCATTCTCTTTTCTCCATCCTCCAATAATAAGCGGCAATCCGTACATCCGATTACGTAACTGCTCCACCTGAGCGTAGAAACATGCGAAGTCAAAGTGTAGATATAATCGTTCTTTCTTTCCCCTGTGTTGATGCTCAGGATAAACGGTATTGTAGAGGGTGATTCTGTGGACACCGTTCTCAGGCTGGTAAGAAAAGTTTTTTTTAATGGTCATAACTTTTATTTATTCAAAACATATGTATAATATATGTATATCTTGAAACGACCAAATAGAATTGGTCATGAATAAATATCCACTCATTGAAATACTCGTCTTTTTTTGCCGGCATAGTAGGCTTCCTAAACCTACATGGAGACGAGAGTTTACCCATCAGTTAAAGAGAGTGAGATCTTGCCACAGTAAAGTTATCGGTGGCATTAAAAAGTCCTACTACAGCATTGAAACAAAAGATGGACAGATCTTTGAATTAGAATTCGACCAGGAGGAATTGTTATGGTCTTTGGTACAAAATGATTCCCAAAAGAACGTAGTCATTGACCGGGTATTAGTGCATATGAAAAGACACAAGCATCAACCTTCTGATGCACATAGAATGATTCCAATACGCTTTGAGATCTTTCCTAAAGAAGTTATTGAACGAGCAACCCCAATTGAGTTTGCTCTTATTGACAGATTGCGCCCCTACCGCTTTAAAAGAGGAAAACATGGATCAATACAAGTAAGTCGCATTGAAACCTCTCACATGGAGAATACGATGATTACCAAGCACCTACACTTTGTTGCTGAAGATACAGAACAACGGTTCTATCATTTAGTATATACCCTAGATCAATTGGACTGGAGGTTTATGCAGGAAGTGGATAGAGAGTTCTTATTTGTACGGTGAAACAAACTGATTGAAAATAGTCATGAGTTGGACAAAAGAAACTGCAACACAAACAAAATGTAAACGCATCCAATCAAACATCTTTAATGCATGACTACGTCCCTTCTTATCCTTATGTTTTTCAACATCTCTTAAATACGCGGTCATTAGTGAGGTCATAAAGTATATTATAACAATACTGCCACTCCACAATAGGAGCAAATTGAAGGTATTATCTGAAATCACACTATCAAATGTTCCCATAAACTTAAATACGAGAATGGTTATTAATGAAATAACTAGTGCGACAATTATACTTCTCTTGAGATAAGTGAGCTCATTTAAGTAGCTGAAAATCAAAAAATTCAATACTAGACAGAAGTATGCTAAAATTAACTGACTAACCATTTAAAACAACGTTGACCTTTCTAGTAGCTCAGGCCCATTATTCCTAGAATTACTTACTTGCGGAGAAGCAATGTAGGTTTCCATATCATCAACAGGATAAGGCTTCAACATATCCAACAGGAACTCAGGAGAATGATCGGGATTCAGCCAGTCGTCAAACTCACTAGGATGTAAAAAGGCAGGCATACGATCATGAACTTTCTCAACCATTGGGTTTGGATCGGTAGTAATAATTGAAAAAGAACCCATGCCCTCGTTAGGACTTATCTTGGAATAGATACCAGCCGCTCCCCATAGCCCGGTACTTTTGGGATAAAAATAATGCGCTGATTTACTTCCTTTAGGACCAGTGAATTCATAGAAGCCATTCATAGGCACAATGCATCGAATCTGTTTCTCTTTAAAATCCTTACCCCATAGTTTACTTGAAAGAATCTTGTCATCCCTCGTATTAAAGGTAGAGTACTTAAAATCTGGTTTACCATTCTTAGGCAACCATTTCATGTACCACCAATACATATTCTCTAGTACTCTTTTACCTTCATCATTTACCCGGCAAACTGGCATCACAGAAGTAGGCGCTACATTATAGTTTGGTCTGAGATCTCCCTTCTTTTCAAGTGTTCCTAGAAAGTGATCTATCTCATCCATTTTTTTAAAGAAAGCGTATCGTCCGCACATAACTCATCAATATTTATCATTAATTAAAATTAAAGTCACAAATTTTGTAAGGAATTGCTAGTTAAACTGTCTTACTTATATGCTTTTGGAAATTCGCGAATATTGTCAGGGAAGATTATCTGAAGTTCAGATCATGAAATTATGGGTAGAATTTGCTAAAGATGAGCAACTGCTAGAAACTTTTATCTTATATATTCACCTAAAATATCTATTCGAGGAACAGTAACATGAAGATTTATTTGTCAATTATAACCCTCTTTTTATTATCTATTGAAAGTCATGCTCAATCATTGAAAGCAACAGTGGTTGATGTAGGCGCTGGGCTATGTGTAGTTTTAGAAATACCAAATGATATGGATACTACTGACCCTTACTATATGCTGTACGATGTAGGACAAGGATGTAAAGATGATATTCAAGCTTTGATTCCTGCTACCCAAGAGATTGACTTAATGGTATTATCTCATAATGACAGCGATCATATTAGCAATGCCGATGATATTTTAGAATTATACGAAGTAAAGAAAATTCTATGGTCTGGATTTGAAAGACAGACACTTGAAACATGGAAGGATGTTAATCGTGCAATAGATAATGAAACAAATGCAGAAATTATCAATCTCAAAAATGATGATATAGCCATAGGAACTACGTGGATCTTTGGTCAAACCTATGTGACGTTTGTATCAGGCTTTCACGTGCCTCCAACTGACTGGGGATTTACACCTAGTAATGCAAGTGAGTATCGAAATGCGGGGAGTATAGTGATGAGAATAGTATACAAAGGAAAGAGTATTCTACTTACGGGAGACATGGTAGGTAGAGATGAAACAGCAAAATTTCCTGATTCTGGAGTAATTGCTGCTGAAAAATATGTGTTAGAAAATAGGTTTGCAGTTCCTATTGATTCAGATGTTTTAGTAGCCTCACATCATGGTGGTGATGACGGTAGCTCATACCCATTTATTCGCGCAGTTAGTCCAGAGTATGTAATCTTTCCAGCAGGTAGCAAGGATACCTATGGTCACCCTAGAGCAACAACCGCTCAGAGATTTCTAAATAGTGGTATACCTATCGGAAATATATTTCGAACAGATAGAGATGATGATGAATCAAAAATCGAACACTGGGAGCCTAATGGAAATACAGGGATTAATGATAGGAGTGGAGATGACTCTGTTATTATTTCAATATCAGATAATGGCAAAATTACATTAAGTTATAAAAATTAAACTAAAGAGAAGATTGGCCTCTATTTAAAACATCCTGCTCTTACGCTTTACAGGTGTATCTTTTGATTCATTGGAAAATAAACTCCAAATCCAAAGAACTGCGACTGGGATCATGAATATGGCAAAGAAACCGAAGTCAAAGGTTGGTTCGCTGGTCTTTACAAGTAAATCTCCTCCTTCCATCCAAATGTCACCGATCTCACGACCATTGTCGACTGGTAAAGAAATCCATAAGCCTAAGATAGTCCAGATTATTGTGAATGCTATTTTAATGATGTGTTTTTTCATAATTGACTACTCATGCTGATAAAGACTGCGACTCCTGTTTTCTCATTATAGATTACCAAGCACCCAGCTCTTTGCTTTTTATCAAATCTATTTAAAGTTATTAAGGTCATAACTAGACCATCTTCGTCTGTCCATCCACCAACATCATTCACTATTTCAGAATGGTTTTGGACAATTTCGTCAACGCTAGATCTGAACGTCCATTGGGTCGTGCCTTTAGGAAAAGTAATCTCGATAGACTCTCCCTTTTTGCCTGTAGCTAATTTTAATCTTTTAGGTAGGCTAATTGTTCCAGTCTTTGAAACGATCCATACTCGATCAGCAAATTTTCGACTAAGTTTAGCATGCTCATCAGTAATATCAATCGGTCCTTGTGCGATTAAACTACTTGTGCTAGAAAGAGCTACCCCAAAAAGTAATAATAGTGAGCAAAATAGAACTTTCATAATTTCCACCTACCAACAGCATTTGGTGTTTGTTTACAGGTATAACTAAGATACCTTGGATTAGCTGATTCATTCATAAGAGTGAATATGCATTCATCTGTTGGTTCAACAGCTATATAAGTAGTAAATACTGTAACCGGAAACCCATTAGAGTTCATTATTTTCTTGATGCCTTTGTCTTTAATAACAAATAAAGAGACTCCTCCATCGTCTGGATAAATAAGCCCAATAGCTGATTGGTCTTTGTATCGATAGACGGAGAATTCTTTCCATGGATTATCCCTATAGGATGTAATACCGTCAATATCTACTTCAATAGTTTCAGGTAGTGGTAAAGATATTTCTTCTAATTGATTTTCAGAGCTATCAGTTCTTATCTCAGCTCTTGGTTCTTCAAAAGTAGGGGTTTCAGTTAGATTTTGATCAGTTTTACTCTTGGAACAACAGATTAAAAGAAAGAATAGAATAAAAAGTGAATATTTCATTATTTCGGGATTTAGTTAGGATTAATATCCATACGATAGTATGGATAGTCAAGAGTTTTTTTCTTGCATGTTCCTTCATGCATACAAAGGAAGAAATACAGGAGGCTTTATCAGTAATAATAAAGCGTCAAAGAGATAAGAAAGGGATATCTCAGTTTGATTTAGCAGTAGGTAGCGATCTTCATAGAACAATGATTGAGTTCATTGAGCGTAGAAAAAGAATGCCAACAATACATTCTTTTTTGAAGATTGCTGATGCATTGGAACTATCACCAAGTATCCTTATGAAGGAACTTGAAAATGAGCTTGAAAAGAAATAGAGAAGACCCGAAGATCTTCTCTTAACTAATCAGTTTGTAAGCTTACACTATTCTTATACCAAAAATAGGGAGATAGTGACGAGATTCCTCAACTCTTCTTATTTAAAAGAATCTACGAGGCGCTGTCTATTATAAAACTGTTTCTGAGAAATGTTTTAGCGATTTCCCGTCACTAATATTCTACTAACTCCAATTCCTCCAAACGAATAGCCATGGTTTCAACAGAAACCTTAAATCTTTCCACAAGTGACATGAAGGGATTAGAATAGAAAAGAGTTTGTTGTGCTAAAAGTCTAGTCAATTCTCTTAGTGTTTTACACTTTTTCTTCAAAGCTTCTTCACTTTCGAAGCCTAGAGCAAAAGCCGAATCCTGATCAATTTTGAATTTTTTTGTCTTAAAAATCTTCTCGAAAACACGTTCTATTTCTTTTTTAGGCATTAAGAAAAAAGTTGCAAATTTATCAGCTTCAATCTCAATTCGGTTTCTGTTTCCAGACTGCATTTCACCAGTAAGAGGCCTATCCCTGTGAATAACTAAATCATCTTGGTGTAAAATAAGGTGACCTAACTCATGAGCAGTAGTAAAATTCTGGACATCAATTGGAAATTGGCTAGATATACTAACAGAGTTTTCATTCTTGTTGAATAACCCAGCTACTTCTACAAGCTCTCCACCTTTTTCAAACTGACCTAAAGAAATTTCCTTAGTAAAATTAAAATCATATAACTTAATTACAATTTCTGGTTTAAGGATATCTACTAAGTTCTTCGGGGGATTTTCTTTCCAAATCTTCCTCCTATTCTTCCAGATGTTATTCTGTAATTTTCTAGCTTGATTTTCAATGGTCTCAAAACTATTAGGCTTGTTTATATTAGTTGTAAAAGTGGTTTGATCTAATCTGAACTGACCATTCTCAGTAATAACTTCTTCTTTAAGTCTCTTTATTCTTTTTGATAGCTCTTTTTGAAGTTCAGTAATTTTTAAATTTAAAGCGTCAGCTTTTTCGATTCTTGAATTAGCCCATGAATCTCCCCAAAAACTAACTAGGTTTAGATATACAATAGATATGGCACCTGAAGCACCAGAGAGTGCAGAGCTTATAGCGACTGCAGAATCACCCCTTGCTGATCGAAAACCATTATCAAATACTTCTAAAGCATAATTAGTTAATTGTATACAATTTTCCGCAATCAGTAGATAGTCTTAACTCGTCAAACGCAACATCTTCTAATTCGATTTTTTTTGAAAAATCACTCTCTTTATCCCTTTCAACTCGGGCCTTATAGACCTTATCGAATTGGATTGAATCTTCATTAAGTGCATTCTTTAGATCATTTTCAATCCCTTGCTGTATGCTGTTCTTTATTTCTTCAAACCTACTCTTGAAAGATTTGTATTTAGGTTTCTTAATCGTCAACTTTATTACGGTTTGAGTCATTTTACATGATATCAAACCAAGCATCGCTGAAGCACTGCCCGAACCAGGTTTATGTTTTCCAGCTCCAAATTTATCTAGCAGTTCATTAATTGTTAAATCTAGAAGAGTTTTAGACATTATGTACCGCCAAAATATTAGTTGTATATCATTGAAAACCATATGAATAACAAGATAAATTTTGATATAATCAATCTAAATCTAAAAGAGAAAGCAACGCCTTCTCTTTCGGAGCTTACACTCCATTTAATGCAAACTCCTCTGGAGTCTTGTACCCTTCTCGTTCTATTACACGTTGGTAATTTCCGGAAGGTGTTAACTCAAAGTAAGCTACTTTACCATTCGTATTCTTGTACGGTAGTACCGATTCTATATTAGCATAGACCTGTTCTTCTTTTTCATTATGCACCACAAGAATATTGCAGGACATACCTATGAAAGCTTCTAGGTCTACACCATGGGCGAGTTCATCCAGGGTGAACTTTTGACCTCGAAAGCGCTCTAGATCTTTCCTAAGATTTGATTTCTCATGAAGGCTCCATGTATATCTTTTTGCAAGGATGTACTGGTTACCTTCCTCGTCCTGAAGTTGAGTTTCAAATACAAGGGAGAGCTTGTGTTTTGCTCCCCAAGGGCTTTCTTGTTTTCCCAGATCAACGGCGTCTACAAGAACAGCAGAATGTAATCCGTCGGGACAAAGTGGGTATTCATTGGGGTCTTCTTTTACGATTAATGGCATAATTGCCTCCTGTTTAATGGACGGTAAACCGTCGGGTTTTGGTTTCTTTTAAGTACTGCTGGTAAAGCTTGGGATGAGCTTCCTTAAAGGAGGCCATGTCCAACCTATTTTGTGAGGAGCTTTTCCAGCTAACCAGAGTTTTGCCTCCACATACAAGTCGTTCTCCAGATTGGAGTTTATCTTGGATACGTACTTTGAGGTACTCTTCCATCTTTTCCAGATCTGCTTTGCGTTCTCTGATAGTTTTCAGCTCTGTGTACAGGCTGTACACGGCAGGGGTGGCTTCAACCGTCTTCCCATCATAGGAGTTAGGATACAAGATAAGCCTATCCTCTCCATTGATAGGTGCGGGTCTTTTCCCATTTACCATATGAGTATCCCACCAGGCTATGAGCTTGCCCATATTTTCTGCGATCAGATTATCATCTCGTTCGATGAGTACTGGATCATGGAACTTGCAGGTGTCTCTTTCATAGCACTGAAGGTAGGCTTTGGAGTAGCCCGTGATTCCCAAATAGTGCTGCACTTGAAGTATCCATTCCTTTGGATATTCACCCCCTAAGGCTTTAAGCCTATGGCTGGTTGTGGTTTTGAGTTCTAAGACGGCCGTCGTAGACAATCCTTTTTCGGGATCAGCGAGCACCATTCTATCAATGTTGGCCCTAAGGAAGGCATAAGTAGAATGCTCATAGGTTTTATTTACCTGTCGGGTTTTAAGCCCGGTCGTTTCTTCAAAATGAATGGAAAGAATCTGCTCGAAGAAATGGCCAAATCGAAGGATGGGTGTTTCCTCGATGGGAGGCAAGGCTCCGTTCTTTCGAAGCCATAACTGCAGAGGGGTAGAATATGGATTCTCACCAAGTATGGTCCCTACATCGCTTCCTCCTATATAATTTGAACGCTCCTTTACCCACTCGTCGGAGGGAAGCGCTGAGTCTAATGATTTCATAATAAGTATGTGTTAGTTGTTAGAAATAAAAAAGCCTCTCGATTACTCGAAAGGCTCTGAATGAAAGGCTTCTTCTTGGTAAGGGATAAAATCCTCCCCAAGCAATAGTAGCCGAAGGATGCGACGAACGAAATCGACTACGGCATTGATTACGTCTCGCAATATTTCATGGAGCAGAAGCTTTAAGATGAGGTAGTATGTCTTCATAAGGCAAACACCTTGCTTACGTTATCTTGGTACTTGGCTTGCATGCGTGGCTCCATCTGGTGAGAGATATGGTTGGTTAGCCTATTCAGAAGTTGCCACTGAGAAATGCGTCCAATCTCTTCCTCGGCTATTGCTTGTTCGGCAAGTCGCTTGGAAATCTTGGTGGATACGTTTTCAATGAGTTGCTCGTCCACTCGGAGAATTTCTAAGCGATTGATGCGCTCTTGGATCTCTGGGAAGTACTCTCGAGCCTCAGCAAGCTTTTCACCTAGATTCTCGAAAGAGAAGCCAGACGTATGACGGGAATAATACTTGGAAAGGATTTTCCCGAATACCATGCCGTTACTACATATGGCTCTTATGGCACCAAAATAGAATCGTACCCCTTCACTCTGGTCATATGAATTATGAATAAAAGCTGATAAGGCAATATCCGATTCACGATCACGGAGACGAAGCTCTGGGAAAGTAATCTGAAGTCGCATACGTTCGTTACTTACAAAGGAATGTGATGGATCAATTTTGAAGCTTTGCCCGCACGTTGCAAGCTGGCGAAGAAGCTGATCAATGAGATCCGAATTCTTCACAATCTTATAGGTGTCTTTCACGATGGAAATGACTTCATTGGTATCTTCGCGCACGATAGCTTTATAGCCATTTGGTAAGAAGGAGTCTTGGTCTTCGATGTCGATAAGAGGGGCTTTTGCGTTGTCGACGGCAACAGCTCTTTCCGTTACCGGAAAGCAGAATAGTTGTAGGTTCATTTGTATTGGATTAATAATTAGTGTTTTGTTAACACTGTTCTTATACCAAAAAAAGGAGGGAAGTATCTAAATTGAGGAGGCGTGTCCGCTAAATGCGCTGGCTTTGGACAGGTTTAGGAATTATTTTAACGGTTGGGCTATGGTGCGTGTCCCGCAGGGCATGCACTATACACCTTGTTGGGGGTAGTTTTTATTCTGTTTGTATTCTAATAAATCTTTCAATTGATTCTCTTTCTTCCCTTGGTACTTCTAAAATCGATTCCTTAAAAACTATTTCCTCAGCATTAATAGAAAGGATATGGGGCTCTAATTTTTCAATGTCTTCAAATGACATACCGTATCGAAGCATCCATATATGTTTTTCGTTATCAGTACTATATTTAATAAACTTAGCAAGTTTCTCAGCTCGAGGGTCATTCTCCTTTTGAAAATATTTTATAAATGATGCATAAAAAACATCCGTTAATTTGAAGCTAATTAACTTGTCAATATAGTCATAGGTGTCTGTCATTATTAGATCATAATCGACATCAGATGCTCTCTTTACATCTTGAAAAATGCTATAAACAGGTATGCTTTTGTCAGGGATAGGACTGTATCCTGTAATAAAGTTTGGCGCAATGTCGTCAGTTCTTCTTCCTAACCTTTCTAAGCGCGCTCGTTCATTTGTTTTACTTGCGTGCGAATAGCGAAACCAACAAATATTCTTAAAGGTTTTACCGTGAACTTGCCATATAACTATTTTTATGGCGGTATCTAAAACATTGGTTTCGCCTCTTCCGAGCGGACGATTTAAGTAAATTGAATATAAACTTCTAAAATAAGAGTATAGGCTTAACCTATTTCTGAGATCTAAGTTTATTGTACTAAGTGGGATTATATTTTGATTTTCATCAAATATGCTATCCAATAAAAGTTTAATTACTTCCTCACTGGAATCTGAAGTAAGTTTATCTAAGTCTTTTTCAGTTAGATTGAATTCATCAGAGTAAGTATCTTTTAAAATTGCCTCTTTAAAGTCGTTATAATCATCATCCTTTTGTTCTGATTTTTCAAGTGAAGATTCTTCGTCCAATATTTCATCTTGGACAATTATACGGCGAAATGCGGACATTTTTGTAGGTGAATTTATTATGACGTAGCCAAAATCAAATTCATTAGAAGTAGTAGACCTTCCTGCACGTCCAATGAGATTTTTAACCGATAAAGGTTTGCTTCGTTGTAACCTATCTAGAAACACTACATCAAAGGGCATATTTACCCCTTGCTCCAGCGTAGATGTTGCAAAACAAATTCTGCACAATCCATCTTGTGTAAATTTTTCAAGTATTAACCTTGTTTGAAGAGGTAAAGAGCCATGGTGTATAACTATACCTCTTTTTAATAAAGCTAGTAATTGAGAATAATAGTTTTTATTTGCTATCGTATCTCCACCTGTATATTCTTTTAACTGTTCTATGTAGGAATCGATTTTCTCACCTTCAATTTCAGAACATAAGTTGATGTATCTTTCAAATTGATTTAGAAATCCCTTATTGTAGATTTTGCTTTTTGAAACATAGAAAAGTACAGAGCCATCGTTTTTTATTGTTCTTTTAATGGGGTCAAAGTCGCATGGCTCTTTTATATTGCCCATTATAGATTTGTCAATTCCGAAGTGATAGAAATTCCAATCACGATCTGAGCAGAGGTATAATTGTCCAACATTTTTTTGCTTGAACTGGACTGACTTTGATGAATCTGATTCAAAGTGATTCTTTTTAATTTGGGAATCAGGATTGGCAACAAAAGGATGGGCAAAAACAAATGTCGAGTCAGGAAATGCTTTTTGCGCCCTTCTTACAATACTGTCAAAATATAATCCTCGTTTTGAGTCTTCATTACTCAGTTGAGCCTCATCAAATAGAAATGTATTTACTTGGTATTGCTCTTTAAACTTAAATAACTCCCTGCATCTTTCAGGTGTAACTATGAATACATTGCGTTCTGCATGTTTAGTATTGATCTTGTCTATAAAGGTTAAAATATTTACAGATTTGTTATCAATTAATTTATTGAGCTTGTGATAATACTCGTTAATAAGTGCTCTTGAAGGAACTATAATGACAATATCATCCGTGCTTTCTTGAATAAGATTCATGAAAACATAAGACTTGCCTGTACTAGTAGGTGCCGAAAAACTAAAGCATTTATTTGATTCAATTTCACTAATAATACTTGCTTGTACGGGCGTATATGTGTGTTGAAAATTCTCAATAATATGCCTTCTGTATTGCCTGAATACAACTTCTTTTAATGACTGAGGCTTAACATCTTTGTAAAAAAGACCCATGTAGTGCAAAACCCTTTCCTGATGAAGATTGAATTCTTCGGGTTTATAAAGTTTTAAATAAGAAAGAATTTCCATATCAGTTGTGGACACTGGCCCATTCTTATAAATTCGGTCTAAAACAAAAGATACTATATCGCCAATATTCTCGGCACCAATGATATTTTTTATTGCATTGTTCATACGTTGACTGCAACACAGATTAGCTCATCAAACCCCTTAAGGGCATTAAAGTCAGTATTCGCTTTTATTCCTTTAAGTATTCTATCAGTGTCTGTGTTTTTGCTGGAAAAGGCAGCCATAAATCCTTTCTTTCCATTGGAGTGATTGTCTAAAGACTCCGCACAGTAAAATTTATCGATATCTTGTAAATCAGATGAGTCTTGTTCTAAGCCTACAAATTCAACAATTTTATTAAAAGCTTTCCCATAAGCATTGCGATCAGAAAGAAATTTAGCCTCACCAAATAGTATGATTTTAGTGAGATTTTTAGAGTAAAAGTCAAAGCCATCATTTCCTGATGCTTGGCTTTTAAAAAGCTCTGCTAATGGTATATCTAAGTAATTATTTTCGTTTACTATTGCTAATCGTGCTAGTTCCGAAACAACAATTTCACCTGAGTCCTTAGTTATTTCATCATCAGTCTCAGCAATAATATTATCAGCTATATAATTAATTGTTTCAGTAGCACGTATTGTGAACGCATCCCTTATATACTTCTTGTCGAAATCACTTATCCAAGCAATATCGGACAATGATTTGAAAATATCACCAAGAGTTAACTTAATATCGGTTGGCTCAATCCTGAGGAACAAGATATGTGGCTCAATCTGAATTCTGTCTATGACTCTGTATGAGCTCATTTATTTTTTAATTGCCCCCAACGATCTCGGGTATGAAACGTAGGGCATTTCGAAGCTTTTAACTGTCCGTTTGAAACTGAGCTTGTTAAGTGCCGAAAACTTGCGAAAAGTACCGTCCAACCTATGTTTTATACCCATTGTTATGCACAGGTTTTATATTTTTAAGTTTACTTCATTTAAAGTTGAACAGCAACTAAAATCGACTGCAGCAGCTTCTGTTAGTAATGAACGATGAAATAATCTTGGCTCTCTAGATTTATCAACAAAATCATCGGTATTTACTGAATAAAATATTTTGTTATGTTCATCTTCAGGTAGGCTGACTGAATTTATTCTTTCTGATAATAAGATCATTGTTTCCCAAACGGCACAGTCTTTAAATTCATTTTTCTTGCTCGCAGGTGCCTTTTTTAAAGAAACTCGTTGAAGAGCTTTGTCTGCAATTTCTTCTGTTTCTATGAAATAGGTTTTTGTTATAATATCATCCGCCAAACGTTCCAAATCTTCAACCAATTGCTTGTCGTGAATGGTTTCAGAGCTTAAAGCTCGAGGATTGATTTGATTTATTGTTTCAATGCAGTTCTTATGATATTCTCCTGTTTTTAATAGGGATGTTTTGATTTCATTAATAACATCATTTTGATGATTGTTCCATTCAACTATAGTTAATGATGAAGCCACAGATATTAGTTCGTCTGATTGAATTAACCCATTGATTGTGTTTAAAATACGATAAGTTTCTACATTACCTTTACGATATAGAAATCGAATGATTTCTAATAATGAACACGTATCCCAAAACAAAAAAGGTCTTTTGTTTTCGGAATATACTGTCGAAACAAAATCATCTATAGATATAGCATCTTTACCTCTAATCTCGCTCATAATTCTCTAAAAGATTTAATGAGTATTCAAATTCTAAACCTAATCGGTTTGCCATATCACTGTCCCAACCGTTTTCCTCTAACCATACAATCAGCTCATCTACGTTTAATTCAATTTTTTTTCTGAAGATGATAAAAATGAAATCGCACCAACGTTTAAAATCAAATGGATGGGTATTTCCCGTAGTTTTGTTCGCACTATGGGAGAAGGATTCAAGAGCTTTGTATGCGTCTTCACCAATAGTGTTAATTAATTTCTTCTCTGGATCACTTATTTTTACATTGCCATTATATTTAGCAGCTAAGTTTATTATAAACTTATCGTTAAACTCATTTATGAGAAAATTATATTGGTCATAGGTCAAGCTATTTCCGATTAGTGGTATAATGTTGAAAACTTCTAGGAAAGCATTGTAGTCCCAAATCCAAACAGCTCCTTTAATGGTTTTATCTTTAAAAGAATACTCTGGTGTTTCGACACACAAAATGTTTTTGTCTTGACCAAAGGTGTTCTTCTTATAATTATCGACAAAATCTTGTCTCTGTTTCCAATCGGATCTTTTTATTAAATCACTTAGATCCTCCAAAAAAATTGAATTTTCTGATGGGTCTAAGTGTATTTCTAAATTTTGATAAGTCTTCATATTTTTAAAATGAGTTCATTCACTTGTGCATAACAACGGGATAGCACGCACTGAGTTCATGTTATCCCTATTACATCTGTAGGTTTTATTGGTTTTTTATCAAAATATTGAGGATAAGATGAATAAAAGAGAATTAATAACCAAGTATGAACATCAGTTTACGTTTAAAGTTTATAGTGAAAAGCATCTTATGTGCCTATCTTAATGGATTGGTTTTTTTTAGAATTTGTAAGTACCAATCAGCTTCAGTATAAAGTTCATAAAACCGGCTGAATAAACGTAGATACCTTTTAAAATCTGGTATAAGAACAGTGAAAGCCTTTACCGCCTTTACTAATCTTAACCAATCCTATCAACATGCCAACCATTTCAGAGGTCTCGCTTGCTTACAAAGCTACCAAATCAGTCGAAACCTTACCATCCATTACAAGCCCACAAGAAGCAACAGAATATTTACGATCAATATGGGATGAAAACACTTTAGAGCTTCGTGAAGAATTCATTGTAGTTTTGCTAAACAATGCCAAGAAAGTCTTAGGGTGGAGTAGGATTTCCATAGGAGGTAGCACCGCCACAATAGTAGAACCTTCTGCTGTGTTTCAACTAGCACTATTAGGCAAAGCAGATTCAATAATTTGCGCACACAACCATCCGTCTGGAAATTTAAGAGCAAGTTCCGCAGATATTTCCCTCACGCGGCGTTTAACGGACGCGGGTAAACTATTGGGTATAACTGTCGATGACCATGTTATCCTTACGCAGGGTGGATATTTGTCGCTTAGAGAGCAAGGATTAATATAGAAGAAGGCTCCGGCTTTCTTTTAGCATCACATCTTAGATATGGCCGATTAAAAATCTAAAAAAAAATTTCTAGCATTCGATTTCCAGCATAAAAAGGCTTTATACCTAGGGTCGAAATTAACTCGATGGATGTGATCCTAGGTAGATGGACGGGGGGTATGGGACCCTAGGATTCCCGCAAGATTCAAAATAACCTCGAGAAAAAAGCCCCGACATTTCTGCAAGGACTTAGGGGTGTACATTTAGCTAATCATCCACAAAGGTTTGAGTAATTCGCAGTGGCAAGTTGGCGTATATATCTACTTCCACTTCTTCTCTGAGGGCTCGGGCTCGTCCAGCAGCTTGTGTCAATTCGCTTTCAATAAGGCTCAGCTGAATGTTTTGCAGGCGCTTATTGTCGTAGGTATTGAAGTTGAAACGAAACCCGTTTCACTCGACCATTTGCATTCTAAAGCCTCGATTAAAAGTATCGACAGGAACGCCTAGCACTTTACCAATCAGCAGGTACTGAGCATTGTGTTTGTGTGGAGTTCCAAGCACATTAATGGAAATCCCTGTGTAGTTGTTATACCCAGAACAGTTTCCAAACCACATATCAGGGGTAGCATTGTCTATTTGTTCATTGAAGCTTTTAAAGGTAATGGTAGGGCGTTTATTAAGCTTGGTATTGGCCTGTTCTAATCGTTGGGCTAAACTATTTCTAGAGTAAGAATACTTAGTGTGTTGGGTAATACTTCCACGGTGCGTTACATCTGTAATGTCTATAACATTCACTCGCTCCCCATAAAGCTCTTTATAGATTTCAACGGGAATGGTAGCGCTCATGATAATGATCTTTTTATCATCGGGGAGCTTCTCCTTGTGTATAAAGTGGATCAAATCACGATCAGACTCATCTTTGTAGAAATACGTACAGCCAAGAAACTTCATAATATTGCTGGTAATACCCTCTGTTTGCATGATATGCTGCCACTCGTTTGCGATATCAACTTTATGCTCATCAGGTAGAGTGAGGATTTCCCCCTCTTCAACGCCTTCCAAATATCGCTGGAGTCCAATGAGACTAGTCCGGTAATGGCCGAATAATATCGATCTACTTTTCTTTTTAATCTTCTTCAAGTCAGCAATCTTCAAAGTATCTACATCTAAGAGTAGCGAAAGAGGGTCTTCATCAAAGATGATGGTGTCGTGACTAAATGGGGTATGGATTGCGCGAGAGTGTGTGGTAAAGACGCTACCAACGGAGTGTTGCACTGCTTGGTTTTTGTCAATGTACGCTTGAGCCAGCTGTTGATCATTCGTGCCACACCCAAGCCCTTTTGTTAGATCCCAAAGTAGCTTGTGGACTTGCTTTACAAACCCAGCTTTAAAGAGCCTTTGAATGCCTTCATTGAGGACTTCGTCGGTAAATACAGGGAATTCAGGGGTCAAAGTCGCAGAGGTAGCGTCTTCCCGCTCGGAATATACCTCTCGCTTCAGATTGTTCGTTGGAAAGGCTAAAGTAACTTCATCCAATTCTTTTATTCGCCGGGTTTTCCCTATACCTGTAGGCAACCTAAAAATCCATATATCGTCGCGCAGGCAATCCATGGCTTCATTAAACTTATAATTGAGAAGTTGTTCAGCGTGTATAAGAGACATTCTTTGGATGGGCTGGGTTTGCTCTATTCCATCAATAAGGTCTCGCTCGGCCGTTATTAAATTGCGGTAAGCGTGGTCAGAAGGGTAGGGCGAAAAGTTTTCCAGTCGCTGAGGGAAATAAGCTGTGTCAATGCGCTTATTATACTTGTTGAGGCTACGCATAAGCTCAAAACGGCCGTCTTTAGGGTAGGGGTTTTTCCCCGTATGGGTAGCATTAAACTCTTGGAGGCGATCTTCATAGATTTTCTGTCCACCATTCATTCATGCCAAGCTTTGCGCTAGCCCTAAGAGTTGAGCATACGATAGTCGCTGCTCACTATGCATGAAGTCGAAAAATAGCCGAACTCTGGATTGTAGCTTATCAAAATCGACAATTTTACCGCGTTTATTTTTTTTAAGACTTTCATAGTAATTTTTTTTTTGCTCAGGTGTGGCTTTTTGTAAGTCTCCTATAGTATTACTATAGGAGACTTCAGTTTCTCCAATTTTTCTCAAAAACGCTGCTCCTGCTTTCTGAGGGTCTATGTTTCGTAGTCTGGCACCGTTTTTAATCTTATCTGATTCCAGCACGGTTAAGAAAAGATCCAACGGCAACGCTTTGGAATTTAGCACCTGACCGTTCTTATTGGTCCCGTAGAAAATATGAGCGGGATCTTTACAAGCTCGATCGGCTTCCGGGTATAGAGCGAATAGACCATCCATTAGATAATTTCTGGCATCAATGTCAGTGATGAAGGTATCCAGGAAGAATATGAGCCTAAACTTACGTTTTGCTGGCGAGTCACTAAAGGTAGGATACCAAGCATTGGGTGTGAGTTCATAGGCTCGCATTCTTTGGATAGCTTCTCCGGGTGTCAACCCCCCATCCACATCAAGCGCTAGAATACTTTGGCCTATTCAGTTGGCATTCGATCGCGAACCATTAAAGTTGGATGGGCTTCAGGTACGACCATGCTGCATATCTTCCACGAATTCTTCGACACTTTCTACATACACAGGTTTTAGGCTTCCGCTAATTCGGGCTGCTTCCTGTTGGTTTGGCTTAGCGTCAAAAGTGCGCATATCGGCTGTAAATTCTATTTTCATAATTTTTATTTCTTCTGTTTTTATTTTATTAATTGGAACAGCATCAAACAAGTTATTTCCGAGTCCAAAAATTTATGTTGTGTTTTAATGGTAATGAAGGCCAATCCTTCCTGAAAAGGATTGGCTCATTATATAGTTCTTGATTTCTTTTGAATCAATTGGGTCTCACCCTAGTCTTCAAAATAAAACCCTGATGTTCGCTCCGTGTAGTGCTTATAGACGGTTTCGACTTTTTGGAAGTGTCTAGGCTCGAAGTATCCTGATTTATCGTCTTTCATGGCCTTAATCAAATCCTCATAGGATTCTACCCAGTCCATCTTAGGGTCACCTTCGAATCACCTATAGATATTATCACAATAGGTGTACCCTTGGTTTAAAGTGCAAAATCCAATAAAGGTGCGCTTTTTAATCAGGTAGTAGGCGTGCCGTTGGATGTCCTCCTTTTGAGGAACCCCAACACTGGAAATGGGGGCGTTAAATTCTAGATGAGGATAATTATTTGGATCTGCATTTCCTCTGGCTACTGCTTTTAGAATATTGGGTACCTTTTCGAGGGGGCGTTTCCATTGGTATTTCTTTCTGCAGTGAGTGATTGTTCATGGCGAAACCCCAAAGTGCTCCGCGGTTTTCCGGTTGCCATGTTCTATCCAGTACTCGCGTACTTTCTGTTCCCCATGGACTTCCATGAGCTTTTTGGTTCAGCCTCTTGGCCCACTGTGGACCTGATTAATTCTGATATGATTTTTCATTTTATAATTCCTATTTATTAGGGGTTTAAATTTTAATTTAGCGGGGTGTTCGCACATCCCTTTCTATAATTCTACACCTTGACGTGTTAATAATCAAATCTAAAACAAATAAAAACAGCTGTAATAGGATATTTATTTTATAAAGCTTTATATGACGCTGTGGAGCCCAATTTTACTACGATAATAAAATCTAAAACTTCTAAATCAGTATCGTATAAACAGGTTCCAAACTGCGATAGGTGTTAACTTCATACTGTAAAGTACACTTTACCCAAACCGTTTTAGATGCTTTAGAATTTTAGAACCAGCCTCTTGAAGGACTTTTAGGGCGTTTTACGTCTAAAGATCTCACCGATAGTAATATTTTTTATTTTTAGATTGAGAGGAAATTTTGTGTATCCCTCAGAATCACCAGTTCCGTCAGTCCCACCATACTTAAAGTGTGTTGATCCCTTATTGATACCACTTAAGTTCTCAAACCATTTTAGTACCGCATCTTTAGAACCCAAATACTCTGCCAACTCTGTGTTGAACCAGACTTTATTGCTAATCCATAGATATTTAGAATCAACCTTATACCTTTTGAAAGATGAATCCTTATTCCATTTCTCTAAAAGTTCGTATAAAAGCTTTGCCGCCTTATTATGAATAGCGAACTGCTCATTCCATGAAATTTCTACAGCGGTAAGGAGCTCATCTTCAACATTTGTAGAACCCTGCCCTGTATCTAATAAACGGGCTATTGACAACAAAGGTGCTACCAACTGACGCTTTCTGGAGCCAATCATCGTACCACTGGGAAGGTGGATCTCAGGGTGGATGCGATTGTAATTTCGTTTAATACTTTGGTGATGATGTAACCCAAGAGCATAACCTCCACGGCGTATTATTTTTGAAGTTTTTATGTTTTTAGAAGCCTCTATGTCCCATAGTCTCAAAGAAGCACCTAACGGTTTTGTCTGTGTTTTAATCTGAATAACTCTAGATTTAAGGGCCTCATTGGCAATATTACTTTCTCCAGCTAAAATTTTAGGGGAATATACATTTAACGTAGATTCCTGTTTTTTACCTGTCATTCTAGAATAATTTCCCCCCTTTCGGTAACCAGACTTGAGCATTTGGATATACTGATCCTCCGTGCCTTTAGAATTAGGCTCAAACTCATCCAAACACACCGTTGATCCTATTTCATGGATATTTTTAATCAGGTTTGCTTTACTTGTCTGCGACTCACGTAGCCCATTAAAACTACATTCTGATATTATTTCCATCAGGGTAGTTTTACCTGAATTTCTATGTCCCATAAGATGGAGGTAAGGGAATTCAGGAAATAACTGGTAGATATACGTCCCTAACACCCACAGTGTACATAATGTAGTGTGCTGCTTATGTTCAAAATAGACATACTTGACAAAAAATTTTCTGATTTGGTGAAAAGTGTTTAGTGGGGTAAGCTGACTGCTTGATGAAATAATGTTTAAGACTTCTTTCTTAGTCAAACGGATATCAGAGCTAGGGTAGACATGAGTAGTAATAGAATATTTGCTTTCAAGCTCTTCTTTTGAGAAAATATTTATTGGGGAAGAATGAACCATGTGTCCGTCAGCTAGCCCATACCAAAATAGATTGCTATTTAGATCTTGAGGAAAATACAATGTGTTTTGCTGGCGCTGGCTAGTGAACTCATTGTAGATATGTTCAGCAATTATCAAGAGGGATTCTCCAAGCAGCTTTTGGGCAGTGTCTTGGATAAGACGGATGCTTTTAGTATTCAAGTGCTTTGCAAGAGCATCATCACCCAGTAGTGGAGAGAGATACACTGTTGCAATGCTAGAAGCTGATGTTTTTATCTGTTTCAAAAAAGGATAGAAGGAATATCTCCAGCTCCCTTTCTCATCACCGATTAAACAGATCACTTCTTTCCCCTTAACCAGTGTCTGATAATCATTCCAGCCTAGCGCATCAGCATTTGGTCTGACGAACACTGGATCATCAATAAGCTTTTTTAGTTCGTTGGCTTCAAAATGGTTTTTAGTAAACCAGAGCCGTTTACTATCAACTTTCTGAATCCTTGGAGTCCCCAATATGGTATCTTTTCGATCTCCATGTTTCCACTGATACCTACAAATAGGATGGTTAATAGCACCTACTTCATATGCGTAAAACTCCTCAGTGATACTGTCCAACCATACCCCATCAAAAGTCTGGGGTGCTAATCCTGTCAAATAGCTAAATTCAGTTTTATACTCCTCGGAATCTACTTTAGTTTTCTTGCTTTGATACTGCTCTAAACTTAATTCATCAAGGTCTTTTGCCTCAAAACGAATTGCCCTTTCAATGCCTTCCTGAGTAAGTAAAGGATAAAGGTGTCTAAGAAAGTTTTCCTTATTTCCATTTATATTGGTCATTTTGCACCGGAAGTTTCCATCACCTTTGATTTCGATAAGTCCATCCCCAAAAGGTGAATCACCAACTAATGGAAATTTACTATTTAGATTGTCTTCCGCACTTAAGCGTGTAATGTATCGGCTGTAAAAGAAAAAATTAGACTGGCTCATTATAGACCTCCATTTGTCTGGCGGGATCCATCTAGTAGGGCACATATAGATCTTTGGGTTACTTTATGAATTTCACCCAAATCAAGTTTTACACGCATTAGCCCAACTAATCCATTTAAATCACGGTGTGAGAGTCCCTCTGTATCTTTAGCAAGTGATTCATAATCCAGGCTACCTTTGGTGGGCAGTCCATCCATGAGCCCAATCAAAATCTGCTTACGCTGGAGTGTATTTGGGAGGGGCATTTCGAACTCATAATTCATCCTACTCAAAAAGGCACTATCCAACAGGTTTCTTCGATTCGTTGCCGCAATGAAATATATGTCGGTATTGTCAGCAAACCCTTCTAACTGAACCAATAGCTCATTTAGGGCGTCAGCACTATGTGGATTATCTGAGGTTCTACCCTTAGCTAAAGCATCTATTTCATCGATGAATAGTACAATAGGCTTATACATCCTTGCCGTTGTAAATAGTTTACGAATTGATGCCTCTGTTTCACCTACCCATTTACTTTTAAACGATGTAGCTGATCTTGCAACAAAACTTGCATCAAGATAGTGTGCAATAGCTTTTGCCATACTGGTTTTTCCGGTTCCCGGAGGCCCAGAGAGTAACATTTTTGATCCTTTAATTTTGCTGTACCTGGAGGGGGTTTTTCCACTTATCAAATCAAGATTTTTCTTAAGTGAGGTAATGAACGGTTCCATTCCATATAGGTCTCTAAAACAGAGGTCAGGTTTACTAACATTAAGAATTCGAGCTCCAGTAGGAGTAAATGCCTGAATATTCTTTTCAAGGTCTTCCTGGGTAATTAATGTGGTGCTGTCGCTTATAGATGCCCGTTCAAGCGCATCTAATCCTGCACTTTTTACGACACTTTCTATATCTGAACTTGTGTATGAGCTGGTTGTTGATGCCAGTGATGACAGGTTCATTAATGGTTCATGTTCGACCGGAGATAGATAAAATCGTAAGAGTTTCTCTCTGGAACTAACATCTGGTAGTGGTACGGGAATGATTAGATCAAATCTTCCACTCCTCATTAAGCCTTCAGCAATATTGTTGGGATGGTTTGTCGCTGCTAAGGTGAATACATTATTATTTGAGAAGCCATCCATGCATTCTTGAAGAGTTGATGTAAGAGTAGATCCCTCACTTCCTCTTGGAGCCACCGAATCAATCTCATCAATAAATACAATGGTTCCTTCTTCGTTTTTGGAAGCAGTATCATATACTTGCTTAATAATACTTGGACCAAATAACATACTCGAAGTGTCGGATACAGGGAGATGAACGAAATTTAAATTAGCTTCCTCCGATATGGCACGAGCTAATGAAGTTTTACCATTACCGTAAGGCCCATATAATATGGCACCCTTTAAAGGTGCACCCAAATACTTCTGGGCTATTTCTGGGTTTTCTATTGGATAAAGTATCTTCTTTTTGATTTCCTCAATCGTGCAGTCTACCCCAACAAGTTTATTGAAACCCCTATTTTTTTCAGGAACTTGATTCTTCTGAAAAGTTATAACCTTGCTAGCAGTTCCATCTTCTGATTCAGTAAGATCCTCCACCGTTGTATCTGAGGTAAAGTATCCTTGAATAGGGTCATTGGATAACACCTTAAAGGTTTTTCCTTCCCAGTGAAAAGTGCATTGAGTGTTAAGCTCTAATCCCTCGCAAAGGGTGGGAATTTTATCGCTCTTTTTTGGAGATAGTTCTTCAACCTGCATTGTATTAATTGCATCATAATGGCTAATGGATAGATTAACTTTATCATCCTCATTCAGCCCAAGACTAGTTGCTAACTTGGTGGGAATTATGATTTCATTACTTGAGGCGTTGGATGTATTAATTTCCTGAATCGCTCCATGCCACCGCCCAAGTGGATACTCGAAGCAAAAGGTATGCAGGAAACTCCACATTGGGTTTTCAGCGTTATTCAAAGTGGGAGTACTTACTCCAACGGAATCAATTGTCTGATCTAGCTTTACTCGTAGTTTGATGCAACTCATTTATTATACCTCTTCAGAATTATCAACAGTTGAGGTTTGCAGGCTATTAAGCCACTCTTCAATATCACTTTCAAGCCAACCAACTGCTCGAGTTGATATTCTTTTGCGGGGCGGAAGCTCCCCGCGTTTTTCCATACGCCAAAGAGTGACTGTCGATATAGATAAAATTTTGGCTAACTGTTTTGGGCGAATCACTTTCATAATTTTTGTGTGTAATTAAAATTGACTCAAAAATTATGAAGGTTAAAGAATCGTTACTACCCTGTTTATTTAAAGTTGCTGTCGTAGGTTTTTATTGACCTGTCTTAGATATAATGATATATGTCTATTGATATAATTGAGTAGTCCTAGCTCAAATAGAAGTCGTCTGAATTTTACAATTATTAGAATTTTATTCGAAAAGTTTGTTTCTGTGTATAGCCTTCATGATGCTACCCTTTTTCAGTTTGGTATAAGTGTGATTACTATCAGTCTTATAACACAAAGTTTCTATTTTTTTACTTAGCGAGGAAGGATGGTACAGTTCAAAATTTTTAATAAACAAAGAGCCATATTTATCAACTGCATTCTGAGCTCCATCTACCACATAAATATTAGGTTTATAAACTGGTTCAGTTCTAAATAGATTATTCATTTCGTCAAGAAGCCCTAATTTAATAGTAGCATCAGCAATTTTTACTAAAAGAGAGTGAAATTTATTATACTGAAAAAGCGCAATTTTTTGGGGTGTTTTTAGGAAATTGGCCTCAATATATTCAACTGACGGAGCTATTTTTAAATTATAAGGTGAAAAAAGTCTAGTCGGTGTATGAAAATCTTTAATTTTTATGCCTTCATCAGTGAAAAAACTTTGATTATGTTCTAATCTAAGCGTTGCTCTCATTTTATTTATTTCGTCTTTTCGGTTTACTTTAACAGCCATAATTAGATGTGTATATGGATCAGATTGTTGCTCCCGTATAATTTTAAAAATTTTCTCAGAATAATTGTCTATATCAGAATATATGTCTTGATGTTCAGGTCTAAGATTAGACTTATACTTTTCAAACTCTTCTATTTCAATTAATTTTGGTCCGTATAAACTCCTAACAGAAGACATCATCACCGATACTAGTCTTTCTTTTAAAAATTTAGGGCGACTTTTTAGATAATCGTTATAAGTTAACCCATCATAAGACCATCTGATATCCATTAAAATATCCTCATACGAGCAGTATCTTTCTAAATATGCTAATGATAGGCTATATATTCTATTAAAAGTGTCTTCTTTAAAATCTTCATTATTGATTGGGCCGTACTCATAACTGAGTTCATCGCTTACATTAAAATATTTTCTACCATTTTCAATTTTTGAAAAGGTCTTCTGTTTAATATGAATGAAAGCAGTAAGTAGAAATAAATAATTATCTAAAGAAAAAGATTTTTCAAATTTGGATTTAGTGTCCCAGTCTATTTCATATTCCAGTAGATTCAATATTCTTCATCAGTATAAGGTTGGATTTTTCAAATACTAAAGAATTCAAAGATTAAAGTAAAAAAATCATTCATCTGCTTATCTGCTAATTATTTAATACCAAAAATGGTCTTTATGGTTAGAGCTGCTTTTATACTATAAATATTCATTTAGATCATAAATTGCAGATACAATGCAAAAAAACAAGTATTACTAAGCAATAGCAGAATAGTACGCCGTATAGCTATAAAAAATTATAGAATTATCTCAACAATTGAGCAGAAAAGATTCTAAATTTTGTGTCCCTATGTTGTCCCCAGAATGGTAAGCATTTATAAGTTAGTGAAAAAAAAAGCCCTGTAACTCTATAAGATAATGAGCTACAAGGCTTTAAAGTACCGCAGGCCGGACTCGAACCGGCACTCGAATATTATTCGAATTCGATTTTAAGGTTCCTGAAAAGTAAAATTTCTATTTTTCTTTTATCAGGCTTATTCGTCCAATGATTGTCAAATTGTTGCTTATAGTCAGAGAAAAACACTTCATATATAATTTAGTAGCCAATAATGTAATAACATCTCTATTACAGGACGACTCAAATTATATAATAAACCACTTTCTATTTCAGATTCATTTGATACGTTTATAAATTTATTACAGACAATTGGATAAGTATTACCCCTGAGCATTAATAAAATCTGTTACCCTTGAGGTACCCTCAGGTTTATTGATACCAAATAGTTAAACGAAATAAAAAAGCCCTGAAAGCTCATATCTCTATGTCTTACAGGGCTTTATAATCTTGTGGGACCGGGCGGGATTGAACCGCCGACACACGGATTTTCAGTCCGTTGCTCTACCAACTGAGCTACAGTCCCGTAGATTTTCCTTTAAGCTGATAGCTTGAAGGGCGACAAAGATATCAGGATTATTATCTAACAGCAATACCAAATTGAAAGTAGTTCTGTTTTTATTCGTCTTGAAAAGCTTCTGCTCTTTCTGTGACAAGAGAGGCGAACTACTCAGAGCCCAAGAATCTGTTTCGTGGCCGGTAAGGTCTGGTTCCGACGCACATCATCGGAACCGGATTAAAATGTAAATGAATAAATTTGTGCTGGCATAGTAATGTTGAATCATATTCATGCCATAATCCAAATTATTAATATAAAATCCTTTGTAGGGGCGATTCATGAATCGCCCCTACAAAGGATTGCAAACTCGGAATTTTATCGTAATCAACTTCACAGAATGTTGATTCCCGGATTTATTGGTTGACATAAAATAAACACAACGCGCCGGCCCTGAAGGACCTGCTGGTTTAAAATCATACTCCTAAATTTAAGCCAGAAGGGCGTTCACGCCCGGCGGTTATTTACAGGCTGTGTTGGTGGCACCCGATCTTGGTACAAATCCAATTCAGGTCATCTCGCGGCGTATGCCCGAGATCTGGATTGGTTTAGAGACACATACCTGTGATAACGATCCAGATTCCTGCATCCGCAGGAATGACCAGATCAAAGGAAGGTAAACCTATATTGATTCTGAACTAATTCTTTAATCGTGCAGATCCTTCGTCCCGAAACTTCGGAATCAGGATGACTTTGCTTTTGAAAATCATTTCTAGCTCATCTGACTCTTGTTGCTCCTAAAGAGCTCCCCTCCTTAATCTTAGGGAGGGGACGGGAGTGGGTTAGAAAACAGAGCCGAGAAATCTGATTAAACTAACAGCCTTCACAAAGATCCCGAAACAAGTTCGGGATCACCCTAAATGAGTTTTGGAATTTATTTCATCACTAATTCTGATGAATATCTTTAATTCTTATCTGAAGTGTTCTGCGTCCATTCCAATGATTTTCTTCAACTACATAGGCCATATCAAAGGTTTCTTTACGAACAAATGGTAAATACTCATGCATATTAAATCCGATCGCATCAAAGACTCCTGAATTGCCTTGTTTAACTTTCATCTTTAAATGCCCGTTTCCTACAATAGTAGGCACACCAACCGCCTCTACTTTACGACTGGCAAAAATTGGCCTTAAGTTATGTGGACCAAATGGCTCAAATTGATTCAATAACTTCCAAAATTTCATGTCAATATCTTCCAGGGGCAACTCTGTGTCAATTTGAAGCTCCGGTTCAAAAGAGTTTTCTGAAAGATCCAAATAAGCGATCTCATTCATGCGCCTTTTAAACTCTGAAAGTTTTCCATCTTTTATGGTAAGACCAGCTGCAAATTCATGTCCTCCGAATTGCTCTAACAAGTCTTCACATTTTTTCATGGCGTTGTAGATGTTAAAGCCTTTTATGCTTCTGCCCGAACCTTTTATTACTCCTTCAACACTGCTTAACATGATCGCAGGCCGGTGATACAGATCCACCAATCGTGAAGCCACTATCCCGATCACACCCAAATGCCAATCCTCTTTGTACAGAACCATAATAGAGGTTTCGTCAAGATCCATTACATCATCGATCATTGCCAACGCTTCCTCCATGGTTTTGCTGTCTTTGTCGCGCCGACGCATATTCACCGATTCCAACTCATGGGCAAACGCTTTCCCTTTTGCTTCGCTTTCAGCAATCATCAATTGAACTGCTGTTGTTGCATCACCCATACGCCCTGCAGCATTGATCCTTGGGCCTATAGAAAAAACGATCTTCGTAGTGTTAATATCCTCTCTTGGCATCTTGATAAGATCCAACAAAGCCTTAATTCCTACTCTTGGTTTCTTTCGGATCATGGTGAGTCCTTCCTTCATAAGAATGCGGTTTTCATCCACAATAGGTACTATATCTGATGCAATGGAAATCGCCACAAGATCTAAAAACTGATACGCCACTTTTTTAGGCAGCCCAAGCCTTGAGATTGTACCCTGAATAAGTTTGAACCCAACTCCTGCACCTGAAAGTCCATCAAAAGGGTAATTACAGTCCGGTCTTTTCGGATCTAAAACAGCTAATGCATCCGGAATCTCATCGCCAACATTATGATGATCACATATAATAAGATCGATTCCTTTTTCTTTAGCAACCAGCGCTTCTTTTATGGCAGTAATGCCACAATCAACAGACACAATGAGGTGAGACCCTGTATCTTCGGCGTACTTTATTCCATCAGGATTGATTCCGTAGCCTTCTTTAAACCGGTGTGGGATATAATAATCCACATCCACACCAAACTTCTTTAAAAAAATGTATAGACACGACGTAGCTGTGGTTCCGTCTACGTCGTAATCACCATAAACGAGTACCCTCTCGCCATCGCGAATAGCCAGTGCTAGCCGGTTGGCTGCCTGATCCATGTCCTTCATCAGGAATGGATCATAAATTCTGTCTATTGTTGGTCTGAAAAAGAGTTTTGCATCATCATATGTTTCTATACCGCGGATAGCCAATAATTCGGCTATTTTGGCCGGGACTCCGAGCTTCTGCTTTAGTGCAGACGTACGGGTGTCCTCGCCCTGCTGCGCGAATACCCAGCGGAATGACATGGTTTACCTTATTTATTTTTTTATTCATAAAAGGCTGCGAGGTGGTCAAACCTAAGCGCCAAAGCATCTATGCTTATTTCTTTTAAAATACAATATCGTAGCTAAAAAACTTAATCTGTTACAAGATTAAATATTTTTTTAAACCCCTTTAATGTGTGCTTAAATTCCCTGATCTCCATTTCAGCGCCGTCGTTTATAAAATTATGCCTTTAAAACCCCATATATAGTTGATGTTTTCTTATATTTGAAGGCTTAATTGAATTTGGCAGATCCGTAGTAAATGCAAAAGAGTACAAAGATTTGCAGAGCCCATGGAAGCGTTTCCATAAAATCGAATTTAGAACTTAGTAAGAGAATTTTTAGAATGACTGAAGCAACGATCCAAAACACCATGAATAAAAAAGAACTTGATCCGAATTTTCCAATATTTAACGCTCTTCAAACAAAAGGGCATGAACAAATTGTAATGTGTTCAGATCCTGAATCCGGATTACGTGCCATTATTGCGATTCATGATACAACTCTTGGCCCTGCTCTTGGCGGAACCCGAATGTGGAATTACGAAAACGAGGCTGCCGCTCTTAAAGATGTTCTTAGATTGTCTCGTGGCATGACTTATAAAGCAGCTATTTCAGGTTTAAATCTGGGTGGTGGTAAAGCCGTCATCATCGGTGACCCGCATAAAGATAAAACAGAAATGTTGTTTCGAGCTTTTGGACGTTTTGTGGATGGACTTGGCGGTCGTTACATAACAGCAGAAGATGTTGGAATGGAAGAAGAGAATATGGAATGGGTTTATTCCGAAACCAAGTTTGTGACCGGTATTCCTAAGTCTATGGGCGGAAGCGGTAATCCATCTCCTGTTACTGCTTACGGAGTGTATATGGGCGTTAAAGCGTGTGCTAAAAAAGCGTATGGAAGCGACTCTTTAGAAGGAAAGAAGATTGCACTTCAAGGCGCGGGAAATGTAGCTTCAACTTTTGCTCGCCACGCTGCTAAAGAAGGCGCTAAGCTTTTTATCTCTGATATCTATGAAGAAAAAGCAAAAGCTCTTGCTGAAGAAGTAAATGGTACTTTGGTTAGTCCAGACGAGATCTACGGCCTTGATGTAGATATTTTTACTCCATGTGCTTTGGGTGGAGTGATCAACGATGATACCATGGGACAGTTCAAATGTGATATTATTGCAGGTGGCGCAAATAACGTGCTCGATAACGAAGACCTTCACGGCATGGAATTAATGAATAAAGGTATCATTTATGCTCCTGATTATGTGATTAATGCAGGTGGGCTGATCAATGTTGCAGGAGAACTGGAAGGCTATAACGAAGAACGATGCTTGCAAAAAGCAGGAAAGATCTACGACACTATTTTAGATATTCTGAATTTCTCTGAAGAGAATGAAATTCCAACTTATGTTGCTTCCAACAAACTTGCTGAAAGAAGAATTGCTCAGGTTGGCAAAACTCATAAGATCTACTCTTCCAAAGGTCACTTTTCCGGAAGAATGGGCGAAATGTATTTGAATGACCGGAAGTGAGTTAGTAGTGATTAGTTGGCAGTGATGAGTTAATAGTGTTGAGACTTGAGCGTTTATTAGTAATCAAATCCCACCCTCAAGAGCAATCCTGTTTTTGACTTTTTGAAATCGTTAGCCGTTAGCTTTAGTGACCCTGGAAACACAAAAGCTAACGGCTGATAGTTAACAGCTACCCAGAAGCGATTCTCTATCCCTCTGATAGAAACTCTCTCTGTGGCCATTCGTTTATTCTCGCTCAAATATCCTTATCTTTACGGATTCAATAAATCCTATTCATTAAGAAGTTACATTCATGAACAAGAAGGAATTCGAGTTTAAAGATCGCCTTATAAAGGGAATCTCTAAAGACGGCCATTTTAAAATCTCTGTAGTAAAAACAACTGAGCTTGTAAAAGAAGCAAGGGAAAGACATGATCTTTCGCTTTTGAATACTGTTATTCTGGGAAGAGCACTTACAGCCACAATGTTAATGGCTTCCGAGCTTAAAGGAGAGGAGCGTATTCGACTCCGTATGGAAGGCAATGGTCCGATCGGTTTTTTAGTTGCCGAGGCGAATAGTCTTGGTGAAGTACGCGGTTACGTTGCTAACCCTTCTGCAGAACTGGATTATACTGATTCATCCACAACATTCGGGCAGGGACTTGGACTTGGTGTACTTACATTTTCCAAAACACTGTACAATGAAGCGGAGCCAAGAACGAGTACCATTCAATTGATAAATGGTGACGTTACATCCGACATCGCTCACTATCTTACTCAATCTGAACAGGTTGATTCCGCACTTATTTTAGATGTAGGGATGGATAAAAACGGTGAAGTAACCGAAGCGGGAGGGCTGTTGATCCAAAAACTACCCGACGCACCTGACGGGCAAATTGATATGCTTCAGGAACGACTTAGTTCCTTTCCTGCGGTTCATAAATTCTTCGAAGATGGTCAATACATCGACGACGTGATGCACAAAGTAATGTCGCCGATCAAGGTAAAAGAACTTTCGCGCCAGCTTGTTGATTTCTTCTGCCGCTGCAGTAAAGACCGCTTTCTGAATGCATTGTCAATGCTGAATTATGATGACCTGAAAGAAATGAAGGGAGAGTCTCAGGAAATTGTATGCCAGTATTGCAACAATAGAGAGGAAATCTCGAAAGAGGAGATCGCTGAATTAATAACTTCTGCGAAAGCAAAAATGAACTAGCTAACTAACAAATAGATTATGGCTGATCTAAAGGACGATGAGATAAGACGGATTGTAAACCGGGCTACGATGTTCCAAAAATTCTATGGCTCGTCTTCTCAAGTTCCTTTAGCTGATCTGGAAGAAGAGTACCCGGCTCTTTTCGAAATTACTGACTCTCTTAAATTGAACCGTGCTTTCGTTTGTGAGGCTTTACTGGAGCATCAGGGAATTCCGGTTGATGAACCCATGATTTTAGATGCCGGCTTTTCTAATGCAGAAGTGATAGGTTTTTCTTCTTCAAGTTTGAACCCTGAAACGCTTAAAGAACTCAAGGGACAAATTGAATATCATTTCAATACCGTTGGCGAACTAAAGCATCGCAAGAATAAAACGCTTTGGAAAGCACGGCCCAAAGGACTTTCAAGATTCCTGTCTTCTCAAAATTCTACTCAGGTTCTGTTCGAAGAATCCAGAGGCGCTTTAAAGATCTCAGTAAAGCAGAGCATGAAAACCTTCAACAAACTTTATCTGCCTGTAGTGGCGGGAATATTTGCTTCGATCATGATGTTTGCCGGTGCCGTCTTTGGCGCGATGGGTAACGACCAAGGAGTTGGAATAATCATGTTCGGAATTTTCGGACTTTTATCTTTTCTGTATGCCCGCTTTATGAATAAAAGAAAACGATTAAAAAAGGGCCGCCTGGTTGACCTGGTGGATCGCCTTCAACAAATTCTGGAGCGTCGCCAAAAAGTTAGTACTGCTTCTTCATCTGAATCTATTTCTATTCCGGAGAATGAATATGAAGGTTTTGATGAAATAGAAATAAAAGACACAAAAAAAGTGTCTAACTAATTAAAGCAGACACTTTTTTAATATTCGAACCTCTTCGGGTTTAGTTCTCAGGAAGGATCTTATAAACCCCCTCTCCATCCACAGCTACATAAATATAACCGTCCGGACCTTGTTTTACGTTTCTAACTCTCCCAATGTCTTCTAAAACGATCGTTCTATTTTTCACTTCTGTACCATCCAACTCAACTATAACCAGATAATTGAATTTCAAAGAGCCAACAATGGCTTTTCCCTGCCATCCCGGATATAGATCACTGGTTACAAAATCTAGCCCGGAAGGCGCAATAGATGGATCCCAATATGTTTTAGGTTGCTCCATTCCTTCTTTTTCAGTCATGTCTGTAAACGACGTACCGTTATAATTTATACCATAACTGATTACCGGCCATCCGTAATTTTTTCCGGCTTCAATATAGTTCAATTCGTCACCTCCACGCGGTCCGTGCTCATGCGCCCAGATTTTACCGGTTTCGGGATGTGTTGTCATTCCCTGTGGGTTTCTGTGGCCATATGAAAACACAGCGTCAATGGCGCCGTCTTCAGTTACAAATGGATTATCAGAAGGAACTGATCCATCGTCATTCAGCCTGTAAATTTTCCCGCCATCTTTAGATAGATCCTGAGGAAGAACATCTCTGTTACCACGATCACCAACCGAAAAGTAAAGATATCCATCACCATCAAAAGCGATACGACTTCCATAATGCTGACCTCTGGTTGTGTTCGGCGTTGCTTTGTACAGCACTTCCGATTCAACAAGAGCATTATTTTCAAGCTTTGCTCTCATTATAGCTGTATTTGCTCCTTCTCCTTCGCCTTCAGTTGAAGAATAGGTTATGTAGATCCAGCCGTTAGACTCATAATCTGGATGCATTTCTATATCCAACAAACCGCCTTGACTTCGGGCTAACACTTCAGGTACGCCTGAAATTTCTGCTACTAAATTTCCGTCTTTTACTCTAAGCAGTTTTCCTGAACGGTCTGTGATCAACATATCTCCATCCGGGAGCCAGGCCATTCCCCACGGAATAGATACTCCACTAAAATACAGCTCGGGAGAAACTTTTAATTCCTTGGCAGTATTTTCTCCGCCATCGGTTCCGTTTGTATTTGGTTTTTCTGCACAAGCAATGATCAACAAAGCTATTGTTAAAATACTTAATACTGATTGTAGTTTTTTATTCATAATTATATCCATTTTGAGCTCTTTTGATCAGGAGCCCGGGTTATAAAGAAACTGTCTTAATTCATCAACATTCATAAAGCCTGTTCTCTTCTTAACAACTTTTCCATCAGCCGTTAATACCAAAACAGTAGGAAAAGCATATGCACCTTTACTTTGTGCAAAATCTCTGGCAGCAATTTCTTCTCCGTTAAATCGGATTAGCTCTTCAGAGTTCCCGTCAAGCTTAACCGGTATATAGCCTTGATCTATTACTATCCGAACTGTAGTGTCGGGATAAACCTCTCTTTCCATGGCTCTGCAATATTTACAACCCACCTCGTAAACATCAACCATAATGAGTTTATCATTTTCTATGGCTTCTTTTTGAGCGGCTTCCAGCGAGATCCAGTTTGGAGCATTTTCGATCTTTTGAGGTTCAACGCTTTTTAAGGATGAGTAAAGGAATGCCCCTAAAAAAATTCCTACAGCTATTAAAATTGTTAGTCTTTTGTTCACTTATCTGAAAGTCTGTTTCATTTAGTTTTTTAAAATACGGAACTGAAAGCGGTTTTATTCCATTAAAGTAATATCAATACTAACAAACGGATTAAAAAATGAAAAAATTCATATTCTCGGTATTAACTTTAGCTTTTGTTGGACTTGTGTCTCCCATCAATGCGCAATCAAGTGCTGATGCAGAAACAATGTTCAAAAAACACATCAACAAAATGGTTGAAAGTGTAGAAAAAGCGGAGACTCCGGAGACAAAAAGAGATATTTTAAATGACTCGTTTGACGATTTGATTACTTCCATTGAGAGAGTTGAGTCTATGAGCGTAGTCCCCGCTTCTGAAAAAGAAGGGTTGGCAGTATTCAAAAGTGATATTCAGGATAAAAAGAGTGAGTTAAATGGAACAAATGGTTTTAATAAAGTTCCTAACAACAACCTGAATAACTTTGCTAATTTTGTGCAACAAGATCTGGAGCAGGCTGACACAGTTACTATTGGAGTAACCACACTGTTACTGATCATTATCATTTTGCTTCTGCTTTGATAAATAAACCAGTACAAACTATACTTAAAAAAAGGCCGCATTCTTATAATGTGGTCTTTTTACTTGTTGCGGTTTTTCTCACTATCGGATGCTCCGGCTCCAAAACAATTTCCCAAAAACAACATCCCGGCGAGGTTCATTATCGTATCATATCTTTGATTCATGCAGATGCCAATTACCTATACCATGATCAGGGAGAAGCTAAAAAGGCAAACGAAGAAGCTCTTAAGGAGTCTATTGAAACTGCCCGGAACGCTAAAAAAGGAGAGGTTTTTATATTTCACCAGAAACCTGAACGGAAAGCATTCCTTTTCTTCCCCAAAAAAGATCGGGTTTTCTATCATTACAGAAACGGAAAACTGCTAAATAAAGGTAACTACTCCCCCATAGATGGCGGGTTTACAACAGAAGCTCAGATCTATCAATCCTATTCCTCAAAAAAAGATACTAAGGAATATTTGATCTACTTTGGTCATGAGATTCCCACTTTCAAAGATCGAAACTATCACCGATCCATGTCTGACATGAATTTTGATACTGAGATATTCACGAACGACTTAAAGAAATTCTCTTCACATTTTGATGTAACTATTCTTTCAACTTGTAATAACGGTAACCCATACATGATGGAGAAATTAAGAGCGGTAACAGATGTTGCTGTAGCTTCTCCTCAAAATTTACACCTGTCTTATATGTCGATGGAAAAGTTTGACCTTTTAGAGAAAAACGACTCTATCCCCAATGGAGTTTTCGCTGACTTTTTTGCTCAGCACGCGTTTGATAAACTTAGTTCAAACCTTTCTACGATGGTAACTATTTCTGTGTACTGGTTAACTGCATTTGATGATAACTTAGAAGAATTGTCAAACAGCTATTCAGAACACCTCCAAAAGACTTCTAAAAAACCACTTTTTACTGATAATGCAGATTGCAAGGATCTAAATATATATTCTGAACCCCTTCACTTTTATGGAATGACGGTTTTTTATAAAGCTCCTGAGTTTGGCAAAAAAGCTAATCAAAAGAAACATTCCGGCTGGGGCTGCAAAGAATAGGTTCACCATTTAATTTCGATCTGCCTATCTTTAGCAAAACGAAATACATTTATGAAAGAAATAGAATCTTACAAACTAGGAAAAGTCCAGGTTACCATCTCAGAAACGGAAAAAGAAAATAAGTTACTTGTTGAGTGTTTTGATGGCGAGTATAAATCCGACTTTACGGTTAGTAAGTATGAGTATGAAAATTATCGCCGCCTTATGAACCAGCGTATCACAAGAGCGTTTTCGGGTGAATCTGAGAGCGACTGATTATCCTGATATTTGAAAGAAAACAAATATAAAACTGATCACTGAAAGCGCAAGTCCGGCCATAAAGATGTTATAAGCAATTCGTAGCAGCTTGTACTTTTGTGCCAGTACCAGCCCCAATCCGTGAAGATCTCTTGCCATAGTATCATACAATCGCTCGCTATCCTGCATCAACTCTTCCAGACCTTCTACATAATCAGCTCTCGGTAGTGTATAGAAGTTTCCAAAGAATAAAATATTGGCTCTGTTTTCACGCACATCTTCTAGCGTTACTTTTTCTTTGCTGACTCTTGGGCGGGCAGAAAGCACTGCATAAATCAACGCAACCAAACAAGTAACTAAAAGAATTGAAGTAGGAAGTAAAAGCCAAGGATTGGAATCAATCTTTGGAGAAATGGAAGCGATTATTATAGAAATAATAATTCCATTTATACTGATCATGATGTTGGATTTGTTATCCGCGATCGCACTTAGTTCGATGTGTGTTCGGTACGAAGTCCGAAACATATCGGACACCCCGCGTTTTCTGGATCCTAATTTCTTTTTTGAATCTGAGTCTGAATCTGATGACATTTTCAATCTTTTAAGTTGCCCGAATATAGAAAATTAACAGCTAAACTCGATACGTTATAGCTTATGGTGTTAATCCAATTTTTTCAAGTAACTCAGAGTACCTGATATCTGTCTTTAATTTGTTTAGCGGAAACATTGTTTTGATAAGCAGAATAGCGCCTAATTTTTCGTCCACCGCCTTATTCAGATAGTAGAATGCCTTATCGCTTTCTCCGAGTGCTGCATAAATGACTGCATAATCTAAACTCAGGTTAAGATTGGGATTGGCTTCCTCTCTTTTCTTGATTATTTCTAAGTTCTCTTGCGCTAACTTTTTATTCCCTTTTAAAGCTGCAATATAGCCTAACTGCGTTCCTCCCTTGAACTCAGCATCAACAAGGTCTAAATATTTCCTGACCGTTTTTATCGCCTTATCATATTTTCCTTCAGTAACATACACAAGAGCCATTCCTTCCAATGCCGACCTGAATAGAGGATCTAATTCCAATATCTTTTTAAAGATTTCAATTGCTTTTTCATGGTTACCCAACAGGCAAAATGAGAAACCATGTTGAAGTAATACCGGTAATGAAACCGGAGCTATTTTACTTGCTGCTTTTGTATGATGAAACATGCGATCTATGTCCCCAATAATCCGGTAATACATCGCTAGAGCCAATCTTGCTTCTTCATTGTTTGGCTCCATAGTAATTGCTTTTCTGAAATTGGCTTCAGCATTACCGAAATCCCATCTATAGAAAAGATTCACATAACCCAAAGCTACAAAAGAACCTCCCCGGAAGTCGTTTAGCTCCAGCGCCTTTAATGCATAGCTTTCTGCTTTCGTAAAAGCTTGCTTTCCTTTCAAGTGCCCGATTACCCCTAAAAAACTATAGCAATTTGCCAGCCAGGAATATGCTTTGGTATAAGTAGCACATTTCTTTATCGCCTTTTCATAGCACTTAATTGCTTTTTGGACAGCTTCCGGTGTTCGTTTATTCCAATAATATAAACCTTGTAAATAGTGATTATATGCCACAACACTGTCTGTGGAAGCTTCATAAAGGTTACTGGCGGGACTAAATTCAAAATTCTCTTGCAGCTTCTCTGCTATCTTTTGAGAAATCTCATCTTGTACTTTAAATATATCCTTCAGCTCACCATCATAGTTTTCTGACCATACATGAAAACCATCATCGGTATTTATCAACTGGGCGGTTACACGAATTTTATTCCCCGCCTGCCTGACACTCCCCTCTAAAACTGTGGCAACGTTTAACTCTTTACCGATCTCACGGATATCTTTTTTTGTGTTTTTATAAGCAAAAACTGACGTTCTGGATGGAACCTGAAGCCCGTCTAATTTTACAAGGGCATTGATGATCTCTTCCGTAATTCCATCACTAAAATATTCGTTTTCCGGATTGGGACTGAAATTCGCGAACGGTAAAACTGCTACACTGTTTTTATGACTTCCGGTAATTTCCTGTATATAAGATTGCTCAGGAACAACAAGTCCTTTGTTAGCCAAGGCAAATATGCTGATCGGGTTGAACACATTTTTGAGTTCATGCTCCCCAAATGCTTCTACTTTTATACCCGGGTGATTCTTGATCTCATCAAAGACTTTTCCTGACATCATTACACCCCCGGGAACTGACAGTGATTGAACTCTTGCTGCTACATTTACAGCATCACCAAAAACACCTTCAGAATCATGGACTACATCTCCAACATGAATTCCAATCCGGAGAGGAACAGGGGGATCTTGTCGTAATTGCTCTTGAATTTCCTGAGCCGCCTCAACTGCATTAATAGCACTCGAGAACATGCTTAATGTACCGTCACCGTAATATTGCATTACCTTGCCGTTATTAGTGGTAATGACCTTATCTACTACATTTCTTTGGCGATCTCTTAAAAGCTTTGCTCTTGATTCATCTTCTTGCATCAACCTGGTATACCCTACCATATCAGCAAACATAATTGCTGCTAGAGATCTATAATTACTTGGTTCTGGCATTCTGGCTAATTATTACTTTTTGATGCATTTATGTACAATATATCAATAATCGAGCCACGGTTGAATTGCTAGAAGAAAAATCCTGCTTTTATTTCTATCAATGTTCCCTCATCCGACATACCGATTGTGGAATTAAGTAAGACGGAATCAAAAGCATTGAACCAAACTCCGCCGCCATATCCTTTATGTAAAAGTGAGGAGCTTTCACCGTCTGTCCACACTCTTCCTATGTCAAAGAAACCTGTTACTCCAAGTTTTCCGCCGAGCAGATATTTATAGAAATCTAAAAGTTCTATTCTTACTTCTGTATTGTTATAAAAAGTACTTCTCCCTGCGAATCTGTTTCCTTTAAATCCTCTCAGATTTGTTGTTCCACCAATAGAATTAGATTCATAAAAAGGAAAGGGGCCGATGTTATGAGCCCCTCCCACACGGTTTGCTACAACAATTTGAGGACTGAATCGAAGTGGATAGAATATACTCAGCTGTGTTTTGAGCGTCGAAAACGTTTGTGAAGTGTTTACAAGTCCTATATTCAAATCTGAAGAATATGAAAATTTATATCCTTGTTTAGGATTTATCATATCATCCACGTCGTTGAGTGAGATTTCTGTGAAAATAGTATTAAACCATTGATCTTCAAATGTACTTTCGCTTACACCAATTCCGGGTTGTGTTATAACATTAGGGCCGTCGTCATCGTCGCCTTCTACTTCTGTAATACTTAAACTGTTTCCGAATTCCAGTGAAAATATTTGATTTATCTTCCTGTATAAACTACCTCTGAATGTGTATCTGGATAATCTGGCGCGATAGTATTTATTACCCAGGTCAAGCTCCACTGTTTCGTTTCCCAGTCCAAAAAAGTTCTGGTAACTTTTAGGAAATAAGAACTCTGTATTTGAACGAATGTCCCACTCTCCTGCTCTTCTGTACCAAATTCCTTCGTATTTGAGATTAGAAGCTCCCGTTTTGGGCGCATAGTTTATCCTTAGATCATGACTCACTTTGGGCTCTCTTCTGAATCCGTTACGAATTATTCTTGGGCCGCCACCTATGAAAACACCATCGAAGCTATTATATGCGAAAAAATATCCCGGAAATGATCGGTTAAAACTGAAGTCTTTTTCGTAATTGTAATCGTTTACAGTAAAATCATTTGTTAAATGGCGATGTGTTTTTGTGGGAATATTATTGTACTCGTTTTGCGTTTCTGTATCATAAACCTCGATGTTTTTGGCCGTCTTTTTGGTCAGGTCTTCAAAGGTATAAACGTCGTTGCCTGAACCGCCAGAAACTGTAATGAGAATTGAACCCGATCCCTTGCCCCGGAAATGCAGTTCATCACTATCGCCCATTGCGAATAAGCGAATTTCGTCTGTTTCTTTTTCGCTAAATACCCGGTCAAAGTATTTATCTCTCAATTTTCCTTTTCCTGATAGTTTGTATACCCTAACCCTCGTTCTTTCATCATCAATAAAATCGATTTCATAGCGCTCTCTTTTATCACTTCCTGGTACAGAAACTACTCTGTTCAGCATGTCAAAATAAGTTTCAGAAACCTCCATTAATTTGTCTCTTCTTGCCTTCAGATGTCCAATAGTTTCACTGCCGTACTTCTTAAACACTTCGTCAGGATATTCTTTTACCGCCGCAACTATTACACTATCAGTAAATGAATTCTGAACATTTTTGGTAATTTCCATCCATTGCTCTCTTGTGAGTTGGTTGGTAAAACGTCTTGTCAGGTCTAAAGAATTGTCGTTAAGCCCAATCAGGTTTCCGTAATTATCTCCAAAATTTTGGTACTGATAATAAGGTCCGAACTTTGCCAGAGTAGGAATCAGGCCATTCATTACCATAAGTGCAACATCTCTATCCCGGGGAATCGGACGATAGATTTTTCCTTGATAATCTTCCGGCTCAAAAGTCGCCCATCGCCACTGATCACTGTGCCGGTCCCAATCTCCCAAAAACATATCCAGCAAACGCGCCCTCAACATCATTTCCTGATCTACACGGTGATCAATATCACCATTTACTTCCCGTATCATATCCCGATATGCTACAACTTCTTCAGAGCGCCCAACGTTTTCTGAATGGCTCATATCATTATCATACTTTTCTTCAAAAAGAGCTAACTCACCACCAATTTGATCTGCATAATTTCCAAGTAATGGATCTTTTGGTACGTAATAAATCTTTGGGTTGGTATGATAAACCCCGGCAGCATCAGATAATTTTGTGGCAACAACTGCACTATATGGATTTATATACGAGAATTGATCCTGAGCAACATCAAGAGCGATGGTTTTTTTTAGATTTTCGTCCCAAATTTTTCCGGCTTGTTTGTCCAACGATCTGAGAACAAACTCATTTCCATCAGCATCTTCAAGATGTAAGGTATTAGTTTGACCTTTTCCACCCATTCTAACCGGCGTTAAACCTCCTCTTATCTCCGAAACATCGAAATAGGGGAATTCAGATTTTACTGACCAATACTTTCTGTTGTGTGATCCCGCAATTGCCTCAAAAAGCCAGCTCTTATTATCGTAGGATGGATTAGCGGCCATCACTATTGTACTGTCTGTATAATCGATATTTGGTAATTCTTCAGGGTCTTTCTCAACCGGATCACTATATGGGCCTTTCATTTGTGTTTTATACATAAGCTCACCTTCAGCTCCATCTCCAATCGGAGCCCAGGCTTCCAGCCAAACCGAGCCATCTCCCATATACTTTACTTTGGTAAACCCCTTCCCCTGATAACTAAATTCTGAACCTCTGCCGCTTGCTGCATAATTGTCTTTGGTTCCGGCTCCGGTTACTACAAAATGTCTGGTTTCTCTTTTTCCTTTTTCTCTGAAATACTGCAGACTATGAGAATGTCCTGAAGCGTAAATAAGATGATCATTGCCGGCAAATAAGCTTCTTAAATTATTTGCCATTCTGTTATACTTATAGTGGTTTACATCTTGCTCAAGACCAAATACCCGTCTGTATAAAGCATAAAATGTTCCGAAAACAGGAGGTCGTATATGCGTGGAAGGAGGAAGGTAACCACCATGCGGACCCTTGGTTATCAATGGATGGTGAGCGGCAACCAGCAGAAAGTCCTTTTGGCGTTTTATAAGAATATCTTCAAACTCATTAAGGAAGTCTCCTCCGTCAACAAGTTCGTACTCTCCTGTGTCTCCATAGGATTTATCATATTTGTGCAACCACCACTGGGTATCCAGAATGATCAACCTGATATCGTCTCTAAGTAATGGATGAGCATCATCATCCATTAGTTCTATATCTACCGGTCCGGGAAATCCATCGTCCGGTAAAAATGTGTTCCCTCTGTTTAAATATGCCTCAACAAACTCTTCTTGTCTCTTAACTGCTTTTAGTCCGTCTTTGCCGCCATCATCCCAATCATGATTTCCCGGAATTATAAAAACACGCCCTTTGAAATTCTTTACCGTCTTCATTTGCTCAATGATCCTGGCCTCATAGAAATCTCTTTCCGGATGGGTAGAATCCGGCAGACCTTTGGTATAAATATTGTCTCCAAGAAAAACGACTGCACTTCTTTCTGAGCTTTCTTCGAGTTTGTTTTGAAGCAATTTTAAATTTGGCTCCTGTACATCCAGAGTTGCAGAACCCGCATCACCAATTAAGTAAACTTCATAGATAAGCTCTTCTTGGTCTAACGAATTTGTCTTCCAGTCTTCTGCATCAGAAGAATAATATAGTTTGGAACTGGTACAGGATAATAGCGCTAAAGTAAGAATTGAAATAGTATATGCTCTTTTCATACTCTGAAGATAGAAATAAGTTGAATGTGAATGCAGAGGAAAAGGTTTAACAGATGGGCATAAAAAAACCCTGCCTCTCAGCTGGGTTGCTTTGTTTTTCAATCAACTGTCACCAATATACGACGGGAACACCCCGCTGACCAAATCTTTTTTGTAATATATAAGTAATGTTAGTTAATAGTTATTTAATCTTTTATATTATGCATCTAATTATAGATTAATATATAAATATTTTTTTAGTCCATGCCCCGTAAAATTGGTTCTTTGACTCTTTATTCCATTGATGATCTGCATGAAATGCTTGGAATATCAAAAATGACGCTTCGGGCTTACTTAAGAGAAGGCCGGCTGAAAGGTCGCAAGCTAGGTGTAAGTTGGTTTGTTACAGAGAATGCCATCAGAGAGTATTTTGAAGAAACAGACAAGAGCGTGGCTTCGCCAAAAAAGAAACGCTCTTTTCGGTATATTGTTCAGGGTGTGAATGATCTGGTTAGTGAAACAGAGTATTGTGAAACTATTCAAGATGTTATTCAGACATTAAAGGAACAAGCTATTATCAGTTTATTTCAGGTACAGAAAATTGATAATGAGACAGAAGAAATTATAGAAATTATTAAAGCCAGAGATTTTTTAGACAAACATGATTCCAATTGAACAAACAGGTATTGAAGAATTAAGTTTCGGAGACTCCAAAGAAGACATCTTTCACATTTTAGTAAACAAACAGGTTTCACCTAACGGTATAGATCTTGATAAGCTCAGACTCGCAGACCCAAGAAACTTCGATGCAGCACTAACTTCAGCAGGGTGTATTATTATGCTTAACGAAATTGAGATCGAGGAATTGGCAAGAAGGGGAGAATTGAACCCCAAAAAACTACATCAGAGTTTATATGAGCTTGCTAAACAAGAAGGCTTGCTCTAGATTCTACCCAACTTTTTTAAATACTCTTCTGCTCTTAATAAGCAGCAGATCGTTTTTCCGTCATTGATTTCGCCTGAGTGAATCATTTGTACAGCCTCTTTAAACGGCATCCGTTCTTTCTGAACAAACTCATCGTCATCAGTTGCGTCTTTATCGAATTTCAGGTCCATAGCAATATAGATATGGATCACCTCATCCGCATATCCAATGGCGGGAAAGAAATGTCCGACATAGTGAAGCTCTTTTGCTTCAATACCTGTTTCTTCTCTTAACTCCCTTACTGCGGTTTGATGAGGGTTTTCTCCTGTATCAATTTTGCCGGCCGGAACCTCCAGAAATATTTGTTTAGCCGGATACCTGTATTGATTGATCAGCATTACATCCCCATTATCAAAAACCGGAACTACAGCAGAAGCTCCCGGGTGTTTAATCCATTCTCTGGAAGAAGTTGTATTGTCTGGAAGCGTCACTTCATCGTAATAAACATGCAAAAGCTTGCCGTTAAAAACTTGTTTGGAAAAATTTTGCTTTTCAACTAGTTCTTTTGAATCTGTCATTAGTATTAGGTCTTTAAAGTTGTTTATAATATAATGGGTTATGAGAAATTAAAGTGCTGTTTATGAAGGATTATAAACTTGAAGTAGAACAAAGAGGCGATTACTTATACGCCTATTATATGGCTGAGCGGGACAGCATCGCGTTATCAAACAAAATCTGGGCTGAAATTGCCGTTAAGATGAAAGAATATGACCTGAAAAAACTTTTGGTTGTAGAAAATATTAAAATGAATACAAGTACCGTTTTTGAAATGTATCAGATCGTACAAGCTTCTTTCCAATTAGGCTTTGGAGGAAAATCAATAGCCTTTGTTGATCTGGTTGACGAGCATTACAAAAACAACAAATTTGGTGAAACATTGGCAAGAAACCTGGGAGTTAATTGCAGAATATTTAAATCTGAGAATGAAGCCCTTGATTGGTTAAAAAAACAACCCTGACTTTACTTTTTAACAGAATTCCTGTTTCGTTTGTATTTATTTGTGTTGGCTTTGTGTGGTTAATGAGCGTACCTTTCGATATTAACAGATAATACGTACTACTTGGTTGAACAAAAAAACATAGATGGTAAAACGGTTCAGGTTTCCGGAAGAGTGTTCACGCTTTCGAACCTGATTTCTTTTTCTCGCTTTTTGGTGGCGATTCCGATTATATATCTACACATCCAAAATGATTACCAGTATGATACTACCATCATTGTTTTAATTTTTTATGCCGGTATTTCTGATTACTTAGACGGACTTGTAGCCCGTAAAACGAATACCGTTTCTGAAGTTGGCAAAATGATCGATCCTATTTCGGATAAATTATGCGCCGCTGCTCTGTTTATTTATACTGTTTGGTTAGGATGGGTTCCGCCTTGGTTTCTTATTCTGAATGTGTTCAGAGATTCTTTTATTATGATCGGCTCTTCTTTTATAAAGATAAAGTATGGAAAAGTTGCCATGTCCATTTTATCCGGTAAAATTGCCGTTAATGTTCTTGCCCTTTACTGGCTTGCCGTTTTCTTTTTCAGAGATGCAGAGCAGGTTCATAATTGGCTACTTTATATCTGTACATTCATCATGATATATTCATTTTTTGACTATTTTAATCGCTATCGCAAAATAATGCGGGGAGCAAAATTTAACTGATCTATGGGATTACTTGATAAACTTGGTTTAAAGAAAAAAGAAACTTTAGACAAAGGTGTTGAAAAAAGCAGGGAGGGTATTCTTAATAAACTTGGACGTGCTTTTGTTGGGAAAGACCAAGTTGATGACGAAACGCTTGACGAGCTTGAAGAAATTCTGATCACTTCTGATGTGGGAGTTCATACTACTCTGGAGATCATTAAAAGAATTGAGGCTCGCGTTGCAAAAGACAAGTTTGTTACTCAAGCAGAGCTTCAGGCTTTGCTACGTGAAGAAATCGTAAACCTTCTTAAAGACAATGATTCGGACAAGCCTGCAGAATTCGATGCAAGCTTCCCGGTAAAACCGCATGTTGTTTTAGTAGTTGGAGTAAACGGTGTTGGTAAAACAACCACTATTGGAAAGCTTGCAAATCTGTATAAAAAAGCCGGTAAAAGCGTACTCCTTGGCGCAGCTGATACTTTCCGCGCCGCAGCTGTAGACCAACTCATTATTTGGAGTGAACGAGCAGATGTTCCCATAGTTCAACAGGGGCAGGATGCAGATCCGGCTTCCGTCGCTTTCGATACTGTCTCTTCCGGCAAATCTCGTGGTTCTGATATTGTTTTAGTAGACACCGCCGGTCGTCTTCACAACAAAAAGGCGCTAATGGATGAGCTCAGCAAAATTAAAAGAGTTATGGGCAAAGTTGTTGAAGGAGCTCCTCATGAAGTAATTCTTGTACTGGATGCTTCCACAGGTCAAAATGCTATGCAACAAGCCAAAGCTTTTACTGAAGCTGTGGATATAACGGGTCTGGCTTTAACAAAGCTTGACGGAACTGCAAAGGGTGGAATTGTAATCGGTATTTCCAATGAATTGAGTGTACCTGTTAAGTACATCGGCCTTGGCGAAAAAATTGAAGATCTTCAGGTTTTTGACCGGGCTGATTTCGTCAATGCATTATTTGGTGAATAGTTTAAGGAGTGAGAACTCTTCTTATTAGCTCTTTTTTTAAAAAGCCAAACCTGTTATAAAATCAGCAGGTTTGGCTTTAAAGTATTACCCGCCAGTAGTTCCCGTTTCTCCACTGTCCGGATTAGATGGCCCTTCCGGTTTAGGATCTCCATCTGGCATATTAAGCCTGTCTGTATATGATATATTATATTTCATTGCACTCCTTTTAATTTTTGGTTGTATGGAAACAACAAAATATATTCGTTGTATGCTACAACCCCTTGTAAATATCTTAAAAAAGAAGTGCTCCTTTATTGCTCTTATAACGGTGCTTTTTTTCCCTTCTGTTGCTGTTTCGCAATACGCAAATGTTGAGAATGACTCGCTGTTGATTTTAGGAAATGAAGTATACAGAAAGGGAAATTACCCCGAAGCAGAAGACATTTACAGAAAGGCATTAGATAAATATCAAAATAACAAGGACAGTAAAGAGTGGGTTATTGCTGCGGTTGGTTATGGGGCCTCCTTACTTGATCAGGGGAATAATAAGAAAGGATCGGAGTGGATTTTTAAAGCGGATTCCGTATTAAACAACAAAATCCCGTTTGAGCTTAAAGCTTATGTTAAAAGTAATGTTGGCTGGGCGTATAAACGCCTAAGAAACTTTGAGAAATCCAGTTTGAATTATAAAGCCGCTCTTGACCTTGCTAAAGAGTCCGGCGATCAATACAGAATAGCTCAGGTGAGCAACTCCCTCTCATATCTCACATACGATTTAGGTAATTATAACGAAGCCATTAAATATGGGCGGATCGCTGTTGAGAGTTTCGAATCAATAAATGATCTGTTCCTTTTGTCTATTTCATATGACAATTTATCCCGGGCATATGAAGTTCTGGGCTTTACAGATCTGGCAGAAAAATATTTGTTGAAATCCTTTGCTACTAAGCAAGAGATCCAAAATAATGACTTTATCTCAACATCCCATTACCATTTGGGTTCATTCTACCATAGAACCGGTAACTATAACAAAGCCTTAGCTAATTATTCGAAATACCTTTCCTACGTAAAAGAGGTTGGCGATGTGCCTTTTATTACTCCTGCATATACATTTGTTGCTTCTGTTTATCAATCGCTTGGCGAGTTTGAAAATGCACTGGAATATTACAACGAGAGCGTAAGACTGGCTGATCTGAATAATATTGGTATTTCAGTCAAAACCAGATTAAACATCGCGTTTTGCTATCAAAAGCTACAGGAGCTTGGTCTAGCGAGATCCCTTTACAACAAGATTTTATCAGAGCAAATCAAGAATGACAATACTTTTGATGCTATAGAAATTTATCTAAGGTTTGCCGAGCTTGAGCATGAAACAGGAAATTATACTGAAGCTCTTTCCTATGCAGAAAAAGCTTCTGATCTTTCACAAGGAACAGAGTCAAAGCAATTAAAGGCGAAGTCTTACGCTTCACTTTCTAAAGCTCATCTTGCATTAAATAATACCGCTCTTGCTTTGAATTATTCTAAAAGAGCTTATCAAATTGCTTCTGTATTTAAAGGATACAGATTGGCCTCTTATACCGGTTTGTTAGCAAAAGCGTTTTATCAAGCCCAAAGTGACAGCGCTTTTTATTATGCTGATTTAGCTTTTGCCGAAATAGAAAGGGAACAAAGTTCCGTTTATGGAGAAAATCTTGAATCAGGTGTTTTTAGTAATTATGCTGACTTTTATAACGAGGTTGCTTATTGGTATTTAGAACAAAAGAATGACGTCTACAAAGCTTTTGAAATAACTGAGCGGGGCAGGGCGCGCGTACTACTGGAGCGACTTTCTTTTTCTGAGTCAGATCTCCAAAATGTAGTTGAAGACACTACCCTGATTGCATTAAGACAGAAAGAAAAAAATATAGACAAACTCTATCGGCAAATTGAAAATTCGAAAGATGAACAATCAATTTCAAAGCTGAAAAGTGAACTTAGTGAGTTGGAATTTCAGTATCAGTCTTTCACAAACGAGCTTCATTTAAAATATCCGAAGCTTCGCTCCTTTAAAGAACTTGAAACTATCAAAATTTCAGAAATTCAAAATTCACTATCTGCCGAAGACGCTTTGATTGAGTACATGTTTACTGATCATCGATTAATAATTTTCAGGATTACGAAAGATGATGCAGATTACACTTCAGTTGAAATAGATTCCGTGTCCCCCAAAAAACATCTCTCCGTATTGGTTTCTGATTTTAGAACTGCCATTCAGGAAAAGGCAGCTTTAGACCTTATCGGTAAAAGATCGAAACCTCTGTTCGAACTTCTACTAAAGCCCGTATCAGATAAGCTGGATGGAATTAATAACCTTCTGATCGTACCTTCAAAATCACTTTCTCTATTGCCGTTTGATGCTTTATATATCAACAATTCTTTTTTAATTGAAAAATTTAGCATCAAATACCTTCCTTCTTCAACCATCTATAAATACATCGAACCCCCTCACAGAACAACTTCTCGAGAGCTCTTTGCAGTAGCCGGTTCCGGGCTAAATGGCTCAACATCTCAAACTAAAAATTACTCTTCTCTGCCTTCAACAATTCTGGAGGTGGATGCCATTTCAAAAGAGTTCACTGATGTTCTTTCATTAAAGCATCAGGAGGTAAGCGAATCAAAAATTAAGACCACTTCTTTAAATGAATTCCGTTATCTGCACTTTGCAACGCACGGAAATGTTAATGAGTTAAATCCCCAGCAAAGCGGATTAATAATTTCTGAATTAGTTGAATCTGAAGGGGCTTTTCAAGAGGATGGCTATCTGAACAGTAAGGAAATTTCTACGTTAACTTTCAATGCAGATCTGGTGGTTCTTAGTGCTTGTAATACTGCTGTTGGGAAAATTATCAGCGGAGAGGGACTTCAGGGATTACAACGTTCTTTTCTTAAAGCGGGAGCTTCTTCTGTTGTTGTAAGCCTTTGGAGTGTTTATGATAAAAGTACTGCTTCTTTTATGGGGTCTTTCTATAAAAATTTAAGAACCCTTGAGGAAGAGGAAGTGGGTTTATGGACCAAGTTTAAAATGTACTTTGATCTTTATACTCCCCCTATGTTTGGCTATAAAGAAAAAGCTCTTCATCTGGCTAAAAAAGAACTAATACAACATCCCTATTATAACCATCCGGTATATTGGGCTCCTTTTGTAATGATCGGCAAATAAAAAGCCCTCAAAAGATATTTCTTTGAGGGCTTAGAAACGTGTTGTTTAGTTGCGTGCCTGGGCTTGTGTCTTTTCAATAAAGGCCTGATTATCAACTTCAGGTCTGTTTGGCGCATTTGCGATCATCGCCGTAGTTGTATAAAGAAGTTGTGTTCTTTTTGTCAGGGCTTCCCATTCTATTTTTTCAATCGAATCTGATGGTCGGTGATAGTCAGCGTGTACTCCGTTAAAAAAGAAGATGAACGGAACTCCTAATCTTCCAAAATTCCAGTGATCGCTTCTTCTGTAAAACTGATTCGGGTCTTCAAGATCATTGTATCTATTGCTCAGATCAAGATTTACGGTGGCTTCATTTGCGCTTCTGAGTAGGCTATCTAAACCTGAGGAAATTATCTCTCCGCCAATAACATAAATGTAATCTTTATTTTCTTCATGCTCTTTATCCACACGACCGATCATATCCACATTAATATTGGCAACGGTGTTTTCTATCGGATAGATAGGGTGATCTGAATAGTATCGTGAACCAAGTAATCCTTTTTCTTCTCCGGAAACGTGTAAAAACAGAACACTTCTTTTTGGGCCGGCTCCGGCTTTTTTAGCAGCAACCATTGCCTGAGCTGTGCTTAATAGTCCAACAGTTCCACTTCCGTCGTCATCAGCGCCGTTGTAAATAGTGTCCCCGGTTGAATCCGGTCTTCCGATTCCTACGTGATCATGATGCGCACTCAATACAACCACTTCGTCTTTCAATAATGGATCGCTTCCTTCTAGAAACGCGGCGATATTTGATGCAACAACAGTATTCTCACTTATTGAGACGTCATGTGATAACGTGTACTCCAGTTCCATTGGTTTAAAATCAGAAGCGTTAGCTTTGATCTCTTCACTCATGTCCACTAATTCACTTACACTTTCTTTACCCAGCATTTTAGCTGCTAATTCAGGATTTATTCTGTTCCATGCAGCAGATCTTGAATTGTTGTTTTGTAAGTACGCCAATGATAATCGTCCGGCCGAGCCTATTCTGGATTGAGCTTGTTCAGCATTCTCTATAAATCCTTGCGGATCGTTATGATCCATGATCAGGATCACACCTGCTGCTCCACTACCGGATAATGTTTGCAGAGCTCTTTGATTGGTAAGTTGTCGATCAAAAAATACCATCACCCACTTATCCGCTACAACTTCAGGAAGCTGGTTTGTTGTTTCATTACTGATACCAAAGCCGGCAAAAATTATTTCTCCACTTACATCATCAGAACCGCCAAAAACGGTAACAAAATCACCTGTAGCTTCTTTAGTTACAGCGGTCTCGCTAATTAAGCTTCCTTCATTATCTGTTACAGTGTAGTTGTAACTATCAATAACGGGAGCGCTTAAATCGTAATTCTGTTCAAAGGTTCCGTTATCTCCAACAGGCTTAAGGCCCAGTTCTTTATATCTTTCAGTAATATAGTTTGTGGCTTTTTTAATACCTTCCTCACCCGTCTCGCGACCTTCAAATTCATCGCTGGCAATTATTGTGAGATCTGACTTTAAACCATCTACAGTTATGGTTTTATCAAAATCATGTATGCTGGCCGAGGGAAGGGTTGTTGTTTCTTTTGATCCGCTGCACCCGGCTACGGCAACGACCAATACAATGTATATTATTTTCTTCATCTTTATTATTTGTTGTTATGCACTAATTATTTCATCAACCGGCTTCAAGTCTAAGTAAAAGTCGGTGGGGTCTTCTTCGAGAAATAAATTTATTTGTTGCTCTTTTATCATCTCTAATATTGCAAGAAAGGTAACAACTATTACCACCCTATTTGTTAACTCTTTGCAAAGAGTTGCAAACGATTGTCTTCCTGACTTTGCAAGACTATTTAATACAAACTCTGACTGTTCTTCAATCGTTGTTTCAACCTTATTTACTTTATGAACGATCCTTTGGCGCTCTAAATCTGTTAAAACCTTTCTGAATGCCGAAATAAGATCAAATAAAGTAACATCTTTTAGCGCTTCACCGGATGCTTGCTGATCTACATCATCAACTTCAGGATAACCTCTTTTGTACCGCTTTCTGGTTTCTTCGTCAATGTCGGCCATTTTAACCGCCATCTCTTTGTAGCGCTTATATTCCAAGAGCTTCTGAACTAATTCGTATCTGGGATCTGTCTCATCTATTTCGTCGTTTTCATCCTCTTCTCTCGGTAGCATCATTTTTGCCTTTATAGACATTAACATGCTTGCCATAAGAATGAATTCACTCGCTACATCAAGATCTAATTCTTCCATCAGATTAACGTACTCAAGGTACTGTTGAGTGATGTATGAGATCGGGATATCATAAATATCCAGCTCATCTCTCTTGATAAAAAAGAGCAACAGATCTAGTGGCCCTTCAAAGTTATTTAGTTGTACTCTATACACAGTTGGAAACTAAGTGGTTATAATTTAAAATTCTCCATTTTCTTTTTCCAAATCTCGCTTATTTTATAGCAACAATTTGATATTAACTCATGAATTATTCAAACTTTGTAACTGCTGTCCAAAATGATGACCAAAAATCATTGAAGGAGCACTATGAAGTTCTCACAAAAGTTTTGTGCAAATTCTTATTGGTACGAATGGATGCAGGGCCAGAAGATGCAAAGGATTCTGCTCAAAATGCTATTATGTTTGCAGTTGAAAAAATAAAGAACGATGAGTTGAACCATCCGGATCGCATCATCAATTATCTTTTTGCAACAGCCAAGCATGACTACTTGAAGCATCAAAACAAACAGAAAGAAATTAATTATGATCAAGTTCCCGACTCTCATTCAGAGGAGCCGGATCAGTTGGAAAACCTTTTAACCGAAGAACGTCAGAGTATATTGGAACGCTGCTTTACGGAATTGCAAGCTAAACAAAAGTCATTTATATCATACTGGTTTGACAACCCTGACAGCGAAGCTTCTGTTGTTGCTGATCATTTTGGCATAAGTATTAACAATGCCTGGACAAAAAAACATCGTATCATTCAGGTGCTTAACGAGTGTTTTAAAAAAAATATTAACAAATAATGTAAGGAATGCCCTCTGAAACTGTCTTACTAGTCAGAAGGTCCAATGTATTAGAAATACATTGGTTAATAATTTAGGTTCATTATGGAAAGTTCAAGAGATCAGGATATTTATAAAAAGATAGATGCTTATGTAAAAGGCACATTAAGCAATAACGAAATTGATACATTGTGGGTAGAGTTTGCCAAAGACCCTGAATTATTAGATCGTTTAGAGTTAGAAGTTTCGTTAAAAAAAATTTTAGCTGAAAAGATTAAAACAAAAAAGAAGCCCGTTACACCTAAGCCTCTTCCAAGGTGGATTTGGCATGCTTCAGCAGCAGCGACTATTCTAATTGTAGCAATGGTTCAGCTTTTCAGAATTGAAACACCTACCGAGTTGAATGAATTTATTGTCACTAACATCCCGGCCGACCAGATTGAAGTTGCTGATGGACTTCGCTCTCAGGAATTCGGTATAAGTAGCGCTGACTCACTTCTTAATTTAGGTTTTGCTGCAATTTCTTCCGGAGATGAAGAAAAGGCATTAGAGCTTTTTAGTGAGGTTATTTCCTCTTATGATGAAGAGCCTTATGCTTCAAAAGCTTTCTTAAATCGTGGAATTATCTATTATAACGATGGAGATTATCAGGCTTCCATAGAAAACTTTGAAGAAGCCGCTTCCCGTGCTGCTGATAACAGAATGATCGCTGAAAAAGCATTTTGGTATCTTGGCAATGCGTATGTAAATGTTGGAGAGTTTGAAAAAGCATTAACGGCCGTAGGTGAAGCATATAATCGTGATGGCATATTCAGAAAATCTGCTTTTGTTCTCTACCGCAAACTTAGTTACGATCTGGGTAAAGTTGATTTAGAAGATGATGAGGGAACATCTTCTAATTAAGCTGCTAACCAACCATTGGTATTGGGCTTTCTGAATCCTGCGTATGATTCATCAGTACTTTATGCGTTGAGACTTTCCGCGTGCCCTTTGGTCTTGGAACCTTATCGTATGTTCCGTCTTCGTTTAACGTCCAGCGTTGCATATTGTCTCTCAAATATACGCTGATAATGAATTGAAGATATTTCTTGAGTTTGGGAGCTTCAATAGGCGTTAAAGCTTCTACCCGTGCATCTAGGTTTCTGTGCATCCAGTCTGCTGAGCCAATATAGTATAAATGCTTCTCTGCATGACTGAAGTAAAATATTCTGGAATGCTCCAGGAATCTTCCAATTACAGAATGAACCTTAATATTTTCACTTAATCCGGGTTTACCCGGGATTAGCCTGCACACTCCCCGTACTAAAAGATCGATCTGTACGCCGGCTTCAGATGCTTCATAAAGCTTCTGTATGATCATCGGATCCTCCATGCTGTTCATCTTTGCGATGATCCTGGCCGGGCGACCTTCTTTTGCTTCATTAGTTTCAAATTCAATAAGTTCTGTTACTTGCTTTCTCAGATGCTTAGGAGCTACCATCAATTTTTCGAATGTTTGATCAGGAGCATACCCCGTCAATAAATTAAAGATATCCGTTACATCAGAAGCTATAACTTCATCGCAAGTAAATAACCCAAGATCCTCATAAAGCTGAGCTGTATCGGGATGATAGTTTCCCGTTCCAAGGTGACAATAGGTTCTTAATCCATCGGCTTCTTCCCGCACTACCATAGTAACCTTGGTATGTATTTTTAATCCGGGAATTCCATAAGCAACATGAACTCCATAATTCTCAAGTTTTTGAGCCCACGTAATATTTCTTTCTTCATCAAACCGCGCTTTGATCTCAACTAAAACCGCAACCTGTTTCCCTTCTTCGGCAGCATTCATTAGCGAATGCATAAGCGGTGAATCTTTAGAGGTTCTGTATAGCGTCTGTTTTATTGCCAGAACCTTCGGGTCTTTTGCGGCTTCTTCTATAAACCTTTGTGTAGTAAGTGCAAAACTGTGGTAAGGATGGTGAACCATAAAATCCCCATCCCGAATGATCTTAAAAAAGCTGGGGGCTTCTTCATCCAATTCGTGCTTTAAGGCAGGATGTAAAACCGGTGTCCATGAACGACTTTTTAATCTTGGATATCCGGAAAGCATAGATATCTGCATCGCATCCACTAACCCAATAGTGCCTTTCATTTCATAGACATCATTCCAGTTTATATTCAAGTTTTTGAGCAAGTACTTTTTGATATGCTTGGGCATATCTGCTTCCAGCTCCATCCTAACTATCTCTGAAAATTTCCTTTCCCTCAGTTCATCTTCAATAGTTTCCAGCAAGTCGTCCGCTTCTTCTTCCTCTCGTTCAACAGATGCATTTCTTGTAACCCTGAACATATGAGCAGAAATAACATTCATCCCCGGGAAAAACTGATCTATCTTTGTTCTTATCAGATCTTCGATAGGAACCAGAATTACTTTATTGCCTCTGCGATGAACCTGTATTAACCTCGGACGATTTGCCGGAATTTTAATACGTGCAAAATGCTTTTCTTTATTCCTTGGGTTTTCAAGTTCTATAGCAAATGATAGACTCTGATTTGAGATAAATGGGAATGGGTGTGATTCATCCACTGCCAAAGGCGTTACTATAGGATAAATCTGTTTTTGGAAAAACCGGTCGCTTACTTTCTTTTGGTAATTGGTAAGCTCAGAATATGCCTTAATTTTAATTCCTTTTTCAGCCATTGCCGGAACCAGCTCATTAAAAAAGCACCCTCTGTAAGCATCGATTATTTTCAGCACTTCTTGGCGAATCTCTTTCAGCTGATCAGATGCCGACATCCCATCTACAGAAAGCGTTTTAACACCCGCAAGCTGTTGACGTTTTAGTCCTCCAACTCTTTTCTGAAAAAACTCATCCAGATTAGAACAGACTATACCAATGAATTTTATTCTTTCGAGTAGTTTATTTTTAGGATTAAGAGCCTCTGCTAATACTCTTTCATTGAATTTCAACCAACTTAACTCGTAATTGAAGAAATACTCCGAGCCATAAATTTTCAAACTGCTTGAACTCAGATCTTTGTGCAATCCTTTCTCCTTCAGAATTTCATTCTTCTTTAAATTTGCCAATTTCTTACCACGCTTCTTTTTTTGATTCTCAATTGGATCAAAATCGAGCTTATCCGGGGAGAAAGAATTGTATTTCATAGCTTCTTCCAAAATTCAATGCGCATTTCGATTATAAACTAAGTATAATTCTATTAAGTTAGTGTAAACATATTTACCGAAATTCTGTGCATAATCCTCTGCTAAATCCTGAGCAAAAAGAAGACGTTTTCGAAAACTCTGTACGCCCGTCCAGTTTGGATGAGTTTATCGGCCAGCAGAAAATAATATCCAACCTTGAGGTATTTATAAAAGCTGCCAAACAGCGCGGCGACGCTCTGGATCATGTAATTCTTTCGGGGCCTCCGGGATTAGGTAAAACTACATTATCGCATATCATCGCACAGGAAATGAATGTGAATATCCGCCCAACAACGGGGCCTGTTCTCGAAAAGCCGGGCGACCTGGCCGGAATGCTTACAAATTTAGAAGATGGAGATGTACTATTTATTGATGAGATCCATCGGCTAAATCCGGTTATTGAAGAATATCTCTATTCTGCGATGGAGGATTTTAAACTGGATATCGTAATTGATTCCGGTCCCAATGCCCGAAGCATTCAAATAGAATTGAGTCGGTTCACATTGGTTGGGGCAACTACCAGAAAAGGAATGCTTACTGCTCCATTGCGAGCTCGTTTCGGAATTGATATGCGATTGGATTATTACGAAGTAGAGCTGTTACATAACATAGCGCTTCGCACTGCCCGTATTCTAAATTTCGGGATTACGGATGAGGGTGCTTACGAAATTGCCCGCAGAAGTCGGGGAACTCCACGGATCGTGAATAAGCTTTTACGCCGTACCCGTGATTTCGCTCAGGTTGAGAATCTCAAAGAGATCGACAAAAAGATCGCAGATAAAGCACTTAACGCACTTGATGTGGATGCAAACGGCCTGGATGATATGGACATAAGGATGCTTCGCGCCATTATTGAAAATTACAGCGGTGGTCCTGTAGGTTTGGGCACGCTTGGAGTTGCCGTTGGAGAAGACAAGGGAACCATTGAAGAAGTTTACGAACCTTTTTTAATTCAGGAAGGGTTTTTACAACGAACCCCGAAAGGCAGAGTCGCTACCGCAAAAGCCTATCAGTATTTGGGAATTGACAGAAAGGCCAATGATAAGGATTTATTCGATTCTTAAGCTTTATTAAATAATAAATCTTCTTACCTTTTCTGCGCTTCGTAACCGAAAGAACCTTACTCAATAAAATACAAGAATGAAGAATTTATTTACCTCAGAGTCCGTATCAGAAGGGCACCCGGATAAAGTTGCCGATCAGATTTCAGATGCCATTCTGGACGCCATGTTAACTCAGGATCCGGAATCAAGAGTAGCTGTTGAAACCCTTGTAACCACCGGTTTAGCTGTAGTTTCAGGAGAAGTTACTACTGATGCCTATGTTGATGTTCAGGAAATAGTAAGAGAAGTCATAAAAGAGATCGGGTATACGAAAGCATCCTATCGTTTTGACTCTGAAAGTTGCGGTGTGCTATCCACCATCCATACGCAAAGTCCTGATATTGCCCAGGGAGTAGATCGCGAAGGCGCAGGTGATCAGGGAATGATGTTTGGCTATGCCAATAAAGAAACTCCGGAGTACATGCCGATGCCGCTTCAGTTTTCTCATGATCTTTTGAGAGAGTTGGCTCGAATTCGTAAAAAAACGGATCTAATGCCTTATTTGGGACCGGATAATAAAAGTCAGGTTACCACTGAATATGATGACGCCGGAAAGCCAAAAAGAATCCATACCATCGTTCTTTCCACACAGCATGATGAAGGCGTTGAACAGTCCCAAATTCATGAAGATGTAAAGAATATTCTTATCAAGAATGTAATTCCTTCAGAACTTATTGATGATGAAACCATTTACCATGTAAATCCAACGGGCAAATTTGTAATAGGCGGACCGCATGGCGACACCGGATTAACCGGTCGCAAAATTATTGTAGACACTTACGGAGGATTCGGAGCACATGGTGGTGGAGCCTTTTCCGGAAAGGACCCTTCTAAAGTAGACAGAAGTGCCGCCTACGCTGCCCGGCATATTGCCAAGAACTTGGTAGCTGCAGGTTTAGCTGATGAGTGCCTTGTTCAATTGGCTTATGCCATCGGTGTTGCTGAGCCTGTTTCCATTAATGTGAACAGTTACGGAACGGGAAAGATGAGTGATCCTGAATTGGCTAATCTGGTTGCACAGACTTTTGATTGTACTCCGAAAGGAATTATCTCTCGCTTTGATCTGAAACGACCGATCTATAAACCAACCGCAGCTTACGGACATTTTGGAAGAGAAGAATTCCCGTGGGAGAAACTGGATTTTGTAGATAAGTTGGGGTGATTTCCATACAGGATTGGGTTATCAATGACATCCCTCGGATTGTCCAAAGAACCGTTTGGACAATCGTCTCCCTTCGAAGGGAGAATTTGTACCGGTTAATTTAGCAGATCTACCGGGCTTCCGTCCCTTTGTAGGGGCGAATCGCGACTCGCCCCTACAAAGGGACGTGTGTTAACAAATTCATACGTGTTTCACCATTGTTCACGTTTCCGAATTCATATTCATTTCCGACCGCGAACCGGATTATCAAATTACCTGTTTTGGTAAAATCGATCCTTATTCCAATTCATTGGATTGCATTTGATGTATTCCCGAATGTGAAATAATGACTCTTCATTTCGGATGATGTGATCATAATAACCCCGCTGCCATATTTTCGCGCCCGGTGTTTTGCGGATTTGATTGATTTGTTTAGTCACCGCTGATTTATATCCCCGGATAATGGCTCCCAAATTATTTGATGGGGATTCGAATTTTGTGCGATAAATAGTGTCATTTATCAATTTGCGGTTCCGTAGGGGCGAATCGCGATTCGCCCCTACGATTGGGTTTTTATCAATAATTTCGATAATCCCATGAATATGATTCGGCATAATCATAAACGCATCCAAATTTACATTGTCACGAATGGTTTCTGTATTAAACCATTCATTATGCGCAACCACCGCGCATTCATTCATGTGCATTTTGCCATCAATTACATCGCCAAAAATACGTTGCATATTTTGCGTACATATGGTGATGAAATAATATCCCGGACTGGAATAATCGTATCCCTGCAAACGCATGGATTGACGGTTTGGCAATTTTTTCTGCTTCATGACATACAGTTAGACAGGTTGAGGCAGGATTCCTTACAAAAATTATCCACGAGATGTTTTCAGATGTGTTTTGCGGATGATTTATTGGGTTCAATTCCATGTAGGGGCGATTCGCCCCTACATGGAATGTGCAATGACAACAACCGAATGTGTATACAAATCCGGGCTCATTTTTTTTCCTGTTCATTGCTCGCGTCTTGGGATACCATCGACATCCCCCGGATTGTCCAAACGGTTAATTTAGCAGATCTACTGGGCTTTTGATGTAATTACCGCCTTTATTTATGACATGAGTATAGATCATTGTAGTTTTGAGGTTTTTATGTCCCAATAACTCCTGAACCGTTCTGATATCGTAGCCATTCTGTAATAAATGTGTTGCAAAACTATGCCGGAGAGTATGTGCAGATACTTTCTTTTGAATTCCCGCTTTTTTTGTCGCTCTCTTTATTTTTCTATTGACCAAAGAGGAAGAGATGTGGTATCTGTGCAGTATGCCTGATCGTGGATCTTTAGCCAGGCTTTTTGATGGAAACACATATTGCCATCGAAACTGAATGTTTTCTTCCGGATATTTTTTGCTTAATGCTTTTGGAAGCAGCGCTTTCCCAAGTCCGTTGTTAATGTCTTGATCATGAATCAATTTCGCTTTTTTAATCTGGCGTTTTAAATCGCCTACACTTTTTTTTGGAAGTAAGGTTACTCGATCTCTGTTGCCTTTTCCAGAACGTACCCAAAGTTGTTGATATTCCAGATCCACATCCTGAACCCTTAATCTCAAGCATTCTGAAATACGCAAACCTGAGCCATACAAAAGTGTACATATCAAATGGCTTATCCCTGAAATATGAGACAAGATCTGTTTTACTTCTTCGGGAGATAGTACAACGGGGAGTGTTTCGCTGGGTTTTGCTCTTTTCAGGCTATCCAATTTAAGTGTCGGTTGTTTTAATACCTGCTTATATAAAAATACCAATGCCGAAAGTGCCTGATTTTGAGTTGATGAAGTTACGTTCTTTTCGTTTGCCAGAAAATTCAAGTAACGCTCTACTTCTGTATCTGTTAAATCTAACGGATGTCGGGTTCCGTTAAACCGAATAAATCTTACGATCCATGAGATATAACTTTGTTCTGTTCTGTAGCTGTAGTTACGCCGTCTTATTTCCCGCCTTACCGCTTCCAACAATTTAGACTTAGCCATTAGTGCTTGGTTTAGTTCTTTGTTTTATTATCTTAGTAAGACCGTTCCGCGGAGTATTCCTTACAGAATTTTTTGATTTATTTGGGAATTATATTTTAAAATTAGTTCTGAATAAATCTATAAAACTGCTTTTGGAGCTCTCAGGTGTGTATTTTTGATTTATTCAGGAATTCCACACAAATAAGCTGTACGGATAATATTATGTTATAGTGCAGCACCAAAGCAAATTCACAATTCAGAACTACAAATAAGCAATTATGGGACTATTTGATTTCTTTAAACCAGAAAAGAATGACTTGAATAACGAGCTTTCACAACTAATTAATAAGTTTTTCCCAAAAGGAAAAAAAGACATTAACGCCGGTACCCAAGAATTAATGCGCATTTTGGATACATCTATTCTAGAGGAAGAAGCCAGAAATATTTTTATAAAGTCTGTAGCAATAAGTAGAATCTCTGAAAACTTTGACGACCAAAGGCTAAAAGATCATTTATCAGGATATTGCATTCAATATTTTGATCAAAAGAAAATCAAACAATTTCATAGTTATCTGGTAGCACTCAATGCAGCTATGTTGCTACAGCAAAGAACCCCTTCTGAAGTAAGAAGAGAGGGGGACTCATATATTTGGTAATAGAAATTTAAGTAAATGGGACTATTCGATTTTTTTAAAAGCAGCAGTGATAAACCAAGAAAAGAAAATGATTGGGTTTCTTCTCTCCCTCCAGAGATTGCCGATCAGATACTGCAAGAAATAAAAAGTAATCCACAAGCCTGTAATTTTGATGAAATTCCCCAAGGAATTGGAGTATTTGGTCATGAAAGAACTAACCCGATCCCAACCTATGGTCTTCCATCAAATGAATTGTATTTGAAAAGTCTAAGAAACAAATTTGGTGAAAGACTTATATGGAGAAGGAAACAAAGCGTCAAGGTAAATAATATTGTAAAACCAGTTGACCAATACGAAATTTTTAGTATTGAGGGTGATACTATCGCGAATTTATTTCTATCCCCATATCATTGGAAAACTTCTGAAAAAGCTCCTAAAGGTTTTAAAATGGTTCTATCGGACAGGGAACAGCAGCAGACTTACACTACTAAATCTTCAGTAGAAAACAGAAAAATGAATCAAGCCACTAAGAATAAAATAAAAGAGCAAATTGAGCAGAGGCTAACTAAAGTTGTAATAGAACAACATGAAAATAATCCTCTATCCGATAGCCCCTTTGAAGGTTTGGCAATTATGGAAGCAGTAACTACTTATTCTAGCAACTATAAGAAGGAATTTGTAGCTAACAAAGATCGCCTCGGATTAACAGAAGAAGAAATAAATAAAATTATAGATGAAGCCACCTCAAATGTCTTGAACAAATTTATCGAACTATGATTTGGGTAGTAGTAATTGGTGCAATTTTATTCATTCTTTTCCGATTCTTAAATGATTACAATAAAGATAATTACGATTTAAGAGGACAAGCCTTGAATGAAAAATTTAAGGTAATCGTCAACATGATAAATACAGTTGCTTTCAATGGACAAGGAATCGTTACACAACGCGATAAAAGAGAATTCAATTTGTACAGAGAAAAAGAAAATCAAATAATTAATTTTATTTACAGTACTGGAAATCTAACTATCACTTGGAAGTATAAATACTTTCAAAAAGAAGTAATCCACGAAAGGACATTTTACGATGTAAGAAATCTAAGCCTTTTTGAGCAACAAGAAATTGGAGAAATAATGATTGAGGAAATGGGACAGGTTGTTGCAAAACACAAGAACAATGTTTTAAACCTCTAATTTTCTGCACTATAACAAGCGTTTCAATGGGACGCAGACGGAGTGCGATCAATAACTTGTGAGCAATAAAATAAATCAGTTACTTCAACAAAAACTTAATCTCTGCGCCCATTAAACGCAGGGTCGTTATGCTACTTTAGAAACCGTAATGAAAAAAATATTCATATTTCTACCTCTTTTGTTACTTAGTTGTAGCCATACGAACGAAAGCTACAAGTATAGTTCGGATATAGATAAACCAACTCTTGAGATTAGAGATATGTCCTTAGAATATAATGTTGACCAGAGAGTATTTACACTTCAAGGAGAGTTGTACGACACCTCTAATTCAAGATCACTTTATGAAATAGGGTATTACAAAGATAATACCGTCTATTTTTTGGTTGGAAATTATCAAGGAAAAGAAAAGCAATGGATAACAGAAAGAATGGATTCCAGTGATACTCGAGTTTTCTCATTAAGGGATACTTTATATTTTTCATTTAGTAATTCCGATACTTTATCTGGTGACCAAATTCTAAAGATTCGGGCAACTCTTTATGAGGATCTTGATATTGAAATTTCAGAAATATCAGCTATTCAAATTAGAGAGTAGCATAACAAGCGTTTCAAGTCGGACTCGGGTACTGGCTCCGCATAATTTAATTTTCAGGTAACTGATTATTTCTGTTACTTTCAGTTCGACCGAAAACCCTCGCCGCTTAAACGCGGGGTCGTTATGTTGCATACTTCATGAGACTTGTCCTGACCATATCACTTCTTTTTTTGTTTGCAAGCTGTAATAAGAAAGAGACAGAGTTTACTCTCCCAAGCATTGCTAACATGAAAGTTGGTGAATCTCTGACATATTTAGATTACTCAGGACATATTCCTTTCCCTGTTGGCGAGAGATCAAATCTTGGAGCCGCTTATAAGTTCAAAAAAGAAAGTGATAGTACTTTCACTATTTACAAGCTCGACCCCTATTTAGAAAACCCCGCTGATTCTATATTAAATTCTGCTGTTATTGGTAGCAAGTTTGTTCATCCTATCGACAGTTTAATTTATTATCACAGAAAATTTAAAATCGAATCAGGCAGTTGTAGTGCAGTAACAAATACAGAAATTATATGGCAGAGTTCACGAAGCTCATTCACTGAAAAGTACTCTGATATTACTTGTGGCCGAGTAGATTACTTCAATGAACTACCAATAATGCCTGCAATCAGAGAAGCGGGGTTTAATCAACTACCGTAATGCAACATAACAAGCGTTTCAAGTCGGACGCAGGTAGAGTGCGATGGAAAGCTTGTGGACAATAAAATTAATCCGTTACTTCAACAAAAACCGAAAACCTGCGCCGCTTAAACGCAGGGTCGTTATACGTTAATGAAATCATCAGTAATCATATTATCGAGCATTCAGGTTTTAATGCTGATTTTGATTTTGGCATGGCCAATTTCATTTTTTATGGTGCATTTATGTTTGATGCACCAGGATCAATGAATGTATTTACAATTGCTTTAGCTACATCATTTTTCTTATATCCTGTTCCAATTATTTTAGGAAATGTTTTATTCTGGGTAAACAAGAAGAAAGCAGACATTAAAAAACTTGTGACTTACACAATTCTAAGCTCATCTGGGCCTGTTTTTGTTGTGCTATTCTTCATGTTGTTAGAACTAGCTTGTAATGGTAAATTCAGTTGTAATTAACGTATAACAAGCGTTTCAAGCGGACTCGGTTAGGGTTCGAACCTTTAATAATTAAAACCAGACTCGCCGCTTAAACGCCGGGTCGTTATACCCACTACAATAATGTATCTCGCTTCCAGTTCTCTTCAGTAATAATTACATTCAGGTAAACTAACTCATTTATTATGATTACCGATTTCAAAGAGATAGAAAATTCTGCCTTAAATCTTGACCGGAAGAATAAAGCCCGTCTGGCTGATAAATTATTACAAAGTATCCATGGCAAAATTGATCCTGAAATAGAACAGGCTTGGATTGATGAAGTTCAAAAAAGAAAAGAATCGCTTAAATCTGGTGAAACCTCCCTTCATTCGGCTACTGATGTTTTAAAAGAAGCGAGAAAACGTATTCAAAAGTGACTATTAAATTTCATTCAGAAGCCAGAAGAGAATTCTTTGAAACTTCGGAATACTACGAAGAACAGGTTGTTGGTCTTGGTGATGATTTTATTGATGAAGTAGAAAAAGTTTTAGATGTCATTGAACAACAACCTTCATCCGGAACTAAAATCACTAAAACAGAACGAAGATTTTTAGTTTCACGCTTTCCGTATGGAATTATCTACTCTGTGGAAGACCAGCTTATTACTATATTTGCCGTCATGAATTTAAGGCGTAAACCGAGGTACTGGGAATCTCGAATCTAAATCCGTGGGTATAACAAGCGTTTCAAGTCGGACTCGGGAAGTGGCTACGCATTTTTAATTTTCAGGTAACTCTGTTACTTTCAGAAAAACCGAAAACCCTTCGCCGCTTAAACGCAGGGTCGTTATAGAACCTTCAAAAATCATCAATTCGTGAAGTAGCCGGAAACATCTAAACTGCACAGCAGCTCAACTTCTTCACGTCTTTGTCAAAAGTGAGAGCAGCAAGCTTAATCCCTTCGGAAAGAGTCAGGTAGGGATGAAATTCCGACTTAAGTGACTGAATGGTTACCCCGTGGCGAATAGCCATAGCCAGTTCCATCAATAGTTCCGAGCCCTCCGGTGCCAAAATGCGAGCTCCAATCAAGTGGTCATTATCTTTGTTTCTGATCAACTTGATAAAACCACGTGTATCTCTTGCAGCAATGGATCGGGGTACATTGTCCAGCGTAAGTTTCGTTGCTTGGTAGTTGACTCCCGCTTCTTCCGCTTGCTGTTCATCCATGCCCACTCCGGCCACCTGTGGATCAGTGAAAATAACCCACGGTAAGACCGAAAAATCGGCTTTTTCATGACTCTCTCTCATTGCATTTTCAGCCGCAATTTTACCTTCATAGGCCGCCGTATAAACGAACTGCCGTTCGCCCAGTACATCGCCAGCGGCAAAGATGTTGGACGTCTTGGTTCGCATGGTTTCATCAACGGGAATGTAATTTCGTCCTTTGGTGTCAATTCCAGTAGATTTAAGATTCAGGTTCTCTGTATTTCCCTGCCTGCCGGTAGCAACTAATATCTGATCAGCTTCAAGTTCTCTTTCTTCTCCGTTTACCGTAAACCGGATGCTTCTTTTTTTGTCTGATTTTATAACCTCCAGAATCTCTGTGTTCGTTAAAATAGTTAGTCCTTCTTCTTCCAAAAATCCCGACAAGGCCGTTGCAAGTTCTTTGGGTTGATCACTTAACACGTGTTCAGATCGCTGCAATACCGTTACCTTACTTCCAAGCCGACTAAAGAGCTGAGCATTTTCCAGAGCAATATATCCGCCACCCAAAATGACGAGCTCTTCTGGGAGTTCCTCAAGTTCATAGGCCGATTCATTAGTCAGGTATCCCGCCTCTTTGAGTCCGGGTATTTCCGGAATAAACGGGGAAGCTCCTGTGGCAATCAAAATGTTTTCGGAGGTATAGGTTGAGTTATTAACTTCGACCTGATTTGCCTGGGTTAACTTTCCGTACCCCTCAATAAGGGTAATATTTGGATCATCCTTTATCACATTCACATACTTCTCCTGGCGCAGGTCTCGAACCATTTCCCGTTTTTGCTCAATCACTTTTTTAAAATCACTGATGGTTGCAGTGGTTTCTATCCCTTCAAACCGTGGACGAGATGCGTTATGGAAGTCTTCTGCTGTTCGGATCAGCGTTTTGGATGGCACGCACCCAACATTTACGCACGTTCCACCTGTTGGCAGACCTTTATTGATAATCAGCGTGGTTCCCCCCAGTTCACTGGTTCGGATAGCGGCAGCAAAAGCGGCCGAACCGCCCCCGATAATAATCAACGAGTAATGGTTTTCACTAGATTGCTCTTTTCCTGATTCGCCCACTACCTGATACTTTCCTGTCTGATTTACGGCTTCAATCACCGATGCTTTATCAAGGGTGGAATCATCGAATGCTACCATTGCCTTTCCTTTGGGGTAGCTTACAACCGCCTTCTGTATTCCGTTTAGTTTGGATAGATTTTTTTCAATAGACTCGGCGCAATGATCGCATGTCATGCCAGCTATGTCCAGTTCCAGTTCTTTCATCCTATTATTCGTTTACTTCCTCTTGTTGAACATTAGCAGTAAATCCGGTCTTATTGATCGCATCCTGAAGTTTTTTTTCAGTAAGCTTCGTTCTCAGATACGAAATAGTAGCCGTTCCACTGTCGTAGGATACCTCGGATTCCAAAATTCCATCCAGTTTACCTAACTCATTTTTTACACTTGCTTCGCACCCAGCGCAGGTCATGCCCTTCACAGTAAAGGTGACACGTTCTACATCTGCCTCGGAAACATATTGTATTTGAGCGGGTTGAGCGTCAGTGAAAAACCAATGAGAGTAGTTTGGAAAAGCCAGCAACAGCACCGCCACAACAGTTACGATGCCAAGAAACGATTTTGACTGGGTAAAACGGGCTTCTTCAGGATCACATTCGCAGTCGATTTCTTTTGAGGGCTTCAGTTTTTGATACCATGCGAACCCAAGTAAAAGAACAGTTAGCCCAATTAAATAAGGTCGAAATGGGTCCATGAATGAAAACGTAGAGGCCACACCACTTGTACCTGCCAGAATAGCCAGTACCGGTGTGATGCAACAAAGGGAGGCGATAAATGCAACTCCGAGTCCCGCACCCAGCCATCTATTGTCAGTTTTATTGTTTTGCTGCTTGTTCATGCGGCTAATACCTCCATAATGGTATTGTTTTCAATTTGGTTGAAAAGTGGTTTCAAAAGCTCGTCATAAGGTTCTTGCAGAGAATAGAAGATGAGTTTTCCCTCTCTTCTTGAATCTAAAAGTCCAGCGTCTTTCAATTTTCGCAGGTGTTGCGATACCGCCGGTACGGTCATATCTAAAATATCGCTCAAATCGCATGGGCATAAATCTTCCTCAGTGCTCAACAAGAACAGAATTTTCAGGCGCACATCATTTCCGGCCAGTTTCAGTATGTCCGAGAGTTTTAAGATGGATGACTCTACCGCATGGATGGAGTCAATACAGCGGTTGATCTGGTTCAGATCGGCTACATCACGAATACAGGATTGTTTACTCATAGGAATTTTATTTAAGTGATTGCTTAAATATATAGTCAATGTATCATTTAAGCAAATGATTAAATATAATCACACAGACGGTTCTATAACAACGGTTTCAACGCGGACTTGGCCGCTGTTTGCCGGTTCAAAATTAGGGGACTAAAAGATATTTCCAGTTTTAATTACATTAACTGCCAATAAGGCCAAGCCGGTTAAACCGCAGGTCGTTAGTGGGCTTTCGGTCAATTTTTGAAAAATGAATATACAACAGGAAATAGTAAATCAATTTCGCCAACAACAAGAAAAATACATTTACTATTTGGTTGCCCTTTCTGTGGCTGCTATTGCTTTTTCAGTACATAACACTTTAGGTGAACCAATAAAATGGTCGCAACTACCTTTAGGATTGTCAGTAGTTCTTTGGGGTATAAGTATTTATTGTGGGCTTACTTCTTTGCAACATTTCATTGGTTCGCTTGTACCCAATGTCGATTTAATAAATGCAAAACGAGCCCAGTCACCAATAGCTGAAAAAATTCAGGAAGGATTAAATGACGTTTCTAAAAAGACAACAGGATTAGTAAAAACACAGCGCTATACATTTTACTCGGGGATGGTTTGCTATGTTTTGTGGCACTTAACAGAAATGATTATTCTCGCATACTGTTAAACAAATATCGCCTATTAAAAAATCATTGAGGAAAATAATCTATGAATCTTAAAACGATAACAACCTTAGTTTCAGCCGCAATAGTTTTAGAGATAATCCGGTACGTAACTTTCAATTTTATAATTGAAGAATGGTGGGAAATTGAAGGTCTTTCATATTTGAGTCAGGGAATCTATTTATTTTTCTTAATCAGTTTAGCCACTTTCTTCATTTATTTAAACATCAATCAAAAAGAGGATAGCAATGAGTAAAGATGTCAATAAAAGTTTGGGGCTAGAAGAAACTTCCAAAGCAGAGAATAAGACTGAAACTCAAAAAGACTTGAATTCTTATTTAATAGCTTCATTATGGCTGTACGGAATAGCAGTAATTTTTGTCGTAATCGGTTTTATTGTTGGATTTCGTGAATCAACTTATGATAACAGTATTGTGAATGGAGATGCATATAATTACATAATTTTTGCAACAAGAGGAGTAATTTGGATTGGCACCGCTATACTTGTATCAATCATAGGTTTTGCCTGTCAGGTAAAAGGACATGTTTCAGATTTTATTGAATAATCTTTTCGACTATGGATCAAGAGTTAAGAAAAAAACTTAATGAAAGAATAGAATCATTTATTCGTGAAGTAAAACCAAATGGCGATCGGTTATTTACCTCAAAAGAATTAATGCCCATCTATGAAAATAAATTAAATGAGTATTCGAATGAAGTCTATGGGGATATTGATAATGACTTTATTGACGAAATGTTGACAGAATTAAAAAACAGTTTAACTCCTCAAGTTATGGAGACTACAGATGGAACTGATGAAATCCTTACTTCTATCTTAGATATTGAATTGGCAACAATCATTTTTCGATATGATGAAAAAAATGAAAATACCCTTTCTGATAAAGATAGAGGTCTCGACTCCATACGAAGGGCAATTTTATATTTTTTTGATGGGCCTCATAAGAAGTTCTTTAATGCCCTGAATAAGCATATATATAGAAATCAGTCCGCAAATAGTTTAAGCCAAAACTCGGGATGTGTAGTACTTTTAATTTCTACTATTGGCCTAATAATATTTTCGATAAGTATTTAATAATCAGCCCACTAACAAGCGCATTAACTAGGGACGCGGACGTGCCGTTGGCTTCCAGAGTTGCTTGTTGTAAAAATTTTAGCCGTTTATTCACTCATAATCTCCGCGCCCGTTATGCGCTGGGTCGTTATACTACATTTCAAATCTTCAACTAAATGTCTAAGCGATTTTTACTTTTCTTTTTCTTTTGTACAGTATCGATTTCATGCCTTGGACAAGATTTGGACCGAGAAAATAACAAGGTTCGCTATCCTCCTTCAGACACAGTTGTTGAGATAACGAATGAAGAGATCCAAAGTACAAAGAATGACCCAAACCCAGTTTACCTTGCCTATTTTGTTGACGAAAAGCCAAAATATCCTCCTGGTATAGATTCTTTATCTCTATTTATATCGACAAAAATGTGGTTTGAATTAGCTTCTTCACGAATTGAAAACCATTCTATTCATTTTTCGATCATAATAGAAAAAGATGGAACCGTAACACCCGAAAGAGCTTCTATTTCTGGTTATGGAATTACTTTAGAAGAAGCTAAATCGATGTATGAAAAATTATTGGGTATTTTACCTTTAATACCAAAATGGGAACCTGCTAAGAAAGATGGTAAACTTGTTCGAGCATTGATAAGTAAAGAACTATTTTTCAAACCAAACCAAAACTAAATGTAGTATAACAAGGCGTTTCAAATCGGACGCGGACGGGGTTCGGTGGAACTTGACTGCCAGGAATTAATTTCGCTACTTCAAAAGAAATCATAATCCCCGCGCCGTTTAAACGCTGGGTCGTTATGTACCTATCAAAGTATGGATTCTAAAAACATCTTTATTGCTTGCTCTGCGATGTTACAAAAAGCAGTTTGGGATAAAGTATCCGTTGATAGCGAATGGTATTATTTGGGTGAAGGTGAAGAGTTTAAAACTGATCTTTTTGAAACTAAAATAAATAAATTCTTTCCTGAGGCTTCGATTTACTTAGTTACTGACAGACATCGCTCAAAAGAAATTCCCAAAGCTAATGCTGTTCAAGAAATTCAGAATGCAATACTCGAGTTTTCAGAGCCAACAATTTGTGACAAGGAATTCAAACGTTTTATCACATTCAACAAAATTGGCGTTGCAAAACATGGTGTTTTCGGTACATAACAAGCGTTTCAAGGGGACGCAGACGGAGTGCGATCAATCACTTGTGTGTAATAAAATAAATCAGTTACTTTAATAAAAACTAGATCTCTGCGCCCATTAAACGCCGGGTCGTTATACCACTTAATCAATAATTTAGCTTTGAAAACCGTCCTTAGATATTTTCTTAAAAGCTTTTCCTCCTTTTTGGGGCTATTTATCGTTCTGCTTTATTTAATTTCATGGGGAGATGATCAGATGCAAATGATCTTTCAAGAAATTGGATTCAAAAGCTTTTCCTCAAGCCTGCAACTAATTTGGGAATCTGTAAAGTATCTAGTCGACCTTATTTTCTATGGCTGGTGGCTTTGGTTGGTTTTGGGCTCAGGTTTACTTTCTGTTATTTCTACAACCATCAAATATGGCATTCAGAAATTATCTCCAAATTCAAAGCAAAGCGTGGTATAACAAGCGTTTCAAACGGACTCGAACGGGTTTCGGGTCTTTAATTCTAAACTCCAGACTCGCCGCTTAAACGCAGGGTCGTTAGGCTGCCAGCTGATCATGGAATATCCCAGCATTCCCTTTATTGGGATTATTTGTCACCGAAGTCAAAAAAAGTGGGCCTGCTTACGAATGCGGAATCATGCCGAGCGATGTGATCGTACAGATTGGAGAAGAGCGTGTAGCCAGCGACATGTATGCCCCGGCTTTATTTAGCTCTATTATTTGTCACTCCATTTTTTAAAATAAACATTCCTGGTTCTTCCGTTCGAAGCATTGAAACCGGTGATTTCTCCCGCCTCGTTACGCACAAAATCTACCTCGGCAATTGGGTATCCTGCACTAAATGTGTCGACGCTTCCCGGCGACAATTTAATATCATCCGCCAACTGATAATTTTTAAGCATCAGGCTGCTGTCTTCAATGGCAATATCATATACCGTTTCTATTTCTTCACTGAAGTATCGACCGGTAAACTCCTCCATTTCATCCACCGTCACCTCAAATTTTATTTTCTTCGCGATATGATTTCCGTTTTGGTGCAGGGTAAGCGAATCAGCAGTATAATCTTCATTTCTGTGAAAGGTGACTGAGGCATTCACTCCAACCAAACTAAAGGTAGAGTCGGATGTGGCTGTAATATCAACTTCCGGCTGACCGGTAGCCTGTGTGTAAATCCTATCGTCATCTCTGGAAAAACTGAGGATAAAACCGGGCATAACTTCCAGTTCATAGCGACCGGTTAGCGGATCAAAGTCGGCCGGGTCGTATTCAAATTCCTCTTTCTTTTCAGCAGCCATTTCTTCATCGGCTTCTGCTGAATCTGCTTCCATATATTCATCAAAAAAGGCCTCTGCTATTTGATTGGGAATACTTCCATTAAAAGAAGCATGGTTGCTCTGAGTCACCACGGCTGCATCAATTCCCGGGAACACCATAAGCATGGAGCGGTGCGCCAGATCGGCTCCTCCATGATGGAAGTAATCCAGCCCTTTGTATTTAGCTACAAAAAAACCCAGGCCGTAGCCGGTTTTATTGCCCTCATTTAACTCAAAAGAGGTGGTCATTTCCTCAACCATAGCTTCGGTTCCCACCTTTGGATCCTGAAGATTGTTAATCCATTTTGAAAGATCACCGAGGGTAGTATAAATGGCGCCGGGCCCCATACCACCGCCCAAATCACTCACTTCGGCAACGCTACCATCTTCGGAAGGTTGATACCCCTGGGAACGGTTTTCAATGACCTCTCCCGGGTCGCTGCGGGAAACTGTGTGATTCATACCGATAGGCTCAAACACATTTTCTTTCATCCATTGAGGGAAACTCATATCGCTAATTCGCTCTATGACTTCCGTCATAATCACATAACCGGTATTATTGTAATTCCACTCGGCTCCGGGCACGTTCTGTAATTCCGGCTGGCGCTGAACAATTTCAATCACCTGTTCCTGACTTAAACTTGAACTCGGATTGCGGCCCGTCATAGCCAACAAGTTTAGAAACTCACGATATCCGCTGGTGTGGTTTACAAGATTCCTGAGTGTTACAACCTGATCAAACTCAGGCAATTCAGGTATATATGTACGAACGTCATCATCCAGGTCCAGCTTACCCTCTTCTTCTAAAAGCAACAGCCCAAAAGTCAGAAACTGCTTGGAAGTTGACCCAATGTTATGAAGTGTATTTTCCTGCATAGGCTCATTATGAGTAAGGTTAGCCATGCCATACGATTTTTGGAAAATAACTTCTCCGTCTTTCATCACCAAGGCTGCTGCGCCGGGCACGTCATTTCCGGAGTATTGCATCATCAGCTGATCCACTCTGCCGGCTGGCTCTTTTGCTACCGGCTCAACATGCGAAACCAGCAAACTGTAATCTCCCTCTTCCTCTTCAAAAGGGGTTATTTCAAAAGTGTACTGTCCTGCGTCTTCTGTATTAAACTGAAAATTTTCGTGGCCCCGTGCAGGACTGTCAAAAGAAGCAACGGGCGTTCCATCCGGCCCTTTTACGGTAATCACCACGTCCACCGTTTTTTGATCGGCATAGCCAAATACAAACTGATCAGCGTCAATGGTAAGTGTGAACACATCGGTTTCACCTGTTTTTAAGGCATCATCAATTTCGTCCCCGACTTTTAGCGGGGTTGTGGTTTGAGCTATAGAAAAGCCTGTGGTTAACAGAAGAGCTAAAAGTAACGTCGTTAGTTTTTTCATTTACTTGAGTTGATTTGCATTCCCGATAAATATTCCCGAAAGATTCAAAAAGGTAACAGAAATTATTATTTCTGCAACCAGAATCCTTGGGTTGGTTTGTTCGTATCTTGGATAATAATTGTTTCGATGAATTTGTGCTACTTTCATACTATCTATATGTGCCTCAGAGGTTATCCGACTAACGAGACGGGTAACATCTCAAAAACAATTAATGATGAGTTTGAAGTATGATTTTTGGATATTATCCACCCCGTGCTAACAAAACCCTTGTTCGGATAATATTATGTTATATTGCTAAATGGAATCAGAAATTGAACCGATGTATGTAGAATGTGGCAGGCATGGCAAGCGCATTTCTTCGGTAGTGTGTTGTCATTTGTTAAAGAATGAAGGAGATAAAGTAGGATTTGTTGAAAACGTTAGCCATCCCAATGACCTTCAAGCTTGGTGCGAACGATGTGAAAAAGTATTCGAAGAAGAAGGTGGTATGACAGACATCTTTAAAGAGTTTAATGGAATGACTATTGTTTGTGTTGATTGTTATTCCAAGTCAAAGGCTTACCATTCTTTATGAATACACAATTTACACACAGTAATTGGCAACATAACAAACGTTTCAAGTGAACTCCCCGAATGCTCGAGGCAGGCTGGTTCCGAACTTTAATAATTTTAACACGACTTGCCGCTTAAACGCAGAGTCGTTAGGTTGTTTTCAAAAATGTCTATCAAATTATCTAAAGACGATTCGCTGTTTATCCTCGATCAAATCGAGTTGCCAGAACAATTGAGAATTAAGCTAGAGAAAAATGATGATCTAAATGAAGATGAAGCTGATGATCTCAGAGATCTTTGTGGAGAAAAGCTTCAAGTTTCTGGCTTTGATTTGGATTACAATGCGAATGAAATTGGAAAACAGTTAGAAAATTTAATAGATAAGCTCTTTATTGGGTAATGTTGCAACATAACAAGCGTTTTAAGCGGACTCGAATGCGGTTCGAAACTTTAATAACTAAAACCAGACTCGCCGCTTAAACGCAGGGTCGTTAGCCTCCTAAACTGCTAAAGAAATTTTAAACAACTTTTTTGTTCTGTATTTAGTACATTAATCAGTACAATTAATTAATTCTTTATCTCATGTCTCACATTCAACTTGATCAAGATATACGATCACTTTCCGATTTTCGGGCAAATGCGGCGTCTTTTATAGAACAAGTTAAATCAGAAAGACGACCTCTTGTTATTACACAGCATGGTAAAAGTTCTGCGGTATTAATAGATGTGGAAGATTATCAAAAGATGCTCGACAAAATTCAGTTATTGGAAGAATTAACTACTGCGCGTAAGGAACTAAATAATGGAGAAGGAGTGAGTCATGAAAAGTTTTTCAGTGAACTGAGAGCTGAATATTCATGATGAAGATTATTTGGTCACCTACTGCCAGATCTAAAACCAGACAAATTCTCGAATACATTTCTAAAGATAATACAGACGCTGCGTTAGCTCTTATAGACCAGATTGAAGAGAAGGTCGAAGAATTAAGGCAGAATCCATTAGTTGGTAGAGTTTTACCTGAAACAGGTAATCAGAGTATTCGAGAAATCGTAGTTCACAAAAATTATGGTGTTATTTATGAAGTTTTTCAGAATTCTATCGAAATTTTAACCGTTCGACATTTTCGGCAAGATTTCTCTATATCTAAACTATAAATCATGCGGGCTAACAACCGTTTCAAGTGAACTCCCAGAATGCTCGGGGTAGGCGGATTCGAAACTTTAACAATTAAAACCAGACTCGCCGCTTAAACGCAGGGTCGTTATACGTTTAAACAACTAATATGAGTGATGCTCACCGTTACTATTTAAGAGACATTGCATTTACTATCAAAGAAAGAGCTTTGGATGCAAAGAAAGACTATCAAAACTCTTCCGAAAATGGTAAAGCTTTTGCAGAAGGTTATCTTGCCGCGTATCACCACATTATAAATATGATGAAAAATCAGGCAGTTTCATTTAATCTTGATGAGAAAGATATTTGCCTTGATAATTTTGATCCATTTAAAGAACTAATAGAATAAACGTATAACAACCATTTCAAGTCGGACTCAGATACCAATTTTAACTTTCACCGTTTATAAAAAAGGACTCCACCACCGCGGGTGCCGGATAAGAATTCCGCAACACCATCGCTATCCAGATCGGTGAAGTGTGGGCTTCCCAATTGAGTTGTACGCACGGTAAAAGGGAAGGCTTCTTTGGTGAATGCCGGATCTGTTGACGTTCCTGTATTCCTAAAAAAGAGATAACCATCAATTTTGGTGCCTAAAAAGAGATCCAGATCTCCATCACTGTCAATATCATACAATGCCGGAGCACTGCGTTGCAAACTTTCGACTTCAGGAAAAGCATCCGGTATGGAGATGAATTCAGGCGCTTTGTTTGTCCCTTCATTTCGAAAGAACTCAACTCCGCCTCCCGACTGTCCGACTATCAAATCCAGATCGCCATCTGCATCAAGATCGCCCAAAGAGGGAACGGCGTTACTTCCTCGTGGCAAATCGGCAGCATTTTCCTTGATCAACTCAAAGCCTGAACCGGTATTTCGATAGAAATCCATTCCTCCTTTCCAGTTCCCAAGTATAAGATCTGCTTTTCCGTCTCCATCCAGATCACCCAGCTCAGGAGCATAGTGATAAGCCGCCGGCAATTCCAGACTACCGCTCAAGTGAAACTCGGGATTCTGTTTGGTTCCACGATTCTCAAATTGATAAACAACCGAAGAGTTCCGGTTATCGGGATCGATCTTATTGGATACCAACATATCCAGATCTCCGTCCCCATCCAGATCACCGGTAGTTACAATACTTTCGTCTCCGGTATCAATCATGGAAAGAAATTGTTCGGTTTGTAACTCAAAGCGATTATCCTGTTGCTCGAAAAAGTAGAAATTATCTGCCGTGGTTTCATTCGTATTATAAGCTCCGCCCAGTACACCCAGAAACAGATCCATGTCTCCATCACCTTCCCAGTCTACCAAACCCGGCACATTGTAACCGCTGGTCATGACCGGACTGGATGGTGGAAATGAACGAGGTTCTCCAACAAATTGTGGATTGCTACAACTGCCGGTATTTTCTAACAGCAGTATGCTGGGTTCAAAGAAATCGCCCCAAAAAATATCCTGATCACCGTCGTTGTCGATATCGATGAAAGCCATTGTATTTGCTCCGTGGAGCGTACCAAATTGTTTCACGATCTCAATGTCCTGAAATCGTTTTGTAATGAGTTTAAAGAGAGGGGTGCCTTTCTCATCGCGACCCTGAGATTCATAACGGGCGAGTGTTCCATCAAGGCTTCCAATAAAAAGGTCAGGCATGCCATCACAGTCAATGTCCGTGACGTTAGGAATATTCTGCCGATCCGAAAAGATCGGAGTTCCATTGATGTCTCGTAAGGAATCTGCAACCAATGTATAGCTGGCCTTTTCCGCCGTTCCTTCATTTCTGTAATAGCGAATGTAACTATATGGTTGTTCAGTCAACAGATCCATATCTCCGTCCTGATCCATATCTACAAACCGAAACCACTCACCAATATCCAGATCCTTATAAGTGTTGGTGATCCATTTCAAAGCTGATTTAGTGCCCGGTTCACGGTTTTCAAAAAACATTAATTCAGAAGAGTGTTCCTGCAGGAACAGATCTGAATCGCCGTCATTATCGATATCCACAAATTGTGGACGGGGCGTATTCAATCCACCTATAAATGGAAACTGAATTTGATTGCCGTCTTTATCGAACACAAAAAACGGATCGATCTGCTGTTGATAGGTTTCTGCAGATTCGGACACTCTCAGTTCTTTCTGTGCAGTACACCCATTGATCAGAGTAATGATGAAAACTGATGAAATGAAGTATTTCAGCATCTTTAAAATATGAGATCTTTTATTGAACATTGGTTCCAATACCGGTGGCATTTTTGCCTACTTCAATCACTTTGATGATCTCTTTGCTCTGAGTGTCGATAACCACCACGGTTCCCGGAGCATCTTCTGCCGTCATCCCTTCGGGCAAATAACCCCCGTTTCGATTGTTGTTGCTTACATATAAAAATTTGCCATCAGCAGATAGTGCAGCGCCGTGTGGTTGACTTAGTCCTTCACCTTCGATCACTGCATCTATTGCACGCTTTTTCATATCGATCACTGTTACCGTGTTGGTGCCTTTATTTGCAAAGTATACATACCGACCATCCGGTGAAAAAACGGGATGCCATGGTGCTGCATTCACAGCAATAGCCTCTTCCAGCGCCGGAGATACCGGGTTTGTAATATCAAATATCAATAATTTGCCCGTCATTTGGCCGGTTCCTACCATGGTTTTTTTATCCGGAGAGATCGCAAAATTTACGAGCATGTGATTCATCCCCTCCAGATTGGTCAGCTCTGAATCAACTTCTTTAGAACTCACAGACAGAAACTGATTTGAAGACAAGCTTCCAACAAAAATCCGATTGCTGCCCGGTAACGTGGTTATAGCATGTGGTCGGGTAAAAAACAGATCCTTCTCGGATTCCAGACTCATATCACTGCGATTAATTACTCCAAAACTTTGAGGAGGATTCACTGCACTCATTGATCGCCCTACGTAAAGTATATCGCTGTCAGGATCCATCGTCATCAATCCCGGCACTTCTATTTCGGTTTCAGCTACCAGTTTATTATCTCTGTTAAACTTAAGGACTCTGTTTTCCCCAATCAGAGTTACATACCAGTATGAACCATCCGCTTCTGCAATTACGTGATGCGGTTTGGCATTGGCGCTAAATCCCAGTTCTTGTAGATCAACGACCGTTGCAATCTCGTGCGTATTATTATCAATCACGCTGATACTGGCCGAACCTTGATTACAGGTATAAATATATTGAGGGTTAGCTATCTGGCCTTTTACATAACTGGTCGATAAAAGGAATATTAATGCTAAACACGAGCCTAAAAATCTACGCATGATTGGAATTTTCTCTGCTTATGATATTATTCTTATAAAAAAAAGCAGCCCATCTGTATGATAAGATAGGCTGCTTTTGAAACGATTTAATTACTGGCTGATTGCCTTAGCATTTGTATCCAGTACGAAAAGACCTTCGCGACCACTGGTCATAATAACTAAACCACTTTTGAAGAATGGATAGTTACTCCAGGTTCCGGCAAAACCGGGTGCATCTTTAGAGAAAGGATCAGTATCGAAGTCGCCTACTTTTACAGGATTTGCAGGATCAGAAACATCAATCACCTGAAGTCCACTTACATAATTAGACTGATACATTTTATCGTCTTTGATGTAAAGGTTGTGATCAGATGACGGGATCTCTACATAAAACTCTCTCAATAGTTGAGGATCATCCAGATCGGTTACATCCCAAACCATTGTACGAGTACGCTCTACTGCTCCCATTAATTCATCGAGCTCGTCATTCTGAAAGAAGTACTTATGATCTTCTGTCAACCAACCCTGGTGAACATATCCATAATTAGGGTAGGTAGCTGTAGAAAGAGCAATCGGATTTTGTTTATCGGTTACATCAGCAATACTTACTGCCGTTTCGTTTGCGCCAAAGCAGATCTCACTTCCCTGGTGATCTTCATCCGGGCCATTGTATATTACACACTGTGCATCATGCGAATAACCGGTACCACTTCTTCCTGTTGACGGATCAGAAAAACAACCTTCGAATACAGGATTTGTCGGGTCTTGAATATTCAACATATGAAGACCGCCGCCACAAGTGTTTCCACCTCCGCTGCTACCAACGATAAAGGCGTAACCGGTTTCTTCATTGATTACTACGTTATGAGCACTGTGAATACCTGTGTACAGAGCGGTTTCTTCTAACTGTAGTGGTTCGCCATCAAATTCCCTTAGCTTGGTTAGATCCAGTATCTGCATTCCATGTTCTCCGGCGCCATCAGCTACGATATAAGCATGGTTTTTATATACCTTGATATCTCTCCAAACATTTGCACGAGAGCCTTCTGTCATAGGCAGGTTACCTACGTATACGGGATTACCGGGATCAGCAAGACTAACAAAAGAAGTTCCTTCATTTCTTCCAACGAGTGCATATTCCACGCCGGTCTCAGGATCGGTCCATCCCCAAATATCATTAACACGAACGCCGCGTCCGCCACCAATATCACTTACAGGAAGGAAGGAGATCAAATCTACATTTTTACAACCAAATTGTTCAGCTTTCAAATCATCACACTGTACTCGTCGCCCCTTTACAGGTTCCAGCACAGAAGATTCTTCTCCGATAATCATTTTAGAAGCCATCCAGTCGCCTGAGCCTTTTTTCTCCATTATGACTGCAGAACCGGCACCATAATCAGCACCGATCAATCCTACTACTGCGACATTGCCATCCATAGCTAGTGAGCCAGAGAAACCATCGCCTGCTTCTTGTTCTCCAACAGGTAACTTGGAAGAACCTGTCCACGCACCATCTTCATCCATCATAAACTGATAAATATTTCCGCTTGAGCCATTAGCTCCCGGAGCTCCAACCCAAACTCCATCTTCAGCAAATGCTACAGAAGCTCCAAACTGATAACGTCGTTCAACATCAAATGCCGTCAGCAATCCGGAAGGACTCCAATCTCCATCTACATTTTCATATACAAAAACAGTTCCCATCGCATTGTTGTTGCGAGGAGCTCCTACCAAAATTCGATCTCCTTTTATAGCCAGAGAGGAACCAAAACGACTTTGCTCCTGAGCTTGATTACTGCTTAAGGTAGTAGCCATTGTCCACTCACCGTCCATATTATTCATTACAAAAACGGTTCCGCCCTCACGATTCGGAGCGCTTACTACAAGTTGATCACCATCAATAGCTAGTGATGATCCAAAATTAGCTGTAGAAGTATCCGGATTCATGATGTTGCTTTTCAACGCCCAAACACCGCCCGAAGAACGCTGGAAAACCATTACAGAGCCTTTTCCGTCTGCATAGCTTGGAGCGCCTACAAAAGCCTGATCGCCCGTCAATGCTACACTTGCACCTAATCCGCCGGCTGTAATATCATCGCCGAGTTTAAAATTAGCTTTTTGTGACCAGTTTCCGTCACGTCCGCGTTCAAAAATATACGCGGCTCCTATCCTGTCATTAGCGCTAGGTGCACCAATCAAAACGCGGTTTCCATCTGCAGATACAGCAGAACCAAAATTATCACCAATTACACCATCTTTGGCCATAACACGGGCCATTTGATCCCAGTTGTTGCCTTTCTTACCAAAAATATAAACGGTACCGGGTTGATGAAAGTTTGAAGGTTCACCAACAAATACGCGGCCGTCAGATACATCAACGGCACGGGCAAAGCCTTGCATGGCTTCCAGTGAACCATCCGGAGTGGTTTGAGCTTGAATCATGGTCACAGGGACACATAACATTACTATTAAACTTAAAAGTGATATACGTTTCATGAGATTTATTTTATTTGCAGTGTAATACATTTTTGCTCGGTGTTTTTGTAGGATCAAGCCGAGATAGAGTTCATTAGTATATTGAATTTATAGCGATTTTAAAACTTTGTGCCACCCGTGTATTTCTACGTTTTCTCTATTTATTTGTAAAGAGAAGTAGCATTTGAGCTCACTAATCCAGAGTAAGTTTGTGTACAATAAAATAAATGAGTTACTTCTATAGGAACGAAGACCTTTATGAAATTCTACCTTCTCATATTTATTTTATTGCTTGGCTATTCTAATGCTAATGCGTGTTCTTGTGCAAGTTCATGGCAAGAAACAAATAACCACTATATAACATCTGATTTTGTTGGTAAAGTTACTATAAACCAAGTCTTCGATAGCCCTACCAAAGAATCCAAGACGTTCAAAATTGAAGTTAAAGCGGAAAAAGTATTCAAAGGAAATGAGGTTAGTACTCTTTATGTATACGGAAATCGGGGACATGGCATCCTTACATCGTGTGATCTTTATGTTGAGAAGGGTGAGGATTGGATTGTCTATGCGACTAAAAATAATGAAGGGAAATTAACTTTTGGATGGTGTAGCAACTCCAAGCCAATGGTAAAACCCTGGTTTAAGGGAAGGGCAAAACAGAACAGACAACAATCTATTAACCGTGAACTTGAAATGTTAGATTTTTTGTCTTCCCGGTTATCAAATTTAAAGAGAAGTTTTTCTGTCCAACCTGTTGGAACAAATATCTCTGACTATTTGAAAAAGTATGATGGAATTGAGCTGCCGCAAAACAGCTATTACCAATATTTAATAACATTTGATAGAAATTTAAAGATACACAGCGTAAAGACACTCAAGGGAATCGATGATAAATTTGATGCCGGGTTTATAGATTTCTTGAAAAATAAGGTTGAATGGGTGGTTCCTTATAGCGACAAGCCTAAAACCAACTTCCAGCATGTGTTTGCCGTGTTTTATTATTATGACAAAGGAGATGAGACTCGGTTTTTAAGCTCTTTTGAACTTTAGTATTAGCCGTCAATAATGCTCGCCAATAATCCCACGGTCGGAGTATTTGGAAGTTGTTCGACGCCCTGAAATTTTAGTGAAGAATATGGTCATCTCGCGGCGAATGCCCGAGATCCGGATTGGTCTGACCCACTCTTGTTCTCTCCCTAACATTAGGGAGAGAGACTCTTTAAATAAATTTAAGATCTAGTTAAAAAGTCCCCTTCCCTTGTTTCAGGGAAGGGACAGGGATGGGTTCGTTCTCATCGTTTTCTGAAAGACCGTGCTTCCAAACCAGCCGATTAAAATAGTGTTCTTAATTCGACTCTATTTTCAGCGACACGTAAGGCGTTAAAGGAAGCTGATTAATCCCTCTCTGATTGAACACATCATAATAAAACAGGTTTTCTCTGTTATAGGTATTAATGGCCCCGGCCTGAACTTTTATATCTTTGGTGCCTACATTAAAAGCCTGCGCTACAGATATATCCAATCGGTGAAAATCGGGCATACGTCCTTTAAAAGGTTTGTCCAGCAGCACTCTGGGTTCTCCATAATCTTCAGTAACATCGGGAGGACGCTGATCAAAACTAAAAAAGCTGTCAAAACCCAGAGGACGAGTATAAGGAAGGCCTGATCCATACGACCAGCTCACATTTGTTGAAAAATTCCCCACATTGAAACCAGTTTGAGCATTTAACTGATGGCGACGATCATGCGGCGGATTGTAACTCTGTACAGGCTCTCCAAACCAGGTCCCAAAATGATCCTGCCTTGTTGTGTATTCTGTGATGGAATAACCATAACCTAATCCCATGTAAAACTTTCGGTAATTTAAGTTAAGCCGTAGATCCATGCCTCTCACTGTTCCGTCTGCATAAGCAAGCTTGGTTGCAAAACGAGCAACCGGACCCCAGGTTGCAACCGGAGTATCTTTTATTTCTTTGTAGTATCCTTCTACCGAAAAGTCGAAAAAGTCACCTACAGGCTGTCTCCAGCCCAACAGTGCGTGCTTTGCTTCCATTCGTCGTTCTGATTCGGGTAACAGTATAAAAGTAGTAAAGGATGTCCCTGCATCTCTGAAATCAGTGAGCCCTGCAAATGGCTGTCGATATATTCCCAAAGCTGCATGAATTTCTTCATCCACGCGGCCACGAGGCTGCCATGACATCTGCAATCTGGGTTCCACGCTTGGTGGTAATCGTTTTAAGTAACTTGTTATTGACACGCCCGGCTCGATCAAAAATTTCTCTCCAATATTAACGCCAATTTTCAAATACCCTCCGGCACTTGAAAATGCAACCGCTTTTTCATCAAGAGAAACAAAGAGATTCGCAATATCATAAGACATGGTTCTGTAGTCAGTAAAGAAACCGTAGTCGAAACGCATTTCTCCAACATACAAGGTCAGGTTCATGTCTAAATGCGATTTAAAGATCTGAGAATTTCTCAATCCTGCTTCAGATCCACCTTGCTCGTTTGAAAAATAAGATAGGCCAAAGTTGAAATCGACAAACGAAACCTTCGACTCTGCTGAGGCTCCTGCACAGCGACCGCCTGTAACTACATTACTCCATTTAAAATAATCATCCGATTCAAAATCTAGGCTACCGCGATCGTATGTCCGCATTATTAATGCAGAACAATTTACTCCTTCGCCACTAGAGTTGTAGTACTTAAGCAACTGGCTGTTAAATTTCATCGGTTGTTTTTCCGATAGATACACATCGCTTGTCTCTTCGATCATTGAGCCACGCAGAGAAGCAATAATTGAGCTTTTTCCTTCACGAACCGGGCCTTCAAAAAAGAAGTCCGACACAAAAGGACTCACTGAAGCAGACCATTTTTGGTTGTAAAGGTTTCCGTTTTTAAGCCTTACATCCATTACTGAAGAAGTTCGTCCACTGTAGCGTGGACCAAATCCGCCGGCATAAAAATCTACATTAGAAACTATATCTTCGGGAAATACCGAAAAGAATCCAATAATATGAAACGGCTGATAGATCAATAAACCGTCCATTAGCGTCATATTTTCTGACGGTGTTCCGCCTCTTACAAAAAGCTGCCCTCCACGATCTCCCACAGCAACCACTCCGGGTTGTGTTTGAATATAACTTGCCAGATCTGCGCTTCCGCCGGGTGTTGGGGCTCTTCCAAACGTTTCAGGACTTATACTAATCTGACCCGGGTTCATGTCTTCTGCAACTTCACCTTGCACGTTGATTTCTTCAAGCTCTTCACGGGAATGTCTCAGTTGCACATGATTTGAAATGTTCCGCGCCCTTAGCCCTATGGTTAATGTATCGATGTGCATTTCGTATCCGACATAACGAACCACAAACACATATTCACCGGCGGCCACATCATTGAATTGATAAAGCCCGTTACCGTCTGTAGTTGTTCCAATTATTCCCTTGCCCGACATTGGTTGAAGGGTAATGTTTGCCATATCGAGCACTTTCCCGGTCTGGTAATCTGTTACTATCCCGCGTATTAAAGACCCCTGAGCTTTGATGTTAGTCATCAATACTCCAAAGATCAAAAAGCACACAACGGGTATCAGTCTTAAAAGGATCTTTTTATTCATATTCTGTTTGTGTAGATCATATAACGGACTATATGAATTTTCTTTTTTGGGTGCTTTCTGCGGAAATTCTTTTAGATGTTATAACTATTTTTCGCTTAGCTATTCCGGCAATAAATCCTGTCCCATTAACTACATTTGAAACTGCATCCGGCAAAACAATCTCTTCTTCACTTAAGTCAACGATGTCGGGCCAATCTTCGCTGGATGAAATTACAACCAGTTCTCGTCTGTTAACTATCATATCACCCCGATTGGCTAATAAGATCTCTTCTATTTTTTGAGCGTTATCTATTTCAGCGCAATAATCCCCATTCGGTTTTAAGTTTATATCATCCAGATTTGAAATAATAACCTCTACCTCCGGCTCAACTACACGACCCCTGATCACTTGTATTAAATATCTGAAATCCATAGTTACTAATGTGTCTTCACTGGTCCCTCTGATTTCTCCTTCTTCATTCCCACCCGAATAAATTATATCAGGTATCGCTAACTCAGACGGCATTGTGATTGTGGCAAAGCTTTGACTTCCACCCGGTGCCTCTGCGCGAATCATGTATTCTTCTTGAGGCTCCAGTTCTTTGGTTGTCCAGTAATTCCATACATAAACATTTTCACTAAAGCGGATTAATTTGGGTTGAAGTTGAGTTTCTTCACCGGTTCCTTGATGGATCATGGTTACTTTTGTACCATTTGATTCCGGATCTCTTGGAATCAGAGTCTCCGTAATTGGCATTACCCTTACCCAATTGGTGTCAGCATGTATATCAAATACACCATACATAGAAAAAACATACCTGTCGTTTTCCTGAAGTGGATCGAACTCGTTTTCGCACCCTATTCCGGATATGCACAACAGTCCAAATAAAAAGATCTTTAAATTACAATAATCCTGTCTGTTCAAATTTCGCATCTTTGCAGTGTTGTGTGATTTAGTAAACAAATTAAAAATTTTCTGATTCTAGCATCATTAAAATCCTAAGAATGAAATTACTAAACTACTAAAAAGATTTATTTTACAAATTACTCTGTTCTCTATCAATTATTTGTTATCACTTACTATAACATGTACTCTTGTTGGTGATTGGTGTAGGTGAGATAATTAACATATAGATATCTCAGATAACATCTTTTTGAAATAACCGTACCGGGAACTTTTCTTTTATTCAAAATTATGAAAGCTTTTATACTTCTAAGTTTGCTCTGTACTTTTTTTGTTAACTCCTCTATAGCTTCTGATTGCGTTATTATTCTTCACGGATTAGCTCGATCAGATAACTCCTTTTCTAAAATGGAGCAGAAATTGAATGAAGAAGGGTACTTCGTTATAAATAAGTCCTACCCATCAACTAAGTACGATATTGAGACTCTCGCAAACAATATTATTCCAAGATCTGTCGCTTCGTGTCCGGATTCATCTCAAGTTCATTTTGTAACTCATTCTTTGGGAGGAATTCTTATCCGTCAATATTTAAGCGAACACTCTGTAACCAATCTTGGAAGAGTGGTCATGCTTGCCCCGCCCAACAAGGGCAGTGAAATTACCGACGAAATGAAGGATAACATTCTCTACAAGGCCGTTAACGGACCTGCGGGGTTACAACTTGGAACGGACTCATCAAGTGTACCAAACCAACTGGGTCCCGCTAATTTTGAGCTGGGCATTATTGCAGGAACCAAAACTGTAAATCCGATATTATCTCAAATGCTGCCAAATCCCGATGACGGAAAAGTATCTGTTGAAAGCACAAAACTAAGCGGCATGACAGATCATATTGAAGTGCCCTATTCCCATACCTTTATTATGAATAAAGATGAGGTTATTGAACAGGTAATCCATTTTCTGGAAAACGGTTCTTTTATACATACAGAATAAAAATTTGCTGCCTATTGCGGGGAAGAATAAATTACGTTACTTTGTATTAAAAAGTACTTTGTAATGAATACAAAACAAGATTATAATCAAGACCTGGCTGAGATCCGTTCTATGATGGAGCGGTCATCTAAATTTTTGTCGCTTTCGGGTTTATCCGGAGTGCTGGCCGGGCTCTATGCTTTGACGGGAGCATACATCGCTTATTATATATATGATTTCGATCCAGCTTCTGCGAACTCTTCTGGTGTAGAAACTGAAATCATTTTATTAGCTCTTTTGGTTTTGGTATTGGCCGTAGGATCCGCAGTTTTACTTTCTTACAAAAAGGCTCATAAAAAAGGAGAGAGGGTCTGGAACTCAGCATCAAAAAGGCTTTTAAGTATTGTGGGAATTCCTTTATCTGCGGGAGCTGTTTTTTCTTTAATACTTTTTTATAGCGGATCTATTGGCTTAATACCTTCTGTAACTTTGATCTTTTACGGAATAGCACTGTATAGCGCCGGAAGGCTTACGTTCAATGAACTGAGTGTTCTGGGCCTGCTACAAATAGCACTGGGGTTGAATGCCGCTTATTTTATTGAGCACAGTTTACTTCTTTGGGCGCTTGGTTTTGGTGTTGCCCATACTATTTATGGAATCTATATCCATATCAGGCACGAACGGTGAAAGTTTCAGTAAACGACTTACATAAGGCTTTTGAAAATCGAACCCGGCTGGGAATTATGTCCGCATTGGCCGTTAACGATACTCTGGATTTTAATTCTCTGAAGGAACTTTTGGATGTCACGGACGGTAATCTGGCGAGCCACATCAAAACTCTTGAAAAAGAGGATTTTATTGGTGTGAAAAAGAGCTTTATCGATAACAAACCAAATACGAAGTATCATATAACTCAGAAAGGTAAAACTGCTTTTGAAAAACACTTAAATGTTTTGGAAGCTATAATTAAGTCTCAGAAATGAACAAAGAATCACAACAAAAAAACCTGTTCAAAGAACTCTCTCCATTCTGCTTATGACGCTTGGTCTTATTCTTATGATCTTTATGATAACTGTTGAAGATGAACCAGGAGCAATTCCGTTATTCATGATTCTAACTGGAATTGTCTGGTTTTATAAAACCAGGCTCAAAAACAAAATAAAGCCTTCTTAAAAAAATTTACTCATGTACTTTGTAATTCAAAGTGTGCTAACTATAATATCCTAAATCTTCACATCATGAAATCTGAAACCTCAATTAAAAAACACTTAGCGTTTGTTGCTATTGGAACCGCCGCGTTATTACTCGTCCCGCTAATTGCAATGCAGTTCACGTCCGAAGTCGTTTGGACCTTATCCGACTTTATTTTTGCCGGAGTTTTACTTTTTGGAACAGGAGCCGTTTTTGTTGTTGTTTTGCATAATATGGAAAACAACTCGTATCGAATTGGAGCCGGCATCGCACTGATCTCTACTCTATTTTTAGTATGGGTAAACGGGGCTGTTGGAATTGTTGGGCATGAAGGAGAACAAATTAATCTTCTTTATTTCATTATTCCGGCTGTGGGCTTGATCGGCGCTTTTTTGTCCAGATTTAAATCGCAGGGATTGTGCTATACATTATTCGTTATTGCTACACTACCTATGATCATCGCGGTTATTGCTCTATTGGGATATCTGCAAGAACCACCTCATAATTCAGCTACTCAAATATTGGCAATTAATATGTTTTTTACGGTTTTGTTCTCTCTTTCAGCTATTTCTTTTAGAAATGTCGTACGTGATCAAAATGAGAAAGAGCTTTCGCCGGAGTAAGTTATAAAGCTTTTCTTTTCAGAGTAATATTATGTCACATACTCAAATCTTTGAAATGAGAACGTTCTTATCACATCTCAAATCTTAAGAGTAATTGCACAGCCATCAGACGGGCTATCCGTCTGATGGATTATTGATAGGACTTTAGAAGCGTAAGTTTTTATTGTGAAAAGACATTCCTGTTAAATTTAAACGCTCTTAAATTTTTTGGTTACAGATTTTTCTACCTTCTGTAACTATGACTTCACCAAGCGGGCAACCTTCTATCGAAATTTTCGGGGTTCTGATAATGGAACCCATTGTTACTCTTACTGATCTTTTGGTTACTGCGGTTTGCCTTTATGCTTATATCAAACTAAAAAAGCTCGACTATCAGGGAAGCTCACATCAATACTTTCGTTTATACTTTTTGATAATGGCTATTGCTACAGCTTTTGGAGGTATAACCGGTCACGCTTTTCAGTATGCTTTAGGTTTGAGCTGGAAGCTTCCCGGCTGGTTGATAAGTATGTTGGCTGTTTCGGCTCTGGAACGGGGAATTATTTCCTTCCTTTCTCCTATAGTCTCTAGAACTACCAGCAAAGTTTTGGGCATTGCAAATGTTGTTGAGCTGCTTGGGTTTGCTGTTCTTTCTTTTCTCACCTTAAACTTTTTTTATGTTCAGGTTCACTCTGCTTATGGGTTAGGTTTGGTTGTTTTTCCTTTATGTTTTTATGCTTTTTGGAAGACCGGTAACAAAGGTGCCAAGATCATTTGTCAATCCATTTTATTTACATCACTAGCTGCCTTCTTTTATACTTCAAAAGTTTCTATAAGTCCTTGGTTCAATCATCTGGATATTAGTCATTGTATAATGGCAATTGGTATGTATCTTTTCTACAGAGGAGCAGTGATAATGGGAGACATCTCATTTATTAGTTACCGAAAGCAAGAAATTTCGATAAAACAAACCATCAAAGAGCTTTTGACTTTACAAAAGTAATTACAAGTTTTCACACCGGTAAAAATTCATCAAAATAATAACTAAAAGTTGTTTTAGGTTTCAACAAACCTGTTCTTATATGTAATCAAATAACTAACTGTCCATGAAACGAGTAGCTTTACCTGCTGTTTTAGTTGCGATATTTGTACTTACATATATCGTTTTTCAAGCGCAGAATGATCAAACAACCAAAGAGAAAGTTACAGGCAATGTAACGGCCTTTATCAATGTGTCTGTCATTCCTATGACAAGCAATCGTGTTATTGAAAACCAAACGGTTGTAATCAGAGGGGATGAAATTTCTCTTATTGCTCCATCCGAAAATGTAGAGTTTGACAGCAAAGCCACAATTATTGATGGCACCGGAAAATTTCTAATTCCGGGATTAGCCGAAATGCATGGGCATGTTCCACCTACTGATCCTCCTTCAAATGCTCCGCGATATATGAATATGGAGTATGTTGAAAACACATTATTTTTATATACAGCAGCCGGTATTACTACCGTAAGAGGCATGTTGGGTTGGGCTAACCAGCTTGAACTAAAAGATAAAGTATCTTCTCAGGAAATAATCGGTCCGAGTCTTTATTTGGCCGGTCCAAGTTTCAACGGCAATTCCATCGGTTCTGTAGAAGAGGCCATAAGTAGAGTTCGTCAGCAAAAAGAAGAGGGCTGGGATCTCTTAAAGATCCATCCTGGGCTTACTTTGGAAGAGTACGACGCCATGGCACAAACTGCTAATGAGATCGGTATTACTTTTGGCGGACATATTCCTTCGGATGTGGGAATAATACACGCTATTGAAATGGGGCAGGAGACCATCGATCATATGGATGGGTATGTTGCATATCTTGATAGTTACACAGGAAAAGAACTCGATCAAAAAATTCATGAGTTAATCACCTTAACAAAAGAAAACAATGTTTGGGTTGTGCCTACTCAGGCTTTATGGGAGACTATTTTAGGCGCTGCAGATTATGATGCCCTTAGAGAATATGATGAGTTAAAGTATATCCCTAAAAATCTTGTGTCCGGTTATAATGCCTGGACAAAACGATTGCTTAATAACTCTAATTTTAATCTTGAGAATGCTCGTGAGCACGCCGCTCTTCGTCAACGACTGCTTTCAGAAATGAATAAATCAGGAGTTAAAATTCTTATGGGAACAGATGCTCCTCAATTATACAGTGTTCCCGGTTTTTCAATTCACAGAGAACTGAAAGTCATGAGTGAAGCGGGAATGACTCCTTATGAGATACTTGTTACAGGCACAAAAAATGTTGGGGAATATTTTTCGCGCAAAGATAATTTTGGAACCATTGAAGTAGGCCAAAGAGCCGATCTAATTCTGGTTGACAATAATCCTTTAGAAGATATTTCTAATCTTAAAAAACACTCCGGAGTTATGGTTGCCGGAAGATGGTTATCCAGAAGTTTTATCGATGAAAAGCTTGCCGGTATCGAAGCCTCCTACAAAGCTAAAGACAAATAGTGTTTTCTCAGAAATCAATTAGGTCTTTAACTCCTTCTTCCAGTTGATCCATTAAGCCTGATTTTACTGCTTCGGATATTGCATTTCGGATAATTGGTCTAAATATTTCTCTTAAAGCCTGTTCTACTGTATCAGATCCTGACTCACCAATATCGGTAAGAACTATTCTATCAACTGTGGCTTCCGCTGATCTTTTTTGTTCCAGTTCTGATGAAATCTTTACTTTGCCCTGTTCGAGAATAAATTCCTTGATAATAATTGTCTTCTCTGATTTATCATCTGAACTCATCTCAATGTTACTGCTGAGCTCTCTTAGGTTTACTCTTGTCTCTTTTTGTTCAAAAAGTATTTCCGGATTGGTTACCCTGATCCTGTTAACTACTATTTGATCAGATAACAAACTTTTAACATCCATTTCGATCTCAATTCCTTTTAAAGAGATCGCAACATCATCCGAAAAACCTTCCGGATTGTACACTATAAACCCATCCATATCCGCAGAAGCACCAAAAAGAGAAACATCGATATCATCTACTTCCACTTCCGTTTTTAATATTTCGCTGCCTGAATCTTCTATACCTGACTCAACAATTCCATCAATTGTCATTCCAACAGCCAATGCTGCTCCCAAAAGAATTGCTATTATAATTCCGGTTATTTTTAAACCCTTCATTTGTTTCTTTTTAGTTAGTTTTCAACCTTATAAACTATCCCTAGACTAAATAGTTTCTTTTTCTAACTCATTGCGCATGAAGACTTTCCATTTGAAAACCACTTTAGTACTTCTAGAAAAACTAAAAATGACGGTTGTGGTTATTCCGAAAACTATGGTCGAAGAAATGGGTGGGCTGGGAACAAGGCTCCTTTGTTCTGTAAATGGATTTGAGGAGTTTCATTGCGGATTGGTTGCCTTTGGTGAAGGGCAGGGATACATCTCTATAAACAAAAAAAGACTTAAGAAGTTTGGCGCCGAATTAGGGGCTGAAGTTACACTGGAGCTAAGGCATGATCATTTTAAATATGGAATGGAAATGCCGGAGGAGCTTGATGCATTGCTTGAACAAGAGCCTGAAGGTGCAAGGCTGTTTGAAGCTCTGAGCGACGGAAAGAAAAGATATATCATCCATTATGTTGGCTCAGTAAAAAGCAGCCAGTTAAAGATCGATCGGGCAATAATGCTCATTAATAATCTTAAAACCATGGGTGAAAAATTTGATTTCAGACACCTTTTGGGAATGCCTCCAAGAGAAGAGTAGTGATTTAGTTTATTCCTCCGATGCCGGTTTTGATCTGACAACCGTAAGATACTTTGCCCATGGACCAATCTCTTCTTTGAAATTCTTGGCTAGTGTTCTGTTTATCTGCACAATGTGACCTAAATCGTGAACAACCCAAGCTGAAAGCATTTCTTTTAAGGTGATTTCCCCGAATTCCGGGTGTTTTCCTTTTTTCATAAGGTCATCGGAAGAAAGACTCATTGTTTTTAACTCTTCCAAATTTTGTGCTCTTCTTTTTGCAAACAAGCTCAATAACTCTTCGGAGCTTTTATCTGCGTAAAGTCTGTCCTGTGCAAATCGGTCGTAGGGCTCGAATTCTTTTGTGGCATCGAATTCAAGAATGATCTTTGTTCTTGGTAACCAGTCTGTTTCTTCGCCATATACCAAGTGTCCCAAAACCTGATGAGGACTCCAAGTTGAATCTCCCTCATTATTGTAAAGCCATTCTTTAGAAAGTCCCGAAAGCAATGCTGACAATACTTTCGGGGTTCTATCTAAAATTGAAATGGCTTCATCAATATCAAAAGAAATGCTCACTTAATTTGCTGTACTCCCGCTAATAGTATGTCCAAAGAATATCGCATTGGCAAACAGTTTATTTGTTCCATACCAAAATGCCCGGAAATTCGGGTTGTCTGTCATTGTAATAACTTTTCCGCTTCCGTGTCTGCTAATGACAACTGCTGCTGAGTTCTTCATTTTTTCGACATTTTCATCTGAAACATATCCACTGGCTAAAGGAGAGTCAGTGTATACAACCGGATTTGAATATGGGTTTTTACCTTTCTGCAGAAACTGAGTGCTGTTTCTAAAAACAGTTAAGTCTTCATTATTAAAGCCATATCCCATCGGGTGAGTAAGATCTATTTTTGTATTAAAAATAGCCCCGCCAATAACACCAGCCCCTGAATCATTGCTTTGATTCACATATGGTCTGGTTTTTACTTCATCGTCTTCATTATTATTGTTTCCTGAAACGAATTCTACATTTGCCAAACCGTGCTGCTTAGCCCAGCCGATTCCATACTTGTAAGCGATGAGTGTTCCCCCGTTGCTCACCCAGCGTTTTATTTCGTCAACATCACTTGTTGACAGGTCATTGTATCCGTAGCCGGAAATAATTAAAACATTATATCTGTGTAGCCGTGAGCCTCTGATATCATCTTGCTCTACAATACTAAGTGGCATGTGATATCTTTGATCCATTAAATGCCATGCTTCACCAATTTCATAAGAATTGGTCCCGTTACCGCCAATCATTGCAACTTTAGGCTCAATCAGATTTTCAAAATTATTACTTCCGAGATCCATTCCTTTTGGAGTTAATCCCGTTTTTACTGAATAAACACTTATCCCATTTTCTTTTGCAATTTCCTGAATAAGCTGGTGTGTTTGTTGCTGATCATCCTGAACGCCCATTGGAACCATAATTGTGCCGTAATCAAAATCTTTCGTTCCCTGAGAGGTCACAGAAGTAAATGGCTGAGAGGCTACTTTTGCCCGAACTCCATTTGAAAGAAGTTTATAAACAGCTTTTGGCGCATAGTATTCATCCCACTCAAATACATAGGCGTAATTGCTTTTTCCCCCTATAACGGATCCGTTTGATTTCATCTCTCCATCAAACTGAGAACCTAAAAGATTGTCCTTAAACTCTCTGTTTCCTAATTCCGCGAAAGGAAGATTAAATGCATAAGGCATTGTCCAGGCTGAAACATCGTAGAAAAGACTATCTGTGAATTCCGTTCTTCGTTCAAAGACCGCTGTTATAAGCTGATATTGTTGTTGGTTTGTAGGAACAACAAATGCTTTTCCTGCTTTAAAATTCTTGCCATCTGTATTGAGGTCGTTTTTCAACTCATATATTTTGACCTGATGGCGGTTTAACATTTCAGCAAAATGGTACGTTCTTGCCTGGTCCGCCTCTTCGCCAAAAACATATGCCTTTATAGACGCTGCTTTTGCGGCTTCGGATCTTTCTTTGTAAAAGTCCCGCATATGTGCTAGCAACTCTTCTCTCATCGCCTGAGTTGCTTTTATTGTTGAAAGGGAAGCTGTAAACTGATTCCTAATTGTAAAAGGAAACTTAAGAATTCCATGAACGCTTTCCTGCGCATGTCCGCGGGAGCTGGCTTGTTCAAAAAGAATTCCAATAGCGCCGTTCACATCCGGATATGTAGATCCTTTTCCGTAGTAAAAGTCATCAAAGCTTTCTTTGGAGTAATACAAAGATTGAATTTTATCCAGCTCTTCAGCGTGATATTCCGCGATGCTTGCTGTTAATCTCTGGTTTCTTTCCGGAGTTAATGGGTGTGTTCTGGATGGAATTCCCGGTTGAAAAAAGAAGGTGGAATTTGTTCCCATCTCATGATGATCTGTTAAGATGTTTGGTTTCCACTCATGGAACTTAGCTACTCTACCTTTGCTTTCCGGATGTTGTACTAACAGCCAGTCACGATTAAGGTCGAACCAGTAGTGGTTGGTCCTTCCTCCGGGCCATACTTCATTATATTCTCTGCTGCCTGGGTCTGTTACTAAATTATTTAAACTTTTATGTTGGTTTGCCCACTGAGCAAAACGACTTAGTCCATCAGGGTTTATACTTGGATCTACCAAAATAATCGTATTCTTCAGCACGTCCTCTATTTCTTTTCCCTGAGCTGCCGCAAGATGATATACGGTTAGTAACGACGAATTAGAACCGCTTGGCTCATTTCCGTGAACACTGTAGCTTAAAGTAATCACTGCCGGCATATTCGAAATTTCCAGATTTCCGGAACTCGCTGCATCTGTAAGTTGAACGTGCTCTCTTTTCAGCTTATCAATATTTTTATGATTCTCCGGAGAGGTAATAGTCAGCATTAAAAGCGGACGACTTTCATAAGTTCTTGCATATTCACTTATTGATACTCTGTCTGATGCTTCTGCTACTGCATACATATAATTCACTAATTGGTCGTGGCGAACATGCCATTCTCCAACCTCAGAACCTAACACAGATTTTGGTGTCGGGATCTTTGAATCATATTTAATTCCATCAGGTAAGTAGTAATCAAGAGTTACTTGCGCTTGTGCATTAAACCCAAATATTAATGCCGCACATAAAAGAAATGCCTTTTTCATAAGTATTGTAGTTATTCGTTTTTTAAAGATCTCTGTATAGTAGCTTTACTATATGAAAAATGCTGAAAAAAGCGCTTAAACAAAAAAGCGCAATAACTGCTTTCATACAATTATTACGCTATAGTTCCTCAATTTTGGTAGAAGTTAATCAAAACCAGTGGGAATTGAGGACTAGGACATCTTGTGATATATAATGTTTCCATAAATCCCTGCCCAAATATGACGATAGCAGTCATTAAATGAATAGCTTCTTAGTATGATTGTGACAAGAGTTAGTTAAACTCACCTTTGAATGAGTATGAGCAAGTCTTCTTTCTTATCTCCTGAGACTGGAATTTCTGCTTCATTACTCATTATCAGCATTCCTCCGTCTGCCTTCCTGTATCTTTCAATGTGGTTCAGGTTCACTAAATAACTTTTGTGAACTCTGAAAAAAGAACTTTCAGGAAGCTGTGCAGAAACGAACTTCAGCGTTTTACTGATAAGCTTGGTGCCTCCGTCTTCAAGGATGATTTCTGTGTAGTTATTACTTGCCTTGGCATATACGATCGTTGAATGTTTTACCAGTTCAATATCTTCTGTTGTTGAAATAGCCAATTTATCTGAAATACCAATATCAATTGCCGGCTTTTTTGATGCATATAACTCATCCACTACCTTGCTCAATTCTTCGAGTTCGATAGGCTTTAGTAGATAAGCTTCCGGCTTAAAATTTATGGCTTCAACTGCGTGTTTAGCATGAGCTGTTGTAAACACTACTTTCGTTTCTTTGGGTTTTATCACTTTTATAAGCTCGAAGCCGTTTAAACCCGGCATTTCAATATCAATGAATAGTACATCCGGTTTTATAGAACGAAGATTTTCAACACATTCAACACTATTGTTGCATTCGAAAAGCACTTCTACCTTCTCAGAAAAAGACTCTTCCAGATCGTATTTTAAAGTTTCTATACAATGCCGTTCATCATCAACTATAGCTACTTTTAATTTCATTTTAACTTCCTGTTTAACTTTGGAAGCTCCAGCCTTACTTCCGTTCCTGTTGGCGCCCTGGAATCATCATAAAGATCTATGATCTTAACTTTATCTCCATCAACTCCCTTTTCTTCCAGCAGCTCTATTCTTTGTGTGGTCAGGTCTATAGCCATTGATCTGGTTTCTTTATTTAAGCCTGAAGAACTGCGACTTGCTTCTTCTCTCCCTATTCCATTATCGCGCAGTATAATCTTAATTGTGCTTCCATTGTCTTTTACAGAAAGTTCTATTTTCTTTTCTCCCTGTTTTTGCATCAATCCATGCCAAATAGCGTTTTCTAAAAAGGGTTGTACAATTAATGGAGGCACAATTAATTCTTCTTCGTTTAAGCTTTCATCTACTTCAATAATAAAACCAAATTCATCCCGAAATCGCAATTGCTCTATTTGCACGTATAAGTTTAAAACCTGCAGCTCTTCTTTCAGCGTGATGAATTCTTCTGTTGAATATTCCAGTATCTGTCTTATTAATCTGGAGAACTTAGCTAAATATCCCGAAGCTTGTTTGGTCTCATTTTTTATCATATATGACCGAATGGAATTCAGCGAATTAAAAATAAAGTGAGGATTCATTTGAGTTTGTAAGGCTCTCATTTTCACTTTTTCCATTTCTTTGTTTAAAATAGTTTTTTCGTCTTCTCTCCGCTTCATCAAAATTCCCAAACCCATACCAAAAATAAATATCTCTAATATCACCCCGATCATGAAATATTGAATGTCACCCATTATTAAGGCGGTAACACTTCCTGTTAATAACATTGTTGATCCCGCCATTATATAGATCCCTCTTCTGTCTTTAAGATTCAGAAGTATATAAATGTTTGTAACTACGGCAAACGCAATCATCATCAGCCTTTCTGTTGTTACTATGTAATACAGTGATGTACTTAAGGGATCAGAAAAAATGCTTATCAGCACCACTGTTACAAACCCGAGTATTACCCATTCTATAACTTTACCTGCCTTATCTATAAATGGATAAAGTGTTTTTGCATCTAAGAACTTCCTTACAAATCTAACATACCAGTAATTAAGAAGTATTTGAGTTACTTCATTCCAGGCCTGGTTTAGTATTGGAAAAGCACCAAACAGTACTGTTGATTGAGCCGGATACATTTTGACTCCTAAATACATCAACAAGAAAAGAAGGTATGCTCCATATAATAAGTAAAGCCGATCCTTATAGATAAAGTATATTCCTAACGTATAGATCAACAGGAAGGCAATTCCACCTAAAAAGAAAACAGCTCTAAAATTATATTCTGCATCATCTATAAAGCCAATTATAGAGTTTGATTTAAAATCAGATTCCTGAATTACCCGGATTTGTTGTTTATAGATCCGCGCCGGAAAATAATTTTCCCTCAATTCCAGATACACATATTTTCCCTGAATCAAATTCGATTCATTCATTGTGTGATAGCGCCAAGTGATGAGTTCCAGTTCCTTTGTTACAGGATCTAGGTCACCGGCTTTAGATATTATTATGCTATCATTCTGATTCAGGTATAGGTTATTGAGTGCATATCCTCCAACTCTTACAACCCAGTTTTCCTCTTCAAAATCTATACTACTAAGATCTGCTTTAAACCAATATGTCTTCGCTCTCTCAATGCTTTTGGAATTTTCTAAGCTGTCAAATTTCTCCTGATACTCTTTTGAGAGAATATCGCCGATACTTAAATTGCTTTCTGTAGTTTCAAAAACTGTAAACGGAACGCTTTCATAGGGTTTAACATCCATGAAAGACATTGCCTTCTCATCCATCTCATTTGCACAACCAATGAGAAGGAGGGAGCAGAGACAGAAACAAATATGTACACTTTTTTTCATTTTCTCATTTTACGACTTACAGATGGAAAGAAAAATTTGTACTCTCAAAAAGTTTAATACTTTACTAACCAATACTATGGATACAGAAAGTCAGTCCAGATTCTCTACTTTAAAGTACGCGCTTGGCCCCGGGCTAATTATGGCGGCAGCAGCGGTTGGTGTCTCGCATTTAGTTCAGTCTACCCGAGCTGGTGCAGATTATGGTTTTGCATTAGTATGGGCAGTTATTCTTGCCAATATTTTCAAATATCCTTTTTTGGAATATGGTCCTCGCTATGCAATTATTGCTAAAGAAAGCCTGATAGAAGGTTATAAGAAACTTGGTTCCTGGGCTTTTTGGATTTTTGTTGTTTTTACTGTCGGAACCATGTTCACGGTTCAGGCGGCGGTCACTATCGTAACTGCAAGTTTAGCTGCTGAATTAACCGGTCTTGTTTTAAGTCCATTGATCTGGAGCGCTATTATTTTGGGGGTTTGTATTCTAATTCTTGCCGCAGGTCAATATTCTGCGCTGGATAGTGCCATTAAATTAATTATGGTAGTGCTTACCATTTCTACTATTATAGCAATTATTGTGGCTGTTTTTAACACAGGCGACGCGCCCAAACCGCAACCTCCCAGTATTTGGACAGGTTCAGGAATCGCCTTTCTTATTGCTTTGATGGGATGGATGCCTATTCCCATTGATGGCTCTGCATGGCACTCAATTTGGTCTTTAGAACGAATAAAACAAACCGGCAGGCAACCCAGCTTAAAAGATTCCCTTACTGATTTTAATATTGGTTATATAGGCGCCGGAATTTTGGCGCTTTGCTTCCTCACGCTTGGTGCTCTGATCATGTTTGGAAGCGGAGAAGTTTTTGCAAATAGTGGTGGAGCTTTTTCCCGACAATTAGTAAGTATCTATACTTCTTCGCTTGGCGACTGGGCATATATCATTATCATCATTTGCGCTTTTACCACAATGTTCAGTACAACCCTTACGGTAACTGACGCCTACCCAAGAGTTTCAAGACAGATTCTATCAAACATATCTACCAAGTTTAGTGCTGATTCTTCTAAAAGCTATAAGTACTTTATAATTACGATTTCCATTATTTCTTTGATAGTACTTTACTTCGCAGGTGATCGTTTTACTTTTATGGTTGATTTAGCTACAACACTTTCATTCCTGACAGCACCGGTACTTGCTTTTATAAATTACCGGCTGGTTATGTCGAAGCATTTTCCGGATGAACACCGACCACCAACATGGCTTCGTATACTTAGTTGGTGCGGTATCGTGTTTTTATCAGGATTTGCTCTTTTCTATACTTATTCAAAATTATTTCTATAAACCGGAGATTTTTCTTGTCAAACTTTCTATTTCCAGCACGCGAGCCTTTTAACGCTTACTCTCATTTGATCGGAGCCATTGGTTCTGTTGTGCTTCTTGTTTATCTGATCCTTAATTCTTCCGGAGATCCCGGTTGGTCAAGAATCTCTTTTATTGTTTATGGGGTCACTGTTTTTCTAATGTTTGCCTCGAGCGCTCTTTATCATGCAATAAACGTTTCTTTTAAAACAGAAGAACGCTTCCGGATGGTGGATCATATTATGATCTATTTGGTCATAGCCGGAACTTACACCCCAATATGTTCTATCGTTTTGGATGGTGAATGGAGGCTGTGGATGCTTATCGGCATTTGGTCTTTTGCATTGATAGGTATCATCAAAAAGGTTTTTTGGATGTCTGCGCCTCGCTGGTTCTCAACAGTTTTATATCTTTTGATGGGATGGATATCGGTTATAATTTTTCCAAAGTTATGGGAACAACTTCCTCATATGTTCTCATATTGGGTTGCTATTGGGGGCTTATTCTATACAGTTGGCGCCGTAATTTATGGACTGAAAAAACCTGATCCTTTTCCTGAAAAATTCGGTTTTCATGAAATTTGGCATTTGTTTGTTTTAGGGGGCGCTTTTTCACATTTTTGGGGTATCTATAAATTTCTTCCCGGATATATAATTTCCAGTTAATGAAATCTTTCCAAAACCTTGTTCTGTTTTTCTTTCTTTTTTCACTGAGCACGGATATTTCTCTAGCTCAAACGAACGTTCAAAATGTTTACTTCCCAATCCATCGACCCGCAGGCTTAAACTGGCAACAGCTAAAGACCGAGCACTTTCGGATTATTTTTCCTGAGTCAGAAGACTCTTTAGCTTTTCGTACCGCCGCAATTCTTGAAAACCAATATCCCAAAGCTGTTGAACTGTCAGGGGGGAAGCTCAAAAATTTTCCGGTCATTATTTCTAATTATAATGATCTCTCAAACGGCTTTGTTACTTCCAATAATTTTCGTTCCGAATTTGATGCCGCTCCTTTGAAAGGGAAAAGCATAAATCCACGTTCAGGTGATTGGTTTGAAGCGGTTTTGCCCCATGAATTGTTACATGCCACACATGGAAGCTTGGTAGTTCCTTATTCTATTCCGTGGTTATACGGTATTTTTTCTCCCGATTTTGCTCGTAGTTTTAATTTCTTTCCTCCGGTTGGGGTTCACGAGGGCCTTGCTGTACACCATGAAACAGAAAATGTGACAGAAGATGGAGGTCGCAAAAATTATGCATATTTCAATAACCAGTATAATGCCAGAGTTAGCAGTAATGATCCCTGGACCGCGGGGCAAACTTTCAATGTTTCAAGATACACTCTTCCATATAATCGCCACTATATCTCCGGGTCTACATTTACTCAGTGGTTACATCAAAACTATGGTGAAGATGTCTCCAAAGAAGCTATTCGGTATCATAACAAATTCTTTTTTCTCGGCTATGGCTTCGCCTTAAAACATGTAACAGGAAAATGGACGGAAGATCTGTTTGCCGAATACTTGTCTGATAAAAAGGATGAGGAAGCTGCCCGACAAAGAAATATTGGAGAATCCACTTCAGAAAAACAACTTGTAATAGACTCTCCATTTGATGGAGTAACACAACGAAAACCTATCTGGACTTCTCCTGATGAAATCGTTTTCTTTAGTTTGCATTACAATGCACCTCGTGGATTTTACAGCTACAATCTGAAGTCCCAAAAGACACAAAAAATAGCTGAAGCCAATGCCGTGTCTGACTATAATATTGATTACGACCGTGCTGCTAACTCTATTTTATTTTCTGAGTATGATGCCAGCCTTCTATACTCCTCTGCTTTTAAAACAGAACTGAAAAGGATCGATTTTGATACTAATAAGCAGTTTGAAATAACAAAAAAAGATCGTGTTTTCAGCCCGACAATTTCAGGTTCAAATATTATCGCCCTGCAAACCGATGGAGCAAATGTTAATATAATATCCATTGACGGTAACAATACTCATCGTCTGCTTACATCTGTTAAAAACGGCACACCCGTTTCAATTAAGGCAAACCCAGCTAGTCCGGATCAGTTAGCTTTGATCATGAATAAGCGTGGTGTACAAGGCCTTTGGATAACTACACCGCAAACCATTGCTCAGGATGTTAATCAAGCTCCCCGTGTTGCTTTTAAGAACGCCTCCATTTTCGATTTGGATTGGCATCCATCTGAACAAAAGTTGTTGTTCACTGCGGATGAATCTCCTGCAATGAATATTTATGAACTGAATGTCTCAACCGGTGACATAATTCAAAAAACAAATTCACTTTTTAATGCTTTTGAAGCTTCTTATTCACCTGATGCATCTTCAATTGCTTATGTTGTGCAGCAAGATCAGGAACAAAAAATAGCAGTCCTCGATGAGGGAGATTTTTATAACCAAAGAGTACCCAAAGACGCTCTTCTTTCTGGAGCAGAACTTAGAGACCGGCTTTCTCGTCCATTGATGGGCTCCGATATAGATTCCGATTCATGGGAAGTTGAAGAATATGGTCCTGACATTTCCTGGCTTAAACCCAGAGTTGTTCTCCCCGTTGTAAGAGAAAACTCCGGGGCCGATCAAATCGGAGCAAGTGTACAAAGTATCGACGCATTAAGCAGCCAAAGTTATACAGCGGAAATAACAGGTCTACAAAGCCGCCTTTGGTACGACCTTTCTTATACCAATAAAACTTTTTGGCCGGGATTTAAGCTTAGGTCATACAGTAATCCTTCATTCAGGATCTTAGATTTTGGTAACAATAACATCTATTCTGTAATGATACAGGAGCGAGGTTTTGATCTAAGCATCCCTGTAGACTTTACATTTAATGCTACTACCAGAAGTAAATCACTTTATCTTTCTCCAAGAATAAGTGCTGAGCAGTTTAGATATTTTAATCTGGATCCCGATCCTTTATCAGATTTTGAGACTCAGTATAAGGCAGGAGGTTATGCTCAGTTGAGCTGGAACATCCTCACACAAAGAAGAGATATTCAACCTTCATCGGGATTTTCGGTTTTCGGATTTTTGGATAAAGCTTTAAACGATCAGGATGTAAGTTTGAGTTTTGAGGACGGCAACCAAGGGGTTCTCAATATAAGAGATCGCTGGGCTGCTTATTACGGATTAATCGGTTATGTGGCTCCATTTCGAAAATTGAATCAGTCCCTCCGATACGATATTCAGCTTTTGAACCAAAGCACTAATACGCTGTACAGCAAAAGTCTCATTATTCCGGAAAGTTTTACAGATAACGCCTTTCAGATAAGTGCTAACTCTAATGAAACCTTTAATAATTTGGGCCGGCTCAGTACACGTTATACAATTCCTGTCTCTTATCCGGGCGAAGGCGGAATGTTGCTTCCTTTATACTTAAGGGCTATCTATCTGTCAACATTTTCGCATACCATCACAAATTTAGAACAAAATAATTTTAAAGGATTGCTTTCTGAAAGCCGTAGTGTTTTTGGTGCGGGATTGCACTTTCAATTCAACGTTTCTAACATTACTTTTGATTTCGGTCTCGGGTTTTCATTTGAGCCCACTCGTAATAACGTGAAATTTGTTTTTGGTGAATTCTGATGCTTAATCGATCTGCGGTTTCCTTATTGATTATTGGATTTATCTTCAGTGTTAGCTGCGGGAAATCAAAACCTGATTCTCCTCAGGATGCGCCAACAGGAAATCGTAAGAGCCCTATTGCTATTGCCTCTATTGAGCATGAGAATACTTACATGAAGGTTGTTTATGGACAGCCTTACAGAAAGGGAAGAACCATTTTTGGGGAATGGGAACCATATGGTCAAGTTTGGAGAACCGGAGCAAATGAAGCTACTGAAATAACTATTACAGAGCCTGTTTTAATGAATATGGAAGTAATAGATGCCGGCACTTATTCTTTATTTACCATTCCTAATAAAGAAAGCTGGACCATTATTCTGAATAATGGCTTAGGTCAATGGGGTGCTTTCGATTATAACGAACAGCTTGATGCATACCGGTTTACTGTACCTGTTCAAAATTTAGATTCTCCTGTTGAAGCTTTTACTATCAGTTTTTCGGATCTTAAAGGCTCAACAACTGTTATGAGTCTTTCCTGGGATCTTGTAAAAGTAGATATACCCATTCGTTTTTATTAGATTCCTGAAACATCTTTTCCAATATTTTATCCTCCGAAAATATGCGACTAACTTTATTTCTTCTCTCACTATTTTTAATTCAAGCTCAAAGTTCTGATTTAAAAGCACAAAAGAATTTTTTTTCCGGCGAATGGTATACCTATTCAACAGAATTTCATACGGGTGTTTCTACCGATAATGTTAATGGAAATATCAGCATTAATGGCTTAGGTGAGGCCAAGTGGATCCATTCTGATGGATTTTATTTAAGCCGTCTTAAAACACAGTACAGAGGATGCGCTCCAACGGAAAAATCTATTTCAAATTACTCTTCCTTTACATTGTCTTTGGCTATCGAGTGTGCCAACTCTGACACCGTAGATACTTTTAACCTGACCGGATTTAGTGTAGGAAACCCTTTTTATCTTCTTGGTTCAACTACACGGATAAAAGCGCTTAAGAGTCATTCTGATTTGGATATAAAATGTTATATGGGCGGGGGCTGTATCCTAAACTCTTTTAATTCTTTTTTACGACGTCGTTCAAACAGAACAGTTGTAGAGGATTTTCTTTTTATCGGCTCTGCTACTAATCCTAATATCTCCATTGAAGAAATCCGATTTACTGATCAGGCTCTGGAAGTGCTTTTGCTCTTTAATGAAATTGATCAGCAATACAGTGGAAACTTACATTCCCCGGGTTCTGACTTTGCTATGTATGTTCGTGACGCTTCCGGAAACAGGTACGATTTAATATCACAATTTGGATGGACTGGAAGTGACAAATATGGCTATGGAAATATGGTTATTCCCGCCGATACAGAACAACATCTTTTATTATTCTTTGAGCCGGCAACTAACTTCGATTCTATAACAAATTTAAGCTTGATCGAGGGAAGCTGTGAATCAGGTTGTTGGAACTTTTACGATGTTAGGTTGAAGGACAAGAATTGAAACTTAATCAACTAGTTCAAGCAATTCAGAAGGAACATCTATATCCATTCTCAGAACTTGTGATGCATGAGTCTTTCCCTGTGCATCTAGTTTTAAAGAAACCGTTCCGCCACCACCTAAGCTTTCATTTAGAATAAAATTCAAAGCTCCTATATTTGGAAGCTCATAACGCTCAACCTTTCCTTTACACACATACTTCATGTGCTCTTTTACTCTTTCTGAGGTGAGTTCTTTTTTGAGAAACGGATAGATATCCGGATGACGAGCTATAATTCCAACATTTGATCCGTTTCCTTTATCTCCGCTTCTTCCGTGAGCTATCTTAAGTAATTTAACCTGAGGCATTCTTCTTTTTTTGAGTTAACTAATAATACAAAATAAGTCCGTTCTTATCGACTGGCTATCTATTCTGTTTTCAGGTTTCAATTTTTACATTCTCAAAAACTTCATACGGTGGCTCTGATCCTGACCAGTAATATAAAACAATAGTATCTCCGGCTTCGTATTCGTAAATGTCTTTTGATTTTATCCTTTTAACAGTGTTTGGTAAAAGCTCATTTTCTTCTGTTGAGATCGGAAACCAATCTATATATGCTAAAACCTCTTGTTCAAATGCTGCATAGTATAATGTCTCTGATGTTCCATTCTCTATTACTAGTTCATTGCTTTCCCAACGGTAGGTTAGCTCATTATTTTCGTTTTCGAATGCTGAGCAGGATAAAAACGGGATTACAAAAATAAATAAATACGCTACTTTCAATTGAGTCTTAGTTATTAGTTTTCTACTTAACTTAAAAAAAATACCAAAATTGTACGATTCTTCCTTTTTGATCAAACTGGTTCAGGCTAAAATGCCTTTTGGCAAATATAAAGACCGCTTCATTACAGACCTTCCTGTTCATTATCTGGAATGGTTTCAGCGAGAAGGATTTCCTCCCGGTAAATTAGGACAACAGCTTTCAACCATGTATGAGATCAAAACTAATGGTCTAGAAGATATTCTGGGCCCCATCAAAAAAAAATACCGCTGGAATCGTCTTCAATAATTTTTAACCAAGTAAACTACCTAAAGTTGCCGGTTGGCGTAATACCCAACCCGACAAGCTATATCTCGGTACGTATGTGAGTAAAACCTCATGTTCAACCACATTACTTTTAAAAAGAAGCATTCTTTTTGCAATTGGTTCTACCGTAAATCCCCCATCCTCATTATTAACTTTAAGCTCTCCGCCATCTCCTTTTTTCCAGTCTTTATTTAGATATATAAGCACTGTAATTTGGCGATTACTTCTTTTGTTAAATTGGTCTATATGTTTCTCATATTTTGAACCGATTGGATATTTGGCCAGATGAAACTCAGATCCTGATAAGCTAATGAAGCAATACATTCCTAGCTTTTCTCTTAATTCTTCCATCAAATTAAAAAAAGGCGAAAGGGGAGTGTCTCTTTTGGGATCTAACCAATAAATAAGGTCCCCTCGTACTTCTTTCTGTATTTGATAATCCAAACTGGTCCCTATTCCAGCTTTTTTGAGCCGCTCATTTTCTTCAATAACAGAGAAAAAATCCATTATCGTTTTATATAGTTCGTCAGAGATGAAATCATCTACAATTACAATGTCTTTTTCAGCGAGCTCATCCACCCATGAGATCCACTTGTCTTCAGAATAAACCATGGGTTCAAATTTTTAATCGAGTAATTGGTAACTGGTTTAAGAAAGGCTTTAAACCATGCTAACCCTTTTAGTTAGGTAAATTTAAAATACACTTTTTTGTGGCACCACAAGACAATTTTATTTCAGGAGCAAAAAAAAAATTTACTATCAGTGTAACATATTTTTTACATCGCGTAAAGAAAACCCGACATTCACTAAACCTTATTCATTATGTCTAAACAAGAAATTCTTTCATGGACCTCATTAGCAACTTCTTCGTCGTTTTTATTTTTTTATATACTCTTTAATTTTGGATTGCCCGGAACCGTAGAGAGCTTCTCCGGTACATTTATAAAAACCTTCTTCAATTTATTCTGGATTGCTGTAATTATTGAGATCATTGTTGAGATCAGTGAGGGAAACAAAAAAGTTCAAAAAGATGAGCGTGATTTTATTATTGAAGCAAAAGGCATGAAGGCCGGATATAACATTTTAGTTATTTCTGTGGTAATTGCCCTTGTTCAAATATTCATATCAAACCTGGGTTTTATGAGTAATTCTGAATTTCCTTTTTCTTTGGAGCTTTCTACTATTTTTCATTTCCTCATACTTTCTCTGTTCTTTGCCAGCGCAACCCGCCGAACTATTATGATCTATCAATACAGGAAAGGATATTGATATGGAAGACGGAATCATTGTAAACAATATCAGGAAACTTCGCTTTAATCAGAACGAGATGACTCAACAGGAGCTTGCAGATCTTGTTGGGGTAACGCGTCAGACGATCAATGCCATTGAAGCGGCTAAATACTCTCCATCCCTTGATCTCGCCTTTAAAATTGCAACTGCTTTTAAAAAACCAATTGGTGAGGTTTTTAAATACAAAATTGAGCCTTAAAAAGTTTCTGTTTCTAAGTTTCTACTTGTGTTTGTTGAGTCATAAACAACCGTGAAATTTATACGTCCAAGAATCATATCATCGTTTGTTGTTACATCTACTTTCCATTTCCCTTCCAGAATGTTGGTTTTATATGAATAACCACGATAGCCCCCGTCTCTTCCTCCTGTGATCTCGAATTCAATTTTATCTGACGTTTCCCAATCACCCGTTTGTGAGTTTTTCCATTGCCAATGATGGTTAACTCTTTTCTTTAGATCAGCCGGAGCAAAAATAGATGTAAATATGAATAAACTATCTCCGGGGGTATAGCTTGTTTCATTATCAAATGCAGAAAATAGACCGCTTTTTTGATACGTAACAGTATACGTTCCGTTTTCTTTTTCAATGTTATGGGCTACCAATCCTTCCTCCATTGCCAAAGGCACCGGGGGTATCAGGTTAAAGAAATAGAAGATATTTATAGTAGCATAAATTATAAGGATCAGATTTATAAGCTTGGTCTTATTTAGCTCCCTTCTTGTAGAAGGACTTTTTCCATAAATAAAAGTGACTAAAATAAGTGTGCTGGATAAACTTATCCCTCCTGATATCAGAAAAATAAATGTATTCATCGTGTTTACTAATACCGGAATAAAAAATGTGAAGAAAGTAAAGTTCACAAAAAAGTATGTACCGAATTGTAGATACTTATTCGATATCCTTTTCTTCAGAAGCTCATTTGCGAAAAGCAGTACTACCAGAATTATGAAGAAAGAAACGGTTTTTGTAAATGATACGCTTCTCGAAAAGAATATTACATATGCGCTACACAACCCTCCGATAAAGAATTGAATAGCCAACGGAAAGTAATCCTCATAACGCTCCAGAAACGTTTCCTTCCATTTATCATCATCCACTAAATTAAAAAGGTATAGGCTCAGACTCAGAGATAATAAATACACACAGATAATAATCTGATCATATAATCGGTCAATGCTTCCCAGTGTTAATGAATCCCATGTAAATCCCAGTATAAAAAAAACAACCGGTGCACTTTTTTGATGCTTTCTAATAAAAGCCCGGAAACGCGAAATTTTTATCATTCAATTCTTTCTTTTTCCATGGATTAAAGGTACAAATCAACTTTCACTTTTTCTGTTAAGAATAGTCTCGCTTTTTGCTTTTAAACTTATGATTGATTTCATTTATTAATGCTTTTCATAAACCTGTCTTATTATGCCTAAAATTAATGTAACACGTTCTGCTACAATAAATTCCTCAATTGATAATGTTTACACAAAATTGAATGATTTTAATCATTGGACTAAATGGTCTCCGTGGTTAATCATGGAAAAAGGTGTAAAGGTCAACATTTCTGACGATGCTAAATATTATGAGTGGAAAGGGGACAGGGTTGGTGAAGGCAATATGAATATCTCTCTGGAAGATGGTAGCAATTCCATTGAGTATGATCTTACTTTTTTAAAACCCTGGAAATCTGAGGCAAAAGTAAAATTTTTGCTTTCTGACAATAACAATCGCACTGCTGTTACCTGGTCTATGGATAGTAAACTGCCTTTTTTTATGTTCTGGATGAAAAATATGATGGAAGGATTTATTGGCATGGATTATGAACGTGGCTTGAATATGCTTAAGGATTATATTGAAGAAGGTGAGGTAAAATCAAAACTGGATTGGATGGGAGAATCTGATTTTCCGGGAGCAAAATATATAGGTATTAAAACAACTTGTGACATTGATAAAATGGATGATGCTATGCCGGAAGATTTTCGCAAGCTGGAAGAATACATGAAAAAAAATGAAGCCCTTGCAACAGGACAGGCCTACAGTATTTACCATAAGTGGGATATAGTAAAAAGAAAGGCAACCTATACTGCCTGTGTTGGAGTAACTTCTGTTTCCGATGAGTTACCTGATGATTTTGTATCAGGAGAAATTCCAGCTACAAGAATTTATACCCTCCGTCATACCGGAAAATATGATCACCTTGGTAACGCCTGGTCTACAATGATTGGAATGGCCAGAGGCAAAGAGTTTAAACAAAAAAGAGGCGTTCATCCCTGGGAGCATTACATTACAAATCCTCTGGAAACAGCAAAAGATGCAAATATTACCGATGTTGTTTTTGCAATTAAATAACTCTTTTATCTTTCTTTAATTGGTCGATCGTAGAAAAGGAATGAATAAAAAGCTGCAGATAATAATAATTATCTCTCTTCTTGCCGGTATTCTTATTTGTTTCCCTCTTTGGATGAATGACAGGGTTTTTCCTGTTCTTCCCAGCTTTGATTTTTTTGTAACGGGAGGACTATTACATTTTTCTATACTAAGCCTGTTTTTTATTAGTGGTTTACTTTCTGTTTTTGATTTCAAATTCTCAACCCATTCTTTATTTCTTTTTCTGCTTCTGATATTATTTCTATGCCTTCAGGATCAGAGCCGATGGCAGCCCTGGGTTTATATATTCTTTGTTCTCTTGGCGTTTATTTTCTCGTATCGTTGTAAGATGATCACAGAAAAAACCATGCTTACATTATTTCGAATAGCGTTTATTGGGATCTATTTTTGGTCCGGTATTCATAAAGTTAATGCCGGTTTTATAACAAATACTTTACCTGAACTCATTGTCCCTGACCTTGGTCCATTGAGTTATTCTATTCCTTTAATTGAAGCTCTTCTAGGTGTTGGATTGATCTTTATTTCAACAAGAAAAATTTCAGTTTTGTTACTTTTGGGTATGCACTTTTTAATTCTTTATGAAGTGATATTCGGCTTTTTTACATTCAATACAGTCATCATACCATGGAATGTTGCAATGATGATCCTGTTGGTTTTATTATTTTGGAATAAGGAAGCTATTCACCTTTTTAGTAATCCCTCTGTTTCTAAAAGCTTTGCTATTTTCTTATTCCTGATCTTACCTGCAACCAACTTTTTCAATCTTTGGCCGGGATATCCATCTTTCAATTTGTTTTCAGGTAAAACGGCAAAAGCATATCTATATGTTGATGAGGATTTTAAAACGAACTTTAGCTCAAAAACTCTTTCTAAGTTCGATGATGAAAACAGAATCTCTGTTCATTCCTATAGTTACTCTGAATTGAATGTGCCTTTCTATTCAGAAAAGGAAGTCTATCTTCAGCTTTTTAACAAGCTATGTGAGCGTTCTTCGCATGAGTTTTCTGTAGTAATGGAAATAAAGACACTTCCACATCTTTTTAAGAATGAATGGGCTTCTGAGTCTTACTTTTGTGATCAGTTAGAAAATGATTCCCGGACTCCTTTACTCTCCAATTAATTTAATTTTCAGCTGGAATTAAAATTGTAGATTTTTTTGTCTTTATTAGCCTAAGACAAACTATCTTTCTACATGAAGTTTTTTTCATCACAGATCTCTTACTTTATTTCTAATAAGAACACGAAGGTAAATATAGCGCGCCTTCTTAAGTTTCTTGGTATTCTTGTTCTTCTCATCACCATTTATGGAGTCCTTTTCCATATAATTATGGAAAGAGAAGGTCAGCAACACAGCTGGATGACAGGGTTTTATTGGACTCTGGTAACCATGAGTACTCTAGGCTTCGGGGATATCACCTTTACTTCCGATCTGGGTCGTTTCTTTTCAATGGTGGTTCTAGGTTCCGGTATTCTGGTTCTGTTGATCATGTTGCCCTTCACATTCATAGAATTCTTTTATGCTCCGTGGATGGAGGCTCAATCGCGCGCAAGAGCACCAAAAGAACTTCCTCCAACTACAAAAAACCATGTGGTTATTGCCAGTTTCGATCCCATTACAAAAGCACTTATCGAAAAACTAAAGCAGTACCACAAAGAATATGTGCTTTTGGTTCAGGACCTGACAGAAGCTTTGGAATTGTTCGACGACGGATACAGAGTTATGGTTGGTGAACCTGACAATCCCGAAACCTATCAAAAGCTACAAATTCATCAGGCGGCAATGGTGGTTACGAACGGCTCTGATATGTTCAATACCAACGTGGCTCACACTGTGAGAGAAAACAGCGAGCATATTAAAATTATAGCTACTGCCAATTCTCACGATTCTATTGATATCCTGAAACTCGCCGGATGTGATCATGTACTTCACATGGGTAATCTTCTGGGAAGGGCTTTATCAAGGCGCGTGCTTGGACAAGATGCCCGAGTTCATACCATCGGTAGGCTTGGAGATATTGTTATTGCTGAAGCCACTGCTTATGACACTCCACTTGTTGGAAAAACACTTCGTGAATCACAACTCAGAGAAAAACTTGGAATTAATATTGTTGGAATTTGGGAACGAGGCCGTTTTCTCGGCTCTCATCCGGATACTGTTATAAGCGAACAAAGCGTGATCATGATGGCGGGTTCTGTGGATCAACTTCGAAGATATGATGAGTTGTTTGGTATCTATGCCATAAGTGAAGAGCCTGTTATCATAATTGGTGGTGGACGTGTAGGTAGAGCTGCAGCTTATCACTTAAAGCGTCGTAATATCAAATTCAAAATTGTTGATAAAAATCCTGACCGAATTTTGAATGAAAAGAATTTCATTCTTGGAGATGCAAACGATATCAACACACTGAAAAAGGCTGGAATTGACAAGGCTCACAGTGTAATTATCAGTACTAATCAGGATGACATTAATATTTATCTCACAATTTACTGTCGCCATCTTCGCCCAAATATTCACATTGTTGCCCGTTCCACTCTGGAAAGAAATGTGAGTTCGTTACACCGCGCCGGAGCCGATTTTGTGATGTCTTATGCTACGATGGGAGCCAACGCTATCTTCAATATTTATGAAGAAAACGATATTATCATGATTGCCGAGGGATTGAATGTATTCAGTCTAAGAACTCCTTCTAAAATTGCAGGAAAAACTATTATAGAAGCTGATATCCGTCACAATACCGGATGTAATGTAATTGCTTATACCAGAGATGGAGAACAGATAATCAATCCGGATCCCACAGATCCTATTCCGGAAAACAGCGAACTTGTTTTAATAGGAGAAACTGAAGCAGAAGAGCGGTTTATACAAATGTATGCTGATTAAAGATCATTGATTTTTTTTGCTTTACGCTGATGTTCCTAATCCTTTAAAGGAAAGCGATCATCCAAAAAGTTCTTTGGATGATCCTCCGGCTTTTTTCTAGTTCGACTCCATCTCCATAGCTATTGTTTGCATTCTCATAGCCAGATCTTTGTCGGATTGCATTGCCTGAGCTATACTTTGAAATCGCTGTGCAGACATCTCAGAATCCTGAATTGATTGCATTTGTTGTTTTTGAGCGCTCATACTTGCTTGTTGTAAAAAGCTCTGCATATTTGCTACGGTTTCTTCTTCTTTAGTAGTAAGTTCTATTTCTTCACCTTCAGGGTTTTGCTTGCTACGCATTATTTCCTGAAACCTTGCTGTAGACATTCCCTCTTCTTCCAGTTTGGCAACAACCAGACTATCCAGTTCCATTCGTATTCCTTGGAGTTCCTGTGCTATTATTACAAATTGTTCCAGTTCAGAATCTGATACTGAATCAGCAGGAGCAATTTGTTGCATTGGCATATTTTGAGCCGCTACAGCTGTACTGCAAATAATAAGTGATAAAATGAGTGCTTTAACTCTCTTTAAAATGTTCATTAAAAAATAATTTCTTTGTGAATAGTTTAATTAGTTGAAAACTATCCATTAATAAACGGGATACTAAATTTGAGGCCGGGCTTTATAGGGTTTTAACATCAGGATGGCTGATTTGTTAATTTTTTTGATTACCGCTGATATCTAACCTTGGTAATTAATTCACTTATAATCATATTAGTTTTAATGTTTCAATAAAAACGGCTATGAGTGACCTTTCCATGCAAGAAATTGCAAAACATCTACGGAAACCTACAGGAAAGAATGGTAAAGAAGTCGCCAAACAAATGAATAAAGGCAATCAGCATCTATGTCTAAACTCATATAAGCTGCTTAAACCCAAACCTAATAGTTTAATTTTAGAAATTGGAATGGGAAACGGTTTCTTTACCAAGGATTTAATGGGCTTGAATCACAATTTAGAATATATAGGATTGGATTTTTCCCAGACAATGGTTGATGAAGCTATACGATTAAATCAAAAATTAATCGATTCAGGAAAAGTATCTTTCATTAAAGGTTCGATCGAAAATCTACCTTATAAAGATAATAGTATTGATTATATAACAACCACGAACACCATCTATTTTTGGCCTGATCTATCGAAAAATGCCCGTGAACTATATAGAGTATTAAATCCTAATGGTAAAATATTGATTGCGTACCGACCCAAAAAAGTATTGGACAACTTAGAAGTATCAAATTATGGATTTAACAAGTACACAAAAACTGAAGTAGAAAGCTTACTTGCTGAAGTTGGATTCGAAAATATATACACAGAAGAAATCTCCGAACCAGACTTTCATATCCAAGGCAAATCATTGCAAATGATTGGGTTGTATAGCACCGGAATAAAATGAAAAGCTGCGGAATAAATTCCTTGCTAGTAAACTGGATAACATCACATTTCTAATTCACACATCCTTCGGCTTTCAATCTAAACGATTGAAACTCACCTCCTTCAAAGGAGGATTTTAGTATTCATATTCTAAAACTTACTTTCGCTTCATCGGGATAAATCCCTCGCTTGTTAACCTTAAAAATGTGTAGTTTTTTAATAATCGTCATCCTGAACTTGTTTCAGGATCTGTAGGGAGTTGCTTTATTTAATTTGGCTTTTTCTAGTTCAATGAAGATATATCCATTGGTAGAAGGAGACCCTTTTTGCATTCTAAACAGAGCTTAGAAATGAGTTTAAACTTTATTTAGCTTAAAACTTTTTTTAAAAAATTGATCCCAATCTAATTTGAACAAGTCAATATTTGATCCTTCTAATAATTTCTTTACTACATCAACATATTTTTTTTCTGTCCTATCCCCTAAGATTACAGCTTTAAGACTATTTTTATAGTCCAAAAATTCACTTCCTTTTTTGTTTTCATTTAGAATTACCCATCGCAATTCTTTTTCACATGACCATTCATTTTGTTTAGAAAAAAACCTGTTTCCTTTATCTTTTTCTAGTTCATCATAAATATTATCAATTAATCGTTTTTGACTATCATGCTTAATTGTATAATTAGTATTTGATACATCTTTGTAGTTAACTTCTTCAACAAATACTCTACTATATTCTTCTCTCAGTTTTTTTTCTAAATCTTTCTTTTCAAAAAGTAATACTATCCCTTTGTGATTATTGCCATAATGTGCCCACATCATTACATTTCCAAATGAGCAATTTGTTAAGGAAGTATGTTCTGGTTTTCTTTTTTGAGGCGAACTAATAGATGTAGAAAAAACCTTAAGATTATCTTTTAATAAACTCTCTCCTTTACTAGTAAATTCTGAATCAATTTCATCTCTTATTATTATAGTACCTAGATCTTTTCTGTACTCATGTGGGTCGTTATTTTTTTCTTGGGTTGTAAATTTGATTTTATTTGTAGGAATAATATCAAATACAGCTGTTTCTAGTTTAGTGTAATGTGAAACTAATTCTTTATTTAAATCTCTTTTAACTAGTTCAATTAACCAATCCTCTCTATTTAACATAAACTCATAATCCTTAATCCTTAATTACACTCCCCACCTCAAAAACCTCTTCTCCCAAACTTTCAGCTTTTGCTTTTACTTCCGCTGCTTTATCTGCAGAAACCACACAAACTAATCCAATTCCAAGATTAAAAGTTGTCTGCATATCTTCTTCGGGTACATTTCCTATTTCCTGAATCAGATTGTAAACCGCAGGACGTTCCCATCCTTCCCAGTTAATATTTAAAGCCAATCCTTCCGGTAAAATTCGTTTGGTGTTTCCTACCATTCCACCACCGGTAATGTGAGAAAACCCGTTTACTCCATCCATTTCTTTAAGCTCTGAGATCAATCCTAAATATGATCGATGAACTTGCAATAGTTCTTCTGCAACGGTACATCCAAGTTCTTCCACATGATCATTTACATCGTACTCACTGAACAACACTTTTCTGGCAAGTGAATATCCGTTGGTATGTAATCCTGAACTTTTGAATCCAAGAAGAACGTCACCTTTTTCAATTCCTGCACCGTTGATCACTTTGTCTTCATCTACAATACCGACAATGGTCCCTGCCAGATCAAATTCACCTTCTCCGTAAATATCAGGCATCTCGGCAGTTTCTCCACCAATCAAAGCTACATTGTTTTCCTTGCAGGCCGTCGCAAATCCTTTGATCACATCATAACCCACATTTTGCTCAAGCTTTCCGGTAGAGAAATAATCCAGGAAGAAAAGAGGAGTTGCCCCACAAACCGCAATATCATTCACACAATGATTTACCAGATCTTGTCCAACGGTATCATATTTTCCGGCTTTGAACGCCACAATCAATTTGGTTCCAACGCCATCCACAGAACTAACAAATACAGGATTCTTAAACGCTCCCATATCCGGTTTAAAAAATCCACCAAAACCACCAATGTTGGAAAGCACTGCAGGACCATGAGTCTCTTTAACTACTCCTTTTATAGAATTAACAAGCTCTTCTCCGGCTTTGATATCTACGCCTGAATCTTTGTATGTGAATGTCTTTTTTGTCATTTGATAGAGTTTTTAAAATAAATTTTATCAGTTTGGACCCACCCCTCATTCCCCTCCGTCGGAGGGGAAGCTCGTTGTTACAGATCGTTATCTAACAAGTTCAATATGAGCTAAGTGATGATTTCCATGCCAGGCATACATCGCTAAGGCATTTATAAGTTTATAATTTATTCCCGATTCCGGATGTTGAAATGTTCGCTTCCAATCATCTTTTTTAATTGTTTTAAAGATAGCAACCCATTTTAAGTGAACTGCTTCCAGAAAATTCAATCCTTCTTCAACACTCATCAACTCATAGTCACCTAAAACTGCCCAGGCAGCTTCATTGTAAGGACGAATTGTAGGATTTTCTTCTGTCATAGCAAGTTTGAATCTGCACAATGAATTCAGGTGACTATCTCCTAAATGATGAATAACCTGAACGGGAGTCCAACCATTTTCTCTGTACGGAGTATTCAATTGTTCTTCTGATAATTCTGAAACAAGAGCTCTTATTTTTGAAGGAAGTTCTTTGATCTGTTCGATGTACATTTCTGCATCATTCAGATCGTGATCTTTCTCGTAATCAAAATTTCCAATAGGGTATCTTTTATCCATGAGATCAGGAATTTTTTATTGCTTAAATATACGTTCTTATAAAACTCTTTGAGAATCCTTTTTCTCACTTCTTATCCACATCCTAAAAGACAAATAAAATGAGATTTATAAATTTAATATATAGTAATAGAGAGTGTGGATTTGTGGATAACAAAGTTATTCTTTTTCTCTACATCGCTTGACAAAACTTTGTGGATATCAATGTTGATATATTTTTTATAAAAAACAGTAATTTATAGAGTGATATTTTTTGTTATCAACAAGTGTATCTGTTTTGTACATATAAATCAGATGAAGCTGTTCAACACCAAAAGTTATTCTTTTTGAATGTTGATTAGGTGAACAAATTGTGGAAACTTGTTGAGAACTTTGAACGATTTTAGTTATCCAGTTTTTGTTAGTAAGTATTCCACATAGTAATCCACATAATTTTAGTATATGAAAGTTGTAATTCAGCGCGTAAAATCGGCATCGGTAACCGTCGGAAATGAAATTACCGGAGCTATTGAAGAGGGTTTATTATTACTGGTGGGAATCCATCAAGATGATACTAAAGAACAACTGGAATGGATGTGTGAGAAGATTCTGAAGCTGCGGATATTTGAAGATGAAGACGAAAAAATGAATCTTTCGGTAAGTGATGTGGGCGGAGGACTTTTAGTAGTTTCACAGTTCACTTTATATGGTAATGCAAAAAAAGGAACTCGACCCAGTTTTATAGAAGCGGCCAAACCGGATAAAGCAGAACCGATGTATGAGGAAATGATCTCTTATTTTAAAGAACATTCGGATTTAAATATTCAAACCGGAAAATTTGGTGCAATGATGGATGTTGAATTAGTAAACGATGGTCCGGTTACACTGATATTGGAGAAGTGATTTGGCTGTAATTTTCATTTTTATTGATGGAGTAGGAATAGGGAATGAAGGCAAAGAAAATCCTTTCCTCATAGATTCTTATGAAAGTTTTCAGATCCTTTCCGGAGAGAATTTTTTTAAGAATGCAAAAGGAGTACGATCTTCAAATCAATTATATAAAGCAATCGATGCAAATCTTGATGTAGAAGGACTTCCTCAAAGCGGAACAGGACAAACAACTCTATTTTCCGGCGAAAATGCATCCAAAGTGATAGGAAAACATTTTGGTCCATTTCCTCATTCCGGAATAAAGCATTTACTAAAAGAGCAGAGTGTTTTTCAGTCGGTAAAAGAAGCGGGAAAGAAACCGTATTTCATGAATGCTTATCCGCCTATATTCTTTGAGCACGCAAATCGGAGAAACAGATGGAGCTGTACAACGCTCATGACCAAAAGTGCTGAAATGCATTTGAATTCAACAGATGATATTCTAGAAGAAAAAGCACTGACTGCAGAGATCGTCCAAAATGCCTGGAGAGAAAAATTGGATATAAACATTCCAAAGATAACAGCTACAGATGCGGCCAAAAGATTACTGAATGTTGTTCCGGATCACGATCTGGTTTTGTACGAATATTATTTAACTGATAAAGCCGGACATAATCAAAGTTTCGAAGATGCCGAAAGAGTGCTTCAACCACTGGATGAGTTTCTGTTTCATATCATCAAACACAAAAGAAGTGGAGATGTATTGGTTATAACCAGTGACCATGGAAATCTTGAAGATCTGTCAGTAAAAACTCATACCAGAAATGAAGTACCGTTATTTGTAATGGGAGAAGGAATTGAGCACTTTAATGATGTGGAGAGCTTGGTTGGGGTTAAGGATGGTATTCTAAAGATATTAAAGTAATTCTCCCTTCGAAAGGAGATGATTCAATCGACAGTTCTCGATTGAATCCGAGGGATGCCCGGATTTATGAATTAGCTTTTAGATTAATAATAAATCCAGATCTTGGGCATTCGCAGCGAGATGACCAAAACTTCTTCATGAATTATAAATTCTTTCGCTAAATTCTATCCATGAAAAAGAAACTTAGCATTACCCTTCTGGGAATTATCATTCTCTACGGATTATTACTGATTCCCGACAACTCTACCATCAACATTCAAAGTGAAGGTAATTCCACTCCTTTTATCTGGGATCAGGATGAACGATGGGATTTTTTGGAAAGTAAATTCGCAGAAGCAAAAGCAGATAAAGAGATAATTACACCCGGAGTTATTGAAGCTCTTATATCTGATCTGTTCTCAATTGTTGATGAAATTGAAAACAGAGAGCCCAAACCGAATGATGTTATTTTCGATGAACTCCTTCTGAGTTTCTTTGAGCTGGCTCCGGTTATTGCTGCACAGGACGTACAAAATCCTGAGTTTTTTGAAGTATATAACAGAGCAAGAAGAGTAATCAAAGATCTGTCTGCGGAATGGGATATATCAGAAAAAGAAACCAGAGATGTTCTTTATAAAACGCTGTATGGAATGCGTGCAACAGTAGAAGAAGTTTTATTGCAATCAGAAGAGCCTATTGATCCGGTTTTGTATGTGAAGGAAGAGGAATCACAAACTCCATCTACAAATATTCTGGGAATAAAAGTTCACAGTGGAGATCTGCTGGTATCACGAGGAGGAGCGGAAGTCTCAGCACTTATTTCAAGGGGAAATGATTATCCCGGTAACTTTTCGCATGTTGCTTTGATCTATGTAGAGGAAGGAACAAATATACCGTATTTGATAGAAGCACATATTGAACGAGGTGTTGCTATCGCTACGCTTGAGGAATATATCAAAGACCGAAAGCTTCGGTTTATGGTTTTGCGCCCCAGAGCTGATCTTCCCGAAATAAAGGAAAACCCGATGCTTCCTCATATTGCAGCAAAAGAAATGTTTGAAGAAGTTCAACAACGGCACATTCCTTACGATTTCAAAATGAACTTTTATGATCCCGAAGCTATGTTTTGTTCTGAAGTAGGATCATATGCGTACAAAAATAATGGCATTCAGTTGTGGGAATCGGAATCAACCATATCATCTAATGGAGTTGTGAAATTACTGAACACTTTTGGGGTTGAGAATTTTGTAACACAAATGCCTTCAGATCTGGAATACGATCCCCAACTTTCGGTAGTGGCTGAGTGGAGAAGTGCTGAAAGTTTGTTCGATGATCATTTATATAACGCGGTAATAGATGCCATGCTTGTGTGTGCCGAACAAGGAGAGGAGATAGAATTCAATCCGCTGATGCTTCCTTTTGCAAGGATTATGAAAGGAAACAGTTGGATCAAAAATCAGTTTGAATCGGAAGGACCTATTCCCGAAGGAATGAGTGCAACCCAGGCGTTGAAAAGCGATGCCTTTATACAAAGACATAAAGGGTTGAAAGAGAAAACCTCAACAGCAGTTGATTCATTTATCGAAGAAAACGGATATAAACCTCCGTATTGGGAATTGGTTAAATTAGCAGAGGAAGAATCGGGTTGTAAGAACTAGAATTTTTTGAAATAAAGAGAGTCAGGTTGTAGGATGAGATCAGAGAAAAAAAAAGTACATCTTGTATTAGGTTCCGGAGGGGCCAGAGGAGTTGCACATATTGGTGTTATTGAAGAACTCGAAAAAGAAGGATACGAGATCATAGAAGTAATTGGCTGTTCAATGGGAGCAGTTGTAGGAGGAATTTATTGTGCAGGCCAGTTATCTGAATACAAAAAATGGATGTTGAGTCTCACCAAAAAAGGAGTTTTTGATTTGTTGGATTTCACATTTACTTCTCAGGGTTTTGTAAAAGGTGAAAAACTGTTCGGAAAACACATTGAGGTTACCGGGCAACAGAAAATAGAAGACTTTAAAATTCCTTTTACAGCGGTTGCAACCGATATGAAACATCACAAAGAGGTTCATTTTAAAGAAGGAGATCTTTTTAAAGCCTTGAGAGCATCGGTTTCCATTCCGGGGATTTTTACACCCATTGTTGATGAAGATCTTGTTCTGGTGGATGGAGGAGTTTTAAACCCTTTGCCAATAAACCTGGTTCAGAAAAGAGACGACGCCATCATTGTAGCGGTGGATATAAATTCCAGAACCATTGTAGAGGATTTATTGATCAAGGAAGAAAAGAAACAGCGTAAAAAGTACTGGTTCGAAAACATCCTTCCGGATTCCATAAAAGAGTTTGCACAAAACCACGAAGAAAAGAAAAAGGAATCATTTTCATTGTTTGAGTTAATGGAAAGTACTTTCAGCTTTACACAAGATCGACTTACAGAATTAATGATAGAACATTACAAGCCGGATATGTTAGTCGAAGTGCCCAGAGACACCTGCGATACTTTTGAGTTCTACAAATCTAAACAACTGGTAGAAGTAGGGGCTAGGGCTTTCAGAAACGCGCTCGCTAAATCTGTTTAGGTCAGCTTCGTTGAAATAAAAAGCTTTGCTGTAGAAAGAATATTTAGTTTATTAATGTGAGCATTAATAAAAGGGGTTGTCATGTATGAAATAGAATTCATAAACCATGATGAAACAGAAATATTGGAAGTTGTTGCAACAGGAAAACTGAATTTGGAATCCGCAATAGAAATCAGTTCAAAAAGCAGGGAAAAAGCACATAACCTTGGCTATCAATTATTAAAGGATTTAAGCAAACTAGAGTTGAACGCAGGTGTACTGCAGGTGATGGAGTTTTTTGACCCCAAAAAAAATGAAAAGCTAAATATTAAACACAAATACGTGGTTACAGCACTTTTTGTGGAAAGCTCAAAATTATATTATTGGAAATTCTGGGAAACGGTTGCCAGTAATAATGGATTGGTTTCTAAAATTTTTGTGGATAAAGAGAGGGCATTTAAGTGGCTACAAAATAAAGCAGAAGAAAAACAAAAATAGCATTATGTTTTCTTCATGGCTAAAGAATACATTCTATCCATAGATCAAGGAACAACAAGTTCTAGAGCAATTCTTTTCAATAAAAATGGCGAAGTTGAACATCTTGCCCAAAAAGAATTCAAACAACATTTTCCTAAAGATGGCTGGGTAGAACACGATCCTGAGGAGATTTGGAACACTCAAAAAGAAGTAATTGAAGAAGTTGTTTCAAAATATGCGGAAGGCGGTAAAACAATAGCCGCGATAGGTATTACCAACCAAAGAGAAACTACCGTAGTTTGGGACAAGGAAACTGGAAAACCGGTTTATAACGCTATCGTCTGGCAAGACCGAAGAACATCAGATTACTGTGATGAGCTTAGGAATGATGGGTGGTCAGATAAAATTCAGCAAAAAACGGGACTCGTTTTAGACAGCTATTTCTCAGGTACGAAACTTAAGTGGATTCTCGATAATGTTGATGGAGCCCGACAAAAAGCAGAAGAAGGCAAACTTGCTTTCGGAACAATAGACTGCTGGTTGATATGGAACCTTACTAAAGGAAAAAACCACGTTACGGATATTACAAATGCTTCACGCACACTTCTTTTCAATATCCATGATAAAGAATGGGACACAGAACTTTTGGAGCTAATGAACATCCCGGAAAATGTGTTACCAGATGTTTGTTCATCAAGTGGAGAAATTGCAGCAGCAGAATTGGATTGCTTTAAAAATAAAATTCCAATTACAGGAATAGCGGGAGATCAGCAAGCGGCACTGTTCGGACAAATGTGTCTTGAGCCCGGAATGCTGAAGAATACGTATGGAACAGGTTCTTTTATCATGTTCAATACTGGTGATAAAGCGATCACTTCTGAGAACAACTTGTTAACTACAATTGGTTGGCAAATGAACGGTGAGACAACCTATGCTTTGGAGGGATCGATTTTTATTGCGGGAGCGCTGGTTCAGTGGCTTAGAGATGGTTTGGGAATTATTGAATCTTCAGCAGATGTCGAAAAACTGGCTTTAACAGAAAAAGATAATGGAGGAGTATATCTGGTTCCTGCTTTTGCAGGGCTTGGCGCTCCGCATTGGGATCAAAAAGCCCGCGGAGCCATGTATGGGTTAACGCGAGGAGCAACTGCCGGACACATAGCAAGAGCTGCACTTGAAGGAATCGCATTTCAGGTAAAAGATGTGCTGACGGCAATGGAAGCAGATTCCGGAATTTCAATTAAAGAGCTCCGGGTTGATGGCGGAGCTTCTGTAAATAAAACACTCATGCAGTTTCAGTCTGATATTCTGGGAATTCCGATCGTGAGACCAAAAGTAACGGAAACAACCGCATTAGGGGCGGCATATTTAGCAGGACTAGCTGTTGGTTTCTGGAAAAGCACGAACGAGCTACAAAAGAAATGGGAAATTGATGCAAGGTTTGAGCCGGAAATGAAAACATCAGAAAAAGAAAGACTGTTAGAAAAATGGAACCAGGCAATAGAAAAGAGTAAGAATTGGGTTTAAATAATTACTAATTCTAAATGATGAATTTTGAATTAGTATTGTTTCAAGAAGGATCGTCACCCCGTCCGCCAGCTGGCGGATCGGGATCTTATGTAAGGGCTAAATTTAATTTTCTATCTAAAATTTGAATAACCAAAATGAATCGTACCGAATCACTAAACCACATCAGAGACTATAACGATTATTGGGATATTCTGATAATAGGAGGAGGGGCAACAGGTTTGGGTTGTGCTGTAGATTCAGCAAACAGAGGCTACAAAACTCTGTTGTTGGATATGGCTGATTTTGCCAAAGGTACATCCAGCAGAAGTACAAAATTGGTTCATGGTGGGGTTCGATATTTACAACAAGGTGATGTTTCTCTGGTTATTGAAGCTTTGCACGAACGAGGCTTGCTTATTCAGAATGCTCCACATTTGGTGAGTCACCAATCATTTATAGTTCCAAGTTATGAATGGTGGAATGGTCCGTTTTATGGAATAGGCATGAAAGTGTATGACGCTTTAGCCGGAAAGCTGGGCATCAAAAAGTCCAAAACGCTTTCAAAGGAAGAGGTTCTGGAAAAGATCCCAACTCTGGAGCCTGAAGGACTGAGAGGAGGAGTAATTTATTATGATGGCCAGTTTGATGATTCGCGTTTGGCAATCAATTTAGCCCAAACGGCAGCTGATCTTGGGGCGACTCCGGTAAATTACATGAAAGTAAATGAATTGATAAAAGGCGATTCAGGTTTTATTGACGGCGTAGTTGCCAGAGATCATATTCATGGAGAAGAATTTACGATCAAAGCCAGAGCGGTTGTTAACGCAACAGGAATTTTTTCTGATTCCATTCTCAAAATGGATGATCAGAAACACGAAAATATAATTCAATGTGCACAGGGTATTCATTTGGTGCTGGATAAAGAATTTTTGCCCGGAGACGCGGCAATAATGGTTCCTCATACTGATGACGGACGAGTTCTTTTTGCTGTTCCGTGGCACGGAAAGGCTCTTGTAGGTACAACAGATACTCCAATTGACAAACCCGCTTTAGAACCAATAGCATTAGATGAAGAAATAGATTTTATTCTTAAACACGCTAAGGAGTACTTAACAAAAGACCCAACCAGAAAAGATGTAAAGAGTGTTTTTGCAGGATTAAGACCTCTTGTGAAACCACCAGAGTCAAAATCTACTTCTGAAATATCCAGAAGCCACCACATTCAGATTTCTGAATCCGGATTAGTTACGATTGCCGGAGGGAAGTGGACAACCTATCGAAAGATGGCCGAAGACACAATCGATCGGGCGGCAATGGTTGCTGGAGTGGATTTCAAAAAGACAAAAACAAAGAATCAACGGATCCACGGTTGGTTAAAAAATGTTGATAAGAAGGATCCTTTGAGTGTGTATGGTTCAGATCGGGTAGCTATTGAGAAAATAATGGAAGAAAATGATTCTATGAAAGAACAGCTGCATCCGAGCCTTCCGTATATTAAAGCGGAGATCGTTTGGGCAATTAGGAATGAATGGGCTCAAACTATAGAGGACCTTTTATCCAGAAGAACCCGGGCCTTGTTGTTAGATGCAGAGGCTGCAATTGAAGTCGCTCCAAAGGTTGCGGAGATATTAGCTGAAGAATTCGGTGAAGATAAAAAATGGCAAAAACAGGAAGTGAAAGAGTTTCTTGAATTGGCTAAAAATTATGTTATAAACTAATGGATTATCAAAAGATACTTAATGAGATAGATTCGGAGTTGGACAAAGGGAAGTTTGGGGGTAAAGTTGCAAACTATATTCCGGAACTGGCTGGTGTACAAGAAGATAATTTTGGCATACACCTTTGTAGCCTGGAAAAAGGAAATTTCGCGATCGGACAAAATGAAGATCGTTTTTCGATTCAGAGTATCAGTAAAGTTTTTGCGCTCACAATGGCGTATCCGATGTTGGGCGAGAAATTGTGGAAAAGAGTAGGCGTTGAACCTTCGGGAAACCCATTCAATTCTTTGGTTCAATTAGAATATGAATCAGGCATACCAAGGAATCCACTTATTAATGCCGGGGCACTTGTTATTTGTGATATACTGATCTCTAATCTTAAGAATCCAAAACATGAATTTTTAGAGTTTGTACAAAAGCTGTCGGGTAACCCCAGCATTGGTTTTAATGAAAAGGTAGCGGAGTCTGAGAAGGAAACCGGATACAGAAATGTAGCACTGGCCAGTCTTATGAAATCGTTCGGCAACATTGAAAATCTTGTGGAAGATGTTCTGGATTTTTATTTCTATATGTGCTCAATTGAAATGAGCTGTAAAGAGCTCTCGCAAACCTTTTTGGTGTACGCAAATCATGGTAAACATTTTGTAACCGGTGAACGAATTCTGAATGCGTCTCAGTCAAAAAGATTAAGTGCAATTTTACTCACTTGTGGATTTTATGATCAGGCGGGTGAGTTTACTTTCAAAGTTGGCCTGCCCGGAAAAAGCGGTGTTGGCGGAGGGATTGTGGCGGTTTTTCCGGAACACTACAGCGTTGCCGTTTGGAGTCCAAAATTAAATAAAGCCGGAAATTCAGTTCTGGGAATGGAGGTCTTGGAAAGGCTTACAACAAAAACAGGGTTGTCTATTTTTTAATCTTTTGCCATGAAAAAAATTATTCAAAATCGCAGTTGGAAGTTTCTCTTACTTGAATTGTTTGTTGTTTTTATTGGGGTATATGGCGCCTTCTATTTAACAACCTTAAGAGAAGAAGCAGTGGAAAGAAGGAACAGGGTCAATTATTACGAAACGTTTCTGTTGAATCTGGATGATCTTTATACCAAAGCTGTATCTGCAAAGGAAGAAGTTGACAGTTTAAGAAGTGAATTAGCCAACAATCCGGATCACGAGATATCGCTAAACAGATCTATTGATTTCACTAATAACATGCTGATAGTTAGATCGGGGTTTGAGTCGGAAAACTTTACAACGATCGGAAAAGATTACCTCGCAAGTCTTGATCGTGGTTCGAATCTGATCTCTGTTATTGAAAAAAGAGTCGGTATTCTGGAAGCGGAAACAAGAATGTTTTTGATTTACGGAGAGGGAAATGAAAGGGAGTTTAAAAAATGGTACGCCGAAGAACTCGAGGTGCTTTCTGATTATTTAGGGAGGCTTCAGCTCACAATATTAAAAGGGGCTGTTCCTGAAACCAGAATTATGATAAAACAACTTAAGGATGAATAAAAAAAAGCCATCAATAAGTGATGGCTTTTTTAAATTACTTTATCGAAGAAGTAATGCGCTCAAAGATTTCATCAATGGTTCCTATACCATCAATTTCTTTAACAACACCTTTTGAAGCGTAGTGATTTTGCACCGGCTCTGTTTCTTCGTGATAAACCTCTAAACGAGTTTTGATCTTTTCTTCAGTATCGTCAGCTCTTCCCTGTCCTCTTGAAAGAATTCTGGAGATTAACTCCTTCTCGGGTACAGTAAGAACAACAAAGGCGTCTATAGCTTTGTTCTGGTTTTCTGCGATCTCATCAAAAGCTTCTGCCTGAGGAACCGTTCTCGGAAATCCGTCCAAGATAAACCCACTATCATATTTAGGATCTTTAAGCTCATCTGCCACAAGATCAACCACGGTTTCATCCGGAACCAGCTGACCTGAGTCAAGAATAGACTTAACCTTAACGCCAAGAGGAGTCTGGTTTTTTATCGCAGTTCTAAATATATCACCGGTTGAAAGGTGAGGTATTGAGTATTTGTCCTGAAGTAATTTCGCTTGCGTGCCTTTTCCGGCACCGGGAGGTCCAAAAAGAATAATATTCATCTAAATAAATTTAGTTTTAAAAAAGAAGAAACGGGCTTCAAATACAGGCAGCCCGAGTCCGGTTCTTAAAAAGAGAATGTTACTTCTTTTTGCTTTCCTGTCCGCGCTCTTTAATACGAGCAGCTTTACCTCTTAGTTCACGCAGATAAAATAGTTTAGAACGTCTTACACTTCCGCGTTTTTTAACTTCGATCTTCGCAATAAAAGGAGAATAAAGAGGGAAAATACGCTCAACACCAACGTTGCTGCTTATTTTACGAACGGTAAACGTTTTGTTAGCTCCGCTTCCACGCTCATTCAATACAACACCTTCGTACTGCTGAATACGTTCCTTTTCTCCTTCACGTACACGGTAGTGAACATTCACTGTATCACCGGCGGTGAATTGAGCGATGTCGTCATTAACTATCGTTTGTTCTACAAGTTTTAGCTTATCCATGATTCTGTTTCTTTGCTGACTAATCAGCCGTTAATAATCTTTCTTAAATTTTTCGTACAAATCTTTTCTTCGTTCTTTGGTTTTTGCAAGAGATTGCTCGCTTTTCCACGCTTCGATCTTTTTATGATCGCCGGATCTTAAGACCTCAGGAACATTCATTCCTTTGAACTCTGCCGGTCGGGTATAAATGGGAGCTTCAAGTAATCCGTCCTGAAACGAATCGCTTAATGCGCTTCCGGCATCTCCAATGGCATTCGGTATCAATCTAACCAAAGCATCGGTAATAACCATAGCGGGAAGTTCCCCTCCTGAAAGCACGTAATCACCAATGGTATATTCTTTGGTGATTAATGCATCTCTAACTCGCTGATCGATTCCTTTATAGTGGCCGCACAAAATGATCACATTTTCTAATAGTGACAGCTTGTTGGCTTCTTCCTGGTTAAACACTTCTCCGTCCGGAGCTGTAAATATAATTTCATCGTATTTCCTTTCAGAAGTCAGATGATCTATACAGCTGAAGATCGGTTGTGGTGTCAGCACCATGCCCGGTTCGCCTCCATAAGGGTAGTCATCAATCTTGTTGTGTTTGTCTTCGGTGTAATCCCGAAGATCGTGAACAAATATCTCAACCAAGCCTTTTTCTTTGGCGCGTTGCACAATGCTGTTTTCCAGCGGACCTGTAAGTAATCCCGGAACTGCAGATATGATATCAATTCTCATTTCTAAAGTTCTCCGAGTTCTTCCAGATTTTGGCAGATGACAGATTCTTCTTCAAAATTTTCCTTAACCACATAGTGGCTAACATTAGGAATAAGAAGAGAACCGTTGTTTGAAGAAACATTCAGAATAGATTGCATGGAATTCTCGATGATGTCCATTACTGTTCCGATATGCTCACCATTTGTGTTATAAACATCAAAGTGAAGCAAGCTGTTTGTTTCTTCAACGTCAGGAATTAAAGTATTGGCCAGATCTGTTTCCAGATATACGCCTGAGTTTTTTAATTCTTCTGCCGCTGTGCGATCAGCGATATGTTCAAAATGTACAAAGAACGAAATTTCATTTCTTTTTTCCTCAGTCCGAACATCTTTAATTCGGGCAGGGAAGTAGTCGCCCCTTTCGTTCCGCAAATACACAACAGTTATTTCATTCAGGGTTTCGGGATCGTCAAACTCAAAAATGATTTTAACTTCGCCGTCAAGTCCGTGCGAGCGATCTACGCGCCCGACTAAAGTAAATGGTTGTATATTGGCTTCCTGATTCATAGGAGCCGGATTAAATTATCCTTCAGATTGTTTGCTTTCCCATGCTGCAATAACGGTCTTTCTTGACTCGTCGTCAGAAATAAACCCTTTTAATGCATCAAGATCAGTATCTCTGATATGATCGATAGCTTCTTTAGCAGTCATGTCATCAGAAGTTTGAGTTGAACTTGCTTCAGCTTTTGGCTCTTCAGCAACTTCTTCTTTTTCTTCTTCAGCCGGAGCTTCTTCAGTTTCTTCAACAGTTGCTTCTTCGGTAGCAGGCTCTTCAGTCGCTTCAGCAATATTTTCTTCTACTTCTTCAGCAGCTTCTTTTGCCTCAACTTCCGGCTCTTCCTCTACTTCAGGAGCTGCTTCTTCTACAACTTCCTCTTCAGCAGGAGCTTCGTCAGTAGTTTCTTCTGTTGCAACTTCTTCAGTCGCTTCAGTTTCAGCAGTAGCTTCTGCTTCTTCGTCAGAAGACTCAGTTTCTAATTCAACAGCTGCTTTAGCCGCTTTTTTCTGAACCTGATCTTTAAATTCTTTTTCTTCTGCAGCAAGAACGTCCTTGTGCTTGTCTTTACGGGAATCACTGTCGTCTCCTTTAGAGTCGCGGTAAGATTTCCACTCAGCAAGTGCTGTTTCAATCTCTTCTTCGCTTTTTCCCCACATCATCAAATGACGCTTGTAAAGAACTCCTTCATTTCTGAGGATCTTGCGTACAGTATCGGATGGTTGAGCACCGGTATCTAACCAGTAAAGAATGCGGTCTTCGTTGAGTACCACTTCTTTTTTCTCAGTTACGTTGTCATAACGGCCTACCTGCTCAATGATTCTTCCATCACGAGCAACTTTGCTGTCTGCAACTACAATATGAAAGATTGGTCGTTTTTTACGTCCTTTCTTTTGAAGTCTAATTCTAATCAATGTTGTTCTCCAGTGAGTTGTGTATAAATAATGTTACTTACCAATCGGTAAATTTTTTAATCCTTGAAGAGCCCGGCCCATCTTTCCCATTTTGGACATGGTCTTCATCATTTTTTTCATCTGTTCGAACTGTTTAATGAGATCGTTGATCTCACGGACAGTAGTGCCAGAACCGGCTGCAATTCGTCTACGACGAGTTCCATTAAGAATTTCCGGATTCTGACGCTCCTCCGGCGTCATTGAATAGATAATAGCTTCAATCGGTTTGAAGGCGTCTTCATCGATTTCGTTGTTATCCAATGCTTTGCTGGCGCCGGGGATCATAGAAACAAGATCGGAGAAATCTCCCATCTTCTTGATCTTTTGAATTTGCTCGAGGAAGTCTTCAAGATCGAACTTATCAGAACTAATACGGCTCTGTAGTCGCTTGGCTTCGTCTTCATCAAATTCTTTTTGAGCTTTTTCAACGAGCGATACCACATCTCCCATACCAAGTATGCGCTGTGCCATACGGTCTGGGTAGAATGGGGAAAGAGCATCCAGCTTTTCGCCGGTGCTCACAAATTTGATCGGTTTATTTACAACGGTTTTTATAGAAAGTGCAGCACCACCTCTGGTGTCACCATCTAACTTGGTAAGAACTACCCCGTTATAATCGATCCGCTCATTAAACTCTTTTGCTGTGTTAACCGCGTCCTGACCGGTCATCGAATCAACAACAAACAAAATTTCATGAGGATTTACGGCTTTCTTAATTTCCGCGACCTCATTCATCATCTCCTCATCTACATGTAAACGTCCGGCAGTATCAATGATAACGGTATCCATTGCCAAGCTTTTTGCCATGGCGACAGCTTCTTTAGCTACGCGAACGGCATCTTGTTGTTCAATGGAATAAACCGGCACATCAATTTGGGATGCCAGAGACTTAAGCTGATTTACGGCAGCAGGGCGATAAACATCGGCGGCAGCAAGAAGAGGATTCCTTTTATGCTCCTGCTTTAGGTAACGGGCTAACTTTCCTGTAAAGGTAGTTTTACCGGAACCTTGTAAACCTGCAATAAGAATTACAGTAGGTGGGGTGTGGGCAACTGCGATATCAGATTTTTCGCCACCAAAAGTTTCAACCAGTTCATCAAACACGATTTTCGTGAATTGCTGTCCCGGGTTAACGCTGGTGAGCACATCTGAACCGAGTGCTTTTTCCTGAATTTCTTTCGTGAACTCGCGAGCAACCTCATAGTTAACATCCGCATCCAATAAAGCACGACGAATTTCTCGTATAGTTTCAGCGATATTTACATCGGTGATACGAGCTTCGCCCTTCAGATTCTGAAAGGCTTTATCTAATTTTGAGGATAAACTATCAAACATTTATTTGAACAGGATTATTCGCTTAGTTCAGAGCCGATAAAAATACGAGTTTATTCTTGGGTTATCAACAGTAATGTGGATAAAGTTTATTAGAACTTTGAATAATTAACAGAGGAACATAGAATGGCGAAGTATTGAGCTAGTATTTGCTTAAGAATGCTCAGTTAATAGATATTAAGACCAATATAAAATAGAGGATTTTTCCTGGTTTTCTTTACTTTGATGATCATTAAATAATTAAGAATGCTTTCTATAATTAATAAACGAGAACACCTGCATAAAAACTTTTACATATTGCTTTTACTGTTGATAGCATGTAGTAGTAAAAGTGAAAAACAGGAAGTCCAGGTTAAAGTACTTCACGAATTTACTTTAACTGATGAAACCCAGGAGCATTTAATAAGATTATATACCCAAGTTATAGACAATCCGGAAGTAGATGAATTGGTCTTTACAAATTATGGTTCCGCAGTGGGTGTTGTAATAACGGACTATCAAGGCAACTTTATCGAAAAAATAGGCGAAAAAGGGCGGGGTCCTAAAGAACTATTAACATCAAGATTTTTTGGAGCTCAGGATTCAAATCAGATTTTAGTTTTAGACAAAGCCTTGGCATTATTTAAGATGTATAATCGTACCTCTGAGGAGGTAGACTTATTTACTTATCCTGTAAAAGATGGAATATCTATAACCTCTAGAAACATGTCTTTCTGCAATGAAAAATGGTATGCAGGATTTCAATTGCTTGGAATTCCTCCGCTTCCATCAACCCCGACTATTGCAATATTTGACAAAAAAAACTTAAGTTTAATCGATACGCTTGGTGGCTACGACCCTTTCTTTAATGGAAGGAAAGATATACTTCAGGAGACAACTTATTCCCTCGATTGTGAGAACGAAATTGTATACACGGTTCAGGGTAAAACTCCGAAGGTACAAGCTTTTTCAACAGCGTCAGGAGAACTTCTTGGGTCAACAGAAATACACCCCCCTTCTTTTAAGGTTTCTGAAAAATTTATAACAATGGCGTCTAACCCTCAGGAAATGTCTAGATACTTATCTGAAGAACAAAGTATTAGTTTACATCTGGCTCACAATGATTCATACTTATATTTAGTATTTAGAAACGACAGCGGAATTTACAAGAGAAATCGAGTTCTAAATGAAAGCAGCCACTTTGTAGGGGTTTACGATAAAAACTCATTTGATTTTATTGGAGAAGTTAAAGTTTCCGGGGCGATCCTTGGAGCAACGAAGAGAGGTAATTTGATAATGCTTAAAGACGAAGAAAATTTAGGAATTCAGATTATTGAAATTGTGCCAAAGAGTTCTTAACGAATAATTATTCAAAATCCGAACCCGGTGTATTCTTAAAATCAGGCTCTCGCCATGTATTATAGCTGTTCTTAAGAAGGAAAAGAAATACCCCCCAATCAATTAAAGTAATCGCCCAGACCAGAAGTCCTGCGTTTGTGTCTGCTATTATAAAATAGTTGATCAAGAAAGGGGCAAGAACAAAGACCGTAAAAGATACCAGCCAACCGAATTTTTTCAATTTGAATAAAAGCCAAAGCAAATAGGGCGTTGAAACAGCGGCAATAAGAATCCATCCGCGGGCAACGCCATCCGGATTCAGATAAGCAATCGAGGGCGTTTTTGAAGAAGCCTCAGTGCTCATCAATTTATCAAGCTTATCTAAGTGATAATTTCTTTTAAACTTTAACGACATGTGTCAATGATAGTAAAAACCAAAGAGAGTTCAATATTCGGTTTTCATCAATTCCACATTCAAAACTCATTTCCCCTATCATTTTATCGGAATAAATAGGATTTTCACGTAGTTCATCTCGGCTTGTTAGTTTTATCTATATAATATGTTCAAGCCTGAAGTCATCTCGCGGCGCATGCCCGAGATCTGGATAGAAATATAAAATGTTGCTTTAATTACGATTTAGATTCCTGCCTGCGCAGGAATGACTTATTATTAACAAAAGTTTAACCGATAATATAAGAGAATATATAATGAGCGAAGGAAACGGATTACTTAAAGGAAAAAAGGGAATTATTTTTGGAGCGCTGGATGATCGAAGTATTGCATGGCGCGTTGCATTAGCATGTGACAGAGAGGGGGCAAAGATGGTTCTTTCAAATGCACCGATTGCATTAAGATTGGGGGCGTTGAATGCTCTTTCCGAAGAAATAAATGCACCAATTATTCCTTGTGATGTTTCTGATGACGAAGCGGTAAAGGAAATGATGGAGAAGGTGAAAGAAGAACTCGGAAGTGTGGACTTCATTCTTCATGCTATCGGGATGTCTCCAAACATCAGAAAGAAAAAGGAATACACGGACATCAATTATAAATGGTATCAGCAATCACTCGATATTTCTGCGGTGTCTCTTCACAGAGTTCTGCATCATGCAGATGAAGTCGGAATCTTGAATGATGGCGGAAGCGTGATCGCACTTTCCTATATCGGTGCACAACGAATTTTCAGTAAGTATTCTGATATGAATGACGCAAAGGCGCTGCTCGAGTCTATTGCCAGAAATTACGGAAGCCGATTGGCTCACAGAGGAATCAGAGTGAATACGATCTCTCAGGCGCCGACTAAAACGTCAGCTGGTTCAGGAATCAAAGGCTTTGACGGGATGTATACTTTTGCAGAGAAGTTAGCCCCAATGGGAAATCCTTCTGCTGATGAATGCGCTGATTATTGTGTAGCGATGTTTTCTGACCTGACCAGAAAGGTAACCATGCAGAATTTGTTCCATGACGGGGGTTTTGTAACGAATGGTATTTCTGAAGAAATGATGGAAGACCTAGCGAAGCTTTACTCAGAAGACGAAGAATAAAGAATACCTGACGGTTTTGTCATTCCGCGGCGAAAGCCGGAATCTCGATCTATTTAAAAATCCGGATCTCGGGCATGTGCCGCGAGATGACTTAAAGTTAGAAAAGTAGTTTGGAATAGAATTAATAGCCTTTGCGTAAGATCCTGAAACAAGTTCAGGATGACCTTATTTTAAAACACCAATAAACACCAATGCCTGATATAATTCTTGGAATTGACCCCGGCTCCCGCTTTACAGGGTATGCTGTGCTCACCGAGGAAAAGGGAAAACTGGTTGCGCTCCGTTGCGATGTTTTAAAAATGGCGCATATGGAAGATCACTCCGATCGGTTAAAATATATATTCGATCAGATCTCCGGAATTATTAAATCAAACTCCCCTACCGCTTGCGCTGTTGAAACCCCGATCTATGGAGTTGATCCTCAAGCAATGTTAAAGTTGGGCAGAGCACAGGCTGCAGCGATATTAGCTATCAAAAACAACAATCTTCCTGCTTTTGAGTATTATCCCAAAGAAGTTAAAAAGGCAATCACAGGGAATGGAAATGCGAGTAAGGATCAAGTAGCTTTTATGCTGGACAAAATGGTAACACTACCAGATGAAAAGCTTAAGAATGACGCAACGGATGCACTGGCAGTTGCCTGGTGTCATTATATGAAAGGAAAGGGCTTGCCGGGAGTTATAAAAAAGAAAACACATCAAAATAATAAAAAGTCGGATTGGGCAAGTTTTGTTGCGGATAATCCCGACAGGGTTAAGGGAGCATGATAACATTTCTAAAAGGTTATGTAGAAGAGCTGGAAGAAAATAAAGTACACCTTGATGTTGGGGGGATAGGTTACGGAGTTGAAATTTCGACGCAAACATTGGCTCACCTGAAACAAGGAACAGAAGTAAAGCTTCTTATTCATCATCACATAACAGACAGCGACCAGAGGTTGTTTGGGTTTTATGCTAAAGATGAGTTGCAATTATTTGAAAAATTGATAACAGTAAAAGGAGTGGGTCCAAAGCTTGGAATTACAATTGTCTCGGGCTTGCCGGCAGATCATTTAATCGGTGCTATTACGGGAAAGGATGCGGCTTCATTGTCCAGAGTTCCCGGAATAGGCAAAAAAACTGCAGAGCGAATAATTTTAGAATTAAAAGACAAGCTTGGAGATGTTAAGAGTTCAGGAGGTGTTTCAAAGCCGGCTGCCGGAAACATAACAGACGAAGTAGTATCAGCGCTGGAATCTTTAGGTTTCAAAAAACGACAGGCAGAAGACGCGGCTTCAAAAGGTTTGCAAGAAGAAGATGTTAAAACGGTTCCAGCGGCAATTAAGAAGGCGCTTAGCTACTTAAACAAATAATTCATTCCACTGCAGGGCGGGTAGAACGAGCGTGATTATTCGGATTTGTTCCATTGATTAGATTACAGGCGTAATAAATAAAGGAAAACAAAAAAGGTTTGAGCGTATAATTCTTCATTTTGAACGCTTAATTTAATTCACGTAACAATTTCTTCATTTTATATTAATGGCAGACATTAGTACCATTGTAGCAGAACTTACCATACCTCTTAACTAAACCTTAAAGAAGTGGCAAAGCAAACCATTCTTGTAGTTGACGACGAAAAAGATCTCTTAGATTTAATTGAGTATAATCTCCGAAAGGAAGGGTTTAATGTGCTTAAAGCCGAAAATGGAGAAGAGGGTATTGCGATGGCGAAAGAGCATAGTCCGGATCTGGTTTTACTCGATATTATGATGCCGAAAATGGACGGATTGCAAGCAGTCGAAGTAATGAGAAAGGATGCTGAGCTTAAAAGAATTCCGATAATACTTCTAACAGCAAGAAGCGACGAGAAAACCGAGGTCGAAGGCTTAAATAAAGGTAGCGACGATTATATAACGAAGCCGATCAGTACAACCAAGCTTATTTCAAGGATAAAAGCGGTGCTGAGAAGATTTGATGAAAAGGAAGAGGCCACCAACATTCTTGAAGTTCATAATATAACAATAGACAGAGATCGATATATCGTATACAAAGACGGAGAAGAGTTTCATTTACCAAGAAAAGAATTTGAATTGCTTTTTTTCCTGGCTAGCAGAAAGGGAAAAGTTTTGGACAGACAAACTCTTTTAAACAAGGTTTGGGGAGATAATATTTATGTTGTTGATCGTACTGTTGATGTTCATGTTAGAAAAATAAGAGAGAAACTCGGCGATCATTATATTGAAACAGTAAAGGGTGTCGGATATAGATTTAAAGAATGACAGCATCAAAAAAGAAAAAAGTTTGGCTTTTTAAGCTGGGATTAAGAATAGCTCTATA
>JAEPPZ010000008.1 GCA_017640785.1 Balneola sp. | reverse complement strand
GATAAATTTGGGAAATCAGAAAAGGGTTTAATGTACGAAAGTATATTTGAAACTAAATACGGAACGATATTAGTTGCTGATGACGGGGTTTGGCTGGGGAGTAAAAAACTTTTTGAACCCCGAACAAATATTATTGATGCAGATATAGATTCCCATCAAAATATATGGGTTTCAACATCTAATGATGGACTATATCATATCAAGAAGAATTACTTCAACAACTTTTCCAGCAATATCCTAACAAATAGTTACGCAATTGAAAAAGACAGATATGGAAGAATGTGGGCGGGAACTTTTGATAACGGCGTGTTTACATGGGATAAAACAGAAAACACTCAGATCGAAGCAGGAAACAGTGCACTACCTAATAATACAGTTCGTATGATTTCTCCGCTGGCTGACAGCTCATTACTTGTTTCACTATGGGGTCATCCGCCGGTAATTATTTCCGAAAAAAATATATCTGCGTTAAATGAATTATGGCCTTTATTCGGTAAGGGAACAAATGTAGTGGAAGCTTTTTATGAAGGAGAAAACGGACGCTGGTGGTTTGGTTCTATTGATGGGTTATATATAAAGCAAGGCTCAGCGTTTTCTACATATTTCGATAAGAATGGGAAAACAATCAAACATATCACCAGAATTATAAAATCACCATATAATAGCGATTTAATTTTTTGCACAGTTAATGACGGTTTGGTATTACTGAGAGATCAAAGATTCTACTTCTTAAGCAACCGACTTACGGAACCGTCAAAACATATTAGAGATGTTTACATCAGTAAAAAAGACACATTATGGGCAGCGTCTTACAATGGAGGTTTGCAAAGGTATTTAATCGGAGAAAGTATTACATCTCCGGAAATTGTTGAACTTGGAAAAAAAGAAGGGGTCAAAGCGGCAGGGTATCATAGAATTGTAGCAGATACCGCAGGTTATTTATGGATTTCTTCTAACAAAGGGCTTCTCAGAGTATCTGAAGTAGGATTAAATTACAGTGCAGATAACAAAACATTAATGACCGAATTGATCTGGTATAACGATAAAGATGGTATTATCAATAGGGAATTTAATGGAGGGACCCAAAGCACAGGATTTTATGATAAGGAAGAAGATTTAATCTGGTTTTCAAATGTATCCGGAATAGTTTCATTCAACCCGTATGATTTGGAATTTTCAAAAACCGAGAAACATACTTTCAACGTATATATTTCCGAAGATGTAATGATTAAAAAGACGGGAAATGGTTTTGTAGCTCATTTACCCGCTAAACGAAGAGATGTTAAGGTTGAGTTTTCTCATGTTTCATTAAGCAATAATCTTACTGATCGCATTTGGTATAAAATAGATGAAAAAGGGAGCTGGCAACGCCCAGATGAGTCAGGTGTTCTTCATTTGGAAAATTTGAAAGCGGGAACAGCTAAGATATTTTTGAGTACTGATCCTCAAAAAATAATAGCCTCAGTTTTAGAGCTCGAAGTCAAACCATATTTTTATGAGAATCGATTTCTACAACTCATAATTGGCCTATTTTTTATAAGTGTATGTATACTTGTGTATAGAAAACGATTTGTTAACGAAGAATTTACCGGAGTTGACCGAATGAGCTCTGGTAATAAAGAGCTTTTGGAAGGTATTGAGCCACTGGAAAAAAGAGATCTTTTTCGGGAATATATTGACATGAATTACTCAGATAAAAGGTTAAGCACCCAAATGCTGGCAGAGGAATTTAAAATAAGTAGATCCAGTTTATACAGAAGTTGGGATAAGAATAATGATGAATCTATTCTTGATTATATTCAAAAGGTCAGATTACAAAAAGCTAAAAAACTTCTTGTATCAACGGAGCTCAGCATTTCTGATATAGCAGAAAAAACAGGTTTTAGCTCACAATCTTACTTTACCAAAGTATTCAAAAAACAAAACGGAATATCACCGAGTAACTATAAAGATTTCCAGAGTTAATTAAAGCCCTTAGCTATTTAAAATTGATATCGTTGTTTTTTAATTCGGTCTCAATCCAATCTGTAAATTCTGAAACTCTGGTATAGAATTCGTAGACATTATACACACCTTCCGGTTTTCCCATTCCTCTGCCGTCTTGATGCGAACTTACACCTAGTATATATGCCTGATCGCCATCAAACCAGAGAGCGGGACCGCCACTATCTCCCGGACCACTGATTCCCTCTAATGGCAATGCATCTTCTGAATCAGGAGCATCAAACGTAAAACGAATAAAACCGTCATCTCGAACTCCATCTACTCTGTTTTGAGCAGCGCGCATTTTCCGGTCTTTGTTGATCGAGCCTTCAACCATTCCTTTATCGCCGGTGCCTGCCCATCCTGTTCCTGCAAAAATGATCTCCTTACCAACTTCGTCATTATTGTAATAGAGTTTTGCCAGCTCAACACCGGGAACATCTTCTTCAAGAATAATGATAGTGATGTCGTTGGCAATACTTCTGTTCATATTGAATTCCGGATGATTAATGATCTTTTTAATAGCGTATTTGGTTCCATCAACGGTCACATCGTCTCCAATTTGTGGAACAGAAGCAACATGAGCGGCAGTGATGATCACATTCGGAAGGATGAATGTTCCACATCCCGCATTAAGCCTGATCGCAGAGCCGGCATAATTTTCAGCTAAAGCGATGTATTCGGATTCGTCTACATCATGTCGCATTATTATTTCAGGGTTAAACACGGAAAAGAAGAAAATGATAAGGGCTGATCGTAAAAGCATAATTACTGAGTGAATTAAGATTTCCGTAAAAGTTATTCAAAAGAGTTGTTCAAAGGAAAAGTAAACTGTAAAATCCATCTTAAACAAAATTTGACTGCAAAATTGGTTAGCTCACTGCAAATTCTCACTAAATTTAAATTCACAGACATGAATCGAATCCTAAAATCCTTCATATTTCTATTAATTTTATCTACCTCTGCATTTGCACAGCTACGATCTCCGGCAGAATTTTTGGGGTACGAGCTTGGTGAGCAATGGACCCCGCATTATAAAGTTCATGCATATTTTCAGCATGTGGCTGAGAATTCTGATATGGTCGAAATCGAAAAATACGGCGAAACCTACGAAGGAAGAGAGCTTGTAATTGTAACCGTTTCTTCTGTTGAAAATCAAAATCGATCGGAAGAGATAAGAACAAATAATTTGAAACGAGTTGGCTTTTTGGATGGAGAACCATCAGCCGATAAAACACCCATAGTTTGGTTAAGCTACAACGTTCATGGGAATGAAACGTCGTCTAGTGAGGCGGCTTTAAATACGATCTATAAGTTGATAACGGAAAAGAGTAACTGGCTGAATGATGTAATGGTTGTGATGGACCCGATGATCAATCCGGATGGGAGGGATAGATATGTTTACTGGAATAAAACTGTTACAGGCAAAGAACCAAATGTAAATCCGGAATCACGTGAGCATAACGAACCGTGGCCGGGAGGAAGAACTAATCATTACTACTTTGATCTGAACAGAGATTGGGCTTGGCAAACACAGGTAGAAACTCAGTACAGAATTCAAACTTATCTTTCCTGGATGCCTCATGTACATGTAGATTTTCATGAGCAGGGTTTCAACAGTCCGTATTATTTTGCCCCTGCTGCCAGACCATTTCATACCGCTATTACCGATTGGCAAAGTGAGTATCAAACGATGATCGGTAAAAATCATGCAAAATATTTTGATCAGGAAAACTGGCTGTATTTCACTAAAGAGTTTTTTGATCTGTTCTACCCTAGTTACGGTGATACCTGGCCAACATTTAACGGCGCTATTGGAATGACCTACGAACAAGCGGGCCATAGCAGAGGTGGGCTTGGAGTTAGAACAGCTGAAGGAGATACATTGCGACTTTGGGACAGGTTGACTCATCATTCAACCACAGCTCTTTCTACCGTGGAGATTACTGCTCAAAACAAGGAAAGAGTTGTAGATGAATTTTCGAATTATTTTCAGCAAACAAGAGAAAATGGTGCAGGGGAATACAAGACATTCATAGTTAAGAAATCCAGCAATCCTGATAAAGTAGCTAGCTTACTTCAGTACTTGATCAAGCAAAACATTCAGTTCGGCGAAGCAGCAAGTAACTCCCGAATGGAGGGGTATGATTATTCAACAGGTGAAACAGGAAGAGTAAACATCGAAGAAGGTGATTACGTGATTAGTACTTTTCAGCCTCAGGGAACTTTGGTAAGAGTATTATTCGAGCCAAAACCTGAATTGGAAGATTCTCTGACCTATGACATCACAGCTTGGGAAACTCATTATGCTTATGGACTGGAAGGTTTTGCTGTTAAAGGAAATGTTAACCAACAACCTGTTTCCAGCAGAACAACAGGAATGGTATCGGCAAATGTGAATAAACCATACGCATATCTGGCCAAATGGAATTCTTTAAATGATCTGAAGTATTTGGCAGCACTTCTTAAAAAAGGGATAAACGCTCGCTACGCTGAACAACCTTTTACGATGAATGGAAATAAGTACGAAGCAGGAACGCTTGTTATTACAAGAAACGGCAATGAAAAATTGGGCGATGATTTTGATGAGATCGTAAAGAAAACAGCAGATGAACTTGGTCGTTTTATAACTCCTGTTGCAACCGGGTTTGTAAACTCAGGAAAAGACTTCGGATCATCCTCAGTAAAGTTTTTAACCGCCCCGAAAGTTGGTTTAATAGCGGGCGAGGGAACCAGTTCTAATATGGTAGGACATATCTGGCATTATTTTGATCAACAGATCGATTATCCGGTAAATCTTATCAATAGAGATGATATTGGATTTATAGATTGGCATGAATATGACGTTATGATCATGCCTTCAGGGTCTTACGGAAGAACTTTCGATGAAGACGGACTCAATGATCTGAAAGAGTGGATAAGAGGCGGAGGAACCTTGATCGCGGTTGAAGGAGCAAACGGGTTTTTAGCCGGTAAAGATGGATTCAGTCTTAAGAGAAAATCTTCAGACGATGATGATGACAAGAAAGAGGAAGATCCGAATGATAAATTGAAAAAGTATGGTGAATCAGGTAGGGCATCCGCATCCCGTCTAAATGCAGGTTCCATTTTCGAATTAACTATGGATAATACACATCCTTTAGCTTTTGGATATGGCGAAACCTATATGTCGTTAAAACTTGGTTCTGCTGGTTATGAGTATCTAGAAAACGGCTGGAATGTAGGTGCTGCTAAAGCAGGTGCGGTAAGAAGTGGTTTTGTAGGTGCCGATGCAAAAGAAAATCTTGAAAACACACTTTCATTCGGAGTGCAGAACATGGGCAGTGGAAAAGTTGTCTATATGATAGATAATCCACTTTACAGAGGTTTTTGGCATAATGGGAAGCTGTTATTTGGTAACGCTGTGTTTTTTGTTGGCAATTAAAGTGGTTTGGGAGCTGGTGGTTATTCCTTAGCCAGCTCCGCTTCACTTGCTATAAACCCAAATGCAGACCAGTTTCCGGCATCATAAACATTTCGCCAGATTTCCATTGCTCTGTCTTTTCTGCCATTGATGTAATGCCAGTTTCCTATTCCGTATCCAACAGTTGCGTTACTTAAAGCATCAGTATTTGTATCTAACAGTGCATTCGGGTCAAACTCTCCTTTAAACACTAAAAGCAGTTTGTGATAACTGTCATTTTCAATGATGTTCATCTCTGAGCGCACAGGATCAATAATTTTACCGGCAAATTCATCTTGCCCATCTCTTCTCAGGCTCATGTAATACCAGTAAAGTGCAGCTGTCATCATATCATCATTGGTGCTTGCGTTGATGCATTCTGCGTATGCTTTTTGTGCATTTTCGAAATCACCCGTCAAGTAATAAGCCAGTCCTAAATGGTACCAAATATTGGTATGTAAACTACTTGTCGGGCTGTTCATTTCATTAGGAAGACCGTCTTGCTCAACAACATCTTCTGTACCTTTGATGAGTTCAGCAGCTTTTTCCAAATCTTTGATGGCCAGATCGAAAACTCGTAGAGAGATATAGCGATGTCCCCGATGCCGGTATAGCGCAGGGTTCTTAGAGTCTTGCTCAATTCTTTTTGATAACAGATCAACAGCTTTTCTGTATTCACCATTATACCCTAAATACCGAGCTTCCCAGATCACAGCTTCGGTTTCAGCGTCTCTGGATCTTTCCAATAGTATCAAAGAATCAATGCGTTCAGCGAGTTCCTGTGGCAGCATTGCGCTGTTAGTTTGTAAGGTGTCACCTAAAAGAGAAACAGTTTGCACATCTTCTGGAAGGGTTGTGAAATTTGGAGCAGGCGCTGAACAAGCCAGAATAAGCCCGGCAAAAATTACAACTGATAAGTATTTCATAAATCAGATTTGGTAGTTAGTTAATCCTTAAATGTAGGAAATACTAAAGAAGTACTAAAATCTGAAAAGCAATTAATACTTATAACTCTATTTCGTGATAGATAGGAGAGTCCTCAGCAAAATCATACAGTGTCAATCGGCGCAGATTGTAGTATCCTGACCAGTAATTTCTTAAAGCCTGGATATAGTTTCTTCGCGCACTGTCTTTCTCATTTTGAGCGATGAAAAGATTAGTGATGTCAATTTTTCCAATCAGATATCTGTTTTTTGAAACATCATAACGGCGCTCTGCGATGTTATCCGATATTTTAGCCAACTCGACCTGACCCTTAAGTAATTCAAATTCCCGAACTGTACTTCTAACACTCAACTCAAACTGTAACCTTTGATATTCAATACTGTTTGCAGTAGCCAGTTGTTGATTACGGGCAGCTTTAATCTGGGCCATATTTTTCCCCCAGTTAAAAATAGGGATTTGAAAACCAATATTAAATGATTTCAAATCACCGGGGTTGTCATATACTTCGGCAAATTCAATAGCGGTATCATTAAGACCATACTCAGCTCGTAAATTGGCAGTAAAACTTCCGTTTCTTTTAGCTTGATCATAAGCTTGATTTGCTTGTATCTCATCCAGTCTGAATTGTAGAGATTGGCTGTTATTCTCTAAAGCCAGAGCCAGAGCCTTGTCAAAGTTGAGATCAACATCTGGAGCTGTTTCCGGAGCTTCGATCTCGATCTCGATAGTATCATCAAGACCTAAAAGTGCTTTAAAATTTTCTTCGGCTCTTTGATAAGTTAGTTTTGCATTGGTAAGTGATGCTTCTGCATTTCTGTAAGCTAGCTCCGTTTGAAGCAGATCATTTTCTGCTAAACTACCGACCTCAAAACGTCCCTTTGAAATATTATATATAGAATCATTAACCGTAACATTGAATTCGGCAATTTCAACATTGATCTTTGATATCAGTACGTCAAAGAAGCTTTGAGTAACAGTAAAGGAGAGGTCTTCAAGATCTTCTACAAACTGTTTTTCTGCAATTTTAAATCGAAGGGGCTCTATTCTGTTTCTCCATTTCAGATTGTTATACTGGAACAGAGGTTGGTTATATACGATACTAAATGGAGTACTTGACCATTCATATCTGCTTTCTCCTTTAAAAATTCCCAGCCTGTTTAAGCTTGAAGTAACTGAAATAGAACCGCCGGTTGGTAGAATAGCCTGATTTATGGAAAGTCCTAAATTTGCATTAGAGTTATTGAAACTAACATTTTGAATACCCTCTGCTGTATTCACAGTCTGAGTTCCCAATCGATAGTTTGGAATATTTCCACTCAAATCTAAACTTGGTAATAGATCCGCTCTAAAGGATTTATATCTCCATTTAGAAGCAATTAAACTAAAAGTTGCAGCTCTGGAAAGCGGACTATTGTCTTTTGCGATCTCAATGCTTTCTTCAAGAGTTAAAGTTCGGGAAGCTTGCCCAAAAAGTTGAGTTGTACCAAGTAGGATCAGAGCCAAAAAAGGCAGAAAAAATCTTTTATTCATGTCTTAATGCGTGTACTGGATCTTGTTGAGCGGCACGTTTTGCAGGGAAAAATCCAAAGACAACTCCGATTAAAAGTGCTACACCAAATGAGATGAAAATTGAAATAGGGGTAACTATGGTGGCTATATCAGCAGTGGCTTCAATAGCAAAGCTGAACAGCATTCCGAGAATTATGCCCAAAATACCACCGGTAATGCTTATGGTTAAAGCTTCTGTCAAAAATTGCAGTTCTATATCTTTCTTTTGTGCTCCTACGGCCATTCGTACTCCAATTTCACGGTAGCGTTCAACAACAGAAGCCAGCATGATATTCATAATGCCAATTCCGCCAACGATCAAAGAAATTGAAGCAATAGAAGAAAGAACAATATTAAAAATCCGTTTGGTTCTTTGCTCTTGTTGAAGCAGTTGTTCGGGAACAATGATCTCAAAATCCACAACATCATTATGCCTTCGTTTTAACATTCTGGACAACACTTCAGCTATTGGCACACTATACTTTGTATCACTTACCCTAACAATGAGTTTATCAAGCTGATTATAATTTCCGTCGCCCCCTTTGTTAGAACTGCTTGAAGAAACCATCATTCCGCCACCAAAGAAAACTGTAGAGCGACTTCCTCCTAAATCTTTCTTGGTTAACAGTGCACGGTTTTTGAAACGAAGAAGCACAGTGGTTGCAGGCGCAAAAATATCCAGATTATAATTTCTGATACCCAGACTTTCGATGTTTTCAGTAGTTAGCTCTCTCTTTTTTAAGACACCAATAACGGTTAACCAAAGGTGACCGACTTTAATTTTTTTACCAATAGGGTCTTGTCCGGCAAAAAACTTAGAACGAACATCATAACCAATAATACAAACCGGAGAGGAAGCTTCTATTTGAGCATCTGAAAAATTAGAACCGTCAATTATTTCAAAGTTATTGATATCAAAATAATCATCATTAACTCCAACCAACTTACCGGTTCTCATTCTGGCATTTCGAATAAAGTTGGTTTCGTAAACGATCTCCGGGCTTACAAACTCAATTTCAGGTAAAACTTCCTGAATACTTCTGAGGTCTTCAAGTGTTAACCCCGGCGAAAATCTTTTAGCATTTTCAGTAGCGTTTTCTTCATCAACCTGACCTTCTTCTTGTTCAATTACCGGTTGTATGATTACATTGTTCGTACCAAGCAATTGCATTTGAGAAAGCACTTCTTGCTGTGCTCCTGTACCTATTGCCAACATGGCGATCACAGATCCAACGCCAAAGATTATTCCTAATGAAGTAAGAAAAGCACGCAACTTGTTTCTGCGGATTGCCTCAATGGCTATATCAAAATTATAAAGGATTTTTTGAAGCACGTTGAGTCGCTTTTAATTGTTGGATGTAATTTCGTCTTGCAGATAGGTTTTTCTAACTCCTGAAGTATCTTCAGGCATTGACAGATACAAGCGATCATCCATTGAAACACCTTTATGAATCACGGCTTCATTTTCGTTTATAAGCCCCAGTTCAACTTGTTGCATTCTAAAGCCAAGTCCGTCTTTGAGAAAAACAAAACTTAGCGAATCTTGTGCGTGAATAGTCTCTAAAGGGATTGAAATTGCATCTTCAAGTCTATCGACCTGAATTTCATTACTTGTTGTCATTGCAGGTCGGAGTAAACTATCTGTTCCTGCAATTTCTATGATCACTTCATACACTTTTGAATCTGAGTTCGGGCGCTGTTCTCCGATGTTGGCTACACTTGTAACGGTTCCGTCAAGAATCTTTCCCTGTACGGCATCAAGTCCAACAATTACTTTCTGGCCTTCTTTTACTTTTTGGATATCAATTTCATTTACATAGGTAAGAGATTCCATAACAGTAAAATCAGGAAGCTCAGCTACAATAGGATTCCATGCACTTACTTCTTCACCAACAGTAATTTTACTTCCGTTCCAGTTTCTTTTATAGATAAGCATTCCTTTATCCGGAGCATATACAGTAAACTCACTCATTAAATCACGGATCTTATTCAGCTCGTTTTGTTTTTTTGAAAGTTCAGCTTCGATCTCACTTATCTTGGCTACTGCCTGCTTAACTTTGGTCTGATAGTTTTTCTTTTCCTGAGCTAAAGTCCTTTTTGCTTTGTCTAATTCTATCACCGCTTGACGTTGAACGGCAGGTGATTCATACTTAGACTGGTCAACAGCTATTTGACGTTCTTCTAATGCATATTCAAGATTAATGAGATTGTCTCGAGCTTGTGAGAGCGTAAGTGTACTATCTAATTGAGCTTGGGTTACCTGAGATTGGGCCTGTTGAACTTCGAGTTGAGCGTCCTGCATCTTGGCCAGAATAGGTGATCGATCTAATTCTGCTACAAAATCTCCCTCCTTTACGATTGAGCCTTCAGGTATCAGGCGCTGAATCTTCATATTGTTGATACGAAAATCTCTAACCCCTTGAGGGCCTTTAATTTCAGTAGAGTTTTTTGCTCTTAATTCTCCTGTACTTATAACTTCAACAACAAACTCTCCCTGTCGTGGAGAAGTATAAAGCTCAGTAGTTTCATCTTTGTTGCCTCCAAAAACCACCCATAAAACAACTACGGAAAGCACGAGAGCAATTGGCAGAATAAATTTCTTTTGCATAATTATGTGTATTAGAATTTCCCTAATAATACGAATTTAGAGTTAGACGAACCTACTAATAGAATAGTTTTACAAGTAGGAATTTTTTACAGGAATTATCAATCAGTCTTCCTGAAACTCATCTTGTTGGTACAAGACTTCTCCATAGGAAATTTCTTCGCCTGCCAATACAAGAATGGTTGTGGGTAATCCTTTAAGTCGTTTTTGAATATCTCCATAATAACTCAGGAAGTTTTCGTCGGGTTCTGCCATTCCCATAAAAATCAGATCGGTTTCTTTTGAAGACTCGTGAAGAATCTCATCAAACGATCTTCCATTCGAAACTATAACCTGAGCTTTAGCTCCTGTCCGAAGCTTTTTACTGATTTCAGTAAGATTTTTTTGAGCATCAGCCGCTCCTTTTTCTGAGCTTACTACCATTTTAAGATATACATCAGCATCAAACCAACTTCTGCTACTCTGCAACAAGTAACCCAAGATCATCATCAAACCACCATTACCTTTTAACCCACCCCACCAAATATCGATTCTTTTTTTCTTACCAAACCCTTTGTGTTTATCATCGTGTACAATAAGCACGTTTCTTTGAAGTCGATGAAAAGTTGAGATCATTTGGCAATAGTCTTTTCGAATGGCCTCATTTTCGCTGTCACCAAGAATGATCGTGTTGGGAACCAATGCTCCAAGTCCGTATGCTTCAACTAAGTGTTCTCCACCTTTAAAGGGATCGTCAGCGGTCAGAACTTTTACTAATCCCTGGATTCCTCTTTTAGCAAGAAATTCACGAATATTATCCTCAATTGTATTCTGATGTTCTACAGAAAATTTATCATTCGTAATTACTGTTGATACTGTTAACAAGCCACGGTTGTGAGTTATAGAGGAAGCCAGATCTATCAAATGCCATCTTTTGGTTGGTGCTCCAGACAGAACTAAAGGATTTGGGCGCCATGTTTTTGAATCTTCTTCCACGCGAATTCTAAGTAAACCTGCTCGAGTTATGGCCATCCAAATACCTCGACGCACATCTCCCCAAGTAGATTGCAACTCTCTTCTCTCCAGCCAGAAATAAATAGCTAACACAAAAATAAAAGCTATGATCGTAGCAGTGGCATTGATCAGAAACATCACGGCAATACAACCAATTGCACCAACTATGGAAAAGACCCAATGAACTTTAAACTTTGGCCTAAAAGATGGACTTCCAAGAATGCGCTCTATTCCTGCGGTAATATTTAAGACGCCATATGTAGTAAGGAAAAACATAGTAAGAACGGGAGCAATAAGATCAAGATCACCAAAATAAACGGCTGCTAAAGCTAAGCCTAAAGTGACAATGGTTCCCATTCTCGGGGCATCATCATCGCCGGAACCTTGTCCGAGGAAATTCATCCATTTTGGTAAAACGTGATCCCGGGCTAAAGCCTGAAGCACTCTGGGTGCACCTAATATACTTCCAAGGGCACTGGAAAGTGTAGCTCCCCAAACCCCGATCAAAATAGCATCGCCCCAATATGAGATCTGGCGCATGATCAAAGGATTTTCAATCAAAGTTAAAGCGTCTGCTCTATTTGCTAAAATTATGGGAAGTCCCATATAAATCAGATACCCGACCCCGACCGCAGCAAACGTTCCCATAGGAATTGATTTTCCGGGTTCTTTCAGATCACCGCTCATATTTACCCCTGCCATGATCCCGGTTACAGCAGGAAAAAACACTGCAAAGACCACCCAAAAGGGTTCTGAATTTGCATCGGAAGCCCCCCAAAGTTCAATTTCAGTTGCTTCTATTGGCTTCCCAAATAAGAGAGAAAGCAATGAAATACCAATTCCGAACATGATAAAGTATTGAGCCCGGATCGCTGTTTTTGCAGAAACCAAAGCCAGAACAGTAACTAAAATTGTAGTTGCAATACCTACTAATTTAAAATTCAGGCTCGGGAAAACCTGAACAACACTCTCCGCAAATCCAACAGTGTAAAGGGCTACAGATAATGCCTGAGCTATATAAAGTGGAATTCCAATTGCTCCACCGGATTCGATCCCTAAAGAACGACTGATCATATAGTAAGCTCCTCCTCCTCTTACGCGCTGATCTGTTGCAATAGACGCAATAGAAAGGGCTGTTAAAAAAGTAATAGCGGTGGAAAGAGTTACTATTAAAAGCGTGCCTAAGAGACCAACATTACCAACTACCCAGCCAAACCGCAGGTACATGATAACACCTAGAATAGTAAGGATAGACGGAGTGAATACTCCACCAAATGTTCCAAGGCCTTCTTTAGAGCTTTCTATTACACTTTCGGCTTTTGGAACATTATTGATAAATGGGATTTTCATTTATCAACTGTGATTGAAGTGCGATTATTGAGCTGAGTAGTAAAGATCACGTTCTATTGGAGTGTATTATCCAGCATTCCGGATTCCAAGTCATATTCTGAAGCATATTTAGTCTCATCTATGATCTTTTTAGGATCGTTGTTTTCGTCGACAATAACCACGGTTGGCTTATGAGATTTTGCTTCTTCAGGAGTCATGTTTGCATAACTGATCACAATAATTCTATCGTTAACCTGTGTAAGACGAGCTGCAGCTCCGTTCATACAGCAAATACGACTGCCTCGCTCTCCGGGAATAGTATATGTTTCCAGACGAGAGCCATTGGTAATATTAAGAACCTGGACTTTTTCGTACGGAAGAAGGTTGGCGGCGTCCAAAAGGTCCTGATCAATGGTAATGCTTCCCTCATACATAAGGTTAGCTTCTGTAACTACCATTTGATGTAATTTCGATTTAAACATGGTTATTTGCATTCTTATAACCTCAGATTTCCAATATTAAGTTGTCGATCAATCTAGTTTTCCCCAAATAAGCAGCGATCGCTAAAACGTACTTATTTCCGGCAGAAAGTTTATCAACGGGTTGTAAAGTGTCTAGTGAATACACAGAAAGATAATCATTCTCAAAGCCTTTTGCTTCCAGTTCGTCTTGTTGATGCGAAATCAATAAAGCCGGCTCCATAACTCCATTCTCTATTTGTTGAGCAACGTAAGTTAATGCCCGGTATAAGCTTGGTGCAAGAGCTCTTTCTTCTTGAGACAAATATGCATTTCTGCTACTTAAAGCTAAACCATCCTCTGCCCGGCCGATTGGAGCCATCAAGAGTTCAATAGAATGATTAAATTCCTTTACCATTTGTTCGATGATGCGAAACTGCTGATAGTCTTTTTGCCCAAATACAGCTATATCCGGATTTACAATATTGAAAAGCTTGTTCACCACCAGTGCTATTCCCTGAAAATAACCGGGGCGACTTCCACCATCTAAATGAACATTCAGTTCTTCAATATCAATACTGAAATATTTTTTTCCTGAACCGTACATGGTTTCCGTATCAGGCATAAAAACAACATCTACGTTTTCTTCTTTGCAAAGCTTCAAATCAGCTTCTATAGTTCGCGGGTAAGTTCCAAAATCTTCGTGAGGAGCAAACTGTTCAGGGTTCACATAAATAGAAACAACGATCGCATCAGCATATTTGTGTGCCATCCTGATCAGCGAAAGATGGCCGTCATGTAGTGCACCCATGGTAGGGACAAAAGCTACTTTTTTGCCTTTTGATTTCAGGTGGTTTACCTGTTCTCGAATTTCTTGTATGGATTCTGCTGTTTTCATTTGAACATAAAAAGAGACGCGATTAAGCGTCTCGTTTAATTAAAGGTCATTCAGAGCGATAGCGAAGAATCTACACAATTAATAAACGGTGAAGATTCTTCGTAAATACCCTCAGGTTAATTAAACCGCACGATCCATATCAAATCCCTGAAGAATTTGTTTGATTCGGTTCAGGAATGCACCCCCATGTGCACCGTCAATAATTCTGTGATCATAACTCATTGACAGATACATCATTTGTCTGATCGCAATTACATCGCCGTTTTCAGTTTCCAGAACAACCGGTTTTTTCTCAATAGCTCCGGTACCAATAATGGCAACCTGTGGCTGATTGATGATCGGAGTTCCCATGATATTACCCACACTTCCGTAGTTAGTTAAAGTGATGGTTCCTCCAACAAGATCGTCCGGACTTAATTTTTTGCTTCTGGCTTTGGTAGCAACTTCGTTTACAGCTTCAGCAAGTCCAACCAAATTCTTTTGTTGTGCTTTTTTCATTACAGGCACGATCAAACCGCCTTCGCCGCCTTCTCCAAGAGCAACAGCCAAACCAAAATTGATATCCTTTTTAACATGGATCTCATCACCATTAACAGAACTGTTAATTAATGGGAATTCCAACATCGCTTTAATGATCGCTTCAACAAAAAGAGGAGTGAACGTAAGTTTATGTCCTGTTTTCTTTTGGAAAGCATTCTTATTGGCGTTTCTCCATTTCACCATATTAGTAACATCTACTTCAGCAAAAGTGGTTACGTGAGCAGAAGTCTGAACTGATTTCACCATATGCTCCGCGATCATCTTACGCATACGGTCCATTTTGATGATCTCAACTTCACCTGACGGAGACTTGATATCCAATTGACCGGCAGAAATAGATCCGTCGTTGGACTTAGAAGTGCTGCTTGGTTTACTTAGCCCTGCAGAGCTTTGAGAAGTTTTCGGTGCTGATACCTTACCGTTCTTCTTATCTTCTACATATCCAAGAATATCCTTTTTGGAAACTCTTCCGCCCTGACCAGAGCCTTCAATGCTTTCAAGTTCTTCCTGGCTGATTCCTTCTTCTTTTGCAATAGAGCGAACTAGTGGGGAGAAAAATCTTCCGTCACTGCCAACACGTTGAGGCTCTGATCCATTGCCTTGCATAAGTTGATCCGGAGTTTTTGCAGCTACTTCTTCTTTAGTAAGTGAAGAAGAACTTTCCTTTTTAGCTGATGATTCGGAATCAGATTTTGGAGCGCTAGAACCTGTACTTGCACCCTTTCCTGTAGAAATGATCGCAATAGGTTGTCCCACTTCGATAGTATCATTTTCTTCCGCTAAAATTTCAACGAGAGTACCGGCTGCAGGTGAAGGAACTTCACTATCTACCTTGTCAGTAGAAATTTCTAAAAGCGTCTCATCTTCCTCAACTTCATCACCAACCGATTTATTCCAGCCAATAACAGTTGCTTCAACAACGGATTCACCCATTTGAGGCATCATTACTTCGATGCGCTCTCCGCCATCATCTCCTCCACCGGAGTTAGATTCGTCGGCTACAGGGGCACTTTCATTTTCTTCCGCTACAGGCTCAGATTCTTCTTCTTTAGTTTCTTCCTTTGCCTCTGGTTCATGAGATGAATTTGTGTCTCCAACAGCATCGGCATCAGTCTCGATAATGGCAATAGGTTTACCAACTTCGATGGTGTCGCCTTCTTCAACTAAGATCTCAACGAGTGTTCCGGCTTCGGGCGACGGAACTTCACTATCTACCTTATCAGTAGCAATTTCGAGCAGTGTTTCGTCAATTTCTACAGTATCACCTACAGACTTGCTCCACTCAATTACTGTTCCTTCCATTACCGATTCGCCCATCTGGGGCATTACTACTTCTACCTTAGCCATAAAAATCTTTTAATTTGATGCCTTAACGGCGGTTTTAGCTGTTTTTGCAAAGGACTGTAAAGTTCTACATTATTCTAATTACTTCAAAATGGAGATAGTTCCTTTTATTGTTAAAAAAGCGCTTTTATGATTTTAAATTTTATACATGATAAGTTGAGTTTCTTTTTTAGTTTGTAGTAATGAAAAACAGACGCAGGACACAGAATTTTTTATTGGTATTGGTGAGCTTGGTCATAAGCCTGTTTGTAGCAGAATTAGCTGTGCGCATAATTCTTCCTCAGGATAAAATGGTAACCTGGTTAGAAATGCACCCTGATGGGTTTATGATGAATCAAAGTGGTGGAAAAGCTTTTCAGGAGTTTGGTGACATAAAAATTGATTACAGTTTTACAGAAAACAGGCTCAGAGGTAAATCCGGTAATAGTGATGCAAATAAGAAAGTTTTAGCGATAGGTGATTCTTTCACTTTTGGTTTATTACTTCAGGAAGAGAGTTCTTATATACATCTGCTTAATGAGCATCTTAAAAATGCTGGCTCAGATTCTGTTGTGATTTTGAATGGAGGTGTTGGAGGAGCAGGATTAGCAGACTGGCCCGCTTGGCTTGAATATAACGGAGCGAATCTTGATCCTGATGTGATCTTATATTTCATGAATATTCACGATTTGGAAAGAGCGCTTTCTAAAAATATTTATATGCTTAAAGAAGATTCTTTGATAAAGAGTCAACGCTGGAAACCAAGCGAGGCGATGCAAAGTCTGGGCAAGCAAAATTGGTACAGATGGTTGCAAGGAAAGTCGGAGCTGTTCAATATTGTAGTTAAGCTACTTTGGAGGAATATTTATTTTGAAGATCTGACAAATGATTTTGATACAGAGTCTTCATCAGTTTTAATTCCCGAAATGGAAGACTTTTCATTGGAATCGGATTATTCCCTGAGTTTGGGCAAAGCTATTTTCAAAAAAATGGATAAGTGGTGCATTTCGAATAGCTGTGAATTACTTATTACAACAACCGGATTTTTCCCGAGTGCTGATACTGCAGTATCAGCTCACACATTGAGATTATATAATGCTCTTAAAGAAGGGTCGGCAGAGTTATCTGATAATGTGAGATTTTTCGATCCATCAGAATGTATGAGCTCGAAAATAAACTCAGATTACAACTCTATAAAGATCCCAGGAGATTCTCATCCGAATGAACAAGGTGCTAAATTAATAGCTGATTGCACTTGGATCGCGCTCAAAAATTATATCACAGATTAATCTAAAGCCTGTCTCAAATCTTCAATGAGATCATCCGGGTGCTCTAAACCAACGCTTAGTCTTATTAAATTTTCCGGAGAACGAGATTGATCACCTTCACTGGAACGGCGATGTTCCCAAGTACTCTCAATTCCGCCAAGGCTGGTAGCTCTTGTTATCAGTTTAGACGAAGCAACTGCTTTAAGCGATTCTTCTTCTGTACCGTCAAAAAGAAATGAGATCATTCCACCAAATCCACTCATTTGAGCCCGGGCGATTTCATAACCTTGGTGAGATTCTAATCCCGGATAATACACTTCTTTAATTTTAGGATGATCGGAGAGGAATTCGGCGAGTTTTTGAGCATTTTCATTATGGGCTCGCATTCTGTAAGGAAAACTTCGGATACTTCTGCAAAGCAACCAGCAGTCTCTCGCGGAAGGTACAGCGCCTTGACCTTGTTGAATAGTTCGAATTCGATCAAACATTTCGTCCTGCTTCGCTGAAATGATCGCACCACCTAAAATATCACTGTGTCCGGCTAAATATTTTGTAGTGGAATGCATCACAAGATCGGCGCCAAAATCAATTGGATTCAGATTTAAAGGAGATGGCCAGGTATTATCAACACAAACTTTCGCAGTGATGGTTTTTGCTAAAGCACACACTTTTTCAAGATCGGTAATGTGCATTAACGGATTGGAGGGAGTTTCTGCGTAGATCATTTTTGTGTTCGGGCGAATATTATTCTGAACCTGCTCCAGATCCCTCATATCGGTGAACGTAAACTCCAGATTCCATCGCTTACCAAAAGTATTCAGCGTTTTTCGAGTTCCGTGATACACATCTTCCGGAACGATTATATGAGAGCCTTCTTCCATTGCCTGAAAAACGCTGCCGATAGCTGCCATTCCGGACGAGAATGCTGCACAAGCTTCTCCACCTTCTAATTCTGCGAGGACTTTTTCCAATTGCAGTCGGTTTGGATTACTGTGCCTGGTATAAAGATAATCTCCATCCTGATGTCCGGCTTCAGAATGTTCAAAATTAGTGGATACTTCTATAGGAGGAACTACAGATCTTGATCCCGAAGAATGTTCCAGAGATCCGTGAATGGCTATGGTTTCTATGTTTTTTGATTTTTTAATCATCGTTTATACAAGACAAAATCGAAATTATCTATTTTTCTAAAGTCTTCATCTGCTGTGAAAAAGGTATAGCCATATTCTAAAGATGTTGCTGCAATTATTGCGTCAAGTAACTTTATATTAAATTTTCGGCGTAATTCAATGGCTCTATTCTTAAGCTGATCTGTAAATCCAATAATTGTAACTGCATTCAAATATTCCTTAAGAAGTTTTTCTTCTTGAGCAGTAATTTTAGAATATGAAAGAAGTTCCATTTCTGAAAAAACTGATACATGTATGTGCTTCTTGTCTAAATAATCCGAAAGAGTTTGATCACCGTTTGCATGATAAATAATAATATTTGTATCAACGAGCAGTTTCAATGCGATCTTTTCTAGCTTCTTTTTGGTATTCTATTCCGTCAATATCCCAGTTTATTATCCCGCAATATTTTTTAGCATCAAATTCATTCTCTGGAGTATGCTTTTTTTTGATTAGCCTTTTCTTTGAAGATTTTACAGAATCTGATTTCTTTATTATTTGAACCATGGCTTATCGCTTAATTAACTGAAATAATATAATAAACTATCATTTAATTTCTCTTATTGCATTAATACGTTGAAGTGCCGGAGGGTGTGAATAATTCAAGAATACATAAAAAGGATGTGGAGTTAAATTAGAAAGATTGTCTTTCGATAACTTCTTCAGTGTGGCGATCATATCTTCAGGTTTGCCGGTTGTGGTAGCGGCAAATTCGTCGGCTTCGTATTCGTGTTTACGGGAGGATATCTGCATAAATACCGATAAGATCATATCAATTGGAGCGTATAACATTCCGAAGAAAATGAGTCCGGCGTACACAGACATTTCCTCCATATAAAAAGCATCAAATAATCCTTCTGCTTGCAAGAAAATCGAAAGTACAAACAGCATGGCTCCCGTTTGAACTACACTTGTGATCATTCCCTTGATGATATGCTTCTTTTTATAGTGACCAATTTCGTGAGCAAGTACAGCAACTAATTCATCATTGGTGTGATTTTCGATCAAGGTATCGTACAGAGCAATACGCTTATTTTTTCCGAACCCGGTAAAGAAAGCATTCGATTTACTTGAACGTTTGGATCCGTCTATCACAAATAAGTCTTGCAGCGGGAAGTTAACTTTATCGGTGTATTCTTCGATAGCTGTGCGTAGCTCACCCTCTTCAAGTGGAGTAAATTTGTTAAACAACGGCATGATCCATGTTGGTGCCACATATTGCATCACCAAAGAGAAAAGAGTGATTGCAATCCATGCATAAAGCCAGGCGAGATCACCTGTGTACATAAAGAAAGCAAGAATTCCGGCAAGCAATGGCATACCGATCAATAGCCCAAGCCCTAATCCCTTAGCGAGATCTAAAACAAAGGTTTTTGGTGTTGTTTTGTTGAACCCGAATCGTTCTTCGATCACAAAAGTGGAATAAATACTAAACGGAAGTGAGATCACTGATTTGCCAACCATCAATACAGCGATGTAAAGTAATCCCGTAACCAGTTCTCCAAAACCCCACGCTCGTACAATTTCATCAAGCCAATTAAATCCACCTGAAAACCAAAAGCCTAGAAGCACAACAAGATCAAATCCACCGGTTATAAATCCGAACCGAGTTTGGGTTTTGGTGTATTCCTGCGACTTGGCATAAGTTTCTTCGTCATAAACACCATCAAATTCATCCGGTAATTCTTTGGATAATGATTTCAGATTCAGATAATTGGAAAACAGGTCGAGTACAAAATCCACAGCAATGGTTGCAAGGATTATTATGGCGTAAATGTTCATGAATATTATAAGAAGTAATTTTTTTTATCGATTTTAAATTAGACAAACACTCAAACTAATTCCTGCTAGTTTTAAAATGGAAAATTCAGATTCGAATTGCTTAGGGTTTAAAGGATCATATCAGGAAATAGAGACTCCCATTTTCTGTGATGAAGCAAAATCAGAATACGGTATTTCTGTAAGGCATTCTAAAATGCTTACAAATAACGAATTGAGGTTCAGAATGAATGCAGAAGACGGCTCTGCATATATAAGAACGGTTACCACCAAAGAGTCTCAAGGCTGGCAAAACGCGCATTACCACAAACACTTGAGAGAAACTTATTTGGTTGAAAAGGGTTGGATCGGCTATGTAGAAAAACTGAATGATAAAATCGTGTTTAAAAAATTTAAGTCAGGGGAATTGTTTACTACAATCCCGCTAGTTGCGCACAACATTTATATGCCTGCAAATGCCGTAATACATACAGTAAAGCATTCCGCGAATAAGGAATTGACAGAGACAGATTGGTTTGGTGATGGTAATGATTGCAAGCAAATTCACACTGCAATTAGTAAAAAGAGTTTTAAAAAAGTCGATTATGATGGGTTTCCCACTACTGCGGAACCCGAAAAACCGGTAAAGCAGGAGCTTTATAATGAGGCATACCGACATTTTGATACACTAATTTGGCAGGTTCCGGCTTGGTCTTCCGCATTATTTGCCGCAGTAATTGCAATAATAGGAGCAGTTTTTGGCATAGATTCTGAATCCGTTTTCTTTTCAGAGTTTATTCCTCAGAATGTTTTGGTATCGATCCTGCTGTTATTCTTTGGATTATTTACACTAGCACTTTCTTATGCTTTATACAGATTCAGATGGCATCAATCTAATGTAAAACCTTGGGGCGGACGCTTAATATCGCCACAGTTCTTTTTGCAATTACTTGTTTCAATTGAGGCTGCAATTTTATTGGTAGGAGCATTGGTATTTTTATCAATAGAGCTGACTTATCCCGTTTCGGTAATTATAGCTTTGATTGCGGGGATATCTACTTACTATGAAGCTAAACTTCTTACTAAGACAAAAGCTGATTCGCATACCGGTCTCTCAGAAAGTTCAAATCATGGATCTTCTTTTACTTCTGATGTGATCAAACAAAAGGGAAGTTGAACTTTGTAGAGAATGACTTTGAAATAGATCTTAAAACAAATTCATTTATGGTATAGCGATGTTCTATATTCATTAATGAGCTCAAAAAAATTCAAATCCTCCCCAAAGCGATACCATCCTAAAGGTTTAACCATTTTATATGAGGATCATGACATTCTTGTGATCGATAAATCCAGTGGGTTATTAACCATGGGAAATGAGAAAGAATCGGTAAATACCGCTCATTATTTGTTGAATGATTATGTGAAGAAGGGAAACAGTAAGTCGAAGAAGAGAGTTTACATCGTTCACCGGTTGGACAGAGACACTTCCGGAGTTTTGATATTTGCTAAATCAGAACAAACTAAAAGATTTCTGCAGGACAACTGGGCTGATTTTACCAAAACATATCATACTGTTGTTGTGGGAACGCTGTCAAAAAAGGAAGATACTCTGAGTTCGTATTTGGTAGAAAACAGTATCCATAAAGTATATTCGACAAATAATCCTGATGAAGGAAAGCTGGCAAAGACGAAATATAAAGTTCTTAAGGAAAATTCTGATTTCAGTTTGCTGGAAATAGAGTTGCTTACCGGGCGCAAAAACCAAATTCGGGTTCATCTCGCTGATAAAGGTTGCCCGATCGCCGGAGATTATGTGTACGGTCAAAAAACCAAAGGTGTGAGAAGGTTGCTACTACATGCTTCTAAACTTTCATGTATGCATCCGGAAACAAAGCAACAGATGAATTTTGAAGCACAGTTACCTAAAGAGTTTGAACGATTGATGAAATAGAATCAGTTTTTAGAGGCATTTAAGGATGGTTGAGACAGGAAATTAGTTTAATATTAAACTATTTAATATATTGTGTTGTTTTAAACAAGGAGGCAATATGAAACACAATAAAGGCTTACATCACATTTCAGTATTAGCAGGGAATCCTGCAGAGAACTACGACTTTTATGTCAAAAAATTAGGAATGAGAATGATTAAAAGGTCGGTTAATCAGGACGATCCTTCTACCTATCATTTATTTTATGGAAATGAAGCGGCTAATCCCGGGTCGAGTATAACTTTCTTTCCGTGGCCGCGGGCGCATAAAGGAATTCCCGGAAGTGGTGAATCCGTAAATGTAGCTTTCCAAGTGCCGGAAGGAACAGAAGACTTTTGGAAAGAAAGATTGAATGCTCAGAATATTGAACACTCAGATATCTTTGAGGTATTCGGAAATCCGGCAATTCGTTTTCAAGATCCGGATGGACTGGAACTGGATTTAATATTCTCAGGTCAACCCAAAGAAAAAAGGAGCGCTTTTGAGGCCACTGTTCAAACAGAGTCGTCGATTCAAGGATTTTGGTCAACACGTCTTAAGGTAGCTGATCCTGATGGAACGGCACATATACTAAAAGATGTGTTCAAATTTGAAGAGAAGGAATCAGAAGAAAAACTAACAAGATTTGCTACAAATGCTCAAATAGGAAGTAATGTAATTATTGAAGAATCGGATGATGAGCAAGGAAAAGGTGGAAGGGGAATCGTGCATCACGTTGCTTTTCGAGCTAAAGATGAAGAAGAATTGGCTGAGCTTAGAGAAAAGGTGGTGGAGAAAGGATTACATCCAAGTCCGATTATAGATCGTCACTGGTTTAAGTCGGTTTACTTCCGTGAGCCAAGTGGGGTTTTGTTCGAAATAGCCTCCGATGGTCCGGGTTATGCAGTCGATGAAGTTTTTGAAGAACTCGGTGAAACGTTGATTCTCCCTCCTTGGTTAGAGCCAAGAAGAAAAATAATCGAAGATAATCTGCCTGATCTGGGAATTTAAAAGCTAGTACAATGAAATTATTCAGAGTTGATAAAGAAAACCCGTTTAAAGGACCTCATCAGGATCAAAAAATTGCTTCAGGTGGAGTTGATCTTAGCGACGCAAAGTACGCCATGATCATGATTCATGGACGTGGTGCAAGCGCAGAAAGCATTATCGGGCTTGGCAATGAATTTGAGACGAATGATAAACTTACTTTTATGGCGCCTCAGGCAAGTGGGTTTACCTGGTATCCGTACTCATTCCTTGCCCCGACAGAGAAAAATCAGCCGGGATTAAATTCAGGTTTACAAGCTATTGCTGATTTAATAGTAGAAATAGAAAAGGAAGGCATTCCAAAAGAAAACATCTTCCTTCTCGGATTTTCTCAGGGAGCTTGTCTTGCGACAGAATTTGTTGCCAGACATCCGGGAAAATACGCCGGAGTAATTGGATTAAGTGGCGGCTTGATCGGTGATAACATTGATCCGTCAGTTTATTCCGGAGATTTGGAGGGAACGCCGATATTTCTTGGTTGCAGTGATATAGATCCTCATATCCCAAAAGAAAGAGTAGATGAAACAGAGGTAGTGTTTGAAAAATTGGGAGGAAAAGTCACAAAAAAGATCTATCCGGGGATGGGGCATCTGGTAAATAAAGATGAGATTCTCGAAATACAAAGAGTTTTAAATTCTAAATTATGAATGTTGAATAAATTCAGTACAATTCAACATTCATAATTCTTCATTCTTAATTTCTTAAAATGGAAATTCTCTGGCTGGGTCTTGCCTATGTTTTAGGTATGGTTGTTAAACAACTAAAACTACCTCCTTTAATCGGATATTTGATAGCAGGTGTGATACTGTCAGCGTTTGGAGTTTCAGATGAAAATGGTCTGCTCCATACGATCGGGCACTATGGCGTTATTTTTCTTCTGTTCACAGTTGGATTACATCTCAGGATAAAGAATATTATTCGCCCGGAAGTGTTTGGTGCGGGAACTATTCATCTCGTGATCAGCGCTGGTATCTTTTTAGTAATCGCGATGGCTTTCGGTTTTTCAGCCATTGAAGGTTTGATCATAGGTATACTCCTCGGATTTTCAAGTACAGTATTGGCTGCAAAAACACTGGAAGCGCGTGGAGAACTGAATGCGTTTCATGCACGTGTTTCAATTGGTATATTGATTGTTCAGGATTTGGTAGCAATCACAGTTTTAGCTTTAACCGGAGGTGGAATTCCTTCTGTTTGGAGTTTCGGACTGCTTTTATTGCCACTTCTTAGACCACTTCTCTTTAAACTACTTACATCAAGCGGGCATGAAGATCTTCAGTTACTTTATGGACTATTGCTTGCCCTGGGTGGGGCCGCTCTGTTTGAGGTGCTGGGACTTTCCAGCGAATTGGGAGCACTTGTAGCCGGTGCGCTGCTTTCAGGAACTCACGAATCGGACGAACTTTCCGAAAAATTGTGGGGACTTAAAGAAGCTTTTCTTGTTGGATTCTTTTTAGAAGTAGGATTGGCAGGCTTGCCGAACATGAACGACCTTCTGTTTGCAGGGGCTTTATTTGCTGTTCTCCCGATCAAAGCAGTTTTGTTTTTCTTTCTTCTGGTATTGTTCAAACTCCGTTCAAGAAATTCATTTATGGTGACTTTAACATTAACCTCGTTCAGTGAATTTACGTTGATCGCAGGGATGGTGGCGGCATCATCCGGCTTTATTCCGGAATCCACGATCATAGTTTTCGCACTATTAATAGCGGTTTCTTACACAGTAAATGCTCCGTTATCTGCTAAATCGAATAGTTTATGGAAAAGGTTTGAGCACAAACTTATTCCGCTGGAAAGAAATGTCAAACACCCGGGACAGCAGGTAGTGAGTTTAGGCGGAGCTGAATATTTAGTAGTTGGAATGGGACAGGCCGGATCTTCAGCTTACGATTATTTAAAGGAAAGAGAATACAGAGTAACAGGAATGGATTCCGATCCCGCTCAGATAGAATATAATCTGGGGAAAAAACGTCGGGTAGTTTATGGCGATGCTCAGGATGCAGAGTTGTGGGAAAACATAGATCTATCCAGTGTCAAGGCAATTATGCTTGCAATGCCTTATGCTGATACAAAAATTCAGGCAACTAAAATGCTCCGTGAAAATAAATTTACCGAAGATATTTATGCGCTTACTATGAGGGATGAAGAGCATCAGGCGCTTAAAGAAGCCGGAGCAAATGCAGTATGTTTACCGCTGATACAAGCCGGAAGAAAACTTGCTGAAATAAGCATAAGTGATGAAGTTGACGGTTCAATGTCGCTGAATTTTGAAATGAATTCTTTTGAGTGATTACAGCTTAAATATCAGAAATGAAGAACACTCGAAAGGAAATCTTTCTTCACAGAATATCCTGATCGAATATGGAGATTATGAATGTCCATACAGTCGGTTGGGATACAGATATGTTCAAAAATTCTTGAAAGAAGAGGCAGACCTGAAATTCATATTCCGACACTTTCCGATCAAGAAAAAGCACCCCCATGCTGAAATGTGTGCTGAAGCAGCTTTATGTGCCGGTGATCAGGGAAAATTCTGGGAAATGCATGACCTTATGTTTGCAGATAATCAGAATCTGAGCAGAGAAAGATTGGAAGAGTTTGCTCAGGAACTCGATCTGGATAGAAGAAAGTTTCATGTAGATCTGGATTCACACAGCTTTTTGAGTTGGGTTCAGCAAGATTTCAGAAGCGGCGTTAAAAACCGCGTAAATGACACTCCGACTTTTTTTATGAATGAAACCAAGTATGAAGGTAAATTAGCTTTCAAAGAGTTATTAGCCTTTATCACGAATCATAAATTAAGCTGATATGTCTTGCGAACATGAAAATATGATCAAAATTACAGAGACCACTACTCATGAATGCGAAACTTGTGTTCAGCAAGAAGATGAATGGGTTCATTTGCGAATGTGCATGACTTGCGGTTATGTGGGTTGTTGCGATTCTTCAAAGAACAAGCATGCCAGAAAACACTATATGAGAAATGATCATCCGATAATCAGATCAGTTGAACCCGGCGAAGATTGGAGATATTGTTACATCGATAAGGAAATACTATGAGTACATTAAAAGAATTCGCAGTTCAAAAATTACACAGCTTCCCACAGTTCGAAAATGTGCCCGTAGATCAGCTTGACTGGCTGGTAGAGAATTCCCGAATCTGTACCTACATGACTGATGAAAGGATCATGGAGCCGGGTACAGAAATTGATAAGATGTTCATCATACTGGATGGTAGAATAAGAATTCAGCTTCCTAGAGGAAGTTCGTTTACAAGTATAGGTGATTTTGTGATCGGAGATATTTCCGGACGGCTTCCATTTTCCAGAATGCAATCTACTTTGGCTCATTTAGTTGTGATGGAAGACACTACCATTCTTGAAACTCATGAAGATCTCTTCGTGGAGATCACCAAAAGATATGAGCTGATCGAAGCATTTGTTCACAGTTTATCAGATAGAATTCGAAGCTTCACCTCTCAACAGCAGCAAAATGAAAAGCTGGTAGCACTTGGGAAACTTTCTGCGGGATTAGCTCATGAATTGAATAACCCGGCTTCTGCCATGGTTCGTGGAGCCACTGAGCTCAAAAAAAGATTGTCCCAAACGCCGGATAAACTCAAAGCCGTGATGAATATCAAGCTTACCAACGATCAAGTAGATGCCGTGAATGACCTGGTGTTTAAAAAAGCTGGAAGTGGATCTTCAAATCAGCAATCTTTAATGGAACGAACGGCGCTTGAAGATGAACTAACTGACTGGATGGAAGATCATGGAGTAGAAGAGGGCTTTGAATATTCCGAGACATTCGCTGAGTTTTGCTTTAATACTGAAGATCTTGAATTTGTTTCTGCTCATGTTGAAGACGAATATTTATCTGTGGTTTTGGGCTGGATCGAGGATGTTCTTACTACGGAGAAAATGGTAGAAGAGATCGAAGACTCTGCCCGACGAATTTCAGATCTGGTTTCGTCAGTTAAGACCTATTCTCATATGGACAGGGGAACAGACAAAGAAGTTGTGGAGCTTAAGAAAGTTCTAAAGAGCACAGTTACGATGCTCAATCACAAAGCAAAGCAGAAAAAAGTAGAGATAGAACTGAATATCCCTTCTGATCTATCTGAATTCTATGGATATGTAAGCGAACTAAACCAGGTATGGACGAACTTGCTGGACAACGCAATTGATGCGGTGCCCCAAGATGGAAAAATTGAAGTAAAAGCTGAAGAGAAGAATAAAAATCTGTATCTGTTTTTTAAAGATAACGGGAGCGGAATCCCGGAGGATGTGTTGCCAAAAATATTCGATCCTTTTTTTACCACTAAAGATGTTGGCGAAGGAACAGGATTAGGCTTAGATGTAGTTCATAAGATTATTGAAAAACACGGAGCTTCAATTGATGTAGAATCAAAACCGGGACAAACAACCTTTGAACTTTGTTTTCCATTGGATTGAATTATTAATTTAAAATTTTGGATTATGAATTACCTTTTGTCACTTCGAACGCATGTGAGAAGTCTAAAAATTGCAATCGTTACTTAATCATTAGATATCTCGCTCTGTTCGATATGGCAAAGTCTTTTGTTCATATTCCAAAATTCAGCATTTAAATTTTCTATGAAGAAACCCATAATTTTTACGATCGATGATGATGCTCAGGTGCTTAGAGCCATTACAAGAGATCTGCGCAGTAAATACAGAAAGGATTATAGGGTGATGAGCACTCAATCTCCGAAAGAAGCACTGGAGAGTTTACCCGAACTAAAAAAGCAAGGCGAAACGGTTGCGCTATTTCTATCCGACCAACGAATGCCCGATATGATTGGGGTAGATTTCCTTGAAAAAGCGAAAGGGTATTTTCCGGAAGCAAAGAGAGTTTTGTTAACGGCCTATTCAGATACAGATGCTGCAATTAGGGCAATTAATGAAGTTCAACTGGATTATTATTTACTGAAACCATGGGATCCACCTGAAGAAAAATTGTACCCGGTTTTGGATGATTTGCTCGACGAATGGCAAGCTAATTTCCGTCCGGATTTTACAGGGATTCGATTGGTTGGATATCAGTATTCACCGAAATCCCATACAGTTAAAGATTATCTTTCCGGAAACCTGATTCCCTATCGTTGGTTAGATATTGAGGAAAATGCAAAAGCCGCTGAATTATTAGAAGAGAATCAAATTGACCAAAAAGATCTACCTGCAATATTTTTCGAAGACGGTGAATTCCTTATTGATCCAAGCCCTATTCAAATTGCTAACAAACTTGGGAAAAATCCAACTGCTTCAGAAAATGTATATGATGTAGTGATTGTAGGTGCAGGTCCGGCAGGATTAGCGGCGGCGGTTTATGGTGGCTCGGAAGGATTGAAAACATTGCTCATTGAAAAAAGAGCACCAGGAGGCCAGGCAGGAACGAGTTCTCGAATCGAGAATTATCTTGGTTTTCCAAAAGGATTAAGTGGTTCCGATTTGGCAAGACGTGCAATCACACAAGCCACCAGATTCGGCGTTGAATTTTTATCTCCACAAGAAGTGATCGATATCAAGCTGAATGATCAATATAAAACGGTTTGTCTGGCGGATAGAAGTGAGATCAATGCAAAAGCGGTAATTGTAACTACAGGCGTCAATTACAGAAAACTGGAAAGCAAAGGGATTTCAGATTTTACCGGAGCGGGAATTTACTACGGCGCTGCAATGACTGAAGCACACGCGTTTAAAGACAAACAAGTCTACATCGTTGGAGGAGGAAATTCAGCCGGTCAAGCAGCCATGTATCTGTCTACATTTGCAAAAAAAGTGTACATCACAATTCGGAAAGATTCGCTGATTTCAAGTATGTCATCCTATTTGATCGATCAGATCAACAGAACCGAAAACATCGAGCTTCTTGGAAACAGAGAAATTGTAGAGGCATCCGGAAATGGTCATCTGCAAAGATTGAAACTCCTGAATAACGTGGATAAATCAGAATCTGAAGTAGAAGCAGACGGTTTATTTATCTTTATTGGCGCAAAGCCTTACACCGACTGGATTCACGATAATGTGATCAAAAATGAAAGAGGTTTTATAGAGACCGGAAGAGATCTTCAACGATACGATGAATATTCCAAAGTCTGGAAACTGGAACGTCAGCCTTATTTACTGGAATCTTGTGCACCCGGAATTTTTGCCGCGGGGGATGTCCGTGCCGGAGCAATGAACAGAGTTGCATCCGCTGTTGGCGAAGGCTCCATGGCAATAAAATACGTGCATGAATATTTAGCGGATTCGAATTTGTGATTATGGTAAATATGAGATTGAATAAAAGTCTGATATTAAGCTTATTAATTGCATTTGCATTGACAAATCAGGTGTATTGTCAAGAAGAAGATCAGAAAGAACAAGCATTTAAAAAAGTACAAAGTCTTGTAGAGTTTAAAGATACGGTTTCAAAGATCGACTCATTAAAACAATCAGGTCATAAAATAGATGTAAACGTTGTAGCCATTTGGGAATCTATTTTGCCTGAGGATTCTACAAGTTCTATCGCACTATACTATCTTAACGAGGTTTTATTTAACAAGATTGAAAATCCTATTTATCTGATTAAGTTCGATAAAATAAAGAATGAGATTGTCTCCGTTGAAGGGGTAGGTCAAATAAGTATCGAATAATCTTGACCTTTTTGCGATTGCAACCTGTTCTCCATTAAGCATATAGTGTCAGAAAAATTCAAGAGAAAATATCGTAATGAAACCACTCGATTAAAGTCTTGGGATTATGGGTGGAACGGGTCTTATTTCGTAACGATTTGTGCGAAGAACAGAGAGCGATATTTTGGAGAGATAAAGAATGATGAAATGTTCTTGTATGAAATTGGAAAAATCGCAAACCAATGTTGGAAAGAGGTCCCGGATCATTTTCCATTTGTGAAATTAGGAGAATTTGTTGTGATGCCAAACCATGTGCATGGAATCATTAACATTCACAAAAAGAATAATGAATTGGATTCGAATCTAATTGTAGGGGCGCAAAATCTTGCGTCCCTACATGTATCAAAACAGAATTCATTAAACAAATTTGGTCCTCAATCTAAAAATTTGGGTTCAATAGTCAGAGGATTTAAAATCGGTGTCACAAAGAAGGCGAGAAAGATCAGAACTGATTTCCAATGGCAAGCAAGATACTAAGATCATATAATCCGCGATCAGGAGTCCTTTAATAATATCTCTGAATATATACGGAACAATCCATCTCAATGGAAAGAAGATAGATTCTATTAAACATCGATTATTTTAGTGAATTCAGTTGCTCCTCCAACTCCTCTCCCCTCAAATCCTTACCAATAATTACGCCTGAAGAATCAATCAAAAAAGTAGTCGGGGTAGAATAAACACCGTATTTGGTGGCAACCGGTGAATCTACTCCTTTCAGATCAGAAACTTGCGGCCATGTAATACCATCTTTCTCAACGGCCTTTTCCCAGTTCGTTTTACTTCGATCCAGAGAAACGGCAAGGATTTCAAACTCCTCATTTTTGTAATCAGGATAGATCTCTTTGAGGTGTTCATTTTCGGCTCGACACGTCGGACACCAGGATGCCCAAAAAGTGAGTAGAACTGTTTTTCCTTCAAAATCAGACAACGAAATTTGGGTTCCGTCTATTCCTGAAAGTGTAAAATCCGGCGCTTTGCTGCCGACAGTTATCTTCTCGTAATTAGCTACAAGCTTATCCTTTTTTCCATCAATCGTTTGATGTTCCAGCGTGCCATTGAATACAGAGTAAACGGTGAAAAACAGAGATTGCTCTGGGTTTCTGAAATAGAAAGGAAATGCCACAGCGTAAATCAATATCAGACCTGCAGGAATCCACCACCATTTAAATTTCATAGTATTTTTGATGAATGATAGAAAAGTTTACAATTCTGTAATATCACGAAAGAGTAAAATTTATAGATAGTTAGCGCACTATTCCACATTCAATCTGTGGATAACTTTACTTGCTTTTACACTTTGTCGGGACTATAATATTACGACCCGCTTGTGTAATTCTTGTAATTTGGGACAAGAAGCATCCACCTGCCAACCGTAATTGGCTGTCACCACTCACAGGTCGCCTTAATATCATAAACGATAATTAACCCCGGAGGCGATATGCGTGTACTCGCAACTTCTCTCAAGAAGATTACGGCAATCTCTTTTGTTCTAACTCTTCTGATCTCATCTTTTGTACTTGCGCAGGATGTAAATTTCCGCGTAATGACCTATAACGGACTTAAACTTGACGGAACAGATACTGATCGTCAAAGTGCATTCCAAACCGTTCTTCAGGCGGCAAACCCCGATGTTCTTCTTATGCAGGAAATTGTGGATGCAGCCGGAGCAGATTTGATACTTACGGCTCTTAATGCCGGAGGAAATCAGTATTCACGTGCTACTTTTATAAATGGTACTGATACTGATAATATGCTGTTCTATCGAACCTCGATCGGAACGCTGACTTCTCAAAATGAAATTCCTACAGCATTGAGGGAGTTTTCAGAATATGTAATGCAGATCGGAGATAATGAGATCCGTTTTTACAGTGCACATTTAAAAGCAAGCTCAGGCTCAACCAATGAACAAAAACGATTGGATGAAGTAACGGTATTGAGGAATCATTTGAATAATTTGCCGGCAGGAACTGAATTTGTTGTGGTAGGCGATTTCAATATGTACGACAGTAATGAACCAGCTTATCAAAAGTTCATTGCAAACGAAGCAGATAATGATGGTAGAGCCGAAGATCCGCTTGCTTCTTCAGGAGGAGTTGGTGATTGGCATGTTAATCCGGCTTTTGCAAGTGTTCACACTCAAAGCCCGAGAACTACACAGTTTGGTGGCGGTGCTCACGGAGGATTAGATGATCGCTTTGATTTCATTCTTACTTCTTTTGGAATCAACGATAATTCGAAGGTTGACATGGTTCCGGGAACATACACTGCTTTTGGGAACGATGGTAATCACTTCGACACTTCTTTACTGGATGGTCCTAATTCAGCTGTAAGCGCAACAGTAGCTCAGGCAATACACGACGCATCTGATCACCTTCCGGTTTACGCAGATTTTGTAAGTCTAAGCAACGGTGGTGGAAGCAACCTTCCTCCGGTTGCAGAAGCTAATGGTCCGTACAACGGAAATACAACTTCAACAATTTCGTTCAGTAGCGCCGGATCAAGCGATAGTGACGGAACAATAACTGCTTATGCATGGGATTTCGGAGATGGAAATACCAGTACGTCAGCTAATCCAAGTTATACCTATTCAATTGACGGCTCTTATACTGCAAGTCTTACGGTAACTGATAATAACGGAGCAACAAACACTGATTTTGCTAATGTAACGGTTTCTACAGGAAGCGGTTCAGGAGCAGGAGTTGTATTCAGTGAAGTATTTTATGATACGCCCGGAACAGACTCAGATGAGGAATGGGTGGAATTATATAACGGAACCGGATCAGCAGTTGATCTTTCAGGTTGGACGATTACAGATAACAACGGAACGGGAGCTTCCATTACTATTCCCGGAGGAACCACAATTCAGTCCGGAACGTATCTGACGATAGCAACTAACTCACTTGGTTTTAATGCTATTTACGGTTACGATGCTGATGTATACGGATCGTTACCGGCTTTGAATAACACAGGAGATGCTTTGATCCTTGCGGATAACACTTCTTCAGTTATAGATGCTGTAGCTTGGGAAGGCGGAGCGTCGTCAGGTCTTCCGGCAAGCTGGGGAAGTTCTTCAGATCCTTCAGCTCCTACAGGTAGCACAATTGTAAGAACAGTATCAACAACAGATACGGATTCTTTTAGTGATTGGAGTACAGTCGGTTCAAACGGAAATCCGCAAACTCAACCTAGTAACATGCCACCAACCGCAATTGCAAATGGTCCTTATTCCGGTGATACAGGAGCTAATATTTCGTTCAGCAGTGCCGGATCTAGTGACAGTGACGGAACAATTGTTTCTTATAACTGGAATTTTGGTGACGGAAACTCAAGTACAGTTGCAAACCCAACTCATTCATATGCTCAGGCAGGTTCATATACTGCACAGTTAACAGTTACTGATGATGGCGGAGCTACTGATGTTGCAACAGCCGGCGTAACGGTAACAGATATAGCAGGAACGGGTATACTTTTCAGTGAAATATTCTATGATACGCCGGGAACAGATTCGGATGAAGAATGGATCGAGATTTATAACTCCACCGGAAGTTCACTCAGCTTAGATAACTGGACTGTAACTGATAATAATGGAACGGGAAGCGTTTATACTTTTCCGGCAAACACAACTATTGAATCCGGGACATATCTGACTGTCGCAGCAAATAGTGTAGGGTTCAACAGTTTGTATTCTTATGATGCAGATCTTTATGGTTCTGTTCCTGCTTTAAACAATACAGGAGATGCTTTGCTCTTAAAGAATAGTACCGGTCAATTAATCGATGCGGTAGCCTGGGAAGGTGGTGCTTCTGCCGGATTGCCAAATGGCTGGGGAAGTGCTTCAGATCCATCGGCACCAACCGGAAGCACAATTCTCAGAACAAGTTCAGGAACAGATACAGATTCGTTTTCTGATTGGAGCATCGCAGGTTCAAACGGAAATCCGGAGACACAAACACCTCCGAATTCAGCGCCAATAGCCAGTGCAAATGGGGCCTATTCCGGAACCGTGGGAACAGCTGTTTCATTTAGCAGTGCCGGATCAAGCGACAGCGACGGAGCCATAGCCGGTTATTTGTGGGATTTCGGAGATGGAAACACAAGTACATCAGCAAACCCAAGTCATACGTACCAGACGGATGGAACATTTACTGTTTCTCTTACGGTTACGGATGATGATGGAGCCACAGGCGTCGATGCAACATCAGCAGATGTAGCTCCTGCTCCAACAGGCGGAGTTGTTATAAGCGAAGTGTTCTACGACACGCCGGGAACGGATTCTGATGAAGAATGGATAGAACTCTTCAACGCCGGAGGCACTACGATCGACATTAGCGGTTGGACCATAACGGATAACAACGGAACAGGTTCCACATATACTTATCCCGGAAATGCGAGCCTTGCGCCCGGTACGTTCTATACAGTAGCGTCTGATCGAAAGGGGTTTAAAAAGCTGTATAGCAAAAACGCAGATAAATTTGCTTCAATTCCGGCGCTCAATAACGGTGGAGATGCATTGGTCCTTAAAGATGGATCGGGAACAATCATTGATGCAGTAGCCTGGGAAGGTGGAGCGTCATCAGGAATTCCAACAGGATGGGGAAGTACAAGCAACCCTAGTTCAGCGACAGGTTCATCCATTGTGCGTGCGGATATTTTTGTTGATACAGATTCATTTTCTGATTGGACAACAGCTTCCGGAAACGGAAACCCTAACACTCAAAGTGATGGCGCTGTTTCAAGTGAAGCATTGCCAGAAGGAGAAGAACTCTTCACAGAAGAACTCCCGACAGAGGTTGCGCTAGGAAATTATCCAAATCCATTCAACCCGAGTACAAACATTCATTTCACATTGACGGAATCAAACAATGTAAGACTTACGGTTTATAATATGATCGGGCAGGAAGTAGCGGTACTTGTAAATGGATTCAAAAATGCAGGAAAGCATGATGTAACTTTCGATGCCACTAATCTTTCTACCGGAGTTTATATCTATAGATTGGTTTCAGGTGGGCAGGTAAAAGTTCAGAAAATGTTACTTACAAAATAGGCTTATTACCCCTATTGTTGTTAGCAATCACGAAAGAGCCGGGGAACCGGCTCTTTTTATTTACCAATCTATTCCAATTCTGTCTTTGATATTGTTTTTCAAAGAATCCTCGAGCTCTTTCTTTTTCTTCTCTAATTCTTCCTTCTTTTCTTCAACTTTTTTGATCTCTTCGTTTACACGGTTTTCCAGTCTTTCATATTCTTTTCGGATCTCGGCTTCTTTTTCATTTTTAAAAGCCAGAAGTTGCTCTTTTCGATTACCGATCTCACTTCTTACTCTGGATTCTATTTTTTGACGTGCACGATCAACTTCTTTGCTAACGGTGCTTTTAAGTGCATTCACAAATAGATCGTCTACATTAGAACGTACTTTTACTTTTAATGGTCCGTCAAGATTATCAACTAAAGCAGTTACATTTATTTGATCGGTGCTGGAAACAGCGTCCCTAATCAGTTGCTGAATTCTGTCTTTGGATGGGTTCTGTCCGAAATCAAAAGCAATTCCTTTTGCTTTATAACCAATCTCACTATCAAATCTTTTGTCGATAATGCTTACGGTAGCCGATACTTCGCCTGTCCCTGTTTTTAAAGGGTAAGGAAGTAATTCAGATGGGGAAATTTTTGTCCCTTTTAAACCAAATCCATCATAAGTAAAGTTGATAGTTTCCCGGGGCTCATCACCTAAATAATTGAATTCTCCGGTAAGAGTCATCGAACGGTTTGAGTCGCCTTTTCCTCCAAGATCAAACCTGATAGGCTCTTTTGTTTTCTTTTGATCACTGCTGATATTTGTGATCTGTCCTGCGAGCTGAATAGCCGTTTTTGTTTCTCCGGAAAGGTCTATGTTCTGTATCCAGAGTTTTGGCCAATCATATTTGTCACTGAATTTATAGTCTTTTCCTTCATAGCGTTCAATTTTGTCTTTATCCTCACCTACCAAACGGCTTCCGTATTTTCGGGCTATTGCCACATATTCCAGATAACCTGAATAATCAGCAAGAAGGTTTTCACCGAAAAGGGACTGAGCAATATTCCCGGGATCAATAGTAGGTAGTTTGGCCATATTCATAGCTCGTTGGAAATCAGCTTGAATCCAGTTGTCAATTCTGCCAACGCTGAACTTTGAATCTCCGAAATCTTCTTGAAAATCATTTTTTAAGTTCTGTGCACGTGTTTTCAGGGAGTCCACCTGCTTTGCCAGCTTTTGAACATTTTTTATGGCTTCAATCGCTTTCTTAGGGTCTTTTATTTTCTTTACATCAATTGCGTTGATGGTTTTTTCGATATCAGCTATTTCTTTATTGATCTTTGTATTTGCAAAGGTGCTGTCCCACTTTTGATAATTTCTGGAAAGCCCGTTCCTCAGCGAATCAATTTTGTCAGGAGCTTGTAGATTTAACTTCGACATCAAGCTATCTACATTAATATTTGTTTTAATATTGGTGAACTCCATGTTGGCATTTCGAGAAATTTCTGAGGTCATATCCCCAATAACCTGAGCAACAAAACTTGGTTCAGCATTTTTTTCATCTTCCGGAATTTCAAAATAGCCGTCGGTTTCTCTTTCGGTATCCATTTTAAAATCTTTAAAGATAATATCCTCAACAATCACTCTTTCCCACCAGGTTGGCCAGAAAAGAAAATCCAATTCCATCTCCCCTGTTTCAAAGCTGTTACTCATGGTGTTTTCGGGATTTGCAACCTGAAGTCTGTCCCAACGAATTTTAAGGTCAATCAAATCGATATCGAAACCATCAATTTCAACCAATGCACCATTAGCAATACTCGCCTGATATTCAATTTCTGATTCAACAATAGGGTCAATACTGATCCAGCTTATCAAAAATCCTAATGCGGTAATAATTGCCAGAAAAATTAGTCCTTTAATTCTCATAATTATCCTCTTACCCTTGCAACAGTTTGATATACTGAATAAAGTTTTGTGCCTTTCAAAGCTTTTGCAAACTTAGTTTTCATCACTTTTTCATGGATATGTTTTCTGTACTGAACCACCCCAACTTTCGTTAGCGGAAACATCGGAACACATAAAACTAAGGCGCTGATAAAGCTTCCGATCACAACCGTATTATAAAACTTGGTAATTGCCCAAAGCTCATTGTTATACATTGAAGTCCAGGTATCCTGCAAACCATCATTTTCGAGTATCCAGATTCCGAAGCTGTGAAATAAAGGGTCAGCCAAATAAGCGATACCGCTGAAGATCAGAAATGCCAGTATCGCCATTCCAATATTCACTTTTAGAATAATGATCAGGATCAATATTATGAGGTTGTGAACCGATAAGACAGGAGTAAGCCCGATGATCATTCCCAGAATAAAACCACCTGCCAGTTGATTAGGTGAGGCTTCAGATGAAAGTGCTTTAAGAAGCTTTGCAACATATTTCAGTATTAGGAACATACTATACTAATGAATTTTAATGGTATTCGTTCCAATATAAACGAATTTGACTAGTTAGATAAATGAATTCGTGTTAAATTCATAGAAAATTATAACCGTTCGAATAAATGAGATATATATACTTAGCTACCATTTTGTTGCTTGCACTAACTTCGTGTAAAGAAAACAAAAGCAACAACAATGATATTCCTTTTCCATGCGAAGGAGGTTTGTCTGATAACCAATATGCTTGTGAAAACATTGATCTTTTTGCTGTTGTCACTCCACAAGAATTACAGGGTCTGGATAAAAATTCAACTCCTACAGTTAATTTGAATGATATTTGGGGCTGGACAGATTCACAAACCGGAAAAGAATACGCCTTAGTAGGGTTGACAAATGGAGTATCTTTCGTTGATGTTTCAGATCCATCTGCTCCGGTAGTGATTGGTAAACTAAATGAAAGCAATATTTCAGCTAAATATAAAACACTGACAGACCCAAACTATGAAGCTTGTAAAGTAGGAATTGGCGATACTGAAAAATCAAAATCTTTGACAGAAGGTTCTGTCTGGAGAGATCATAAAGTTTTTGATGATCATTTGTTTATCGGTAGCGACGCTCAGTCGCATGGGGTTCAGGTTTTTGATCTGACTAAACTAAGGTCATACAATGGTTCTTTTCTGGAATTCGACCATGATGCTCTTTATTCAGGCTTAGCGAATTCACACAATATTGTCATCAACGAAGAAACAGGTTTCGCTTATGCTGTTGGAGCGACGAATGCGGACACTTGTAATACTGCCGGTTTACATATTATTGATATTAATGATCCTGCCAATCCAACATTTGCGGGATGCTATGAAGATACAACCCCGCCTCGTCGACGATCAAATTCAGCCTATATTCATGATGCACAATGTGTGATCTATGATGGCCCTGATTCTGATTATACAGGTAAGGAAATTTGTTTCAATGCGGCAGAGAGGTCTTTGGTAATTGCTGATGTAACAGACAAAAATGATTTGAAAACAGTCTCTTTTGCTACGCAGCCAAATATGTATTACGCACATCAGGGATGGTTGACTGAAGACCAGAACTACTTTTTAATGAATGATGAGCTCGATGAATACAATTTAGGACGAACAACTAAAACTTATATATTTGATGTAAGAGACTTAGATAACCCTGTTTTTGTAGATTATTATGAGCATAACACTCAATCTATAGATCATAACCTGTATGTGAAAGACGATTTTGTATACGCTTCAAATTATGTTTCTGGTCTACGCATTCTGAGCATGGATAACCTTGCAAGTGCAGAACTAACTCAAGTTGGATTTTTTGATTCAGAATCTAATTCATTTAACGAACCAAACCGTGAGTTTGAAGGAGTTTGGAGTAGTTATCCTTATTTCAGTAGCGGAACCGTTATTATGAGCGACATAAATCGCGGATTATTTATACTAAAAGCGAATTTAGATTAAACTAGTCTCAATTTTATTTTTGTAAATCCAAATAACCCTTGGTCTTACCAAAGCATGATGATCAAGGGTACATTTCTTTGAGTTAGGCGCTATTTTCCGTACCTTTTTTCCGTTTTTTACAATTAGAATACGTTCAAAATAAAACGAACTAATTATACTCCCACTTAAATATTTTTATGGATTTATTTGACAAACTAGAGGGCAGACCAAGTCCCTTAGGGCCATTTACATCAGAAGGCTACGGATATTATACTTTTCCAAAATTAGAAGGTCCTCTTGGACCGGAAATGCAATTCAACGGTAAGGACATGATCGTTTGGAGCATTAATGATTATCTGGGAGTAGGCAGTAATTCCGAAATAAAGAAAATTGATGCGGAAGCAACTGCTAAATATTCTTTGAGTTCACCAATGGGAGCCCGTTTGATGACAGGCAACTCAACTGAACACGAATTACTTGAACAAGAACTGGCGGAGTTTTCTCATAAGCCGGCAGCACAATTATTAAATTTCGGTTATCAAGGAATCATGAGTGTAATTCATGCACTAACTGATCGTAATGATTTTTTGATCTACGATGAATTGAGTCATGCGTGTATCGTAGATGGAAAGCAGCTGTCGATGGCAGACAAATCAGTGTTCAAACACAATGATATTGAGAGTTTCAAAAAGCAACTTTACAGAGCAGCTTCCAGAAAAAAGGATAATTCATCTATTCTTGTTGTGACTGAAGGTGTTTTCGGGATGACCGGCGATCTTGGAATACTTAATGAGATCATTGAGTTAAAAAAAGAAGTTCCTTTTAGGTTGTTGGTTGATGATGCGCATGGTTTTGGAACCCTGGGAGCTGATGGTTCCGGAACAGGAACTCAATTAGGTTGCCAGGACGGAATTGATATTTACTTCGGAACATTCGCAAAAGCTGTTGCATTAATTGGAGCTTTTGTTTCTTCAGAGCCTCGTGTAATTGAGTTTCTGAAGGCAAATGTAAGAAGTCAGGTTTTTGCTAAGTCACTTCCAATGCCTATTGTTGTAACTGCCAGAGAGCGTTTAAAAATGATCCAAAAAAATCCTCAATGGAGAGAAAAACTTTGGGAAAACACGATCAAATTGAGAGAAGGACTTCAAAAGATCGGCTACACTGTATTGCCTTCAGAAAGCCCTGTAACGCCGGTGCTAACGCAAGGTAGTACTGACCTTTGCCAAGATATTATGCGTAAGCTAAGAGAAGAGCATGGAGTTTTTGTAAGCGGTGTTGCTTATCCTGTGGTGCCAAGAGGAACTGTGTTAATTCGTCTGATCCCTACTGCTGCACACAATGATGAGCATATAGAAAAAACATTAGAGGCTTTTGATTCTATCAAAGACTTCGTTTTTGCAGCAGCTGCAGAAATTGCCAGTTAAATTTAAAACGAACTTCATTCCTATGAGGCTCATTTTATTTGTTCATATCCGAATTCTTAACTGTTAAGAATTCGGTTTTTGAATTATCTTTAAGTTTTATTGACTAAAAATTATTCTAGTGTTACAACGTCCACAAACAATCTTTCTAGTTCTATCAGCCTTATCAAGCCTTGCGGTTTACTTTACGCCGGTATATGACAAAGCAATGCAAGATCCTCAGCTTTGGATCGGCTATGGATTAGCAATCGGGCTTGTTATCGCCATAATTCTCTCAGTTTTTTCTATTTTTAAATATTCTGATCGTAAAAACCAGATCAAATGGACTAAAGTGGCAATGCTGTTCCAACTTGCAGGAATTGGTTTCGCAGTTGGAGTATTGTTTTCTCTGGGAGGAATTGGGACGTATTTATGGGACGAAGCTTTGGGGTCAGGTCTGGCTTTGGTTGGGCTATTTTTTCAAGGTCTGGCGATTCGCTTTATCAAAAAAGATCTTGAATTAGTTCGTTCAATTGACCGCATTAGATGACTTCAGTAAGTTCAGAAGAGACTTATTCTCCCCTTAAAGTTTATGGGGCACTCTTCATCGGTTTAGCGGCGTTTAGTTTAGCCCCGATCTTAGTCCGATTTGCAGCAAGCTATTCAGGGGTATTGCTGGCTACAATCAGAACGGTTTTAGCAGTATTTATACTTGCTCCTATCTACATATCCTACAAGCTTAAAAAAGAAGTCAGGCCTGTAGAATCACGCAAAGAACATGTTTTAGTTGCCGTTGCAGGTTTAGCGTTAGGTTTGCATTTCATTGCATGGATCAATTCCATTTATTACACATCAGTTTCGTCAGCTTCTGTTTTAGTTTGTATTCACCCAATCATTTTGATAGTAGCCGAGCGAACCTTAATGAAAACCTCATTTCGCCCAATAGTTTGGACTGGAGTTATCATATCTTTTATAGGTACTCTGTTGCTAGGTTATTTTGATCTGGATGCTTCAAACACATTTCCACAAGCCGGTTTAGGGAATACGTTAGCAATTACAGCTGCTGTGATATTTGCATTGTACTTTTTGATAGGAAGAAAGATCAGACAGAAAAGAACCTGGATAGGTTATGTATTTCCTGTTTATGCTTACGCAGCAATTACATGCACAATTTTTTTGCTGGTAACTGAAGGAATGCCATCGCAAATTGATGGTCGGTTATTTTTGATTGGGCTGGCATTAGCAGTTGGTCCTCAAATATTTGGACACGGTTCATTGAATTATGCAGTTAAATATGTTTCAGCTACGTTGCTTTCAACACTGATACTTGCAGAGCCTATTTTAGCCTCTATTATGGCATACTTTTTATTTCAGGAACTTCCATTGCCGCTTTCAATTTTAGCAATGATGATCATTTTGGTAGGAATAGGTCTTACCTGGAAAAGAAGAAGCAAAACTGCTTAACAGTTAGGTGAATTCTATTAGTTTTCGAAAAGACGCAGAGTTTTTTTTAGTTCATCAACCCTAACTGGCTTTGATAAGGGGTGAACATTTTTAATGTTAGAAGCCATTTTAAGATGCTCATATGTAGTATCTCCGGATAATATCAGAAATGGCGTTTCATTATTTTCTTTACGAAGTGCTTCTACAACGTCTAAACCTTTCATTTTACCCAACAGGTTTTGGTCACTTACTACAAAATCAGGCTCTAATGCTTTAATTTTGTCTAAACCATCTTCTCCCGTTTCGGAAGTTTCGATAACATCATAACCGAGTATTTGTAACATTTTTTTTTGGACCACAATTAGCAATTGATCGTCTTCTAAAAGAATTACTCTTTTCATGGGGAAGCCTTTTTTATATCCTGTACCTTTGAAACCTAATATATTATCGACTAATATTAAGAAATCTTAACATTAATTGTAAGTTTTTTCCGTCTCCTTTATGAATACGAGTTTTTCGGCTGTTTAGATGGAAACGGTTTTCTTTGTTATTTGAAATAAGCTTCTGCAATTGAAACAAACTGTTTGGGCTTGTCAAGAAATGCATAATGACCGGCATCTTCAATAATCACCAGAGCTGAGTTTTTTATTCCTTGTTCAATTCTTTCGCCTTGATAAACCGGGGTCGCGTCGTCATTCCGGCCCCAAAGCAAAAGTATGTCATGTGGGATAAGAGGGAGGCATTTTTCCAGATATTCAGTAACGGATTTTACGAAGGTTTCCCTCATCACTCCGGAAAGCTGATTGTATTCACCCGAGCCCAGACTTTTCCATAAAGAAGTTTGCCGAAGCTTTAAAAGAGCAGGCTCTCTGTAAGATTCCGGAAGAATGCTGAACGGGAGTTTTAAAAGTTTTGCGAGGTATTTCCTGAAATAAAACTTCAGGGAGCGTTTTGGCTTCATGCCGGCGCCACCGGTAATTAGTACTTTTTGGATGCGCTGGCTTCCAAATTTTCTGGAGCAAAGCTTTAAAGTAATTCTTCCACCAAATGAATGGACAAGCAGATCGACAGGTTGTTCAAATTTGTTACTAATGAAAGATTCAATAGCATCGGCATAATCATCAATACTCCATGATGTATTCGGTTCAGGAGTGTCTCCGAAACCCGGAAGATCTAGAACATAGGAAGTTCTGATGTGCGCTAAAGATCTGGCGAGAGGCATCATCACACGTCGGCTACTCCCCCAGCCATGTAATACGACAAGAGGTTTTCCCTTGCCAATCACTTCGTAACTGATAGGCAGGTCTTTATAAATATATGTTTCTGCATTTGCCATAATAGGAGGTAAACATCTCACTTAACAGGATCGAATACAAGTTGACTTGCTGATAATTTGTTCCCTTATTTACTTCAAATTATAGTAGCATGAAAAAACTTAAAAGAGATATCTTTTTTTGGATCGAGAGACTCCAGATCACTCGTAAAGAACGAATTGTAATATCGTGTCTAATGGTTTTGGTGATTATGATGTTTGCGATTTCAGCTTTAATAACAAAAAAATATAACTCGAGTTCAGAAAATTACGCAGCTATCTTGAAAGAATTTGAAGAAAAGTCAGCCGCTATTGAGGAGAGAAAAAAATTAGCTGACAATGATTCCTTGATTGAAAATGAAGAAAAGGGAACAAATACTGTTATTTTAAAAATTAATATAAATACTGCTGATATTAATGAGCTCCAAAAATTGAAAGGAATAGGCTCAACTTATGCACAACGAATTGTTGATTACCGTCAAGAAAACGGCGAATTTAAAAGCATCGAAGAGCTCTTAAATATTAAAGGGATCGGAGAGAAACGATTAGAAGACATCAAAACGTTTATAACACTAAAGTGAATTACTAAGGACTGTATGCCGGATATTTTATGGGTAGATGACCAGATCGATCAACTTCGTTCACACATTATTTTTCTAGAGAAAAAAGGGTTTAATATCGAACCTGTTACAAACGGAGAGGATGCGATCGCAATGATAAAAGAGCAGATATTTGATATTGTGTTTCTTGATGAGCAAATGCCCGGAATGGATGGTATAGAAACGCTCGAGCAGCTAAAGAACATAAACCCTCAGCTTCCGGTTGTTATGATCACAAAAAGTGAAGAAGAGTCCATCATGGAAGATGCTATTGGAGGGAAGATCTCTGATTATCTTATTAAGCCTGTAAACCCAAATCAGATCCTTCTTACAACGAAAAGAATTTTAGAACGATCAAGATTACAAAATGAAAAATCTGCTCAAACCTACTTGAAGCAGTTTGGGGAGATCTCTTCACGAATTCATCCTAACACAGGGTGGCAGGAATGGATCGAGATTTTTAAAGAGCTCTCTAAATGGAAGATAGATCTTGAAGCCGGAGACGAAAATTTAGTTCATGTTTTAGAAGACCAAATTCATGAAGCGAATAAAGAATTCGGTAGGTTCATCGAAAACGAATACCAGTCATGGCTGACATCAAAAGATGGTTCCCCTGTATTATCTCCTTCAATTATTGAAAAGTATGTTCAGCCACATCTTGAAAAAGGAGAAAAAACAATGTTCTTCATCATTGATTGTATGAGATATGATCAGTGGTTGACTTTTGAAGCAGTACTTTCAAAATATTATAACATCGAGACGGATTTTTATTATTCGATCCTGCCTACAGCAACTCCATATTCAAGAAATGCAATTTTTGCAGGATTATTCCCTTCTGATATAGAACGATTGTATCCGGAATTATGGCAACAAGGTCAGGATGAGACGTCACTGAATCGCCATGAAGAAGAATTACTTAAGCGGCAATTAGATCGCTCGGGAATAAATTTAAAATTCAAATATGAAAAAGTTTTAAATGCTGAGGAGGGAAAGCGAATTGCAGATAAAATGCAGAATTATACGCAGTCAAAATTTGCAGCTTTTGTATATAATTTTGTTGACACCCTTGTTCATTCGCGATCAGATTCTGATGTGATCAAAGAATTGGCACCGGATGAAGCAGCTTTTCGATCGATCACAGAAGCATGGTTTCTGCATTCCAATTTATTACAAATGTTTAAAACACTGTCAGAAGAAGATGTTACGGTAGTGGTAACAACAGATCATGGTTCAGTTCGTGCTTTAAGAGACACCAAAGTGTATGGAGACAGAGATACGGCAAAGAATCTGAGATATAAATATGGAAGAAACCTGAAAGCCGATGAGAGAAATGCGGTTTTCTTTATGGAAAATCCACTGGACTACAAACTTCCTGAGGTAACAGGTGTTAACAATTATATCATAGCTAAAGAAGATTACTTTTTTGTGTATCCAACTAATTACAATAAATATCAGAACCGTTATAAGGATACCTTTCAACATGGTGGCGCCTCAATGGAGGAAATGATCTTACCGGTCGCAACGATGAAGCCAAAGTAGAATGAAGTTCAAAAGTAGCTCGGTAAAAGAGACCATCGAATTTGGTAGAAAGTTCGCTGAAGAACTGAAAGCCGGAGATGTTGTATGTTTGGAGGGTGATCTGGGAGCAGGAAAAACACACTTTGTAAAAGGCATCGCATCAGGATTTGGTATAGATCAGGAAAAAGTAAACTCGCCAACATTTACTCTTATAAATGAATACTATGGAGAAATACCCATCTTTCATTTTGATTGCTATCGCCTGAAAACAATTCAGGAAGCTTTAGAAATAGGCATCGAGGAATATTTATACGGAGAGGGCGTTTCCGTTATCGAGTGGCCTTCAAAGATAAAAGAATTAATCCCTGAAAACGCTATTCAAATAGAGATAAAACATACAGGAACCTCAGAAAGAAGCATTTTAATTTCAGATCGTAGCTAAAGTGCCGTAAATTTAATTATGTCATCTACTAAAAAGCGAAGGCTATCATATCGTTTAGATTTATTGCCGGTGATACTTCCCTATCACTTACGGGCAAAGAACGACCTGAAGAAAGGTGACCTTGTATATTACGGACCAAGTCCCGAATACTATGGAATCGGTGAAGTTGTCCAGCTCGAAGAAAAAGTGTGTGTAGTAGATTTTCGCGGAACCGGACTGATGGGAATTCATAAAGATGAACTTCGGTCCAGCTACCTTATCCCAATTCATAAACTCAATCTCTCAAGGGTTCTTAAAAGTCAATAAATGCAACCAATCATTGATGGGATCATAAGCGGAGTAATTCAAACTTCAGCACTTGAATGGACTGCCGTAATTTGTGGAGTAGCCAGTGTAATTTATTCCATGCGAGAGAATATCTTGGTTTACCCTACCGGGATTATAAGTGTTTTGATCTATGTGTATCTGGCATTTGAATACAAGTTATATGCCGATATGGGGGTAAATGGTTATTACTTCGTCATGAGCGTGTACGGCTGGTACTACTGGACAAATACCGATGGTAACAAAGATCAAGTTCCTGTTACTATCAACTCATTAAGAGAGAACTTTTATTCATTGGGAATTCTGGGAGGAAGTTTTGGGATATTGGTTTTTGTACTTATCAACTTTACCGATAGTGATGTTCCTTTTTGGGACGCAACCACTACTGCATTTGCTATACTTGGGATGTGGTTAATGGCGCGCAAGAAACTGGAAAACTGGATAGCCTGGATAATAACAGACCTGATCTCAATACCACTATACTTTCATAAAGGATTGGTACTAACGAGTTTCCAATTCCTGATCTTCACTATTTTGGCAACGATGGGCTACTTTGCGTGGAAAAAGTCATTGGAAGAAAACCTTCTTCACTCTTTGAAATAAAAAAAGGGAAGCCATCCGACTTCCCTTCTTAGAATCTGTGCTGATCACAGTTATAAAATTTCTATTGCTTTAAATAGAAAGCTGCTCTTTTGCTTTATCAAAGAATGATTGATCAACGACTATACGACCGCTGTTCTCATCAATAATAACTTTATTCATTCTGCGAACTTCTACCTGAGTTTGCGGAGGAAGAGCCATGCCAAATGCAGCGCCTCTGTCCATAGCTACAACAGCGATACCATTGTTAAGCCCATTTCTCAAGCGGTTGTAGTTACGCAGGTAACGTGCGTCTACTTCTTTCTCTACTTTCTTTCTTTCCTTAAGAAGTTGAGCTTCTTCGTCTTCAGTAGATTTAGTAACAGACTCAAGACTGCTGCTCTTTTCTTCGAGTTCAGCTTTTGCAGCGTCAAGTTCAGCTTTAGCCTCTTTGATTTCAGGGCCGATCGCTTCTTGTCTTTTTTCGATTTCCTCAATACGAGAAGTAGCATTTTCTACTACCTGCTTCTGAGCTTCAATTTCTTTTGTTAAAGCGTCATACTCTCTGTTATTGCGAACAGCAAGCTGCTGATCTTCGTATTTTTTTGTTTTCTCCTCAGAGCTTGCTAATTCAAGCTTAAGGTTATCATATTCTACAATAAGATCTTTCTCTTCTTGCTCAAGTTTTGACAGACGAGCCTCTTTACGGGCAATATCTGTTTCAATATCAAGAATCTCTTCAGGAAGATCGCCTCTCAACTGTTTAAGCTCATCGATGCGGCTATCTATATATTGTAAATTTGCTAGTTGTTGAAGTGCTTCTTTCATGGATTGCTTTTCAGCTTTGTTGAATGGATTTCGGTTTGGATTCCGATACATAGGTTTGCATCGGATTGGTTACTACATTAGTAACAGTTACAGAAAGGTTGTCGAAAGCTTCGGATAATTCTTTTCTTAAAGCTTCCGCAACCGGGAATTCGCTCTCATAATGCCCTACATCTACTAATAGAAAATTCTCTTGCTCTGTAAAATAGTCGTGGTATTTAATATCGGCAGTAACAAAGGCATCGGCACCACTTTTAATGGCTTTTTCTTTCAGAAAAACTCCTGCTCCGCCACAAACAGCAACGGTTTTAATTCGGTTTACATCTCCTGAAAAACGAATGGCTTTTACGTCAAGGGCTTGAGATACTAAGTGCAGGAATTCATTTTTACCTAAACCGTCTTCAGGGTATTGACCAATTACTCCCATTCCAAAGTTATTTGAAGTGGAAACAAGATCCGTTATCTGAAGCGCGCCTTCTTTAAGTAAACCTTCTTTCTTAAGTCCTTTTCTGAGTGCGGGTAAGTGATGTTTATCAATGATTGCTTCAAAACATCTGAGATCACTTTCTCGGCTCTCTACACTATAATGATGCACATCTTCAGCTGAATAATAATTCAATAACTGAACCATAGAATCACTATTCTCCACTGAGCTTACAAGACTTATTTTTTTACTGATAGAGTAATTCTTTGTAAGAAAACTCAGATCATCTAAACCCAGCATATTTGCTAAAACAAAAGAGACGCCATCTAATGCAGCGTCCAGGTTTGTGTGAGCAACTAATAAACCAATGTCATTTTTTATCAGCTTATAAATGATCCGACCTTGTTCATCAGTAGGATTGATCTTTCCGATCTTGCTGAAAATAAGGGGATGATGCGCTACAATAAGTTCGCAATCATTTTGGATCGCTTCGGCTACAATTGCATCTGTTATATCTAAACAAGTAAGTACATTTGTAACTTCGGCATCAGGGTCTCCCACAAGAAGTCCGACATTATCGTAATCCATTTTAGTTCCGGGAGGAGCCCACTGATTTAAAAAGGTGGATATGTGTCGGATTTTAGTAGCCATTTATCTTTTACCTTTTGAAATGTTTAAGATAAATTGACCCGACGGGAACGCTATGAATTTGTAGAAAGTCAGTTTGTACAATAGAAGTTGATTTAGGCTTTCTTTGAGCTCCCAAAAATAAGGGTAATTATTGAATGATAAAAGCCTTTATTGATGTTATTAATGTAAAATTAATACTAAACCACTGATTTGAATGGAAAAATCACAAATTTGTGAAAATATTGAGAAAGTAAAGGCCAAAATTGAGAGCACTTGTAAGAAAATCGGGAGGGATAGCAGCGGGGTTATGCTGGTTGCAGTAAGCAAAACCAAACCGGTTTCATATATACAGGAAGCATTGAAATGCGGACAAGTTGAGTTCGGAGAAAACAGAATGCAGGAACTGGAAGACAAGATTCCCGAGTTTGATGGAAAGAAGATCTCCTGGCATATGATCGGAAATCTTCAGACTAACAAAATTAAACTCATTGCCGATAAAGTGAACTGGGTTCATTCCATTGAAAAGCTGAAATATCTAAAAGAATTTGAAAAACGCGCTAATGGAAATAAAATTAATGCTCTCATTCAGGTAAACATCAGCGGTGAAAAACAAAAAGGAGGAGTTGAACCGGAAGATCTTGCACGGCTTTTGGAATCCGCTACAAATTTTGAAAATGTAACGGTGTGTGGATTAATGGGAATGGCTACTTTTACAGATGACCCTGAAGATGTGCGCCATGAATTCAAGTTGCTAAAAAACCTTTTTGATGAGCATCAGGAATTTAACTCAGGAAGTGTTAAACTCAGAGAGCTCTCTATGGGGATGAGCAACGATATGGAAGTTGCGATAGAAGAAGGAGCAACCATGGTTCGGGTAGGAAGCGAAATATTCGGTGCGCGAAACTATGATTAAACAATCCCGTAGTCGGCATTGTACTATTAATTAAAACACAGGGCATTATGTTATTTGGATTACCATGGTGGGCAATTATACCGCTAGTTGCAATAATTGGAGGTTTTATAACGAAATATCGGGAACAGGAGCTGAAGCATGAAGAGAAAAGGATGGCTAGTACGAAGGAGATACATGAGCTTCGGAAAATTATTCAAAATCTTAAAGCTAGAATAGAAAAATTAGAAGGATCAGTGTCTTCATCTGGTTCAGATGTGAAAAAAAATGTACCTCTAGATGATATAGAGATAAAAGATGAGTACTATTCAGATGGAAATGACGACTCAACTAGAAACAGGGTACAAAACTAGGAGATAGGTTATGCCTGAAGAGATTTTTATTATAATTCTTACAGCAATAATTTCGGGTACTGGATTTGTTACATATATCGCAAAGAAAACCTTTGAGATAAACAAGATCAAAGCAATGAAAGATAAATCAAGTGGAGAGATCAATCCTCAGTTTTTTAAAGCGTTGGGGGATTTCAAAAAAAGCACAGAACGCAGAATTGCCAATCTTGAATCCATAGTTGCGGATCTTGAAGAAGAAAAGATAAGAATTCCCGAGGCTTCGAATGCGGGAGAGATTGAGATCGAAGAAAAGGAAGTTCGGTCTTCTGATGAAAAAGAAGATGATTCTAATCTGAGGAACATGTTAAACGAATAAGTGTTATTTTATTAACTGATAAGATTACTCTTAAAATATTCGTGCAATGAAACTTACCCCTCTTGAAATTAAACAACAGCAGTTCGAGAAAACCCTCCGAGGGTTTGATGTTGCTGATGTTCAATCTTTTCTGACGCTGGTTTCGAACGAGGTTGAGCATTTGCTTAACAAAAACAAAGAACTTGAACATCAGATCGATAAGTTAAATGATCGTGTTCGCCATTATGAGCGTGTAGAAGAAGCACTTCATGAAACGTTGCAAACCACCAAAGAATCCGTTGCTCAAAAACTGGATGGTGCAAAAGCAGAAGCTCAGAACAAGATCGATAAAGCTGAAATGCAGGCCGAGGGAATTCTAAAAGAAGCCAACCATCAAAGGCAGCAAATTCGCCAAAACATTCAGCGACTATTAGAAAAAAGAGAAGAGATTATCGCAGGAATGAATTCATTCCTAGAAAATTCTCAGGAATCATTATCAAAATTTGGTAAAGATGAAATGGGTATTTTTAATTTACCCAAAGAAGATTTGTATACAGGACAAGATTCGGCTGAGGAAAGAAAACCTCGTTTTGAACTCGATGAAGAAGGGCCTGAATCTGAAGAGATGAAAAGTAAAAAAGAAGAGGAAATAGACCTCTCCTTGCCTCCCGGTACAGAACATCTTGATGATATCCTCGATGAAATAGACTAACAATATTTTAACTGATTATGGCATTAGACACCGTTGAACAATTCCGTTCAAAAAGAGATGAAGCACTAGATTTTATACAATCAAAAACAGATTTCCAACCGGAGTATCTGTTAATTCTTGGAACCGGTTTAGGTCAACTGGGTGATGAGATAGACGTTCAGGATTCTATCAGCTATTCAGATATTCCACACTTTCCGGTTTCTACGGTTGAAAGTCATGCAGGAAGATTACTTTTTGGAATGTTGGGAGGAAAGAAAGTGGTAGCCATGCAAGGGCGCTTTCATTTCTATGAAGGATATACCATGCAACAAATTGCATTTCCCGTAAGAGTAGCCAAAGCTCTCGGAGCTCACAGTCTTTTTGTAAGTAACGCCTGCGGCGGAATGAACCCCAATTTTGAAGCCGGTGATATTATGTTGATCACCGATCACATTAATTTTTTAGGCGACAATCCTTTGATCGGCCCGAATGATGATGAATTAGGCCCTCGATTCCCGGACATGAGTGATCCTTACACTTCGCGATTAAGAGAAATTGCTCAGAATGTTGCTCTCGATAATTCTTTAAAAATGCATCAGGGAATCTATTTAGCTATTTCAGGACCAATGCTCGAAACCAGAGCTGAATACAGATATATGAGACAGTTGGGAGCCGATGTTGTTGGGATGAGTACAGTTCCGGAGGTAATAGCTGCTGTCCATATGGGGATGGATGTGCTAGGAATATCAGTAATTACTGATGAATGCTTCCCCGATTCACTGAAGCCTGTGGTACTTGAAGAGATATTTGCAGCAGCTGCACAGGCTGAGCCTAAAATGACACAAGTATTAATTGGAGTATTAGAACGACTTTAGCCAATTTTTATCCACAAAAAGCGTTACTTTTCCACGTACCCTTGCGTGAATGGATAAAATTTCTTTTCTATGAACAACCCACACATTTGCGAGAAAATATATGAGCATGGATGGATTTAACGGCGAACTTTGGAATGAATTTCAATGGGAAGCCCATCTTAATGAAGTAGAGAAAAAAAGCGAGCAACTCAGAAAGTTTATTGAGTCTGATGTAAAAGGAAATGTGCCAAGATGGATCACTCTTCTGAAAGAAAGTCTTAGTGAAGATGATGCTTTTGAAGCATACGTAGAAGAAGAGCTGTTGATGGATGAGGCTTACTTTCCTGAAGATGAAGATGATTGGGAAGATGAAGATGAATTTGATGATGAAGACTTTTTGTTTGGGCTTGATGAGTTCGACGAATTTCCGGATGCTGAAGATGATGATGACTTTGATGCAGGAGAAGAGTGGAAAAGCTTAAGCGAAGACTTTGCTCTTTCAGATAATGGTTCGTTAGACAATCTCGGATTATTCAGAGATGCACGTTTCTACGCCATTGATATTTTAAAATGGGCAGAATCAGTTCCTTCGAAAAATCAGGATAAGGTATTTCTGGAGTTTGTAGGGGATAGCTTAAAAATTGCTGCAAAACTAGCCGGTGGATACTCTTTTGGTTTCGAACAAGAGTTTTTAGGGGCAAATATCGCATATACAAAAAAGGCGCTAAGGTTTGCAAACCAATCACTAGAAATGATGCGAAAACTCAAAACTAAGTCCTTTTTTACTAAGCAAAGTTACGCAGAATTTAACGGTCGCTTATTTGAATTAAGAAATGATATCGGTGTGTATGTACAAGACCTAAGAGACCGTTTCAATAACTCTGTTGATTGATTTAGAGTTCAGCCGATCCTTTTAACGAGATTTTGAATACGTTCATCGAATAAAATTTATCCCGGTTTCATAGTTTCTTTTCTTTGTTTTGCAATCAAAAACAAATCACACAATTATGAAATCGTTAGTAAGAAATACCATTTACCTGTCTTGTATTCTGATTTTTTTCTCAGGGTGTTTTCTTCAATCTTTACACCCTTTAATTACCAAAGAAAAAGCTGAACTATTAGAAGGTTTGGAAGGAAGGTGGGAAACGGAAGATTCCCGATGGACATTCTTCAGAGATTCGAAAAACATAAAGAACATATCTCTTAGCGGGTTAAACGTTTCAGGAGACGTGAAGTTCAGTTTCGATGAAGGGGACGCTCTTTCAAAAGATGATAAAGCCTATTTTGTAGTATATGAGGATCTGAATGAAGACATTCCTGATTCAGTTTTATTAGAAGCAAGAATTGGTAGAATTAACGATACCTATTACATGGACATTACCATTTCTGATATTTTTCGGGATGTTAATTTCGAGAATTTTCACCTATTTCCGGTTCATACATTTTCGAAGATCAAAATTGAAGGTGATGATCTGAACATTGAGCTATTCAAATCTGACTGGATATCGGACCTGATCCAGGAAAATCGTGTTCGCATTAAACACGAAACAATTGGTGAAAATGTGTTGATCACAGCATCAACTGAGGAGCTAAACAAGTTTGTCAAAAAGTACGGAGATGATGAAAAAGCTTATGAAGATCCCATCAATTTGAAAAGATTAAGCAATGAGCTTTAAAAGAAAAGTATTAAATCAAATTGTCCAGAATCTAGTATTCTGGACAATTTCTTTTGCGATTACATTGAACCTGTTTTCCAGAGGGGATGAGATCCGGAAGATCGATTGGATCTATACATTTCTGTTTCATATTCCTTTTGTCACTGTAGTTACTCTTAACATATATCAGGTGATTCCGAATATTCTTAAGAAGCATAACATTTGGTTATATTTATTCTTGATCGCTTTTGCCGGGTTTGGAGTTGTTCAGGGAGCGTATCAACTTTCTTACGGCCCCATAGCTGATCTTCTATTTCCGGAATACTATTTTGTCGGTGTTTATAATCCACTGGAACTGTTTGGAATCATGGCTATTTATGTAACCACATCAACTTTGATCGAGCTTTCAAAATCCTGGTTCAATCGAAAAGAAAAAGAAGTTGAAATTGCTCAGCTGGAAGAAGAAAAAACAAAAAGTGAGCTAAAAGCTTTACAAGCTCAGATAAATCCTCACTTTCTGTTCAACAGCTTAAACACGATCTATGGTGAGGCTTTAAAAAAGACGGACAAAGCTCCCGAAATGATCTTAAAACTATCAGATATTCTGAGATATGTTGTTGAGAACATGAATAAAAATGAAGTTCAACTAGATCAGGAAATAGAATACATAAGGAAATTTATTGATCTTCAAAAAGAGCGACTGAGCAATCCGAACAGAGTCATCTTTGTAGTAAATGGAAATGTTGAAGACCTAAAAATTCAGCCACTTTTATTGATCACGTTTATTGAAAATGCTTTTAAGTATGGGTCGGTTTCAGGATTAAATGAAAGAATAAAAATATCGTTGGCAGTAGAAGACAAAATTTTGGAAATGATTGTCGAAAATGCTCTTAATGAAATTGAAGTAATAGGAAAATCCGAATCATCCGGAACAGGATTGGCTAATACCCAGAAAAGACTGGAATTTTCATATCCGGGGAAACACAATCTGGATATAAAAAAGGATGACAGTACGTTTAAAGCCGCACTTAAAATTGATCTCTCATGATACGTTGTATAATTATCGAAGATGAACCCGTAGCGAGAGATGTTCTTAAAACCTACGTTCAGGATACTCCTTCATTAACACTGGTTCGTGAATTTGAAAACGCGGTTGACGGTCTGGCATTTTTACAAAAGGAGTCGATCGATCTGATCTTTCTGGATATTAACATGCCAAAACTTTCCGGGATCAGTTTTTTGAAAAGCCTGGATGATCCTCCCAAAGTTATTATTACAACAGCCTATTCTGAATATGCACTGGAAGGATATGAACTGGATGTAGTGGATTATTTACTGAAGCCATTTTCTTTTGAAAGGTTCCTGAAAGCTGTAAATAAAGTGACTTTAAAGAAATCCGAAATAAAAGAAGAATCTATCACCGTAAAAGCGGATGGAAAACTGTTCAGAATCAGTTTATCTGAGATTTTGTATGCTGAAGCATTGGGAGATTATATCACACTTTATACAGAGTCTCAAAAGCTTACTTTCAATAGCACACTAACTTCATTTATCGAAGAGGTTAATTCTACAAAATTTGTGAGGGTTCACCGTTCCTATGCAGTTTCTCTTACAAAAATAAATTATGTGGAAGGGAATATGATCTCGATCAAAGAGCATGAGATTCCGGTTGGAAAATCATACAAGGAGGAATTCAGAACAAGGTTTGAGAAATAGAGAAAAGCCACTTCAATTATTAAACTGAAGTGGCTTTAAGTACACCCGGAGGGGTTCGAACCCCCAACCCCCAGAGCCGAAATCTGGTACTCTATCCAGTTGAGCTACGGGTGCATATTTTGGACTCCAAATATAGGAAACATGTATCTCTTTTACACGGCTAATCACAAAAGAGAATACCTAGTTTGGGCGATTTACAGACTTTAGTGCTTCTGTTAGTTTTATAGAAACCTTAAACAAGTTTCTTAGTCATGAAGTTAAAGTATTCGGTCTTATTAGTTACTCTTATTGCAACAACAGCAAGTTTATTTGCTCAAAAAACTTATCGACAGATATATTCAGATCCGTCTGAAGTTCAATCCGGCTATCTCGGGCTTCATTATTTTGGAGTGGATGCGGGTTTCAACAATTTATCAGGAGCTTCTATTCTTAGTGTAGGAGCAGAGACGCTGTATCCCATAACCGATAAACTTAAAGCGGAAGGTCTGTTTCTGTATTCTTTGTTCTCTTTAGAAAAAACCAGCTTCCCATTTCTGTTTAATGCCGGCGCTGAGTTTACACTTTCTTCAAAAACTAAAAGTACCAATGTTCCGGTATTACTGGCGTTCAGCTATGAAAGAAATTATTTAGAGGGTAAAGACATAAATACATATACCACTGTAAAATTACCGGGAGACATAACTTCAGAGCTGAATGTAAGAGGAGGTCTGTATTTAAGAAACAGCGCTTTCGAGTACGAAGAGAATTTTACTTTTTACGAAGTGACAAACATCTTTCATAAAGGAATTTATGCAGGATTAGGTTATACCAGAAAGCTATTTATGCATATTCAGGACAGCGATGGATACACTTTTGCTTACGCAAGAAATTTTCGTCCTTTTGTGGATGTTCTGGTTTTACCAACATCAGTAGATGTAACTTCAGGTGGAAATACCCAAAAAGTGGAAGAAACTCTGGGCTGGAGAGCAGGTATGACATGGCAGTTAAATCCTATGACCCAAAAACAAAACTTCGATCGCAAGATCGGTTTCTTTGGAAATCTGTTGTACAGGATAGAGTTTGGTCAACGTCCGTTGGAAGGTTTTTATGTAACTACCAGTTTGGCCTGGACGATCAAGAAGTTTAAATAAAAAGATGATTAATAATAGACGTAAAGATGTGAGAAAAGCTTCCAATTATTCTTGTCGGTACCAAAACATTATCAAGTAAATGTACTCGCAATTCTTAAGTATAGACCTCCTCTGTCTCCTCCTGCAACAGGAGGAGGACGCGTTGATAAAAAATTAGAATTAATTCTGGAATTCCCCTCCTTATCCAAGGAGGGGCGAACTACTCAGAACCAAAGAATCTGTTTCTTAGCCGGGGAGGTCCGTTTCCAACGCATAGCATCGAGTCCAGACTTAGCCCTGGGATAAATCCCCTTCTAGCTTATGCTCTTGCCTTAAACTCGTACATAAACAAGCAAGGACTTTAGTCCTGCGACTAATCTTGCAACCAGAAAGGATTATTCCTGCTTCGCAGACGCATACGGATCATGTTCTCTTTTCCGTCTCAAATACTAAGGGTGAATTTTTTTAAAACCAGCTCTACTAAACTATCAACATAGCATCGCCAAAGGAGTAGAAGCGATATTGTTCTTTAATGGCGTGTTCGTAAATACGATGCATTTCATCAAAACCCATTAGCGCAGAAACCAACATTAGCAAAGTGCTTTTGGGAAGATGAAAGTTCGTGATAAGAGAATCAACGGCTTTGAATTGATATCCCGGAGTAATGAATATATCCGTTTCTCCGCTTTGAGGCTCAAACGTACGTTCGTTACTCGCTAAGGATTCAAGAACTCGTACGCTCGTAGTTCCTACTGCAGTGATGTGATCTGATTTTGTCAATTCTTCGGCAGTTTTAGCATCCAGTTGATACCACTCACTGTGCATGATGTGTTCATCAAGCTTTTCTGTTTTTACCGGAGCAAAAGTACCCAGACCAACATGCAGAGTAACTTCTGATTTTTGTATTCTCTGAGCATTTAACTTAGCAAGTAACTCATCAGTAAAATGTAAACCGGCTGTAGGTGCAGCCTTGCTTCCAAGATCTTTTGCGTATACCGTCTGATATTCCGATGCCAGAGATTCATCCTGTTCTATATATGGAGGAAAAGGAGTGTATTTGAATGGCTCAAGTTCAGGAGCATCCAGATCGTGAGAAAGAATGAGTGTTCTCAAACCATCTTCGGCTACATGAGTGACTTCTGCGGTAATTTCATCAGCAAGTTCCACCGTTTTCCCGACACGGAATTTCTTGCCCGGACGTACTAAAGCTTCAACCGTATTATTGTTTCTGACTGAAGTGACGAACAGCTCTTTTTTACCGCCATCAAACATAAGTCGGCATTTCTCTACTTTGCTGTTATTGACAACAAGGGTGGTTTCTTTGGGAAGATATTCTCCAAGATTATAAAAGAAATCGTCTTTGATCTGTTTAGAAGCTCGATCGTACACCAACAATCTGGCATGATCTCTTGGGCTTGCCGGAGATTGAGCTATAAGTTCTTCAGGAAGGTGATAATCGAAATCGGAGAGGGTGTACAACTAAATAGTTTATTTTGTGTGAGAGACTAAACTTATTGAAGTAGAAAATTTTGTATTTCCCAGTACAGACCTTGCGTAGTTTGTAAATCCTACATCCGGAGCGATTCTTGAGCTGTTCAAAAATTCACCATATTCAAGCCTAATGATTTGATTTTCGCTATTCACTCTTGACATAGGATATGATTGAAGCACCGGCGTTTCGTAGTGTTCATCATTTATATAAGTAGCTGATACAGGCTCAGTCAAATTATAAACGTATTTGATAGTTGAAAAAGAAACGCTACCATTATTTCTTAGAGTGATGGTGAAAGAGCTAGTGTTGTCAATATAAGAACTATCAATGGGGTTACCTTCAAAGCTCTCTCTTCTTTTCATCGCATTAAGGTGGTTTTTAACAGTAAAAACAGGTTCATTTGTTTCTTGATCTAAGTTTTGCTCAATAACCTCCCATGTCATAGTACCTGAAGTTCTTATTCTATCTGAATTTGGGTAAGAGGTAAAGTCATTGTAATCGAAAACCCATTTCTCCCCAATGACAGGGTCAAAATAAATGATTTTTTTCGGTTCCAATTCTAAAGAAATAACATCTGTACTTTCAGTAATTGAAATAGTTGTATCCAGTGAAATGTGATCCGAATTTCGGACAGAGATAGAATAAGATCCCGGATCAAGATCGGATGAGTACCCGGTTGATACATAATGCTTAACAGGATTTCCATCTATCAAAAATTGTTCAGGCTGTAGTATCAAACTATCTTTTTCAAATACATCATACATTACAAATGATACAGATAATGGTTCTGTAGCAGAGGTTGTATTACATGAGTTGATAAATATTCCGATACTCAAAAAAAGAAATAAAATTTGAACTCGTTTATCCATAACTCTTATAATTTATTAAAAATTATTTAAAACTATACCTTTTCAAGTACGGAGATAACAGCTTCTTTAATTCCTTTTACCCCAATTCCAACTTCATCATGCAACTCTTCCTGAGTTCCGTGTTCAACAATAACATCAGGAATACCAAGAATTTTTACGCTTGGACGATTTTCTTTTTCGATGATATATTCAGCAACTGCGCTACCGAATCCACCCATTTTAGCACCGTCTTCTAACGTGATGATGTGATCATATTTGTCACAAATCTCATCAATAAGTTCCTCATCCAAAGGTTTTGCAAAACGCATATCGTAATGACCGATATTAATGCCTTCTTTAGCTAAATCATCAGCAACTGTAATTACATATTTACCAATAGGACCAAAACTCAGAACGGCTATATTTTCTCCTTCACGAAGTTCTATTCCTTTTCCAATTTCCATAGTTTTAAATTCTTGACGAACGTTCATGCCGGTCGCTTTTCCACGTGGATAACGAATTGCCCATGATGCATCTTCGAAAGTGGACGCCGTGAACATCATATCTCTCAAATCCTGCTCATTCAATGGAGAAGAGATTACAATATTGGGAACGGTTCGCATAAAGGCGATATCATATAAACCGTGATGTGTTGGTCCGTCAGCTCCGGCAAATCCGGCACGATCAATGCAAAAAACTACAGGTAATTTCTGGATAGCTACATCATGGACCAACTGATCATATCCTCGCTGTAAAAAAGAAGAATAGATAGCGCAGAAAGCTTTTTTTCCTTCAGTAGCTAAACCTGCAGCAAAAGTAACGGCATGTTGTTCGGCTATTCCAACATCAAAAGCTCTTTCGGGGAAAGTGTTCATCATTGGCCACAGACTGGAGCCACTTGGCATGGCAGGAGTCATACTTACAATCCGCTCATCTTTGGCTGCTAATTCTACCAAAGCTTCGCCAAACACATCCTGATATTTAGGAGCTCCTTTTGTTTTCGGAGCCGGGTTGAGTGCCTTTCCTGTAATTTTATCAAAAGGGCTGCTGGATGCGTGCCATTTCGTTTGTTCACGTTCAGCCGGTGCAAATCCTTTTCCTTTCACGGTTACAACATGTAGCAGCTTTGGTCCTTTTACTGTTTTCAGGTCTTCCAAAGTCTTTCTGAGCCCGTCCACATCATGTCCATCCATCGGGCCGTAATATTTAAAACCAAGTGCACGAAACAGAGAGCCCGGAGTAATAGCGGCAGTTACAGCGTTTTCCAATCTGGAAGCAACTTTGCGCATTTTTTCACCGGCAGATTTGAAATGCCCGAGCATATCATAAATCTCATCCCTCATTTTATTGAAGGTTTTACTCGTTGTGATATCCGTTAAATATTCTTTTAAAGCACCAACATTAGGATCGATAGACATACAGTTGTCATTCAGAATAACAAGAATGTCGCTGTTCATGGCTCCTGCATTATTCATTGCTTCAAAAGCCAAACCTGCAGTCATAGAACCATCACCAATTACTGCTACAACTTTACGATCACCTTTATCTAGGGTATTTGCCACTGCCATCCCAAGAGCGGCAGAAATTGAAGTACTGGAATGACCAACGCCAAAAGTATCATATTCGCTTTCGGTACGTTTTGGAAAACCGGAAATACCACCGTACAAACGGTTTGTGTGAAATTGTTCTCGTCGTCCGGTTAAAATTTTATGTCCATAAGCCTGATGGCCAACATCCCAAACCAAACGATCTTCCGGAGTTTTGTATACATAATGAATAGCGGTTGTAAGTTCTACAACACCAAGACTGGCTCCAAAGTGACCGCCATAAACGGAAACCATGTCGATGATATAATTCCGGAGTTCATCACAAACATCCTGAAGCTCTTTTGGATCAAGTTTTCTCAGATCTTCAGGAGTATTTATTTTAGATAAAAGCTCACCCGGTTGTGGTATGTTCTGTTCCATAATTTGTTAACTATTTACTTCATTCACCTGTTCAATACGAAGTTCAGCATCGTTTAGGATTTCTGTACAAAATTTGGAGAGTTTTACTCCTTCTTCATACAGAGTAACAGATTCCTCCAAAGTAATGGACTCATCCTCTAATTTGGAAACTATTTCTTCCAGCTTATTTAAAGCTTCTTCAAAGCTCGGTCGTTCCTTTTGGTCCATTAATTTTTTTGGTGTAGCTCTATAATGATTAGTTAGTTCCCTAAAATAAGGGATTATTATGTAAAACACATTTTATGGAAAATTGAATTTTGTGTTTCTAAACTAACAATTCTGGACTTATGGAGATATTATAAGGAGGCTTAGTTTAATACCACTTCACTCGCTGAATACTTTTTCCATCGCTTTCAAATATTAAGGCTTTATCCCGGCTGGTATAGTAGATCTCGGAATGAGTGGATTCTAGTCTTTCAACAGCTTCTGGATGAGGATGCCCGAACCGATTCCTTTCGGCAACGGATACGACAGCTACTTCCGGAGTAACTTCTTGCAGGAAAAATAATTCTGAGCTGGTTTTGCTTCCATGATGTCCGACTTTGAGGAAGTCAGTATCTAAAAGATGACCGTAATTTTCTACCAGTCTTCGCTCCTGATCTTCCCCAGCGTCACCGGTGAACAAAAACTCATTTTCTCCATGAATTATGTTCAAAACTAAAGAATGTTGATTGGGATCATTGTTGAACTGTCCTTTTTCAGGACCGAGCACTAAGATGAGCAAGCTCTCGTCAATATCAATTGTTGTTCCGGCATTGAGAGATACTACGGGGATATCTTTTGAATCGGCAAGGCTGATATAATCTCTGTACAAATTTGATTCATATTCAAATCCGGAGTTATAAATAGTGTCTATATCAATTTCATTTATGAGATCCTTGATACCTCCAATATGATCCGCATGAGGATGAGAAAGAAATACAGCATCTAATTTCTGAATATTATTTTCTTTAAAGAAAGGAAGTAAAATCTGTTTTCCGGAATTTGACCCCGGACTCCAAACTCCTGCATCAATCAGTATATTTTTTCCATTGGGAGTCTGTAAGAAAGTAGCGTCTCCCTGCCCCACATCAAGAACGGTGACAGTCATTTTCGGAGACTCAAGTTTTCTTAAAGCTGAATCAAGAGGAACAAAGAACAGAAAGAACAGAGAAACGGCCATCAGCTTCCATTTTATATTGGGATTTCTCCATGAACCGATCATTAAGACAAAAGAGATCCAGAAAAGAAAGATCAAAATACTGGGTTTTTCTACCTCAAACCATGACTGAGAAAGTTGAGAAGAAAAAGAAACAAAATCGTTAAGGGCTCCCAGAAAGACGAGTGAAGGATAATTGATGAAGAAACCAATTGCAGGAATTATGGAGCTTATTATCAAAGCTAAAAGTGAAAGCGGAACAATGAGTCCTAACAGAGGAACGAATAATGCATTTGCCAGGGGACTGATGATGGAGACTTCACCGAAGTAAAAAGCCTGAAGGGGATAGAGTCCAAGTTGGACCACAAGTGAAATGATAATGACCATGATCGGGGCGCCGTACCATTTTATGCGAACCCAGTAAGGAATTACGTTTTGTATTACAGGAAGCACTAAAAGAATTATTAGAACGGCACTGAAAGAAAGCTGAAACCCAATTTCAAAAAGTTGAGAAGGATCGAATAGCAGAATCACCAATGCTGCAATGCCCATTAAGTTCAGAGAATCACTGCTTTTGGAAAACAGTTTGCCATAAGTTAAAAGAACAGCCATCACTGAAGCGCGTAGAACAGAGACCGAAAACCCGGTGAGTCCTGCATAAAAAACCAAGATCAGTATCAGAAGTGCCAAGCCAATTTTTGTGCCGTGTTTTTTGGTCCAGAAATAAGGGATGATCAACCAAAAAGGAGCAATGATCAAGCCAACATGCAAGCCAGAAACAGCCATAATGTGTGATAACCCTGCTCTGGCGAAAGCTTGTTTAGTATTTCCCTCCAATTCATTTTTGTAACCTAAAAGTAATGCTTTTGCGATAGGCGCTGTTACAGAATCAAAATTATGATCCACCAGTTTGAGTGCTTTTTTGCGAATTGAGATCCAGCTGAATAAGGAAGTTTCAGGATTGATCTGTATTACAGAATCAGCTCTTATTTGAGTATAGATGTTTCTGGATTCAAGAAAAGCTTTGTAATCAAACTGAGTTGGGTTTCGGGGTTCAGAGATCGGAATTACAGTCCCGGTTATTTCAATTTGATCGCCAAGTTCTACCGGGTGATTATTATCCCAAAGTATTCTACTTTTGAACTTAATGTTGGAAGAAAAACCGGAAAGGTTGCTGTTACTAACATCTAGGTCGAGTCTTTTATCTCCTGAACTATTTTTGGATATAGAGAGAACATTGCCTGAAACCTGAATCTCTGACCACTCTGAATCAGATATAAGCATCTCAATAGCGGACTGATTTTTCTTTGAATCAATGGAGTTAATTGTAAATCCGGCAGCAAAAATGATCAGGCAATACAAAAGGGTTGAAATTCTTGTAAGTATGATAGAAACTGTTTTCCTCGAAAGCGCCTCAAAAGTGAAATAGGTAGCTAATAAACCAATTGAGGAAAATATGAGAACGAGCAGATCTGTCCGGAATAGTTGAGAACAGAGAATTCCGATAATATAAAGCAGCACCACCCGAAGTGCCGGGAACTGTTCGACTGGGAATTTATATGAAGATCTCTTTTTCACATACAGTAAGACAAGTTAAGCGGGAAACCTTACAATATTATTTAATAAATATTGAGTTTAGGTTCAACTGTATGTAAAATAAAATCAGATAGAGAAACTGGTTCCGCAACCGCAATCTTCAACAGAATTGGGATTATCGAAGGTAAATCCACGAGCATCTAATCCATCAGGATAGTCGATCTCAATTCCTTCTAAGTACATCAGGTGTTTAGAGGCTACAATAACTTCAACTCCGTAGTTCTCAAATACGACATCATCTTCCGTTCGGTAATCCAGTCCTAGTTTATAGCTCAATCCCGAACATCCACCACCTTCTACGGCAACTCTAAGGAAGAGATTATCATCCAGCCCTTCTTTTTCAATAATCGCCTTAACTTGTTTAGAAGCTCTTTCTGTAAGAGTTACGGGCTCGCCGGTCAGCTCATGTTTTTCCTCTTTGTTGGGTGAAGTTTCTTCTTCATCCACATCGATGAGTGAGGAAATAATATCGTCTAGATTTTCGTCTTGATTGGTCATTGCTCTCCTTATTTAGAACAAGTCAAAATTACGAATTTTTATGCGAAAATGTATAATGAACTACGCCTTTTTGTTCATATGTATCCAGGACTCCGGCACTAGCCATATCTACAAGAATACGTTCGGCTCTGTAAGTTGTAATATTCGAAATGATGGAAAAGCGTTCAATAGTGATATCTCCATATTCATTTAAAAACCGGAACAACTGCTGCTCTCTTTCACCGTATTCAAAAGTTACACCTGTAGCTGAGGTTTTGTTTTTTAGTATCTCAACTCTATCGTCTGTAGCAATGATATTTTCATCATCCTGACGAATATATACCGATCTTTTGGAATCTCCTTTTACAGCAATTGGTTTGTTTTCAGATTCAGGAACTTCTACAACCAATACATCTTTTTTTCCTGCATGCACCATTTCAATGTTAATGTTGAGAGCCGGTACACAAACTTCTTTAGCAGCCTGTTTCAGCCAGAACTCTTCTTCGTAATAGCTTTCAATTCCAACAATATCACCGTTATCATCTACCCCGATCAGGATCCGACCTCCATTAGTGTTGGCGAAGGCAACCATTTCTTTGGCAATTTTTTCGGGTGAAGCAACTTTGTGTTTAAATTCGAGAAAAGAGCTTTCTCCTGTTGCAATCAGATTCTTAAGGTCTTTCAACCTCATCTCAGAAACAGTAACTGAATCTGAGTTCTGCAAATATAATTCGTACTCGTCTTTCATGATATTATTGCTGACAAAAGTCAGTGTGTTCTATTAGATAGAGACTTCGTCTTTCGGGTCTCTCGTCATCAACGAATTCAAAGCATCTTTAGGGTCTTCATTTTCAAATAAAACCCTGTAAACTGCACAAGTGATCGGCATATCAACATTATTACGTTTTGCCCAGTCACGAACGGATTTAGTTGTCTTGATCCCTTCCGCAACCATATTCATGCTGTCAATGATTTCATCCAGCTTTTTGCCAAGTCCAATTTGTGAGCCTACATATCTGTTCCGGCTATGTTTTGAAGTACAAGTTACAATAAGATCTCCCATCCCTGTTAGGCCGGAGAAAGTTTCCGCATAACCGCCCATCATTACGCCCATTCTTTTCATTTCATGAAGTCCACGGGTGATCAAAGCAGCTTTAGCATTATCTCCAAGTTCTGCACTGTCAACAATACCGGCTGCGATGGCCATAATATTTTTTACGGATCCACCGATCTCAACACCGACAATGTCATTATTCAAATAAACCCTGAACATTGGCGTGAGAAAAGTTTCTTGGATAATTCTGGCTGTTCTTGTGGAATAAGAAGCAGCAACTACGGTAGTAGGTTTTAGATGAGAGACTTCTTCAGCATGACTTGGTCCATAAAGAACTCCAATATTATCTTCTAGAGTTACCCCCTCCATAACCTCAACCAGGATCTGAGACATAGTTTTAAAAGTGCCATTCTCGATTCCTTTAGAAACAGTAACCAGAATCTCATGTCCGTCTAAACAAGGTTTTATTTTTGCGGCAACCTCTCTAAGGGTGTGAGATGGGGTTGCAAACAAGATCATATCCTGATCACGAAGGCAGTGCTCTAAGTCATCGTACGCTTTGATGGAAACTGGCAATCGGATATCGGACAAATATGAAGGGTTTCTGTGATTGTTGTTGATACTGTCAACCACTTCTTTTTCACGAGCCCATATTTGAACGTTATTTCCGGCAGTATCTAAAACTGTTGCAAGTGCTGTTCCAAAACTTCCGGCTCCAATAATGGTGACATTTCTCATACTTCGATCTCTTCTTTTGTTTGTTCGGGATCTTCTTCAGCTTCTTGTTCTTTTTTCTTTGATGAGGAACCTACTTTGCTTTCCGTGCCATCCATAAGTCGTTTGATGTTGGATTTATGCTTCACAATAATTCCGGTAGCTACAAAAGCACCAAAAATAACCATGCTTCCATCAACTAATTTGTCGAATCCATACACATACTTCATAACGATCAAGCTTACGGGATAGAAAAAAGAAGCAAGGATCGAGGCAAGTGAAACATATCTGGTTAACAGGATGGTAGTCACAAAAATGATAGATGAAATTCCGATTGAAATAGGTTCTATTCCAAAGAGCATTCCGCATGCCGTTGCAGCTCCCTTTCCTCCTTTAAACTTTGCAAAAAGAGGAAACATATGCCCGATTACTGCAAAAAGGCCACAACTTATCTTTAAAAAAGCATCAACTTCCCAGTTTGGAGGTGAAAGCGGTCCGGCAAACATATCCCAGGCTAAAGCACTTACCCAAAAGGAAGCAACAAAACCTTTCATAAAGTCCATAGTGAAAACGGTAACTCCTGAAGGCCACCCTAAAACCCGAAAAGTATTTGTGGTTCCGGCATTACCGCTGCCATGTTCACGAACATCAACTCCTTTAAAGAGCTTTCCCACCCAAATTGCGGATGGAATAGATCCTAATACGAAACTGATTCCTAAAACAGTAAGTGTTGCTAGCATGTATTTTTATTTTACCCCAAGATACTACCTGAAGTATAAGAAAAAAATTAAACGTGTCTTTCTGCGTGATAAGATGAACGAACTAAAGGTCCGCTTTCCACATGACCGATACCTAATTTTTCACCGATCTCTTTGTATTCTGCGAATTGATCAGGGTGTACCCAATCCATAACCGGATGATGCATTTTAGTAGGTTGCATATACTGTCCGATAGTTAGTACATCAACTTTATGGTCTACACAATCCTGCATTAACTCGATCACTTCTTCACGAGTTTCACCAAGACCAACCATAATTCCGGTTTTTGAGCGGATTCCTTCTTCTTTAACTTTGAGGAGTAGATCTAATGATCGTTGGTATTTTGCTTGAGGGCGAACTCGACGATACTTACTTGGAACAGTTTCCAGATTGTGACTTAATACATCCGGAGGAGTATCGATTACGATTTGAAGGGCATCCCAAACTCCACGGAAGTCGGGGATCAAAGACTCAATGGTTACTCCGGGAATTGCTTCACGAAGAGCGGTATGAGTAGCCGCAAAAATTGGAGCACCACCATCTTTTCTGTCGTCTCTGTTGATGGAAGTAAGAACTACGTGCTTCAATTTCATTTTAGCAGCAGCATCAGCAACCCGAGCCGGTTCATCCCAATCTAACTCAGCAGGCGGACGTCCGGTTTTAATAGCACAGAATGCACAAGAACGAGTACATACATCACCGAGAAGCATAAAGGTAGCTGTTCCGGCGCCCCAGCACTCTCCCATATTCGGGCAACGAGCTTCAGAACAAACCGTATTGAGCTTATTCTCATTAATAGTGTCCAGAACTTCTTTGAATTTCCCTCCTGATGGAAGTTTAACTCTAAGCCATTCCGGTCTGCGCTGTGTTGATTTCTTTTCTACTACTTGTAGTTCTTTGATCATATTTTTCTAAAATTTGTCTCTGTCATTTCGAGTGAAACGAGAAATCTAAAGATTAAGCTATAAGTTCAACTTTCAGATTTCTCCATACCATTCGGTATTGTCGAAATGACAAATCAAGAAGCGTAAAGTTACAAAAAATTCTTCTCTAGTTCTGTTTGTGTGCCGCTTGGTTTTATACTCACACCGAAAACATTTTCGAAGTGAGTAACGATCCTTTCTTTTACTTCTTTGAGGTCAATTTTTGAGCCTAAAAGTTTTTCTAAACTTGTTACTTCTTTGTCTTCAATACCACAGGGAACAATGTTATTAAAATATTGTAGGTTCGTATTCACATTCAGTGCAAAACCATGCATGGTTACCCAACGGGAACAACGGATTCCCATTGCGCAAATCTTTTGCTCACCGATCCAGACGCCTGTAAGTCCGTCTATTCTTTGAGCTTCAAAACCATAATCCGCACAAACTTTAATAACCACTTCTTCGAGAAAACGAAGGTATTTATGGATGTCAGTAAAATATCGGTCAAGATCCAAGATCGGATACCCAACAATTTGTCCGGGTCCGTGGTAAGTGATATCTCCGCCGCGATTGGTTTTTACATACTCAGCTTGTTGTTCCTGAAGCTCAAGAAGTGAGCGAAGCATATTTTCTTCGTCGCCACTTTTTCCAAGGGTATACACATGTGGATGCTCCACAAAAAGAAGTACATCATTTTTTCTTTCGCCTTCAAACTCACCAAGCCTATCCAGTTTTTTCTCGTCAATGATTCGTTGCTGAATCTTGTGTTGTAAATCCCAAACCGGCTGGTAGGGTTTTAAACCGAGATCGTATTGTTCAATGGTGTTTTTCATTGAATGAAAGGTATAGAGATTTGTTCAGAATATTAATGCTTAGTCAGATTTAGAGCAGCTATTTATCTATGAGTCATTCAGAGGGTACTCCCGATGAATCTGCACTTCAGAGAGTTTGGCAAAATTAGAGCAATTACTTCGTTTGTGCAGACTCTTCGTTCCATCAACTCCGCAAAGCTACGTTGATTACACTCTGAGTGACTTGTCAGAAAAAACAAATGGCTCCACAAGGGAGCCATTTGCAATATTTATTTGTCATTTCTCCATCTGGTTGAAATGATAGAGGCGCTGATAAATAATCAGCACATCAGTGATCCTATTTCTTAACCGGAGTTCCTAAGTGAACACCTTCGTTATACGCTTCCGCTACAGCTTCCATTACCGCTTCAGATAATGTCGGGTGTGGGTGAACAGCGTTGATAATCTCATGTCCGGTAGTTTCCAGATCACGTGCAACAACAGCTTCAGCAACCATTTCAGTTACACCGAATCCGATCATATGAAGGCCTAACCATTCGCCGTATTTAGCATCAAATACAACTTTAACGAAGCCTTCTTCATGTCCAAGTGCGGTAGCTTTACCACTTGCTGATAATGGGAATTTCCCGACTTTAACATCATAGCCTTCTTCTTTGGCAGCGGCTTCAGTCAATCCAACAGAAGCAACCTGAGGCTCGCAATATGTACAGCCCGGAATGTTTCCATAATTGATTGGCTTAGGATTTTTACCTGCTAATTGTTCAGCAAGTACAACTGCTTCATGCGAAGCTTTGTGAGCCAACCAAGGAGCACCGATGATATCACCAATTGCATAAATACCATCAACACTGGTTGAGTAATTTGATTTATCTACAACAATAGCGCCTCTTTCAACTTTTACGCCGATATCTTCAAGGCCAAGACCTTCAACGTTTCCTGTTACACCAACTGCAGAAAGAACAACATCAGCTTCGATCACTTCCTCGCCTTTCTTGGTTTTAACAGTCACTTTAACGCCGGAACCTTTTTTCTCAACTTTTTCTACTGTGCTTTCCAGCATCAGGTTCATGCCTTTTTTCTTGTAGATCTTACCAAGCTCTTTTCCAACGTCCTGATCTTCAACAGGAACCAAAGTTTTTTGAAGCTCAACGATCGTTACTTCTGTTCCTAAAGTATGGTAGAAGTAAGCGAACTCAACACCAATTGCACCTGCACCGATGATCACCATTTTCTTTGGCTGCTTTTCCATGGTCATCGCCTTTTCAGAATCGATGATCATTTCGCCGTCGATCTCCAGATTAGGAAGTTGACGCGGACGAGCGCCTGTAGCAATTATAAAATGCTTGGCTTTGATACTCTCAGTTTCTTTCCCTTTTTCGTCATTAACAGCAAGCTCTGATTTTGACTTGAAAACACCTGTTCCCATGAAAACATCGATCTTGTTCGCTTTCATCAAGAACTGAACACCTTTGCTCATTTTATTGGCAACACCACGGCTTCTTTTAACCATAGCGCCGAAATCAGCTTTCACATCTTTTACAGAAATTCCATAATCATCGGCATGCTGAATAGATTCCATAACTTCTGCAGAGCGAAGTAACGCTTTAGTTGGAATACATCCGATATTTAAACAAACACCACCAAGGTGTCTTTTTTCTACGATTGCGGTTTTAAAACCAAGTTGTGATGCACGGATTGCAGCTACATATCCGCCGGGTCCCGACCCGATTACACATACATCAAATTCTTTTGCCATGATTTCCTTTTAATAGTTTTTTCAAGATTCAGATGATTCTGCCACTAGAGCACAAAATCACGAAAGAAAACACATTTTTGTGCTTTCGTGTTTCTGTGGCGTATCACTAATTTCTGAATCCGGTTTAAGAGTAGAATTAGCAAATTCGCCAAGACTCAAAAGATAAGGGATTTTGTATTGAAGTTCGAGTTTGTAAGAATCATTGTTTTAAAACTGATACAACCTTTCACAAAATACTATTTCTACTTCGATTCAGTTTTATTATAATCAGGAAATCATTTTACAGATCAGGACGGTACAATAATATGATAGGATCAGATTTAAAGAAGGGAGTTTTTGCGCTCCTGTTAATTGTTTTTGGATGGAATGCGGTTGCAAATGCAGCGAGCAACCCTGATGAGGAATACAAAGCAAAATTGATAGAGCACTTCGAGAAAAAAGGAGTAGACATCCGACCTTATTTTGAAGATTCCAGATTTAAATTGATCAACGGAATCACTAAAAAATTCACCCGTTCTGCTGAGGTCAAGATCGACAGTTTCGAAAAGTATCAGAAAGTGTTGGGTTATGACAATAAGAAAAACAAGATCGCTACCTTTTACCAATTGCATAAAGAAGATCTGGCAAAGGCAGAAAAAGAATACGGTATTCCCAAAGAAGTGATCATTGGGGTACTAGGAGTGGAATCTGAATTTGGTAAGTACGAAGGGAAGTACAATCCTTTTAACGCCTATGTATCTATGATCAAAGAAGGACACCGGGTTAAATTTGCTCTTGCTCAGTTAGAAGAGCTAATTGAGTGGGCAAATAAAAGAGAAGTAGATATTTTGGCTCTTAAATCCAGTTATGCCGGAGCAATGTCATATGCACAGTTTATTCCCTGGTCGCTAAACCGCTGGTTTGTTGGAGATGATCTTTACAACATGAGCAATAATATTTATTCAGTCGGTAAATACCTGGCTCATTTTAAGGAAATAACCGGAAGTGTAGAAGATGCAATTCTCAGATATAATAACAGCGAATTATACAAGCAGGCTGTACTTGGTTTGGCTGAAGATGCGAAAGAAGTGACTAAAAATCCTTAATCCAATTCCTTCGTCATGAACCACCATTTCGGTTCGCCGTACTCAAATCCTTCTCTTTCGTAGAGATTCTGTGCGGGATTATCTTCCCGAACTTCGAGTGTGATTTTGGAACATCCCATTTTTTCTGCTTCGTCATGAACGGCGTCAAGAAGTTTTGTTCCAACTCCCATTCCTCTTGCATCAGGGTGAACGGCTACGTCATGAATTTTGAAAGTTTTGCTGGCTGTAAAGGTTGAATAACCAATAAAGCAGGTCACGATCCCAAGTACTTTTTCCTCATGATATGCCATATAAGTCATTGTAGTAGGGATTTTCTTCATCTCAGCGATCATATCAACTCTTACTTCTTCGCTGAGCGGCTCATCCTGACCCATGGGATCTTTGGCAAACAAATCTACGATATTTACAATATCAGCAGCATGTTTAGGGTTATCAAGATCGGCTTTAATAATTTTTACTTGCTCGGAAACCTTAGTTTCGGTAATCAATTTTAATATAGATGCATTAATTTTTTTGCGAACCTTAAACTATGGACTTTATAGCAGCTTATAAAGGGGAAATGAAGATCTTTACAAATTGGTTACATGATTACAATTATGGAACAAAATACCTTTACAACGATTTAAGCCATTATGTACAATTTTAAAACACTTTTTGGGGCAGTACTTTTAATTTCTATGCTTTTTTTAGGGTGTAGTAGTAACAATGGAAATGATGGAAACGGGAGTAATTTTTCCAGCACACAAGATGTTGGGGATTCCGCTAACGACTTTCTATCGAGCAGTAACTACAACTCACTTATTATAGAAATAGATTACGTTGAAGGATTTCAGCCGACCCAAACCGCGCTGAATAATTTGAGGTCGTTTCTTCAAGATCGACTTAATAAAACCACTATTTCTATTTCGCTGGATGATGAAATTCCCTCGCCCGGAAATTCTCCTTACTCCCCTCAAGAGGCTTATGATATCGAAAAAGAACATAGAAACACTTATACAGAAGGGAGCACTATAGCGGCCTATTTTTTAATTCTTGATGGGCAATTTGAGCAGGAAAATGTATTGGGATTTGCATATTTCAATACATCCATGGCTTTGCTGGGTGGTACTATTGCAAATAATTCAGGAGGATTCAGTCAGCCGAGCAGAGAAACTGTTGAAACAACGGTGCTCCAACACGAGTTTGGGCATATTCTTGGCTTAGTAGGAAATGGAACCCCTACGGTACAAGATCATCAGGATGAAGCCAATGGAGCTCATTGTGATGTGGATACATGTTTAATGTACTTCGCGGTTCGTACGTCAGATTTTGTAAACAACCTAATGGGCGGAAATGTACCGGAGTTGGATTCCCAATGCATTCAGGATCTGCAAGCTAATGGAGGAAAGTGAGCAATAACCAACATTCAACACTCAAGTTCCAATATCCAAGTTAGAAATTGAATGTTGGTTAATGGAAATTGAGTATTGGTTATTGATCTAGCCTTGCTTGAATTTAAATAAATGCTGAGCTCCCACCTTTTCTTCAGCCTGATTAAGCGCATACATGGACTCGAATAGCACGATCGGATTTTCTTCCATGTCCTTGGTTACGTGCGTTGAATAACTGGATTCCAGTTTTTTAATCACCTCAGGCTCATCATTTGGTAACCATCTTGCGCAATAGTAAGAAACAGGAGTTTTGACAAGTTCAACACTGTATTCTTCCAGCATTCGGTGCTCCACAACTTCAAATTGCAACACCCCAACAGTTCCTAATAATAGCTCGTTTCCAACTCCATTTGGCACTTCAAATACATGGACCACGCCCTCTTCTGAAAGTTGTTGCAAACCTTCGCGAAGCTGTTTTCTTTTGAACGGATCTTTAGTAGCTACTTTTTGGAAATGTTCGGGGGTGAACAATGGAATTACATCAAAGCGAACGTCATTTTTTTCATAAATAGTTGTTCCGATTCTGAAATCACCGGGATTGAAAATAGAAACAATATCTCCGGGATAGGCTTCTTCCATAAGCTGGCGTTCGTCACCCATCAAAGTATGAGGAGTTGCCATTTTAATTTTCTTACCGGTATGAGAGATAACAACATTTTGCCCACGCTGAAATTTTCCTGATGCAACCCGAATAAAAGCCGCGCAATCGCGGTGACCCGGATTCATATTTGCCTGCATCTTAAAAATAAATCCTGAAAATGCATCATCAATAGAGCGCTCTCCACCCTCAGCTTGTTCATACATTTGAGGAGAAGGAGCAAGTCGATGGAAATAGTTAAGAAACACATCCAACCCGAAATTATTCAACGCTGAACCAAAGAAAACCGGAGTAACTTTTCCGGTGCTGTAAAGTTCTTTATCCATATTCGGATACATGTCTTCGATAAGCATCACTTCTTCACGGAAAGCGTCTTTTTCTACATCCGAAAGATTGCTTTGTGCGAGCGCATCTTCTACCGACATTGACTCTGTTATGGCTTTCTTTGTTCCGTGATCAGCTTTTTCATATACATGAACTTGTCCACCGATCACGTCATAGATCCCTTGAAATTTTTGTCCGTAGCCCATCGGCCAACTTGCAGGAACGGCTTCAATTCCAAGTTTGGATTCCACATTACTTAAAACTTCCAGCGGATCCATACCGGGACGGTCACACTTGTTCACAAATGTGATTACGGGAACTTCACGAAGCTTACAGACTTCAAACAGCTTTTCAGTTTGTTCCTCAACTCCTTTTGCAACGTCAATTACCATCAATCCACAATCAGCTGCAACGAGGGTACGCAGTGTATCTTCAGAAAAATCCTTGTGACCGGGAGTATCCAGAAGGTTGTACTTGATGCCATCTTTTTCGAAACGCATAACGGAAGAGGTCACCGAGATTCCACGCTCTTTTTCTATGGCCATCCAATCTGATGCAGCGTGATGCGATGCTTTACGGGCACGAACTGAACCCGCTTCATGAATAGCTCCACCATAGAGTAGCAGCTTTTCTGTGAGTGTTGTTTTACCCGCATCCGGGTGAGAAATAATTGCGAATGTACGTCTTCTCTTTGCTTCTTTAAGAATAGGAGAATCGGCAGTTGCCGTTGATGACATGAAATGTTCTTTTGCTTTAATTTCTTAAAAATAAGGTTTAATAGACTTTTTTACCTATTCTATTGTTGATTATTTAAGTTATAATAAATACAATGGATTATGGTACGGTCACTAACCACATTGATTTTAGTTTTTTGTTTCTCCACTATTGTGAGTGCACAAGTAGTAGATGACAGTTCAATTGAAGATGCTCAGAATGGCGGATATACATTTGTTGAGGGAATGTTTGTAGCGTATTTGTCTGATACTGTTTCTCCGGGATTTATCCGTGATCAGTTTAGAAAGCTGGAAATCTCTGTTCTGGATGAGTACATCAAACCAATGGTGATCTCAATTGTAAATTCACCATCTGATGAGAGTGTGGAAAAGCTGAGTAATCATAAAAATGTAACTGCATTTTATTTCGGGTCATCAAAGAACGAGGCTTTGAAGCTTGAGAGATTATTAGAAGGGACGTCGCTTTCAGAAGAACAAAAAGAGCAGATTTTAAATGAAAACGCCCCGGTTGAAACTTATTTTGTTGAATTTGATTATTCCATCAATAAAAAAGAGTTGAAGAAATTGATGGGAGAATTCAGAGATGTGGCTTATAAAATTATCTCAGATCAACCCAGAACAGTGACCTTGAAAGCAGAGCCCGGAAACGAGCCATTATTGATGGATAAAGTAGAGCAGCTTGCCTTTGTAGAAAGCACAGCAATGATAGGGACGATCAGGAACTAGTGAGCTTTTATTCAAGGCTTCAACAAAACCTTTAAACATTTATCTTTTTCTTCATCAAAGAAGCGATAGGCCTCAACCCCATCTTTAAGGTCGAATGTGTGGGTTATCACATCTGTAAGTTGAAGGTCTCCATTTTGAAATAGTGGGATAAGTTTTTCAGCATAAAAACGGGAAGAGCAACGTCCTGCTTTCAAAATAATGTTCTTGTCGTACATATCGGGTGGAGAAAAAGGAAGCTGATCGAATGCTTGAACTCCTACAGAGGCTAAAATGCCACCGGGACGAAGAACATCAAAAGCAGTTTTCATAGAAGCTTTACTTCCCACGGCCTCAATGACTGAGTCTGCCCCAATTCCATTTGTTCGTTTCAGGATTTTGTCTAGAACATTTTCTTTCAGATAATTGACAGGAACTGCACTATTCTGTTTAGCGAATTCTAATCTGAATTCTATTCCATCAATGGCGTATATATTTTCACAACCGAAATAAACAGCGGCTTTTATAGCCATTATTCCTACCGGACCACAACCAATCACGACGCAGGTGTCTTTTGATTTTAACTCTGCCAATTCCGCTCCGAAATATCCCGTTGAGGCAATATCAGCAAGCAAATTTCCCTGCTCCCAAGTGAGATCGTCCGGAAGAGAAATCAGAGTAGCGTCTGCCATTGGAACTCTTACATATTCGGCATGCACACCATGAAGTCCGGAGCCGTTTTCTCGCCAACCGTACAACTGACTTTTTAAACATCGGGCAGTTAATCCTGTTTCACAAAAATAACACTCACCACAATTCACAGTAAAAGGAGATAAGACCCGATCACCGATTTTAAAATTTGATACATCATCTCCAACATCTACAACCGTTCCGGTAAATTCATGCCCCATTATAGTTCCGGTATCAATCCCCGTTTCTCTTCCATGATACACATGCATATCAGAGCCGCAAATTGCCGCTCGTTCTACTTTTACTATTGTATCAGTTGGGAACTCAAGTACCGGATCAGAAACTTCTGACAGTGAAACAGATCGTATGCCTTGAAAAGTTATCGCTTTCATTATTTTCGATCTTCTATTCTGTATACAAATTTTAATCCACTCCAGTTTTCAACGACGGCACATACCTTCACATCTACCAAGCCGATATTTAGTCCCAAAGTTCGGACTTCATTTTCTGGAAAAGTGGCTTCATAATTTTTGGATGCTTTTTTAATCCAGGAAACCCAGATCGATCCATTTTTATCGAGTTTTTCTTTAAGAGGAGGAAACAAATTGTGAAGCTCTTCTTCTGTTTTACAAAATACATGAATAAAGTCGATCAGATCAGGGTGGGTTTGACTTACTAGCTGAACTCCTTCCGAGAATTCGCCTAGTAAACTCTGATAATGTTCGGGTTCATTCACAAAGAGAATTTTGTAACCGGGCTTAACGCCTAGCTTTTTTAATAAGGGAGTGCCTGAATATCCTGCCATAATTCAAGTTGTTTATCTGAATATAACATAGAAATGGGAATAGACTAAGTGCTTGATCATAAACATGAAATGATGAGCTTGGATAGCCTGTTATAATGTATAGAACAGAAAGAGAACAATAACACAAATTGAGATTTTATGTCAGGTAACGAAACTCCCGTCGACAATACAGCACTTACTGAAAAGGAACTTGATCACTTTAAAAACAAACTCGTTGAGGAACAAAAAGAAGCCGAAGACAAGATCAATGAACTTGAGCAATCTTTGGAAGAGATTGAAGCAAATAAAGGTGACAGAGCTTCTTCATCTGCACATCATCAAGGGAATTTAGGATCATTGGAAGAGCAAAGAGAAACGAAGTACACTTTGATCGAAAAGCAGAAGGAAAAACTCGAAAAAATTAAAGTAGCGTTAGATCGTATTGCTACAGGTAATTATGGTACTTGTGTAGTAACCGGAGATCAGATTCAACGAGAAAGGCTGGAAATCATGCCATATGCTGTTCACAGTATAGATGCTATGGAAGGAAATATAGAACCGGATGAAAAAGAACGGTTAAGTGTAAATGAAGCAACAGATTAAGGGTTCCGTCAACTTTTAGTTAAAAAATTTGAAAGCTGACCAATTAAACCACTTACAGGTTGCTCAAAATCGAAGGCTATCTCTTTATGAAGATCAACATTAAAGGCGCCGGCTCCGGATTGTATAGTAGTATTTTTTGAATCTCCACTTGCCAGAAGATCTAAAGAAGAAGAAAGTAAAGTGGTATTCTCTCCACTTTTATTCAAAACACAGTTTAGTCTTGTTGATCCAAAAGGAGTAGATGTTAAGGAAATAGCTAATTTTACAGAGCCATCAAGATCAAAGATGCTGTAATAGTTGGGCAGAAGTAATTCTTTCGGGGCACCTTCGAACTTAAAATACTTTGGCAATGAATTTCTTTCAGAGCCATATAAGAACTCGCAACTTTCCAGCACCCATTTTCTAGCTGCCGGATGTGTTTTGTTTCCGGCAAACCCTCTTTTATTCCAGTACTCAAAGTCTCTTTTCACAGTTGATCGAGCATTGAATTTTTCCGGAATGTGAGACAGGCTACTAACAGAATCTGATTGAGTATCAAACCAAAGATCTTCCAGGCCATTTGTAATAAGCAGAAAAGGAGCCTTGACTTTTTGATTGTATCGAGCGATCTGAACAGAGGCTTTTTCATTAAGTGCTATTTCAGGAGCTTTACATTCAGCTAAAAGAAATGGCTTGAAATCTTTATCGAAACAAATAATGTCTGTTCTTGACGCAGATTTATCTCTGGGTAAATTAACGGGTGATTCGAATGAAATTCTGGAAGCAGAAAACCCGGCCTCCAGTATCAAGTAGTCCACAATTTGAAGCCGAACTCTTTCTTCCGGTCGATCAACGAATGATTTTTTTAGAACCGGATTCCAAAGAAGTTTGGTTCCATCCCTGAATACATATTGTGGAAAGTGATCTTGTGCTACGCTCTGCAAATCGGATGTTTTGAATGAGAAAGAAAATAAGAGTTAGAAATCTTATGCCAAATAAATCTATGAACTTCTTAGACAAAACATATCAGCAGAAACTGAAATAAACATAAATCACCAGTATCTTCAGGGATGGTTGATCAAGACAAAATTCAGTTCGAGAAATTTAAACCGGTTTGGTGGGCTCCCGAAGTTCATACTCAAACGGTAATAGCTTCATTTTCAGAAACCAAAGATCCTGATTCAGAAAGAATTGAGATTCCTACACCTGATAATGATTTTCTGGAACTGGAAGTAGTGGATCTTAAAAACGGAAAGCCGGTTGTAGCACTTTTTCATGGACTTGAAGGGTCTTCCCAAAGGCATTATATCCAGAACTTGATGAGTGATTTGAGACAAGCCGGATATTCTTCCGTAGCCTTGAATTTCAGAAGTTGTGGAACTAAGATGAATCTGCAAAAAAGAATGTACCACTCCGGTGAAACGGAAGATTATAAAACACTTTTCAGTTGGATGAAGGAATATTTTTCAGGTTCTGAGATTTATGCGGTGGGTTTTTCATTAGGAGGAAATGCATTAGTTAAGTCACTTGGAGAATTAGAAGAGACACATCCCGTGAGTAAAGCGGTTGCAGTTTCCCCTCCATACGATCTAAAAAGAGGCTCCTTAAGAATGAATAAAGGGTTCAATAAAGTATACCAGAAAAGGTTTTTAGATACACTTTCAGAAAAGTCAGATCTGAAAAAAGAGCAGTTTCCTGATTTTCCGAAATTCACTGGAAGTTCTGTTTACGATTTTGATGATCAGGTAACAGCTCCTGTTCATGGATTTAAAGGTGCAGAAGATTATTATGAAAAATGCTCGTCAAAGCACTTTTATAAGCGGGTTCAAAAACCGTTATTGGTTATTCATTCCAAAGCAGATTCTTTATGCCCGCTTGAGTTTGCACCTTTTGAAGATCTTGAATCGAATAGGTATATCAGAACCCTGTTTACCGAATCCGGTGGGCACGTTGGTTTTATAAGCCAAAAAAGAGGATGGTTAAACCGAACGATCATCAAATGGTTAAATAGCTAAAACGATTTGTATCTTGGCAATGTTAAAGCAGTTCATATAAATAAAATTCATACATGGTAATTATTATAGGAGCCGGCCCAATTGGGTTGGCAACAGGAATTCAGCTTAAAAGAAAAAATATTCCTTTTAAAATTATTGAAAAGGGTTGTCTGGTTAATTCTTTGTTTAACTATCCAACAAATATGACGTTCTTTTCTACATCTGACAGGCTTGAAATCGGGGACGTTCCTTTCATTTCTCATGGACCCAAACCAACTCGCAGTGAGGCTCTTGAATATTACCGCAGAGTCGCGGAAAGCTTTGAATTGCCTATTCATCTGTATGAAGCTGTGGAAGCTTTAGAAGGCGAAGATGGAGATTTTACAGTTAAAACAGACAAAGATGTGTACAAAGCAGAAAAAGTAGTTGTCGCCACGGGATTTTATGGGAGTGCAAACATGATGGGGGTGCCGGGCGAAGAATTAGCCAAAGTAAAACATTACTATGATGAACCGCATCCTTATGCATGGCAAAAAGTGCTGGTTGTTGGTGGTGGAAATTCTGCAGTGGATGCTGCGCTGGAATGCTACCGTGCGGGAGCAGAAGTTTCTGTTGCTGTTAAGTATGATACGATAAAGCCGTCGGTGAAATATTGGGTAAAACCGGATATCGAAAACCGAATTAAGAACGAAGAAATTACAGGCTATTTTAATACCGAGATAAAAGAGATCCGGGAAAAAGAAGTTGTGCTGAAAACTCCTGAAGGCGAGAAAACTATTGAGAACGATTTTGTTCTGGCGATGACGGGATATCACCCAAATTATCCTTTGATGGAAAAATTCCAGATCGAACTTACAGATGATGAAAAATGCATGCCTGTTTACAAGGAAGATAGTTTAGAGACCAAACGAAAGGGAGTGTATGTAGCAGGGGTAGTTTGCGGAGGGTTAGATACAAGCAGGCTTTTTATTGAAAACTCGAGAGTGCATGCAAATCAAATTGCCAACCATATTGAGGAGAGATTGGGAAAATAAAAAAAGGGCAAGCGATCTATATCACGCCGCTACGACCAGATTACCGCTGCTGCATTCCTGCCCTGACGGAGTTCAAAGGGAGCTGGCTGTATAGGACTTGCCCTAAAAGGGTGACAAAGATACAGGTTTTAATGGAGAAGAGTAAGTAGAATTTAGATTTTTAGTAATCAGTATTTAGTACTTGGGAAATTTTGCTCTAAGTACTAAATACTGACCTCTAAAAACTACTTACTCTTCATTACAAAAACACCGTCCCAGGTACCTCCGGGAGGATTTTTCTTTAATTCTTTAGCTCTGTCAAGGAGTATGAGTGAGGGGTTATTTTCATGAACTTCTAATTCGAGGGATTTATTGAACAGTTTAATTGCTTCATCCCAATTTTGAGACAAGTATTTTTCCATTCCCTGTTCATATAAGCCAATACAATCGAAGAGTTTTTGTGAAGCGTCAGAGCGAAGATCTGCAACCTCAAACATTTTTACCGGCTGTGTTCTTCCCTTCACAACGATCTTATCCAAATAACGGAATACACAATCGTTGCCAAATTTTTCAGCCTCAATTTTTGTGGATTCAGTGATCATGTTGTAAACACCGAATGCCTTTGCACCGCTCTCACAACGTGCCGCGAGATTTACATTGTCTCCCATCATGGTATAATTGAATCGATTTTCGGAGCCCATATTTCCGGTGATCATTTCTCCGGTATTCATGCCAATTCGGTTTTTCATATTAGCGACAATATCAGGCCAACCATCTCTTTGCCATTTTTCACGAAGAATATTCAGTTCTTTTTGCATTAACTGAGAGGCAACACAAGCTCGGAGTGCATGATCTTCAAAAGGAAGAGGTGCGCCAAAAAAAGCCACAATTGCATCACCAATATATTTATCAAGTGTCCCGCCCTTATCTGTAAGAATATTAGTCATTGACGTTAAATATTCATTGATCAAAGTAACCAATTGCTTCGGGCTCATCTGTTCCGAAAAAGTAGAAAATGACTCAATATCACTAAAAAAAGCAGTCATATAAGTTTCTTCTCCGCCAAGTTCAGGATCAGTACCGGATTCTACCATTTGTTCAACCAGCGCTGGAGATACATAGGATGCGAACATGCCTTGAATTCTTCTTTTCTCTTTCTGTTCAACAAAATACTGATAGGCTATTGTGCCAACCTGAGCCACAAAAAGAGTTAGTAGGATCGCAGTGAGATTTAGAAAAAGATTGGCGCTCAAAAAAGTCTGAATTACAATAAAAGTGTATACACCCATAAATGAAAACATTGAAATTCCGCCCCAAACAGGACCAAAGAATCGGTTGATCAACACCAAAAGAAGGGAAAATAAAGCCATAAGAAGAAGCACAGTAGTAGCGCTTTGCCTGCTTAAATAATTTCCATCTAAAATAGTTTGAATGGCATGAGCATGAATTTCATATCCCGGGCGTAATAGTTCCTCTTTATCACCTAAAGAATTGATTTCCGTTTTCATTAGGGGAGTTTTGTAGAAGTCTTTAAGGGCGGGCATGGTTGCACCTATAATCGCGATCTTATTCTCAAAAACACCTTCGTACAACCACCCTTCCTCAAAATCAGGATCATCAAAAGCATTGATGTCAAACCCTGCATCTCTTTCCATATTAGTTGTGTAGTCTGCATCATCAATTACTTCGGCAAAATCATACATCGGGAAATGGCCTTCTTCACCATAATAGTTTATGATAAAAGAGTTGATAGCATCTTTTCGGATTTGGTGTTTCCCTAGCTGAAAATTTAGTGAAGTATTGTCATCTACATTGCTAACAGAATCTCTGTTAATTCCATCATAAATTATCAAAGCCTCGATCCCTAACTTATAATAGTCTTTGTTGTTAAAAGTAGTACCAAAAGAATATGTTCTGATAGCTCCATCGGTATTAGGATTAACATCTACTAAGCCAACCGGATTTGGATTGTTAGACTGAAGGATTTGCTGAGGAAAAAGTGTAGTTTGTGTTTTCCCGTCTTCATAATCTTCTTCTCTGAAATCTCCAGCAAGAACAACATTCCCATATTTTTTAAGTGCATTTGCAAAAAGAGTGTCATTCCTTAAATCATATTGATCAGGTTGATCAAATATCACATCAAATACAATAACGTCTATTCCGGCCTTATTAAGATTTTCAATCAATTTTGCATACACATTAGTAGGCCAGGGATATTTTTGAGGTATCTCAGAATCTGCTTCATCACTTATCGGAATAAGAACGATGGGAGAATCTTCAACAGATAAAGGACCTCTTATTTCGAATAGTAGATCACGAAAATCAAGTTCAACAGAGCGGAAGGTTGGGATATTTGAAAGAAAACTGGATACAAGAAATGCTAAGCCTGCAATTAAGAGGTAGACGCCAATAGGCTTGCGTTTCTTTTTCTTAGATGACATCAATTAGAAGTTAAATAAGTAGCGGAGAGAAACAATACTATCATTTGAATTGCCGGCGCCGGAAACATTAGTAAAGTTAGAGTCAAAAATGAATGAGTGATATTTGTTAACATCATATTGTGCACCCATTTGAATTACAAATGTATTGAAATCAGATTCAACGATATTTGTATCTAAAATGAAATAATCATTTTCTGGGTTGTTGTCACCTTCAACTGTAGGGTCAACGATCAGAGATCTGGTTTTTGAAGTGTTACTCGTTATTGCCAATCGACCATTTAGGTTGAGTTTGCCACCAGCTAAGAAATAGCTAAATCCTGAATAAAGCCCAAAGATATCAAAAGTTGCTTGCCCGCTTCCTGTTTCTGTGTTATTGAATGTAAGTCCAAGCTGCGTTCTTAGTCTTACTTCATTAAACCTGCTGGTAATGTTAAAGGAAACAGCAGAGCTTTTTACGTCTCCGAAAGTAAATACTTCGTCTTTGGTGTTTAAGTTATTAAAGCTCAATGAAGCATCATGGATCATATTAAATAATTCGAATTGTTGAGTTACAGATCCACTTAAATTTAAAGTTGTGCTTTCTTTAGGTACAGGGGTAACCAGGGTGTCTATATTCCCGGATTCATCAACATCTATTACAAAATTTTGAACTGCAGCATTTTCGAATCCAGGTGTTACATAAGGGTTAAATCTGGTTACACCGTTTTCTCTGTTTCTGAACCTGAATCCCATGCTCATACGAGGTAACTTTCTTGAAACCGGATACCAGCTTAAATTGGTTCTGTAGGTATTCGATTCAGTAGTAGCGTCTTTAATATTGGTAACATTGTCTTCCAGTGTCTCATATCCTAATGTTACGTAAAGGCGGTTTTTGAATAGCCTGAATCTGTCAGAAGCCGTGAATCCGGAAATATCCCGGCGAACGGTTGAATTCGCAAGAGAACTAAAGTTAGGGCCAACCCAACGATATTGAAGTTTAAAATTATTTGATGGATAGTTTATTGAAAACTCAGAATTTGATCCCAGTATACTGGTTGGGAAAAAGGGCTCCGCTTCAGAGCTATCGGTATTAAAATCTTTAACTCGGATAGGAAGGATGTTCATGTTTTCATTAATAATGATCAATCGAGAAAGGCTTTCAAGAAGATCTGCATCCTCCTGGGTTATATCGAAACCTAGATCATCTGCCCCTTGAACTGTGAGCGATCCTCCATAAATATCATTATTTAAAGCACTGGCAACAGTTTCACTTTCAAGGCGGATCCTGTTTTTAGCAAAACCCATTTTCAAAGTAGTACCGGCTACAAAGTTTCCTTGAGGGCGTACACTTCCATTCTGCACTTGAAGTAATTCCGGATTACCCTGAAGTTTTTGGATATCACCCTGATCCAGATCTGTATATAAAGAAGGAGGTGCTTGCAGTAATGTGTTGAAATTACGGATGTTGAAAATTGAAGAAGTATCATCTTCCACTTTCATAGCATGAACACCTATTTGAAAATGTCTTTCATTACCTAAAGCAACGCGGGCGGCTGTAATTTTTCTGGTAAATGTTCCCTTACCTAGATCTTCAAATTTTAGTGTATATGTAGTGTCTACAACGTTTCCTGCACCATCAGTTTTTTCTTCTCTGTCAACTCCAGTATATAGGTTGGTTACTTTGCGGTTTACTTCTCCGTAAACAAATTGAACGTTGAAATTATCCTTGAAAAGATTTGCTTGTGTATTGATTCCGTAAATTCTTCTACCAGAGATGGTGAAACGACTAATATTTGGATATACATGACCGGCATCAAATCTTAACCACTTGCCCAGTTGTAAAGTTGCCCCATACCTGTTTTGGGGTTGCAATCGGTCTGATTCTTGAGAAGTAAAAAAGCCATTTAGTGAATATCTGAAAATACCATAGGTTCCTGTAATGTTAGATCTGGCGGTGTAAGCATCATTAGAATTTCCGGCAATTTTTTGACTTCTTGCCCCCAATTCAATTCTTCCAAAAGGTCTGTTTGAGTTGTTCCCGGTAAAGTCTGCGGATCTTGCTTTTGATGGGTCTACTACATCAAAATCCCATGATGTAACAAGAAACACATCTGATTCAGTATGATATTCAAGTTTTATAGTGTGTCTTCCATTTTTAAGATCTTTGGGGACATATGAAATAAAGTAATCGCTGGTATCAGCAAGCTCAGTAACATCTCTGTTATCAATAAAAAGCCTGAATTCGCCGGAATCAAGAGTGTTTATATCATAATAAAGAGCAATGGCTATAACTACATCATTTGGAGCTAGAGCATTACCTGCAATAGGGGATAATATGTTATAATCAATGTCTTCATTTCGTTTAACTGCTTCAGCTGACTGCTCATCATTTGAATTAACAATGTCGACCCGGATAGGATTTTCAGTCGGAGAATTTTCAGGATAAAAGACTTGTGACCCTGAAGTGAGATTAAGCTGAAAGTAATATTCAACACTGGAAGCTGTAGGATCAATTATTTCAAAATTTGCTGTGAATACTCCATTTCGGAATTCAACTTCCTTTTGTTGAAATCCAATCCCTTGATCAAAGTTATAAAACAGAATTGCTTCTTGAACATCATTTTGATTTATACTCGGCACAATAAACTCCAATGTGTTTATTTCATCCCGGACAAGAGCGGTCGGGGACTGGTGCTGAACAGTAAATTGAGCGCGCAGATCAGTATGTATAAAAATGAAGCACAAACATAGTAATGCAATTCTAAGTACCCAGCTTAGCATAAATCTCCTTTAAAGGCCACGAAAATTTTAGTAATTAATTACCTTTCTCGTAGTAATCAATGGTTATTTCTCGAATTTGGCCGTTAGCATCTTTGAATCTGAACTTGATCTGTTTTTTGATTAAATCTTCATCGAGTTCATCATAGCCATCGTCCAAATCAATAATATCATTATCGGAGAGTGTACCCGATTCGATCTCATTGGCATCCTCGTTTACCTGAGCATACATTTTTTCGAATAAAGATACTGTTTCCCCGGATTGTAAAGCCGTAACGTCAACCTGACCTTCTTTTACCCAAACATAGCCGTCAGAATTGCTTCCGAATTGAGTTCCTTTCACTGAAGCCAATGATCTTGAAGTGGAGACTTCAAAATCGTTGTTACCTTGCGGCTCAACATTTAAAAAGATCTCGCCAAGACTAAGGTCAATTCTTGTATTAGAACGTTTCGAAGTTCGCTCGCTTTCACCCCTGACAATTAACAATGACTGAGGTTTAACTTTAGCAATACTTTTATCCATAAAGACCACAAGAGCATAACCTTCAGCATCCGTTCTTAAAGTGTCGCCATCAAAAAGCTGTTCGCCTTTATCTGTATCTAAGTCTAACCTTTTGGAACGGTCAGCACTTTTATTTTCTACATCAACATTAGGTTTGAATCTTTTTACGATCGCTAATGGTCTGTCATTTTTTTCAAACTCGACTTTCAATGCTCCTGCGAAAACAACTAAGCACATTACTATTATGGAGTATGGAAAAACTTTCTTAAAACTCATTTCAATTGCCCCCACTTAAAACTATTTCACCGGTTTCTATTTTTCTAAGCAATTCAGCTAAAATTATAGAAGCCTGATTCCCGGAATAAGTAACTCCATCTATTTGAAAGCTTTGAAAAGTATAACCGGAGCTTAATAGGTTTTCAAACCTTCCATTTCCTACAAGGTTTACAATAGCTTTTTTCGTTTCTTCTGTTATTGTGATAGGTGCATCAGTAGTTTCAGGTTCTGATAACTTAAAACTCCAGATTTCAGAAGTTCTTTCTTCAAAGTTAACTCCGGATTGTATAGAAGTACTTAATTGCCAATAGTAAGTTTGCCCTGGTTCAAGCGGTTGAGCTCCGGAAGATGGATACTGAAAAGATTCTCCTACTACTTCTACATCCAAATTCTCATATTGGAGCAAAGAACCCCCGTCAGCAGGAGGAGCGGAACTTCGGGCGCTCTGCAACAGCGACTCAGGGCTGTCTGTGTCTGATCCTTTCACTACTAATAAACGATATTCAATACCTTGTTCGCCTTCCCAGCTGAATTGTGGATATGGGTTAGTTATTTCAACGTTGGCATCTGTAACATCGCCGGGAGTCCTAAGAAAGAAATCCACGGACTCAGATACAGGAACACCCCCTCCTATTTCCGCCGTAACGGATGCTAAATCAACTCTTCCGTTTTCATTAGTATTTTGGAAAATGATGGCTTCAATCGAATAAATATCTGCTGGTAAAGTAGTAGAACCATCCAAACTTTCAATAAATTGGTCACCTTCAGTGGTTAAACCACCATCGAACTTTACTCTTTCCGTTATTCCCGGCACACCATCTTCTGATAATGTATTATTATTAACATAAACAGATTGCATTGGTTGAAGTGAAAAAGGAAACTCTGGTTGGGAAATTACATTTACAATTTCTCCGACCTTTCCTGCAAACACCCTTATCTCCAGAAAGAGATCAGAAACAACTTCATTTTTTTCGTTTTGGATAAAGCCGGATACTAAAACAGGGCCGCGACCTTCACTATCAAGTCCTAAGTTGGTTAAACCAATAAATTGTGAATTGGATAGAACATCACTCACTTCTATTTCAAGACTTATTATTTGGTTTTGAGCAATTATCTTTTTGTTGGGAACAAAAGCAAATACTGCTAGTAAAACTAATAAAGCAGGTATTTTTTTTACTTTTAGACTATACATAAATACATCCCTTGTTATTATTCAAAGAGCATAATACTAAAACTGAACTACCTTTCCATTTTTTTTTAAAAAATGTGGGCTTTTTAATAATTGAAAAAATAGGAATATATATACCTAAAGAGCCTTTAAGTGTTAAAAAGTGGAGCTACAGGGATTCGAACCCTGGACCTTCGCGCTGCCAGCGCGACGCTCTAGCCAACTGAGCTATAGCCCCATTTTGAGGTCAAAAATAAATAATTTATAAACAACTTTATACTTCGTTTTAAAGAACTCTAAATTTTCTTACTTTATATAGATACAAAAAGATTTTAATTTTTTTTGAAAAGAGCTTCAAGCTTGCTGATAATTTTTTGGAAGCCAATATTTTAAACAAGAACAAAATAACTACAACGAAATCAATAACGATGAAAAACTCAAGACTAACCTTAACTCTTTTCTCCACATTGCTGGTTTTTGCTGTATTTACCGCTTGCTCGGGTACAGAAGAAATTTTAGCTCCTTCAGAGCGTACTATGGAGTATTTAAGATCTTTAGATGAAGAAACCTTACGCACACTAGATACTGATGCCGACAGTTTAAAAGATTACTCTGAAATGTATGTGCACGATACAGATCCTTTAGATGCTGATACTGACGATGATGGACTTACCGATGGTCAGGAAGTGAACGAATACAATACAAACCCACTAGTAGCTGACACAGACGGTGACGGAATAAGTGACGGTGACGAAGTTAATTCTTATAACACAGATCCTAACAATGCTGACACAGATGGTGACGGACTAAGTGATGGTGACGAAATTAACAGATACAACACAGATCCAAATGACGCCAATGGCGATGCGGACGGAGATGGCGTGTCAGATGTAGATGAAATCAACACTCATGGTACAGATCCTAACAATCCTGATTCAGATGGAGACGGTTTCTCTGACGGTCAGGAGCTTGAAATGGGAACAAATCCAATGGACGGTTCTGATCCGGTTTTCATTGATATGAACGCTTTTAATACTATTAATTTTGGATTTGATCGTTCAAACATTAGCGATGCAGCTGCAGCAAACCTTGCTGAAAATGTTGAGCTACTTAGAAATGCTCCTGCATTCAGAGTTCGTGTTGATGCTTACACCGATCATGTTGGTGGAGATCAGTATAACTTAAGACTTAGTTTACGTCGTGCTAAATCAGTAGTAGATTTCTATACAAATAATGGAATTTCTGCTGACAGAATTGAATCAAGAGGACTTGGTAAAGCACCGGTTGCTTGTATGGACGAAACAGAAGAAAGAGGATGTGAAGCGAACAGACGCGCAGAATCACACCCAATTAGTACTCTAAAGTATTCTCCAAAGAAATAAAAATTGAATTAATTCAATTTGAAAGGCGAGTCATTTGGCTCGCCTTTTTTTATGTCACTATATTTTTAGATCAGAAAAATCTTGCTACGCTAACTCCGGGGAAAACACCGGGCTCATCAATTCTGAAGGCCAGATCGAAGCGAAAGAGGTTGAATATGTTACTTACAGAACCACCAACTTCAAGGTGGAGATCGTTGGTTCCGACTAGTCCATAACGGGTGATATTGGAAGAGGTATTCCAGGTTTTACCAACACCTGCAAACGCAATTATAGAAAGGCCAGTTTTCGGAGCGTTTCTCCATCCGAGCATTTCTAAAGGCACACTGCGGAAATTATGTTCTGCATTAACCGCAAAGTAGCTGGCTCCCTGATAGGGAATATATCTCTTGGATTTGAAAGCTCCGAAAGGAGTGATGTATCCAAAAGAAGCATCTAAAGCGCCATTTTTTTGTACAGGCAAGTCACCTAAATATGTCCCGGCATTTACCCGAATATCCAGCGCATTGGGAAAGAAACGTTTTTTATAGAAAGTATTGAATCGCTTAAAAAGATTGATCTTAAATCTGGTATAATCCCAATCACTGCCAATGGCTTTGGCGGATTGCTCCACGGTTAAACTGGCTCCATTGAGCTCAACCACTCCAAAATTATTGGTTAAGTCCCCGCGTGTAATTTGGAACCTAACAGCACTTAAAGTACCATCTTCAATTTGGGGATTTATTCTCTGTAGGTTATCCCAGCCTAATATATCATAACTGGTTTTATAATTGATAGAACTGTGTTCCTCGTAGTTATAGTATAATCTGTAAGTAAATCTGTGGCGAGGAGGTCTGTATCCTGTTCCGATTTCTAACCCCTCATTTCTGTAGTAATTGAAGTAATCATCAAAGCCAAAAAGAGGCATAGCACTGGCGAATGTTATCCCGTAAAGGTCAGACTCGTAGCTACTGAATGTATCAGCATGATATTTTGCGGAAACCACAAACCGTCGTGTATTTGCCAGTGGCCACCAACTTAAAGCGGTTCCGTAAGTGTAATCCTCATAACCAAAGCTATATCCAAAATTTACTGTTGAACGAAGTCTTCGGTTATAATATCTGCGTTCGTGTTCCAGTCCAACATTAAATACGTCTACTCTGTTGAAGCGACCTACGGGTGAAAGGTTGGATAATAGTTTAGAAGTAAAGCCGTTTTTGCGGTTTGTTCCGTTGCCTGTATTTCCTCCTTTTCCTGAGCTTGATCCAACTGAAACGGTTGTTTCACCGTCACTTGTTTCTTCATCCCAATCTATAAAACGGGTTAAAAACCCTTTTGGACGAAAGGACTTCTCAAGTGTAGCTGTGCTGTCCAAAGTTTTGTAAGCGGCTTCTTCTTTGGCTGATAAGGGAACGGGTTCTATTGTGTTGGTAAAAACGGAGTCAGGTTTGTTAATTGTAGTTGAGTCTATGCTAAAAAGGCTATTGTCCTCATATAGTGAATCCGGCATAGTTACATTAACCTGATAGTTATTCATTTTGGAAACCTGATGGAAACCAATTGGAGGGAATCTCAAACCAACAATCCCAACTTCAACTAAGCCATCTATCCGAACATCAACCGGTAGCCAGAAGTCTCCTCCAAAATTACTGAACTGTTGTTCATAGTATAAGTTGAAATCCTGAACGGGAGGAGGAAAAACGATAACGTTATTCGGTTTCAGTTTTACGGATAAAAGCGCAAAATCTTCGTCCAGCACAAAGATCGTACCTTCAAAAAGAGGCTGAAGTTTACGTTTAGGTTCGACAGAGATCTCAAAAACAATTTTATTATCAATACTGGTAAAGTCGACAAGTTTAAATGTATAATATTTTAAAGCTCTTTCATCCGTAATACCTACAACATCAAAACCTGCAATATCCAGCTCATCATCATAAAAATTAGGTAAATAACTTACGCCCGCAAAGTTATCCGCACCTTCCATATTTGCAGTTTGTCTTCGGGATTTAAGGACCTCTCGCGGGCCTCTTCTTCTATCCCAGAAAACTTCAGAAACACTTTCAGTTACAGAAACGATTGTTGTATCATTTAAAAGCTGCTGTCTGGAATAGGCTTCCGCTCTGTAGGTATTAAGTTTTGCTCTCCAGATCTTTTTTCTGGCAATCACTTCTTTCATGATGGCAATAGCCGGATCTTCTGTAGTTACTACAAGTTGTTCCATTTCAGCAACAGATTCTTTCAATAGAAAATCCAGCGGTTCGGAATGATTTCTGTCAATAGTCTTTTTTTGAGTCTCAAATCCAATATAGCGAACTACGATAGTAGCAGGGAAAGAACGGACTATCAGGCTGAATTCCCCGTCTTCGTTGGCAATTGTTCCGGTATAGGTTCCTTCAATGATAACATGTGCAGCAGGAAGGCGCTCACCGGTTTTCGCATCCGCTACTATACCATCAACCCGGATTTGTGCGAATGCAGATGTTGAAGTAAGAAAAATGAAAGAAAGTAGTAATAGTTTTTTGAGCATAGCCTTTTTTTGTTCCGGCATCTTTACTGAATTTGAGATCTATTGTTTCAATGGATACGAAACAATCTGTACAAAATTATACAGTTAAGGCTCTTAAAACTAAAAAACTATTTAAGCTTACTCTTTCCTTTTAAAACAGCTCCGAGAACACCTGAAAGAATTGCAGCACCAATAATGGACCAAATGATGGGAAACTCTCTACCGGCTATTTCTATTGACCAAAAGCGAGGAAGATCCAGTTCTACTGCGATCCACTTACCAAGTATAGCACCGATAAATCCAACACCGGCCGAGATAAGACAACCACCACTCCCAATTTTAAAACCGCCTAAACTTTGACCGATTCCACCGCAAATTGCAGCGATTAGTAAATAGATAAGAAAATCAAAAAGTCCCATAATGTTATTGTATTGCTTTGTTTTGTTCTAGAACGATAGCTTTTTCCAAAGGTTTCATAATAACCTTATCATCTAATTCAAAGATATCCCGGTTGTCGGTATGCACAATATAGCGGTCGCCTCTGAAAAGTACGTAATAAGTTATATCGTGACCTCTGAACTCTCTTCCGATAATAGTTCCACAATCGTCCTCAATTTCAGCTTTAGAAATCCCAAGATGTTCCGGGCGAATGGAGCACAGGATCAGTCCTTCTGCATTTTTATTGATTAGAACTTCTCCGAACTGTGTATCCACTTCTTTACCACCGTTGGCATAAGCGCGGAATAAATTTGTTCTGCCTAAAAATTGAGCTACAAATTGCGTCTTTGGCTGATAATAAACTTCTTCCGGGGTTCCGATCTGCTCGATCTTTCCGTTGTTCATAACAGCTATTCGGTCGGCAAATGACAGTGCTTCTTCCTGATCGTGAGTTACCAGGATGGCACTCATTCCGGATTTTTTTAGTACAGCTCTCACTTCCTTTCTGGTTGAATCCCTGAGCATAGCATCCAATCCTGAAAAAGGCTCGTCCATTAATACCAACTTTGGTTTGGGAGCAATAGCTCTTGCCAAAGCTACTCTTTGTTGCTGTCCACCTGAAAGCTCATCAGGAGTTCTGTCTCTGTATTTCTCCATTCCCGTTCTGCACAAAACTTCTTCGGCGTATACTTCCCGCTTGTTTTTTGGGATGTCTTTTAAGCCGAAGGCTACATTTTGAATGGCCGTCATGTGCGGAAATAACGCATAATCTTGAAATACGAATCCCACTCCTCTTTCTTGAGGTAAGACGTGAATTTTATCCTGCTCAACAATTTTATTTTGGATCGTAATTGATCCCGAATCAGCATACTCAAAACCTGCAATTAGACGTAGAGTGGTAGTTTTTCCACACCCGCTCGGGCCTAACAATGCAAAGATCTCATCTGACTTTACATCAAACGAGACATCATTTACAACGGGGTTGTTCTTTGTAAACGATTTTGAAATATTTTTGATTTCTACTATTGAGGTATTCATAATGATTCAAACAAAAAGTCTTTTAAGTAGATTCATTCTGAATAAGATACAGCTTTATATAATTGAATGGCTTGTTTTTTCTTTCATTATTTGGGAAACAAGCCGTTAAAACGTAAGTTAAATAAAGAAAAAAATTACCCGTTAATAAAACTATCTACATCATGAAAAATATTGGAGTTAAACTATTATTTGTAGTGCTTGGTTTTACCATAATTACCGCCTGTGGTGAAACGGAAGAAGAAAGAAGAGCAAAGGAAAGAGCTCGTATGGACTCGCTTAGAAAGGCTCAACAAGAACAGATCGCGGAAGAAATGGCTCGTCTGGAAGAAGAAAATAACACAGAATCTACTGAGTCCAGTGAATCAACTTCAGGACAGATGAAAGAAGAAACCGCGGGTTACACTTTCATGGAAAATGGAGAATATGCCGTTCAGGTTGGGGCTTTCCGGTCTGAAGACAAAGCCAAAAGCTATATTGCAAAATGGTCTGATCGAAATTACCCGAGTGCTTACACCGTAAAGGTCGGTGAAGAAGAACACGGTGATGTATGGTTCAGAGTCAGAGTCGGATTCTTTGGTTCTAAAGAAGAAGCTGCAAACTTAGGCGCAGAACTTGCTAAAGAGATCAACTCAGGGTACTGGGTTTCCAAGGTAAGATGATCAATTTTAAATGTCTGGAATTTTAGTTGTATATCTGCCAGGCATTTACTTAATTAAAGGCACGCTCAAGTAGCGTCTCTCTTGATGAATAGTCAGCCCCTCACATCCGAAACATGTGCGGGGCTATTTTTTTATGCTATAGGTCAAAGTTTAAAACTGAATAATCAATCCGGTTTTAGCCAAATTAAATCCAAAGCTTTCTGTGCTTAAGCTGGCATCAATTAAGTGGTAATTCAAAATGATCGCAGAATTTGATTTAGTTTTCACACCTAGCTCAAAATATATTCCTGCTTTTGCAAAAGCGGCAGAAACATTTCGGTCTCTTGTTTGATATTCATCTCGACCAGTTTCTGGATTGAATCTGGTTTCGCCGGTGCCTTCCTTAGCTTGGTAAAGAATATAACCTCCACCTGTAGAGCCACCTAAATGTAACCTCACTTTACTTGAGGTCTTTGTGCCAAAAAAACGTTTCCGGAGAGATCCTGATATTTTCCAATAGGAAATATGGTCGAGCTCATTTGACCTAAGCTCTTTATCGCTTTCTTGGAACTCGTAACCGTGAGAAACTGATACACCAACGGAAAATGACCCTTTATAAACACCGCCTTCTGCTCCAAAGGCTAAAAAACTGTTAGTTTCTCTAATAGGGAAATCTGTATTTGGTTGTGGAAAATAAAAACCTACATCATATAGACCAAAAACTTTAGCATAATACCCGTCAAAATTACTCTGAGAATTTTGTGCTTCAGATTTCTGGGGTATACAAATCAATAGTAAAGTAAGAATTGAAATTTTTTTCATGAGGATTACTCCCATGCTGTGTAAGCATATAACGCATTAAAAGTTTGTATAAAAACTTTGTCATCATCTACTGCGAGTAACTGGAAGGGCGATCCATCAGGAGAACGTTCTTCTGTGTGAACAATCTCGCCTGTATTACCTTTCAAAATATAAAGCCTGCCACTATGAGCATGGTACGCATAGCCATTTAAATAGCCGATGTTATCCTGCCCATGTCCTCCGCCGAATTCTAGTCCTGTATTCCAGAGTTCTTTACCCGTAAATTTATCCAAAGCGTAAAGTCTGACACCCCCGTTAACTAAGACCATAGAATCGGTGAGAGTATAACTTTGCCCTATTATATCCAGAGTTTTCCATATCACTTCTCCATTAGTGGCATTTAATGCAACAAACTCTCCTGAACCATCTGTTACTCCGGCATAAATGATTTCATCTTCCAACAAAATGGGTTCGAAAATGAATCCGCCATTTTCGGTTCGGTATTCCCATAATACTTCTTCCGTCTCTTTATCAATACTGAGGATGCGCCCACAGAATTGAGTAGCACAATTATCTTGCCTTAATCTTTGGCTGAAAATGATTTGGTTGTCCAATATACGAATTGATCGAGCATCTGTTTCTATACCATAATCCAACATTGAGATTCTTTTTTCAAAGGCACCATCTAAATCGAAAATCAATATCTCGTAATTTTCCCCAATTAAATATAGATTTTCATTATCGAAAGCATCATTGGCATGTTGAAAAAATTTATAAGGTTGAGAAGATGTTTGCCATATGATTTCTCCATTTTGTATCGCTATTGATTGTAGCAAATCGTTTCTGTCATCCTTTATAAAAAGCTCAGCTCCTCTTATTAACAGTTCACTAACTTTAATGTGAGCATCTCCAGCAAGATTGAGTGACCACTTTTTCTTTCCACTATTTATTTCAAGAGAAGTTACTTGGCCATCTGGACCGATGATGATTGATCCGTTTACAGCTACGGGCGCATTACTTAATAATGATAATGCTTCAGCGGGGTTTTCGTACTCAAAACTCCAAATATTTTCGAATTCGCTATGCTCCGCACTTTTTTTGCACGAACTAAATAAGAATAGAATTACAAATAAAATTTTATACATAATATTATTTATTAATATAAAAGACACTGAATTAACAGCGTCTTTTATATAATTAGCGTTAGTTTCTAAGAAGTTGATTTTCTATCCATTGCTTAGTCTGTTGCATTGGAAGTGCTAAATCACCTTTCTTATTGGCTCCTTGAGTATAGAGGCGTTTTACACGACGGATTTCTAAATGATTATATCCACCATCACCGCTGTCATCGTAGTAAAAATTGTTACTACTTTCGCTATACACATTATCATTTTTGTTCCATGTGGAATGATTTGGGGTGGTTACACCGTCATTTTTTAACGGAATCTTAGCCACATAATTGTAAGGCACGTTTCTAAACGGCTCACAATTATCATCGCCTCCATCAATAATCAAACGATCAATCATTGCAACATCAGCATACTTATAAAACACAGGTGTTGGGTGGCCATTGTCTTCACAGACAGTTGGATCATACTCTCTTCGGTATCCCGTTCTTTGTTCATATTTTTTAGCGTTTATCAAAGTGCCCCAAGTGCCATCAATGCCATCCATTGCACGTTCAGTACGTCCCCAGTTTCTGGAACGACGTTTGTGTCGTTCTTTCTTATCTTTACAGAAAAAAGGACATGTATAATGAGTTATTTGATGTTTTGTCCACCATGTATCTTTCTGTGTCTTGGCAAAATGCTTAGCATCTTTGAATGATTGATTAAACTCAGCTTCGTCATCAAAACTGAGCCCTAATAATCTTATCGGTTCAATGTCAACGACGGAAAGCTCACTGGTAACACGTGCAGGCACCGGATATTTTTCAGCTCCAAATACGTTTCTATAAAACTCAGGATTAGGTAAAGCGTTAATCTGATCAATGATTAAGCCTTGATCACCATCTCCTAAATCGGGCTTTAGAAGCTCTTTCAGGCCATAATCAAACGCAGCATCAAGAGGGTCAGGCAAATCTTGTCCGGTAATAGATGAAAGCTTATTTCCGATTAAACTTTGTGCTGAAATGAATGCAACGTCCATATAATCAACACCAACTTGTTTAAAGTCCTCTAATGGAACATAGACATTTCCACGACAGTATGCAGGATCAAAAAAGCAATAAATATCAAATCCACTGCCAAAAAGAGTACCCATAAAGCTACCAAAAAAACCATTCCCACGAAAGACATAACGTATTGCTGCAGATGAGGCAATGTCCTCTGTGAGCCCTGCTTGCATTTCGGTTTTAAAGTAATTCAGAGTAGGTGCAATATTGGTAAATCCGGACCTCGATTCTACTGAAACCGCAGATAACCCGACACCTTGATGAGGAGTACCAAAAGTGATGGCTGCGACATTTACATCTATCAAACCAAGTGTGAATTTATCCACAATTTCGTCAAGACCAAATGTCTCAGGTACTGAAGCAAATGTTCTTGCAAGATATCCTCCAAGAACAGAATGCCCCATAAATACAACATTCACTGTGGCTATATTTTTCCACTTGCAATATCTTGAAGTTGGGATTTTAGGTCATTAGCCATTTTTGACTTTACCGTGTTATTGTTGCGAAGAGCGCTCATCCCTGCTTGTTTCATTTTGAAGGATTGATCATCCAAAATAATAATGTCATCAAAAATAGTTCCTTTCCATTCATCAGGAATTGCAGTTTGACGCCATCCTTGAGCACCTACAGTGGAAATAAGTACTCCAACACTATAAGTAATCGGTTGAGATTTTTCTAAGTTGGTAGGTGTTTTTGGTTCGCTATCACTTGCAGCCCATACCGGCTGAATGCTCATACATAATGCGCATACAATTACGCTTAAATATTTTATTTTTTTCATAATTCTATTCCCCAAAATTTGTTGCTATTGAAATGTTTTCCCTGTTTATGACGTGCTTTTGCACGGCTTGCCATTCTCCTTGATGAGGACCAAACACATAGGTCTCACTGTTTTGGAGTACAGAGATATTTCCGACCAGCTTATAGTTCATGTAGGATACAGATTCATATCTTCCGTCTTTAAACTGAGTAACAGACATTAAGATATCACCGGTTTCTAAATCCATCTTTTGCCGAATTCGACCAATATCAGGTCGTTCGTCAGCGCCAGGCTGTAATTCGAAATATACAGTAGAACCATCAAGCTGTTGAAACGAGATGCCGCTCTGTTTTAACGCATTCAGGTTTTTTGAAATTTTAGCTGAAGCACTAGTATCTTGTTTATTTTCAAACAAAGATCGCCAGTATTCATAGGCTTCCTCCGTTATAGCAAGTTCGCTCGGGTCTATATTCTCACTTAGCTGTGTTCCATCTGAATATTGATAAGTAATAAGTCCGTTACTAATTTGAGTACTTATTACTTGTTTGTCATCACTTCGATTTGGCATTTCATCCTTAACCTCACTGTAGAGATCGTCAGGGATGCCTTGCGAGCTTGTTCCTTCCAAATAATCAATTTGAAAGTGCATGTTCTTATCCTGATCGATGGCTACATATTCCTTAGTGTAGTCATAATCGATCAACATTTCGGTATCTTCCGAGGATGATTTAGCTTTAAAACCAGCTACTACATCTCCGGGCCAAAAAGGAGTAAAAACCATACTTTTTTGGTCGTAAGAAATTTGAAAGCTGATGTTTGGGTTCAGTAGATCATCCGTGTTTTGTGAGAGATCTAAATCTGAATTTACGCTGGAAGGTTTAGAGCAGCTACTAAGTACAAGTAATCCGCATACAAGCAGAGTTGTAACTGAGAGGCTCTTTCTTCCTCTTATTGTTGTATTACACTTGAATATAATATTCATAGCATTTGTATATATTTATATGATTGTCGCTTTTGCGACGGTTTAAAAACAGGTAGGTCGGTTCTGGCTTCGTGGGTTTCCCGACCTACCTTTTACTTTTCCCATTCGGGAGACCGTTTAAAACACTATTTCACAAAGGTCACTTTACGAATTCGTGTTATCGCACCCCGACCATCGGGTCGGTTTACATCCAGTTTCAGGATGTACATTCCACTTGCCATTCCGGCAAAATCTAATTGCATTGTTTGGTTTCCTGCGGCATAAAACCGATCAGGAACACTCAGCACTTTTCTTCCTAAAATATCGAACACTGTAACTCTGACCTGCCCGTCTTCGAGCAGTAAAAAAGGGATGGTTGTTGCAGGGTTAAACGGATTCGGATAATTATGTCCAATTCTGAAATCTGCACTTTCCGGTACACTCCATTGTTGCCGGCTTTCGTATTGCGCGCCTGATGTTCCTTGCAAAGAAGAAACAATGGTATATGCACCACCTACTTGAATAGGAAACCGGTAGCGAACTTCTCCAAAACTTGTTTGACTATAGTCAGGTGTTCCTTCAATGGCTACGCCAGAGGGGGTAAGTGCAACCGAACGGGAGTAGATAGAATCAATTTCTTCAGGAGTGTTGAACGCCAACATAAGCTCAGAATCTGTAAGCTGAATGTCAGGGGTAATTGATTCTTTTTCGATTTCATTGGTTATGGTGGTTGCCCGGATCATGGGGTTCCAACCGGAAAGATAAGCGCTACCTACCGAAACCTGTTCAAATCCGATCCAGCTGTCATCGCTATTTCCTTTAAGGGCGTGATTTCTCCCTGAATAATCCATCCCAACTGCAAGATAGTTTTCATCATCAGGGTCATTTTTGATTACAATGGCGATGCTGTCAGTTAAGGAAGAAAGCTGTTCGTAAAAAGGAGCTAGAGGAATGCGTTCAAATTTCAGGTTACCAAACGGGCGGGTAAATTCATGCGTGAAAGCAGGAGTGAGGGGCTCATCTGGAGCGTTATCTTTTACAGAGTATATCTGAACGGTTATATCTCGGGTGCTTTGTGCAGGCACTCCTGAACCGGACAATTCACTGCTGAAAATGGTTTTGATAGTTAGTTCGGATAGCCAGAACTCAGAATCCGCTGAAAACAATACCGCTATTTCAGCCTGGTGATCGCCAAGCTGCAAAAAAGAAGCATTGCCGGTAAAAGCATCAGGAATTCCATCATCATACGCTAATTCTGCTACCTGCCCTGATTTTTGTCCGGTAAACAATACCGATTGAATTTCAGAAGTAGTATCAGGCTCGGAAAATTGGGGTTCAGTATTGGAAAAAAGCATCCACAACGACCCGTGCGCTTCATCTTCGGCAAAGAAATGAGAACCACCAGCTTGGAGTGAACCTGACCGCCCGGAAGGATATTCCGCCCAAGCCGAGGCTGTTATATGCCGATTAGATAATAGCTCCAATTCTCTACTAAGGCTGCTGTATAAAAATGAGTGTGATAAAGGAGGGGAGGAAATATTGCTTGTTGACGGGAGTATAGAGTTAACTCTTGCTGTAGTTGGTCGAATGTTTTGGAGTGAAGGATGGGAAAATCCGAAACTTCCTTCATCAGCTCCAAGCAGTGTAAGTCCCCAATCCCTAAATAATTCTTCAAAAGTTCGGTTTGAGTGTTCTTTGACGAAATCAGAAACGGATTGGTATCCGATATCCGTACGATTCTGCACCAAATGTTTAATCTTGTCCGAGCCAATTTGTTCAAATAGGTAGGTAAAGAATAATGAGCCTCGCGCGTAATCGGGAATTGGGTCTGTGTAATCCCAGCTGAATAATGCACGGTTAGGTTGCTGGTAATAAGAAGCAGGACTTCTAGGAGAAAACCCGTTCAGCACTTCGGCATATTCAGAAAGCCCCTCATTGATAAAGGTATACTGACGCTCCGGTGTTTCATAATTGGCATGGATGATATGCTGAAACTCATGAGCAATAGTAGAAGCGGCTCTTTTGATGTTGGTCTCACCACGATAAAACAGCGTTGGATACAAATCGATATACAAAAGATCGCGCTGATTGGAGAATTCGTGTTCGATCAAATCCACAGGATCAAAGAAACCGGCCACAAAGCCACCCGTTTCTGAGAAATTATCTTCGATATCCAGAAGCAAAATATCTAAAATGCCGTCCCCATCAATATCGGGAATCGAACCAAAGTACTCGGTGTTCAGACTCATAATTCCTTTTGATGGATCTACAGAACCAGAATGAGATGCAGATTCCAAACGGTAAGAAAGGGAGTCAGCAATCTCAGTAATGTTGAGTGAGTCCGAATAAAAAGCTTTGTCATCTTCTCCAACCCACAGAGCAACCTTATCGGAAATATAGATGCATTCCGCACTTACGGTGTTCCATGTATTTAGGGTGAGAATATTTCTGACATAGAATGAGGTGGTATCACCGGTAGAAAAAGGGGTTCGTAATTTACGCTTTAGTTTGCGTTTTTGGTGCTCAATTTTACGCTTTATGTTCTTGTAATCATCAGTTTTTCTAAGAAGAAGGGAAATATCATTTTGATGAGTAGGTTTGGGTGTATCCGAAATTGCATGACCCGATACACCTTGTAAACTTTGCGCAAGAATTTCAGGCTGGTTTATAAAAATAACCGATATCAAAATCATCCCGGATATGCACCTTGCAATTGCCAATTCGTTACGACTTTATTTGCGCTCAAAACCCCAAAAAACAGAATTTTAAATCGTAAAAAGTAAATTATACTCTCATGAGAGAGTCGTTACTTTTTTGTTACATTAGAATTGAATTTATTTTAGATCTTAAATTTTAATCTGGTTCCGTAACCTTTTTTTCCGGCTTCCGTAATCGTGTACCTTATTTATTTTTCATATTCTCAAGTTTACACTATTATTGGAATGCATTTAACTCTCAATAACTTTTAAAACCCCACAAGAATGAAAAACTTTGGTATTTCTATACGGGAAGTTGATAACATTCGTGTACTTGATATAAGTGGCGAACTTGACGCCCATACTGCATCTCAGCTCGAAAACTCTCTCAAATCTCTCATCGACCAAAACGAAATTTGTATCATCGTAAACTGTAAAGGCCTGGATTACATCGCCAGTGCAGGCTTAGGTGTTTTTATGGCATACATTGAAGATGTAAGAGGAATGGGTGGCGACATTAAGCTCACAAATATGAATGAGCGAGTATACAATGTATTTGATCTTCTAGGATTCCCGACTCTGTATGATATTCATGATGACGAAAGCGAAGCGTTAACCGGATTCAACAACTAGTATATTTTGGCAACCTCTAACAACATACACTCTTTATCAGTTGAGGCTTCAACCTCTCAATTGGCAAAAGTACGTGATTTTGTTGCTGAACACGCCGAAAGACTAGGTTTGTCCGAAAAAGAAATAGGAAATATTCGTCTGGCTGTTGATGAAGCTTACACCAATATTATAAAGCACGCTTATAAAAACATTCCTGCAAAGCCCGTAGAAATAGAACTGGGTTCAGATAATTCTCAACTGTGGATCTCTATTAAAGATGAAGGTGAAAGTTTTGATGTGGGAGCATATAACGAGCCGGATATCAGAGAAAGGATCAAAAATAAACAACGCGGCGGTATGGGAGTTTATCTGATCCGCAAGTTGATGGATAATGTTCAGTACAATCGTTCCGGACATATGAATGAAATCCGAATGATAAAACACTTATGATGCCGTGAGTTCTTCCGCAAATCTTGATGAACGGCACAGTCGGTTTGAACTTCGAACGCTTTTAGAAACAAGCCGATTATTAATTGAATCTCAGGACCCTGACTTTGTTTTAAACAATCTGCTGCTGATAACAATGGGAAAGTTATTAGTAACCAAAGGGATGATCCTGATCTTTAAACCCGGTGAAAATGTGTACTACGCCTCCAGGTCAAAAGGACGTGGCTGGCTGAAAGAAGACGATGAAACACCTATAGATTTTACAGATGAAGATCTGGAAACTTCTGTTTTACATGGCGAAAAATACGCTTCTGTTTTTGAACAGATCGGAATAGAAAAAGAAAGCATCCTTTTTAATCTCAAAACAACCAATCATCATATTGGGTTTTTATGTCTTGGACCAAAAGGGAACAAACAAGAGCTTACAGAACGAGAGATCGAGTTTATTGAGAGTCTTACCATTATCTCTTCTGTTGCTATCGCTAATTCGCGAATGTTTAAAGAAATGCGTCATATCAATCGGCGCCTGGACAGAAAGGTTCATGACTTGAATACGTTGCTGGAACTCAGCAAGGATTTTAATCTGATGGTGGATCGCGACGAAATTGCGCGGGTTTTCAAATTTGCGATGCTTGGACAAATGTTGATTCGGACGTTTTTCTTCGCTCTGGATGTGGATGATGAGAAGTCTATTGTTTCAATCAGTGGGATAAAAGATGAACCATCCAAAGAAGATCTGGATAAGCTTTTTGAGCTGGATGACGTCACTCATATTTCCGAGAATTCAGATTGCGAATTTCTGAACGAAAATAATATTCGATTGGTGATCGGACTGAAATTTCAGAACGAAAAGATCGGTGTGGTTGGTGTTGGACTCCGAGGCAATAAACAGGAATACGGCCCCGAGGAAGTTAACTTCCTGCAATCGCTGGGAAATCTGGCACTGCTTACCATTCAAAAATCGTTGTTGCTTGACGAGCGTCTTCAAAAGCAACGAATGGAAGAAGAATTAAATCTGGCAAAGAATATTCAGATCGGATTGCTGCCCGATCCGCTTCCGGAAATTGATCGTTTTGATCTTGCTGCCATAAATATTTCTTCACGTCAGGTTGGTGGAGACTATTTCGATTTTATAGAAACCCCCGAGAAAAATCATTTAGTGGCCATAGCTGATGTAACAGGTAAAGGAGTTCCTGCTTCTTTATTAATGGCGAATCTGCAATCTATGTTGCACGCTCTGGCTCCTATCGATGTAACCATGAGCGAGGCTACAGGAAGCATCAATGACATTATTTACAACAACACCCCGGCGGATAAATTCATCACGTTTTTCTGGGGAATTATTTCTGATAACGGAACAAAGTTCAAATATGTGAATGCAGGGCATGACCCTCCGATTCTATTCCGAAAAGGATCGGATGAGCCGGTTTTGCTGGAAGAAGGCGGTGTGATACTTGGCGCAATGCCAACCATGATGCCTTACGAAAGTGCAGAAATTGATCTTAAACCCGGCGACCTGATAGTATTCTTTACAGACGGAGTAACGGAAGCGATGAACCCTGAGCAAACCGAAGAATACGAAACGGATCGATTGAAAGAATGCATCCGAAAAAACAGAGATAAAACTGCTGAGGAAATTCAGGATGCGATCATTACGGATATCAATGCATTCTCCAATAACATTCAGTACGATGATATTACTACAATTGTGCTGAAGGTGGATGAGTAGTTTTTTTGAAATATGGAATTGCATTGAAAAGGTTTGATACGAATATCAATTTTCCAGAGGAAGGATTAACTGTTTCTTGCGAAGTAGAAGCTTTAGGTGATTCTAAATTTAAGCTTTTAGAACATCCCATTTGTGCGACCCAAGCAAAATACGGAGATGTAATTTTAGCAGACTATGAATCCGAAAATAAACTCAAATTTCTTCAAGTTGTCGTGGCTTCTGAATTTGAAATATTGGATTTCATATTGTCTAAAGAAATATCAGAATCGGAAAACTTCAAAAAACTTCTTAATTCGTTAACAGAAAAGGATGTTTTTTGGCAGCAGGATTTTGGAGGTATTTTTTGTTTTTGTGTTAAGCCAAATCAAGTTGAAAAAACTAAACAATTTATTCAATCAGCGTTGGATTAAGAATAAATGACGCTTGAACTTGATGAGGTAAAAACAGCAACCTCAATTAATCGTCTTAAACCCTAACACTCCCGGATAAGAGTCGTTTCTGCTTTGGGATAGAGCCAGAATAGCTTCGTAGGTATTTGATCGATTGGTGATCTCATTTACGTAACGAACCGTTTCAATTCCGCGACAAAACCCGTAGCGGGCATGTTGGTAATACTTACGTTGCATAAGTCTGAGTAAGGCCTTAGAAACACTTTCCCATTCGTTAGGATCATCATTGTGGTCAATAGCCAAACGACGTGCATCGGCAACATGACCGGGACCGGCGTTATAAGTGGCCAGCGCAAATTGCCACTGAGAAGTCGAATCCATATAAGAATAATGATCCATTTGTTCTTTCAGAATTCTGGCTCCTTCACGGATATTTATTTCAGGATCGTATAAAGACTCCAGAGGAATTTCAGAAAATCGTGGCAGAACCTGCATAATTCCAACGGCGCCGGCCCAGCTTTCGGAATTAGGATCAAATTTAGATTCCTGTGCAGCAATAGACGTTAACATCACCCAATCCAGATCAAATTCCGAAGCCACGGTTTGCAGTAAACTGTCGTAAGGAGAAATTCCTCCAAATCGCTGAACTTCAATATCCGGTGTGAAATAGTCTGCTACAGGAGTACTGCCTTCAAAATATTTTTTCCGGAGTACATTCAAAAAAGCTGATCTTTTAGGAACGCCTTCATTATTAAATCTAAAATGTTTGTATAAGTATTTGTTGAACTTAGTTATCAGGTCAGGCGCGTTTTTTCTTACCGCCCAGGCGATGGTATCATTTTCCGCGATCATAGGCCCCTTAACAAGACCGTCCATATATTTATTACTGGCCTGAAAAAAATTGTCATCAGCAACGGTGGCGCTATACGTACCGTTTGCAACCTGAAATAGCAGCGCTTCGGTGTCCATGTCATCGCTTACAACATTGATCGTAAGGTCAAACCCTTCGTCCTGAAGCTCTTTTAGTTTTACATAGTATGAACTGTTACGTCGAACGGTAATCGGAATGGAACTCATGTCAGTAATGCTTTCAGGTTCCTGTCCCAATTCCTCTGACAAGACAATGATCTGATCTACTAAATTATAAGGACGTGTAAAATCTACCACTTCTTTTCGTTCTTCTGTGATGGTATAACTGGCGGCGATCAGGTCTCCTTCTCCGGAATTTAAAAGATCATAAGGATTTTCATTTTCACCAATTATGATCACTTCCAAAGCCAGTTCATGTTCCTTAGCAAAGTTTTTAATCAACTCATATTCAAAGCCGGCCTGTATACCACGATGCAGGAAATAGGTGCTGGAGCTGTAGCTTGTAATTACCCGAAGGATACCTGTGTTTTTAATTTCTGCATAATCCCTTTCAACAGGTTCGGTGATGGTAGCCAAGGTGGACACCTCTTGTTTCGGTATCTCAGGAGTTTCAGTACAATTCATGCTCATCAAAGTGACTATGAGCATAACTAGAATCCATTTAGATCCGGAGCTCTCTCCAATACATAAAATATTTTTTGACATCATACTTTTCTACTCCTTGAAGGTGGTAGCGTTTTGTATCACTCTGATAAAAATACTACATAAAAAGCATTAATTTGTGGAAATTAGTTCAATCTAACACTCGTAAAAATAGATAAGTATTTATTTAATAAATTGTTAGGAGAATTAATAGGAGAGAGTTGAGTCACACTTTGTGCTGTAAAACGGTTCTTCCAACCTGCTTTCCGGCGAGTATTTTTTCAATTTCATCGTCCAGTTCATCCAGAGAAACTACAGTATAAGCTTCTTCAGGAAAATCACCGGCTGTCTTATTAAGCATTTCCCAGATTTTTAAGCGAAAGGGCATCTTAGTAATTCCGGAATCTATACCCAGAAGACTTACTCCGCGAAGGATGAAGGGATAAATATTGGTATTGAGTTCATGACCTAAAATATTTCCACAGCAGGCAATGGCGCCATCCTGCTCCATTTGTGGAATCAGGGCTTCCAGCATTTTTCCACCCACGGTATCAATAGCGGCAGAGTAAATTCCCGAATTAAGCAGTGCTTTTTTCTCAGGATAAAGGTCATCTCTGTGGATCACTTCTTCAGCTCCCAATAATTCCAAAAGAGGTTTTTGATCCATTTTTCCGGTCACCGCGATCACGGAGTATCCAAGTTTTGCGAGAAGATATACAGCCATGCTTCCAACACTTCCGGTAGCTCCTGTTACAACAACCGATCCTGATTCCGGCTTAATCAATTCCCGTTTTAATCGGGTAACTCCGTAAGCCGCTGTATACCCGGCTGTTCCAATGATCATGGATTGAAGTAGCGATAGATTTTCAGGAAGAGAAACAATCCAATCCGCCGGCACTTTGATGTATTCACCAAATCCACCTGAAGTATTCATCCCAAGATCGTAACCGGTGACGATCACTTTATATCCTACTTTGAACGATCCGGTTTTATCTTCTACTACCTCACCTGCCGCATCAATTCCCGGAATAAATGGATACAATTTTGTTACCCCTTTATTCCCGGATGCGGACAATCCATCTTTATAATTCAATGATGAATAATGCACTTTTATCAAAACTTCGTTATCCGGCAAAACGGAAAAAGGAACTTGCTTTACTTCTGATGAAAAAGATCCATTACTATTCTCTTTTACCTGATATGCTTTGAATGTGTTGTTCATAGTTAAATAACTGATTGGTATAAATTAAAGAAAGTTCATCTCCCGGCGTATGCCCAAGATCCGGATTGTAATTCAAGTTAACTAACTTCATTAAAATTTAGATTCCTGCCTGCTCAGGAATGACTTTAAGTATTTAGAAACCACTTTACTATTTAAGCACCTTCTTCACCAGTTCCAATTTAAGATCATCATAGGGTGCATAACGGATTGGAACATCGGGCCAGAATGGTTTTTTCATAACACTTTTCTTATGTGAGAAGGAATCAAAACTGGATTTTCCGTGGTATGACCCAAACCCACTGGCACCCACTCCGCCAAAACTCAAATGATGATTTCCAAGTTGAGCAATAGTGTCGTTTACTGCTCCCCCACCAAATGATACAGTGCTTAAAATACGGTCTTCGAGTTTCTGATCGGAAGTGAATATATATAATGCGAGAGGTCGGGGACGAGCATTGATTATGGATATACAATCCTCAACTGAAGTATAATCCAAAACAGGAAGGATTGGCCCAAAGATCTCGTCCTGCATAATTTTGTCTTCAAGAGAGATATTATTGAGTATGGTCGGAGCGATGTATCTTTTTTCTTTATCGGATTCTCCTCCGATTACAGTTTCACCGTCACTCAAAAGAGAAGCTAGTCGATCAAAATGTGCATCATTGATAATTCTTGGGTAATCAGGACTCTCTTTCGGATCATCACCATACAGCTGATTTATGGCAGTTTTAAGATGTGTCAAAAATTCTTTTTTTACTGATTTTTCCACTAACAGATAATCAGGAGCAACACAGGTTTGTCCGGCGTTTACGAATTTACCCCAGGCGATCCTTTTTGCAGAAATTTCCAAATTAGCTGTTTCATCAACTATACAAGGACTTTTTCCTCCTAATTCTAAAGTAAGAGGAGTTAGCCGTTCGGCAGCATCCCGCATAATTATTTTGCCAACGCGTGTACTTCCCGTAAAAAAGATATAATCGAAATCCATTTTTACCAGCGTTGATGACTCTTCCACACCACCGAGAATCACTTTCAAAAATTCAGGATCAAATGATTCAGATATCAATCGCTCTATTACTGATGAAGTATGAGGGGTAAGCTCAGATGGTTTTAAGATTGCGGTATTTCCGGCGGCAATTGCCCCAACCAAAGGCTGCATCGAAAGCAAAATGGGATAATTCCAGGGAGCAATGATCAGAGCTGATCCGTAAGGCTCGGTAATTATGAAATTCTTGGAAGGAAAGTTCACAAGAGGCGTTGATACCGATCTCTGTTTGGTCCAGGATTCAATGTTTTTCAATGCAAAATTGATATCGGTAATTACTAAACCGATTTCAGTCACGTAGGTTTCAAAAGCGGATTTCTGAAAATCTTTATGAACTTCCTCGATCAGCAATTGTTCATTTTCAATCAGGATTTCTTTCAACTTCTTAAGCTGTTCAATTCTATAAGAAATATCTTTCGTGGCTCCTGTTCGGAAAAATTCTTTTTGTTTATTCAGATGTATTTGCAGGTCAATCATCCTTTGCTCCTTTTCTTCCTTTGAATGTATTCATTGAGCTGTAAACTTTGAGGATCTTACCGGCTACAAAGTCATAAATTCTTGCAGGTAAAATCCCTCTCACAAATGGGCTGAGTTTGATCATTAAAGGTTCTCTGAGGATGATCTTTTCCTTTTCAACGGAATTAATAATTTTTGCTGAGATCTTTTCAGGATCAAGCAACGGGATTAACAGCGGAGCTTTCACTCCGTCAAACATTCCTGTGTTGATATAGCTTGGCATTACTGTCAGAACTTTTATGTTTTCATGATTCTGTTCCAGCTCTATTCTGAGAGAATCTGACCAGCCAACTGCAGCCCACTTGCTGGCAGCATAAACCGTCATTCCGGGATTGGGGGTCAGTCCTGCAGCGGAAGCTATATTGATAATTCGCCCAAATCCCTTTTTGATCATGGCGGGTAAGAAAGCTCTGGCAACGTACATCAATCCCAAAGAATTAACGGCTATAGTATTTTCGATGTCTTCATAGGAGTGATCTGCGAAAGATTTACCTACTATAATTCCTGCATTATTGAAAAGTATATCAATAGTGCCTTGTTCTTTTATAACCTCTTTGGAGACTTCAGATACTTGCTCTTTATTTCTTACATCAACCAGATTTGTAGAGACTGAATAACCTTTTGATGTCAGCTCGTCGGCCGAGGCAGAAAGTGACTCAGAATTGATATCCCACATCACCAGATGTTTTGCACCTCTTTCCAGAGCTATTCGCCCCATGATAAAGCCGATACCACTGGCTGCTCCGGTAATTAAAACTGTTTTGCCGCTAAATGATGTCATGAAATAAAAGTTTTAACGAAATTAGGCTATAAAGTATCTAATCAAATTCAAAAAAGTGCCGAAAAGTATTTATACTCGTTGGATAAAAGAATAACCAACGATTTCTAACAATGAAAAAGCTTTTTGTATTAATTTTACTAGCAGCAACCGAAATTTCCTGTTCAAATTCAAAAGTGGATAATGCCGCTCAATTAATAACTAAAGACGGTATGATGAATCATATCGAAACGCTTTCATCTGATGAATTTTTGGGAAGAAGTACCGGTACAGAAGGAGAAGAGAAGACGGTAAACTATTTGGTAGAGCAATTCAAAGCCATGGGAGCAACTTCAGGTGTTGATGACGGAAGTTATGTTCAGCGCTTCCCATTATTAGGACAAAAAACGATGAGCCATTCCATGGAAGTTCGAAGACCTTTGAGAAGAAGTACTATTAATACCTTTACTTATTTTGAAGATTTTGTGGCGTGGCCTTCAAATCAAAGTGAAAAAGTTGACATTAAAGATGCTGAACTGGTGTATGTTGGGTATGGAATTCAGGCGCCCGAAGAAAATTGGGATGACTTCAAAGGCGTGGATGTAAAAGGCAAGATCATCATTATTAAGAATAATGACCCTGAATATGACGAAGATCTTTTTGGGGGGAAGACGAGATTGTATTATGGTCGGTATACTTATAAGTACGAGAAAGCTAAAGAAATGGGTGCTCTGGGAGCGATCATAATTCATACTACACCAACAGCAGGTTATGGCTGGGGAGTAGTTTCAAATGGATGGAGCAGAGAACGCTTTTATGTTAAGAGCGATGAAAATGCAGATAAAGGAAATACAGAAATGAATGGCTGGGTAACTTATGAAGCCGGCAAAACTCTGTTCAACCAAGCGGGACTTGACATAGATGAGATGCTTGAAGCGGCGGATTCTCCGGATTTTGAACCTGTTGAATTAAAAAATACAGGACTTTCAGTAAGCATAGAAGCTGAATACAGAGATATCAATTCCAGAAATGTAATTGCGAAAGTTGAAGGAAATGATCCGGAGCTAAAGGACGAATATTTGGTTTTAACCGCACATTATGATCATTTAGGAATAACAAAACCTATTGATGGTGACTCGGTCAATAATGGTGCAGAAGATAATGCTGCTGGAGTTAGTGCAGTATTGGAATCAATGAAAGCATATAAAACCATTCAACCGGAATTAAAAAGAAGTGTACTAGCCGTAGTTGTTGGAGCTGAGGAAGTTGGATTGCTGGGTTCGCAGTATTGGGCAGAGAATCCAACCGTACATCCCGGAAAAGTAACCGGAAACATTAATCTGGATGGGATGAATGTATACGGAGAGACTAATGACCTGGTAATCATCGGTTACGGAAGAAATACCTTAGCAGATAAAGTTGTGGAAGTGGCAGAGGAACAAGGCAGAACTGTAAAGCCGGATGCCAATCCTGAACAAGGAATTTTCTATCGATCAGATCATTTCAACATGGCAAAAGTTGGGATACCTGCGATTTTTCCGAACCCGGGAAATGAATTTGTAAACAAACCTGAAGGATTTGCCGAAACAGTAGACAGTGTTTCAGCTGCTAATTATCATTCTGTGAACGACGAAATAAACGAGTATTGGGATATAGCTGGAGCTGTAAAAGACACCCGTTTATTTTTTGAGGTTGGTTTCAGAGCTTTGAATGATGATAAGCTACAAGCTTGGAAACAAGGCGATGAATTTGAAGCTACAAGGCTTAAAATGTTGGAGGAACTCAAGTAGCTTTAAATGAAATTGAATGAATCACATAGAAAAGAGATACCCAAATCCAGTTGGGTCTGGGATATTCAGTCTAAAGAATTGAGTTTAGGGCTTACTTTTTTAAAACTGTTCGGGGAAGATGGGGATCTGGTTCCTGAAAATTTTAAGGGAGAGGTTCTTAAAGCTTTTTGTAATGTAGAAATAAGCGAGAGTGTTCCGTTTTATAGGAAAACCCATCATGCTATCAATGGGTCAGAGTATTTTGTGGAATGGGTTGGGGAGGCTATTGAAAGGAATGGCGAAGGTGGTATCAGCAAGATGGCGGGTTATGCTGAGTTAGCTTCCTCTCCTGATGATTTTACACTTTCTTTGAATGAAGAAGCACTCTTTTTTACCCGATTGATGGATAATATTCGCGAAAGCGTTTATTTCAAAGATTTGGAAAGTCGGTTTATAAAAATTAATAAAGCCTGTGCAGAAAAATTTGGGTTGGATGATCCATCAGATATAATTGGTAAAACTGATTTTGATTTTTTTGAAGATGAACATGCAAGACCTGCATTTAATGATGAGCAGGAGATCATTAAAACTGAAAAGCCGATTTTTAATAAAATTGAAATGGAAGTTTATGCAGATGATGCATCTCAAGTAACATGGGCATCAACAAGTAAAATGCCTTTGTACGATGAGAATGGTGTTCTAATAGGTACTTACGGTATTACAAGAGATATAACTGAAGAGCAGATCGCCAAAAAGAAACTGAAAGAAAGCGATGAAATGTTTCAGCGACTTTCGAAACACGTTCCCGGTTTCTTCTATCAATATAAATTTAACGAAGACGGAACTTCTTGCTTTCCGTTTGCCAGTAAAGGAATTAAAGATATTTACGAACTGGATCCTGCTGATGTAAAAGAAAATGTTGAGGGTATACGATCCAGAATACATCCTGAAGACAAAAAAAAGTTCACAGATTCTTTGAAGAAGGCTGTTGAATCAAAAAGTGAATGGAATTGTGATTACAGAGTTCAACTTCCTCAAAAAGGAACAAGATGGCTGAGGGGAAATGCAACTCTGGAGATTGAAAAGGACAACAGTATTCTCGGTTATGGATATATCAAAGATATCACAAAGGAGAAAGAGGCCGAAGAAAAGTTAAAAGACAGAGATAAGTTATTTACAAAACTATCTGAACAGGCTCCCGGATTTTTGTACTTACATAGAGTTGATGCAAAAGAGAAAGTTAGTTTCCCATTTGTAAGTGAAGGAATTCGAGAAGTACTCGAGCTTGAGCCGGAAGACCTGAGATCAAGCATAAAGCCATTGCTGAGATTAGTTCAAAAAGAAGATATTGCCAGAGTAATGAAATCCATAACCTGGTCTGTGAAAACCCAACAGGAATGGAGTTGTGAGTTCAGGGTTGTATTACCAAGAAAAGGGCTGCGATGGGTAAGGGGTCGTGCAAATCCTGAATTACAGCCAGATGGTTCTGTTTTATCATCTGGATTCTTATCTGATATTACTATAGAGAAATCCATATCTGAACTGAATGACAGATTGAGAAAACAGTTTGAGTCTGTTTTGGATAACGTCCCGAATCTGATTTTTGTTAAGGATCTTGATGGAAAATACCTGATGGCTAATAAAGCTACACGAGAATTTTTTGGGCTGAAAGAGGAAGAGATTATTGGTAAAAAAGATAAAGACCTTGGGGTTCCGGAGCAGTTAGCTAAAGGGTATCACGCTGCAGATGTAAAGGTCGTTAAAACCGGAGAAACACTTTTTATTCCCGAAATAAAATCTACGGATGCTTCCGGAAACGAAGTGTATCATCAAACTATAAAGGTTCCTTTTCAGCAAGAGGGATCAGATGAACCGGCTGTATTAGCAGTTGTAACGGATATTTCTCAGCGAAAACAGAAAGAGATGCAGCTTAATGAAACGCTGGATATTGTAGGCGAGCAGAACAAAAGGTTATTGAATTTTGCTCATATCGTTTCTCATAATCTTAGAAATCATGCAGGAAATATTTCTATGCTTTTGTCCCTGTTTGATATTGAGGAATCGGAAGAAGAAAAAGAAGAATTGATGGGTTACCTGAAGACTGCTTCAGAAAGACTGAACGTGTCTATAGAAGATCTAAATGAAATTATTGATCAACAGTATAAAACAGAAAAAGATCTGAAAGAATTGAAACCTGCTGAAATGATCAAAAAGGTAAAAGAGATTCTGATATCGGATATTCTGTCTTATAACATACAGTTTGAAGAAAACATCGATGATGATTTAACCATAGAGTATAATCCTGCGTATCTTGAAAGCATTACTTTGAATCTGATTTCAAATGCAATTAAGTACAGAGATCCTGATAAAAAGGCTAAAGTGAGTATAGACCTTTACGAAAAAAATGGACATCCATTCCTGGAAGTTTCAGATAATGGATTGGGTATTGATCTGGAAAAACACGGGGACAAATTATTTGGGATGTATAAAACATTTCATGGAAATGAAAACTCGAAAGGAATTGGGTTATTTATAACAAAGAATCAGATTGAGTCATTGGGAGGCTCAATCGAAGTGGAAAGCACACCCGGAAAGGGAACAACATTTAAAATTAGATTAACATGAGTAAGACAAAAAGCGTTTGTATAATTGATGACGACAAAGTATATACGTTCGGGGTTAAAAAGATCATTAAAAGTCACTTGCCTGAAAATGACGTAATAACTTTTGAAAATGGAAGAAAAGCACTTGATGGTATAAAAGAGATGATGGAATCCGGTGCAGGTCTTCCCGATCTTATTTTGCTGGATATTGACATGCCCGAAATGAACGGGTGGGATTTTTTAAAAGAATTTGATACGATCAGATCGAAGGCTGAAAAAGAAGTCGAGATCTTTGTAATCAGCTCCAGAGTGGACACCAATACTGAAGATCTCTATAAAATTGAATGGGATGAAAAAGTTTCAGACTTTATTAAGAAGCCTGTTCAAGTAGCTGCTTTAAAAAAGATTTTATCCTAACTAAAAATTGGAAAACTAGAATAATGAAAAAGTATAAAGCCGGGTTAATTATAGCTTCAGTGTGTGTTTTTCTGTCATGTAATAACAATACAGAAACCTCAAATAATGCAGGATATGTAACTTTACTTGGTAACGATACATTAGCTGTTGAAAAATTCGAAAAAACAGATAATTCAGTTTCAGCAAAAGTTGTACTCCGAAGCCCAAGAACATCTCTTAAGTCGTACGAACTAAGTCTAACAGATAATGGCGGAATTGAAGAAATGACCATTACAGGTTTTGATCTGGAAAGTGGTTTTGATTCTGAAGGTGTGTTGGAAAGGTCATACAAAAGAAACGGAGATTCGCTTGAAGTGTCTGTTCTAACTAACAACGGTTCCTACAGGATCATAAAATCAGGTTATGAAGAAGGAATACTTCCTTTTATAGATATGGTTCATTGGCCTTTTGAGATAGCTTTCAATAATGCAATGGAAACAACTGCTGACAGTATTGATCAAAGATTGCTTACAGGAAGCAGGGCTTCTACTTTTATAGTTGCAAAAATAGATTCTGACTCGATGACTATTCGACACCCTTCACGCGGAGTAATGGGTGTAAATGTAGATAAGAATGGTAACATTATAGAACTGGATGCTTCTCAAACGACCAGAAAGCTCACCGTAAAACGAAAAAATGATATCGAAATAAACAGTATTGCAAAGAGGTTTGCAGCATCTGATAAACAGGGCAATCCTTTCGGGTCATTATCCGGCGCTATTGAAGAAGAATTCACAATTGGAAACACCGTTGTTAATGTTTCTTATGGGTCTCCACAAAGAAGAGGAAGAGATCTGTTTGGAGGTATTGTTCCCTTCGGTGAAAGATGGAGAACCGGAGCCAACAGAGCAACCCATTTTAAAACATCATCTGATCTGAAAATCGGATCGCTAGACATTCCTGCGGGCGAATACACTCTGTTTACCATTCCTGAAAAAGAAGGCGGAGTTCTTATCATTAACAAACAAACAGGACAAAATGGGCAAACCTACGATCAGGAACGAGATCTAGGCAGGGTTCCAATGACCGTTTCCAAAAAAGAAGACAGCACCGAAGGCTTTACTATCCTTGTGGAAGAAGAAGGAAGTGGTGGCGTGTTAAAATTAGTGTGGGGAAATACAGTGTACTCAGTAAAATTTGATATCATCAATTAGGAAATATTCCGATTCACATAATATTATTAAGTGACTTTAGATCTTTTTGAACCCATATCAATCACTCAAAAGGAAAGAGTGAATTCTGCAATGGTGGAATTACCCCCTCATGAGCCGGGAGTATATACCATGTATGGAAAAAAGGATGAAGTGCTTTATGTGGGTAAGGCAAAGGATCTGTTCAAGAGAATTACGTCTTATCGATATTCGAGATCTAAGAAAGTACAAAGTATGATCGCCCAGATTGATCGAATTGGGTTTGAAATCTGTAAAACTGAAATGGATGCAATTCTTTTAGAGAATTTACTTATTCGTTCACTACGCCCCCCTTTTAATCGTGCCAACAAAAAGCCTGAAACGTATTATTATATATCAACAAAACGGCGTGGGAATAAAAGAGAATTCAGACTCTCGATGAGAGTTTTAGATGAGTACACAAAAGTGTATGGCTGTTTTAAAGGCCATGCCAGAGTAAGAAAAGGATTGGGAGCTCTTTTAAGGTTGTTGTACTTACAGCAACAAATGATTGACAGTGCACACTATCTGCCTTCTCAATTACTGGGCAGGTTAGCTCCAATGCGGTTTAATTGTGAAATAGATAAAGCTTCAAAAAAGTTAGTACACGATTTTTTTCTGGGGAAATCGAAAGTATTGATCGATGATTTTGAAGAATTAATTTCAAAGAGAACTTTTAAAGATAAATTCACTAAAAAATATTTCACTAATGAGCTTGAGCAACTGAGTATTTTTTATGCTTTAGGTCCGGAGAGAAACAGACTTATGAAAGAACAGCTGAAATTGGATTCTCATCTTATAAAGCAGGAAGAGCTTGATGATTTTCAAGTCTATACCAACTAGAACAGAGACTGTTCCCGAATTGACAGCACAAAAAAAGTGCTCAGATTTAATCCTGAGCACTTAAAATCCAGTTCAAAAAGTAACTTATTGTACGGTTCCTGTCACTTCAGTTTTTCCTGAAATTTCAGTAACTATTTCCATCTCTTGTGGAGAGGTCATGTTTAATACTCCTGAAATAAGTTGTTCCATGCCTCCTTCTAAAATAAGTCCGGTTTTTCTGTCAATTTTTATCGTTCCGGATTGTACGCCTGATAAGTCGGGGGTCATAGTAGCACCGTTTGTAACAAGCTCTCCTCCTTCAGTAAAAATATCTGAAGAAACATTCAAAGTCACTGTTTCATCATCATAAGCCGCAACTTCGTATGTAGTTTGGATGTTCATTGTAAAAGGGGCAGAAACAGATTGATCCTCTGTCCACAGATCACCTTTATTTAACTCTTTATCCGGAAAAATGATCAGCGTTCTTTTAAGCTGATCCTTCATGCTCTGTATGTTATATTGAGAAGACATTTGAGATTTAAAAAGGGATAACTGAGCTTCCTCGGTAATACCCATGTTTGCAGCCATGGAATCTAGCATTGCTTCAAACCCTGTAATGTTTGAAACCTCTCCTGTTTTACTCAAGGTGAATTGAAGTTCTCTATCCAAAACTGAAGCGACTGCTTTAGCGGCGCCGGTTGGTTCGGTAGTAGCAGTTTCAGAGTCATAACTCAATCCTGTCATCGGTTGATTTATCATAATGCTTTTATACACCATTTTAACACTGTATTTACCGTCTTCAAAGTCAGTAAAAGTAAGTTCAATTCCGTACCCTTGATCACTTTCAACATCTTGTGATTGCCCCATATAGGCTTGAGAGATATCCTGTTCAAGAACCACTTTTGTTGAGTAGGTAGTGCCCGAACTGAGGTTGTAATTAAGTGTAACCTGTGCGCTTGCCAAGCCGGCAACCAAAGTCAGCATCATAGTTAGTGATAGAAGTTTTTTCATGACAAAAGTGATTTTATTAAAGGAGTAATTACTATTACAAGGGTACGAAAAAGTTAAATCAAATACTTAGCTTTGGGTTTTGAGGGCATACTCCTTAAATCCCTTACAAAAACTGTTTCCTGAATTGGTATAAGGCTTTGATTCAGTTTGCTTTGTCAGATCATCTGGCTTGCAAACCTGTTCAAAGGTTGAAAAGTTTAGTGAAACATTCTGCCTACAGCCGGACTGAAACATTTTCAAACTCAATTTATAGTCTTTTGAAAGCTTTGCGAAAGACCGTTCTTTTTCGAGATGCTCTTCAGATTTTGGATCTCCAAAATCCAAATAAGTAAGCCTGAGTTCCAGTTCATCTAGTTGTTTCTTTTTTGCATCGAGATTTGCAGCACTTTGTTTGCAAGCAAGCGCCTCCTGAGGAGAGAGAGGTTTTGGGGATGCACTTTTTTCAGCCATGGCGTTGTTAACTTGTTCCATTACATTTTTATGCTGTCGGGCATTTGCGTCATCCATATACCGGATGATCTCAAGGATCATAAAATCCTGATCTAAAGTCAGAAACCGAATCCAGTAGTAGTTTTTCCCTTTTATAGCAATCCAATGGCTGTTATCAGCTTGAGGAGCAGATTCAAATAATTCATAATCGTTTTCGAACCGTTGTACAATTTCATCTTTTATGGAAATAGCATCATTTTTGTCTGCTATTTTCAATCCTAAACCACCTGATCTTTCCTTATAATATTGACTTTGAAGGTCTCTCTCGACTATATCACGGATGGAAATTCTGAACCCATTCGGAAAACGATGGTTTGTTTCAGAAGGGATGATCTCGTACTCATAATTTTTTTCGGAGGTATCCAATGTTTTCTCAACACGGAGGTTGGAGCTGATATCAATATCATCAGCAAGATCTTTATCTGTCATCAAATCAAAAAATAAGCTGGTTAGATCCTCAAGTTCCCGGCTGGTATATAATGGCTGATCTTTCAATAAAGAATCCGGCGAGACTTCTGTTTTATCAGTTGGGGGATTGTAAACCTGAGACTGCATAAACGGAAGAGAGTTTTCTACAAAGCTCAATCTTATAAGCGCAGCAAATACGAAAAGTAAGGAATAGCGTAAAATCAGGTATGCATGTTTTCGCTTGATCATAAACCCTACTATCAGCGTGATGGTACTGATAACAAATACAGATACAATTCCCCAGAACAAAAATGATTGGTTTAATATGGGGTTTCCCCATGAGGTATTTGCAACAGGTACGATCAGAAAGAAACCGAGGAGAATAAAAACGATACCGGTTAGAAATTGAACTGTATCAAAAGTAGATTTTTTGGGTTCAATTTGGGTTTCTTCCCAAACGCCGTTAATTTTTTCTACGGTAGTTCCGCAAAGGCTGCAACGTGCAATATTCTGAGTAGAGGGTGCTTGTCTGATTCTACCGCATCCGGGACAGATATAATTCTCTTTTTCCATAGTAAACTTTTGATGTTTGTAACTGAAAACAGCTCAAAAGTTCCGAAAATGAACAGAGAAACTACTTTAATTCCAGAATAACAGTTGATTTAGCATCAACCGAAAAGTCATCTGAAAGGTCAATAGTTCTGTTACTCATCACATTTTGTCCGGATTTAAATTTGTCCAGAATTTCAGCGAATCTCACCCGCTCCAGCGTTCTGTTTTCCTCACTGTTATTCATAACAACCATAACAGTTTGATCTTTATGAACTCTGAAATAGACATACACATTATCCTGAGGTATAAAGTGTACAAGTTTACCTTCGTGGATAGCAGGAGAAGAGTTTCTCCAGTGAATTAATTTCTTAGTGTACTCATGAATTTCATTTTCTTTTTGTGTTCTGCCTTCTTTTGTAAATACAGAACGAGAGTCGTTTGGAAAACCACCCGGCATAGTTTGTCTCCAAACTTCATCATCTCCACCTCGGTTTTCATGCCCCATCATGAGTTCGGTCCCGTAATAGATCTGCGGAGTTCCGCGTGTAGTCATAAGCCAGGCAAGTGCCATTTTAAATTCGGCTTCTCTTTTTCCGATGTGCTCAAAAAATCGACTCATATCATGATTATCAAGAAAGGTCACATTCATCATCGGATCTGAATACAAAAAATCTTGAGAGAGCACATAATACAATTGGCTAAGACCTTCTGTCCAGCCAAAGTCTTCATTGAATGCTTTACGTACAGCAAAGGCGAATTGGAAATCAGTTAAACTTGGTAATTCAGAATCGTATCCATCATCAACTCCGTCTTTATCTTCCTGCCAATAAGCTTCACCTGCAACTGTATTTACCCAAGCCTCTCCTACGATATTAAATGTGGGATAAGCTTCCAGAACTTCCTTTGACCATCGAGCCATATAATGTTTATCCGGATAAACATAGGTGTCCATTCTGATGCCATCAACGCCGGTATACTCGATCCACCAAAGTGTATTTTGGATCAAGTAATCTGTTAACAGTTCATTATCCTGATTCAGATCAGGCATTTCAGGAACAAACCAGCCATCAACTAATTTCCGTGAATCAAATTCAGATGCGTATGGATCGGAAGCGACGGAACCTCTGAAATTTGTTTGGCCTAGCTTTTCAAAATCATGAACCCAATCTTTGGTTGGCAGGTCTTTCATCCACCAGTGCTGATCTCCAATATGATTGTGAATCATATCCATGATGACTTTCATCCCGTTCTCATGAACAGTTTCTATCATGGCTTTATATTCTTCATTGCTTCCAAATCTCCGGTCCACTTTATACAGATCAGTAGCGGCATATCCGTGATAAGCACCATACTTGGTTGTCATGTCATTTTCGAAAAGCGGAGTAAACCAAACTGCTGAAACTCCCAGATCTTTGATATAATCAAGATTATCAACCACGCCCTGTATATCTCCTCCTTGCCGGCGTTGAGGATTGGAGCGATCCGCAGATTCCAGCATTCCCTCAATGGTATCATTGTCAGGATTTCCATTTGCAAAACGATCGGGCATCATTAAATAGATCACATCTCTTGAATCAAATCCCTGATATCGTCCTTCTGCAGGTTCTCTTTCCAAAAGTTCATAAGGAACTGTAATGGATCCATCTCCATTTTTAAGAATAATTTCTAATTTTCCGGCTTCAGCTTTTTCGGAAATATCTAAATAGATGAACAGATAGTTTGGAGAGTCAACAGCTATCTGACGTTTGATCTCAACTCCGGCATAGTTAACGGTTGCTCTGTATGAGCCGAGATTTTCACCATACAACTGAATTTGCAGCTCAGTAACCGGCATATTTGCCCACCAGAAAGGAGGATCGATCACTTTTACTTCCTGAGCTTTTAAATTAGGAATAAGGAATAGAAGAATTAGGAAAAAGGTGTATAGTTTGTTCATGCTAAAAAGAGAATTTTAAACCTGCGCCGGACGAAGTTATTGTAAATGTAAGTTGATTCTGGATCGTGCTATTCAGAGTTGCTAAACCTTTGTTGTATTTATTAACGCCTTTTCTCGCGTTTTTCACGGCTGAATTATAGATAGGGATCGAAATTACTGCTATACCTGCTCCTACATAAAATAAATTCCAATTAGGTTCTCCGCCACCAATAGCCGTCCCCACCGGCCACCCGATAAAAAAGCCTCCAATAGCACCAACTATGGTTGATGTGGTTGCCTGGTTTTTGCTCATACGAAGATAAGTAGCAGCTTGCTCGTTTTGATCAACAAGACTTAAAGTTTCGTCGAAGTTCAAATTGTTTCCATTATGCTCGAACTTAATACCGGAAAAGAAACTGGTTTTTACGGTAAGCGATTCATTTGCTTGTCCAAAAATAAGTCCGGAGGAAAAAAGAACAAGAAAAGAGGCGAGGTAAGTTTTTTTGATCATGTGGTGTTCGTCTAAAATATTTTGAATGTGGTTTATAATAATAAACCCAAAAGAGAGATTCTTATGAAAGTACTTACATTTTTATTATAACCTATAAATGGCGTCAAACTCCACTAATTTCTTCTCCACAATTTTTACAGGTCATATTATTAGATTTTAAAACCTCACTAAGTTTCCAAGTGGTAATTCTTTTCCGGAAGTACTCTTAAGCCCAAGTGTATTGCTTTCAAAATTATCAGGGAAGCCGGTAATTGTTGAAAGTAATCTTTTAAGTTCAGGAAGCGGTAGTTGAGGTGAATAGGTATTCATTATGAAGAACCTGTTTTTTTCATCGAGCAGTTTAATTACGTTTTCAAGTAATCCGGGAAGATCTCGATTCAACTTCCATCGGCCTCCTTTGGGTCCAAGTCCAAAAATCGGTGGATCCATAATGATTCCGTGATACTTGTTTCCACGACGGATCTCTTTTTCTACAAACGTTGGGGCATCTTCAACGATCCATCGAATAGAGTCTATATTGTTCAATTCTGCATTTTCTCTTGCCCAGTTTACAACGCTTTTAACGGAATCAATGTGGGTTACTTCCGCCCCCGAAAAGTCCGCAGCTAAGCTGGCTCCCCCTGTATAGGCAAAGAGATTCAGAAATTTTGGGGTAATTTTATCTGCAATCAATTCGCTACATTTTTGATTTATGAATTCCCAGTTTTCTGCTTGCTCCGGAAAGATTCCGGGATGCTTGAATGAGCCTTGGCTGAGTTTGAATTTGATCTCAGAATCCCCAAATGGGTAAGAAAGCTGCCAATCCGTTAATGGTTTATCCCAGCTCCCTTTCTGATTTTTATTCTCGGAAAACACAGCATCTGCTTTATTCCACTCTGAATCGGGCAGAGACTTCTTCCAAATCGCAGATGGTTGAGGGCGATCAAGAATTACAGTGCCGAATCGTTCCAGTTTTCTGGTGTTTCCATGATCGATCAGCTCGTAATCTTTCCATTTTTTAGGATACATCATTGATCTAACTCCCTAAGAGCTTGTGCAGCTCCAGCATTTAATTCCCAGTCATAGTCTGAGATATCATTTATTTGTGTTCCGATAATATCTCTGATCTTTGGAAAAGTTTTTCCGAGGCCTCTGTACATATCCAGAATAAAAGGGTCCTTTGAGTTTAACCCAAAAGCCGTTGACCAAACCAAAAAATCTTCGCAATCCTCATATTCTTCAACAGCATAAATGATCAGCTGAAGCATAAGCGCCTGATTTCCTTTTTCAACATCTTCATATTCATCATCTAACGGAATAATGGCAGAAAAATCCTGACTACTAAACTCAATTTCCCGGAAATAGATACTATCCAATTTAGGATTCGTTGGCAAAGCAGTCAGTTTGATCTTTTTGTCTTCTATAATCGAATATAACGCTGCGATCTGTGGATATCTTTGTCTGGCTTCATCTAGTTTCATTCACTTGAATTCAGGAAAATATCCGCAATTCGGAAATGAAGATTGTCGAAGCTAGCGCCTGAACGATTAATGGTATAAGCAATGATCATCCGATGTTCTTTATTCATTAAAAACATAGTGCTTCCTCCAACGGAACCTCCTGAATGCCCAACCCAATAATTTCCTGCATGTTGCAAGGTGCTATATCCTATTCCATAATTAGTAGACTTACCATCTGATGTCATTTGAGGAGTGATTAAGAGTTTTTGAGTCTTTTCATTCAGAAATTCATAATCAAAATGTGCTTCTCCAAATTTGATCAGGTCTTCTGTTGTCCCTATAAATCCACCACCTGCCCATTTATAACTATTATCTACATAAGGAGCTTCAACATTTGTTCCGTTTCTCCAGATATAAAATTTAGTGCGATGCTCAATATCTTCATCAGCCCAGTCGGGCACCGTATTATTCATGTCTAATGGCAAAAAGACTTCCGATTTCATGTATTCCAGAAAAGGTTTTTGAGCTGCATTTTCAACAACAGCACTAATTAAATTCCATCCGTAGCTTGAATATTGATACTTGGTTCCCGGTTTAAAAAGTAATGGGTCGTCTTTAAAAAAGACTAGACCTTCCATAACCGTCTCGTACTTTTTGGTGCTCATAAATTCATCCCCGCGGTAATGCCTTATTCCTGCAATATGCCCTGAAACCTGCTTGATCGTAATTGGGTATTGTTTTCGCGGAAATTCCGGTACCCATTTTTGAATTTCGTCATCAGGTTTGAGTACATCATCCTGAATTAATAAACCCAATCCGGCAGCAGTAAGAGTTTTAGATACGCTTCCGATTCTGAATAAAGTTCTGGATGGATCTACCGGAATATTATTTTCAATGTCGGCAAATCCATATCCTTTCGACCATATCATTGAATCATCTTTATACACTGAGATGCTCATTCCGGGTAATTTGTGCTCAGAAAAGAATTCAGATACAAGCGAATCAGCTTTTTGAATATGTGCAGAATGATCCTGAGTAAAAGCAGAAGCACTTATGAACAAAAAACCGATCAGCAGAAGATACTTTTTCATATTGATACCTTACATTTAGTTATACCCGTAATGTAATATTTTCCTTATGATTATTCGAAGTCTTTTGGCTTGTTTGTTTATTTCGTCTATTACTTTGCTAGCTGGTTGCGGAGGAACTAAGTGTTTAATTGAAGACTGTAAATCTACAGATATGTCTTCACAAGTTATTGAGATCGAACTAGGTGAGAAGAAAGAGATCCTAAATTATAAAAGAGGAATGGTATGGGGTGGTTATGCTCCCGGGCTCTTCTCTGAAGACACCAATATTGTGTCAATTGAATATGATGAGACAAGAAAAGGACACAAAGCATTTATTGTCGCAAAGAGCTCAGGAACGACCAAAGTGCATTTCGTGAATCGACTTGGAGCAGGAGCAGTTGGACAGGATAGTACTGAAAGAGCTTATTGGCTAGATAACCAAGAGGGCTCAAAGTTTTATTTTACAGTAACTGTAGAATAAATGAACCCTGAATGATGGACTTTAAGAACTAATTGTCCCAAAAAGAATCTTCAGAATTGAGATCTATTGGCTCATATCTCCAGATACTATCCACTAAAAAGTCTCGAATCACAAATTCATTAGCATCTACATGGTCAACACGAGCGATATATTGGAATCTGTATTTTTTAGAAGTGTCTGATTTTAACGCAGTCATGATTACAGGGTTTAATCCATAAAACAGATTGCCAAAAGACTCCGCTTCAGAATAATGATTGTATGGGTTAAGCGGATCATCAACAACTAAAGAGTCCGGTAGGATCCTGTCTATCTCTCTGAATGTTTGCTCGATAGCATCAGTAGACATATTTGCTTCACCGGGCATCAAGTAATAATCGCTCTCGTCAAGTGAGCAATATCCAAAAATAACTGCTCCAATCAGAATTACGAAGGCACCTAAACAACCACTTCCGCAGCCTTCTTTTTTAGAAGTTTGGTTAATATCTGAGGTATCGTTTTCCATAGACCAATCTAAATAAAATACTTAAATAAAAACCACCGCTTTCGGTAGTGATTTGTGTAAAAGTCAAAATTACATTATGCTCAATCATAGAATAATCCATATACGTCTAAAATAAATCCCATGAAAAAATTAATAATTATTGGCTTATTAACATTTGGTTTATCAACGTTTAGCAAAGCTCAGATAACAGCTGTAAATATAGGATATCAGGAGAGCGATGTTTTCAGTAGTGTAACTGTTGGCGGATTGTTTGATCATGCTGATGTAACACTTTTTCTTGGTTCACCTGATCTGGGTGACGATTCCAATTTTATAGTGGGAGGAAGATTTGGATACATGTTCCACCTGTACAACGATTTCAGTACAGCTTTTTACGTTGGTCCCCATGTAGGAGCATATTTTTTAGAAAGAACAAATTTTGATAATTCCGGTTTTGACGAATCAGAGTGGGAAAGTAGTTTAAATTACGGGCTGACTGCAGGTGTTTATTTCACCCCTATTAATCTAGCTGTAAGTTACGGAGTAGATGATCTTTTTGAGACAGAATATGTAGAGTTTAAGGTTGGGTTTAATTTCATGGAGATCATGGGAATGTGAACTTTATGATTAATTCATATAATCGATCACCAAATTAGCCATTGCTCTTACTCCAAGTTTTAGCCCGCTTTCATCAATGTAAAAATCAGGTGTGTGATGACCTGAGGCTTCGCGATCAGGAGCTTTTCCTCCAACAAAGAAATATAAACCCGGAATTTCATTTTGGAAGAAAGAGAAGTCTTCAGCACCGGTAATGGCATTGATCAGTTTTACATTTTCCTTTCCGGCAGTTTCTTCCAAACTTGGCAGCATTCGTGCAGTGAGTTCGGGATCGTTATAAGTGATCGGGTAGCCTTTGTTGATAGTCAACTCAGCAACTGCGCCATTACTTTCGGCGGTATTTTGAACGACTGTCTCCAATCTTTTAAAGATCAGTTGCCTCATTTCTTCATCTAAAGCTCTGATGGTCCCCTGCATAGTCACTTCTTCAGGGATAATGTTATTTCTTACTCCTCCATTAATTACACCAACCGTAACTACAGCTGCTTGTCGGGTTAACGGCATGCTTCTGCTCACAATAGTTTGAATATTGTTGATGATCTGTGCTGAAGTAACGATGGGATCAATTCCAGCCCAAGGAGCAGAGCCGTGAGCTTGCTTTCCGGTTACTTTTATATCGAAACTGTTAACACTTGCCATAATTCCTTTTGGTCGGTATTCAATTTCACCAACCGGTGTGTCATCAGAAATGTGCAGTCCGAAAATAGCGTCTACATCAGGATTCTTTAGAACGCCTTCTTTAACCATTAATTCAGCACCACCTTCTTCTCCTTTTGGAGCGCCTTCTTCAGCCGGCTGGAAAATAAATTTCACTGTTCCTTTCAGGTCGTCTTTCATTTCGGTTAAGATCTGAGCGACTCCCATAAGGATGGCAATGTGGGTGTCGTGTCCACAAGCGTGCATTACTCCAACTTCATTTCCCTGATATTCTCCCATTACCGTTGATTTAAAAGGAACATCTGTACGTTCGATCACAGGAAGTGCATCAATATCAGCTCGGAGGGCAACAACAGGACCCGGTTTTCCTCCTTTTAATATGCCGACCACTCCTGTATGGGCAATTTCAGTTTGAACTTCAAGCCCGAGGCTTTCCAAATGCTCCGCAATTTTCTCAGCGGTATTGAATTCCCGGTTGGATAATTCCGGATTTTCATGAAAATATCTGCGCCATTCGATCACTTGTTCTTCGAGTTCATTGGCACGTTGATCTATCATCTCTTTCAGATCAGATGATTGTGCGGTAAGAGATAAGGTGATCAGAGAAAGAGCAAGAAGTGAAAGAAGTTTTTTCATGGTTTTCAGAGAGATTATATTAGATGAAAAATGTAGATGAAAAGAGGATGGCAATCAATGTATTCTTATTAGTGAATTTTTATCACGTAATGAGCACTAAAAACTCTGCCAGCTTCTAGAGCTAAAATTCCTTCTTTATCAACAAGCTGTTGATTATGGTCAATGCTATCAGCTATGCCTAACCAAGGTTCAATACATACAAAATCGGCACCGGGTTTTGCCCAGATTCCTAAATACGGAAAGTCAGAAAAATCCATGGTTAGAACTTTTTCGTTTTCTTTGTGAACCAAAGAAACAGAATCAGATTTAAGATTCTTGAAAATAAGAGCATCCCGATCAAACAAATGCTTATGGAGAGGAAGTCGTTTGGCGCTGTTTAGAATCAGTTCGGTTTCATCACTAACCAGTCCTTTTTGCATATCCAACAAATGAGTTTCTGCATATTCGGGTTGCTCAAATTCTAAATGATAATCATCATAATCAGCTCCTTCATGAGCCGGACAACGGAAAGCCGGATGTGCGCCCAGAGAGAATAATAATTCAGAATCGCCCACATTAATAACCTGGTGTGTAACCGTTATTCTGTTTTCAGAAACGGAAAACCGGATCCTGAATTGAAAATCGAAAGGGTACATTTCTTTTGTGGAGTCATCGCTGTGAAGAACAAAAGTGATGGAATTGTTGAGCTGTTCCTCAGCAATCATATTTGAGTTTCCACGCACGATTCCGTGCTTCGATATTTTGTATGATTTTCCTTCAAAAGTATAAAAACCATCTTTTAACCCACCAATAATCGGAAACAATACCGGAGCGTGACTTCCCCAAACTTTAGGATCTGCTTGCCAGATATACTCTTTGCCCGTTTCTTTTGAAATAATAGAACAAAGTTCTGCTCCTGTTTTCTGGATGGAAACTTTAAGAGATGAAGATTCGATAGTGTAAATCATGACGAATAATAAAAAACCCCAACAGTCATACCAACTGTCGGGGCTAATTTTATCTTCCTCTTTTTTTACGACGCCTTTTTTTCCAGGGAGCATCGACCTGCCAGTCGCCCGCCATGATGCAACCAAATGGCATGATCTCATCCACAACTTTTCCAAGTCCAAATGTTTTCATTTGTCGTTGAACGGCTTCTGCATTTTTATAAGCGCTAGGAAGTTCAGATATATCAATATGTCCGGAAAAGAATCGTACATCTAATCCTTTTGTTTCTTCCAGAAATATTTCCTGCATTCCTTTCCCAACTTTGCTTTTAATATGCTGAGTTCGGCTGACATTTCTGCCTGCGCCATGTGGAGCAAATCCAAGGTTGTTATCAGAAGTTTCTCCTTTCACGATCAGTACAGGTTCACTCATGTTTAAAGGAACGAGTCTTAAACCTTCATGAGAATCATGAACGAATTTATCTGAAAGTGGAGTAGCTCCTTTTGCGTGATAAAAGAGGTCTTCATCTTTGAATACAAAGTTATGTTCATTCCAAAAACGGAGTGTTGGTTCCGTATTCAAGGATTCTGTAGTAGCCTGATGCAAAACAGTATGGTTCAACTTGGTCCACTCTCTAACAATCTGAAGAGCTTCCCAATATGATTTTCCTTCTTCTTCCGAATATGGAATCCATGCGTTACCCTTTAAAGTGTCTGGAGAAAGTTCCTTTCTGAAATTTTCAGCAACCTTCATTCCTTTTCGGTAAAGGTTTGCACCAAAACCTCGGCTTCCATGATGAGTAACCATAATTGTTTCACCGGTTGCTTTCGACACACCGATATACAAAAAGTGATTTCCATCGCCCTGTGTTCCAAGGTGCGTTTTAGCCAATTGAAGAGATCTTTTATTGTTCAGGAAATAGTTTTCCATGATTTGTTCTTCCAATTCAACCGGAAAATCAAATAGATCGTCTCTCCCACCACCACCGAAATGAGTAATGCTATGAGCGGCATCTAAAACTGATTTTGGATCAACTTTTCCGAATGAAGTCATCATTACAGAACAACAAACATCAGCTGAATGCATAGCAGGGTGAATTGCATTTTTTGTAACGGCAACACCACCCACAGGAATTTGTCCGATTCCTCCTGTAGGGCAGGCATCAGGCATGACAGCTCCATCTACGATAGTTGGAGTTTTCATCAGCTCGTCCATGGTTTCAAAAACCCGTTCCACATTCGATTCTTCAAGCTCAGATTCCGCTTCGATATTTTTTTTGTAGGAAACCGGCTTTTCAAAAGGTTCTATTGGAGGTGGTGGACAAACCGAGTCTAAATACTCAACAAGTGCATCTCCTTCCAGTATGTTTTCATTGGCATGAGGAATGGCATCTTTAAGCCATTTTCCGGGCCTGTATCCTAATTCGATAATTGTTTTTCCTGTAATCATAATATTTTAATGTAATGAAGGGAGAGCCGTATTGCTCTCCCTTTTGTTGCTGTTTTAATGATGGATATCCAATCACTAATTCCATATTAAAACATGACTGCGCAATCTTTTTGCGTAGTTGGAAATTAAAACCAAAGGCGACATCCGAATAAAGCTTTTCAGAAGTATCTTTATTCAACAACACTTTGGATATATTGAAAAGAAAAGGGCGACAATCAAATCAGCCTAACCGGATTCGAACCGGACTTACCCGTTTCCGGGATTTCAAGCCATCGAAGTACGCTGACTCTACGGCACCTTTTCTTTTAAAAAATCAATAAGGGCTACAAGCGATAGGAATGTATTTTCCGCCATTCAGTTAAAAATAACTGAAGCAGGACTTGAACCTGCACCTCTCAATTAAGAGAGAATCGGTTTATAAACCGATTGCGTCTGCCGAAGTATTTCCAGTCTACAGCACCTTATTTTTATTCAATAAATAAAGATTGAGGTAACAGGCGATGAGCCACATAACATGCTCTACCAACTGAGCTACTCTGAATTTCTTCAGAGGCTGGGTTCGAACCAGCGACCATGCGCGGAATAGGCGAAGTAAGACTCATCTACAACACTCAATCAAATCAATAAAAACCTTTTTGGAGCGACATTCGGGTTAAGAGCAGGGCATTGCTTGCCGGGAGTTGAACCCGGTATAACTCTTTGGTTATATCCTCCCCATTGATTGGCGCGAAGTATCTTAACTCTACAACATCCAAAAAGAACTCCGAATTTAATCGGAGTTTAATTTTATGCTCTTTATTTGGGAAAGCGTGCTTTCGCCATTTTCAAGAGCGGTCAATACGTCAAATATTTTGTCCGACCAGCCGGCGATAAGAAAAACATCATTCTGCTCAACTCTCAGAGGGGTATTTCCATATCCGGCAAGGTCAAATAAATAAAGCTTCGCGCTAGGTGCAATCGTGGCTTTATACTCTTTCCATAATTTTTGGATCGAGTTTTGGCCTCCTGAGCTATCCCACATTTGACAGTCAGTAAACATCATTACCTTATCAACTACTTTACCTTTTTTGATAAGTGATGAGATCACTTTAAATCCGTTTGTGGAGTAACCTACACTTCCTTCAATGCTATTAAGCAATTGTGTATTGGCCAGAATTTGTTTTGATGGCAATGAGTATGGTTTCCATTTGCTACCAAATATTCCGGTAATGACATTCTTACTTTTACTGTTCATTAACATTCCAAGTAGTAATCCGATATCATAACAACGGATTTTACTCTTTGGTGATAACTGACAATACATAGAACTTGATACATCGCACGCAATAAGTATTTTGGTATACAATCCAAATCCTTTCAGATTAGAAATTGAATAACTAACGGCTTCTTCAAGGCAGTCCAAAAAATAGGAAGTGAATTCGTTTTCCACTTTTTGAATTTCTCTGTATGCAGATAGAAAACGAAAAGGCAATTGTCTGGATCGCGCAACTTCACTTTCGCTTCGTATTCTGTTTCCGGCGATTTCAATGTATTCAGCACGCACTCCGGCTTCCAGAATGTTTCTGATATTTCGAAGTAGTGCCATATATCCAAGCCTGTTGCTCGCAATTAGCTCTTCCCACTTATTGCGGAATGCGTCAGCTTTCTCTTGAGGAGTAGAATAGTCTACCTGCCCAGTTTGAGATAACTCGACTTCCCATGTGTATGGGGTTTCTAATTGTTCTTCCGCAATTTTGTCAAAAATTGCTTGTTGGGAATCACTTTTAGCTTTTGGGCGAACCAAAAACAATGCATCTTTTAAAGAGATCTCAGTTTGGCGATCATATTTTGCGAATTGATATTCATCAAAACGATTAAAAGAATTTCCTAACCCTTTCTGAATTTGTTTAGAAAGCTTGTTTAGTTTTTTATAGCCGGTTCTTTCATTAGCTAAAGTATAACAAGCCAGCAATTCCGTGATTTCGTCTGCTCTTTGGATTACGGATGTAACAGTATTGCTAACCAAGCTGTCTCCTTGGTGGATCTTTGCCAATTCGGTAATCAACACAAGTGGAATAGATCGAAGATTCATTTTGGTTCTTGCGTATACGGCAAGTTTAGCAACAAACTCAGGATCCGTTTGGCAAATCAAAGCTCTGATTCTTGAGATTCTCTCTTCCTCAGAAGTGTAAAATTTGTTTCCAAGTCCTGAAGTTACAACTGCGCTGTATAATTCCATCTCTGGTGAAAGCTTGATCGCTTTTGCACCTTCGAAATTAATAACTTGTTTTTTCTTTCTTGTTAGTATGTTGAATTTCATAATTCTGAGGAGTTTGTTTCCTTGTTCGAAAGAATGATAATGGCGAAGTGCGCAACCTTTTTGCGTAGTTAAAAATATTTTCTACTTTCTTTAAAAAAATTGGAATGCCTGCAAATAGAAATGCTTTAATTCGCTATAAAACCATTGACAAATGTTTGAGAAACAGGCAACGACTCTGGACACTTGACGATCTTATTCATGAATGTTCAGAAGCGCTTTATGAATACGAAGGCATTGATAAAGGAGTAAGTAGGCGAACTATACAAAGTGATATTCAGATCATGAGGTCGGATAAACTTGGCTACAACGCTCCTATAGAAGTGAAGGATAGAAAATACTACACCTATACAGATGCAGACTATTCTATCACCAATATCCCACTAACTGATCAGGATATGGGAACTTTGAACGAGGTTGTCGAAGTCTTGAAGCAATTCAAGGGTTTTTCACATTTTGATGACATGGACGATATGATCAAACGTCTTGAAGATAAGGTCTATACAACCAAAACAAACTCCCGTTCAATCATAGACTTTGAAAAGAACGAAGGTTTAAAAGGTTTACACTTTTTGGATGACTTGTATCAGGCAGTACATAAAGAGCAGGTGCTTTTAATTACTTACCAATCTTTCAGAGCCAGACAGCCCGGTGAATTTGAGTTTCATCCGCAGTTTTTGAAAGAATACAATAACCGTTGGTTTGTTATCGGCATCAAGAAAGAAGGATCTCATCCAATTAATCTTGCTTTAGATCGGATTATAGAAATTAAAAAGGCAGAAAAATCAGAATATATTCAAACAGACCTGAATGCAAAAGAGTATTACAAAAATGTAGTTGGGGTCACGGTCAGCCCAAATATGAAACCGAGAACAGTAAGACTTTTCGTTGGATACAATCATGCTCCTTACGTTTTAACTAAACCAATACATCCCTCTCAACAGTTGGTAGACAAAGTAAAAGGCGGGATAATTATTACACTGGAAGTTCAGCTTAACTTCGAATTGGAAAGTAAAATTCTGGGATTCGGAGACTCTGTTAAAGTATTAGCACCACAGGCTTTGGTAACCAGAATAGATAAGAAGCTGAGAGTGGCTGTTGCGCATTATGATAATCCGGACTTTCCAGAAAAGAGGTGATAAAACAAATCCTGAACTTTATTAATACTTGAAATTGAAACCAGAAACCGAGAAAAGAGCTATACTAAAGAGTGGATTTCCTGAGCTTCAAAAATGTGTTTACCCTGTTTAGAATTCAACCCTTCTATCATCGCTTTTGCAACGGTTTCGGCTTTTATAGGGTGATATTTTTTAAGTCCAGGTATTTTGCAAACTACTTTAGCTATTGCTATTCCGATGCGTTCTCCCAATCGAAATTCATCCCGGCTTCCATCCAGAAAAGAAGGCCTTAGAATTAATGTGTTATCAAAAGGCAGATCTTGGACAGCTTCATCCAATTCTCCTTTAATGCGAGGATAAAAGGAACCGGAATCGGGGTTGGCTCCTAAAGATGAAACCAAAGCATAGTTGGAAACCCCATTTTCAGAAGCGGTTTTAGCGAACTCATACTGATAGGTGTAATCAATCTTATACTGAGCGTCTTTACTCCCGGCTTTTTTAAGGGTTGTTCCTAATGCTGAAAACAGATGATCTCCGGAAACAAAAGCCTTCCATGATTCTTGATCATCAAAATCAATGATATGTTCAGTTAGTTTTTGGTGAGAAATCCCTGTACTACGACGGTGTAATACTTTTATCGATTCATATCTCTCATCCAATAATAAAAGTTGAAGGATATGTAACCCAACCAGTCCTGTAGCACCAATTAAAATAGCTTTTTTACCCATTATTTTACTTTTTGTACTGACATTATAATTACATTTAGTAACAAATTAATAACAAGACGCTCTTTTAATTGGATGCAATGCGTCAAGATGATAGATTAATCTTTAATAAGATGAAAAAGCACCGATAATTAACAAAAAGAGACATTTTTCATTAGGTTTTTTTTATCAAAGTTAGATATTGTATAAAAAACATCTAATGGTTTACATGCTTCGTATACTGTTATCCACAATCAATAAGTAGATATGAACGATTATTCTGATGTTTTACAAGTTATTGGGGCAATGCTTTTGGTTTCATTGCTTGTACAATCTGCAAACCGCTCTAATTTGGCAAATACCCAACTTCTGATATCCAACGAGTATGAGGTAGGTGTTACCGCAATTGCTCAGGACATTATGGAAGAGTCAAGAGTTCTCGCATTTGATGAGGAAACAGTAACCGGTTTTGTGCCGGTAAATATACCTTCAGACTTTTCGAATATAGGTCTTGATGGTTCAGAAAATGGAAATAATAAGAATACATTTGACGATTTCGATGATTATGATGGGTATACAGGTACAGTTACAACAGATTTAGGTAGTTTTGATGTTGAGATTTCTGTGTACTACTTAGACGATTCGTATAATTCAACAAATTCTAAAACTACACTGAAAGAGATGAGTATTACCATTTCAAATCAATACTTAACTGAAAATGACGGTACTACTTTGAAAAGATATACATTCACAACAATTAGAAGTTATTACGCAGAATAAGATCATAAATTATGAATATTAATATTCTTACATCATTTATTATTGCCGGCGTATTGTTGCTAATGCTTGCTTATATGAATCTTGGAGTTAGTAATAATTCCACTGAGCTTGTGGTTTCCCAATCAAAGCAATCTCAAAAAATTGATATCCAATCAGTGATATCAAATGATTTTCCAAAAATAGGGTTCGCTTTTAATTCAGTAATTGATTCTTTAATAGTAGAAGCAGATTCGACTAAAATTACTTTTAAAAGCAATCTTGATAATAGTGTAGATGGATCCATTGAAAGAGTAACCTGGGAACTGACCACTGAAGATGTTACTTCTACCACCAACCCTAATGATAAAATTCTGAGAAGAACGGTAGACTCTGATGTTACAGATATTATGTTAGGAGTTACGGCCTTTAGTTTAAAGTATTATGATTCATATGGGAGCACAACTCCATTAAGTACACCTTTATCGTCATCAGATATAGATAATATAAAACAAATAGAGGTAGCTGTAGAAATTCAGAGTTCAGAATTAATCTCGGCTACATATGGCGGGAATAGCAATTATATAACTACTCTTTGGACAAAGAGATTCACGCCAAGAAACCTAACAAGCAACTTATAGGTACACAGTTATGGGAAGAGCAATGTTAATTTTAGCAGCCGGCGCAACCATTATATTTGGGATGGTACAGCTGGGTTTGTTGGGGCAAAAAAAGCAACTTTCTCTAAATACGAGTGAGTATGCTAGTGAATATCATGCCAAAAATGTAGCATATACTACTATTCAGTTGGCAATGGAACGTTTAAATGAAGACGGCTCATGGGAGCCTACAGAAGGAAACCCTTGGACCAGTACAACTGAGGGTGCTAATACTTCATTGTATTATGAGACTATTTCAACTGGCGCTACTGCTAATGATCCTGATACTATAAGAGTATATTCAACGGCAAGTTACTTGGATCAGGAATCGACTATAATAAGTACCTTTACTAAAGAAAGACTACACTTTGTGCCGGAATTTGAAGCAGCGCTTTCTATTGCAACCAGTAATTTTACTTTCAATATGGGTGGTAGTTCCGGTATAAATGGTAATGAATCCTCCGGTGCTTGCGCGGATAAACCGGGAGTTACTGTTCCTGACTTTAGCTCATATAATGAAGTTTTATTTGGAGCAGGGAGTAAAATTACAAATATAAGCAGTTCAGATAGCAAAATTTCAATAGATGCAAGTATTAAGTATTCTCCGGTGGATGAGTTGGTAGCAAGACTATCCAGCTTGCCGGGTACCCAAACAATTTCAGGTAATTATAAAGGAAGTATGGGTTCTGAAGAAAATCCGGGAGTATTTTTTGTAGAAAATTACGCAAAATTAACCGGTGGTATCAGTGCAGGATATGGAATTATGGTAATTCGTTCCGGTGGTGAATTAGAATACGAAGGAGCGTTAAGTGTAGCAGGTAATTTCGAGTTTAACGGTCTTATTATATTTGAAAACGCATTTGATTTTACAGGACGCGGGACCCCTGACTTGAATGGAAGTGTATTAGTAGGGAATACCCCTGGTAACAATGATGTTATTGATATTGACCTGGGAGGAAACCTGAAACTTCAATACGATTGTACAGCCGAAGGATATGCTCAACAAGCTTCAGCTGCTCTTCTAAAACAAAATCGTTATACCAGGTTAAATACCTTTGAATAAATAGAGCTTCTAAGGATCAGAAAAGCGAAAATAATTTTTTTTCGCTTTTTTTTTGCTCATCACTTAAGAAGTTATAAGTAGCGACCGATAACATTAGAAAATCTTAATGTAAAAAGGTCTACTATGAAAACTCTAAGAATCAATTTTAAATTTTTAAGCATCGTTGCAGTAACAGCACTATTAGTTCAGGGGTTTGCTTCCAATGATAGTGAAGAGCTTAGTAGATTGGATAGAATTAAAATTAAATTAGAGCAGGCAAATAAACCTGTAGAAAAAACCAGCCCATACCCTCTTATTTCTGAAATAGGGAAACAAACAAATGCCTCTGCTTCAAGTTCAGAAACAGACGATAAATTACAATCATTAGCTTCTAATTTCTAAGATATGGGACGTTCAATGCTTCTCCTTGCAACAGGAGCCACAATGATATTTGGGATGGTAAAACTAAGCCTAAATGAACAAGGCATACTGTTGGTACAAAAAACTGCTGAATATGCAAGTAATGATCATAGTAAGAATGTAGCATATGCTACTATTCAGTTAGCAATGGAAAAGATCAATCAGGATGAAGACTGGACCCCTTCGCAAGGTTCTCCGTGGACCGAAACTATACAAGGTGCCGATGTATCATTTTACTATGAAGTTCTTGGAACGGGGGCTACTGCAAATGAACCGGATACCATCAGAGTATATTCCAATGCTACTTATTTGGATCAGGAATCAACTATTGTAAGTACATTCACGAAAGAACCTCTAAGTTTTATTCCTGAATTTAAAGCAGCATTGTCTATAGCAACAAATCAATTTGGATTTAGTATTGGGGGAAGCTCAACTGTGTCAGGGTCAGATCCAAGCGGGACGTGCTCAGATAAACCTGCTGTAACGGTATTAGATCCTATTTCAAAAGCCAAAATAGAGCTAGGCTTATTTTTAAGTCCGGGAAGTTTGTTAAGTCCAAAAGGAAAAGTAGAAATAGATTCAGAGCTAACTTACTCTCCTGTAGATGAGCTTATTGCACGTTTAGAAAATAAAGCAGGAGTTCAAAAAATTTCAGGTAATTATAAAGGAAGTATGGGTTCTAAGGAAAATCCGGGAGTGTTTTTTGTAGATAACTATGCGAAATTATCCGGTGGCATTAGTACCGGGTATGGTATCATGGTAATTCGTTCAGGTGGAGAATTAGAATATGAAGGGGCATTAAGTGTAGCCGGAAACTTTGAATTTAACGGTTTGATAATTTTTGAAAACGCTTTTGATTTTACAGGTCGCGGAACTCCGGATTTGAAAGGAAGTGTACTAGTTGGAACAACTGAAAACTCGAGCGCTTTTTTAGACATTGATCTTAGTGGAAATCTTAATATCCAGTACGATTGTAACGCACAGTCTTACGCAGAAGCTGCTTCCGCAAGTTTATTAAAGCAAAACAGGTTCAGTATGCTTAATACCTTTGAATAAGATTATTAAAGTGCATCAATTACCCTGCTTACTATTCCGTCCATTGCTGAGCCTTTGATCCAGCGAGCTACAATTACCAAATTATTTTCCTGATCTACATAGACCATATTTACTCCCGAGCCTAAATGGAAAAAAGCAGTTTCGGGAGCGCTGGGTAGTCGTTTCTTGTCGGTATTTAAAAACCAGTTCATAAATCCGTAATCAGTTTGAGCTTCTGTTGGAGTTTGAGCCATTTTATTCCACTCCTCTGATACCAGTTGCTCTCCGTTCCAGTTTCCATTGTGTAAAGTTAACAGGCCAAATCTGGCTTGATCCCGGGCAGAAATAAACATCCCGCCACCCCAATGTCCGCCACCACTCACTGCTTGCATTTGCTGCCCGTCGATCACAACCCACGAGTTTTCGTAACCCTGCCAGCGCCATGTTGGTGAAGCACCAATTTTATCCATAATATTTTCTCTGAGAACTTTGGGTAATGGCTCTCTTAAAACATTCATAGCAGCTAACGCCAATACATTTACACGGACATCATTATATTCATATGCACTTCCCGGTTCTTTTCTTTCTCTGTTTCCCCATTCAGATTGCTCTCTGCTTGGCCGGTCTGCCCAGTCAGGTTTTCCCCACAAAGTTCCTTCCCAATCGCTTGTTTGTCGTAACAGATGATTCCAGGTTATCTTTGAATTATGGTCTCCTTTAAAAGGCTCCATTATTTTTGGTGAACCGTAATGATCAGCTTTATTTCTGTTATCATCCCACTGCATTTCCAGGATCGGTGCCATGTATGGATCTACTTTATCGTTCACATCCCGAATCAATCCTTTATCATAAGCCAGACCAACTGTATATGATAAAAAGCTTTTGGTAACGCTGTGAGTCATATCTACTCTGAAGGATTCTCCTCATTCAGCAACTATATATCCATCTTTAATAATGATCCCGGTTTGTGGTCCTCTATCCTTAAAAGGACCGATTCCATATCCAAATGGTTCTCTACCAAACGTTCCATAATGATTTTCTTCCATGTTTCTTGGATTAGTGGTCTCCATTCGTTGTGCATATTGAACAGCGGAGTCAATTTGAGCAGGATCTAATCCAAGTTGAGAAGGGTTCTTTTTTTCCCCAATCATCCCATTTACCGGGGAAATAAGTTTGAGCAGAAACGGAACTGGTTAAAAACAGAACAACCAGGAAAAGAAGAGATTGTTTATTCATATCAATAAATTAAGTTAGTTATTGATTGAAAATAATTGAAGCTGTGCTAACTGCCCAATCAAAATATGGAGTTTTACAAGTTGTTGAACTATTTCAGTTTTAGTGTCATTCCTTCAAAAGCCACCTTGAAACCAAGTTCTTCAACTCGTTTTCTTTCAGGAGACTCCAATATCAAAGGGTTGGTGTGATTGAAATGTATGAAATGAACCTTTGCTTTCTCCGAATCGGGAAGATTTTTAAATAACTGAATACTTTCTTCCACAAAAGGATGCGGAATTTCATTCATATCTCTTCCGGGCAACTCATCAGAATCATAGAAAGTAGCATCCAGAAAAGCATGATCCACTTTGGCGATTTCTTCAACAATGGATCTGTCCCAAATTTCCCACTTATTGATATCAGGAATAAAAAGTACGGATTTGTTTTCTGTTTCAATCCTGTAACCAACTGTTTCGGAGTATTCATCCCGATGTGGGACAAGAAATGGAATTACATTTATGTTTTCAGAAAGCTGAACAACAGAATCAGCAGTCATTTGCTGAAGTGCAATATTCTCGAAATCCACCAATTGCTTCCATGGTCCGTTCGTTTGCAAATAGCTTTTCATTCGGGGCATTGTATAGACAGGAATTCCTGAAGCTCCCATAACTTCATGTCCCAGATGCATTAGTCCGGTATAATGACCGATATGAGCGTGCGTGATAAATATTCCGGAAGGATGCTCATTTGTTCCGGCAGATTCCTGAACAGCGTGTAACTGATCTTTCAAATCCGGAGTGGCTTCAAACAGCCAGTATTTGCCTGAGGTATGGTCAATTAGTCCGAGCGAAGTGGCATGGCGTCTTTCTTCTTTTCCATCCCAGTAAAGGCGACAGTTCTCTTTTTGGCAACCAGATTGAGGAAAGCCGGCGTCTTGGGCAATCCCCAGTACCACTAATTCAATTCCGGAAGATTGATCAGTAACAGGTTTATCGTTTGAAGAGTTGTTACCACATGAAAGCAGAAATAAAACGAAAAGAGGAATCAGGTTTTTCATTCTGAAAGGAATGGAAATCAAGGGAATAAAAAAAGCCCCATACTTTTTATATGGGGCTTTAGTAGAAAGAATAATGTTATCCTTGTTGGGTTCCATAAAATCTTTCTTTTACGATATGGTCGCCTTCCCACTTCTGAGTTGCTACCTGTTCGATCTGCATTCTGTCGCCGCCTTTAAAGGTGACGTCCATAGTGCATTCCACAGCGGTAGTTGCATTTTCTTCGTTCGAGGTTATGGACTTGATCTCGAGACCATGGAAATCTTCCACGCTTGAAAAGAATTCGATTTCACGTTCTCTGTTTTTTTCTTTTCCGGAAACAACCTTACCATCTTCAAGTACCATATCGCAATCTGAATGGTAATATTGATCAAAAGCTTCCATCGCTTTTCCTTGCCCAAGTTGAGTGTAAATGTCGTTTATCTTCTCTAAATAGCTCATTTCTTAAATATATTAGTTTAATATTAAATAGTTCTGTATTGATGTAACTAGAGAGATAGGAGTTTCGTTCAACAGATTTTGAGTTTTTTTTGAAAAGCATTATTCTGTTTTTAGCAGATTGGTGATAACGGTTGAGTAAGCTTATGGAAGACCAAAATAGAATTATTTCTAAGACGCCCTTTTTATTTGTAGGAGTATTAACAGTTCCAGGATTTAGCTTAGGAGCTTTCTATTATTTAATTATTTCTCCTGAAGAAGGAATGGCGCTTGCGGGGATTTTGAACCTTATTGCTTTAGTTATACACCTTATAGTTCTTTTTTTTGAGCAATTATTAGTATATAACCTTATGAAGTATAAAAAACCGATTTGGATTATCGAGATTTTAATGTTGGTTTCAACAGTATTTTATTTTTCTAACTATGGAATTGGTTAGAATTGTTCTGTCAACTTCTTTCCAACATCCGTTCTAAAGAAAGAAGTGCATTTTTAGTTACTTCCTGTGAAACACTAATTTGATTAACAACTTCGCCTTGTTCCAGTTTCTCCAGACTCCAGAGTAAGTGAGGAAGGTCAATTCTGTTCATAGTTAAACAAGGACACATAAAGGGATTTAAGGAAACTACGGTTTTATCCGGATGCTCGTCTTTAAGTCGATTAACCAAATTCATTTCGGTTCCAATAGCCCATTTTGATCCGGGATTGGCGTCGTTCAAAGTTTCGATGATAAAATTGGTTGAACCAGCAAGATCGGATGCCTGTACAACATCGTATGTACACTCGGGATGAACCAGGATCTTCATTTCCGGCTCTTGCTTTCGAAGATTTTCAACATGTTGGATATTAAATTTTTCGTGTACGGAACAATGCCCTTTCCATAAGATGATTTTTACATTTTCGAAATCACCTTCGTATTCGAAAGAATTTGTCAGGGGAGCATAAACGGCCATTTCTTCCAGTTTTACTCCAAGTTTAACGGCTGTATTTCTACCCAAATGTTGGTCAGGCAAAAACAAAATTCGCTCTTTTTGGGTGAAAGCCCATTCCAGCATTTTATCAGCATTTCCGGAGGTAACGCAAGCTCCACCGTTCTTTCCTACAAAGCCTTTTATAGCTGCAGTGGAATTCACATAAGTCAATGGAAGAATAGTATCTCCCCAGATATCCTGCATCTTTTTCCATCCTCGCTCAGTCTGATCTATGTCGGCCATATCAGCCATAGAACAACCTGCTCTAAGATCTGGAAGAATTACTTTCTGATCAGGACGTGTAAGCATATCAGCAGTTTCTGCCATAAAATGAACGCCGCAAAATGCAATGTATTCGGCTTTGTCCATTGAGGCACAGATCTGAGCTAATTTCAGAGAGTCTCCTCGAGCATCCGCAAATTGAATTACTTCATCTTTTTGGTAATGATGTCCCGGGATAAATAATCGCTCGCCGAACTTATTTTTTATCTCTTTAACACGGCTCTCCATTTCCTCAACAGAAAGTTCTGAGTAACGTTTTGGAAGAGATACTTCCGATTCAACTTCTAAAATGTCTAGTACATCCATATTGTAAATATTGCCACTAAATCACTAAAGCACAAAACAATTGTCTCTTTCCGTGTATTAGTGTTTCTGTGGTTAAATCAATTATTCAAATTAAAACTTATATCCAATGCTTTTACAGAATGCGTCAGCCAACCTAATGAAATTACATCAGCTCCGCAGCCTTTAAAACTGCTAATCGAATTGGGCGTAATTCCACCTGAAACTTCAACTAAAATTTCATCAGGGATCAGTTTTACCAATTCTTTGATCTCTTCCGGAGTCCGGTTATCAAGCATGATTACATCTGCCTTAGCTTCGACTGCTTCTAACACTTGCTCTTTAGATTCCGTTTCTACTTCGATCTTTACCATATGACCAATTTTAGAACGAACTAACTCAATAGCTTTCGTAATACTCCCCGCTGCTTTTATGTGATTGTCTTTGATCATAACTCCGTCATCCAATCTGAAGCGGTGATTTTTACCGTCCCCACAGGTTACTGCATATTTTTGAAGCGCTCGAAGTCCGGGTAAAGTTTTTCTGGTATCAACAATTTCGATAGTAGGATCATCCAATAATCGTATTACTTCAGCGGTAGACGTAGCAATTCCGGACATGTGTTGGAGTAAATTAAGAATGACTCTCTCAGCAGAAAGCAAAACCTGTGTAGGTCCTTCTACTTCAGCAATTCTCTCTTTGATACCAACAGAAACTCCATCTTCTTTCAGAAGATTTACGTTTACATTGCTTCCCAAAAAATTATAAGCTATTTGTAAAACATCAAGCCCTGATAAAACGCCTTCAGCTTTTGAAACAAATGTACCTTTAGAGTAATGATCAGCATCAAAAATGGATTTGGAAGTAAGATCTCCCATGCCAATATCTTCGCGAAGAGCGCTTTCAATAATTTCTTTAAGATGAATAGAGATCATGGCTGTAAAGCCCTAAATTTTTGGGTATTATATTAAGACAATAAAGATACAGCATTTCTTGAAAAAGAACGATTTATGATTTACCTGGATCACGCAGCAACAACTCCGATTCACGATACTGCTCTTGAGGTATTAGTGAATGTTTCTAAACACTACTATGGTAACCCAAGTAGCCTTCACGACATTGGTGCGGAGGCCAAACAATTACTGGATGCCGGCAGGCGAACGATCGCTAAAATTATTCAGGCAGAAGCTGAAGAGATCATATTTACCAGCGGGGGATCAGAGTCGAACCAACTTGCGATCAAGGCGTTACTTAGTGCTTCAGATACTTCGCGAAATCATATTATAACTTCTGAAGTTGAGCACTCCTCGGTCAGAAATCTATTTGATGAATTAGAACGATCAGGTTATAAAGTCTCAAAAGTAGAAGTGGATTCTTCCGGTATGATTTCGATTGATGAGTTGAGCAAGCTGATAACCGATGAGACCGCATTGATATCTATTCAACATGCGAACTCTGAAACAGGTGTGATCCAAGATTTGGAAGCTATTGGAAAACTTGCTAAGCAACACGGTGTGTTTTTTCATTCTGATTGTGTTCAAACTTTCTGCAAATTGGGGATAGAAGCGTCGTGGTTAGACGCTCTCTCTGTTTCTTCTCATAAAGTATATGGTCCGAAAGGTGTGGGAGCTTTTTATTTAAACAAAACCATCGACTCAAAACCTGAAATACCCGGAACATCTCAGGAAAAGGGCTTGAAAGCTGGCACTCAAAATATTGCGGGAGTTGCTGCTTTTGCTACCGCTGCCAAACTGAATTATACAGAAAGAACAGATGAGCATATCAGATTGACGATGCTGAGATCTAAATTCGTAGAAAAGCTGGAAGATTCAGGGATAGAATTTATTGATGAAGGCTCCCCGAAAAACAAGCTACCTAATATTCTTGGGATAAGGTTTAAAGGGATGGAGGGTCAGTTTTTAATGCTGGAATGTTCGCAGGCAGGTTTAGCTATCTCAACAGGGAGCGCTTGCCAGGTTGGATCTGATAAGCCCAACAGAACAATGAAAGCCATGGGAAGGTCGGATGAAGATGCCAGAGAGTTTGTAAGATTCTCATTTGGAAAGCAAAATACAGAAGATCAAATTGATGTGATAATTGAAAAAATAGACACTATCTTAAAACGTCATTTTGCTAAAGTGAAATTTTAGTGAACACACTGCGTTGTAATGCAGAAATCAGAAAAAATAGATATACATGAAAAAGGGAATATTACTAACATTATTAATCGGTCTTTTCACATTTAGTTTTGTTCAGGCTCAGGAATCTGAATCAGAAAAAGAACCACTTAAGATCACAAAATTCAGTGATTATCAATGTCCGGCTTGTAAGTACTACGGTCAAATTCTTGATAAAGCCAAAGAAGAATTCGGAGACCGAATTGAGGTTACTTACAAAAATTATCCATTGAGAATGCACCAACACGCAAATCTAGCTGCAAGAGCTGCTGAAGCCGCAAAAAAACAAGGTAAGTTCATTGAAATGCATGAATTGCTTTTTGTTGGTCAGGAACAATGGAGCAGAGGGCAAGCAGAGGCAATCTTTACCGGATATGCTAAAGAGCTTGGTTTAGATATGGATGAATTTAAAGCAGATCTGAACTCAGCCCGAATAAATAGAATTGTCCTCGCAGATAAGAGAGAGGGAAATTCTTTGGGAGTAAACTCAACTCCAACTTTCTTTATTAACGGAGAGAAAGTAACGCGTATGCCTCAAACCTACGAAGGTTTTAAAGCGTTACTTGAATCGAAAATGAAGTAAGTTTAGTTTTTTGTTTTTATAGCCCCGAACATTCAGAATGTCGGGGCTTTTTTTATTTTAATGAGTTTTCAGAAATGATCTGTTAATCACTGATGTTTGACTGATACCTTCTTATATTTGATACATGGCCAGAAAAAAATTCCAAATTCCAGAAATGTACAAATCGCCGGTTATCCGAAAGGTTAAAGAGGCGACAAAAATAACCGATCCAATGAAGAAAGACCTGCAGCCGACCGTGTTGGATTTTGGTCCGGTTCAGTTTTTGATCCCAAGGTTTTTTGGATTTTGCTACGGAGTGGAAAACGCAATAGATATAGCATATCGGGCTGTAGAAGAAAATCCCGATAAAAATATTTATTTGTTAAGCGAAATGATCCATAACCCAACAGTGAATGAAGATTTGCTGAAAAAAGGGGTAAAGTTTTTATTTGATACGGACGGAACGGAAAGAATTCCCATCGGTTCTCTTAAGTCGGAAGACATTGTAATAGTACCGGCTTTTGGTACCACGGTTGAAATTCAGAAAGAACTTCAACAGGTTGGGATCGATCCATACGAATTCAATACTACTTGTCCGTTTGTTGAGAAAGTCTGGAAGCGAGGAAAACAATTAGGGAAAAAGGATTACAGCTTAGTGGTTCACGGTAAGCACGAACACGAAGAAACTAGGGCTACATTTTCGCACAGCGCTGAACATTCTGAAGTAGTTGTGGTTTTGAGTCCTGATGAAGCTGAGATCTTAGCTGAGATCATGACAAAAGACCGACCGTTGTCAGATTTTGAAAAGTATTTTGGACATAAATCTACTCCAAACTTTGATCCATATACAGATCTGAAACGTTTTGGGGTGATCAATCAAACCACTATGCTTGCTACAGAAACTCAGGAAGTAATGGATATTCTGAAAGAAGCCGCTATCAAGCTTTATGGTGAGTCTGATATTCTGAATCACTTTGCAGATACTTCTGATACTCTATGCTATGCAACCAATGAAAACCAATCGGCAACTTTAGCATTAGCAGAAACGAATGCAGATATTGCTTTAGTTGTGGGTGGATATAATTCTTCGAACACCATGCACTTGGTTGAGATTCTGGAGCATTCCTTTCCAACTTTTCATGTTCGTGATGCCGGAGAAATCAAATCAGAAAAAGAAATAGCTCATTTCGATCAGTGGAAAAAGGAAATACTTGAAACTAAGAACTGGCTTTCGAAAGACAAATCACCTCTGAAAGTCGCACTGACCTCGGGCGCTTCCTGCCCTGATGTTCTGGTTGACGAAGTAATGCTCAGAGTACTGGATTTTTTTGATGGTGTAAAAGAAGTTGACGAAGTAATAGAGCCTTTTGATAAAAAGCTGTCAGCTGAAAGCTAGTAGCTTTTTACTGATCCACCACACTAAAATAAGCCACCGCCTTGGGTTGGAAGCTCCTCAGTTTTAATGCATACTTAGTAGCAATTAATTCTATATCCGGAGTTACAAAACCGGTTTCGTCTTCCAGAATTTTTCTATAAGGGACATACACCACATACGGAGTTTCATTCTGTATTTCAGAGAATTGTTCCAGAGGGACATCATATTTGATGACTATGGAAGAAGGATTGTAGGTGATGTTTTGTCCTCGGGGAAGATCCCGGGTTCTAATATATACGCTTACTTCGTCTTCTGTGAATTCAGAAACATTAGCCGTTAAAGACAATTCGTTTAATGAAATACTCAACAAAGGGTTGTCATTTGAGATGGAAACCACTTCAGCTATATCATCTTTGATTCCGGAGATCTGTAAAGTATCATCAATTACCCATTCTGTAACTTCATTCATCTGTGAAACGGCTCCGGTAACAGAAATACTGTCCGGAGAAATAACAGGATTACTTATCAGCCCAAAGCGGGATTCAAACTCAAAGTCCCAGTTAAGCCTGATAGGTACTTTTTTAGTGATCTTATTCTCCAGATTTACTGTAACAAGAATGGGTTCAACTTTTGACACTTCAACTTCCTGATAGGAGTTCATTTGCTGGCGAACCTGATTAAATAAATTTACTTCAGATTCATCAACATCTACAGGAATTGAAGGCGGGTTGTTGTATAAATTTATGAGAGGAAGAGCTGTTCCGGTTAAGCTCACTTCCACAAACTCCGGTAGGTTATCAGTAAGTGCTAAATCATTTGGGATGTCTCCAACTTCCAAAGGCATGTTTATCGTTATGTTGAAAATCCCATTCAGATTCACTGCAAACCACAAACTTATCGCAATTACATATGCGAATACAAAAACTAAGGCACTTTCCTTAGTTACCAGTTTACCGTCGTCATCATCCTCACCCGGTTTTGTTCCCTTTTTAACATAGGAGAGAATACGATCTTTGATATTTTGAATAGGGTTGTCAGACATAACTGAATATAGATTTGAATGGCGCCTTATTCAACTAGCTGCGAACAATGATATCGCCAACAACCTGAGATTTAACTTTGGCATTTAATCTCTTGGCAATACTAAATCTATTGGCGTGGATCTCGTGTCTCCAGACCTGATTAGATACTTTAATAACCAATTTTCCTGACTCAAAATGAATATCAGTTACCTGAGACGCAATACGTTTGCCAACCACTTCTTCCCAAACAGAAAGCACCATACCTTGTCTGAGCTTCTTTTTGTGAGGAAACTTATCTAGATACTTCTGGAGCGAATCGCTTATTGGTTTTGGAGTATCGAATCTCATACTTCTTCTTTGATCTCACCATTATTAACAGAAAAGAATTTATTTCTATTCCCATCAAAATCGACATATTCTTCGAAAGGTACCGGATTTGCTGAGGTTATAAAAGTTTGCCCCTCGTGATTTTGGAGTGCCTCTAAAAGAATTTCTGTTTTTTTAGGATCCAAATCCCCAAAAACGTCATCTAACATCAAAATAGGCAAGTCATCCAGTTCGTCAGAATAATAGTGAAGCTGGGCGAGTTTTAATGACAAAGCGAATAACCTGTGTTGACCCTGAGAGCCAAATCTGCGAAGTTCAAAATCATCCAGATAGAATACAACCTCATCTCGATGAGGACCGGTTAATGTTTGTTCCCGTTCAATTTCTTTGTCGATGGTTTCTTCAAGAACTTGCTCATATTGAGTTTGAATTTCTTGCGTATTTACAGAGGGTTCACAGAAAGTCTGGTATTCAAGTCCGGTAGTCAGATCCATTCCTGAGATCATAGCGTAATCTCTCTCAAGATATGCTTTGAAGTTTTCCAGCACCTTAAATCGAGCAGCTATTATTCTTGAACCGGTTTCTACAAGCTGAAGATTCCAAGGTTCTAAGTAGGTTTTCAGTAAGGAAACAGGGCCTTGAAAATCTTTTAAAAGAGTATTTCGCTGCCTGCGGACTTTTCGATAATCGATCAGATCTCTAAGGTATGAGATCGAAATTTGGCTGATAAAAGAATCAAGAAATGAGCGTCTCTCCACAGGACCTTCAAGCGTAAGTTTTTTGTCATCGGGAGCAAGAACAACTACGGGAACCATTCCTATCAGGTCAGACAGGCGATCCAGTGGCGAATCATTTACAAAGATCTTTTTTCCATCGCCGCGGGAATAGGAGCAACTTACATCAAACTCAGAACGGATCTGTCCTTCAAAATGTCCTTTTATCATGAAGTATTTCTCTTCATTATTAATCACATATTGATCAGTAGTAGAAACAAAACTACGCGACATGCACAGGAAATGAATGGCATCAATAAGGCTTGTTTTGCCGGCGCCATTTGGTCCGGTAATCACATTTAGATGTGGCGCCCAACCTACTGAAGTTTTAACGTGATTTCTGAAATGAAGTAATTCTAGCGAAGTAATTCTCATACTTCAATAGTACAAATAATCACACCAAAAAATGAAGTTGTAGTCTTATATCCTATTTGATCAAAAGCATTTTTCTAGTCAGTACAGAAGACTCAGTTCTGAGACGATAAAAATAAAGTCCGGAACTCAGGTCTGAAGCATCAAAAGTTACCCAGTGTTTACCGCTTGACATACGCCCGTTTGAAAGTACTGATACTTTTCTTCCAAGTTGATCATAAACCGTTAGAGTAACTGCTTGCGGGCTATCCAGCTGGTAGCTGATAGTTGTGCTTGGGTTAAAGGGATTCGGGTAGTTCTGGTCTAAAATAATAGTGTTTGGAACATCCGAAATGTGGTCTTCATTAGAGGTCATATTTTCAGGTTCAAAACTGCCAACCGGCATAGGGTTGTCTGCATTAGCATTAGATGAAGCACCATTGTATGCGTTGTCTCCTGAAAAAGTCCAGTTGCCTTCAACAAAAGTGTTACCATCCGGACCTGTAAAACTATTTCGATAAGCCCATCCATTTGAGTAAGACCAGGATGTCGCATCACCGTCAATTTCTCCAAAAATATCTACTACAAATTCGTTTCCGGTAAAGGCTTTAGTTGAGTCAAAGAATAATTCAATGGCATCATCACCATTTATTGCAACAGCCATATCGTCGGTCAAGTCAGGATTAAAGCCAAACCAAGTATTAAAGTTGGTTTCTTCTGTGGCTACATATACAAACTCTCCTTTTGAAACAGAGCCTGAAAGAGTGATCTCAACCCCATCACTTCCCCCGCCGTTATTTGCAGAGCCAATTCCATAAAAGCCAAGATCTTCAATATTTTCGATTGCAAATAGTTCAACACCTTTTGGAGTCCCTCCGGTTAAAGTTCCATCAAAAACACCGGTGAGTATCAGGCTGGAAGATGATCCGGAACCAATTACGGTGTCAACAGGTGAATCTCCAAAATCCAACGCTGTAACTTTGGTCGCTCTTCTTCCTGTTTGGGAAGATTGATCTTCCGTCCAATCAATAGTGGCTTCAGCTATGCTTTCATAATCTGTGAATACAAAAGTTTCGCCATCAGGATCTTCGGTAACCAGTCCTGAATCAAAGTTGAAGTTAGCAGTTTTTTGTTGACCGTTATCGTCGTAGTTAACCGTAAAGACTTCACTCTGTATGTTTACAATCTCGCCGCTTAAAGGATTTGCTATCGTTGGGTTAGGATTACCGTTTCCGCCAAAATAAGCTCTTCTTACCAATGTGGTATCATGAACAAATGGATTGCGGTTACCTTGAGCGGATTCGGCTCCAAGACTTCTGTCAACTTCTGCCTGATCCACAGGGTCAAGATCGTGCCATGCAAGAAGAACATCTTTCATTCCGTTAAAAAAAGATGCATCATCAGCTACATTATTTCTATCCTGGTAAATAGTCCAGAAATAGAAGATTGCCCGTGCGGTATTTCCTTTGTGATCTTCTCTTACCTCAAAAAGGGAACCACTTAATAATTCGCTGAATTCGTCAATATTGGAAGTAGGAGTAGAAGTTAACTCTGATGAATTTCGAAACCATTTAGTGGTTTGATTATCAGGGCTTTCTCCAAATGGTAAACTGCCACGTGCGCTATTGGCTTCAATTCTGGTTGGGAAAAGGTGATGAATATCGCTTCTCATCGGAAGGTCGCTATCAAATTTACCCTGTGGCCAGGTATGTTCCGCATTAATTCCTTTACTGAAAGCATCACTTCTTGTACTTGCAGTAATTGTAAATCCGGTATATACACCAGTCAATTGGCCATTCTTATTATCAATACTTCCATACATCGCATCCCGTGCAGCATTGTAACTTAGAGAGTTAGTTACAGAATAATTAGCTTGTAAGCTGTTTATAAGTGTCTCACCGGTTTCAGATGGAAAGATACTGTCGTTTTGAGCGAAAACGGAGCTTGTAAAAAGCAACAAAAAGAAAGAGAGTAAATAACGCATAGGTATATTAAATCTGAAAAAATTAAGTGATTCTAGATACTGAAATTAGAAGCCAAAGGTATCATGTCCCATATAAATAGCGCTGTCACCTAGCTCTTCTTCGATCCTGAGAAGTTGATTGTATTTCGCAATACGATCCGTTCGGCTCATGGAACCTGTTTTGATCTGTCCGGCATTTGTTGCAACTGCTAAATCAGCTATGGTTACATCTTCGGTTTCACCAGAACGATGAGAAATTACAGCAGAGTAGCTGTTCTTATGTGCCATTTCTATAGCATCTAATGTTTCGGTAAGTGTACCTATCTGATTTACTTTGATAAGAATCGAATTCGCTATTCCATTTTCGATCCCGTGAGCTAATCGTTCTGTATTTGTAACGAAGAGGTCATCCCCAACCAACTGAACTTTATCGCCAATTGATTCGGTAAGTTTTTTCCATGCATCCCAATCGTTTTCTGCCATTCCGTCTTCAATAGAAATGATAGGATACTTGTCCGCCCAGTTGGTCCAGAATTCAACCATTGCGTCGGTATCTTTAGTGGAACCATCACTCCATTTAAACTCATACAAGCCCGTTTCAGAATTAAAGAATTCTGATGAAGCAGGATCCAGCGCAATTAAAACATCATCCTGAGGAGTATATCCGGCTTTTTCGATAGCCATCAAAATCACTTCGATTGCCTCTTCGTTGGATTTCAGATTTGGAGCAAACCCACCTTCATCTCCAACGGCTGTACTGTAGTTCTTATCGCTAAGTACTTTTTTAAGATTGTGAAAGATCTCAGCTCCGATCTGTAGAGCGTGACTAAATGATTCAGCTCCGGCGGGCATAACCATAAATTCCTGTAAGTCCACGCTATTGTCTGCATGTGAGCCACCATTTATGATGTTCATCATTGGCACAGGCATAACTTTTGCGTTTACTCCGCCAACATATCTCCACAATGGCATTCCCAGGTCACTAGCAGCAGCTTTAGCGCAAGCAAGGGAAACACCAAGAATAGCATTAGCGCCAAGCTTGTTTTTATTTTCAGTTCCGTCAATTTCAAGAAGGTAACGGTCAAGTGCTATTTGATCATAAATCGGGAGTCCACGAAATTCATCGGCAATCAAGCCATTAACATTTTCAACAGCTTGCTGAACTCCCTTGCCTAGAAAGTAGTCTTTGTTTCCGTCTCTTAGTTCTACAGCTTCATGTTCTCCTGTAGATGCTCCAGACGGGACTGCAGCTCTGCCCATAGCTCCGCTTGAAAGAATAACATCTACTTCTACGGTTGGGTTACCGCGAGAGTCTATGATTTGACGTGCAACTAAGTCTTCAATAAAACTCATTTATGATCTCCAATTGTATTAATTTTTTAGTCCCTAAAGGTACTACGATTTAACATGTTCTTAAAACGCTTTTGCTAAGGTTTTAATAACTTAACTTTTTTATAACAACAGATATATTTTGACCGAAGAAAAACAACACCCCTGGGTAATACTTTTTGATATTGACGGCACATTATTAACGGTAGACCGGAAATTTAACCGACCCTTGATCCGAAGTATTTTAGACGATTTGGGAATTGATTATCCGGATATGGAAAAGGAGGGTTTCTCCGGAAGAACAGATCATGATATTTTGACCTCTTTCTTATTAAATCATGATTTCGATGAAGAGTTATATCAAAAGCTAAAATCAGAATATTTATTGAGAACAGATTCAGAAATGAATTCGGGACATGTGATCCGTCACTCTCATATCGATGAAGCAATTTCTTACTTTGACAAAATGGGAGCATATGTTGGGTTGTTAACAGGAAATTACCCAAGTGCTGCACAAGCAAAGTTGAAAGTTGCCGGAATTGAATATGACTTTAAATTTGGGGCCTTTGGTGAGTTTGATAAAGATAGAAATCAGCTACCGTTAATAGCGCTTAAGGAAGTTGAAAAGAATCTTAATATAAATCCAGACCCATCAAGGTTTGTAATAATCGGAGATACTCCCCGCGACGTAGAATGTGCGAATTATGCGAATATGAAATGCGTAGCGGTTACAACAGGCAGATTCAGTAAAGAGGAGTTGGAACCATTCAATCCAAATGTGATAATATCAGATTTATCAAATCCGGAAGAATGGTTTAAGAAGCTAACGCAGGCTTAATCCCACATCCAACCAAAAACAAAGCTTATTTGAGCTGAGCCATAATAACTCTTCGGCTCATAGCTTGTGGTTGTTTGGAGTTGGCCACCTTGGTAACGCGGAAAATTATTCTGATCCGTCAATGGTTTTGATGGTTCTAAAATCTGCAATCCATTCGCAAAGTAGTAGAAGTTATAGCCGAACGTCATGCTTTGTAATCGGGAGAAGTTACTATTGAAGTCTATACCGATTTCAGCACTTCCTGTAGCTCCCAAATGCCAGTCACCGTCTTTCCATCCTGTAAAGATATCATTTGTGCGTTCAAAGCTTTGGTACAGTTGCGGGTCGTTTTCTCTGAACCCATTATTATTCTGATCATTGAAATACGGATATGAAAAAGCCATCACCGGTCCTCCGCTCACACTGCCAAAAAATCTAAAATTATCTGAAACCTCTTGAGCAAAAAATCTTTTTTTGAGGCCTATGGATAAAGGAAAAGAAATTACACGTTGATATTTGTCAGGAACAGTTTTCGTTCCAAAGAAATAATCGATAAAAGTCTGCTCTCTGGGATCTTTAATACCGTTAATTCTAAAAGTTACATGAGCTTCAGTATATCTGGTGATCACTTTTCGATATTGACCCCCAACACCAAAACCAAAGTCATTAGCGCCAAATATAAATCCGAAGCCCGATTTGTATCCTTCATCATATAAATTCTTTGGTACTTCTTTTTTTCGTACTTCCGGCTCTCCAAACTGCGCGAACAAATTTGTTGTGCAAATTAACGTAATCGCTGCTAAGCTCAATAAAAATAGTTTTTTCATATCAGTAAATTGTTGCTTGAAAAGAAAGGTAACATAAATTCAACGAAAAATAACTGATTTTCTTATTGCCTTAAGTTAATAACATGTTATTTTCAGCCAAAATTTAATACGAAATAAATACTGAGTATGAATTCACATACCACGTTTCTGGTTTTTGGTCCGGCTGCTACCTTGCGCAGAATGTCTGATAAGATGTTTAAAGAATATGCACCAAAATTTATTTATGAGCACAGCAAAGAAGGAGATAAAGACAAACTTTATGTTGCTGTGTATGAGGAGTATGAAAAGCAGATAAATTCCAGTGTAACTTTAACTTGTATTTTTGAAAATACTCCGGATCATAACAAGATCGTTCTCAAAAAAACCGGTGGAAGAATGGGTTTTAGAGGAAGTTCTCTTTCTGAAGAAAGAAATGTAGAGTCTAATGTAATCGACTTTATTCTGGATTTTGGAAAACGTTTCGGCCTAACGGTTCAGGAAGAGCAAATCTCTGATGTTCCCTCGGACGATAGAGAAGAAGACTAATGCCTAACACTCGTAATGAGTGGACTGTACTTTCCATGCTTGAGTGGGCTACTTCTTATTTTGATGAGAAGGGTGTAAAATCGTCTCGTTTAAGCATTGAATGGTTACTTGCTTATGTTTTAGACATAAAGCGGCTAGATCTTTACTTAAAATATGATCGTCCCCTTACGTCAGATGAATTGGCCGAATTACGACCTCTTGTGAAAAGAAGGGCCGGTCACGAGCCGCTACAGTATATCACAGGAGAGGCAGAGTTCTATAATTCCATTCTAAAAGTAAATTCGGAAGTACTTATACCCAGACAAGAAACTGAACAACTCGTACAACTTATTTGTGAAGAAAATAAGAGCGCAGAAAATATTTCAGTTTTGGATATTGGAACAGGATCAGGCTGTATACCCATTTCATTAAAAAAAGAATTTAAATCCTGGGATGTTTTTGGAATAGATATTTCAGAAGGAGCACTCTCTTTGGCTAAAGAGAATGCTTCAAGAAATGAAGTTGATGTGCGTTTTGTAAAACATGATCTGTTTGATACGAATCTACCCTTAGCAGAAAGTAAATTCGATATAATTATTTCAAACCCGCCATACATTCTTCAAGAAGAAAAAAATGGCTTGGATAAGGAAGTGAAAAACTTCGAGCCCCACCTCGCTTTATTCTGTAAAAGCACACTAGAAATGTTTAGCTCGATCGAGAATTTTTGCGCAAAAAACCTTAAAAAAAATGGGGTTATTTATCTTGAAGTTCACGAAGACTATTCGGAAGAAGTATTAGATATTTTCATCGCTCAAAACTGGAATGCAAGAACAGTTCAGGATCTGGATAAAAAGGATCGTTTTGTTGTTGCCCGGAGACCCTGAAAAATTAATGAAAGCGCTTTTTTCTGAGTTGCATTTAAAATGTGGAAAACTTGTGGAAAAATAATTTTATTTAAATTCCTTTCGGTAAAAGAAGGGGTAGTTCTTTGTTACGGTAATGTTATGCCATGTCAAGTTAAAAGTTAAGGATCTAGGATATTTTTTTTAAGTTATTGGAGCGCAGCAGTTTAATGTCTTTTTGTGATTGTGGATAACTTTTAAAAAATAGCATCTATTGCGTTTGACTTGAGGTAAATAATTCTTCATTTTCAATTCAAGATTTAAACAAATCAGCAAAATTTAGCTGTGGATAACTAGCCTTGCATTTAGGGTTGAAAGGCAAAAATTTTTTAGGAGTTTTAGAATTGAGGATGATATCTGCTGAGGAAGCATGGAACGAGTGCTTAGACATTATTAAGGACAACATAAGCTATCAGAAATTTAAGTCTTGGTTTGAGCCAATCAAACCAATTTCACTCGCAGATAACACATTGACAATTCAGGTTCCAAGTCAGTTTTGGTATGAATGGCTTGAAGAACATTACTACTCAATGCTCCGATCCACGCTCGCAAAAGTTTTAGGGCCTGAAGGCAAGTTGGAATATTCTATTGTAATGGAGAAATCCGAGCACTTTGAACACAACAGATCTATACGCCTTCCGCAACGACCAATGGGACCGGTTGAACCTCAGGAAATGAATGGCGGGTATAAAGATTATTATCCGGAAAGAATAGAGAATCCGTTTGTGATTCCGGGGATCAAAAAAACCAAAGTAGACTCGAACTTAAACAGCTCTTACGTTTTTGACCGATTTATTGAAGGTGATTGTAACCGTTTGGCGCGTTCTGCGGCAATGGCAATAGCTGATAACCCGGGTAGCAATTCATTCAACCCTCTCTTTATCTATGGGCCTACAGGATTGGGTAAAACTCATTTGGCCCAAAGCATCGGGAACAAGATCAAGCAGAAGTTCGGTGATGAAAAGTCTGTGCTCTATATCTCTTCAGAATCATTTACTAATGAATTTGTTCACGCGATCCGAAATAACAGAGCAAGTGAATTTTCAATGTTCTACAGAAATATTGATGTACTTATAGTTGATGACATTCAGTTTTTTAGCGGTAAAGAAAAAACTCAGGAAGAGTTCTTTCATATCTTTAATGCTCTTCATCAGGATGGGAAGCAAATTATTTTAAGCAGTGACAGAGCTCCAAAAGATGTCCCGGATATTGAGGAAAGATTGATCTCTAGATTCGGATGGGGACTAAGTGCTGACTTACAAATGCCCGAATATGAGACCAGATACGCGATTTTGGAACGTAAAGCGCAGGATAACGGAATAGAGATTGATTCCGAGATCATCGAATTTATTGCTCATAACTTCAAGTCGAATGTTAGAGATCTGGAAGGAGCAATCATAAAATTACTCGCACACGCTTCTCTTCAGAATATTGATGATATCGACCTTGCCATGGCGAAAAGAGTTTTGAAAGACATGGTGAAAGAGTCAAACACTCAGATCTCCATTGAATCTATACAGAATTATGTGTGTGATTATTTCGGCATTGATACTAACAAAGTTCGTGAAAAAACCAGAAAGCAAGAGATCGTTGAAGCTCGCCAGATTGCAATGTATTTTTCTAAGAAATACACTAAGTCAAGCTTGAAAACAATTGGACTTCATTTTGGAGGAAGAGATCACTCAACAGTAATTCATGCCATTTCAACGGTAGAAGAAAGGGTTACAACCAGCCATAAGCATAAAAAGATGCTTGATGAATTGCAGCAACGCATTGAAGTAGCAAGTCTTTAAGCTATGGATAAGCTCGTTATAAAAGGGCTGAAATTTCATGGGCTTCACGGTGTTTTTGAGCAAGAAAAGATCATAGGAAATATTTTTGAAGTCGACTTAGCCTTTGGTCTTTCACTTCAAAAAGCCGGTGAAACAGATAACCTGGATCATACTATCGATTATGCAAAAGTTCGATTGATGGTGGAAGAGATCATGGAGAGTCACTCGCTCAATTTGATTGAGACATTGACACTGAAAATTGGGACAAAGCTTTTTAAAGAGTTCGATCTGATTGATCTGGAAGTGAAAGTAAGGAAACTCAATCCGCCCATGGAGGGAGAAACTGAATACTCTGAAGTCACAATGCAATGGCCCAGGTAGTAATAGCTCTAGGTTCAAATCTGAATGATCCTCATCAACAACTGATAGATGCAAAAGAGTTTTTAAAACAGATCAGCAGTTCAGAAATTCTTTATTCATCTATCTATAAGTCTGAACCGGTTGGTCCAAGTGAGGATGATTTTCTGAATGCAGTCATTAAGATTGATACCGATCTAAGCCCATCTCAGTTGTTCAATGAGCTCAAAAAACAAGAGAAAAAACAGGGCAGACCATCCCGTTATCCAAAATGGACATCAAGAACCATAGATCTTGATATAATTGCATATGATAACTTGGTGCTTGAAACAGATACCCTTATTATTCCCCATGCAGAGTATAAATACAGAATGTTCGTTCTGTTGCCTTTAAAGGAAATTTTTCCGGATTGGAAGGATGTAGAAAATGCTCAAGCCATAGAGGAGATAATAAAAAAAGCTCCTGAAATCAGAATAGAAAAAACAAAGTTAGCCTGGTAGATGTCGAACCATTTTGATTTTATTGCTATTGAAGGTGTTATCGGAGCCGGGAAAACATCGCTGGCACATTTGCTGGCTGAACGGAAAAACGCCAGAATTGTACTGGAGGAATTTGAAGACAATCCGTTTCTGCCAAAATTTTATGAAGACAGAGAGCGGTATGCATTTCAAACACAGTTGGCTTTCTTAGCGAGCAGATTTAAGCAGCAACAGAACATGATGAGTCAGGATCTGTTTAGTCAGGTAACGATCTCAGATTATATTTTTGATAAGGATAGAATTTTTGCTCGGTTGAATCTGGATCAGGATGAAATGGCATTGTACGACAATATTTTTAACATCATGCAGGGAATTGCACCTCAGCCTGATTTGATTATTTTTATACAATCGTCGGTAGATCGGTTGATGGATAATATTGACAGGCGGGGAAGGGATTACGAACAACATATTACCAGAGATTATTTAAAGGAACTGAACGACGCCTACAACCATTTTTTCTATCACTACAACAGATCTCCTTTGATCACAATAAACGCGTCGGAAATTGATTTTGTTAATAATGAAGAGCATTTGAATTATATAGAACAGCAAATATTCGAAATGCCTTTACATTCAAAAACTCATATTCATATAGCACCGTAACTATGCTTTGGAAGCTTTTACTAATTATAGGTTTTATACTTTTTTTAAGATACGTGAACAGAATGTTCTTACCTTCCAAGAAGAAAAATAGTCAATTCAATCCGTTTCAGGGATTTGGAAACACGCGGTCGACCGGGAGCAATAACAAGAGAAAAAATATCGACCAGATTGAAGACGCTGACTACGAAGATATAACCAATAAAGAAAACTAGACCCATGAATTTCGAAGAGAAATTAAATCACGGTTTCGAACTACTCAAGGATAAAGATATTGATCATGCTTTAGATATAGCTCGGGAGCTTCAAAAAGAAAATGAAGACTCTCACGAAGCTTATTATCTGGAGGCGCTGATATTTCAACAGCTGGAACAATTTGATATGAGTTTAAAGAACATTGACAAAGCGATCGAATTGGATAATGAGCAGGCTGCTTATTTTAATTTGCGGGGAAATATTCGCATGAACAAAGAAGAGTTGAAGGAAGCCGAAGAAGATTTTGATAAAGCAATTGAACTTGATGACTTTGCAGGTGCTCACCGAAGCAAAGTAATGTTGATGTTGATGACAGAACGTGGAGCGGAAGCTATTCCCTATACCATTGACCGCATTAAAAAATCTCCGCAAGACCCCGAGAATTGGATCCTAATGGGAGATATGATCAAGCGCGGAGGTCAAGCCGATAAAGCAGCTACTTACTACGAGCAGGCGCTTAAGATCGACCCTGAGAATGATTACGCACGCAGACAGCTCGAAGAAGAGTAAGAAATCAAGGAATATTGAATAATAAATATTCAATATTGAATCTAGATTTTAAACTTCAGGAGTAACTGAATCGTCTTAAGATCACATTAAGAGATTCGCCTACGCCTGAAGTGCTGTTCACAAAATAGCATTGAGCGTTAAAGCCTGCTTTGATTTTTTCAAGGCGGGCTTTTTTGTAGTTAAAAAGTATAAAGATGTTGAAGTATACGGGCGGTGTGATGGTGTTATAGTGTTAGGGTATTTCTTTAGAAATTTTCACCCTAACACTATAACACCATCACGTTAATTATCTAATGCTTTTTTATGAATGTAATAGTATCTTTGACGCCCTACTTAGCTCACGTGGCGGAATTGGTAGACGCGCACGCTTGAGGGGCGTGTGACTTAACGGTCGTGATGGTTCGACTCCATTCGTGAGCACTTTAAAAAGGCCTGTTTCAATTTTGAAGCGGGCTTTTTTTGTTTTGAATATTCACCTTTCTAATCTGAAGTTTCGGCCACTCTTCTGATTTTGGGTTATTCTCTTCATCATAAAATGCCCACGGACTGTTTGCGATGAAATAAAGGATTCCGCTTTTGATGATTCCAAGTGTCGGTTCGTTTAATTCCGGAATAGATCTGTCTAAAATTTCTATGGATGAACTACTGATATCTACCTTGGCAACCTGAAAAGGTCTGGTGCCATTCTGCATCAAATACAGCTGACCGTTAGAAAAGTAAAGTCCATCAGTTCCTCGAGTTAATTGAGCTTCTGAGGTCACAGGAGTAATCTTTTTTGAGGAGAGACCCACAGAATACACTCCGGTTATATAATCAGAAATGTAAAGTATGTTTTCTTCTCCCAAGGCCAATCCCTGAAGATTAAACAATCCCTCAGGCTTTAAGAATTTTTCGAGATTATCAGCCTGTTTTGTAATTTTGTAAACGATCGGCTCAGAGGAATCAGAAATATAAACCGCGCCGGTTTCAGTTGTTACCAAGTCTCCAAATACATGATGACCTTCCACAGTATAAGATCGTATTAGCTGTTTTTTCTTTAAATCAATTTTAAGTACTGCAGATTTCCCATCCAAAGAATCGGAATATTCACAGTAGTTAGGAAGAGCTGAAGAACTAACCCAAATCATGTTGGGATCCTGTTTATCAAAGGCCATTCCCATTGCGCCCCAAAATCCAAACTCCTTTAAATCCATGATGGGTTTGTGATCCGACCCGTCTTTATTGAATGAAGAAATAAGTCCACACCGGACATCAGAAATCAGAAAATTACCAGATTCAGGATGAATAGCTATGCCTTCAGGATGAAAACCTTTTTGCTCAAATTCAAAATGAAGAGAGCTGTTCAGAATCGGCTTATTCTGTTCATCAATCTGAGAAAGAAGTTGCTGATATTGTGGTAATGACTTTAGTGGAGCTAATTTTTCATCTTGGTCAAAATCATTTAATGCATAAAAAGAAGAGCGATATTTCAGAATTTCAATTGCCTTGTCATGTTGATCATTTAAAGTATAGGCTAAAGCAAGATTGTATAGAATAGTTCTGTGATTAGGTCTTAGTTCATTGGCTTTTTCCAGATGTGAAAGAAATGCAGAGAAATTATTTTCTTCATATGCCTTGTTTGCTGATTGATAATATTCTCCAGCGGTTGACTGTGCCTGTAACAAATGAGAGAACAAAATCAGAACGGATAAAAAGATTGAAAATCGCATAACATAATTGAGATGATTATGCAGAATAATAATCAAATGAAAAGCGGAAATGAAAATAGTTAATTCATATTCAATCCTTCTCTATCACACAATTGGATTTTCTTTGACAAAAATTTCTTATCCATCTCATTTTTTGAGAGGTCATAAGCGACCTGGTAGTAGGATTTAGCTTTTCCATATTGTTTATTATCAAAAAGCATAGCTGCTTTTGCAGTATAAAATAAATGTTTGATCGGCTTTGAGGTTTTTTCTTCTATCTCTTCCAGCTTGTTCAGCCCACTTTCTGAACCTTTCCATTTACTTAAAGCAATTGAATAATTTATTTGGGCAACCGGATTATCATCGATGGTTGTCAATTTTTGATAACACATAGTTATGCTTTCCCAATCTGTAGCGTCAAAATTTTTTGCCATACAGTGGATGGAAGAAATAGTAGCTTCAAGATGGTAAGCTGAGATATTTTTTGTATTTCGTGATTTGACAAGGAATGAGATGCCGGCATGGATCATTTCTCTATCCCACAAAGAACGATCCTGAGTTTCCAGCTCTATCATTTCTCCATTTGTATTTATTCTGGCTGGGAATCGCGCCATGGAAAAGTAAATAAGTGCCAACAATGCATAACTCTGAGGTTGGTGATCACCATCGATACTTGAAACTAAAACTGCAAGACGAGAAGCTTCGAAACACAGATCTTCATTGATCACCGAATTACCGGAAGTCTGTTTATAACCTTCATTGAAGATCAGGTAAATGATGGTATGAATAGTCTCAATTCGATCTTTTATTTCGTGAATAAAAGGAGCGTTCAGGTCAATTTCCTGTTCTTGAAGGGATTTTTTAGCTCGGTATATTGCTTTCTTGACAGCTTCTGAGCTACTTAGCAGTGCGTTTGCAATTTCGGAATCATTAAAACCTGATAAGATCTTAAGGGTCAGCATGATCTGTTCTTTCTTATTCAAAAAAGGATTACAGCATGCAAAAAGGGCTCGCAGTTGACTGTCTTTGATCTCTTTATCCAAAAAAAGTTCATCAACTTTTTCTTCCAGTTTCTCGCCTGCAAATTGTTCATTCAGACGGGTTCGGTTATTTCTTTTTTTAAGCTCGTTGATGAGTTTATTCTTTGAAACCTGCATCAGCCAGGCTTCAGGTTGTTCGGGAACGCCTTTTATGCTCCAGGTTTTCATTGCAGCCAGAAAAGTTTCCTGAATAATGTCTTCGATTAAGCTGGAATTATCAAAGCCAAACAAGCGAATCAGAATAGAAAACATCTTTCCCGACTGCTGCCGAAAAAGATGTTCAATGTTTTTTGAATCAGAATATGTGAGTTTGGTATCCACCTACATTTTCATGACTTCCCGAACTTCAACACTACCGCCCAATCCCAAAGTCGGACATCCTTTTGCTAGTTCAGTAGCTTCTTCCAAGCTATTTGCATTAATGATATAGAAACCGCCTAGCAGCTCTTTCGATTCTATAAATGGTCCATCAGTTACTACTTTATTTTTCCCTGTTATAGTTTTAGCATCGGGAAGCAATGGCTCACCGGAATCATAATGATCTCCAAGGCTCTCTATCCAACTCATATGCAGTCCAATTTCTTTCTGCATGTCTTCGGGCGACATTTCATTAAAAGCTTCTTCCCTGTCAAATAATAATAGCATGTATTTATTCATGGTATTCAATTTTTTAAAGTTGATGTTCATTCTGATAACAAATCAGAATTGAAAACGGGGACATAGTTCGTAATTAATTCCTTACTTTAAATCGAACGGCCATGCCTCCGCCACGAGCCATATTTATTTTTAGGGTAGAAACCGAGTTTACGATCTGTCCATATTTGATCATTAAATGAGGCCTTACTTCATAGTCCGCGGCCGGACCATCAGAATATATAATGGCTTCGTATTCCTTTCCATCTTCCAGAAAGCTCAAATCCACTACATATTCCCGTGCATTTTCATCTGTTACAGCGCCCAGATACCAATCATCAGAATTTCTGTCTTTTCTTACAACAGTAACATGTTTCCCAATTTCACCTGCAAGTACTTTTGTGTATTCCCAATCGGTAGGGACATCTTTTATAAACTGAAATGGGATAGGATAATTTTCATAATTATGGATCAGGTCAGCAGCCATATGAAGTGGACTGTAAATGACTACATAAACGGCAAGTTCACCAGCCAGAGTAGAGTGAACTCTGTTCTTTGGTCGGTCTTCTTCATTATCTTTCAATAAAAGATCGAGTACTCCGGGAGTATAATCAAATGGTCCGGAAAGCATTCGGGTAAATAAAATGGTTGGTACATAGTTGGGTGGATTTCCTCCGTCTCCACTCCATGCATTGTATTCTTGTCCACGGGCTCCTTCTCTGGTCATCATGTTTGGCCATGTTCTGCGAATTCCTGTGTCTTTGATCGGCTCGTGAACATCCAGCATAATTCCGTGCTCAGCAGCTTTTTCTACTACTTTACGGTAATGACGAACCATATACTGTCCATGATGCCATTGTCCGTTTGCGATCATATCACCCACATAACCGGATTTTATGATGTTGATTCCCAATTGCTGGTAATAATCAAAAGCATCATCAATCTGAGATTCGTAGTTTTCGATTCCGGTTGAAGTTTCATTATGCATGATAATATTGGTGCCTTTGGATTGAGCATAATCAACCACTTCTTCAAGGTCATAGTCCGGATAAGATTCAGTAAAACTGAATTGATCAGCATTTTTTGTCCAGTCGCCGTCCCATGTTTCATTCCAGCCCTCAACCAAAACTCCGTTGAACCCATGTTTTGCAGCGAAGTCGATCCATTCTTTAGTGTATTCAGTAGTAGCTCCGTGCTTGTCGCCTGAGTGCCAGGTCTTTCGGTTCAGATGCATATCCCACCAAATGCCGACATATTTCCCGGGCTTGATCCACGAGGTATCTTCAATTTTAGAAGGCTCATTCAGGTTTAGCTCAATGTAATTGTTCACTAACCCATCCAGATCTTCATTCACTTTGATAGTTCTCCATGGAGATACAAAAGGAGTGTTTGCCCGAACTTTATGTCCGGTTCCATCCATCCAAGGAAAAAGCGTAGCCTGTAGTTTATTTTCTCCACGGTTGATCAGCGACATTGAAGAATAATCTGTTAAAGCCGCTTCATGAAAACTCAGATATAGTCCGTTATCTGTTTTCATAGTTAGCGGAGTTGCTGCGGTGTCAATTTCTGATGCTTTTGAAGCAATGTTTAAATGCTCGTATCTGTTCGGGATGTATGCTTGCAGCCACCAGGAATCATGATCATCAGCTAATACGAATTCTGTCTTTTCTTCCATTATCACAAACTCATCCATGGTTTCCTGCACCGGCCATTCATAGCGAAATCCAAGTCCGGTATCATACAATCTGAAAATAACATTCATTCTTTTACCGGAATCGTGTTTCAGATAAACAGCCAGTTCCTGATGATTGTCTACTATTTCCTTTACTTCGCCCCAGGGTTGTGTCCATGTGCTGGAAGAATCTCTTTTTCCATAACCGATTATTTCGAAGTTTTTACTAAGATCTTCACCCTCCAATACCACACCCAGATCAGAAGAAAGAATTACAAACTCGGGACCTTTATTTAAACGGTAAGTAGGAACACCGCTCTTTAGCTCAAATATTAGTTGAAGTTGGCCTGATGGAGAATCCAGTAATTGAATGGGAGAAGTAGCTTTCTTTGCCATTCTGTCAATTTTGGTGTTCAGGCAGGATGTAAAACCAATTAATAAAAAGATCGGCACAAATCTGAAAAGGGTAGACATTTCGTATTATATATGTGAGTGATAAAATGGAAGGTACTAAATGAAGTTATTACTTAGAAAATGAAATGGAATTAGCGATTATATATGTTAACCATTTGTGATATAACTCTACGGCTAAATCTGTTACTTATAGAAAACAAGAATGAACATGAGAAACACTATGTTTAAAAAATTATTATTTACAGGGCTGTTTTTGAGCCTTACATCTTTAGCTTTTGCGCAAGACAAGAAAATGGAAAAGAAACTCGAGCAAGCGACTTTTGGCGCCGGATGTTTCTGGTGTGTGGAAGCTGTATATGAGCTTGTAGAAGGCGTGGAATATGTAGAATCCGGTTATTCCGGCGGACATGTTGAAGACCCTTCATACAAGCAAGTAGTAAGAGGAAATACCGGCCATGTGGAAGTGGCCAGAGTTCACTACGATCCTACGGTAATTTCTTACGAACAATTATTGGAAATTCACTGGCACTCGCATGATCCAACTACTTTAAACAGGCAAGGAAATGATGTTGGCGAGCACTACCGTTCAGTGATCTTTTTTCATAATGAAGAACAGAAAAGAATAGCTGAGGCTTCATTAAAGAAAACGGATAAATCCGGTTTATGGGATGATCCGATTGTGACAACCATTGAGCCTCTCAAAAACTATTATGTGGCTGAAAATTACCACCAGAATTACTTCGAGAATAATCCTAATGCAGGATACTGTTCTTATGTAATTGCCCCGAAGATCAAGAAATTCAAAAAAGAGTTTAAGCATTTACTGAAGAAGACTTCTTCATAATGAAAAGTAGTATTTGATTTTAAAGCTCGTTTCTGGAAAGAAACGGGCTTTTTTATTACCAATAAAAAAAGCCCTCCGAAATTCGAAGGGCTTTATAAATGCAAGTAGTGAAGACCTTAGTCCACGTTTGTTTGATTAGTACTCTTAAGGATTTATATAATAGGTAATTTCTTTTACCTGGTTGGTAGATGCATCAAAATAAATGAGCAGTCCATCCCATTCATTTACCTCCATATCAAATATCAAAATGTAATCAGGCGCTCGAAGCGTAGAAGGCTTTATTTTGAGATCACTTCCAAATTTCTGTTTCATCAAATCAAAAGAATCCTCCACTCTAATTGATTCACCTAAAACTTTTACGGTTAGCGCAGAACGAGAAGTAGCTGTAATACCAGAGATATATGGATCCTCTACCTGGGCATAATAGCCTAAATCAAGACCAGTGAATTTATAATTAATACTTCCAAAACTGGAAACATTTTTTGAAGTGGGGCTTCCAAAAATATCATATAACAACTCTTCGTCGTTTGCAATAGAGTTTAGCTGAGCCATAGTATAACCATTGTACTTAATCTGTTGGTATTGAGAATCTGAGATTATATTTATTCCATGGGGCTGTGTATCGAGAGGGAGTTTAATTATTTCCTGAGCATGCAAATTTATGCTAAGGGTAAGAGATACTATAAAGGCAAAGTAGGGCAAAAGTAGTTTCATAATATTGTTGTTCTTGACCGGACACTAATTCATGTCAACCTAAAGTAAGCATATAAAAAAATCCCTCACAAGAAATTCTTGAGAGGGATTATAAATGCAAGTAGTGAAGACCTTAGTCCTCGTTAGTTTACTTATTCATTAGTTTTTTAAAGTCGTTGAGTGTGCCACGCACAGCATCAGCCGACTGATGCATAAGATCGGTTTCTTCTTTGGTTAATTCAACCTCAATTACTTCTTTGATTCCGCCTTTGCCTAATTTCACGGGAACGCCGATGTAAAGATCATCAACACCGTACTGGCCATCAATATGAGCGCAAACCGGGAAAATTCTGTTTTGGTCAAGAAGTATTGCTTCCACCATTTGAGCAGCAGCAGCACCTGGAGCATACCAAGCTGATGTTCCCATCAAACCAACGATCTCTCCACCGCCTTTTTTAGCACGGTTTACAATTTCTTCCAGTCTTTCATCAGAAATGAAGTGTGTAATTGGCATTCCGGCTAGCGTAGTAAATCTTGGAAGAGGAACCATAGTATCGCCATGTCCACCCATTAGCAAAGCCTGAATATCTTTTGGAGATACATCCAGTTCTTCAGCGATGAATGCACGGTAACGAGCAGTGTCTAAGATTCCTGCCATTCCCATTACTTTCTCGTATGGAAGTCCTGAAGCATCTTTTGCAACCTGAACCATTACATCTAAAGGATTAGAGACAACGATAATGATCGTATCTGGAGAGTGCTTTACCAATTGCTCAGTTACGCTTCTAACAATATTAGCATTGATTTCTAAAAGATCGTCACGACTCATTCCCGGTCTTCTAGGAACTCCGGCTGTAATCACACAAACATCTGAATTTGCAGTATCTGCATAATCAGTAGTTCCTTTAACTCTTGTATCGAACAAGTGAATCGGTGATGCTTCCCACTGATCTAAAGCTCTTCCCTTTGATGGGTAAAATGTTTTATCGTCTTCTTTGCGTTCCAGATCAACGGCGATCACTTCTTTGGCGAAGTCTCTTTGAGCAACGCTTAATGCTACGGTTGAACCAACATTTCCACCTGCTCCTACAACTGTTACTTTCATTAGATTGTTTGTTTGTGATTAAGTTTTATGAAAATCCCTTTCAGACTCTAAAATTATGAATTATAAATGATGAATGTTGAATTAATTCGATCTCAAAAATCATAATTCACCATTTATAATTCTTAATTTCTTCTCGAGTCTTTTCCCCACATCAATTTATTCCGGAGTGTTTCAAAGTAATCCTGACCGGGTAATCTTATTAAGTTAAAGGCCAGATCAGAAGCTATGATCTCAACTTCAAGTGGCAGCGTATCCACTTTACAATGCACGCCATCATATGAAAATGAAACATCGCTTTCCTGTTCTTCTACTCTGATCTTCAGCGGTTTGTCAGAACGAACTACCAATGGTCGTGTAGTTAACGTGTGCGGATTGATAGGTGTAACCAGCATCACTCCCGAACCCGGAACAACGATCGGTCCTCCGGAGGATAAATTATATGCTGTTGAGCCGGTGGATGAAGCAACAATTAATCCATCCGCCCAATACGTATTGATCAAACTGCCGTCATATTCAGCTGTTATATTGATCATGGCTGTAGAATCTTTGCGGGCGAATAAAAATTCATTCAAAGCATAGTATTCATTTCCGCTAGAATCAACGGCTTTGAGAAAATGACGTTTATCAATGGTATAGTTACCGCTTTTTACTTTTTGAAGTGCTTCTTTAAGATCTTCAAATTTGGTGTCGGTCATAAAACCCAAACGCCCACCGTTTACTCCTAAAATTGGTTTGGAAGAATGAGATGAAATTCTGGCCGTATATAAAATCGTGCCATCCCCGCCAATTACTATAACTAGATCGCATTCATCAATAGCTTCCTTGTCAGAATTGGTTTTTTGAATTACATCAGCATTATGAAAACCGGTTAGCTTACAAGTTTCTTCAGAGATCAAAAGTGAAACAGAATTCTCTCCCGCCCAATCAATTGTTTCCTTAAGAACCTCCTTTACTTCAAACTTATTGGGATTGGCAACTACGGCAAATTTCATATTAATTTGATTCATTAATAGTTACCCCATCAAAAGAGATATTCCAAGGATATTTGGAGATGGTTGTTCCTGAAACGTTTGGTTGAGTTAAAACCAGAACAGGCATCTTCCAGCTTACAGTTTTTTGTGCACCCGGGAACCTGATAGTGGAAAATGAAATATCATCGGTGATTGCGTAGGATGAATTTAGTACGATGGTAGCGCCGGTGCCTGATAATTTTTCTGCAATAGCATCAATCAGGAACACTTCAGCAGGATTGCCTGTGTAGGAAATATAAGCTGTTTGCTTTCTCAAACTATCAGAAAAAGGGCGTTTATTTTTGATCTCGACAGAGCCAAGTGTTTTTTCAAAGCTGAGGAAGTCGTTGTTCTGAGATACTAAATAAGAGAATAGTGATGTATTTCCGGATGCCTGGTTGTAATAAAAGTTGATCTCATTATTAACGGTTGGATCGTAAAGGGAAAAAGAGGTCTCAAATTTCAAATCTCCGGATCCCGTAGTATCAGTAACTTCCTGTATAGTGTTTGGACCGAGTTCAACTAAAGCATCCAGATTGCCATTCGTAAAATCCTGATAGAGCTCGGTTTCTGTTTTTCCATGTGTAATATCTAATCTGGTAGGAACTTTTTGATCCTGAAAGTATTCGTCATTGGACGCCAGAATTAAAAGGTTGTTTTTTTTCTGAGCCAGATAATAACTGCCGGTACCGATAGGGTCTGTGATGGGATTGTTATTGTTGGGAATACTTTCTTTAGGATAAACGGAAGCCCATGGATGAGCTAGTTTTTCGAGTAATTCTGAATCTTTCTTTGCAAGCTGAATGACCAGAGTTGAGTCGTTAGAGCTATAAATTCCCTCAATGGATTTGATCGTCCTGTTAGCAGGGATTTTTATAAAAGTTTGCTCTGTATGGTATGCATTAAATCCTTTAACGGACTTAAACATGTCTGCAGCATTATCGGGTACCAGTATAGACGCCATACGTTCAAAATTAAGAACAATGTCTTCGGGAGTAACTAGTCTTCCAATACCACTTGTAAATCTGGAATCATCGTGATAGAATAAATTGTCACGCAAAGTAAATGTGTATCTGAGGGAGTCCCTGGTTATGGTCCATTTTTTAGCAATAGCCGGTTTCACATCTCCATTAGAGTCGATTTGAGTCAAGCCATCATAGATCAGAGCATTGATTCTGAACTCACTACTTGTAGTTGCAAAAAGAGGATCTAAAGTTTGAATGCTGTTTAATTCTCCGATCTTCAGATTTGTAAAATCATCTTGAACCTCGGCTCTTTTTGTAGCATCGCCGGCTTTATCAGAGGGTAACATCCCACTTGAATCATCAACAATGGTTACTTCAGTGCTTTTTCCGCAAGAAACAATCAGAAAAAGTAAACATAGTATGCTTATCGCTTTAAATCTCATAAACTAGTTTTTTATACCTTTTAATCCTTTAATGCCTTTTACTGCTTTTTCATTCAATAGATTAGTCTCATAACTCTGAACACGCCCATTTTTTTGTTGATGATTTTGGAGAGCAATTTCTATCAATTCATCAATGAGCTGTTTGAATGAGATATCAGACTTTTCCCATAAATAGAATGAGAAAGAACCCGGAATAGTATTGATCTCATTGAAATAAACTTGTTCTGTTTCAGCATTTATCAAAAAGTCTAACCGTGCAACTCCACTTGCACCGAATGTCTTAAAAGTTCTAATCGCCAGTTCTCTGATTTCTTCGGTAAGTTCAGAAGAGATGTCAGCGGGAATCACACGATCTGCAGAAGCCATTCCTTTATCCGCACCTTCTCCGCTTTGATATTTATCTTTAAAAGAAAGTGTTTCTGTGGTTCCCAAAGGTTTTTCGCAAACACTGGCTCGGCATTCCTGAGCTGTACCTAAAACCGAACAATTTATTTCCATCAGTGGCTGAACAGCTTCTTCGATCAACAAGTGAGCGTCGTATCGGAAAGCCATTTCAACGGCGTTGATCAACTCATCTTTTGAAGTAGCTTTAGCCACGCCAATACTGCTTCCTAAACTGCATGGCTTAACGATCAATGGATATCCAAGAATTTCAGCTTCTTTGATTATTGTTTCCTGATCTGTTTCCCAATTTGATTCATAAAAATCCAGACTGTCTGTAACGGGGATATCATTGGCAACACATACTTGTTTGGCCTTTACCTTATCCATCCCTAAAGATGAAGCCAAAACATCGCTTCCTGTGTAAGGCACATTAAAGAAATCACAAATCCCCTGAAAGGCACCGTTTTCTCCACCACTGCCATGAAAAGCGCAAACTACTGCATAAACAGGATAGGATTTCGGCTTTGAAAATAATCCGGAAGAGTTTTGTTGTTTAAGATGTGTTCTTCCGATGTCATCTTTAACAAAAGCGCATTGAAGAGCATTTTCTTCCAGCAATGACAGATCCTTGTAAGTTTCTAATTCTAAAAGCTGATTGCCTGTAAACCATTTTCCGGACTTACTTATATACAACGGAACGAGGTTATACTGAGAGTTTTCCATACTGGAAATAGCTTGTATTGCCGAAAGCACAGAAACTTCATGTTCAGGAGAAACGCCGCCGAAGGCAATTATCAAATTCTTAGTAGACATAGAGATAATGAAATTTTTTTTATTGATGGAAAATAGGGAATTGTTTGTGCTTTTCATTAACAATTAAACTCTTTCAAATTTGTTCCGACACAAGTTTTTTATGATCTTCAATGTCCTGTCTAATCTTCAAAATACATACATGAAAAAAGTAATTTCGACCATAAATGAACTGGATTTTACAATAGCTGATCTGAAGCCGATGCCGGCTCCTAAAAAAGTGATGTTAGTAAAACCAACCCATTTCGCCGTTGAGTATGTAATTAATCCGCATATGCAAGGTCATGTGGGACAAATTGATAAAATGGCTGCGATGGATGAGTGGGAGCATTTGAAAAACGGCTACGAAGAATTAGGATTTGATATCCATGTACTTGAAGGTGTTAGAGGTTTGCCTGATATGGTTTTTTGTGCAAATCAGAGTCTTCCATATATAGATGAGAATGGGAATAAAAAAGTTTTGATGAGCGTGATGCATGCCGACGAACGCAAAGGGGAAGTGCCGCACATTCAAAAAATGTATGAAGAAAGTAGTTATCAGGTATTTCATTTAGATGAAGACAAATTTGATGATTTTGAAGGAATGGGCGATGCGCTTTGGCACTATAAAACCGGTCTGATCTGGGGTGGGTACGGATTCCGTTCTTCTCAAGAAGTGTACGATTTGATAGCTGATATGTATGACGTGCCGGTAATAAGATTGGAGCTTTTGAACGAAAAATTCTATCACTTAGATACTTGTTTATGTATTCTGGATCAAAAAACGGCGCTGATCTATCCGAAAGCATTTACCAAGAACGGACTGGATCTGATCCATGCTTTATTCGACAATGTTATTGAAGCATCTAAATATGAAGCAGAGGAACTTTTTGCCTGTAACGCAACATCTCCTGACGGCAAAAATGTGTTTATTCAGCAAGGCTGTACAGATGTAAACCAGAAATTAAGAGATCATGATTTTAATGTACATGAATTCAGTACTGCTGAATATCTGAAAAGCGGCGGTAGTGTATTCTGTATGAAAATGATGTTGTGGTAGCTTTTAAGTGAAAAGTGAAAAGTGAAAAGTGAAATTCTAGTTTCTTTCTGTAAATCCTTTTAAATCCCGGTGTTCTTTTTTCTTTTCTTACCGGCTCTGCCTACTTTCATAGCAATAACTAACTAAACTTTGCTATGAAAAAGCTTTTCCTTCCTGTATTTGCACTTTTGTTTGTTTTTGGGGCATGTGATCCTGAACTAAATCGTTTGAAACAACAAGCTGATAACATCACCATAATACGGGACGATTTCGGAGTTCCTCATGTGTATGGAAAAACGGATGCAGATGCTGTTTTTGGATTGATGTATGCTCAGGCTGAAGATGACTTTCCAAGAATTGAAAGGAACTATGTGTGGGCAATTGGTCGACTCGCAGAAGTAGAAGGTGAAGATGCTTTATACAGCGATCTTCGTGCTCGGTTATTCATGACCAAAGAAGAAGCTATTCAAAATTATAACAACGCTCCGGATTGGCTTAAAGAATTGTGCGACGCCTGGGCCGATGGATTGAATTATTATCTGGCTACTCATCCTGAAGTTGAACCAATGCTGTTAGAAAAATTTGAATCGTGGATGCCGATGTATTTTAGTGAAGGTTCAATTGGCGGTGATATCGAACGAGTTTCAACCAGAAGAATTCAAGCTTTTTACGAAGACAAAGCTTCTCTTTCGTTGAACGAGTTCGGAAACGGTTTAACCGTTGTTGATCCCTATGAAGAACCAAAAGGATCTAACGGAATTGCTGTTTCCGGAGACCTCACAGAATCCGGAAACGCGATGTTGCTGATCAACCCTCATACATCTTTTTATTTTCGTGGAGAAGTTCATGCGGTGAGTGAAGAAGGCTTAAATGCGTACGGTGCAGTAACCTGGGGACAGTTTTTTATCTATCAGGGGTTTAATGAGAATACCGGTTGGATGCACACTTCTACTTACACAGATGTGATCGATGAATTCAAAGAAACTATAGAAGAGCGTGACGGAAATCTCATGTATAAATATGGGGAAGAGTGGAGAGAAGTTGAGACAGATTCAGTCACTTTGAAATACTCGGAAGAGGGCAAGATGCTGGAGAAAATTTTTCCGATGTATCGAACACATCACGGACCGATCACGCATATGATAGATGATCAATGGGTAGCAACAGCAATGATGTGGGAACCGGTGAAAGCATTGGAGCAATCTTATACCAGAACAAAGAAAGCAAATCATGCTGAATTCAATGAAATGATGGAGATCAAAACTAATTCATCTAACAATACTGTTTTTGCTGATTCAGAAGGAAATATCGCTTACTATCACGGGAACTTTATACCGATTCGTGATACTCAATTCGATTATACCCAACCTGTGGATGGAAGTAATCCGGCAACCGATTGGCAGGGACTTCATCCGGTAGACGAAGCAATTACTTTGGTGAATCCCGGTAATGGATGGATCCAAAATGCGAACTCGACTCCTTTTACAGCGGCAGCTGAATTCAGTCCAAAGAAAGAAGATTACCCGAATTATATGTCTCGAATTCCTGAAAACTTTCGCGGGGTTCATGCTCAGGATCTTTTAGCAGAAGCAGAGAATTTAACATTAGACGGATTGATCGATCTGGCATATTCGCCTCGAGTTCCGGCTTTTGAAGAATTGATTCCGGGAGTTGTTCGGGCTTATGATCGTTCTAACAATAAATACGGAGTTCCTAAAGAAGCGATCGATGTACTAAGAGATTGGAACTTTGAAACAACCACAGAATCAGTTGCGATGACCATTGCCCATTTCTATGGAATCAATTTTATGCGAAACGGTGAAGCTCCTGATGGATTGAATTTCATGGAACGGTTTTCTTACTACGGAACCGAAGCTCCGTACAAAGAACGACTGGAAATTCTGAAAATTACTCTAGATCAGCTTGATGAAGATTTTGGAAACTGGAACACAGCATGGGGAGAAGTAAACCGATTCCAAAGACTAAATGGAAATATTTCTCCTAACTTTGATGATGATCAGCCTAGTTTACCCGTTGGTTTTGCCTCCGGTAGATGGGGAGCGTTAGCTTCTTATGGAGCCCGAACCTACGACACCAAAAAGATCTACGGAACTTCAGGAAACAGTTTTGTGGCCGTTGTAGAATTTGGCGATAGTGTAAAAGCAAAAAGCATCCTCGCAGGTGGACAAAGTGGAGATCCTGATTCGCCTCACTTCTTTGATCAGGCAGAACCTTATATCAATGCCAATTTCAAAGATGTAGCTTATTACCGAGAAGATGTAGAAGCCCGAGCGGAAGAGACGTACAAACCGGGGAAGAGAAAAAACTAAAGAATATTCAACAAGGAATATTCAATGTTGAATAGTTCGTCATCCTGAACCATGTGCTGAACTTGATTCAGTATTGATTCAGGATCTGTGTAGGGCAAATTTCCAATTAAAGCTCGTCATCCTGATTCCGAAGTTTCGGAACGAAGGATCTTACAGGATTCCAAACAAGTTTTTCTGACCCACTCTTTTCTCTCCCTATCAATAGGGAGAGAGACTCTTTACTCAGCTATAATTTTGTTAACAAGTCCTCTTCCCTTGGCGAAGGGAAGAGACAGAGATGGGTTCGCAAATACCGATAGTGCTATTTCTACTCATTACAGATTTCGGATCAAGTCCTGAATGACTTTAAAAGAAAAAAATCTCCCTTCGAAGGGAGATGATTATCCAAACGGTTCTTTGAATAATCCGAGGGATGTGTGAAGTTTACTAATTCTTAAACTTTACACATCCTCCGTCTTTCGATCTGTTAGATCAAAATCCACCTCCTTCAAAGGAGGATTTTCTTTCTTGCTAACAAGTTCTGGTTACGTAGCGCTGCTGAGTAAAACTATTCGCAAGCAGAGCTTCCGCTGAGCATTCGGAACTAGAGATTTGAAACAATATTAAATTAACTCTAAGAAATTCATCATTTCATCAAAAGCGATAATGCTATTTTTGATTTCAGAGTCCGAAAGTTCTAAAATTTTATTTATTGGAACTGGAGGATGACTCATGAATCCTATTGCTTTATGATTGGAATTTGTAACCGATACAACTTCATTAAAATATCCTGAAGCAATATTAGGTGAGATTTTATGAGTAAACGAGTTTCTAAAAGACTCAGTTTCACCAATATTTATTTGTTCAATTTTATGTAATGCTTTATTTAAGTCATAACCATAACTAGATGCTTTTTTTATGTACTTATTTTCCCATAAGCTAGAAATGTAATATTTCTCTGTAAAATCAATGAGTTCAAATTTTTCCTTTAAAACAGTAAGGAAAATAAAAACTATTCGATTTTTAAATACATTTGGTTCAATAAGCAGAAGAGTAGATAAAGGTATTATTCTATCTTGAAGAATAAACTCTTGAATATGTTTATTTGACTCATCTTCAAATATGATATTCCAATTTTCTAGCTTTAGAATATTGAGCGAATATAAATTTAATTGATTGGCTGTACTCGTAATGTAGTGTTCAATTTTTACTCGATTCGAATTCGTTTCAAGGTACTCTTGAGGGTCTTTTACCTGTATATAATTAATTCTTTTTAACTGTTTTTCTATATCTATTTGATGAATTTTTTTCTCCCAATTGTCATCGAAGAGATCGAAAAAGTCAGAGTATGTTTTTAAATAATTTTCTTTTTGCTTCATAATTAAAAAAACAAAAAAAGCCCCACATTAAAAAATGTGAGGCTTTTGAAATCAATTAATCAGTGATCAAAGTCAGCGACTATTCTTCACCCAAAAACGGATATCTGTAATCCGTTGGAGTTACAAAAGTTTCCTTGATCGTTCTTGGAGAAACCCAACGCAGCAAGTTGATCATAGATCCTGCTTTGTCATTGGTTCCTGATCCTCTTGCTCCACCAAATGGCTGCTGACCAACAACGGCGCCGGTCGGCTTATCATTGATGTAGAAGTTTCCGGCAGATTGCTCCAATCGTTTGGTTGCAAGCTCGATCATATATCTGTCCTGACTGAAAATAGAACCTGTCAATGCATACGGAGAAGTGTTATCAACCAACTCGAGTGTTTCTTCGAATTTGTCTTCGTCGTACACATAAATGGTGATAACGGGTCCAAAGATCTCTTCGCACATAGTTGTGTATTTTGGATCTTTAGAAAGTAGAACAGTCGGCTCTATGAAATATCCTTTCGACTTATCGTAGTTACCACCTGCGATCACTTCCACATCATCACTGGCTTTTGCATCGTCGATGTACTTCGCAATTTTATCGAATGATTTCTCGTCAATAACGGCATTTATGAAATTACTAAAGTCTTCAGTTCCACCCATTTTGAATGACTTAAGATCTTCAATCACATAATTCTTTACATCTTCCCAAAGGTTAGATGGAATATATGCTCTGGAAGCCGCTGAACATTTTTGTCCCTGAAATTCAAAAGCACCACGGGAAATAGCAGTTGCTACTTGTTTAGCTTTAGAAGATTTGTGAACCATGATGAAGTCTTTACCACCGGTCTCTCCTACAATTCGCGGATAAGAACGGTACTTATAGATGTTTTCACCAATAGTTTTCCAAATATGCTGGAATACAGCAGTACTTCCTGTAAAGTGAATTCCCGCAAAATCTTTATGAGAGAAAATGATGTCTCCTGCTGTAGGACCGTCTACATAAATAAGATTGATCACGCCATCAGGAACACCTGCTTCGCGGAAAACTTCCATCAACACGTTGGCAGAATAGATCTGTGTATAAGCAGGCTTCCAGACAATGGTATTACCCATCATCGCTGCAGAAGTCGGTAAGTTACCTGCAATAGCCGTAAAATTGAATGGAGTTAGCGCAAATACGAATCCTTCCAGTGGGCGTTGTTCTAATCTGTTCCAAACGCCTTCTGATGATTCCGGCTGTTGAGAGTAAATTTGAGTCATGTACTCAACATTAAATCTTAAGAAATCGATGATCTCACAAGCAGAATCAATTTCAGCTTGAAATGCATTCTTTGACTGCCCCAACATTGTAGTTGCATTCAGTTTTGCACGGTATGGACCTGCGATCAATTCAGCAGCCTTCAGGAAAATACTGGCTCTGTGTTCCCAACCCATATTTGCCCAATCTGCTTTCGCTTCCATAGCAGCATCAATAGCCTGCTTAACATGAGAAGCATCACCTTCAGAAAAATGACCTAAAATATGCTTGTGGTCATGCGGTGGAGACATTGGCTTTTTGTTATCAGTAGTAACTAATTCGCTTCCGATATACATTGGAACATCAATTTCTTTTGATCGAGCTTCTTTAAGTGCAGCCTGAAGTTCTTCTCTTTCAGGAGAACCCGGAGCGTAGCTCAAAATAGGTTCGTTGATTGCCGGTGGGACGTTAAAAAATCCTGTTGCCATGGTTTCTGCTTTCCGTTTTGAAATTCAAATTTTTAGAGACTTAAATATACGGTTTTCCCGATGGATTATGAAGGAAGGTTAGTTAAAGGTTATTAGTTATTGGGAGGAGTACTAATAACCAATAACTAATATCCAGTTACATTCACAGCTTCTCCAAAAACTCTTCCGCTGTATCCAAGCGACCCTGTAAAGTCTCTTCATCCATCTTGTCCAAATTACTGAGCAGCATATTCAATCTCGGATTTCCTTCAAAGAAATCACGATGTACATGCATGAATCTCCAGAATAATGCATCCCAGGTTTCATTCCAGTCTGCTTTTCCGTAATCACTCATTTTCTTGATGTAATTACTGCTGCTGATGTACGGTTTGGTTGCCATTAGTCCTCCATCCGCAAATTGACTCATTCCATAAACATTTGGAACCATTACCCAATCGTAAGCATCAATATACATTTCCATAAACCATTGATAGACTTCGTCCGGATCAAATTCACAGAGCAGCATAAAATTACCAAGGATCATCAGCCGTTCAATGTGATGATTGTATCCGGATTTAAGAACCTTTTTGATTGCATCATCAACGGGTTCAATTCCGGTTGTGCCGTCATAAAATGAATCGGGAATTTTCCGATCAAATCCCCAAAAGTTTTCAGTGCGCTCCTGGGTTCCTTTCTTTTCATACAATCCACGCATAAATTCGCGCCAGCCAATAATCTGACGAACAAATCCTTCCAGTGAGTTAATAGGAATATCGTTTTCTTGGGCATATTTCAAAGCTCCATCAACAACAAACTGAGGAGTTAGCAATCCAACATTCAGCATCGGTGTAAGTACGCTGTGATTCAGTATTCTTTTATCTGAAACTATGGCGTCCTCATAAGGTCCAAATTCATCGAACCGTTGCTCAAAAAACTGTTGCAACCACTTTCGGGAACTTTCAAAATCTGTTGGATAAAGTTGTATTTCTACCAATTCACCGTAATTATTAGCAAAGTTCTCTTCTACATATTCACGAGCTTTTTTATAGAAATCCGTTTCTTCCGGGAATTCAATATTAGGTGGAGTTTTCTTCTTAGGATATTTTTTTCGGTTTTCTTTGTCATAAGTCCAATCACCACCTACCGGATTATCATCGCCTTCGATCAGAATGCCACGTTTTTTTCGTTCGTCTTTATAAAATGAAGTTTGGAAGAATTTCTTCTCCTTGGTACCGAACCAATCCTTAAGATCATCTCTTGTATTCAGAAAAAGCTGATTCTCAAACTCTTCAATTTCTAGATCGTATTTCTCAGCAGAATCAGCAATCCTTTTTTCCAACCAATTATCTGTAGGATTTAAGAAACAGATCTTTTTAATTCCTTCATCTGCAAGATGGGCAATCAACTTCCGAATATCTGATTTATCATCATTCGCTTCGATGTATTCAACATCTTTATCCTGATCTTCCAGCCAGGACTCATAAAACTTCATGGTCGCCCGATGAAAAGCAATCTTCTGTTTATGGAATTTATACTGATTGAAGAAGAGTTCTTCCTCTATCAAGTAAATTGGGAAATCGTTATCCAAAAGTGGACTCTCTTCAAACAGTTGATGAGGAAATGTTAGGTTTACTGCTTTCATGGGTTTTATTTTTTCATCTAAATGGGTCTCTATCCTCTTCTTAGGAAAGTTAGAAAACTTGATACAAATTCATATTTTGAACAACGGGTATTCCTCCCTCGGGGGAGGAAACAAAGGTGGGGGTCGATAAGACTCAATCCTTATTCTTCCTACACCTATCACTGCAATATTTCACACTGTCCCAGTTCTTTTCCCATTTCTTGCTCCAGGTGAATGACAGCCCACATGTATGGCAAATCTTTTGAGGGAGATGTTCTTTTTTATGCGCCATCGAATAGATCTTTTGGCCGCTTGAGCTCTTTCTTCGCTTTATTCCAGAACTTGAAAAAAGATGGATAGTATCCTTTTACTAAAAACATCCAATCCCTCGCTTCTTCATTTCCGGAATAATTATTCAAAGGATGTTCTTTGAAATAAATATCTGAATCAGATAGAGAAAACTGATTTTTTAACTCATCAAATTCACCAACGTAAATCTGAAGATTTGGAATATTTTCTCCAAGATCAGTTACAAATTGAATAGAACTTTCAGACACCGGATACTTTTCAAACACGGAAGGTTCCAGTAGTAAAATGCGATTAGCTTTCTGATCTTCTCTCCACTTAGGATCCATATTATAGGAATTGTAGATCAATGTGGGTTTTTCCGAATCGATTTCGATCTCTTCGGACTTTGGAAGTGGTGTTTTTAACTTAGGAAGGACTAAATTCTTAAGCGTTTCGGGAGTATCAAAATCATCAAATGCTTCATAAGGCACATCTAAGAAAGTCCCGCATTGATCGGTATGACAATATTTATTGATGTTGTCCTGATTTGCGACATACTTTTTATTGCTGTTCGATCCTGCAACCCATTGCCAGCTAAGTGCGTTACTTGCCCAGTCGCCGTCTTTCAAATGATAGTACATCCATTGAGCCGGTACCTTCCAATGACTTTTTCCCATATTGCAACAAATGGCAGCAATGTACATGCGTACGTGATTATGCAGATACCCGGTTTTATAAAATTTTTCGATAGCATCATCTATCGCTTTGATTCCGGTATTTGCTTCTACAATTACTTTTGGCATTTGATGATTTTCTACATCAGGTTGCGGTCGACGAAGATCAGAATCGATTTCTTTACCTTTTTCAATCCAAACTAACTGCCAATAGTCACGCCATGCTAATTCCTGCAACCACTTTTTTATTTCATCGGGCTCAAAACCACGATCCAGCGTTCGCTTCATCACTTGCTTGGTGGAAATAACTCCGCGAGAGATGTAAGGGGAAAGCTTACTTACATCTCCATCTATAAAATTACGTGTTCTGCCGTAATTGATCGGATCAACCTGATCAACTTGCTCTAAAATCTCACTGTACTTATTTGTAAACATGGTGATTTAACAGCGGGGATAGAGAAATAATTTCAGAAATTCAGAACCAGGATTTTATCTGACTATTACTCATCACGCTTTCCCAATCAAGTCCTGAGCAATAATACTGGATGAAAGAACGCCCGGCAAACCTGCTCCGGGATGAGTTCCGGCTCCAACGAAATACAGATCATCCACATCTTCTGATTTATTATGAGGACGAAACCATGCTGACTGTGTCAAAATCGGTTCCACAGAAAATGCTGAACCCTTGTGGCTGTTTAAAACATCTCTGAAATGGATTGGATCTATATAGTGCTCTGCAACCAGATTTTCCTGGAGATCGGGTAAATAGTTTTCTTCAAGGAAGTTCATAATAGCATCACGATATTTCGGAGCAAACTCATTCCAGTCGGTTCCGCTGTCCAAGTGAGGGACAGGAGAAAGCACATAAAACCCTTCGTGTCCTTCGGGCGCAATACTTGAATCTGTTATTGTTGGCATGTGCAGATACAAAGAGAAATCATCGGCTACGTGTTTCTTATGGAAAATATCATCCAGTAAACCTTTATAGCGCTTACCAAGAATGATATTGTGGTGAGCTAACCCTGAATCCAAATATCGTTTCTTAGTTCCAAAATAGATCACGAAAAGAGACATACTGTATTTGGTACGATCGATCTTTTTATCTGTATATTTTTTTCTGTGCTTGGAGTCGATCATATTTTTATAAGTGAATCCAACATCGGAATTTGCAACAACAACATCCGCTTCCAAGATCTCGCCGTCTTTTAAACGAACTCCTGTTGCTTTACCATTCTTTACCAGAATCTCATCTACCTCTGTTTGCAGATGGAATTTACCGCCTTGTTCGGTAATCAACTTTTCAAAAGCGTTTACAATAGCTCCTGTTCCTCCCATTGCATAATGAACGCCCCATTCTCTTTCCAGGTAATGGATCATTGCATAAATGGAAGTAGTATCAAAAGGATTACCTCCTACTAATAATGGATGAAATGAAAAGCATTGACGTAAAAAATCATCCTTTATAAACTTAGAAACATATTTATAAACGGTTTTATAGGATTGTAGCTTGATGAGATCAGGAGCAACTTTCATCATATCCATAAACTTCAAAAATGGCTGATCTGCAAGCTCCACAAATCCTTTTTGAAAGATGGCTTTAGTAGTTTTTAAGAACTTCTCGTAACCGGCTACATCGCCCGGATTCCTTTTCTCAATTTCTTTGATCGTGAATTCATGATCATTGTTGTAATCAAATTTTTCACCATTATGGTCGAATATTCTGTAAAAAGGATCACAGGGTACAAATTCTACATAATCAGATCTTTTTTTACCTGCGGCTTCCCAGATATCATCAAACATAAATGGAGCAGTAATTACAGTAGGACCTCCATCAAATTTAAATCCGTTTTTCTCATAAACATATGCACGTCCACCAAGTTTATCTCTCTTTTCTAAAACGGTAACATCATGTCCGGCAGATAGCAAACGAGAAGCCGCTCCTAATCCTCCGAAACCACTTCCAATAACAATGATCTTTTTTTTCATGCTGAATTTTAATTCGGTTCAATCGCTAAACCGAAAAATACAAGGAATCAATCCCGGATTGATCAATCGTTTTCGATTTGTTTTACAAAACCGTTAAATCCTTTTCTTTTAAGGCTCCGCATATCTTTTTCAGCTTTGCTTCTATCTTTATAAAGTCCGTAATAGATTCTGTACACTGTTCCTGAATTCAGGTTCAGGGTTTCAACTCTGCTGCCTTTAATTTTTTTTGATTGAGTTTGGGCAGGAGCAAGATCATTATATGAGCCTAGCTGAACAGTGTAGGTAGGAACTTTAAGATCAGTGACTCTTGAGTTCTTGAGATCGCCTTTAACAAGATAAAGTTTAACATTGGCGGTTCCGGGACCTATCATATCAACGGCTTGAGCAGCTCCTTTTGATAAGTCAATGATCCTGTCTTTAGCAAAAGGACCCCGATCATTAATTCTTACACGGATTGATTTTCCATTGTCCTCATTTACTACAATAACTTCTGAATTGAACGGAAGTGTGCGATGGGCAGCAGAGATTCCATTCATATCGAAAGTTTCTCCATTAGCTGTTAAACGACCATTAAAATTGGGTCCGTACCAACTTGCGACTCCTGTTTCAATTAACCGGCCTTTTTTAGTGGGTAAAGAGGATGTAGATGTAGTTATAGTACTATTTGCATCTCCTGTATTTGATGCGCGCCGAGTTGCACCACAAGAGATAAGAAACATGAGTGTAACTACACACAGAAGCACATGTTTTAATAATCGCATAAATAGATGATGAGTTTTCATTGTGAAGATAAACAATTCATATACCTAAATACCACCCAAATGGGTAGTGAAAAAATAGATGCATTCGAGTACGTTAGCGATAACCAAATTGAACATTATGAATTATAAGTTTTGTTTTTATATAGTTTGCTTAATCGTATTAATGCCAATAAGTGTATTTTCTCAAAGTGGGATCTTGCCGGCTTCAGGATTTGTATCTAATAATAACGTATCTCTGGTTTTTTCAGCCGGAGAAACAATTGTTGGCGAGTTTGGGAATGAGTCAATGAGCCTGATCGTGGTTTCTATTCCGGATCTTCCTGTTATCCCAACTTCTATTGATGAACCGGGAGACTTACCTAAAGAGTTTGGCTTAAGTCAGAATTATCCAAATCCTTTTAACCCTTCTACAACTATAAATTATGCTTTACCAAAAGCCTCAGATGTCTCAATAGATGTATTCAATATTCTGGGAAAGAGGGTTGCATCATTGGTGAATCAAAGAAAAACAGCGGGTAATCATTCCGTACAGTTTCAAGCCGCTAACCTTTCGAGCGGAGTGTATTTCTATACACTTCGTGTTGGTGGAAGAGTGCTCAAATCACAAAGAATGTTATTAATCAAATAAATAAAAAGTCATGAAATCAATTCTACAAAAGATAGTATTTAGTTTTATAGTAGTTCTTGTGACAGCAGTCAGTGCTTACGCACAGGTTCCACAAGGCTTCAATTTTCAGGCGGTTGCTCGAGGAGCAACAGGAGATATTTTAGCTGAACAAGCTTTAGGGGTACAAGTTTCTATCATCAAAGGAACAGAAGATGGGAATCCCGTTTATGAAGAAGCACATACTGTAACTACGAATCCTTTGGGACTGATCCAGATCGTAATTGGAGAAGGAACTGCATCTGAAGGAAGTGATTTTTCAGCGATTGATTTCGGGAATGATAATTATTTTGTGAAACTAGCTATAGATCCTGCCGGAGGTACTGAATATGAGGACCTTGGAACTACAAGATTACTATCTGTTCCTTATGCATTGGTTGCTCAAAAAGCAGTTGAGGGTGGCACTGGCACTGGCGAAACCATTACGAATTATAGCTTGGATGTAGCTGAAGGTGATACCGCATTTCAGGTTACAATTTCCGGAGATGAAGGGAGTGTAAACAACTCTGCTTTTATTGGTTTAGCAAGAACCAGCGGAACGAATGTTGGGGTCGAAGGAAAGGCTCATTCTGAAACCGGTAACGAAGGCTTGCAGGTTGGAACCTATGGTGAAGCTTTAGGAGTTGGATCGAGTTCACATATTGGTGTATACGGCTACTCACAAGCGGATGGAGGGGGAAGTTCCTACGGTTCTTATTCCAGAGGTGGTGGATCCGGTAAGTTTAACTTCGGAGCATTCGGGATAGCAAGAGGTGATGGATCAGGTGAAATAGTTCCTTTAGGTGAAGAAGTAGATTTTAATTTCGGTTCATATAATATTGCAGGAGGTTTCTATTCAAGCGGAAACCTGAATGGAAATGTTGGGGTTGAGGCCCAAGCTTCAGGAGAAAATGGAAGCAGAATAGATTTTGGTGTTATCTCCAGAGCCATTGGAACCGGAAACAGTCCAAATATTGGTGTTCGTGCAGAAGCTTTTAATTCTCCTGAACAGAATGTAGCGTTAGAAGGTGAAGCAAATGGAAGCACTTCTAATCTTGGATTAAGATTGAATGTGCATAGTGGAAGTTCTAACATTGGTATGGAAGTAAATGCAGATACAGCAGCTATTTTGAACGGTCACTCAGTAATTAATGGAAATCTTACCGTTAACGGAAATATTTTTGGTTCTGTTGGAAGCGGAAGTGCAAACGGACAAACTCTGGATTCATTATTTATTTCAACTCAACCTGAAGCAGAGTACCAGCGGAATACATCTTTTTATCCCGGATTTCTTCGTAACACTGATCAGGATGGAAATTTTGTAACACTGTCAAGAAGAGCCTTACAATATGGTGATACCGACTCAGAAGGGACAGGATTTGTATATAACTGGTTTAACAAAGGAGGCATGCAGGTTGCAAGTGCAGACTATGCAAATGGAGAACGAGCTGCAGGAATGAATGGCGGTTATTTCTATATGGATATTTATCAGAACGAAAATTTCTATGTACCGCTCCAGTTTGGAATTCAGAATGCTGCAGAGGGTGGCAGGTCATGGTTTGAAATGAGTTCACTAGCCAGACAAGAAAGTGGATTGGGAGCTTTATTTAATATCCATATTTCGAATGATCCAGCCGGCAATGACCCTTCTGGTGAATCTTCACAGGTAACGATGTTTGGAGATACAAGTCCGAATTTCCAATACGGAGGTCAGTCCTGGGAGAACAATGATCTGGCATTCTTAAACATTTTCGGAAGTACTCCAAGTGGAGATGGATGGTATCTCACAAATGCAGAGATTCATGTAGCTTCAGATGGCACGGATGAATGGGGAGTTGTAAGTCTGAAGAAGACCAATATTGTTGGACAAACAAGTCAGGAAACCATCTTATTAGACGGCGGAAACGGAAATATCAATATTTCAGGAACATTGAATCAGTCTTCTGATGAACGATTGAAAAAAGACATCAGAACTTTAGATAATGCTCTTGATAAGACTATGGAAATGCGGGGAGTTTCATACACATGGAAGACAGATGTATCTAACGAAGATCCACAAATTGGTGTGATCGCACAGGAAGTAGAGAAAATCTACCCCGAGTTTGTACGCACTGACGAAAATGGTATGAAATCCGTGAATTATGCACAAATGACAGCCGTGCTGATCGAAGCCGTAAAAGCTTTGAATCTTGAACTGCAGGATTTAAAAAATGATAACGCCACACTTCAGGCTAAAGTTGACAAACAGCAGGAGCTTGAGATTAGATTATCACGAATCGAAAAACTGTTGAGTTCCGGTAATGGAAATACACCCTACTCTTTAACTGAAGATTAAAATTAACAGCAGTATTAAACATCTGAAGGTTTGGTGAGGGACCGACCAAAGGATGTTTACTCTGCTGGAAATCCAAAATAGTTGTTGTAGCTTAGTTAAATTGTTTAGGTTGTAGGGAAGCCCGCTTGAATTCTATCGAGCGGGTTTTTTGTTTTAATTTTGGTCAGGATTATAAGGGCTGTATCTTCTTGTTAATCTAATTTATCTACAGAATGTATATTACTTATTATCTGATTGCAGCCAATGCGATTGTTTCTCTTATTGGGTTATTTATGTATCCAAAAGTTATTGAAGTTGGAATGATGATGCCTTACCGGACCATCAGCAACAAGTCCTGGTACGAGTTGATAACATCCGGCTTTGTTCATGGAAGCGTATCTCATTTGTTATTTAATATGATAACGCTCTTTTTCTTTGGACCTGTTTTAGAAATGCAGATTGGAGAAGTCCAGTTTCTGGGACTCTATTTTACCGGTTTGATTGCATCCTCAATTCCGTCTTTAATAAAACATAAAGATAATCCACAGTATGCAACACTAGGTGCTTCAGGTGCAGTTGAAGCTGTACTTTTCGGGTTTATCCTCTTATTTCCTTTTGAACCTATTTACCTGATGTTAATTCCTATCGGAATTCCTGCCCTGTTATTTGGATTAGCCTTTATAGGATACAGTATCTATGCAAGCAAAAAAGAGGGAACCATTAATCACGAAGCTCATATAGCCGGCGCTGCATGGGGAGTTTTTTATATGCTGGCTTTTGTTCCTTTTGTGTTCGATCACGTACTATCGATGTTGGGACTAAATTAGTAACTAGTATTATGTACTTAGATGTTAGGCTGTTAATACGTTCTAACATCTAAGTACTAATTACTATATTTATCCATTCTTGCTTCTAAAATCTTTCATAAAGTCAGTCAATGCTTTTACGCTGCTCAATTCACAAGCATTGTAAATACTGGCTCTGATACCACCCACACTTCTGTGCCCTTTAAGGGCGACAAGATTGTGAGTTTTTGCTTCTGATAAGAATTGTTGTTCCAGATCTTCAGAAGGCAAACGGAAGGTTACGTTCATTTTTGATCGGGATTCAAGCTCAGCAGTTCCGCGATAAAAATCATCCGAATCGATAGTACTGTAAAGAAGTTCAGCTTTCTCGGAGTTCACTTTTTCAAAATGCTTAAGACCACCTTTATTCTCCAGCCACTTAAGAACTAAGCTAACCAAATAAATAGTAAATGTAGGCGGAGTATGAAACAACTTAGCAGTGTGGGTGCGGTAATCAAGTATAGTTGGGATATCAGATTTACTGATCTTAGCCAGGAAATCTTTTCTGATAATTACTACAGCAACACCGGATGGCCCTAGGTTCTTTTGAGCACCTGCATAGATCAATCCGTACTTATCAATGTTGATAGGACGAGAAAGAAAATCTGAAGAGGCATCACAAATTAAAGGCACGCCGGTGGTTTCCGGTTCAGAAGCGAACTGCGTACCAAAAATTGTATTATTGGAAGTGTAATGAACAAAATTGGCATCAGGAGTTAAATTCAGATCTCCGGAAGTTGGTACTCTGCTAAAGTTAGAATCCTCACTACTGAAAGCAATATTTACGTTTCCGAATCTCTTTGCTTCTTTAATTGCTTTCTGAGACCACGCACCTGTATTGATGTAATCAGCTGTATCACCTTCATTTAGAAAGTTCATCGCAAGTTGAAGAAATTGTAAACTTGCACCACCCTGAAGGAAGACAACCTCAAAATCATCTCCAAGACCAAGGATATTTTTAAGGCTTTCGGTAGCGTCCGCATTTACTTTGGTGTAGTCGGGCCCGCGATGACTCATTTCCATTATAGAAGAGCCGGTTCCGTTGTAGTTTAATAGTTCAGATTGAGCTTGTTCTAAAACTTCCAGAGGTAAAGCAGCTGGACCTGCACTAAAATTATGAGCGCGTTTCATGTAATAAGTGAGTGTGAGTTAAAAAGTGTGAATTAAAAATCCGGATCGTAATTTAGGTTCGAACCAAGTTGATTTCGGAGGCATCAGTAATCCTGCATCAGAAACATCAACCAGTTCACGAATGTTGGTAGGATACATGCTGATTGCCATATCAGCTTTGCCGGAATTAACCAGCTTCTCCAGTTCGTTGGTGCCCCTGATTCCCCCAACAAAAAATAAGTTTTTATCCGTACGCTGATCCGAAATACCGAGTAATGGTTCAAGCAAATGTTCCTGCAACCTGGCTACATCTAATGAAGATGCAACATCAGATTTATTACTCTCAGGAAGTGATAGTGAGTACCAACTTTCATCTAGGTAAACACATATATCGCCTTTGCTATTCGGTTCAGGATTTGTTGTTTGCCTCAGTTCAAATTTATCCTTCAATACAGAAAGAAAATTATCCGGAGTGGAATATACAATTCGGTTATAGGAAAGTATTTCCATTTGTTGCATCGGAAAAACTACAGCGGGAAAGTAGTTATACTCTTCCTCTCCTGTATGATTCGGATTCTGCTTCTTCATTTGGGTAGCAGTTCTTGATGCACTTGCGCAACGGTGATGTCCGTCAGCTATATATAGATTTTTAATTTTTGAAAAAGCATTATCGAATTCTGTGCTGTCTTCAATTTTCCAAATAAGGTGTTCTACATCTTCAATTGTGATCTGGTACAGAGGTTCATTTTTACTTACTGACTCCATCATTTCAGAAATTCCGGCAGTATCATCAAAAGTTATCATAACCGGTTCAGCATGTGCTTGCTGAGTAATTATATGTTTTGTGCGGTCATCTTCCTTATCCGGTCTGGTTAGCTCGTGCTTCAGAATAACTTCATTATCATATTCGGCCACACTAACACAACCAAAGACTCCTGATTGAGAGCGTCCTCGCCAGTTCAGTTTATAAACGTAAAGAGCGTCTTTTTCTTCCTGAACAAAATGTTCAGAATCTAAGAGTTTGGTTAAATTTTCAGCTCCTTTTTGATAGACCTCTTCGGCATGAATGTCCGTACTTTCAGGAAGATCGATCTCAGGGCGAATAACATGTAAGAAGCTATCAGGCTTATTTTGAGCTAACTCTCTGGCTTCATCAGTGTTGATCACATCGTATGGAACACTAATTATGTTTTTTGCAGATTCAGGTTTTGGTCGCCATGCTTTAAAGGATTTTACTACTGCCATACGTGATATTAATTTTGGATTTGGTGTATAAATAAAGGTAATTAAAAATCATCTTTATTTATGTGAAAACACCTTATTTTTATAAAAACTACTAAACGAAATAAACCGATAGATGAATACTGATAATTTAAACCCTGAACAACAAGACCAGTTGCTATGTATGATGTTAATTCAACAGCATCAGCAAATTGCTATGATGGGACTAGGCAAGCTTCAAAACCCGGCAACCGGAGAAATGGAGAAAGATCTTTCTTCAGCTAAATATGCCATTGACACTTTGAATATGTTGGATAAATACACAAAAGGTAATCTTCCTCAAGAGTTAAAAGGATTTTTGGATCAAACACTTACCACTCTTCGTTTAAACTATGCTGACGAAAAAAAGAAAGGTGAGAGCACACCTTCAGAAGAGCCAAAGAGTGAAGATTAAAAAAATAGAAGCAGCCGGCGGGATCGTTTTCAGAAGAGCAGAGAAAAATCAAACTGAGGTTTTAATGATCTTCAGAAACGGCTTTTGGGATATTCCTAAAGGTAAAAGAGAGAAAGGTGAATCTATAGAGATGTGCGCGAGAAGAGAAGTGATGGAAGAGGTTGGAGCCGATTCGCTTCCAATAATCACTAACGAACTGGTTTCTTCAAAGCACTCGTATAACCAAAAAGGTAAAATATACGATAAGACAACTTATTGGTTCGCTATGAATTTTGAGAATCCGCAATCTTTTACTCCTGAAACTTCAGAAGGAATCGAATTTGTAGAATGGGTAGAGATTGATAAAGCGATCGGGAAGGTAGGATTTCAAAATCTCGTGCCCGTTCTGGAGGATTTCAAAGTAAAACAGCCGGACATAAAAAAGGCGTGAATATTGCTAATCACGCCTTTTAATTTGATCTGAAAATGTATCAGTTACTGAGTTTGAATAAAATCGGTAAACTCATCTGAACTTGTACAGGTCTACCTCGCTGCATTCCAGGTGAGAACTGAGCAGTTTTTACAACTCTGAGTGCTTCTTCATCACAGCCACCGCCAATTCCACGAATAACACGTGGGTTCTGAACGTTACCGTTTTCATCAACTACAAACTGCACAGTAACACGGCCTTCTATACCGGCTCTGATCGCAACCTGAGGATACTTCACTCGTTTTTGAAGACCAGCTTGTCCACCTTTAAGTTCCGGCATGTTTTCCACAACTATAAAGATTTCCTCTTCTTCATCTTCTGCTGGAGGAGGTGGTGGTGGTAAATCCATTGGTCCGTCTAAGTCAAACTCAGCGATATCAAGAATTTCATCCTCGATGATCTCATCATTTGGAACCTCTACAGGGACCGGTGGACGCGGAGGTGGAGGTGGAGTTTCGATTTGTTTCGTTTGAATAGCCTCTTCCATCACAACTTCTTCCTGCTCATCAATTGGAGGGGGAGTTGGAGGAGGACTGTATAAGTTAATTCGTACAGCTGCAATAATAAAAAGTAATGCTACAATTAAACCTACTTCGAGGTAAATATTGTAAGATCGCTTTAAATCTGCCTTAGAATCTTTTCTTCTGTTAATCATAATGAATGCCTTTTTTCATGAACTTTAAAGAAAATGATATTTCAGTTTGACTGCAAGTTATATTTTAATCTTTATGTAAAAAAAACGTGCTTTTTGAAAAATTATTCTGTCTGAGTACTGAAATACTATCGTTTTAGTTTGAAGTTGACAGATTGCACCATTTTTACCTTTACCAAGACACCGTTTTGAACCCCGGGTGAGAATCGCACAAGTTTGATAACTCTCAAAACTTCTGCATCCAGTTCGGGGTGAACTCCTCTGATAATTTCAGGATCAGTGACTCTTCCTTGTTTATCAATAATGAATTGAACATGTACCCGCCCTTCAATGCCAATATTTTGAGCAACTTTTGGGTACTTTATTTTAGAGTACAAAGCTTCTTGTCCTCCAATAATGGTAGGCATTATAGGTAAAAAGTCAACGATATCTTCATCATCTGAAGTCTCAGTTTTAGGAGGAACAGGTAATCTATCAGCAAAGTCGCCAAAATCAGGAAAATCCGGAATATCGATATCTATTGGGGTATCATTTGGCTTGGGGGTAAATATCATTGGTTTTTGAGGAGCAACTTTTTCAGGTGGTGTAACCGGAGGAAGATCAATGATTCTCGCTGGATCTATAGAAGGTTGTTCTAAAATACCTGAATCTTTTTCTGAGCCAATATTTACATTTGTAGCAGCGATCAAAAATAAGAGGGAACAAATAATTCCTATTTCAGAAAGTATAAAGTGATTTTTTTTTAAGTCGAAGTAACGATTCTTTTTCATAATGCAAGAGATTTGTTAATGGTGTGCTCTGGTAATAAATCTCTTTTTGAAAGATGTTAGTATAACATAATCATGCAGTATGATCTTTTTCAGGAGGGAACATGGATTTGAATAGGAAATGAAGTACAAAAATTGCAAACAATGCGCCTAATGCATCGGCAACAAAATCTAAAATTTCCGGACTTCTGTTGGTTGGAACTACAAATTGCAGAAACTCGATGAGTAGTCCATAGAAACAACCAAGAGAAAATACTATCCAAAGACCGGGTTTCCTTTTAGTGCTACTAGCTCTGAAAACTCCTATCAGAAAAGTCCAGCCTGCGAACATGATAAAATGTCCAATTTTATCATAATTCCAAATGTTTATAGAGAGCGATGTTTTAGACGGATAGAGAGTAGCCACCAATATAGAAATGGTTGTAAAAGCTACAAGAATACCAAAGAAGCGTTTATATTTAAAAATAATATCGATGGGTGTGTCCTGTCTATATTAAATGAACTGGCTCAAGTTCAGAGCTTAAATTGTTAAAATGAATATCTGCTTTTTGTTTGCCATCAATTAGAGCCTTGATGCATGCTGAATCAGATACTTTTAAAGCCAACAGATATCCGCTGACTTTACCGGCAAGTATATCTCCGAAACCCGCACGGGAAAAGATTCGGGTATCATATCCCGTTAAGTAAGTATCGCCCGAAGTTGTTCCCAAAATACAAGGAAATCCTTTTGACAGAATCGTAACACTTTCTTCTTTAGCAGTTTTGGAAACCTGGATTAACCGGTCAAACCCATCTTGAATTTCTGAAGCCAGTAAATTTTTTAGCTCACCCGGGTGCGGAGTCAAAATCCAGTTTGCATTGTCAGGCTTTTTCCAACCATCAGATTCAGAAAGAGCAAAGAGAGCGTCGGCATCGATGACAACGTTTCCGTTAAAATAAGAAAGTAATTTTTGAACAAAATTTATGGTTTCAGGATCTCTGCCAAGCCCGGGCCCGATTAAAAGTGATCCCGGTTTTTCATTTAAAATCGATTGAACCTGTTCAAAATGAGAAGTTGCGAAATGAGAGTCATCATTAGTACCAACAGGCTTTTTAATGATTTGTGGGAGATTTTTTTCATAAATATTGAGTAATCCTTTTGGAGTGATCAGAACTACGGCCCCAACTCCGGTACCCCACGCACTCTGTGCTGCTAAAACTGCCGCTCCGGTCAAGCCTTCTGAACCCGCTATTATATAAAGAACTCCTCCATCATATTTGTGTTCGCGTTGTTTTTGATTGATGCCTGATTCTGAAAACCAATCTTCATGAATCAGAAAAGCAGACTTCTCTTTAAAATGATTCGGAAATGGAAGTTCGCACAGCACAATTTCTCCGGAATGTTCAAAACCGTCATTCAAATAGAAACCTGTTTTCAGCGCACCGAATGTAATAGTGAAATCGGCAAGTACAGCGTTTCCCATTTTTCTGCCGGTATCAGCGTGTAAACCGGAGGGTAGATCGAGCGAAAAAACAGTTTTGTCAGACTGATTTACTCCATTTATCACATCATTATAAGGAACCCTGACTTCTGAGTTTAATCCTGTGCCAAACATGCCGTCCACAACAAAATCGTATTCGCTAAAATCGAAATCAGAACCCCATTCAACGAATGTGATGTTTCCTGTCAATTTTTTGAGCAGTTCGAAATTCTTAGAAGTGTCTTCACTTAAAGAATCAGTTCCACCAACAAAACAGATAGTAACCGGATGATCCTTCTCTGAAAGAATACGAGCTACAACTAAAGCATCTCCGGCGTTGTTTCCTTTCCCGCATATAAACAAACCATGAGAGTTACAATCGATTTCATACAGGATGAAATCAGCAGCTTTAGTTCCTGCGATTTCCATCAATGTGAAACCATCAACCCCAAATTCATTGATGGTTCGTTCGTCCATTCTTCGGCACTGTTCCGCAGAACAAAGATGATATGGATATGGAATTTTAAGCATCTTGTTATATAGTTAACCGCGAAGAACATAAAGGAATCATACTAAAGCTTCTAAAATCTTTGTGCTCTCTGTGGTTTAATAATCAGTAAGACCTAGCAAACAACACTTTCTGTTTCGAAGGCTTTCCTGTAACCATGCATTTTCCTTCTTTACCGTCAGTTTTTAAGGGAATACATCGGATGGTTGCTTTGGTCTCATTCTTAACAAGCTCTTCGGTTTCTTCAGTTCCATCCCAGTGAGCGTAAATGAATCCGCCTTTTTCTTCCAGAACTTTTTTGAACTCATCGTAAGTTTCCACTTCTGAAGTAGCTTCTTCTCTTCGTTTCTTAGCAGCTTCAAACAGATCAACCTGAATAGTTTCCAGTAATTCCTTAACCATAACGCCAATTCCTTCTCTGGATTCAAACGATTTGCTTAAAGTATCTCTTCGCGCTAACTCTACATTTCCCTTTTGGACATCTCTTGGTCCGACTGCAATTCTCAATGGAATTCCCTGAGCTTCATGCTCCGCAAATTTGAAGCCCGGCTTGTAATTATCTCTGTCGTCCAGTTTTACCCTGACTCCAAGATCTTTAAGCTCGTTATAAATGGAATCACCATATTCAAGAACAGTTTCTCGCTCTTCATCACTTCTGTAAATCGGAACGATCACAACCTGAGTCGGAGCCAATCTTGGAGGAATAACCAAACCCTGATCATCCGAATGCGTCATGATCAGTCCACCGATCAATCGGGTTGAAACGCCCCAGCTTGTTGCCCAAACCAGTTTGTGATCACCATCACTATCCTGAAATTTCACATCAAAAGCTTTGGCAAAATTCTGCCCTAAAAAGTGAGAAGTTCCTGCTTGCAATGCTTTGCCATCCTGCATCAATGCTTCAATACAATAAGTGTCTACAGCACCTGCAAAACGCTCGCTCGCTGTTTTTACTCCGGTGATTACCGGCATGGCCATATAATCTTCGGCAAAAGTCCGATACACTTCCAGCATTTGGAGTGTCTCATCTACTGCTTCCTGTTCGGTTGCATGTGCGGTATGACCTTCCTGCCACAAAAACTCCATTGTTCTCAGGAACAGTCGGGTTCTCATTTCCCAGCGAACAACATTCGCCCATTGATTCACTAAGATCGGAAGATCACGGTACGATTGGATCCAGCCTCTGTACGTATCCCAGATTATGGTTTCTGAAGTTGGTCGGACAATGAGTTCTTCTTCTAATTTAGATTCCGGATCAACTTCCACTCCGCCATCTACAGCTTTTAATCTACTGTGAGTGACAACGGCGCACTCTTTCGCAAAACCCTCTACGTGTTGAGCTTCTTTTGAAAGAAAAGATTTCGGGATAAAAAGAGGGAAGTAAGCATTTTCGTGTCCGGTATCTTTGAACATTTTGTCCAGACCTTGCTGCATGTTTTCCCACAGAGCCATTCCCGTAGGACGAATAACCATACATCCACGCACCGGAGAATGTTCAGCAAGTTTGGCTTCCTTTACAACATCCAGGTACCATTGTGAATAATCTTTTTCTCTTTTTGTGATCTTCTGCGCCATAATTTTTGAAAAACCCTGTCAGGGTTAAATTTTATTTAAGATTTAATTATTTCAAGCAACCCTGACAGGGTTGCTTAAGCAGCGGAAGAAAGGTAACAAACTTAGAAGTGAGTTATAGCAGATTTCCCTGAAAAATTGTTTACGGTTGATGTTGGAAGTCCTTATATTTGGAGTTCTTTGAAAAAAAGAAACCCCACGAAAGCTCGAAATCACAAATTGTCATTTGGAATTTGATTTTATAAGCTTTCAATTTTTTGACAAATGGCGTGGTAGCTCAGATGGTTAGAGCGCACGACTCATAATCGTGAGGTCGACGGTTCAATTCCGTCCCACGCTACATTACAAAAAGCTCAACTTGGAAACAGGTTGAGCTTTTTTAATATTTTAAATGCGGTATTGGTTATATACGTTCTTATCAGGTCTGTAAGCAGAGCATTCAACGGCATCATTTGAATTAAATGTACTTTTAAGGAATTTACAGAATATCGGTTTGTAGGATAAATCAGTTTTTTTCTTTTTATTTTTTGCATGATATCTACAAAGGAAACAATTTCTGACCGAAAGACCTTCTTCGAAATATGCTATTAAGTACATTATATAGTATTCAGATAAAGAAAACTGTTGAGAGTATTCAATGAATGAATATTTTTTTAAAGAGTTACTATCGTTTAGATTAATGAGCTCTTCTAAAGTCAGATTAGAAATTCTAGTTTTCAAGGTATTATAAAGGAGAAAAACTTGATGTGTGGATTTACATACCCCAGAGCAGTGATCACCAGATACTTCATTGAGTTTAAAGTTATGAAGAAGAATCTGTTCATTATCAAATGGAATCAAAGGATTGTTTATAACTTCTAGATCGTCTTCTGATTCAATAAGATATTCTATAATTCTGTAGTTGCTACCTATTTTGAGTTTTTCCGATTTATGAGTTACCGCAAACTCTATAAATATAGTTTCATTATGATATTCACTGTGAAGCCTAATATCTGGTACAAATCCATCAAATGATTTTTCAAGTGAGATACATTCAAATTTACTAGTTAAATCAAATTTTGATATTCTTTCGTTAAGTTCACATTTTCGATTTGTTCTTTCGAAAAAACAAGTACAGATTACGCTTTCTTCATACTCAAGTAGAAAAGGCTTAGAGTTTTGAAGACATTTCTTATAGTTATTTATAAAAAATGTTTTTGCTAGCAAATGAAGATATGTTTCAGATGAACAATCAACATTCATTTTATGAGCAAAATGCCAAGCGCGTATGTCACCTAGTTTAGGAATTAGCTCATTTTTGCAAGACAAACATCTAAAGGTTTTCCGCGGCTCATCCTTATCTAAACTATTAATTCTAACTATTTCATTATCTTCACTAAGTGCGTATAAGTATTTAATCATAAATGGTTTAGTAATTTTTATCAAATTAAAAATCATTTAACAGAATAAAAACTAACGTATTAAAATTATTAGTGTACCTCTTTATTTATAACCCCATCCGGTATATTTATTCGGGTAGGTTTTCTTAACCCCGTAACATATTTTCGAAATACGGGTATCAGTTAACCGGATTTTATTCGGTTCTTTAAAAACAAACTAACATCACGTGAACAGGTCAGATCAGCTCGAACTCATTTATATTGCTCAAAATGTATTTCTGAAAGCGTATGAGAAATACGAAGAAGTTGTGCAGGATCTATCCGATGAGGAAAAAGAGCAGTCTAATCTGATCACTTCTATTCACGATTCACTTCAGAACCTGAACCGAAAGATCAAAGCTCACCTGAATGGCAAGATCGATATCAACAAATTATTGGATGAGTTCAATTTCGAAAAAGGAATTCTTGAAGGGGAACTGGATCTGGCTCAGAATGCCAATCCAAGAGTAAAGAGACTGGCAAAGAGAATATTAGTAAGTGTTGATGAATTTCTGGAAAAAGCGGGAACGAGGAAGAAGTCCTTAATCCCCAAAAGATTCAAAGATCCAAGTCAGTTCAAATCTAAAAAGATCGCTTATCTGTTATGGCTGGTCGGGTTTTTCGGAACACTTGGCTTTCAACGTTTTTATCTGGAAAAGTATGGAACGGGACTTGGTTGGTTTGCAACCGGAGGAGCCTTTGGCCTTGGGGCTGTATATGACCTGTTTACTTTAGGTAAACAAGTAAAGGAACACAACAACATTGTGGAAATGAAATTTCATGAGCTAAGACAATCCGAGAAAAAGCATCAGATTTCCGGAAGGGCTGATGATTTTTATTCATAAAAAAAGCCGACCCCAAATCAATGTAGGTCGGCTAATATCATCTACAGACGGCTATTACCCCATTTGCAATTAAAACATAAGTCTAAGTCTCAACACGCTCAATAGTGAGATTTATGTAATTTGTGTACGTACTTTTATGTAGGCGCTCCGTAAAAGCCAAAACTCAAATTACAAATAACAGCTACGGTACATAAAAAAGCTATGCTACATCGTTACTTAGGGCGTAGCGGACGAGGCTGGCGGTGTTTTTTAAACCGAGCTTCTTGAGGAGGTTGGTGCGGTGTTTGTCTACTGTTCGGGGACTAATAAATAACTTCTCTCCGATCTCAGAACTGGTTAAACCTTTTACGATATATGAAAGTACTTCCTGCTCTCTTGGAGTAATAGAAGTGCGTTTTCCTTTTTTTAATCGGGATAATCTGAGGTATTCCCGCGTCATCATTTTTGAAAATTGCTTACCAAGATGAGTTTCTCCTTCAGAGATCTTTTTGGCTGCCTCCACAAGTTCGATCTTATCAGCTGACTTCAGCAGTAATCCATTTGCCCCTGAATCTAGAAATTCGTTCAGCGTTTTTTCTGAGGCATTATCTGTCAGAATTAAGATCTTAGCATTAGGGAATTTGTCGGAGATTTTATTGGCTAATTGAATTCCACTTATTTCAGGCATATCAAATGAAATCACACACAGTTCAGGCAACACGTTTTCGTATGCTGTTAAAATAAGCGCACCATTATCTATTTCGCTGAGGATCTCAAAGTCTGCCTCACGAAGAATGGAGCTTAATCCATGCCTGAATATTTCGTTGCCGTCTGCAACAATTGTGGTAATAGTACCCATGAGACCTCCCCAGGCTCATTGGTTTACAAATGGACAGCTAATTTAATTAAAATAGTTGGTTAGGCAAGAATTATTTTTCTTGATGTTATGAATCAATAAATAGAATAGGTCATCCTGAACTTGTTTCAGGATCTTACGGAATGGCTTAATTTAAATATCCGAGCATCTATTATTTTAATGTATCATACCAATCCCGTTTATTAATGTATTGCTAGTTTATCCGAAGTTGGTCAAAAATATAGATAGGCTTTGTTTTAAGTCATTAATAAAGATTCAAGATGCGTTCCTTACAAAGATCCCGAAACAAGTTCGGGATTGTAGAAGTTAGATAATTCACTTACAAAATTGGCTTGTTTATAATGCAGAAGATTTCAGAAAAAGCTTCCAACTACACCGAACTTAGAATTATTAGCGAGTCAAGAACGTAATGAAATCGATGGCTCCGAAGGAGCAATCATTACACTCAGGCTGATTCTTGAATATGTATCATTCGAACGTAGACCTTTTGTAATGATTAGTCGATGTAATGGAGTTCGCGCCAATAATTCTTGTCGGGAGTTTTTGGTACTTTTGTCGGTACAAAAGTACATAGAGCCAAGGGACTGCTTCGTAGCAGGGAAGGTTCGGTTCCGACGCAGAGCCTCGGAACCAGATTAAATGTACTCACAATCCTTAAGTAAAGACCTCCTCTGTCTCCTCCTGCAACAGGAGGAGGACTCGTTGATAAAAATTAGAATCAACTCGGGAATTTCCCTCCTTATCCAAGGAGGGGCGAACTACTCAGAACCAAAGAATCTGTTTCGTAGCCGGGGAGGTCCGTTTCCAACGCATAGCATAGGGACTATATTAAAAGGCATAGCTTAGCACAAGGGTATCTACTTTTGTCTTGATATCCCGTTCGAACGGGACAAAAGATCAAGCCGAAGTATTTAAGACGGGCTCACTGATCCTACGCTGAATAATCCTAAAGGTATTCGTTCGATCAGATGCAGTTCTAGATTTCTCACCAGAAAGGAATATTCCTGCTTCGCAGGCGCCTCTGGATCACGCTCACTTCCCCGTCTTAAATACTAAGGGCGAATTTTTCTTCGAACTATCATTACCAATCTGTCATTGAATCACCTTACATCTACAAGGATGATCGTTTTATTTTGGGCTTCAAAATTCCAAAAGAACCCACAAACTTAACCCGCTTTTTATGCTCCAAAGAATAGTCCTGAACCAGTTGGTATTTACCAATCCATCGATCAGTGAATCCACTTTGCCGTGTTTTAACGCATTATGCTTTGGTACGGAAAGGAAAAATGTAGAAAGCCAGATCAATATCACCAGATAAAAGCCAAAAGCGTTGAGAGTTGTCCAGCCTTCCATCCATGCAAGAACGCCTGAAGTTACAAGTTCAACACTCATAACGGGCATCACAATAATTCCGGTTCTCACAGTGTGATGCTTATGGAATTTTGCAAAATTCTCTTCATTTACGAAGTGAAAAGAGGGATAATGAACCAATTGCACAAACCATATCAAGCCGGTCATAAAAAAAGTGCAGAAAGTATTTATCAAAAAAATGGTTTCAAGTGACATCAAACAAGCTATTCGTTATTGTATTCCTTATTTTTGGCGATCTTATAACCAAAGTTTTCATTCTACGATTCACTTTACCTAAAAATGACTTTAAAAAGAACACATACCTGCGGAGAATTAACAGCCGAGAATATCGGTGAAGAAGTAATATTAAACGGTTGGGTTGGCCCACGACGTGATCTTGGTGGAGTGATCTTCATAGACCTTCGCGATAGGTACGGAATTACTCAAGTCGTTTTTACTGAGACGGATGAAAAAGTGCATTCCAAAGCGGAAGAGCTAAGGGCTGAGTATGTGATTGGCGTAAAGGGAAAAGTGATTACTCGCGGTGATGAAAATGTAAATCCAAATTTGGTTACCGGAGAAATTGAAGTAGAAGCTACTGATCTGATCTTTTACTCAGAAGCAGAGACTCCACCGTTTGAAATTAAAGATGGAATTGCTACAAATGAAGATGTCAGGTTAAAGTACAGATACTTGGATCTCAGACGTCCTGAATCTCAGGACAGATTGATGCTCAGATCAAAATTCTATCAATCAGTGCGCTCTTTTTATCACAATCTGGAGTTTGCTGAGGTAGAAACTCCTGTACTTATGCGAAGTACACCAGAAGGCGCCAGAGATTATTTAGTACCTAGCAGAGTGAATGAAGGGAAGTTCTTTGCGCTTCCTCAAAGTCCGCAGACCTACAAACAATTACTTATGGTTTCAGGGTTTGACAGATACTTCCAGATCGTGAAATGTTTCCGTGATGAAGATTTGAGAGCAGATCGACAGCCGGAATTTACTCAAATAGATGTGGAAATGAGTTTTGTGGATGAAGAAGATATTTACTCTACTCACGAGGCATTAATGAAAAAGGTATTTAAGGACACGGTGAATTACGAGGTTGAAACACCATTTCCGAGAATGAGCTACGAAGACGCAATGAATACGTATGGCTCAGATAAACCGGACATAAGATTTGGATTAGAATTTAATGATTTCTCCGAGATCGTTAAAGATGCTGAATTTAAAGTATTCTCAGGAACTGTTGCTGATGGCGGTGGTGTAATTGGAATCACTGTTCCCGGACAAGGAGAAATGGGACGTGGAGCGATAGACAGATTAACCGAACGTGTTAAAAAAGAAACAGGTGCAGGTGGTTTAATCTATATTAAGATGCAGGAAGACGGACCATTATGCAGTGTTGGAAAATTCCTTACTGAAGATATCGTTGCTGAAATGGTAGCAGCATCGGGAGCTGAAAAAGGAGACCTGGTTCTAATTCTTGCCGGTCCAAAACCAAGTGTTCTTAAGCAACTCGGTCAGTTAAGGTTAATGATGGGTAAAGAATTTGGCTTGATAGATGAGAATACTTATAAGTTTTTATGGGTAACTGAATTTCCATTATTGGAATGGGATGAGGAGTCAAGAAGATACCATGCTATGCATCATCCGTTTACATCACCCAAAGAAGAGGATATGGAATTGATGGAATCTGATCCGGGTGCAGTTAAAGCAAGAGCTTATGATCTGGTACTAAATGGAAACGAACTTGGTGGTGGATCTATCAGAATTCATGATCAAAAATTACAGCAAAGAGTATTCGAATTACTGGGCATTGGCGAAGAAGAAGCTCAGGAAAAATTCGGATTTTTACTTGATGCATTCAAATATGGCGCTCCTCCGCATGGCGGAATTGCTTTTGGAGTAGACCGAGCAGTGATGTTGTTGACCGGAGCTAAAAGCTTAAAAGAAGTGATAGCTTTTCCAAAAAATCAAAAAGCTCAGAGCTTGATGGATAATAGTCCGGATGTAGTAGACAAGCATCAACTTGATGAATTACACATTCAGTTAAAAAAGAAGTTAAGCTGATGAAAACAGGCGGTATTGACGGGTGTAAAATCGGATGGTTATTTATTTCTTTTGATGAAGGAAACGAAAGATGGGAAGTACTTGAAACCAAGGAGCAATTAGAAGAAAAGTTTCTTGAAACAGATCGTGTGTTCCTTGACATGCCCATTGGTTTAGAAGACGAAGATTATACTCGTGAATGTGATGCTTTAATGAGAAAAGAAGTAGGTGGAAGTTATTCATCAAGTGTCTTTTCTCCGCCAATTCGTCCGGCGCTGGCAGCTCCCAGTTATGTGGAAGCAAATATGATCAGCTACGAATACACAGAAAAAAAGCTGTCTCTTCAATCCTGGAATATCACCCCAAAGATTCAAATGGTGGATGACCTGCTTACTACTCATAAAGGGCTTGAAGAAAAAGTGCTGGAAAGTCACCCTGAGCATTTATTTCAGATCCTGAATCAGGGAGAGATCTTTCAAAAGAAAAACCTGAAGAAAGGTATCAAGCATCGCCTTAAATTGATTGAAGAGGAAGAGCCTGTTGTAGACGATTTCTTTCGTGATATCAAAGAAGAATACAGACGAAGTGAAATTGCTGAAGACGATATTGTAGATGCAATGGTGTTGGCTCTGTTTGCCAAATGGTCAAAAGAAAAACCACTTAAAACAATTCCATCAGACGTTGAGAAAGATGCAATGGGATTACCAAAGGCTTATCACTTTATTTAACTGATTTTGGGTTTTTAGTGTTGAGTTATGAGTGGTAACTCAACACTAAAAACTAACCACTTGAAACTCATTTAAGGATTTTCTTGTACTTTACTCCTGCTTTGTGAACATAATTTATTCCATTGAAAGCAGCTATTCTGTAAGCTTCACTATATGTTGGGTAATTCAACACATGATCGATAAAGTAACGGATATCACCACCTAAATTCATTACTGCTTGTCCCAAATGAATGAGATCACTGGCTCGTTCGCCAATAATATGAATGCCCAGAATTTTAAAAGTGTCCTGATCAAAAACGATCTTAAGTAATCCTGTTTGTTGATTGCTTACATCGCCTTGAGTAATATTTTTATAGTACGCACGTCCAACAGCTACATTAAACCCTTTATCAATTGCTTCCTGTTGAGTAAGACCAATATTCGAAATTTCGGGAATCGAATAGATAGCAAATGGAATTTGGTCTGGCATTTCCAGCGAGTTGTTTTCTCTAAACATTTCGCAAGATGCAATTCTACCCTGAGAAAATGAAGCAGAAGCCAGTCGCGGAAAACCTGAAGCATCACCAGCAGCAAAAATATTGTCTACCGAAGTTCGGAAAGTGCCATCTGTTTTAACAAATCCTTCTTCATCGAGATCTACACCTACATCTTCTAATCCAACTCCTTTTGTATTAGGAAGTTTCTTTCCCAAATAAAGTACATGCTCTGTTTCCAGAACATACTTTCGTCCCTTTTCTTTATCACCTTTAAGAGTATGCATTACTTCTACAGAACCCCGAAGGTCATTAACACTGATAGAAAGATCTCTAACTCTTTTGATTACTTCTATGGAATGATCTTTTAAAACAGTTCCCAGCTCTTTTTGTATATCTTCGTCAAGGAAGGGAAGGAATTCTGAAGTGTAACTGAGAATAGTGACTCTGGTTCCAAGTGAAGAAAATGTGGTTGCATATTCAAGAGCATTGATTCCACTTCCAATAATCACCATCCTTCGGGGAATATGAGTTAAAGAGAGAACGGAATTATCATCTAAGACCAGGTCATGATCAACCTTGAACCCATCTGGTTGTTTATTATGGCTTCCTGTTGCAAGCAAAATATATTCAGCAGTGAATTTCTTTTTTTCACCCTCCCAGTTTTTTACTTCTACGGTGTGTTTATCTTTTAAAGTCCCGTAGCCCCTGTAGGTATCTACTTCATTTTTTAAAAGATCATTTTCAACCTTTTTGTTTTTGCTTTCCAAAATCTGATCTTTATATGAAAGCAAATCCCCCATCAAGTACTTTGAATAAGGCTTTTCTTTAGCTTCTTCAGGAAACTGATTCTGATAGCGTTGAATAATTCGGGAAGTTTCACGGAGAGCTTTACTCGGAACTGTTCCGGAGTTTATCCAGGCTCCACCTAAATGTTCCTGATTGGCTTCAATAACCAGAACTTTTTTATCAAATTTAGAGCTTTGCATAGCACAGGAAAATCCTGCAGGGCCGCTACCAAGGATAATTACGTCGTAATCGAATTTTTTCATAGTTAGTATAGTGAGTGTGAGCTTGAAAGATAGTCCATTTTTCAGCCTAAATCAGATATAGAATCAGCTAATAGTGTAAACAAATTGAAAAGATAGACACTTTATATAGCTACAGGAACGAATTTAACAATGTCATTGCTTATTTTAGTAAGCGGAAATAGTGGCATCAAGTTTGTAGATGCTTGAGAATAGAAATTTAAATTAACAAAGAGGAACCATGGCTTACGAATTACCGGAACTACCATACGCTTACGATGCATTAGAACCTCATTTTGATGCAAAAACGATGGAAATCCATCATACCAAGCATCATCAGGGATATACAAATAAAGTGAACGCAGCTCTTGAAGGGCATGCTTTTGCAGATCTGGATATTGAAGAAGTATTATCCAGAATTAATGAAGTGCCTGATTCAGTAAAGCAGGGAGTTATCAACAACGGTGGTGGTTATGCAAACCATAAATTATTTTGGACCATCCTATCACCAAACGGAGGCGGGAACCCTGATGGAGACATCGCTGAAGCTATAAACGATACTTTTGGAAGTTTTGATGAGTTTAAAGAAGAATTCAGTAATGCTGCAGGAACGCGTTTTGGATCCGGATGGGCTTGGTTATCTGTAGATGGAAGCGGAAACCTGAAAGTTCATTCAACTGCAAACCAGGATAGCCCTTTAATGGATGGGTTGACACCGATTCTTGGATTGGATGTTTGGGAACATGCTTATTATTTAAATTATCAAAACCGACGCCCTGACTATATTTCAGCTTTCTGGAATGTTATCAATTGGGATCAGGTAAATAAAAACTATAAAGACGCGAAGTAATCTTTTTAAAGAGATTCGTATCTTAACTCCAATTTAAAAGGAGAAATTATGCAATTTGGATTTGGAATAGGCCCTGATACGTCCTGGATGAGAGAAGAACTCACGCAGTTTGGTGTGGAAGAACTCAAAACTCCGGAAGATGTAGACCGTGCAATGAAAGAGTATAAAGGCACAATGCTGATGGCGATAAATTCGGTATGCGGTTGCGCTGCCGGAAACGCCCGACCGGGTCTTGGAATTGCTTTAGAGAATTCTGAAGCAAAACCTGATCATATGGTCACTGTATTTGCCGGGCAAGATAAAGAAGCAACTGCTCATGCACGAGCTTACTTCAGCGAGTATCCACCATCATCACCTGCATTTGCATATTTTGTGGATGGGGAAATTAAAGCAATGATTCCCCGCCACAGAATAGAGGGCAGAACAAGTGAGGATGTAGCTAATGATCTGAAAATGGTTTTCGAAGCCTTTGGAAAAGAGAAGGATGAAAAGTAAAAACCTTTAAATGATCATCATTTATTTAAACCCTGAGTATTAAAGTACTCAGGGTTTTTTATTTTAGTAAAATTAATAAGTGCCGATAACATTGTTTATACTAAAATTTTGGGAACTGAATGAAAAAAGCAATTATCGTTGAAGATAATTTACTGATAGCAGTTGTTTACAGGCATTACCTCGAAAAGATGAATTATCACATCATTAAGGAAGTAACAACGGGGGAGATGGCCATTGAGGTTTTAGCTAGTGAAAAAGTCGATATTATTATCATGGATATTATGTTGGATGGAATAATAGATGGTATTGATGCTATGATCGAAATCAGAAAGACGACGAACTGCCCGGTAATTTTTGCCAGTGGTAACTCTGATTCATTAAATATGAACAGAGCTTCTGAGGTTTCAAACTCAATTTTTTTGATAAAACCGGTTACTGCAGACGATTTTACAAGTGGGGTTTATAAAATGACTGGAACAAAAAAGCCGGCCTGATTACTTCCCACTCCCAAAATCCACTTCTTTACCGTCTTTGAAGATCCGCAAACCATCAGGATTACTTTTTGAGCCATTGGGGCCATATTCGGTAACACTAGCGGCCAATTCTTCTTCAGTTCTGGGTTCGCCAACTTGTCTGGGTTCATCTTTGTGGAATGAATCTACATGCAGTGTCTGAGTCGGGAACGCAAATTCAACACCAACTTCTTTGGCAAGTTTCAGAACTTCGAGAAAGAAATTATGCTTTTGCTGTAATTCGGTACTCCAATCAGGCACTTTAAAGAATACATATACCATCACATCTAAAGAGTGTGCTCCAAAAGCATTGAAGTGGACTTCATAAAAATCCTGACGGAAATGGGGATTTGATTTTACAATCGCTTTAATGCCTTCCACAAAAGCTTCCATCTGTTCAGGAGAAGTTGAGTAGGTTAGATTAAGAGTGGTCAATAAACGACGATATTCACGGAGTCCTAAATTATCAACCTCATTATTGGAAATGTTTGAGTTTGGAACGCTCACCAATGAGTTATAAAAAGTTCTTATTCTGGTAGACCTGAATCCCACTTCTTCAACAGTTCCCTCTACTCCCGCAACTTTTATCCAGTCACCAATTCTGAAAGGCTTGTCAACAAATATGGTTACAGAGCCGAAGAAATTAGCTAAAGTATCACGTGCTGCAAGCGCTACTGCAAGTCCACCAATACCGAGACCTGCAATTAATGAAGCAACATTATATCCATTGTTTTGGAGGATTAGAATAATCCCCATTACAAGAACAAAAAAGCGAAGTGTTTTACGAATCAAAGGGACGAGTTGGTCATCCAGTTTGGTTTCAGTTTTTGAAGTGAGGACTCCTAAATATTTAGAGAATACGTCAGAAAGATTATAGAACAGCCATATAAATCCTACAGAGACAGCTATTTCAAGAATCAGAGAAAGGTAGTGATTAACCGTAACAGATAGTTGAAGGTTGGTAAAGGTTGCTAACCAGAAAAACATCATAAAAATAAAACCGGATGGCTTATCTATTCCGTCAATCAGATCATCATCCCAGGTAAATTTTGTCTTTTTGGCTAACTTGTGAATGTAATTTTCCAGAATAAATTCGAATATCTTTCTGAAGATCAACCCTAGTAAAAGCCAGCAAAAAACAGCTAAATATTGCCAGATTTGTATTCCAAACCAATCTTGTTTTAAAGAAGCGGGTAATTCTCCAACAACAGCTTCAACTAATGATGAAAAAGTATCTCTGTATAATTCAGGAATTTGCTCAATTGTAGCTTTTGAGAATACCCATTCATTATTGGTCTTGGTAAGGTAAACCTCAGGAAGCTCATCAAATAGAATATATTGTTGCAAACCGGAGAGGCTATCTACATAATTTCTTGTATTTGGAACGTTCTCATACTCAACTAATAAACCTCTGGCATCCAGTACTTTTTTTAATTCGGTAGCAAGTTCAATGCGTTCTTCTTCAGTTCCTTCAAGCAGCTTCATTGTTAATGCCGCTTTGCTTAAATCCATATGGCCTGTTTGTTGCCAGTGCAAAAATGTATGTAACGACTTCTTAGGAGTAGATAACAACTCTGACTGTGCATTTTGAAAAGCCAGTACTGATCCCGATAATAAAAACAGTAAAGTAATAAACCCTGATGCGATAAAATGTTTCAAACTCATAGACAAATCCAATTAATTGAGAGAAAATAAAAATAAAGAATGTTTCGGAGGCATTAAAAGATGAATAATAAAAGAAAACGGGTAACAAAAAACAGAAAAAGCCGTAGCTTCATGAACGCAAAATTTAAATAGACTAAGGGGCAGATTAAGAGTGATCAACAGAAACTCTTACATATTAATATTGCTGGGGATTTTGGGATTTACCGGGTTCGTGTTCCTGAGGCCTTATACCGATTTCTATGCCGGCGAACCAATTTCTGAAAGCAGAAATGAAGTAGAATCAAAAGTATCTCAGCTGTCTCAGGCATTTGGTTTTTCAACAGATAGCCTGGAAATTTTTACGTCAAGAAAGCAGCATGTTCGATATTTTGATGCTATCAATGACACTCTTGATGGCGAATTTTCTCCTTATGAGTTAAATCAAAGAGAAAGAAATCTTCAGTCATGGGTAAGCGTAATTGGTAAAAAAGGTGCTGTAAATGAAACTATTATCAATCCCGGAGCACTTTTCGAATCTTATGGAAGATTTAAAATGCGCTTTTCCAATTCAGGAAAGATAACACGACTTTCTTCAAACGAATATGCACCTAATCCTACTTTTCTTAAGGGGAGTTCTCCTATTCAGATTGCTGAAACAGTGGTTGGTAATATTTTGGGGTACGATCTTAGTATGTACAAATTTCTAAGTTCAGATGAAGATACCAGCTCAATTGATCAGGAAGAGCTAAATCCGGAAACACCAACTCAGGTCTCAAATAGTTCGTTTAGTTCGGGATTGGTTTTTAATTGGATCAGAAAAGGGGATAATTTCGAGCTTCCTAATACACTGTCCCTAAATCTGGAATCTGTAATTAAGGAATACGAAGATGAAAATACGTTTAGTACCGAATTCGGATACCAGATCAATTCATTTGTAGCAAAGAATGAACTTGAACCTGAAAATTTTGATGCTGTTGTAACCCGACAAGCCAGCACTTTTACCTTTGTCTTTTTTGGTTGTTTGATCTTGATCGTAGCATGTGCTTTTACGGTGGGAATTAAAAATATCTTCAGAGGAAAAGTTGAGTGGCGCAGAGCCTTATTTATGTTTGCCACAGTTGGTTTAGGAGTATATGGATGGCAGGCAATGTTTGCGATGAGTTCGTTTATGCCTTTTTATGAGAATACGGTTTTACTTGGAGCCGCAATAAATAGTTTGGTTTTTGGGTTGGCAGTTGGTTTGTACATGGCCTTAGCTTATGTGGCATGGGAAGCATTGGCAAGATCTCAGAAGCATGCCCAACTTGATGTTATCGATGCTCTTTGGCAAAGAAAGTTTTTTGTGAGAGAAACCGGATCCGGTCTTATTCATGGTTTCGCTCTTAGCGGAATTATCATCGGGCTTTTCAGTTTGATGGTTTTTGCACTTGGTTTGTTCTTCCATCAAGCGGATAGTCAGTTTGGGTTTACTGAGCCAAGTAATGAATTTCAGTTGTTGACAATGAACATGAGTAGCTGGACAACCACTTGGTTAGTTGTTTTTGTTCAGATCGGTTTTGTTTACGGATTGGTTCATCATTGGGTCAGAAATAAATGGCTTGCCTTAGTTATAAGTATTTTATCAAGCGCACTATTCGTATCTGTTTTAGGAAGATTGATCGGTACAAATGGAGAATTTTATCAGGATTATATAATCTTTCTGGTTGTCTCTGTAGTTACAATAATTGGTTACCGGGTTTATGGAATTCTTACAGTACTGACCGCATGGTGGGTTTTCGCAGTTGTAAATATGATCACACCATATTGGAATTCTGCCAGTATTGAAGTTGCTTACATTTCCTGGGCTCAGGCAGGGATTATCACAATACCCCTTATTTACGGTTTGATTTCATATCGACTTGGAACACCGCTTTCTGAAATAGGAGATTATGTTCCTGAATACGAAGAACGAATTTCGCAACATTTAAGAGTAGAAAGAGAAATAGAAATTGCGCGGGAAAGTCAGTACAAGTTAATGCCTGTAAAACCTCCACAGGCCGAAGGGTTTGATGTCCATGGATTTTTCCTCCCATCTTTTGAAGTGGGCGGCGATTATTTCGACTATGTATTAAGCGAAAACGGAGATGGTTCTGCAAAAGCGCTCACAATGGTTGTTGTGGATGTTTCCGGTAAAGCTATGAGAGCGGCTATGCCTGCAATTTTCACCAGTGGATTGCTTCTCTCTAGAATGAAAGAAGACTCTCCGGCCGAGATTTTGTCAGAAGTGTGTGAGCCTATTTATAGTCGTACAGATAAACGAACTTTTATAACATGTGCGATGGCAAGATATGATCTTGCTTCGAGAATGCTCAGTGTTGCGAATGCAGGACATTGTAAACCCATTTTAAAGCGAAACGGAAAAGCTGATTTTATTCAAACACCCGATCCCAAATTACCTTTAGGTATTAAGCCGGATGTGAAATACAAAAACCTTGAATTCAAACTTAAGAAAGGTGACTTTTTCTTGTTATACTCTGATGGGTTACCGGAAGCGGCTAACGAGAAAGGTGAATGGTTTGGTTTTGATGAAGTTCCGGCTCTTGTGGAACGTATTGACACAGATAACCTTTCTGCTAATGAGATAGCTCAAGAAATTAAACGAACAGTGCAAAAATTCAGTAATTATCAGCTAGCTGATGATACTACTGTAATTTGCTTAAAAGTATAACTAATAATTAAAGCCGAACACTATGGCTCAAGAAACAGATTTCTCATTCAACGTACCGCCAGAGTTTGAGAAAATTACAAAGAACATAAAATCGATTGCTATCGGTTTAGCAGCGGTATTGGTAATATTCTCATCTTTTTATACAGTAGAAACAGAAGAGGTTGGAGTTATAACCAGATTTGGAAAATATGTTTCCAAAGCACAACCGGGTTTAAATTTTAAAGTTCCTTTCATTGATCAAGTGCAATATGTGCCTGTTCGAAGACAGCTTAAAGATGAGTTCGGTTACAGAACGGCATCTGCAGGAGTGAATTCAACGTACAGAAAAGCAGGTTATGGAGGAGAGTCTTTAATGCTTACAGGAGATTTAAATCTTGCTGATGTAGAATGGGTAGTTCAATATAGAATTGATGATCCTTACAATTATTTGTTTAAGGTCAGAAACCCGGATGAAACACTACGCGATATTTCAGAAACCGCAATGCGCCAGATCGTTGGTGACAGAACGGTAGATGAAGTTATCACTATTGGTAGAGCCGAAGTTGCATCAGAAGCAGAGCTGATCATTCAACAGATCTGCGATGAATACGAATTGGGTATTAAGATCGAGCAATTGGTACTACAAGATGTGAATCCACCGGATCCAGTAAAGCCTTCTTTTAACGGAGTAAATCAGGCACAACAGCAAAGAGAAACTTTGATCAACCAAGCTCGCGCTGATTACAACCGTGTAATTCCTCGTGCCGCAGGTGAAGCAGACCAAACGATTCAACAGGCTGAAGGTTATGCACTTGATCGTGTGAATACTTCAGAAGGTGAGGTTTCCAGATTTAATGACCTGTATTCAGAATATATCAAAGCTCCTGAAGTAACAAAGACGCGTATATTCCTTGAAACGATGGAAGATATCCTTCCAAAGATGGGACAAAAGATCATCACGGATGACAAGGGAAACAGTGTAATACCATTGCTGCAATTACAGATGAATGGAGCTAAGGTGAAAGCAAATAATGATGGAGGAACACCATGAAGAATGTAAAAGGAATAGGTTTACTGATAGTACTTGGAGTTATAGGTTTAGTAGCATCGCAAGCACTATTTATCGTATCAGAAAAAGAGCAAGTAATTATAACCCAATTTGGTGAACCAATAGGCGAAGCCATTACAGAGCCTGGCTTAAATGTTAAAATTCCATTTCTGCACAAGGCTAATTTCTTTGAAAGAAGATATTTGGAATGGGATGGTGACCCGAATCAGGTTCCAACGAAAGATAAAGTATTTATTTTTGTGGATACATACGCCAGATGGCAGATAACGGATCCTCTTAAGTATTTCGAGACTCTTGGTGATGAAGACGGTGCTCAATCACGACTTGATGATATTTTGGATGGGGAAACCAGAAATGCAGTTGCTGCTAACGATCTGGTTGAACTTATTCGTAGCACGAATCGTGAACCCGCTCAACCGGATGAGATAGCAGATATTGTTAGTGATTCTCTGCAAGCCATTAATGTTGGGCGCGACGAAATTCAGGAGGAAATTCAGAAACTGGCTAACGAAAGAGCTAAAGACTTAGGTATTGCGGTTCTGGATTTCCGGTTCAAGCGAATCAACTATGCTGAAGAAGTACGTCGTACAGTTTATGATCGTATGATCTCTGAGAGAAACAGAATTGCGGATAAATTCCGGTCTGAAGGTCAGGGTGAAGCATCTAAGATCAATGGTGAAAAAGAACGTGAGTTGAAAAGAATTCAATCAGAAGCTTTCCGTGAAGCAGAAACCATTCGTGGTAGAGCAGATGCGCGTGCTGCTGCTATTTACAATGATGCTTATAATAAAACCAGACAAGCCAGAGAATTATACGCATTTGTTAAAAGCATGGAAGCTTACGGCAGAACAATTGACAAGGAAACCTCACTTATCATATCTACGGATAGTGAGTTTTACAGATATCTGAATTCTATCGACTGATAGTTCGGATGATTAATTCTATCAAAAGCGAAGTCTTATCAGGCTTCGCTTTTTTTATTTAAAGCAGACAGGCTGTAGATAATAGATAATTTGTTAACAGCTTAATAGAGATAGTTTTAGAAAGATTCGCACTTGGTATTTAAGAGGGAAAAAGAGAACGTAATCCGGACGCGTCTGCGAAGTAGGAATAATCCTTTTCCGATTGTTAGCAGGACTAAAGTCCTTGCTTGTTTATGTACGAGTTTAAGACAAGAACATAAGCTAGAAGGGGATTTATCCCCGGGTTTCTAATAACCATCTAGTAATTTATACATGCTTATGTACTTTTGTACCGCTACTGAGCTTCCTCAGCACAGGCTCCAGTACCAAAAGCTCCCGACAAGAATTATTGGCGCGAACTCCATTACATCGACTAATCATTACAAAAGGTCTTCGTTCGGGTGATGCATATTCAAGAATCATCCTGAGTGTAATGATTGCTCCTTCGGAGCCGTCGATTTCATTACGTTCTTGGCTCGCCAATAATTCTAAAGGTCGGTGTAGATGGTATCCTCAAGTATTCAATTCAAAAACTATTCATTCACTTTCTTGTAATCACTCCTAAAACTCTCATGGAGTTCTAACTTCCCGGAGGGATTTTGTTTTCGGGCATATAAAAGAATAGAGATCAGAATAAAAATCATCCCTAAAATTCCCAGCAACCCGGCCTCGGGTCCAAACTTACCACCCGTCCAAATATCCGGACCAATTTCGTTTGTTTGGAGCACAGACCGTCTTCCATCAAGTCCGCTTACAGGTAATCCGTAAATTCCACCCATTACCCAGTTCCATGAAAAGTGAATTCCTATCGAAATTGCCAGCCTTCCGGTCAATAGAAATGGAACAGCGAGCATAAAGCCCGCCAGAATAATATTAAAGGTAGAAATTGCAGATGCATTTGGATTTCCTGCATGGGCAAAACCGAAAAGTACTGATGTTAAAATAACAGCAATCCATGAAGCTTGTTTAGAAGTAATCTTTCCGAAAGTAAATCCTTCAGCTAAGTTTTTTATGGGGTAACCTCGAAACAGCAGTTCTTCATAAAACCCAACTGAAAGCATTGTCATGAAGTATGTAAACGCTGACCATCCCCACATTTCAATACCTGCTCTTTGCCAACCGTAACCTGTAATTTCCAGCCAGGAAAATCCGTATTCGATCGAAAAAATGATGGTCTGGGCTAGAAAAGCGATAAAAACTCCGAGCCTAAACTCTATCCACCATACTTTTGAGACCTCGAGACCAATCGAAGAAATAGGTCTTTTATCCATACCCTTTACAGCAAAAAAAGCAGCTATGAAGCATCCTAAGGAAATAAGGAGCGAAGCAACCCAGCTAATCGAGACAAATCCTGAAGGTGCAATTAAAAGAACAGAGATAACCAGAAAAACCAAGATTCGAATTCCGGCCCGGAACCTCTGTTCAGAATTATTGTAAAGAATATTCATGGGGGTTGGCTTGTTATTAACTTGTTCAATCCATTCCTTAAAATACTAACTCTTTAAAGAACTACATCATTATGAAAAGATATGTTTTGCATGCAGAGAAAGAAATTGTTGAAGAAGTTTTTGATGTAACTTCATCTTCTGAATCATTATTCGATCCTTCATATAATGTTTTTCCGGGATCTCCAATGCCTGTAGTTTTTCATGATTCTGAGCGGAAAATTAAATCAGCAGTTTGGGGAATTAGCTCACAAAATGAAAAGATCACAAGCTTCAGCAAAAATGAAGTAGAAGAGGATTCGATAAAATATATGAACTTAAAACCGTGTCTGATTCCGGCCAGTGGGTTTTATTTGTGGAAGCAATCTGTAGATGATAAATACCCTTTTTATATAAGAATGTTGGGAAGAGAGGTGCTGGGGTTGGCAGGGCTGTATCAGGAAACTGAAGACAAGAGCGGAAAGAAGTCATTGGAATTTGCTGTAATTACAAAAGCATCAAATGTACTGCTTCAGCCACTAGAGCCTACTATGCCTTGTATTTTAGATCCCGAGAATTTTGAGCAATGGATAAAAGGAAATGAAAAGGAGGTACTGCAATCTTAGTTTCAGGACACGCAATTAATACCGGATTTAGCGGTATATAGAGTACCGGAACTGGTTAATGATCCATCAAATAATTCTAAGGAACTTATACAGGCTATCCCAAAGCTGAGAGACGATGACTAAAGGAAATTTTGAATCCATATCGGATTCAATTAATATTCTTAAAACTTCAAATAAGCGGAGGTGTTATGGAAGGCAAGAATATGGCAGTTTGGTTTGAGATACCTGTTCAGGACATTCAAAGAGCTAAAAAATTCTACGAGACTATTTTTGATATAGAACTTTCAGGCATGGATATGGGAGATGAGTTCAAAATGGAAGTTTTTCCGGGCGATCAGGACTCCGTAAGTGGCGCATTGGTATATAATGATTCATGGTACAAACCAAGCAAAACTGATGGCCCTTTGCTTTATCTGAATGGTAATCCTGATTTGCAAGCTATTCAGGATAAGATTGAAGCGGCTGGTGGAACGGTAACTATCCCCAAACGAGAAATTTCTCCCGATTATGGTTATATGGCAGTATTTGAAGACACCGAAGGGAATAGAATAGCATTGCATTCTGATAGCTGAAAAAAGGAATTAATTGGAAACTTTTGACATAGTAATGGTTATCGCCATCATCCTGTTTGCAAGGCTGGGGGTAAGGTTGGTGTACAGATGGTACAATCATAAAAATGAAGATGATTCGCCGGAAGCGTGAAGCAGATTTACTTTTCAGTGAACAGGCTATCTTTTTGTTTTAGTGAAGCGAAATAGGCTGCGCCCACAATACTGGCTTCGTTTTTGAAAGTGGCCGGCTTAAGCTTGGTGTTAATCTTAATAAAAGGGAATGTCTTTTCAGGTTTTTTACTTACTTGACCACCAAGTATAAAAAGATCGGGATGGAAAACACGTTCGTAATGTTCCAAAGAAGTCTGCAATCTTTTAGCCCAGGTTTTTCTTTTGATGCCTTCTTTTTTCCGAGCTTTGTTAGAAGCCTGATCCTCAATAGGAATTCCTTTGATCTGCATTAATCCGAGTTCAGTATTTGGAAGTAGCAATCCATTGTTAAAAATGGAAGATCCCACGCCTGTTCCTACCGTTAGTACAATTGTAGTTCCCCGTTGATTTTTACCTGCACCAAAAGTCATTTCAGCCAAACCTGTGGCGTCTGTATCATTAATAACATTTACATCGCAACCGGTAATTTCTGAAAATAGATGATTGGCATCAGCATCAACCCAGGCTTCGTTTATTCTGTTCGCGGATAATACAATGCCTCTGTTCATTGCAGCCGGGAAAGCACAACCGATTGGGCCATCCCAATCAAATTGCTTTACGATATCATGCATTTTGGAGATGAGCTTATGAGGACGGGTGTCTTCAAGCTCTCCCGTAGTTTTTTTCTTGGATATTATTTCTCCAAGAACGGTATTTACGATCGCTCCTTTTATTCCATAGCTGCCGATATCAATGCCAAGTACTTCCAAATCGCTAAATATACCTGTTAAGCTTTTTTATCTTAGAAAACACAAAGAATTCTCTGTGTTCATTATGGTTAAAAATCACTTCTCAACCATTACCCAGCCTTTATTCTCCACCATGTCTTTTGCATACTTCCATTTAATACCTTCTTTCACTTCACCTGTATTGGTATTTTGGATGCTTACTTTATCATTTCGGCCGGGTTCATCTTCAACTACAACAGGTTTACGTTTTACGTTTGGTCCCATTGGTTTTTGCTGATTCCCATTCTGTGGCTGTCCGGCTTGCATTCCCATATTCGTTGAATCAGCCTGGCTTGCTTTCATTCGACTGGTGTCAAATCTGGATTTTTGTTTCTGAGCTTGCTGAAGGCTGTCATTATTGGCTTGCCCTTCCGGTATTGATTTCCAAATGGTAGAGATCACTTCGGTATTGATCATTCCGATCAACTGCTTGAACATATCAAAAGCTTCACGTTTGTACTCTAATAAAGGATCTTTTTGCCCGTACGCACGAAGTCCGATACCTTCTTTTACAGAATCCAACTCACGTAAATGTTGCATCCACTTGTCATCGATAGTTGCCAGAACAGCTGTTCTTTCAAGAGCTCGGGCAACTTCTTTACCTTCGTTTTCTAATGCAGCGTCAACGTCTACAACCACGCGCATTCTTTTAATACCATCGGTAAAAATTACCTGAACTCTTTCAGGACGATTTTCAGCTTCACTTTCTGCAATTCGCTTCATCACTTCGTAAAGTGGTTTGGCCATGCGTTCTTCTTTCTGCCGATATACTTCCAAAGCTTTATCAATGATCTTGTCAACAAGTTCATCCGGATTCATTTTTCTCCAGGCTTCCTCATCAAACTCAACATCTATGGCAAGGTTGATCAGGATTTCCTGATGAAGACCGGCGTAGTCACCTGCGGCAACATGTTCTTCAACTAGACTTTCAACAAAATCTTCCAACATATCCATGATATCAGAGATCAATTGGTCTCCGGAAAGAGCGTGACGACGACGAGCATAAATCACATTACGCTGATTGTTTAATACATCATCATATTCCAGCTGTTTCTTTCTTATGCTGAAGTTATTCTGCTCCACTTTTGATTGAGCTCGCTCCAGAGATTTTGTCATCCATGGATGAGTGATAACTTCGCCTTCCTCAAAATTCAATCGATCCATCACATTAGCTACACGATCTGAGCCAAACATTGACATCAGATTATCTTCCAGTGAAACATAAAACTGAGATTCACCCGGATCACCCTGTCGACCGGAACGACCACGAAGCTGCAAATCAATTCGGCGAGATTCATGTCGTTCAGTACCAAGAATGGCTAAACCACCATTTTCCTTTACTCCGGGAGCTAATTTAATATCGGTTCCACGACCAGCCATATTCGTTGCCACAGTAACCGCTCCGGGTTGACCGGCAGATTTTACAATCTCACTCTCACTCGCATGCTGTTTCGCATTCAATACGTTATGTGGAATTCCAGCTCTTTGGAGCATTCTACTCATCGTTTCAGAAACATCAACGCTGGTAGTACCAACCAAAACAGGTTGTCCTTTTTCATGATATTCACGAACCTTTTCAATAGAGGCGTTGAATTTTTCACGTTTCGTTTTAAAGATCAAATCTTCTTTATCATCACGCTGAATAGGACGATTGGTTGGAATTACAACTACATCAAGATCATAAATCTCATTGAATTCACCTTCTTCCGTTTCAGCAGTACCGGTCATACCTGAAAGTTTGTGGTACATTCTGAAATAATTCTGAAGGGTAATAGTAGCATATGTTTGAGTAGAAGCCTCTACTTTAACTTGCTCTTTCGCTTCAATTGCCTGATGTAATCCATCAGAATAACGCCGTCCTGAAAGTACACGACCCGTATGTTCATCAATGATCTGAACTTTTCCATCCTGTACGATATACTCATCTTCTTTCTCGAAAAGAGTGTAAGCCTTAAGTAGCTGATTTACAGTATGAATTCTGTCACCACGCTCTGCGAATAATCTGTGAAGCTCATTGAAACGTTGCTCTCTTTCCTGACGAACTTCTTCTTTAGCTTCTTCTATTTTTTTCTCTTTGTATTCGTCGCTGAGTTCTTTCTGTTTTACTTCTTCGATCTTTTCTTTTTCAAGCTGTTTAATTTCTTCTTCGATGTCTGAAGTTTCAGCGCCCAGATCAGGAATTATAAAAAAGTCAGGATCTTCTCCTTTTTTGGTAATGAACTCACGACCTTTTTCAGTCATTTCTATAGAGTTCAATTTCATATCCACAGCGTAATACAAGTACTCGTCCACTTCAGGCATGTTCTTGGCATTATCCTGAAGATAGAATGCTTCTGTTTTTTGGATCATCTTCTGGATACTGGGCTCCTGAAGCATTTTTCTGAAGCGTGAGTTCTTCGGGAATCCGCGTTGTGCTCTGAATAACGCCAAACCGGCTTTTTCTTCGTCTCCGGCCTCGAGATGTTTTTGAGCTTCCTTCACTAACTCAGAAACCAATTTCTTTTGGGCATCAACCAGTGATGCCATTCTTGGTTTCATTTCTTCATATTTATCCGACTTGTTATCGTTAGGAACCGGACCTGAAATAATAAGTGGTGTTCTTGCTTCATCAATAAGGATAGAATCAACCTCATCAATAATAGTATAGTGATGCTCGCGCTGAACCAATTGTTCCTTTTCGATCACCATGTTATCACGGAGGTAATCGAAGCCGAATTCGTTATTAGTTCCGTAAGTAATGTCTTTGCGGTATGCTTTTCTTCTGCCTTCAGTATTGGGTTCATAGTTGTCAATACAAGCTACTTCCAATCCATGGAAATTGAAGATTGGTTCATTCCATTCTGCATCACGTTTTGCAAGATAATTGTTAACCGTAATTACATGAACACCACGCTCAGCAAGAGCGTTAAGGTAAGCGGGGAAGATAGCGACAAGTGTTTTACCTTCACCGGTTTTCATTTCTGCGATCTTTCCCTGATGAAGTGTAATTGCACCAACCAACTGTACATCATAAGGAATCATATTCCATTCAACTTCATCACCGGCTACCTTCCAGCTTTTACCGACAAATCGACGGCAGGTATCTTTAAGCACGGCATAAGCTTCGGGCAAAATGTCATCTAAAGTATCTTCAAGTATATCAAGCCACTCTTGTTCCAGAGTATCCAGTTCATCAGCTAGCCTTCTGCTTTCTCCCTGCGAAAGGTTTTCAATGTCGTCCATTTTCGCCTTTACTTCTTCTATTTTCTTAGAAGTTTCGGCGGTGGTATCCTTGATCTTTTGTTTGAATTCCTGAGTCTTAGCTTTCAGTTGTTCATCACTCAATTTCTCCATTTCAGGTCCCAGAGCATTGATTTTGTCTACAATGGGTTGGATAGCTTTAATGTCTTTTTCACTCTTGGAGCCAAAAATTTTGGTAATAACCTTTCCGATCTTGTCTAACATAAATTGTGCAAACTTTAAATAAATAAAATGATGTGTATGCTATTTACATACAGCATGCTAAATTACGCAATTATTGTACCAATTTTTTATTGGATGTAGGATATAAATAGTAAATAGTGGTTGTTAGTAATAAAAACCATATATTGCACACTTACACAAACAATTATATAAGTAAATTAATATGAGTACAGGAACAGTAAAGTGGTTTAATTCAGATAAAGGATATGGTTTTATAACACCTGATGAAGGTGGAAAAGACTTATTCGTACACCACTCTGAAATTCAAACTGATGGCTATGCAGAATTAAAGGATGGTCAAAAGGTAGAATATGAAGTAGGCGAAGGTCAAAAAGGACCATGCGCAAATAATGTTGTTGGTTTATAAACCACTCATTACGTAGTTCCTGACTTAAAGAAAGGAATTTTCGGAAGCTTGCTTCCAACATAAAAATTAAAGCCTTGTTCTGTTTACAGAACAAGGCTTTTTTTTGGGTTATAGATTAATAAATGGAGATCAATCCACAATAATTTTGGTTTATACTTCTTTTTCAACCTTCAAACAACGCTCTCATTTTTTCCTGATTAAGTTGGTTGTGAATAACACTAAAATTTTTCTTGGTACCAAACCATTTTAAAGCTTCTTGTTTGCTGATATTCGTAGTTGTGTCAAATAAATAAGAATGCCAGCTGCTAAAAGGCCAGTTATTCGGAGTTTTCACGAATCCATGATGAACAGGGTTATTATGGATGTAAGCGATTAAACGAACGAAATATTCATCTGAATCGATTAGCTTTCGTCTAAAATTGGGAATGAAGAGACTGCCTTTTCGGTCGTATTTTTTATTGATGGATTTGGTATAAGAATTAAAAAGATTGGAGAATTGTTGGCTAACAATTCTGTTCTCCAAACCTCCAAGGTCTGCCAGACCTTGAAGGTTTGGTTTATTCTTTTTCTTTCTAATAAATTCCAAAATTTCATCTTCTTTTCTAACCCGAACCATCAGGTGTAGGTGATTTGGCATCAGGCAATAAGCGAATGTTTCTACTACAGGATGAACGTGATGTTGATAACGTTCCAAAAAATATCTGTAATTATCTTTACATCGAAACAGGTTGTCGTTTCCATTGGCATGTGTCCAGATGTGATAAGTATTTCCACTTTCAAGTGTTATTCGAGGTTGAGCCATGGTTCTTGAATTATTTTAAGTTATCCAAGTAAGACCGAAAAATGCTTGATTCCTTACAAAATATTATCGATTGGTTCGTGAAATGATAAAACCCTCAAAAACGTTATTCGCAGAAAGACAAAGGGTTAAAAGATTTGTATCTTCCAAGTCTACTCGAATTTTTAAAATTATTCTGAAATGAGCGACAAATTTAAAAGCACTAAACAAACATTTGAAACGGGTAATGGGGAAGCGACTTTTTATAGTCTTCCTAAGCTTACTGAAATGGGTTATGATAAAGTCAGCCGACTTCCTTTCTCTATAAAGATCTTATTAGAGGCTGTTCTTAGAGAAAACGATGGTTATGCAATCACGGATGCTGATATTGAGACATTGGCTACCTATAATGCAAAGAGGCCGGAAGGAGAAATTCCATTTAAACCATCACGTGTAGTTCTACAAGATTTTACCGGAGTACCCGCAGTAGTGGATTTGGCTGCTCTTCGTTCTGCTATGCAGCGAATGGGTGGGAAAGCAACCGACATCAATCCGCAAGTTCCTGTTGATCTGGTTATTGACCACTCTGTTCAGGTTGATATGTTTGGCCAAGATGCGGCGCTCATGTTCAACGTGGAAAAAGAAATGGAGCGTAACAACGAGCGTTACGAATTTCTGAAATGGGGTAAAGAAGCTTTCGATAATTTCCGTGTAGTACCTCCGGGTCGCGGAATTGTTCACCAGGTTAATTTAGAGTACTTAGGTCGTGGAGTTTTTACTCGCGAAGAAGCTGACGGAACTAAAACGGCTTATCCTGATACTTTAGTAGGAACTGATTCTCACACAACTATGATCAACGGTCTTGGTATTTTAGGTTGGGGTGTTGGTGGAATTGAAGCGGAAGCCGCAATGCTTGGTCAGCCTATTTCTATGTTGGTTCCTGAAGTAGCCGGAATGAAATTAACCGGAAAGCTTCGTGAAGGCGTAACTGCTACCGATCTTACTCTTACTGTAACTCAAATGCTGAGAAAGCACGGAGTGGTTGGTAAGTTCGTTGAATTTTATGGCGACGGTATCAGCAACATGAGTTTACCTGATCGTGCTACAATCGCAAATATGGCTCCGGAATACGGAGCAACGATGGGCTTCTTCCCAATTGACAGCGAGTCGCTCCGCTATATGAGAAGAACAGGTCGTTCAGAAGAGTTAGTTAGTCTGGTTGAAAATTATACTAAAGCTCAGGGACTATTCAGAACGGATGATACTCCTGATCCTGAATTTTCAACTACACTTGAACTGGATCTAAGCACAGTGGAAACTTCTTTGGCAGGACCAAAACTTCCGCACGATAGAATTACGCTCAGCAACATGAAGAAAGCTTTCGAAACTTCATTGACTAGCGATAATCCTACGATGGGTTTCAATCTCGCTCAGGAAAGACTTGCTAGTAAAGGACTATATAAGAATGGTCAGGAAATTGAAATGACTCATGGTGATGTAGTAATTGCTGCTATCACAAGCTGTACGAACACTTCTAATCCAAGTGTAATGTTAGGTGCAGGTATTGTAGCTAAAAAAGCTGTTGAGCGTGGATTAAAAGTTCCTGCTTATGTGAAAACTTCATTAGCTCCGGGATCGAGAGTAGTAACTGAATATTTGCAGGAAGCAGGTTTAACTGAATACATGGATAAGCTTGGATTCAACTTAGTTGGATACGGATGTACTACTTGTATCGGTAACTCAGGACCACTTCCGGAAGCAGTTGAAACGGCAATTAAAGAAGGCGATCTTATTGCAGCAGGTGTTCTTTCCGGAAACAGAAACTTTGAGGGACGAATTCACCCATGGGTAAAAGCTAATTTCTTGGCTTCACCTCCATTAGTGGTAGCTTATGCACTTGCCGGAACGGTTAATATTGATATGAATAACGATCCGATTGGTAAGGATAAAGATGGAAATGATGTTTATCTGAAAGAGATATGGCCAACAACAGAAGAAATTGCAGAACATTTAGACAATGCAATTCGTCCGGATCTTTTTGAAAAAATGTATTCCGATATTTTCGAATCTCCGACTTGGGAAGAAATTCCTGTTTCGGGTGGGGATCAGTTTGCATGGAGTGAAGATTCGACCTACATACAGGAGCCTCCTTTCTTTATGGATATGAAAGAAGAGCCTGAGCCGATCAAATCTATTGAAGGTGCTCGTGTTCTTGTAAAAGTTGGAGATTCCATTACAACAGATCATATTTCTCCGGCAGGTAATATCAAAGAAGATGCACCGGCAGGTGAATACCTGAAAGCGCATGGAGTGGATAAGAAAGATTTTAACTCATATGGATCAAGAAGAGGAAATGACCGTGTTATGACGCGTGGTACATTTGCTAATGTTCGATTTAAGAACCAATTGGCTCCGGGCAAAGAAGGTGGATTTACTGAATATCATCCAACAGGTGAGATCACAACTATCTACGATGCTTCATTAAAGTATAAAGAGAACAATACTCCACTGATAGCAATTGCAGGAAACCAGTATGGAACAGGATCATCTCGTGATTGGGCTGCTAAAGGTACTAATCTGCTTGGAGTGAAAGCAGTTATTGCTGAATCTTATGAAAGAATTCACAGATCTAATTTGGTTCAGATGGGGGTTCTTCCTCTTCAGTTTAAAGAAGGAGAAACTCCGGAATCTCTTGGATTAGATGGTTCTGAAACATTTACTATTCATTTGAGTGATGATATAAAAGCTCGCGAAGATGTAAAAGTAACTGCAGTAACTGAGGGTGGTAAGGAGATTAACTTTACCACAAACAGTAGAATAGATACTCCGGTAGAAGTAGATTATTACAGAAATGGAGGAATTCTCCATACTGTGCTTTTAGATTACTTGAAGAAAAGTAAAAACTAATAGTTAATTCTCTTTTTAAATTAATTGAAAAGCTCCGTTTGTGAATACAAGCGGAGCTTTTTCTTTTTTACATAAAAAAACCTGATATTGGAAAAATTTAATTCGGGTAAAAGTGCAAAAAATAGAGCACACTAAATTACTTGTTCATTCCATTCAGAGTATTGGCAGGGCAGTAGAGCTTAAAGAGCTTCTTGTAAAGAGTATGAACGCAATACAAACCGTATTGGGTACAGAAGCCAGTACGCTTATGTTACTAGATAAAGGAACGGGAGAGTTAAATGTGAGTATCCCAACCGGACCTGTTAAAGATGAGATTACAGGCTTTAGAATTCCTAAAGATAAAGGAGTTGGCGGCTGGGTGATCCAAAATAATAAAGCATACTTAAGCAATGATGTTTCGAAAGACGATACTTTTTGGCAAGATCTTAGCGCTGATTTTGAAACCAAAAGCCTGCTCTGTGTCCCTTTAAGAGATAGAAATGGAGAAGCTTATGGTGTCTTACAAGCAGTAAATAAAGAATTTGGTCTTTCATTTCACGAAGAAGATTTAGAAGTATTTAAAATACTTGCTGAACACATTTCTTTAGCCATTCAGAGAAACAGAGAATATGATGAAATGGAAGCAAAGCTTGAGAAAAAAACACTGCTTCTTTCAGAGACTCATCATCGGTTAAAAAATAACTTGTTTGCTATTTCAGCACTTATGGAACTGGAATCCAACAGGTTGAAAAATGGAGAATCTATCGACATTCTGAGGAATGCGAGTTCCCGACTTAAATCGATAGCTCATCTTCATTCATTATTATATGAAGATAGTGATACAAATGAAGTTGGTCTAAAAGTGTTTTTAAATCATATAATTGGAAGTATAAAGAGTATCTACAATCAAAATGAAAAGATAATCCGGATTGAAGCTCAAATAGATGACATGACAATACCTGCTGAGTTGTCTATTTTGTGTGGACTCACTTTAAACGAGTTACTTATCAATGCATTTAAACATGCTTTCTTTGACAGAAATACAGGCATAATTAATATCAGAGTCAGGAATATAGAGAACGAAAAAATTCAACTGAATCTGACAGATGATGGAATAGGGATGTCTGATTTAGGAAGTCAATCTAATCATTTATTTGTTGTTCATGCTTTTGTTAAGCAAATGAATGCAAATATGAGTCATACAACTAGTGAAACAGGCACTAGTTTCTCAGTAGAAATACCATTATAAATTACTATTCTTCCTATCTTGTAAATTAATAATACGACTTTTGTTTTTTGGGTTGAAAAAAGCATCTTTATAGTTATAAGTTTATGTCTGAAAATCATCAAAATATGAGACTGTTACTTCATGCGATTGAAGGAATCAATCGTACAATGGAGTTAAAACAACTTCTGTTGAAGTGTATGGATTCGGTGTGTTATGTTGTTGATGCCGAAGCAAGTTCATTGATGTTATTAGATAATTCAACAGGAAGGCTACATCTGAGTGTGCCAACAGGGCCTGTAAAAGATGAAATTAAGGGACAAATCATTCCAAGAGACAAAGGAGTAGCTGGTTGGGTTTTGAAGAATGAGAAGCCATATTTGGTCAATGATATGGCAAAGAGCGAAGAGTTTTTTGGTGATATAAGTAAAGGTTTCACAACTAGAAATATGATTTGTGTTCCAATGTTCGATTCAAAGAACAACGTAATTGGAATTATGCAGGCATTGAATAAAAAAGAGAACCAAGAGTTTACCGAAAAAGATATTCCGGTTTTAGAAACATTGGCGGCACACGCAGCTTTATCTATCGAAAAAGCTAAAGAAGTTGATGACCTCAAAAATACAATCAAGGACAAAGAACACAGGTTAAAAGAGGTTCATCAGGGTTTTGAGAATAGCTTATCTGCATTAAATGCGCTGGTTCAGTTGCAGGTTCCATTGCTTAGTGATGACAATGCTAAGTTTTTGATGAAATCTACCGGTTCCAGAATTGAAACTATAGCGCATGCTCACAAAATTCTGTTTAACTCAGAAGACAATGAGTTAATAGATGTAGGATTCTATATCGGACATCTCACATCAACTATTGTGGAAATATTCGGGGATTACGACAAAGATATAAGCTATAATCTGGATATCGACAAAATAGAATTAAAAGCAAGTACTGCGTTAACAGCGGGGCTAATTATCAATGAAGTTATTTTGAATATGTACAGGGATGCTTTCATTGGTCATGATAAAGGCAAGATCGCAATAGCTGTTAAAAAAGATGGTGGAGATAAGGTTCTAATCAGTATTTCGGATAATGGTAATGGAATTTCGGATTATCTGGACGGAACAGTTGAAGGGAATCTTGCGTCAGTTGTAATTCAAACTTTGGGTGATAAGCTTAATGCAGAATCACAACAGCATATGAATGAAGATGGGGGAACAACATTTACACTGATATTCTCAAGAGAAACAAATAGCCCTCCTTCAATATAGCCCTTTCATAGTAAACACTTTTAAGGCAATTCTTTTCAGCGGAGTTTTTAAAATTAGCTGAACTAATATCTTTCTGAAATAAGGGAATAATTGCTTGCTTCCCATTTTCATATTCCACTCAGCTCTGAGGGAAGCTTTCCTCACAATTTTCGTTTGTTGTTTCTGGTAGTCTGACAAGATCTCAGTTTCTTTTTCAGGATTCATCTTAATTTTGAATAAAGCCGTTGCCAATATCCATGCTCCAATCCAGCCTAAATTCATCCCTTGTCCACCAATAGGGCTAACAATATGAGAGGCATCTCCACAAAGAATAACACGATCTTTAAAATAATTCTCAGCCGAAAAGCTCTGAACGCCAAAACTGCTGATCATGGTGCTTTTTAGACCTTTTAAATCAGTACCAATTCTTTTTTTTACAAAATCAGCCAATTTGTTTGGGGTTGGAGAATCAATATATGAGTCGGTTTTTACCACCCAACGACGCATGTTATCCGGAAGAGGAAAAGATTCTATCAAACCTTGCTTAGGTAAAAATACTACTGCTTGATCTTCAAAAGAGGTGTTGTCATCAAAGTCGCCCATTATGTAAGTGTCGGGGTATCGCTTACCTTCGAAAAGGATACCGGTCTCCTTGCGAACGAGACTGTTTTTACCGTCACAGCCTATAATATATTTTGAGGTGATGCAATATTCCTTGCCCGCTTTTTGATACCAACAAGAAACTTCCTGTTCAGTTTGTTGAATGCGTGTAACGGTGGCTTCAGAAATTAAACCTTCAGGATTAAGTTCAAGGAACTTGGCAATCAAAATTCTTTCTGTGTAAAACTGTGGGCAAGCCAGAATAAAATTAAAAGGTCCTTCAAGTTCATCGAAGTTGATACTTCCTAGTACTTCTTTTCCATTATGAGCCAGTCCTTTTTTAATAGAAATCCCTTTTTCAAGAAACTCGTTTACGAACCCTAACTTTTCAAATAATTCAAGAGAGACAGGATGAATCCCGAGAGATCTTGAATCTTGAACAGGCTCAGCTCTTTGTTCAAGAATGGTACAATCTATTCCTCGTTTAGAAAGGCAAATCCCCAGAAAAAGTCCTACAGGTCCTCCACCCACAATTGTTATTTCTGATTTATTCTGTTTCATACATTAAAATCAATCTGTAGGGAATAACCCGGCTAACTTCCCAGTTGCCCGGTGCTATTTTTGATAGCTCATCAAATGTATAGCTGCGTTTTATCGAAAATCGTCCATCGTAGGAAATGAATGAATTTCTGAAGAAAAGCTTAGAGAGCACGGTAAAAAAAATGTAGCCTAAATCACTTCGTTCAATATCATTGAAGATGACCTTTTTTGTGGCAAGAAGTTTTGCTTCAGCACAAACAGTTTCAAAAGAAGGTTGATCTAAGTGATGGAGAAGATGGTTCGAAATCACAAAGTCATATGAAGCTTGCTCATTAACCAGATCGGTAGATAAAGCGTGTCGGAAATGTATGTTTGAGGGAATTTCTAAAGTTTGGATATACTCTAAAGAGCGTGCATCTGAGTCAATTGATGTTATATTTAGATGAAACCCGTCTTTAGTTGCTAATTTTGATAGCTGTAAGGAAATGTCTCCACCTCCGAAACCTATATCCAATAAGCTGGCTTTTCCATTTTGTTGCTCTAGTATCGGCTTAATTTCTTTTTTATAGATCAGATCCCATCTTGATAAGAACTTGTTGATAGTTCGAAACTGGCGATAAGTATTTTTTAATTTCTCGGAGTCACAGTTTGGGTCGTCCATTAACTCCTGTAGATCAGGTCTTCTATGACGTAAAAAAAAAGGCATCAGACTACCTTTAATAATCCACTTTCAATAGTAAGTCCCGGGCCAAAAGCCATTGGCAAAACTTTAGAGTTTTCTTCAGGATTGGAATTCATCAATTCATTTAAAACAAAAAGGACAGTAACACTACTCATATTTCCGTACTGAGCAAGAGTTTTTCGGGATGCCGCTACCTGTTTTTCTTTAAGGTTTAAACCGGTCTCAATTTTATCTACAATTGCTCTGCCTCCTGGATGGATAGCCCAATAATCAATATCAGAAAGCTGAAGATCATATTTATCAAAAAGAGGCTGTATTACTTGCTTTAGATTGCTTTCAATTATATCAGGAACGTAAGTTGATAAGATCATATCAAAACCATGATCTCCAATATCCCAGGCCATATCTTTCTCTCCGTTGGGAGTCAGAGAAGAAGCAAATCCCTGAATTTCGTAAGAAAGTTTCGGGGGCTTTTGTTGGCTTACCAATGCACCGGCAGATCCATCAGCAAAAACAGAGGCCGATATCAGGTTATCTAAATCCGTTTTCTGTTGAAAATGCAGAGAGCATAGTTCGGTAGCTACAATTAGGACCACTGCACCCGGGTTGTTTTGACAAAAAGAGTGTGCCATTTTCAATGCAGGGAAAGCGGCAAAACAACCCATAAAACCTAAATGAAATCTTTCAGTTGAAGGTGATAAATCGAGTTGTTTAACAAGATCATAATCAGGTCCCGGCGCATAAAACCCGGTGCAAGAAACTGTAATTACATGAGTGATATCTTTTTTCTCAAAATGGGGATTGTTCTGTAGTAGCTTTTTCCCGGTTTCCACAAATAAAGAAGATGCTGATGTTTTATAGACCTCATTCCTTTCACCTGTAGTTGGAGTGGAAGTAACGGAGCCGTTCAGGTAAGGGTTCGGTTTTTCAGTTTGATGGAACTCATTAATCACTGAGTGCCTTTTTTCAATTCCTGATTGCGAATAAATTCTATGCAGAATGGCTTGAGTTTTTCTGTCTTTAGCTAAAGCAGATTTCATGATTTCCCGAACTGAATCCTGAGAATTCGATCCTTCAGGGACAGAAGTTGCTATGTCGTGAATATATACAGGCATCGTTAGGTTATATTATACAACTAACTCTACGAATTTGTATCACGAATAGTTCATGTTTTAGGTGAGGAAGTGGGAATCACTAATCACCAACGGTCAACCTGTGAAAACGAAAGTTATGAAGAATTGCAGCAACAGATAACCCTGAAATCAATCCAACCCAGAGCCCTTCGGGACCAAAATCTGAAATTATTCCCAGATAATACCCAATAGGAAAACCGATCAGCCAGTAGGCAATAAAGTTTACGATCATTGGCCGTCGGGTATCTTTTAAACCCCTTAACGCTCCAAATCCCCCAACCTGAAGTCCATCTGAAATTTGAAACAATCCTGCCATAAATAACAACGATACAGACATTTTACTTACCAAAGGGTCGTCAGTATAGATGCTGATTATTGCTTCCGGAATCGAGAATAACATGATTGCTGTCAAAGTCATTATAGAGCCACACATGGCAATGCCTACAAATCCTCGAAGTCGAGCATTTGATAAAGAACCTTGTCCAATTGAAAAGCCAACACGTTGAGTAATGGCCATGGATAGGCCGAATGGAATCATAAATAAAGTGGCAGCTACATTAATTGCAATTTGATGAGAGGCTGAAGCTTCAACGCTTAGTGTCCCCATCAAAACACTTACACTAGCAAATAATAAAATTTCCATTGCGGTACTTGCCCCGTTCGGAATTCCAACACGTAGAAATTCACTGAATATTTTTGGGTCAGGTCCTTTGGTTCGGGCAAAAATATCAAATCTCTTAAATGGTTTAAACCTCATCATGAAACCAATAAAAATAATTGCTGCAAAGAGGTTAATTAATGAGGTAGCATAACCTGCGCCAACAGCTCCCATGCCGGTTATTCCCAGCCCGCCATACATGAAGATATAATTGGCTCCTACATTCAGAACCAGACTTATTGCCGCGATATACATAGCGGGTTTGGTTACAGATAAACCTTCACTGAAGTAGCGAACTCCGGCGTATGAAAACAAAGGTAGCAGTCCCCAGGATATGGCTTTCAGATAGTCGGTTGCGATAGGCACGATCTCACTTGTAACCCCAACTAAGTTCATAATAATATCCAGGTTTCTGGTAAGGAAAAAAGTTGGGATTGTGAGTAACAAAACCAGCCAAAACATTTGCCGAGCACTGGTTCCGATTTCCTTAAATCTTCGAGCTCCTAAATGTTCAGAAACAATAGGATTAATGGCGATTAGTGTTGCCATACAGAAAATTGACAAAGGCAGATACATTGCATTACCAATAGCTACCCCGGCAAGATCCAGTGCAGAGAGATTCCCTGCCATTACTGTATCAGTAAAGTTTAACCCCATCCGCATTAATTGTGTGGCAATAATAGGACCACCTAATTTCAGAAGAACAGAACTTTCTTTTTTTATTTTTGAGGATGTAGCCGACATGTTAATTTCTTAGCCGGTAATGGTACGAAGAAGCAAGGTGAATGGTAAACTATTCTGTTTCTTTTCCTGTAAAAAGTTCAAAACTTAATGTAAAGGTTGTTCCCTTTGCTTCTTCTGAATTGAAATTAATTTCACCGCCATGTTCTTCAACTACTTTTTTGCTGATAGCAAGACCTAAGCCGGTTCCGCTTGATTTTGTGCTGAAGTTTGGAACAAAAATAGAGCGTTCATTTTCTGCCGATATTCCCTCTCCATTATCTGAAATCTCAATATGAGCATTGTAATCAGTTTCACGGCTTTTTAAAGTGATGATACCTTTGCGGCGCTTGGGAATGGCTTCGATCCCATTCTTAACTAAGTTGATAAATACTCTTTGCAATTCATCTTTTACTCCATTGACCCAAAGCGGGGTTTTGTTCAAACTAAGTTCGATCTTTATCGATCCTTCATTTGAGTAGAGGTCAGCTACATTTTGAAGGATCTCGTTCAAGTCTATTTTGGTAAATTCTTGTTCTAAAGGACGCGCAAACTTTGAGAAATCAGAAGCAATTCGGCTTAAAGATTCGATCTGATCGATCATATTTGAGTTTATTTTCGAAACTTTTTCTTTTAATTGTTCAGCATCAATATCAGTTGCTTTAATCTGGCGCTGTAAATGTTGAAGATTTAACTTCATTGGAGTGAGTGGATTTTTGATCTCATGAGCTACTTGTTGAGCCATTTCTTTCCAGGCAGCCTCTCGCTCTGCGTCCACAAGATTCTTTCTCAATTCCTGTAACCGGTAAACCATAAGGTTAAAAGCATTGGTAAGCGCTCCGATCTCATCATTACTTTTGACCGGTAATGTAGTTTCAAGGCTGCCATCAGAAATTGTTTTAATTCCTTCTGTTAATTCTTCAAGAGGGCTGGTCATTCTGTTAGCAATCAATGCAGCCGCAAATATGAATAATCCGAATACCAGAACAAAAAGACCTACAAGATAGCTTATGGTGGTAAGCAGTTGTTCATTAAAAGTCGGCGTTTTTAAAAAAGTAGGGATTGCTGCAATATTGGTTATTACCCCATCTTTCTTTACTGGGGTATAGCCAATTAAAAATTCCAGCTCTCCCAATGTAAATTGCTCAATTTCTATTTCACTACCGTTGGTTATTATAGCATCGTAGACATTCCAAGGCACTTGAGCAGGTAATAAATGTTGAGAGAATATTTGTGGGGCAGTTGATCCAACCAAAGTGTTGCCTTCAAAAAGAACTGCATCAGAATTGATGAGGGTGCTGGATAACAGAAGCGTCTGGTTAATATCACTTTCTTCGCTACTCTCAAAAGTTGAGTTTATACCCACTAACTTATTTTCCAGTTCGTCAATAGTGATTTCTTGGCTTTGGTTTGTAATTGCTACTGAGGAAGTTGCGATCAATGCAATCAGGCAAAGCAAAGATGCTATAATAAAGCGGTCAATAAACCGATCCCTGAATTTTCTGTTAGATTCAAAAATCTTAAAATCTCTTCGCCATTGAAGAATTATTGATATTATAAAAATGGAGACCAACAGATAAAAGAAGAATCTGAGAATGGAAAAAACATGATTGAATAAAGTAACTTCTAAGGTAGAAACTTTAACCACTTTGCTTGGTGATAGCTTCCAGAACAATTCTACAACCTCAGCTCCGTGAATGGTCTCAGAAGTAACAAACAAAGAATCCTGATTTAATCTGGAATCAATTTCTTCAGATAGCATAGTGTAATTAGGGATTTCTAAAGGCAATCCGGAAAGAGAGTTCCTGGTTAGTATTTTGTTCTCATATTCACTTAAAAGAAAAGTAGAGTTTGTATCCTCTTCTTTTTTACTGGCAACTACAGCACGCAAGGGTTTTCTGTATTGTGGCTGTTCCTGATACACTGAACATATGATCCATCCCAGTTTTTCTTCGCTTGTTGGGGATTTGAAAAATGGAATCCAGCCTTGTCTGAATGAAGTGTATTTTGCAGGGGGTTGCTCAAGTGGATTTCTTCGTATAATGGGTCTTAATCGTTCTCTTCTTATACGCTCCTGAACATAAGGCACCTCCAGGCTGAACATATCGTAGGCTTTTGTCCACCCCGGAGCATTCAAATTAGAAGTAAATTCCGATATAGGATCACCATTGCTATCTATTAATTGAACTGAAAACGAAAACGTCTGCCAATCGGGGTTTTGGCGAAAAAGCAGCTCAATTTGGGAGTTGAATTCTGAGGTTATCAGAGATTCATTATCAGTAGAAGAGAGTTCAAGTTTAGATAATACTTCTTCCAGAATATATAGTGTTTCCACTGTAATGGTCTCGATCTCAAGTTCGCTTTCTTTTGCAAAACTCCTTGCTTCATTTTTCATAGTATCTGAACGCCACTCAATTTGTCCATAATAAAACGGAGCATAGGCTAGTCCGGAAGACACTGCACAAATTAAAAGAAGAAGTCTTAACCGTGATTTGTCTCTAAGGTTTAAAAAACCGTTCCATGAAAAATAGGAGGTTGCTATAAGAAGGAAAAAGAGGATACTTGCCAGCACCGGTATCCAGACTTTTTCTGAGTTCAGATGGTAAAAATAAAGGGCTAAAAGGGTTAGAAAAAAACTAATGCTAAGCAGGGTAAGGGATATAAATCCTTTTGCGCTAATTGATTTTAGCAAAAAGGTAAATAAGTATACTATTGACCAGGAAGATGCTATCCATAGTACGCCTGCAAAAAGGAAATATAAAATAATACTGAGCTCAGGAACCAGACTCAGATCGTTCAGGTTAAGTGATGTTTCAGCAGCAATTCTAAATAGAGATAATGATATACCAACTAATACAAGTGCAATTAAAATGCCGATTACGGAATTTATAATTACTCCATAGGTAAATGGTAGCTTGTATTTGAAAGATTTGTTGGAGTAATAGAAATCCGTAATAAAGACGGCAAATGCAAATGCTAGAAATGAATTGAGTCCCAGATAAAAGAGTTCTGTTTGAACCGTTTGTGCTCCTAAAACAAGATCCAGATCAAGAAAAGGCAAGAGGAGCCAGCTCAGAATCCAGAATATGAAAATAGAAGCTGTAGAGATAAGAAAAACCTTCTTTGGGTTATATATGAAGGATAGTGAAGAGAGGAAAAGCTCCGTAATAAATATTATCAGAACAATAAATATCAGTCGCAGTTTTGAATGGTCTGCTTTTCTTGATTCTGAAAATGTGTCTATATCATCTTTAGCAGCATAAATTGTGGTGGCAAAATTACCTTCTTTAAAGAATTGCTCGGTCTTAAATATTAAGTCATCAGGAACTGGTTCATTAATACTAAAATGAACAGGGAAATTGAAATCTATACCAAGAACATCAGATATACTTAATTCTGTATCACTACCCAGATCCAGAACATTAGTTTGTTTTAGTTTTTTTGCAGAGGTGAGAGAGTATGAGTTACCAAGATCATCATAAAGCCATTGTGTAGCTTTAATAGCCAAAACATTTTGAACGTTAACAATCTCTATCAGAAGAGTATCTGAGGTAGCTGATGGTTTATTATTCGGGATTCTAAAACCTGTCCACACCAAGGCTTTTGTGCTATCTCGTAATTCTACACCCCAGAAATTTGTTTCTTTATTGATCAGGTCGTGTATCTGTTCAGATGAAGAATCTTTAGATAGTAATGGCGTAATCTTTTTGCCAAGTACTCTGCTTTTACTTTTAAAATCTGTTATGAATCTTTCTAAGACTTTAACCGCAGATCCTACATTTTGAGCAGCCATCTCTTCGATCTCGGATTCAGAAGGCGGATTGGTATAAAAGGTAACTTCCAGAATTGCCAGACTTAGCACACTCAACAAAAGCAGAGAGAAAAGCGCGGTAATTTTTTTAGATTTTATAGCTTTCACTTCTAAATGAGGTTAGGAATATTGCGATCATGTTCACCTTTAAGCACTGAAACTATAGCTTTAGATGCAAGCATACCTATTGCTTCTCTGGTTTCAAAAGTTGCGCTTGCAATATGTGGCAACAGAACACAATTTGGGGCTTTAAGCAAATCGGGATGAACTTTGGGTTCCTTTTCAAACACATCTATTCCTGCTCCTGCAATGATCTTATTTTGAAGGGCATAAGCAAGAGCTGCTTCATCTACCACTGGGCCACGTGAAATGTTAATCAAAATAGAATGTGAGGGCATTAGCTTTAAAAGATTCTCATTAACTAAATGATGCGTTTCATTCGTTAAGGGACAATTTAAACTAAGTACATCAGAGATTTTTGCCAATTCCTCAATTGTAGAAACAAATTTAGCATTGAGAGAGCCTTCAATTTGAGGGCTAACTCTGGAACGATTGTGATAGGCTATGTTCATTCCAAAAGCGCGAGCCCGATGTGCAAAAGCTTGACCAATTCTTCCCATTCCAACAATTCCAAGTGTTTTTCCTCTCAACTCCATCCCCAAAAATCCCAGAGGTTCCCATCCGGTAAAGTTCCCTTCTCTTAGATATTGTTCAGCTTCATTAAACTTTCTTGTTACAGCCATAAGCAATCCCATGGCAAAATCACCACATGCTTCAGTAAGAACATCCGGTGTGTTGGCTACCTTTATTCCAAGAGTTTTGGCTGTTTCTACATCTATATTGTTATAGCCAACAGCAAAATTGGCAACTATTTTCAGTTTATGAGCGGCCTCTAAAACTTTTTTTGTAATAGGATTGGATAACATACAAAGGAGTGCATCATAATTCGCAATGGCATTAATGAGGTTATTCTCATTTTGAAACTCTCCTTTTGCACCGACTTTGATAATAGAATGTTCCCGAAGATAGGCTAAGTTTTTTTCAGGGATTGGCTCTGTTACAAGAACTTTCGGAATTTGTTGAGCCATTTCAATTTAATTTACTTCATCTTTGATATGAGTGATTTTTGCATCATTCCACATTTTCTCGATGTTATAGTAATTCCTTTTCTCTTCACTCATTACATGAACTACAATGTTAACATAATCTAAAATAATCCATGCTCTGGAGCTTCCACCTTCTTTTCTCCAGGACTTTTCTGAGCATTTATTCAATACATCTTCCTCTACAATGTCGGCAAGTGCCTTAACTTGTACATCGGAATTACCATGGCATATTACAAAAAACTCTGCGAGTGTAGTTAATTCAGAAACATCTAAAACAGTAATATCATTAGCCTTTTTACTTAATAAAGCCTCTGTAATAGCATCTAAAACTTCATTTGTTTTTAGATCTTCTTCAGAATAAGCGTTCGAAAATTGTTCTTTTTTAGGCAATGTATCTATTTTAGTTTAATTAGTATTTAGATTGTTATAGTCTTTTCCAAGTACAACCGTAACGTCAAGATAAAAATCATCGGACTCTTCACGTATTATATTTTCCTCACTAACTCCAAGAGCATCTGCAACTCTCTTTGCATTGTTAAATGATGAACTTCTGGAAATTACAAAAGTATTCTCAACATCAAATCGTTCAAAATTCCCTACCTCAACAACATCAAACCCATTATTTCTTAACAGATTTGTAAAGTTATTTGCGATCCCTGACTCTCCACAACCATTTAATACCTCTAATTGAATAATAGAACCAATTAATTCAGAAGAATGATCAGCTCTTTGATTGAAAACTCTTGGGTAAATGATGCGAGTAAAAAGAGCAAGCAGCAATCCGAGTAGAAGAACACTCAGAAATCCAATTGCTGAATTTAAATAAAGATCTTTTGATGTTGAGTTCTTCTCGTCTTGATGATGAGCCATTCAGGAATTAATAGAACCTAGAATTAAAGCGGTTAAAATTGTTATAACGATTATACCCGAACGGTGAAATTCCATAAGGACTGTAAGGAGATCTTTGATACTGGAAACTTATTGTTGCCCGGTCGCTGATCTGATAATTTAGTTCTGCATTACTAAGCATTACCCGTGGTTCGTTCTGCCCCATGCCATATAAATTATTTCCGCCAAACGGAGAGTGAAAAAAGGAAACGTCAACGCGTCCCTGGAGTCTATCACTGAATGCAATATTCATAGTATTAGTGTATGCATTCAGGTTTTGATATGAGCCACCAACAGAACCGAAACTCATAGAATATGAGTGACTCATTTGAACTTTGTTTTGAAAAAAATCAGCCAATTTACTTTGTACAGTTGCACTTTGGGTATTAACAACCGCTCCTCTGTAATCAAAAGGCTGTGAAACATCACCACGCATTTGAGCTTTGGCGTCAAAGGTTAGCAATAAAATGATTGCAGGTAAAAAGTAATAAAGATGTTTTTTCATGATGTAATAATTTGGTTCGTTAACGTTGAACCGCACCTATAAGTATAATCAAACAACGCATAATAATAAATAGGAGTTCAAATGAAGTTGAATTGAAAAAGAATGAATAAAACGCTATCTTTCTCAACTTTTGAAAACAGCAATTTAAAACTCCATTCAACCCAAGGAGAGATGAAACTCACCGATTTTAGATACGAACTAGAAGGATTAAACGTACCAGAAGAACCACTCAAGAAAAGAGATGACGCTCGACTTATGGTTCTTAATAGAGCAGAAGAAACTATTGAGCATAGAAAATTTTCTGATATACATGAATATTTAAACGAAGGCGATGTTGTAATCTATAACAACACAAAGGTTTTTCCTGCTCGTTTAAATGGTAAAAAAGAAAAAACAGAAGCTGACATAGAAGTGTTCTTGTTGAGAGAGCTTCAGCCTGAAAATATGCTTTGGGATGTTTTAGTTGAGCCTGCCAGAAAAATCAGAATCGGGAATAAACTCTATTTCGGAGAAGAAGATGATGAGTTGATGGCAGAAGTTGTTGACAATACAACCTCAAGAGGCCGAACAATTCGATTCCTTTTTGATGGAGGTTACGATGAATTGTACGAGAAATTAGATGCGCTAGGCAAAATGCCCCTTCCTCCATACATCGAAAGAGAGCCTGTTGATGAAGATAAGGATAGATACCAAACTGTGTATGCTACAGAAAGAGGAGCAGTTGCAGCGCCAACAGCTGGAATGCATTTTACAGAAGATCTGATCAAAAAGATCGAAAAGAAAGGAGTTGAGATGCTTCCGATCACCCTTCATATTGGTTGGGGAACATTCCGGAATGTAGAAGTGGAAGATCTTACAAAGCATAGAATGGATTCGGAAAATTATTTCCTTTCAAAAGAAACATCCGACAAAATAAATGTCGCTTTATCATCAAAAAAGAATAAAGTGGTAGCTATTGGAACTAGCGCAGTTCGTGCTATTGAAACAAGTGTGATGGCTAGCGGTATGTCAAAAATGGGAACCGGATGGACGGATAAGTTTATTTACCCTCCTTACAATTTTAAAATAACGGAAGGTTTGATCACCAATTTCCATCGCCCGGAATCTACATTACTTATGCTGGCAGCGGCATTCGGAGGTTACGATTTCATAATGAAGGCGTATGAAGAGGCTAAAAAGGAAAACTATCGCTTATTCTCATTTGGCGATGCAATGTTGATCCTTTAATTGAAGTCGAAGGCGGTCATAATTCCGGCTGCCGGGTCAGGAACCCGTTTGGGTTCCGATGTACCCAAGGCGTTTATTGAGGTTTCAGGTAAAACTATACTTCAGAGGTCCATCGAATGTTTTCTAAATATTGATGGAATGATGCAGATCATAATTCCTGCTCCAAAAAATTATATCAGTACTTGCAAGCGTATATGTTCGGAGCTGGAGAGTAGATCCGTTAGCCTTGAGGTAGTTGAAGGGGGTTCTGAAAGGCAATACTCGATTTGGAATGGAATAAAGGTTCTAAACACCGGTGTTGAGTTGGTAGCAGTGCATGATGCTGCTCGTCCCTTCGTGAAAGAAGAGCTCATTGTTAACTGTTTTAAAACAGCAGATGAATTTGGTGGCGCTGTATTAGGTGTTCCGGTTAAGGATACTATCAAGGAAGTAAAGGGCTATCTTGAAATTAAAAGTACTCCTGAAAGAGACTCACTATGGCAAGCGCAAACCCCGCAGGTTTTTACAAAAGATCTGATTGTTGAAGCATATAGATCAGCATTAAAAGAAGATTTTTTAGGCACAGATGACGCATCGTTGGTTGAGCGGATTGATGGTAGAGTAAAAATGGTAATGGGGGATTTCGAGAATCTGAAAATTACATGTCCTGTAGATTTGAAAATGGCAGAGATAATAGCGGAGGGCTGGAATGCATAGTATAAGAATTGGTTATGGGTACGATGTGCACAAACTAGTGCCAAACCGAAAGCTAATACTGGGTGGGGTTGAGATAGCTCATGAATTAGGGCTGGACGGACACTCAGATGCAGATGTTTTGCTTCATGCAATAACCGATGCGTTATTGGGAGCTCTGGCATTGGGGGATATTGGAACTCATTTTCCGGATACAGATCCGAAATATAAAAATGTAGACAGCAGGATCCTTCTTCGTGATGCTTACAAGTTGATCCAAAGTAAAGGGTATGTATTAGGAAACCTGGATGCTACTGTGGTAGCTCAGGAGCCAAAGTTGAAGCCATATATTTCTGAAATCAGAGAGTTGATTTCTTCGGATTTGAATACAGCGATAGAGAATATTTCTATAAAGGCTACTACTTCAGAGTGGTTGGGGTTTGAAGGTAGAAAAGAAGGGATTTCAAGTTCTGCTGTAGTTCTTCTTTCAATGGCAGATTAAATGGCAGATCAAATAGTTCAAAATATAGTAGACTGGATTGAGGTAGTTCCTCCAATTGGGATTTATTTGATCTTTTTTGGCATTGCATACCTTGAAAACCTGATTCCCCCAATGCCGGGAGATGTGATAGTTGCTTTTGGTGGTTATTTAGCCGCTGAGGGGACGGTTTCATTTACGCTCTTATTTGTTGTTACAGTAGTTGCTTCTGTTGTAGGCTTTATGAATATGTATTGGTTTGGAAAGAAGTGGGGGTCACAAATTGAAGAGAATCCGAAGAGTCATCTTTTATTGAAGTTCATTGACTATAAATACTTCCAAAAAGGAAAAAAATGGATGAATAAATGGGGGCAATGGGTTGTGTTTGGCAACAGATTTTTAGCAGGGACCAGATCAGTAATTTCCCTCACCACAGGCATGAGCGGTTTAAAGGTTTCCTACACTGTAATGAACTCTTTTCTCAGTTCAATTTTGTGGAACGCTCTGCTTCTTGGAGCCGGTTGGTATGTTCAGGATAATTGGGAAATAATTGGGAGGTATTTATCCAACTATGGAAAGTTAATTTTAGGCGCTATTATTGTGGTTGTATTACTAAAATTCTTAATTTTCAGGTCTGGAAAAAAGGATGTGGAAAACTCAAAATAGTTCATGATTTTTTTCGCAAGGACTTGTTGACTATAAGATGAACTATGAGTATTTTTCCAGTCTTTCGAAAATGCCAGTGTAGCTCAGTTGGTAGAGCAACGGTTTTGTAAACCGTCGGTCGTCGGTTCGACTCCGGCCACTGGCTCATTCATTGATTTATTGAAAAAATTGGGGAGATACCAAAGCGGCCAACTGGGGCAGACTGTAAATCTGTTGTCTTACGACTTCGTAGGTTCGAATCCTGCTCTCCCCACGCAAAAGCGAGCGTAACTCAATTGGTAGAGTGTCACCCTTCCAAGGTGAATGTTGCCGGTTCGATCCCGGTCGCTCGCTCATTGGAATAGAAGCCGATATAGCTCAGAGGTAGAGCACTTCCATGGTAAGGAAGGGGTCGTCGGTTCAAATCCGACTATCGGCTCTGTCGGTAATCGTTTTACAAATTTAATTAACACAAACAAGACAAAGACATGGCAAAAGAGACCTTTCAACGCACCAAGCCGCATGTAAATGTGGGAACGATTGGACACGT
>JAEPPZ010000007.1 GCA_017640785.1 Balneola sp. | reverse complement strand
GAGTGTAATGATTGCTCCTTCGGAGCCGTCGATTTCATTACGTTCTTGGCTCGCCAATAATTCTAAAGGTCGGTGTATTTTGGAGGTTGTTCGAGAAACTGAAATTATTAAAGGATACGATCATCTCGCGGCGAATGCCCGAGATCTGGATTGGAATAGAAAAACTCCTCCTTTAAAGGAGGAGTCCGCCTGCGGACAGAGGATGTTGTGCGGTTTATTAGCTCAGAAGCTGCACAACATCCCTCTGATCTCACACACGTGTTCGATCGGTCTCCCTTCGGAGGGAGATTTAGAATCTTCGCATCAATTCTTTCACCCAACCTTGTTCACTCCCCAAAACCCTTTGTGTTCTCTGTGGTTAAAACAATTCCCAATTTTGCTGACCCTCCCTTGTTCCCTCCCTAACTTTAGGGAGGGAGACTTTATAGCTCCACTTAGATATTAATTACAGCGTCCCCTTCCCTTGTTTAAGGGAAGGGACAGGGATGGGTTCGCCTTAGTACTTGTTTTAGTTTACTCTTTTACTATCTTAAGTTGATTTTATACGACGTCCAATAATAAAAGCCTTTTCGCATATTAATATGTTATGCCTAATTACAGAATGAGATCCTTATACTTCCTTTCGCTTTTTGTATTTGTCCATTGCACTATCAACGTGCAAGATATTCAGACAATTGAGATATCCGATTACTCTGATCCAGGAAAAAATGAAAAGCTAGCTTCCGAACTACTCTACTATTCTCCTGAATATTTTGCGTTTAATATACCCTCTTATAATTCTTCTACATCTTCTGGAATTAAAATGAGTATGTACACCACAAGTTCGAATGAAAACCCTTTCTTTCGTATTAATTATGACAAAACGAATTCTAGCATTGTAGAAAACATCGATAGTCTTAAACTAGGTTTTGACGAGTTTATACCTCAACTTTCTGCTGATCACGTTGCACATCAGGAAGCTTTTTCAAACTTGAAACCAGAGGGTGAAGAATGGTTTAAAAACTTTTTTATAACTTCTGCTGAAGAAATACTTAAGAATGTATCTGAAGAGTTACAATCACAGGCTACACCTGATCAGGTTGAGGGAATTAAAGCACAGATATCTCAAAATTTTGGGGAGTTGCAACACATTGAATTTTTGAGACCACAATATTATCGGAGCTTCAGTATTTATCCAGAATCCATCGCCTTATTCTATGATTGCACCTTTTCATCTGAAAAGAAAATCATGACAAAAATTAATTTCATAGAAAAGGATGGACAATGGTTGGTGCTAGCTTTTTCTTTCACGCCTGTATATTAGGCATAACAAGCGTTTCAAGTCGGATGCAGGTAGGGTTCGCACTTAAGCTTGTAAGCAATAAAAATATTCAGTTACTTCTACAAAAAACCAAGACCTGCGCCGCTTAAACGCCGGGTCGTTAGGCAAATCAACTCAATTCAATGCAAAATAAGCCTGTTCAATATCTCTTTACTGATCTTTGGGGATTAAGTATGGCCTCAATTTGGCAGACAATTTCGATTATAGTCGGTATAATATTTATTGATTTATCAGACGTTATTACCTTTCACATTGGAGCGATTTTTATGTTTTGTGGAGCTTATTATATTTCAAATTTTCTTCATAAAGAGCAGTATAAGAATCGCGAAAAATTATTAAGAAAAGATTGGGACTTTTCCATTGCATTGGTTTGGTGGACAAGTGTTGTTTTAACTTTAATTTTTGTGTGCCTTACTATTTTATCTTTTTTCAACACTGGAGGAAATGAAGGATCACTTTTCTTTTACAGTTTATCAATTTTTCCTTTTGGTGCAGCAATTAATACATCAAAAAAATGGGAACTCAGAAAAGATTTTGAAGCATAAAAATTTGCGTAACAAGCGTTTCAAACGGACTCCCCGAATGCTCGAGGCAGGCTGGTTCGGAACTTTAATAATTTTTACTCGACTGGTCGCTAACTAAATTTTTGCTAAATGAATTTTCTTCTACGGCTTAAACACTGGAAACTTTTCCTCCTTGTTTTCGGATTTCCTGCTCTTTCTTTCCCGGTTACACTTATTGGTTTGCTAATGAATAGTGACCCTGTTTACTACATCGGTCTAATTGTTTCGTCAAGTGCATGGATCTTTTTGGTGTTTTGGTTAAAAGAATCCGGAAATTATTTGTACGAACTGTTAGATGCTGAATTGACCATCGGTTCCAACCAAAAATTGTTTAATTTCAATTTATATTTCGTTCTATTTTATTCTACACTTCTTATTCTTTACTTCATGGTTCCGGAAAATGATACATACAATAAGGTATATTCATTTGCCATTTTCCCAATGCACCTCTACTCAATGTATTCTCTGTTTTATGCAATCTATTTTGTTTCGAAACATCTATCAATGACAGAGGGAAAGAGCGGGAAATCCGAAGACTTTCTTGGGTATTTTTTTATGCTTTGGTTCTACCCAATCGGAATTTGGACAATTCAACCAAAAATCAATCAACTAATAAACCGTTAATCTAACATCTTCAAAGGCTTGTTCCCGCCACCCCGCCCAGCCAGACTCCTTAACATAAGCGAGAGACTTTTTCTTAATTCAGATTTCCATCCCTGAACTAACTTTACTAAACTGCTATCAAATTAACTTTAAGAAGAGCCTCCAATATCAATATGGTTAATATCTCTGTAGATGGTAAAAACATCAATGCGAATACTTTCGTGATTCCGCCAATGGGTTTAAGTTCTTCAAAAAGTCACATGAACAAACATTCCTTTACTTGTGAAATTCCGAAATCTATAATTATTGAACTCATGAGCTCAGAATACAAACAGTGGGTATCGGAATCTAAAGATGATGACGTTCGCTATGATGAACCTCAAGATGAATTAGGCCAAGCAGGATATCCTGATATTGATCTGGTTTTGGAGAATAAGGTGCTTACGAAACTAACCTTCGGTGATTATCTTGTTCGAGAGCTATTGGAAAAACTGATAGAGAATAATAAGCCAAACCAATTCAAATTCTGGTTTGATGAGATAACTGATTGCTCCATAAATCAAGATTTAGTTATTTTTGAAGGAGTTTGCTACAGTAAATAGAAGTAGCGGTACCCGCGACCCTTAACTCTGAATCGAATTCTTATCCCGAGCCTTTTGGCTTCCCGAAGCAGCGTTTCCAATCTGCATTCCGAACTGTACAATCGGAATGAGAGGTAAAACCAAACGGACTTTTCAACTCTTCCGGAGTTATAAACGCCCAAGTTAATGATTAATCAACATATTCAACTTTGGAAGAGTTGGTGGACGAATCTTACTCCACTCCTAAACTAATTTCTGAATTTTCTCATTTACCCAACTGTGCAGATCCTTCGGAAGTATCCTCAGGATGATACATTAAGCTCATCGTCATTCTGAGCTTGACTCAGAATCTGTAATTGCTCGGGTCAACAAATGTGCCTTACACAGATCCTGAATCAAGCCTGCCTATCGGCAGTCACGTTCAGGATGACAAGATTATCAAAAAGCAACTAGTTCAGCATTGAACATTCTTTGTTCAATATTCAATATTCTAAGCCTCTGCTAAGATCTCCAAAAACCTCGCAGACGTTTTAATTCCTCGATGGAAATCCTGAAGTGAGAATTTTTCATTTGGGGAGTGAATTGCATCGCTTGTAATTCCAAAGCCCATCAGTATAGATTCCACACCAAGTACTTTTTTGAAATCAGCAACGATCGGGATGGAACCGCCTTCACGGGAAAACAGCACCTCTTTTTCGAACACATCTTCAAATGCCTGAGCAGCAGCTTTCAATCCATAAAAAGAAAGGTCCGTTACCGATGGATGTCCACCGTGATGATCCGTTACTTTTACTTTCACAGTATCGGGAGCAATAGAATTAAAATATTCCGTGAATAACTCTGCAATTTCTTTCGGATGCTGATCCGGTACCAAACGCATACTGATCTTTGCATTCGCTTTGGATGGAAGCACAGTTTTAGCTCCTTCGCCGGTGTAGCCGCCCCAGATTCCGTTAACATCGAGAGTTGGTCTCGCCGAAGCTCTTTCGTGAGTGGTGTATCCTTTTTCACCATGAACGGCGTCAATATCGAGTGACTTTTTATACGCTTCTTCATCAAAAGGGAGTGCTGCAGATGCTTCTCTTTCTGCATCTGTAAGATCGATCACTTTATCATAAAAGCCCGGAATCTGAATTCTTCCGTCTTCGTCTTTCAGTTTTGCGATCATCTCACACAGAACATTCAATGGATTTTCTACCGCGCCGCCGTACACACCAGAGTGCAGATCCCGGTTTGGTCCAACCACTTCAACTTCCATATACGCTAAGCCGCGTAATCCGTAAGTGATAGATGGCATATCTTTTCCGAACATGGAAGTATCTGAGATCAGCACCATATCACATTCAAGCATGTCTTTGTGCTTAATGATAAAAGGAACCAAATTCGGAGAACCGATTTCTTCTTCTCCTTCCAGAATAAATTTCACATTTACCGGAATTTCCTGCCCAGTTTTTCTGAAAGACTCGATCGCTTTTACGTGCGTATACGACTGACCTTTATCATCACTTGCTCCACGAGCGTACACATTTCCATCTTTTACTACCGGTTCAAAAGCAGGAGAATCCCACAATTCATCGGGGTCGGATGGTTGCACATCATAATGGCCGTACACTAAAACGGTTGGCTTGTCATCATGAGGACAATGCTCGGCATACACAATTGGATTTCCCGGAGTCTCAAATAATTCTACTCTTTCAAGATCAAAAGATTCAAACTGTTTCAATAGAAAGTTAGCCGCTTCTTTGATCGCAGGTTTTTTGGAAGAATCTGTACTCACACTGGGAATGCGAAGCAGGTCGAACAGTTCTTCTTCAAATTTGCTAATGTTTTGATCGATGTACTCTTGTGATTTACTCATGAGTTTTTTTGAATTATAAAATTTTGATTCCTTTGGCTTCTATCCAGCCGAATTGTCCGTTTCCTAATCTAATGTAATACCAGTTTTCTTGTGTTGCACTTTTTTTCCGATCAATGGTCAGATCGTATCCTTCGTACGCCATACTTACCAGTTCTGAATTTTCAGATGGAGAAGCAGATACACTGGATTCATCCATGATCAAAACAGCTTCGTCATATCTTTGGTCTACATAATCCACATAATATGACAGTGAGATGATCAGTACAGCAATGGTTAAACAACTGATGATAATATTCTTTTGCTTCGGGAGCTTTATCAGATTAAACCACCCGGCTATGATCAGCAGTAATGCCAGACAAACAAAACAATATCCGATCAAAAACAGCCCGAACGTACCCGGAGTTACTTTAAAATGATCTACGGCTCTGTCCCAAGGTAATTTTGGAAGCTTTGCAGACTGTCTGCTGAATTGAGAGTTCACAAAATCCAGCGCCTGATCTGCACTTTGTTGCGTTGACTCAAATTTTGAGGCCTGCAAAAAGTAGAACTTTGCTAGTCCTAAAGAATCAATTTGAACAGAAGCGATGCCCATATTTAAAAATAGTTCTCCGGAGATAAAGTCATTCTCTTCAATTTGTCGATACCTTTTTAGAGCTTCTCTGTAGTTACCTTCTTCCAGTGAATTATTGGCTTCATCAAAATTAAGTTGTGGTGAAGACTGTCCAAATAATACTCCGGTAAAACAGAAAAGAATTGATAGTGCCAATACTTTTTTCACAGAACCTTCCCCAAATCTTTGATCAGTTGTTTGGTTTTTTCCACATCATCTTCTAATCCTTCCTGTGAAATATTTGGTGCATAAGCTATGGTTTCACATTTATCAAAAATTCTCTTCGCTTCCGTAATTACAGATTTATCTGCGCCCTTCTTTTGGATCTCTGTGATTAGACTCTGCCCCGAAACTCCTGCTATCGGAAGATTAAGTTTGTCAGCTATAAACTGCGAAAGAGCTTTTTGAATTTTATGGTATCCCTCTTTAATGTCTTCTGTAGTTTTTGCGTCGGCCAAAGTTTCCATCGCTTTATCTTTGGCCTTTGTAGATCTTGCAAAGCCGGCATCGTTATTCAATTTGTCGTAATAATTCTTATACCCGTATGCTCCTATAAAAAGCAAAAAAGGAGTGAACAGCATCACCCAAATGGAATTTCTTTCGGTTAATGGTGTGTCTTTTTTCTCTTTCCATTGTGCTAATCCTGTAACCGGATCAATATCCAGGCGCATATCTTCCAATGAGGTTACCGTAGCATTGGGATCAATATCTGCCCTGAAATTTATTTCTGAAAGGGTAAAATATTCGTAGCTGTTTTTGTCAGGATTAAAAGTTGCTATCCTTTTTTCAGGAATAGAATACGTTCCGTCATTACGAGCGATGATAATATCTGTAAACGTTTTAGAGCCCGCAATCAATCTGTTGTCACGAGTAATACTTGTGTTTTCCTGCGGATTATACAATTCTAAAGACTCGGGAAAATCGTACTCGGGTTTGTTGAGAAGCGGAAGGTTTCCTGAGCCTGTGATCTCAGTTATAATTTCCACACTTTCGCCCACATAGGCCGAACTTGGTTTTATCGTCCTTTTGATCTCAAAATCACCAACTGCTCCTATATATTCAGCATTTTCAATGGCCGGTGGTCGCCCTACATCCAAAGTAACCGGAAGAGTTTTTAATTCTTTGTTTTCTTGTCCAAAACTAAAATTGAAAGGATCTCGTGCAGTTCTTCTGCTGTTACGAACCCTTACCGTTAAGCTGTACGGACTTAAGGTCAACTCTCCTGCTTTAGTGGGAAAAAGGGCGTACTGTAACAGCCGGGCTCTTTTATATCGAATTCCATTTATAATTACTGAAGTTGTTCTTGCTTGTGATGGGTTGTTCAATTCTTCTTTCCAGAAACCTTCAGCCTTCCATCCCGGAACTGTGTTGTAATTAGATACTTCTACTTCGCTTTTAAAATATAATACGATATCAGCTACAACCTGCTGACCTACGACCGGATTTTGAGTAGTTGGTTCTAATCTCACATAAATATCAGGAGCTCTTTCCGCATTTCCATTGTCGATGGTTTTGGGGTCTAATACTTTGAACGCAATCGGCTTTGTTGCAAATTCTTTCCCGTTAACCGTCACCTTGATTGATGGAACAGTATAACTTCCGGGCGATTGAGCAATGAACTGGAAACCGTAGCTTTGTGTAAGGGATGGTTTACCATTTACATAAGTGTAGTTGCTTCCTGAAATAGTTCTGTTGGGCAAATATCGTAATCCGGAAATCGATGGGATCTCCGGCCGTTCCAGGGAATTAAGAGAAGTTCCTGAAATTGCGATATCAAGCTGAACCGATTCCCCTTCGAAAATATTGGTTTCTGTCAGGGTTGCCTGTACACTCACATCCTGTGCCAATAAAAGCTGATTGGCAATTCCTGAAATTAATAAGACAAAAAGTAGTACTGGCTTATTACCAATCTTTATCATGCGTAGCGCTGTCTTTTGATTTCTTTTTCTTGAAGTCTTTCAACAATTCTTTTTCTTTCTGAGCCAGAGCTTTCAGGATCTTTTCAGCATCTTCTTTACTTATTTCTTTGGAATCGATTTCCTTTCCTTCTTCAGGTTTAGGTTCATTTTCTTCACTTCCTTCACCTTGCTCCTGTTCCTGCTGTTCTTCTTCATTTTGCTCTTGATTCTCCTGTTGCTGATCCTGGTTTTGTTCCTGCTGATCTTGCTCTTGCTGTTCCTGCTCCTGATTTTGGTTCTGCTGGTTTTGTTGCTGCTGTTGCTGTTTTTCTTTCTCTTCTTCCAGTTTTTGCTTCAGTGCATTCAGCTTAGCATCATTCGGGTGCTGAAATAAACCTTCATCAACTATCTGAATGGCCTGATTCAGTTGCGAATTGATGTACGAATTCGCCCCTCTGTGAAAGAAACTGTCAGCATCCTGAGCCTGAACAGTCACAGCGATCAAAGCCATAAATAAAATGCTTAAAAAGTGTCTCATAATTAATTGTCTATAGTACTTACGGTCTTAATTCGTTCCATAAAATCGTTGTAGTTAGGCTGAACGGTTTTGTCGTTTGCAGCGGCACTTTCCATCAAGTTAAATGCTTCCTGATATCTTTGCTCTGCCACCAGCTGCTCTGCCCGTTTTTTCATCGCCTTGGCATATTCAGTAGGAGGTTCTTTTTCCTGATCCTGGTTTTGTTGATCCTGATTTTGCTCATTCTGTTCTTCTGACGCTTTTTTAGCCGCTAATTCGTAATTATGTTTCGCTTCGTAATCTCCCGGATTCAGTTTTAAAGAGTTTCTGAAATGGTGTGCGGCAGGTTTCCAGTCTTCGTTTTCAGCCAATATCGTTCCAATGTTGTATTGAGCCAGTGCTTTATCTTCAGCCGATTCAGCATATTCCTGTGAGTTCAGATATGCTTCGATGGCATCTTCTACTTTACCCTGCTTTGCCAGTGCATTTCCAAGATTGAAATACAGCTTAGAATTCTCCGGATCCTCTTCCAAAGCTAGTCGAAATAGAGAATCTGCTAAAACATAGTTCCCCTCCTCGTAGGCCTTATTAGCCTCTCTTCCATCGCCCGAAGCTACAAAAAGAAATCCGATCAATATGTAAAGCAAGGTTTTCATTAATTCTATTCCATTTCTTCCGCTACCTGCAGTGTTTCCTCATCCATCAACATATTGGTAAACACGTTGGTTACATCATCATTGTCTTCAAATTTGTCCATCATTTTTAAATTTGAAAGAGCCGTTTCTGCATCAACTTTTGTTTCTGTTGTAGCTTCGCGGATCAACTCTGCCGACTCGATCTTATTTCCTCCCTCTTCCAATGCTTTTCGAACATTAAAAAGATCTTCCCGAGCCGTATACACAACGAATAAATCATCCTCTGATTGTATATCATCTGCACCGGCTTCAATGGCTTCCAGCATAAATTCTTCTTCGTCTTTACCTTCTGCAGCCACACGGATCATTCCTTTTTGCTCAAACAAAAAACTTACTGAGCCATTGGTACCCATATTTCCGCCATGTTTGGTGAAAATATGTCTAATATCAGCAACCGAACGTGTATTATTATCTGTGGTTACCTCAACAAAATAGGCAATTCCACCCGGACCATAACCTTCAAAAGTAACTTCTTCATAAGTAGCAGCGTCATCTCCTTCTCCGGTTCCGCGCTTAATTGCACGCTCCATATTATCTTTTGGAAGATTTACAGCCTTCGCGTTATCAATTGCTAACGATAAACGTGGGTTTCCCGTAGGATCACCACCACCTTCGCGTGCAGCTACAGTTAATTCTTTGATCACTTTTGTAAAAACTTTTGATCTCTTGGAATCTTCCTTAGCCTTCTTGTGGCGAATATTCGCCCATTTAGAATGTCCTGCCATTAGATAACTACAATTATGTTACTGATTCAAGGTTGTAAATATACATAATACTACATAGCCATCGTAAATTTTTTATGAAACCAAACTGTTAAAGGTTGTGTTAGAAAGCGTGAGATTAATTACCTTTTAAAAAATTAAAGAGTTTACATGAATATTGGAATTGTCTGTTATCCTACCTTTGGCGGTAGTGGAGTCGTTGCCACTGAGCTTGCAAAAGTATTAGCCTCAAAAGGTCATAAGATCCATATGATGAGTTACGCTAAACCGGCCAGACTAGAAACGCTGGATTCCAATATTTTTTACCATGAGGTGGCTATTAATGCATATCCTTTGTTTGAATATCCTCCTTATGCACTGGCATTAGCTTCGCAAATGGTCAATCTGATCGAGTATGAGAATCTTGATCTTCTTCACGTTCATTATGCACTTCCTCATGCAACAAGCGCTTATTTAGCCAAACAGATCATGGCTGAAAAAGGAATTCATGTTCCGGTTGTTACAACTTTACACGGTACAGATATAACATTAGTAGGTAGTGACCCAAGTTATAAACATGTAGTGGAATTCTCGATTAACAAAAGTGACGGCGTTACCGCTGTTTCCGATTATCTGAGACGCGAAACCTGTGAGCGTTTTGATATAAAAACTGACATCAAAGTTATTCCCAACTTTATTGATCTGGAAAGATTTCAGAAATCTAATAAGAGTCACTTTAAAAGAGCTATTTGTCCAGATGGAGAAAAAGTAGTAGTTCATGTGTCTAATTTCCGCAAAGTGAAACGAGTTCCTGAGGTAGTAACTATATTTGACCGGATTCTCAAACATGGTATAGCCGCAAAATTATTACTGGTAGGCGACGGTCCCGAACGACAAAGAACAGAGCAACAATGCCGTGATCTTGGAATTTGTGATCATGTGCGTTTTCTGGGAAAGCTGGATCAGGTAGAAGATGTGCTTTCAATAGCTGATCTGTTTTTGATCCCTTCAGGTTCAGAGACCTTTGGTTTGGCTGCTTTAGAAGCTATGAGTTGTTCAGTTCCAGTGATTAGCTCTAACATTGGCGGTTTACCGGAGGTAAATGTTCAGGGCGAAACCGGTTTCCTTTGTGACCTCGATGATATCGATTGTATGGCAAAAAATGCGGTGGAAATACTGACTAATCCGGAACTTCATGATAGAATGAGCAAAAATGCACGGAAACGCGCTGAATTGTTTAATCAGGATCTGGTAGTTAATCAGTATGAAGATTATTACAAAGCAGTAAGTACCGACCTTGTAAATTCTTAGTTACTTGATCAGAGTAAATCTTTTTGAAAACACCTTTTCAGAAGTCTTCAATCTGTAAAAATATACCCCACTCGCTAAATTTTCTGCTCTGAAAGTTATAGAGTGGCTTCCTGCATTGTAAATTTTATTAGTCACCGTTTCTACTAGTTGACCGACCATATTGAACACTTCCAAAGTTACTTTTTCCTGTTTATTCAGGCTGAATGAAATTGTAGTACTTGGATTAAATGGATTCGGATAATTTTGATATAACTGAACTGTTTTTGGAGTTGAGCCAAGTTCTTCATTGCTTACCGGCATACCATTTGATTTTCCCGGAGTTGGATTATCGATGAACACAAACTCCGCACTGCCGTCCTTATCTCTTCCATATGAAACATCTGTAGTTTGCGCACCAAAGGTAATGGTGTTTATTGCTTCAAAATCACTGCCGTTTTGTTTATACAAACCTGCGTCTTCTCCTGCTTTACTCAGATTAAATGAGGCATGCATTGGACCTTCTTTTTCGTCATCATCTGTCCAGATTAATAAAAACCCTTTTGCAGGGATTGTTGTATCCGGAAATGCCCACTTGTCAGGATTCGATAAGTCATCCGTAAGAAAATATCCGCTCATCGAAATTTCATTATCGGTCGTATTATAAATTTCAAGCCAATCAGGATATGAACCACTTTCGTCCTGAATGGTTGAACTGTTACTCGCCATTAGCTCATTAATAACAAGGTCAGTAGCAACATCAGAGTTTTCCTGTACTAATTTTTTTGCCGGATTTTGCGGATACCGACTCGTTTTTCCATCCTGATCCTGCGCCAGAACATAAAAGCTTATATCATCTGAATAAAAACCTATTTCCTTAGACCCCGTGTAAATACCATCACCTGCAATTCTGTCTGCTCCGTTTCCGGCATCATTTAATTCAAAAGGATTTAAGAATTCAAGTATGTCCAGTTTTGCGCTTACAACATTCAGGTCATCATCGTTAACTAAAGCCTCAACAACAATTGTTTTATTTCCATTATCAGTAAGAAGCCTTGAAGAAGACGTATGGATAATCGGGTATATATTATTAAGCTGAAGTTGGTTTAGCGCTGAATTTGTTCGTTGAGTTATAAATGGCTTCAATCCATATGGAACATGTCCGCCTAAGGCTTGAGTAAAAGATTTGTCATAATCTTCAAAGTCTAATGCCGGCCAGTCTTTTGCTCTGAAAGTATCAGATTCAGCTGATGTCTGAACCATAGCCTTTAAACGGTCGATTTCAGGAAACAAGCTGTCCTGATTAAAAACAGTTTCTATAGTTTCATTCAGATAATAACTGAACCAATCTTTAAATTTTTGAATTTCCAGAAACCGGTTTGTTAATGCACGTGGTTCATTCTGATTTCCCCAGTTGTAAATATTTCTAACTCCCCAATCTATACCAAAGAAATCCACTCCAAGAGTATTGTCATAATCATAAGGTATTACCGAAAATCTGCCATCCTCGGGGGATTGATATAAATAGAAGTTATTCTTGTTAAATGAGTAGTTATCCCAATTACCTGTTAGCACATCGATTGCCATCCACCTAAGTGTGGCATCCACATCCAAATAGTCATGGATCTTTTCTTCAAAATCTTTATCACTTGAGTTGTTCAAGAATTCAATAAATGACGCCAGACCTGAATAGTCATTTTCTACTTCGTTGGTCTTAAGATCATAAGGTCTTCTTCCGTATTCTTCATAACTACTATAATCATCTGAATTGGGGCCCCTATAACTCAGATCGGCCGGATAAAGGCACTTATATAAGTTACCGGGATCACCATCAAATTCTTTTTTCAGAAACTCGTTATCAATATGTTCTACATTCAGGTACAAACCATAAAAAACATCATTAATATATAACGAAACATGATTAGATCGGGGTGCTTTCACTCCCATTTTCTCAAAAATATCCCAACTCAATTTAGCTCTCAATATCGTTGGGTCATTATGCTCACCATTCAGATTCATTTTATCTAAACCACGATATTCTCTTCCATCGATAAAGGTATCAAATGAAACTTTGAATGATTTTTTCTCAGATGCTCTTGACGTATTACCTCTTAAACGAAAACCCACACTGTCAACTGTTTCTGTGACTCCATCCTTGGTAATACTGAACATAGCATGGAATTCATGATCACTTTGTTGATTCTCATCATCTAAAATTTCATCGAGATAATTTGGATCTATTGTGATTCTTACTTCCGGCAAAGTTGAATCATCAAAAAGCCATTTAGAACCCGATTGGCTCAATAATGCTGTTGAGCATAGGATAGAAAAACTTAGAACTGTCAGTAGCTGTTTCATAAAATGTGTTACATAAAAAAAGGAGCTCGAATGAGCTCCTTTAAAGTAGTAAAAAAATTCTAATTACTTAGTTGTAATAGGGATTGCTGTCATTGTTTTTCCCCATTGGAGATTCAAATGAGCTTTTGTGTCTGACAGAGTATCAAAATAGATAGTGAATCTTTCAAAGCTTGAAGCCCCTTCTGTAGTTACTGCCGCAGGCACTCTTAAAACGTCTTCTGACTTATCGTACTGAGTTCCCCAGCTTAACTTATTGTTCAGAATAAATGTCCAGTTTTCACCCGGAATTGTATAAAGAGAGTACGTTCCTGCTTTAACTTCCTTACCACCAAACATTACATCATCTGAAAAGGTAATTACAGTAGATTCGTTAGCACCTGTTCTCCAAACCTGATCAGGCTTTGCAAGAGATGCCAAGCTTCTTCCTTTTAGTCCCGGACGACCATAAGTAATTGAAACAGTTGTTGATCCAATATCTTGACTAACAGAGGCGTTTGGACTTGGACGGTTTCCTTTTCCTCTTTCTTGTGCAAATGTTAATTCTGATGAGAGGAGGACAGCAAAAACTGCAAGTGCTCCCAGTTTTAATAAAGCTTTCATGTCAATTCTATTTGAGTTGAGGGATTAGTTGTCCGGGAATAAATTTTTATCGATACCCGGTATTATTTTTAAAGCATTTTTGTAATACACTTTTTTCAACACATTATCAGGAAGATTCAATCCATACATTTTCCAGAAAGCGTGTCTTTTTCTAAAATAATCGAAATATTCATCATCGCTTTCCAAAACCCTGAAATAGGTGTAGTATTCTTCAGGGCGATAGGTATCTTTTCCAAATAATAACCTATCCTGATATTTAATAAAGAATTCTTTTGCGAAACGAGGTTGCCTTCCCAGCTCAGCAATTACCGCAGCTGTTTCAGTATACACATTTGGGAATTCATCAAGATGTTTTCCTAATCTTTCAAGGTCACTCGCCATCCAGCCTAGATGCGCATTTATAAAATTTGTTTTAGGATGTTTTCTGAACACATTCCACTGTTCAGCCATAACAACTTCCCAACTTGGAAACCTGGTTGTATCTCCTCTGTGTCTATCCGGAAAGTTTTTCATTTCCAACCAACGTTCGTTTTTCTCATTAATTGGCGCCCAGAATACAGCGGGTTCTCCGGTGTGTATCAAAACCGGAATTCCTAGTTCACCTGCCTTCGCCCAAACGGGATCAATTCGGGGATCATCAGTTTGTACCCGATTTCCTTCAGAGTCCAAAATTGTGAGTCCTAAATTTTTGAATATCTTTACGCCACGAGCTCCATTGTCATAATCCTCCTGAAGTTGTGCAACTGCTCTTTCGGTCCATCCTTCTTCATCTATTCCATTAAAGTCGATGTTTGCGAATACTATGAACCTGTTTAATCCACTTTTTTCAATGTTATCTGTGATGGCTTTTAATTGATCACCCGACCGCCCACTCAAATTCACAATAACTTTCATATTCAGATCTTCCATTTCGGAAGCAAGCTTTTTAAGATCTTGTGTTGCCATTCGCCAGTGATGGCTGTGAACATCAATGAAAGGAAATTTTGCTTTGGTAATTTTCTCTCCGGGAACTACTAAAGTAGAAACAGGATCATACTCCTCAAAAGTCATGGTTGTATCGACGTCCTGAGCCTGCAGCATCCAGCTTGCCATCATCAAATTCAGAAATAGAAAAACAATTTTTTTCATAATTATTGAAGTATAGTTAAAGCACAATTTATGAGTTGTAAAAAATAGTGCTTTAAAGATAGCTAAACAGCTAGAATCTAACTTCCGTTTTCCTTTAAAAAGAAATTCTTCATTGTCATTAAGGCTAAAACTCCCATTGCAATTACGAAAAGGAATGCTGAAGCCCAAAACTCAGATTCAATCACGTTTTTAAATGCCGGTTTTAATGCTAAACTAAACTGTGCTATTGCAATCACAAAAAATCCCTGCCAAAGCTTATAAGGCACATCAAGAGCTTTTTTAGAATGATAGTAAATGATCATTGCCATTACTGCATAACTTGCTAACGTTGTGTAAGCAGAAGCCAACATCCCGAAATGTGGAACAAATAAGAGGTTTCCGGTAACTGTAACTACTGAACCAATAAGCGTTATATATGCCAATACTTTGGTTTTTTCACCAATGAAAATTCCTGCTGAAAAATTCACATACCAACCCTGAAACCAGTATGCTAGCAATAGAGGCGATACAACATTAAGTCCTAACCAATATTCTCTACCAATCAATGTAGCTTCTGTAAAGGGAATAGTGAGCTGCACTATTTGCTCAATGAATAATGAAAAGAATATAAAAATAAGCGCCGCACCTAAGTTAAAATACCGAAATGCTTCTGAGAATATTACCGGAGCCTCCTGATCATCAGATTTTTTCATAAAAAAAGGCTGCCAGGCGTATCTGTAAACAGTTACAAACAGAAGCATAACAACTGCTAGTTTATACGCTGCTGAATATATCCCAACAATGTCTTCTCCTGAATAAATACTTCCATCAGCATTTGTGCCATAAATTGCTTCGATCGATTCGGGATTCATCCGTTTTAAAAAAATGCGGTCCAACATTTCATTTATTACATAGCCAATTCCTGCAGGTACAAATGGTAAGCCGAAACGCAAAGCTTTTTTTAAGAAGTTAATATCCCAGCTTCCCTTCAGCATATCCCGAGTAATGATCCATACAAACAATGCTGTAATGAATGAGGCTATAATATTACTTATTAATACAGCTTCAATCCCCAGGTGTAGTTTTAAGATCAGGTAAAGGTTAAGTCCCAGATTTATAAATACACCAAACATTTTAAGAAGTGCGAAATGCCATGGCTTTCCTTTCAACCTTAACTCCGCAAAGGGAATAACCTGAATTGTATCAAAGATCAAAATACCCAACATCAAAGTTAACAAAGGGAATGGCTCAGCCAGTCCAATAACCGGATTAATCAAAGGATTCAGAAACCACACTATGGTCACTAAAACTGCTGATGTCAGCAACAAACTGACTTGAATAGTCTTGAAGATGTCTTTTGATTTCTCTCTCTCTTTGGCATACCTGAAGTAGCTCGACTCCATTCCATAAGTAAAAACCACATTCAGAAATGCCACCACTACATAAATCAGACTTATTACCCCATATTCACCAGGTTTGAAAACCCCTGTGTAAAATGGAACTAGCAGGTAATTCATGAATCTGGTAAATACATGACTCACCCCATAAATAAGAGTATCGGAAAGAAGTTCTTTAAGCTGCTTCAAAAGTTATTGATTTGAAAGGTGTTCAAGGGCTTGTACTCCTAGTATGTAGCTATACTTTCCAAAGCCTGTTATTATCCCGTCCATAACTTCTCCTGTTAAAGACTTTTCTCTGAATGTTTCTCGGGCGTGTATGTTTGAAATATGCACTTCCACTTTAGGAAAATTAATAGGTTCCAGCGCGTCTCTTAAAGCTACCGATGTGTGAGTATATGCTCCAAGGTTGGTAACCAACCCTTCGGTCCCATCCTTCATCGCTTCCTGTAATTTATTAATGATCTCTCCTTCAATATTACTTTGAAAAAAAGAAATTTCGTGTTCTTTAAAACTATTAGAAACAAAACTCTGTAGTTCTTGTAAAGTTCCGGCCCCATAAATTCCGGTATCTCTTGTGCCTAATAGATTTAAGTTTGGGCCATTAACGATTAATATTTTCATAGTTCAACAGCTTTACTTATTAGTGACGCAATTTCTTTCATTCTTGATTCCTGAACCTCTGACTTTCTGCCCAAACTTACCGGTTGTCCTTCAAAATAGATAGGAATTAAATGTATATGAGCATGAGGTACTTCAAGACCTTCAACTATTATGCCTGTCCTGATTGTTCCCAGCGAGCGGTCTATGGCTTTTGCTATTTTTTTGGAAAAACTGATCAGACCATGCAGCGTTTCATCAGAAAGATCAAAAACATAATCCACTTCCTGTTTAGGAATAACTAATGCATGCCCCTCAGCAATTGGATTAATATCCAGAAACGAAAAGTAGTCTTCGTCTTCCGCAATTTTGTAACATGGAATTTCACCATTTATAATTTTAGAGAAAATACTTGCCATACTTTTACTTAATCTTTTGAATGCTTATGATATTCAATGTAATGTACTGAACTTATAAAAGCTCTCAATGAAATTTTATCCACTCTTTTTTTTATTAGCAGTTGTATTATGGTTTCCTGTGCAAGCACAGAATGATTATTTAAGCGGCCCGGTTACAGAACAACAGATAAGAGAAGTAAAAATCTTTGATTTATATACCAAACGCTACAAACCGGATCCCAAAATCATTACTCAGCTTAACTCAGTTCAAGATACTATTTTGATTGATGTGTTTATGGGGATGTGGTGCCATGACAGCAAAAGGGAAATACCGGCTTTTTTTAAAATAATGGAATCAATAGAAAATCCTCTGATATCTGCAAAGTACACTGCTCTGGAATACAAAAGAAAAGGCCCCAAAGAAATTATTAAGACAAACGACATCAAAAGAACGCCTACTTTCATTATTTATAAGAACGGAAAAGAAGTTGGCAGAATCATTGAAGAGGTCGAAGTGAGCATGGAATCCGACTTATATGAGATAATTTTTAAAGAATAATGAAAAAGTCACAATATTACTCGATTTAAGATTGTCATAAAGTATATAAACCCGTATCTTTGGAGCCTTTCGCGAATGCGATGGAAGATCCGGTAGCTCAGTTGGTAGAGCAACTGCCTTTTAAGCCGTGGGTCGAGGGTTCGAGTCCCTCCCGGATCACAATTTTGTAGTTTACAAGAATCTCTCTTGACCAGCCCCTTACGATTGATCTCGGAAGGGGTTTTTTGTTACACGTATTTAAAATCTCTGATAAGCCCGGCGATGATCGCCTCCATCACTCCCTCATCGTCCAAAAGAAATTTCTTTTTTTTATCTGTAAGCTTTACAGTTTTTTTTACTTCCAATAACTCTTTGATTAAAGACTGCCCTTCATTTTTAGTCATTATATTGCTTTTTTAAATGAGTGTATGCCGGTAACGTTAGCTTTTTTATCCGACTCAGAAACACTCTTATTCACTTTCCCAGTTAATATTCTTTTTAACTCTTCAAACTCTCCATTCTCAGCTAAGCTTATGCAGTATCGAAAAAACTCTGACAGACTTAGAGAAGCAACATAGCGATAGTCCAGCCCTTCCAGTGCATTTTCTATGTAGTCTATAATATCTGATTCGTTTTCAGAGTCGCATAACTCAATAAGCTTTTCAAAAGAACCAGCTTTACTACTTGTGGTATGGATTTTTTTGAATTTCATTCTGCCTTTCTTATCGGTCACTCTCAGAAAAACCTTAATTCTTTTGAAAAAAAATTTAAGCAAAAGAAGATTTATTAGCCTAGAAATCCAAAATATCAGCCCCTGAAGATCATCAATGCACTTTTTTGTATTAAAAAATATTAATATTAAAATTTTTTAATAATTAAAACTTTTTAATAATTTAGATGCGGAGATAATAATTAATAAACGGTGGTACAATACAATGGATCTTCAGACTTTAGTTTCAGAATACAAGACAAACCCTACTTCTTCCCTTAAGAATCTTATCGTAAAAGAATCTATCCCTCTTGTTAAAAGCATTGTTGGCAAAGTGAATTGCCCTAACTCTCCTTTATGTGACAGGGATGATTTAATTAATATCGGAGCAACGGGTCTTCTACAAGCCTTGGATAGCTACACCCTTGATAAAGAAGTGAAGTTTAATACGTTTGCGTATTATAGAATCAGAGGTAGTATTATAGATTATCTGCGCTCTGTTGATGAACTTTCTAGAACAAACCGAGCTCGCTACGGTTCTGCACAAGAGACCCTTAGTTACTTGCAGCAAAAACTGGGACGAACTCCTTTGGATTTTGAAGTTGCTAAAGAAATGGGACTTGAACTAAACGACTATTATAAACTTCTTTCTAAGGTTCAACAGCGTGCTGCTCTTTCACTTGATGTAAGTATAAGTTCTGATTCAGAAAGTTCTCTTTCAGAAAGAATTGAAGACCTTAACTTTGAATTACCTGATCAATCTATTATTAATGAGGAAGATGCTCATGAGTTAAAACAAGCAATTAAATCCTTAACAGAAAGAGAGCAAATAATCTTAGCTTTGTATTATTATGAAGAGTGTACACTAAAAGAAATTGCTGAATCTTTAAATTTAAGTGAGGCTCGTATTTCACAAATAATTGGTAAAATGTTAGTCACTTTAAAAGCTAATCTTAAAGAATTGGCGCTTGTCTAATAAACGGTTATCAACGGACGGATTCTCGCTAACCTCTTTGTCCCTATTCCTTTTATTTGCAGTAGCTCTTCTATACTTGAAAAACCATTATTAGCTAACCTATAATCAATTATTCGTGAAGCGTATGTTTTTCCTATACCGGGCAACAGTTGTAACGTAGCTTGATCAGCTGTATTTATATTAATTGGGTAAACAACCTCAATTGCTGATCCTTCTTCAAGTTCTTTTGCTCTTAAAACTTTCGTGCCGATCTTCGATTCGTTTTTCCAAATTGCTCTGTTATTTTCTCTCGCTATCGCTTCATATTTCTTAAAAGCCTCTACAGAATCTTTATTCTGCTTGAAACCTTCGGAGTAAGTTCCAAAACCGTTGATAAGCATTTCTTTATTTAGTGAATTTATTTCCCCTTCTTTATCAACAACTACATATGCAAAAAGTCGGTTATATGCTGAATATGCTTCACCTCCGTCGTAGTCATAAATTCTCACTTTTCTTCCTTCTAGTAAATTCTTTAAATAACCGGCAGACGCTCCCGAAAAGTAATCTGCAGAATCTCCACCAGCATAAATAGACGGTACATCCACACCTAATAACTGCACCGGATATCCAAAACCCGGCACTATTTCTATTTCAAACTCCGCTCCATCCCGAATTGCATACACCTCATACCATGTTTCTGGATCTGTTTTCGGGGAAGGGCCGAAACTTTTCCCTTTAGCCCTGTTCATTACTTCTTTAAAGTTCTGGTAATATTGGTTTGCAATCTCATCGGAATAGATAATAAGTGTGTTTTCATCGTTACTTAGTTCTGCATTATTGGAGAAATTATAAGAACCTGCAATAACCACTGCTTCATCCTCAGGTGAGGGTTCATTGACGTCAATAATGATTAGCTTACTGTGCAACTTTCTTGTTTCACGAGCCGGAAGTATAGTTCTGTTGCCTAGCTGTGCTTCCGGGCTGCCCCAGATTGCTCCTGTGTTTCGGTATCTACTAAAAAAACCGGGATCTATAACTCCTTCTAATTGAATATCTGTATTTACACTTTTGCTCCAAATTGCTTTACTGATCGGAATAGTTGGGGTAATTGCAAAAGCCTGAAATCTTATATCTGACTGTGTCTCAGTATTTATCACTTCTACAATTCGGTCACTTACACTTGGCTTTGTATCATCTCTGTTGATAGGGGCAAAGTAAACCTCAACTTTTGTTCCTCCGACATCAAAAATATGTTCCGATACATCTTTTTTATCTTTGTGAAATAGGGCCTTATCCGAATCAGGCACATCATTATCTGAACCCCACATTTGTTCAAATTCCTGCAAATAGACCATTGCTATTTCATGGTTTTTTATAACAATCGTATTGTTTGTGTTATATGCTCCGGTATAAGTCAGATTTGTAGAACCAGTCCAAACATAATCATCATTTTTATCCTCAGACAAAGCATCAATTACCGCGAATTTATTGTGCATATCGGCTCCGTCGTTGACCAGATCATTATCTGAGATCTCTCCGTTTGGAAAATAAATATCACCATCATCATCAATTGAAGTAATGCCTCCTTTTCTGAAGATCTCCCATATCTTTTCGTCCAGAACTCCACCATCAGTTCTGTTATGATTATCAGTTACCACACGAACTCGCACGCCTCTTTTTTTTGCTTTAACCAGTGCATAAGCTATTCTCTCGTGTTCAATATCATAAATAGACAAGTCTATACTGAACTTAGCTGAATCAATAAGGTTTTCAAGTGTGGATATAAGGTCCCAAGAATCATTAGCTTTGTTTCCCTCTGCCATAACTGAAGTATCGCTTGGCATATTAAAATACACCATGATCCATCCGCTGTTTGTATTTTCCTGAGCTAAAACTGAAATCGAGAAAAGCAGAGTAAGAACTATAATAAGAAGAAACTTAACTTTCATAGAATACTTTTAGCATTACCATTAATATGTAAATTAACGTATTTTCGAATACCTCATTGTAAAACTTCAACTTTTCAGTTTATGAAAACCGAATTTTTAAATCCGATTCATTGGAAAAAATCTGTTCTGGTAGTAATACTTTCTACATTTGTGCTGATTTGGTTTGGTTTTGTAGACAGCTATAGCTTGCTTACCAGAATAGGTTTGAATAATCAAAAAGCTGATCTTAAAGAAAAGATTGAGGAGCTAAACGCTTCTACCGAAGTTTTAAAAACTAAAATCGATCATTTGAATCAGGACGCTCAACTCCTCGAAAAAATTGCACGGGAAGAATACGGCATGAGAAAACCGGGCGAAACTGTATATAAAATCCGACGAACCGAATAACCGGGATATTTTAAATGAAAGCAGTTGCTGTAGATCTGGGTGGTACCAATATTAAAGCCGCTATTGTAGATAAAGAAAAAGGAATTATTGAACAAACATCTACTCCAACCCACGCTGAATTAGGTCGAGATCATCTTTTAGATAGAATTAGCGCTACTATAAAAGATCTTGTTTCAAGACATGAAGTCATCGGTGTTGGAATGGGTTTGCCTGGAATGGTGAACATTGAACAAACTATTGTCAGAAACCCCCCAAACCTTCCCGGATGGGAAACTGTACATGCTGCTGAGGAAATATCCAAGCGCACCAATCTTTCCTGCAGAATAGAAAATGATGCTAATATTGCCGCTCTTGGTTCGCTTCATTTTGGAGTAGGACAACAGTACAACGATTTTATTATCATCACACTTGGTACAGGCGTTGGTGGCGGCATCATTATTAATAAGAAATTATATAAAGGCACTAATGGAATGGCTGGAGAGTTGGGGCACGTGATCCTGGATTATCATGGCCCACTATCTAACAGCGTTACCAGGGGAACAGTTGAAGCTTATTTAGGACAAAAGTTTTTGAGTCGATTTGCTACCGATCTGATCATGCAGCAAACCAACAATCCTCTCTATAGTAAATTTCACAAAGATTTTGATAAACTTGAGCCGGTTGATCTTACTATGGAAGCGGATGAAGGCAATGAACTCGCCATCGAAATTCTGAGAAAAAGTGGTGAACGTCTCGGATATGCAATCATTAATTATACTCATATGCTGGATATTCGAAAATATGTGCTTAGCGGAGGCGTTTCACGTGCAGGTGATTGGTTATTTGAACCTGCAAGAGAAATTATTAAAAAGCATATGATGTTACCATTTCAGGAAGATCTTGAGCTTGTATATGAAGACCTTGGAAATGACAGTGCTTTACTGGGAGCAGCCGGGCTGGCCTTCGATTCTTTTGCATAAAAAACGCTTTTAATGGATCTCACAAACTACGTACATGCATGTGCCCGCTTGCTCTTTGCTTGTGTAACAGTTTTGTGTATATCTACAATTTCTTATGCTCAAACTAAATCTGACTCAACTTCTTCTTCAAATCAAAAAAGCCCTGCCGTTAAAAAAAGTAATGTACAGGATGCGGTTGAATTTCAGTCGAGCGACTCCTTGGTCATAAATTTAAAAGATGGTCGCAAGGCTTTCCTCTTCGGCCAGGCAAAAGTTTCTCATTCTGCCGGAGAACTTACAGCGGGTAAAATAGAAATGGATATTCAAAAAAACCAGGTGGAGGCCAAAGCCGAATCTCAGACCGATACTCTATCATATCCTGTATTAAAAAGAGAAAGTGATGAGATCAAAAGCACACGGATTTTATTTAACTATAAAACACAAAGAGGGAAATTTGAAGAAGCCAAAATTCAAGTCCCGGATGGTTACCTGATCGGTTCTAAAGTAAAGAATGTAAGTCAGGATGAAGTGTTTATTGAAGACGGCATTTACTCTACCTGTCCGCCTGATTATTTGTATTACTATATAAAGGCTAAAAAGATGAAAGTTGTGGATCAGGAGGAAGTATTCTTTGCCAATGCAAGGCTTTATATTCTTGATATTCCTTATCCAATCGTCTTCCCTTTTGGCTATGTGCCGTCTTCTTTTGAAAAGAGACGATCCGGTCTTTTAACTCCAACTTATGCTTTTGATGCCCAGTCTTCACGTGGGTTAGGACTGCAGAATTTAGGCTGGTTTCAATACTTTAACGATTACTTTACTGCTCAAGTCAGTAGTGATATATACACATCAGGAACCTTTTATACGAGTAGCAATTTTCAATATCGTAAAAGAGATAAGTTTTCCGGTAATGTACAAATAGGGTATTCCCGAGATCAAGGTTTAGAAGAAACAGATCCTGGTTTTACACGGACTGTCCAAAAATCATTAGTAATAAACCATAGCCAGGATTTTTCACCTTATTCAACCATAAATGCAGGAATAAATTTACGTACTCAAGACTTCTATAAGTTAAACTCTTATGATATTGATGACAACGCAACCACAACCTCTACATCCAAGTTAGCCTATACTTACAGGCACCCTGAAAATGATTTTAATTTCAGTATTAATTCTCAGCTTGCTCAAAACTTCAACAATAATACAACCACATTAACCGGACCAAACAGTACTTTTTCTCTTGCAACTATTACACCATTTAAAGGAGATGTTGGCAGCGATTCTAAATGGTATAATAACGTAACTTTAAATTACAGAAATACCTTTAATTCCAAATTCAGTTACGCTCCAATCGATGGTGATTCTGCGGAAGTAACATTCATAGATGCTCTGTTTGATCCCTCTAAATATGAAGAAGCAACGGGTAATGAGGATCATTTTAAATACGGATTCCGACAAACCGCAAGTGTAGGTATAAGCAGATTGCTCTCAAGCCCTTTTCTAAATCTTTCTGCCAGTGCAAACTTCAATGAATACTGGTATCCAACTTCTACCCGCCAATATTTCAGCCCTGACTCAACATCAGATCCGAATCCTGTTAAAACTGAAATAGTTCGTGGCTTTACAACAGCTCGTGATTTCAATCTGGGATTGTCCTTTTCAACCACTTTTTATGGTGTATCAAATCAGAAGATCGGGAAACTGGAAGGATTCAGGCACACAGTAACGCCTAACCTTTCTTATAATTATCGTCCTGATTTTAGCGATGAAAGTTGGGGGTTTTATCGCAGCGTCCAAACCGATACTACCGGCAATAATTTTCGGCGTTACTCAATATTTTCAAATGAAATACTCGGTGGCCCCGGGGCCGGAGAACAACAGGCGGTTACTTTTTCTATCAACAATTCTTTTGAAACCAAGATCGTAAGCAGAGATACTACCGGAGAAGTGCATGAAAAAAAACTAAAACTAATTGATAATTTAAGTGCTCGCGCTTCCTACAACTTTGCCGCCGACAGCTTAAACTTTAGTGATATAAACACTTCTCTCTCTTCCAATGCATTGAAAGGAATACGGTTGACAGCCGGGGCTAATTTTTCTTTATATAAGGTTGATAGCACTGGAAGAGAAATTGACCGTTTTCTTATTAATAGTGGTAAGAAAATAGCCCAGCTTCAGAATTTTAATGTTTCAGCAAGTTATTCCTTCCGTGGAGGGAAAAATGGTCCTGAGGCGTACACTCCAATTTACAGAAGAACTTATGATCCATTTGATCAAAGCAGGTTCTCTCCAATAGATACTCACTTTAATGAAGAGCCGGTGACGCCTCTGAATTCTCCCTGGAGCTTCTCTCTTAAGTTCAGCTACCGTTGGCAGTATCGATTCGATCAAAACCCGACCAGATCTGCCGTATTGAATGCAGATAACATCTCATTCAAACTCACCCCAAAGTGGCGCTTTAATACAAGGATAGGATATGACTTTATTCAGGAAAAACTCACTCCTTCACAATTTGCATTAACCCGTAATCTGGAATGTTGGGATCTGACTTTTCAGATCAATCCTTTTGGGGAAAATCAGTATTACTTTTTTAAGCTAACACTAAACAGTGCTCAGGTGCAAAGCTTGTTCCAAAAATTACCGATCCTGAAAAATCTGGAAAGGAGTTCTTCACCTACAGGAAGAGGTTATAACAGGTACTAATGATCAGAATGAATCCCGTCCAATAGACGCCAAATACTTTACTACGTATTTTCCAATAATATCAAATTCCAGATTTAGCTTGTCACCCGATATCTTGTTTTTAAGATTGGTATGCTCCCAAGTGTAAGGAATAATCGCAACAGTGAATTCATTTGCTTGCTCTCTTGCAATCGTTAAGCTGATACCTTCCATTGTAATACTACCACGACCAACGATCATGTTTTGGTTTTCTTCAGGATATTCAACCGTAATCAGCCAGCCTGTTTCTTCCTTTTCGATTTTTTTAATAGTTCCAACTGTATCCACATGCCCCTGAACCAAATGACCTTCAATTCCTTTTTGTAAAGTAAGTGAGCGTTCAAGGTTAACCAATGATCCTTCCGTTAATTCTCCCATTGAAGTTTTCCTCATTGTTTCTTCCACGCTTTGAACGGTAAAAGTTTTGTCGTCAAATGCCGTAACAGTGTGGCAAGCCCCGTTTATAGAAATGCTTTCATCCTCATGACAGGTTTCTGAAAAACTGCATTCGATGGTAAATTCAATTCCTCCGCCATTCAGACTTTCTGCAGATCTTATGGTTCCTACTTCTTGTATAATTCCTGTGAACATAATTCTAAAAATATCCGGTTAATAACATATCATCACCTACTTTTTCCCACCCAACCTCTTTCAGTTCTGCAATTTCATTCATTTTATTGATTCCAATATTCAATACAGATCTGGTTCCGGCTCCTAGTAACTTTGGTGCTATAAACACACAGAGTTTATCTACCAATCCCTGCTTAATCAGCGCCGAAGATAATTGTTGGCCGCCCTCTACTAAAATAGAAGAAATACCGTTTTGGCCTAGCATCTTAAAAGCCTCTCTAAGGTCAACATGACCATCTAGTTTTGGAGTTTGAATGATCTCACCCCGAAAATAATTCTGTGCCAATACTTTTAGCATTGGGTCGGCTTCATCCTGCGACGCTTCTTTATTCCAGGTTAAAATAATAGTCTTTTTTTCATGCTTATCAGAAAACAGATTTAAAGATCTGGGCAATTCAAATGGCCCGTCAATTACAATACGCTTTGGTTGCCTTCCTTTAACATGACGAACTGTTAAACCAGGATTGTCTGCCATTGCAGTGGTTCTTCCTACCATCACAGCGTCGTATTCTGCTCTCCACTCGTGAACTTTCTTTCTGGATTGCTTTCCCGAGATCCACTGAGAGTCTCCATCAGCTGCGGCTAAAAATCCATCCACTGTTTGGGCAATCTTGAGAGTGATAAAAGGTCTTCCAAAATTTTGATGATGGATAAAAAACTCATTTAATTTTTCTGCTTCTTTTTCAAGAACGCCAACCTCTATTTCAATTCCCGCATTTTGCAAAATTCGTATTCCTGACCCGTTCACTTTCGGATTAGGATCCTTCATTGCAACAACTACTTTTTTGAGCGGATATTTAGTAAGCATGTCAGCACATGGAGGCGTTTTCCCGGTATGAGAGCATGGCTCTAAAGTAACATAAACCGTAGCTCCTTTAAGCTTCTTCTTATCTTTTACCGATGCAATGGCATTTACTTCCGCATGGGCTTCACCAAATCTTTTGTGATAACCCTGACCAATTTTGTTTCCGTCACTATCAACGATTATGCACCCTACCATTGGATTTGGAGAAACACTCCCCTTTCCTTCTGAAGCCAATTCTAAAGCTTCTTTCATCCAAGATTCATGTATTTCTTGCTGAGTTTCCATGTTTAAAGGTACGGAGTGTTGGAATGCATCAAAAACAAAAAAAGGCGCGAAGTAATCTTCACGCCTTTTTAAATTCTGAAATAATTTCTTAAAAAATCAGCTTTGAATTAAGCGACTACGGTTATCAACGATATCAGCTTCTTTTTTAAGTTGCTCTAACCAAATAGCGCCAAACTTCTGGTTGATCTCTCCTTCCAGTCTGGTTCTGATTTGTTGTCTTGTTGCTTCATCTAAATTATCAAGACTTGGAGTTTGTTTAGACGTAACATTAACTATATAAGCTGCGCTGTTTCCTTCAATTACACCTGATGTTTCTCCTTCTTCCAATTCAAAGATCGCACCAATTACTTTGGGCTCACGGCCTGCACGGGTTAAAACTGCTGAACTTGCAGCAAGACCTTCAGCGGTAATAATTTCTTTTTCGGTGGCTGTAGCTAAAGCTTCTATCGTTGGGTTTGAAGCCAATGCTTGTTTAGCATTTTCTACCGCCAAAGCTTTTTTCTTCTCTAGCTTTACCTGAGTTTGAATTTGAGCTTTTACATCTTCTAATGAGCGGTAACCTTCCTTTGTTTTTTCATCAAGCTGAACTACTACAAAATCAGTACCAAGCTCGATAACATTGGAAATATCTCCTTCATCAGCTCTTTCCAAGAATGTAAGAACCTGCTGACTATTACCTAAACCAGAGATAAAAGAGCTTCCTTTTGTTGCAAAAATTGACTGAATCTCTTTGCTTGCTCTTTCTGCTTCTGTTTCAAAATCAGTCTCTTCATCAGCAAATAACTGAAAATCTCTGGCTGCTTCATCAGCATTTCTGATAGTACCTTGCAGTGCTTCAATTTGTCTTGAGAAAACTACAAACTTGATCTCATTTCCGTTCTCTTCAACATTTTTGATAATGCTTACTTGTCCTGCGTTTAAGAACGGCTCTGTAACTTCTCCTTCCTCAATATCCAATACTGCACGATATTCTTCACGCACATCATCTTTATCAATAAAGGTAGCTGAGTATGGAGTGGATGATTGTTGTCTGTTTAGGAATAAAGAATCACTTTCAGCCTCTGCAAAGTTGCTTCTCAGATCTGTTACTTCTTTAAAGATGGTAGCAGTATCAGCAGCTGTAGGTAAATAACTAAACTTAACTACGCTGGCTCTGTAGTTTTCTTCTCTTTTGTACTGCTCTTTATTAGCATTGTAATAGTCTCTTAAATCTGCATCCGTTACAGAGATTTCTTCATCACTGATATCAGCAAAAGGAAAGCGCACATAAGAAAGATCAGCAAAAGTATTCTGCTTTAAATATTCTTGTTCAACCTGCTCTTTTGTTACCTGAACACCCGCAGCAATATAATTCGTTAGCTTTTCTTGTCTTCTTTTTTGACGTAATTGCAGATCAAGAGAAATTGCTTGCTGAGAAAAGTCAGGATTTGTCAATACCTGATCAATAGCAGCTCTGTCAATAGTACCGTCTGCCCGGCTGAAATTTTGAACAATGATAGGATCCGGATTATCTCCATACACCATATCTAAAAGTTCTGCATCTGTAACAGTGATACCAAGTTCGTCCATTTTTTGTTCGATCAAGCGCGAGTTCACAAGTTCATCCCAAACTTGTTGCTCATAAATTGCAGTGATCTCCGGAGTCATACTGTTTCCGGTTTGTTGTACATACAAATTATTGTAGTACTGTACTCTCTGATTGTATTCCTGAAGAGAGATGTCATCTCCGTTTACTTGACCCAAGTTATTCGGTCCGGCTTGCATTGCTCCAAAAAAGTCTACATCAGCCAGTACCCAAATCAAACCAAATGAAACAATAAGTATGATTACAATATATTTGGTACCGTTTCTCAACGTTTCCATTAAACCCATAGCAGGTGTCCTCTAAAACAGTTCTTAAATTTTTGATTATCTCTTGATGCAAAGCATCAAAAACAGCTTGCAAATATAACGGAATAAGCAGGAAATTGAAAGTCTAAGAAGAGCTTTCTTCATTAAAAGACCTCTACAAGCCTCATATGCTTGAGATATTTTTTAGGATCCTTCTGAATGTTCTTTACTAACTCGTTCAAATTGAAAGAAAGGCTGTCTAAATTGGTGTACAACGACTCATCGTTGACCATCTTCCCAAATGTTCCTGTTCCTTCATTTATCTTTCCAAGAATATCATTTAGTGACAAAGTAGTTTTGTTTAGTCCTTTGCTCAACGTTTCTAATTCCATGCTGGCATTCTTTAAACTTGTGAGCATAGAATCAACTTCAGCTTTATTTCCTTCTGAGAGCTCATCGATATTTTGAGCTACATTACTCATACTGACGATCATAGAATCAATATCATTCTTTCGTTTTTCAATCAGTTGCTGAACATCTTTACCAGTTTTTTCGAAGCTATTTAATGTATTTTTGATAGGATCCTGACCATCTGAGTAAAGAGAAGAGTCTATTTTTCCCATCAAACCGTTTAACTTTGTAAGCGAAACCGTAAGTTCATCTACAACTATTTCGCCTTTAGTTGAGAATGTTTCGAATATCCCACCGTCTATTTCTCCATGAATGTACGATCCCCATGGTATCATTTCAGAATTATTGGTTTTTACAATTTCGATGGTAACTGCTCCTAGGGGCCCCGGCTTTTTTAACACTGCTTTGGAACCTTTTGGAATCATAAAATCAGCAGTAATTCCTAAAGTTATTTTTGTACTGTCTGTTGCAGGAGAAAAACTCATCTCTTTTACTGACCCGATCTTATATCCTTTAATTTGCACCGTATTTCCCGGAAGCAATCCGTCTACGCGGTCAAATGAAGTGTATAAGAACTTTGATTGCCGAAACACCGGCTGATCTCTCATGATTCTGAAACCGATAAAAGCTATAATTATCGCTGCTATTACCACGAGACCGATTTTCATCTCGTTACTTAGATTGAATTTCGATTTTTCCAATTTCTATGCCTTTATTTTATACTCACTTGCTGTTGTAAATTCTACAAGCGGCGGATGTTCACTCTTTTTCATTTCGTCGATAGTTCCAAACCAGCTTAACTTTTGCGAATCCAAAAAAGCTACTTTCTCCGCAATTGACAACACGCTATGCATATCGTGTGTAATTACGATCGACGTAAGATCGAAGCTATCAGCCATACTTACAATTAATTCATTAATTTCATCTGAAGTTTGAGGATCCAGTCCTGATGTGGGTTCATCGTAAAGCAGGTAATCAGGTTTTAAGATAATTGCCCTTGCTAAACCCACCCTTTTACGCATTCCTCCGGATAATTCTGAAGTCGCTTTATTACCCGCTTCCTTCAGATTTACCATATCCAATGCTTCCTCTACTTCTTTCTTTATCTCGCCTTCTGTTTTTTTTGTGAAATACCTTAACGGAAATGCAATATTTTCAAAGGTGTTAATTGAATCGAATAACGCTCCCCCTTGAAATAAAATTCCAAACCGTTGCCTCATTAATCTGAGTTCGGAATAATTAAGATCGAACACACACTGCCCATCTATTATCACATCACCGGAATCGGGATACATAAGCGCATTCAGGTGCTTTAAAAGAACCGACTTCCCGCACCCTGACTTACCAATTACGGCTAATGTTTCTCCGTCTTCTATTTGAAAAGAGACATCTTTCCAGATCAGATTTTTACCAAAACTTTTCGTGAGATTATTTATTTCTATCATGATTACAAAAGTATGGCTGCTAATACAAAGTCTGCTAAAAGAATATAGATACAACTTAAAACCGTTGCCTGAGTTGTAGCATTCCCTACTCCCTCAGCGCCTCCATAAGCAAAATATCCTTTAAAACAGGAGATAGAAGTAATTACAAACCCAAAAACGAATGATTTCAAAATTCCGAATACCACATCTTCAGGAAAAAAGAACAGTCTTCCACCTTTCATAAATTCTGCTGCGGGCAAAATCCCATCAGCAGCTCCTGCCACAACTCCACCTATAATACCCAGTGTTGAAGCAATTATATATAAAATAGGGAACATCAAAACTCCGGCAAAAATTCTAGGTAAAACCAAGAAAGCGACCGAATTGAATCCCATGGATTCTAATGCATCAATTTGCTCACTTACTCGCATTGTGCCCAACTCGGTGGAAATTCTCGCTCCCACTTTACCCGCCAGAACCAATCCACTTATCACTGCTGCTAATTCTATAATTACAGATTGAGCTACAATAGATCCAACTATATAGGCCGGATATAAATCTGTATCCAGTTGGTATGCTGTCTGAAGAGTAAGAACCGCTCCTGTAAAAGTACCAACTAAAATAATAATAGGTATAGACTGATAACCGATCTTAACAAATTCATTGAAAAGATTTTCTCTGTAGGTACTAAACTCGGTTACTGATCGTAAAGCTTGGTACAGCAGTAAAGTATATTGACCTAACTGTTTTAATGCTTCCATCAATAATCTAGAAAATTCATGTTTGTGATAACCATTTTCGGGCTTTGCTTATTCAATTGATTATATTACAAAACATTTTACCTAATTGTCATTTTCAAATTGAAAGAATCGAAATCTTTATTATTTCTTAGCCTTTTCTGCTTATGGGGAATTTCTTTATCTGCACAATCGGATGTTTCCACCATTTTCAGGTTTCTGGATGTAACTCCTAATGCCAATGCGTCTGCCTTGGGTGGAAATCACACCGGGCTTTTTGAGGGAGATTACTCTTCTTTTCACATTAACCCGGCTTATTTGTATGGCTCGGTTAACGGGCAGGTTTCCGCTACTTTTGTGAATTTACTTGCTGATTCCAAGATGGGTTTTACCAATGGAACTTTTCAAATAAATGAGAATAATCAAATTGGGTTGGGTATCAGGTTTCTCGGATATGGAGATTTTAAAACACTGGATAAAGATGGAAATGAACTCGGAGATTTTAACGCTATCGATATTGCTTTGTCCGGAGCTTATGCAACAAAGATCGCGACAAACTGGAGCGGCGGTGTTGCTCTGGATTTGATCCATTCTTCTTATGAACAGTATAAATCCAGTGCTCTTGCGGTGTCGGGTGGTATCTATTATAAAAATACAGAAGAACATTTTAGTTTTGGAGCGTCTGTAAGAAATTTGGGAACACAGCTTTCTACTTATGCCGGCGTAAGAGAACCCCTTCCACTTGATGTCTCTGTTGGAGTTTCAAAAAAGCCTGAAAATTTTCCGGCCGAACTTAGCTTTACTTTACGCCGACTTAATGACTGGGATATGCGTATTGTTGGTGAGGCAAAATCGCCCGGTTTTTTCGATAATGCTTTCCGACATGTGATCTTCGGAGGTAAGTTTGATTTCGGAGAAAACTTCCACGTGAGGTTGGGCTACAACCGATATTTACATGAGCTAAATAAGACAAAGGAGAATTTTGACTTTGCAGGAGTTGGCATTGGTGTAGGGTTTACTGTTAAAGATCTGATCATTGACATCAGCCGGAATTCTTACAGCGAAACAGGAGGAGTGGTTCAGTTGAGCATTAAAACCACATTATAGAAATGAATGTTTTTAAGACCCTTGTTGAAAATCCCGGATTAAAAAATATAATCACAGCTTCATTCATTATGGTGGTTATATTTTCTATAGGATCTGCAGGGTATCATATGATTGAAAACATGACATGGTTTGAAGGCCTCTATATGACCTTTATTACAATTTCTACAATCGGATTTACTGAACTTCATACTCTTTCGAATCAAGGACGGGTATTCACAATGTTGATCTTTGTAACCGGTATAGGTGTTATATCATATATCGCATCACAAACAACTCAATTACTGTTCGAAGGTGAACTTTTTTATAAACGCGCTATGAAAAAACGACTTGAGAAGATGGAAAACCACTACATTATTTGCGGTTACGGGAGAATCGGGCATAGAATTGCAGCTGTTCTCAAGGACGCCGGATTGCCCTTAGTTATTGTTGAGAACAGAAAGTCCGGTATTGAACAACTAAAAGAAGCCAAAATACCTTTTGTAGAAGGAGATGCTGAAAGCGAAGACACATTGCTGGAAGCAGGAATAGAACAAGCCAAGTCCTTGATATGCACTCTTTCCAATGATCAGGATAACGTGTTTACCACGCTTCTTGCAAGAGACCTGAATCCCAAATTGTTTATTTTAGTCAGAACAAATGAAACCACTAACAAAAATCGGGTGTTAAGAGCTGGAGCTGATAAAGTAATTTCTCCTTATGAAATTGGCGCCGACAGAATGGCGAATGTAATTCTCCGACCACATGTGGATCAATTTGTTGACTCCATTACTAAATACACAATGCAGGATCACACTTTTGACGAGGCTTTAATTTCAGAAGGCTCTGTTTTGGATGGAAAATCACTCGCTGAAGTAAACCTCAGAACACAATATGGTGTTTTAATAATTGCTATTATACCAAAAGGGGAAAGCATACAATTTAACCCTGATAGTTCTTCTCCAATTAATGTGGGAGATTCCTTAATTTTGATCGGAGACTTAAATCAAATTGACAAATTCAGAAGAGAAGTTTGTAACGACTCCAGACCTCTAGCAGAACGAACACGTAATTCCGAAACTTTACATTTATGATCAGATATTTAACAGCAGGCGAATCTCATGGACCCGCACTTACGGGTATTGTTGAAGGAGTACCTGCCGGTCTTCCACTCACAGAAGACGACTTAGCACAACATTTAGCCCGCCGCCAAAAAGGTTATGGTAGAGGTGGAAGAATGGCTTTCGAAAAAGATCGTGCTATTTTTAATTCCGGTGTTCGTTTTGGTAAAACAATGGGCGGTCCTGTTTCCATGATCATGGAAAACCGAGCTTTTCAAAAAGATGAAGCCGGCTGGCCAACAGTAATGAATAAAGAAACTGAAGCTGATGGCATCGAAAAGATCACACTACCCCGTCCAGGTCATGCTGATCTTGTTGGTGCTCAAAAATACCGTTTTGACGATATCCGACCTGTTATAGAGCGGTCAAGTGCTCGTGAAACCGCAATGCGTGTTGCCTGCTGTGGAATTGCCAGACAGTTTTTGAAACATTTCGGAATAGAAATCGGCGGACATGTAATCCAAATCGGGAAAATAGGTTATAAAGACTGGGACTCTGTCCGAAAAACCGTTGACCCACTTTATGAAAAAGGTGCTGAAAACGTTTACAAAACTGCCGACGAATCAGATGTACGCTGCCTTGATAAAGAGCTTTCTGAACAAATGCGAGAAGAAATCAAAATTCAGAGAAAAGCAGGCTCCTCTCTTGGTGGAATTTATGAGATCATAATTACCGGAGTTCCTGTAGGTCTGGGAAGTTTCACACATTGGGATCAAAAGCTGGACGGTAAAATTGCACAGGCAATAATGGGCACTCAAGCCATGAAAGGTGTTGAAATCGGTCTTGGATTCGAAGCAGCTAAAAGAGATGGGCAAAATGTTCATGACGAGATTACTCATGATGGCTCAAATTTTAATCGAAGAACTAATCACTCCGGAGGTATTGAAGGAGGGATGAGCAATGGCATGCCAATTATTATTCGCGGGGCAATGAAACCTATTCCTACCATGTTAAATCCTTTAGGAACGGTGGATATGCATACTCTCAAGGAAACAGAAACCAGATATGAACGATCTGATGTTTGCGCATTGCCAAGAGCGGTTGTAGTAGCTGAAAGTGTTATTGCCCCTGTTATTGCCAATGCTTTCCTTGAAAAGTTCGGCGGAGATTCTATTGCTGAAATTGAAGAAAGATTTAAATCCTTATAAATTTTGGAATCAAAAATTTCAAAGCTTGCTAGTAAATTAAAGGAGAATCCAAATGATTCATTTTTAAAGTTTGCTTTAGCCTTGGAATTATTAAAAATTGATCAACACGAAAAAGCGTTATCACTTTTTAAAAATATTCGTAGTAATGACCCTGATTATGCGGGAGTGTATTATCATTTGGGAAAATTATATGAAGAATTAGGAGAGAACAATTTGGCATTGAAATGCTATAAAGACGGTATTACCGTTACAACCAAGCTAAAGGATCAACATTCACGATCTGAATTGCAGGGAGCACTAATTAATTTAGAGATGGAAATTGAGGACAGTTTATGAAGTCTATATTAACTAAAACCATTAAAGCAGTTTTACTTATCCTGTTTGTGGTCTTTTTTTCTAATTCGATCAACGCCCAGGAACAGAAGACTTATCAGGTTAAAAAGGGCGATACTTTTTACAGTATATCAAAAGCTTTGGATGTTACAGTAGCAGAGTTGAAAGAGTGGAACGGCATCACCAGTAACAATCTGGAAATCGATCAGGAATTGATCTACTATATTCAATCCACCCCACAAGTAGTTTCAGATTCATTACCCACGGAAGACACATCAACCCTAATTAGCACTTCATCCAGTACGCCAAATACATATTACCTTGTAAAAAGTGGCGATAGCTTGTATAAAATTGCTCAGGAAAATGACATGACAGTTCAGGAACTAAAAGACCTGAATAACTTAACCAGTAATAATTTAAGGATTGGCCAGAGATTAGCAGTCAAGTCAGTCAGTATTGCTCCGGTAGTTTCTGAGTTTTCTAACGAGTCATCCCCGCAGGGCAAGTTCGCACTTTATACTCTTTCAAGTTCTGATAATCTTAATTCTGTGTTGAATAAGTTTGAAATGACGGAAACAGAGCTACAAGCACTGAACCCTCAGATCGATGTAAATAACTTAAATCTTGCAAAGAACATTACAGTTCTTCTTCCTCCATCAAAAACTTTTGACAATCCTTATTTGGAGAAAGCTGACCTTCAAGATCTTGGATCTGTCCCCGTTATGGTATATTCAGATTCTGATAAGGGGAATGCCACAACTAATGGTGAACTCTATAATCCGGAAAAATTAACGGCTGCTCATTCAAATATTTCAATAGGTTCGGTTATTTTTGTAGAAAATCCTGAAAATGGAAAAGGAATTTATGTGCGTATAAATGATCGAATAACTAATGCAGGATTGAAACTTTCTCACTCGGCTTTTCGAATATTGGATTTGATCATTAATCAACCACAATCAGTTTCAATCTATACCGACAGTTAATGGAAAATGCTTTTAAGACATATTTCTCAGATACAAAAAATCTGCTTTACAGTTTTCTTATAAGTCTACCGCTTTTTCTCGCTTACGAATTACTGATTCTTATCTCGCAACCCGACTCCTCTCAAATAGTTCGAATTAGTGTAGATTCCTGGTTCAAATCTGTTTTTTCTTTATTCGGTGTCAATGCTGTTTCTATTACTCTATTGATCGTAGCCTTATTTGGAATGTATATCCTTTATAAAGAACGGGAACAACTACGCGAGTTAAGATTTAAATATTTCCCGGCTATGATAGGTGAGTCTACTATTTATGCAGTACTGGTTACTTTAGTGGCTACTTACTTTGTATCCATGGTTTTTGCGATTTCAGCTAATGATCCGATCTCCACTCTTACTGGTTTACAAAAATTCGCCTTGTCTTTGGGAGCTGGTCTTTATGAAGAATTATTTTTCAGAGTGATTTTGGTTTCAGTGCTTATTTGGGTCTTTCAAAAGGTATTTAATAACAAGAACTGGGCAGCGATTACAGCTGCAGTCATTTTATCTGCTTTTCTATTCAGTATGGTTCATTATGTTGGGTCTATGGGAGATCCATTCACCCTGTCTTCATTTGCTTACAGATTTGTGTTTGGGTTAATGCTAAACGGTATATATGTGTGGAGGGGTTTTGGAATTGCAGCCTGGACACACGCTCTTTATGATTTAATGGTTCTTTTTGTCCTATAAGGGTTTCACTAACTCGTTAATAGTGTTTATCTATTTACCTCTTTAGGATGTAATTACTACATTGAAACAGTGTTAAAAGAATAGAAAAACAGTGTAAGTTTCTTGTATATAATAACTTAGAAGACTACATTGGTTTCAGGAAACTAGGACATTCGATGAGGGATAACAAAAAAAAGCAACAAGAGTTTAACAAGGAGATCATTCCACATCTGGATGTTATGTATAACTTTGCGCTTCGTTTGACTACAGATCCCGTTGATGCTGAAGACCTGGTTCAGGATACAATCGTCAAAGCTTATCGTTTCTTTAGCAGCTATGAAAATGGTACTAATGCCAAAGCCTGGCTCTTTAGGATTCTCAAGAACTCTTTCATCAATAATTACCGAAAAACTTCAAAAAAACCTCAAGAGGTAGACTACGACGAAGTTTCTTCGTATTACGAATCCGTAAGAGCTGAACGAACAGAAACTTCTGATCTTGAAAGTCTAATGTTCAGAGAGTTAATGGATGATGAGATGTCTATCGCATTGAAGCAACTTCCTGAGGACTTCAGAACTGTTGTTTTACTTTGTGATGTGGAAGGTTATACTTATGAAGAAATTGCCAATATGCTGGATGTACCTATTGGTACTATTAGATCCAGACTTCACCGAGGCAGAAATCTTCTTAAAACTGAGTTAATAGATTACGCTAAAAAAAGAGGTTACAGAGGAGACTGATCCAGTATTGGGTTCATACTGTCAGATTTTTCTTTTAACCCTAATGTTACTCTCATTGTAGTTCCTTCATTCAATTCAGACCGTAGAACATAAACAGAACCCTTGTGATAGTCTTCAATAATTCTCTTAGTAAGACTCAATCCTAATCCCCACCCTCTTTTTTTAGTACTGAATCCCGGTCTGAAAACATTTCTTACATGCTTTATATCAATTCCGGCTCCTGAATCCTCAATATCTATCAATATTTCTTCCCCATCTATCGAAGATGAAACTCTAATAAAAGAATTCTTTTGGGAAGAAGGCAGAGAATCCATCGCATTCTTTACCAGATTTTCAATGGCCCATTGAAAAAGGTCCGGATTAATCATCACAAAACCTTTTGCTTTAAGATTTTTTTCAACTTTAACTGCTTTTCCAAGTCTCGGCAACCTTCTCTCCATATATACCATCACCTGATCAAGAATAGGCTCAATATTCATCAACTTTAGTTCGGGTTCCGACCCAATTTTTCCAAACCTTTCGGCCACCCCGGCAAGTCGTTGAACATCTTTCTCTATTTCATTTGTAATATTAATGGCTGTTTCATCATGCCGGTATTCATCCTTCATGAGTTGAAGCCACCCATATAAACTTGATATAGGAGTACCCAGTTGGTGAGCAGCCTCTTTAGCCATTCCAACCCATAAATTAGATTGTTCAGAACGTGTAATACTTCTATACGAGGTATACCCGATTCCCAAAAGTAGTGCTAAAAGAAGAATTTGAATGAATGGAAAATAGCGCAGCATTTGAACGGTGGGACTTTCTCCGTAATACACTAACTGTTCAAATTGTTTTTTTTCATCCCCAAAAATGATTCGGACCGGAGGGTTCAAACTTCGATATTCACGGATCAATTTCTCTCGTTCTCTAGCAGTACTTAAACGTGTAGAATCAATATTTTTTGAGGCTGCCAAAAAGTTTCCTTCTCCAACTACAATAGATGGAACTTTAAATCTTTCCTGACTTAAAATGATTTCTTCGGTAACAAAATCAATTGAGCTTTTGGCATTTTCAGCATCATAAATAAGTTCAATTACACTATCCGGGACACTTGGATAACGTTCAAGCATTTGTGCCACTTTTAGAAGCTTAGTACTGGCTTGCTCATTTACAGGAAGGCTGTTGAACTCAATTCCTTTAGCCCACAATTCAACACTTGACCGTTCTTGCTCTAAGATCTTACTTACTAAGTATTGATTATATACCACAGAACCGGCACCCAGAAAAACCAACAGGATCACCAGTACAATTTTTATCCTATTTGAAGGAACAAAGAGTTTCATATCAATAATCTAGAATTCACTGAATGTATGAATCTTTATGAAATGAAAAAGCCCTTTACATTTTTTCTGTAAAGGGCTTTTAATCTGTTTATGCGGAAGCTTTTTGCTTTTCGTAAACCGGAGGAGCATTCTTTACAATGGTTTCAGCCGTAATCACACATCTGGAAATATCTTTCATAGATGGTAACGTAAACATGATGTCCATCATAGCAGCTTCCATAATAGAGCGCAAACCTCTTGCTCCTGTCTTTCTCTTCTTTGCCTGTTCAACTATTGCTTCTAAAGCTTCCTTTTCAAACTCCAGTTCAACATCTTCCATCTTGAAGAGTTTTTTGTACTGTTTACAGAGTGCATTTTTCGGATTTTGAAGGATGTCTAGCATCGCTTCGTCAGAAAGTTCATGCAAACCGCAGATCATTGGTAAACGGCCAATCAATTCAGGAATCAATCCGAATCTTTGCAGATCTTCAGGCTCAACATGCGTAAAAATATCCGGCTGATTCTTATCAAACTTCACACTATCAGCATTGTGGAATCCCAAAGATCCGGTAGACATGCGCCTTGAAATAATATCTTCTAAACCAGAGAACGCCCCACCACAAATAAAAAGAATATCAGAAGTATCTAATTGAATAAAGCTTTGTTCGGGATGCTTTCTTCCTCCTTTTGGCGGAATATTTGCAACTGTCCCCTCTAAAATTTTAAGTAGAGCCTGTTGAACGCCTTCTCCACTAACATCGCGGGTAATTGAAGGATTATCACTTTTACGAGCTACTTTATCCACTTCATCAATGTAGACAATTCCTTGTTTAGCACGTTCTACATCATAATCTGCAGCTTGTAATAAATTACTTAAAATGCTTTCCACATCTTCGCCTACATAACCGGCTTCAGTAAGTACGGTGGCATCAGCGATTGTAAAAGGCACGTCAATGATCTTTGCCAAAGTACGAGCTAGTAATGTTTTACCACTTCCTGTAGGTCCAAGTAGCACAATATTACTTTTCTCTATCTGAGTATCATCAATCTCTTTATGATTGTTATTGATACGCTTATAGTGATTATAGACTGCAACGGAAAGAGTTTTCTTGGCTTGCTCCTGTCCTATTACATATTCATCCAGCTTTGTTTTAACCTCAACCGGCTTCAGAAGTGGTTTTACCGGCTTATCTCTTCGTCGAGCTAAAGAAGCCAGATCACTTTTGATAATGCTTGATGCATCTTCAACGCAACGATCACAAACATAAACTCCCGGTCCTGCAACCATGCTATTCACTTCAAGGCTTGAACGGCCACAGAATGAACAATTTACAATATCGTTGTTTTCCTTTTTATCGCTCATAGCACTTAAATCTAATCAAAAAATATTTATTTAGCAGATTTAGCTCTCGAAACAACGTTGTCTACCAAACCATATTTTTTTGCTTCGTCTGCAGTCATCCAGTTATTTCTGTCAGAATCATTCATGATATCTTCTATCGTTTTACCACTATGATCTGCGATAATTTGACTCAGTTCTTTCTTAACTCTCAATATTTCTCTGGCTTCGATCTCGATATCACTTGCTTGTCCCTGAACTCCGCCTAGCGGCTGATGGATCATCACTCTGGCATGCGGAAGACAGCTTCTCTTTCCTTCTGCTCCGGCAGTTAGCAAAACAGCACCCATACTTGCTGCCATTCCCATACAAGTTGTGGCAACGTCGCATTTAATGTGCTGCATGGTATCATAAATAGCTAAACCGGCTGATACAGAACCACCCGGGCTGTTTATATAAAAATTTATGTCTTTTTCAGGATCTTCTGATTCCAAAAACAGCATTTGAGCAACTAAAGAACTTGCAACCGCATCATTTACCCCACTACCCAGCATTATGATCCTGTCTTTAAGCAGACGAGAATAAATATCGTAGGCACGTTCTCCACGGCTTGTTGTTTCAACAACCATTGGTACAAGGTTGCTCTCTATAGGTTCAATAGAACTATTCTTAGGTTGTGATGAAAGTGAGTTATAAAACATAGCCGTTAAGTAAATTTTTTATTTTTTGGATTTCTTCTCCTGAAACTTACGGTACTTTTCTTTGTCAAGTTCCGTGATTTTGACTTCATCTTCAAGCTTAACAAATACTTTATTCTCACGAATACTGCTTCTCAATTGCTCCAGTAAATTCGGGTTCTGAGCGTAGTATTGTTTAAGCTGATCCGGAGAAGCACCATAACGGGCTGCTTCCACAGAAATGAACTCGTCGATATCTTCGGGTTTTATTTCGATATCTTCAAATGTTTCTTGTAATTTTTGGCTAATGAAATGCCACTGACCTTCTCTCAGTCCACGCTCTCTCATTTCTTCTTTATAAACAACTTCATCAAAGTTTTCCGGAAGAGTACCGCCTTGCTGTTGCTTTTGTTGTTCCACATAAGAATTCAGTACCTGCTCTAAAAACACTTCAGGAACATCTACTTTATGAGCATCAACCAACGCTTCTACAACTTCATTTTTGAATAAATCTTCTGAAGTTTGATCGTAGTACTTCTGCATCTGGCTTTTGATGTAGCTCTTAAACTCATCTTCAGTTTTTGCTTCACCATTGCTGTTTTTAGAAATGAATTCTTCACTCATCTCTGCTTTGTTCAGCTTTTGCACTTTTTTGATGGTTACTCTGAAGCGATCCTTTTCATCACCTTCACCTAGTTCCATATCTACAACATCGCCGGCAGATTTTCCTTTAAGCGACTTCAGGAAATCCTTAGCACCATCTTGTCTCAGGTCAATAACCTGATCAACATCTTCTTCGCCGTCAACCGGATTTCCATCTTTATCCAGAGAAATTACATCCACGATAAGCTTGGAGTCTTTGGTTGCTTTTCCGTCAACATCTTCCCAGTTGCCTTCACGCTCTAAAGTTCTTTCAATTTCTTCAGATACTTCTTCGTCAGTAACATCATGAACCATTTTGTTCACTTTGATCTTGCTCAGGTCTTTCAGCTCTATTTCAGGCTTTGTTCCGATCTTAAATATCACTTCCAGCTCGTCGTTTTCCCAGGTCATATCAACCATTTCAGTCTCGCCAACCGGATTGTACTCAGGAACTACATCCTTTTCGAATACTTTTTGTACATACTTATTGATCTCTTCGTACTCGATCTCAGTACCGAATCTCTTTTTGATCATTCCCATTGGAACTTTTCCGGGTCTGAATCCAGGTAGTGCGATCTGACCTTTGTACTTTTTATATGCTTCGTTGAATGTTTCCTGAAGGTCTTCTCGTTTTGCTGTCAGGGTAAGTTCTTTATCAACTTTTGTTAATTCTTTAACAGAAATGTTCACTTTTTCTCCGCTTTGTTATGTGCAATTCAGCTGTTATAAACAGGTATTTTTTAGATAGGAAAGTACGAAAGGGGGGACTCGAACCCCCACGCCGGTTAAGGCACTAGATCCTAAATCTAGCGTGTCTACCAATTCCACCACTTTCGCATAGTTTAGAGCTCACAAAGATAGGGGTAAAAACAAACAAATTCCACCTTTCTGAATGAAAATTTAAAACTAAAACTCATGCTCTATCAAAAGTATAAAAAGTAAAAAATTTGGGTTTTGGCTTTGCTTTGCAGAAATTCTAGTACCATGCATAAAAACCTGCGACTACTCTACGTTACAACCGAAACTAAACAACAAGCTTCTGATCTTGGAAGAAAGATCATTGAAGCGAATTTGGCAGCCTGTGTTAATATTATTCCGGGAATGGAATCTATTTATAAATGGGATAATGCAATTGAAGAAGGTTCTGAAACCATCCTGCTCGTAAAAACACACATTTCAAAAGTACAACCGGTTACTCGTTTTATTTTAGATAACCATTCCTATCAATGCCCCTGCATTATCAGTCTTAACATTGCAGAGGACGAAGGAAATCCGGAGTATTTACAATGGTTGTTTGAGGAGTCCGCAGAAAGATAATGATTCGATCAAAAAGAGTATCCGACCATATTTTGTGGGCAAAAATTGATCGCCCCGAAACCCGAAACGCAATTAACTTTAAGGTAATTGATCAGTTAGAAGATTTGGTTTCTGAATTAGAAACAGATGATTCTATAAAAGTTTTCATTTTTTCGGGAGCAGGAAAAAAAAGTTTTATTGCCGGTGGCGATCTAAAGGAGTTTCATACTATTACTCAAAAAGAGGAAGCCATAAATGTCTCAGAGCGAATGCAAAAGTTATTCAAACGAATTGAAGAATTGCCTTGCTGGAATATCGCTTTTATAAACGGTGATGCATACGGGGGCGGCATTGAGTGTATGATGGCCTTTGATTTCATTCTTTCGGCATCTCATTCCAAATTCGGTTTTACTCAGGGAAGATTTTATTTAACTCCCGGATGGGGCGGTCTTACTCGTTTAATCGAAAGAGTTGGCAGGTCTAAAGCATTGGAATGGCAGGGAAAAGCAGAAATTAAATCTGCTCAACAGCTGCGAGACTATAATTTCATTAATACTATTGTTGAAGAGCAGAATGTTGTGGAATGGGTTCAACCACTTTTAAATAACGGAAGAGATTTTATAAAAACGCTTAAACAAAACAGCGGTATCAAATCGCCTGAAAGATTCAAGAAGATGAAGGCCGAGATCGAGCCCTTTGCTGACCTTTGGGTGGATGAAAACCATACTTCCAGAGTTGAAAAATTTATCCAAAAGAATAAAAAAGAAAACTAGGATCCCATTATGATAAAATTCTCTCAAGCTATTTTCGCTGCTCTATTTTTACTTCTTAGCACTCCGTTATTTGCTCAAAATAATTATCAGGTAACGCTTCTGAGAGCAGCGCCGGGAGAACTGGGCGACCTCATCGAATATGTTAAAAAGCAAAAATCGGATACCGATGGCAATATGATGATCATGCGTCACAGTCAGGGCGATCACTGGGACCTGATGCTTATGACTCCATTTTCGAAACCTGAAATGCATGATTACAGTGAATGGGTAGATTTTCAGCATGACTTTTTAGCTGAATCAGAAATCAGTTGGAAAGAGTTATTAGAAAAAGATTCTGAAGCCGGATTATATCATATCGAGATGTTTAATGCTGCCCGGGGTTTACATGATGAACTGCTCGAGCAAAGAGCTATGGAAAATATTTACTACAACGAAACTAATCGCGATGGAAATGTAATCTTCGTAACCAAATTCGGAAGCGATGTCGATAATTTCACCCTCGGTTTCTATAAAGATATGATCGATTTTGCCACCGATCCTGATCTGACGGATGAAGAGTTTGAAGATGCTGCATTAAAAGCTGGATTCGAATCCCGAGCAACGATTGGGCTTTATCTTCGACAATTTCTGATGGGGCATAATGATACAATTGCTACTAAAGTAAATTAGATTTAAACCTACATCTGCTTATACAATCGCCAGATCATGGTGCTGCAACGAATAATCAAATTGGACAGTACAGCATATTCTTTTGTCGAAAACACTTTACTGCGCTTCATCAATATATATCCAAAAATGGGGGCTTTTGCCGGAATTTTCATGTGGTTATTGATCAGATCAGATTCTGTAATTGCGAACATAGGAACTCCCATCTCAGCTGGCAATCCTTCTTTTCTTGAGCCCTCTATAAACACGCCTTGATTGGTGTTATAAATATTATTGGTAAAGTAAGGCTTTCGGCTCTTGATCATTTTTCTGACTACCAATTCTGCATACAGGTCTTTAGGGTTATAGTTTTCAGGAACCGCTGAACCTACTGTAACTAAAAGGTGTGGCTTTTCTTTTGAAAGTTTCCAAAATGATAAATGCTCCAGCTCAAAAAGTTTTGCTAGCTGTCTGCAAAATTCCTGCGACACATTTAGGAAGTCCATAGTTTCCATCCGGACCATCATGTCTTCCACTAAGGTCTTTTTATTAGCCGCCAGTTTTTTTGACAGATCCGGAACTACGAAATTGGATACCAGCTTCATTTCGATTCGCTCAGCTACTTCTTGAGGTTTTTCATGAAACAGATTTTTTTGGATGAAATCTTTTGCTCCAAGATCCATTGCTTTCTGTTCTTTCTCAATGGTTGGCAAACTGGTCATGAGTAAAATCGGGATATTTGCTTTATCAGAATCTTTTTTAATAGCCTCCAGAAATTCCAAACCTGTCATTCCCGGCATATGAATATCACTGAGTATTAGGTCTATTTTCTTCTCTGAAAGCATGTTTATGGCTTGCTGGGGTTCCTGCACATGAATAAGTGTGTACTTTTTGCCAATCAGCTTCTTAACAATGATGTGAGAAGCTCTATCATCATCTACAACCAGAATCGTATAATCTGATTCCGCACTCATTTCCCTTTCACTCTTTTTCGCAATGTCATAACTGCTTCATATTGGTTTTGACCTCTTACTAAGGTGATAGACATTTTTTCCCCTTCCTCAAATTCCCGCATCAAAGCCCATGCATGCATTTCACTACTCACTCTTTCATCTCCTATTTTTGTGATGATATCCCCGGGCATAATTCCACATTCGTAAGCCGGTCCATTTTTATTTACACTGGTCACAAAAAGTCCATGAATAGACGGCACTCCGTATTGATACACGATCTGAGTAGTCATTCTAGTGAATTCCATCCCCGGATCAAAATCCAGAGCTACTTCACCGGATTCCTCTAGCTGTTTAATGATCTTCTTTACTCTGTTCGCAGGAATCGCGAATCCAAGCCCTACAAATCCATTACTGGTTCCGCCCGTGAATATAAAGGTATTCACACCGATTACTTCTCCATCACTGTTTACTAACGGTCCGCCTGAATTCCCTCTGTTAATAGCCGCGTCCGTTTGGATCATGTCGATATACACCCGTGGGTCTTTAGGATCGGGACGAAAGTCTCTTTTTGTAGCACTTATCACTCCAACTGTTACCGAAGCCTGTCCATCATCAAATAAACCAAATGGATTTCCCATCGCTATAGCCCACTCTCCAACCATTGCTGTTTCGGAGTTGCTGAATTTCACAAAAGGCATTTTTCCTTTCGGTTCTTTTATTTTCAATAAAGCCAGATCTGCTAATTCATCTGATCCAAGTAGTTCAGCCTCATACGTATCTCCATTTGAAAGCGCCACCATGATCTTTTTGGCGCTTTTACTTGCTACATGCTCATTGGTAACAATCAATCCATCCTCTCTGATAATAAATCCTGAGCCAATACTTTTTACTTCACGCTCTGATGGCATTTGAAAAAAACGGGAGAAAAAAGGATCCATCACACGATTATATCCTCTTTCAACTTCTGTTACTGTAATACTCACAATTGCAGGACTGGCTTTTTCAACTGCTTTGGTAATAGCGTTACTTCTGCTCTCAGAAATAGAAACCTGATTTGTCTTTACCTCTTCCTTTTCTTCCTCCGGCTGAAAAATCGCCGGTGAGGAATCATATTCTAAAGGAGAAATAGTCGGTATAAGATCCGGCCTTTCTTGTTTAGAACAAGCTGCACAAAAAATTAATATCAGTAAACTTGCGGTAGTAACTGTTCTCTTCATTCCCTAATCGTTAATCCATTGTTTTCTTCCAATACTGATGACGTCTTCGATTGCTTCTTCCATTTTGCCTTTATACCAGGCTCCTGCTGCTTTTTTATGGCCTCCGCCATTGAGTTCTCTTGCCCATTCATTTACATCAATGTCGCTTTGAGAACGCAGGCTTAATTTAATTCTATCTTCGTCTTCTCGAAAGAAAATGCATGCTTTTACTCCTTCTATACTTAGCGGATAAGCTACAAATCCTTCCGTGTCTTCATTGGAAGTAGCCGTTTTCTGAAACATCGCTTTTGTAACGTACATAGTCGCAATTTGTTGGTTCTCATGCAAAGATATGGTATCCAGTGCCAAACCCAGTAACTTGATCTGCTTCATGGGTTTCGAAGAATATACTTTTTGTACAACTTCATCAGGAGTAAAATTTCCATATTCCAACAAAGTGGCAGCCGCTTTCATAGTGCCGGGTTTCACGCTGTCAAACTGAAAAGAACCTGTATCGGTTACAATTCCAACATACATGGCTTTAGCTGATTGTTCATCAATTTGAGCAATATCATGCTCTGCAAACAAATTATAAACCAACTCACAAGTAGATGAAGCGTCCGTTTTTGACACAAACTCTTTAAAAACTTCATCCGGCTGTGGATGATGATCTATCATATAGAGCGGCTTTCCAAGTTCGGTGATCTTTTCTGCGGTATCACCAAAACGATGAAGCGCATTCCCATCTACAAATACAAAAGCGTCGAATTCTTTCAGATCAGAGAAATCGGGTTTGTCGATCTTTTTAAATTCAGTAAGCCATTCGAGGTTCTTATTTACTTCATCTTCATTAAAAGCGGATGAATCTACACCATTTTTTTGCAACCACAGACAAAGTGCAACTTGTGAGCCTAAACAATCTCCATCGGGGCGCACATGTGAAAAAACCCCGATCTTTTTGTGAGATAACAATTCCGGAATTAGCTTTTCAAACATAGAATTTTCTTTTTGAACGCCAAAATAGATGTATATAGCCAGAATTCCATTTCTTTTTGGGGTGATTTTTTTCGAGTTTTACATCAAAAATATATGCACGCACTTATTATTTGCGGAGGCACGCCTCCAACCAAAGCTTTATTAGAAACCCATATCAAAAAAGCCGATCTCCAAATTGGCGCAGACAGTGGTGGGCACGTGTTTCTCGGATATGGTTTTACTCCTGATATCGTTCTCGGAGATCTGGACAGTTTCAAATACACCAATCATGAAAATATTGAAGTATTAAAACTCGACGACCAAAACAGCACCGATCTGGATAAAGCGTTGAATTATGCACTTAAAAAAGGCGCGAAAACTTGTTCTGTTCTAGGAGCTTTGGGAAAACGCATCGATCATCAACAAAAAAACCTTTCTTCGTTAGTGGAATTTCATGACCGGTTTGAGTCTTTGGTTTTTGAAGACGATTACGGCAAAACTTTTTTAGCTGATTCTCCTTTTGAAAAAGATATTCCAATAGATACTACTATTTCTTTTTTCCCTGTTTCCGGATTTGTAGAAAATTTCATCTCTTCCGGAGTTCTGTATCCTCTGAATAATGTACGCTTGGAGCCCGGCGTTCAGGATGCTACTTCTAATACCGTTACGGCTTCTCCGGTTACACTTGAGTTTTCTTCCGGAAAATTAGCGGTGTTTATTGGGGATGGGAGTAAGATAAAGTGATTAAATATTAGCAAAGATTCTGGCATCCCTCGGAACATCTAAAGAACTGTTTGGATGTTCATCTCCCTTCAAATGGAGAATTATATGCTTATGATTCTTACTTATCTACTTATTAACTAATCCCTTTGTTCGTTCTTTTATAATCTTGGTCAAAACCGTATTTTGATTTAGGAAAGTCGGGTAATCGCTCCCCGCACATAACATTTAATGCTCTTTTATGTATTTCTATGTTTACCTCCTTCAAAGTAAAACCAATAATAAGTTTTATGTTGGGTACACAAGTAATCTTAAGAAAAGATTAGCCCAACATAATAATGGAGAGGTCAAATCCACCAAAAGTGGAATGCCTTATGAGTTGGTATATTTTGAGGGCTTCAAAAATAAAAGTGATGCTTTAGCCAGAGAAAGAAAGCTGAAACATCACGGACAAGGTATTAGAAGGTTGAAAGAAAGGTTAGAAAAAAGCATTGATCGTTAAATGTTATGTGCGGGGGGAGGAAAGTCCGGACACCGACAAGTACCGCGCTCTGCGATCCTTCGGGCGTAGCAGAGGCTCTTTATCAGGAATGATACTGAGACAGACAGTGCAACAGAAAACAAACTGCCTCCAGCGCGGAGCGCTGGTGAAATTTCAAATAACAATCTCCAAAACACAAACAAATCACAATGTTTAAATATTAAAACATTGGTGCTTGTTTGAAATTTGAGCTTTAAACATTGGAATTTCCAACGCTCCGCGTTTGGGGGTGATGGTGAAAAGGTGAGGTAAGAGCTCACCGCTCTGAGGGTGACCGAAGAGGCAAGGTAAACCTCGCGGGGTGCAAGCTCATGTAAGATGGTATACGCCACTTGTCGTGACGCCATCGGGTGGAGTGCACCAGATAAATGATTACCGAATCCGCTATTTGTGGATGAACAAAATCCGGCTTACAGACTTTCCTGTTGAATATGAAAACCTCGTCCGAAAGGGCGGGGTTTTGTTTTTTGGAGATTGAATCAAGCAAAATAAATTCCCCTCCTAATTCAAGCGTCACGCTTGGACGAATATTTTCCAAGAAACACACAAGCGAGACGTTTGCGTTAGTTGAAGAAGCTTATAAATAAAGATTGAACAAGTGTCCTACGTCAAAGCCTTTGCATAAGATCCTGAAACAAGTTCAGGATGACGTTGTTACAAATTAACCTTATACGTCCCTTTCACGTTGCGGTCTAGTTGTCGCTTTAAGTCTTTTTCTTTGATGCTGTCTCTTTTGTCAAAGCTCTTTTTACCTTTGGCTACTCCGATCAGAATTTTGGCATTTCCTCTCTTGAAGTACAGCTTCAACGGAACGAGCGTAAACCCTTTTTGCTGCACCAATTTATCGAGCTGACGAATTTCTTTTTTGTTGAGCAAAAGCTTTCGTTCTCTTCTCGGATCGTGATTGTAATACGAACCATGCTCATAAGGCTTAATGTACAACTCTCTTAAAAATACTTCTCCGTTTTTCAGAAAAGCAAAGGAATCAGTAAACGAAGCTTTCCCCTGACGAATAGACTTCACCTCTGTTCCTTTCAGAACAATGCCGGCCTCGAAGGTTTCTTCAACCTGATAATCGTGCCGAGCCTTTCGATTTTGTATTGTAGGGGTGTTGTTGTTGCTCATAATTTTTTTAGGTCACCCTGAACCATGTGCTGAACTTGATTCAGTATTGTTTCAGGGTCTCTTGCTGGCGACAGATGCTGAATCAAGTTCAGCATGACGTTTATAACTAAACTTCAAATCCTAGTTCGCGGAGATCTTCAGCTACTTCTTCGTCCGGGCTGCGGTTATCAAAAGTGGCGTAAATTCCCAGAATCTGCTCTATCTCGCTGATCGCTTTTTCGTTATCCGGATTGATCTTCAGTACTTCAACATACTGAGCCAAAGCTCCATTCATTTTATCACGCATGTTGGTTACGTTGGAATCGCGATATTCCAGAAAAAGTCCGTAGTTGAGATGCGTTTTTTCTCTCAATGTCATTACTTCTTCAGTCTCATCTTGAGTTTCCAGTAAAGTAAGCGCATCAGTGTACTGATCATTCTCTAAGAAGAATTCTACTTTTTCAGCCATTGATTTGGTTGACATATCTTCTTTTTTGGTTTCCGCACATGCGGCAAATCCGGCTATCAAAAACAGGATGAATAATTTTTTCATGGGTTCTATTGTGTAAATATTGGATTCAAACTAATACAGAGTATAAATATAAGCATACTTAGCCAGCCTATCACTTTTCTTCCTTTAGAAAGTGGTGTGTAAAATGTAACCGGCGGATGCTCTACTTTCACCACAAAAGTGATGAATAGTGTCCATACACCCCATATTAAAGAAGGCGAACCTTCCTGAGGGCCTTGTATCACATACAAATAAAGCGCAGAACAGATTAAAGAAGTGGTAAACATTGTGCTTACCCATTTCGCTTCTTTTTGAAAAGCGATATGCATAACACTGAACAACATGATTCCCCAGATCAACCAGGAAAGTGCTCCGAATGAAGTGTCATATTTTCCCAGCAAATCATGGAAAAAAGGAACCAACTCAATTCCGGCTAAAATTGTGATAAATGAATAGAATATTCGAGCGGCTATTTTGTGGTTTTTATAACCGATCAAAGAATAGAGAATGTGCCCTCCATCCAGCTGACCAACCGGCATTAAATTCAGCGCCGTAAAAAACAATCCAAACCATCCTGCCAGCAACCACGGATAGTGATACATTTCCCATAGTGGCGGAACGTTATCAAACAGCGAAGCCAGAAAACCATAGAGAATTGTATTTCCGAAAATAAGCACCGTTCCTTCATCCTCTGACAAGATCTCTGTAGGATACTCTCCTGTTTGGGCTACATAAGCTTTCAGTTCTTCGTGTCCGCCAAAACTCTGCACATGGCTTGGTTCCGGAAGGGTGGCAAAACCGACGATCAACACAATTAAAGAAACAACGAAACCGGCGATTGGTCCGGCTACTCCTACATCAAACAACTTTTTGGTTTGATGGATCTTTTCTTTGATCCGAATAACAGCACCAAGTGTTCCAATTCCAACAGGAAGTGGAATATAATATGGTAGGCTCACTTTTATGTTATGATAAACCGCCGCAAAATAATGTCCGAACTCGTGAAAAGTAAGAAAACTCAAAAGCAATGACGCGAACAGCACTCCTCGCAACAGATCTTCTGTTCCAGGTAAAACCAACGGACCAATAGTTGAAATTCCATTCCCCAATCCAACAAAGATCGAGCTTACAACTGAAACCGAAATAAACGTAAGCACAAACAAAGCCAGATGTTTTAAGATCGTTTTTGTATCGGGTTTATTTTTCGATTCTTCGCTTCTTGACAGAATTTCGAAATCTGTTTCTATGGATGATGGATGTTCGTCGTTACTCAATCAGTTCCTCTTTAAATTTCTTCTCTTGAAATAGGCATCGTCATACATCGGGCGCCACCACGACCCCGACATAATTCATGTCCCTGAAAACTTACGGCAATTTTGTTGTCTTGATTCAGATCGAGTCCTTTTTTTCCAAACTCTTCGATAAACTCAAACTGATTCATGTATGAATAGCCATGATCTACAAGTGTATTGAAGGTATTTGTGTTTCGTTCATATCCAACAATAACTCCCGGGGCAAGTGCAAACACATTCGCTCCATCTGTCCATTGTTCGCGGAATTGATTGGTTCTGTCTTCTCCGCCGCACTTTATAAAATCGTATGTATTGGCTGAAAATTCGTTCAACGCAGATTGTAATGACGATCTGGATTCTGCCTGAATTGCGCCGTTAACTTTCCGTAGTGCTACTACATTATCCTGTTGCTCCATAATGGCCGGAGGAAAAGCTATACATTCTGAATTGCTGGCAAAAGTGAAAATAGTATCCAAATGCATGGAAGAACGTTGTTTTGGAATATCGACTGCCAATACTGTTTTTACTCCGTGATTAAGCAATCCATCTGCCGCCTTCATCAACCCTGTGAATGAAGTCCGCTCACTCATTCCGATCAGTACCAGATCCTTTGATTCCACCAACACATCTCCACCTTCAATAGACTGGTTACCGGAAATGCGAATAGCGCTGTCTCGTACAGAATCAAAAAGTGGATTGAACTCCACTAGCGTCTCCATCATCAATGATTCCCGAAGACGGGTTTTAGTCGCTGCTCTGGAAATCAAAATAGTGTCATCAACTACTGCTGCAAGATCGCGCGTAAATAGCAGATTCGGAGAAGGCAAAAGGGAAAACTTGCTTCCACCCGGTAAAACACCCTGTGTGCTGAATTCCAGTAATTGTTGAGCGTCCAACTTATGTAGTTGCTTTTCGATCACGGATAAATTCTCTTCCGGAAATTCTCTGATCAGCTGCTCAATAAAGAATGCTCTGGCCTCTTCGTTTTGGATGGAATCCTTGAAAAGGTCTACGATCTCTATAACCTGTCCATCTTTGGGCATAGCGGCTTTAAAAAGATCAAGCATATCCAAATGCTCTTCTCTGGCGTCTTCTTCAAAGATAATATCATCAAAAAGGAGCTCATCTTTAAGCTCGGGATTTACCAATGATACTTCATGACCGGGAGTGTGAACGATAACTCCGTTAAGATGTCCGATTTCGGAAGAAACGTTGATTTTCATTTTATACACTGAGTTTTATAATTCAGATAAAGCTAATGATAAAATCATCAAATTGGAGAGCATTTCTTTCTTGTATCTACAGCAATTGAAACTGCTGTTCTTTTTCTAAACATTCGTTTATTTCTCTTAAGCGATCATTGATACTTTCCTTATCCAATTTGTTATCAATGTATTCCTCTGAACAAGTAAGAAAGTTGTCTACATATGATATCAATAGAGAAGTAAAACGTTTGCGGTGTATATCAGAATAGATCATATGTTTGATGCAGTCGAGCAAGCGTACTAATACAGAAACATCTTTCTTACCATATTCTCTGATCGGCACAATGATCTGAAACATCACATCCTTAAAAGGAACCGGTCGGACAAATACCAGCGGCTCGTCTTCTGAATTCGGGATGTAATTTTGTTCATCAACCTCCATCAATTTCGTCAACAGATCGGATAACAGATCGATGGCTTTTACAGCTGTTCCAGGATCATTGATTCCCGGACTGAGTGCCTTTACCGCAATTTCAGAGATCTGTTTAAAGCCGAATAAATAATGATCCGAAACTCGCTCTTCTGTATAAAGTGTAAAATAAGAACTCAATTGATCGATTACGTCTTCATCCAATTCCTTACTGATCTCAATAAAAGGATATTCTTTTACTACGAATGATCCGATGGAGACTTTCACATTAAGTCTGAAGTCATGCTTCTTACAAAACTCCGTTAGTCCCGGTCCATCGATTTTCTTCAGATAACCGGAATCTTTTGCAAGGCATGTTATCCAATCAGAAGTATCCGGCAATTCTTTTTTAGCATTGTCATGATCCACTCCTTCGAGTTCTTTCTTGGTAAGCTTGTAAATATCATTCAGAATGAAATCCACCTGAATTTTTTGAGATATGGAATGAATGAAATACACGAACAAACCCATACAAACTATGGCCAGAATCATACTTACAAAGATGCCCAGGGATGGCACCGAAAAATCAACGCCGGGAGCATCGATATTTACGATCAGGATCAAACTATAAATGATACTACCCAAATAGAAACCTAGAACAACTTGATGAAATTTGTCTGAGATCAATCCGGGTATAACTCTTGGTGATAAAGTAGAAGTAGCTCTGTTAAGCACGATCATCACCATCGAAAAACTGAATACCATTAAAGAGATAAGACTTCCTACAATGGTACCTAAGATCAATCGGGCATTGTTCGAATCATGGACCAGAACCCGCTCAATATTGCTTTTAAGCTCTATTACAAGATCATTGAATTCGATCCTCATCACAAAAATAGAAAAAACCATGAATGCCACAGCAATGATCGTAGGATAGAACGCAATGCTATTTACGATCCTTTGATAGTACTTTGAAATTACGTTCATCCAGTGTTTCATATATCCATGTAGGTTTATCTTTGAATTTATTGTTAGCCCGAAAAACATCAATAGTTTCAATAAACAGCAATTTTTTATGCATTTAAGTTCAATCAGAGACTTAGAAGCTTTTCTTGGTTGTTGTATTTTTCAATCCTTACCTTTGATTCTATGATCTCAAAATCTGAAATACAATCATTGCTAACTCTTATGGATGACCCGGATCCATTTGTTCAGGAATCTGTGAATCGTCGATTTGTGGAGCTTGGTGAAAATGCCGTTCCTATGCTTGATCAGTATCAGGTTGACCTGAAACAAGGAGAGGAAAAGACACGAGTTAATGAGCTTATCCATACCCTGACTTTTGAAGGCTTACAAACTGATTTTGTGGATGCATTGGAGAACGGTATTAAAAACCGAAAAGATCTGGAGTCTATCATATTCATGCTTTCACGGTTTGGGAATCCAACTATTGATACCAAACACTATAAAGACAAACTGGATCATTTCGCTGAAATGGTTGCCCCAAGTATTCGGTATAAACTGGACGAGAAGAAAAAAGCTTCTCACTTATTCAAATTTGTATTTGAAGATCTGAATTTTAACGGAGATCAAAAAGATTATCACAATCCTGCCAATTGTTTTCTCGATACTGTAATTGATAGACGAAAAGGATTACCTATTACTCTAAGCATGGTAGTTATGTTCATTGCCCGACGATTGGATCTACCCGTTTTTGGAGTAAATATGCCTATTCATTTTATGCTTACTTATATCGGGGAAAGAGAAGAGTTTTTGGTTGACCCATATGATGACGGCACAGTAGTAAGTTACGATCAATGCTATTTCTTTTTGAAAAAGAATAACATCGAGCCGAAACCCGAATATTTCCAGATGGCTTCTGATATGGATATTCTCATCAGAACCATTCGAAATCTTATTCAAAGCTACGAACGCAAAGAACAACTCGAGAAAGTAGAAGATCTAAAACAGTTATTGTCTACCGTTGAGTTATATATGTAAGTTCGTTATTTAGTTTTCGACTTATTTCTCTTTTTCCAGTGCTTTGTATCCAGGTCCAGATCCGAGAAGAAGTTTATTAGCTTGTCCACGCCATCTTTCTGGATATCAAAATAAAGCAATTTGTCTTCTTTGTCCTCAAAGTAATCCAATACATTTTGGTGATGCTCGTCCCATTCTTTTCCCCAACACTGAATCAATTCCTGTTCAGATGAGTGATAGTTATCACCACATCTGCAAGATCTGTATGTGATCAGGTTATTATCCTTATTTAGTTTTAATCGGCTTTTGAGCCAATCTTCTTTTTCTCTTGTATTAAAAATGAATTTGCTTTCAGGATAGTGTTTGTCCAGCTGCTTAAAATGTTTATATGCATAAACCGGTGGTGCTTCTTCTACATTTACCTCTGTTTCCTTTAAAAACTTTCTGAAAATAGGGTATTTCCATTTAAGCTTTGGTAAACGCCACATATTCACTTTTTCCAGATCTGTATATATATCGTATTCCTTGCAATAAGTGAGTAATGGTTTGTTCTTTATTCTGGCGAGCTCCATCCCTACAGCGATAGTGCCTTTTTCCCAATGAGCTGCACTATACCCGTTTTTCTCAAAAAAATACGCAATGGAACTTGTTCCACATCTATTAAATCCTATCTGAAATATATATCCGGATAGTTTCTTTCTGTTAAAAAACAATATATGCCCTTATTAGCCCTTTTAAATTTTATTGAATCTAAGAAATTGAATTCAATTTTTAAATTCAGTTCTTTTATTAAGGTTTGTTCGAAATTGATACTTCAAATCCATATCCTCAGATATAAAATTTAATACACTACACAAATGCATAATCAACACAGAGAAAAGCTTTTTTCATTATTTGATGACAACCAAAATGGAGTTGTATTTATTCAGGGAGCCGAAATTATGTATCGTTATGATACTGATTACGAATTTCCATTTCGTCAGGAATCGAATTTCTGGTACTTAACAGGAGTAAATGAAGCTGAATGTTCGCTCGTATTAGACCTGAAGAAAGAAGAATATCATCTTTTTGTACCTGAACGGGATGCTCAATATGCTGTGTGGCATGGATATGTGAAAACAAAAGAGCAATATCAGGAAGAATACCAACCTGACCATCTTCATTACAGAAATGATATCCTTAAAGTTCTGAATGAACTTAAACCTGAAACCGTCTATTGCATTGATGATGAACAGGCTGAGTTTGTAGAAGATCTGAACCGTGGTTTTAATGTAGAAACAGAAGCGTTAGTTGATGCGCTCACTTATTGCAGAGTTCTGAAAACCGACTGGGAACTGGATCAATTGCGCGAAGCCTGTAGGGTAAACGATCTGGCTTATCTTGAAGTAATGAGATCAATTAAACCGGGGATGTACGAGTATGAAATGAAGGCGATCTTTAACAAAGTTCAGATCGAAAATGGGTTAATGCAGGATGCTTACAACGGAATTTTTGCCTCGGGTGTTAATGCATCTATTCTTCATTATGTAGTCAATAACAGCAAGATCAAAGATGGCGATCTGTTTTTGATGGATTCCGGATTTGAATGCAACGGCTACGCATCAGATTACACCAGAACTTTTCCTGCAAATGGTAAATATACCGATATTCAAAAAGGTATTTATAACTCTGTTTTAGCTGGGATGAATAAAGTGCTTGATTCCATCAAACCGGGAGTTAAAATGGAAGACCTGCATTTACTTGCTGCCCGAACTATGATGGAAGGCTTAAAAGACATGGGTGTTGTTAAAGGCAATGTTGATGACATGATGGAAGAAAATATCTTTGCGCTTTTCTTCCCGCACGGCTTGGGTCACTTTTTAGGATTAGATACTCATGATGTTGGAGGCTATCCAAAAGGAGTAGACAGAATTGAACGGCCGGGAATTAAATTTTTAAGAGCTCGTCGTGAGTTGCTACCCGGAATGGTGGTTACCATTGAGCCGGGAATTTATTTTGTTCCTGCTGTTCTGGAACCTGCTATCGCTGATCCTGAAAAGAACCAATTTCTGAATACTGAAAAAGTAGAATCTCTGCTCGGTTTTGGAGGTGTACGCATAGAAGATGATATCATTGTCACTGAAGATGGAATGGAGAATATGACGAACGTTCCTAAAGAAGTTACTGAGATCGAGGATTTGATGAAATGAAACGAGCCATCCTTTTCTTAATTCTGGCAGCATGTACAGCATTATCCGTTAATGCTCAGGATACTAATGCATACATAGAGGTGATTGGGGAAGCAAAACGATCAGTATCACCAGATCAAATCTTTATTAAGTTAATATTGGATGACTCAGAGTTAAAAAATAGTGTTGAGTTAACTGAGAAACTGCTTTTAGAAGATCTAAAAGAAAGCGACTTACTTAAAAAAAACAATCTGTTTGTACTGGATCAATCCTCAAACCTATATGAAAGATGGTTAAGAAGAGATAAAAAAATAAATCGTAAGGAATATGAAATTGAACTCAAAAATGAAGATGAAGTAAGTAAATTATTTCTAGTTCTAGAAGACTTGGAGATTTATAACGCAAGAATTTCTAAACTTGACTATTCTGGAGAAGACGAAATAAAGTTACAGCTTCTGCAAAGTGCTCTATCAAACGCTAAACTTAAAGCCGAAAGTCTTCTTAAAGATTCAAAACAAACAGTTGGTAATATTAATTTGTTATCAGAAGATCTTCAAAATATTCTACATAATAGCTCTTATTTCAGTAATTCAAGCGCCGTAGTAAGAAGAGCTCTTTCCGGTAGTGTTTCCGGTGTTTCTCTTGCTAGTAACACATTAGATCTAAATTTTCAAAAACTTGAATACGTAGTCAAAATTTTTGTTCGTTTTGAATTGGTTAACAATACAGATAAGTGAATTTTGACTTTTTAGTTGCTCGATCTTCAATCGAGAAGTCTTCTCCATTTAGACTTTAGCTTTGGTTGTGTCTTCTTTTAGATCATTCAGGATTTCTCAATTGCATATTTCCCAGATCCGATCAACATCATTCCAAAAAATACGAACATCATCTTAAATGCATGCGAGGCCTGTCGCCAACTGTCTCCGTCGCTTATGTGTGCATAAACTGCAACCAGCATCATTGATCCTAAAAGCATCGCAACAAATCTGAATTTATACCCTACTGCAAAGAGTAGCGCTCCCAGTGTTTCAATAAGCGCTCCCAAAAATCCCCAGACCATAGCAATTTCATCAACTCCGAAATGAGGCATTACCTGCCCGAGTGAAATCCACCGTTCGTGACCGCCCATGAGCTTTCCCCATCCATGAAAAAACAGATAATTCAAGCCCACTCCTACTCTCAGTAGCAGTAAACCTTCGTCTTTGTATTTTTTTAGTGAATCGAAATTGAAATTAAGTGACATATTATGATTATAGAGTTTGTTCTGGATTTCCAGTCAATATAATCAAACGTCTTTTTTTTCACAGATAAGATTGAACTAAAGTGATCTGAAAGAACGATAAAAGTTAACGAGATCAATTAAACCAATAATTCATTTTAAATACCACACCGCGATTTTTAACTGCAAAATTATCTGTGGCATAATTGTCGTTATATACAATAAACAGATCCGACATAGAAGCAAACCTCCACTGTAATCTGCTGTTTATATTAAAGTTTTCTGCTTGGGTGTTGTATTGCAAGAAGCTGGTCCAACTAAGATTATTTGAAAAACTTACTTCTGCCTGCGGACCAATAAGGTGCAGTGTTGCTTCTCCGTAATTATCGGGAAGAGTTACTTTGTTTCCTATATAACGAACTCCGAAATTTCCCCAAGGTTGAACTCTCATATTCAAAGAACCTCCAAACTGAGTTCTGGTTCCGTTATAGAATTCTCCGAAAGAAGTATTCAAGCTTCCGTTTATAATCCCTCTGGTATCAGAATAATAATCGAATGCAATTCTGTTGAAGTTATATGTATCAACCGGAAGTAATTCTTCTCCGTTGATCAAGTTTGTTGGGAACAAAAGAGCAATTTTACTGTTTCTTGCACTCAGGTTTACCCCTCCCCAATCCTTTGTGTACATTTCAAAATTAACGGATAATATCCTGTCGATAAAATCTCCGTTTGTTGTTGTGGAGCCAACCATCCAGCCCGAAAATGTATAACTGTTGATCCATTCAGCATCAGGACGAATGGTAAATCCTGCCCATGGATTTAAAAAGTTATACCCTACCCGCTTCAATTCCTCAGCTTCGGCATCATATTGAAAAAGTCGATCTGAGAAACCCAGCTCGTTTATATAATTGTCTTCAACCCGGTCTGCAGTAATTCCAAAGAATTTGTCTCCATCGCCATACATCAAGGTTGCTCCTGCAAAATAAGCGTCATCGAATTCATCTTCAGTTTGCGACCAATGATATCTCGCGTTTCCATTCCAGTATCCGTTTTCAGAAGTATAATTGAATTCAGCTCCTATGGTTCGATTGTAATCCTCTCCCGTTGGTGAAGCTCCGTCAAAAGAAGACCGATTTGTGAATAGTGCTTTAACATTAGTGCGCCCTATAAGGTTTTGCTGAACTGATGCAACGGTATAATTATTGGCTGAAAGATCATTGACCGATCTTGTATGAGCATTCAAAACACCCACTCTCAGATCTTCACTTAGATTTCCTGTCACTCTTGCACCAAACAGAATTGGAACTATTTCACCATTATTTAAACCAATTCTTCTTGAGAAAAACGGCTTCAATCCCCATGTTCCAAAACTTCCGAACAGATCACTGTTTTCAAGAAAGAATGCTCGCTTTTCCGGAAAGAAAATGCTGAATCTCGAAAGATTTGTTACCTGCTGGTCTACATCAACCGTTGAGAAATCCGGATTTACAGTCAGGTCTAGTTTCAGGTTTTGTCCCACAGGAATTTTGGCATCTAAACCGATTTCAATATCATTTTCCAGTCCATTATTTGCTGCCAAAAAATCTTTGTTTGATGAACCCAGTACATAAGGCTGGATGATCGCTCCTTGCTTTCTCTTTGGCGGGATATCTTTGATCACCATGGTTCCTAAATGGCCTATATCAATTCCCGGAAAACCCAACGGAACATGGCTCCAGGTAGAATATTCGTTTCGCTTCATATCATTTCGAACAAAATTAATTCCCCACTCTTCCACATTGGTATCGTAATTGATGGATTTAAACGGAATGGCAAATTCTGCAACCCAATAATCGTCGTGTATTTTCACAGAACTGTACCACACATTATCCCAGTTAACATCGGGCCGGGTTCTGGAGTTTTCGATACTCACCATTCCATCTACCCGGGCTCCGGCGGCATTTACTCCAAATAAAAAGCCGTTGGTTTGCTTGTTCATCGGATCCAGAACCACACTAAATCCATCGCTGTCCCAGTGATATGATGAATTATCTCTCTTTAATGTTTTGATGACCAGATCTTCCTTTTTTTGATAATTGATTGCACCGATGTACAAAAATTCATCGTCATACATGATCCAGGCTTTTGTTTGATTTACTGCAAGTCCGGTATCTCTGGGAGCTTTGTTTAAAAAGTCCGAAGTAATGGATGCTTCACCCCATTCGGACTCTTCAAGTTCCCCATCAATAATTACTTTGGTGTTTATTTTTGTGGCGCTGAGTATAAAGTTCTCGTAAATAGACTGCTCCTGCGCAACAAGTTTAGAATTAAATAGCATTGCCGATACAAGTAATAAAAAGTATTTCATAGTTCTGTCCCATTTTTGTTGGAACAGATATACGCGATAAAAAATACTCTTATTTATAGCTTAGATACGTAACGAGATATCATTGCCGGAAGACGTTTATTCAATGATTTTAGCCATTTGCAGTAGCTAATGTGTTGTTTATCCCTAAATAGACGTTGTTTGCAGAAATGAGAAAATCATATACAATTTCTTTAGGTTCAATGCGTACATTCATGCTTCGTTATGTTAAACATAGTTCACAAATATCAGTCTACAGGTAACCGAATAGGTTGGCACATTCTCTTCTGGATGTGTTATATAGCCATGTATACCATCATATATGGGAATTTTGAAGAAAGCTATGGAGCTGAATTCTTCTGGGCGATGGCTTATCTGCCCATTAAGATGGTAGCTACTTATTTTACTATGTATTTCATCATTCCCAGATATTTCCTTCAGAAAAAATATGTTGCTGCAACTGTACTAACCGTACTAGTTGTTTTGTTAGCCGGGTTTTTACAACGTTTTCTGGACTATCATGTTTTTTCTCCTATTTATGGTCATGAATGGATGGCAGGTAGTCCTTTTAATATTCCTAAAAGCTTAAAGAATGTATTAAGTATATATCCCGCGGTAGCACTTGGTGCTTTCATCAAAATTACCAAGCATTTTTATAGTGAGGAGAGTAAATCAAAAGAGCTACGTCAGGAGAAACTACAAGCTGAACTCAATTTTCTGAAAGGACAAATTCATCCTCATTTTTTGTTCAATACGCTGAATAACTTATATGCGCTTACGCTGAAAAAATCTGAAAACTCCCCTGAAGTTGTTCTGAAGTTATCTGAACTCCTCAGCTTTATGCTGTATGAGTGCAATTCCAGAACAGTTCCCTTAAGCAAAGAACTAAAGCTGATAGAAAATTACATCGCTTTAGAAAAAATACGGTACGATGATCGACTCACCATTACCTATGAAACGGAAGGTGATGTTTCCAAAAACCAGATACCACCTATGCTGCTGCTTCCTTTTGTGGAAAATGCTTTCAAACACGGAACCAGTGATTCAATTGATGAAGTATGGGTTGATATCCACATAAAAGTAGAAGGCAGGTCACTAAGTCTTTCTGTAAAAAACAGCAATGGCTATGATACGGTTGAAAAGAATGAGTTCGATTATCAAAAAGGAATCGGGCTTAAAAATGTGCACCGACGTTTAGAGCTTTTATATGAGGATCATTATACCCTTGAAACAAATGATACCGAAGATCAGTATTCCGTTTCGTTAACCATTAAACTTGATGAACTTCTAGATCACAACAGCGTTTGAATCTTTCCTGCTTCATAATAGATGATGAACCCTTAGCCATTGAGGTTATTGAATCTCATGTTTCTAAAATTGATGGACTGGAAGTGAAAGCAACTTTCCAAAATGCAGTGAAAGCATTTCAGGCTCTCCGGGAATCCCAAGTAGATATTCTTTTCCTGGATATTCAAATGCCACGCCTTACCGGTATCGAGTTCTTGAGAATGATGAAGAATCCTCCTAAAGTGATCTTTACCACTGCTTATCGTGAATACGCTTTGGAAGGATTTGAGCTGGATGTAGTGGATTACTTGCTGAAACCAATTTCATTCGATCGCTTTTTAAAAGCTGTAGACAAAGTCTTTGAACTTCATTCAGTTACAGAACACTCAACAAAAACTGCCGATGAAAACAATTCCAAGCATTTTGTTTTTGTTCCTGTGGATAAGAAAAATGTCAAGATCTGCCTGAATGAGATCATCTATATTGAAAGCAAAAGGGATTATGTGCTCATTAAAACGCTGAATAAAGAAGTAGTCACTCATCAGACCTTGACCTATATGGAAGAACGATTACCAAATCCTTCCTTTTTAAGAGTACATCGATCGTTTATTATCAATACCAAAATGATTGAAAGCTGGTCTAATAACGAAATTGAACTACCGAGTATTCAGATCCCTATCGGCAGAACGTACAAGCGCGAAGCTTTGAAAGTGTTGAATAGTAATTCTGAGGTTTTGTAGTGGTTTTATAAAGCTAGGTCATCCCGAATTTATTTCGGGATCTTTGTGGAGATTATGAATCTTAATACAGTTTAAGCCTACTATAAAGAGCAAAGCATATTCATAAGATCCTGAAACGAGTTCAGGATGACGGATTTTGTTTCAATTCTATTGCTTAAGCTTGCCGAAAAAGCGGAGGGTGTTAGTGAAGTTTACACGTTCCCAAACTTCACTTACACCCCTCGGATTATCCAAAGTAACTGTTTGGATAATCATCTCCCCTCAAGGGGAGAATTTTCCTCTTTTATTCTAGTTTCGAATATCTGTACTAAGGAAAATACGATCACATATACAATTTCCATTAAAACAAACTCCTCCCACAAAAGAACCAGATTAAATAGGAATAAAAATGAGAGTATAATACCCCACGAGTTATTCCGCCTGGATCCTAATGTAAATGTATTTCTATTTGAGTAGCGCTGCTTGAATAGTACTGCCGAAATTATTAATAGTATTGTAATCGCTATTAACCATCCATTATAAAATTTAATATCTGATCTGAAAATAAAAACGAATACTGCTGCATTCAGAAGATATATAAAGCCATCTCTTTTGAGAAGAAACATAATGTTGTGGTTAGCTTTTTTGGATTTCAGCAACATACAAAAAAGCCCAACTCTGGAAAACAGAATCGGGCTTTTAAATCTTTAATGCTGTGTTTTATTCAGCTAAGCAGTGACCGGTTCTGGTTTTTGGCTTGTGCCGTTTCCGTTCAAGTCGCTTTGGTCTTTGATGATGCCCGGCTCTTCTTTTCCAAACATAACTTTGTTTAAGCCTCGGCGACTTCTTTCAATTAAGCTGTAAAGTACAGGAACCAGGATCAATGTAAGTGCCGTAGCAAATAATAAACCTACAATTACTGCTATTGCCATCGGTCCCCACCAAGTTGCTTGTTCACCACCCATGTAAACATATGAGCCTAAGTTTCCAAAAAACTCGATCGGAGTATTTACCAAAACAATGAAATCAATATTGAATCCGATTGCTAATGGTACTAAACCAAGTGTGGTTGTAATTGCAGTAAGAATTACCGGACGAAAACGCACTTTTCCACCTTGAACCAAGGCATCTCGTAAACTCAATCCATCACGACTTCTGAGAATATCTACGTAATCGATCAATACAATAGCGTTGTTTACTACAATACCTGCCAGTGAAATGATCCCTAAGAAAGCCATCAATCCGAAAGCCATCTGGAAAGTTACCAATCCGTAGAATACACCTGCCATAGACATTACTACTGAACTTAAAATAATGATCGGCTTTGCTATCGAATTGAACTGAGAAACCAGAATAAACGCGATCAGAAATACTGCGATCAGGAATGCAATTCCCAAAAACTCGAACGATTCGTCCTGTTCTTGTTGCTGTCCTGTCCAGCTGTAATCATATCCGGAAGGCATGTCGTCCAGATAATTTGAAAGGACTCCCTGAACTTCAGCCAACACTGCATTTGCCTGATATCCGGAACGAACATCAGCACTGATTGTGATCACTCGTTCTGAGTCTTTATGATTAATGCCACCAAGTCCGTCTTTTACTTCCCAGGTAGCCACTTCTGACAATGGAATTTGGTTTCCTTCATGCGGAATGGTCAGATCACCTAATGTACTCAAGTCGTCACGATACTCATCATTTAACCGAACAATGATATCGTATTCTTCTTTTCCATCGCGGAATTTGGAAGCTTCCACACCATTGATCGCCTGACGAATGGTCATCCCGATCACGTTGGTTGAAAGTTCATAAAGCGCCGCTTTTTCACGATCCACATCTACTCTAATTTCCGGTCTTGCTTCCGGTAGATTTGATTCCAATCCATCCATTTTAGCGAACACAGAATCTTCTTCAAGAATAGACAGAATTTCTCCTGAAAGTATGCTTAACTGATCCATATCAGATCCGGAAATTTCAAGATTTACCGGCTTTCCTGTCGGAGGTCCGTTTGGCGGTTGCTCTACCGTTACTTTTGCTCCTACAATATTATCGCTCATGTGATTTCTCAAGAATTCCATCGCTTCAAATACATCACCTTCACGTTCCTGGAAATCTACAAAGTTCAGAGCAACCGTTCCTTTATTTGGAGTATTCCCTCCACCACCGGAACCCGGGTCTGCTGTAATGCTTGCTCCTGATGTAGCCAAGACACTGTTTACATCAACCAGATTTGGAAGGTTTTTCACACGCTCCTGTACTTCCTCAATAATAGTTTTTGTGTATTCCACATCAGAACCGATCGGGGTTTCTACCTGTACATACACATCACGTGGGGGAATGTCTTCCGGAAAAAATTCCGTTCCAGGGTTGAATGCTCGTAATACAACAATGCTCAGAGCCAAAACTACTGCAGAAATTCCAACAACGGCTAGTCGGTGATTTAACGACCAGACCAATGTATTTTCATATTTAGCTATCACTTTATTGAGCCCGTCCCGTTGCCACCATCTTCCTACCGGTTCTAATGCATACTTATTAACAGCCCAGAAAATTACACCAAGAATAATCAGCATTGTCCATGTAATAAAACTCGATGCCAAGAAAAGAAGTAAGATAAATCCTATTACTCCGTACAGGATCTTTTTACCTTTCGGAGTTAATTTAGCTTCTGCTTCCTGACCTTCAACTGTCATAAATAATGCGCAGATAACGGGATTGATCACCAATCCAACAAAGAGTGAACTTGCCAGTGTTATGATCAAAGTCTTTGGTAAATAACTCATAAACTGACCTACAATTCCCGGCCAGAAGATCATTGGAGCAAAAGCAGCAATCGTTGTAAAAGTACCCGCTATTATCGGAACTGCAACTTCACCGGTTCCTTTCTTGGCAGCTTCAAATCGTTCATATCCTTCTTCCAGATATCGATAAATGTTCTCTACAACTACAATGGCATTATCCACCAGCATTCCTAGAGATAGAATTAAGGAGAACAGAACGATCATGTTCATAGTTATTCCCAATGCAGATAAAATGATGAAAGAAAGAAACATGGACATTGGAATGGAAATCCCAACAAATGAAGAGTTTCTTACTCCAAGGAAGAACAATAATACACCAACAACCAGAATCAATCCGGATATAATATTATTTTCCAGATTTGTAACCATATTAATTACATCTACACTTTGATCGTTTGTGATCGCATAACGTGTAGTTGGTGGAAGGGTTGGAATTGCCTCGTCCAGGATCGCTTTTACTTCATTACCGGTATCAAGGATGTTTTCTCCGGTACGTTTTTTGATACCCAGCGTAATTACGGGTGCATCATCCAGTTCAGAATACGTAGCTCTTTCTTTGAAACCGAATGTTACTTTTGCAACATCACGAACATATATCGGGCTACGATTTTCGCCTTTAATTACAATGTCTTCGAGTAGCTTAGTGTCTTCATATTGTCCCGGTATGCGAAGTAAGAACTTTTTGGTACCTACTGATATATCTCCACCAGGAATAGTTACGTTTTCATTCGATATTGCCTGAATAATATCACCAAAAGCAATATTGTAGTATTTCATTTTGGCAAGATCTACGTCCACCTGAACTTCGCGCTCTGTTCCACCGGTCAGATCAACACCTAGAACAGAAGGAATTGCTTCAATTTTATCCTGAAGATCTTCCGCTATTTCCTTAAGAATGACTTCGTCATATTCTCCGGAAAGATTCACGTTCATGATCGGAAATTCTGACAAGTTGATTTCCTGAACGGTTGGCTCTTCCGCATCTTCGGGAAGCTCCGGCTTTGCCAGATCTACTTTTTCCCGCACTTTCTGGAGAGCATCTTCAATATCTACACTTGGTTCAAATTCCAAATTGATATTCGAATAGCCCTCGGCAGATGATGAGGTCATATTTTTAATATCAGAGATATTGCTCAGCTCATCTTCAAGCTTTCTGGTAACCAGACTCTCCATATCCTCTGGCGAAACTCCTGGATAAACTGTAACCACAAATATATTCGGGATGTTTATACTTGGGAAGCTTTCTTTAGGAATGGTCAGATATGACACAATCCCCATGATGGCAATCAGGACCAACAATACCAGCACGCTAATTCTGTTGTTTATCGAGAACGTCGACAGCCCAAATTCTTTACGCTTTCCTTCTTCAGGCAAAGAAGCCCCGTTAGTTGATGCCCCGTTGTTATTTTGTTCGGTACTCATAATAGTTTCCGAGTTAAATTAATTAGCTGCTAATTTTTTATCGTCTTTCACTGTCACACGCATGCCATCATCAAGAAAAGCAGAACCTAATGTGATCAGTTTATCACCTTCAGCAAGTCCTTCTTCTATGATCACATTTGTTTGGTATGACAGGCCCAACTTCACTTCTCTTTCATTTGCCACAGCCTTTCCTTCTTCATTTTCAGAAAGTACATACACCACATAGCGGTTGTCTTTTGAATACACAAACTCTTCACTGATCACTAAAACATTACTTTGCTCAACTGTTTTTAATCTCATGTTAGCAATCATGTCTACTTTATATGTTTTGTTCTTTGGAAGTCTGGTCTCAATCCTGAATGTTCTGTTTTGGGGATTGATACTGCCTCCAACATAATTGATAGCGGAGTTAAGCGTATCCTTTACCTGAGTATCAAACCAAACATCTACCTTATCACCGATCTGAACTGCATCTGAATACCGTGCAGGAACGCCGGCTACTATTTTATAAGCATCAGAACCGATCAAACGAACAACCTGCATTCCCGGGCTAACCATTTCACCTTCTTCCACCATAATTGCTTCAACTTCTCCGTTGAATGGCGCTTTGATACTTGTATTTTCAAGATCGATTTTAATTGATTCCAATGCCGAGTTACTTTGCTCATAAGCATATTTCGCATTCAGGTAATCTAATTCAGATCCGATTCCATCTTCTTCATACACTTTTTTGAGACGCTCGTATTGCTCTTTGGTTTGGGAAGTCATTGCTTCTAACCGTGCTTTTTCCTGCTTTAGTTTTGAATCATCAATTTTTACGATGGTCTGCCCTTTTTTAACCTGAGCGCCTTCTACTACTTTGTAGTCAATTACTCTTCCGTTAACTTCTGCAGAGATCATGATATCATTTGAAGTTTCCACATTTCCTACCACTCTCACATAACTTGCAAAGGTACTTGGAGCTACGGTTTTAGTAGTAATATTTACTGTTTTTACGAGCTCTTCCTGAGTTTCCGACTCTTGAGATTCTCCACCACAAGCCAGAAGTACCGTACCCGTTATTAGTATGATTAAATAGTTTTGAACTTTCATTTCTTAAATTTATATAGTTGAATAATTTCGTTAGTTAGTTGTGTCTACAAATGGCACCATTCCGGTTGCCAGGTCATAATTTGCTTTTGCTGTTAGATAATTAAATACCATGATCGCATAGTTTACTTCGGCTTCCCTAACCTGAATTTCTGCTTCTGTTAGTTCAAGCTGAGATCCCAATCCGTTTTCAAGTCTTTTCTTAGCCCTGTCATAACCGATACTTGCTTGTTCCAGTGCTTGTTTTCTGGCTGATGCTGTTTCAAAAATCTTATCTAATTCTTCGCTCGCACTCGCCACTTCATTTTGAGCCATCAGGATCGCCATTCGCTTTTGCTCTTCGATGTCTTTGTATTGGATTTGGGCTCTCTCCAAATTGGCCATTCTTGAAAATCCCTGGAATAGAGGTAGGCTTAAATTTACACCTAAAGTCTGGAATCGTTTAGCATCCTGAAAAAAGTCAGGGCTTCCAGCCTCGGCTGCACTCCATTGCAAATTGTAAGATGCGGTTAGCGTTGGAAGAAACCTGCTCTTCTCAGCTCTTATTTGTTTGTCTTGTAATCTTAAGTTTGCTTCAGCTACTCTGATATCACCTCTGTTCTCTGTTAGTAAAGCTGAATCGATAGTAGTTGAAGAGAAGCTGTAGGGATTCATTCTGTCAATATTCTTCAGGTGAGTATTCTCTGGTTGAGAAGCCGTTTCTGATAAAATATCAAATTCGTTAAGGCTGCCTTTAACCTTGTAAGAAAATTTTACCGGAAGCCCCATAACAATGTTCAAGTTTCTGTATGCTTCATCAACAGCGTATTTCGCTTCGATTTGTTGAGGTTTTTGATTACTCAATTGTACTTTAAGTTGAAGCACTGCATAATCATCTACAATTCCTGCTTTTGCTCTGGCTTCGTTTTCTTTCAGGTTTGTTTCCAGTCTTTCAATTTGTGCGCTGGCTAGTCTAAGCTGTTCCTGAGCAGCAAGTACAGCATAGTAAGCAATTCTTGCTTGCGTAATTATTTGCTGACTGGCTGACCTATAATTCTCTTCCTGGACTTTTTTAAATACTGCCGAACTTTTTAATGCAACTATTGCTTCGCCTTTGAACAAATTTTGAGCTACTGAAAACCCACCTTGCCAATTATTATCTGTACCGAACTGTACAGGTGTTAATGTGCCTGCTGGTCCGCCAAAAATTTCAGCAGGAAGAAACTGAACAGGTATTTCAATATTTCTGGTATAATTTATTGAAGATGTGATATCAGGATACACTTCAGCTCTTGCCAGATTTAAGAGTTCGTCGGCATCGTCTATAGCAAGAATTGCTCTGTTGATCTGTGGATTATTAGCCAAAGCCATTTCAATGGCTTGCTCCAAAGTTATTTCCCTGTTTAAATCCCCCGGTTGTGCTTTTAAAGTTGATGTAAGCAAGGTTAGTGAAATAAGCAGAAGCCCTAATCTGTTACCCATTCTATTTACGTTAGTTAGTATCATTAAAAATTCAGTTGCCGATTACGTTAATTTGTTCCATTAGTTTCAAAAAATGACTGTGAGTCATAGTTTCCTTTCTGAGCTTCAGTGGCAATCCCACAACCAATCATTTTCATGAAGTTCTCAAACAGAGATTTCAGATTTATACCAAGCTCATTTAACAGGTTGAAATGTTGTGTATTTTGATGCTGATATGCCATACTTACCATTCCGTGAGAAGTAGCCCATAGTATCAAAGCCAATTCTTTTGGGTCATAGCTCGAATTTATACTTCCATCCTGCATTCCAATCTGAATTGCGCGCACCATACAGGTAAAAGAACTTTGCATATTTGTGGAACAGGAATCAAGAAATGTACTGTCTTCTAAGTCACTTGTCTCCTTCAGGTTATCATGAAATTTCATTGCCCTGAAATACTCCGGATGCTGCGTCACAAAACTCATAAATGTTGACCCTATCATATGAACCAACTCTATTCCGGGTTTGTCCTGAGTGAGCACCTTCTGAATTTCTTTTGTCAGTAAACCCGTTGCCTTGTTGCAAATACCTAAAACAAGATCTGTTTTACTTTCGAAATACTGATAAAGCGAACCTTTACTTACTTCTGCACGGTCAGCTACCTCCGTCATATTAAGGTTGTCTAAACCCTTTTCCAGAATCAAAGCTTCAGCAGCCTCTAACATCAGAGATCTCTTCTGCTCCTTTTCTCGTTCTTTACGTTCTGAAATTCCCATTTTGTGACTATCGGTCATTTTTTGAATAAAGGTCAAAAAGGTACGGGTACATATAACTAATTCCAACTATGTTTTGTTAAGAAATAATGATCATAACATTGACCTCCATTTTAATTACCAATAAAACAAAAACTCTCCTCTTCCAAGTCTTCCATCTTTTGGTTATGATTCAGCACACTTAAAACACAGGTACATTTTTGATTATAAGCGGACAGAATAACAACACCACCGTTCCTATTAAGCGATTAGCTGCAATTGATCTGGGAACAAACTCATTCCATGCCGTTATCGTAGATTTGTATTCTGACGGTAGCTTCAGAAAGATCGAAGATTTTAAAGAAATGGTGCAGCTTGCAAAAGGCGGATTGGGTACACGCTTAGCTGAAGGAGCTTATTCTCGAGGCATGAAAGCGCTCAAAAACATCAAAGTTCTTTGTGACAGCCATAACGTAGAACAGATTCTGGCGTATGCTACCAGTGCTATACGGGAATCTGAAAATGGTGGGGAATTTATTCAGGACAGCATAGACCGTTATGACATAAAGATAAATGCTATTCCGGGATCCGTTGAAGCTGAATTGATTGGTTATGCGGTTCAGCATGGAGTTCGATTGAGTAACAACCCTGTTTTAATGGTTGATATCGGCGGCGGAAGCGTTGAGTTTATTCTGGGAAATGCTAAAGAATTCCATTTTCTGACCAGTAAAAAGATCGGGGTTTCCAGAATGACCGATATTTTTAAACCATCCGATCCAATCACAGCAGCAGAGATTGAGAAACTGGAGGCTCATTATAAGGAACAGACTTCACAACTTGCCGAGGCTCTTCGAATAAACAGAACTAATATGATCATTGGTTCATCCGGAACGATGCAAAATATTGCCGCAATGATCGCCGCCCGAAAAGGGCTTCCGGTAGATGTTACCCTCAATGAAATGGAATATACTGCCAAAGATTTTTTCTCTTTTTATAAGGATTTCATCAAACTGAACCGAACCGAACGGAAAAAAATAAAGGGATTGGATGCCAAGCGTATAGATTTCATTAACACCGGAGTGGTTCTGGTTAACTATCTACTTCGCGAATACGGCATCAAGAAAGTTAAAATTTCTACTCAGGCTTTAAGAGAAGGCATTATCATTCGACACCTGAAAAAAGATATGATCGGATTGCCCTGGTCGGGGTCCATGTCTGATCCAAGACGTAGAAGTGTGTTTGAACTGCTGAGAAAATGTGACTGGCATGAAGCTCATTCAACTCACGTCGCCAATATGGCTTTGAAAATATTTGATGTGTTAAAAGATGAACTAAAACTGGAAACACCGGATAAAGAATTGCTTGAATACGCGAGCTATCTCCATGATATCGGATACTATATTTCGCATTCAAAGCACCATAAGCACGCGCTTTATATTATCAGAAACTCAACACTCAAGGGCTTTCGTGAAGAAGAAATTGAAGTTATTGCAAATGTAGCAAGGTATCATCGTCGGTCTACTCCTAAAAAGCGACATGGAGAATACTGGAAACTGGCGCCGGCTGTCCGTAAAAGGATTAAAAAGCTTTCGGGTATTTTAAGAGTTGCTGACGGCCTCGACCGGAGCCACTATCAGAATGTTCAGGAATTAGACATCGACTCTACTGACAAAGAGATCACTTTCAAAATAAAAGTACAGGCAGACCCTCAACTGGAAATTTGGGGAGCACAAAGAAAGGCGCATCTACTCAGAGAAGTAACCGGGAAGAAGATTGTAATTGAAGTTGTTAATTAGGAATAGGTGAATAGAGAATTAGGAATATGGTTTGTTAAACATATTCCTAATTCCCGTATTCTTAATTTAAATTATTCCCCAAAAGAACCCGCAGCACCGGGAAAAACTACAGGACTTTCAAACCCTTCTTTGGAAACTGAAGCCACTCCGAATAAATAATTATCGATAACTACATTTTCCAGCGTATGCGATGTACTGCCTACAGGAACGAATACACTTTTTTCCCATTGATTGGAGTCCGTTAATCTCCAATAGATCTTATATCCTGCTAATTGTGGATTTTGCTCATCATTGAGAGCATCCCATTTTAATGTTGTACTTGGTCGCACCGCCCCCTGAATCTGAACATTAACCGGAGGATTTGGTGCCCATGCCATACTTGCCATAGTCACAGCATTTAAACCGGTTAACTTAGCTGCGTAATCAAAATCCACACCGTCAATGGTATCTCCGTACTTAATTCCATCCTCAGTTCTTATGTCCTGATGTTGCATCACATAATTTTCATTGGTTTCCATGATTCTAACACCCGGAAATCCAACATCGTTAAACGGACGATGATGCCCACCTCTTCCAAAACGATCTAAACGATAGATCATCATTACATCTAAATTAGTGATATATAAATCTGCCATTTTATCTACGTATCGTGCAACATTTCTTGAAGGGGAATCTACTTCACCACCGGTAAATCTGCGAATTCTGGCCTCTTGTTCTGTTTCAACTGCTCTTGTTCCTTCCGAAAATACACGAGCTGTGGTATTATTGATCACTCCGTTAATTCCTTTGATGTTTCCGATCATATCATTGTTGAGAACGGCTTTAATTCTCCAGCCTTTTTCGAGTGCATAATCTGCTAAAATCTGCCCTCCGAAAAGCCCTTGCTCCTCTCCTGACAAACCAACATACATTATAGATCCCGGAAACTCGTATTTGGTTAGTACTCGAGCAGATTCAATTACTCCAGCCATTCCTGATGCGTTATCATTAGCACCCGGTGAGTCTGAAACACCATCTAATGGATCTGAAACTCTGGAGTCAATATCGCCACTCATCATTACAAATCGATTCGGATCTGCGGTTCCTCTCTGTATCGCAACAACGTTTACAATATTAACAGGATCAGGAATTCTTCTTTGGCCGGAAATCACGTCACTCACATAAAAAACTTCCAGACAACCTCCACAGTCTGCTGAAATTCGTTCAAACTCTGCTTTGATCCATCTTCGGGCTGCACCAATTCCTCTTTTGCTTGAAACGGTATCAGAAAGTGTATGTCTGGTTCCAAAATCTACCAATGTTTGAATATCTCTTTCAATACGTTCTGCTGATGGAGCCGCACCAATCTTATGAAGCTCTTCAGGTGTTACAGACTGAGAAATTGCAATATCCGCAGAGAAAAAGAATACTATGCAAAATATGATCAGAGATTTAATTGATTTCATAAGAGTTAGTTTTTAGTTGAATTTTCGTCCTCGTCTTGAGGAGGATCGCTGTGCAAGCGTTTGTCTTGCTCAAAGTAGGCTTTTAGATTTTCCTGAAATTTGATTTGTGCTTTTAGTCCCATGCGATGGCCAAAAAATGCACCTGTACCAACTGCCACTAAAAGCATAGGCACATAAATTGCGGGCGAAGTTGCAGTCCCATCCTGATAAATATTTACCCAAACAGCAGGTGGAATTAAAGTAAAGATCGCAAACACATATGGTGCCACTGTAGGACCTTCTAAGCGCCTCATAAATCTTCTGCTGGTGATGGTCACCATATTCATGTAAATCAATCCGAAAAAGAAAAATAGAATGGTTCCTAAAGTGGTTCCATCGTTCACTTTTGTTAGCAGATCGGAGGTTATCAGCGTAAAAGCTCCGGAAATAATAAGTATTCCGGTTAAGTAAAAAATAAATCGGGGGAGGTTGTTCAAGGCCTGTTGTTAGTTTTGCTGTTCTTAAAAAAAGAGAGTACAGAATATTGTGCGAAAAATCTATTTTTGAAGCCAGTTTAACGGATTTTGATAATCTTTATGACGAACCACAAACAATAGGTTCTCTCCCAGTGGTGATTGAGCAACTCCTGAAAGTCCGATTCTATCCCCAGCATTTAATACCTGATTCTTTTGTACATCAATCCTGCTGAGGTTCCCATATGCTGTATAGTACGATCCGTGCTTGACAAATACTACATCTCCAAAACCACTTATAGGTGATATTTGAGAGACATACCCATCTGAAACAACTTTTACTGAAGCTGCTGGATCTGTAACAATATTGATTCCCAGATATTCAGTCACTGTTCCGTAAACCGGGTTTCTGGTTCTCCCAAAGTTTTTTGAAACAGTTTTACTATTCACCGGCCAGGGTAAAGTCCCTTTAGCAGCAGCAAACATGCGTTCATTATCCAGCAACATTTCATTGCTTACGGCAGCATCCCGAACTAAAGACTTTGAGTATTTAGCCACTTCTCTGTTTCTGATATTTTCGTCGGCAATTTCTCTTGCTCGGGCTAATTTTATTAAACGCTCATTTTCCAATTCCTGAATTCTTTCAGCTTCTGCAATCAGATCTGTAAATGCATTTTGAAGAGCTTCTTTCTGCTGCCTGCTTTTGGTAAGTTCCGCAACCAGATCTGAACGCTGACTACGAATAGTCTCAACGGTCTGCTTCTGTTGAGATCTTTGCCCATTAAGAATTTCTTTTTCGCTTTGTATCTCCTGAAGTACCACTTGATTCCGATTCAAACTCTGGCGCAGGTCAATCTGTATCTCATCAAGCTCGTTTCGCCTTCTTCTTATTTGTTCAGCTTGTTTTGCTTTTTGCTCTTCAAATTTCTTCAGATACTGCGCCCTGATCAACATTTGATTAAAAGATCCGGAAGTAAGTAATAACTCTAAATTAGAAGATCTGCTGTTTTTATAAGCGAACAACAATATCTTTTTATAATTCTCAATAAGTACTTTTAGTTCTTCCTGACGAATTCCAATTTCCTGCTCGGTTAAATTTATTTCTTCCTGAATTTGCTGCTGTTCTTTGGTCAGGCTTTCGATTTTGTCGTCCTGTAATGCAATCAATCCATTTAAACTCTCGTATTGTTTATAAGATTGATTGAACTTTGCTTCGGCTTCAGCTACTCTTTTTTGATAAGATTTAATACGGGCATCCAGCACATTGATCTCTGCTCTGGTGTTATTCTGTTTACTCAGAATTTCTTTTCTCTTTTCATCATACGTTTGCGCTGAAAGAGTCGCAGTGCAGCCGATCAGAAATGTAAGTAGTATTAAAATTCTTGACTTCATAATCGTTCAACTTTTATATCATCAGGAATATCAATAATAAGATTTAGTTCGTCCGGATTCACTTCAAGCGATCTTACCTGAAAAACCACTTGTGAATTCCTGTCTGCACTTAATATGGTGATTTTTCTGGGCAAAATGTAGCCTTTAATCTCTCCATAGCTTTCATAGGTTAATGAAGAATATGGTAATCCTGAAGACCTGGCTTGTTCTACATAACTAACCGTGCCGGTTTTCTTATTAATTCGCGCAATGCCTTTGTTATAAAACCCCAGTATATATTCATTATCGGATTGAAGGATTTTTTCTACATCTTCGATCTTTATTTTAAAATTCATCAGATCTAACAAATTTACTGAAGCCAATTCATTCAGGTTGGTCATTCGCCCATCTTGCACCGATACCTTTTGGGCATATTTATCAATCTTATTATAAATGAGAATGGAATCAGCATCCACCAACATACTCCCCCCAGTAATTCCGATCCGGTTTTTAAAAGTCAGCAAACTCAGAACGGTATCTGTCTCGAAATCAATAGTTATTCTGTCGCTGTTTCCCGGCTCACTCACAAGAGCTCTTCCTTTTCCTTTTGCCGACGCAAGATCTCCTGAATAGTTAGGTATTCTGTTAATGATCTCATTCAATGGAATAGAAACAGGATATAATTCTTCATCATTTGTAAGATTCTTAGAAGAAGTACACGAAATAAAAAGCAGCACAATAGCTGCCAATAAGTATTTATGAGATAGTAATTTCACTCTTGAGTTCTTTCTTTTAAATAAGTCAGGGATGGATCCTTTTCCAAAGCTTTTCTCCACCATTTTTTTGCTTCATCAGGCTTGTTCAGTTTATCATACACATCTCCTAAATGTTCCAAAACTTCTGCACTTGCCGCCTCATCGTCCAGATCGATAGAAGCTTTTATAAATCTTCGGGCTTTTTCAAATTCTCCTGTTTTATAAAATATCCAACCCATAGTATCTAAATATGCCGCGTTATCTGGGTCAAGCTCCATTGCTTTTACTGCAAGTTCAGCGGCTCTTTCCAGTTTTTCTCCACGAACAGACAAATTGTATGCATAGTTATTCATTGCATTGTGATTTTGAGGATCATAACGCAACGCTAATTCATATACCCGGTCGGCTTCTTCGCTGTTTTCAAGATTACTCTGTGCATCACCTAATGTAGAATACACTACAGACTTAAATGGTTTTCTTGCAGGAGCTCTTGATGCTCTTTCCAACCACTTTACAGCTTCTTCGTTTTCATCACTCAACAAATACGCAGTTCCTAAAAAGAATTGAATAAAAGAATCTTCAGGTACATTGCTATCTGCTTTTAGTCCAACTCTTTTTGCTTCTTCCAACTTGTCTTCACTAAGTAATAATTGAAGCCTTAGCCTCCACGCTATGTCATCCTGTGGAAGTAATTCATTCCCTTTTTCTAATTTTTCTAATGCTTTTTCTGTTTCTCCAATTTGAGAGTAGTATTGCCCTGAAAGTGTAAAAGCCGGACCATATTCAGGTGAGGATTCTGTAAAAGCATCCAGCGCCCAACCTGTTTCTCTTTTTAACTGTTCATTTAAAGGGCTTTCTTGTTGCTTAGTGTATAAGAATTGAGCCACTCCGATTTTCTCATCAGGCTGTATAACCTTGTCACTTAGAAAAGTTCTTATCAATGTTCCGGCACTATCCCACTTTTGATCTTCAATAAAAATCCTTGCCAGATTCATTAAAGATTGAGGGTCTCTTGCATTACGAGTCAATGCTTCGTTGAGAACCTTTTTTGCGTTGTCATCTTTTCCTGTTCTTGAATAGTATTCGCTCAGTAAATTAAGCGTATTCAGATTATCAGGATCGATCTCCCTCAACGACTCAAGTTGTGTAATTGCAGAATCCCTTACACCCATCGCTTCAAAATTTCTGAATTTCATTAAATAAACGGAGCTTTGTGGACCTGTTAACTTTAAAGCACGACCTAAAACTTGATTACTCTTTATATATTCTCCGTAATCCTGATAGGTATCCGCCAGCATAAACAGCGCGTTAAAGTCGCCCGGATAGTATTCAAGCAGTGTATTTAACTCTTCCAAAGTTGCAGTATTTTCTCCGGCTCTTCTGTATATCTGTGCTAATTTAAACCTGTACCATTTATTCTCGGGTGATTTCTCTACTGCTTCTTTTCCATAAAGCGCCGCATTGGGAAGGTCTTCCATTGCAAAATAAGTATCTGCAATAGCGTAATTGATCCCCGCTGAAGATCCGAGTTGTTTTTCAGCCTCGATCAGAAGTTCCAAAGATCTTTCATAGTCCTGATTTTCAAATGCATCCAGCCCCTGAACATACGCCTGTGTACCCGAAATCTTAGATTTTGGTTGAACCTGAGCTTTAGAATTAACCGCAATCCCAAAACTGCATAAAAGTAATATGTGGAAGATCTTTTTCATCGATTATATCAACGTGGAGTATAACGGGAAAGTGCGATTTATGCTGAATTGATTACAGAATTTAAAATACACGTTTCCCAAAGACATCAACAGATGTATTACAAATAACTCCCGTCAAAATATTCTCCTTTTTAATCCCACATCTGCTCTCCAATTCTTCTCTTCTTTTTGTACATTCCTTTTGTTTGCAAAATCAGCTTAAGAATGTCAGAAAACTACCGCGCACTTACCAGAAAATATCGCCCGCAAAATTTTGAGGATATTGTTTCTCAGGATCACGTAAGCTCTACGTTGATGAACGCCATCAAACAAAATCGTTTATCACATGCTTATATGTTCTGTGGACCGCGTGGAGTTGGAAAAACAACTATGGCACGTGTTCTTGCCAGAACCATCAATGAAATTGATAACAGCGTGGATGGTGAATCGCTCAACCAAACACTGAATGTGGTTGAGATGGATGCCGCATCAAACAACAAAGTGGACGATGTTCATCATTTGAGAGAAACTGTTCGGATTCCTCCTCAAAATGGGCGCTACAAGGTTTTTATTGTTGATGAGGTTCACATGCTTTCTAAAGCTGCGTTCAATGCTTTACTAAAGACTCTGGAAGAACCTCCTGAGCATGCTATATTTATTTTTGCGACCACCGAGCCCCACAAAGTTCTTCCGACTATTCTCTCACGCGTTCAGCGCTTCGATTTTAAACGCATAGCTGTAGATGAGATCGTAAGACGACTCCGAAAAATTTCAGTAGATGAAAACATTTCTATTGATGACGAGTCTCTTCATGTGATAGCAAAAAAAGCTGATGGAGCGCTGAGAGATGCGTTAGGTTTGATGGATCAGGCCATTGCTTTTTGTGGAGACACCATTACACACAATGAGTTAGTTCAGGCCTTAAATGTAGTTGGCACCGATCGACTGTTTCAGTTTATGAACTGTGTAAAGGAACATGATGCCGATCAAGGTCTGGAGTTGATCAATACGTTGCTTCAGGAAGGTTATGATATACAGGAATTTTTGATCGGACTTACCGAACATCTGAGAAACTTATACATCGCCCATCACAGTAAACAACTTTACATGGTTGAGGCTTCAGAAGAAACAAAATCAAAATACAAGCAGTTTGCTTCTGATTTTTCCAGAGATGATCTGATGCGCATGTTACATTTAGTTTCTGAAGCGCAGATAAAGATCAAAGATGCTAACCAACCTCGAATCCAATTTGAGATCACTCTCCTTAAGCTCATTCATATGGAGCGTTCCGAGAGTCTTGCTAAACTATTGTCCGATCTTGAGGAAGTAAAAAAAAACTCTAAGAACTTAGCCTCCCTTTCTTCTCCGGAATCGAAACCTGCTGTTCAGGAGAAAAAGAATGAAGACCCTGCTACTGAACCGGCAAAAGAAAATGTGACCGCATCTGCTGAAGAGTCTTCATCAGTAGTTGAAGAAGAACTTCCATCTTCTGAACAAGAACAGGAAGCGACAAAAGTAATTGATGACGAATTTGATATCGGAACACCCGCTTTGCAAACCAGGTTTTCACAAGTAAATGAAGCGAGCAAAGAAGAAGTAAAAACCGAAATTAAAGTTGAAGCTACAACTCAGCACTCTCAAGAAGCTAAGAATTTACAGATCGAAGACATCAAAAGTGCATGGCCGGAGTTTATTGATTCTTTGAATGGATCTGTGTCTTCAATTTTAAAGATGCAAACCGAACGTGCTCTTCCTGTAAAACTGAAAGGGACTGAATTGTCATTAGAATGTGACAATCAGTTAGCAAAGACCATGTTGGACGAACAAGCCAAGGAATTGGCAGGAAAATTGCAGGAATGTATTGGAGTGGCGCTTCGTTTTAACGTAGAAGTGTCACAGAAAATTAAACAAACAAAGGCTCGAAATCCTTACGAACGATTTAAGGAGATTCAGCAAAAAGATCCGATGATACGTAGTTTGGTAGAACGGTTTGGAGCAGAGTTAGAATATTAGTTTAAATAAGATTTAAGATAAAAGACGCAAGATTTAAGACACGACATCTTTAGATTAAGAATACTAGTTTTCCGTGTCTTCGTGCTTTTGCGGCTTAAATAAGTAATCAAAAAATTCAACCAAAATTTTTAGTTATGAGTGATTTTAACATGGCCGATATGTTCGGCAAAGTTCAGGAAATGCAAGCAAAAATGCAGGAAAGTCAGGCTAAGTTAGCTGAAGTGATCGTAGAAGCTGAAGCAGGCGGCGGAATGGTAAAAGTAAAAGCTAACGGGCTTCGTCAAATTCTTTCCATCAAATTTGATGAGGATGTTATTGATCCCAGTGACAAAGAAATGCTGGAAGATCTGGTTGTAGCCGGTGTTAACAAAGCTCTTGAACAAGCGGATGAAGCTGCAAAATCTCAAATGCAGGAAGCTTATAAAGGAATGATTCCCGGCGGTGGAATTCCCGGAATGGACCTTTCTAAGTTTGGACTATAAAAATTATAAATGTTGAATTATGAATGTTGAATTAGAGAAAATTCAACATTCATAATTTATAATTCAAAATTAAATTGCAGATAACCTCAGAATATTTAGAACGAGCTATTGAACAGCTTGCAAAACTCCCGGGTACGGGCAGGAAATCGGCTCAAAGAATTGCCATCCATTTATTAAAACAGAATGATGAGTATGCCCTTAGGCTTGCAAACGCGATCATCGACCTGAAAAATAAAGTGACTCGCTGTGAAATTTGTGGAAATGTAAGCGATAACGATCCATGCAATATTTGCGAAAACGCAAAAAGACAAAATGGTAGCATCTGTGTTGTTGAAGAATTCAATGACGTCTATATCATTGAAAAAACAAACGAATTTCGTGGGCGGTATCATGTTTTAGGTGGAGTAATTTCACCAATGGATAACGTGGGCCCTGACAACATTCGAATTCAGGAACTACTAAAACGTGTTGGCGGCGGCGAAGAAATTACAGAAGTAATCCTGGCGCTCAACCCTGATGCTGAAGGCGAGGCTACTTCGTACTACATCAACAAGTTATTGTTGCCTTATGAAGTTAAAGTAACTCGAATTGCTTATGGTATCCCTATGGGAACAGAGCTGGAATTTATTGATGAAGCAACCCTCAGTCGCGCCTTTGCCAGCAGAAACAGCTTTTGATTTACAACCACAGAGCGCACAGAGTTTCTATGTTATATTTCTCAACTTTCAGCTTTCTTTGTGTTCCTTTGTACTTTATTAAACAAAAAATGTAAATACAGTGGAGTTTTTGCATTTTTGTGGGTTCCTTTAATATTGCATAAAAATTTAATCCATCTGATAACCTAAATAATTTCAAGAATGAAGAAATTAATCACTTTGCTTTTACTGGGATTCGTTTCCCTGAATATCTCTGCTCAACGCACTTATTGGCAGCAGGAGATCGACTACAAAATGAATATTGACGTTGATGTAGACAAACATCAATACAAAGGAACTCAAAAGATCGTCTATACAAACAACTCACCTGACGAACTAACCAGAGTTTATTTTCACCTCTATTTTAACGCTTTTCAGCCCGGAAGTATGATGGATGTTCGTTCCCGAACTATTGCAGACCCGGACGGAAGAGTAAGAGACAGAATTTCTAAGCTTTCAGATGATGAGATCGGATATCAAAAAATTAATTCCTTAAAGCAAGATGGTAAGGATGTTAAATTTACTCATGATGGCACCATTTTAGTTGTTGAATTGAACAAGCCTATTAAATCGGGAGCTAAAACTACTTTCGATATGAAGTGGGACGCTCAGGTTCCTCTCCAGATCCGTCGTTCCGGATGGAGTAATTCAGAAGGCGTTGAGTTTTCAATGAGCCAGTGGTATCCAAAAATGGTTGAATATGATTACACCGGATGGAACCCGAATCCATATATCGGAAGAGAATTTCATGGAGTTTGGGGTGACTTTGATGTGAAGATCACCATCGATCAGGACTATGTAGTTGGTGGAACCGGTGTTTTACAAAACCCAAACGAAATTGGTCATGGTTATGAAAAACCGGGAACTAAGATTAATCGAAAAAAGCCCGGCCCTATCACCTATCATTTTGTTGCTGAAAATGTAATCGATTTCTTCTGGGGCGCTGATCCGGATTTTATTCATACCACCGCTCAGGTACCAAACGGACCGAAACTTCATTTCTTTTATCAGGAAACTGTAGACAAAGAAGCTAGTCCTGAAGAAAATGCAGCCTATAAAAAGTACTGGGAACAACTTCCTGAATTAACAGTGAAGGGATTTGAGTATGCAAGTAAGCATTTCGGAAAATATCCATATCCGCAATTTTCTACAGTTCAAGGGGGAGATGGTGGAATGGAATATCCAATGGGTACACTTATTACCGGCGGAAGGTCTCTGGGTAGTTTAATTGGTGTAACTGTTCATGAATTTTATCACAGTTGGTTCCAGGGAGTTTTAGCTACAAACGAAGCTCTTTTTGCATGGATGGATGAAGGATTCACAAGTTATGCTTCAGCAGAAACAATGTTGCATATTTTTGACAGGGAATCAGATTTTCCATACGCCGGTTCTTATCGTGGATACTATGGTATCGTTGAATCGGGTTTAGAAGAACCACTAACGACTCATGCAGACCACTTTAATACAAACAGAGCTTACGGTGCAGCAGCATATTCAAAAGGAGCTGTTTACTTAGGACAGATGAGTTATATAATCGGTAATGAAACATTCAGAAAAGGAATGCTGAGTTATTTTGATACCTGGAAAATGAAGCACCCAACTGCTGCTGATTTCCTAAGAGTTATGGAAAAAGAATCCGGCATGGTTCTGGACTGGTATAACGAGTATTTCGTAAACACTACAAAGACCGTTGATTACGGAGTCCGCGCTCTTATTGGTGATGAAAACAAAACCGTGATCGAACTGGAAAGAATTGGTTTAATGCCAATGCCTATAGATATTTTGGTTGAATACACTGATGGTAGTTCTGAAATGTTCTATATCCCACTCAGAATTATGCGTGGTGAAAAGCCTGCCGAAAATGACCTGAAAAGAACCGTACTGGAAGACTGGCCATGGACTAACCCAACCTACACTTTTGATATCCCGGTAGCAGGCACTTCAGTAAAACGTGTTTCAATTGATCCATCTCAGCGTTTAGCTGATATAGAGAAATCCAATAATTCTTTCGATGTTGAGGGAATGATTAAGAAATAAACCGTATTTTATGGTATAGGCATCAAGCAGATTGTTTGATGCCTTTTTTATTTATAAAAGCTCTAAAAAATTATGTCAACAAAAGACTACGCGGCACTTTCAATAGAAGCACACAAAAAAGCTCGGGGAAAAATCTCAATAGAGCCTAAAATGCCATTAGACACAAAGGATGATCTAAGTATTGCTTATACTCCTGGAGTTGCAGAACCTTGTCGGGAAATAAGTAAAGATGTAGAAAAAGCTTACGATTATACAGCAAAAGGAAATTTGGTTGCTGTTGTCAGTGATGGTTCAGCGGTACTGGGTCTGGGAAATATCGGTCCTGAAGCAGCACTTCCGGTAATGGAAGGAAAAGCTGTTCTATTTAAGAAATTCGCAAATGTTGATGCGGTTCCTATAGTATTAAGCACTCAAAATACTGAAGAGATCATCACTGCTGTAAAAGCAATTGCACCAACTTTTGGAGGAATAAATCTCGAAGACATTTCTGCTCCCCGTTGTTTTGAAATTGAAGAACGACTAAAAAAAGAACTTTCTATTCCGGTTTTTCATGATGACCAGCATGGAACTGCAATAGTTACTTTGGCAGGAATGTTTAACGCCTGCAAACTGACAGGAAGAAAACTCAAAGATCTTAAAGTAGTTATAAATGGCGCCGGAGCTGCCGGAGTTGCCATTGTAAAACTATTGTTCGAAGCAGGTGTCAAGGAAGTGATTATGTGTGACAGCCGTGGCATTATACACAAAGGCAGAACTGATCTGAATGACACCAAAAAGAAAATGTCTGAGCTCACCAATAAGTCCAACGTTACCGGTGATCTTGAAGACGCGATTAAAAATTCGGATGTATTTATAGGAGTTTCCGCTCCCGGAGTTTTGACTCAGGAAATGGTTAAAACCATGACCAAAGATCCTATCATTTTTGCAATGGCTAATCCTACACCTGAAATAATGCCGGATGAAGCTCGAGAAGCCGGAGCTCGAATAATTGCCACAGGCCGTTCTGATTTTGCTAATCAGATCAACAATGTGTTGGCATTTCCGGGCCTATTCAGAGGAGCATTGGACGTCCGAACAAACAACTTAACGTCCGCTATGTTTATAGAAGTTGCTAAAGCAATTGCAGATAGTGTGGAAGACTTAAGTGAAGAAATGATCATCCCAAGCCCTTTTGATGATCGCGTTCCGGGAAGAGTTGCTGAAGCAGTGAGGAATTTTAAGAGTTAGTAGTTTAGTTCCTTGGCTTAGCTCATTCCTTTAGATGCTATGGAATTCGCCTACAAAAATTGTCCTGTTTATAATCATGACGATTTCAGAAAAAGCTTCCAACTACACCGACCTTTTGATTAGTTCCACTAGCTCCATTACCCCGTTTGCAGCGAAATGATGGATAGCTACTTCTCCGTCTGTCGGGCTTTGCTCGGCTGACGAATTTTGGTTGGTACAAAAATACATGAACATGTATAAATTACTAGATGGTTATTAGAAACCCGGGGATAAATCCCCTTCTAGCTTATGTTCTTGTCTTAAACTCGTACATAAACAAGCAAGGACTTTAGTCCTGCGAGTAGTCTTGCAACAGGCAAAGGAATTGGGCTTACTTCTCCGTCTTAAATACTTTGGGTGAGTTTTTCTAGATCATCATTACTAAACCGTCGACAAATTACCTAACATCTACAGAGATGACCCTTAATTAAAACAAACTCCGCTGTTCCTGATCTGATTTTTGTGCACGCTCGATGGTTGGATCTTCACGAAGTTCGAAATTATTGAGCATTTCAGGCATAAATCGTTTTTCGTAAATACGGCGAGCTATTCCATGAAGAGCTTTCTCTCCACGAGGTGTAATAGTTAAAAAACCACCTTCATCTTCCAGAATAAATCCAAACGACCGAAGGTCATTCACGATCAGGTACGCAAGTTTTTCAGTAACTCCTGAACTTTTTTCAATGATCTCCCGATGAGGAGCTTCATCCTGAGCCATATATAATTTCCCTAACACGTTCAGCTCAGCTTCCGTCATTGGAAAACCTTCGCTACCTTTAGTTAGTAAATTATCCCAGGTTTTTTGCGAGTAATGAAGTCCAAACCAGTGTTTTCCTTCGCGAAGTAAATGATGAGTTACTGCACAAGCAAAATGCTTGCCAGGATCAGCTTTTTTGGGCTCACCTCTGGTTCGAAAAAGATTCACCATTGAAGCCAGATCCAACTCCTGTATGTTGGGCGGATATTTAAAATAGAAATTACTTCTCTTCTGCATGATCTGGTTATAACCCGTTACCATTTAGTACCAACAGAATATGCTGAAATTAAATCAGCTAGACCAATAAAATTTTAGATGTTTGCCACTAAACCACAAAAACACTAACACATTTTACAAATCGGTAAAGTCCATGCTTACTTATTCCCTAGTACGTTGAATATCCCTCAATCGATATTGGTTATTGGATATTCAATATTGGCTATTCAACCTCAGCCTTTTTCCGCAATCAAAGCTACTGCTTCATCCAACGTAAACTTCTCCGGCTCTGTACCTTTCGGTAATCCGATATTCTTTTTACCGTGCTTAATGTAAGGTCCATACCGTCCGTTCATTACCTTGATCGGCTTTTTTGTCTCCGGATGTTCGCCAAGATCATTCAATTCAGAACTTTTTCTTGGAGCTCCTTTCTGTTTTAATAACTCAACCGCTCTGTCAAGTTCAACTTCAAGAACACTATCGTCTTTTGGTAGTGATTTGAATTTCCCATCATGAACTACATACGGACCGTACCGACCAACACCGGCTTTCACAACTTTACCGTCTTCCGGATGATCTCCAAGATTTCTGGGAAGGGTCAAAAGCTTTAGAGCCATATCCAAATCCACATCTTCAGGAGTCATTCCCTTTAGAAGCGAAACTCTTTTAGGCTTTTTATTTTCCTCAGTTGCTTCTCCTAGCTGAACATACGGTCCGAATCTTCCTGAAAGTAAAAATACAGGAAGTCCTTCTTCGGGATGGATGCCAATCGGCTTGTCTTCTTCTTCAGAAAGCTTGATCAACTGCTCCAGTTTCTCTGCTGTAACATCACTTGGATTTAGATCCTGTGGTAAAGATGTTGAAACTTCCTCCCCATCCTTTTCCATTTTAGCATAAGGTCCGTATCTACCTACCGCAACCTGAATACCTTCTAGTCCTTCAAGTGGAAGATCCAATAATTTAGCTTTCTGAGCATCGATCTTGTCTTCTTGCTTATCAACTTGAGCGCGAAGTCCATTTTCTCCTTTGTAGTAATCGTCCAGATATTCAACCGGATCTTGAGTTCCGTTTGCAACTTCATCCAGTTTGTCTTCCAGGTTTGAAGTAAAATCACTATCCACCAGATCAGGGAAATTTTGTTCTAACAGAGAAGTAACCGCAAAAGCAGTAAACGAAGGAATTAACATCTTACTTTCGTTCTTAGCGTATCCGCGATCCTGAATGGTACTTATAACCGTTGCATAAGTACTCGGTCTACCAATTCCTCTTTTCTCCAGCTCTTTCACCAAAGTAGCTTCTGTATATCTGGCCGGAGGCTTAGTTTCATGAGAATTAAATTCAAGATCCTGAAGATCTGTACCATCACCAACTTTCATTGCAGGTAAGAACTTTTCCTGAGAATCCAATGCTGCTTCCGGATCATCACTTCCTTCAACATAAGCTCGGAAGAATCCCGGAAATAAGATCTTCTTACCACCCGCTCTGAAATCGGCAGCAGTTCCGTTGTTCTTGGCCGTGATCGTTACATTGGTAAATTCCAATTCGGCTTCTGCCATTTGAGTTGCAATGGTTCTCTTCCAGATCAGATCATATAGTTTTAGCTCTCTGTCTTTTAATCCTGACTTTTCAGGAAGAATGAATTTTGAACCTGATGGACGAATAGCCTCATGCGCTTCCTGTGCAGACTTACCTTTCTTGGTGTAAGTTCGAACACGATCAAACAAATAATCTTCACCATATTGGTCTACAATTCCATCACGTGCAGCTGTAACTGCCTGCGAAGACAGATTTGTAGAATCTGTTCTCATATAAGTAATAAAACCTTTTTCGTATAATTTCTGAGCAACGCTCATGGTATCACGCGCCGAGAAGTTGAACTTTCTGTTCGCTTCCTGCTGTAGCGTTGAAGTAATAAATGGAGGCGCCGGATTTCTTTTCTGAGTCTTTACATCAACATTGGTAACTGACCAGTCTGCATCCTTTAATTGTTCAACAAGATCTTTGGATTTGGCTTCATCAAGTAATACCACAGAATCCGGCTTTTTGAGCTTTCCGGTATTCTCATCAAAATCTTTACCGCTTGCTAATCTCTTCTCATTTAAGTGAGTCAGGTCTGCATTAAACTCATCGTTCTCTCCACTTTTTTGCAGTACAGCTGAAAGATCGTAATACGTACCACTTCTGAATTTCATGCGCTCGCGCTCGCGCTCTACCAACATTTTTACAGCAACTGACTGTACACGTCCTGCCGATAAACCCGGTGAGATCTTCTTCCATAGCAATGGAGAAACGGTATATCCCGCTAATCTGTCCAGAATTCTTCTGGTTTCCTGTGCATGTACCAATTTCATATCAATATCACGCGTGTTCTCCAGCGCATTCAATACTGCTTCTTTGGTGATCTCGCGGAATGCCATCCTCTTAACAGGAACTTTTGGCTTCAGCACTTCCAACAAGTGCCATGAAATTGCTTCTCCCTCACGGTCTTCATCCGTAGCAAGGATCAATTCATCAACATCTTTCAATTTGTCCTTTAGTCTCTTTACGATCTTCTTCTTATCCGGCGGGGTTACGTAAATTGCAAAATATCTGTCATCCGGATTGATGCCTAAAGTTGCCCAGCTTTCCTTTTTATATTTAGCAGGAATCAATTTTGCTGATGATGGCAGATCGCGAATGTGACCCATAGAGGAATCCACATCGTATCCTTTAGGAAGATATTTACTGATCGTTTTCGTCTTTGTTGGAGACTCTACTATTACGAGACTTTTCATACTCTTTCTTTAATTATAAACTTTCAATCAGAGCTTTCAACTCTTCTGCGTGTGCTTTGGTATCAACTTTTTCAACGGATGCCAAGATAGTACCATCCGAATCAATAACAAAAGCCGATCGGGAGGGAGCTGTAAAACTTTTTCCGAACATCTGCTTATCGACTATTGAATCTGTGGCTTCAGCAAATAGATAATCCGGATCTGAAGCAAGCGTATAATTGATTCCCTGTTTCTTTGCATAATTCTTATGCGATCGACAACCGTCTTTACTCATAGCGATCACATTAAATCCTTTTTTATCAAACCAATCTGCATTTTCAGCGAGACTCAGAGTTTGTCTGTCACAGCTCGACGTATTGTTCTTCATATATACTGATACTATAGTCTTGCGATCTAAAAGTTCCGAGAAAGAAACTTCCTTCTCCTCTCCGTCCTGTACAACTTTCAGTTTAAAATTAGTGTCTATCTTTTTACCGGTTTCTATCATTATTGTCTTCTATGGTGTTCAGTTGAGCATGAATAACGAGTTTTCATTGTGCAATCGTTCGGGATCACTGATTTTATCGTTTTAAAGTTTTCTCTGAACTTTCGAGTCAGTTGCATACTCGAACAAAGAGCTTCCCCTCCGGTGGAGGGGATTGAGGGGTGGGTTTTATGATCATTTTCTTAAAGCCCTAACCTCCACCTCATGCCCGATCTCAAAATTACAGGAATTTGCAATATAACACATCTCATTAGCTTGCTTATGAAGTGACCTTGCTAGTTCCAGCATGGATTCTTTTTCAACTACTACTTTTGGATGAAGTGTTACACTTTCAAACTTCCCACTTCCATCTTTATGTTCGCTCATGATTCCTTCCGCAGCATCTTCATATTCCAGAACAACAATTTTATTGGCCGAACACAAATGTAAAAACCACAGCATATGACAGGATGAAATTGAAGCTAAAAATAGTTCTTCCGGATTATGCTTTGATTTATCTCCCCGAAAAGCAGGATCTGATGAACCTTCCAGAATCGGCTTTCCGTCAATATTAACTACATAGCTTCTTTCATAGGATTTGTAATCCAACGTTCCCGAACCGGAATTACCGGTCCATTTTAGATTTGATTTATAGTAGTGCTTTTTCACTGATTTCACTTTTCACTTTTCCAAAGAAGATATTTCGCCACCGCAGCCACTACTAAGGAGTGATGCACTTCCCCGTTAGCAATCAAATCTAGAAATTCTTCGAGTGGAATTACGTGCACATTAATTCTTTCATTTCCATCCAGATTTTGTTCCGACACTCTTTTGCAGTTTTTTATCAGATAAGTATGCGTATAGTTAGTGAATATTGCCGGATTTGAACTCACCTTACCCAAATTGATTACTTCTGTTCCTGCAAAACCCGTCTCTTCTTTAAGTTCTCTAATGGATGTTTCTTTGGGATGTTCGCCTGAATCCACCATTCCTCCCGGTAACTCCAATGTTGGCTCCTCAATTCCGTATCGATATTGTTCTACCAACACGATCTCATCTTCTTCAGTAAGTGCAATCACATTGATCCAGTCAGGTGCTTCAATAATTGAAAATGTAGCTTTATGATCTTCTGACTCGATCTTCATATCTCTACTTAAAACCTTGAAGATATTAGTCGTATATTCAACCTGCTCTTTGGTAGTAACCCAAGGCTCAATTGTATAATTAAATAGTTTTTTGCTCATGCCCGATTCACTTCTATTATCACATTCTGATTTTTCCACTCTCGAAGAACGTATGAAAGCTACGGAAAAAGCCTGCGATCTGATGGAGAAAATTTACGACTCCGGTAAATATCCCAAAATGTTAGTGGAACGAGCCTGGTCAGAACATAATCCGATCATAAAAGGAGAACTTGCTCAACCTAAAGCACTAAGATCCTATTTAGAGCGAGAGATCCTTCGTCTTCTGGAAAAAGATGCGGATATCAAAATTGAACCATCACGGGATGTTATAGAACTGAATGATCCTCTTTTATTGGATCATACCGATGAAAGTAACTGGGACATCACCAAGAAAAAGCTTTTTCTATTTAGTCCTGAACGAACTGATATTTCATTAGACAGACTTCAGCATTACACAGGAACCAGCGCTCATGATTTTCAGCGATATATTTTGTTCACCAATTACGATATGCATGTTGAGGTTTTTCTTGAAAAATTTCCTGATTGCGTAAAACCTGTAAGAGAAGGTGTTCAAATGCCTGCCTTCCATCACAAGTTAGATGACAACAAAGGTATTACGTTAATCAATATCGGAGTTGGACCGTCAAACGCGAAAACGATTACAGATCATGTTTCGGTACTTCGTCCTGATGCCATGATCATGGTTGGCCATTGTGGTGGACTTCGAAATCACCAAGAGATAGGAGACTTTGTACTCGCAAACGGTTATATGAGAGACGATCGTTTATTGGATGATCTTTTTCCGATCGGAATACCTGTAATTCCAAACTACATCCTTAATTTATATCTCAAGCAAGTTCTGGATAATCACGGATTGAATCATCGCATCGGAACCGTATTTACTACTGCCAACAGAAACTGGGAGTTCTCTAAAAAAGATACTGTTGAAAAGATCCATCAAAGCAGAAGTTTAGCTGTGGATATGGAATCCGCAACGGTTGCTACCAATGGATTCCGATATCGAGTTCCTCATGCTACTTTACTTTGTGTAAGTGATAAGCCTCTTCACGGAAAACCAAAACTTTCGGGAGCAGCACAAGCGTTCTACCAAAACTCTAAGGAAAAACATTTGGAAATCGTTATTGAAACCATCGACATGGTAAAACAAACTCACCCCGACGGACTTCCAAACTCAAGTATTCGGGCCTTCAACGAACCGTTGATGGGAAGCGGAGATTAATCGGAATATTGAATAACCAATAACCAATACTTCATCATTCGTTATTCCTTGTTCAATATTCAGTATTCATAATATTTTTGTAAGGAATCGCCTCTCAACCTGTCTTACTTGGCAAAAACTATACGCCATGAATACAGAATCATTTTCTTCCGAAGACTTCCTGAACAGAACCGTTAAAGAAATGCGTCCCGATGAACAACCCCGGGAAAAGCTTATAAAATATGGAGCCGGCTCTCTTTCTGATGCCGAACTCCTTGCCATTCTTCTGCGAACGGGAACCAAAAAAATGAATGTGATCGAAACTTCAAGGGCTCTGCTTGATCATTTCAACGGACTCCATTCACTCATCAAAAAACAGTGGAGCGAACTTCGGGTAATTCCCGGCATCGCGAAAGTAAAGGCTATTACTTTGGAGGCAGCTTTTGAACTTGCTCGCAGAATTCAGGTAGCCGGTTTAGGTGAAGAGGTCCAAGTAACTTCACCGGAAGATGCTGTCGCCTTTTTTGGTCCTAAACTCCGTCATTTGACGAAAGAAGTCTTCATTGTTGCTTTTCTGAATCACAAAAAAGTGCTCACCGGATTTCAACAGATCAGTTCGGGCGGAAGTAATGCCACCATCGTTGAGCCCGCAGAGGTAATGCGCCAAGCGGTTGTTCATCAAGCCAATTCCATTCTTTTATTCCACAATCACCCATCAGGAAATGCAAAAGCTTCAACTGCAGATATTCAACTAACCAAACGAATCTCCGAATCCGGAAAACTACTCGGCATCCCGGTAGATGATCATATTATTATTGCAGGATATGACTTTGTGAGTTTGCGCAGCGAAGGCCATTTTCAATAACCAATATTCAACAAGGAATCTCCAATGAAGAATAAACACTCATTTAATTTACAAAACAGGATAATTAACTTCTCTCTGCTGATTATGAAAATAGTAGAAGAACTTCCTAAATCTTATACAGGTCAGCATTTTGCTAAACAGTTGGTAAGATCTGGGACTTCACCGGCATTTCAATATGGAGAAGCTCAAGCTGCAGAATCTCGCAAAGATTTTATTCATAAACTTAAGATTGGACAAAAGGAATTGCGAGAAACTTTTGTTTGCTTAACAATTATCAAAAAGCATCCTCTTTCAAGTTCTGAGTTACTAGAAATTGCTCTAACAGAATGTGATGAATTGATTGCAATCTTTCATAAGAGTATCGGAACTGCAAAAAAGAATCTGGATAAAAATGGATATTGATTATTCCTTGTTCATTATTGGATATTGAATAGATCATTGAATAATTCTTAATTCTTAATTGAATCAGCCTTATCTTAATGCTGAATCCAGAAATGAATCTTAGAATGAACGACTACCTCCAGCAAATAATCGCTGACTCTTTACAACAATTTGATCTAGAAGAACTGCCTGAAATCCAGACGGAAGCTCCAAAAGACTCCAGCCACGGCGATGCGTCCACCAATGTGGCTATGATGCTGGCAAAACCACTTCGTAATAATCCACGAGCTATTGCACAACAGATCATTGATGGATTGAAGTACGATGAAAAGAAAATTTCCTCTGTAGAAATTGCAGGCCCCGGATTTATAAACTTTCGCTTTGCTGACGATTATTTGTATGATGAATTGCAGAGTATTCTGGATGCTGGATCCGGCTTTGGAAGAACAGATGAGCACTCCGGTAAAAAAGTATTGGTAGAGTTTGTAAGTGCAAACCCAACGGGACCGCTGACTGTCGGGCACGGAAGAAATGCAGTTCTCGGAGACACCGTTGCAAGATTATTGGAATGGACAGGAGCCGAGGTTGACAGAGAATATTACTTCAATGACGCTGGTCGACAAATGCGTGTTCTGGGACAAAGTGTACAAGCCAGATATTTAGAAAAATTAGGCAAAGCATCTGAATTCCCCGAAGGCGGATATGAAGGAGAGTACATTAAAGAAATTGCAAATGAACTAGCTTCTGAAAACAAAGATCTTTCTGAAAATCCTGAAGACTGGAAACCCTTCAAAGAAAAAGCAGAAGAAGCCATTTTTTCGGATATCAGTAATACACTCCAGCGAATGAACATCAATATGGATTCCTTCTTCAACGAGCATAGTTTGTATGCGGACGGATCTATAGATTCCACCGTTGAAAAACTCCGTGAAAAAGAATTAGCCTATGATAAAGACGGAGCCGTTTGGTTTAAAACAACCGAATTCGGTAAAGAACAAGACACCGTTTTGATCAAAAGCACGGGAGAACCGACTTACAGGCTTCCCGACATTGCTTACCATATGAACAAGCTGGATCGTGGTTATGATCTTTGTCTGGATGTATTCGGCGCCGATCACATCGCCACTTATCCTGATGTGCTTTCAGGAATTTCTGCTTTGGGTTACGATAAAGATAAAGTAGACGTTGTGATCTATCAGTTTGTAACGATCGTCAAAGACGGCCAACCTTTTAAGATGAGTACCCGAAAAGCGAACTTCGTAACTCTTGATGAGCTTATGGATGAAGTGGGGTCAGATGTAACACGGTTTTTCTTTTTGATGAGATCTCCAAATACACATCTGGAATTTGATATCGCTCAAGCCAAAGAAGCCGGAGATAAAAATCCGGTATTCTACCTTCAATATGCTCATGCTCGCATTGCCAGTATTCTGCGTAAAGCTGAGGAAGAATACTCATTTTCCAAAGAAGCAGATCTCTCTTTATTGAAACATAAATCCGAAGAAGGTTTGATCAAAACTATCCTTCGTTTTCCTGAAATGATTGCCGGTGCTGCCAATGCTCGTGAACCACATCGTTTGATCAACTTTCTGAATGATGTTGCTTCAGCGTTTACCGGTTTCTATCACGATTGCAGAATTATTGGTGTGGATGAAGACCTGGCTCAGGCACGAATTGAACTAGCCAAAGCAACGGCTCAGGTTCTGAGAAATGGATTGACTATCCTTGGAATTTCTGCGCCGGAAAATATGTGATTGTGACTCGGTTATTTGATAACCATCATTGATTTTATCTGCACAAAATCTCCGGCTTTAATTCTGTAAAAGTATGCTCCACTTGAAAAATTACGGGCATCAAATTGAACCGAATGGAATCCGGCTGACTTTCTTCCATCAACCAGTGTCGTCGCCAATCTTCCCAGAATATCAAAAACTTCAATTTTTATATCCGACTGTATTGGAAGTTCATATTCTATAACCGTTACCGGATTAAAGGGGTTAGGATAATTTTGCTTTAGTCGAAATGAGGTTGGGATATTTTCTTTTTCATCGTTTGATGAGCTGATACTTCGACTTACTTCTATATAAAATCTTTCTGAAACGCCCTCATCATCTCCATCAAAATAAAATTCGTATTCATCTCTTTCTCTGAGGTTTATCGACTTTTTGACCTTCTTGTCTGTCAATTTAATCGCCCAATCTTCCGGAATATTTTCCATTTTCCCTATGCTGATGCTATAAAAACCCGTTCTGTTCAATTCTACTCTCAGATCGATCTTATCATTTTCGATATCAACAGGTCTTCCTTCAAACACTCTTAGATCTTTCTTTTCTGATAAAAAAGATATGCTACTCTTATTCTGATTTAGTGACCGTATTCTATCCACATCAAACACGTCTCTGCCTAAACTTCCTCTGTCGCTAAACACAATATGTGCCTGATCATCTAAGAGAGTTCCTGATTCTGCAAACAGTTTTAAATTAATATGCGCTACTGTTTGTGCAGGTCTTTTTTTACCAAACTTATCAGGACTGCTTTCCGTTTTCTGAGACTGATTAAACCTTAGTTCTGAATTTTCGTTAATAGCTTGAACAAAAAATCCCTGCATCGGTGCTATATACCTTCCGGCAGATCCAATCTCTCCTGACATGTTGTAATATTTAAAACCCGAACTTCCACCACCTGAAGAAACCGCAGGATCCCAAATTGCATAACTAGTAGCTAAATCTGTTCCATCATTCACGATCTCATGCCAATCCAAAGTTCCTGCAAACGGATTGCCGACCAGATTGTAACTCAGTGAATCATGCGAACCTCTGTAAAGAGCTAAAGTTAAAGAATCCGGCTCCTTGCCTTTCATTTCCAGATTAGCAGGCAATATTTGTTGTCCGTTTGGATCCGTGTTGAACATATAAAACAAGTATCCTTTGCCGGAAGTGAAGGTTGAATCAGCTCCATAATATCCATTGAAATTCTGATTACCGGAATCAAACAACCATAAACTTGAGTTCGGAGCTGATGCCATATTTGATGCCCAACTACCTCCCTGAGTAAAAAAAGATTCATTTAGTGAGCTGAAATTCGCATCATTGAAAGGTGAAGAGATCATTCTCCAACCGGATGCTTCCTCCGTATATGCTCTGGAATACACAAAATCTGATATTAATTTTCCTCCATTCTTGATCAATTGCGCAGTATTGTTTTCATCAGAAATTAGAGTTAATTCTCCGGCTGTCTGTTTTAGTGATCCGGCTTCAAGGTTTAGTTTTTGATAAATATTCAAGCTTGATCCGATCTCAACAGTATCTGCAGAGACATCAACTTTCAATTCAGATAATTTTCCATTTCCGGAATTGAATTCAATAGGATCAGAGCCTCCTTCCCACCCGTTTACTGTAATTTTAGATAAACTGTCGCCTGAGAATCCTTTTCCCGAACTCTTTAGATGAGACCCATAAATACTTAAAGCACGCCCGTTTAATTTGAGCTCTGAATTTATTCCTTCGAATGAAATACTCCCTATTGTAATATCTCCCGTTAAAGCTACACTGTGCTTTATTGCCGCTTCATCGGTTATTGAAGATGGAATATTTCCGTTTACCCATGTTCCGGAATCTGACCAATTCCCATCTGAAATCGTGGAAAACAAAACTCGGGGTTCTGCCTCGCTGATCAGAACTGAAACCTTTTGGCTTCCTGATTGCAAAGCTCCTTCATGAGAAATTGTTATAGTATATTCTCCCGTAACAGGCTCTGAAATATAGATTTGCTCAATATTATCTACGTCATTGTCTCCCGTTGTAGCTGCATTTCCCGGATTATTCTTATCCATTACCCAAGGCGAGAACACTGTTGAATTAGGATCACTGACCTGCATATCCAGATCATTCACCAAAATAATATCTTCGGGATCATCCCCGGAAACCGACACACTTCCTTTCGGGTCTGTCCACGCGATAGTAACTATCAATGGCTTTGTGGATGTATGCTCGTAGTTTATCTGAATCGTATTCGATGAGTTAAGAACCGTGTCTTTCAAAACTGCGCGATCATTATCAGCTTTATTCGCAGACAGAAATCTCACCGCTCTTTCGGTATTCATCAATCCCCAGCCCATTTTATAATCGGGACCTCCCACACCCACATCATCTGCTGAATGTGCAAGCAACGCTCTTATTGAAGCTGAAGAAAGAGTATCTGCATTCAGATTTTGATAATGTTCACGAATTAAAGCCACAGAGCCTGCCACCGCTGCGGTTGATGAAGAAGTTCCGGAGGAATTTGAATAACCACTATTAGAAGATGCCGAAGAAGTATAAGCACCGGAAGGAACAACTATGTCAGGTTTTATTCTTCCGTCATCAGTGGGACCAAACCCCGAACCATCGGTCGGTATAATTGAACTGAGAACTGAAAAATCATTAACGGAACTTTGAACTGCGCCAACAACCAATACATTTTTTGAAACTGAAGATCCGGATATAGATTCAAACCCACCTTCTCCTCCATTTATCTGACGAACACTTGTTGAATCTTCAAAACAGTTCAGATTTGAATCGATCTTCCAGTGTTTTACTGGCTGAGATTCCGGACCAATACCTCTTATATTTCCCGCCGCTTTTACTATCAAATAATTGGGAGCTAAGTAAGCCACGCTATCCCAATCCTGAGCCTGAGAATTATAATAGCCGAATTGATACGGCTTTGAGGGATTCTCTGATTCCAGAGAGTACCATGTATATCCACTTCCGCAAACTGTTGATGAAGTTGTCCACCCTGCGATCTCTGCATAAGGATGAGCCGAACCCGTTAAACTATCTGCTGCGGCCTGTGCCATTTCGCCAATGTCATTGTTCCAGTTATAAGCCTCCACTTCCGCAGCATTCGCCATTCCACGGGCATCAGCATCTACACCCGTCGCGATCATGGTTCCAACCATTTGTGTAGCGTGATCATCATTTGTGCCACTTTCAGAATCTAGAAAACTAACTCTTCCAAAGTATTCCTGGTGGGTAAGTCTGGGTTGGTCTTCATCCCAGTAGCCTATGATCTGGCCGTTTCCTGAAAGTGATACTCCCGAAACTCCGCCGCTCCAAAGAAAATCATTTTTGAGAGCTCTCGCCATTTCCAGATTTGAACTTTGATATATGACGGGAAGCTTTCCATCTTTAAAGCTGTAGAATTGAAAAAATGGGAGGCTTTTTATCTTCTTTTGCTTAGAAAATTCTTCCTTTTTAGAGCCTGCAAATTCAAGAAGTTCTTGCGGTTTAAAATCCTGAGCGTTCGATAAAGAAGAGTACTGTATCATAAAAATCAGTACTGCCGCAATCTTGAGATGATATGTATAGTTAGGTTGACACATAATAATCCTAAATCGCCACAAATATAACTATACTACATTAAATAGCACTTTTAACTTGCTCTTAACCTTGTAAAACAGACAATTCCTCTTGTAATCTGTTCTTCTACTTTGAAGCCTGCTTGTTTGAAGAGTTTGTTGCTTTCATCTTTAGTCCAGAACTTGATCCCTCCGATTCCCATCGACTCCTGAAGTAATCTCCCGTACCAAGCATCGGCTTTTATTAGATGCATCATAAATAGAACTCCATCCTCTTTCAAAACTCTGCGAGCTTCGTACAGAACTTTTAACTCTTCTGTGAGTTCATTTAGAGTTCCACCCATCACTATTCCGTCAAAGGTTTTACTGAAGAACGGCATTTCTTTACCATCAGCTCTAACAAAGAAAAGATTGGTTTCATCAGCTTCTGCTTTTAATCGGGCTTCTTCAAGCATCTGCATAGAAAAGTCTAAACCTACAATATCTGCTTTGGATTGCGCAGCTTTTAGTGCTCTGCCGTAAAGTGCGGTTGAACAACCTAAATCAAGATATAGACCGTTTTCTTTGGGCTCCGTCCATTCGATAAGCAATTCATGTTCTTTTTCGATCGGAAAGTCTTCTCCTGTTAACAAAGAAAGAGAGCGCTTTCTCCAAATCTCTTCATAAATAGTAGCAGTCAGTTTCCAATGATTGGTATAAGAAGCTAAACTGGAGAAATCAGGCTGACCACCTAAAATATCGATGATGTTATTTTTTACATCGTATTCATCACCATCCTGAGAGCACAAAGTTCCGCTAAAGGGTTTGGTCAGATTCGAAATTTCTTTCGGCACCTGAATAGCTGCTCTTTCGTTTTCCGGAGATTTTAATTCAAAGCTCATAGTCCTTTCCGTCTTTTATTCGGGGAAACAGTACGTGATTACTGCTTTGGTGTTACGCACTCATTTTTGAAGCACTAACGACACCTGTGCGCCTTTATCAACACTTAAAAGCTTTGCGGCATTTCCTTTATTTATACCTATTTCCAACATTCCAGAACTTCCTATAAATGCGGCCGGATCGCCTTCCTCAACATCCCCGAAGGTATTCACCAAATGATCGATCATAGTATTACCGACATAGATCCGGACTTTTCTCCTCCCGATCATATCTTCAATAAGGTCTTCAGAAATATTTGTGATCAGATTTCCAAAACGATCAATATGAACCACCCAACCTTGAAGACCGTCTTTATCGCCGATCGGAACCGCCCAATGATAAGTGACCAGATCTTTAATCGGATCGCCAAGTTCTTTAAGAGAAACTCCATTGATAAGATGAGCTGCTACCGGAGCGAAAATATCTCTGCCATGAAAAGTTCTGGATCGTTCTTTTCTCCAATACTTTTGTTTATTCAGCTTTATAGCTTCGTACTCGAACTCACTATAGAAAAGCGAAAAGATTCCGTTATCAGGACCCACAAAATATTGATCGTTAACTTTTAGAACGATCGGGTGACGCTCTGTGCCAACACCCGGATCTACAACTACCAGATGCACGGTGTTCTTTGGAAAAAGAAAAGCTGAATTACGAATTACCCATGCTCCCGCCATAATATCCTGTGCAGGAATATCATGTGAAATATCAATGAGGCGAACATCAGGAGCTAAACCCAGAATTATCGCCTTCATCGAACTTACATATTGATCCTGAAGACCAAAATCGGTAGTAAGCGTAATTATTTGGCTCATTAAGAATAGTTATTCAACATAACAGGCATAACTACCATAAGAATTTCTTCGTGATCGCTTTTTTCTGATGGTCGAACGATACCTGCACGATTAGGGGATGAAAATTCAAAACTCACTTCATCGTCATCAATGTTACTGAGAACATCACCTAAATACTTTGCATTAAAGCCAATTTCCAACTCATCGTTTGAGTATTCACAAGCAATCGTTTCTTTCGCTTCACTGCTCATATCCAAATCTTCTGCTCTGATCGTAAGTTTATCAGTAGCCAGTTCAAGACGAATTTGTCTTGTTGTTGAACTCGAGAAAATAGCAACACGCCGAACCGTCGAAAGCATTTGCTCTTTGGAGATAGTCAGGAATTTGTTGTTGTCTCGCGGAATCACAGAATCATAATTCGGATACTGTTCGTTGATCAGTCTTGTGATCACGATTGTATTTTCACTCTTAAATCTTGCATGATCAGTTGTAACCGTTATATCACACTCTTCACCGCTCGTTGTTTTCTGAACCAAACCTAGTGCTTTATCAGGTACGATAAACTCTGTTTCTGCACTTCCTTTGATCTCTTTATTTACATACTCAACCAAACGGTATCCATCAGTAGCAACAAACTTACTCTCTTCTGTTCCGATCTTAAAATACACACCCATCATGGCCGGGCGAAGGTCGTCACTTGAAACCGCAAACAATGTCTTATCAATTGCATTATTAATATTATCGGTAGAAGCACTGATCTCAACGCCACCTTCTAAAGTCGGTATCTCAGGAAATTCATCCGCATCATCACCGACGAGCTTGTAATTTCCTTTATCCGTTCTGAAATTGATATTCTTTCGCTCATCAACTGTAAAGAAAACCGTGATATTGGGAAGTTGTCTTAATGTTTCCAATAAGCGACGTGCTGGAATAGCTACAGATCCTTCCTCTTCAATGTCCGCATCAATATATTCTACGATTGCAATTTCAAGATCCGTTGCTGATAATTTCAGTTTCCCATCTTCAAATTCAAAAAGAATGGTTTCTAAAATCGGTAGTGTAGCTTTTGAAGGCACAGCGCCAATTACAGCTGACAGCCCTTTGTTGAGTTCGTTACTTGATACAGAAAATTTCATGAATACGTAATTAGAGTTATTTAGGACAATTTTTTATCCAATCTTGCCCTTTCGAGAACGTGTGCTTATACTAAGAAATACTGGCTCTCTCCGCAACATTTGGAACCGGTAAAAAATCACCAAATAAGTATACCAATATATCGTTAAAGCGCTACTGTAAACCTTTAAGTATTTTATTGCAGCATTAGATGAAAAGCCTTCTCTCAGCGCTTATCTTTTTATTAGTTTTATCTTTTCAAACTTCCGCACAGTCGTCATTGGCAAAGTATGGAAATGATTTTTTAAGTACCGGTGCAGGTGCTCGCGCTTTAGGAATGGGTTCTGCTCATTCTTCGCTTACAAGTGATGTAACCGCAGGATACTGGAATGTAGCGGGGCTATCCATGGTAACCGAACCACAAGCTATTTACATGCATTCAGAGCGTTTTGATGGCATTGTGGGATACGATTATGGAGCATTTGCAATCCCTCTTCAATCCAGAAATGCTGTGTTTTCAGTAAGCTTCTTTCGTCAGGGCGTAGATAACATTGCAAATACTTTAAACGCCTGGGATGCTGACCGCAACCAGCCTCGGGAAAATCCTGAAGATTATATAACACGTTTCAGCGCCGCCGATCTTGCGCTGTTTTTCTCTTTCGCAAAACAAAGCGACGAACGGTTTTCTTATGGAATTACAGCGAAGATCATCAATCAACGGTTAGGACCGTTTGCACAAGCGTGGGGTTATAGCCTGGATGTTGGTGCACAATTGAAAACTGAAATCGTTGACCTCGGGTTCGCTATTCGCGATGCGACCACCATGCAAAAAATGTGGACTGTGGATGAAGATGAATTCGCGGGATTTCAAGAAGTGTTTGATGATTCCATTCCAAGCGGACAAAATGAATATGTACTTCCTTCCATAAAATTGGGAGTTTCTAAGAACTTTACGTTTAATGATTTTGACCTTATTACTGCCATCGATTCCGATCTGCTTTTTGAAAACCGACAAGCTTATTACATAAACTCAGGCAAGATGAGTATTGAACCTCATGTGGGAGCAGAACTTACTTACAAAGATGTGATCAGTTTCAGAACAGGTATTACTGATTTTATAACCGATCCGGAAGGCGGTTTTTCAGTTTCTCCAACACTTGGATTAGGTGTGCAACTCCTGAAATTCAATCTGGATTACGGCTTTGCCAGCTTTGCGGGAACTTCCAGTAACTTAGGATATACTCATCGGATTTCTTTGCAGTATAGATTCCTCAGAAATTAATAATAATAAAGTCACTCAGAACAAGTCCAACGCAGCATAGCGTAGGTGGGCGTAGTGAAGAGTCTACACATCCAAGAAGTAAGCCAAAATCACGATGTGTAGATTCATCGGGAGCACCCTCTGAATGACTCGTTGTTTTGTGATAAGTGCTTTGTTTAGGAATTCAGTCACTCAGAGCGGAGCGAAGAGTCTGCACAAACTAAGAAATAGCTATAAATTCAGTTGTGCAGATCCATCGGGAGTAGCCTTTTATAAAAAATTAGATCGCCTGCCTACGCGTGGCGATGACTCGTAAGTTTAAAGTACGCAGTTTAGAATATGATACCTCTCGAAGAATTCATTAACTTATTCTAAAAACTAACTTTTGCGAATAATTCTACTCGGTCCTACTGCTTCCGGTAAAACGGAACTCTCTCTTCAGGTTGCTGAAGAGCTTGGAATTCCTATCATTTCGGTTGATTCTCGTCAGTGCTACAAACATTTAGATATTGGAACAGCAAAACCTTCTGAGAAAGAATTACAAAGAGTAGAACATTACAACATTTCCAACCTTGAATTGGATGAACCCGATTCGGTCCAAGCATTTTCAGAGCGCGCAGAAGTTTGGGAAAAAGAAATTCTAAAATCTTCAGACCATTCTTTTTTTGTTGGAGGAAGTACATTACATCTCCAAAGTTTGATTCGCCCAATTGAAGATATACCATCCGCAAACGAAGAGAATATTGCAGAAATAGAATCTCAGATCGACAAAGAAGGAATTGAACCTGTCTACAATAAACTAAACTCTGTTGATCCTGAGTATGTAAAAACAATGGACGGCATGAACCGTCAACGGATAATCCGCGCTTTGGATGTGTGGATGCAAACAGACAAACCGTTCAGCTCTTTTCACTCAAACGAAGAATTTGAACTACCTGATGATACACTGGTCTTCGGACTTCAGAGAGACAGGCAAAGTCTCTATGATCGAATTAACCAAAGAGTCGACAATATGATTGATGAAGGTTTGGCTGATGAAACCCAAAAAATTCTGGAAATGGGTTATTCAAAAGATCTTCAACCACTAAATGCAGTTGGTTATCGGGAGATCATCGCCGTTCTGGAAGGCAAAATGGAACTTGATAAAGCCATCGAAAAGATCAAAACCCAAACCAGACGGTACGCAAAACGACAACTTACCTGGTTCAGGCGCTGGGATTTTATCGAATGGTTACCGGCTGATGAAAAAAAACCTGAAGAACTTAAAGAAATCCTGCTATCTCGTTTAGCAGCTAAGCAATAGAAGCCGTAAATTTGGGCTCACTTTTAAAACTCGTTCATTCATGTACAAAGCAAAAGTAAACGTAACACTACGTCCCTCCATTCTTGATCCAAAAGGAAAAGCGGCTCATCATGCTCTTCAGAATCTTGGGTTAAATGATGTTCAACAAGTACGAATCGGTAAATTTATTGAACTGGATGTAAACGCTGACAGCAAAGAAGCTGCAACTAAAGTTGTGGAATCCGCATGTGCACAGTTGTTAGCTAATGAAGTAATGGAAGACTACGAGATTTCATTCGAAGATTGATGAAACCTTTGGCTCAATTTACAGACTCAGATATTCTGCTTGCTGATACTGATGAGCTGACAAAAACCGAAGAACAAGTTGAAGAGAGTATCGATACTCCCTGGCGATTGTTCTTGTTTGATGATGATATACATACGTTCGATGAAGTAATTGAACAAATCGTGAAAGCAAAGGGCTGTAGTTATTCTGTAGCTCAGGACTTAACCTTTCAGGTTCATAACAACGGCAAAGCCTTGATACATGAAGGCGAGTTTATAGAGTGCCTGAAAATGGAAGGTGTTTTAAAAGAAATTCAACTTGTAACCGAAATAAGAGGTTAACGTGGCAACATTTGGAGTAATAGTTTTTCCCGGATCAAATTGTGATCATGATGCATATCATGCAATGAAGCACATCATGAATAGTAAAGTTAAATTTCTCTGGCATAAAGACACCGATCTTTCAGGCATTGATTTTCTGATCGTTCCGGGTGGATTTTCTTATGGCGATTATCTTCGCTCGGGGGCTATCGCACGTTTCTCTCCTATTATGCAGGAAGTAGTAAAGTTTGCAGAAAAAGGCGGCCCTGTTCTCGGGATTTGCAATGGTTTTCAGATCTTGTTAGAAGCAGGCTTGATTCCGGGAGCTATGATGCACAATCAAGATCTTCGATTTGTGTGCAAGAATGTTTTTATCCGTTGCGAGACTACTGATTCTCTTTTTACTAACACGTTAACCAAAGGACAGGTTTTTGATATTCCTGTTTCTCATGGTGAAGGAAATTACCACATCAATGAATCCGGACTAAAATCTCTTCAGGACCAGGACCAGATTTTATTCAGGTATTCTGATGCTGACGGAAATCTGACTGAGGAATCTAATTTTAACGGTTCTATCGATCATATTGCCGGAATTACTAATGATGGCAGAAATGTTTTAGGCATGATGCCACATCCTGAGCGCGCAATGGAAAAACTACTCGGTTCCGATGATGGTAAGATCATATTTGATTCTATTCTCAACTCCTTGTCAGTTGCTTAAGATTTAGTACATTAACTGAATCATGAGCGATCACACACAAACAGACCTGACATTACATAGCGAGAAACTTGTTAAGCGGTATAGAAAAAGAACCGTTGTTAACGAAGTTTCCATTAATGTGAAACAAGGTGAGATCGTAGGATTGCTGGGCCCAAATGGAGCAGGAAAAACTACTACGTTTTACATGATGGTGGGCTTGGTGACTCCAAATTCAGGTAAGATATTTCTTAACGATACCAATATCACTAAAAAGCCCATGTACAAAAGGGCCCGAATGGGAGTTGGATATTTAGCTCAGGAAGCCAGCGTATTCAGAAATCTGACGGTTCGTGAAAACCTTGAGTCCATACTTCAGTTTTTTTCTGTTCCTTCAAAAGAGATCAAACAACGTGTCGATAAGCTTATTGAAGAATTTGGGTTGCATAAAGTAGTAAATAACAAAGGCTATTCCTTATCCGGTGGTGAGCGCAGAAGAACAGAAATTGCCCGAGCTTTAGTGACGGAACCTAAATTTATATTGCTGGATGAACCTTTTGCAGGAGTAGACCCAATCGCAGTTGAGGATATTCAGGAAATAGTAGCTCAACTCACTAAACAGAATATTGGAATTCTTATTACCGATCATAACGTTCATGAAACTCTAGCCATTACCGACCGAGCTTATTTGATGTTTGAGGGTAATATTTTAATGGAAGGCACCGCTGATATTTTGGCTGAAAATGAGGACGCTAAAAAGTTATATTTAGGGGAGCAATTTAAATTAGACAGATATAAAAACGATTAACAAAAAGTTACCATGAAGGAAATAACAGTACAAGAATTAAAGGAAAAGAAAGAATCAGGGGATGACTTTTTTCTTCTTGATGTAAGAGAAGGCTTCGAATATATGGTATCCAACTTAGACGGAGAAAATATTCCATTAGGAGATCTTCCATCAAGAGTAGATGAGATCAAGAACCACAAAGATTCTGAAGTAGTCGTAATGTGCCGTTCAGGTGGACGAAGCGGAAAAGCCCTCGAATTCCTTGAGAAAGAAGGTTTTTCTAACGTTCATAACCTAAAAGGCGGTATTACAGCTTGGTCAAAGGAAATTGACACTTCAATGCCTGTAGCTTAATAACTCAGGCTTGAAACTTACATCAGATTAACTGGTTGCAGCGATCTGATTCAATAACTCCTGATTGCTTTCTGTGTTATTAAGCACTTTAAGTAAACCAAGCATTGATTCTTTTGGTGATTTCTTCAGAAGATATCTTCTGACCATATTTCGTTCTTCCAGTGAATCCGTAATGAACTTTTCTTCATTTCTGGTACCTGAAGCAGTGATATTTATAGAAGGATAAATACGGTCGTTTGCCAGTTCTCTGTCCAGAACAAGTTCCATGTTTCCGGTTCCTTTGAACTCTTCAAAGATAAGGTCATCCATTCTGGAATTAGTCTCAATCAAGCAAGTGGCTATGATAGTCAAAGAACCGCCGCCTTCGATCTTTCTCGCTGAACCAAATATCTTTTTAGGAATTTCCAACGCTCTGATATCTAAACCACCGGATAGTGTTCTTCCACTATTTGTCTGTATAGCATTGTAAGCTCTTCCAAGACGAGTAAGAGAGTCTATAAGTAATACAGAGTCTTCTCCCATCTCTGCTTTTCTTTTAGCATATCCTAAGGCCATTTCTGTAATTCGAATGTGGCTTTGGGTCTTGTTATCGTTAGACGACGCAAATACTTCTGCGTCTGTAGAACGAATAAAATCGGTTACTTCTTCCGGTCGCTCATCAACCAACAAAACACTCAATGGAATATCAGGATGATTTTCGGTAATACTTTTCGCAATTTGCTTTAGCATTACTGTTTTACCGGTTCTTGGAGGAGCAACTATTAATGCTCTTTGACCTTTTCCAATTGGGGCCACAAGGTCAATAACTCTCATTTCGATATTGTCTGATGGCTCACCCAACTTGATCCAATCAACGGGCATAATTGGAGTTTGTCGCTCAAATCTGCTTGATTTAGTCCAGGCTTCCTTCTCTTTTCTGTTGATACGGTCTACAGAATAAACATGTTTATTTCCTCTTTTATCCTCTTCGTATTCACCTTCTAGAATAAGGCCCGGGCGAAGATCTAAAGACTTCACCTCTTCCGGCTTTAGAAACGGATCTTGAGGACTGTAACTGAATTCATAATCCAGTTTTCTGATTAATCCCCAGCCTTTCTCATTAATTTCCAAAACACCGGCGTAACGTCCCGAAACTCCTTGATTTTCCTTCCAATAGAATTTAGGAATAAAGACATTCCCGCCTTTACTTCTGTTCTTATTATTTCTGTTCTTGTTATTACGGTTTTTGTAATTTTTCTTGTTCCGTGCCATATAAATATTTGTTGGTCTCCTCTTCAGTAAGAAGCGTTATTTCAGTAAATGTTGGAAATACTAAGGAGAGCGAAGTAAAAAAGAACGGTGCCCAGATAAGAGCACCGTTGAATTAATTAGGTATGAAAAGATACAAATGTTTTTGCTGATAGCAAATTAACGAACTGTTGTAGTTTTGTTGATCCAAGCATAGCAAGGTGCAACAGAACCGTCGATCTTAACTTTTTGTCCGTCTTTAAGGTTATCTAATCGTAAGAATTTATCTTCTCCGGTTGGAGTAACTGGTCGATAGTTTCCTAACTGAGAATTTACAGTATTTGCTACCGAAGGGTCTTTAGCTTTAGCCATGTTCAAATAATCAATAATCAACCAGTAAACCATTCTGTCTTTTGCTTCCAGTTTTCTGTCAGCGACACAATTAGTTACTGCTGCGTTGTAGATTGTTGCTTTTGTTATATAAGCCAGGCCAAAGTTAGGGTCGATTTTAATAGCAGCATCTGCAAAAGTATCTGCCGTTTTAATATCTCCCTGATTGATATAGGCATTAGCGATATTAAGATTCGTTTGCTTTTTTTCTGCTTTGGTTTTGGCCATCTTCAGAGCTTCTTTGTAAAGCTTAATAGCTTCCCCATAACGAGCGTTACTTCTTTCGGTTTCAGCCAAGGCTTTAGCACTTTCGAAGGTTGGCTCAATTTCATGAAGCTTTCGGCGAACCTTAGTTAATTCAGCCTGATTGTCCTTGTCTTCATAAGCTCCTTCAAGAGCCTTCAAAGCTTCAACATTATTAGGAGACTCTTCAAGGATCGGTATATAATATGCAATTATATCTTCCGGCGACTCAAAGAGATCTTTTTGGTAATTATTCAACTTTTCTACCAAAGCTCCGGTAGCATACTTAGATGCTTCATTAATAACTTTCTGGGCTTTTTCAGTTTCTCCTTTGTTAACATAGTTACGTAGTAAATTGTCAACGTAGTAACCTCTGGCTGTAGTAGTTGTCTTTTCCGGATCAAGATCAAACATGATCTGGAACTGCTCATAAGCTTTTGAAACAGCGTCAGTAATTATAGAGTTATTCTCCAGATAGTATCTACCCATCTGCTGATGAGTTTTATATACCTGCTCCTTATCATCTTTGTAAAGCTCTAACTTAATATCAAATACCATTAAAGCTGAATCAAGATAGGTTGCTTTTAAAGATGGATCTGTTTGGCTTTTCGCTATCTCCTGATAGATCGTTGTAAATCTATCTAGTTGTCTTGATAATTCGAAGCCTGGATAACCTTCAATCGTAGTTGGTGTAGAACAAAGAATCCAGCGACCATATTTAAGGGCAAAAGGATAATCCTCGTTTTTAAAATTAGATTGAAATATTGAAAAAGCGGCAATAGGCTTTAACCCATCTGGTGGCTCTGTAGCTGTACATTCAGCCTGAGCCGTTACTATTGCTGAGCTAGCTAATAAAAATGCTGTAATGAGTGTTATACTTTTAATCATATCAAAATGTGTTGTTATCTACTGTCGTATTAGAACTACCTTGAGTATAAGAATATTACTTTAAAATTAATTAAGCTTTCTTTTCAAAAACATTAATTCAGTCAAATTCACAGAAAGATTAACTGAAAAAATATCTTCTTTTACTAAACTGTTTGAGGTAGTACCCCTCTTACCATACTGAAAACTAAGGTCTAGAGAGGAATTTGTCCTGAGATTTGGTGATAATAATCCAACTCCAAATGAAAACCAAAGCGTATTTATTTCATTATTTCTGAGTTCCAAATGACCCGAATCATAAGAAATACCTGCGTTGTACTTAATATTTGACAAAAACCTACCCGTACTTCGTCTTGTTGGATTCACTTGTACTCCAAAACCGTAAACTTGCCTGTTCTTAAAAACATTTTCTTCCTCACCGCTAAACCCATATTCTGCATTATCCCACTCTTCGAATTGTGCTTCCGCAGAAATACTAGTAGAGCCATTAAATGAATAAGTAAGTCCTGCACCAACCTTTAATGGAATACTAACATCAGCTCGTTCAACATCTTCTATCTGTACTTCTACCTCTTCACTTCCTATGATCTTCGTAGACACTACTTCTCTTTTCGCATTAAATTCTATAGGCAATGAAACTGTACCTCCAAATTGTAGCATATCTCTGTTTGAAAAGATCCGTTTTTTATTCAGAGCTATCCCAAACCTGTTTGAGAATCCTGCACCATTGGTCTTAGTATCAACGGTATTTAATCTTGCAATTCCATCCAGAAAAACTAAGGTTCGTTTTTCTAGTTCTGTAAGAAATGAATAAGATGGAGCATAGCCTACTAATATATTCTCATTGATCTGATACCCTAATCCAATTTCGAATTTAGTTATCCCTCCGGTTCCTGCTCGGTTACTAAAATATTCGTTTGTATTATCTCCTAAATCGTACTCCTGATTTGAACTTACATCATAGCTTGTAATTGTCTCAGGATGCAGAGACACAGAAAGCCCTAATTTATTTTTCTGGATAGGAAAAACAAGTTGTATGCTCCCTAATTTAAATAACGAATTATCTCCTTCATTAAAAGCGTCTTTAACAGAGTAGTTAGTGATATCAAAAGCAACTGATGCATTTGAAAATGTATTTGTACCCCAAAAAGCCGGGTTAGCTAAGCTTGGAGATGCAGGATCATTTATAGACAGACCAAGTGTTCCCAAACCCTTCTCTTGTACAGAGTTGTTCATTATCGGAAACCCTGTCCCGTAACTTGAATATACAGTACCTGATTTACCCTCATCATTTTGGGCGAATCCACTATTAGAAAAGACTATAAGTGACAAAGAAATAAATAGAGCTACTTTTCGCATTAATTTCCTGTTGTTAAAATAATTTTGGGTCTCAAACTTACATTTGCTGTTGTATCAAAAAAGATCGTGGAATTCAATGCTCCTCCATCAATACTCAGATTCAGAAAAAATTCTCTCTGACCCGGATCGCTGAACACAAATTCATTGATATGATCTGTTATATCAAATTTATACGATTTATCTTTATTGTCTTTTATTGAAGTAAACCTTGGAGAGGTAAACTGAAGGCTATATCTCAACTGTTGTGTATCCTGAAACCTTAAGTACAGAAAGTTTATATCGGGCCTTATGTGATCTGTTGGAAGAGAGTTTTTAGTTTGTATAGAGTCTTCATATAAATAGAACTCCGCCTTCAGAATATTTCTATTGTCAATAGTCTCTGCTAAATCTTCGAATGACAATGAATAAAAACTTTCTAGGTAATTATTCAAATAGATACGATCTGCAAATGTTGGTTTATTTTCTCTTTCTAAGTTAAAACCATGTCCAAAAACCCCTACTGAGACACTATCTTCCCCTTTGATGGTAAGGAAATTGCTTTCATTCATGTTTGGGAAAACAATTTTTGACGATACATCTTCCGGTACAATCGCTAAACCAAAGAATTCGAAATTATACAGAGAATCACGATTGGTGTCTTCATTATTAACATAATCGGCATACTCTAAAAAGTAAGACTCTGCCAGGTCTACTATAACGGTATCTTCATCAGTATAGCTAAACGATCCTATAGAAGTACTTTCATCGAACATAACATCATCAGAAGACAAAACTGTTGAGCTTCTCCACCGTTCAGTTACTTTATAAATATTGAAATTGATTGACTGAGTTGTATCCCCGTAAGAGTCTCGGTCATTAAATTTTAATAATAACTTAAAGCTCGTTGAGTCATTCAGTGAATCATCAGGAACGCCTAATAAAATTGGCTTCATAAGCCCTGTGAATTCGAATCCTCCAAACAAAGGATCATTATATTTTCCCAAAGGCATATTCGAAAGATCACCTGAGTAAATATCAAGCTCATCTTGTTGATAGTCTTCCAGCAATAATGTATCAACTACAATTTCAGCAGGCTCAATAACTCCACCCCCTACAGTATTACTGTCTTCACAAGAAATAAAACTTCCCACTATTAATACCGACAAAATAAGTCGCCATCCACTGGCGACTTTAGAAATGCTTTTTTGCATCAACTCTTTATAAATTTTAAAGTTACTTAGCTATCTTATTATAGTACTCTGCAAACTTTTCAGAAACGTCTTCAGGCGATCCTTGAATTTGATGGGGTTTTATACCTAATTCTTTAAAGCTTTCATCGAACTCGTCCTTAAGGTAATTCCCTGTAACAACGTGATCGCTAAACTGAAGCCCTAATCTCAACAAGTCTACCTTACCATTATCTGTAAGTTTATTTATGTCTATATCTTCAGGAAGCCCTAATAATTCAAGGATTTTAGCAGTATCAGCTTGACCTTCGTTTTCCGGGTGATGAAGATTATAAATAACCTGCGTATTTTTGAAAATTGCTTCGTCTTTATATTTCGTCTTCACCAGTAAAGGAATCAAACCTGCAGGCCAATCATGGCAATGAATTATATCAGGTTCCCAACCAAGCTTCATAACTGTTTCCAGAACACCTTTATTGTAGAAGGCTAAACGTTCTGCGTTATCTTCATAGAATTCTTCCGTATTAGGCTTCTTGAAGAGTCCTTTTCTCTTGAAATAAGTATCATTATCTAAAAAATAAACCTGCAGCTTTGCATTTGGAATGCTGGCTACTTTAATTTTCATGCTCTCAACATTATCTCCTACCTCAACTTCTATTCCTGAAAGCCTTATCACTTCATGAAGCCTGTTTCTTCTATCGTTGATAGAGCCATATTTTGGAAGAAGAATTCTAATCTCAAACCCTTTGTCTTGTAAGGAAGCGGGCAAAAACCTTAGCAAGTCTGCCGTGTAGGTCATTCTTGCAAATGGAGATATTTCTGCTGCTGCGTATAAAATTTTCATAAATAGTCTTTATTTCTCGTCGTTTGAAATTGAATTATTCTTCATCATCTCTTGAAAAGCGGGGTCATCTATTGATATAAAATCCATCAATGTATCACTTCTTAGTCCCTGTCGTATGGTTTCCAAGGCAATCACCTCTCTAGGAGGAATATTTCCAAGGTTAACGTTGCTCCCATATTTTTTAATAAACCAAACCTGTTGTTCTTTTTTGGGAGCTTCAAATATAAGCTTTTCTACAGGAATTTGATCTGTTATCTCTTCAATTAATCCCGACCTTATTTCCCCGTTTGGTCTGAACACACCTACCGTTCCACTTTCTCTAGCTTCACAAATTACTTTTTCTGCTCCCGCTTCTAATTCTTCCCGAATCACTTTAACCCACTTGTAGGGAGGAACTATCTCGTTAGGGTTTTTGCTACCAACCTCAGAGTAAACCTTGAAATCTTTACTTAAATCCCTGATTATTTTTTGTTTCTTATCATCCGAAAGCCAAATCGTACCATTTGACACTTCCAGTGTGTCAATGTTATGCTTATTCAATAGCTTAACATAATCATCCAACTGCCCTCTTAACAAATAGGCTTCAAATAACGTACCTCCAAAATAGACAGAAATACCGGCGTTGGCATATACTTCAATTTTTTCCTCAAGATTCTGAGTAACTACAGAAGTACCCCAACCCAACTTTACAACATCTACTAATTCAGATGCAACTTGGCAAAAATCTTCGCATTCTCTTATACTGAATCCCTTGTCCAGGGCAAATGTCATTCCATTTGTTCGAGGTTTCGAAGTCCTATATGGTAAATTTTTTAACTTAAACGGCATATTGTCTTAAAATTCAAAGCCCTAAATATACTCATTCTAACATTAGTATTAAAGAACTGCTTTTAGGTGCTATTTTCGGTTTGTGTTAATCACTAAATCCAGAATCCTATCATTATCCACCTCAAGCAACATCTCCTTAGTGTATCTCCATGTCCAGTTTCCGTCTGAAGTTCCCGGTATATTGGATCGGTGAGATTCGTTAAGTCCCATATAGTCCTGAAGTGGAAAAATTGCCTGATCTGCAACAGAATACATGCCAAGCCTGATAAACTCCCAATTCGGCTCGCTTCCATTAGATCTGGTATATACTCTTACTCTGTGTTTTTCAGCTTCAGGCGCGGAATTATACCACCCAATACTTGTATCATTATCATGAGTACCCGAGTATACAACACAATTTTGCGGATAATTATGCGGCAGAAAGCTGTTTGTAGAATCTGAATCGAAAGCGAACTGAATAATCTTCATTCCGGGAAAATTATATTTATCCCTGAGTTTTTCTACACCTTCAGTCACAAAGCCAAGGTCTTCTGCCAAAATCGGGAGTTCTCCACATTTTTCCAGAATGGTATCAAAAAGTTTTTCGCCCGGACCTTTCACCCAACGTCCGTTCTCGGCTGTTTTCTCAGAAGCCTTAATCTCCCAATAAGCGTCAAAACCTCTAAAATGATCAACACGAATAGCATCACAAATTGAGAACATGTGTTTAAACCTTTCTACCCACCATGAGAACCCATCATCCTCCAAAACCTTCCATTTATATAGTGGATTTCCCCAGAGCTGTCCCGTTTTACTGAAATAATCGGGTGGAACACCTGCAACAAGCTTTCGGTTTCCTTTCTTATCTACCTCAAAGTATTGTGGGTTAGCCCATACATCAGCGCTATTGTGGTCTACAAAAATGGGAATATCTCCTATCACTCTTATGCCTTTTTCATTTGCATACTTTTTTAGCGCTATCCACTGATTTGAAAACTCAAACTGTAGCCAATATTGATGAGCGATCTCTTTTTTGTATTTTTTCTTTGCATTTCGCAAAGCCCCCGGCTCTCTCTGGGCAAGAGACTTTTCCCATGTATTCCAAGGCTGCATTCCTTTGTCTAGGCCGCACGCCATAAACAAGGCGTAGTCATCTAACCAAAACTTATTCTGTTTTTTAAAAAGCTTGAATTCTTTTTCATCTTCAGTACTGAGATTAGAATAAAATCTTTCTGAAGCTAATTTAAAAAGTTGGTCTTTGTTCTGGAATGCTTTTTCATACTCAACTTCCACTTTTGAAGGTAATTCTGTCTCAGATACTTCTTTCTTGGTTAGCAAGTTCTTTTCTACCAGTATATCAGGAGCTATTAAATACGTATTACCCGCAAATGCAGAATAACTTGCATACGGAGAGTTTCCATACCCCGTTGGGGTTAGTGGAAGAATCTGCCAAATTGTTTGTTTTGTAGCTTCTAAAAAATCAATGAATGCTCTGGCTTCTGAACCAAAATCTCCAATCCCGTATTTTCCGGGAAAAGATGTAGGGTGTACTAAAGTCCCACTTGAACGAGGAAATCTCATTATTATCCTTTTGGTTTTAAAATTAGTGCTGCTAGTGGAGGAATGGTAACATTTATATAGGCCGGCTGATTATGCCACTCTCCCCATTTCGCTTTGATCGCCGAATCTCCGGCATTACTTCCTCCATAATATTCTGAATCGGTATTCATTACTACTTGAAATTCACCATCTTTCGGAACTCCAATTTGATAACCATAATGAACTGTAGGAGTAAAGTTCAAAATTACTACAACAAAATCATCGGCATTTTTACCCCTTCTTATATATGAAATAAGGCTGTTATCAGCATCACTCACATCAATCCATTCAAAACCTCTCCAGTCACCGTCAATTTCATGTAAGGCTTTTTCTTCCTTCGAAACCCTATTTAAATCTTTTACTAATTGCTGGAGACCTTGATGCTTTCCCCATTCTAATAAATGCCAATCCAATGAGTTGGCATGGCTCCACTCTGACCACTGCCCAAACTCCCCTCCCATAAACAGTAAGTTCTTACCGGGATGTGTGTACATATAGGCATAGAGAAGACGAAGGTTAGCAAATTTTTGCCAATCATCACCAGGCATTTTTGAAAGCATTGATTTCTTCATATGCACTACTTCATCATGTGAAAAAGGCAATGCAAAATGCTCAGAAAACGCATAAATCAACGAAAAAGTAAGCTGGTCTTGATGATACTTTCGGTGTATTGGGTTCTTTTCGATGTAAGATAATGTGTCGTTCATCCAACCCATATTCCACTTATAATCAAATCCTAAGCCACCCGTTGCTGTTGGGCGAGACACTCCGCCCCATGAAGTAGATTCTTCTGCGAATGTAATTACACCCGGATACAGAGTATGAAGAACATCGTTTACTTTTCTAAGGAAGTTTATAGCTTCGATATTCTCTCTGCCACCATATTTATTAGGAATCCACTCTCCTTCTTTTCGTGAATAATCTAGGTATAACATTGACGCCACTGCGTCCACTCGCAACCCATCAATATGAAATTTTTCGCACCAATAAACGGCATTAGAGACTAAAAAATTAATTGTCTCTGTTCTTCCGTAATTAAAAATGCATGTTCCCCAATCTAAGTGCTCACCCTGTCGTGGATCTTCATGCTCGTATAAACCCGTTCCGTCAAACCTTCTTAAACCGTGGTCATCTTTTGCAAAGTGAGCAGGAACCCAATCCAGCAACACACCGATACCTGCTTTGTGGCATTCATTAACAAAAAACATAAAGTCTTCAGGCTCTCCAAAACGACTTGTTGGAGCATAATAGCCCGTAATTTGATATCCCCAGGAAGGATCATAAGGGTGTTCAGCGATAGGCAACAGTTCAATATGAGTAAAACCCATTTCTTTTATATATGGTACCAGCTCTTCTGCTAAATCCCTATAACTTAAAAACTCTTCTCCATTATCAATTTTCCTCTTCCATGAACCTACATGAAGCTCGTAAATAGAGATCGGTTGATCCTGAGCCTGCTTCTTCTGCCTGTTGCTCATCCACTTTGAATCAGTCCATTTAAAACCTTCTAATTCAGAAACAATAGAAGAAGTTTTGGGCCTCAATTCAGCTTTAAAAGCATAGGGATCGGCTTTTAATAATGGAGCATCTTGAACAGTTGATTTTATTTCGAACTTGTATAAGTCTCCCGCTGAAACATGGGGTATAAAAATTTCCCAAATTCCCTGATCGTGAAACTTTCTCATGGAATGAACTCTCCCATCCCAGTTATTGAACGAACCAACAACACTTACCCGATTAGCACTTGGTGCCGAAACAACAAAATGAGTTCCTTCAACTTTATTGATCTTTTTGGGGTGAGCTCCCATGAACTCATACGCTTTTTGGTGATTACCCTCTCCCCATAACTGTAAATCAAAATCCGTTAATTGGGAACCATAATTGTACGCATCAATTATGTCGAACTTCTTCCCTTCATAAGGAGAGATTTTTAGCTTGTACTCAAACCTGTTTTTTCTTCTCGGCACAACTTTTTCAAACAAACCCTCATCAGAAATCTTATCTAGCTCCAACGGTTTAGCGGATCCTATTTGCGCTACTACCGATTTTGCTTCTGGTCGGAATGTTCTTATAACTAATTTTTCTTTTCCGTTTTCTTTGAACGTATGCAGCCCCAGAACCGAAAAGGGATCTGCGTATGTGCCATCAGAGATCGAAGCTATTATTTCTTTACTAAGTGTAGAACTCATTAATCCCGTTTATTTGAGGCTGTGAAGATAGCAATTTTATCGAAAATCTTTTGGAGTATTCGTCATGCTTTCCAATCATTCATTTTCTATTTTGTTACAATGTATTATACAGGTCAAATTGCTAAGAGATATCTTTTTTCTAAGAAACATATCTCCCTAATTTCTACACTTACGTTTATAAGTATAATTGGTGTTACCATCGGTACGGCTTTATTGATAGTAGTACTTTCTGTTTTGAATGGTTTTTTTGATGTGGTACAAGGGTATTTACTTAACTATGATCCTGATCTTAGGGTGGAAGCATCGGGGTCAAATACTTTTGTTCAAAATCAGGAATTGTTAGAGGAAATAACCTCACTGCCGGAAATAACTTTAGTATCTCCCTATGTAGAAGGTAAAGCATTACTCACAAACAATGGCACTAACAACAAAGTTGTTGAAATAAGGGGTGTAGAAAGCGAAAGTTTCGTTAATCTTATCGAGATAGAGCAAAGCATTAAATCAGGTTTATTTGATGTTAGTGTGCGAAACAGAAAACCGGGATTAGTAATAAATGAACAATTACGAAACGAGCTGGACCTTGAACTTGGAGATGAAGTAGCATTATTAAGTGCTTCCGCTATGCGCAGAACCTTGACACAGATCACTGCTCCAAGACTGTATCGATTCGAAATTCGAGGATCCTATCAACTTGAACAAATTGGTGGTGGAGCTCAGGTTTTTATTGATATCACTGCCGCACAGAGATTATTTAAAACAAGAAATAGTATATCAGGAATAGACATAAAAACAACGGATAGTGATTTAGCTCTATCACTGAAACCCGAACTCCAGGAAAAAATAGGCCCAGATTACAATGTATCATCCTGGTATGATTTACAAAAAGCCCTTTACGATGTAATGTATTTAGAAAAATGGGGCGCTTATGCCATCCTCATGATCATTATCGTTGTTGCAGTTTTAAATATTGTGGGCTCTCTTACAATGATCGTTATTCAAAAACGAAGAGACATCGGAATATTGATCACAATGGGTTACTCTTCATCTGCTATTAAAAAGATCTTCCGAAAACAAGGACTTTACATTGGACTTATAGGATGTGTTTTTGGAGGGTTGATTGGTTTATTGCTGAGTTGGCTGCAGCTCAAATTCCATATCATTAAACTTTCTACCGCTTTTCTTATTGATGCTTATCCGGTACAGATCCAAGCACTAGATGTAACAATCATATTGTTAGGTAGCTTGGTACTTTGTATAGCCGCAAGTTGGTTGCCGGCTACAAGAGCTTCCGAGGTTCAACCCGCTGATGCAATTCGTTACGAGTAGAATTTAAATTACTCATTGTAAACATCGGGAAGGTCATTCTCATATAGAACAATATCTCCGGGCTGCAGATACGCTCTTAGAATATCATTAGCTTCAAAAAGAGAATTTACTACAGTAATATTTTCTTCGCCGTTTTCTGTAATTCTAATTCCTTTCAGAATTGGTTCCGCTCGTTCTTCGCCAACCAGTATAACTTTATCAAGTTTAGCATTTCCAATAGCCTCACCAAATTTCTGGTTTTCAGAATATTCAATTTCCCCAAGTTCAACCATTCCGGGAGTGATTATAATTCTTCTTCCTGAGTTAAACTGCCCCAGTATTTCAACGGCATTTTTTGCGCCAACAGGATTTGAATTAAAAGCATCATCGATAATATAATACTCTCCTGCTTTTTTAAGCTCAAGTCGATGCTCAACCGGTTCAATATTTTTCGCACCCAATACCATTGTTTTTAACCTAATTCCCAAGTGATGAGCGACACCTATTGCCAACAGCATATTTTGCACATTATGAGAACCAAGCAACTTAGTCTGGACCTGCTCCGTTTCCTCTCCAACTTCAATTTGAAAACTTGTTCCTTCCGTATTGTAAGAAACATCACTTCCCTTGATATCTCCTGAGCTTAAACCTGTCAATATTCTCGTTATATCAGATCTGCCCGCACCCATTTTACTAACATGAATATCATCAGCATTCAGGATTGCAATACCTCCTTGTGATAAATTATCTACAAGAGTTCCTTTTTCTCTCGCAATCACTTCCTGAGATCCAAAAGTTTCCAAATGGGCAACACCTACATTGGTTATCACTGAAATATCCGGTTGGGCAATATCACAGAGTTCCTGAATGTTTCCCTCGTACCGAGCTCCCATTTCCAATATCAAAATTTGATGATGAGATTGCAGATCGTTATTAATAACCTTGCAAATTCCCATCGGAGTATTATAGCTTCCGGGTGTTGAACATACGCTGAACCTTTCTTTCAAAAGATCGCGAATCATGAATTTGGTACTGGTTTTCCCATAACTACCGGTAATAGCGATCACTTTTAGCTGGGGCATTGACGACAGTTTCTTTCTTGCCTGCTTTTTAAATCCTTCCTGTATAGATCTTTCTATGGGTTTTGTGATCCAGCTTCCTACGAAAATAAAAAAGGGAATCAGAATGGCAGAGAACACCCATCCAAAAACCAAGAGAATAATATCGAAATTTAAAAGTCCGGGGCTGTAATTGTACAGATATCTGCCGGTGTAAGCTTCTAATGTCAAAAATCCCGGAAAAACCACTCCCAAAATCACCACCGGAATCAACAAACGCTTAACCCTGTTGGTAAGCACCAAAGGCTTTTTCACTTTTTCCTGCTTATATCTTTTTACCGAACTCAGCCAGAAAACCGCATAAACAAAGAAAATTACTGCTAATGTGTTTTTTGTAACTACGGATCCAAAGAAACCATCTGCAGCAACGGAGATCAACAAAATGAGATTAAAAACTCCCAGATCAATTGGAATTACTTTTTCGTCCCAGTGCGCTCGTAGCCATTGCCAGTATTCATTATTTTTATAACCAACCTGCTGGAATGTGTGAACAAAGAAACGGGTTCTGTACCAATGATATCTGAATAGTATGACACAGAAAAAAATTGAAAAGTAATTAAGTAAAGTTAGGTACCAATCCAAGCCGTAGATTATTAGAATGTGATGTTTAGCAGTTAAATACAGAACTTCTCGATATTGAGTGAGAACGCTCTTATATTCACCGCACAATTAAAACAAAGTTTCGAATCGGAGACAAATATATGAAATTAATTATCCCAATGGCGGGTCGCGGAACACGAGTTCGCCCTCACTCTCATACCGTTCCAAAACCTTTGCTTCCTGTTGCGGGAACCATGATCATTGAGCGATTGGTTGAGACTTTTATTCGAACTTTGGACCGCAAGATTGAAGAGATCGTATATATTTTAGGCCCTGATTTTGGACAGGATATCAAAGATCAGCTCACAGCCATGAGTGATCGCCACGACGCAAAAACAACTTTCCGTGTTCAATTTCCTGCTCTAGGAACTGCACATGCTGTAGCTTGTGCGAACGAAGATCTTGAAGGTGAAGTGATCGTAGCTTTTGCTGATACTCTATTTGACAGCGCAGAGAAATTTGACTTAGACGGTGCTGATAGTGTGATCTGGCTTAAGAAAGTTGAAGACCCTTCACGTTTTGGAGTTGCTGTTCATGAAGGCGAAAAGATCACCGGATTCGTAGAAAAACCGGAAGAATTCATTTCAGATCTAGCCATTATCGGGGTCTACTATTTCAAAGATGGGGCTGAATTGAAGCGACAAGTAAATCGCGTTATGGATGACGGGCTAAAAGGTCCCGGTGGCGAATATTTCCTAACCGCAGCACTTGATAACATGATCAATGAAGGAAAAGTCTTCAAAATTGCTACTGTTGACGAATGGTTGGATTGTGGAACTTTACCGGCCTGGTTAGAAACTACCGGTGAGATTGTAGCCAAAGAAAACCCAACCTTCAATGCTTCTAAGTTTCCGGGATCTGAGATCACCCCTCCCGTATTTATTGCGGAGGGTGTTAATATCGAATCCAGTAAAATTGGACCACATGTAAGTATTGAAGAAGGGACCACAATCAAGAATTCAACAATCAAGAACTCTATCATCAGAGATAATGCAGTTCTGGAAAATGTGGAAACTGAAGGCTCTACAATTGGGGCGTATACTTCACTCAAAAATGTAAAAGGGAAAGTAGATGTCGGAGATCATTCGAATTTAGAGATCGAGTAACTTCCGATTAGTTTACACTAAAGCTTTTAGTGGCAAATACTTCATCTTCGTAGCCAATAAGGTAGGCCTTGATGGAGTATGTCCCAGGCTTCAAATCAATATCAAAGTAAGTTGGTAATTCAAAGGTTTTACTTTCGTCTTTTTCCAGTTTAAAACTGGTTAAAGCCATAGTACATATTAATTTTTCTTCCGCTTTTATAATCTTTGTGCTGTTCTCAGTAATTAAGAAAGAAACCTGACATCCGGATGAAAAGCTATACTCTTTAGTTTCATCTGTTTTATTTCTCACTGAAAAAGTTGCCTCGATATCCTGAACATTGGTTATTTCTGTCTCTTCTAGTTCCAGGTCGGTTTTTAGATCGCCCGAACCGAAATTGATCACATTGCAGGAGATTAGAAGCATGGAAAAACAAAAAATGTAAGTTACTGTCGCTTTCATAATTCTGTATTTAACTGGTCTTTTGACTATTACTTTCTAAATAAAAAGTTAACGCCTTTTTTTCAAGCTCTCCCTTAGACAATGCTATAATTATTGCATATAGTCCTTTTTTGTTGGCGTTCAAACGATATCCATTCACAAACAAGAAGGTATAGATTGCAATAAGTGCTGTTCTTTTATTCCCATCATAAAAAGGATGGTTCTGACAAATATGAAATCCATATGTTGCAGCCATCTCAAATATGTCTTTACAAATGTAATCACCACCAAAACTGGCCTGAGGTTGGAATAAAGCAGATTCTAACAACTCCTCACTCCTTATTCCTGAAGTTCCGCCATAAAGCTCTATTTGATTTTCATGGAATTCTAAAATTGTCTTCTTATCAAGAAATTTTATCACTTAGCTAATTCGTTTAAAACTTCCTTATAATCAATATTAGCTTGACGATAAGCCTCTGCCCATTCCTCAAATTCAACATTTACAGGCTTCAGATTTAAATTCCCATCCTTTGTTTCAATAGAAAGTGTATCACCATCTTTAAGATGAAGCTCTTCTACTACGTTTTTAGGAAGTGTTAATCCCAGACTATTTCCAACTTTTCTAACTTTGGTTTCCATAAGTTTAATTTTGTTATAACAATGTTATAATTTAATGAATAAACTAAAATGAGCAACTATTATTTCACCACAGTAATAACCCCGTTAAATTTATCAATAATGTAATTGCTGATACCGCCCGGCTTCCCATCTTTTACATCCCACTTAAAATCAGCTCCTCCTATAAAAATTTGATCGCAACCTAATTTTTCAGCTGTTTTTATAATAGTTTTTCCCGGTTCGCCTATCTCCACTGCTAACTCCGGATCCATTTCGGGACCACTGTTTGTCTCGAATAAAAACTTCGCCATTTCAACAATTCCTTTGGCTGTATCTTCGCTTTCCTTATTATCTGCAACCACAAGAATCGTAACTGTTGGTTTATTGTTTAAAAGCGAGCTTAACAAGCCTGCGTGCTTTACGGCTTCACTTGCATATTTACTGCCATTTGTTGCTATTAACCAGTTTGATGGAAATCCCATGATTCATATCCTTTTTATTTACCCTACTATTAATTTTATAAAACAAACCCCTGAAAGCATCCTATAAGATTGGTATCTTTTGCCGATGAATTTTCCGCTACAAATACCCGCTTCACATAAGTCTGTTTTTGAAGTCATAAGTAAAGCCGCTGCATCCATAAACCAACCGGTTTACATTGTGGGTGGTTATGTACGTGACTTTTACCTTGACCGACTTAAACAAACAGAACCTGACCTCGACTTTGTTACGCTTGGCTCCGGAATTTCTTTAGCTGAGAAGGTTCATCAGGCTATAAAAGGTTCTCATCTTTCTGTGTTCAAACAGTTCGGAACTGCGCTTGTAAAGACCGATGAATTTGAACTGGAGTTTGTAGGAGCGCGCAAAGAAAGCTATCGCAAGAATTCCAGAAAACCCATTGTGGAAAACGGAACTCTTGAAGATGATCAACTTCGGCGGGACCTTACGATCAACGCTCTTTCCTGGAGTTTGAATGAAGAAGACTTTGGTACCCTTGTAGATCCATTCGGAGGAATTCAGGATTTAAAAAACAAGCTGATTCGAACACCCATTAATCCCAAGCAAACTTTTGATGACGATCCGCTTAGAATGCTCCGTGCCATTCGTTTTGCCACACAACTGAATTTTGAGATCGAGGAGAAAACTTACCAAGCTATTTCTGAAATGGCTCCCCGGCTTGAGATCATTTCAAAAGAGCGTATTATTACTGAGCTGAATAAGATAATAATGAGCAATAAGCCTTCAATCGGGTTTGCTCATTTATTTCATACAGGTTTGTTGAAACAGTTTTTCCCTCAAATGCATCGACTCCAAGGTGTAAAAGAAAAGAATGGACAAACTCATAAAGACAATTTCTGGCATACTCTGCAAGTACTGGATAATGTTGTTGAATACGGAGGAGACCTTTGGCTGAGATGGGCAGCTATTTTGCACGACATCGCGAAACCACCTACTCAGCGATTTGATAATAAAGCCGGCTGGACTTTTCATGGACATGATGCCCTCGGTGCAAAATGGACAAAAGGTATTTTTCGTCAACTAGGTCTGCCGATGGATGAAAGAATGCGATATGTGAGAAAATTGGTGCGCCTGCATCTCCGCCCTATTGCGTTAGTTTCAGAAGAAGTGAGTGACAGCGCTATACGAAGATTGATCTTTGAAGCCGGAGACGATATTGATGATCTTATGACACTTTGCAGAGCTGACATCACCAGTAAGAATGACAATAAAGTAGAGCGGTTCCAGAAAAACTTTAACAGAGTTGAAAAGAAGATCAAGGAAGTTGAAAAAAAGGATCATATCAGAAACTGGAAAAACCCTCTTTCCGGAGAAGAGATCATGGAAGCACTTCAAATTAAGCCAAGTAAAACAATCGGAGATATAAAAGACGCCGTAAAAGAAGCTATATTAAACGGAGAAATTCCGAATGATCATGATGCTGCATTTGAGTACATGATGGGCAATAAGGATAAATTTTTGAAGGAGAGTAATTAAGTGAAGGAAGTTTGGGTATCAAATTCATACGCTAAGATCAATATTGGGCTCAATGTTCTGGAGAGACTTGACTCAGGATATCATAACATTGAGACTGGTTTCTGTTTTATCGAATGGACAGATCGTTTTGAGATAACCCCATCTAGCAGAAACAGCTTAACAATGAGCGATGAAAAAATTCCTGTTGATGATACCAATCTGATAGTTAAAGCCGTAAATCTACTTGAGAAAGAAGCAGGGTTAAAAGATCAATTTCATATCAAAGTTCAAAAAAACATTCCAGCAGGAGCGGGACTTGGCGGTGGCAGTAGTAATGCTGCCACAACACTTAGGATGATCAACAAGATCGCCAATCTGGGTTTACAGGAAACGGAATTAATGGAGCTTGGAAAAAAATTAGGAGCTGATGTTCCCTTTTTTATTCAAGGCAAGCCCGGTTTTGCCACAGGATTGGGAACAGAAATTGAACCTTTAAATATACAACCCGACGGATGGATCGTCACAATCTTTCCGGGCGAACCAAGCAGCACTCCCGAAGCATACAATTTTGTAGAACCAAATCCTGAACCGGAGTTTTCATTAAGGAAGGTGCTGGAGGAAGAACCTCTGGAGGAATGGGAGTACCTGATCATAAACGATCTTGAAGCTTCCGTTTTCCCACGAATGAATATTGTTGGTAACATCAAAGATCAATGCTACGAATTCGGAGCGAGCTACGCCTCAATGAGTGGAAGCGGTTCCAGCGTTTTTGGAATTTTTGAACAGGATTTTGTTGCAATTCATGCATATGAATCGTTTCATAGTCTCGGATTTTCAGCGAATTTATCGCGACCAAATTTTGAGCCTGATCTGGGTATCTACAAGAAACAGATCAGCTAATTTATTTCATATTTAAGATTATCAATCAGCATAATAATGGCTAAAAAGAAGACTTCTTCAACACCGGATCTAAGATCGGGAATGGATAAAAACTCCCTTCGCGAAGATATTAAAATGCACCTTCGCCACACCTTGGCAAAGGACGAGTACTCTACCACAAACTGGGATAATTACCGAAGCGTGGTTCTCACTTTAATGGATCGGTTAAATGAGCGTTGGTTAACAACTCAGCAACACTACCATAATTCCGGTGCAAAACGGGTTTACTATTTATCCATGGAATACCTGATCGGGCGCCTGCTGGATAACATGGTAGTTAATCTGGATGTTCAACAAGAAATAGCTGATGCTTTACAGGATGTTGGTTTAGATTATGATGATATCCGAAATGCAGAATGGGACGCCGGTCTTGGAAATGGTGGTCTCGGAAGACTTGCAGCTTGTTTTTTGGATTCCATGGCAACATTAGGCATTCCTGCTATTGGTTACGGCTTACGATACGATTACGGAATCTTCTATCAAACCATGGAAAACGGGTTTCAGATCGAGAAACCGGATCTTTGGTTACGTTATGGAAATCCCTGGGATATTGTCCGTCCAAAAGTTCAATATCCGGTGGAATTTTACGGACATCAGGGTGCGGCTCAAAACGGAGATGGTGGACATCATTACAGTTGGGAAAACACCCGCAAAGTGCAAGCCGTAGCATACGATACTCCTATTCCGGGATACGATAATGGAATTGTAAACAATCTGAGATTATGGAAAGCGGAATCTGATGCCACTTTAGATCTAAAAAGCTTTAATCAGGGACAGTACATTGATGCTGTAAAGGACAACCAGCTTGAGCAGAACATCACACGTGTTCTATATCCGAACGACAAAGTATTTGTAGGTCAGGAACTCCGGTTGAAGCAAGAATATTTCCTTGTATCCGCCTCTATGCAGGATATTATCAGACGTTTCAAGAAAGGAACTGATGACTGGAGCAAATTTCCGGAGCGCGTTGCGATTCAGTGTAACGATACCCATCCGAATCTTGCAATTCCTGAGTTGATGAGAGTCTTGTTGGATGATGTACACATGCCATGGGAAAAAGCCTGGGATATTACATCCAACACTATGGCTTATACCAACCATACTTTACTTCCTGAAGCTTTGGAAAAATGGCCGGTTTCGTTGATGAGAAACTTATTGCCAAGACATCTTAATATTATCCATGAGATCAACCGTCGCTTTATGGATACCATCAAAGCAACACATGGAAACGATACTGCTCGCATGAAGAGAATGAGTATAATCGGCGAAGGAGAAGATCCTGTAGTACACATGGCACATTTGGGAATTGTTGGTTCCAGAAAGGTGAACGGTGTTGCCGCGCTTCATTCCCGATTGGTAAAAGAAACCATGTTCAAGGATTTTGATGAACTCTATCCTGACAAATTCACTAACAAGACCAATGGAATTACTCCACGAAGATGGTTGAAGCAATGTAATCCTGATCTATCCGACCTGATCACTGAAGAAATCGGAGATAAATGGATCACCGATCTTGATCATCTAAAAAAGCTGGCTCCATCAGCTAAGAAAAAAACTTTCCAGAAAAAGTTTGGTAAGATAAAGCTGGAAAACAAAAAGCTGTTGGCTGATTATATCAAAGAAGAACGAGGAATCGATGTAGATCCGAAATCTATGTTTGATATTCAGATCAAGAGAATACATGAGTATAAGCGTCAGTTGATGGCAGCTTTACATGTAGCTACATTATATAACCGTTTAAAAGAAAATCCTGATCTGGATATTGCTCCTAGAACGGTGATCTTTGGAGGGAAAGCCGCTCCGGGTTATGCAATGGCGAAACTTCACATCAAGCTTATCAACAGCATTGGTGAGAAAGTGAATAACGATCCGGAAGTTAGTGATAAGCTGAAGTGTATTTTCCTTGAAAACTATCGGGTTACCTTAGCGGAAATGATGATTCCGGCCGCTGATCTTTCCGAGCAAATTTCTACTGCCGGAATGGAAGCTTCAGGAACCGGTAACATGAAGTTTGCACTGAATGGCGCTCTTACTATCGGTACTCTTGACGGAGCAAATGTCGAGATCAAAGAGGAAGTTGGTGACGATAATATTTTCATCTTTGGATTAACGGTGGAAGAAGTGGACAAACTTCGTCAGCAGGGTTATAACCCGTGGGATTACTACAATGCCAATGCAGAGTTGAAAAAAGTGATCGATCAAATTCGTACCGGTTTCTTCTGTGAAGAAGACCCAACGCTTTTCCAGCCAATTGTTGATGCCTTACTCCATAAAGGAGATTACTTCATGGTAATGGCGGATTACGAAGCCTATGTGAAAAAGCAGGAAGAAGTTGAAGAGCTTTATAAAGATCAATCCGAATGGAACAGAAAGGCTATTCTGAATGTGGCTAACATTGGTAAATTTTCCAGCGACCGAACTATTCTTGATTATGCTGATGAGATCTGGCAAACAAAACCTGTGAAACTCAAGAAGTAAGTTCTTGAACAATATAACTGTAGGGATGTAATGCATTACATCCCTACAGTTGTTTTCCGGAAAAAATTCTTCTGAAAGAAATTCTTAATTCCTTCGTCTAAAACATTAAATTGGCTTTAGTGGAAGAAAAGAAATTCATACAACGATTACGGGAAAAGGATCGAACTGCGTTTCAGCAATTAGTTCGTGAATACAAAGACCCAATCTTGAATGTTTGCTATGGATACCTGAAAGACTTTGATGACGCTGAAGACCTGACTCAGGAAGTATTTACTGAAGTATACAAAACCATCTCCAATTTTAAAGAAGAAGCCTCTCTTTTTACCTGGATGTACAGAATTGCAGTTTCCAGATCTTTAGACGAACTGAAAAAGCGCCGAAGCCTGAAACGAGCTGCTTACTTCGAGAAACGTGTACGATCAGAAGCCGCCGATCTGGAAATGTCACAAACTGCATCCGACCTGCCTGATCCGGAAGAAGAACTCTACCAAAAACAGCAGCAGTTATTTATTCAGGATTCTTTGAACCAACTTGCTGAAACCCAACGAACAGCTTTCGTTCTTAGCCAACAAGACGGGCTCAGTTACAAAGAGATTGCGGACATCATGGAGAAAAGTTTGTCTTCTATAGAATCCTTGGTTCATCGAAGTAAACAGAACCTCAGAAAGATCATGGAGGACAATTATGAAAATTATTTTTAACGAGCACAAGTTTTTACAACACATTTCGCCTAATCCTTTATCGGAAGAATTATGAAATCAGAAAAAGACATACAAACCCATATAGATCAGCTGATGAAAGATGCTGAAAAGCCTGCTTTTCTTTCAACCAGTGATGATTTTGAAGAAGCTCTTTTTGCTCGTTTTGATGAAATTGACAACCAGAACGCTCCTAAAACAGCTACCATCTTCACTCTTTCAGAAGTGCGGAAATATGCCGCTGTTATTTTAATATTGATCCTGAATGTTTCTGCCATTCTTTTTTATTCTACCACTTCTGACAGCGAACAGACAACTGAAGATATCTCAGAGTATTCTGAGGAGTATTTTCCCGATTATGCAACTTTAACCTCTTTGGAGTAAGCCATGGGTTTATTTGAAAACAAACGATTTACCATTATATCCATCTCTGTTTTGGTTTTACTGAACCTGATTCTTATCGGTTTAGTTGTTGGTCCTGAACTTGGAAAGCGAGATCGTGACCGAAGAGACGGAGACAAAAGAAGAGCTTTTGTTGAAAAAGAACTTGGCTTTACCGAAGAGCAGAAACAAGCATATGATTCTTTAAACTCAAGCCACAGAACTGAAACGAAAGCTCTTCAACAAAAAATCGATGAAAAACGCAGGGAAATGTTCCGTCTTACTCAAGTTGATGGCGTTTCTATTGAAACCGTTGATTCTTTAACTACTGAAATCGGAATGTTAGTCTCAAATATGGAGCTTCGAACCTATGAACATATTTCTAACATCAGAGCGCTTTGTACCCCCGAACAACTTCAAAAATTGGATTCGCTGGTTCAACGAATGATAAAGTCGCGCAGAGATCGTGAAGGTGACAAGAAGGAACATGTTCGTAGAAATTAATTAACTGCGGTTCGTTCAGATTTGTTTATTTTCTCTCAACCTAATTAAGAAAATATGCAAGCTGATTCTACACAATCATTACCTACAATGGATGATCTCACCCCAAGTGAGATCTTTGATTATCTGGGTACTCTTTTTAATACTACTTTATTCGAGCTTAAAGATACTCCTGTTACACTTCTTTCGATCTGTATCTTCATTTTCTTCTTAATTGGATTTACTTATCTGGGTAGTTTTGTAAAGCGGATACTAAACAATAAAGTATTACCCCGATTTATTAAAGATCCCGGTCTGCGGTTTACGCTTTCCAGGATGACTCAATATGTGGTCATGATCATCGGGATGTTGGTCTCTTTTCAGTTTGTTGGTGTTGACCTGACGGGACTCGCAGTGATCTTTGGTTTCCTTTCTGTTGGTATTGGTTTTGGTTTACAAAATATCACTTCCAATTTCATTTCAGGTTTGATCGTACTTTTTGAGCGCCCTATCAGCATTGGAGATCGCGTATTGGTAAATGATATTGAAGGAGATGTTCAGGAAATTAATATCCGCTCCACCACCGTTCGATCGATCAATAATATTTCTGTGATTGTTCCGAATTCTGAGTTTATTTCAAAAAATGTAGTCAACTATTCGTACGGAGATCCAACTTATCGTTTAGTTATTGATGTGGGTGTGGCTTACGGATCAGATTTAGATCTAGTATTGAAAGCCCTCAATGAAGTTGCTGAAGAAAGCGAATCAATATTACACACCCCAAAACATGATGTACACTTACGCTCATTCGGGGATTCTTCCTGGAATATGAAGCTGATCGTCTGGGTCGGAAATGTGAAAGAACATTACTCGATCTTGAATGAACTGAATCAAGCTATCGTCAGAAAGTTCAGAGATTATGATATAGAAATTCCTTTCCCGCAACGAGATATTAATTTCAGGAATGCGATGCCGAAGAATGAGGAAGTGAAAGGTGAAAAGAAAGAAGTGAAAAGTGGTGAGTGAGAAGAACTCAATTTAGGTGTTCCATCAGACGGGTTATCTGTCAGATGGAATTAAATATGGCGTGAAGGTCTGACGGCTGTAGTTCGTCTGACCGTAATTACTTTAATCTATTAAATAGCTTTTAAAATATGAGAATCACATTCTTATTAATTCTAACTTACTTAATTACAACTGCCGCTTATTCACAAAGCCATAATCTTGAAACTCTCACATCTGATAAATGTAACTTCTCAGCAAATATGCCAAAAAATGTGTCTTTAGCTACTGACTCAGTATATACTCAAGGACAAAAAGTTCGCACTATCACATATACTTCTTGGACAAAAGAACAGGTAACGTATTCTATCACTTGTAGCGACTTTCCTCCGGCTCATCTTTTTGACACCCCTAAGAAAACTTTTACAATGTTAAGATCTGCTGCCGTACCCGCCGTTAATGGGAAACTTGAAGACATGCAATCTATCACCGCATTTGGTCATAACGGAATAAGTTATACTGAAAAATCTGATCTATTCTCTGTATACAATTGGGTTTTAATTGTAGATAAAAAAATCTTTCAAATGTATGTTTCGGGATTGAATCATGATGCTCATGAAGAAGCAAAACAGTTTTTTGAAGATTTTAAGTTAATATCGCAATAACGGCTAGCCCCTCTGATCATAAGGTCATTTCTAATATTTCGATGTCCAGTTATCCAACACGGAACAAATCCTGCTTTAACCCATTAGAATAAGAGACTCTTTTACTTATTTCGGGTTTTCATGTATGAACAAGTACAAATTTTATTAGATGTAACCATCGCTCTTATTCTGGGAGGAATTCTTGGACTGGAACGGGAATGGAAACAAAAACCGGCCGGATTCCGAACCAATATGATCATCTCGGGTTCAGCAGCCTTATTGGTTTCTTTGGGGAGAATAGTGATCATAGATTTCAATCAGCTTATTCAACCTGAAGGACTTGGTGTTGATCCAATCCGTATGGTTCATGCCGTTGTAGTAGGAGTCAGTTTTATTGGCGCCGGAACTATTTTAAAAAGCTCTTCAAGTCAGGTTGTGCGATATCTCACTACTGCCGCCACCATTTTAATGGCCGCAGGGATTGGAATAAGTATAGCGCTTAAGCAATATTGGCTAGGAGTTGGAACTACATTCATTCTTGTTATCATAAACTATCTTTTCGGATACCTAAATAAGTTGATCAGCAAAAAATCTGATTATGATTCTGGGTATAAGAAAGAGAATCTCAATTAATTCTTGGCTGCCTTAAAAACCCATCAGATGGGCTCTCTTTAAGATGACAAACGAATTAAACACACCCCTAAATCCCCTCTCAAGAGGGGACTTAAATTTCTACTAATGACTTAGTTCAAGATATAATATTGCTGAGAGTATCAACCTTCCTCTCAACCCCCTCCGGTAGACGAGAATCTCGCTGCTCAGATACTGAATCAACCCTCCTCTTGTTCTCCTCTTGGGAGGAGAACAAGAGGAGGGTTGGCCATGGCGATAATCCTAATTTTAGGAATTCTCTACTACAGCTCCCGCTTCTTGATTAAATAAAAAAAGGCGCCCGAAAAGCGCCTTTTGTATAATAATTTAGAATTTTGTTGAGCTCAGATCAGTTCTGAATTTTCCCGCCTTTGCTTTCAAATTCCTGAATGATGTTTTCATACTCACCATCCCAAACTGCTTGTAAACGCTTGAACTGAACATCCACTTTTCCTGCAAGTTCTTCATACACGGCATATTGCTGCTTGGTTGGTCTGCCATAGCCGGTTGCTACGGTGCTGGCTAAAGCAGCAAGCTTGTTATTCAACTTGATCTCAAAATTCAATACATCCTGAGTTGCTTCGGCCTTGGTTTGCATCAGTTCGTTTTCAACTTCTGACATAGCTTCCAACATCGTTTTCGCTTTTTCCTGAAGCTCTTTGTTGTCTTTTGCTTCAGCCATCATTTCGTTGATCTCTTTACGTACTTCACGAATTCTATTGATGGTTTTATGCGTTGTGTCTAGTTTTGCTTTGATGGTTTTAACCAACTCGAATTGTGCTACGAAATCATCCTGAGTTACATTTTCTAATCTTGGGTCTTTTACTACTTCAAAATTACGCTCTGCAACAACATCATCACCGATATGCATTTTTACGGTGTATGTTCCCGGGATAGCAGAAGGCCCTGAAGTATTTCCTGCCCAAAGAATTTGTGTGCCATCAATTCTGGTTACGTCAGGATAATCCAACCCCCAAACAAACTTATTAAGCCCGGGTTGATTTGCTACCACACTTGGTCTGATTTGATCTTCTTCTTCATAAAAAGTAGATGACTCTTTTACCGGACGATCATTATCATCTTTTATGCTGGAATAGGTACGTATGGTATTACCAGCGGGGTCGATAATTTCCAACTTGATCTCTTCTTCTACTTCATCTTTCAATGTGTAAAAGAAAACAGCTCCCCGTTCTGGATTCTGTCCTACTGTAGAACCCGGTCTGCTGAAGCTGGGACCTCCGAACAAATATGTTCTCTCCGGCTGGAAAAGATGGTTTTCTGATTTTGCGATCTGATCACTCATTTGATGAAGCACAGGAAGGTCATCCAATATCCAGAAAGAACGCCCTTGAGTAGCCACAACAAGATCTTTATCACGTTTATGAACAGCCATGTCTGTAACCGGAACTGCCGGAAGATTCAATTGAAGATCTTGCCAGTTTTCGCCGGCATCAAAAGAAACATAGACACCGGTTTCTGTTCCTGCATACAATAATCCTTTTTTGTTCGGATCTTCTCGAACTACGCGAGTGAAATCCATTGCCGGAATTCCTTTTGTGATCTTCGTCCAGCTTTTTCCATAATTTGTGGTTTTGTAGATCATCGGAGCAAAGTCATTAAACTTATATCGTGTAGCGGCAAAGTAAGCTGTTCCTGCATCATGATGAGAAGCGTCAATGATACTGATCATTGTTTCAGGTAAACCCTTCGGTGTTACATTTTCCCAGGTTTCTCCGTTATCTCTGCTGATATGAATTAAACCATCATCAGAACCTGCCCAGAAAGTTCCTTCCTGAATTGGTGACTCAACAAAAGTAAAGATCGTATTGTAATACTCTACAGAGGTATCATCTTTTGTGATCGGCCCTCCTGATTCTTTCTGTTTCTCTTTATCGTTTCTGGTCAGATCACCGCTGATCGTTTCCCAGCTCATTCCTTCGTCAGTTGATCGATGTACATGCTGTGAAGTGGTATAAAGCACATCAGGATTATGAGGAGAGATCACAATCGGAAAAGTCCATTGAAATCTGTACTTCAGGTTTTCAGCGCCAGCACCCATAGGGTTGTCCGGCCAAACATCAACGCGATCACTTAAGCCAAGTTCTTTATCATATTTGTTTAGATAACCACCATAACTTCCACCGAAAGTAACATTCGGGTCTTCCGGATCAGGAGCAATATATCCACTTTCACCCCCGGCTACCGGCCACCAATCGCTTTCATCAATTCCAAAACCATTTGTTCTGTTCTTGATGGCAAACGTACTGTTATCCTGCTGAGCTCCGTATACCATATACGGAAATTGATTATCCGTAGTAACCTGATAAATTTGGGCTGTCGCTGAAGTATAATACGACGACCAACCTTCTCCTCCATTGTACGTTACCTGACCTCCTCCATCGTCAGCAATGATCATACGTTGCGGATCATTCGGATCGATCCAAAGATCATGATGATCGCCATGTGGAGTTCCGATCCTGCTGAATTTACTTCCGCCATCCGTAGACTTCCAGAAACCTACGTTGAGAACATATACTCCATTTTCATTTTTCGGATCAGCAATTACTTTAGAATAATACCAGGCTCTTTGTCGAAGATTTCTGTCTGCACTAATTCTTCTCCAGGTGTCACCGCCATTTTCTGAACGGAACAAACCTCCACCATTTTGATTTTCAATAATAGCCCAAACTCTGTTTGAGTTTGCGGGCGAAACAGCGACACCGATCTTTCCAAGTAATCCTTTTGGCATTCCGGGGAATTTTGAAATTTCTTCCCAGGTTTCTCCACCGTCCTTACTACGGAATAATCCACTTCCTTCACCGCCACTACTCATTTCCCAAGGATTTCTGTATGCTTCCCAAAGTGCTGCGAATAGTATTCTGGGATTATTTGGATCAACAGCGATATCCACAGCTCCGGTTTTATTATTTCTGAATAAAACCTTTTTCCAGTTAGCTCCCCCATCTGTAGATTTGAAAATCCCTCTTTCTTCATTTCCTTCTTCTCCGAAGATCTGCCCCATAGCAGCAACCCAAACGATATCATCATTTGCCGGATGGACTTCAATGTCACCAATAAATTGGCTTTCACCTAAACCGATATGTTTCCAGGTTTTTCCGGCATCAGTAGACTTATACATCCCGTCTCCAGCACTCATATTTCCTCGTATATCCGTTTCGCCCATACCAACATAGATCACGTTCGGATCGGATGGAGCAACTGTGATAGCTCCAACAGAGCCGGTTTTAAAGTAATCATCTGAAATATTGATCCAACTGCTTCCGCCATCTGTAGTTTTAAAAACGCCACCTCCGGTAAAGCCCGTGTAAAAAGTATATGGTTGTGAAGCATGACCTGATACTGCAACAGAACGTCCTCCTCTGTATGGTCCAATATTTCTATAGTTTAGATCCTTGAAAAGCTCTTTTTTATAAGTGGGAGAATCTGTTTCCTCTCCATGACCGAAAATCTGAGCTGGCACAATATCAGCCATAAATATTGATACAATCACACAGACGATTGCAGAAAAGAGTTGCTTTCTTGCCTTCATAGTAGCACCGAAGTTAGTTTAGTTAGTTATTACAGAATTGAATAACTGAATGTATTGCTACAGAAGCAAGGAATGGGTAAAAAGTTGTGAAGCTACCGGTTAGGTTATCAGTTTTTTTCAGCTGATCTGAACAAAATACTACCTTTACGCTCCGCTCTGATATCCCGTATTTTTTCGAATTGCTGTTTTTGATCTGTCTGGCCTTGCACCGATTGAGATCCTCCGGAAATGCGCTCAAGTGCTGCTTTTAAAAAAGGCTCGTTTAGATCTCCTATCTGGAACGGATCCAACAGATTTTCAGAAACAAAAACATCGGGTTCTAAACCCATAAACAGATCAGCGTTTCCTTCAGAGTTTTCGTATCTCAAATTTACAGGTACCATTGCGTAATTATTTTGAGGAGTCGCATCTTCTCCCTTGATCACAGTAGAACCATAAAATTGACCACTGGTTTGTCCACCTATAATATTTACTGCCATGTGTGGAATTAGACCGTTGATAAGCAACTCGCTTGTATTTGAAGTCTCGGAACTGGTCAGAAAATATACACTCTGTAATCCTAAATTGTCGGGGTCAGAATCAAACTTAATTCTCAAACTTTCAGAGTCCTCTCCTTCTTCGTCTATTATTCGCTGCTCTTGAATAGCGTTATACTTAAACTTCACAAAAATCTCTTCGTTTTGAGCTGCGGACTGAGCAACAAGACTGTTACCAATATTCTTTGCTGCATCAAAACTTCCTCCATTGTTGTACCTCAGATCAACGATCATTTCGGTAACTCCCTGAGCGATCATGTCTTGGAAAACGACGTCCACACTGTCTATATATTTATCATTTTCTCCATCTACAAACTCATTATAAAACAGGTATCCGATCTTTGTCCCATTTTGCTCAATTACATCAGTATGAACAATTGGATTAAGCTCGATCTCAACTTGAGGAAGGCTTATCGTATCATCTGTAGATGTTATTGTTTGGTCTGCAGCATTATATCTGCCAAATGTATATGTAGTGGTTGATTTCTCAGCATAAAAAAGTTCTACCACATTAAACACTGTCAGTGGTGCGCCATCAATTTCGATTATTATATCTCCCCGGTTTAACCCCGAAGTATCTGCAGGTGTATTCGGATATATAAATTCTGCAACAATAAAAGCATCGAAAGAATTACTAAACCTTCCAAAAACCGGTGACAATCCTGTAGTAAAAACTGTAGCATCACTTGTTACTTCAGAAGGCAATAATTTTACATCATCTACTATGTAGGAATCGAAGTCGTCCGGATCTAGCATACTTCCGAAGTAAGAATTCGGCACAATTGATCCGTCTACGTTTTCCGGGACTCTTTCATTCCAGAGGTAATTCTCTTCCATGTTCTCTCTGATCCAGGAATTTACTTCTGTAAATTCATCCTCATTTGGCCCTACGCACGAGAGCAAAAATATCACACTAAGAAAGAAAATGTTACCGGTAAGCTTTTTCATATGTCCTTTAGATTATCCAAATACGAATCTGAATGTTATTGTTCCCCATTGTGCTTGTTGAGGGACACCACTTGGAAGCTTTGAAAATTTCCAACTTCTTAATGTCCGTTGCACTTCCTTTTCTAACTCGGGATTCATTTTCTTCAATGGAATAATCAACCCTACTGAACCATCAGGTTTTACCTGAAATTTTACCGAGATAACCCCTTCTGTATTTGCCGTATTTTCGGGTAAAGGCTGAACCATCGGGTCTCTTTCAATATTCCCATCCCACTTTAATTCGTATGGAGCAGATTTCTCATCATCAACTCCTGTTCCTGCATCAGCATTCGTTTCTCCGGTATTACCTTTAACATCCCCGCTTTCTTTTGCTCCATCGCTAACCTCAAGATCTTCTTTTGCTTGGGGTGGAATTTCAATTTCTTCTTTTACTTCTTCCGCTGTCTCTTTGGTAGGGTCTACAACATCCGTCTTAGGTGTTTCTACCTTTTCCTCCTTCACTTCTTCAACCTCGTCAGGCAGGTCAACAGGTTTGGTAATTTCTTCTGTGGGATTTGTGGGCTTCTCTTCCGGTATTGGAGTTTCTTCAACGGGCTCTTCAGTTTTAACTTCGGAAGGGTTTGGCCTTTTTGCTACTTCTTCTTCCTTAACTTCAGAAAATTCTGCCAATGTTCCTGATCTGAACTCCCCAAACTCTACTTCAATGAAAGAAGGACGGAAGTTTTGATTCATATCCAGTGTATACCATAAAGAAAACAAAACCATAACAATGCTTACACTCAACGTAACCGTAAGCGCAACACTATCATCTTGTGTAAATTTAGTTCTCTTCATCCTAATTAAATTATAATGAGCTTTGCTCTGTCGCCATTACCAGTTTTAAATTCAAAGCCTTACCAATATTCATAACTCTTACCGCATCATCTACTTTCGCATCCTTATCGGCACGTAGTATAATCGTTTGACTCTGCTTATTATTGCGTGCTGCTCTGATCTGAAGAGCTAAAGAAGCTCTTGCAGTTAAGTCTCCATCCACATAAAACTCGCCTTCTTTAGTAATTGCGACAGAAATAAACTCATTCTGAGTAGTTGATCCGGACTCTGCTTGCGGAATATTCACTTTTATTCCAAAGTTTGTTACGAAAGAAGAAGTAAGCAAAAAGAAGATCAATAACAGCAACACTATATCTGTCAATGAAGATTGAGAGAATAGTGATAACGGGGTTAACCTTTTATCTCCTCGTCTAAAATCGCGTGCCATAATTATGCCTGCTTTTTAGGTGCCGGTGATTGAAGCAGATCCATAAAATCTGCGGATGCATTTTCAAGTTCAAAAATGGACCTGTTTATTTTACCTAATAAAAAGTTATAGAATCCAAATGCTATCAAACCAACGATTAAACCAGCGGCAGTAGTAATAAGTGCTTCCCAAATACCTCCGGCTAATTCGCTAGGATTAACATTTCCCTGAAGGGATTGAATATCCATGAAAGCCTCGATCATACCTGTTACCGTTCCGGTAAAACCCAATAGTGGGGCCACGCCTGCAATAGTTGCTAACCAATTCATTCTTTTTTCAAGAAAGAAAATTTCCTTTTTCCCGGCATTATCAATGGCATCTTCGATATCTCGAATCGGGCGACCTAACCGTTTGATCCCGGCTTTAATAATTCTAGACAGCGGCTTGTCATGATCATCACAATATGCCATTGCATCAGACTGTTTCCCTGACTTTAACATACCTTCAACAGAACTTAAAAATCTATCTGTATCCGTATGCGATCGATTCAATGCTCGCCAACGTTCTACAATTACGTACATAGAAAGCATAAATAGCACGAAGATCGGGATCATTAAAACCCCACCTTCAATTAAAAGATCGAATAATGTGATTGTTTCTCCTTCAAGTGCCAGTGCTAACGAATCAGCAACTGCGGTTGAATCTTGAAATAGTAAAAGAAGGGTGTTCATGTAAATGAAGTGTTTAAATTTTTGTAATGATATAATTTCCAAGTATTTCAGAATCAACTTTTTCAGCAGCAACAGCTGCATCTGCCAGTGACTCAAATTGTCCAATGCTTACTCTGTATAACGCACCGAATTCCTGTGATGGCTTTTCCTTAATAATTACCCGAAAGCCTTCTTTCGATAATTTTTCAAACTGTGCGTCTGCTCCGGACTTCCGGCTTAATGTATATAGCACAATTGTATAGCCATTGTTCCCAGCTTCGGTCGCCGTTCCGTTTAGCCCATAAACTTCTGCTTCTGCCTGAATATTAACCGGAGAAATAATACCTCCATCGCCCGGAGCTTTTTCATCAGCAACTAGTGGCGCTATATCGTTTTCTTGATTTCGGGGTGTTTCTTCTTCAGTTATTTCAGATTCGGGATTAGAAGAGCTTCCGTTATTTTCTTCTGTTTCAATTACAGCACTTTCACTGCTCGTTTCAACCTCCGGCACTTCTTTTACCGGTTGCTCCTCTTCTTCTGATGTTTGTGGGGGCGTACTTTCAGGCTGTGTTACCGGCGGGCTATTCTGCGCTATTTGTGTTGAAGCTGACGATGGAGTAATTCCTTCAATATTGACAACACCAAAATACGCTAAAAGATATCCGGTTCCTCCCAATAGTATCAGTGCCAGAATCATATATAAGAAAACCGGAGAACTTTGCTTTCTGTCTCTTGGACTTTTCAAAGTTCTACTCTTTTTCTCTGTTTTACCGTCGTCTTCTTCGGTTTTCTCCTCACCAGCTTCCTTTTTAGAAGCTTTACCTGAAGATACATTTGTTACAACAGGTACAAAATCTTCATCATCATCTTCTTCAATAAGCTCATCAAATGGATCGTCGAAATCTTGTTCAGATTCATCATCACCCAGTGCAGAGAAATCTAATTCCTCATCTGTTTCTTCTTCAGACTCATTTTCTTCTTGCTGAAGTTCTTCCTCTGCTTCAAAAACATCCTCCTCAGAATTGATCTCTTCTTCTGAAGCAAAAATGTCATCTTCATCAATTAATTCGGGTTCTTCTTCTGCATCTCCCAGCAAACCTGAAAAAGCACCTTCCTGTTCTTCTTCTTTATGCGCATCTATACCCCAATTTTCAGGACCCGGCGCAGACTCCTCTTCCGGTTCAGGCTCTTCTGTTTCTGTTTCTTCTTCAGTTTCGTCTGAACCAAATATGTCTTTAAGCGTATCTTCTAAAGCCTCTTCCGGCTCTTCTTCTTTCTCGGGTTCTTCAGCAATTATTTCTTCAGTGTCTTCGCTTTCTATCTCTTCTTCAACAACAGCTTCAATTTCCTCTTCGCTGAGATCTCCTTTTTCAGCCTGCTCCTTTTCTGCTTTCTCATGCTCCTCAGCTTCATTAAACAACTCGGCAAACGGGTCTTCGTACTCTTCCCGTTCTTCAATTTTTCCACCATCAAGAATACCCTGAATAGGATTTTCGTCTTCATCTTCCGGCGCCTCAGGTTCTTGCTGTTGTGCTCCTCCCGGAAGTTCGATGGGCTCCATGCCCACGTACTTATAATTGATCTCTGTTTCCAGCTCATCAGATGGGATAAACAGTATATTTGATCCTAGTTTGCTGAAAATCCCAAACCCTTCCACTTCATATCCTTCCCCTTCATCAAAAGAAGCCTTCATCTCGCTTATAAGCTCTTCCAAGTACTTCTCAACTTTCTCTTTTTCTATTCCGGAATTATCAGCAAGTAAGGCAATAAACTTTTCGTTATCTATCAGCATTGTTATTCCCCCATATCAGCTTTGAATTCAATACTGTCTTTCGGAGGAAGCATTACGAGTTTTCCGTCTCCCTTTCTTTCCTGTTGCTGGCTTGTGTGTTCTGCCTTAAAAGTACCCAGACCTTTTATTTCAACAGAATTTTTCATGATGATCTGATCACGAATTGTTAACCCAAATGCTTTTAAAAAATCGTTCGTCATAGCTTATAAAGTTACTTTAATACCTCCGAAAATTTGAAAAGGTCGCTCTTCATAACCTTGCCAAACCTCATAGTTTTGTCCCAGAATATTCAACACTTTCAAATAAACGCCAAATTTTTCATTGATCTTGTAATCAGCGCTACCATTTAAAAGAAGATAACCATCTATTGTTTGCGTATTAGAAGTATTTCCACCTTCTCTTTCTCCAATAAACTGCACCCATGAACTTACTGTAAACTGATCAACCGGCTTTACTGAAAACACCCCCTCTGCACCCACTCTTTCTTCAAACGGAATGTCTCCTCCGTTTTTCAGCTCAGGTCTTTGTGCATATATAAATCCATCAAACCAGAATTTGTCGGAAACTATTTGTTGAGTTACACCTATCTCCATTCTGAATTTGGACGCATCAGCGTAATTAATTGTATAGAAAGTTTGTTCTGTATTACCACCGAATGTTCTCGAAGCTCTTGTGTAGTAACTATAATTATCAATTGCTTTGTAAGAAATGCTTCCAAAGAGCTTGGTGGATTCCAGAGGTTTAAATTCTATTCCTCCGTCAACTCCGAATATATATTGAAACTGAGTTTGAGCACTTGTATTCAAAAACCTGTTTTGTTGATGATGCTCCCAAATAGATTTCATTTCCGGGCGCGCGTATATCTTTCCTGTCAGGTTTAACCCTTCTTTTACTGTGTGATTCATTGCTGAATTTAAGACCAATAAAGGCTTGCTTCTGAATCCATCTGACAGATACGCTATTCCTCCTTCCAATTCAATTTCTGTGGCGTAATTGAATAAACTGCTGTATCCAAATGTCGCTGAAGTACTTATCCATTGATTATCTCCGATTCCTTCGGCTGAATAATTTCCACCCTTAATATCAACTTTTGCACTAAGCACATCATAGAGCTTTGAACCCGCCCATTCTTTTTCAAAGCCTGCTTGTACAAATTGCTCTGACTGACTTCCCCGTAAAGCAGCATTTTGCCCCATAAGATCTATTGCTGTCGCCGAAGCATTCAGATACAACTCCCATCCTTCCAGTTCATTGGTATTGTTTTCAAGAATAAATCCTGCATTAAAACCCTGATAGTCTTTTTCGGAAGTTCCCGGATTGTCTGAAGGCACATTATTTGATAATTCAAAAAGATGATTGAAATCACTGAATGCACCAACTTTGGCTGACAGTTTTGCTCCGCCTTTTAACTTTGTACCGTAAACGCCGTTCACATCAAAAAACCTGAAGCCGGAATCCTGATCATCTAAATGACCACTTGAGCTGGAGTAATCTACATTTACAGAAGCTATACTTTCGGTATTCAACCTTCTTAACACATAAGCCTCCAGTTCCGGAGTCGTAAAACTACCAAAGCCTGCTTTTATATAAGCATTTGTTCTGGATGGGTCTTCTAAAACTGATTTAGCAGGAGGTTCAGGTCTGTCTAGTTGTGTGAGAGCAATACTTGCAACAGCTTCTTTATCTGATTCCATAAAGGGAACTCTGTTCGGGTCGATTCGAAAAACTCTGGGCTTGGGATTAAATCCTAAAATCGGTTGCCTTCTGATTCCCGGAAATCTGGCTCTGAACTCACTTCTGATCTCGATATCCTGTGGATCTATTTCAGGTAATAATGAATTTTGAGTATTCCCGGTTTGAGCGAAAAGCGCCGGACTTATGATGAATAGAAGTAAGATGGTTGCAAAATAGGATCGTTTCATCGTCAAAAAAGAAGTTTTAAGAATGTACTAAAAATTTAGAGCAAGGTTAACCTGTGTACGTCAAAAGATGTACTGATTTATTCTGAGCTTGTTCCCTCAGTTTTAGCCGCATGCTTTAATGCAATATACTTATCCAAAACCAACAACAGTGGTGTACTTATAATGATCACAGCGAGTGTTGAGGCATGGGTAATGGTTCCATACGCCAAACCAATTGCTTCAGGAACGGCATAAAGCAGAAATAAACTCTTGGTTACGAACAAATGATAAGTACCTACTCCACCTGGTGTCGGGATTATAATTCCTACTGCAGAAACCATCGTAAGCACTAAAGCATCTGCATAAGAAAGATCATAAATGGTGTGCATGTCGAACATCCAAAATGGAATGTAAGTCATTGCAATGTAACACACCCAGATCAGCGCGGTGTATAAAACAAAAAGCGGCCAGTTTTTAAGCTCCTTAACCGCCAAAACCCCATCGATAAACGTCTTTGATATCACTTTGAATTTTTCAAATCCTTTGGATATAAACTCTACTTTTGCGCTTAAAGATCTCAGGATAAAATAGATCACTGCAAAACCCAGAACTGCGATTCCTAAATATTTACCTATAGAAAATGCAAAGGAAAGAAGAACTTCAGAGTCGGTGATATCTATCCCAAATAAATTACTGAGTATTTCCGGATCTGAGACCATGAATATGACCACAAAAGTCATCAGCAAAAGCAAACTCACCATGTCTATAATTCGCTCAAGAACGATGGTTCCGATCAGCTTGCTGTTGCTTTCGTCAACCTGACGAGCTACATACACAGGTCGTGTAACTTCTCCCAATCTTGCGAATGGAATATTTGACAGATACCCTACCATCACACCTGTAAAAAGAGTAATTCTGTGCGGAGTTTTAGCTTTATCGTTAAATAATAATCTCCATCTTTCCGCCCGAATAAAATGTGCCGTAAGCGTAGCCAGAACAAACGGAATGATCCAGCCATAGCTCATGGATTTGGATGCTTCTACAATTTGCTCAAATTCTACTTCTTTGAATGCAAGCCAAAGAAAAAACCCGGCGATCAGAATTCCTGCAATTACTTTTAATGCTGTTTTCAAGATCAGTACCTGGTATCAACTATTTCTGCATCCTGAGGATAGCGTAGCACGAATAACTCTTCATTTTTAAGCAAAAAAGATCCGTTTTTAAATGTGGTTACGATCTCATTTTCTGAAAAATCATAGGCTGTAATGCTTATCGGAATTGCTTCAGAATTCACAATGATCTCAACCGTCAGATATAAGGCAAAATCATCGTCTGTTTTCATGATGATCTTGGTTTTGCCGTTATCCATTTTTTCTTCCGTAATGGTATAAGTGGAATCTACTCCATTCAACATTCTGGAAGGAGCAAAATCATCGTCTTCTTCAGAATAATCACTTACAATAACCCTGTTCCGAACTTCATCATAAACTCTGGAAGTTTCCCCGTCCACGATCAGCAATTGATTTTCGCTGTCCAATCGGTATTTATCTGATGAAACCCAGATCTTTCCCTGGCTGGTTAATGATTCTTTTGTGTAAGAGTCGTAATAAACGTGTTCGAAATCAGCCACAAAAACCTTTTCGTTTTCGAAATTGGCTTTCAGCTTTGGAAAAACTTTAGTTTGTGCCTGTACCGAGATCGAAAGAACGATCATCAGAAATGTGATCAGGCTAGAGGTTTTCAAGGCCATCAAAGATCTCTTGTAATTCTTCTTCTTCCTGAACGAGAACATCGCGTGCGGTACTTCCTTGATATGGTCCAACGATTCCTGCATTAAATAATTGATCTATGATTCTGCCGGCTCTGTTATAGCCGATCTTTAATTTTCTTTGTAATAATGAAACGGATCCCTGCTGATGCAATACTACAACTTTAGCTGCAGCCTGAAACATTTCATCTATATCATCTAACGGGTCAGGTATTCCTACATTGTCCTCTTGTATTATCGGCAGATGAAATGGTTCCTTATATCCCGCTTGTTGGCCAATAAATGAGTTTATTCTTTCTACTTCTTCTGTGGATACAAATGCATTTTGAAGTCTGGTCATTCCGGCGCCATTGGTAAACAGCATATCTCCTGCTCCAACCAATTGATCAGCTCCACCCATATCCAGAATAGTTCTGGAGTCAACTTTTGAAGCAACCTGATAAGCAATTCGTGCCGGGAAGTTAGCCTTGATTGTACCTGTAATTACATTCACAGAAGGTCGCTGAGTTGCAACCACCAAATGGATTCCAATAGCTCGTGCAAGCTGAGCAAGACGAGCGATAGGTTCTTCAATTTGTTTTCCGGCTGTCATCATTAAGTCAGCAAGTTCGTCGATGATAACTACGATATAAGGCAGATGGCGATGACCTAATTCCTCATCCAGTTCGCCTTCTTTGAATTTCTTGTTGTACGCTTTGATATCCCGAACCAGTGCCATTTTCAGTAAGTCATATCGATCGTCCATTTCCTTACATACGCTGTTTAAAGTTTCCAGCGCCTTTGAGGTATCTGTTACAATCGGTTCATCTGCATTAGGCAACATTGCCAAAAAGTGATTCTGAATATTGCGATACAATGCCAATTCGATCTTCTTAGGATCGATCATTACAAATTTCAGATTTTCCGGATCACACTTATACAGCAGACAGGTAATAATAGTGTTTACACCAACCGATTTTCCGGAACCGGTTGCTCCCGCCATCAACAAGTGAGGCATTTTTGTAAGATCGATCATGAACACTTCATTTTCGATCGTTTTACCGAATGCAACCGGCAAAGTCATGTCCGTTTCAACAAATTTTTTGGTGTTGATGACCTGCTTGATGTACACCATCTCGCGCGTGCTGTTCGGAACTTCAATCCCAACTGCAGATTTCCCCGGAATCGGAGAAAGCATGCGTAACCCTTTTGAAGCCATCGCCATTTTTAAGTCATTGGAATAGCTTTCGATCTTACTGATCTTCACATCCGGGGCCGGCTCAAGCTCATACAGCGTTACTGTTGGACCCACAATGGCATTAATTCCAACTATCTCAATTCGGTGTCTTTTCAGCTTATCCAGGATGATGCGCTTGTTTTCCCGGATCTCTTCCAGATCAACTTCTGTTCTGTCTTCTGCAGGCGCGTCTAAAAGATCAATGGTCGGGAACTTATACCTGATAACAGGAACTTCCTTCGCTTTATCCCGATTTATTTTGTCCAGATCTCTTTCTCCGGCTTCCTCATCGCCTTCGCCTTTGTATACCGAAACTTCCAGCTCTTCGCTATCCTCATCCAGCACTTCTTTTTCTTCCAGATTGGAACTCTTGTCTAAAGCCGCCTTTTGTCTGTTATCGATATCATCGGAAGCTCGTTTTTCCTTTTCGATTCGTTCCAGATCTTGTTCGTGAGATTTCGCTACAATGTCATCGATCGTTGGAGCAGGTGCTTCGGGTTCTTTAACTTCTTTTTTAACTTCAGCTTTAGCACTCTTTTTCTCTTCTTTCTTGGCTGCTTTTTCTTCTTTTGCAGCTTCACGTTCTGCTCTTCTTTCGGCTAAGCGCTCTTCTCTTTCCTGCGCTTTAATTTCTTTCTTTTCAGCTCGGGCGATTCGGGCATCTTCCAGTTTATGCTGTACATTTTCGATCCATAATTTCAGGTTGTCGATAGATTTTTGAAGATCTCTGTCCCAAAGCAGTAGTAAAGTTACGATCGCCAAGAGTGATAAGATTATTCCCGACCCGATACTACTTGTAAAGTTCTGAAGCACTTTTGAGATCGCTACTCCCGCCGCTCCGCTCCATACTGAATCAGCAGGAAAATCAAGATTGAAATTCATCCACCCCAAAACAGTAGAGAAAAGGATCATACTCCAAACACCCAAAATGGTGATCCAGCTCAGATCTTTATAATTCCGCCTTCTGAAAATGTGCCAACCTTGGAAAAAGATCAGAACCGCCAAAATAAAACTGGTATAACCAAAAAGTTGGTGAACTACGAAATGCGAAAGGTAAGCTCCCACAGGTCCAAGCCAGTTTTGTACTAACCTGGAGGATGCATCTTTATTGAAAAGATCCATAAACGACAATTTGGTCGCATATTGGTAATCTTCCGGAGTATAGGAAACGATACTTAACCCAAGCAAAATCGCCAGAGCAATAATTATCACTCCAATGATCTCTACTTTTCGGTTATCGTCAATACCTGCCTTAGAATTTCCGGCTGTATTTAACTTCTTTTTAGCCATTCAAATTGATTAAAATTCCATCCTTCATTCCCGGAAGGACGTCAAATTTATCTACTTCACAAACAAAAGGAATATCCCCGTCAGGAACAAGTTCTTTAAGACGAATTGCATGGTCACTGGTTCCAATGGCTTTTTCCAGCTCATCTTTATAGCTCTGATATAAACTGAAAGCGACTTTTACTCCGTCTTTGGTATTCTTTGGAAGCTTTCCTTTGCACATTTTATAAATAATAGATCCGGCGAACAACGTGTCTTCTAATGACATTTTTCCCTGCCAACCTGAACAGATCAAAACCACATCATCATCGTGATCTTCCAGTGCTTTTAAAATACTTTTCTGATTTAGAAAACAGCCCACATACATACGATTTGCAAGCGCTGCTTTTTTGATCGCCTTGGTTCCGTTTGTCGTGTTGATGATCAACGTCTTATCCGCTACTACATCTTTTGTGTACTCCAACGGTGAGTTTCCTAAATGAAACCCTTCGATCTTATGACCATTTTGTTCTCCACAAAGCAGATAATCTTTGTTGTCCATGGTTTGTGCAATTCGGACTGCGTCTTCCATTGCACCAACCGGAATGATCTTTTTTGCACCGTTACTCAGCGCCGTCACCATCGACGAAGCAGCTCTCAGCACATCAATAATAACTGCAGACTTTCCACGCAGATCCTCTTCCTGAAAGGATTGCACCGAAAAATATACGTCCATGTAATCTAGTCTAGCCATCGTAGTTCTTTAAAATATGTTCTCTCACTTTTTTATAAATGGAGGGCGTGTTACCGTAGCTTCCGCTGTTTTTTTACGGATCGCAATATGGATAGTGTTGCCTTCAGCAGCAAATTCTTTTTTCACATAACCCATCCCTATTCCTTTACCCAAAGTGATCGACATTGTTCCGCTGGCAACTTCGCCAATGGTATTTCCTGATTCGTCCACTATTTCGTACCCATGACGAGGAATGTTGCGTTCGTCATTCATTACAAAGCCAACTAATTGTCGGGAATTCCCTTCTTCTTTTTTCTTGAGAAGGGCTTCTTTTCCTACAAAATCACCTTTATCAAATTTGGTGATCCAACCCAATCGTGCTTCCAGCGGATGAGTGTCTTTGGTGATGTCGTTGCCGTACAGTGCAAAACCCATTTCCAATCTCAGCGTGTCACGAGCACCTAAACCACACGGCTCGATCCCGAATTCTTCTCCGGCTTCAAAGATAGCCTTCCAAACTGCTTCCGGATCTACATTGTTTTTATCGAAATAAATCTCAAATCCTTTCTCGCCGGTGTATCCCGTTGCTGAAAACACAATGTTTTCAAATCCGGCTAGTGTTCCCATTTTAAAACTATAGAATCCGATCTCTGAAAGATCCAGATCGGTAAGCTTTTGCAGCGTGTCTACTGATTTTGGCCCCTGAACTGCAAGCAGGCACGTGTCATCAGACATATCTACTACTGTTGCATCAAAAGTGTTTTGGCTGTTTACCCAAGCCAGATCTTTATCTACGTTCGCGCCGTTTACAACAAGTATGTACTGATCTTCTTCGAACAGTTTGTACACGATCATGTCGTCTACAATGCCACCATCTTCATAGCACATGCAAGTATATTGCGCTTTTCCGGGAACTAACTTTGAAGCATCATTTACTGAAATATGCTGAACCAGATCGAGTGCTTCCGGTCCGTGAATGTAAAACTCGCCCATGTGTGACACATCGAAAACGCCCACGTCATTACGAACGGCCGCATGTTCTACCTTAATTCCTTTGTACTGAACCGGCATTTCAAATCCGGCAAATTCTACAAGTTTCCCGCCTTCTTTTTGATGGATAGCATGAAACGGTGTTTTTTTAGCCATTCGTGTAGTTAGTTTGTGTCGTTTTGTTCTTAATCCTCAATAAGTTAATGATTTTTGAAGAAAGGGATAGAATTAAGAATTGGAAATTTTGAAGTATCGATTTTTATAAGCACTCATAATATATCCAGACCTTTATCACACAAGCGTGACGCTTGCGCTGGGTTAGGCCGGACAAAATTTGCTGAGGACCGAAGCATTTGATTTTGTCCCTCGCTTCGCGGATGCAGGGCGCGGAAGGAACTACGCCGGGAGTTTTTGCTTCTTGAGCCTGTGCTGAGGCAGCTCAGTATCGGTACAAAAGAAGAGAAAGAAACAATCAAGATTTTCTCGAATTCAAAACTATTGCCTGTAATGCAAGTTACAAACTTGCTTAGCTAGTACTCTGAAGTCACCGCTCCGCTAAAGACTTCAGAGATCATTGGGGAGCGGAGCTCCCAATAGCATTCCGCACCGGAGGTACGGAACGAGGTTAAGATTTACCTCGACTTGTAAGAAAAAACTCCAAATCCATCGGCATGGAGTTCATGAAGCAATAGCACTGCATCACAGGCAGAAGTGAGCCGGACAAAATTTACTAAGGAACGAAGCATTTGATTTTGTCCCTCGCTTCGCGGATGCAGGGCGCGGAATGAACTACGCCGAGAGTTTTTGCTTCTGGAGCCTGTGCTGAGGTAGCTCAGTATCGGTACAAAAGAAGGGAACGAAGCAATGAAGACTTTCTCAAATTCAGAACTATTGCTAGTAATGCAAGTTACAAACTTGCTTAGCTAGCACTCTGAAGTCACCGCTCCGCTAAAGACTTCAGAGATCTTTGGGAGGAACGTGGTTAAAGCTTTTCTCCCTCAATTATCTCAAGCATTTTTAGTGGAAACTCTACATCTGAAATAAATCTCATATCTACAATTCCAACTTTTGTATTCGTGAGAATTATATAACCATTTTCATCATTAAAAATGCCTGAATATATCTTAAAGGTTAATTCGTTCTCCTTTGTATAAACTAGCATTACAAAAGAATCTATATTTGTATTTGTTGGTATAAATTCCAAATGTGTTTTTTTTGATTTTTCTTTTAATAATGTAAAAAATTCGCAAACTCTATTTTCATCTGTAATTTTAATTTCAGGGTGAGAAATATCATCAATTTCGGTTAATATCAATTGTTCTATATCTGAACATGTAGTATTTAAAACCTCATTTTTTATTCTTTCAGGATCAGGTGATGAACATGATATTATCATAAATGATAAAATAAGAGCTCTATAATTATTCATTCTTTCACCTTTTTTCCTCAATTATCTCAAGCATTTTTAGTGGAAACTCTAAATCAGAAATCAATCTCATATCAACAATTCCTACTTCTGAGTTCATTAGGATTATATAGCCTTTATTATATTTAAAGATTCCAGATTGAATCTGGAAAATTTCCTCCTTCTTATTCCCAAATACCAACATAACGAAGGAATCAATATTCGTATTCGTAGGCAAGTATTCTAAATGAGGTTTACTTGACTTCTCCTTGAGTAATGTGAAAATTTCACAAACTTCATCGGCATCTATTATTTTAATTTCTTTATTACGATTATCTGCAAAATAGATCAACTCAATCTCTTTAACCTCTTTACATGAGGTAGAAAGAACCTGATTTTTAACCCTTTCAGGATCAGGTGATGAACATGATATTATCATAAATGATAAAATAAGAGCTCTATAATTATTCATTCTTTCTCCTCTTTTCCCTCCCAATACTCAATCTAATTCTTTGTATCTTTCTTGCTGATATAAGAATACAGAAAAAAATCTTTTAAAAAGTATATGTCCATCAACAAAGAGCAGATCAAAACCGCACTTGCTCACGTTCTCCATCCAACCGAAAAACAGGATCTGATCTCACTGGATATGATCCATGATATCATCATTCAGGATAAATACATTTCCTTTACGCTGGAAATGCCTGAGAAAAATGATGCCCTGGCTCAACAAATTCAGCGGCAATGCGAAGAAGCCATTCACAAGTTCATAGATGGTGAAGCCGTTGTAGATATTCAGGTGGGAATCAATGTTTCCAAGAGAAAAGACAAACCGGAACAGGCTCCACAACAACCTCAGCAGAAACAGGAAGAAGTTCTTTCGGGTGTTAAGAATATCATTGCCGTAGCTTCAGGAAAAGGCGGAGTGGGTAAATCTACCGTTGCTGTAAACATTGCTTCTGCTTTAGCAAAAGACGGATACAAAGTTGGACTGATGGATACCGATATTTATGGTCCAAGTATTCCAACCATGTTCAATGTGTTTGAAAAGCCGAACATCACTACTCAAAAGAAATTAGTTCCTATAGAGCGACACGGAATCAAAATGGTTTCTATGGGATTTTTGGTGGATGTGGATCAGGCGATGGTTTGGCGTGGACCAATGGCAACCAGCGCCATCAAACAGTTTATGACCGAGGTGGAATGGGGCGAACTGGATTATCTGATCATGGATCTTCCTCCGGGAACAGGCGACATCCAACTTACCATTGTACAAACCGTGCCGTTAAGCGGAGCTGTGATCGTATCTACTCCACAAGTTGTAGCTCTGGATGATGTTCGTAAAGGAGTGGCAATGTTCAAGAAAGTGAATGTTCCTGTTCTGGGCGTTGTGGAGAATATGGCGTATTTCACACCTCCGGATATGCCGGAAAAGAAGTATTACATATTCGGAGATGGCGGTGCCAAACATTTAGCTAAAGAAATGGGCGTTCCTGTTTTAGGTGAAATCCCAATTGAACAAACGGTTCGTGAATCTGGAGATAATGGTTTGCCTATTGTTTTAGCTGATGATTCTTCCTTCTCTGCAAGAGCTTTTGTCGGAGCAACAGAAAACATGAAGCAACAACTGGAACTTCGTTCGAAATCAGGTGAAACGACTAAGAAAGTGGATATTAAATTTAGACCGTGAGTCGCTGCGCGAAAATAACAATGTTCAAATTTCAAATAACAGACCATCTCTCTTTGAAGGGAGAATAGTACTACTGAAAAGAAAAACTAAATGACCATTATCTCCATCCTTGATCTTATCGGGACTTTTGTATTTGCTATAAGCGGTATCAGGATGGCGGCTAAGAAAGATCTGGATATTTTCGGAGCGGCGGTGATCGGTTTTGCGACGGCTATTGGTGGCGGAACCGTTCGTGATATTCTGATTGGAAGCGAGTCCATAACCTGGATCGGCGATATGACCTATCCCATTGTGATTTTGTCTGCAATTCCATTTACTTATGTAATTCGAAACAGATTGGATGACATCAACAAACCTCTCTTTTTATTTGATACCATTGGAATAGCCTTGTTCACGATCAGTGGGATGGAAAAAGCTTTGGCGTTTGGTTTAAATCCGTTTATGGCAGGAATCATGGGAATGACTTCCGCAGTGGTTGGTGGGATTATCCGAGATATTCTGTGTAGAGAAGTTCCGCTTATTTTCAGAAAAGAGATCTACGCCACGGCTTGCTTGATGGGAGCATTGGTTTTCTATCTCGGCATCTATTTTGAGATAGCAACCAATTTGAACTATGTCATTACTACCGGAGTAGTTATTGGAATCCGCGTTGCTGCCATTAAGCTCGACCTTTCGTTGCCTAAGATGAAGGTTTAAGATTTCGGTCTGACAGATTACCTGTCTGACCGAAAGAACTAGCTTGGTTCGCTAACTCAGTATTCCATCAGACGGGTGATCCGTCAGATGGAATGGAAGCTTTGAGGTCTGACGGCTTAAGTCCGTCTGACCGTAATACGGTATATGTTTATAGTTTAAATCCCATTTTTATTATAATGACAGATGCAGTTTATTCCAGAACATGTATACCATCTTTATAACCAAGGAAATAACAGAGAACAGCTTTTCTTTGAACGAGAAAATTATCTGTACTTTTTAAAGAAAGTTGAAAAACATCTTGTTCCACACGTTAACATATTGGCATGGTGTTTAATGCCAAATCATTATCACATTTTGTTTCAAGTAAAACCAGAATACAATTCTCCAGATAACATTCAAGAATCGAATAAAGTTGGCACCCTAAACAGGAGTATTGGAATTATTCAAAGTTCTTATACGCAAGCGATAAACAAAAAATTGAATCGATCGGGATCTTTATTCCGTGCTAGAGCTAAGGCAAAATCACTGGCTCAAGAATCAAAAACTCATAATGATTATGGAGTCAATTGTTTCTTGTACATCCATCAAAATCCTATTAGAGCCAAGCTGGTGACCGAACTAGAAGAATGGGAGTTTTCTTCGTATCAGGATTATGCGGGGTTTCGAAAAGGAAAGCTATTGATCAGGAATTAGCCAGAGATTTATTTAAACTTCCTATTGATAATAAAAAGTTTAGAGCCTTTTCCAAGCAGACAATTTCTGATGAATTTTTAGATAATGTTGATTTCGGTCTGACAGATTACCTGTCTGACCGAAAGAACTAGCTTAATTAGCTAACTCAATATTCCATCAGACGGGAAATCCGTAAGATGGAATGGCCATAACTTTGAATTATTCCTATTCTTTAATATTGTTAGAGATGAGAAAGTTCACAGAAAAACTTGCCATTTCTATATTAGTTTTTGCAATAATTATACCCACATATATTTATTACTGTGATTTCTTTTGGGGTAGTTATTTTGAATATAAAACAAACTTACCCGAAAATTCACGGTATGCTTTCGAAGCTATAGATAACGAGAGCAATCTTCAAATCACCCATGATAACTTTAAAGACTTCACTTGGAAAAGAGAGATAGTTACTGTTGATCATGCAAACTGGCACCTAGATTATATAAACTTTCCTGCTGATTCAGTTGTGCTTGTTCATTCTAGAACCGAATACTTAGAGAATTACTATTATTCATTTCCTGTCTTCAAAACTTTATTGTTTGATAAAGAAAAACCAGCAAAGAGTCATACTGATACATTTGATAGCCAAACAATGGAAATAATAAAAATTGCAGAGGATAATGATTTTATATACTCCGAAGGAGAAGAAATAAGCAGAATCAAAGTAATACTCATAGATCAAAAACTGATTGTATACTGGGCTTGGTTATAATCTCTTCTAAGTTTTTCCTGCCGATTTTCGGTTTGACAGATTAACTTTCTGACCGAAAATCTGATTTAACTAGATAGCTCAGTATTCCATCAGACGGGAAATCCGTCAGATGGAATACTGAGCTACGATGAAGGTTTGATCTTATCTGTTATATTTAGCAATAGTTGTTGTAGCTGAAACTGACGGTGCAAAATATCTCTCCTTTATTTGAAGATATTTTTCGTTCATAAAAAATTCATTCTTTGCTTCTTCACTCTCAAAATAAATGGCAAAAACCCTGTTTATTTTAGATTCAGAATCTGTTTTTAATACTTTTTCTATTAAGAAATCATATCTAAAGCCTCCTCCATAAGTCTTTAGTATCGGCGTCATTTCATCCCTGTACTTCTGATATAGTTCATCATCAGTTACATTCAATCCTACTAATATTTCGTAAGGCATATTTATTTCTTTTATACTGGTTAAATGAAGTTATTCAAAGTCTGAATTATTTACTTCATTAGTTCTTCATATTCTATTTATAAGTTTCTTCAAATAAATCTCTTTTACCATGCTTAAGAAATATTTTGATAAAGCTGATATCCTGATCACTGAATGGATGGCTAAGTACGGATTGAGTTCGCTTAGAATTGGGTTGGGAATTATTTTCTTCTGGTTTGGCGCACTGAAGTTCTTCCCGGGATTAAGTCCTGCCGAAGAGCTGGTTCGAAATACCGTTTACTTTGTTGATCCAGATCTGTTTATACCTGTTCTGGCAACATGGGAAGTCTTGATCGGAATTGGACTGATCGCCGGAAAATTTATGAGAACAACCTTACTGCTTCTCTTTCTGCAAATGCCCGGAACTGTGCTTCCTGCTTTTCTTTTACCTGATGTTGTGTGGACAAGTTTTCCTTTTGGCTTAACTCTGGAAGGCCAGTACATCTTTAAAAATCTGGTTTTGGTAAGTGCCGGTTTGGTATTAGGAGCAACAGTTCGTGGTGGTAGGTTGATCACTGATTCCGCTCAACTTTCAGAGTTTCGTTGATTTTCGTTCTTTGTCATTTCGAACGGATGTGAGAAATCTAGAGGTTTTTATTTACAGCAATTTTTAGATTTCTCGCTTTGCTCGAAATGACAAAACCTTGATTTTATTCTTTAGTCCACTTACTCACCAAAATCGTTACCAATCCACTTGCAATAAAAGCCGGAACCAGTTCATACATATTACTTTTCAGAACTGGAATAAAATACCAGACAATTGTTACCAGAGTTCCGGTAATAATTCCTGATATTACTCCTTCTTTGGTGGTTCCCTTCCAGTAAAGTGCAAGAATTGAAGTTGGTCCGTGAGCTGCTCCCAATCCTGCCCAAGCAAAAAGCACCAGCCAGTACACCAATTCCTGAGCAACTAACCCAAAAAGAAGTGCTACTACCACAAGTGCAACGACAACTAACCTACTGTACAGCACCAATTTCTTTTGGGGAATTTCTTCGTCTCTCTTTAAGATCTTTTGATACCAATCCCGAACCACACTGGACGCGGCAACTAACAACTGCGAATCTGCTGTGGACATGATCGCAGCAAAAATGGACGCAATCACAATCCCAAATAGAACAGGATGTAAATGAAGCTGTGCTAAATACGGATATAAGTTTTCAGAATCAGCTCCGGGAAGCATTTCAATATTTGAGAAGTATGCTCTTCCTACCAAACCTATTAATACCGCTCCTGCTGCCATCACAATATTCCAGAAAGTCCCGATCCCTGCTGCAAATCGTAAATTCTTAGCATCATCAATGGCCATGTATCTGGATAGAATGTGAGGATTCCCCGGCGAACCTAAACCGATTCCCAGAAACCCGATAAAAGCTCCCGCACTCAATGCCAACGGATCGATCAATGCAACGTCCTGAAATTCAAGTTGCTCGATCATAATAGACCATCCACCTAAATCCTGAATGGCTATAAAAGGCAGAAATACCAATGCAAAGATCATAAAGAATGCCTGAAAAGCATCTGTTAAGCTAACTGCCAGAAATCCACCTAAAACTGTATATGCAAGTATAATCACTGCTGAAAGCAAAACTCCTGTATTTTGTTCGATCCCAAAACTGGAAGAAAATGCTTTTCCCCCGGCTACAAATTGAGCGGAAACATAACTCACCATAAAGATCAGAAAAGTAATTATAAGAATAGATCTTAACATTCCTGTTTTGTCACCAAAGCGTTCTGCAAAGAAATCCGGGACGGTAATACAATCATGTTCCTCTGAAAACTCCCTCAATTTTTTGGCATAAGTAAGAAATAGAATGAGCTCCACAACGGTATAACCAACCACTGCCCAAATTGCTGAAGCGCCCTGAACATAAACCAATCCGGTTACTCCCAACAACAGCCAGGCGCTTCTCCCTGAGACAACTGCGGAAAGAGCGATCACAACCTTATTCATTTTTCTTCCGCCAATAAAAAACTCGCTGATCCCGGAAGAGGAAAAGCGAGCTGAATAAAGTCCGATGCTTATTAAAAGTATCAAGTAACCTATGAAAGCATAAACAGTGTGCCTGTCAACAGCTAATTCAAAAACCTGAGACTCTGTCATAAGGTTAATGGTTATTTGTTATTGGTTGAAAGTAGCACATAACAATTAACCATTAACTAATCACGGGAAGATTCCCATTTGTTCGTACATGATTCCGATCTTATTGATTGCGCTTATAAACGAAGCAGTTCTCAGATCAGTAAGATCATGTTCTTCTCTGATTGCAGTAAGTTCTGAATAGGCAGTAATCATAGTTTCTTCCAGTCCGGAATCCACAAGATCATACTCTGATGCACCATGAGCCAGTTTGTCCATTTCATTTGCTGAGAATTTCTTCCCTGAAATTTTCTCGATCTCTTGAACAATTCTGGTCAGACTTTCTTCGTCAAAACGTTTGTTCATTCTACCATAACGAACGTGCTGAATATTTTTCAACCACTCGAAATATGAAACTACCACACCACCGGCATTCAAATAAGCATCGGGAAGAATTAGTGCGCCACGATCTTTCAGCATTTCATGTGCATCAGCAGTAGTAGGTCCGTTGGCTGCCTCAGCTATGATCTTAGCTTTTACATTAGCGGCATTATCGCCGGTTATCTGACTTTCAAGAGCTGCGGGGATCAACACATCACATTCCAGCTCAAGAGCATCTTTATTTGAATTCAATTCTTTACTGCCCGGAAACCCGATAATACTTCCCGTTTCTTTTCGGAATTCCATCAATTTTTTCAGATCCATTCCATTAGGATCGTAAATTGCTCCCTCCATTTCAGCAACGCCAATCATTTTTGCGCCGGCTCCGGTCATATACAAAGAAGCGTGGTAACCTACATTACCTAATCCCTGAACCACAAACGTTTTTCCGTCTACACCAACGCTTAATCCAAGTTTATCCATGTCTTTTTTCACTTTGCACGCTTCGCGGATTCCAAAGAAAACTCCACGTCCTGTAGCTTCCGTTCTTCCTCTGATACCACCTTGCTGAATTGGCTTTCCGGTTACACAACCTTCAGCATTCAAATCTTCATTCATTTGGCGGTAGGTATCCAGAATCCAACCCATTTCGCGAGCTCCTGTTCCGTAATCAGGTGCGGGTACATCTACTCCGGCGCCAATAAACCCTTTTTTGATCAATTCGTATGTATAACGACGGGTAATTCTTTCAAGCTCACTAACAGAATATTCTCTTGTACTGATCTTAACACCACCTTTTGCTCCACCAAAAGGAACATCCACAATTGCACATTTGTAGCTCATCAAAGCTGCTAGTGCCATTGTTTCATCTTCATCCACTTTATGGCTGTACCTGATACCACCTTTAGTTGGTGTTTTATGATGGCTGTGCTCCACTCGCCATCCTTCTATAACTTCAATATCTCCGTTGTCTCTCCGAACCGGAAAAGTAACGTGATAGACAGTATTACAAACTTTAATCTGGTTTAGAAGACCCTTATCGAAGCGGGTATATCTCGCCGCTTTATCAAAATTTTTATTTACCTGCTCGTAGAACTTATAGTGCGACATATCAAATATTTGGTTTTGCTTTAGGTGCAGGATAATGGTCGCAATATTCTAGCTCATAAACAAGGAAAAGCCCTTTTTTAATGCTCAGAATATGGCAATGAAATATGGAGATGATCTGCTGATCCCACATGTCTCAAAGTTTTGAAACCCATCAGCCGTAGTGAATTGCTTAACATGAAGTTTCTAAACTCTGAATGACCTTTGGTTCTCAGGTCAATGGCATGAACGTATCCATCCGGTTGTGGAAAGTGAAGAGAACTTTGGTTTATCGGCAATCCCATTTTCACATAGTCTTCAGCTGATCTTTTTATATCTGTGATCACCAGATCTCCTTCTGCCAGTGTAGTTGTAGCTACTGCTACTCTTAGAATTGGGTGTAAAGAACGATAAACTTCTTTTACCGAATCTGATTTAGCGTTTACGCTTGATACGTACAGCAATCCGTACAGACAGAAGCCGCCTACCAGTGCTCCAACCCCACCCAGTCCATAACGAAAGACAAGTTTCTTGTTTTTTACTCTGCGAAACAGCATCACAACATACACCAATAAAATTGCTACAGTTGCCCCAATTCCGCCAAAAAGAGAAACCCATCCATTTAAACCCTGATCGATATTTAAATAAATGGATGTTTTTATCAGCAGAAAAAAGGGAAGTATGGTGAGAGTAAGAATTAATAAAGCCCACAGACCGAATCGTATCGCTTTTCTCTTAAATGAAAGCTTTTGAACCTTTTCGAGACGTTCTTCTGTCTTGTAGTTGAAATCCTGATTCGGCTTTAGAAGCCATTCTATGTCTTTATCTGAAATCCGTTCCATAAAGCGGTACACGAATTTACTGATTTCATGTTTCGTAAATCAGATTCTCTGATTCTGCCTGATAAGAAAAGGAAGACTCTGCAAAACGATCACTAAGATAGCCGCCATAATTATGGCTTCGGTTGGGTTTTCGTAAATTGCTCTTCCCATATTGTTCAAATTATAAGCAATGAGCAAACCAGAACTAAACAGGGAAAAACTAAAGGCCCAATGTACTCTCATCCACATTACAAATCCTGAAAATAAGCATATCAGGCCGGTAAGCAGTTGAGTAATATTAGTAAAGATTGGAATGTCTTGATTCTGAAAATCAAACAGATTTTCCTGTTCGGCAGTAATAAGACTCCAGCTTCCCGAAATAGACATATAAAGTCCTACAGCGATAAAGAAGAGAAATAGAAAAAGATTGATGTTACGGTCTTTACGATTCATTCATATAAAACATTCAGTTCATGGTACAGTGGTGTGAATGCTTATACCGGGATCAGTGATTTTGTTCCCTATTTTCTTCATCGGCAAAAATCGGCTTCTTTTTTCTGAAGGCATTTATTGTGAATAGCGTCCCTGTTGATGTGATAGCAGCATAAAACCCTGAACCCTGCAAATCGAAAAAGAGTACAATTGCTCCTCCTATTAAAGCGGCTATTGCACCTATCAAAATACTTGGGACCATTTTAATTCCATGTGCTCCTGAAAATGTGTGGCTAAGCCAACCGATAAATGTTCCGAGTGTTAAAAATCCAAAAAATTCCATGACATCAATGTTTTGTTGAATAAATTCCTATACACTTAAAGGAATTATGACTCATTCTAGTTCCGAATTGTATAATTTCATTATCAATAAATTAAACTAACTTCATAAAAATGAATATTTTAAAAACTCTTCCTCTATTTTTGTTTATGCTGATTTGGGCGTGCGCTCCCGATTCTTCCGTAGATCCTGAACTTGTAGCCAAAGCTGAAAAAATTCACAACAGTGTAATTACGCTAGACACTCATGTGGATATTAACACCGGTAATTTCACTCAAGAAAAGAACTATACGATGAATCTGGATACTCAGGTTGATCTCCCAAAAATGGAAGCCGGGGGACTAGATGTGGTCTTCCTTATCGTTTATACCGGACAAGGAGAACTCGATCAGGAAGGGTTTGATGCGGCCTATGAAAATGCCGTTTCAAAATTTGATGCCATTCACAGATTAACTGAAGAATTAGCTCCGGATCAAATTGAATTAGCGTTGACTTCTGATGATGTTCGCAGAATTCATGCTGCAGGCAAAAAAGTTGCCATGATCGGCGTTGAAAATGCTTATCCATTAGGAATGGAGCTGGACAGAGTTAAAGAGTTTTATGATCGTGGCGCGCGATATATGTCGCTTTCGCATAATGGTCACAGTCAACTAAGTGATTCAAATACAGGTGAAAGAGATGATGTTTGGTTACATGATGGTTTGAGTGATTTCGGAAAAGAAGTGATCGCTGAAATGAATAAATGGGGAATTATGATCGACCTTTCTCATCCTTCCAAGAAAGCGAATATGCAAACAATGGAATTATCAAAAGCACCTGTTATAGCTTCTCATTCCTCTGCAAGAGCTTTGGATCCTTCTGTTAGCAGAAACCTGGATGATGAAGAACTTATGATGCTTAAGGAAAATGGTGGCGTAGTTCAAACTGTTGCTTTCCGTAGCTATGTAAATTCTGAAAAGCATGAAGCATATCGAGAAGCTGCAGCTAAAATTGAAGAAGAAATAGCGGAAGAAATGGGCTTTGAAATGGTTTCAAGAGATTCCATCCGGCAGATGAGTACAGAAACCAGAAGTGAATACTTTGCTCTTTATCAGGAGATGCAGAAAAAAGCTCAACCAAGAATTGAGAAAGAAACCGAAACTACCGCTCCTTCAGTAAATGTAGAAGATTTTGTAGACCACATTGATTATATGGTTGATCTGATCGGAATTGAACATGTTGGAATCAGCTCTGACTTCGATGGCGGCGGAGGTGTTAACGGCTGGATGGATGCATCTGAAACACTGAACGTTACTATTGAGCTTGTGAAAAGAGGATACACTCAAGAACAAATCGAAATGATCTGGAGTGGCAACCTTTTAAGAGTTCTGGATGAGGTTCAGGAAATTGCAGCTGAGATTCAGGCAGAGGGTTAGTATTAAGATTTAAGACATAAGATTTAGGACTCTGGTTCCGGTGTTCTGCATCGGAACCTTTTTTATTTCACCAACCCGTAGGGACAATTCATGAATTGTCCCTACGGGTTGGTTTTTTATAAAACAGCACCATTATAGAGTTCCTTCTGAACCGATTTATATGTATAATACATGTAATGATACATCAGGAACATATCCGCAAGATTATCCATATAGACATGGATGCTTTTTTTGCAGCTGTAGAGCAAAGGGATAATCCTGCTCTTCGTGGCAAGCCAATTATTGTTGGAGGTTCTCCCAATGGTCGCGGCGTAGTTTCAACAGCTAGTTATGAAGCCCGAAAATTTGGTGTGCATTCAGCTATGCCATGTTCTCAGGCTGCACGACTTTGTCCACATGGAATTTTTGTTAAAGGAAGATTCGATGCTTACAAATTAGCTTCTCAACAAATTCGTGAGATCTTTTTTGAATATACAGATCTGGTTGAACCACTTTCTCTGGATGAGGCTTTCCTAGATGTTACTGAAAATCATAAGGGAATGAGGTCAGCCACTCTTATTGCCAAAGAAATTCTGGAAAAGATCCAAGAGAAAACTCAGCTTACTGCATCGGCAGGTGTTTCATATTGCAAATTCATTGCTAAAGTTGCTTCTGATTACAATAAGCCAAACGGACTTACACTTATCACGCCGGAAGAAGCAGAAGAATTTCTGGAAAGTTTAGACATCAAAAAATTCTTCGGAGTAGGTAAAGCTACTCAAAAAAAAATGCATTCGCTTGGTATCAAAACCGGAGCTGATCTCAAAGAATGGAGCGAGATCGATCTGGTTAAAGCATTCGGAAAATCAGGAAGGTACTATTATCGAATTTGCAGAGGCATCGATAACAGAGAAGTAAAACCTCATCGAATTCGAAAGTCTTATGGAAAGGAGCGCACTTTTTCTGACGACAAAGGAGACCTGAACTGGATCACCACTTTTCTGGATGAGTTATCGGAGTCTATTTCTGAAGGAATGCAGAAGATCAACGCAAAAGGGAAGACCATTACACTCAAAGTTCGTTACAAAAATTTCGATACCATCACCCGAAGCCAATCAGTCCCGAATTACACTAACGACCATTATCAAATATCTATCGTTGCACGTCAACTTCTGGAAGATACTGATGTCGGAAATCGCCAGGTTCGCCTACTCGGAATTTCGCTATCAAACCTGAACCTTTCTGAAGATCATTATTATGAACAACTGGAGTTAGAGTTTAGAAAAGGGTTGGGGAGTGTTGAGTGTTGAGTGTTGAGTGTTGAGTGTTGAGTGTTGAGTGTTGAAGATTCGGTTTTATATTTAGATTACAAGTTTTTTTAAAATTTTCACTTTTCACTTTTCACTTTTCACTTTTCACTTTTCACTTTTCTCAAAACGCAATACCGATATGAGCTGATACGTATTCTTGTTCCTTTATAGAATCGTAGCCTACTCCAAAATTTAGTCCCAGAGCTTTATTAAAATAAAATCCCAGCCCACCTTCAAAAATTGCTCCATAAGTAGATCTGTCATCCCCAATCAATTCCACGGATCTGGAGCCGATTCTTGGTGACAAAACGATATAAGTAGAACCCGAATTATGCAATTGAAGTGGAATTCCTATCAAAAACCCGCCCTCATCCGGCCAAGAACCTGCAGTAGGTATCAGTATTTGAAGTTCGAAATTAAGCGTTGTAGTGTATCCTCCATGATCAGAAAATCCAAATTTGAAGTATGAATCAACGTCATCAACATGCATATATCCTAGATCTATATAGGTTCTATATACTTTTTGCGCATTAAGTGTTGCCGTTCCTAAAATAAAAAAACTGAATAGTAGCAGGTACTTTTTCATCTTCATCTATTAAATTAACATTTGAAACATGGATTCAATATTAGTTTTTTTGGGTTTTATTAAAACTAATCTAAAAATATACTCGTCTTATACCCGAAAACAACTTCGGGAAAAAGAAATTGCAACACGATAAAATGGAAGATGCACGATTAGTTCAGGATTTTCTGGGGGGAGATCATCAGGCGTTCAATACGCTGGTTAGTCGGTGGCAAGGTAAGATCCATCACTTTGCATATCGCTACTTCGCCAGCAGTGACGACGCCGCGGAGATTACTCAGAAAACGTTCATCAAAGCGTACCAAAAGCTGGACACTTTGGATGATGTGAACAAATTCAGTTCTTGGTTATATCGAATAGCAAACAACCTTTGTCTCGATGAATTAAAGAGAGTTGGCAGAAAAAGAGCTACTTCTTATGAAACACTAAAAGTGGCTCCTCAAACGGAAACGGCTTCATCAGCAGATTCGAATGTATTGCGGAATGAAGGGTTGGTTCTCCTTCATAAAGCACTCCTTCAGTTACCGAATGATCAACGTGTAGTGGTGATCATGAAAGAATATGAAGGATTAACCTTCCCGGAGATTGCAGAAATTTTAGATGAACCGATCAACACAGTAAAGTCAAGAATGTATTATGGATTACGAGCGCTTAAAAAGACGTTCGATTCCTGGAATATCAATAAAGAGGTGTTCAATTATGAATAAAGAACAAGCGCGATTACTCTTAATGGATTACATGTATGGCGAATTGGATGAGGCAAAGAAGTCTGAGCTTCTGGATTTCATCGACCAACATGACGATCTGAAACAAGAATTTGAAGAACTCACTGAAACCCAGTCTTTTCTCCACCATCTTCCGGTGCAGGACCCCGCTGAACAGCTGGTTATTATGGAACCCACAAAAGCTTCTTCTGAAGGATTTTGGCAAAACATACTTACTGCTTTAACTCCCAGAAATGCTTTTGCTCAGGCTGGTTTTGGTGTAGCTGTTTTAGCTTTTGTATTTATTGTCACAGGAGCATTAACCGGTTTGAATGTGTCATATACAGACGCCGGAGTTCAGTTGGGTTTTGGAGTAATTCCCTCTGCTGAAAAAACTTTCTCCGCTGCTCAGGTTGAACAAATTGTTCAGCAAATTCAGCGTGATAATGTGGCTTTGGTTCAGCAAGTAGTAGCAGATGCTCAGGAACAACAGAACATTCAATTGGAAGAAACTTTTGCAAGCTTTGCTTCCTATCTGGAAAGCCAAAGAACAAACGATTTACAACTTATCAGCTCCGGCTTAGAAGATCTTAAAGAAAACACTTTTACACGTTTTCGAGAAAACGAACAGGTATTAGGCGAAATAATACAAACTGTTAGTTATGGAAATTAAACAAGGAAAAACCATGAAACGAATACAACAAATATTACCCGCACTGTTAATTATACTTTTGACTTCATCGTTAGGCTGGGCACAAAGTTTTGATGCCAACCGAATGAACCGTGATATAAAGATAATGGAGAATATTCTCGGAGAAATGTTTAAAACCTATTCCGGAACTTCATCTTCCAGAGCTGTTTATATAGCCGATTTTGCCGGTGGCTCCAGAAATGTTCGAGGAACATATCTACCCGGATATGGAATTATTTTTAATGTTCAGACCAGTTCCTCATTCGTTCTGTCTCAATCTTCAGATGGCGAAGGAAGCTCTAACTCATTTTACTACAGCTACAGCACTAGCAGTTCTGATGATGACAATGTTAAAGTAGATGAAGAAAGCGTTAAGGATCGAATAACTGAGTTTTTGAAGGACTATGCTTCAACTATAGGCCAGTTAAAACCAACAGAAAATGTGATGGTAATATATGGTTCAAACTCACGCCACTCTTTTCCGTCACTGGTATATACTTCTTCAAATGGAAAAATAGACCGTAAAGAGACAGAAAAACTACCTGTGATCTCCGGTTCCGTGACCAAGAAAGATCTGGACGATTATCGATCAGGAAAGATCAATGAATCAGCTTTTGCAAATAAAGTGCAAACCGCTTCAACTACTGATAAAGAGTATCTTGATCTTAAAGTAATGAGCAACATTTTCGAAACAGCATTGAAAGAGCAAGGGGATGAATCATTCCGTTTAAGTGGTAACGTGAACTATCTGATGCTTGATAACTTTGGAGCTATATTTAATCTGGATGCCAGTTACAGAACTAATAATCGTTTATTTGGAAACGTCACCGGAATTACTGTAACAGGTGCCTATATCCGGTCTTCTTCAAGAGATGCGCCTGATGCCAAGGAAGATCTTGAAAAAGAAGAGATCGAATATCTCAGGAAAGTAGCCAGTGCTTACAATAATCTGAAAACCAACATTAAAGAATATCTCGTTGACTACGGAAGAACTGTAAGCTCAGTAAAGCCTGATCAGTATATTCTTACTACTGTCAACGTCAGAGGCCGTTATAACGACATCCCTGAACGTATCGACTTCCAGCTTAAAAAGTCAGTTCTAGATCAACTAGATCGGGGGCAGATCTCTCGTGAGAAAGCTCTAGAACAAGTTGTAGTTACCGAATACTAAACATAGACCGAAATCATATCAGAGCCGTATTTGATTGAATTCAAATGCGGTTTTTTTTGATTACTGATTTTGCTGATTGATTTACAGAGTGAATTCTGCTTCAATCTTAAGTGCTTCTTCGAGCAACTTCTCGTATTCTTTTGCTTCGATTTCTTTACAGCCAAATCTGCCTAAGTGCTCTGTATAGAATTGTGTGTCCCAAAGTGTAAACCTATTCTCTTTTAAGATCTGATGGCAATAATACAGTGCTACCTTATCTGCTTCTTTTTCTTTTCTGAACATACTTTCACCAAAGAAGGCTCCGCCCAAAGTCACCCCGTATAATCCTCCGGCCAAGTTTCCTTCTTTGTAAACTTCTACTGAATGGGCATTCCCTGATTGGTTTAAGATATCATAGGAGTTTAAGATCAGGTCATTGATCCATGTGGTTTCCCGATCAGCACATGCTTTTACCACTTCTCTGAAGTTTTCATCAACTCTCACTTCGAACCTACCTTGGCGAATGATCCGCATAACATTCTTTGTCATGTGAAATTCATTTAAAGGAATGACGCCTCGCTTTCGGGCAGAATACCAATCTACCTCTTCGTCCTCTCTTGAATCCGCCATCGGAAAAATGCCCTGAGCATAAGCTTCGAGTAATATTTCAGGCGGGATAATTTTCATTTTTTAGTACACAGATTTTAGTAGTTAGTATTGAGCTTCCGCGTACAATACTAACTACTAAATACTCACATCTATCAAAACTCACAATAAAACATCGGGCCGGAACCAATTGGGGAGCCCGGAGGCGCCGAAAGTGTTCTTGGTGCTTCAAATTCGCTCGGGTCATCCAAATAACTATCTATCATCATAGAAGCATGTAAAGCCATTGGGTCGTTTGATCGCTCAGATAACATCTGAGAAAGCTTTATCAACTCTGAAGCTACAATAGCTTTGGTTAGCGGGTTCGACTGTCTGGAAGCATGGAGTTCTATCAGATTTTTCGTTACTACTGAATTTACCACATCCTGAATGGAGCCTAAATATCCTCTTTCTTTTTTCTTATTCCAGCTACTTTCCATTAATTCGTCAATGGTTTCTTTAAGAGTAAGGTTGTTATCTCTTGCTCCGTACTCTACCAAACGATTTGCTCTTTGAGGATTTAAGATCAAACTGACAGATAATTCTGCGGCTGTTTCAGCTATTCCCAAAGCGTCTAAGCTTGGCCCTGTATTCCCACTGAATAATTCTCTGGATGATGAAATCCCCGCAGGTCTTGTTGGGATCAGATCTAACAAGTTTTCAGGAATAGCCAATACTTTTGCGTCAATAGCTTTCAACATTTCATTCAAAGCCTTTCGTTGAATCGCTGCATCAACGATCTCCGGATTTGGTTGATTGTCGCCACGAAGCTTGTAATAATAATCCAGACCTCCGATCAGCTTAACGGTTCCTTCAAGTTGATATCTGTGGAATAAATAGATCGGAACTAATACATCTTCCAATTCAGACATCGAAGTTCCTTTTCTGATGTTAGCTTCACCAAAATTATCTAAAGCGATCTTACGAACTTCCAGAATATGCGAAAGCTGGGTTGCCGGGTCGTTTCCGTATTCCCATAAATGCGCGTACGGATGAGCGCCGCCTTGTGGACGGGCATCACTGTCAGATATATATTTTAGTCCATCCAAATGGGCTGCTTCCAGAATCTTGTTAAGCGCTTCTTTTTCATTTATGCCGTTCGGGAAGTCCTGATAACCAAACTTGATCGTTACAATGTCCCAGTCTCCGATACCAACATCATACGCATCACTCAGATCCAATTCTCCATTTTTGATATCTACTTTTGGATGCGGGTAATCCATTACGGATTCACGACCATTTACACTGGCAGCAAAATTGTGATAAATCCCCAAAGTATGCCCAATTTCATGTGCCGAAAGCTGACGAATTCTAGCCAACGCCATTTCCAGCATTCTTGGATCATCCTCATTTCCTTCTTCAAATGGAGCCAATAATCCCTGGGCTATCATATAATCCTGTCGGACACGAAGCGAACCCAGTAATACATTTCCTTTAATGATCTCGCCCGTTCTTGGATCTGTAACCGAACCACCATACGACCACCCACGAGTTGAGCGATGCACCCAGTTTATCACATTGTATCGAATGTCCAAAGGATGCGCATCATCTGGCAGCACTTTAACCTGAAAAGCATCTTTATATCCTGCAGCTTCAAAAGCCTGATTCCACCATCTGGCGCCATCTAGCAGCGCCCCGCGAACCGGCTCAGGTGTTCCGTTATCTAAATAATAAACGATCGGCTCAACTGCTTCACTTACTGCTGCTCCCGGGTTTTTCTTTTGCAATCGGTGTCGGTTGATAAATCTTTTCACCATTGGTTCGCCGATCGGTGTTGCATAATCTTGATAAGAAGTTGCATAGAATCCTCCACGAGGATCAAATTCTCTTGGTTCGTAATTATCATCCGGAAGTTGAACAAAAGAATGATGCGTTCTTACCGTGATAGAGTTCGCATCAGGAGCTACTGACCGTAAATATCTTCCTGTCGGATTTCCTGCAAAAGTGAGCATTACTTCGAATTCGGTATTCATCGGAAAGTTGAACGTTCCTTCTGCATACAAAGCAGATCTGTTCTTATCCAGATTGTACGAGCCTTCTCCCATGCTTCTTAATCTCCCTGAAACGTTATGTGAATCGTCCATTAAGAAAGGAGTCAGGTCGATCAGGTAGGAACCATTTTCTTCAGCTTCAATTTTAAAGCCATGAATTACCGATGATGCAAACGCTTCTCTTACTGATTTCTTTTCCAGTTCATTATCTGACTTTGCCACATAATCCAGATTTGGCTGGATCAACATTAGCTTTGGTCCGCGCTTTTCGAAATAAACCACTCGCTGTCCGCCTTGTTGGCTTCTGTCCAGCCCAATATCATTTGAACCAACACCGGCTGCCAGATAATTAGCATGCAAAAACTCTTCGTTCAGCTTATCAACTTTGAGCCACATCTTGTCGTTGTCCTCATCGAAGTAATAATCGAAATAACCTTCTGTGACTTTAAGATCTTTGGTTTTTTCTTTGATGGATGGTGTTTGAGCAGTCGCTTCGCTAAATAGTGAAATTACGAATACGGGAATTAGGAATAAGAGAAAAAGTCGCTTCATTACTTTGTAGTTAGGTTAACATCTAAACTTAAAGTAACCGCTTTTTGATGGGATTTAAAATTCGGGTTAAAGCTTTTTACAGTTTAAATAGCTGAAGCCATTGTTGTTTATGGTTGGGGCAACTCTGACAGGAATGTTAGAGCATAGATTTAAAAAATTTTCTAAAGCAAAATCCAGTCAGAGTTTAAAAGTTAAACGGGAGAGCCTTCAAGCTCGGAAAACAGCCCGGATTTTAGAAATCTAGTTTCCTCAAAAACGCCTTCCTTCTGCAAAGTATATGATATCATCGTGATGATAATAGAGGCACCATTTTAGTTTCGGGTCCAAAATGATCAAATTATCATAACTGAAAAATGTCTCCGCATATTTTACTGCCATTTTCCAGGTTGTTTGCAGCATTGGCTGATCTTCAGGCGCAAATACCGGAAGTAGTAAAACTTCAGATTTGAACGGTACCCCGCAATTATACATCCATTTCTTTAACTCATCTTCGGTTGCCCAGCTTTCTGTTTTAGTGACCTTCTCATAGCAACCACCGCTGAAAGGCTTGTTCCCCCAACCGTCATCGCCGCAAAGTATATCAAGTTCATTAGCTACATTATAGACATGTTCATTTGATCCTTTATCCAGATAGAATAGCTGGTCTTTATGCTCCGGCGGAAGACCTTCATATTTTTTGGGAGGAAAATAAAGCCAGTTATCCCCTTCATAGGTTTTACTGCCTGTTAGTTTTTCAGGATCTATCACTTTGTTGGATCGTTTGCCTTTTAGAATTCAAGCAGAATATAAATCTTTGGTACGCTCTAGAAAAGAACAACTCTGTCAGGATTATTAGAATATAGACTTCTATTCATAAACGAATTTATAAATCCAGTCAGAGTTGGAAGCAATTTCTAATTCTTTGGAAAGTTATAAATGTGTATAATATTCAAAATCTATACACATTGAGGTTTTACTATGAGAACAAATATTGATATTGATGATGACTTGATGGAAAAGGCGCTTAAGATGAGTGACCTGAAAACGAAAAAAGATGTGGTTAATGAAGCTTTGAAGCTTTTTGTAAGAATCGAGTCTCAAAAAGACATTATTAAATTTCGCGGAAAATTAAAATGGGAAGGTGATTTGGATGATATGAGAACCAGCAAACACGTCTCATGATTCTTGCAGACAGCTCGATCTGGATTGACTTTTTTAATGACACTAACAATGAAAAAGTTGATGCTCTGGTCGAATACTTATCTCGAGAAAGAGTAATAAGTGCAGATTTAGTCATTACTGAGGTTCTGCAAGGTTTTCGAAAAGATAGTGACTTTTTGACCGCTGTAGAAATCTTTAAAACAATCCCTTGTCACTCAGTTGCAGGAATAGAAATTGCGTTAAAGTCAGCGGAAAATTTCAGATCCCTAAGAAAAAAAGGAATTACTATTCGCAAAACCGTTGATATGATTTTAGCAACCTATTGTATCGAAAATAACATCTCGCTATTGCAAAATGATCGTGATTTTGAAATGATTGCCTCTGAGCTGGATTTGATCTTGCTTTAGTCTCTTTAAATTGAGTCTAGCTTCACTGAAGTCGTTGCTTATTTATGGCTGTGACAACTCTGACAGGATTATTTTGAGCATAAGCTTAAAAACCTTTCTGAAGTTAAATCCTGTCAGAGTTTAGTTATTTTCTTTTATAAACAAGGATTTTAAGCTAGGAGAGCCTCCAGGCTCGGGTAAAAGCCAGTGAATTATTTTTATCTTTCACAATCAGCTAATTTTACCCTCTGTAAACCTACAAAATCTCTTTCTTCTCCATTCTTCCGAAGTAATCTTTCGCTGCTGCCATTACTTTTGGTGAAAGTAACAATGCTACTGTCATCGTAGGAATAGCCATTAATGCAAACATTCCATCCGTAAAGTTCAATACGGCCTGTATGGTTGCAACAGAACCGAAGATGATGGCTCCTGCATAAAAGAAATTGAAGTATTTCTGCTTGTCGGCACCGATCAGGAAACCAAGACATTTAGTACTGTAGTACGAATAGGTAAACAATGAACTGAATCCGAATATCAACACACAGAAGATCAACAGATAAACACCATATGGCCCAAGCGCCGCTTCAAAAGCAGAAGCGGTAAGCGTGATTCCATTATCATCGCCGGAAGTCCAAACTCCGGTAACCAGGATAGCTAAAGCCGTCATTGTACAAACAACCAGAGTATCAATGAATGGGCCCATCATGGCAACCAATCCTTCACGAACAGGCTCTTTGGTTTTTGCAGCTCCATGAGCAAGTGTTGCAGTACCAATTCCGGCTTCGTTTGAGAATGCCGCTCTTCGAACTCCGGTTACGATCAGTGCTCCAAGAGCTCCACCCATTGCGGAATTAGCTGTAAAAGCATCCGTGAAAATTAAAGCGAAGGTGCTTCCAAGCATATCAATATTAATTCCAATGATCACCAATACACACGCAACATAAATGACCACCATAGCCGGAACCATTTTGGAAGCTACTTTTCCAACTCGTTTAATACCACCGAAAATCACCAATGAAACAATAGACAGAATTACGATTCCACTTATCAGATCTGTATTGAAATGATTTGCAGCATCCGCTAAACCATTTGGTATCAACACAAAATCTCTTACAATTTGTGTAACCTGATTTGCCTGAAAAATTGGAAGAGGACCAAACAATCCTGCCACTGCAAAGAGCACCGCAAGAGGTTTCCACTTTTTTCCAAGACCTTCCATGATCATATACATGGTTCCACCCTGAATGTCGCCGTTGGTGTCCTTTCCTCTGTACATGATGGAAAGTGTACAAGTAAAGAATTTCGTTGCCATGCCCACAATGGCACTGATCCACATCCAGAAAACGGCTCCCGGCCCACCAATAGCTATTGCTACTGCAACTCCGGAAATATTTCCTAACCCAACCGTAGCGGCAAGTGCACTAGCGAGTGCTTCGAAATGACTGATATCGCCCGGATCGTTCGGATCGTCGTATTTTCCCCGAAGAATATTTATGGAATGGAAAAAATACCGATATGGGATAAAACGTGAATAAATAAGGAAAAATAATCCACCGCCAACTAACAAAACAACGAGCGGCGTTCCCCACATGAAGGATGAAAATTCGGCTAAAATAGTATCTAAAGTTTCCAGAGTGCTATGAGTTTGTTTAAATATTGAGGACGTGAAGTTAACTTAGAAATCGCAATAATGTTATTAAAGATTATATTCACTGAATCAGCACTCAAAAGAACGGCATTTTAAGTGACATACACACTAATCGTTAATTGTAAATCTAACTCCTCAAGAGCTGAGGAATATATTCGGTCTTCGGAAAACCTAATCTATAAAAAGCTTTCCAATTGTAAGATCAAATACATTTCTTCGCCCAACCAGCTTTTAAAAGAAGCTTCACTTTCAGCACAAGACTCTTCTATTGTAATTGCCTGCGGCGGAGACGGAACCGCTCAGAGCATTGCCAGAGGAGTTCATTGTTCGAATACTTTAATGGGATTGATTCCTGTGGGTAGCGGTAATGATTTTGCAAAATCAATCGGGCTAAAGACAAACCAACCTGTAGAATATTATCTGGATGTAATTCTTAAGCAACAAGTGGTCTCCGTTGATGTGCCTGTCATTAATGATCAGATCTTTATTAATACCGCGGGTATAGGCTTCGATGGATTGACCAATTATTATGCGTCAGTTTTCAAATCGCTGAAAGGAAGCGTGAAATATACTTTTGCAGGATTAAAGGCTTTTCTGAACGCCAAACCTCTTGTTGTTTCCGGAACAATCGACGGATCACATTTTGATCGCAAAGTTTGGTTGATCGCAGTTGCGAACGGAGCGGTAGAGGGAGGTAAATATCTGATCTCTCCTAATTCGATAAATTCTGACAGACTTTTAGAACTGGTGATTGTACCTGCTTATAATCGACTAAAACTCGGTCTGGCTTTTATACTTCTGAGTTTGGGTAGAGCGATCCCACATACTTTTAGTGAGGTAATTACTTTTAAAGAAGTTTCTTTAAAGATTGCAGATTCACATTTCATTCATTTAGACGGAGAGATAGGGGAATCAAGTTCTGACTATGAGATAAAATTAAAAAGTGAGTGCCTAAATGTACTCGGAATTAAGACTGACGAGTGAAATATATAAAATCTGTTCCCGGAGGGGTTACTCCTTTTTGTCTTAACAATAATGCAATTTGTGCCCGATGATGTTGCCCATGAATGATCACGTGCTGTAGTATTTCTGATACTTTAGTTTTCTGCTCGACTCCTTTTGAATTCTTATATGAACAAATTTCCTCCAATATTGAAAGAAACTCCGAGAAATCAACAACTGAGCCCTTTGACATTAAATCTACACATTCCTCATAACTGAGAGTCGGCCAAATTTCTGTGTCTTCATTCACTTTCATTACCCGGTTGTACCATTCCTTTTCAACATGAAGAAGATGTCCGAATTGTCTCAACAAGTTAGTATCCGTTCTGGTTTCAGTTGACTCACCAATAGCATCTGCGATCAACTGATTTGCCCATGAATTATATGCTATTTGTTGTTCGAAATTCATTATCCGATTCCAAAGAACTTTCCAATTCCATTAATAATGAACTGAACTCCAATTGCCAATGCTATAAATCCCATCAAGCGAGTTATTACAGTCATTCCTGTTTTTCCGATCAGTTTGTTTAACCAAGGCGCTACTCTTAAAATAGCCCACGCAAGAAATGCAGTTAACAAAACCGCCACTCCTGTTACTATATAATCAAAAACACCCGTGGCTTGCGAACCAAAACCGATTACAACTGCAATACTACCCGGCCCTGAAAGCAAGGGCATAGCCAATGGACTAAAACTCACATCGTCTTTATCCATCGCGGCCTCTTGATCTTCTTTGGAAAGTTTGCGTCCTGTTTTTTCAGGGTTCATCATTGAAAAACCTGCTCTCATAATGATTATACCACCTGCAATTCTGATTCCGGGCAACGATATTCCGAAAAAGCTAAGTATATATGTCCCAATTAATAGAAATGTGATTAGCACAAAAAACATGTAAATACTTGCCTTGCGCGCCGTTCGGGCTGTTTCTTTTTCGGTATTTCCCTCTGTTAAAGAAAGAAATATTGGCATAGCTGTGAGCGGGTTAACTACTGAAAATAATGAAGTAAAGCTTGCTACTAGTAAAGCTCCGGCTCCCATTACCTGGGTCGAGAAAGGTATAATATCTTTAAAAAATTCTTCCATAAGTCACTAAAGATACGCACCTTTTTACCAAATTTTTAGTATTTCGGGAATGCTTTTATCAAAGCTTAACTTTATTATCACACACAATCTTATATCTTCTTTGCAACAGAAATTAAATGACTATAACAGAATCAATATCACTCGAAGAAACAGTACTTCCCTTAGTTGAGGATGTACTCTCAAAAGAAATTTCACTGGATGAAAAGCTTTTTGGCATTTGTGAACTTCTTCAGGATAATGTTGAACATTTTGACTGGGTTGGCTTTTATATAGCAGACCCTGATGTTGAAAATCAGCTAAAGTTGGGTCCTTTTGTGGGTGAACCTACCGACCACACTACCATCCCCTATGGAAAAGGAATTTGTGGGCAAGTAGCCGTCAGTCATCAAACTTTTGTATCTCAGGATGTAAGTGAAGAAGAAAACTATATCTCTTGCAGCAATCACGTTCAGTCTGAAATTGTTGTTCCAATCATGAAGAACGACCGTTTTGTTGCACAAATAGATATTGATTCCAATACAAAGAATTCCATTTCAAAAGAGAAAAAGGAACTTCTTGAAAAAATTTGTACGTTACTGTCAAACGAATTCTAAATAATACTATGAGTACTTACGCCCTTACTGACGAAACATCAATTGATACCCTTATTTTCTGGATCGAAAGTTCCGACGGAAGCATTTCTTATAAAGAACAAGAAGCCGTAAAGAGAATTCTTTCCAATATGAAATATGATATGGAGACATTCCAAAAAACCATGTCTCAGATTTCTGCAATGGGAACAGACGAGGTTAAACAAATGGCCAATGAAGCTGTTGACCATATTAACAGAAGTTTTTCTGATGACGGAAAGAGGCTTACTTATAGTTTGCTGGAAGCAATTGCAGCTTGCGATGGCACTATTTCTAAAGCTGAACAAGAAAAGCTGGATGCTATCAAAAGTGAACTGGGTGTTTAGCAGACAAATATCCAGTTTGGTTTAAAACTCGATCTGTATATAGCACTTCTTTGTGTTCATTTGTTAATAATCAACACAATGAAGTTGAATCACGAAGAGTATAAGTGACTTTTCTGACTCGATCCTATGATCTACGTATACCGCTCAAAAAATTGTGGCTACTCCGACAATTTTAAACTGGAAATATGCAGATTTATACTATGATTCACTCTGAATCCATAATGTCCATCTGTATTCAGATCTCCTTTTTCCATACTGCTTAAAACCTCTCCGTTTAAAGAAAATACAATCTCATCACCGGCCACTTTTACCTGAAAATCATTCTCGGCTGTAGATTCTGTTTCTTCTGTAAACATGGTCATTGCATCGGTTTTTGTCCATCCTTTTATGGTTGAAGTCTCAGAACCTGTTCTTTTCTTGATCAGAAATTCTCCTGTGTTCCTCAAAAGAAAATAGACATAGCTTTGATCATCTGATTTGAGATCCTGACCACCAATAAATAATCCGAAGGCTTCTCTGTTTCTGCCCTTTGTGTCAAAAAGATAGATCTTGGAATCCAATGTAAAATCTCCCTCTGCTTTGTTATCAACATGATAGTAGATACCTGCCGGGCCCGTGGTTATATGCCAACCCGGAGTCATATTTACAAAAAACACATCTGCAGATTCTGAATCTGAACCAACACTCACATCGGCACCAGATTTATCGAACCTCCATTCCCAACCATCGGGTACTTTCAGGTTTTCTCCCTGTGGTTTGCTCCCGTCTGCTACATTTTGAGAAAGAGTAAATGACGTTGTTAAAAATACCGCTAAAATAAATCCTGTTACTTTTTTCATCTTATTCTCCAAGGTTTGATTTCCTTTAATAAAACATTTTTTTCGCTAAGATTCTTTCTCCAGCATTTCTATCGCCGTGCTTACTTCCGAACTGAATGTAAAACCGTTTTTTCTAAGCGTGGCATGACTGGCATCCATCACTTTGGTTTTAATCTGCTGCAGATCACTGTTCTTTAAAAAGGTATTGATCCAGAACTGAACTTCTATTTGAATATAATTATCAGAGAAATTAGATAAGATTACAGCCGGAGCCGGATCTTCAAGCACACCTTCGGTTGATTTAACTGCTTCCATCAAATATTCGAGCGCCTTTTTAGGTTCATTTCCATAATCAATTCCAATGTTGAAGCTGGTTCGGCGAAGCCCATCTCTTGTATAATTATTCAACGGGTTCTTAAAAATGATCGCACTAGGGATAAAAATATCAATCCCGTCGCCCGTACGCACATGCACATCTCTGATATTGATCTGTTTTACAATTCCTTGAATCCCATTGCTTTCTATCAGGTCTCCAACATCAAAAGAACGGCTGAAAGACATGAATAGCCCGGCAAGCAGGTTTTCTCCGATCTCCCGGAAAGCAAAACCAAGCACAACTGTCAGAACCCCACCAGCTGCCAATACTCCTGATGCCGCCTTGGTTAATCCCATAATGTGCAATGCAATAACTGCTCCGATCAGGTAAAACCCCCATCGGGTAAGCCTCATAACAAGACGAAGTTTTTTGGTGGATGTAGCTCGGGCTCCCAACAACCTTTTTAATCCGCGACTGGCGAGCAAACCAAATCCTATAAAAATTATCAGCACAATTATTCCACTGATAATGGTCGGGGCGGAGTTTAGCGCCCGCTCAAAAAATTGAGAAAAACTGTCTTGGAATGTTTGCATAGTTGTTTAAATCTGTTGTCGTCTTAGTTCCGACGCAGAGCGTGCGGAACTAGGCCAATTCCTACGTCTTATGATTTAAGTATTAAGAAAACCAATCTCTTTCCTTTGAATCAATTTAAGATATATTACACCAGTTCCCGCTCCCATTAAAAACCCTGGACTCATTAATGTTACCGATATCATAAATGCACCCAGCATATATCGAAAGATGTCCGCTATCGTTTCAATTGTGAATATTTCGTGAGGCCCGAAAAAGTGATCATGTATTGCAAATCCGATACCAAATAAAACTGATCCTAATAAAAAGCTTAGTAAAGTTATAATGAAACCCCAAAACGCTGCGTAAAGTACCTTCTTCTCAATAATCTTTGTCGCGAACCAAAATGAATTTATACATGCTGCTGCGACTGCTGCACCAAAACCTCCAATAGTGTATAAGTTAAATCTGAGTGTTCCTTCTGCTATAATTAAAAATACAATCCACACTATAGAAGCAGAAATAGAAAACAACATCATCGCTAAAATTCGGTCTCGATTCATATTCTTAAATCTTATGTCTCAAATCTTACATCTTAGGTCTTATCTCTTACTATACTCTACAACCAATCCACAATATCGTCTTTGCCTTCCACTTTCACATACTCCGAAAAGATCTCCTGAAGTGTTGAGTGTTCTTTCAGGCTTTTTCTACTAATGGAATCCAGGTAGGCTATAATTCTTCCCTGATGTAGTATTGCAATATCATCACAAAGGTTTTCAACAACTTCCAGAATATGACTCGTTATGATCACGGTTACGCCTTTATCTTTCAGCTTGCGCAGGACCGTTTTCATTCTTTCAATAGAAATTACATCCACAGCCTCAAAAGGCTCATCCAGCAACAAAACTACAGGCTCTGTTAAAACAGCCGTGACAAAAGCGAGTTTTTTACGACTACCGGAGGAAAGTTTATGGATCTTTGTCTTTGCAAAATCTTTGATCTCAAAAAAATCCATTAAAGAATAAGCTTTTTCGATCAAGCCCTTTTTCTCGATTTCATAAATTTCGCATACATACTCAATGAATTCGATACTTGTAAACTGTTCGAACAATAATGGTGGCTGAAGAACGGACGCTATTTCCTTCTTTATTGCTTCTTCGTTCTCATCTATAAAGCGCATTTCATCTATGGTGATGTATCCTTCATCAAAAGACAACAATCCTGTAAGAACTCCAATCAGCGTACTTTTTCCTGCGCCGTTGGGTCCGATCAATCCAAAAATAGAACCTTTTGGAATGCTAAGATCCAGTTCTTTCAGAACAATGTTATCGTCATAGCTCTTTATCAGGCCTCTTATTGAAATGGCTTCACTCATTTACGTCCCTTTTTTAGCTCTTTTATTGAGATAATATTTTGTGGCATAACCAATAGTAAATAAACCGTAAAGCAATAATGCCATTTGCAGATTACTCATTCCAAACATAGTAACTCCTTCTTTGTCCGCACGGATATATTCCAGCCCAAATCTCAATAAGGAATATCCACCTGTATGAATAAAGAAAATAAGCGGAGATTTTTTATCCGTATCCCAGATCTTTTTAAACACCCAAAGAATAATCAATATCAATACAAAATCACCAAACATTTCGTACAGCTGGGTGGGATGTACAGGCGCGCTTAACGTTTCTGTCTGTCCCGGTAAACCTGTAGTTGATTCCCATGACGGACTTGAAAGCCTGTATTCCGTTTCAAAGCTAGGGATGGTAGTTGCATAGCGGGGGAATTGAACGCCAAGAAATGAATTTGTTGCGGTTCCGTAAGCATCTCCGTTCAGAAAACATCCTATTCTACCAACAGCCTGTCCTAATAACACTCCCGGCGAAACCAGAGAAAAGTATTCCCAGTAATTCATGTTGTTGCGTTTCACATAGAAGTAGCCGCCGAACATCCCCCCGACCAAACCTCCGGTGATGCTGTTTCCCGCTCCGGTCGGACTAAAAATTACTCCCGGATTTTCGAAGAACACATCTGATTGCCAAAAAACATAATGAGAAAGCCGGGCTCCTATTAAAGCCCCTACAATAGACCAGACTACCAAACCTTCAAATTTTTCCACTTTCCCGCCGTATTTTTCAACACGGACTTTTGCCCACCATATACCAAGTACAATGGAGATCAGGAAGTATATTCCTTCATAGAAATAGATCTGAGTAAAGCCAAGATCAAGATGTATAGGAAGCATAAGTAAAATAGTGTGCTATTAGATAATGTTATTCAGTCCAAAGTCTTTTCAATATCTGCTTTTTGAACAGATTTACAAGAAAACTCATATGTCTCCAAAGGTAAACTCCTATTACAACAATAACCACGCTCATAATTGTAATTCTGTACCATTCCAGATTTTCTAATGGTACAAAAATGAGATAGCCCATTGAAAAAATCACAAATGTGATTACAAAAGTTACTTTTTGAGGTATAATAGGGTGTTTATAACTCATTGAGGAATATGTCGCTTTTTGATATTGGTAATAGGAACTCCAAATAAAAAGCACCATAAAACAGAGAAAAAAGAAGGTGTTTGCAACAAATATCTTATACACACCCACTATTTGAGGAATTAATAATAATTCAAAAATTGTGATTATATAAAAAACCATCAGCGGAAATATGATCACACCTAAAAATCTTTCCTTCAGTTGTTTTTCCAGTTTAATTGGGAACTGTAAGTGCATAAGTAACTCCCTGTTTTCGTACCCATACATATTTGCCATCCCCATTGCGAGCAGCGCTACCGGAATTCCTGCGAGTATAGTCGGAATTAATATAGTTTGAGCTGCAGTATATTTTACCTGAAGCAGAATGGGAACATAAACAACCGGCACAACTGCCAGCGTAAGCAATTGTAATTTATTATAGGGGTGAATCATCACGTAGTAATAATACTTTCCAGCATTTACCCCCATCACCCGTCTCAAGAAGGTCCATAACTTGCTTGTTTGTTGCTCCGCTTTTCTGATCGTTGGATTTATTAACCCTTCACAGGTTTTCCGAAAGTGATCAACTAAAATCAGACCTATTAACAGAACCAGAAAACCGAAAATTATAGCTGCTGTTGTCCATCCGTATTCAACATTTATGGCCTGTATAAGTAAGCCACCCGGACTCCAAGATAAAACTGTATTTAATGTTTCTACTCTTGGCACAATTTGAATAAATATCTCTTGTGAGTTTTCTGCAAAGAGAGATACTGCCTGAAAAAGACCGAAGATCAGAAACAAAAAGCCTACTACAACTCCGATAAATCTTCTCTCTACGATCTTAATGAATCGGTGTTTAATAGAGTAGATCAGTACATAATTAAAGATAATTGCAGCCACTCCGATCAACACTTGATAAAAGTGAGAAACCTGAATCATCAAAAACACAAGCCAGGTAAAATTGTATATGATATTCACAGGATGACAAAATCCGATGATCATCAAATATCGTGAAAGTCTTTTCAAGGGGAACCCAAAACCGAGCAACTTTCTGTTTTCTGTAATGTTTAATAGTCTTAGGTTTGTGAAAGAGAAGTGCATAACCCAATAGGAGTTTGCAAAAACTAAGAGCAGAAAAGTATAGATCTCGGGAGTGAGCCAAGGAATCTGTGTTTTCATCCAAGGATCGGTATCCAAAAGAATCACAACAATCGCTGTACCCACCAGATTAACTGTCATGATCCCTAAAAACATGATATAACCTATCAACAGCAACAGCTGGAACCTGTTGAGGTTTGAAACAAAAATTTTCCAATTTAAAGCAAGTAGCCGGCCAAACATGACGTCTTTTGATGAATTAGATAGAGTTTACGTCTTCAGTAATAACTAATCAAAATAAAAGTTGAAGCCAATTAGAAAACTAAAATAATTGTGTCTGCTGTCTTCCATTATTTTTAGAATAGATGTTTGTTGATTTAGCGGCATTTGTTCTACACTTTCATTAAAAACCGATGTAAATAAAGAAGTGTATCTGCTTTCAAGAGTTATGATCACAGGCTTTGTTGCAAATTCCACTCCTCCTGCCATTACATAACCGAATAGAAAGTCTTCGGTGTGTTCATTTATATCTCCACCAAAAAAGAAGTTATCCAGCGATCTGTCCGGATCGGGTATATTTGATGTAAATATTAGCTCTGAGTTCGTTTTAATCTCCATGATACCACCAATCATGAAATTGGGATTAATTTTATAATCCGGAAAAAGATCGATCCGCGGCAATATGGAAAAACCAACATGTTCGAATTCGTAATTCGCTTTTGCAGAAGACGATACTCTCGGGTCAATATCATTTATTCTGAATACCGTGCCAAGCTTTTTATAATCAACCTCTATCTGAAAGGATAGCAATGAATTTTTAAGTCTCCTGTTGTAAAACACTCCCGTTTGATATGAAGACTTGCCTCCCCATTCTATATTTGCTGCACCGATTTCCGTTTGCTGATGCGACATGCTTGAAAGCGCAACTCCGGACTTCATCCCAAAACGGTTTTGTTGGGCGTATGAAAACTCAGATGATATACCTATTAATAAGAAAACGATTAGAAATTTCTGCATAAAATAAATCACATAAAAAAAGCAGTTCCAGAATTTGAAACTGCTTTATAATAGGGAATTTATCTTTTAGAATGCGATACCCATCGTAAGAGCTATTGCTCCGTTTTTAGCTGAATCATTAAAATCATCTTCAGCTACATTGCTTAAGCCGGCTGTATATCTCAAACCAAGTCTTATTTTACTAACATCTACTCCTGCTCCAACAACTACACCGAATTCAGTGTCTTTAGCATTATCTTCTAAGTTTAGAGATCCGTCATCATTTTCTATTTCTGCCTTTGTGTTGAAACTCATATATGGACCAAAATAAACATTTGGTTTAGCTGCAGGAGTTTCAAATCCAAACTTTAATAATACCGGTACTTGCACATAGTTAACTACAAAGCTTGCATCTGAATCTTCAACATCCGCTCCATATTGGGCATATAAAACCTCCGGTTGTACAGAGACAGGACTCATTGGAATTTTAAAATTTGCATACCCACCGATCAGGAATCCGGTTTTGTATTCTACGTCTTCTGTATCATTAAAGGTCGAATAGTTTAATCCTCCTTTTACACCAAATTCAGGTAAAGATTGAGCTTTAGATTGTGATGACAACCCAACTGTTAAAATTAGAATGATAAATAGAGAACAAAATCTTTGAATAGTTTTCATATCAGGTTTTTTGATTATTTGTTACCACTATTCCAACTCCATCCCGCAAAGATGGTTCCATATTCTATTCTAAGGCCTGACGGAGAGTATTTTCTCTTTTTGAAACATCATGATCTTTTAAACGAAAGGGACCATAACTTTCATAGATTTTATAATGACATATTCTCTACTCTTTCTTTCTATTCTGATCTTATTCAGCAGTTGCTCTCAAGACAAAATCGAGCATATTGATGGAAACACTATTACAGAAAAAGATCTTACCCAACGTATTCAAACTCTGATAGATGAGGCAGGGGTAGCGGGATTAGCAGTTACTATTTTCAACGATAATGAAATAGCCTATCAAAAAGGGTTTGGCTATGCTAACTATGAAACTAAAGATACACTAACAACAGACCAGATCTTTTATGGAGCATCTTTCAGCAAAGCTGTTTTTGGTTATTTAGCAGCTGATCTCGTTCTTGACGGCACTATTGACCTTGACACTCCGCTTCAGGAATATTTTGATGTACCCATTCCCGATCTGGAATTTGAAAAAGAATGGCGCGGATTTGCTAACCTTTCCGGAGATGACCGCTATAAAGATATTACCGCGAGAATGTGCCTGAACCATTCCACGGGATTTCCGAATTGGCGCTGGTTAGATAAGTCTTTCGATTTTGACAGAAATGGAAAAATTCACTTTTTCTTTGATCCGGGTGCTCGATTCAGCTACTCGGGAGAAGGCATGATGCTTTTACAATACGCTATCGAAAAGGTAACGGGAAAAGGCTTGGAGGAACTTGCCCAAGAAAGAATCTTTGGTCCTCTCGGGATGACAATGACCAGTTATGTTTGGCAAGAGCGTTTTGAAGGAGTTTTTGTTAATGGACATAGCTCTGAACGCGAAGTTATTCCCAAAGATACCGAAGATGAAGCCGGAGCAGCAGGCTCTATGGAAACCACTCCTGATGACTACGCAAAATTCTTTGGACATATATTGCGAGAAGCTTCAAGTGACTCCGAACTCGCTCAATTGATGTTCAATCCATCGCTAAGAATTAGCTCCAAAGCACAATTTGGAGTAGAGGTCTGGCAGGATACAGACGAAAATGATGATATCGAATTAAGTTACGGAATGGGTTGGGGACTCCTCAAATCTCCTTATGGTTACGGTGCTTTTAAAGAAGGAAGTGATCAGGGCTGGGAACACTATTCAATTATGTTTCCCGAACAAAAAACAGGTGTCATTATTATGAGCAACAGCGATAACGCAGAAGGAATCTTTAAAGAGCTTTTAGAAATTACTATTGGCGATGTGTACACGCCCTGGAAGTGGGAAAGGTATATTCCGTATGATCAGTGAAATTACACTTTGGATTCCGCTATCATTTTTCTATAAATATTCCTTCAAATACTGCCCTGTATAGCTCTCTTTCACTTTTGCAATGTCTTCAGGTGTTCCCTCTGCTACAATTTGTCCGCCTGCAAAACCGCCTTCCGGACCAACGTCGATGATCCAGTCAGCGCATTTTATTATATCCAGATTGTGTTCAATGATTATTACAGAGTGTCCTGAATTAACCAATTCATTAAATGCTTCCAAAAGTTTTGCTACATCTTCAAAGTGCAATCCTGTCGTAGGTTCATCAAAAAAGTAAATGGTGTGTTCGGAACTTTGTTTGGTTAGGAATCTGGCCAATTTCACACGCTGAGCCTCTCCCCCGGAGAGTGTAGTAGCACTTTGTCCCAGGTTTAAATACCCTAATCCAACATCTTCTAGCGGCTGTAATTTATTTATGATCGTGGTTTCATCCACAAAAAATTCGATAGCTTCAGAAATTGGCATTTCAAGTACGTCATGAATACTCTTACCTCGGTATTTTACAGCTAATACATCCTTACGGAAACGAGCGCCGTTACAAACTTCGCAAACAAGTTCGATATCAGCCATAAACTGCATCTCTATTTTCTGAATCCCTTCGCCCTGACAGTTTTCGCATCTACCGCCCGGTACATTAAATGAGAAATGTCCCGGAGTGTAGCCCATTATTTTTGCCTGACGAGTGTTCGAAAACACATCCCGAATTCCATCAAACGCTTTGGTATAAGTTGCAGGGTTTGATCTGGAAGAACGACCGATCGGACTTTGGTCCACCATTTCTAAATTGTGAACGCTTGCCATTCCGGACAGATCTTTGAACCGTCCCACTTTCTGGTTATAAGAACCTATATGCTTTTGGATGCCGGCATAAACCGTATCGTGTACCAATGTAGACTTCCCTGATCCTGAAACGCCGGTTACTACCACCATCTTTCCCAAAGGAAATTCTACGTCTACATTTTTGAGATTGTGCTCGCTGGCTCCTTCAACCTTTATAGACCTTCCGTTTCCTTTTCTGCGCTTTTTCGGAACTTCAATTTGCTTTCTCCCGCTCAGAAATTTTCCGGTAAGCGTATCCGATTTAAGAAGATTTTCAAAGTTGCCTTCAAATACTACTTCTCCACCATGAACACCTGCAAAAGGTCCGATATCAATTACGTTATCGGCTGCCTTCATCATTTCCGGATCATGTTCCACAACCAGAACTGTGTTTCCAATATCTCTCAGAGATTCCAGAATTTTGATCAACCGATCGTTATCTCTGGGGTGCAAACCAATTGTTGGTTCATCCAAGACGTACATACTGCCGATCAACGAACTGCCCAAAGCATTCGCTAAGCTAATTCTTTGTGACTCACCGCCACTCAAAGTATTTGCAAGTCGATCCAGTGTGAGGTAATCCAACCCCACTTCATCCAGATATTTCAATCTTTTTCTGATCTCGTATAGGATCTGTCCTGCTACTCCTTGCTCAAATTCTGTTAGTTCAAGTCCTTCAAAATAGTCTTTGGCATGTCCGATGGTCAGTTCAGACACTTCTCCGGAATGCATTCCACCAACTTTCACGTACTGTGCATCTTTTCTTACCCGATATCCCTCACATTCCGGGCATCGACTATATCCACGATAGCGGGAATACAACACACGCATATGAACCTTATACGCCTGATCTTTCACTGTATCGAAAAAGTTCCAGATTCCGATATAGTTTCCTTTTCCTTTCCAAATTATACTCTTCACCTCTTTCGGCAACTCTGAATAAGGAGTATCAATTGAAAATTTTTCTTCCGACGCTACCTTTATCAGATCTCTGAGATGGGTACTAAACTTCTGAGTTGTAAACGGTGCGATGGCTCCGTTTCGGATCGTCTTTTCATGATCCGGGATCACAAGATCTTCATCTATGCCTGATACTTTTCCAAAACCTTCGCACTTCGGACAAGCTCCAAATGGATTGTTAAATGAAAACATTTGCGGCGTTGGCTCTGTAAACTCAATTCCATCCAACTCAAATCGTTCGCTGAATGGAAATTCATCACCATTTCTTTTTTTAATGGATAACCTTCCGCTTCCGTTTTGAAAAGCTGTTTCCAGCGATCCGGCTATCCTTGTGATGGTTGCTTCATCATCTTTAAGGATCAAGCGATCTACAAGAACCCTGAACTCTTTTCTTTTGATCTTTTTTGTGTCGATGTCGCCATCGGTCAGGTCTATTATGCTTTCGTCTTTGATATTCAGAAGTCTACTAAAACCTTTTTCCTTTAAAACCTTCAGCTCTTCGTCCAGTTTCTTTTTTTCGTGCTGAGGAATCGGATAAAGAACATAAAACCGGTCTCCTTCTTCCATCAGCTTAAGGACCTCTTCAATAACGGTTTTCGGAGTGTCTTTTTTGACCTGATTTCCGGATACCGGAGAAATTGTTTTTCCAATTCGGGCAAACAGCAGTCTTAAATAATCATAGATCTCGGTTGTTGTTCCAACAGTTGAACGCGGATTGCTCGAAGTGGTTTTTTGCTGAATGGCCATTGCCGGAGAAATCCCCTGCATAAAATCGACATCCGGCTTATCCATTCTTTCCAGAAACTGTCTGGCGTAGCTGGAAAGACTTTCCACATAACGTCGCTGACCTTCCGCATAAATGGTATCAAAGGCCAGGCTCGATTTTCCTGAACCCGAAACCCCTGTTATCACCGTGAGCTTATTCCTCGGAATTTCTACATCTATATTCTTGAGATTATGAGTCCTCGCGCCTTTTATTATAATTGGTCGTTCCAGCGCTTCCTCTTTTGCTTCAACAGTAGCCGTTTCTTTTGTGGACATATTCTCCGTTATTAAAATCGAACCTTCAATATAATGTTTTGATTCATTTGTTTGGGCATCGTTCTCAACAAAAGTTTTTGATATTAGATTTCAATCTCCGGCTTTTTATTTCTTGATCTCCCTCACTTTCAATACATTCTTTAATTCAGAAAATCTAACTCCCAATTATGTCATATATAAAATCTCTTTTCCTTTTTCTTTTGGTGCTGACCTTCTCTGCTTCAATTTCAGCTCAAGACAACATAAAGATCATTCATGCCGGCTCTCTTTTGGCTATTCCCGGCGAAAAGCCTTTATCAAATCAAACGGTCGTTATTAAAAACGGGGTGATCGAAAGCGTTCATTCGGGCTTTAAGTCTTCATCAGAATTAGGTTTTGATGATGCTGAAGTAACCGATTTGAAAGACAAATTTGTGATGCCCGGCTTTATTGATATGCACACACATCTGACCGGGGAGCGTGATCCGGATGCGAATCCGCACGAATGGACAACAATGAATGAGCAGGATCTGGCTTTCAAATCTTTGCCTTATTTAGAGAGAACATTACACGCCGGATTCACTACTGTCCGAAATCTTGGCGCTGATGCTGAACTGATCGGTGCTTTACAAAGAGCTACAGCTAAGGGTCTTATTGCCGGTCCAAGAATTATATATTCGGGAGGCGCAATTTCTGCTACCGGAGGCCATGGAGATTCACATGGTTACAGAACAGAAATACTTGAACTGGATGAAAATGTCGGCATTTGTGATGGCGCAGATGATTGCAGAAGAGCTGTTCGTGCCAGAGTAAAACAAGGCGCCGGAGTCATTAAAATTACGGCAACCGGTGGTGTTTTAAGTAATACAGCAGCAGGTCTGAATCAGCAACTTACCGATGAAGAAATGAAATCCATAGTGGAAGCTGCAAATAGTTTGGGCCGAAAAGTGGCCGCTCATGCTCACGCTGCAGATGGAATAAATGCGGCTTTACGTGCCGGTGTAAGTTCAATCGATCACGGTTCTTATTTAGATGACGAATCTGTAAAGTTATTCTTAGAAAACGATGCCTGGTTAGTTCCAACGCTGTTAGCAGGAATTTCTGTTAGGGATGAACTGATGGTAAACGATCAAATCCCTCCGGCCATCGTTGATAAAATAAATACAGTAGTTCCTGTTGTAGAAGCTTCTTTTAAGCGCGCGCTAAAAGGCGGAGTTAATATTGCTTTCGGCACAGATTCCGGAGTCAGCAAACACGGCGAAAATGCCCGCGAGTTTGAGATCATGGTTGATTACGGAATGAGCGAAAGTCACGCCATCAAAACAGCAACTCTTAATGCTGCAGAACTTTTAGGAATGAGAGATCAGATAGGCTCCATTGAAGAGGGAAAATCAGCTGATATTATTGCTGTCGATAAAAATCCACTTGAAGACATCAGCGAACTAAAGAATATTACTTTTGTAATGAAAAGTGGCGTTATCTATAAATTGAAGTAAATAAAAAAGGTGAGGACTATCCACCCTCACCTTTTATAACTAACAATAGTATGATATGAAAAAAGCTTTATTTGTAATTAAGACGAATAGAACCTCCGGAAGTTTTAGCTTTAATTCTAATTCCTCCTCCGTTTACAGATCCTTTTACTTCGTCTCTTTCATATTCTCCTGTAAAATTCTTCAATTCAGCACGTACTCTGTTCCCGTCTAAGTCCAGATCATAACCTTTTTCTTCAGGAACGGTTACGGTAATGCTTCCACCGCTGGTTCTCAGGTTAATAAAATCATTCGGATTTGTTACTTCCGCATTTATTGATCCACCGCTGGTGCTTGCATCAACACTTCCTGAGATTCCTTCTAATGAAATACTTCCACCTGATGTTTTTACGTCAAGGTTACCATCAACATTTTCAGCTCGTATTCTTCCGCCGCTGGTTCTGGCTTCCGTTGTTCCTACGATCTCACTAAGAGTTATAGAGCCTCCGGATGTTCTGATATTCACTTCTCCGCGAATATCCTCTGCAACAATGGAGCCGCCGCTGGTCCTTCCTGTTTGGCTTCCTTCTAAATTTATTAACTCAATGCTTCCACCCGAGGTTCTTACATCACTCGTAGATCTAACCGGTGCATAAACCACAAATGAAATTGAAGGAGTGTTTCTGTTCCAGTTCCAGTTTCTTGAATTCTCTCTTTTGGCATGTGCTGTTACGGTATTATTTCGCTCTGATATCTCAATTTCCCATCCTTTCAGATCTTCGTCATTAGCCTGCACATACCTGTTTCTTTTGCGCACATACATTTCAACGGTTACTTCGTCTGTATCTTTGCCGATCACATCAATACTTCCGCCGGAAGTTTCTACATTGATCTTAACGCCATCATTTACTGCAAAACGTTCAATTTTGTATGCATCATCTGATGATTGTGCCCAACCCATCTTAACCGCAGTAAGCATGATCACAAATGTGAACACCATCGATACTGCAACTTGTAATTTAAATCTTTTTGCTCTGTCCATTTTCAAACTCCGATTTTTGTTCTGAACTCCGTACGGTTATCATTCATTGATGTTTCAATACCGCAGCTGTTAGACTCGTGATTTAGAAAAAAGTTACAGCGATGATGCTTTTGAATGAGTATCATCCACAATATTAACAAACCCGACTACTATTTCTCCATCTTCCCATACTATAATAATTGGTATTCTATTCATCGGCATTGGTATTTACCATTTTGTGAATCCGGGATTCTTTTTAAGAATTATGCCTGATTACATACCAAACCACAAAGCAATGGTGTTTTGGAGTGGGGTTGCCGAAGTATTAGGAGGAATTGGGGTTTTGATTCCTTTTACGAAAACATATGCGGCTTGGGGGTTGATCCTGTTACTCGTCGCCGTTTTTCCGGCAAATATTGATATGTTCTTAAAAGCTTATCAAAAGCAGGGCTGGACTTTATATACTTGTTTCACTTTGCTTCGTCTCCCATTACAGTTTGTTCTCATTTATTGGGTGTATTGGTCAGCTGAACTCAAAATTGGTTAGGTTGTGAAACGGCGTTATCTCAAAATACTTCTTCCTCTTGCTCTGGGCGCGCTTTTACTTTTATTCCCACTGTTAAGAGATCTCCATTTTGAATCTGCTTTTCTTGCCTCCATTATTGGTTCCTTTCTGTCCGCAATTATTCTGGCAAAAACTAAAGACGAAGGACTTTCATTTCGTTTAGCCATAGGCATAATGGGCTATATTTACATCATTGCCGTTCCTTTGTTTATTTCTTCGCTCATTACCGGCTGTTTAACTTTTGACGGATTTGCATTTTGGGTTTTACTTCCGGCACCAAGTGTGTTTTTTGGAGCGTCCATAGGTCGGTTATGCAGAATAATGAACGCTCCGATACCGGCGGTTTTTTCTTTTCTGATACTTTTACTTTGCAGTCTCGGTGTTTGGATGATCGAGTTTTTCACTCTTCCTCAAGTCTATTTTTTCAATCATGTGTGGGGTACTTGGCCGGGTCCTATTTATGATGAAGCTCTTCAGGTTAGCGAAAGTCTGCTTTTCTTTCGATGGATCACAATTCTATGGATCATCCTGCTGTGGATCCTTCCTAACTGGTCAGAAACCACTCAAAATAAGATCGTCACTTTTTTAGCTTTGGGATGTCTGTTATTCAGCTATCTGAATCTGGACGAGATGGGAATTATTACTCCGCGCGAAACCCTCAAAGAAGAACTTTCCGCTCATTATCAAACGACACACTTTGATCTTTACTTTGATGAAAACAACTTCACTGATCAGGAAATGGAATATTGGGCTCTTCGTCATGAATTTCATTTTCAACAGATCATCGACGTTCTGGAAATAGATTGGCCTGAAGGCAGAAAAATAGAGAGTTATATTTATGCAAATTCCTGGCAGAAGAAAAAACTGGTTGGTGCAAAGTTCACCAGTTATGTACCAATTTGGTTAGCTCAGGATCAGCTTCACATTGCCAAACAACATCTTGATGGAGTTCTGAAACACGAACTGGTTCATGTTATATCTAAACAGTTTGGGAATTCCCTTTTTAATGGAAGTTGGAGCATCGGCATGATAGAAGGAATTGCTGAAGCCATAGCAAAAGACGCTTCACCCGAGTCAACTTTAGACCAGATAATTTCTGCTGAATCCCCATATCCTTCTCCAGAACAAATGAAAAACGCTCTTTCCAATTCAGGTTTCTATAGTTCTGCTTCTTCCATCAGCTATACCACCGCGGGTTCTTTTGTGCAATTTCTACTGAACAATTATCCTGTTGAGTATTTTAAAAAGGCGTATCCCGCCAATAATTTTGAAAGCTCTTATCCTGTATCCTTTGAAGAACTGGTTGATGGCTGGCATCAGCATTTAAATACCGTAGAAATTGACTCAGTTGATAAACAGATTTCAGAATTCATTTTCAGTAGAAGATCTTTATTTCAAAAACATTGTCCTCACGCATTTACTGAAGAACAGCAGTTATGGGACGAATATAATTTCCATGTTTCAAATCAAGATTCTGCCAAAGCTTTAAAAGCTATTGAACAGCTTTACGAGCTCAATCCCGATAATAAACTTATAAAAAGAGACTGGCTCAGGGAACAACTTTTGCACAGAAATTATGCCACTGCTTTGTATGCATTTGATTCTTCTGACACTCTTCTGAGTTTGCAGATCTTAAATGCAGATGCGCTGTTTCTTAATGGTGACATCTCTTCAGCTAACAACAAGCTAATGGAATTAAAGCCTCGGCTTGACTCTTCCGATGCTCGCAATTTTAAGTACTCTTACGAACTCAGAGCTGACTCTTTGAATTGGAGTGCTTTTTTGACAGCGCGATATAAAAATAAGATACCTTTGGCTAGCGATCTCGACACGCTAAACACTCCTGTTAAAATGATGACAACGGCTAAAGCAATAGAGCTTGGAATTATAGATTCCTATCTGCCGACTGCTACCTTTTTTATGTCTAAAGAGCCTTTAAACGCCGACTGGTTTGATATTTATGAAGAAATGATTCTTTGGCTTGTACCAAATCAATCTATTGGTGATGCTGATCTAATGATAAGCTCAATCGACAAGCTCCCTCTCAGAGCAAGATATTCTGAACGACTAACCGAGTTGAAAGAATGGAGAAATTTCGTTTATTCAAGAATTACCGCTAATTAAACTTCAGATCAAGTCAAGCTTACTTCTGTTATTAAAACTTTACTTTCTCTGTCATCTATAATCCGTACCATCAATTAAATCTTAAAATTCCGATAAGACACAATGAATAAGTACCAGTTTTTGCCTCATAAAGATTATAAAGAATATCCCGTTGAAGAAATGAAAGAAAGGGCTATAAGTTTTTATGAAGATCTAAAGAGAAGAAGAACGGTTCGGGACTTTTCTTCCAGAAGTGTTCCAAGAGAAATTATCGAAAACTGCATTCTTGCAGCGGGAACAGCTCCCAACGGCGCAAACAAACAACCCTGGCACTTTGCTGTAGTTGAATCAGCAGATATAAAGAAGCAACTCCGTGATGCAGCTGAAGATGAAGAACACGAGTTTTACCACAGGCGCGCACCTCAAGACTGGCTGGATGACCTGGAGCAATTTGACACTGATGAACACAAACCCTTTTTGGAAGAGGCTCCCTACTTGATAGGAATTTTCTCAGAGAGTTATGCTTTAGATGAAGAAGGAAACAAAGAGAAAAATTATTACGTGAAAGAGTCTGTTGGTATCGCAACCGGAATGCTGATCACTGCACTGCATAATGCAGGATTAGCTACACTTACTCATACTCCAAGTCCTATGGGTTTTCTGAATGAAGTAATGAGCAGGCCTGAAAATGAAAAACCATTTTTGTTATTAGTTGTTGGCTATCCCGCTGACGACGTTAAAGTTCCTGATATCAAGAAGAAAAGTCTGAGTGAAATATCCTCTTTTATTTAACTTTAGAAGTCTTTAATTAAAAAATCTAAACGGTAATTTCGGAACTTTAACACCTACCTTTAGTGTAATCCAAGAAAATTAACAAGCGGATTACAATATGAAACGAACGATACTACTATTCCTCTTAATGATTGGAATCACTTCATTTGGGGTATATGGTCAAAACAGCGACAGTAAAACCTGGATCTCCTTAAATATTGGAACACATCAATATGACGGGGATTTTACCAATGAAATTTTTAAAACCGAAGTCTATGAAGACGTTTCTGTTGGGCTCGGGATACATCGCTATTTGAATAACACCTTTGATCTAAATTACGAGTTCAATTACGGTTCTTTGGATACAGACAATATGGACCCGGGATTTCGAAAATTATTTTTGAGCAATAATCTTATGATAGATTTCAACTTTGCTAATGATATAATTTTCAAAAAGGATGCCTTTGTTCGGCCATTTATAGGTGCCGGTTATGGTGTTTCGTATTTTTTTGGAAAGAATAATTCCATAAGCGATGAATTATACCAGGTAGTCCCTATTCAAGCAGGATTTGAGGTTCCGGTTTCTGAAGGAGCGGTTTTAGAGCTTAAATCAACTTATAACAGAACCCTTACAGATCGCCTTGATGGGGAGTTTAACAGAGACTCTAAAGATCATGATGATTTTGTGATCCATTCAATTGGCTTAAAATTCCGTCTTTCGGCCCCTAAAGACAGCGACAAAGATGGTGTAAAAGATAAAGTTGATGCTTGCCCCAAAATTCCGGGAAGTGCTGCGAGCAACGGCTGTCCTGACAATGATGGTGACGGCATTATTAATTCTCAAGATCTTTGTCCTGATGTAGCTGGTGCGGCTGAAAACCGTGGTTGTGCAGATTCAGATGGAGATTCGATTGTAGACTTCGAAGATGCTTGCCCAAATATTGCAGGTTCTCTCGAGTTTCAAGGATGTGCAGATAAAGATGGCGACAAGATTCCTGACGGAGAAGACCTTTGTCCTGAAGTAAGAGGAACATCAGCTACTGATGGCTGCCCTGATGATGACGGTGATGGTATTAAAAATTCAGTAGATCTTTGCCCTGCTTTTGCCGGAACTGCTAAATTTGGCGGATGCCCTGACAGCGATGGCGACGGCATCATTGATAAAGAAGATGATTGCCCGGCTTTAAAGGGAATTAAGCCGAATAAAGGCTGCCCGGAAGTAAACGCTGAAGTAAAACGAAAGCTTGATGTTATCTTCCAAAACCTATTGTTTGCTACAAATTCCGCAAATATTGACCCAACTTCTTTGGATGATCTTGATGAACTTGTTAAAATAATGAGTGAAGATGATGATCTGAGATTGAGTATTGAAGGCCATACCGACAACCGCGGAAATAATGACTATAATTTAGAGCTTTCCAGATTACGCGCTGAAGCCGTAAAGCAACATCTTGTAAACGGTGGCATAAGCGCTTCCAGAATCAAAGCTGTTGGTTATGGTGAAACAAGACCGATCACTACTAATGATACTGCCAACGGTCGTTTAAAAAATCGCAGAGTAGAGCTAAACATTTCTTATAAGTAGAATTTAATTTCTACCTTTAAGCCCTGATCAATCTTTTGTTCAGGGCTTTTTTATTTTATAAACTATGCAAAACGAAACATCATCAAAAAAACAGCGATCATTTAAGCGAGAGCTTATTGAATGGGGCTGCATTCTGGGCGTCATCGGGATATTGTACTTTTCCGGATTACACGTTCCTGTTATCGGAAACCTACAACGCGTTCTGTTATGGAGCGGCTTGATGACTCCGGATACAGAACTTCCTGAAAACCAGTACCGGGCTGCAAATTATAACCTTCCTCTGCTTTCCTTGGATGGGAACGAATCAACATTAGAAGAGTTTGAAGGCAAAACTATCTTTCTGAATTTTTGGGCTACATGGTGCCCTCCTTGCATTGCTGAAATGCCCAATATTCAAGCTCTTTACGAATCCGTAGAAAGTGATGATATTAAGTTTGTGATGGTATCACTGGATGAAGATCATCAAAAAGCGCGAAGCTACCTTGAAAGAAAAGAATATACTTTTCCGGTTTACTTCCTGAATGGCAGAAAACCCGGTACATATAGTTCATCCGTAGTACCAACAACTTATGTGATTTCGCCCGATGGTAAAATTGTGACTGAAAGAAGAGGCATGGCCGACTATAACACTTCGGGGTTCAAAGAATTTCTTCGTAGTTTCTAATCAAATAAAAGCTCCTTTAAAACTATTATGAAAAAAGTAATCGCCGGAATTCAGCAAATTGGAATCGGAAATTCTGATGTACATGAAGCCACCGAATGGTATAAGAATTATTTTGGTATGGACATCAAAGTATTTGAAGATTCTGCTACTGCAGACCTGATGTTACCTTACACCGGAGGAAAACCTCATGACAGAACCGCGATCCTTACCTTAAATATGCGTGGTGGTGGTGGGTTTGAGATCTGGCAATACACAAGCCGTGAACCTGTTGCCGCTGATTTTGAATTGCAAATGGGTGACCTTGGTATAAACTGCTGTAAGATCAAATCTTACGATGTCGCCAAATCATATGAACAGTTTACTGCAGCCGGGTTGAAAGTTCTTACTCCATTAAAAGAAAATCCTTCGGGAGATCTTAATTTTTTTGTTGAAGATCTTAATGGAAACATTTTTAATGTAGTTAAAGGTCTTAGTTGGTTTAAAACGAAAGAACGTCGGCTTACCGGAGGTGTTTCCGGTGCTGTCATTGGCTCTTCTGATATAGATAAAGCCAGAACATTATATTCTGATATTCTTGGGTATGATGAAGTTGTTTACGATGAAACGGACATTTTTGAAGATATGAATGGGCTGCCTTCCGGGCAGACTAAATTTCGAAGAGTGTTACTCAGACATTCTCAACCCAGAAAAGGTGGCTTCAGTAAAATGTTTGGTCCAACTGAGATAGAACTCATTCAAAGTGAAGATGGGCGACGAAATCCTAAAAAAATATTTGAAGACAGATATTGGGGAGATATTGGATTTATACATCTTTGTTTTGATGTGCAAGGCATGGATGCTTTAAAAAGAGAATGTGTAGCCAAGGGATTCCCATTTACTGTAGATAGTGCTGAAAGTTTTGATATGGGAGAGGCAGCCGGACGTTTTACTTACATTGAAGATCCGGACGGAACTCTTATTGAGTTTGTGGAAACACATAAAGTCCCCATCATGAAAAAATTGGGGTGGTTTATAGATATGACAAAAAGAGATCCGGAAAAAAAACTCCCAAACTGGGTTATTTCAGGGCTAAAGTTTAATCGAATGAAATAAAAAAGGATCAGATATCTTAACCTGATCCTTTTTAACCATTGATCCCTCAATTATAAACTGTTATTTGATCAGCATCATTTTTTTAGTTTGGCTGAAAGTGCCCGCTTGTATTCTGTAGATGTACATTCCACTTGAAAGATCACTTGCATCGAAGTTCACCGTTTGCGTTCCTGCTCCAAGCCTTTCATTTACCAAAGTTGCAACTTCCTGCCCAAGCATATTATACACTTTCAAACTCACATCAGAAGCTTGAGGTAAATTGAAACTGATATTTGTACTTGGATTGAATGGGTTAGGGTAATTTTGCTCTAATGTGAATTGTTCCGGCGTTGCGCCTTCTTCTTCATTTGATACCGTTGAACCGGTTTGCTCCGGATAAGTGAATAACATTTTACGGTATGGATCTCTCAATTCCCGATATCCAAACGCGGCTGTTGAATTCGCTTTTAGTAAGCGTATTCTTTTCTCATCTTCTGTGCCTTCAAAATCCGCAGTAGTATTCACATACCCGGAACCGGAAAGTTCCTTATCAACAGCTATAACTCTGTTTCCTCCTGTTTGTACTCCATCCTTTACAATGATCATCAGTTTTTCGCCTTTTATGGCCAGTTCTTCATATTCACCAGATTCAATTGGATCACCAATATCTGCTTTAGTTTTATATATCCAGTTCTCTCCAAAATTATCAGAATAGGCAAGCATGATATCGTCATCATCTCCTCCTGATTGAAACGGATTCTCCCAAAGCATAATCATTCTTTGGTTTTCTTCATCGTATACAATGTCATTGTCATGAAAGTAATTATTATCATCTTTCACATTTGTTGTATCTCCCAAAAATACCCAGGTACTGTCTTCCTTGTGCATTCTATAAAGTCCTTTTTCACTAGTGCTATTAGAGTTTCTTCCATGTGCAAAAAAGTAATCGCCGAAACTAAATAAATTTCTAATGTTTTCTACTTGATCGTTTTCGTTGATACTGTTCTTTTTAACCCAGTTTTCACCACCGTCTTTTGATAGAATTATATCAGCACTACGGCCTGCCATTAATAAATCCCCTGAATTATGAACAAAAAACTCAAAGTTTCCAGAAACACCTGCTTGTATTGGAATAGCTTCCCAGTTTTCTCCCAAATCTGTGCTTTTGGCAATTCCTAAAGCAAAACTTGTTGTCAATCCATATGCATACATAGAGTCACTTTGCCCTGATGCTAATACAACCGGAAAAAAAATAGCCGGACTGAGTCCGCTTTCCTGCCAGTTTACTCCATTGTCATCAGAGTATAGAAATTGGTCGAAATTGGAACTTTTATTTATGGTGACAAACAGTCGCTCATTAACGACCATAATTTTGCTTAATGAGCTAAATGTTCCTGTAAATCCAAGACTATCATATCCTGCACTACTCACCCACCTAAGATCCTGAGCAAATAAAGATGAAGATAAAAGAAAAAATAATAATGTTGCTTTAACTGGTAGCAGCTTTTTCATTGATGAATGTTTGTTAAAAAGGTTTGATTTTTTGTTTGTAAAAAAGGCAAAATGAGATATTCATTTTGCCTTGTTAAAGTTATTGTAACACTGAATTACTTGATCAGCATCATCTTTTTTGTTTTGCTGAAAGTACCTGCTTGTATTCTGTAGATATACATTCCGCTTGAAAGATTGCTTGCATCGAAGGCCACGGTTTGAGCTCCGGCTCCAAGCCTTTCATTTATCAAAGTCGCCACTTCCTGCCCAAGCATATTATACACTTTCAAACTCACCTCAGAAGCTTGAGGTAAATTGAAACTGATATTTGTACTAGGGTTAAATGGATTCGGATAGTTTTGTTCTAATGTGAATTCTTTCGGATTGAAATCATCCTCTTCGTTTGAAACCGGGTTGCTGTCATCATTTGCTGCTTCAACATTTGCGAAGTATACCACAGCCTCTGAACTTCCGTTTTTGTTGGTCGCTGTATAAGTCATTGGTCCGGGTTGCTCTTCATCTACCACCCACCAGAATTTTCTGGTTTCAGGATCAAAAGTTGCGGTTGTTGGCATATTTGTAATTTCTACATCCGGTTTTGAGAAATCCATATTCAACGCACTTACAAAAAAGGATAATGTATCACCTACCGTAATTGGTATAGGTCCATCATTAAATACACCCGGATAATTTCCCCCTACGTTTATACTTCTGGTTCCGCTATTAGTTCTTAAGTCTAGGTATGTACTTTGATTTATATAACCGCCTTCACCAAAACGAGCATTCGGATAGGCCCTGTAATATTGAACTACCAATTCTTTAATATTAAAATCCCATTGTAACGTTACATATACTCGAGTCCCATCATCAAGAAATAAGTATTCGTTTCCATTTCCATATGTAGTATCACCGGCAGCATTCAGGTTAAAAGTTCGATCGCCTGTATTTGAACCTTCTTCATCATAAAAGCGCTCAAAAAATCCGGATCTATAAAGCTCTCCAGAAGTAAAGTCTCTTGAGTATGTATCCTGCCGGACTACTACGTAATATTCACCTATTAACTCCCAGGTTCTAACAGTTCTGCTCGTCAGACTTAATACTCCCTCAATAAGATTATATGTTCTGACTTCTGTTTGATTCCCATTAATATCATATTCAAATTCCGTACGAATGATCGCCTCATCAATTACCGGTCTATTATTTTCATCTAAACTGTCAGGATAAACACTGTAATTTATAATGCTGTCCACAACGGTTTCGTCATTTGGGTTTTGAAAAGTCTTGTATAAACCTTGGGCCACCCATAGAGAATCTCCCCAGAAATATTGCTCTCCTTCAATCACATTATTCTCATAATTAAAATGAAGGCTGTCTCTTCCAACTAATCTTTCCTCGGTGCTATTCCACTGTTTTGAAACCTGATAAATATATCTACCACCCTCTCCAAACTTAGTATAATCATAGCTCCAATACCCGATCGCGCCATCAAAATTATACGATTTATATGAGCTTAGACTGTAGTTTTCATTAGAAATATACCTTTGCTCTGATTCAGGATAATATTCCATTGTTTCAGAATTATATCTTTCTGAGACCCTCAGAGTATCCCAGCCATTTTCGTCCTGATATCTGAGATCATGTGCATATTTTTCCCATCCAAAAATCGGGTTAAAATTCTCCGAGTAAGTCTCGTAATCTGCACCACCTGACGGCTCTTCTATAATCGCCGTTCTAATTCCGTAATATGGTATTCTGCTCCAGTTATTAAAATAAACCGCTTCACTAGTGTCATTTCCTGCCTCATAAACCCTGCTGTAATTATGCCGATCCGGGAATAATTCTAAACTATCCGGGTGCCACCTAAACGACTCGTTGCTGAACACGTAATTTCCTGATGCAACATCTCCTTCGTACCAAAGCTGACCATAAGATGAAGGCCTGTACATAGAATCTTGCGGCGCTTTATGCTCTTCAAATCTCCATGTAGTATCGGGATTATTTACAAAGGCACCTTTTCTTTTAAGCTGATTGTATTTAGCCAAAAAAGCCTTCTTTTCTTGTATTCCGGCGTTTATGATCTGTTCATCTGCAAGCTTCATTTGGGGCGAAACCTGATAAACAAACGCCTGATGTGAAGTATTCAAATATTGTGATGCGATCCAGTCTTGAATCGTTTTTGTTTGTGCAAAAAGAGGCGAGGAAAAGTAAAGTACCCCTAGAAATAGTAACGTTAATTTCTTCATCTTGAACCTGATTTATTAGTAGTGAACAGCACCTAAAGACTGCTGCCGGTCAAAATTCACTATAAATCAGTTGTTAATAAATCACCCGAACGGAGTATTTTTCCGTGAAATCAGTTTATACAATATCCCTTTTCAGAGCTAGTCTTACCGCGGCAGCCCTTGAATTAACATGCATTTTTTTATAGATGTTCTTGATGTGCGTTTTCACTGTCCAGGGACTCAGAAATACCTCTTCCGCTATTTCTTTGTTTGATTTACCATCAATAACCTGTTCCAAAATTCGAATTTCCGCCGGACTCAGATCAAACGGAACTACTTCAGGTTCAGATTTGGAAGAATTCTCTTTTTTTGGTTTAGAAACCATTCTGATCAGTTTTCTTGCAATCGAAGGCGTGATCGGCGATCCTCCTTCCCTTACTTCCTTCAAAGACGATACCACTTCGTCTATAGCTGTATCTTTCAGCAAATATCCTGTTGCTCCAACCTGAATGGATTCAAAAAGTCGCTCATCATCTTCGAAAACTGTGAACATAATGATGTCAATCTCTTCAAATTTCTCTTTAAGCTGAAAAGTCGTTTCTATCCCTGATATTCCCGGAAGCTCAATATCCATTAAAATTACATCCGGCATTTTCTCCGGCTCCGACTCAAACACCTGTTTTAAACACGTCTCTCCCGAATCTGCTGTAAAAACCAACTCCAGCTCATCATAGAAGCCCAACAACTCCGTCAGCCTCTTTCTGAAGATGTCATGATCTTCAACAATAGCTACCCTAATTTTTTTACCCGGCTCTTTGCTTTCCATAATCAATCTTTTGAAGAAATATCATTCATCCCGAAGTTATTAGCTATACCCCGAATTTGGTATTTATCTATATCGGTATGTTTACCGTGATCTCAGTTCCATCCTCTGTATTCACTGAGATATTACCTCCCAATTCTTTCGTTCTTTTTTCCATATTCCCGAAACCATACCCTCCGTTAAAGGTCTTTTGATCTCCTTTAAAAGAGCCGTCATCTTTTATAAATACGAATAAAGATCCGTTTTTTTGATGCAATTTAATATTGATGGTTTCAGCATTTGCATACTTCAGTGTATTCTGTGAAGCTTCCTGAATTATTCTGAATAGATTCAATGCCTGCGTGGAAGACAGCTTTGTTTCCTTGTTTCCCAGAATCTCGTAGTTAAACATAAGAGACTCTTTAAAAGCCGTCTGATTATTAAAATAGCTTTGCAGATGATCTTTGAAGTTCAACAGGTTAAGCTCATTTTGGTTAAGCGCCCAAATGGTGTCTCTAAGTTGTTTGATGGTTACTTCTGCATCACCCCGCAGCGAGTTCATCAGAGAGGAAGACTTCTCTTTATTGTCGATCTGATTGTACTTATCAGCCAGTGACAGCCCGGACATTATGTTTGCCAATTGCGCCCCGACGTGATCATGAAGGTCTCTAGAAATTCGTTCTCTCTCATTTCTGAGCTTGTTCTCGATCTCCATTTTTCTGATCTGCTCTCGAAGTCTTTTCTGAGAAAAATATCTAACTCCGAAAACAATCCCTGCTAACAACAGAAGTCCTGAAACCGATCTAAACCAAACTGTTTGCCACCATGGTGGGGTGATTTCGATGTTAATGCTTGTACCGGCTTCGTTCCATAAACCATCATTATTGGCTGCCTTTACTTTGAATTTATATTCACCCGGCGCCAGATTCGGATAGCCTGCAAAATTTCGGTTCCCTGAAAATACCCAATCTTCATCAACTCCTTCCATTTTGTAAGCAAACTGATTTTGTTTTGGGTTTTCAAAATCGAGCGCTGCAAATTCAAAAGAAAGGAAGTTCTCGTTATAAGCTAATTTAATATTATTGATCACTGTGGCTGAAGTATCCGTCTGAAAAGATTCGTCAAACAAATTGATCCGAGTGATATAAACCGGTGGAACCCTGTCATTCTTTTTTAATTCCGCCGGATCGATGATATTGAATCCGTTAATTCCCCCAAAAACGAGTCTGCCATCTGTTAACTTTAAATACGCGCCGGTGTTAAACTCGTTATTCTGCAATCCATCTTCTTCTCTCAGCACATCAAATTTACCCGTTCTGGTATCCAATCTGGCTAAGCCTGAATTTGTACTCGTCCATATATATTGCGTTTCACTTTCTCCGATCACACTATACGTACTGTTATTTGGAAGCCCGTCGTCTGTGGTGTATCTGGTGATAATATCAGTTGAAGAATTCCATTTTGCGATACCTCCGCCATAAGTGGCAAACCAATAGGTAGAATCTGTTTGCTGAAAAACGCTTCTTCCATCGTTGTGAGGTATAGATCTTACATTTCCGGGTTCGTTTTGAAATGACCTTACAGATATAATTTCCTGTCCTTGAATCGATATCCGGTCAAAGCCACGATCATTTGTGGCCACCCATATATTCCCAAAACGATCTTCGTAAAATTCACGGATATTTTCCGATGAAATATCAGGCTGTTCGCTTTCTGAGTCTGTTGTCAGCTCTGTGATATTTAAAACTGACTGTGTAATCAGCGCTTTCGGATTTTTAACTATTTGGATGCCCTCACCTTCATATCCCAACCATAGCCAACCTCTGGAGTCTTTAAATACCGTATGCAGATTCTTGCTTTTAATTATGCTGTTTTGACTTGTAAACCGATGCGCTTTTAACGCTTTTCTCTTTTTTAATTCTTCATTTCCGATAAACACCAATCCCTTTTCCACGGTAACGATCCACATACCCGCTTCCTCTCTTACAATATCCCATATCCCGTAGATCTGAGTGTTTGATAACCGTTCGTTAAGTCCAGTAAACTCTTTTTTATCGAGGTCATAGAACTGAACCTCTGCTCCCGTTCCTACCCAAAACCCATTCTCATCTTCTTCGAATCCAAGCATAAAATTTGATTCGAATGTGCCCGGACGTATCGTATTATTAATGAGGGTAATACCTGTTTTTTGTTCAAGTTTATAAAACCCACTTCCCCATGTATATACCCAAAGCTCTTGATTCGGATCTTCATAAATGTAAGTAGCCCCTTGTAAATTAATTCCCTGATCGAACTTTGAAATACTTTTCTCTCCATTTTCAAGTTCGACAAAAAGAAGTTGGTTGCTTAGATATCCCGATATTAAAAATCCATCTCTTTCCACTACCAAGTTTCCGGATGAGTTACTCACCACGCCTGTTTCCAAGCTTTTTTTCAGAAAATCCGGAATATAAGCCGATGACATTTTTTCCAAACCCGATGTAACCAGATTCACCCAGAGATCTCCCCTAGAATCAACCTTCATGTTTACTGTATTTGGAGATGGGTTCGAATCAGAATAACGGATCGGTACTGCATAGATCTTCTGATCAGATCCAGGGTCATTTAGAAATTTTTCTGTTTCTTCTGCCGGCAAATAAAACAACCCATTCAACGATGTAAAAAGCATGCTTCCATCACCGAATTCCAGGAAAGCATTAACAGACGTCCTTTTTTTCCCAGTGTCTCCATCAACAATATTGGCGGGATAATACATTTTTGTTTCCGGGTCCATCAAACCTGTACTGTGACCAAAAAATGCTACCCAGTAATTTTTTTTGCTATCCTGATACAAAAGGCTGATTTCATGTTCAGGAAAATTAGTCTGTCCCAATTCCGAATCATTAATACTTCGGAATGTCTCCGTAACCGGATCAAAAATATTCAAGCCTCCGTCGCGGGTGCTCACCCAAAGCTTCCCATCTTGATGCTGATGGATACCGTGTATAAAACCATCATTCAGAGACAGTGAATCTTTTTCATTAGGTCTGTACACTTTCATTTCCAACCCGTCAAATCTGTTCAGCCCATCCATAGTAGCTATCCAAAGAAAACCTCTTTCATCCATGGTTATGCCCAAAACAGTATTATGCGAAAGCCCCTGTTCACCGGCATAGCGAGTCTTTTTGAACGTGGGTTGTGCCCATAATTCAATAGAAAAACACGTTATTATGATCCCTGTTAAAAAAAGCCTGACAAACATTTGGTACAATTTTTCCAATAATAGTATTTAAAAGCCCTACCGAAAAATTATTACTTGTTAATTTTTATCCTTCAAATTGCATAAAAAAGAGTTTTCTGCTTCTTAACATCATTCCATATAAACCCATATCTTTATGAAAACTCAAAAAATCAATACCATGGATCTGCAATTACAAGGAAGAGTCGTACAAATTTTAGAAGAACAATCAGGAGAGGGCAAAAACGGTCCGTGGAGAAAAAGAGATTTTATTCTGGAAATTCCCGGTAAATATCCTCGAAAAGTATGTATCACTCAATGGGGAGAAAATATTGATGCACAGGCTGTTCAACAAAATGCTGAGGTTACGGTATCTATCGATATCCAAAGCCGTGAATACAAAGGCAACTGGTATACCGATGTAAAAGCATGGAAAGTTGAACAAGGAGCAGGAAATCAGCAGGAGCAAACCCCTCCACCGCCGAGCGCCGAAGGATTTACAATAGATAAAGACTTCGACGATATGGACGATGATCTTCCGTTTTAAATGATCTCTTCATTTTTTTCAAGCTTCTTAGTCATTCCGGTTCTTATGCTGATTGGATGCTCAGGAACAAAACCCGAATCTGGTTCCGGGCATTTTTCTTGTAAAGAATACGCCTGGTCTGATGTTCAAACTCTTGTGGAGCCCCATATTTCGGGTGACCTTTATACTTCCTTGGTAATGCAAGGTCAGAGTTCCGGTTATAAAGTGTCAGCGGCGGCAGATCATGCGATCGAACTAAGCGAGAATTACCCGGACTCTGTGCTACTCCTTTTAAGAAAAATTCAGAAAGCAGATTGTTGATCGGTATTCTGCTTTTCTGAGTAATTCTAACACCGCTGTGGAATAAACCCCAAAGTGATGTTCTTGATTAGATCTGCTACTCCACCAACATTCAGTATCAAGTTCACCAGAGAGGACTTTAGTCCGACCGGCACCTATTAATAAAATTTAAAATACCCGATCCACACAAACGCAGGGCTGAAGCCCTTCCCTACCTGTGCTGAAGCTTCGCGCAAGCAGGCTAGCTTATGTACGAGGTTTTTTAAATCCTCCTTTGAAGGAGGATGTTATGCTGTTTAATGACTTAGAAACCGCACAACATCCCTCTGATCTCACACTAGTGTTCGATCGGTCTCCCTTCAAAGGGAGATTTAGAATCTTCGCATCAATTCTCTGACCCACCCTTGTTCACCAAAAACCCTTCGTGCCCTCTGTGGTTAATCCAATTCCCAGCTGTTCCTGACCCACCCTTGTTCCCCCCCTAACTTTAGGGTGGGAGACGCTTAAACCAGATCAGATATTAATATTAAAGTCCCCTTCCCTCAACGAAGGGAAGGGATGGGTTTCTTTTCAACCACAAAGAACACAGAGAATAAATATACATCATCTCACAGCCTTTGTTTACTCTGTGGGTCTCGTCATCTCGCGGCGTATGCCCGAGATCTGGATTGTTTAAAAGGATGTAACCTTAATAACGATCCAGATTCCTGCCTTCGCAGGAATGACCAGATCAATTGTTCCGATTTATATGATCACGATTCTAAACCAAAAAACCTTCGTGTCCTCTGTGGTTAAAATAATTCCCAAAAACCCTTCGTGCACTCTGTGGTTTATCCTTTCCGTGATTTAGTGATTCAGTGGCGACTACCAAGTCAAATACACCTCTCTAACAAATACGACCTTCTTTACTCGATCTCATAACGCATTACCACATCTGATAGGCTTACTGTAGCGCGCTGGGTTATTTCTGTATTGGAAGTATTCTCGAATGTCATTGTCGGACCTGAAGACGGTTGAGCTATAATTACCACTTCCGAAGTAGTTGCTGAAATAATGCTATAAATTCCGTTTTCATTTCGGGCCATGGACCCGGAAGCGTTTATAGTGTCTGCCTGAAATACTATTGTATTAAATGAGACACCCTCAAAGGATTTACTCCCTCCACCAAGGGCACTCGGTTTTTGATAATATGCCTGCATTTGAGCTGCTATTACGGATAGATCAACCCTAACAACGTCAATATTGTTCTGTTGCAATGTATTGGACATCGTATTAATGGCAAGTATTGTTGCAATACCCACAATCACTGTCACGAGCAGTATCAATACAACCTGTTGTTGTCCCATTTTAAACTTTCGCTTTAATTGTAATTTAAAAGTACAGTTTAGCCCTTTATGCTTACATATAGTAGTGAGATTTATTTAACTTTAATAAACGCTCATATTTCTAAACCTGTCAAAAGCTTCTAAATTGATTATTCAATACTCGTCCTTATATATCAAGAGTATGATTTCATCAACTTATTACATATTAGCCTAAAACCTTGTGTTTAATCACCTTTCAGTCAATTCAACCTTGCTAACAAAGACCGATTTTTACCCGCTATTTAGCTTCCTCACCAGCTCGCCCCTGCTTCCAACAAGTGGCAAGTGGCGGATTTCTAAACATTAAATTTCCTCAACAATTCCAGATCACTTCCAAGATTCAGTATCAAGTTCACCAGTGAGGACTTTAGTCCGAACAACCTTGCCCATAAAATCATTCTTAATAGATACTCGTAGCGCTGCGGGATAAATCCCTGGCTGGTTTACCTGATTAGATCTGATACTCCACCAACATTCAGTATCAAATTCACCAGTGAGGACTTTAGTCCGACCGGTTACCTATTAATGCGATTAAATGTCCCATCCACCCAAACGCGGGATGAAACTTCGCGCAAGCAGGCTAGCTTATGTACGAGGTTTTTATAAATCCTCCTTTGAAGGAGGATGTTATGCTGTTTAATGACTTAGAAACCGCACAACATCCCTCTGATCTCACACTAGTGTTCGATCGTTCTCCCTTCAAAGGGAGATTTAGAATCTTCGCATCAATTCTTTAACTCATCCTAGTTCACCAAAGAATCCTCTGTGCCCTCTGTGGTTTATCCAATTCCCTGCCGTTCCTGACCCACCCTTGTTCCCTCCCTAACTTTAGGGAGGGAGACGCTTAAACTAGATCAGATATTAATATCAAAGTTCCCTTCCCTCGAAAAACCTTTGTGCCCTCTGTGGTTTAAAATAAATTTTCGCCTCACCGACCTCCCCGACTCCTACTCACATTCTCCTTCCTGATCAGCTCACCCCTCCTTCATAAGGAGGTGAATTCAGAATCACATTCAACAATTTACAACAACGAGTCCTTCTCCTGGTGCAGGAGAAGACAGATGAGGTCCTGTATTATTTACTGTCTAGTAATTTTAGTTCGATTGTTATCTTAGATAAAACCTTATCTAGTTCGTTTTCTATTTCCTCATTTTCGATCCTTAGAACACGAATTTCATTTCTATTTAGAAAAGCATCTCTATTTCTATCTTTGATCTGAACTTCTTTTTTTAAATGAATTCTACCATCTACTTCTATGGCTAATTTTATACTCGGTGCATAGAAGTCTAAAATATATGGCCCTATTCCATATTGTCTTCTAAACTTTACACAAAGTTTTCGAGCTCTAACTTCTTTCCATAAAATTTCTTCTGCTTTAGTCTGATTTCTCCTAAGCTCTCTTCTTTGATCTAATGTTAGTCGAGGATTTTTGATATTCATATAATAATTAAACCAAATCTTTATAAATAAGAAAGTGGCTGAAATTATTAGCCTTCCCCTCACCAACCTCCCCGACTCCTACTCACATTCTTCTTCGTGACCAGTTCGCCCCTCCTTCATAAAGGAGGGGAATTCAGAATCACATTCAACAATTTTGAACAACGAGTCCTTCTCCTTATCCAAGGAGAAGACAGAAGAGGTCCTGAACTAACCACAAAGAACACAGAGACTAAATACATTCACCCCAAAAAACCTCAGTGGTTAAAACAATTCCCAGCCTTTCCTGACCCACCCTTGTTCCCTCCCTAACTTTAGGGAGGGAGACGCTTAAACCAGATCAGATAATGATATCAAAGTTCCTTCCCTCAACGAAGGGAAGGGACAGAAATGGGTTTCTTTTCAACACCGAGAACTACCAAAAACCCTTCGTACCCTCTGTGGTTTTAAATGAACTTTCCCCTCACCAACCTCCCCGACTCCTACTCACATTCTTCTTCCTGACCAGTTCGCCCCTCCTTCATAAATGAGGGGAATTCAGAAACATATTCAAAACAACATCAACGAGTCCTTCTCCTTATCCAAGGAGAAGACAGAAGAGGTCAAAACATATAACACAGAGAATTGTTAAGCTTCTTCATCTCAATCCTCTGTGCCCTCTTTGGTTAATCCAATTCCCAAACCTCTGTGCGCTCTGTGATTCACTTTCCGTGGTTTACCCCTTTAATTTACTTTCGTGTTTCTGTGCTTTTGTGGCTATAATAAAATGCCCCCCATTCACGAGTCCCGATGCGAGCGAAGTGATCTCCAAATCATCGATCGTATCGGGAGGTTGATTCGTCATCCCGGTATTCGGGATTCCTCGCAAATGGAGATATTAAACTTTCCCCTCTCCCTAAAACTACCTACACTCCATTAAACCAATTTAAAAAACCATGCGCCAACTCGTTTATACCAAAACCGGAAGTTATGATGTCCTTCAGGTTCAGGAAGTGCCTGACCTGACTCCAAACAAAGACGAACTCCTCATTCAGGTAAAAGCATCCGGATTGAATTTCGCAGATATCCTCGCCCGGAAGGGACAATACCCCGACGGACCAAAAACGCCGTGTGTGATGGGTTATGAAGTAGCGGGAATCGTTACAGAAGTTGGTTCGGAAATTGACAAAAGCTGGATCGGCAAAGAAGTGATCGGTTTATGCCGATTTAAAGGTCAGGCAGAACAAGTAGTGCTGAAAGAAAAACAAGTGTATGAAAAACCGGCTTCGCTTTCTTTTGAAGAAGCCGCTTCCATTCCGGTTACCTATTTAACCGCTTGGGCGTTGTTGGTAGCCATGGGCGGACTCCAAAAAGAAGAATCTGTACTCATTCACAATGCCGGCGGTGGCGTTGGATTAGCTCAGCTGGATATTGCCAAACACATTGGCGCCACAACTTACGGAACGGCAAGCGAGCGCAAGCATGAATTCCTGAAAGAACGAGGACTGGATCATCCCATCGATTATAGAAACAAAGATTGGTTCGATGAACTCATGAAGCTCACCGATAAACGTGGTGTGGAACTGATCACCGACCCTTTAGGCGGCGACGAATGGAAGAAAAGCTACAGAGCTCTTCGCTCTACCGGTCGGTTGGGAATGTTTGGAATTTCGGTAGCCAGTATAAATTCCTCCGGTGGATTGAGAGCCAAGTTCGAACTCATAAAAACGGTACTGAAAATGCCCACCTTTAAACCGCTTTCTCTGCTGGATAAAAACCGTGGCGTGTACGGTGTGAATCTAGGTCATCTGTGGCATGAATCCGATAAAGCAGCTTTATGGATGAAAGCTATTCTGGATGGCGTTGAAACCGGCTGGGTTCGACCGCATGTAGACAAAACCTTTTCCCTCGAAGAAGCCGGCGAAGCCCACCACTACATCGAAGAACGGAGAAATATTGGGAAGGTGATTTTGGTGGGTTGATTGCAAATAAACTGTGTTCTAATAACTTTTTTAAACTGAACACTATAATTTAATTTTTCTTGTAATCTCCCACTAGTTTTATGGAGCTAGTAATACCGCTTTCAAATTTAAAACGAAACCCAATAGAATAATCACCTGAGTTAATAACTACGGAGTCATTGCCTCTTTTATGTATTGATTGTATATCTGATTCGTTTTTTTTGTTAATCGAAATATATTCTACCTTTTCTTCATTAACTTTATATTCGGCAAGTATATGGTTCTTCCCAGTATCTAGAATCAAGTTACATGCCTTCGCTAGCTGTGCATTCTTTAAATTATTAAGAAGGGTGAAAAGTTTGTCTCTCAATCCCTCTAAAAACTTGGTTCTTGCCTCATTCATATGAAAATAATTTTTATCAGCGAATCTAGCCTTGTCTCTTTTGTTCGATTTAACGTCCTTTTTGATAGCTTTTTTTGCAGTCGGAATGGTATCTAGAGGGTTTAAAAGAGCCTTGTTTAAAAACTCTAAATGAGCTGCATCTAAATATGTATTGAACTGTATTTGTTCATTTGGAGCTCCAAAATATTGTTCTAAAAGACTTTTAGCTCCCATATTTTTAGACAATATTTGTCCAATATTTTTAGAACACTTTAGAGAAAAGCCAATTTCACCTTTATTCTTTGTTTTAATAACTAGATCATCTGTAATATCATGGCTGCTTGCCCCAGAACCAACTCCTATATCGTCAATATGTATAATATCATCATCTACAATTTTTTGGATGAGATCTGCGGACAACAACCCTATCTTTTTAAGAGGTTTTATATCCTCAGGTTTGCTACTAAATTTATTAAAGTGACTCGATCTATGAGCAATGTCATCTAGTGGAGAGCTTACTGTTGCTTTATTTGATTTCTCTTTTAAATAAATAGCGGTATAGTATTGATGTAGCTTTCCAGCTGAGTCCGATTTACTCCCCATGAAATTCCTTATTTTAAATTTTTAAGCAAATGATTCATCTTGCAATGATAGGTTACTAGCTATAAATCTCTTAATAACTTATAGAGCTTAATATCTAGGGCATTAGATAGCTTGTAAGCTATTCCTAATGAGACCTTTCTCTCCCCTCTTTCTATATCTGAAATATATGTCCTATCTATATTTGCCTTAAGCGCAAGTTGCTCTTGAGAAAGTCTGCGTTTCAGTCTTTCTTCTTTAATTTTAGCTCCAAAAAATTCATTCACATTCATTAAATTAAGTTGCATTTATGTAGACTTTAGTACAACGGACTACTGTCTACATAATGGTTTGAATACAACTCTTTTTTGCATTAACTTTAAAAAAAATTTATGGATATAGTTTCGTTGTTTTCTGGTGCTGGTGGATTAGACTTGGGTTTTAGAAATGCCGGATACAATGTTGTTTGGGCAAATGAATATGACAAACAGATCTGGGATACATATCACTATAATCACAAGAATACAGATTTAGATACTAGAAGTATTATTAAAGTTCCTTCAAGTGAAATACCGGAGTGCGATGGAATTATTGGTGGTCCCCCTTGCCAAAGCTGGAGTGAAGCGGGTTCTCAAAAAGGGATAAATGATAATAGAGGAAAACTATTTCATGAATTTATTCGTGTTTTAAAGGATAAACAACCTAAGTTTTTCTTAGCAGAAAACGTTTCTGGAATGTTACATAAACGCCATAGTGAAGCTCTAGAAAATATACTCCAATTATTTCAAGGAGCTGGTTATGTAACTGATTACAAATTATTAAATGCTAAAAACTACAATGTCTCACAAGATAGAAAGAGGGTGATTTTCTTAGGGTTTCGTAATAATTTGAACTTACTACCAAGCTTTCCTAAAAAGCTCAATTATACAAAAACCCTAAAAGATGCGATCTGGGACTTAAAAGATACCGCACTCCCAGCAAAAGAAAAGAACAAGACAAATGATCAAGAGTGCATTATTCATAATCATGAATACATGACAGGTGGATTTTCTTCGATGTATATGTCTAGAAATCGGGTACGAGAGTGGGATGAGCAATCATTTACTATTCAAGCTGGTGGAAGACACGCACCGATTCATCCACAAGCACCCGTAATGGAGAAAATAGGAAAAAACAAACGAATATTTGTTGAAGGTCACGAACATCTTTATAGAAGGCTTTCAGTAAGAGAATGTGCTAGAATACAGACTTTTCCGGATGACTTTATTTTTAAATATCAAAGCGTAGCTGCCGGATATAAAATGATTGGGAACGCTGTTCCTGTTAATTTTGCATTCTATTTAGCAAAGCATATCAAATCTATTATTGAAGGAAAAGAAAAAATAGATAGCAGTAATTCTATACCTGAAAAGCAAGCTGACCTAGCTCCCTTCGCTGATTAATTATGGATTAGATAGGTTATAAATTTCACCCTATTGGTTTTTCTGAGTAATCAACTATAAAATCTACAAATTCCTTATATTCAACCTTAATTTTGTCTAAATTTTTTAGCAGGCTCATAGACCTGTGTCTATCTATTAATATAAAACTACCCATTCTATAATCACTGTACCACTTGTTTTCTGAATTTCTAAATAAATGTGGTATACATAACATACTATACGGAATCCCTGTAAAAGCAATATAATTAAAATTAATTACTGAAGATTCAAGATGTTTACCTCGTATCCAATCTTTCCCTATTGTACATTGGCATAGAAAAACTGGAACTGGATAATTTCCATCTTCAAATGGAAGCCACGCGACAATATCCACCCCTCCGTCTCCTGTATCAGTTTCTTTTAATCCATCTATTCTTTTAAGTATCGGCTCTTCATCTAAACTCTCTGCTAATGCGACAATCCTCTCTTTTAGTTTATTGATTTGAGTAAACTTTCCACCATGTGTAGAATTTTTTCCAAATAAATGTATCTCAGCATTTTTACTTAAATAACTCTCTAAAACAATCTTAGAAATTTCTTCGAATTTCCCATCTAATTTTCTATCCGTTGAGTCATCGAAACAGTTGTGATATACACAGAGCAAGAAAAAAATATACAGGTCTCCTTTTACAGACCTCTCTTTAACAGTTAGTCTTTCATTTGACTCGTCATAATTGAACGGGTAATAATCTTCGTAAAGCCTTATTCTATACTCAAGTTGGTTAAAAATATCTTCTGAATAAGTAAAATCATTATCAGAGATTTCGGAATGTTCTTTAGATCCGCTTGTATTTTTTTCGCTGACTGATTTTCTTTCTTTTAATTTTAAATATCTATTTAAAAAATCACTTCTTGTTATACTGTTATCTAAATTAGTCAAACAAAGTATTTCAACTAAATCAACAATCGCAAAATCATCTTCTATAACTATATCTGGTTCAAAATCTATATTCACTGACAAAATTATTCCCCTGATTCTTTGCCTTTAATGATAGATTCTAACTCATTGATTAAATTTTTTATTGATTTAATTAGCTCAATGATATGTCCGTAATCAGGATTATTCAGTAAATGAGTATAAGATTTTGCATGAATTAGTTCGTTTTTTGTACTCATTAAAGAGCTCAAAAATATATTGTCGGGCTCATCAGTCATTAGAATTGCTTCTTCTATTGTTGCGCCCTCCCTAAATGATTCCAATGCTTCATCGTTGTCAAGTACTTTACCTAGTTTTGACAAATTTCTTGATTCCTTAAGTCTTGTTTTTCCATCCGGTCCTTTTTTAAACATCCAAGAGATCAATTCTTCTAAATTGTTCTCGTCGAGATCCTTTAAAGTTCTGTCAGTTTTACTTGAAATATTTAAAAACCTTACATATGCCGGATTGGATAACGCTGTAGTAAGTATTGAGAAACTAATATCAGATTCATCGGATATACCCGTTTCATAAAAATCTTCTTCGCTTAATTTATTTATTATGCTTAGCCCAGTAAGTAATCGACCTACATATTCACGAGTACTTCCAATTTTTTTTGCAAGTATGTAATACTTTTCATCTGTTGTAAGATCATCACTTTCTTTTTTAAATAACTGATCAAGATATCCCGCCTTTTGTAGGGGATCCCATTCCTTTATTCCAGTAATATGTCTATATCCTAAATAGTCAAGTACATGATCACGTTTCGTAAAAATAATTACTGGTACTTGATCAACTGAATTATGTTTTTCACGATGTATAGCTAATATAGAATTCTTCTTAATTGGTGCAGAAGCTGGATCATTTAGTAGTTTTAAAGCTGCTAAGCGCCTATTGCCTTCAATTACTTCATAAAAATTTTTTCCTTCTGGTTGATATACTAAAAGAGGTTCACCAGGGAAAAAGCCATTTTCAATAATAGATCCCATAAGCTCCAAAATTGAACCATTATCAAGCATCCAAGTCAGAATTTCTTCTTCAGAGTCAGAATGATTATTATATGGTAACCGAGGATTCTCAGGATCAAATCTTAATTTATCTAGATCTAGTCTAACTATGCTTTTATCTTCTTCAGGACTCATTATATATACATTTATATCATTGTTAATAATTTAATAAATACCCTACTTAACTTATAAACTGTTTTCAGTTAGTTCTGATCCTAGTTTCCAACCAAAACCAGCTCCTCCTGCGGGGCGATCAAATACTCCGCGCCGTTTTCGGTAATTACCACCATTTCTTCCACGCTGATCGTTTTAGCATTGCTTAAGTTAATCAACCCGGGGTTCTACTGATTTACAATATCAATAAGCTCCCTGAATATATATACTGCCGGTTTACGCCCGCTGGCTTCTTCTAAAATAGAGATGATCCCTTCATCTCTTAAAGTGCTTAAAATCCGTGCACTGCTTGCTTTAGGTATTCCTGTAAATCTCTTGAATTCCGAAGATGAAAAAATAGGTGCAGTAAAAATACCATCTAATGACTGAAGTGCATACTGAGAATGTGTGCTTTCAACAACCTTTTGCTTCATTTGTTCATAAAGGTTAAGAATACTTCGTGCTTCTTCTGTATTTGCCCTGGCTTGTGTATCAATGGCTTTTAAAAAGAACTGTATCCATTCTTCCCAGTTACCATCATCACTAATAGCTTTTAAGTGATCATAGTATTCATCTCTGTGCTTTTCCAGATAAGCACTTATATAAAACATTGGCTGGTGAAGAATATTTTTAGAATGAAGGTATAGTGGCACTAAAATTCTTCCAATTCTTCCGTTTCCATCTAAAAAAGGATGTATGATCTCAAACTGTGCATGTATTATTGCCACTTGTACTAAGGCATCATCATCTTCAGCATGCAGGTATTTTTCATACGCGTCAAGGTTTTCCATTAATTTTAATGGTGACGGTGGCACATATCGCGCTTCTTCTATGGCTGTACCCGGCTTTCCTATCCAGTTTTGTATGTTCCTGAATGCACCTCTGGATTTGTTTTCACCACGCACACTATCCAACAATATTGAATGCATTCTTTTCAATAAGTTCAGGCTCATTGGGCGCTCTTCAAGCTCTGCTACTGCAAACGCCATTGCCTTTCTGTAGTTTATTATTTCCCGAATATCCTGATAATGTTCTGTTTCTCTGTTTGGATCTGCTTCAAACTTTAATACTTCTTCTAAAGTAGCTTGAGTGCCTTCAATTTTGGATGATAGTACCGCTTCTTGTGTAGTTAATGGTGATAATAGAACAGCAGGATTTGGAATGGATTGTAATAAACCATCATATCTGGCAATAGCTCTGTTCGCAGGGCCTAAAATCCGTTGGAATTTTTGCCAATCCAGATTTTTAATGGGTAAGTCGTGTGGAATAAATGGTTTCACGCTTTATTTCCTAAAGAAGTTTGTGTATCACTTATAAGACGTTAAACAGTTTGTGTATCAAAAACAAATAAATATGCAACACAAAAGATCTTTCGTTGCATGAGTGAGACACAAATTAACTATCTATGTGATACCTCACTCCACCAATACCAACCCCTCCTGCGGAGCCATCAAATACTCCGCACCGTTTTCGGTGATCACCACCATTTCTTTCCTCTTCCATCCAAAGATAATTACTGAGCTTTAACCGGTAAAGCATCTCGCAATATAACCCGCAAAATTTATCTTTTATTATTCATTAATAAAGAAGATATTATACTGTCTTATATATATTTACGACAAATTTTAAACTCGTAATTTAACCCGCATAATAGTAGCGATGTATAACCGCCCAACACAAATGGAACCCTTATTTCCAAAAGAAGAAAAAGCTCTTGTGGATCTATCAATGAAGGTGTATGCGGAAGCTGCTGAGCTCGGTGGAATGGTTCATCCAATAACGAGAAAAGAAATTGCGCGCTTACTTCGGCATATCAACAGTTATTATTCTAACCTGATAGAAGGGGAATCCACAACTCCGGCGGATATTGAGAAAGCAGTAAAAGAAGAATACAACAAAGACGAAGAAAAAAAACGCCTGCAACTGTTAAGCCGGGCTCATATTGAAGTTCAAAAATTAATAGATGATCGCTTTGAGGAAAATGAAGACATTAATGTGTGTTCCACTGAGTTTATCTGTTGGATACATAAAGAGTTTTATGAGCGTGTTCCTGAATCTTTTTTAGCAATCAAACATCCGGACAAAAACACAATCATAACTATGGTTCCGGGTGAGTTAAGGAGGGAAAATGTAAGTGTTGGCTCTCATATAGCTCCAACATGGGAGAGTGTGCCGCGCTTTCTTAAACATTTTGAAGAGGCCTACACATCCGATTCTGTACTGGGACATAAAAAACTGATCGTAGCTGCGGCAAGTCATCATCGATTAGCATGGATCCATCCTTTTTTAGATGGCAACGGACGGGTTACCCGCTTATTTACTTATGCTTTTATGCGAAAGGCCGGCATAGCATCTCATGGGCTTTGGACCCTCTCCAGAGGATTAGCCAGAAAAACAGAGAATTATAAGAATATGTTAGCCAGCGCAGATAGTGAACGAGAAGGAGATTATGATGGCCGTGGCAACCTGTCGGAACGAGCACTCACCGGGTTTACTACTTTTCTGTTTAAAGTGGCTGACGATCAAATTTCATATCTGAAGAAATTACTGGCATTGGAAGCTCTTTACAATCGTATAAAAGGCTATGTTGCCATGCGCGCAGATAATATGCTTCCGGATGAAAAACCACTGCGGGAGGAAGCAACGTATGTGTTAGCTGAAGTAATGATGCGCGGAGAAATAGCCCGTGGTGAAGTTCCCCGTTTAATTGGATTAGGAGAACGATCCGCAACAGCTCTTATTAAACAACTGCTGGAGGAGGAATTGGTGGTTTCTGATTCACATAAAGCTCCTATACGATTTCATATTCCGGCTAAAGTAGTTGGCTATTATTTCCCTGATTTATATCCGGCGGGAAGTATCTGATTGAACGTTACCTTTTACCTCCCACCAAAACCAACTCCTCCTGCGGTGCGATCAAAAATCTTGCACCGTTTTCGGTGATAACTGCCATTTCTTCCACGCTGATCGTTTTAGCTCCACCTTTTTCTAATGTCCAGGCATGGAAGCCGTCGAATGCGAAGACCATTCCTTCTTTTAAGACTTTTTGTGCCGCCGGACGTATACTCGGCGACTGCGAACCACCCAGATTTGGTCCCACATCATGAGCTACATATCCTACCGGATGTCCTGTGCTCCACGGTACATATTCGGAATTGTTTTCTTTCATCAACACTCGTTGTGCGGCGTCTACTTCCACTCCTTTTGCTCCCGGCTTCATGGCATTGAAAGCGGCTCTGTTTCCGGCTTTGGCAGATTCCCAATAGAACTGAATGTCTTCAGGAGCTTCGGTTTCTCCCTCTTTCAGAACATATGCAAACCGTTGGATATCACTCACCCAGCGACCATATAATTTGATCCCGAAATCGGTCTGAATTACATCACCGTCCATAATTACTTTATCGGTCGCATGAGAATGACCACGATCCGGTCCGGAATTCACATTCGGATTTTGGGTTGGGTTCCACGCTTCGCCCACTCCGTATTCTTCCATCTTTGCATCCAGAAAAGCGGCTACATCCGCATCGGTCGTCACGCCCGGTTCTATCATTTCGTAGGCTTCCAGCTCCCATGCCGCCGTCAGTTCAGCTGCTTTTCTTAGGATCTCTACTTCCGCCGGCAACTTGATCGACAGCCATTCATAGATCAGTTCATCTGAGGAAACCAATCGTTCACTAAATACGGAACCAAGTTGGTTTTCCAGATTCATTCGTTGAGTGTAGCTCAATCCATCTGCCTGAGCGCTGCCGTTACTTGAATTTATAGCGATCGTTTTAAAGTCTTTTTCTTTGATAAAGTCCACCGCCATACTTACTGCCGACTTCCCTCTTTCAATCGGAATCACTTCGTCGTGAATGCCTAATTCATCCAGCGCCGTGGATTCTCCTGATGGCGAAAATACCTTGGAATGAAAACCTTCGCTGTCTCGGTAAAACAGAAATGCCGCCGTTCCTCCTGCATTTTCTCCCCCGATGTGATCAGCGATCGGGTCGTTATTGTTTTCTCTGCAGATCACGATCCAAAGATCAACATCCGCTGCTTCCATGGCTTGTGGCAACAAGATATTTATGCGTTCCTTTCGAATTTCCGGCCAGGGTGATTCACCCCATTCGATGGGTGGTTTATTATCAGGAGCACAAGCGGAAACGAAGATCAGGAGAACAAATAAATATCGGATCATATAACAATGAATTTTGGAATGAAAAAGAATATCCGGTTTTGGGAACAGGAAACAAAAAGTGAGCCCGGATTTCTATACACATTCGGTTGTGGTCATTGCACATTCCATGTGGGGGGGAATCGCGATTCGCCCCCACATGGAATACAAACCCAATAAATCATCCGCAAAACACACCTGGAAAAACCTCGTGGATATTTTTTGTAAGGAATCCGGCCTCAACCTGTCTAATTGTGTATGATGAAGCAGAAGAAATTGCCAAACCGACAATCCATGCGTTTGCAGGGATACGATTATTCCACGCCGGGATTTTATTTCATCACCATTTGTACCAACCAAAAAGAATGTTTATTCGGAGATGTGATCAATGGTGAAATGCATATGAATGAATGTGGGGTGGTTGCATCAGATTATTTGAAACAAATTGACACCAGATACCCAAATACCATTATTCATGAACATATTGTTATGCCTAATCATATTCATGTTATCATTGAAATTGTTAATACAATCCCCTTTGTAGGGGCGATTCATGAATCGCCCCTACAAAGGAACGCAAACCCGGAATTATATCGTAATCACCGTCGTAAAATGTTGATTCCAAAAATTATTGGTTGGTATAAAATGAATACCGCAAAACAAATCAACCTAATCCGTAAAACACCAGGGACCAAAATCTGGCAACGCAATTATTATGATCACATCATCCGAAATGAAGAATCGTTGTTTTACATACGGGAATACATCAAAAACAATCCGAAGAATTGGAATAAAGATCGGTTTTATCGAAACAGGTAATTACAGAATCTGATTCGTTGTCGGAAATGAATATTTGTTTGGAAACATGAACAACGGTGAAATACGCATGAATGAATGCGGGGTGGTTGAGCATAATGAATGGTTTAAAACCGAATTAATTTGGGATAATGTTCGATTGGATGCATTCGTAGTTATGCCAAATCATATCCATGGGATCATCGAAATTTTTATTAAAAACCCAATCGTAGGGGCGAATCTCGATTCGACCCTACGTAATAAAAACAAAAGGGGGCAGAATAAAGGATAAATGCTTTGATGATTTGTTTGAATAAGGTTGAAATATAGGAAACCCCTCAAAGATCCTGAAACAAGTTCAGGATGACCTTGCTTGGGTTTCTATTTGCCTTCATTCAAAACATCTTTAGTATACCTTTCTAAATCAAACACGTCCATTGGCGATTCTTTTCTGAGATACAGTGGGTGGTGTGGATGACCCGCTTTGGAAATATTTCCTCTGGTAAAGCATCTGCATTTATTTTGCTTGAGGACTTCTGCGATGTCTTTCATACATCTGGATAAATATGCTCGCTTTTCGATCAGCGTTCCCCAAGCACACCAGACGTCTAATCCGTTTGGTAGCTCCGCCAAAAGATCGGCAATTGCAGCGATGTTCTTCTCGTGAATAGGCTTCTGGAAGTTCTTATGCATTTTATCCGGGTTGGTGGCTCTTTGCGGATAAAGATTGAACATGATCCAACCGTCGTACCCTTTTTCTTTTGCATATCTGGCAACGGAAGCCACCGTTGGATCTAAATTTCCCGGAACAGCTGTGCTTGGATTCACCCCGAAGCAGATCAATGGATTATTACCTTCTTGCCCTAAAGAATAGCGGCTTAGCGGTTCATCATGATCGTAGATCCAGGGTTTGTTTTCGAACATTCGGAAAAATGGTTTTCAATGAGATTGTTTAGATAAAATATCGAATCTTATTTCAAGTTGTGCAGAACGTTCTTCTATAAGACCCACCCTTGTTCCCTCCCTAAGATTAGGGAGGGAAACCCTTTAATTAATTCTTTCTGATATTTGAGTTCCCTTCCCTTTTCAAAGGGAAGGGACAGGGATGGGTTTACTTAAGCAAACCTATCCGCCAACCTGTTTATCAAATAACCGCTTTCATTCAACGCTTGGGTCGCAAATTTTCCGAAGAAGTCGGTTACGCCTTCAAACTCACGAATAAAACCTTCTCGGTCATTATTCTTAACTAATTCAGCTAGTTTCTGGTGGTGATTAAAAAATTTCATAAGAAGATCGCGCCGTTCTTCATTGGCAAAAACTATATCTGCATAAAGCTCTGCGCTTTGTGCAAAAATACGTCCTGTCATCATCATTTCGGCCCTGTAGATCGGACTCGAATATTCGAGCATATCGCTAGGACGAAGGTCATATTCTTCCATAAAGGATCCGTGAAGCAACGCCACAAAGTGACGGAGTCCCTGCACCATATGCATTACATGATCGTGCTTGTTTTGGTCCGCTTTAATTACACGCATTCCCCAAAGTTCACATTGCTCTACAAACCAATCTGCTTCCTCTGCATTTCTTCCGGGACAAACCACCATCAACTGTTTGCTCAGGTTTTGAACATCCGGCCCATGCATGGGGTGCAAACCAACCACAGGTCCTTCGTGGCATTCCAGCATCTTTTCAATTGGTGAAGATTTGTTACTGGTAAAATCCGCGAGAATGGTTTTTTCTGTTAGTCTTCCTTTCAACCGCTCTATCACTTGCTCCGTAATTTTGATAGGAACAGTTACGATCACCATATCAAGTTTTGGAGCTATTTCTTCCAGCTCGTACCAATTGGATTTATCGATAGAATAAGCTTTGTGCCCTGTTTGATTCGTGATCTTTTTGTAGAGTTTTCCCATCCCTCCTTCACCACCGATATACAAGATATGCTTGGGCTCTGCTGTAGCGATCGGAAATTTATCCTGGGATTGTTTGTCCCGGGATGAGGTCATGATCATCCTTAAAAAATCTTCCGCCCATTCAGGATCAATTCCTTTTTCTTGAGCCATTTTTTTGAACGATGCTGATTTCTCATCTTCACGTTTCGGCACAAAAACCGGCAACTGGTTTTCAACTTTAGTTTTGATGACTGCATTTACAACCTCTGCCCGTTCCGACAGAAGATCAAGGATCTGTTCATCGATTTCATCAATCCTTTTCCGGGATCCTTCTAGTACTTTTTGTTTGTCTGACATTCTGAATTTTTCTTGTTTTCCGCTGCTAATATAGCAGTTTGATCGCTCTACTTCTTCACTCTATTTTCGTTGACTTAGGATCAATAATTCTATCTTTACTGCACAAATCGTAAAACCTAAGATTCTTTGTTTGACGAACCATCAGTATGGATATCTGTCAACGTTTATAAGTCACTTCTGATGGGAGGAGTTTAGAATCTTATTGACCTTTTGGTTACTTTTGGGTCAAGCCAAAAGTGACATCCTCCAAAAAGACGGAATAGATTACTTTCAAAAGTCTCTTGAATTATAAAATCTATTCCCAATCCCGGAACGAATCCTCCCTAATTTTGCGTACCTTGTGTGTTGCTTAAAGATTTAAATAACCATTGATGTCAGAGTTTAATTTACAGTCTCCTTTTAATCCGGCCGGAGATCAACCAAATGCAATTAAAGAGCTTACGGAAGGGTTAAATGCCGGAGATAAATTTCAAACTTTATTGGGGATAACCGGGTCCGGAAAGACCAGAACCGTTGCCAGTGTTATTGAAAATGTGCAACGCCCAACCTTGGTGATGAGTCATAACAAAACTCTGGCTGCTCAATTATACAGAGAGTTAAGTGATTTTTTCCCGGGCAATCGTGTAGAGTTTTTTATTTCCTATTACGATTACTATCAGCCGGAAGCATATATGTCGGCTCAGGACAAATACATTGAAAAAGATCTTTCTATCAACGAAGAAATTCAGCGACTGCGTTTGCGCGCTACCAGTTCTTTGCTTTCAGGTCGGCGTGATGTTGTGATCGTTTCTTCTATAAGTTGTATTTACGGTATCGGTTCTCCATCTGAATATGCTAAGCTGATCGTTTCTCTGGAAACGGGAATGAACATTCCGAGAAATACTCTTTTATACGATTTGGTTGATCTGCATTACAATCGAAATGACAATGAATTCAAGCGCGGGACTTTCAGAGTTCGCGGTGATATTATCGACGTTTACCCTGCTTATTCTGATGAAGGACTACGAATCTCTCAGTGGGGAGATGAGATCGAATCACTTCAGTTGTTCGATGTGGATACCGGTGATATCAAAGAAACGGTAAATGAATTTAAGATCTATCCTGCTTCACATTATGTGACTACAAAATCCCGTTTGGAAGAATCCATCAAACAAATTCGGGAAGAGCTCCAGTGGCGAACCAAAGTTCTTATTGATGAAGAAAAATTCCTGGAAGCAAAACGTATTGAGCAGCGAACGCTTTTTGATATTGAGATGATACAGGAGATCGGTTACTGCTCCGGAATTGAAAATTATTCCCGTTACTTAAGTGCCAGAAAACCGGGAGAGCGACCTTTTTGTTTACTCGATTATTTCCCTGATGATTTTTTAACCGTTGTAGATGAAAGTCACCAAACTATTCCACAGATCTCTGCAATGTATGGTGGCGACCGATCCAGAAAAGTTCAGCTGGTTGATCATGGATTCAGGCTTCCTTCTGCTTTGGATAACCGCCCTCTTACTTTTGACGAATGGGAAAATCTGGTTAAACAAGTGATCTTTGTAAGTGCAACTCCAAGTAAATATGAACTGGAAAAAAGTGAAGGAGCATTTACTGAGCAACTGATTCGCCCAACCGGATTGATGGAACCGGAATTGGAAGTTCGACCTCTTGATAATCAGGTCGATGATCTGATGGAAGAGATCCGGCAGCGCATTGAGAAGAAAGAACGTATTTTGGTTATCACTTTAACTAAGCGACTAAGTGAAGAGCTCAGCGAGTATCTCAAAAATGTAGGCGTTTCGGCGGCTTACATGCACAGTGAATTAGATGCTCTGGAAAGAATTGAGGTGCTTTATAAATTCCGCCGTGGTGATTTTGATGTGCTTGTTGGTATCAATCTTCTTCGTGAAGGAATTGATATTCCTGAATTGAGTTTGGTTGCCATAATGGACGCTGACAAAGAAGGCTTTTTGAGGTCTGAAACATCTCTTTTTCAGATCGTCGGTCGTGCCGCAAGAAATGTTGGTGGTAAAGCCATTATGTATGCCAATAGAATCACTGACAGCATGCAGAAGGTACTTGACGAAACTGAGCGCCGTCGTAAAATTCAGATGGAGTACAATGAGAAGCATGGTATAACTCCACAAACGATTATCAAAGAACTGAAACCACTTGTTGATCCTTCTTTGATCTCAAACAAAAGCATGGACTTTGGGCAAGAAGCTGAAAAAGCCGCACAGCAGGATTATCTGGAATCCATTAAAGTTGCTGACGATGGTATTCAGTACAAAGCGAGTCCGGCTATGAATGAAGTTACGTTTGAAAGCAAAGAAAAGCTGATCGAGCATTTACGTAAAACAATGCTCCATGCCGCTAAGAATATGGAATTTGAGGAAGCTGCAAGGATCAGAGATCAGATCGGGCAACTGGAAGATCAGCTTTGATGAACCTTTAGAAAAAAACAGATTGATAAAAAAAGGGAGCAAGCTTTTCATGACTTACTCCCTGAGGGATTTATGGAGTTTTAAAATTCTTCTTTTATAACGACACTTATTCTTTCTTCATTCCAATTTTCTTACAAAGTCTCCCCAGTTCTTTTTTCTCTTTATCGTCAAGAACGCTGAATTCTTCAGAAATCTTATCCAGATGTTTAGGAAAAAAATCTTCAATAAAACTTTTCCCTTGTGCTGTTAACTCTACTATCAACGCCCTTCTGTCGTTTTGATCTTTTTTTCTACTTACAAAACCACTCTTCTCCAGATTGTCTATAACCAATGTTATATTCCCCCCGCTTTTTAAAAGCTTTTGCCCTAGTTCTTTCTGATTTTGAGGACCTAAATGAAGTAACGCTTCCAAAACACCAAATTGACTTATCGTAAGATTTGCTTCTGACAAATGTCTGCACAATCTTTGATTAAGACTTTCTGTTGCTCTCATCAATTTGATGAAAGTATTTAATGTATTTTTTTGTTCTTTGGTGCCTTCAAAATGTGTTGGCATAGACGCACGTTAAATTGTTTAGCGTTAAGCTAATATATTCAATGTATGAACTAATAGCATCCTTATTTAGTTAAAAATTACCCACATTATAATTATCCTGGCAAATTTCGATCACAAAAAGATCTTTTAAATGATACAACAATTAGTTGCTTTAAGAAGAGAAATACACAGATTTCCTGAACTAAGCGGTCTGGAATTTGAAACCGCCCAGCGTATTGTAAACTTTCTCTTACCGTTTGAACCTGATCAGGTCATTACAGATCTTGGAACCACGGGAGTAGCTGCTGTTTATGACTTCGGAGACCCTGAAACTACGATCATGATACGTTGCGAATTAGACGCCCTGCCTATTCAGGAAGTTAATACTTTTGAATATCGCTCCGTTACTGATTCTGTATCTCACAAATGCGGGCATGACGGCCACATGGTAATTGTTGCAGGTCTTGCCGAATGGTTGCAAAATGCCTCACTTGAAAACGCCAGAGTTGTTCTCCTTTTTCAGCCGGCTGAAGAAACAGGAGAGGGTGCTCCGGGTATTTTGGCTGATGAGAACTTTGAACAGATCATTCCTGATTACATCTTTGCGCTTCATAACCTTCCGGGATTCCCAATGCATCAGATCGTAACGACCGGTTCAGAATTTACCGCTACTGTGCAAAGTGTCTCCATCTCTCTTCACGGTAAAGAATCTCATGCAGCCGAACCGGAAAATGGATTGAATCCGGCATTAGCCCTCGCTGAGCTTATCAATAGATATAATGATATTGTAGTCAATGATATCAATAGTGAAGATTTTGCCTTGATTACCCCCGTGTATAGTTCAATGGGAACGAAAGATTATGGTGTATCTCCGGCCGATGGAGAACTTCATTTGACGATCCGCACATGGACCCCGAAAGAAATGGATGCTTTAATGAAGGAAATTGAAAGCATTGCTCAGGACGTGGCACTTAAACATTCCCTGAAACTTGAAATGCTTTGGTTCGATTACTTTTCTGCCACAAAAAATGACCCTTTTTGTAATACAATAATAAAAGAGTCTGCCAAAGAAAATGGGTTCCAACTGAATCAACGGCAACACCCATTCAAATTCGGAGAGGATTTTGGAGTCTTTACTCAGCGCTATCCCGGAGCTATGTTTGGTTTAGGATCAGGAGAAAAAACACCTGCATTACATAACCCCGATTACGATTTTCGGGATGAAATTATCGAAACGGGAATTGCCATGTTCAAAGAAATTATCCTAAAAACTTTAGCAAACAGATAACCGCTAACTAAATATCATACACAACAGAAACCGGAGCGTGATCTGAAATATCCCATTTCATTTCAATCTCTGCTTCAACAGCTTTTGATGCCAACCCTTTTGTCGCCAAATGATAATCGATCCTCCAGCCTTTGTTTCTTTCTTTCGAAGCAGCCCGATAGCTCCACCAGCTATACAGATCCGGTACATTTTGATTTAGGTTTCTGAATACATCTTCATAGCCAAGTTCCAGAAAACTTGTGACCCACTTTCTTTCTTCCGGCAAAAATCCTGATGTGTTATTCTGCTTTTCAGGATTATGGATATCTATTGCTTCATGACAAATATTGAAGTCTCCACAAAAGACAATTTCTTTACCCTTTTTGAGATAAGACTCTCCGAACTTATAAAAATCATCCAGAAACTTATATTTCATGTCCTGTCTTATATCTCCCGTTGTTCCGCTTGGAGCATACACAGAACAAACATAGAAAGTGGCGAACTCGAGAACCAATACTCTCCCTTCTTTATCGATCCAATCCGTTCCAACTCCTTCAAAAATGTTGAGTGGTTTTTCTTTGGATAAAATAGATACTCCGGAGTAGCCTTTTTTCTCAGCTATATGATGGAATTGATGATATCCGAGCTCCTTTACTTCTTTAGGAATCTGAGTTTCATCTGCTCTCAACTCCTGTATGCAAATAATATCAGGAGCGGATTCTTCAACCCAGTCAATAAAACCCTTTCGGTGAGCTGCTCTTATTCCGTTTACGTTGTAGGAGCTTATCTTTATCAATTATTTCCCTTTGATGATTCCAAAATTCCTTTTTCCAACTTTCAGAGCCACTTCCTGACCCGATTCCAGCGTAATGGTATGATTGATGTCTTTGATCTTCTCATCATCAAGGCTGATTCCACCCTGTTTCATCATACGCTTTGTTTCACCGTTACTTGGAGAGAAACCGGTATCACCAATGACATCCAGAAGTCTTAATTCTTCACCGGAATTATATTCGAATTCGGGAGCGTCGTCCGGAACCTGCTTATTGATCACCGTTTGCTCAAAGTGATCTTTAGCTGCTTTTGCGCTTTCTTCCCCGTGGTACATTCTAACAACAGTATACGCCAGATCATGTTTAGCATTCCGCGGATCTTTTTCAGCTTTTTCTTTGATCGCAGGAAGATCTTCCATGGCAATATCAGTAACCAGTTCAAAGTAGGTGTAGATCAACTCGTCCGGCACTGATAAAGTTTTACCGTACATATCGTTTGGAGCTTCATCTATTCCGATATAGTTATCGTAAGATTTAGACATTTTAGCAGAACCATCGGTCCCAACCAACAACGGCATCATCAAACAAACCTGCTGATCCTGACCATCATCTTTTTGAAGCTGCCTGCCTACTAATAAATTGAATTTCTGATCGGTTCCACCTAATTCTATATCTGACTTCAAGTAAACAGAATCCTGCCCTTGTGCTAATGGGTACAAAAATTCGTGCAATGAAATCGCCTCATTATTCTCAAATCGTTTTGAGAAATCATCTCTTTCGATCATTCTTGCAACAGTCAGTTTCGAAGAGAGACGAACCACATCCATAAAGTCCATCGGTCCTAACCAATCATTATTATTGGTCAACGTAAGCTTATCTTCATCCAGGATCTTTTTTGCCTGATCGATATACGTTTGGGCGTTTTCATTTACTTCTTCAATAGTCAACGGTGGACGCGTTTTATTTTGCCCGGTTGGATCTCCGATCATTGCTGTAAATCCACCTATGATCAGGATAACTTCATGGCCAAGGTCCTGAAACTGTCTCATTTTTCTTAAGATCACGGAATGACCTAAGTGCAGATCAGGACGAGTAGGATCAACACCTAACTTAACTCTTAGAGGTTTATTCTCTTTCTTTGATTTCTTGAGTTTTTCAATCAGCTCTTGCTCAGGAACAATTTCAACCGCTCCTCTTTTAATGATTGCTAATTGCTCTTCAACACTTGGAAATGACATTGTTAATTATCTTTTAAAATGGGCAGGTTTTCTGCCGGATTGTATTTGTTGATGTTTTCCTGAATGGTTTCTGTAAATCCTTCCGCTCCGGGATAAATGAATGCAATGGTTTCATAAGCAGCGGGCCCAACCTGAATTATATAATCGTAAAGCAGTGAATCTTCTCTTGTTTCTTCAGCGGGCACATTAAATCCGGAAATAAGTAATAAAGCCGCACTTACGATCATACTGGCTTTAAGCGCTCCGAAAAGAGCACCGACAATCCTGTTGACCGCTCCTAGTTTAACTGCTTCCAGAAATTTCTTAGTGAGATACGCAATAACGGCGATTATAATAAGCGTCCCAAGAAACAAGATCACTCCCGAAGCGAATGGAATATATTCCGGGGTATCTTCAAAAAACGGTGCGATGATATTTCCGAAGGCATCCATGTAATTGAACGTCAAAAAGATCGCTAGTGTAATCCCCACAATATTGAGAATCTCCTTCACAAAACCATTAACGGCACCTTTGTATCCAAAATACAGAACGGGGATGGCAATTATTATGTCCACCGTATTCATTAGTTGCTGAGCTCCTCTTTAACAACTTTGCTTACCAGACCGCCGTCAGCTTTTCCCTTCAGCATTCCCATAATTGGCCCCATTACTTTCCCCATATCCTGAGGACCTTCTGCTCCAAGATCTGCAATCTTTTTTGAGACTACTTCACGCACTTCATCTTCAGTAAGCATTTTCGGGAGATATTCTTCAATGATCTCTAGCTCAGCCTTTTCTTTTTCAGCAAGATCTTCACGATTACCCTCTTCAAACTGGGTGATGGATTCTTTTCTTTGCTTAGCCGCTTTCATCAAAACAGCAATTGCCTGGTCTTCAGTTAAAGTAGCTTCTCCATCTTTTCGTTCAGCTATTTCTTTTTCCTGAAGTTTAGCTTTCAATGAACGCAGAACCTGTAAACGGTCTTTGTCCTTAGCTTTCATTGCTGTTTTCAGGTCTTCGAGAATTTGTTCTTTTAAAGCCATAGTATTTTTAATAATCCTTTAAAATTAAGCAAAAAAAAAGGTTACACAATTTTCTTGCGTAACCTTTTAAATCTTTTTTAACGTAATTACGCCTTATTGCTTTGGATAAAGTCTTTTACGTTATCCTGATCTACCATTGCTTCACGATAAGAGTACTTACCGTTTTCATTTTTAGTAGAAATGATAACCTTTGCCATACGGCGTTGAGCCGCTTTTGCTGCTAGTGCGTCTGAACCGAATACTTGTTTCTTAGCCATGTCTCAGATTATTTAATTTCTTTATGAACTGTATGCTTACGCAAAACAGGATTATATTTTTTTAGTTCCATGCGGTCAGTTTGCGTACGTCTGTTTTTCGTGGTCACATATCTAGATGAACCAGGTTTTTCAGTACACTCCAAAATCACTTGAACTCTGTTTCCTTTTGCCATTTTCTTATACCTCTTTTAACAGGGTTCCTTTACGACGAGCATCTTTTAAAACTTCAGTAATACCTTTCTTATTGATAGTACGTAATGTTTTAGCAGACACCTTAAGTGTTACCCACTTATCTTCTTCTGGTATGTAGAAGCGTCTTTTCTGTAAATTCAAATTAAAGCGATGCTTAGTCTTATTGTTAGACTTAGATGAACGGTAACCGTTCAGTGCTTTTTTTCCGGTAATATCGTCTCTTCGCGACATCTTATAATAATTGATTTTTCATTGAGAAATAGACGCCAAAGATAGAGCTATTCTCTCCAAACATCAACGTTTTTAGTAGTATTTTTATCAAAAAACTGAATTATTCACATTTTTCTTTAATTATCCACATTAAAGAGGTTGTAAAATTTGGTTGAATTTGGCTTCAGAATTTTAATCTCTATTTTTTTTGATATAACTCTTCACTTTTTTTGATTTTGCCCGTGTAAGCACTATTTTCGACTATCAAATTACACATCTAACCAAGCTATCACCCCTTATTTATGGCGAAAAATAAACCTACCGATTACAAGGCTTCGAATATTCAAGTTTTGGAGGGTCTTGAAGCGGTAAGAAAGAGACCTGCTATGTACATTGGCGATACGGGTCAACGAGGTTTGCATCATCTTATTAACGAAGTAGTTGATAACTCCATTGATGAAGCTCTTGCAGGTCATTGCGATCACATAATAGTTCAAATTAATGAAGACGGTTCCATGACCATAGAAGATAACGGTCGTGGTATTCCTGTTGATATGCACCCTAAGCTTGGAATCCCTGCTGTTGAGGTTGTTCTGACCAAATTACATGCCGGTGGTAAATTCGATAAAGATTCTTATAAAGTTTCCGGTGGACTTCACGGAGTAGGTGTAAGTTGTGTGAACGCTCTTGCTACTGTTTTTAAAGCCGAGATTCACAGAGACGGTACGATCTATAAAATGGAATTCGAAAAAGGAATTACCACTAAGCAACTTTCGGAAGAAGGAAAGAGTGATAAAACCGGTACGATCATCAATTTCATGCCGGACCCTTCTATTTTTACCCAGACTACAGAATTTAAGTTCAATATTATTGCCGACAGGATGCGCGAACTGGCCTTCCTGAATCCTGAAGTTACCATCGAACTCATCGACGAAAGAGAAGAGGACGAAGCCCTCGGCAAAGAAGTTTATCACTTTGAAGGTGGCGTTAGTGATTTCGTGGAATATCTTGACGAGAACCGCGAAACTCATATGGCGAAACCAATTTATATTCAGGGCGAAGTTGAAGGAGTGCCTGTTGAATTGGCTATGCAATATAACAACACTTATGCTGAAAATGTCCACTCCTATGTGAACAACATTAACACACGAGAAGGTGGTTCTCACGTTTCCGGATTCAGAAGAGCATTAACAAGATCTTTAAAAAGCTACGCTGAAAAGAATAAGATCATAAAATCTAACAGTAAAATTTCTATTTCAGGTGAAGATTTCAGAGAAGGAATTACAGCTGTTTTAAGTGTTAAGGTTGCAGAACCTCAATTCGAAGGTCAGACTAAAACCAAGCTTGGTAATTCTGAAGTTCAAAGCGCAGTAGAAGTTACTGTTTACGATCAACTTAATGAATATTTAGAGCAGAATCCTAAAACTGCAAAAAGGATCATTGAAAAGGTTGTTCTGGCTGCAGAAGCAAGGGAAGCAGCCCGAAAAGCTCGTCAGTTAGTTCAACGAAAAAGCGTAATGAGTGGAGGTGGTCTTCCGGGTAAGTTGGCAGATTGCTCCATCAAAGATCCCGAACATTGCGAAGTTTACCTAGTGGAGGGTGACTCTGCGGGTGGTTCAGCTAAAATGGGTCGAAATCGTAGTTTTCAAGCTATTCTTCCTCTTCGTGGAAAGATTCTGAATGTGGAAAAAGCAAAGATCAACAAAATTCTTGAGAATAAAGAAATTCAAGCAATGATTACCGCTCTGGGAACGGGGGTTGGTCATGGCGATGAGGCATTCGAAGTAGAAAAACTCCGGTATCATAAGATCATTATTATGACGGATGCTGATGTTGATGGTTCGCACATTCGAACTTTATTACTGACATTTTTCTATCGATACATGCGTCCACTTATTGACAACGGGCACATGTATATAGCAACACCCCCTCTTTATAGAATTACCGTTGGTAAAACTATTGACTATGCATGGGATGAAGCCACGCGAGACAAAATGGTTAAAGAACTCAAGAAAGGTCGTCGCAAATTTGATATTTCTCGCTATAAGGGATTGGGAGAAATGAACCCAAGTCAGTTATGGGAAACCACAATGGACCCGGAAACCAGAACCCTTCAATTGGTAACTGTTGAAAGCGCGGCAACTGCAGATAAAATGTTCTCCACATTAATGGGAGATGAAGTCGCTCCTCGTAGAGAGTTCATCGAAAGAAATGCCAAGTACGCAAAAATCGATATTTAAGCCGAAACAATACAAAAAGAATTTATTATTTAAGATATGGCTAGAGAAAAAATTATACCTATTACTATAGAAGACGAAATGGAATCATCCTACATCGATTATTCGATGTCGGTGATTGTGTCTCGTGCACTTCCGGATGTTCGTGACGGATTAAAGCCGGTACACAGAAGGGCCTTGTTTGGAATGAGTGATCTTGGAATGCTTCACAATCGTGGCTACAAAAAAAGTGCTCGTATTGTTGGTGAGGTTTTAGGTAAGTATCACCCACATGGTGATACTGCTGTTTATGACACTATCGTAAGAATGGTTCAGGATTTCTCTTTGAGATATCCGCTTGTTGACGGCCAGGGTAACTTTGGTTCTGTTGATGGTGATTCCGCAGCTGCAATGCGTTACACAGAAGTTCGTATGGATAGAATTGCCGAAGAACTTTTGACCGATTTAAATAAAGACACAGTAGATTTTCAATCGAACTTTGATGATACGCTCGAAGAACCTACGGTTATGCCCGCGGCTCTTCCGAACCTTCTTATAAATGGTTCATCAGGTATTGCTGTTGGGATGGCCACAAACATGGCTCCACATAACTTGACGGAAGTTATAAATGGAATAACCGCTTACATCCAGAATCAGGATATTGAAACCAAAGAATTAATGGAGCATATTACAGCTCCGGATTTTCCAACCGCAGGCATTATCTATGGATATGAAGGAGTAAAAGAAGCTTACGAAACTGGTCGTGGAAAGATCACTCTGCGCGCAAGAGCTAGTACTGAAGAGCTTCGGGGCGGTAGAGAACAAATTGTTATTACCGAAATTCCTTATCAGGTAAATAAGAGTACGCTGATTCAAAAAGTTGCCGAACTTGTAAATAACGAGAAAATAACTGAGATCTCAGAAATTCGCGACGAGTCCGATCGTGACGGTATGCGCATTGTTATCATTCTTAAGAGATCTGCTAATGCAGGAGTGGTTTTAAATCAGCTTTATAAGTACACCCAAATGCAAACCACTTTTGGTGTAATTAGTTTAGCTCTCGTCAAAGGTCGACCTAAAGTAATGGGTCTTAAAGAATTAATTTTCCATTATGTAGAACACCGCGTTGACGTTGTTATTCGGAGAACGATTTATGATCTCGATCAAGCAGAAGCGCGCGCTCATATTTTAGAAGGACTTAAAATTGCGCTTGATAATCTTGATGAAGTAATTAAAACTATTCGGGCTTCAAAAAATCCACAGGAAGCAAACGTTGGGCTTCGTAAGCAATTCGCATTAACAGATATCCAGGCAAAAGCTATTCTGGAAATGCGCCTTCAAAAACTTACCGGGTTAGAACGCGATAAGATCGATACTGAGTATCAAGAAATTGTAGACAAAATTGAACGTTTCCGTGAAATTTTAGCCAATAGAGATATCCAGTTTGATATCATCAAAGCAGAGCTACAGGATATCAAAGAGCGATATGGTGATGAACGAAGAACACAAGTTGTGTACTCCGCTGATGATTTCAATATCGAAGATATGATTGCTGATGAAGATGTAGTTGTTACTATTTCTAATAAAGGCTTTATCAAAAGAATGCCGGTCAGCGGATACAGAAGACAACGTCGCGGCGGAAAAGGAATGAAAGGAACTACCACCAGAGATGAGGAGTGGGTAGAACATTTATTCGTAGCCACCAACCATAATTACATTCTCTTCTTTACGGAAAAAGGACAATGTTACTGGTTGAAGGTTTATGAAATCCCTGAAGGAGGTCGCCTTGCTCGGGGTCGTGCAATTGTGAATCTCATTGAAATTGATAAAGAAGATCACATTAAAGCCTTTGTCCCTGTTAAAACCTTGGATGATGAAGAGTATGTGAAAAAGCACTCTATCATAATGGCTACTAAAGAAGGACAGATCAAAAAGACTTCACTGGAAGCTTATTCCCGTCCAAGACGTGATGGCATTATCGCTATTAACATCAAGGATGGTGATTCTCTTCTTGGAGCAGAACTTACAGATGGTGACAGCAACATTATTCTGGCCAATAAAAACGGTCGCGCCATCAGGTTCCACGAATCTGAAGCAAGAGAAATGGGAAGAAATACTTCCGGTGTTCGCGGCATGAATCTCGGCAAAGATGATGAAGTTGTGGATATGGTTGTGATTCGCAATACTCATGAAGCTACTGTTCTGGCCATCTCAGAGAATGGATTTGGAAAACGGTCCCTCGTTGATGATTACAGAGAACAATCTCGTGGCGGTAAAGGTGTGATAACACTAAAGGTTACTAAGAAAACCGGAAGTCTTATTGCCCTTAAAGAAGTCACTGATGAGGACGACCTTATGATCATTACTGAAAGAGGTAAAGTGATCAGAATGGGTTGTTCAGGAATACGAACTATGGGAAGAAATACTCAGGGTGTTCGTATTATGAGACTAGATGATGAAGGAAACATCGCAGCCGTGACTCGAGTGGCAAATGAGGAAGAAGAAGAGGTTTAGAATCTCTTTTACTTTCGGGGTTTTCAAAAGAGGTTTCATTTTTATGAAACCTCTTTTTTTATGCTGAATATTTTACTGCTCCAACATTTCCTTAAGAAGCTTCTCTCTCTTGGAAATCAACTCCTGAGGAGCAAGAATTTTCACCTGTTTTCCGAACTGCAGTAGCCACACATTTATAAATTCCAGATTTTCGATTTCGAAGCTCACTTTAATTTTTTCGGGTTTTTCTTCCAATATCTTAAAATTTTTAGTGGGGAGATTCGCTTTAAACCGCTTATATCCTTCTTTATCTAGCAACACCTCAACTTTATGTTGATCGCCGTCAAATCTAAAAATTAAGTCCTCTATGGACATTTCCTTCTTTTCTACAAAATCTTCTTCCAGAATTTCTATCTCACGCACCCTGTCAAGAATAAAATTCCTGAAATCACCACGAAGGTGAGAAAACCCGATCATATTCCAATGGTCCTGATAAAAAACCAAAAGATATGGGTCCACTTTTCTAATTTTCTTCTCTCCGGATTTTGCTGTATATAAAAACTGTATTCTCTTTTTCTGAGAAATTGCACTACTTATTTTATACCAGTTTCCCCCTTCTTTTTTTTCCGAACCAAATTTCAGATAAGGATCTACAACTGTCTTTTTTTGTAGAGAAGTCATAAAATCTTTCAACTCATCCGGAAGCACGTTTTTTATTTTCACTTCGACTCCTTTTGCATCCTCTACAAGCCTGGCATCGATCTGTGATTTCACAAAATTAAGTCCCACAATAATGGTTGCCAGCTCATGAGACGAAAACATAAGGGGTGGAATTTTAAAACCCGGCATCACCCCATAACCACTGTATTTATCCCAGGTAATGGGCACATTTATTTCTTGTAAGGCATTGAAATCCCTAAATATAGTTCTTTTACTCACACCGAAGTAATCCGCGAACTCCTGAACAGTCTTACGATCTCTCCCCTGCTGAAGCATCAACATTAATTTCAATCTTCTCTCAGAACTATTCATTCGCACCTCTGCTTAGCTCTACAACTCCCTTCCCTTCATAAAACGGATCCATAAACTTAGCATCCAGTTTAATTATGCTTAATTTAAAAGAGCCATTTAGTGTTTTCGCTTCTTCGACCGCCTCTTCATACCCCTTAAGAAAAATGATCTTACTCCATTTTTTCTCATCTACCATACTATAAAGCTGATCAATCTTAAAGGCGTGTTTTGTAATAATTATCGCTTCTTCGTCCCAGCCCATCTCACGTATATCTCCCTGCCGACCCTTAACCCGATCAGAAAGACCCAGACCCAACACCATATCATTAACAGCAAATACTTTCTTGGAAACTATATCATTGACCTCAAATCGCTTATCCTTAAAGCACAACGAAAGCGGCAAACCAGGCAAGCCACCACCGGAACCCGTATCAATAAAAAAACTACTCTTCTGATAACACCCAAATAAGGAAACGTACAGACTATGCTTCACGTGTTTCTCCAGAGTTTCACGTGAAACATCTCTGCTCACAAGATTTATTTTTGAATTCCACCAAAGAAGCCGTTCCACATAAGCGCTCAACTCTCCTTTGTTTTCATCATACAAAGACCCGATTCGACCCTGCTCTTCTTTTGTTATGTAACGGATCGAATGTTCCACGTGAAACTCACCCCTTAAGGTAAACCATTAGCACAGACACATCACTTGCCGACACCCCGCTTATTCTGCTCGCCTGCCCGATGGTTTCCGGTTTTATTTTTGACATTTTTTGCAAGCCCTCAGAAGATAGGCTCTTTATTTTTGAGTAGTCCAAAGAAGTTGGAATCGGCGTGTTTTCCTTCTGAGCTAACTCTTCTACCATTTCAAATTCTTTTTGGATGTAACCCGAGTACTTGACCTGTATCTCCGCCTGCTCAAGAACATAGTTGTTCGTAGTTACTTCTTCGATCACACTGTTCAACTCAGTGTCTGCGCTCATCATATCAAACAGAGAAACCTGAGGTCTTGCCAATACCGTTTCTGCCTTTACCGGCTGACTCAAGCCAGTAGTTCCGAGCTCTTTCAGTTTTGCGTTCAAAGATTCCGGCCTAACAGTTTGGCTTGATAATATGTCTAATATCCGGTTCAGTTCTGATTTCTTTTCGAGGACATTGTCAAGTCTACCTTTGCTTGCGAGACCAATCTTGTAGCCAATCTCAGTTAGTCTAAGGTCAGCGTTGTCTTGCCTCAATAAAATTCTGTGCTCAGCCCTGGAAGTAAACATTCTGTAAGGTTCTTCGGTCCCCTTGTTGATCAAATCATCGATCAGCACCCCAATATAAGCTTCGGATCTTTTGAGTATTAACGGCTCTTTGTTCTGTACTTTTAGCGCCGCGTTAATACCGGCCATCAATCCCTGGCAGGCTGCTTCTTCATAACCAGTAGTCCCGTTTATTTGCCCAGCAAAATACAACCCGCTTACTCGCTTTGTTTCCAGCGTTCTTTTGATTTGGTGAGGCGGAAAATAATCGTATTCAATTGCATATCCCGGACGCAACATTACCACATTTTCAAAGCCGGGTATTGTTTTCAGCGCTTCCAGTTGAATGTCTTCCGGAAGAGATGTTGAAAAGCCATTCAAATACATTTCATAGGTATTCCATCCCTCCGGTTCCAGAAAAAGCTGATGCCTGTCCCGATCAGCAAATCTATTGATCTTGTCCTCAATACTAGGACAATATCGCGGCCCCGTGGACTTGATTCTTCCGTTAAACATCGGACTTCTATCGAAACCCTTTTTCAGAACCTCATGAACACTATCGTTTGTGTAGCCAATCCAACACGTCAGTTGTTCTTCTTTTGAAGGAAGTTTTTCAGTTAAAAAAGAAAAAGGAGTAGGGTTTTCATCACCTTCTTGAACTTCCAGCACTGAATAATCTACTGAGCGCCCATCCACGCGGGGTGGAGTTCCTGTTTTTAATCTACCTACAAGAAAGCCCTTGTTTTCTAATGCAGCGGAAATCCCAACAGAAGCTCTTTCTCCTGATCGTCCTCCTCCATAATTACTATCGCCAATATGAATCAATCCGTTTAAGAACGTTCCACTTGTAAGAACCACGCTTTTAGAATAAAATTTCTGCCCCGTCTGGGTGACTACTCCCTCGACCTTATTATCTTCAGTGAAAATGAGATCAACAACATTGTCCTGTCGGAAAAAAAGATTTTCTTTTTGCTCCAACAATTCTCTCATTTTCTGAGCATAAAGCATCCGGTCGCTTTGGCATCTCGGACTCCACATTGCCGGACCCTTACTTTTGTTGAGCATTTTAAACTGCACGCCCGAAGCGTCGCTAACTATTCCTGAAAGTCCTCCCAGAGCGTCGATCTCTCTAACAAGCTGTCCTTTTGCGACCCCACCCATTGCCGGGTTGCAAGACATTTTCGCAATGGCTTCCAGATTCATTGTTATCAATAAGGTCTTTGATCCTAATTGTGCAGCGGCGGCAGCGGCTTCGCTACCTGCGTGCCCTGCTCCAACAACAATCACATCGTAAGAAGGGTAAATAGAAGACATGAGACTCTTTCTCTTTTATTGGACTTGAAATATACAAACAAAAAAACCCCTCACATAAACTTTATGTGAGGGGTTTGCGATCCGGAAGGGACTCGAACCCTCGACCTCCTGCGTGACAGGCAGGCGTTCTAACCAACTGAACTACCGGACCTAATTGAGAGCACTAAATATACGGTTGATTATCAAAGTAAGTCAACCATTTATTGAAATCTTTTTAATATTTATTTTGAGAGCTCATTTTCGATGGCGGACACCAATTCATCACTTTGTGGCTTTGTTTGGCTTCTGAACCTTCGGGTAAGATTTCCTTCTTTTGAGATAAGGAATTTTTCGAAATTCCATTTTATATCTCCTTTAAAATCCGGGTTATCCAGAGCGGTAAGATAGGTAAATAGTTCCGCCTGATCATCCCCCTTTACTGAAACCTTTGAGAACATTGGAAACTCAACACCATACTCGAGAGTACAGAATTGTTTTATCTCCTCATCGGTTCCCGGCTCTTGTCCTTTAAAATTGTTTGCGGGGAATCCCAATATAACAAGACCTTCATCTTTGTACTCCTCATATAGCGCTTGTAAACCTTCGTACTGAGGAGTATATCCGCACTTGGAAGCCACATTTACAATCATGATAACTTTTCCTTCATAGGAATCCAGAGAGATCATCTTACCATCAATGTTTTCCGCCTTGAAGTCGTAAATTGAATTTGAACTGAAGTGCACTGACCCAAATACTAATGTCAGAATAAAAATTAATCCTATTTTCATGAAATATTGCCGTTATTTATCGTTTACCTTTAAATGTATATTTAATTAAGTTAGTTCCAATGAAAAATATTCTTGTTTTAATAGTTTTTTTAACCGCCCTTTCCCCTGCTTCTGCTCAAATGTTTTCCGTAGGTGGGCAGACTGAGCAGCGAGAGCCTGCATCTTCAAACTATTTTAGAATTGGATATAGTCCGGTAGATTTTAACTATACAGGAGACAGTGGCAACCTGCCTAATCAGCAAAGACTGGATTTTGAATCGCCTGCCTTGACTTTTATCTTTGAGAACACTTCTCTGAGTGCGTCTTTAAGTTTTGTTAATGGACTTACAACCTCTGGAAGTGAACGTTATTTGAATCTTGGTATAGACTACCTTAATCACTTTTCTTTTGTACGTACACGCTCATTTCAGATGGGGATTCCTTTCGGTTTAAGCTCAAGCCTTGTGAATGTTCAAAATGAACAAGAGAATAACGATTTTAGCCAAACTGTTTTTGCTTTTGGAGCCGGCGCCTTTGTTTCCGCCAGAATTCCTGAGCGACTCTCTCTCTCGATTGAAGGAGTTCCTTCTTATGGTTTCAGTAATTCGAGAGGTGGGCTTTTCGGAGGGTCAAATAAGAGCCTTTTAGTTAGGGCGCGTCTTAACTTTTTAAACCTCATTAAAAGCCGTAGCATTAGCCTTGGTTATGATTATAAATTCTCTTCATACGACCTTGACTCAGATGATTTTGATTATGACCTTTTATACCATAGAATAACACTAGGAATTTCGCTTTGAAACCCGACAAACTCCTTCTGGAACTAGAACAACTTTTAGAACAGTGTAATTACACATTAAGAAAAGAACGTGGCTCATTTAGAGGAAACAACTGCGTAATTGAAGGTGACCGTCTTGTCATCATTAATAAAAACAAACCGATCGAGTCACAGGTAGGAACTATCGCCAGGATACTTAGCGATATTGACTTGAGCTCCATCTATATAAAACCTGCTGTTAAAAAAGAATTGAATATTTTATGGGAAAGATTGGTTCTTTCTCCACGAAGCTCTATTGACGAACTGGATTTTTTATAATGAAATTAACTTTTCTTGGAACAGGAACTTCTATGGGTGTCCCGGTTGCCGGAGCCTTCGGGGCTAACCGCTTTTCTAAGGACCCCAGAAACACTCGTACACGTTGTTCAGCCTGGATTCAAAGTGAAGGTGCTTCCATTTTAATAGATGCGGGTCCGGAATTTCGAATTCAAAGCATCCGTTCAAGAATAAAGAAGATTGATGGCGTACTTATAACCCATGAACACATGGATCATGTAAGTGGATTAGACGATTTGAGGGCCTACAATTATGTTCAGGAAAGCTCTATTCCACTGTACACTTCGGAAGCTTGCATAGAATCTATAAAATCCCGTTTTGACTATCTGTTTGGAAAGAATAAATATCTGGGTTCTACATCATTAGATCTGATTGAAGTATCGAAAACTTTTTATTTAAATGATCTCGAGATAACCCCTCTTCCTTGTTTTCACGGAGACCTGAAAATTCTGGGGTTTAGGATCAACGACTTGTGCTACCTTACTGATGTAAAAGAAATTCCCGAATCTACTAAAGAACTTATTCGTGGATCTAAAGTAATTGTTATCAGCGGGCTAAGATGGGAACCCGATCATCCAACTCATCTTACTATCCCTCAAGCCGCAGACCTTATCAATGAACTCGAAGTTCCACGCGGTTACCTTATTCACATGAACAGTTATGTTGATCATGAGCCTTCAAACAAAAAGCTTCCTGACAATATAAACTTAGCATATGATCAACAAGTAATTGAGATAGATTAAAGAAATTTCTTTAGCTCTTCATTCATTTTTATTTGCTCCACTATTTCTTTAACTCCCTGCGCTTGATTAAGGTCGCATATAAGAATGGCATCTTCTGTTTCAACAACGGCTGTATTTTCCATTCCCACTAGTGATATCATCTTTCCCGAACCGGAAACAACCAGGTTTTTTTGTGAGCCCGCAAATGTAACGTTAACTGCCTGAATAGCATTACCATCTTTATTCTTTTCTGCAAGATCGTAAACCGCTGTCCAGCTGCCTACATCATTCCAGCCAAACTCTCCGGGAACCACAAAAACACTTTTTGCCCCCTCCATCACCCCATAATCAATTGAGATAGATTCGCAGTCCTGATAAAACTCGTTTACTGCTGCATTGTGAAGATCTGTGTATAAATCCTGTGAATTTAATTTAAGCAACTCAAACATCTCTGGGAGTTGGTTCTTTACTTCATTTAGAACGGTATCAGCTCTCCAAATAAACATTCCGCTGTTCCAGTAGTAATCTCCTGAGTCCAAAAACTCCTGAGCTTTAACCAAATCGGGTTTCTCCTTAAAAGCTCTTACTTTTTCTACAGTATTGCCTGCAATTTCTTCTGCAACAGAGCTGTCAGCGTGGATATAGCCAAATCCTGTTTCAGGTCTGTCGGGCTTTATACCTATTGTTACCAAGTCATCACCTGACTCTGCCTTTTCAATTGCGGTTTTTAAAACTCTTCTGAATTCCTCCGGATTAGTAATATGGTGGTCTGCAGGAAGAACTACCATTACTGCTTCCGGGTCTTTTTTTATTAAAAGCTCAGCAGCAATAGCTACACAAGGAGCTGTATTTTTGGCGACCGGCTCCCCCACTATATTTGTGTCGGGAACTTTTGGAAGCTGCTCTTTTACTATATCAACATAGTCATCGTTTGTTACTACGAGTATCCGCTCCTGCGGAATCAACTCTTTTACTCGTTCGGCGGTGTTTTGAATCATGGTTCCTTCACCAAACAAGTTCAAAAACTGTTTTGGATATTTTTTGGTGCTTTTTGGCCAAAACCGAGTTCCTGAACCACCTGCCATTATAACTGCATATACCATTTAAAGATCTCTTCTGTTGTTAGTAAAACCTTAAGGTATGAATTCTTGTATTCTTAATGAACTTTACGAAGGGTAAATTTGAAAGTGGTGCCTTCATTTACCTTGCTTTCAAAATATAACTGCTCTCTGTGAGCCTCTATGATGTGTTTAACTATCGCCAGACCCAGCCCCGTTCCACCTCGTTCTCTAGATCTTGATTTATCAACCCTGAAAAACCTCTCAGTAACTCTTGGAAGATCAGCTTCGTCTATGCCAATGCCTGTATCCTTAACAACCAATAAAACTCTGTTCTTATCTTTTTTAAAGTTCACTAGGTCTATCTCTACTTTTCCACCCTTTACATTGTATTTAACACCATTCTCAATAAGGTTTATGAGCACCTGTTTGATCTGATTCTTGTCGGCCTTTACCTGAATATTCTTATCAAAGTCATTTAATATTAAGGCCACGTCATCTTTTTCCGCCTTATGGTGCAAGCTGTCTATCACATCGTGTATTACTTCATAAAGGTAAAAGGGCTCCATGTCAGACTTCAGCTCTCCGGTTTCAAGCTTGGATATTTCCATTAAATCTTTTGTCAGGTAGATCAACCTGTTAACATTCCTCATTGTTTTTTTAAGGAATTCCCGGTTTACGTTTTCATCTTCTAGCGCACCGTTTAAAAGTGTTTCTACAAATCCCTGGATTGCAAAAATTGGTGTCTTTAATTCATGGGATATATCACCAATAAATTCCTTCCTGTAGTTTTCAATTCTGTTCAACCGTTGAATTTCTCTTTCTATAGTTCGGCTTGATTTCACAAAGTGTTTAACCAGGTAATCAATCTCATCACTATAATTGGTTGTTATATCCTGATACTCCGCAAACCTTTTTTTGGAAATATTACGCGAAATTTCCTCCAGCTTGTTAAGTCTGTTATACTGTAACTTATAATTGAAGAAGTAGGAAATCAGTAAAACAAGAACAGCTATACCTAAAGCTGCTAAAAGGGTGTTTAATAAGGAAAGTCCG
>JAEPPZ010000006.1 GCA_017640785.1 Balneola sp. | reverse complement strand
AGGTAATAGAATTAAAGTTTTATAGATCTTGTACATCTTATAAATTAGTTCGATTTGAGGTAAATGTTAATTGTTTGGGGATACACGCATTAGGTATGGTATTGTTACGCAGATACTTAATTATTATCAGAAGAATGTAAGTGAACTTGATTCAATATTAGGAATAAATTTTCTGGTTTAATACCTCTTTCCACTTATCTGATTCAGCAAATTCCTTCACGATTTGATTTCTTTTCTCCAGTAAATCAGTCATATACTTTTTGAGAAATAACGAATCTATCAATCTTCCTAATAATCCAAATGGGGATCGGTAATCAAAAACATCCGTCATTATGGTTTTTCCATTCAAATCTTCAAAGTGATGTTCATGCGTAAAGGATTTGAAGGCTCCTTTCACCATTTCATCAACGAAGTAATTGGGACGGTCAAATTCAGTTACTTTAGATGTAAGCTTCTGATAGATTCCGAAATGTTTAGCCTTCCAAATGACACTTTCATTCAGTCCGATAAGACCACTTGTCTTTCCTGCTATTGCAGTTTCATTGGTTTGTTTAGTCGAAACTGTATGCAGATCAATACTTCGCGAAAGGTCAAAAACAATGTCCTTCTTAGCTTGAATTTCAGTTCTTAATTCAATTCTCGGCATTTGTTTTTGGCATTTTTTTTATTTTTTTTCTGGAATACAGTATGAAGAAATCTTCTCAACTTCATTCTTATTATTGAACTCGTAAACATCGCAAGCTGTTATTAAATTGAGTCTTTTCCCATCTCTTAAAAATTCGCCTGTGCCACGGATTACTACTTTGCGTTCAGACACGATTATATCTTCTGTGTTAAAGTTGGTCTCAACAGAATTGAAATATTCCGAAGTCTGCCTGCAATTATTAAATACTGCTGCTTTTCCTTTTAGTAGATTTTCTCCGACTATATCCCAAATAATATTTTCTGATAGATAAGGGAAAGTCAATTCGAAGTCTCCGTTAGAGAAAGCTTCTGCGATTTCTTTTTGTGTATGTTTCATTATTGAGTTCTGTTTTTTCAAATGAATATCAGCGTTTACTCTATGCAATTAAACGGATTCGAAGCAAAGATCTTTCTGTTAAGTACAAAAATTGATGCGAGCTAAATTCTTTGAATTAAACGCTGTATCGCCTTTAGTTATATACAAGATCGTTTGGCTTTGACTTTATTTCAATTCAATTACGTCTAATACATAACATTGGTCCCATTTCTTCATTCCTATTTTAGGATAATAGTCTACTGCTTTAGGTGCAGCCAATAAGATTAATTTTGCTTTGGGTGATTCCAATTTAGTACGTCTTATTAGTTCTTTACCGATTCCCATTTTTTGATAAGATTGGTCAACTGCTAGATCAGATAAATAAGTGCAGTACATAAAATCCGTTAAAGACCTTGCTACGCCGATCAATACATTGTTTTCTCTGGCTGTAACAATCAAATTTCCATATTCTAACATTTTGGTAATTCTTTCGGGTTCCTTTACAGGTCTTCTTTCTCCTAAAGTTGATTTATTTAGTACTTCAATAAATTCTTGAGGCGATAGGTTGTTTTCTATTTGATACTTTATCATAAAATATGTGGTGAATAGCTGGTTATCTCATATTGATGTCTTTTTTGTAAAACACATCATCAATAGGGTTCTTTATAAAATTTAGCGGCAGTTTACTTTCTTCTATTTTCTGAAATTCATTTTTTCATAGAATTTATGAGCGGCTTTAAATTGATCCATTGTTCCTAAATAAATACGGCTAATACCTTCTTCAATTGACCAATCAAAAACGCTATTTAACAGCAGTTGGGCTGTTCCAAAATCTTTACCTCTATACTTTTTCTTTACAAACATGTTTTTCAGGACAGAAAAATTACTATCTGTTTTCAAAACGCCAACTGTTCCGATTATTTCACTTCCATAAAACGCAACCCAATATTTATCAAGTAAGACGCTTGTAGATTTTCTCCCGCTAGAAATAGGAAGAAGAAACTCCTTCGAAATTTCATTTATCATGACATCTATTTCGTTTTGATGGAGAGTGTGATATGGACGTATTTCTATTTTAATACCGGTGGATTAATGATTGCTTCTTTTACTACTTGTGCAACAGAATCCTTATTAATACTATTTCGTTTGCAATAATCACTCTGAAGCCAATTTTCCAAAAGTTTAGCTCTTTACTTGCATTACAAGAAATACAACACAAAGCGATATTATGCTCTTTATTTATTCTTGTGTCATTGACAATATGTTCCCATTAGGGTTGTGATTTTCTTGAAGCATCTGTCTCTATAAATTTTACACCGCAATAAACGCAATTCTTATCTCGCTCTTTTACTATGGTTTCTACATAACTTGGAATTCCCCACTTATTAGCCATAATTCATTTATTCTCCTTCAAAGAAATCGTTATCTATTTCTTTCACTTCATAAGTGGTTTTTACTTGAACTCCAACATTGTATTGATGCATTAAATCCACAAGCTTAGGTCCGTCAATTAAGATTATCGAATGATGAGCTTCTCTTGCTTTCTTAATTGCTGAATCGTCAAAAGTAGATGTTGTAATGAATACTCCTTTCGAAGTATCTCCACTCATTGCTCCAATGAAATTCCTGATATCCTTTTCACGTACTTTATTTTCATTGTATCTTTTTGCTTGAGTGTAAATCTTTTCAAGTCCAAGCTTATCTTCATTTATAATTCCATCTATTCCGCCATCTCCTGACTTTGAGGTTTCAATAAAATCGCCATAACCCATTCTCTTGAGTAAAATCAAGATAACTTTTTCAAAGAAGTAAGGATCAAGATCTTTAAGTTTATCAAGAATCTCGGTTTTAACTTCGGTTTCAATTGTTTCAAATCCAGTATCGATTAAGTCTTGTGGAGATGCATTATCAACATCAACAGTTTCCAATTCTGTTTCATTATCTTTTTTACTTTTTACAGATGAGCGGTGTTGGATAAAGTCAGGGTCATTTTGTAAGTCTGTCAATAGAAGTTGTCCACTTGCCAAAGCTTGTATTCCTTTCTCACCGATTTGCACCATTCCTCTTTTTGGGTAGAAAACAAATTTACCCATTTTTAAGTAGGATTTACCCCAAAGTATTCGATCAATTAATGTATTGGCTCCAGTGCTAGTTTTTTTGTCTAAAAGCTCTTTAGGTAAATCCGAATAATATACGTCACGAACTTTTAAAGCTAATTCCCGACTGCTTATAGAATCATTAGAGCTTAACGTTTCCAAAATCGGTATAAAAGTTTCGTGATATTTAGGTAATTCCATGATTTACTAGGTTATTTTTTAATGTGCACAACTTATATACACACGGATTAGATTGCGTATATACTTAATTATCCTGATTAAAGCGAAAATTTTGGAACTTAGTAAACGAGATGAATCCCAACCCACCAACACTTAAAATCAGACACAAATATCCAAGCCAGTCTCCGAATTTGGTATAAATGGTTTTGGTGGATTTTGAAGGAACATCAAAAGTGAATCCGGTACGTTCCCAGTAGTTTGTTTTCTGGAGTACATTGCCCTCAGGATCTATGATGCCGGAAAATCCGTTGTTTGCACTTCTCACGATCCAGCGATCAAATTCAATGGCTCGTAATCGGGCGTACGCAAAATGCTGATAATGTCCACTGGTATTTCCCCACCATCCGTCGTTGGTTATGATGGTTATAAAATCAGCTTCGTCTTTTATAAATTCTCTGATCCACGATGGATACACAGAATCATAACAGATCAATCCCTGAGTGGTAAAATTATCTGTTTTAAGGGAAGTAGCTTCCAGGCCTTTACCAAATCCCGCAATGTTTCCCCAATCCAGCCAACCGAAAACATCTATCGTATTAAAGAATTCCACGAATGGGAAGCGCTCTACAACGGGTACCAAGTTATGTTTGTCGTAACGAGTGCGTTCGCCATCTGCATTAACATAAAGAGCGGCGTTAAAGTAGTTTCTTGCTCGTCCATTAACCATATCTCTGTACAAAGTTGGAGGCTCTTCATACAGTTCAAATAAACCGGTTCCGGTAATCAACGAAGCATTCCAGGCTTGTGCTGAATCTGAAATACTTAAAGCCGTTCTTGAATTCATGTAAATTCCTGCATCAACCGCATTTTCAGGCCATACAATAAGTTCGGTGTCATCGGTTATCACTTTATTTGTGATGCTGAAAAGACTATCCATCAACACAGAATGACTTCCTAATCCACCATGGCTTTCATAAGAATCATGATTTGGTTGAATGACAGCTACACTGGTTGTTTTGGCTGCCGGTGCTTCTGTTGACCCTAAAAACATCATGAGTGAAATTCCGGATGGCAACAACAGGGCAAAAGTAGCGGCCAGAGCAATAGATTGCTTTTTATTTTTAAACGCCAGAAAAGCTAAAGAGCTGGTGAAGATCACCCAAAAAGAAATTCCAAGATGTCCCGTAGCAGAGATGTACTGGATCAGTGAAACCTGATTTGCCCATGCATTTCCAAGTGTTAACCAAGGCCAGGAAAGATCCCAATTATGGTGCAGAAACTCATAACTCACCCAAATGGAAGCATGCAAAAGAGCGATCATCCATGCTTTATCAAATCGCTTTGAACAAACCCGAAATAGAACAAGCGGAATGGTCATTATAGCTGCGTTTGCTAATACAGCAGCAATTCCGGCGACCAAGCTTGCCATCATTAACCAGTACGTCGTGATCAGATTCCAGACTACAAATCCCGCATAACTGTAATAAGCCAATTGTTTGTTGGAATCACATTTATCAGCCAGTAAAAAAAGTAGAATAAATGCGGGGAAGCTCAGAAATGACAGATCAACAGGAGGGAAGCTCAAGCCGAGTAAGATTCCGGCTGTGATAGATAATGCCCATTTGTTTTCGAGAAATTTGTTCATCAATTATTTCTTATTCGAATTTTGGAAAATAATATAGTAAAAGTCACTCATGTAGATGATAGTTAATTCGATTACTGTTTTTGAACAATAGAATATACAGAGTCATGCTGAACTTGATTCAGCATCTGTGAGGAACACGGCTTTGAATTAGCTCTTATCAGTTTCAACGAATCACACCCTACAGACCCTGAATCGAGTTGAGGGTGACGGTAGCTACTTCCGTTGGATTAGCACTGCAAACATTTACTATCATTCCGAATACCCTTTTCCTGCAACAACAACTGCGATTTCTCCTTTGATGGAAGCTCTGTTTTCAAAGTCTTCTTTTAATTCTGAAATAGGAGCTCGTACCACTTCTTCAAATTTCTTGGTGAGTTCACGGGCAACGGCTGCTAATCGTTCCGGTTCAAAATGTTCTTCCAATTCTTTGAGTAATTTCACAATTCTGTGCGGGCTTTCATAGAACACGATCGTCCGTTCTTCTTCAGATAGTTCTTTCAGTCGTTTTTGTCGCCCTTTTTTGGGTGGAAGAAATCCTTCGAAGCAATATTTATCGCAGGGAAGTCCGCTAGCCACCAAAGCTGTAGTAACAGCATCAGGTCCGGGGATAACGGTAACTGTAATTCCTTCTTGTTTAATAGCCCGAACAGCTAAAAAACCCGGATCAGAAATACCCGGCATTCCTGCATCAGAGATCAAAGCAACCGATTGTCCACCTCTCAAAATATTCAATACGTGTTCAACTTTATGATGTTCATTATGAAGATGAAACGAAAATTTTGGAGTGTTTATTCCAAAGGTAGTCAATAGTTTGCCGGAAGTTCGGGTGTCTTCACAAGCAATATGATCTACAGATTTTAAAACTTCTACCGCCCGGGGCGAAAGATCACCAAGATTACCAATCGGAGTAGCTACAATGTAAAATGTTGACACGAGTAAAAATGATTTGAAAGAATTTCGGAATGAAATTATACAATTAAGAATTAACTTAAGATATTGATTATTGAACAATACTTAATTTTTAATTGAACAAAATGAATTTTACGCCTTCAGGTTTAAATCACATTACTATTCGGGTAAACAGGATCGATGCATCCAAAGAATTTTACGGAGACATTCTTGGCTTTGAAGTTATCAGAACAATGGGACAAAGTATGGCTGTCTACGATATTGGTGGAGGAGATACCATGGTGATCGTTGAAGCGGAAACTAGCTACGACCCAACTTCCAGAGATTTTCGTGTAGACCATTTTGGGTTTTATGTTGACTCGCCTAAAAAAATAGATGAGCTGGCTAAATACTTCAGAGAAAAAGAAGTAACGATCATGAGTGGTCCGGCAAACAGAAAAAAGGGAAGATTCTTATTTATAGCTGATCCTGATGGGAATATGATCGAGTTTATGTATGAGGAAAAATAAAAGGCCACTAAAACACGAAACCACTAAATTTTTTGTGTTTTAGTGATTTTGTGGCAACCCTGATTGCTCTCGTTTGGAATGTGAATTTAAGGAAGAGCCTCAATGAAAATAACCTCCATTCCTTTACTTGTTGCAATATTAGTCGCAGGACTAAAGTCCTTGCTTTTTATGTACGAGTTTAAGACAAGAACATAAGCTAGAAGGGGATTAATCCCCGGGTTTCTAATATCCATCTAGTAATTTATACATGTTCATGTACTTTTGTACCGATACTGAGCTTCCTCAGCACAGGCTCCAGTACCAAAAGCTCCCGACAAGAATTATTGGCGCGAACTCCGAGGTTGTGCTCCTATCTCCGCAACCAAAATCCGTCAGCCGTGCAAAGCCCGACAGACGGAGAAATAGCTATCCATCATTTCGCTGAAAGCGGGGTGATGGAGATAGTGGAAATAATTCTAAAGGTCGGTGTAGTTGGGAGCTTTTCCTGAAATCTTCAAAACTAAAGCAGTATACGTACGAAGATAATTTAGCAACACTTTTGAACTGTAGCCACTCAAGTTCGGGATGACCCTATATATTTTACTGTTCAACAACTGTCATCAAATTATTTATCATTTACAGGCATGGTCTGGATTTTTATTATTAGTCCACTTTGTTATTTTGGGATATGAGCAATAAAAACAATATAGATGATCCACTAAAACACAAAATCTCTAAAATTTTTGTGCTTCAGTGATTTTGTGGCAGCCTTGAATATGAAAAACAAGATAGAAAGAGAATTAGAGCAGAAGGAATTTGAAAGTGAGATAGAGCGAGACTTACGTAAACAAGAGCTGGATCGAGAATACGAGGAAAAGCTAGACAGCGATTACCATCCTGCGGCTTTATTCTCTATCCGATTCTTTGGAAATTTAATGATTGGCTTTGTTTTCTATATGATCTTCAACTGGCTGGGAGGGCGGTACATTTATATGATTTCTCCTGAAGTTGCAAACGGAATGAAAACTATTATACATGTAATAATAGTTGGTGTAGCTCTTATTGGCGCAATCACAAAAAAATCTCCTTGGGAAAGATTTCTCAGGTAAGTTCGATCACTTCCGAGTTTCTGATATCGAAATAATCTTCTTCGTCCCAATTGGTGTTGATCACAATTCCACCCATCAGATATAATTTTTTGCCCACAAGTGCATCTTTGCAATCATGGATAAGCTCTTTCACTTGGGGATGAATTTTTTCATAAGCTTTTTCAGTCACTTCTTTGATCTGATCGTCTGCGCTTAGAATTTGATCTCTTTCGTCATTCAGCATCTTAACAACCTGAGCTTGTTGATAATCAGATGCAGTTTCTTTACCAATAGTTGACGGATTTTGAATTGCAGATAATCCGGCAATAAGAGAGCCGCAACAAGTGGAGTTAGAATCTTGTCTTTGTCGAAGGATTTCTCCGGATTTTCCTTCTTTGGATACTCCGATATGTGGACCGTATAAAATAAAAGCTCCTCCTTTATCAGGAATATGACTGGCAAAAGCCATCACGCCTGTTTTCCCGGTAAAAGGTAGTCCTGAAATTCCACCAAACCTGAAAGGACCCGGGCCCACAAATAATCTGCTGAAAATATTAAATGAATTATTTACTTCATCAGAGCAGATAGAAGTTCCCCAAATAGTTCTGGATAAGATAAACCCCTGAAGATTTAACTCACTTGTAATCTTCTGTTCCAGTTCTCTTATTTGCAGTGCTTTTGGGTAGTGTGCTTTAACAGACATGTAATTTTTGATATCCGGTTTAAATTTCCGGTGCCAAAATAAAAAAAATATGAAGGAATATTCGAGCATATATCAGGAAATCTTTTATTAAAAAGAATTATAGGAAGGATCTCATTATTGGTAGAATTAATCCGTATATTTAGAGCTTACTGAATCGTGAGTTTGCGATAAGACTGGAAATGTAACAACCTTCAGGTTTATAGATCATTGCTGGCTTTTATGAATCAAGCAGTCCCGCTTGCCTCTTGTCATTAGCTCACCTCTAATAATAAAATGACCCGGGCAGGAATACTCACAGCACAGTTTTTGAACGGGATAAAAACGGTTAAAATTATATGCCAACGTTCAAAGAACTAGGTTTAAAACAAGAACTGCTCGACGCAGTTGAAAAACTAGGGTTTACAGAACCCACAAAAGTACAGGAATTAGCAATACCTACTATTCTCGCTTCGCAGCGTGACCTTATTGCACTAGCGCAAACAGGAACAGGTAAAACCGGTGCATTCGGACTTCCTGCTTTAAATCAAATTGATACAAATTCTGATAATGTTCAGGTTTTGGTGCTTTCACCAACTCGTGAATTAGCCATTCAGATCGCTCGTGATCTTAAGGATTTCGCAAAGTATCAGAAAGGTGTTAAAACAGTAGCTGTTTACGGTGGAGCTAATATCTCTACTCAGATCAAAGCGCTTAATAACGGTTGTCAGGTAGTGATTGGAACTCCGGGACGTATGCTGGATCTCATCAACAGAAAAAAACTTGATGTTCGTAATGTAAGAACGCTTGTATTGGATGAAGCTGATGAAATGCTGAATATGGGTTTTCAGGATGATCTGGATGCAATTCTAGCTGATACTCCCCGAGAGAAACAAACACTTCTATTCTCAGCAACGATGCCGAAAGCAATTGCTAAGATGTCAGCGAAGTACATGAACAATCCTGAAGAGATCGAGGTTGGTGAACGTAATGCCGGTGCAAAGAATGTTGAGCATCATTATTACATGGTACATGCAAAAAACAGATTCGAAGCGCTTAAGAGAATTGTAGACATGAATCCTGATGTGTATGGGATTATTTTCTGCAGAACACGTCGTGAGACTTCCGAAATCGCTACTAAACTGAACAAAGACGGTTATGATGTTGATCTGCTCAACGGTGATCTTTCACAGGCTCAGCGTGATGATGTAATGAATCGTTTCAGAACCAAAGATCTGCAATTATTGGTAGCAACGGATGTAGCTGCTCGCGGATTAGATGTTAACGAATTAACTCACGTAATTAACTACAATCTACCTGACGATCTGGAAGTATATATTCACAGAAGTGGAAGAACAGGTCGTGCCGGTAATTCTGGTATTTCGATTTCAATAATCCACACCAGAGAAACTCGCAGAATTCGCGATCTGGAAAAGATGTCCGGTAAAGGTTTCATCAAAAAAGAAGTACCAAGTGGTGAAGAGATCTGCGGAATTCGTATGCTTGATCTTATCGATACCATCAAGGACACAAAAGTTAATGAAGATCAACTACAGAAGTTTTTACCACAGGCGATGGAAAAACTCGCTGATCTTGATCGTGAAGCGTTGATCAAGCAATTTCTGTCTGTAGAGTTCAATCAATTCCTGGATTACTATTCTAATTCCAATGATCTGAATGCTCAAGGCGGTAATGATCGAAAAGGAAGCAGAAATAACGATCGCGGCGGAAGAAATGATCGTGGTGGCAGAAGTGGCGGTAGAGATCGCGGAATTACAGAAGCAGGTTATGAGCGTTTCTTTATCAATGTAGGCCGACGAGATGGACTTAATCCTGTTCGTTTGATGGGACTGGTAAATGAGCAACTAAATGGTTCTAAGCCTGATTTCGGTAAGATCGATCTTCAGAATAATTTCTCATTCTTTGAAGTAGAAACCGGATATGAAAGTGCATTGACAAACAGTGTAACCGGTGCTAAGTTTGAAGGCAGAGATGTTGCCGTTGAGCGTGCTCAGGATGATAAAAAGAGCAATTCCGGTGGTGGTGGAAGAAGCGGCGGCGGAAGAAGAAAAAGTAACGATGGCGGTTTTCCAAAAGGAAAGCGCAAAAGCGGTGCTAGAAAAAGAAGCAGAAAATGAGTGAATTTGATGTGGTCATTTTAACAGAATCCAGATATTTGAATCCGGAGAAAGTGAATGACTACATTCAAAACATTTTAACGGAAGAGGAACTGCTCAAAAAAGCTTTAGAGAAACACGATCTAAAAGTGATTCGTAAAGACTGGGCAGATCCTGATTTCGACTGGACTTCTACTAAATGCGCCATTTTCAGAACTACCTGGGATTACTTTGATCGATTTGAGGAATTTCAACAATGGCTAGATTGTGTTGAAACTCAAACAAAACTCATCAATCATATTTCTACCATCCGTTGGAATATGGATAAACATTATCTCCGTGATCTGGAGAAAAAGGGTATCAGAATTGTAGAGACCTTGTATATCAAAAGAGGGGAAAGAAGATCTCTCTCAGATATTTATAATGAAGCAGGTTGGAAAGATGTGATCTTAAAGCCAACCGTTGCCGGAGCCGCTCGCCATACTTATAAGCTCAATTCAGGTAATATCGTTGATCACGAAGCAGTTTTTACAGAATTAATTGCAAAAGAAGATATGATGCTTCAACCATTCCAATATAATATTGCCACAAAAGGCGAGGTTTCGTTTATGGTGATGGGAGGGAAGTTTACTCATGCTATTCTCAAAAAAGCAAAATCGGGAGATTTCAGAGTGCAGGATGATTTTGGTGGAACCGTTCATAATTACGAAGCTTCAAAAGAAGAAATCACTTTTGCAGAAGAAGTAGTACAAGCTTGTAAGCCGTTACCTGCTTACGCTCGTGTAGATGTTATGTGGGATAATGAAGATCAACTAGCAGTGTCTGAAGTTGAATTAGTTGAGCCGGAATTATGGTTCAGAGAATGTCCGGAAGCTGTGGATTTTTTGGCGGAAGAGGTTTTAAAGAGAATTTAGTTCTTTGTTAAGCCCAGCGGACTGAAGTCCTTGACTCGAGAACTTGAATAGGGCTGATTTTAGTCAAGTATTCCTGCAAGGAATTTATTCCGTATCTAAAGTAGTTAATTATGGTTTAGAGAATATCGTGAAGCGGCAGATTATTTAGAGAGGGAAATTGTAGAGAGTTTATTAAGAAGTGTGAGTAAAGTTTTTTAATGTTCTTCAACTTAATAGATTATTTTTATAGGCTTACAAAATATTTGAAAGCCACACCAATTGTTATTGCTAATCCAAAGCTTAGCAAAGTGCCAATTAAGATATATTCGGTAAGCTTTCTATCTTTTGCTCTTGAGAGATCTCCGAACCGAAATACGGATTTAGCTGCTATAAGTAAACCTATTGCCTGCCATTGATCTAACAGAATAAATCCGAAGACAAAAAGGCGTTCTAAAATTCCTATATATTTTCCGGCACTTTGCAACGAGTTTTTAAGATTATCTTCCTCAATTTCCCATGTACTCATTATCATTTTCATAACTATAGCTGAGACGTAAGTTAGGCTTAGTAATGAAAGAATCAGAATCAGAGATTCATATGAATACAGAATTGAGAGATTGATCTGAAAAGGTTCATACCCATAGACAAGCGCTGCAATAATCGAAAAATGTGCTAATTGATCAGTCACAAAAAGCAATCGGGGACTTATCTTTCCATCCAGTTTTAATTTGATAAGATCGATCAAGAAATGGCTCAAAATAATCGTTACAAAAATGAACCAATAATTCCATTCAAGTTCCAATAATACCAACAGAGCTAATGCATGAACTCCAAGATGCAGATACAGAAATTTAGATTTCTGCTTTTTTTGCTTTTTATCCTTTACCCATTTATCAGGTTGAAAAGTGAAATCACCTATCAGATGAGCAATTATTAATTTTAGAGCAAGGATGTTCATAAAACTGAAATTTTGGCTTGATAGAATTTATTCATATTCATTATTTCTTCGAAGCCTCCTCTTTTAAGTGCTTCGCTTACGTTGCTTTGAGATTTGTTTAGAATCTGGGCAATCTCTTGCTGATTTTTTTCCGGATGCTCGATAACTGTTTTAATTACTTCAGCGACTGTATTACTCCATCTGTCTGCAGTTAAAAGTAAAAGCGCCAGCATTAGATTTAATTCCTGTGTTAGTTCTTTATTTTGCAACTTAAAAGCCAAAGTTTGCTTTTTTAGTAGATCAAAACCTTCACCCGATAATTGATAAGCAGATCCATTTGATTCTGTGATTTTGTCTGCTTTATGAGTTTCCTCTCCCAGCCCAATCCCAAGTCTTACATCCAGAGAAGTTGTTTTTTTGATTTCAGCTTTTATGTGAATAGCAGCAATAAATGCATTTTCAGGTTTTACACTTAACTGAAAGCTATCGCCTCTGTATATTTCCCAATCTTTTGGCTCTGCTCCGTAGTGACTGAGAACATTTTTGAGGGCGGTTAACCAATTCTTTGTTTCACCCTTGCGAGAATTTACAATATCGCCTGTAAGAACAGCAATCATATCTTTTTAGTAAGCAGTATATCTGTTCTAGAGCAGATAATCAATAATATCGGTTCTAAAGCAGATAATTATAAATATCTGCTGGAAAAGGGATATTTATAGTTTTTATCAGAAATGTACGTAGCGGGGTTGCTTTAATACATTGTATTTGGGTTAGCCGACTCTTTCGGAATTTGCTGAATGGCATCCCAATGTTCACAGATCTTTCCATTTTGATCAAACCGAAAGAAATCCATCGTCACATATTGATCATTTCCCGGCCAAGTTTGATGTGTATGAAGTGCTACTAAGTTTCCTTCAGCAATGCATCGTACAAACTCAATAGATTTATCAGGGTATTCCTTCTGCATTCGTTCGAAATAATCTATAAAGCCTTGTAAACCATCAGCTACATCTGGATTGTGTTGTATGTATTCTTTACCAGCATAGTCTTTAATGGCTTTGGTAGGATTCCCTTCATAAGCTGTTCTGTAGAAGGAAATGGCATTCTGTTTATTCTTTTCAAGATTCATGGTTAAATGTAATTCTTAAACTTTCAAACATCCACGAAACCCTCTTGCTGCATAATACGAATCAGCACCATTGTGGTACGTAAAGACTTGATTATATCGCCGATCACAAAACAGTGCACCGCCTAGTTCTCTTACCTCGGAAGGAGTTGATATCCAACTGGAAGTTTTGGTATCAAATTGACCATAAGACTGTAATTTGTAATATTGTTTTTCGGTCAAAAGCTTAATTCCCATTTCATTAGCGACATCGATCACAGAACTTTTAGGTGGATATTTTTTTCGGGATTCCAGTGCTTCACGGTCGTAGCATAGACTTCGTCTGCCTTTAGGACTTTCCGGGGAGCAATCCACAAAAAGATAATCTGAATCATTATCACCAAGTTTTACAATGTCCGGTTCGCCGCCGGTAATTTCCATTTCATTCAACGACCAAAGTTTATCAGAATCAGCTTCCAATTTGGATTGAATAGTATCCCAATCATAACCTTCATGGCGATGCATGTTTCCCTCAAAACGGGATTTCAATGTTTTGATCAACTCTTCCATTTGGTCAGAATTTATTTCTTTTTTAGTAGCCATTATCGGATCTTATTTTAGTCGTTCCAGCTTTCCTTTTCGTTTTACGATGTTTTTGTAATCCCATTGAATTTCCCGGGATTTATCGAGCCATCGTTCCAAATCTTTAGTATTGATCTGGTCAGAATCAGTATACCTTATTGAAGCATCTTTGAATTTTCCGGTTCCGGGCTTTAGTTGATCTTCTTCAAAGCCCATACCGCTCCAGAACATCAATCGAATGCAGTCTTTCAGTTTACTATATCCCACAATCGGGTTTCCATCCAAAAACCAAACAGGATGAGCATGCCACAACTTATTTTCTGCTTCAGTAAGCGTTTTATTGATCTCTTTGTAAAGTAGATCGCAGATCTTTTTATCCGAATCAGTCTGTTTATCGTGATATGCTCTAATGTCTTTTTTCATCTTAGTAAATAAATAGTATGGGGGATATCTTATCTACTTATCCACATATTTACAAATTGATTTTGTAATTACGATGAGTTTAGATTTAATTTCATATTCACCAAACAATTGTTGTTATGAATGATCAATGGAAAAGCTTTACAAAGAAAATAGCTGTTAAGGCACCAATGCAGAAGATATATGATGCATGGACTACTCAGGAAGGATTAGAAAGTTGGTTTCTGAGAAGTGCCGGAGCAACAAAAAAGGATGGAAGTAAACGTCCTGCAAATGAACACTACGAACCCGGAGATATGTTTTACTGGATGTGGTACGGCTATCCGGATTCAGTATATGAAGAAAGAGAAGTGCTGGAATTAAATGGCAAAGATTACTTCCGGTTTATGTTTACGGATCAGTGTGATGTGCAAGTAAAACTATCGCAGATCAATGATGAGCATGTGATGGTGGAGCTGTCTCAACATAATATCCCAATAGAAGAAGACCCGAAGAAAAATCTTTATGTAGGTTGTGGAGAAGGATGGCTTTTTTATATGACCAATTTGAAATCAATTCTGGAAGGAGGAATTGATCTTCGAAACAAAGACGAGAGTTTGAAAGGAGTTTTTAATGCGTGAGAAGGGATAAGAGATTAGGTGATTGAGTTATTAGTATTCTTCCTCAATCACCTAATAACTAATATCTAATAACTCAATTCCCTTGTTTCTTAGCTTTGATCTCAGGCCAGTTTTGTTCTGCATTTTTGCTGAGATTCTCTTCATCCTTATTCCACTTATCTAAAGTATTGTTAAAGAACTTATTGTAAAACAGTAGCAGTTTACCGTCTAAGATTTATAGGTTTCGGGATTCGCATCCGCTGTATATCCATTTCCGTCTGCATAAGCGCACCAACCGCCGTAAGCAGGAACGTATTTTTCAGGATCAGCTTTAAATGTATCCAGATTGTCCTTACTTACGAATTGATATGTAGCACCTTCATATTCATAAGTAAGATTTTCTTTGCCTTCCTGAGGTTCTTCAGAAATAAAATAGCTTATCGGATCATAGCCTTTAATAGCTATGCCATCATCATCTACATTCAGATGCTTGGTGCTCATCATATCCTGAGCAATTCCAAACGTAGATAAGCCAAAAACAGTAATAAGAGTTAATATTAGTGACTTTATTAGCATATAATTTATTTTAATGTTTCGACATTAATGATAAACATTAAATAAGGTGATTGTCACGTAAGTGTAAACTTTTTTAGTGAATTAGTGATTTGATAAAACTTAATCACTTATTCACTAATAACTGCTAAAGCTTCGTTGGATTTGGTGCATCACCATAAACTTCTTTTGGATCGAATACCTTTTCAGATTCTTCGAATGCTAGTTCGCCATCTTTTTCAAAGAATGCATCACCGGTTGGTATGCTTCTGTAAAAACAAGAACGATATCCAACATGACAGCTTGCTCCATTTCCCTGAACTTCAACACGTAGCCAAACACAATCCTGATCGTCGTCGATTCTCATTTCTTTAACGATCTGTGTCAAACCGGAAGTTGCTCCTTTGTGCCATAAAGTTTCTCTGCTTCGGCTGTAGTACACGGCTTCGCTTAGCTCAATGGTCTTCTTGAATGCTTCTTCATTCATATAACCATGCATCAGCAATTCACCGGAAGTATAATCAGTGGTTACTACAGGAATTAATCCATCTTCCTGAAATTTCGGAGCCAGATCCTTGGCTTCTTCTACTTGTTCTACGGATAGTCTTTCTTTGAATTCTATGTTACTCATAATTAATTCTGACACACCCCTGAATCCCCTCTCAAGAGGGGACATGGAGTCAAGGTTCTTTATTAGTTTTGAAAATTAGTTGTGTTATTTCTGGTCGCTTTCATCATTGGAAATTCCCTGTTCATCATTGGATATTCGAGGAGGAACAGGATCATGTCCATCGCCGCCCCAGGGGTGACAACGACCAATTCTCTTAATTCCCAGCCAAAATCCTTTTAATGGTCCCCATTCCTTCACAGCATCAATCATATACTGAGAACAAGTAGGGGAGTATCGGCAGCTACTTCCCAACCAGGGAGAAATAGCAAGCTGATAAAAACGTACAAGTCCGATGAGTAACTTGCTGAATATGGTTTTCAGCAGGTTCATCAGTCAATTTCGAAGGAAGTTCCTTCTTTTCCATCCATGAGCTGTACGCCAAGCTCTTTCAGGTCATCCCGGACTTTATCCGAGAGTGCAAAATTCTTGTTTTCTCTAGCTTCTTTTCTGATCTCGATAAGAAGTTCCACAAGTCCTTTGGTCAATTCCTCATTGCCTCCGGCGTTTTCCTGTGGCCAGATCCCAAGTACATTATCAACCACCGTTTTGATCACAGATTTAACTTCTTCGATATTTGAAGGAGCCTTCTGATCGTTGATCAATTTTCTGATCTCTTTCAGTTTTTCAAAAACAACTGCGATTGCTTTAGCTGAATTGAAATCATCATTCATTACTTTCTCAAAAGAGGACTGAAAGCCTTCGATATCGAACGATTCTCCGGAACCAGTTTCTGCTTTCTCAATAGTTGAGATCATGGAATGAAGATTCTTCAGCCCTGTTTCGGCAGCTTCCAATGCATCTTCAGAAAAATCAGTTGTACTTCTGTAATGACTTTGAAGCAAGAAGAATCGGATTACCTGAGAATCCCATGCTCTGGTTAATAGCTTGTGTTCTCCAGTAAAAAATTGATGGAGGTTGATCGCATTCCCTAATGACTTACCCATTTTTTGTCCTTCAAGGGTAACCATGTTATTATGCATCCAGTACTTTACAAACTGAGAATCATGAGCACATTCAGATTGCGCGATCTCACATTCATGGTGCGGAAATTGATTCTCTAAACCACCGCCGTGGATATCAAAGCTTTCTCCTAAATATTTAGTGCTCATAGCAGAACACTCAATATGCCATCCGGGATAACCAACTCCCCACGGAGAATCCCATTTCATTAAATGATCATCTTCTGCTTTTTTCCAAAGAGCGAAATCAGCGGGATTCTTTTTGTCTGAAGCAGATTCTACACGAGTACCGGATTCAGCTTCTTCAGTTTTTCTACCACTGAGTTTTCCATAATCCTCATCAGAATGGACATCAAAATAGACATTGCCATCTACATTGTAAGCGTGTCCATTTTCAATTAGCTTCTCGATCATAGCGATTTGCTCAGGAATATGTCCGGTAGCACGTGGAGCAATATCAGGGCGGAGGACATTCAAAGCATCCATATCACGGAAATACGTGTAGGTGTACTTTTCAGCAATTTCCATTGGATCGACTTGTTCTAAACGAGCTTGCTTACCCAGTTTGTCTTCGCCTTCTTCACCGTCGCCTACTAAATGTCCTACATCTGTGATATTCTGAACGTAGCGAACTTTATAGCCGAGATATCGGAGGTAACGCAAAACCAGATCAAAAGAAACATAGCTCTTGGCATGACCGAGATGAGCATCACCATAAACAGTTGGACCACATACATACATCCCCACAAATGGAGGGTTCAGTGGCTCAAAGTTTTCTTTTTTTCTGGTAAGTGTATTGTAAACTTGAAGTTTTTTTTCAGACAAAACGATTAGAGTTCGGTGTCAGTTTTGATGAAGTCAATAAATTTACGCTGAGTTGCTTCTTCTTTGAAAGCACCTCTGAATTCTGTAGTAATGGTGCTGCTGCTTACATCACGAATTCCACGGGTTGATACACATAAATGCTTACTGTCGATAAAAACAGCTACATCATCGGTTTCCATTGCTTCAGAAAGAGCATCGGCAATTTGCAGAGTCAAGCGTTCCTGAACCTGTGGTCTGCGTGAAAAGTAATCTACCAGACGATTGATCTTGGACAACCCGATCACTTTTCCTGATGCAATATAAGCTACATGAGCCTTGCCGATAAACGGAAGAAAATGGTGCTCACAGAAAGAAGTCACCTGAATGTTCTTCTCCATCACCATATCGTTGTAATCGTAATTATTACTAAAGGTGCGGGCTTCAGGTTTGTTTTTTGGATCAAGTCCGTTAAAAATTTCTTTCACAAACATTTTAGCAACCCGATATGGAGTTCCTTTAAGGCTGTCGTCGTTGAGATCTAAACCAAGAGTTTCCATGATCTCTTTGAAATGATCCTGAATGATGTCGATTTTTTCTGAATCCGAAAGATCAAAAGCATCATCACGGAGCGGAGTAAGTTCTGAAGTACCAATGTGCGCTTCGCCAAGGTCTTCAGCGGTAATTTTATCTAAGTCTAAGTTATCCAAGTGTAAAGGGATTTTCTTTATTGATTATTAAGCCGTTTAGGTTGCTTAAAACCGAATTTTAAAGTTAAGGGTTCCGATGATTAAATACGAATATCCAATAATGAATATTGAATATTCAATATCCAATTATTAGAAGCTAACTTATAGATGGATATTCCTTACTGAATGTTGGATATTCTGAAAACTTAACACTTAGAACTAATCACTTATAACTTTCTTGAAAATGATAAAACACATTGTAATGTGGAAACTGAAACCGGTTGCCGAAGGAAAAACCAAACAGGAAAACGCTGAGATCATGAAAGAATTACTGGAAGGATTACCTGCAAAAATCGCAGAGTTGGATTCAGCAGAAGTTGGGATCAATATTTTGAGCGGTGATGATGAGGCTATCTGTGATGTAGTTCTGACATCGATTTGTGAAGATGTGGAAGCTTTAAATGCGTATGCAGTTCATCCGGAGCATCAGATGGTGGTGCAGTTTATAAAGAAGGTAGTTACTGAGCGAAGAGTAGTCGATTATGTTTAAAAGTGAAAAGTGAACTCAACACTAAAAACTCATAACTCATAACTAGAATGGAACCAGTAGAGTTACCTATTGACGGAATTTTAGATCTGCATCTATTCAGTCCTAAAGAATTGGGAGACCTGATTCCGGATTATATAGAAGCTTGTCTGGAGAAAGAGATCTATTCCATTCGAATCATTCACGGAAAAGGGAAGGGAGTGCTTCGAAGAACGGTTCATAGTTTGTTGGACAAAAATGAGTTTGTTGTTTCCTATCGTTTGGCGGATGACAGAAGCAGTTGGGGAGCGACTTTAGTGGAGCTGAAGAATAGTTAATAGTTAATGGTTATTAGTTTTTTGTGTACCACTATTCACAAATAACAATTAACTATTAACTTTGATTAAATCTGTAATCTTTAAAAAAAGAGGGTCCTTAAATTTGAAAAGTGATAACTATCTAAATCTATCCAAAGTTGAAGAAATTATTTGAAGAACATATAGCTCGTATTGACAGAAAGATTGAGTTGTATACTAAGTTGAGCAGTAAAATATCAGGAGCACGGTTAACTATCTTTATGTTGACTTTGCTTTTCGCTTTTCTGGCAAGTGGTCGTTTACACGATTTAGTTTATTCGGTGATTTTGATCGGAGCAGTGATTGTATTTCTGAACCTGATGGGCAGACATAAAAAAGTTGAGCAATTCATTGAGAAACTTGGGTTTCTGAAGCAAATCAAGAAAGAGCAAATTGCACGTCTGGAGCTGAACTGGGATGGAATACCCTTCAGAAATATAAACAGAGATAATTTTTTGAACCATCCTTACGCCCAGGACTTAAACATCATCGGGAAAAGGTCATTGTTTCAGTTGATGGATACATCGATCTATGAAGGAAGCTCAAATGTGCTTTCCGGTTGGTTGCTCAATCAGTCTAAAGATGTAGAATCAATAAATAAGCGACAGCAATTGATACAGGAATTAGCTCCACTACAATTATTCAGAGATAAACTCAGAGTAGAGGCTTTATTCACTAAAAGTAAAACCGGTAGATATGAATGGAGTATGGAGCATATGTTGGACTGGCTGCGACTTCCAAAGAAAACGGGTTTTATTCTTCCCCTTGTAATCATGTTCATTCTTTCGGTATCAAATGTGACATTAGGAATTTTGGCAATGATCGGTAAGCTCAGTAGTGTATATGTTGTGATCTCGTTTGTCAGTTATCTTTCCGCTCTTAAGTTTACCGGTGATAAGGTGAAAGGATTGTTTGATGCAGCTTTTCAAATGGAGAAACTACTGGGAAGCTTCAGTAATATTTTGAGTCATGTTGAACGATTTAAAGCAAGTGATGACAAAGAAATATCACAATTCTTAAAAGTATATCAGAAAGAGGATGAAAAGCCGTCTGTGATCCTGAAAAAAGTGAGGAGATTTGCTATCGCAGCCTCTGTACAAAAAAATCAGGTATTAGGTCCGCTTATGAACTTAGTTATTCCATGGGATCTATATTTTTCGATGCGACTGGAAAACCTGAAAGAGGAATTGGAGCCAAAAATCACTAAATGGCTCGATAAGTTTTACGAACTTGAAGCCTTAAATTCTATGGCAAATTTTGCTTTTCTGAATGATGGTTATTCTTTCCCAACATTCATTAAAGATACAGATGCTTTGTTTACGGCAGAAGATCTTGGTCATCCGTTGATTCTTGAAAACCAAAAAGTAGCTAACGATTTCGAAGTGTATCCAGGAAAAGATCTGTTTTTGATTACAGGTTCGAATATGGCCGGTAAAAGTACATTTCTCAGAACGGTGGGAATCAATTTAGTTTTGGCTTATTCCGGAGCGCCTACAAACGCTAAATCATTAAATACAGGTTTATACAGAATCTTTACCAGCATCAATGTGAATGATTCGCTGGGCGACGGTTTGTCTCATTTTTATGCTGAAGTAAAGCGTCTTCGGGAATTATTAGACAAGTTAAACAATGATGAAGATCAGCCATTGTTCTTTTTTGTGGACGAGATCTATAAAGGAACAAATAACAAAGAGCGTTACGCTGGTAGTGCAGCTTTTCTAAGGGAAGTAGCGGGGAAGAATGGAATCGGAATGGTTTCAACGCATGATCTGGAACTTGCTGATCTGGAATCTGAAATCGAAGCGTTGAGTAACTGGCATTTCGTGGAATCTATAGAAGGTGGAAAAATGAGTTTCGAATACAAGCTGAAATCGGGTCCTTGCCCAAGTACCAATGCTCTGGAAATAATGAGAATAGAAGGGTTGCCTGTTTAGAGAGTTAATAGTTTTGAGTGATGAGTTTTGAATTACAAAGCCTAACTCAAAACTCATAACTAATCACTCAAAACTATTTTGTAACCTTTCCCAAAACTGTAAGTAGGTAGAAGCTGAACCTAATCTTTTATTTGTAATGACATTTTTTCGCACATCAATTCTATTTCTCGCATTTCTGATTTTTGCTTGTACAACAAACCATGAAAAATATACCTTTGATTATGCGGAGCCGGAGGATTTTGGATTTTCACAATCAGGATTAGATTCTTTATCAGCATTTTTAGAAGAAAAAGGCTCTTCATCTATGATCTTAATGGTTGATGAAAAGATCATCTTTGAATGGGGTAATACAGAACAAGTTCATACGATTCATTCTATCAGGAAATCAATGCTGAATTCCATTTTTGGAATTGCTGTACATGATGGTTTGATAGACACTAATGCTACGCTTTCTGAACTTGGAATAGATGATATACATGGGTTAACAGATGGTGAGAAAAGTGCACCGGTAGAAGATCTGTTGAAATCAAGATCAGGAGTTTATCATTCTGCAGCTGCCGTTTCTGAAGGCATGCTTAGAGGAAAACCGGAAAGAAATTCTAAAGAACCCGGATCTCATTATTACTACAACAACTGGGATTTTAATGTGCTGGGACATATTCTGGAAGAGAAAACGGGAGAAAGTATTTTCGAATTATATTATGAACAGATTGCAAAACCATTGGGTATGCATCATTTTGATGGGCGCTATGAAACTTTTGATGCGGATACCATTAAAAATGAATCTGAGTTTAAACTGCCTCTAACGAATGGATTCTATCAGTACGAAAGATCTAAATCAAAATATCCGGCGTACCACTTTAGGATGTCTGCAAAAGATATGGCGTTGTATGGACAACTATATTTGAACAAAGGAAAATGGAACGGTTCTCAGATCATTCCGGAATCCTGGATAGAAGAAAGCACAAAACCACATTCCATTTATAATGAACGATTTGGTTTAGCTTACGGAATGCTTTGGAGTGTTCTTGCGCCAACAGAAAACAGATCAGGCGGATCATTCTATCATACAGGAACCGGGGTTCATATGCTTGGAGTATATCCGTCTTCGAATATGGTGCTTGTTCACAGAGTAGATACAGAAAAAGAATACACCTTTACCGGAAATGATCTGCTTACAATGATAGATCTGGTTTTTGAGGCTAAACTTTAATAACAAGACCGGATGCTTTAGAAATATTATAATAGAGGGGGTGCCAGTTTTGGGAAAGTTCTTAGTTTTGAATGATGAGTTTTGAATTACTGAAGCCTAATTCAAAACTCATCACTAATCACTCAAAACTATTTTGTAACCTTTCCCCAAATACCAAGTGTAACTAACAGAACACAAAACTTCGGGCATTGAGACGGTAAATAAGTGAACTCAACTACAGATAAAGCTTTAATGATGAAAGTGAAGGAAGGAGACCTGGATAAACTGGGCCTTTTATTCGAACGCTACAATCGACCGCTTTACAGTTTTTTTTACAAGAAAACGTTTCAAACCGATGTGAGTGAAGATCTTGTTCAATCGGTGTTCGAGCGAATGCTCAAATATCGAAGCACCTATTCAGGATCAGGGGCATTTACAACATGGATGTTCAGCATAGCTCGTAATGCGCATATTGATCATTATCGCCAAAATAAAAAGCATAATGAAAAAGAAGAGCTTGATGAAGATCGAATGGGTGGTGCCTCTCCTGAATTTGGTGAAATGGACGAGCGAACAAAACGAAAGAAGATACTTGAAAAAGCACTCGATCAACTTGATGAAGATAAAAAAGAAGTAGTGATCTTAAGCCGATATGAAGGTTTGAAATACGCAGAGATCGCAGAGATTCAGGGAGTGACTGAAAGTGCAGTAAAAGTAAGATTCTTTAGGGCAATGAAAGATTTAAAAAACATTGTACACACATTAAGTGAGGAATACAGTGATGAATGAAAAATATGAAGAACTGATCGCCGAATATTTGAATGGCGAATTAGATGAACAAGAAACAGCAAGGGTAGAAGCTCTGATTGCCAATGGGGAGATCGATATGATCGACTTCAAAGCAATGGAACAACTGCATAATGAGTTAGAGATGGTTTCCACACCGGAGCCATCTTCGGAAATGAGCGACAGGTTTTATGCTATGCTTGAAGAAGAAAAAGCATCCGCTAAACCAATGTTCAATATTTCAGAAAAGTTGACTGAACTGTTTGTAGCATTAACAATGCCAAGACTGGCATATGCTTTTGTGCTGTTGATAGTCGGTGGATTTATCGGTGCACAAGTAGGCAGCAACGATTCCCAGATCAATGAATTAACAGACCAAATGCAGGATATGAGAGAGATGATGATCGTTAGTATGCTGGAGGGCGCATCCACAACAGACCGGTTAAGAGCGGTGAATATAAGTGCAGAATTACCGATAGCTGATGAAAAAGCTGTTCGGGCTTTGTTATTCACACTTAACAATGATGAAAGTGTAAATGTGAGAGTTCAAACCATTGAAACCCTGAAGAAATGGGGTGAAGACGAAACTGTACGCGAAGGACTGGTTAGTGCCATCGGGGCTCAAAACTCTGATGTGGTAATTATAGCGTTAGCAGATGCCATGGTTGAAATGGGATTACAAAACTCAAAGTCAGAGTTTGAAAACCTGATCCAAGAAAGAAATTTAAACATCAATGTAAAAGAGAAACTGGAAAGCACTATTGCGTCGCTTTAAGGAAGGAACATTATGAAAAAGATCATAGGAATATTACTTGTAGGATTGATAGCAGTCCAGGTAACCGCTCAAAATAAAAGAGTAACTGAAGGCATCGATATTCAGATAAAGAAAAGTGCTTTGTCATCTATAGATGGGTTTATCATAAAAAACATAAATGGTGATTTGAAAGTGAGCGGTTATGACGGAGATGAGATCCTTATAACAGGCTCCAAAACCATCCGAAAGAAAAGAGGAGAGTTGGATCAAAAAACCATTGATGAGATCTATCTTAGACAGGAAGAGCATGAAGGAAAAATTTATGTATATGTACAGGCTCCCGGAGTTGAAGTGGATTTCAAAGATGGAAAAATGAGACATTCCATGAACTGGAATCGAAACCGATGGGATGACTATGACGAAGTTCATTTTGAATTCAATATCGAAGTAAAGATGCCGGAAAGTATGATGGTAAAAGCATCCACTGTAAACGGAGGACAGCTCATCGTTGAGAATATGATGAATGGTGTGGACGCCGGAAATGTAAACGGAGATGTAGTTTTAAAAGAAGTGGCAGGGAAAACTCATGCTCATACGGTAAATGGTGATATTGAAGTATATTTTGCAAAGAGTCCGACAGATGATTCACGATTTAATACTGTAAACGGAAGCATGGAAATTTATTCCCCAAAAGATTTAGGCGCTGTAGTAACTTTTGAAAGTTTACACGGTGATCTCTATACAGATTTTGAACAAGTAACTCGACTTAAAGCCCAATTGAACAAGGAAAAAGACGGAAAAGGTTACAGATACCGGATCGGTAAATCCACGCCAATCCAAATTGGAGACGGTGGTGCAAAAATGGAATTCGAGACGGTTAATGGAAGTGCCTACATCCGAAAAAGAAACTAAAATCAAGAAATAAGAGAATCATGAAAAAAATAATAATTACCCTATTTAGTGCATTGCTTGTGTTAGTTGTATCAAATCCTTTAGCAGCTCAGGATGATATAACTGTTCCTTTATCCAAACCAGGACAAAAGGGGATGTTGCGAATCGATCTGGTTTATGCTGACGATATAATTGTACAAACGCATGATCGTCAGGATGTTATCGTAAAATATAACGGTGATGACGACGACGATAACTGGAATAATCGTAAAAATGGTTTGAGGAGAATATCTTCAGGAGGCTTAAGCCTGGAGATTACAGAAGACAATAATGTGGTTAAAATAAATAGTCAGCCACAACATAATGATCTTGAACTGACCGTATACGTTCCCAAAAACTTTTCACTAAAACTGAATGCTGTACATGGCGACGTGGAAGTAAGAGGCCTGGAAGGGCAAGTGGAGATCGAATCTGTAAATGGTGATGTGGAAGTGATGGATATATCCGGCTCGGCATTAGTAAACAGTGTGAACGGAGATATCGAAGTCAGTTTTGTAAAGATCGACCCCAATGCACCAATGTCGTTTACAGGTGTAAACGGTGATATAGAGATCGCTTTACCTGAGAGTGCTAAGTTTTCTGCGAAAATGAAAACAGACTGGGGAGATGTATACACGAATTTTGATATGGACATCGAACGGAACCCAACAGATACCGAAGTCTCTTCTAAAAAAGGTCAGTACAAAGTATCTATAAATAAATGGGTATATGGTACGGTTAATGGGGGAGGACCGGAATATCTGTTCAAAACGCTCCACGGAGATATTTCAATTCGTAAAAAATAGTAAATCAGAGTAACGAATTAAAATTGCGCTCGTCTAACTATCAGAGTTAAATAAAAATGCTGCAAATCATTTGGAGAGAATGATTTGCAGTTTCTTACCAAAGCCTTAAAACACTACTGTCATGCGGAAATTTACCATTACCCTACTATTGCTATGCCTAAATTTTGGAGTACAAGCACAAGAAAATGTGCCGGGAGAAAGAGAAGAACTGAGAAGTAGAAGTCTTAAAAAAGATAATATAGACTATCGCTTCGGATACGCACAAAATCCTACAATGGAAGCTGTGAGAATTTCAGGACAAAATATAAAATTAGATGGGATACTTAATGAAGCAATTTGGGCCACGGCTCCGGTAGCTACAGGTTTTACACAAAGATCTCCACGTGACGGAGGAAATCCATCCCAAAAAACAGAAGCAAGGATCCTCTATACAGACAATGAAGTGTATGTAGGTATAATGGCATATGATAATGCTCCTGATTCTGTAATTGCATCATTATTCAGAAGAGATGGAGATGAGACCAGTGACTGGGTGTACGTAAGTTTAGACAGTTATAATGACAAGCGAACGGCTTTTACTTTTGCTGTAAACCCAAGAGGTGTTCAAAAAGATATCCTGTATTTTGATGACAGAGGCGAAGATGTTTTATGGGATGCCGTTTGGGAAGCTGAAGCAAAAATGGTTGAAGGGGGCTGGTCAGTAGAGATGAGAATTCCAATGTCGCAATTACGTTTTAGCTCCAAAGATGATATAAAATCATGGGGGGTTAACTTTCAGCGAAGAATAGCAAGGCATCAGGAGTATAACTTTTGGGCTCCGACTTCTCAGTCAGCATCCGGAAGTGTTTCTTTGTTCGGACGATTAAATGGTATCAGAGATCTGGAAGAGCCCAGAAGATTGGAAATTACTCCTTATGTATCATCCGTTTTGGAACGAGCACCTGGTAATCCAAACAACCCATACTACAATGAAAATGAGTTGGATGCCAATATTGGTGGAGACATTAAATATGGTGTTACTTCTGATCTGACGCTAACAGCTACTATAAATCCTGACTTTGGCCAGGTTGAAGCAGATCCGGCTACCATAAACCTTTCACAATTTGAGCAGTTCTTTTCAGAAAGAAGACCATTCTTCTTAGAAGGAAACGAAATATTCAGATTTGGAGGCACAAAGACATATAACAATTACGGTAATCCGAATACTTTTTATTCGAGAAGAATAGGACGTTCTCCTCAGGGGAATTTATCAGAAGCTAATCAGTTTAGTGGAAATAGTTTATTTGATCCCGATCAAACGAATTCAACTTATACAAACACACCGAATCAAACGAAAATTCTTGGAGCTGCTAAACTAAGTGGTAAAACTAAGTCTGGTTTATCAGTTGGAACTCTTTATGCAAGAACATTGGAAGAAAGATCAAATTATACGGCAAATCTGGATAATGGGAATACCACAAAAGGTAATTTTATAGCTCAGCCTTCCAATAATTTTCTTGTGAGCAGATTAAAACAAGATTTTAACAGTGGGAATACTGTGGTAGGTGGATTCTTTAGTGGAATGAACCGGGATATTGATGGAACTTATTTCGAAAACAGACTCCATAACTCTGCTTTCATATCAGGAGCTGATTTTGAGCATGGCTGGAATGATCGTTCCTGGATTGTGAGTGGTACTGCTTCTGTAAGTTCTGTATTTGGTACAACGGATGCCATCACAAGAACCCAGAATGCTCCTCAAAGATACTACCAAAGAATAGACTCCGAGGGACTTTCGGTTGATACCAATAAAACGAGTTTGAGTGGATTAGCTTCAGAGTTGAGTTTGCAAAAAGCCAGTGGAGAACATTGGACATGGTCAGTTACCGGATCAATGGTTACTCCAGGTTATGAAACGAATGATATTGGTTTTCAGAATAGAGCAGATTACCGTGCTGTTTCAACAGGTATTCAGTATCAGGAAAATGATCCAAAATTCTTACAGTTTATTAATTTATGGAGTTATACAACTCATGCATGGAATTTCGATAATGATCTGATCTCTCGTGGTTATAATGCGGGTGGATATTTCCAATTTAAAAACCTATGGTCTTTTAATATAAACGCTAATGCAAATTTTGACACTATTTCGGACAGAATAACCCGAGGAGGACCTACTTTCCTAATGCCCGGAAGTTGGAATTTTAATTTCAATATCAACTCAAATCGATCAAAGAGGTTATCAGGAGGTATTGGTCAATTTCACAGAGAGGACAGGGTAGGCGAATACGATCATTATTTCTGGGGCTACTTATCTTACAGACCGACTACATTTATTCAGATCTCAGTTGAACCTGAGTATGGTTATCAAAATGATGTAGACCAATTTATTCTAAGAAGAGAGCAAGCTGAAAACGCCTTAGATGAAAGTAAAACGTTCGGAAACAGATATGTCTTTTCTGATATTAAACAGACAAATTTCTCAACATCTTTCAGATTGAACTGGACTTTCAATACGAAAATGAGTTTACAGACTTATGTAAGACCATTTATTGCTTCTGGAAAGTATTCAAAGCTTAAAGAGTTTAACAACCCCGGCGGTTTCGGATTTGATGTATATGGAGAGGACAAAGGTTCGGTTACCCAAAACGCAGATGGAAGCTATAATGTGGATCCTGATGGAGCCGGCGGTGAAGACGAATTTACTGTAAGACCGTTGGATTTTAATGTGTCATCTTTGCAGGGTAATGCTGTATTCAGATGGGAGTATAGTCCGGGTTCCACTTTCTTTCTGGTATGGCAACAACAAAGAAGCGGATTTAGACCAAATGGAGAATTCAACTTTGGTAATGATTTCAGAGGCCTGTTTGAACCGGAGCCAACCAATGTATTCTTAGTTAAATTTAGTTATTGGTTCGGCGGTTAAACATATATCAAATTGACGAAGGATTTAGTATTTTGATTGCATATCATCAAGAACTAAATCCTTTTTTGTACAATGAATCAGGCACAACAACTTACTGCAGAAGAAATTAAAAGCATCCAAACCACTTTTATAAATAAAGTGTACGTTTGGATGGGATTAGCACTAACCATTACCGGAATTGTAGCAATGAGAGTTGCAGATTCGGGTGCATTTATGGGAATGTTTACCGGCGCATCAAGTGCAGCACCATTTTATATACTCATTGCCATTGAGTTAGGGCTTGTGTGGTGGATGGTTTCAAGGATAGACTCAATGAGTTCAGGTTTTGCAACGGCTCTATTTGTTCTCTATTCTGCTTTGAACGGAGTTACCCTATCAGTTCTATTCTATGTATACACAAGTGCGTCCATTGCATCTACATTTTTTATTACGGCAGGGACTTTTGGTATTTGTAGTGCTTACGGATATTTCACAAAGAAAGACCTTACCTCAATAGGTGGTTTTTTATTTATGGGTCTAATTGGGGTTATTATTGCTACGATCGTAAATATATTCTTAGCCAGTTCAACACTGTATTGGATCATTAGTTATGCAGGCGTAGCCATTTTTATTGGTTTAACAGCATACGATACTCAAAAGATAAAGAAGATGAGCCTTGAGTTAGATGCAGATTCTGAGCAAGGTAAAAAGGGTGCGGTGATGGGGGCATTAGCTCTGTATCTGGACTTTATAAATATGTTTATTTTTCTGTTAAGAATTTTTGGAAGCAGACGATAGAAAATTTGAGATTTGAAGCCCTTTTTTAAGGGCTTTTTTTTTGACAAAATTGATAGTTCAAAAAAAGTAATTGAATAATTTTCTTTGAACAGGTGATGGCCACACTCTCAAAGAAAATAGATTGTGTTTATTATGTACATATGTATTTGAATAACTCGAAATGCGTATTTATCGAGTTTCTTAGTAAAAAAAGGGTCTCAATTTTGTTCTAAGAAGGTTTCAGTGTTTTCAATCAAAAAATGTTATTCGATCACTAATTTTTTTTAACAATAATTTTTTTTTATTAAAATGTTAACTCAATGAAAAAAGCCCTTCCAAGGGAAAGTTTTCTTTTATTCAATTTGAAAATATATGGGTTTAAAACAGCTACTACTTCTTTTCATCTTTACTTTACTTTCATCAACCCTTTTTGCTCAATCAGGTAAGATAAATGGATTTATTAAAGATTCTTCCGGTGAGCCTTTGCCGGGAGCAACGGTTGTAATTGAAGGTACTTTACAAGGATCAGCGGCTCAGGCAGATGGTTTCTACCAAATTCTGAATGTTAAGCCGGGAACATACACATTAAAAGCTACCTACATTGGTTTTGCACCGGTAGTGATCGAAAACGTAGAGATCAATATTGATCTTACTACCAATATCGATATTACAATGAGGGAAGAGACTTTTGAAGGTGAGGAAATTGTTGTAATTGCTGAACGGCCGGTAGTTCAAAAGGACGTTGCTTCAAGTCAATCTAATATAAGCAAGGAAAGTCTGGATGCTCTTCCTATAACAAGTGTAACATCTGCCGTTGGTTTACAAGCCGGGGTTGAAGGATTGAGCGTTAGAGGTAGTGGAAGTGATGAAGTATCCTTTAACTTGAACGGTTTTACTTTACGTTCGGAGAGAAGTAATTCTCCATTTACAGGAATAAGTATTACTTCAATTGAAAATGTTCAGGTACAAACCGGTGGTTTTAGTGCAGAGTATGGAAATTTAAGATCCGGTCTTATAAATGTAACAAGTAAAGAAGGGGAAAGAGATCGTTATACCCTTGATGGATTAATTAGAGTTACTCCTCCTCAACAAAAAAATGTAGGTCAATCTGTTAACGACCCAAATTCTTATTGGTTAAGACCTTATTTAGATGACGATGTGGCTTGGACAGGTACTGACAACGGGGCTTGGGATTCTTATACACGCGAGGAATATCCTAGCTTTCAAGGTTGGAATGCTTTTTCACAATCAACTTTAGCTGATGATGATCCAAGCAATGATCTTAGTCCTCAAGCAGCACAACAAGCTTTTTTATGGCAACACAGAAAGGATTTTGCGATCTCAGACCCTGACTATGAGATAGATTTAACCTTTGGAGGTCCTGTTCCTTATATTAGTAAACGATTTGGAGATCTAAGGTTTTCAACTTCTTTTAGAGAAACTCAGACCATTTATATGGTGCCGCTATCTCGTGACAGATACAAGCAGACTACTTTTCAAAGTAAAGTAACTAGTAATGTTGCTTCAGGTATGAAATTATCTGTTGACGGACTTTACAGCAGGGAAACTGGAACATCTGCAAGTCAGGCTGGTAACCCCGGATTTTTTGTTTCTCCGTCTGGGATTGCAGGAAGTATGGATAACGTGAGTTTCATTGAGTCAAGAATTTTTGCAACAGATTATTGGGCGCCAACAGAACAAACTACTTTTAATTTGGGTGCTCAATTCACACACTCCATTTCAAATACTACTTTTTACGAAGTAAAGGTCAATAACTATATTTCTACAAATTCAACCAACCCAAGTGCTCTAAGAGATACATCAGATGTTATGTTCTTTGGCGGAGTTGGTTTTGATGAAGGACCATATGGCTTTTTCGATGAAACTTCATTTGGTTTGGCTTCCGGAATGAGAATGGGTGTTGGTATGAGTACAGCGAGGGACAGTAGTGAGGTTTCTGTATTAAGTGCCAGCTTTAAAATTACAAGTCAGTTAGACAGAGTAAATGAAGTAAAAGCAGGATTTGAGTTCATTCGAACTAATAGTATGGTGAACTATGGCTCATTTGACAAAGTGTTGCCTTCCGGTAGAACAAGATCAGTCTGGAATACTACACCAATCAGAATGGCGGCTTTTATTCAGGATAAGTTGGAATTTAATGGTATGATCGCAAATCTTGGATTACGATTAACCTATTCTGATCCTAATATCAGTTGGTATGATTATGAGCCATTTACTGATCTTTTCGATACGGGAAATGCATCAGCATTAGATACAGCGGCTACATCAGATGTGAAACCTCAAATTATATTGCAGCCAAGATTAGGAGTATCATTCCCTATTACTGAACAAAGTAAGTTTTTCTTTAACTACGGTCATCAAGTTCAGTTACCAGATCCTGAAAACCTATATTTGACTCGAATCGAGCCTTTCACTAATACAGTAGTCAGAGTAGCTTCTCCGGGTAATAAACTTCCAAGAACAGTTAGTTATGAGTTGGGCTACGAGCATAATATTCTCGAAAACTATTTAGTAAGAGTAAGTGGTTACTATAAAGACTTAAGTGATCAACCCATTCAGGTAGGATTCACAAGCAGAGATAACAACAGTTATACGGTAAGCAGACCTTTTTCCTATGAAGATGTGAGAGGGTTTGAGTTTACTTTTCGAAAGCAAAGAGGGAAATATTTCTGGGGAGAAATCAACTACACTTATAGTGTTAGATCTTCAGGTCTGTTTGGTACTTTAGAAAACTATGAGAACCCATTCGATCAACGTAATTACGAAAGAACAACCGGTGATAATGATATATTCCGACCTGTTCCTCAGCCATTTGCAAGATTACAACTATATTTTCAGTCACCTATAGACTTTGGTCCGGAATTACTTGGTGGTAAACCATTGGCTAATTGGCAGATTGTACCTCTTGTATCCTGGAAAGCAGGTTCTAAAATCACATATACTGGTGGCGGTTCAATACCCGGAGTTATTGATAACCTGCAGCTAAGAGATTATTGGGGTACAAGCTTAAGAATTACTAAAAATATTAATTTAGATAATGGTAGTTCGGTTAAGTTTTTTGCAGATGTTTCAAATGTGATTAACAGAAGAAACTTTAATCCATATAACTCCGGATCTGTTGATGGTACAGACTTTTTAGATTATATGGGTTCACTCCATCTTCCAAAAGATGTATTAGAACAAATAGGGCTCTTGAATCAAAGAGTTCCTGGAAATGATCAACCGGGTGATTACAGACCGGCAGATGTTTCATATGTTCCTATTGAAGTATCAACAACTTTGCCTGCCAGCGGAAATACAAGAGCTCTTTATTATAATACCACAGAAGGTAAATATTATCAGTGGGATGGTAGTGGGTTTGTAGATGCAGACAGCAAATATGTAAATAAAGTATTAGATGAGAAAGCATATATTAATATGCCAAATCAAAGATATTTTAATTTCTTAGATCCGAGAACAATAAGATTTGGAATCAGATTTTCATTTTAAGAGTAGTTAATTAAATATGTCAAAAAAATATTTTTATAAATTTAGTTGGTTACTGCTAATAGCATTGTGTTTTTATCCTTTAAAAGATACTAACGCTCAAGTTGAGTATAGATGGCTGTCAGCAGGTTCATTTCATAACTTCTATTCTAGTTTAGGCTCTGAGATAGAAGAGGGTTTTATTAATGAACAACAAGGAGGTTGGCAATGGCCTGCTATTTACAGAGGGCAGGATGCTCAGGCAATGAAAGCTCTTTGGTTAGGTGCAACCAATTTTACTGACGAACAACAAACCTGGGATTATCGGGTAGTTCATGTTGGACCAAGGGTTACTGGTCTTGGAGAATTCTATCCTATATCGATGAAAACGGTAAGTAAATTTGATCCTCCTGAAGTAAGTGTGGATGGATTGGTCTCTTTTAGTAAAAGTGTTACTAATGATGAGGTTGATACCAGTATGAAAGCTGACCGAAAAATTGTTGCAGTAACTAATACATTATTAGGAGTTACAGTGCAAAGAACAGCAATGCAGTTCAGTCAAGGTTATCATGATAATTATCATGTGATCGAATATATATTTACTAATACCGGAAATGTTGATGACGATGATGAAATAGAGTTTCCAAACCGAACGGTAGAAGGTTTTGTACCTTATTTCTTAAATCGAATGGCTCCTGTAAAAGCTTCCAGATATACTATTGGTAATGGGTCAGGTTGGGGACAAAATACTATGAATGACAGAAGAGGAGACGGTCAAAGGCCTGAAGAGACTGAGAATTTCAGAGCTCAGTTTGCTTGGCACGGGTATTACCCTTCTTCTGATGTTAATTATGATAATGTTGGTGCACCTATTTTTGTACCTAATACAACCGGTGGGTATTTATCTGCTGATGATACAACCGGCCGTTTAGAAGCATATCATTTTGTGGGAACTGTTACCCTGCACGCTGATGCTTCAGCTAACGATGATACAGATGATCCTGCTCAACCATTTACCATGGCTGAAGAGCATAATGATGATAAGCTTTATGCTAATAATAGTGCATTTAATGCAACTAAGATGGCTGCCGAATATAATATGATGACTAAGGGACGTGGTTCAACCAGACATGCTTATCAGGTAGAACCTTCCGGCTATGATGGTTTTATACAACCAACAGGTGATCCTAAACTGGGAAGTAATGATGGAGGTTTCGCCTATAACTATGGATATGGTCCATATACTCTGGCTCCGGGTGAAAGCGTTCGTATTGTTATTGCCGAAGGTTCAGCAGGTATTTCACGTGATCTTGCTGAACAAGTTGGTAGAGGGTTTAAAGAAGATGTTTTAGATGCAGGCTCAGGAGAGTACGAAGATATTGAAGCTGAAGTAAATGGTCAGACGTTAAGTATGACAAAAAACGAATGGGTTTTTACCGGTCGTGATTCTCTGTTTCAAACTTTCGAAAGAGCTCTTGCTAACTTTAATTCCGGTTATGAAATACCTGAAGCACCGCTTCCCCCAAGTATTTTTTCAGTGACTTCTGCGGGAGATGGAATTCAACTTGAGTGGCAATTTGATGGAAATGAAGCGGACATACAAGGGTTTCAGATTTACAGAGCTTCAGGTAGAGTAGATAGCACATACAGATTATTAGCTGAGGTGCCTGCATCAGCTCGGGAATTAAATGATGGTGATGGAGCTAGAATTAATGATCCGGCTCTTTATGAATTGGATGTGCCAATCCGAGGTCGAGATTATTATTACTATATAGTCAGTGTTGGAAATCCTAACAACGATGGTACAGGTTTAACGCCAACAGGAATAAGTCTTAAAAGTAATCGCTATTACTCACAGTCTTACGATCCGGCCAGATTGTTAAGGGCTGCAGGAGAAGCTATGGAAGATATCAGAGTGGTTCCAAACCCTTACAATCCTAATGTTGACAGATCTTTATTACTTGATCAGGATGGTAGAGACAGAATTGCTTTTTATGAGATACCTGGAAAATGTACTATAGAAATTTATACGGAGCTCGGTGAGCTTATCCGAACTATCGAACATGATAATGGAAGTGGTGATGATTTTTGGGATTTGAGGACAGATTTCAGACAACGCGTAGTAAGCGGAATTTATATTGCGCGGATCATCAATGAAGATCCGAATGACGATGATTTTGGTAGAGTAGCAATAAGAAAAATTGTAATCATTTTATAGGTGAAACAGTGAGAATAACTAAGTTAATTTTATTTGGTCTGGCTTTACTTCTAACAAGTACACAGGTAAATGGCCAAAAGAAGAGGGCACAAACAAGTATGAAGTTCTTAAGTGTTTCTCCGTCTGCACGGGCTTCGGCATTATCAGATGCGGTTACTTCAGTTGAGATGGGTGCTCATAGTGCTTTTTATAATCCGGCCACAATGGTCAATATTAAATCAAAATATGCTGCTTCTGTAGGTTCCGTTCAATGGATTACCGATATCAGCCACAATTCAGCTTCGTTGATATACCAACCTTCTGATGGTAAGTATGGTATTTTTGGATTGAATGCCATTTCAGTTGATTATGGGGATATCATTTCTACAATAGTTGATGAAAATGAAGATAAAGGATACAGAGATGTCGGTTTTGTAAATCCTACGGCAATGGTGCTTGGTCTTTCTTATGCTAATGCTATTACGGATCAGTTTTCTGTGGGTGCAAATTTTAGATATGCCACACAGGATTTAGGTTCAGTAATAACCGAAACAGATGGAGCGGGAGGATTTACAACCCAATCATATTCAGCTTCAACTGCTGTTTTAGATTTTGGAGTACTATATAAAACCGGATTTGAAAGCCTGAACTTTGCAATGGCATTAAGAAACTTTTCTCCGGAAGTATCATATGATACCGAAAATTCAGAACTGCCACTTACTTTTAAAATCGGAGTTTCAATGGATGTTTTAGATCTAACAGATCTGGAAAATCACTCCTTATTAGTAAGTATTGATGCGAATCGCCCAAGAGATTTTGATGAACAACTATTATTTGGATTAGAGTATTCATTTATAGAACGATTCATTATTAGAGGGGGATATGGTTTTCCAAAAGATGAGGAAGAGTTTGCATTTGGTTTTGGTATAAACCAACCTCTTGGTGGTTTCGATCTGGGTGTAGATTATTCTTATACACAATTTGGTGTATTTGGTGAAGTAAATAGAATAAGTGTTCAATTAGGATTTTAAATTTTATAAAAGTAATGAGAGTCAATATTAAACTTTTACCTGTTTTTTTACTGCTATTTGCTCTGGTATTTACAAGTTGTAAAGATGAGAATAGTGTTTTTGATCCCGACTATGAATTTCCGGAGGGCAGACCTGTTATTACGGGTATTTCTCCCGTAAATGGATATTTAGCAGGAGTAGATTCTGTAATTGTTACCGGAGAAGGATTCTCATCCGAAGTTGATGAGATGACTATCAATTTTGGAGGTTCACCGGGTATTGTAAAAACCGCATCAGAAACTCAGCTAGTTGTAAGACCGGGAATTATTCACGGAACAGATCTTCCAGTAGTGGTATCCAGAAGAGGTGCTGAGTTTTTAAGCGAGAGTGTTCCATATACATTAATGCAGCCTCAGGGATTTTATCCCGGTACTGATAATAATTCAGTTCCAACTACACCTGCTGCAGTTGATGCTAATAACAATGTATACACTATTATAAATCGTAACGGAGTGATTAGATATACTAAAATTGCTCCTGATGGAACCATTACCAGAGATGTGGTTAAATATCCGGGTGAACCTCGACCAGATCCGGAAGACACAAGACCTTACCCTACAGACAGTACAATGAGATTTACAGCTTTTAGTGATCTTGAAGTAGGTCCTAATAATGATCTCTTTTTGAGTCAGCAAAGTATACGGGCTATTTTTACAAAAACTTTCGGGGATGATCTAAGAGAAGCTGTTTGGGCGGTATCCTCTTCATCAGATCTCAAAATCAATGATATGGTTTTTGATGATAACGGTTTTTTATGGGCTGTGGGACTTGATAGTGATCAAATTCATAGGTTTGACGCTTCATCAAAAGCAGAAACAATGTTTCCGTTTACAGGTCAATTTTCTGCTGTTGCATATTTTGATAATAGTAATGAGCTGTTTGTTGGAGGACTAATTAACGGTAGCCAACAGATATGGAAGTTTAGTATTAATGGTACTGGTAATTTAAACGCAGGAGAATTATACTTTGATTTTGGAGCTAATTATGACGGTTTAATTACTTCCTTAATTTTAGCATCAAATGGTGAGTTATTGATAGGTAATACCGGTGAGACCAGTATAGTTAGAGTTTATCCATCATTAAGACATGAACCATTTTATCCAGGTATGATCAAACAAGGTACTTTTGGAATTACTTGGAGAGATGACGAAATTGCTGTGGTAGTTGTAGAAGGAGATGATGCTAGTGTAAATTTTATGGATATGTATGATCGCACACGGGCAGGAATCTTCGGTTTTTAAAAGGCTTACACAGTGCAGACTGTTTAACACTAAACAATTAAATAATACTTATAGAAACACGGATACAAAAAGGAGAACTATGAAAAACAACAAGCTATTAATTCTATTGGGTTTTTTGCTTACCCCTATGTTAGCAAATGCTCAATGGACATTCGATAATACATTTTTACCGGATACTGCTAATACAAGTGACTTATTTTTTGAGGTACATGGTATCGCAGTAGATCCTGATGGAAAGGTTTGGGTTCAACCATTTTCCGCAACTGAAACAATAATTACCAATAGAGACGGAAACAACGGAGATCCTGATACTCTTACTACAAGAGCTATCTATGTCTACAATGCAGACGGTACTCCTGCAAGTTTCTCTCCTCTAAAAGTAATTGAATATGCAGATGGAACAACTCCAAATGATACTTTGGGTAGAGTTTGGACAGGTACATCTTACGAAGGTTATTCTGGTAGAGGAATTGAAGCCAGCGTAGCTGACGGAAATATTATTATTTCTCAGTTCAACAGACTTTATAAAGTTGATTATCAAACTGGTAAAGGACTTGCAATGGTAGATCCTACATCAGGTTGCTCTTTAGGAGAAGCTACTACTGATGCTGAAGGAAATATTTATGTTGGATGTGTGGTAGGAACCGACGCTCCTATTTATAAGTATGACAGTAATCTTGAAAACGAAGAAGTAGTTATAACTACAACTGCAAGCTTTTCAAGAGATTTGCAAGTTTCTGCTGATGGTCAAACTATTTGGTGGGCAGGTTATACAAATGGATTTGTTTTGAGATACCAAAAACCAGACGAGTTTAGTGGGTTCGCTACTCCAGATACTGTTTTAAGAGGAATCAGAGCAGAAAGTTTTGATCTTCATCCTAAGACTAAGCACTTATGGGTTGGAGCGGGTTCATTGAATGATGTGCCTGATGCACCATATACACCACAAACTTGGTATGCATTTGATTACGATGCACTTGGAACTGAAAGTGAAGAACCATTGGATAGCATCCGTTGGTCAGCTGGCGCATGGAACCCTGATTTCACAGGTGAATTTGATGCTGGTCGTCCGAGAGCTCTGGACTTCGAAGCAGAAGGTACAGTTGCTTATGTAGGTGTTTTTAGTGGTGGAGATACTCCATACGATGTTCAGAAGTTTACTACAACACAAGTATACACTTCAAATGAAGACGACGTAAATGAAATACCTGAAGGATTTAAATTGGGTCAGAACTATCCTAATCCATTTAACCCAACTACTAATATCAACTATACAATTGATCAGGCAGGTTTAGTGACATTGAGAGTTTATGATATTACAGGTAGAGAAGTTGCAACATTAGTTAACAACAGAAAGAATGCAGGTGATCACACTGTTACTTTTGATGCTACAAATCTTGCTTCCGGTGTGTATATCTATACACTTCAAGCGAATGGTATACGTTTAACTAATCGTATGACTTTAATCAAATAAGCAATTATTTAACACGAAAGGCAGCCTTGTGCTGCCTTTTTTTTATCCATATTAGAGAGCACAACACGTTTTATGAAAAAGCTATTTACCCTGCTATTTATTTTAGCTCCAGCTATTGCATTCTCCCAACAAGATGTACCTAAATATGAATTCAGAGGTACATGGATGGCTACTGTTATTAATCTGGATTGGCCGCAATCAGGTGGTATTCCTGTTAGATTTCAAAAAGAAGATCTTATTAACAAATTAAATAAACTGGATGAAATAGGAATTAATATAGTTTTTTTCCAAATCAGGACAGAAGGAGATGCACTCTATGATTCTCCAATCGAACCATGGTCAAAATATCTTACAGGAGAAGAAGGGAAAGCTCCAAATCCATATTGGGACCCATTAGAATTTGCTATTGAAGAAGCTCACAAAAGAGGAATGGAGTTACATGCATGGTTAAATCCATACAGAGCAATGAGAACTATACCAAGTGACTTCACACAAAAGGCCTTACCCGGAAATGCGACAGAAGAAGATGTAGATGAAAGTTTAAAGCCATTTCTTCAAAAAGAATATGAAAAGGGTAAAAGAAAACAGTTTGACACCAGCCAAAGAGATGAAAAACATGTTTCAAATACACATCCTGAATGGTTGTTTGTAATGAATGATAATATTGCAATCATGAACCCGGGTTTGCCGGAAGTAATTGATTACAATGTTCAAATAGTAATGGATGTGGTAAACAGATACGACGTTGATGGGATTCATTTCGATGATTACTTTTATCCTTATCCGCCAAACCATATGGCATCAAATAATAATGAATCATTAGACGATAGTACTTTTATAAAATATCCACGTGGTTTTACTGATAAAGATGACTGGAGACGTAACAATATAGATATTTTTGTAGAAGCGCTTTATGACAGCATGCAAGTAGTAAAACCATGGGTTAAGTTTGGTATAAGTCCATTCGGAATTTGGAAAAATGGCACTCCAAGCGGAATAAGTGGAATGGATGCTTATGAACTTATCTACGGAGATGGAATTGCATGGCTACACGACAGAACTATTGATTATATCACACCTCAATTGTATTGGGGAATAAATAGATTCGGACCGTATGGACAAGATTACAAAGCACTTGCAAATTGGTGGGCAGACAGTGCTGCAGCTAATGAAAGACATATGTATCCTGGTCATGGGCTTTATCGTTCAGATTCTAATACTTATTCAGGTGATCTTTTTGCAGTAAATGAAATTCCGAAACAAGTACGTATTAACCGAGAAAACCCCAAAATACAGGGAAGTGTATTCTTCAGAGAAAAAAATCTGACCGGGTTTTCATCTAAAGGATTTGCAGATTCATTAAGAAATAATTTTTATAAGTATGATGCACTTCAACCTATTATGGATTGGAAAAGTATGGCTAAACCGGAAACTCCTGAAAACCTCGTGGTGAACAGAGATCCGGAGACGGAGTATATTTTTAATATTTCCTGGAGTCCTTCGTCCATAGATCAGATTGCTAAATCCAATGCAAGTAGTCATACAGACACATTGGTTAAATATGCTGTTTACAGAGTAGATTCAGGAACGGCTCCAGATGAAACAGAGGAAATGACTAAGTATTATAACCTTATTGAAGTTACCGGGGATACTACTTTTACAGACGTAACTCCGCCATCTGAAAATGGATACTGGTATTTTGTAACCGCTGCCAGCAGAAATAATGTAGAAAGTGATCCCACCCCCGCAAAAGAGGGAGGAATAGTTGTATCGACTGAGGAAGAATCTGAATTGGTGAAAGAATTTGAGTTATCTCAAAACTATCCTAACCCATTTAACCCAACAACTGTTATAAGTTTCAGGTTGGCTGAAAGTGGCTTTACTACACTAAAAGTATATGATATGCTTGGTAGAGAAGTTTCAACATTGTTGAATGAAAATATGACCTCAGGGACACATGATGTTTCTTTTAATGGTTCTAATCTCTCATCAGGTATTTATATTTATCAGCTGGGTTCTAAAGGAAATACAATTACCCGAAGAATGACTTTGATCAAATAGATTCCCTTGTGAATTCTATTACAAATGAAATCCTTTTAATTCTTATTTCTTAAATATGAATAAGTTTCTATGCTTGTCAATTTTGTTATTAATTCCTGCATCTGTTTTTTCGCAGGTTAAGTTTGATACTGTAAATGTTAAACAAATTGGGGAAGGAGCATTTCATTACTCTATTGTTGCACCATCAGTTCCATGGACTTTAGAGGTAGTTGAGTTCGACCTGACTAATGGAATTTATAGTTTGGAAACTGTAAAAGCACAGGACAGGTTGGCCGCATACGAGAAAACAAGCTCTATGTCCGCCCGAAAGTCTGTGCCCGGTCATGAAGTAATTGCGGCAATTAACGGAGATTTCTATAGTGGTGGAACTCCTACAAATTTACAGGTTCTGAAAGGTGAAATTCTGACAAAGCCTATCAATAGAGAAGTATTCGGTTATTCTAACAACTCAGAAATGTTTATAAATACCACCAGTTATGATGGGGTGTTGAAGATTGGTGAAACTACTAATTCAATCAGCAATGTAAATAGAGTAAGAAATAGCAATCAAATAATTTTCTACAATCATTTCTTCGGGGCAAGCACTGCTACTAATAATTTTGGAACGGAATTAACTTTAAAGGCTATTGATCCTTGGATCGTTAACGGAGAAGTACGAACTGTTGTAGTTTCTAAGTCTGTAAATGAGGGGAATTCGAGTCTCACAGATTCTACTTTCGTACTTTCAGGACATGGAGCTGGTGCAACTACTTTAAATGCAGTCTCTACCGGGGATACATTAACTATTAATCACAAAGTTTCTCCTGCTACTGATGCTTTAAGAGAGGCTGTTGGTGGAAGTGCTAAGTTCCTGAACGACGGAGTAAATCAAGGAAATTGGCCGGAAAGACATCCAAGATCTGCACTCGGGTTTAATGCGGATACAACTAAGTTTTACTTAGTTACAGTTGATGGAAGGCAATCAACCAGTGCCGGTATGACACTTACAGAACTAGGTGATTTTATGTTAGGTATTGGAGCTCATAACGCTTTGAATCTTGACGGAGGAGGATCTACCACTTTAGTAGTCCATAATGAAGTCGCGAATTCCCCTTCAGATGGAGCCGGTGAAAGGTCAGTAGCTAATGCTTTAATGTTAGTTTCGAATAAACAAAGAACAGGGAGTCTACAACGATTAAATATCGATCCCTCAATCAAAAAAATATATAGAGATCAAAGTTTCACATATAAAGTGGAAGGTACAGATGAAAACTACTTTCCAGTAAATTTAAATACAGAGGAACTCACATTTTCTCTGAGTGAAGGTTTCGATGCTGAAATTTCTAATACAGGGCTCTTTACAGCGGGCAATAGTCCTGATACAGGTTATGTATATGTAGAATATAATGGCTATAAAGATTCATCTTTGGTTGAGATCAAAGGGATAATGAGTTTTAATTTATATCCGGAAGAAGCTGTAACTGATGATAATCTGGATCTTGTGTTTTTCAATAGATCATATGACAGTGATGGGATCTCCCAATCAGTTTCTAATGCTAATGTGAACTGGGAAGTGGAGGATGAAAACATTGGAACTATAGAAGGAGGAGTTTTCAAAGGATTAGCCGAGGGCGTTACAAATGTTATCGGAACTTTTGATGGAGTCTCAGATACTTCTCAAGTTGAGGTTCAGATCGGGAGTGGTATAACACAGATTGAGGATTTTGAAAGTATTGAAGGAATTACTTTAGATGGCGAAAATATAGACATGGCTAACTCATCGATCAGTACTACAGAAAGCATATTTTCAGAAGGTGAGAAAGCTTTAAAAATCGATTATCAGTTTACATATGAAGGTACGCCAAGCACATGGGCGTATGTAAGAACTAATATCCCTGTTTTCGGAGTTCCTGATACTATTATTATTGATGGACGTACTGATGGAAAACAGCATTTGATTGATGCTATATTGACAGACGATAATGGTGAAGAGTTTACGATCAGGCTTAAGAGATATGCTGATAATGCAGATTTTGAAGAGTATTACCTTTCTATGGGAAATGTTCAAGCTACAGATCCATTTAGCAGCTACTATTATCCTATTACAATTACAGGTATTGGGATCAAATTAAAGTCTGAACAACAAACAGGAGAAACCTATTCCGGCTCGATTTATTTTGACAACATGAGATTGAGTTATCCGAAAAATTTAGGCGTATCGATAGAAGAAAATCCTGATATTCCGGCAGAAAGTAGATTAAACCAGAATTATCCAAATCCATTCAATCCATCTACGGTGATCAGTTTCAGGCTTGCAAAAAGTGGCTTTACTACACTTAAAGTATATGATATCCTGGGAAGAGAGGTTTCAACACTTCTGAATGAGAATATAAACTCAGGATCACATGATATATCTTTTGATGGCTCCAATCTTTCATCAGGTATTTATATTTACCAGCTGAGTTCTAAAGGGGAAACAATAACCCGAAGAATGACTTTGATCAAGTAAATTTACTTGTAACAATGTTAATGGTTAAGCCTCTTGTTATTGTTAATATTAACTAAATAGTCAATATGAAAAATAACATTCTTTCAGCTCTATCTTTAGCTTTAGTTTCTAGCTTATTATTTGGGTTTGCCTTTATGAATCCTGACAGTGCTTCAGGGCCTACAAATAATTCAACAAGTCATTTAATTACTCCATCTCAAGCTAGGTATATGTTTGCTGCTAGCACCTCTAGTCAATCAGATGTAATTGCACTAAGAGTGACGCCACTAAATGGAGATCCTGAGATAAAGAAGTATTGTCATTATGCAACATCTTGTCAAATGGATCTTTCCAGTTATAATTTCGACACAAGTTCTGACTACTATATATTTGCAGGGTCAACTCAATCGGGATATTTTCTCTTTGAGCCTCAATAGTTGATAATCCAGAATAAGCTCCATTAGGAGCTTATTCTAAACTTTACACTTTAATAATAATATTCTTTTTCTTCATCCAGTGAGCTAGTCCCCAAAAAAGAATTATCCACATTATAGCATATAAAATGGAAGCATTTATTGGTGAAGCAATTGATTTGAGTACCACTTCATAGATCCATCCTTTTACAGAATAAGTGGTTTCTTTATATGTAAATGTGATCATGCTTAAAACGCGAGCTATTACCCCACTCAAAAAGAACACTGTGATCGCGTTCAAACCAAAAGCGACTCCCCAATCAGTGAATCTTTGCTTTTCTTTCACATCCAAATACCAGTAGCATAATCCAAAAATACACATTGCCTGTCCACCGGTGAAAAGAGCATAGGAGCTAGTCCAGATATTTTTGTTGATAGGGAAGACCCAGCTCCAGATGTATCCAATTATAATTAGAACAAATCCCCAAATAAAGAACTGAAGTGTTCTTGAACTTTCGGATTCGTGATCGTTCATCAATATTCTACCAGTCCAAATTCCTATCAGAGTAGTTCCAATTGCAGGAAGAGTGCTTAGTAAACCTTCAGGGTCCCAATTTTCTTTCCAGGTATGTCCTGATAAAGTAAGTTGATCAATGTAAGCTGCAAGATTGCCTTCGGGATTGTCAATGGCTCCGGCTCCGAATCCTGGAACAGGTATACCTATCATTAAGATCCAATAGCCTATCAGTAATCCTGCAAGGGTGTACATTTGAGTTTTTGGTTTGGTATAAAGAAACAAGACGCTCCCTATAGCATAACAAACAGCGATTCTTTGCAAAACACCGGGAATTCTGATGTCAATCAGGTTTGAATGAAGTCCGAAATCAGGTGAAAATGTTAAATAAGGAAATGACGTTAATGCCAGACCTAATCCGAATATTTTGGCAGCCCTTATTAAAGTCTTTTTTAAAAGGTCAGCATCATGCGCTCCTTTATTTCTTGCTTTAGTAAATGCCAGCACAATTGAAACACCTACTATGAATAAGAAAAAAGGAAAGATGAGATCTGTTGGAGTCCAGCCATGCCATGGTGCATGCTTTAAAGGTCCATAGATATGAGACCATGATCCGGGATTGTTTACCAGTATCATGGCGGCCACAGTAGCTCCTCTGAAAAAATCCAAAGAAACCAGACGTTTACCCGATGAAATACCGCTGATTGAGGTCATATAAATTAAATTATTTTCGGAATGTACTTAAAAATTATTCTTAATGTGGTAATGAAATAATGTGTTAAGTATCTTCAATAAAATTTAACAAAAAATATAAATGAGCATTTTAATAGCTGACAGCGGTTCCACAAAAACAGAATGGGTTTTAATACAAAATGGCAGCAAAGAATTCTTTAAAAGTGACGGCTTAAATCCGTATTTCAGGACACACGGACAGCTTTCTGAAGCTATTAAAAACGGAGTTAAAAACAGTTTAAAAAATACTCAGGTAGATGAGATTTTTTTCTATGGTTCAGGGAGTGGGAATGAATCCAGGAAGGCGATACTTCAAAATGCAATAAGAGAGAACTTTCCGGGATCTGAAATTCATATTGAAAGCGATATGTTAGGCGCAGCTATTGCTTGTTTTGGTAAAAAGGAGGGAGTTGCCTGCATTATGGGAACGGGTTCCAACTCATGTGTGTATGATGGCGAAAAGATCGTGAAGTCAATTCCTTCACTTGGATTTGTTTTTGGAGATGAAGGAAGCGGTGGATATTTCGGAAAGCGAATTCTGAATGCATATTACTACAAAACTATGCCTGAAGATCTGAGAAATGCTCTGGAAGAAACAAGCGATATGTCATTAGAAAGTGTCCTTCACAAAATCTATGAAGAGCCACAGGCCAACAGATTTGTAGCTTCTTTTTCAAAGATATTGGGTGATTATAGGGATCATCCGTTCATAAAGAATATGGTAAGAAAGGGATTTGAAGCTTTTGCAGATAAACAACTTGGCTATTTCGAAGAATCAAAAGAAAAGGAGATAGGCTTTGTTGGTTCAATAGCTTCGGTATATCAGGAAATACTTGAAGATGTACTAGCCGAGCGAGGTATGGACCTTGCGATTGTAGTACGCAAACCCCTTGACAGATTGGTTGATTTCCATACTTCTTGAATTTGTCTAGAGAAGTTGGTCTAAATCTTCACTTGTTTCAAATGAACACAATAGTTTTTGACGACAGGTTCTGTTAAAGCAATTATATTTTTAGTATCAGCAGCTTTGGAAAATTCCACTGCGTTTTCATTTTCCAAAATCCAGATGCTTTCGTTCTGATATTTATAAGCTTCGGAATAGCTTTGATCAAAACTGTAAAAATAAGAAGCGGCTTCATCATTATATGGTAAACCAAGCTTTTTTAAACTCAGTTTAGTCTGTTTTTTAATTTCTTCATGGTCCTTTTCAGAGGGCGTGTTTTCAAAGAAAGTGGTTCTGAACAAACTACGGTTCAAAAAGCGGTTGCAGAGTTCAGCAAGGATCTTATCATTGCTTTGGGTCCAGAACTTTATATTCAGGTAGATGTCATAATCATCAAGAGAGGTATAAGCTTTGATCATCTTTCCGGTGATCTGTTTTTTAGCAGAAGGCTGATCTTGCATAAAATATCGCAGACTTTCAGAGGCAAAATTCAGTTCATAGCCGGAATCTAATAAATCTCTGATCCTTTTAAATACAGCTCTGATCAAAGCATCAGCACTAAGCACTGTTTTGTGTAAATAAACCTGCATATACATCAATCTTCGGGCAATGATGTAATTCTCAATCGCATAAATTCCTTTTTTCTCTATTACAATGTTTCCTTTGTGTACACGCATCGTTTTCAGAATTCTGTTTATACCAATACGTCCTTCCGAAACACCGGTAAAGAAACTGTCTCTGCTCAAATAATCCAACCTGTCCAGATCAAGTTGTGAAGAAATGAGTTGATGCAGAAACTTCTTTTTATACTGATTCGTGAATATGGCTATTGCGGTATCCAGCTCTCCATCAAATTCCTTATTGAGTTCTTTCATGATAGCCAAACTCATTTGTTCATGATTGAAATCTTTGATCAAAGTGTGTTCTAAAGTATGGGATAAAGGTCCGTGACCAACATCATGAAGCAATATCGCAATTAAAGTGCCTTCATATTCCTTTTTGGTGATGGTAGTGTCTTTTTCCAGTAAATTATTCAACACTCTTTTGGCTAACTCAAGTGCTCCCAGTGCATGAGAAAAGCGGGAGTGTTCCGCTGCTGGAAAAACCAGATAACCTAACCCCAACTGACGGACTCTTCGCAATCTCTGGATATAGGGATGATCGATCAGTCTTAGAATAATCCCTTTTGGTACAGTGATGAATCCGTGTACAGGATCATTGAAAATTTTGTACCTGGTGCTTTTATCCATCTTGATCAGTTTTTATGAGCATGGCTTCAAGATTCTGAATTTCAGGTAGTTTTACCGGTCTTTGTTTATTCAGATCGAACCAAACGCCTGTAGTTTGAGCAACACTCAAGAGCTTTTTAGATTCTTTGTTGTATATAGCTTGATAGGTATCCATGCTGGAATTACCGACTTTTAGAATGCCGGTTCCGATCAAAATAGTGTCAGGAAATTTAATCTGACCGAGATATTCAATTTCAGAACGAACCATCACAAAAGAACGTCCTTCGTAATATTCCTTACTCATTTCGAAATATTCACCCAGAAAACGTAATCTGGACTCTTCGTAATAGGTACTGAATGTTGCATTATTGACATGCTGAAGTGAATCTACATCACTGAATCGTACAGTTAGCTCATGCCAATGGTAAAAGAAATCGGAATCGTAGTCAGGTTTGATCATACTTTAAATTAGGAATCAATGAATATCGAATATTGAATACTGAATATCGAAGTATCATTTATTCTTTTAAAATTTAATTATCAAAATATAAGCAGTTCAATATTCATTATTCCTTGTTGAATATTCAATATTGTATACTTCTTTCGTTATATTCGATGCCATATTAATTTAAGATAATTACAACGACACAGGCATGGCTAACAATTCCAGCAAACAATTTTTAGAAGATCTACTCATCACTCCGAGTCCAACCGGATTTGAAAAAGCAGGAGTTAAAGTATGGAAAGATTACGTAGATCAGTTTTCGGATGAAGTGGTAACCGATGCTTATGGTTCAGCTGCCGGTAAGATCAACACCAGTGGAGATGTAGCTACTGTTTTATTGGAAGCTCATTGTGATGAGATCGGAATGGTGGTTCAGCATATCTCTGATCAGGGATTTGTGTATATCAACAAGCTTGGGGGCAGCGATTCTACCATTGCACGTGCTAAAAAAGTATTCATCCACAACAAAAGAGGAAGAGTTGTTGGGGTGACCGGAAATACAGCTATTCATTTGCAGGATACTAAGAATGGTGGAGGCAAACAGCCCGCATGGAAAGACATCTACGTTGATATCGGGGTTAGTTCAAAAGAAGAAGCTCTTGAGTTGATACAAGTGGGTGATCCGATCACGTATTCCTCGGATCTGGAATATCTGAACGATGATATTTTAACCGGTCGTGCACTTGATAATAGAATAGGTGGATACATTATTGCAGAAGCTCTCAGAAAGATCAGTGAGAGAAAGAAAGATCTTAAAGTAAATGTAATTGCATTGAACTCAGTGCAGGAAGAAGTAGGTGGATTTGGTGCCCGAATGATGAGTTACCGATTTATGCCGGACGTTGCACTGGTAACGGATGTAACACATGCGACTGATACTCCCGGAATTGATCAGAAACAGCACGGAACAGTAGAAATGGGTAAAGGTCCTGCTATTCAACACGGAGGAGCAAATCACCCAAAGGTTGTCGATTTTCTGGAAAAAGTTTGTTCAGAAGCTAAGATCGATATCCAACATGAAGCCACCAGTGTAAGAACAGGAACAGATACTGATAGTATTTTTTTCCAGCAGACGGGAATACCAAGTGCATTGATCTCACTTCCACTTAGATACATGCATTCACCTGTAGAGACTTGTAATGTGAATGATGTAGAAGATCTGATCAATTTAATGGTTGTAGCTGTTTTAGCAATGCGACCTGATCAGACGTTTGGAGTTTTTGAGGATTGATCAAATAATGGCTAAAAACTCTTAGTTACACTTATCCCCATTCCTGAATTATTTTGTGGAAGAGAAAAGTTTTTAAGTCTAAAGGTGTACGAATTTTCGGGATTTTCTTTATTCTTAAAAAGGTTATAAGAGCTCAAAGATATAGTCAAGGTGCTAAAGCCAATATTCAAAAGTGAAAGCTCTCTATTTCGTTCATTGACAGAGCTATTATTAGGATAGTTAGCGATACCCATTATTAATTGGGTGCTTCCCGTAACTAATCCAAGTATAGGAATTGTTTTGTTTTGACGACCACGGAATATTTGCGAAGCATTCACAAAACTTAAAGAAGTATTTACTCCAATCAGCACGGAACTAGCTATATCATATTCTTGGTTAATATCTTCTTCAGGATTAGGTCCATAAGCAGGCTGGATCATAGCTAACTCTTTTTTTGTAAATCCACTTTCCGAAATCCATTCTTCAAAAAAGCTGTTATCAATCTCAAAAATGCTGGAAAATTTATAGTCTTTATTTATTTTTTCAGCTGTTTGTCTGTCAACTGATCTTTCAACCAAATAACCTACCGCACAAATATTCCCATTTATATCAATAAAAACAGATTGTCTTTTATTAGGATGATGATAGTTTTTTGGATAGGATTCTGCTTCAATATATTCTCTTAAGTAATTAAGTAACTGAAACCTTTTCTCTTTTAATTCTGATGAAAGGTGAGAAACGTCAGCTTTTCTGAGTTTCTTTTCAACGTATTCAAGATGAGTTGTAAGTCTAAGTGTTTCATTAGTTTTATTGTCTGGTGCAAAGCCGAATTTGTCGACAAAACTAACGTCACCTATTACAGCGTTAACGGAATGCTCATTAACTTTAAATTGATCGCCATCAGAAAAAATTAACGAATACGAAAAGACAAGAAAAAGTAAAATTTTATACAGCATGAGTATCAAAAATTAGTTAAAGAATATCTTATTGAAATAACTGGATTTTTCTACCAATAGAATTAATAATATAAACTGATTTCCTAAAGATTTATTTTCTTAACTCTACCCACAATTCCGGATTCGAGCATAACTTTTATGCCATGTGGATGAGAATGGGATTTGGTAAGCAATCGTTTTACCACTCCTGAAGTTAGTTCTCCACTGCGTTGGTGTTGTTTCTGAACTACTTCAACAGAGCTTCCGGGTTTAATATCTTTTCTTTGAGTGCCGTCCATAGCTAATCTATTTTTATTTAATGTATTAACAAAAGACCCATATAAATAGTAACAAAGAAAATTAATGGAGTTAATATTAGTGCAAGTACAAGTCTATTCCTTTTCTTTCTCTTAATTTCAAAAATCGCTGAGCTTCTTTCTAATAATTCGGTACTAATCTCTGACCGGTTTCTTTTGATCTTTGGAGATGAGAGGGTTTCAAATATACTTTTTTTACTTAGCAGACTTCGATTGTACTCAAGAATCTTTTGTGCTTCGTCAATAAATCCCATAATAACTGAATATTTGAATGTTCCTCTAAAAAACAGAACCCCTTGCTGATCAAAACATGACCAGAATAATCATCTTTTGTTTCGGGATCTAGATTTTGAAGAAGATCGACGGTTGTTGTTTCTACTGTCTCGGTTTTTGTTATTAGTTTTAGATCTGCTTCTGTTAGATCCTTTTGATACAGGTTTAGCCGGTTCCTCTGAGTCATCAGGATAAGGATGTTCCGAAATTACTTCAATTCGTTGATTAATTAATTTCTCAATATCACGTAAAAACGGTCTTTCATCAACAGCACAGAAGGAGAGAGCTATTCCACTGGCATTGGCTCTGCCTGTTCTTCCTATACGATGTACATAGGTTTCCGGAATATTTGGAAGATGATAATTGATAACATGAGAGACATCATCTACATCAATTCCACGTGCAGCAATATCCGTGGCTACTAAGATTCTTGTAGTTCCATCTTTAAAATTTTCCAAAGCCCTTTGACGGGCGGGTTGAGACTTATTTCCATGAATAGCTTCTGCACTAATTTCAGCATTTAATAGCTGTTTCACGATCTTATTCGCTCCATGCTTGGTTCTGGAGAAGACAATAGAAGAAGTTATTAGATCTGTTTGAAGAAGACTGATCAGCAATTTGATCTTATTTCCATTGCTGACATAAAAAAGATGCTGTTCTACTTTTTCTGCTGTTGCTTTTTCAGGAGTTATAGTCACTCGTTCGGGGTTTCCAAGAATGGATTTAGAAAGATTCACAATAGCTGGTGGCATGGTTGCCGAAAAGAACAGTGATTGTCGTTTTTTGGGTAATCGTGCAATTACTTTCTTGATATCGTGAATAAATCCCATATCCAGCATTTGATCGGCTTCATCAAGTACAAAATACTCTACATCCTTTAGCGACACGAATCCCTGATTCATCAGATCTAACAATCTGCCGGGCGTGGCTACAAGTATATCAACGCCTGCTTTAAGCCGTTTAACTTGCTTTTGCTGCTTAACTCCACCGTAAATAACGGTATTTTTGATGTCAGTATATTGTCCGTATGTAGTAAAGCTGTCAGCAATCTGAATTGCTAGTTCTCTAGTTGGAGTGATGACCAGAGATTTTATTGTACGACTCTGATTATCCGGATCATGAGAATCAGATAAATGTTGAAGGATCGGAATTGCGAAAGCAGCAGTTTTCCCGGTTCCGGTTTGCGCACAACCCAGAAGGTCTTTTCCGGCCAGCAAAATTGGAATAGATTGTTCCTGAATTGGTGTAGGCTGATCATAGCCTTGGTCTTTAAGAGCCTTTTGGATAGGTTCAATAATTTGAAGATCGCGGAATTTCATATGTATATGTAAGAAAGAAGGGGAGAAAGTTGAAGATAGAGCTCAGAAAAAATTCTCAATTTAAATTGTAGATAGCATACATGTGCCTTAGCAACCCTATTCCCATACACTACTTTAGTTCGAGTAATATACGGTTAAATAAATCGGTAAATGCTATTCATTAAAAGGAAGTTGCCTTTTCAATTCTATTTAGTAATGCGGGAATAACAGAAGAATCATATCGATCATCAAAAGGTTCTATGATCACTTTTTTATATCCATCTATATCAGCCTGACGAAATCTATCGTATAATTCACGAGCTAGTTTTTCGAAGTCCTGATTATAGTTTATGACGTTTTGTTGTTCGGTTTCTGCATTCAAAAGTAAAAACAGGGAAGAGGTATCCTCAAATTCATCTTCCGAATCCAGCCATTTGACGTCCGCTTTGGGCTTGTAATGTGAATATTTTTGCCCGGGACTTTTAGGCTTTTCAGAATTCTTATCATCAATAAGAACTGTTTGGTTCAAGACTTGTTCTATTTGATCTTTCCCGATCACACCGGGCCGCAGGATCATTGGTAGTTCTCCGGAAATATCCAGTACAGTGGATTCCAAGCCAACCTGAGTTGAACCTCCGTCAATAACTAAAACTGAAGAACCAAAATCAGCCTTTATATGACTCGCTTTTGTAGGACTTGGTGCTCCGGATCTGTTAGCGCTTGGGGCAACAAGAGGATTGGTTTCTGAAATAAGTGACAATGCTATTTCATTGGCGGGCATTCGGATAGCGACAGTATCTAATCCTGCTGTTACAGCATCCAGCACTTCAGGTTTCTTTTTGAAAACCAGCGTTAATGGTCCCGGCCAGAATTCCTCAATGAGTAGCTGAGCAGCTTCGGATATTTCCGCTGCAAAATCATTGATTTGGTCAAAGTCTGATACATGAACGATCAATGGATTATCAGAAGGTCGCCCTTTGGTTTCAAATACTTTAGCAATCGCTTCAGAGTTCCACGCATCTGCACCAAGCCCATAAACCGTTTCGGTAGGAAAGGCTACAACATCGCCATCTTTTATTGCTTGAATGTATTTTTGTTCAATTGGCATTTTTAAAGTTAATGAATGCTTAGAAAGGGAGCTATTTAAATTTCTAAATCCATATCGGTATAAAAAAGTCATTCCTGCGAAGGCAGGAATCTAAATCTTAAATATAAACTCAGTCCTTAAAATAGATCCAGATCTCGGGCATACTCCGCGAGATGACATTATGACCACTACGACGAGCCTGAAGGCTCTCCTTGCTTAAAAGGGGTTTAAACCAGCAGGACGTCTACGTCCGATTAATTTATTTTCAGGATTTATACTTTCTTAGACAAAACTTTCAAAAACTCAGTAGCGGCAAAAATATCAGGGATATCCTGAATAGCTAATCGAACAGCTTCATTTTTTTGGATAAGCTGGAATTTATTAGGTCTGATATTTTCTAAACTCTTAAGAATCGCTTGAAATTTGCCTTGTTCATAAAATGCTTCAGCCAGCTTGGATTCTGCTTTAGGACAAACCGCCCACATGCGTTGAGACCGAATAGTCACTTTTTTGAATAAGCACCTGGAAGCAAATAGTTTGATCTTGCTGGCTTCAATCAGGTACAAAGCTGCTTTTGGAGCAGGACCAAAGCGATCTTCGATTTCCTCTTTCCAATCTTCGATCTCTTTTTCAGTTTTAGCCTGAGAAAGCTTTCTGTACAGATTTAATCGTTCCACATTATCACTTACGTAATTGTTAGGAAGCAGGGCGGATTCATCAAACTCAACTACTGTTTCCGGAAGCTCTATCTCTGCTTCAATGCCCTGAAACATATCGCTGAACTCAGATTCTTTAAGCTCACGCACGGCATCATTCAGGATCTTGGAATATAATTCAAAGCCAATATCATTGATGAAACCACTTTGTTCACCGCCCAGGATGTTTCCTGCTCCCCGAATGTCCAGATCTCTCATGGCGATGTTGAAGCCGGAACCTAGATCCGAAAATTCCTCCAGAGCTAATAATCGTTTTCTAGCCTCGGGAGTAAGTGTTTGAATTGGTCGGGTGATCAGATAACAAAAAGCTTTGCGATTGGAACGCCCAACACGTCCTCTGAGCTGATGCAGTTCTGCCAGACCAAAGTTATCAGCCTGATTAATGATGATGGTATTAGCATTAGCGATATCAATTCCATTTTCAACGATATTAGTTGATACCAATACATCAAATTTATGCGCGTAAAAGTCCTCAATGATCTTTTCGAGCTGAGATGCTGTCATCTGCCCATGACCAAAACGAACCCGAACATCAGGAACCAATCTTCGGATCATTTCAGCAACTTCTTCGATATTCTTTACTCTGTTATTGATAAAAAATACTTGTCCGCCCCGACTCATTTCCTGCAGGATGGCATCTCGTATTAATTCCTCATCAAAGCTGTGTATTTCGGTGTATACCGGCTGTCTGTTAGGAGGGGGAGTGTTTATTACACTCAGATCCCTAGCGCCCATAAGAGAAAACTGCAGCGTTCTTGGGATTGGTGTAGCGGTAAGAGTGAGTACATCAACTGCGGCTCTGAATTCCTTAAGTTTTTCTTTCGCGCTGACACCAAATCTTTGCTCTTCATCAACTACGATGAGACCCAGATCCTTGAACTTTATGTCTTTTGATAGAATTCGATGCGTTCCGATCAGTATATCTACATCGCCGGCATCCAGCTTCTTTAAAACTTTAGTTTGTTCTGCCTTAGATCTGAACCTGGAAAGAGCTTCGATATTCACCGGAAATTTTCCCATTCTTTTTTTGAAGGTCTTGGCGTGTTGCTCAGCAAGGATGGTTGTAGGAACCAGTACTCCAACCTGTTTATGATCCATCACTGCTTTAAACGAAGCTCTTACCGCAACTTCAGTCTTGCCAAAACCAACATCTCCGCATACCAGCCGATCCATGGGTTGTTCGCTTTCCATGTCCTGCTTTACGGCTTGAATTGCAATATCCTGATCAGGAGTTTCTTCAAATTGGAAGTTGGCTTCCATCTCGGTTTGCCAGCTGGTATCTTCACTAAAGGAATAAGCTTTTTGAGCTTTTCGTTTGGCGTACAATAAGATAAGCTCTCTGGCTATATCTTTAACTTTCTTCTTGGTTTGAGCTTTTTTGCGAGCCCATTCACCCGAGCCGAGTTTAGTGATTCTGGGAGCGGTTCCTTCTTTCCCTGAATATTTTTGAAGTTTGTGGAGGCTACTGACATTTACATAAAGAACAGAATCATCTTTATAACGAAGAACAACCACTTCTTGCTCAGCTTCTTTTACTCTGATCTGTTTAAAGCCGGCGAATTTTCCGATTCCGTAATCAACATGAACCACAAAGTCACCGATGTTCAGATCCTTCAGTTCTTTAAAGGATATTCCGCCCTTATGCTTTCTTCGTTTTACTTTGGGGCGATAGTATCGATTAAAGATCTGATGATCAGTATATACACAAATGTTGGAGGGAGGATAAACAAAACCTTCATGAAGGGATTCAATGATCAAGGAATAGTTAAATTCATCACCTGGTTCTCCAAGTAGTTCTTCAAATCTTTTTTGTTGACCGTCATTGTCGCAACAGATCAAAACATGATTTCCGGACTCACTTTGCTGTGTGATCTCCTTTCGCAGTAATTCGAAGTTTCCATGGAAATCAGGTTGCGGTTTTGAACCGAAGCGAAATGCTTTATTCGGAGATGTTGAAGAACCGAATATTACATTATTATTAAATTCGGTGATACTTGTAAGGTATTCTTCGCCAGATAAATAAAGATCTATAGGTTTTGATATTTCCTGATCATCCAGTTCATTGAATGCACTTTCCGTTTGCTCATAAAACTCTTCAATATTTGATCGAATTAATTCGGGATTTATAAGAACCAATACAGTGTTTTCATCAAAGTATGAGAGGAAACCTGATTTCTCTGAATCGGGCAGGTTAGTTAAGTCAGGAATAAATCTGGCTTGGTTGAGAAAAGAAACAGATCGTTGGGAATCTGCATCAAACTCTCTTATTGATTCGAGTTCATCGCCGAAGAATTCCAGGCGGACCGGATATTCTCCTGCAAAGGGGTAAACGTCAAAGATCCCGCCACGCACTGCAAAATCGCCGGGCTCATCTACAAATCTCGTTGGTTTATATCCCTGATCTACCAGCTTTTCTTTTAACCGGTCGATTTCGATGCTATCACCTTTTGCAACTGTCAGGCTTACTTTTTCAAGTACTTGCGGAGGCGCTACCTTTTCTGATATAGCTTGAGCAGATGATATAACGATCTTTTTTGCTCTGCTTTTGATTTCCTCTAATGCTTCAGAACGAAGTACTAATGTGCTAGAATCAACAATTTGATCATTATCATAAGGTTTATGATTGGTTGAAGGGAAGCTGATGAGTTTGGATTTTGAAATTACTTCCAGATCAGCTTTTAAAAAACGCAGATTTTCATCAGAATCAGTAATACAAACTATGTTCTGATAAGACTTACTTAATTCATTGATAGCGAAAGAGGTTAGTGATCCAACACTTTCTTTAACATACAGTTTTTTCTCTTTTTCTAAGGTTGACAAGAATTCTGAAAACAGATCAGTTTCAGAGATATTCTTTAGTAAATGGCTTTTCTTCATGAATAGGTTAGGAAGTTCGGATCGCTAATTTCAGGAAAGGTACGAAAGAAGATAGAACAATGAACATAAGAACAGCTGAATATTGAATATCCAAAATCCAACAGAAGAACGTTCAACTTTCATATTATTAAAAGAAAGTCATCGAGCTGAAAAATGATACCAATTATCATTAAACCGGTAATAATCCTCATTATTTAAATTTACAGAATCCATTCTCGCTCTACATTCTTGGTTATCACACAAGATAAAGCCGCTTCTATTATCAAGAAACCGACGATAGATTAACGCTATTTCATTTCTTTCATCAAAAATTTCGATATGGTAATTATCTTTCATAAAATTTTTAATCGAATTTAATTCTTTAGTAGTAAAATTCGATTTAAAATCTCCAGGGTTTGTTTGTAGTGAATCTCCCTGTTTTTTATATGTTATGATAGTAAAATGTTCTTTTTTCTCAAGAATTTCTACGATTTGGGAATAATCATTTTGGATACCGGATAAATAAATATTGGCTTTGAATTTCCAAAAAGGAATCGAGTAAGTTGAAATGAGCAGTATCAGATATAAGAGGGAAATTGCGATTTTATGTTTTCGTTTTTTATCAAATCGAGAAATGTAAACAGGGATTGAAACGAATATTAAAAACTTTCCTAATCCAAAGATCCACGGGAAATCGAATGGCTGAGGAAAATCTAGAATTTGAAGACATATAAAACCCAGGAATAAGGTGTTTAAAATCCAGAATTGTTTGCTCTTGAAGAACTTCATTGAAATAAGCGTGATTTTAATAAAGAGTTGAATATCCAAAATTCAACAAAGGAACATTCAACTTTCAAATAAAGAATTTGGAATTTGAATGTTGGTAATTGACTTTTGTGTTTCGCTTATGCTTCTACAACACTTCTTAACACAAAACGATCGGTTGTGAATGCTAATGCTAGTAACAAGAATGAAAGTGCTAAATACAAAGGATACTCATCTTCATAGTCAGTGTAGATCAGCTCTTCTACTTCTGATTTTTCAAGCTGATCAATTTCATTATAAACATTGATCAATTCTTCCGTATCCGTTGCGCGATAATATTTTCCACCTGTTAGTTGAGCAACTGACGTAAGCATTTCTTCATCAATATTAACTTCGATGTTTTGGTAACGACGACCAAAGATCGGGTCCTGAATAGGGTAAGGTGCAGTGCCTCTTGTTCCAGCTCCGATCGTATAAATTTTGATACCATAAGTAACGGCAAGATCAGCAGCAGTAACGGGATCGATTTCCCCGGCGTTATTTTGTCCGTCTGTCAACAGGATAATGACTTTACTTTTGGTTTCGCCATCTTTAAGGCGATTGATCGCTGTGGCAATTCCCATTCCAATAGCTGTTCCATCTTCGATAATTCCCATTTCCAGATCTTCGAGAAGCTGAGTAAGTAATTTGTAATCCAGAGTGGGAGGGACAACCGTAAAACTTTTCATTGCAAAAGTAACAAGTCCGATTCGATCTGATACTCGTTTGTCTACGAATTGTTTTGCAACTTCTCGTGCCGCTTCAAATCTGTTGGGTTGCAGATCTTCAGCTCTCATCGATGAAGAAATATCAATAACCATTACGATGTCGATTCCTTCGGCATTTCTTTCAATAGTAGTTAGCTTTTCCTGAGGTCGTGCTAAAGCGATTATCAACAGACTAAGCCCCGCCCAGGAAAACAGAGCGGTAAGCCAATGAAGATGAGATTTCCAATTACCGGGTAATTTCTTTGCATCATCCAGTGAAGAAAAAGAAAGTGCTGCTCGTTTTTTTCCAAAAAACCTGTACAAATATAATCCAATAACTACAGGGAGTAATAAAAGTGCCCAGAACCATTCAGGATTAGCCCATTCCATATTCGTCCTCCTGATCATTTTTAAATTGAGCTTCAAATTCATTTTTAATTCTCTGAATTCTAGCGCTATCTACAATCTTAGCTCTTTCTAAAAATAATAATCCTTCATTATAAGCTTTCCATGATTGATCGAGTGTGGGTTTGAACTTGGCGAATTTCGTCATATCTGCTTCGTTAAGCACTATTCTAGAGTGTTTCACCATTTGAACATCAACACCGAAAGCGTCCATATACCGCAATACTTCCCTTGTAGTGGATTCTAAAGCAGGAATTTTATAGAGTTCTTCAACATACCATCGTAATGCATCTCCAAGTTCACTGTAGAACCATTTAAAATCTTTATCGATCTGCTCAGAATGTATTTCTTTGATATTGATAAGTCTGGATTCTAATTCGTTGATCGGGTTTTTAAATTCAGGAACTGCCTTAGGCTGAATTTCGTCAGTGATTTTATTTCTGAAATACTTCCACCAGATAAAGAATCCGGCTGCAAGTAAGAGGAACAGACCAACTATATACGGCCATATAGTATATGGGAAAGTGAAGTTGGGTTTCAGTGGTTTAAATTCATCTTCTTCAGAAGAAATCGTTTGTTTATATAAAAGAATGTGTGGATCCGTAAAAACTAAATTAGTATCACCGTTAGACACAATCTTAACAGGAAGAGGAGGGATCGTAATATCCTCTACCGCAAAAAACTGAAGATCGTATTCCGTACTATCGGTAGATGAACTGACTTTGAAATGTCGGGAGGACAAAAATTCAAGATCACCACCAAAAGAACTAGAATCAGGGAAAACAACTTTCTCAGAAGCAGTAGAGTTCTTAACCGTGATGGAAAAATTAAAAACTTCCCCAACAGTCAGAGAGTCGGAGGGAGCGCTCACGGAAATAGTTTGTGCGGATAATTTTCCGGATAACAAACAAAAACAAGCGGTAAGTAAAACTAGACTTTTATTAATCAGTCGTGGTTCAAGCTCAACCATCAAAGATTTTTTAGCTTTTAAATTTTTTGATGAATATAAAATAATGCTCGTAATATAACGGCTTTTACATGTATTGTTTAATCAAATTTACATCTCAAAGATTTTATGAAATAAACTTAAATAGTATTAGTTTTTCACAATCATCTGCAAAGTAAAACTAATACATGATTTGGGTTAAAAATTTTCTTGTTGGAATGGCAGTTCTATGTCTTTTTCAGGCGTGTTCGTTATTTCAGAATCAAGAGGTAGTAACTGAGAATTCAATTACACTACAGAATTTAGAAGAGATTGAAGAATTACCGGGATATGACTCTTATGGTTTTGTCAAAGATGAAGCCACGGTAAAAGAAGCAAGAGTAAAAAGAAACGAAAGCTTATATGTTATTCTTCGTTCGCTGGATGTAACACCGGAAGATATTTATGCGATTCAGGAGAAATCAAAAGGGAAGTTCAATACAAGAAGAATAAACCAAAATCAGAAGTACTATACATATCATGATCCGGATACCGGAACTCCATTGAGAATGGTATTTCATCAAACAGCAACAGATTATGTAGTTTTTGATTGGAGTAATGGAATTGAAGTGGCTCTTGGTTCTAAAGAAGTCAGGAAAGAGATCGCGACAGCTTATGGAACTATAGAATCTTCTCTATATGAAAGCTTGGTTGATCAGGGAGTAAATATTCTGGTAGCAAATGGATTGAGCGAAATTTTTGGATGGGAAGTCGACTTCTTCAGACTTTATAAAGGAGATAAGTTTAAAGTTATTTATGAAAAACGCTTTGTAGATGATAAACCTTATGGAATTGGTCAGATAATTGCTGCCGAATTCGAACACAGAGGTGAGGTGTACGAAGCATACTTTTATGAAAGTGATGATGCTTATGGATATTATGACGAAGTAGGTAATAGTGTGCAAAAGGCATTGCTGAAAGCTCCATTCAAATATTCACAGCAAATCAGTTCCAATTTTTCCTATAACAGATTTCATCCGGTTCTAAAGCGACCATTACCACATTATGGAGTAGATTATGCTGCACCACTTGGGACGCCGGTTATTTCTGTAGGTGATGGAGAGGTAATAGAATCTCAATACCGCGGGCCAAGTGGAAATATTGTTAAGATCAGGCATAACGCCACATATACAACTGCGTACTTACATTTGAATGGATTTGCCAGTGGAATTAAGAAAGGAAGGCAAGTTAAACAAGGTCAGGTAATTGGGTATGTAGGAAAAACAGGAAGAGTAACAGGGGTGCATTTGCACTATAATGTTATGAAGAATGGAAGGCCTGTTAATCCCGTTAAGTTGGTTTTGCCACCATCAAAAGGGATTTCTAATTCTGAATTGGAAGCTTACAAAGAAGCGATCTCTTCTTTAAGAGATCAATTACATTTCTTAACTGAAGAAGAAAAAATAGTTAAAGCAACTTATTAATTAATATCTGTTTACTCTTCTTAAAAAGAAATTCATAAGAGGTTGTACATAGGATTGATTTGTACTTACTTCAACAGAATCGATCTTCATTTTTAAGAGTTTATCTGATAGAACTTGCCTGTTCATTGATCTCTTTTTACGGTACGATTCTCTTACCTTTTTGCTGGAAGTATCGATCAAAATTTCCTGTCCAGATTCGGAGTCTCTGAAAGGTATCAAACCCAAATTTGGTAAAGTTTCTTCATGTTCATCGTTTACAATAATGCTTACAAGATCATGTTTTTGATTTGTGATTCTTAGCGGTTTGTCGAAGTCGCTGTCCTGAAAATCTGAAGCTAAGACGACTATTGCTTTTCTGTCTAACAACCTGTTGATGTATGACAGGGCATTAGCAATACTTGTTCCTTTCCCTGTTGGTTTAGTAGTATAAAGTTCTCGGATTAATCTAAGTACATGGGTTTTTCCTTTTTTAGGTGGAACGACCTTTTCGATGTGATCGCTGAATAAAACCAAACCGACTTTATCACTGTTTTTGATAGCACTGAAAGCTAACACAGCACAAATTTCGATAGCAAGGTCCATCTTTGTTTGGTTGATCGTTCCAAAGGCTCCGCTTGGTGAAATATCAACACAAAGCATTAAGGTTTGTTCACGCTCTTCTTCAAAAATTTTGATGTAAGGATCGCCGGTTCGGGCAGTAACATTCCAATCAATCTGGCGAATATCATCGCCGTAATTATAAGCTCGTACTTCTGAGAATTCCATTCCACGGCCTTTAAAAGCAGATTGATATTCCCCTCCAAACAAGGTGTTAACAATGCCTTTTGTCTGTACTTCCAGCTTCCTGATTTTTTTAAGAACCTCTTTTGATACCATAAACAGTGATCGGAGTTAAAAATTCAATAGCTAATCTAAGCATATTAAATACATTAAAAGATATATTTTAACGAACAATAAAACGTTAATTAATTAAAGTTAATAACGGAATATTTAAATATCTGACAAAATCCAAAATCATTTCTTAAAGTAATGCAAACGTAATTTTAAACATTAAAATACTCTAATACTAAAATAGAAAATTAGATGCTTTTCATTAAAGCTATCTAACGGGGATTAAATGATGGTATGGGTATCTTTTTAATAGCACAAAAAGTGCGAAATAACTAAAAATAAACACACTTATGAAATATAAGTATCTATTTTTATTCGTTTTATTTCTGGGTTTATCTGTAAATACTTTTGCTCAAAATGGGGAATTGTCTTCAGTTCTGAAGGCATACAAAATCACATTGGATGCAGATAGTAATGAGGTTGCAACTGAAGTGACCGAAGTTAAGCCGGGAGATATAATTGAATATCGACTAACTTATCAGAATGGAACAGGTGGGGACATTACTCAACTTATGCCTGTTTTGCCAATACCACCCGAGATGTTCTATCTCGAAAGCTCTGCATCGCCAGCGCTGAGTGGGGCAAGCGTTAGTACTATTGCTAACGACTTCAGACAACCACCATTGACTCGTCAGGTTACACAACCGGATGGCTCACAGGTAAACCGCGTCATTCCAGCTCAGGAATACCGACGCTTACAATGGCTAGTTCCTGCTCTTGCGGCTGGAGAAAGCATAACTCTTACCGCAAGAGTTGAGGTCCGATCATGATCAGGACTAAAACGGGATTTCAAAATTCAAATCTAAACAGTGTTCATACAATTAAACAATTGAACCATAATCATAGGATTCAAACAATGAAAACAACACATAAACTACGACAAAGGGTACAAGCTTTGTTTGGTATGTTGATGGTTTTTGCTGTTGTACTTGGCACATCTACGGATGTTTTTGCTCAGGTACCACCGGCATCTTCATCCATCGGTAACCAGGCAACTGCCACGTACATTGATAATGGTAGTAACAATCAGTCTGTTACTTCCAATACTGTTGTTACAACTGTACAACAGGTAGCAGGTGTTACAATTACAGCCGGGGTAACCAAGCAGGTTAGTATCGGTGGTCAGGTAACATTCAGCCACATTATTACCAACACGGGTAACGGAACTGATCAGTTCACAATTACCGCAGTTGATGCAAATAATGGAGCATATAACTTTAATAACATCAGAATTTATCCGGATGCCAATAAGGATGGTGTTGCGGATAACTTTACTGAAATATCTATAACACCAAATGTTGACCGTGCAGGTTTAGCTAACAATTCATACGGGGTTGTAATTGTAGCTGATGTACCGGCTGGTGCTCAGGATGGTCAGTTTGAAGATATCACAGTAACTGCAACAAGTAAGTTCAGTACAGATAACGGCGGCAATGAAAATGCAGTCGCTACTGACAAAGCTGTTGTTGATGAAGATGCTGTAATTTTAGTTAGTAAAGGTGTTAGTCAGACTACAGCTGATGTAGGAAATACACTTACCTATACAATTCAGTACTCTGAAAATGGTACAGCTGCGGCAACAAATCTTGTTTTAAAGGATCCAATTCCTGCAGGTTTAACTTATGTTCCGGGAACTGCTGTTTGGAGTGGTAAAACAGGATTCCTAACAGATGCTGATGATGGAAACGAAAGTGGAATTACTTTCGAGCATATAACGGGTGGTGCTCAGGATACTTTGAGTGCAGTTATCGCAAATGTTGCTAACGGTTCTTCAGGAACTCTTTCTTTTCAGGTAACAATTGATGCCGGACAGGAAGGTGAAACTATTACCAATACAGTAATTACTACTCATGATGATATTCCAGGTGAAAATACTGTTAACGGTACTCCTGTAACTGTAAATGAAAACTATGACATTGAATTAGTTGATGCACAGGTTGTATTGATCGATTCTACTGAGCAGGGTGCTACAGTTAATTTCGTAAACCGTTATGTAAACACAGGTAGTACTGCAGATACATACAACATTACGCTTGGTACTGATAACTACCCGAGTGGAAGACAGTTCTTCCTCTACAAGGCTGATGCAAATAATCAACCTACCAGTACTTATCAAGATACCGGTACAGATGGAATCGAAGATACCGGGCAAATCCAACCAGGAGACACTGTAGTTGTAATTTTACAAGTTCAGTTGCCTTCAGGAATAAGTGGAGCTGGTCCATTCTCTGTTGATAAGACTCTTACTTCTATAGGAGATCCTAACGAAAGCGCTACTCATACTGATAGGTTAAATACTATTGTAGCACCTACGGTTGATTTAACAAACGATGCAGCTGCCGGATTAGCTGGTGCTTTAGGTGAAGGGCAAGGTCCAGAAACTGCGTTTGTTGTAAGCGAAACAACTAACCCGGGAACTACGGTTTCTTTTACACTTTTCGTAAAGAATACCAGTGCAGGACAAGATGCATACGATTTAGACTTTGCAGCTGATACGAATGCTTCCGGAGGTCTTTTAAATGCGGGATCAATGCCAACTGGTTGGACTGTTACTTTCCGTGACCCTAATGCCGGAAACAGTATTATAAACGAGACCGGAAACTTAGCAGCTGGTGCAAGTAAAGAAATAACTGCTGAAGTATTTATTCCAGCGGGTTACCAACCGGGAACTCAAGCGGTATATTTCCAAGCTTATTCAGCTACAACAAATGCAATTGATATTATTCATGACCAAGTAGTTGTGAATGTATTGCAAAATATGCAGTTAATAGCGAACGGGTCAGGTCAAATTGCACCTGGTGGATCTCGTAACTACCTCCATACGCTTACTATTCTGAGTAACGTAACTGAGAATGATAGTACAAATTCTAATCTTGAAATTGAACTAACGAACTCTAAGCCGGTAGGTTGGACTTCAAACGTTTATTGGGATGCAAACAATAACGGAGTTATTGACGCTACTGATTCACTGTTAACTTCAGGAGCTACTGCTGGTACGTATAACTTACCTGAAGAAGTGGGTAATCTGAGTTTCAATGACCAGGTTAAATTCATCGTTAAAGTTACTGGTTTGGCCGGGCTTGATGATGGAGAAACCAATACTACTACAATCACTATTAGTGATAACATGAGCAACTTAGCTTCAAGAAGTAATACTGACATTACTGAAGTGCAGGCTGGTCTTGTTGTTGTGGAAAAATTCCAGGCACCTGATGCCGGTGGTAGTGCAGGAACCTTTACGAAGAACCCGTTCAATGTATTACCTGGTGATACAGTGTATTATAAAATCACTGTTCGTAATGATGGTTCACAGCCTGTTACAACCATTTCTATAACTGATGACACACCGTCGTTCACTAAAATGTTGGTAGCAGCCGCTACCACTGTTAATTCCGGAACGATCGGAAGCATAGTTATCACATCTCAACCTGCAGTAGGTGCTACCGGTACCATTCAGGTTGACATAGATCAACTCGATCCTACAGAAGAAGTGCAGCTTACATTTGCTGTTAAAGTAGACAGTTGAGCTAAATAAATATTCATAACCCAGAATTATGAGAATGGGGTTGACCCCTCATTCTCCTTTTAAAAAGTTTAAAAAATAAAAAGTGTACAAAATTAACTCTCTCATATCATTTCTGGTTCTGCTTCTGTTAGCAGGGATGGGAGAGGTTCGTGCACAAAATGCTCCAACCAGCGGAACTTCTATTAAGAATCAGGTAACAACTACCTATTCCGAAACTGGTGATACTACTCCAATTGAAATACTTTCAAATGAAGTTAATGTAGTAGTTGATGCAACAATTGACTTTGCTCTAGAACTCAACAATTCATTAAAAAGGTTCAGAGGGGAAAAGGTAGAGTTTGATCATTTCCTGATTAACCGTGGAAATATTACTTCTACATTTGATATCAAGATCTACAATTGGGAGCAAGGAGAGTATGATCTTGAAGATCTGGAATGGTTGAATGGAACTAAATCTAAAATTCAGAATACTGACACTTTATTTCAGACAGTAACTCTAAATCCAGGTGAGCGATTCGATTTCAGATATTCAGGTGCAATTAATGAAGCTGAAGATGACTCGATCACTTCTATAATTAACGTAGAGGCCATTTCAAGAGAATTTGACGTAAGATTGTTAAAACGTGATTCCGTATATGTATTATCAGGGGCTAGAATTGAGTTAAACAAAACTCAATCAGGTAGTGAAGAAAAGCTTCCAAACGAAAACTTTACTTATACGATTTCAGGAATAAACAAGGGAGACGTTTCAGCATTACCTAGAAGCGGAATTACGATTGATGGAATCTCTTCAAATAAAATTATACTGCTTGACTCTATTCCTTCAAATGTGAGCTTTGTTCAATTTACAGAAACTACGAACGGACAAGAGCTTTATGGGTATGAGGGGAATGGTAAATATGAATTTAGCTCCTCATTGCCTTCGGATCCGGCGTTAGTCTCGTTCATTGGCCTTGCCTTTGACGAACTTGGTTCAGGAGAAGAGTTCAGCACTACTTTCCAGGTACAGATCAACCCCGGAGCTAGTGATACTGTACAAAACAGAGCAGAAATAAGTTATAGTGATCCGGAAGAAAATTTAGTAGTTGATGCAGCTTCTGATAATGTAGTTGGGTTCCTTCCTTCAAACGGTGCTACTATTGATTATTATACTGATGATACTTTTGGAAAGAAAACAGGTACATCAAGTATAGGTCGTAAGCTTAATCTTCAGGCAACTGCTGCTGCATGTAATGAGTTTAGATCCAGAATTGATACAACTGAAATTACTTTAAAGTCTTTTGAGACAAATGATTCTGAAAAATTCATTGGAATTGAAACAGGTATTAATACTAGTTTATTCAGAATTGCCGGTGGTGTACCAACGCGAAATGCTGCTGATTTTGATGTAGTAATTGGAAACGATATTCTTGAAACGGTTGAGGATGATGTAATACAAGCAAGATTGAATTGTAGTGGGATCAATAATACCGGAGGTGGTGGACAAGGAGCAAGAATTGAAACTACGGTTGTTGTAGACCCTTATGGGATTGTTTTTGACAGCGAAACTAATCAGCCAATCAGTAATGCAAAAGTAATAGTAATAGATGTTACCGGAGCTAACAATGGTGGCGATGCTGGTGGAAGAGCTAAAGTTTTTGAGACGGACGGAACTACTCCTGCTCCAAGTGAATACATCACCGGTCCTGATGGTAGATTTGCTTTCAGGTATCTTGAAACCGGAACTTATAAAGTGGAAGTAGAAACTCCGGAAGGCTATACTTTTTCATCTGAAGTGCCATTGGGACTTCTGCCGGCCGGTCGTAAAGTTGATACATTAGCATCTTATGGTAAGGATTGGGTTTTCAACAATGTTCCTCAAGGTACTGATTTTGACATTCCTTTAGATCCACAGGCAAGAGGCGTTCTATTCACCAATAAAACGGTAGATCGTCCAACTGCAGAAATTGGTGATTATATCAATTACACGATTACCATTAAGAGTGAAGCGATTAACACGGTTAGAAATCTGTTTATTGATGATCTGCTTCCATTCGGTTTCGAATATCAATTGGGTTCCACAAAACTTGATGGGGTAAAACTTCAGGATCCAGAAGGTGGTAAAGGTCCGAGCTTAAAATTTGATGTAGGTGATATTGAATCAGGAACAACTAAAGAATTAACATACAGAGTATTTGTAGGCCCGGGATCAGAAAAAGGGAAAGGGATTAACGTTGCGGTAGCTAAGAGTGATGAAGTAGTAGTTAAGAGTAGTAATGAAGCTAAAGTAAAAGTTGAAGTCCGTGGTGGTCTATTCAATGACAATGCGTATGTAATAGGTAAAGTTTTCCAAGATTGTAACGAAAATGATATGCAGGATGCCGGTGAAGTTGGAGTGCCTGGTGTACGATTATATATGGAGAATGGTACTTATGTGGTTACAGATAGTGAAGGGAAATATACGTTCTATGCCGTAACTCCAAATAAGCATGTTCTTAAAGTCGATAACTATTCATTACCGGAAGGTAGTAAGCTTTCTGTTCTGGACAACCGACATGCAAATGATCCTTCAAGTAGATTTGTGGACGTTAAAAAAGGACAATTACATCGAGCTGATTTTGCAATTTGCGAGTGTACTCCGGGGGTAAATGAGGAAATTAATTCCAGAAGAGAGTTGCTTTCTCAAACATCTAAAGATGCACTAACCGGTTCATTAAAAAGAAGCTTTACATTAAATGAGAGTAACGCTCAATCAGGAAGAGGACAGTTTGAAAATGCAAGTGGTACTGTAGACGGAAAAGCTTCTGTATCCAAAAAAGCTGCTACCAGCCCTGACGGAAAATCAACTAACGAAACTACAGAAGAAGAGATAGCTCCATCACAAGGTGTATTACTTGAAGAAGCTTTAATGAATGCTGAAGATGGTTTAGGATTTTTAAACCTTTCAAATAACGATACACTTACCGTTAACAACTACACGATCTGGGCTAAAGGAAAATATGGAGCCAAGTTCTTACTGACATTAAATGGAAATTTAATTGATGATGAGAAAGTTGGTCAATCTTCCATTTCACCAACAAATAATTTACAAGGTTGGGAGTATGTAAGTATCGATTTTGAAGCAGGTAAGAACGTTTTGGTATTGGAAGAGATTGACCCGTTTGGTAACATCAGAGGAAGAGAAGAAATACAGGTATTTGCTCCGGGTAAAGCAAACCGACTTAAAGTTACTGCTCCAAGAAATTATGTTTCCGCAGATGGGGTATCTTCGGCATTGGTAAGAGTAGAGATATTGGATGAAAATGATATCAACGTAGGAGATCGTGTATTAATAACACTGGATACGGAATTTGGGAACTGGAAAGTTAAAGACAACAACATTAATGAGCCAGGAACTCAAACATTTATTGAGGGTGGGGTTGCTGAATTTGAACTTACTTCTACCACTCAACCAAAAACTACTTTAGCAAGGGCGAATCTTGGTGTTCTGAAAGGAGAAGTAAAAGTTGAATTTCTACCTGACTTAAGGCCATTAATTGCTTCAGGTATAATTGAAGGTACACTTAGATTCAATCAACAGGTAAACATTAGTTCTGAAAAAGAAGCTGATGGTTTTGAAAGAGAGTTGAAACAACTTTCATATGATTTCCAAAACTTTACAGGAGATGCTAGACTTGCTTTCTTTATCAAAGGTAAAATAAGCGGAAGATCACTTTTGACTGCAGGTTTTGATTCTGAGAAATCAAAAGAAGACAGGTTATTCAGAGATATCAGACCTGATGAATTTTACCCTGTGTATGGCGAGTCATCTATTAAAGGTTTCGATGCTCAGTCTTCCAGCAGACTTTATGTACGTGTAGACAGAGGCAAAACATATGCACTATATGGAGACTTTATTACTCAGGAGAGAGATCAAAATGTACAACTTGGTACATATAGCAGAGCTCAAACCGGTTTAAAAACAAGTTTCGAAGAAGGAAAGATCAAAGCTCAGGCATTTGGTATAAATGCATTTTCAAGTAGAAAAGTAAGAGAATTCCAGGGACAGGGGATTTCAAGATATGATCTTCCTGACAGAGACATTGTTGATAATAGTGAAATCGTTGAGATAGTAACTTATGACAGAGAACAGCCGGATGTTATTTTAAGTGTTGAACCACTAACCCGTTTTCGTGACTATGTTATTGATCCATTTTCAGGAGTGATTACTTTTAAAAACCCTGTTTCAAGTGTGGATATTGATTTCAATCCGGTATTCATAAGAGCTACATACGAAGTTACAAACAACCAAGACAGATATTTGATTGGTGGTGTAAAAGCTGAGACGGAACTAAGAGAAGGAATCAAGATAGGTGCAAATGCGGTTCAGGATAACAATCCTGAAAACAATTTTAGATTACTTTCCGGTAATATTTCTGCGGAATTAGGTAAAGGAACAAAAGTAGTTGGTGAATTTGCTAACACAAATACTGATAATAATGGTAGTGGTAGCGCAGCACGAGTTCAGGTAAACCATAAAGGTTCCAAACTGGATGTTTTTGCTCAGTTAGGTAAGTCAAATGAGGACTTCAGTAATGAGGGTTCCAGCTTAGGACAGGGTAGAACAGAAGCTAGAGCGAGAACACGTTATAAATTAAACAGTTCAACTTCACTTAAGAATGAGCTTTTATTTACAAGAAACGATACAACTAGTGATCGTACGTTTGGCGGATTGATCTCAGCTGAAAAAACTTTTGGAAACAATATCAATGCGGAAATGGGACTGAGATATTCTGAAAATTATAAATCAGCTCTGGATTCAACATCTTATAACACAAATATAAGAGGTAAAGTTAAAGCTGATCTTCCATTCCTTTCAGGTGCTTCCGCTTTTGGTGAAGTAGAACAAGATCTAAATGAAGCAGACAAGCGATTAATTGCGGTTGGTGCAGATTATAAACTACGAACGCTTGCAAAATTGTATGCGCGTCATGAGTTTATTTCAAGTGCAGCCGGTATAAATACACTAAGTGGTTCACAGCAAAAAAATAACACAGTAGTTGGTATTGATGCCAGTTACATGAAAAATGGTAAAGTGTATAGTGAATACAGAGTTAACGATTCTTTTGACGGTAGAAGCGGTCAAGCTGCCATTGGATTAAGAAATCAATTCCAATTAGCACAGGGCTTGGGATTGAACTTTGGTTTTGAAAGAGTATTTACTTTGGAAGGTCAGGCTGTGAATGACGGAACAGCAATTACATCTGCAGTTGATTACACAGGCAGCACTAACTGGAAAGCTACTGCAAGAGCTGAAGCGAGATTTACATCTACTGATAACTTGTATCTGAACAGCCTTGGTTATGGGTTGAAATTAAATACTGACTGGACACTTTTAACAAAGAACATCATTTCTTTGAATACCAAAGAAGGTGTTCCAGGTTTAAGCAAATTGCAGGAACGTTTACAAGTTGGAGCAGCATACCGAAGTACATCAACAAACAAATTTGATGCTCTTTTCCGTTATGAGTTCAAACACGAAATTGACAAAAATGTTGATGAGGATTTCTTTAGAACTGCACACGTGCTTTCTTCTCATGGAAATTATCATCCTACTACCGACCTGACTTTATCAGGTAGAGTAGCAGCGAAGTATTCTTTAGAGTCAGACAGCCAATTAAGAACTGCAAGCTTCCTTGAATTGATCTCCGGTAGAGCGATCTATGATATTGACGAAAAATGGGATGCAGGTATAAACGCAAGTTTACTAGCTAACAGTGACTTCACAACTAAAGATTATGGCTTAGGTGTTGAAGCAGGATTCTTGGTTGCTACAAACCTTCGTTTAGCTGCAGGATTTAACTTCTTCGGATATGATGATCAGGACCTGGTATCAAACAACTATACACAAAAAGGTGCTTATCTAGGATTCAGTTATAAATTTGATGAGCGTTTATTCGATAACCTGATCCCGGACAGAGTTAAGAAAACTCCAATAATTGACCCGAACAATTATCTGACTTGTGTGGAAATATGTGAAGTACCGGAAATTGAGATCTTGCCATTTACTGCGGAAGCTATTCCACATGCACTTACAGTAAATCCAATTGCTGCAAGAAGCATTGCTTTCGGAGAACTCGAAACACTCACAGTACTTCCAAAGCATATCCACTTTAATAACAACAGTACTTACATTAATCAGCCTGCTGCTCAAATGCTGGATAAAGTTGCTAAATTCTTAATTGAACGTGACGAAGATTACTTCATCAAAGTAACCGGTCACACAGATAGCAAGAGTTCTCAGTCTTATAACTTAGCATTGTCGGAAAGAAGAGCTAAAGCGGTACGTGCTTATATGGTTGCTGCCGGAGTTGATGCAGATAAATTACAGTTCGAAGGATTGAGCTTCAGTAAGAATGCAGCTCCTGAAAAAGATCGTGTTGATATGGCAAGAAACAGACGTGTAGAGCTTGAGCTAAGTGTAGAAAACAGAAACATCAGATTTATTTCTCAGGTTGAAGATCTTCAGGTTAACCCAAGAATCAGAGGTATCAGAAGTTGGGATTATGTATTTATCGCTGAGCATAATGCAGTTCCGAGTGGCTTAAACTTAGGTGCAGGTTCTTCTCTTAACAGAGTTCATGAGTATCTTGTAAAACGAGTTTCTTTACCGATGAAAGAGTACCAGAATTTGACAGTACAAGTAAATGCACCATCACTTGAAATTGGTAACAGAGTTAAAGCTATCCTTTATGGAGAAGGCATTGCTCAGGATCGAATTATCGTATCCCAAGTATCCGGATCTGAAGTTGAATTTGATTACTCGGATGATTCATTCTTAAGAATCTATGATCAAAGAGATGACATCAATCTTATAAATAACAGTCTTGCATTAAGAATGATGGATAATCTGATGAATATTTTAAGACAAAGAGAAGACCTATTGTTAATCAGAGACTTCTCACAAAGCTATACCGTGCCAAATATGGTAACATTTGCAGGAAGTAGTACTCAATTGAGTAATGAAGTGCAGGCAATTCTGTCCAGAATTGGTTCTTACCTGAAAAATTCAGTATCAGTTAGAATCGCAATAACAGGAGATGGTAGCAGAGCTTCTTCTTCAAGATTGAAAGCTATGAAGGACTACTTAGTTGAATGGGGCATTGATGCAAACAGAATTGAAATCAGTAATGAATCAACAGCAGAGGTAAATCAGGTGAATATCAAATATCTGAATGCAGATTCAATCAACCTTTTAGAATTAGACCTTATCAATGATGGAAAAGGTGGAGGTAAATAATTGAGTATTAAGAAAATTACATATCAATTAAGGTTAGCCGGACTTCTGTTGGCTGGTTTATTCTTTTTTCTTCCTACTGAGAATGCTTTAGCTCAGGTAGTTGTAAATGAGACAACGCTTACTTCGGGTTCTTATACAGTGACTTCGGATGGACAAGTTACTATCACAATTAAAGGTGGTGATGGAGGAAATGGTATTAACACAATTGGTGGTGAAGGAGCAACTGCAACGGCTACTTTTGTTGTAAATGCAGGCGACATTATCAGATATGTAGTTGGGGAAGCGGGAGTTACTCATGCCGGTTCCAGTGCAGGTGGTGGAGGTAGTACAGGTGTTTATATAAATGATGTATTGGTAATGGTTGCCGGTGCAGGTGGTGGTGGTGATAATTCTAATGGCGCTCTTGGTTTGGGGGGGAATAGTGTTACAGCAGGTGATGCAGGAACCGGAACCGGGCCTGGCGCAGCGGGGACCAACGGAAATGGTGGAGGCACAACTACTAATACTGCTGCTGCAGGTGGTGGAGGTGGTGTATTTTCTGCAGGTGGTTCGTCTGATGCAGGAGGTGGAGCTCGAGCAGATGCTACTACAACAGATACAGCACAGCTTCTGGATATTGCAAATGGAGGAACCGGTAACGGAACAGGTTCAGCAGGTGGCCGTGGATTTACTGGTGGCGGTGGTGCAGACTCTAATTATAGTGGTGGTGGAGCCGGTTATTCCGGTGGTGGTGGTGCAGGAGCAAATGGTGGAGCAGGAGGTGGAGGTTCATTTATAGCAGCTTCAGCTACATCAAGTAGTTTTACAGCCGGTGGCGATGGTACAGGAAATGAGAATAACGGTTCTATAGTTGTCAATTTTACCGATAATCCTCCTCAGTTAGAAACCAGTACCATCAATGGTACAACATTAACGTTAGATTACGATCAAATTCTTAATGCGTCATCCACTCCTGCAATAGGTGATTTTGATGTGAGAGTTAATGGCTCATCTATAACGGTAACAAATGTTTCTATAAACAATGATATAGTTACAATCACTGTGTCGCCGGGTGTAGACTTAAGTGATAATGTAGCATTGGATTATACGCTTGGTACAAATCCTATTCAAGATCAACAGGGTACACAAGCAGCAAATCTTTCTAATCAAACGGTTACCAACAACACTCCGGATATTACTCCACCGGGAATTCCACAGAATGTATCTGCAAGCGCGATATCAGGTGGTGCTATTAGAATTAACTTTGATGATGTAGATGAATCAAACGGAAGCGGCGTGACCACATATTCCGTAAAAAGAGCTACAAGTTCGGGTGGTCCTTATTCTCAGGTTGGTACTGTAAGTGATAATGAAAGTATAAGCTATTCTTTTAATGATAATACACCCGTAAATGGAACTACGTACTATTATGTAGTTAGTGCAATTGATGGCTCATCTAATGAAAGCGCAAATTCTGCTGAAGTATTAGCAACTGCTGATGGGGTTTCGCCTCAACTGGATTCTGTTATTGTAAATGGAGAAACACTGACTCTTTATTATGATGAACCTCTTGATATTTCTTCTGCACCTGCTAATTCTGATTACTCTGTTACAGTAAATGTCACAAATAATAATCCTGTAAGTAGTTTAACGATTTCCGGAAATCAGGTAATACTTACTTTAACCAATGTGATTCAACCTACTGACAATGTTGAACTCGATTATACACCTGGAATCAATAAGATCAGAGATAACGTTGGAAACTTAGCGTCCTCATTAAATAATGAATCAGTTACGAACCAAACTACCGGTTATACTCCAACACCGCCACTGGGTGTAAGTGCTACAGCTGTAGCCAATGGGGCTATAGAAGTTTCTTTCCAGGATGTAGGAACAGGAGGGCAAATTGGAACTTATTCAATCAGAAGATCCACTTCACCGGGCGGTCCATATACACAAGTTGGAGTGGTTGCGGATAACGAAAGTTCTAGTTACACTTTCACAGACAATACTTCTCTTAATGGCAATACATACTACTATGTAGTAGCCTCACAGGATGGGAGTTTAAATGCAAGTGATAACTCGGCTGAAGCTTCAGCTATTTCAGATAATGTTGCTCCTGTTTATGAAACAAGTCTTGTAGGTGGAAGCTCTCTCTTACTCGATTATGATGAAATCCTTGATGCCAATTCAGTGCCCGCAACAACCGATTTTGAAGTTAGAGTGAATGGTTCTCAAGTAAGCATTTCAAGTATTTCTATAACAAATGTGAGAGTAAATATTGAATTAGCTAATGCTATCCAACAAGGCGATAATGTAACCTTCGATTACACTCCGGGAACAAATAGAATTCGAGATATTGCCACTAATGAAGCGGCTGCGTTCACAGGCACGAATGCTATTAACTACACTTCAACCAATATTCCTTTTGGACCCGATCCATGTCCGATCGTTAACGGAAACGATGCAAGTTGGGCATGTTTTGACGGGACCAATAATTCAACTTCAATTTCAGCAAAAGTAGGAAATGTTGAAATTGCCACAGTTGACGCCCAAGGAGGCACTCAAACAACATTTTCGCCAAATGCGCTTCAGGAATGGTCCAGCGGTGCATTCTCAGGAGATCAGTTCAACGGACCACAGGTTAATGCAAGTGGTAATACAGGTAATGCAACCTCTTTTGATATTAACTTAGCTGATGGAATTCCTTCTGACGCATTTATACTGAGTTTGAACAAATTAAGACCAAATTCAGGTAATACCTCTTATACATTAGAAGCTTTTGACGGAACCAATACTAAAGTTGCACTTAATGGTTGGGTTACCGGCCAAGGTGGTGATGGAGGAGTTTGTACAAATTCAGTAAATCTGAATTATACCAATGCAAATACAACAATCGAATTTCAACCAGTAGTTTCAGGAAATCCTTCCTGTACTTCATCTTCTAATCCAATTTGGTTCAGAGTAAATACTCCGGGTGTGGAAAGAATTGAAATCAGAAAAACTATAGGTCAAACCGATAACATTCACGTGGGTTTAGCTTTGGTTGCTGATTATGGAGATGCACCTAATTCCTACAGAACTTCTTATAATTCCAGAGGTAATGATCCTGCTTTTCATATACTAAGCAATACCGGTACAAACCCTGTTTACTTTGGTGGTACTGTTGATGCTGATGGAAACGGAGCAGCAGGTTCTCAAGCCAACGGAGATGATTCTGAATCTTCAGGAATTGGTGCAGGAGATGACGAGGATGCAATTACAATACTTCCGGTTCTAAGAACAAATTACACAGAATATGATGTGAATCTGGTTTGTACGTCCGGTGCAAAAGTAGGAGGGTGGCTGGATCTAAATCAGAATGGTACTTTTGATAGCTCAGAATATGCCTTTGCAGAATGTATTAGCGGCGCAGCTAATTTAAGCTGGAACGGAATTTCAGGTTTAATTACAGGGAATACTTTTGCAAGGTTCAGAATTGCGGCACTTACAAGTAGCGTCGCTTCCCCCTACGGAATCGCAATTGGTGGAGAAGTCGAAGATTATCCGGTTAGTATTCAGGAACCTGCTACACCTGATCTCGAAATTGATAAGGTTGTTAACAACTCTACTCCAATTGAAGGGGAAACTATTACTTATACAGTTTCAGTAACAAATCCCGGAGAGTATGAAGCTACGAATGTACAGGTTACAGATGAATTGCCAAATGGAATTACGTACCAGTCGCATTCAGCAAGTCAGGGTACTTATAATATTTCTACCAATATTTGGAACATCGGAAGTTTAGCTGAAGGCGATACTACTACAGTAACATTAACGATTGTTGCTACCGTTAATAATGGTACAGAAGGAAATACGATCACTAATAATGCTGAAATTACCCAGCTAAATGAGAACGACCCTGAGTTAAATAATAACTCTGCTTCTGCAGGAATTACAGTGGTTGCTGAGGCTGCAGATATTCAGGTACTCAAAATTGTAGATAATTCGGTTCCTATTGAAGGAGATTTTATAAACTATACAATTTCAGTAACAAATCAGGGGCCAAGAGATGCAACAAATCTAAAGATTCTTGACCAGCTTCCATCAGGATTAACTTTCCAAAGTGCAAACCTGAGTGTAGGAACGTATAATAATTCTACCGGAATTTGGGATATAGGTACTTTTGTAAACGGAGCAAGTGCTTCACTGGTAATCAATGTTCAGGTTGATCAAAACACTGAAGGAAGTACTATTGCTAACACAGCTACAGTTCAGTCTCTTGATCAAAATGACACAAATATTTCTAACAATTCATCCACTGTTAATATAACCGTTGATGAAGCCAGTGCTCCTACATCTTGTAATGACAGACCACTGCTTAGATTTACTGATTACACTCTTGAAAGTGGAACAGCTTTACAACTAGGAGCGGTCTATAAATTTGATTCTGTTCTTCCGGGAGTATATGCCCGTATCGAAATTATGACCGATAATAATGCTACGCTGACAGATATTGATGAAACAAGTGGAACAGCGTCATTTAATGAAGCATTTTCACCACGAATTCAAAGTGCTGATGGTGAAGACGCTTTCATGGACTTTGAAATTTCCTTTTTCGATTCAGCTACGAATGTTCAAAAGTATCTGTCTTTTGCTGCTACATCCAGTGATGTGGATGGTAATGATGGAAGTTTGAAGGAATATGTAGGATTTCAAAACCTGAGTTCTTATACCATTGAAAGTACCACAGATCTTGTTATTGGTTCGGCAGGTATCTATGCAACTTATACACCGGATAATTTCAATGGAGTATCTTCCGCAGATCCTGATTTTACTGATCATACGGTTTACAGTGCGTACACTAATGAACCGAAATTCAGATTCAGAGCAGGTATACAGGGTGGGGGATCAACCTCAAATCGTTTATACAGATTAAGCTTTGATCCTTGTGAGATTAACAACTTTAATGATCCGGTTTCAGAAAACATAATTGATGTCTCTGTTACAAAAGCTGTGGATAATGTAACTCCGTCAGTTGGTGACACAGTCTCGTATACCATTACTGCAAAAAATGAAAAAGGAAATGCTGTAGGAAATGTGGAGGTTACAGACCAACTTCCTGCTGGTTTAACTTATGTTTCAGGCACTACAACATTAGGAACTTATACAAACGGAACAGGAATTTGGGATATTGGAACACTTTCAGGGTTACAATCCGCAACTCTTACCTTAAAAGCCACAGTTAATACAGGTCAGGAAGGAAATACAATAAAGAACACTGCAAGCTTCTCGAATTATACAGGTGGTGATGGTAATCAAAGTAACAATAGTGCAGACGTTGATATTATAGTCTTTGATCCTTCTTCAGGATTAACCTGTAGTGAACCACCGTTATTTAGTTTCAGTAGTAATACGTTAGAGCAAGGTATAGCCGGACAAGTAAACGCTGTATACAGATTTAATAATATAGCATCCGGACTTGATGCACTAGTGAGAATAAAAGCAATCAGTAATGCAACGCTGAGCAATATAGATAATAATACATCTGGGAATAGTGCGACGAATTTCAGCCCGTTATTCCAGGCTACCCAAAGTGGTGGATATATTGACTGGGAGGTTAAATTTGTAGCTACAGGGACAACAACTCCTGTAAAAAAGAATTTTGCAATGACCGCTTTGGACATTGACGGCTATATAAACCCTAATAATAACTCCCAATCTATTCGTGATTTCTTAGGATTTACTCAGAATCAGTCAAACTCTGTTCAGGGAGGAAATAATCTAACTGAAACTACTTCTGGAGCTTTCCAATTCTTTACTTCTATTCCTGCAACAGATGGAAACGGGTCGTTGGATTTTGATCATATGGCGTATATAAAGTATAACTATACTTCTGTATTTGATTTCAGAATAGGATCAAATACTACCAATGGTTATAGTATTGACCGTTTAGTAGATATTGATTTTGTACAATGTAGAAATCAGGATTTTGACCCTGAAGTTGTAACCACCCGTGATGCTGATATTTCAGTAACCAAGACGGTAGATAATGCTAATCCGTTAGAAAACGAATCCATAAATTTCACTATTACAGTTACAAACAATGGTCCTGAAAATGCGACAGAAGTAGATGTTAATGAAACATTGCCTTCCGGTTTGGCTTTAGTGCAAGCAACTCCAAGTCAGGGAACATACAACCAGATCAATAAGACCTGGTCTATTGGTACTCTTAACAACGGTAGTTCAGTAACAATGACTATAGAAGCAACTGTAAACTCTGGTGTAACAGCTGATTCTCTGGTAAATAAGGCATATCTATTGGGACTGAATCAGTTTGACCCAAATCAGGCAAACGATACTTCTAAAGTAGCAATATACATCAGCAATAAAGTTGAAGGTATTGTTTTCAGGGATAAAACCGGAAATGGAATAACTGACGGTGATACAAATTTTAGCGATGCTTCGGGAGATCAACAAGCTGTAAAAGATGTGATCGTTCATTTGTTTAAAGATGGCGGTGATGGCTTAGCTGACGGTAGTGATGATGTATTCTTAAGATCCGATACAACTACTATTTCGGGAGCATTTACATTCCAGGTTGGAGAAGACGCGGACTATTGGGTAGTTGTAAATTCTAAAACAGGAAATCTGACAAACGGTGCAAGTTGGGCAGAGCAAGTTTACGCCCCATCAGGAGCACTTTGTTCAGATGGAGCGGGTGGAATTGGAACTAAAGGTTCAGCCGGTAATTGCTTTGGTGGTAGAAGAGGAAATCAATCTGATAACCTGCCTGTTGGAGCGGATCCTTCTAATGCTGATCTTGCAAACGCTGAACATGTTGCAAAGGTCACCATGGCAAGTAACAATGTTTCCGGACTTAACTTTGGATTCAGTTTTAATGTGGTAACTGATACAAGAGATGGTGATGATGATCTTTCTTCAAACAGAAGCGTACAGGGTTCTTTAAGACAGTTCATTACCAATGCGAACGAGATCTCAGGAGCTAATACGATGAGATTTGTTCCGTCTGTAGCAACTAACGAAACCGGAAGTGGTGGAAACTGGTGGAAAATTACATTGAGCTCAGAACTTCCTGCAATAACAGATCCTCTTACCACACTTGACGGACGCTCTTTTGATCTGAATTCTCCGCTTTCTATCCTGAATCCTAACTCGGGTGCAGTTGGAACCGGTGGTTCAGTTGGAATTGACGGGATTTCATTAAACAATTTTGAAAGAAAGGAATTGGAAGTAGACCTGAATGATGTAGGAAATAACGCACTTTCAATAAACAGTTCAGGAGCTGTTGTATTAAGACATTTCGCTCTTTTCAATAATGCGAGATCTGTTTCACTGGAAAATATAGTGGGTGGAACTATTGAAAATAATATGATTGGTACCAGAGCAGACGGAACTGATCCAACAGGACTTAATCAATCTGATCTTGGTATTCTTATCACTGGTTCAGGATCTCAATCACCATTGATTCAAAGAAACTATATTGCTTATACAAAAGACAGCGGGGTGCGATCAGAAAACGGAAATGCTACTATTCAGTTTACCAAAAATGAGGTTTACAGAGCGGGTTCTTCTGTTAATAATGCAGACGGATTAGAAGGAATCGGTACATGGTCAATTACGCAGAACTTATTTCACGAAAATGGAAAAACGAGCGGAAGTGATATTTATGGTGGAGCAGGTATAGAACTAGGAAATATCGCCGGCACACTAACTACCGGAAACACGATCAGAAATAATACCATCAAAGATCAAAGAACTACAGGTATTAATGTTCTGAACAGAGTATCAAGTACGCTTATTGAGAAAAACATTATTACAGGGAATGGAACAGATTACTCTTCAAGTCCCTACAAAGGTGCCGGGGTTCGGTTAAGTTTTCCTGATGCTCAACCACAACAAGGTGTATTTATTACAAAAAACAGCTTCTCTAATAACAAGGGGCTTGCAATCGATATCGTTACTTCCGGTAACGGACAAGCAGACGGTGTATCACCTAACGATGGTGTATTAGAAAATGCCACTACAGAACCAAACAGAGGTCTTGACTATCCTGTATTTACTTTAGCAACCATAGATGGAAACCAGCTTACAGTTGAGGGTTATATAGGTAAAAACTCAACAAGGTTAACGGGCATACATACCATTGAAATTTATAAAGCTGCAGACGACGGAAACCAAGAGGGGTTAATAGAAGAAGGTGGATCGCTAATTCGACCGCACGGAGAGGGACAAACTCTGATTGGTACCATAAATACAAATGCTAATGGTACATTCAGTGAAACATTTACAGTTTCTTCAACAAGCATAGTTGTTAATGACAGAATAACTGCGCTAGCTTTTGATTCCGGAAATAACACTTCAGAATTTTCGACCAATCAACGTGTTGTAGCCACAGGGGTTACTGTGAATGGATATGTATATAAGGATGACAACCACAATGCGCTAAGAGAAGGTGGCGAAAGCGGTATTGAAAATGTTACCATTGTTCTCTACAACAAAAATCTGAATAACTGTAAGAGTGTTTTAACTGATGCTAATGGTTTCTACCAATTCAGTAATGTTCTTAATGGCGAATATGACTTAATTGAATCGTTTGGCCAAAGTGTACCAACACCGGATGTTTGTACACCTGCAGAAACAGATCCAACCGATCATATTTCAACTACTCCGAATTTAAGAACAGTAATTGTAAACAACTTACCGGCACAACAAAATTTCGGTGATTTTGAGGGTTCAAAAGTTACAGGTACAGTTTTTACTGATAACGGAATTGGTGGTGGAACAGCAAATGATGGTACAAAAAATGGAAGTGAAATTGGTATCAACGGAACAATTGTTAAAGCGTTAACAGGTTCTGATGTATTGATTGAACAAACATCAGCAAATGCTAATGGTACTTATGAACTGTACATTCCTAAATCTACAGTACCAAGTGGTGGAACAATTAAAATTAAGGAAGAAAATAAAGCTGCATATATCACTATAGATGGATCTTCAGGTACAACTTCCGGTTCCTATGACAAAAATACTGACATAACCACTTTTACTAACACAGTTGGGTCTTCGTACACAGGTGTTGACTTTGCTGATGTACAAGTGAGTACTTTTAATACAAATGGTAGTCAGAATGTACTTCCGGGAGCAACTGCATTCTTCCAGCACACTTTTGAAGCTAAAACTGCCGGAAGTATAGTATTTACAACAAATTCAATAAATAATCCGAACAATGTTACATGGCCGATAATACTTTATAATGATTTGAATTGTAACGGTTCTGTAGATAGTGGTGAAACAATTCTTGATGGGAGTACTCCTGTAGTTGTTACAGCTGAACAAACATTATGTTTGTTGCTAAAAGTAAGTGTCCCCCAAGGGCTTAATAACGGATCAACAAGTAATACTACAATTTCTGCAGTGATGAGTTACTCAAATACTTCACCGGTGATAGAACAAAATTTATCTAGAAGTGACCTTGTTACGGTAAATAATAACGAAGCGGGTTTGGTTTTGATAAAAACTGTTGATCAAAATCAGGCATTACCGGGAGCAACTTTAACTTATACGGTTAGTTATCAAAATAATGGAGATGAACCAATAAGCTCTCTTGAAATCATTGATAACACACCAAATTACACAACTTTTAATACGGCAGCTTGTGGGAGTTTGCCAAACAATCTAACCGATTGTACGATTACAAGCCCATCTGTAGGTGCTGCAGGTGGCATAAAATGGACATTTACAGGAACATTGCAACCCGGTGGTACCGGAGTAGTAACATTTACTGTAAAAATTGATAATTGAGACAAATAAAAAATGCGTAGAGAAATAAAGAAACCAATAGTATTTATTGTTGAAGACAATGATGCTTACCGAGTACTTACAGGGAGAATGTTAGAGCAGAGAGGGTTTTTAGTTCTTTTATTTTCTAACGGATATAAAGCATTGGAAATGCTGGAGTTTATTATTCCTAATATAATTTTGTCAGATATAGAGATGCCCGGCATGGACGGATTTACCCTTCAAGAGAAAATTGAAGATCTGTACCCGAATATAAAGGTACCGTTTCAATACCTTTCTTCCACTACTGAGAAAAGTATGATTGACAAAGCAAATTCTTTGGGTATGGAGCAACTGGTACAAAAACCGGCTAAACCTGAAGAACTTTCACGAATCTTAAAAAGAGCTATAAATAAATTTGCCGCAGCATAAATATTCCTGAATAAAAGTTTCATTTTATAGCTTGTTGGGATAGATTCTACGCATGATCACAACCTCAACAGCTATTGTACTTCGCTCTATTGATTATCAGGGTTCCAGTAAGATAATTACGGTACTTAGCCGCACGCACGGAAAGATCGCTTTAATTGCAAAAGGTGCAAAAAAACCCAAAAATAAGCTTGCCGGAGCTATTGAAGTCGGAAATATACTCGAAGTAACTTATTACTATAAAGCCTCTAGAAATATTCAAACACTTGCAGAGGCCTCCATTGAATACCAATCTTTGAATTTTAGAAAAGATTTCGAGAAAGCTTCCATTCTTTATTCAACTTTAGAGCTTATATCGCAACTTATCCATGAGAATGAAGAAAACGATCAGCTGTTTTTATTTGCAAGTACTTTTATACAATGGCTTGGCGATACAGAACCCGTAACACCATCTGTTTTCGCTTATGTGCAATTAAGACTTGCTCAGATAGCTGGTGTAGGTTTAGTGGTTCAGAATATCAATGAAAATGAAACAGTTTATCTGAATATCAGTAGTGGAACTTTAACCGAAAATCCTGATTCAGAATTATCATACAAGCTAACCAAAAACCAAGCGTTTTTTTTAAAAGTTGGAGTTAATTCCAGGAATACTGAAATTTTTAATATCGATTTTGCAAATGTGGAATTAAAGCAACTTATTCATCATTTAGATGTTTACTTTAAATACCATATTGAAGGCTTTAAAGACCGAAGATCAGATACAATTTTTGAACAGATGCTAAAGGAGACTTGATCATGAGAAAGAGGGACAGATTTTTAACCGGAATACTTTTGATTCTCATCGGTGTATCTATAGGGACACTGTTTGCTTTATATACCATTAATGATGATCTGGCTCCACTTTCAGAAGTACGTTATACTGAAATTAAGAAAAGCGAATCACCCTTTTTTGAAGATGAAGAATTGGCAGATATCGATCCCAGATTTGTATTTAAAACCATAGCAACTAATGTAACTCCGTCTGTTGTTTATATTGAAACTATAATACCAGTTTCAGAAAATGGAGAGAGCAGCTCCGGTAATTTTTGGAATCGCGTAATGCCCCGCAGAGCCCGAACGGTGGGTTCTGGTGTCTTGATAACAAGCGACGGTTATATCCTTACTAATAATCATGTAATTGAAGATGCGGTAGATAAAGGCATTAAAGTTGTTCTTAATGACAAAAGAGAATATCCGGCAAAAGTTGTAGGATTAGATCCCAGTACAGACCTCGCAGTAATTAAAATAGAAGGCGATAATCATTCTGCTATTACAGTAGGGAACTCAGAATCTGTGGATGTTGGAGAATGGGTTTTGGCGATCGGAAATCCTTTCAGACTCAGGTCTACGGTAACAGCGGGCATTGTAAGCGCACTTAGCAGAGATGTTCAGATAATTGATGATAATTTCAGAATAGAGAGTTTTATCCAGACCGATGCCGCAATTAACAAAGGGAACAGTGGCGGAGCATTAGTTAACACCAGTGGACAATTAGTAGGAATAAATACCGCAATTGCTTCTCAAAGTGGAAGCTATCAAGGGTATGGATTCGCGGTACCTGTCAACTTAGCTATGAAAGTGGCTACCGATCTTATTGAATTTGGTGAAGTTCGCAGAGCTTTGCTGGGAGTCAGTATCGCTTCAGTGGATTACAACAGAGCTGTGGATATTGGAATGGAAGAAGTGAAAGGTGTGGAGATCATCGTTATTACAGAAGATGGTGCTGCTTATGAAGCAGGTTTAGAACTTGGAGATGTTATTTTGAAAGTGAATGGAGTGGAAGTAAATGAATCCAACCAACTTCAGGAAAAAATAGCCATTGTTAGACCTGGTGAAAAAGTTGAACTTACGATCTGGCGCGATGGTGAAGAATTCAGTCAATCTGTGGAATTAAAAATGCTGGAACAACAACAGATCAATGATCTGGTTGGTATACCGGAATCTCCACAAGAAGAAGAAAATGAACCTGAAGTATTTGAGTTGGATGTGGATTTTCATGAATTCGATCTTGGCTTCAGGGTTATCGAAGTACCCGCTCAAAACGGACAGCTAAATCAGTTGATCATTTCAAAAGTATATAAATACTCAGAAGCCTGGAACAGAGGACTGAAAAAGAATCAAAAAGTAATTTCTGTAGACGAAATTGAAGTTGAAGATCTCGAAAGTTTAAAAGAACTTATCATCGAAAATTTAAATAAAAATAAGTCTGTAACTTTAGAGGTGTTGGATGAAGAAAATGCCCGTGGTTACGTTGAATTGAAAGATAATTAATGAAAAAGACATCCAAACTAGCTTTTATAGCCGTAGTATTATTAATGGTTGCCTGCTCAGGTGCTAATGAACTATCGAATACAAAAACCCCAGCAGCCAATGCACTTTATCCGTCCTGGTATGGTGCTTATGAATTTTCATCTGATACTACGAGCTTTTATGCCAGAGCAACCGCTGTTGCCTCGGATGCTGACATGGCAAAACTAAGAGCAGAGAAAGAAGCCCGCGCTTTACTGGAAAGCTACATTGCACAGGAATTGGAAGATGTGAGATCTGAACTGGAAAGGGACGGATCAAGCATAGTTAAAGAACCAAATTTTATCTTGATGCTTCGAAATGCTCATCTTAAAGTAGAAGAGGAAGCATCGGTTGTGGATACCGAACACTTTGAAAAAGATGGAGTGTACAGAGGCTTTGCAATGGTTGAAGTGAGAAGACTAAGGCTTAAAGCATTCATAGAATCCGGGTTTGGTTCAAAGAATTCCTATATAAAAGAATATCTGGAGTCCCCGGCGTTTAAGGAATTGATTAGTTTATGATGCCCTAAATAGCCGCGTATAGACTTTTACTTTATAATTTTTGTTCGGATTCTGATTTTTCATTTCCTTTTAGTATTCTATTTCTAGTTAAAAATCTAGGACAATTTTTAGGATATTTAGTATGATAAGATTGATTGTGGGTGTCATTCTTAGTTCAATTACTATTGGACTGCACGCTCAACAGAGAGTTAGGACAAGACCTCCATCGCCTCAGGAGTTATATTTACAATTTCAGGAAAATTTAAATTCTACGGATAACCCTGATTCCATAATTCAAATTTATACTACCTATGCATTAGAGAATATAAGACGCAATCCTGACACTACAGAAGCTGTTTTAAAAAGAATGAATGAGATAGGAGGCCTACCTGAATTAAAGTTAGAAGCCTATTCAGATTTTATTAAAGCAAATCTGTTTTCACTCCCATATCCTGATTCTGCTCTTAAATATGTGAATTCATCTATTCAAAAGTTTCAACGACTTGACTATATAGAACAGCTTGTAGGAGTGCTAAGTATTAAGTCAAGAATCCTCTCTCAATTAAATAACTACCTTGAAGCTGAAGAAACTTTGATTCAGGCCATTGAAATTGCACGTAGTGAAGAAGTTAATTCAGGAAACGATGAAATTAACAATCTTTTGAACATGCTGGCAGACATGTACATGCGGGTTGGAGCAACTGATATCGCAGTTCAGAGATATCAGCAAATGTTGGAGATAGAGACATCCAAAGAAAGAGAATGCAGAGTTCGGATAAGCGTCAGTAATGCATTTAAAGCTGATCATAAAATGGATGATGCGAAACTATACCTTGAACCTTGTTTAGATGAAACAAGTATCCCTCTCCCTGTTCAAGTTGCTGTTATAAAAAGTTACTCTGATCTGGAAAAGAACCTGGGTAATTACGATGAAAGACTTTTCTACATCAAAAAAGCAGTTTCTCTTCAGGAACAACAGAATCAATATAGAGACCTAACCTCTTATTTATTTCTGGCTGAAGCTTATTATGATAAACAAGAATATTTTAAATCAGATTCTGTAATACAACAAGTAGGCTACAGAGAGTTACAAAGGGTTCAGCCTTTTACTCAATTCCATATCCTTTTTTTAAAAGCAAAATTGCTTCACCAAGCAAACAAATTTGATGAAACTCTTGTAGAATTAGATAAGGCCCTGAAGATACTAGAACGGCTCCCGGAAACACCTCTTGAAATAGACGTTTACACACTACAGGCTCAAATTTATAGCGAGCTGGGTGATTATAAAAAAGCTTATGAAATTACTAAAACAAGCGAGACAGTTAGCGATATACTAAGAGAGAGAGTGGAAGCGAGAGAAGAAGCCAATTCTAAAGTGCGTTTTCAAATGAGGGCTAAAAATCAAGAATTAGCAGAAGTAACCAGCGAGCTGGGCACTGTTAAGACCAGAAATGCCATTATCATTATTCTGTTAGTGCTGTTGTCTTCGTATATATTATATCGATATAGAGTGCATTTCTTATTAAAAGAGGAGCGAACAAGGAACAAAATTGCAAGAGACTTGCATGATGATTTGAGTGCAACGCTTAGTAGTATTAGTTTTTTTAGCGAAGCGGCTAAAAGAGAAGATTCGAATGGTCCAAGTAGATTTTTGCAAAGAATAGATGAAAGCGCGATCGAAGCCAAAGAAAAGATCAATGACATAATATGGGCTATTGATCCTGAAAATGATGATTGGGAAGCATTTCTTACAAAATGTAAACGCTACGCAGCTGAAATGTTTGAGAGCAAAAATATAAATTATGAGATCGATATCGATACGTCGATCGAAGTGCCTCAAAAAATCAAAGCTAGACAAGACCTCTGGCTTATATTTAAAGAATTGATCACCAATTTAGTTCGTCATTCTGATGCGACAAACGCTTGGGTTAATATTACCACTTCAAAAAATACAATTAATATAATTGTTCATGACGATGGTGTGGGTTTTGAAGACTTGAGTGATAGTAAAGGTCATGGTATCCCAAACATCAAAAAAAGAATGGATAACGTTAGTGAAAAAAACACTTTAAATATTGATTCTGAGCTTGGGAAAGGTGCTAAATGGGATTTAAAATTTATTTTTTAGTATTAGATTTTAGCTGAACTTTTCACGAGAATAAATCTGATTCTGCCCGGTGTATTGTGCTAACTAAAATATTAAAGAATTGAGAAATGAGCTTTATAAAGCAATTCGTCAAATTGAGCATTTTTCTATTTGTTATTAATAACGTTACTGTTTTTGCACAGGACACATCTTACCGTTTTAAGAATTTTTCCCAAAAAGAAGGTCTTTCTCAATCTACTGTTTATTCCTTTATTAAAGATGATCTGGGATATATTTGGATAGGTACTAAGGACGGTTTAAACAGGTTTGATGCTGTTTCTTTTTTAAAATTTTATCCTTCAAACACAGATTCAAACTCTATTAGTAATCGTTCTATTCGGGCGCTTGTCAAAGATTCAGATGGATATATTTGGGTAGGCACTGATGGTGGAGGTGTAGATAGATTAGATCCGAAAACAAATCAGTTTATTAAACTCTGTGATCTGTCAATTCTATCGGAATGTGTCTCTGAACTAAATGTAACCAGCCTTAATATAAACGGAAATAAGCTTTTGATAGGAACCCGAAACAGAGGCTTGTTTTCGTTCCACTTGGATGATAAAATTTTCAAGAAAGAAATTGAAACTAGCTCTACGATCTGGGATATAGTTTTAACTGAAGATTTTTTGTGGTTGGCTACCTCAGGAGGAGTATTGAAAGTAGAAAAAAATCTGACTGAGAACTTTCTTCCGGAAGATAATATCAGGGCGCTAAAAGTTTTGGGAAACAGTTCGATGTTAATCGGATCAAAAGATCATGGAGTTCTCAAAATGGATATTCGATCCAACAAAATAGAGGTTTTTAGTGATGAATTGATTGATAAGGAAATATCATCCTTAGGGATAGACGGGAATAATCAAATATGGATCGGAACTGACAATAATGGAATTTTTATTACTGATAACCAGGGTAAAGCTATCGCTACATTAAATGCGCCAAAAACCTCGAATGATACTGACTTGAAAAACAATAGTATCAGAACCATATATACAGATGAGAACGATTTGATATGGATTGGTCTTAATAATGCGGGTTTCAGTAACTACTATAAATACAGATATCAGTTTGAGAGTTTTTCTACAGAGAATACAAACAGACGACTTCCGGGCGACGTGGTTCTGTCGTTTAATGAACTTGATAACGGAGATATTTTAATAGGTCTTGAACAAAACGGTTTGGCAGTCCACAACATTGAGGAGAATTCATATAATACTCTAAGTGCTTTCAGTGATAAAAATATAATCGCAATTCTAAAAGATTCTAAAAAACAAATATGGGTGGCTACCGATGGATGGGGAATTAATCTTATAAAGGATCAAAGTGAGCTGAATTCTATTAGTACTATTGATAATTTAACCAATGAAAGTGTTTTGAGTCTGCATGAAGGCAGTTCAGGTTTGATTTTAGTTGGTACATATAAAGGGCTTAACCTCATTGAAAATGGAGTGGTTCAAAACCGAGATTTTATACCGGACTATCTTCAGGATGACAGAGTACTAGCCATTGAAAGTTTAAATGAAGAGGAATATTTGATCGGGACATTCAGTAATGGATTAGTTTACTTCAACAATAACTCTAAAGATTTTCGACGATTAACATCGAGCTCAAAAAACAACTCTACCAAAAAGGAAACCCCTGAAAGAGTCCAATCCATCTATACTGATACAAATGGAAGAATTTGGTTAGGAACATACTCAGGGCTTGTTCAATTTGATAGAAAAAATGAACAATTCAATACATATACTACTGCTGATGGCTTGCCTAATGATGTGGTATATGGCATACTGGAAGATTCAAACAATACTTTATGGTTGAGCACCAATGCCGGAATATCAAACTTTGACCCTGAGAAAGAGACATTTATAAATTATTCCATACAAGATGGTTTGTTAAGTGATGAATTCAATGGCGGAGCTTATTTTAAAGACTCACGAGGGATTTTTTATTTTGGAGGGATCAAAGGATTTACCGCTTTCATTCCGGAAAAAATTAAAAATGTAAGTTTGTCCGGGGAGATCAGAATTCATTCTCTGAATGTAGATGGAAGCACTATTAACACTATTACAGCAGAAGACATAGAAATTCAGCATGATCAGGATTATATACAATTCGAATTTTCATATCTGAATTTTGCTAACGCTGACAAATATAAATTGGAATATAGATTATCAGGACTAAGCGAGAATTGGATTCCTGTAAATAGCAGAAGAAGTATCAACTTTTCTGGTCTTCAACCTGGAGAATATGAGTTTAGTATCAGGGCGTTAAATAATTTAAACGGGATAGAAACAGTATCAAAAAGTATTCCTTTTTACATTAAATCCCCATTCTGGAAAACATGGTACTTTGCGGTTGCTTTAGTTATAGTACTGTTTGGTGCCATTTACTCTCTATTCAAGTACAGGATGTATTTCCTTTTAAAGGAAGAACGAACACGAAATAAGATTGCAAGAGACCTGCATGACGATTTGAGTGCTACACTGAGTAGTATTAGTTTTTTCAGTGAAGCTGCAAAGAGAAATCAGCTGGAATCTTCAGGAAAATATTTACAAAGAATCGATGAAAGCGCTATTGAAGCCAAAGAAAAGATCAATGATATAATTTGGGCTATTGATCCTGAAAATGATGATTGGGAAGCATTTTTGACTAAATGTAAACGCTATGCCGCAGAAATGTTTGAAAGCAAAAATATAGATTATCAGATCAATTTCGGAAATGCTGTTTACAAGATCACAGACTATAGCTTAAGGCAGGATCTTTGGCTGGTATTTAAAGAATTGGTGACTAATGTTGTGAGGCATTCTGAAGCGTCTAATGCCAGGGTGTCTTTAAAAAAGAAAAAATCTGTGCTTCAACTGATTATCGAAGATGATGGTATAGGCCTGAAAGATAAAGATTTGGATAAAGGGAATGGAATCTCTAATCTTAGATATAGATCAGATAGGATGGGGGCAATATTGAAAATAGAATCAAATTCACCGTCAGGTACCAGAGTAGTACTTTCAATATCGGTATAACTACCTATTCAGGTAGTTGATATGTCTTTATAATGTTGTTTATTTATTTATGATTAAGATTTCTATAATAGAAGACAATAAACATATGAGGGAGGGCTGGGAAACCATTTTGGATTTCGAACCTAACCTTTGCGTTGTCGCAACTTATAGTAGCTGTGAAGATGCTCTGAAAGAAAATCAACTTGGAAAAAGTGATGTTCTGCTTCTGGATATTGAGCTCCCGGGGATGCATGGAACTGAAGGAGTTAAGGTTATTAAAGAAAAGTATGAACACCTTATCGTACTAATGGTAACTATGCATGACGAAAATGAAAAAGTATTTACAGCACTAAGAAACGGGGCAGTGGGGTATCTGTTAAAAAAAACATCTCCTTCAGAATTGATTGACGCTATTACAGATGCTGTAAATGGTGGATCTCCAATGAGTCCAAACATAGCCAGAAAAGTGATCTCTTCTTTCCAAAAAAAACAAGAAGTTGAAGTTCAGCTTACTGAAATCGAAGAGCAAATATTAGGTGAGTTGGCAGCGGGTCTGTCTTATAAAGCTATTTCGAATAAGATCTATCTTTCTGTTGATGGGGTACGATATCACATCAGAAATATTTACCAAAAACTGGAAGCAAAAAACAGAAGCGAAGCTGTTGCCAAAGGGATTAATTTTAATCTAATACAGCCCTAAAAAACTGCCTTAATTAAGAAAGAAGGGTAAAATTCTAAAGTAAATGAATTCTTTGAATCTCATGTATTTTTAGTCAGCAATAAGTCCATTTTAAAGATTAGAATTCCTTGCCTAACAATTCAGTAATATAAAATCTCAGAATACTACATATTCAGGTAGTGTAATTTTTTAAAGTCATGATTATTGTGAATTGAAACCCTGAAAAGGTTCAATGTTAATTCAATTCATGAGTGATGAAAATTTTAAAAGCTACCATTCTTTTCATTTTACTGGGAACAATCGGAGCAAGTGTTAATGCTCAGACCAATATTTCCGGAAATATTACTACTAACACAACATGGACCACAGCAGGTAGTCCTTATATAATAGTAGGAAGCACAACTATTACAAATGGAGACACCTTAACTATTGAAAATGGTGTGGAAGTAAAATTCGATAATGGAACTCAGCTTACCGTTTCAGGGGGCTTGGTTGGGAACGGAGTTACATTTACGGCAAACACAGGTACTTCAAGAGGTGCCTGGAATCGAATATTCACCAATTTTGAAAGTAGCTGGATTCATTTAAGAAATTCAACGCTTCAGTTTGCAACAGATGCCATTTATGTAGGAGCAGGTGAGGTTCGTCTTGATACAGTTACGATCAGTGATTCTAATCGTGGAGTAACGATAACTCAGAATACGAATACAACTATAAATGGGGCTACAATTACCAATAATGAATATCCTATCAATATAGCATCTGAGGGTTATATCTCTTATGAAGGATCTAACGACTTTACCGGTAATGACAATGATGTAGTATACCTGAGTCATGCATCTAACATTGATGTTAACTTTACACTCGAAAATCCGGGTATTCCCTATCTGCCAAGTGGGACAAAGTATGTAAGCTCCGGTGATACTCTTACAATTAAGCCGGGTATTATTATAAAATTTCAACAAAACACAGAGTTTTATACTCAAAATGGTGGTGTAATTATTGCAGAAGGTACTGAATCAGAGCCTATCTACTTTACTTCAAATCGAAATGATAATATTGGTGGAGATACTAATAATGATGGAACTGCAACGTCAGCAGGTAATCAGGATTGGTATGGTCTTAGAATTGTTGGGAAAACCAGTAGTAGTTCATTTAAACATGTAAGAGTAAGTTTTGCAGGCTATCAGTATATCAATATTAACAGTCAGGATGTGCGAGGTGGGATTACTCTGATAGAGAATGATTCAAAAATTGATAGCAGTACATTTCAGAATAATTTATATGGCATATCTTTGAGAGATAGTTCAGACGCTACAATTACAAATAATACTATCGGAAGTAGTGGAGTAGTTCCGGTGGCTTTAACTTTTGACAGCGAACCTGTATTTACTAATAACTCTTTTTCTTCAGCAAACAATGAATATGATGCTATTGGGTTAATTGGAACTACAATAACAGGAACCAACTATCTTCCGAAAAGAAATTTTACCTCCATTCCAAATGTCACTTATCTGTTACTTTCAGAATTATTTGTTGACACAGGAGCCTCTTTGGAGATTGAACCCGGGGTTGTTATTAAATCAACAGGTTCAGGAATCAGAGTAAAAGGAACACTGATTAGTGATGGTACAGTCACAGATCCTATTATATTTACATCAGTAAAAGATGATAATGTTGGAAACCCAAATGATACCAATAAAGACGGAAATAACACGGTGCCTGGAAATAGGGATTGGAGAGGAATTGCCTTGGGCGAGAACTCGGACGCCTCTGTAATCGATTACAACGAAATCAGATATGCTTACTATAATACTAATTTTCAATATGGTTCATCCGGTTCTTCGATCTATCCAAGAGGTGCTTTAAATTTATATAATGCAGATGTTTCAATTACTAACTCTGATATTGGCAACACATATGAGTTTGCAATAGATTCCAGAGGAACGTCTGCTCCAACTATCTCAAATAATTCATTTACGAATACAGGTTCCGTTCCTGTAGCACTTGATCTATCTTCAGATCCGACTTTTAGCGGAAATACGTTAGCGAATGCCGGTTTGGTAGCTATAGGTTATCATGGAGGTACTTTCAATAATGACGGGATAATCAGAGCCAGAACGTTTGCAGGCTATGATAATATCACTTCGGTTCTATTATCTGATATTACAATCGCTAGTGGGACAAAACTAACTATCGAGCCCGGTACTGTAATCAAGTCACAAACAGGCCCTTATGGAGGATTAACTCTTCGGGTAGAAGGTGCTTTATATGCAGCAGGAACACCGGATAGTTTGATCTATTTCACATCTATTTTTGATGATCAGGTCGGAAACCCCTTAGATACAAATAACGATGGGGGAGGATCTTCGCCGGGATCAAATAACTGGGGGGCTATTCGTTTTATGGGTACTTCCGATGATGCAAATTCTGAAATTTCAAATGCGGAACTAAGATACGGAAGGCATGGGGTGATCTTCACAGATGCAGCTCCAACTATTGATAATGTAACAATACTTTCATGTGGTCTTTACGGTTTTGGAATCGAAAGTGGTTCAACTGTTTCCATAAATAATTCTACCATCCAAAATTGTGGCTGGGAACCCATAGCGATCAGTTCAAATGCACTTCCAACGTTTTCAGGTATTAATTTTAATGGAAATGGCTCTAATGCGTTAGGAATTTTGGAAGCAAACTCGTTTCATACAACAAGCGGGGTCAATCAAGGGGATAAATTCTTTGATACACGAGAAACTATTTCATCTGACGTAACCATATCCCCATATACAGTTGCCGGATTTACTAATATTCCATTCATAACCAGACAAAGATGGATAGTTGGGGCAAACTCGACAGTAACGATTGATCCTTTATCAGTGTTTAAAGGAGATGATGTTTTATACGTAGATGGCGCACTAAGAGTACTTGGAACAGAATCTGAGCCGGTAATATTCACTTCTTATAATGATGACAGCGCAGGTGGAGATTCTAACAACGATGGGAATAATACCGTACCAAGTCCGGGGCAGTCCGCTCAAATTCAATTCAGAGCATCTTCTTTAGATTCAGCAAACTTAGTTAAAAATACTGAATTCAGATATCCGGGAAACCCGATCAGGTTTATTAATGCGGGTGGTACCATCGACAGTTCTTTAATTCAATTAACCTCAGATAATGGAATAGACATCTCCGGAAATGCTGATCCTGTGATAACCAATAACAGATTTGAGAATATTGGAACACCAAGTGGCTACTCTAGAAGACATTCTATTTACATGGACATGTTTTCAAATCCGACTTTCTCCGGCAACGTTGAATCTAATGTGTCTTACAGAGGATTGGCTATAAAAGGTGGAACTTGGGGCAGCGATGCAACAGTGCCGCATCGTTCATTCGCGGGAATTGACAGCATTACCTACCATATGACGGCAGGAATTACAATTCCTTCGGGTTCTAAGATCACTATTCCGGATGGGATGGTGTTTAAAAGAGAAACTCAATATGGCGCCGGCAGAAAAAGCTTTAATATGTTTACTGTAAACGGTGCACTGGAAGTAGCAGGTACTTCAACAAATCCGGTTATTTTTACGTCGGATACGGATGACAGCTACGGACAACCTGCAGATATTTACGGGAACGGATCTGTTGATGAAAATGATGATTATAAATCAGGGGACTGGATCATTTACAATGCTACCAGTAACGATACAAGCAATATCATAAATCATGCAGTATTCAAGTTTGGAAATGAAACGATTGTAGCTAACAGTGCCAACCCTACGATTAATAATTCCAGATTTGAAAACAATCAGTATGGAATATCATTATCAGGGGTATCCGCTCCTTTTGTTGAGAATAATACTTTTCATGATCTGGATTTCACTCCACTATTGATTTCGCTAGTGTCTTACCCGCAAACTGTTTCAGGAAATGTAATGAGTGGGAGTACGTACAAGGCAATCGGGGTGCGTACAGAAACTTTGGTGCAAGACATCACTCTTGAAAAAAGAGATTTCGGAGGCAAAGTTGGTATTCCATACTTCTTTACTGGAACCTATACAGTCGGAACGGGAGCTGTACTTACAATTGAACCGGGTGTGGTTAACAAATTTAATATTGGCCGACAATTAAATGTTCAAAAGGGTTTGATTGCAGAAGGGGGAAGCACACCGGACAGCATGATCGTATTTACATCTATATACGATGATTTTTATGGGGGAGATACCAATGCTGACAGTAACGCAACAAAGGCGGAGCCCGGTAACTGGCTTGGAATTAAATACGAAGGAACCTCACTTCCGAATGTATCAAGTCTGGATCATACTATTATTAAACACGCTCGTGGTGGAAGTAGTTACGCCGGAGTTTTAGCGGATAATTCAAGTCCAACCATTACTAATTCCATAATAGCAGAAAACGATAGAGGAATTATGGTGTACGGATCTGGAAACCCATCTATCACAAATAGTGACATTTCCGGTAATACAGAATTTGGGATCTTCAACCGTGATAAAACCTTTACCATTGATGCTACCAATAACTGGTGGGGCAATAACTCGGGCCCAACTCATGCTACCAATCCAACAGGAACAGGAGACGAAGTAAGTGACGGAGTTGATTTCGGTGCATTCACAGGAAGCGGGGCTTCTAACCCTATCCTTGGTGACGTTTCTCTGAATGGTAAAGTACAATCATTTGATGCTGCAAAATTACTAAGAGTTGCAGCTTTGATCGATACTTTGAATGCAACTCAACTGAAAGTAGCAGATGTTTCAGGGAATGGAACTGTAAGTGCAATGGATGCATCCTATGTTTTACAATACGTAGTTGGTCTAATTGAAGCATTTCCTGCAGAACTGAATTCCAAAGAAAGATTTGATATGAATTCTATCGAAGGAACAGAGGAGATAATTCTTACTTTAGGAAATCTTGTCTCAGTAAGCGAAACAGAATTCACAGTTTCGATTAATATTGATAATGTATCCAAACTTTATTCATCAGAAATTACCTTAGCATTTGACGAGAATAACCTGGAATTAATTGAATCAAATGTATCTCAAACCTTTGATGAAGCTATGGTATCAGAAAACAAAGGATCAAAAGGGAAGTATTCAGTGGCAATAGCTTCTGGTGAGCCGGTTTCTGTGAATGGAGAAATCGCTACTTTAACATTCAGACTCAAAGACGAAAACTCATCCCCATCTATTTCAATTGATAGATTTCAGGCAAACGAAGTTGATCTGATGACCACTTCAGTGAGTAATGAAGATCTGTCTCTGAATATTCCTGATGAGTTTCAGCTTTATCAGAACTATCCCAATCCTTTTAACCCATCTACAACAATTGGCTTTGATGTTCCAAGCGGTAAGACATTGGTCAGGTTGGAGATATATAATATCCTGGGCCAAAGAGTTAAAACACTCGTAAATGATGTGTATACAGCAGGCAGATACAAAGTAAGCTGGGACGGGACCAATAATGTAGGCGGCAGAGTAAGTACCGGAGTTTATATTTACAGAATGCAAGCCGGCGATATAGTACAGTCCAAAAAACTAACCTTCATAAAATAATTGATGATAAAGGGGAAGCAGTTCCCCTTAGAATCATCGAGGTATAAGTTATGAGACTAAGTAAACTAAAGATCTTAACAGTCATTGCGATATCGGCAATAATTTCGATATCGGCAAATGCTCAGGTTGGGTTAACATTCGAAAGAATAACTTCCGATGCAGGATATGTGGAAGGAGACACAGTTAATATTTCTGTGTTTGCAGATTCAAGTTTAACAGATGAAGGAGCTCTGGCTCTTACAATGAGGTTGACATACGATGATTATTATTTGTTGCCTCTTGCTGTTAAAACAGACAGCAGCATTTTAAAGGATGCAGGTTGGTCAGTTACTCCAAATTTATCTGATCCTGATGTAATTTCTATCGCTGCAGCCGGAACAAGTGAACTAACAGGATCGGGACGTTTATTTTCTATAGATTTTGAACTTGTTCGCAGAGGAACCGGCAATATCTTTTTTGATAAACCGAATACATTCTTCAATGAAAGTGTGGATGATATCCCGATCGTTTATAATAATGATTATGGACAGATCTATATAGCTGCGAAACCTACAATAAATGTAAGTCTGGCAAGTTCAGGTGAGATTGTACTCGGTGATTCCGTACAGGCTTATGTTTCGGGGCAAGAAGATCCTACAGTGTGGTCTGTAACAGATACTTCTTTAGCATTTGTAAAACCAAATGGGATCGTTCAATCCAAAGCGTTCGGTACAGTCGGTATTATTGCAGAAGACAACAGGGGAATAAGGGATACCTCTGATCTTAAAATATTAGGTTTCAGATTGACAGGTGAGGACACCACAAACTTTCAGGGACAGGAAGTCACTGTTCATATAAACGCTTCTGACCTGACGACTTTGAATGCTCAATCCGGTTCATTTTTTCTGAACACAAACGTAAGCGATAATTTTGAAGTTCTGGGAATAGATGCAGGCGAATTACTAGACGGTTCAGCCAATGTATCATACAATGTCGAATCAAATGGAATATCTGTAGCATTTGCTCAGACAACGGATATAATCGGTTCCGGAAGACTATTGAGTATACGTTTGAAGTATTCTGATTCTAAGACATTCGGTAATTACTCATATTTTAGTGATGTGTTGATAAACGAGGACCTTAAAGGAGGAATGGAACCATTTATAATCCGATCAAATGCGTTACCTTCCTTATCGATAACAAATACAGGCTCAGAAGGTGATTTAGTCGGAGATACTCTTCAGTTTTCGGTGTCTAACAACACAGGTCCTGTAAGCTGGAGTGTCTCGAATAATAGTCTTGCAGAGATAGACAGTAGTGGAAAAGTGATCACAAAAAAGGGAGGTACCTTTTTTATCTCTGCTGAAGATTCAATTGGAGCTACTGCAAGTACTAATAACTTCACTTTTTATGATGTGTTGGTTGAACTTCCGGATACGTCAATGCTTGTTACTGATACTTTATACTATCCGGTAAGAATTTCTAATGTTGAGAGGTCGGGCTCATCCATTCTTTCAACCGATATAACCTTTAGCTATACAAATACACAGTTAAATTATCTTGGTTTTGCACAGGATGCTTCACTTACAGATGGATGGAGCTTTGCTGAAAATCAGATTTCTTCTTCACAAGTTAAATTAGTTGGAGGAGGAGTTAATCCAATAGAAACAAACGGTGATATTGGTTATCTGATGTTTAAAGCAGATACCACTGTTGATTCGGACTCAAATTCATACCCAAGCTTGAATGAAGTTTTCCTGAACGAAGGATCGCCGAATCTGAAAAAAGATAACGGAAGAATTTTTATATCCACCAAGCCATTAACTCCGGAATTAGTGTTTCCGATAAATGGTGAGCAAAATGCCTCATTAGATCCGACTCTTGATTGGAAGAATGCTGTTGGTGCAGATTCTTACGATGTTCAGATCTCTGACAATGGCAGTTTCTCTTCACCGGTTTTAGATACAACCGGAGTCCTGACTGATAATTTGAACGTAACAGGTCTGTCAGGAAGTACCACGCATTACTGGAGAGTTCGGTCTGTAAATTCAAGCGGAACCAGTAACTGGACTTCTGCTTGGTCATTCAGAACACAAGATCCGATTCCTGAATCACCGGTACTGACTAGTCCGTCTGATAAAGCCACAGATCAATCACTTTCAACGACTGTGCAATGGAATAGTGTTACTTATGCCACTAATTATCGGGTTGAACTATCAAATGACTCACTTTTTTCAACTACGTTGTTAGATAGCACTCTAAGTAATTCCCAAACATTCATGACATTGCCGGATCTGGATTACGATGTCAAATACTTTTGGCGTGTTTATGCATCGAATGCAACAGGGGAGAGTGCAGCTAGTTCTTCCAGGAGTTTTACTACTGAAGATGGATTACCGGATGTGCCTCAGTTAACATCTCCGTTAAACAATGCAACAGATCTTGATACGCTGGTGAGTTTCCACTGGAATGCTTCTAATGATGCAGAAGCTTATGAAATTCAGGTTGCGACAGATTCGGAATTCAACAGTCTATTTTTTGAAGATAGCCTGAGTGCTACAATGGTTGAGAATATAAAATTTGAATTTGCAAGCATGTACTACTGGAGAGTCAGAGCTGTAAATTCTGTTGGAGAAAGTGCCTGGACTTCAGCAAGAACCTTCACAGTAAGAGAACAGGAACCGGAAATACCGCTACTACTTTTACCGGCAGATGATCAGGTTGATGTTGACACCTTAACAACATTTGTCTGGAACAATGCTGACAGAGCGAACTCATATACATTCCAATTATCTACGGACAGCTTATTCGGAAGCTTATTCTTTGATGTGATTACATCAGATACTTCAGAAAATGTAGGAGGGATGGAATTTCAGGAAAAGTATTTCTGGAGGGTAAAATCTTCAAATTCTGCAGGTGAAAGTGAATATTCAACGGTAAGTTCTTTTACTGTAAAAGCGGAAGATGCTTCTGTTCCGGAATTGTTAAGTCCTGCAAATAATGTGCAAAACAGTGAGCTTTCTCCTGACTTTGTATGGAGTGCAGCACAAGGTGCAACTAAATATGAGTTCCAACTTTCATCCATTCTTGATTTCTCTTCATTAACAGAGAATCAAACTCTAACCGACACAACATATAGTCTTAACTTCGATCTTGGTTATGAAACGCAGTATTACTGGAGAGTTCGTGGAATTGGAGTGAGTGATACATCGGATTGGTCGCCGGTATTTAATTTTAGTACCATAGTTGATAAACCAGAAGCACCGGTGTTAGTTTCACCGGAAGATGGGGCTGTGGATCTAGACATCACTTCTTTATTCAAATGGACCTCAGTCAAAAACGCTGAATCTTATACACTACAGATATCAGAAGTAAGTGATTTTACAACGATGTTTTTTGAATCAACGCTTTCCGATACCATGGAAACAGCGGGTGGGTTTGATTACCAATCTGTGTATTACTGGAGAGTAAAAGCATCAAATTCTACGGGAGATAGCGATTATTCAACTACCTTTTCATTTACAGTAAAAGCGGAAGATGCGTCTGTACCTGAACCTTTATCTCCTGAAAACAACAGTGAAAATGTGAGTGTGTCTCCGGAATTTATCTGGAGCAATGCACAGGGTGCAGTTCAATATGAATTTCAGCTTTCGGATAATGTTCAATTCAATACAGCTTTGGTGTCAGATATACAATCAGACACAACAACCGGAATCAGTATTGACTTAAATTTTGAGACTACTTACTTCTGGAGAGTTCGTGGAATCGGCGCTGCTTCAGATTCGTCAGACTGGTCTCCGGTTATGACTTTCACCACTACACCTGATATTCCGAGCGTTCCGACGCTTATCAGTCCGGCTGACGGCACCAGTGATCTGGAAATACAGACAGAATTTGTATGGAGTAGTGTTGGTTCTGCTGAAGATTATACTATCCAAATTTCAGAAAGTGATGTATTCAGTTCTGTATTGTACGATTCAACTTTATCAGACACATCAATAGTTGTAGATCAATTTGAATACGAAAGCATCTATTTCTGGCGAGTAAAGGCAAATAATACGGCAGGGGGCAGTGATTATTCAACAGGTAATTCTTTTACGACTAAAGAAGCGCCTGAAAGTGCACCGATAGTTAAAAGTGCACTAGGAGAGATCACACTGGAAGAGGATTTTGCAACATACTTTGTGAAGAGTCTTGATTCAGTGTTTACGGATAATGAATCACCGGAACTTATTTACGAGATCGTTTTTAACTCTGAAAAAATAAATGCGAGTTTAAATCAGGATTCACTATTTATTTCTTCAGTTCAGGATTCTAACGGAGTTAATCAGGTAATAATTAAAGCTACTGACACAGGTGGTTTGTTTGTTCATGACACACTTACTGTTGAAGTGCTCTCAGTAAACGATATCCCTTATGTTGAAAATCTGGTGGATACTGTTTCATTTACTACTAAACTTCCGGGAGAATTTAATTTTGCTGGAAAAGTTAAAGATGTTGAAACTCCTTTTGATGAGCTTATATTTTCCGCGGTTGTTGTGCCGGAACAAATAACTTTTTCACTGGATGCAGAAAACGGGCTAATTGAACTTTCTTCAGATACTTTTACGGGAGAAGGGGTATTAACCTTTACAGCTAAAGATACTGACGGTGATTCTGTTTCCGTGGATGTTATCCTTGTTGTGACTATGTCAACTTCAAATGAGGATGAAGGACAGTTACCCGCACAATTTTCACTTTCACAAAACTACCCAAATCCATTTAATCCAAGTTCTACCATTAAATTTGGTATTCCTGAAGCCGCAGTAGTAAAACTGGATGTTTATAATTTGTTGGGGCAAAAAGTGAAATCACTTGTTAACGCTCAAAAATCAGCAGGTTATCACACAGTAACATTTAATGCTTCTGATCTGTCATCAGGAATGTACATTTACAGAATTCAGGCAGGAGATTTTGTGCAAATTAAAAGAATGACCTTGATCAAATAATATGCAGAACCACCTGAATATGCGTTTTTATGCCTTATGATTTGTATTAGGTTAGATCGTCCTTACTAACCTGAACAACATATGTTCATCGAGAAACCTTGTTTTGAAAGACAGGGTTTTTTTATTTCACAACCACTCTATTTTTCACGATATTCAGTCCAATTAAAAGACTTAATCAAGAAGAAGAATTTCGTGAAAGAATTTATTCGTATTGCATCAGGACAAGGCTTTTGGGGAGATCTCCCTATTGCTCCGGTTAATCAGGCTAAAAAAGGACCTATAGATTATTTAGTAATGGATTATCTGGCAGAAGTGACCATGTCCATTATGCAGAAACAAAGAATGAGAAATCCGGACTGGGGCTACGCTCGGGATTTTGTTGGAGTAGTTGAACAAGTTCTTCCCGAGATTGAAAAAGACGGAATTAAAGTAATCAGCAATGCAGGGGGAGTAAATCCTCAGGCTTGTAAAGATGAGATTCTGAAGATCGCTAAAGAAAAAGGCTATAAAAACCTCAAAGTTGCGGTTGTAGACGGCGATGATATTCTTCCGAACATTGACGAATTGATTGCCGACGGACATGCTTTAAAAAACATGGAAACAGGCCAGCCGATCACAACGGTTAAAGATCAGTTGTTAAGTGCTAATATCTATTTCGGATGTCAGCCAATTGTAGAAGCTTTGAAATTAGGTGCTGATGTTATCATTACGGGACGTGTAACTGATACCGGTCTTACTTTAGCTCCGATGATCCATGAGTTTGGCTGGGAGTACGATGATTTTGATAAAATGTCGGTTGGAACTATTGCCGGACATATTTTAGAATGTGGTGCTCAGGCATCAGGTGGTAATTTTACAGATTGGGAAAAAGTCGAAGATTTTACGGATATCGGATTTCCTATTGTAGAAGCTTATCCAAGTGGTGAGTTTTTTGTTACGAAACATGAAGGAACAGGTGGACTGGTTAGTTCACAAACCGTAAAAGAGCAATTGTTATATGAAATCGGTGATCCTAAAGATTATATAACTCCGGATGTAGTAGCTGATTTTACTTCCATTCATGTAGAAGATGTTGGTAAAAACAGAGTTAAAGTGTACGGAATTAAAGGTGAGCCATATACGGATTCCTATAAAGTTTCCGCTAGCTACAACGATGGATATAAATTATCAGCAACCTTGGTGTATTCCTGGCCTGATGCGCTCAAAAAAGCTCAAAAAGGAGCTGAAATACTGGAAGGGAGAGCAAAGGCTCTTGGCTTGAATCTAACAGAATTCAACAAAGAATATATTGGATACAATGGTGTGGATGAACGTCCCATCAATGATGATCCCGAGAATGATGATATTGATGAAATTCAAATGCGAATTTCAGTTACAGGACCAAAAAAGGAAGATCTAAACCGCTTTGGTATGGAAATAGCACCATTGATATTGACCGGACCAAGCGGCGTTACAGGTTTTGCCGGAGGACGTCCTAAGGCAAGTGACGTGGTGGCTTATTGGCCGGCGTTGTTGGCAAAGGAAGCAGTTCAACCAAGAGTAACTATTTACGAAATTAACTAACTAAATCAATCAGAACAGATAATGAAGATTGCAGTAATTGGAGCAGGGGTAGCAGGATTAACAGCCGGAAGAATATTAGCCGGATCAGGACATGAAGTTGTGGTTTTTGAAAAGAGTCGAGGCTACGGTGGCAGGTTAGCTACCCGATATGCAGGGGCAGATAATTCCACTAAAGTTGATCATGGCTTACCATATATAGAAGTTTCTTCTCCTGATATTGAACCATTAATTGATGAAATGGTTGAAGCCGGAATCTTAACTCCATGGCAAGGTCCTTTCGTGCATATGAATGAGAAAGGTGAACTCTCTGATGTAAAGCCATCCAAAAAAAGATACATTGCTCCAAATGGAATGAATCAGGTTGGTAAAAAACTAGCCAGAATGGTGGATGTTAGAACCGAAACTAAGGTCAGTGGCGTAACACATATTGGTGAGGACAGAACCAAGAAGCGTTCCTGGATGCTAAACTTCCCGACCGGTCTAACAGAGAACTTTGATGCTGTTATTATTGCTACACCATCAAAGCAAGCGTACGCAATTCTAAATACTACGATCGATGAAGTTCAAACACTTAAACTTCTTCGGGAAGTGGATGATGTGGAATACGCTCCTTCTTTTTCTCTTATGGTTGGATATGGTTCAACAGATAACCCTGATTGGGCAATGATGACTTGTGATAATGACGTTATCGAATCTATAACAAATGAAACTTCAAAAAGATCAGAAGATTCAGAATGTGCATTTGTAGTTCATACTACTTCAGAATTCGCAAAAAAATTCAAAGATTCTGACCGTGATGAAGTTCAGGAAATTATTCTGGACGAACTGGCGGAGATCTTAGGTGGTTGGAGTGCTCTTCCTGAATGGAAACAGTTACATTTTTGGAGATACACAAAAGCTGTTAATCCTTTACCATCTCCGTTTATGGAAGTAGTTGGGAACGATGCACCCATAGCTTTGGTAGGTAGTTATATGAATGGTGATTCTGTAGAATCTGCATATTTATCCGGCCTTGCGATTGGTAAATTCTGGTCAGATAAATTTTCAGACTAAATATATAAACTTTTAAAACCCGACCTTTTGGGTGCTTTAAAGCGATTAAATAGCTATCTCAGTAAATATAAGTGGGCAGTGGTGCTGGGTACCCTGTTCCTTACAGGTGCTAACTTCTTTCTGGTTTGGATTCCAGGTCTTATCCGAAAAACAATGGATGAAGTAGAAGCCCTGAAAGATGCTGATTACGAAGGTGCAGATACTCTCTTTTCGACGCTTTTCTCAACAGAAGCCGGAATAGTACTTGCTGAAAATGCAGGCTATCTGATCGGAGCAGTAGCTTTATATGGAATTCTGCTGTTTGCAACACGACAGACTTTGATCGTTTCCTCCAGAAAAGTTGAATTTGATATGAGAAACGAGATTCTGGAAAAACTCATGAAGCTGCCTCAACGTTTCTATGCAAAGTATTCTTCCGGAGAAATTTATGTTAGGGCGACAGAAGATGTAAACAAAGTCCGCGAATACTATGGACCGGTTATCATGTATAGTATTAATACGATTACCAGAGCCGGTTTTGTGATAACCATGATGTATATCGTCAGTAAAGATCTCATGATCTGGGCTTTGATTCCTCTTCCATTCATTTCTGTATTTGCTTACTGGATAACAGGTTACATACACAAGCATTCAATTATAATTCAGGAGCAATATTCGGAGCTGGCGGGACAGGCCAAGGAAACCTTTTCCAGTATCCGTTTAATAAAAGCGTATAACAGACTGGATAACGAACAAAAGAAGTTCGAAAAGATGAGCGAACAGTATCGAAAGAAAAAGCTTCGTTTAGATATGATCGAATCTCTGTTTCATCCGGCATTGAATTTTCTGATCGGAATTTCTCTGTTAATTGTGATCTGGAAAGGTGGGGAGATGATCATTCAAGGTTCGTTAACGGTTGGTAACATTGCTGAATTCTTGATCTACGTGGCGTACTTAACCTGGCCGGTAGCAGCTTTAGGATATACCACAAACAGATTCCAAAAATCTCTTGCTTCATGGAACAGAATTGAAGAAGTCTTGGATCAGCCCATCGAAATTGAAAGCTTAACGAATGTTCAGGAGCAGGAAGATGTAAAGTCTACTTTTGGTTCAATCGAGTTTAAAAATGTAAGCTTCAAATATCCTGATACAACCGAAAATGTGATCAAAAATGTAAGTTTCAAGATCGAGAAAGGACAAAATATAGCTATTGTAGGAAGAACAGGATCAGGAAAAACAAGTCTTGTACAACTTATCCCACGTTTATTCGATCCAAATGAAGGAGAAGTGCTGATAGACGGACAGAATATCAAATCTCTGGATCTCGAACAGCTCAGATCAGCTATTGGCTTTGTACCTCAGGATACTTTTCTGTTCTCTGATACCATCGGTGATAACATTTCATTCGGTATTGAAGGAGCTACTACAGAGATGATAGAACAGGCGGCAGAAAAAGCTCAGGTTAAAGAGAATATTTTGGATTTTGAGAAAAAATTTGAGACTATGTTAGGAGAAAGGGGAATAACTCTTTCGGGTGGGCAAAAACAGCGTACGGCTATTGCAAGGGCATTAATTAAAGACCCGAATATTCTGATTTTTGATGATTCACTAAGCGCAGTAGACACAAAAACAGAAGAAGCCATACTAAAACATTTGAGACAAGAATTAAGTGGTAGGACAACAATAATGATAAGTCACCGTATTTCAACTATAAAAGATGCGGATGTTATTTATTATTTAAAGGACGGTGAAATTGTAGAATCTGGGAATCACCAAGAACTTTTAGCACTTGAAGGACATTATACTAACATGTATAACAAGCAAATACTAGAACAAGAACTGGCTGAAATATAAAACTGGACATATGAGGATAGCCTGAACGCGATTCCTCATTTAAAAATAACTTACGGGAGACACACAATGATAGTAGTTCCACTAGGCGTAGCCTCAGCAACCCCAACAGCAGTACGACATTTACCCGCGGTAGCACTATGGCGTGAAGGAAGTGTTTTTCTTTTCGATTGTGGCGAAAATGCACAAATGAGAATGCTTCAGGCCGGAATAAAACGCTCTAAAATAGAATGCATTTTTATTTCACATTTTGACGTGGATCATTATTCAGGACTAATTGGATTGTTATCTACATTACAACTTCAACGTCGCGATAAGCCATTGAGAATTGTAGCTCCGGCAGGAATTCAGGAATATGTGGAATGGAATCTTAAGTTTTCGGGAGTTGAACTCGGCTTTGAGATCATCTTCATAGAAGTAGAAGAAGGAACGGATGAAGCTCGGGTAATCGATGAAGAAGATTATTATGTAGAAGCGAGAGCACTCAAACACAGAAGATATTGCCTTGGCTACCGATTTCAGGAAAAAGATAAACCCGGTAAAGTAAATGCTGAGAAAGCTACTGAAATGGGGATCACGGAAGATCAGCAATTCAAAGACCTGAAAGACGGACAAGATGTGACCTTAAGTGACGGAACAGTCGTAGAATCTTCTGATATCGTAGGACATCCGCGACCCGGAGACAGTTTTGCTTATGTGACCGACACAGAATACTGCCCGAATGCAGTTAAACTTGGGATGAATACCAACATCCTTTATCACGAAGCAACATTTAGTGATTCGCTATCTGATAAAGCCTCAGAAACAGGACATTCTTCAGCGAAAGATGCTGCAAGAGTGGCTACTGAAGCTCAAACAAAACTGTTGGTTATCGGACATTTCTCCGCACGATACACTAACGCACATCTACTTTTGAAAGAAGCTAGAGAAGGTTTTTATCCTGCATGGCTAGCTAATGAGTTACGACCAATTTTTACTGACCCTACCCATGAACGCGGAATTGTTAAAGCAAAAGTTGAGTTAAAGGATCTGACTAAGGATTCCGGAAGCAGTAGCAGTTACAGCAAAGGAAGCAGTGATCGAAGAGGAGGCGGCAGAAAGAACTTCCGTCCAAGACGAAAAAGCGGTGGAAGCAGCTATAGAAGTAATAGCAGAGATCGTAACAGTGGATATAAAAGCAGAAGGTCTTCAGATAGTGACAGACCCAAAAGCAACGATGAAAACCGTTGGAACAAAGATTCAAGTAATCGCTCCAGATCTTCATACAGAGATCAGGACAGATTTTAAACTGAAAAGCATTGGGTAAGAAAGAAACCAAAAAAGCCGTCGATAGAAAACTAATTCGGAGGCTTTATTTTTATATACGTCCATACAGATGGTTTGTAGCACTTGCCATAGTTCTAACACTTACAGCGGCATTTCTGGGAACTGTACGCCCAAAACTTACACAGATCGCCGTTGATGATTACATTGCATTCAATGATCTGGATGGGTTACTCAAGATCATTGGACTTCTTTTTCTAGCTCAAATAGGTGAATTCGTACTTCAGGTTATCAACACTTATATCACACGCTGGTTTGGTCAGGGATCACTTTTTTCATTGCGAAATGCAGTGTTTAAGAAAATTCAGAATTTAAATATTCAGTTCTTTGATAAGAATCCGATCGGTAAACTTATCACCAGAACCACCAGTGATATTGAAGCACTGAGTGAGCTTCTTTCAGACGGCGTAGTAGCTATCATCGGGGATTGTTTCCGGATCATATTCATTCTCTACTTTATGTTCAGTATGAGCTGGGAACTTACTCTGGTTACCATAGCGATACTTCCGGCTCTGTTCTATGCTACGTTTTGGTTCAAAGGTAAAGTGCGTATATCTTTTCTCGAGGTAAGAGATCAGATCGCTCGTCTTAATTCTTTTGTGCAGGAGCATATCAATGGAATGGACATCGTTCAGCTTTTCAACAGAGAGAAAAAGCAGCAGGATAAATTCAAAAACATAAATGCTGCTCATCGCAAAGCGCATATTGAAACCATTTTCTACTTCTCTATTTTCTGGCCTTTAGTAGAAGTTATGGCAAGTTTCGCCATGGCGTTGGTTGTTTGGTACGGCGGTGGTCGCGCACTGATGGGAGGAGTGACCTTTGGTGTACTTCTGGCTTTTATACAGTACGCTCGACAGTTTTTTATGCCTATCCGTGGACTTTCAGAAAAATTCAATACGCTCCAATCTGCACTGGCTTCCTCAGAACGAATTTTCAATGTGATGGATATCGAAACCGAAGTTCAAGAACCTGATGAACCCAAAACCATTGATGATCCCAAAGGGGAGATTACTTTCGAAGATGTTTGGTTCAAATACAACGAAGACGGTGAACAAATTCTGAAAGATGTTTCTTTTACTGCCAAAGCCGGAGAAACCATCGCTATTGTTGGAGCAACCGGGGCAGGGAAGACTACCATCATTAATTTATTACTGCGATTCTACGACATTCAAAAAGGAAGTATAAAACTAGATGGAGTTGATATTCGAGATCTGAGTTTGAATGAACTTCGATCTAATTTTGGATTGGTATTGCAAGATAATGCGTTGTTCTCAGGTACGATATTAGAAAACATCACTTTGGGAAATCCTGATATCAGCAGGGAAGAAGTGATCGAAGCTGCACATAAAGTGGAAGCTCATCGCTTTATAGAAAAACTGAAAGGATCTTACGATTACAAACTCCGTGAACGTGGAGCATCGCTTTCAATGGGACAAAAACAGCTCATCTGTTTCGTTCGCGCTTTGGTCTACAATCCTCAGATATTGATACTGGATGAAGCCACTTCCAGTGTGGATTCCGAAACAGAAGCTTTGGTCACTGCAGCTAGTGATAAAATGATGAAAGGGAGAACATCCATTGTAGTCGCTCACCGACTGTCAACCATTCAGGGAGCAGACAAAATTCTGGTGATGCATAAAGGCGTGATCAGAGAATCCGGTTCTCATCAGGAACTGATCCTTCAGGAAAACGGCCTGTACAAAAAACTCTACGAATTACAATATAAAGATCAGCTTGTAGAAGGCTAGGGGTTTGAATATTGAATATCGAATAAGGAATATTCAATATTGAAGTGGAGATTTTGGACCCTATTTTGTCATTCTGAGGCTACTGCAGAAGAATCTGCACAGTTTAATTTTCTACTTAAGAGAAATTCTTTCTTCGCTCGGAGTGATCAGAATGATTTTATCGGATCTAAGGATGCTTTCGGATAGTGTAAATTCTCTTTCTTCCTCAAAATAGGCTTCACATTGTTGAGAGGTTTTTTTAAACAGCCAGATTTCAGTTACAGAATTATCGGTATTACTTTTAAGTTCAAATTCATGATCAGGATTACACCCGCTGTAACCAACTCTGCTATTCAGGATGCCATTGGTGATCGCCGGCATATCAGATGTCTTGATAATGCTGTAAGGAGCACCAAACTCAATATCTTCAGACGGGCTGAACGTTTGATTCTCAGAACAACTGATCAGGAATCCAAAAAGAAAAATTAAACTTAATACTCTCATGAGGTGTGTTTTTTGTGTTTTATATCGGTTTTCCAATATAAATAAAATGAGTTAAGAATCATGTTTGAAATACAGATTTGCAGATCCTTCGCAGTTGTGCTCAGGATGACAGTCTGTATCCTAAAAACTCATCATTGAATATTCCCTGTTCAATATTCAATATTCTTAATCATTTTCTTTTCGCTTTTTCCCGTCGTTCCAGTTCTTCGCTTAACATCAGATATTCACGGGAAGCGTCGTTGGTGATGGAAGTGTTTTCGTGAGCTCTGCGAACCAAATAAGGAAAGGTGTTTTCAACAGAACCGTACGGCAGGTATTTCATGCTTCTAACGCCCTGTGTAGCCAGATTGAAGGTAAGGTTGTCACTCATTCCATAAAGCTGGCAGAAGGAAATATTGGGATGATTCTCTACTTTATTTTCTTTAATCAGTTCCAGCAAAATGATACAGCTTTCCCTGTTATGTGAAGCACAACAAAAAGCCATGTTATCCCGCTCCTGAAAACTGTAGAGAATCGCTTCGTTATAAGCGTCGTCTGTGTCACCTTTGGTAGGATATATGGGATCTTCCAATCCAAGTTCTTCTGCTCGCTTCGACTCTTTATCCATATACGCGCCACGAACGATCTTTGCCCCCAAAACCAAACCAGCTTTCTTTAATTCAGTATGATGGGAAATCAATCGATCTCTTGAGCTCTTCAAGTACATCTGATAGGTGTTGTAAAGAACAGGAGCCTCTGTGTTGTACAACTTCATCATTTCCATGACCATGGTATCCAGAGCAGGTTGGATCCAGCTTTCTTCGGCATCCACAAAAATACTGGTACCGTTTTCGTAAGCTGTTTTACAGATTAGATCAAATCTGGCCATAGCCCGTTCCCAGTCAATAACTTCCTGAGGAGATTTCGTTGAGGACGGGTTACTGTACTTTTCCAACAACTCAAAATCAGCAATTGCCGTGATCTTCATACTTATAAGAGGGATGGAAGCGTGTTTACCTGCAAAGCGAATAGCTTTAAGAAATTCCTGTGTTACCGTTTCATATTCTTCTTCGGAATCTTTGGCTTCAGCTCCGTAATCCAGAACGGTTTCAACGCCAAATTCTGCAAGATTTTCAACAACCGAAATACAGTCTTTAAGGTCTTTTCCTCCACAAAAAACTTTATAGAATGTGTTATAAACTATTTGATCCGCAAACGGAATTTTCCATTCCACGGCAAACATTCCAAGTTGACTCATACTCAAAACCAGATCAGGATATTGATGCATAATGCCATAGATCCATTTAGCAAGTTTTAGATCCTTAGTGGACTTATACTTGAAAGCAGTTTTAGTATTTGTGAGTAGTTCTTGCATGTATTAAAAAATGAAAGCGCTTTTTGGGCGTGTCAATGATAATGAAAATTTTATAGAATCCATTATCGTCGGCCTACAAAAAATGAGTACCTCCATAACCCTGAATAAGCACTTTTGGTTTCTAAACGCGTTACTTGAAAAGTGCTTTTTAGCTCGGTGAATAAACTTCCTGAAATTTCAACATGATTGAGATTCATCCAGTGTTCAAAGAATTTTAGAGGAGTGTGATCAAAATCCACTATTGCAACCAGACCATTTTGTGTTAATGAATCGTGTATCAATTCTAAATAATTGTGATCATCCCTGAACATGGAAATAGAGTAAGAGCACAGGATAAGATCAAAAGGCTCACAGTTGCTTAAATAAGTATTGATGGGAGTGTGAACTAATTCAATACGATCAAAGGATTTTATTTTTGAGGAAGCTTTGTTCAGCATTTCTTTAGAGGCATCAACTCCAATGATTTTGGCATCAGGGAACTTTTCGGCTAGTTTGATGAGATGCTTTCCGGTTCCACAACCCAGATCTAAAATTCTTTGGGGACGGAAATCGTCAGGAATTAATTCAAGCAAACGATTTCGTCCAAACAGAATTCCCCAACGTGTAAGATCATAGATCCCGGAATGTACTTTGTAATATGAGTTTACAGAATCAAACATCTAATTCAAGAAGAAAAGTGGAAGGATAGGTTCCGACTCTGTCATTTTGCAATAAATAATCCTGAGAAATTGGGACAGACTTAACTTTACTTTGAACGAACGGTGGTAAGAATTCCAGATTTTTATGAACAGATCGCATCAGAATCTTAGCTTTCGGCTTAGCTGATTTAAGAATAGCGATCCATTCTTTTTCCAGCTGATCGGTACCATTTCCTACAAGCCAGTCCTGATGATCTAATAGCACAAAATGAGAATATTTTTTTGTGGAGGTATTTAAAAATTCAGTCACAGTTCCGGTTGAGTGAGATAGACTATGGAGTTGAGATCGAATCAGTTCAAAGTTTTCTTCTTTAAGATAATTCGGTCGACAAATTTCGGAATAGTTTCCTTCCAGATAGAGTCTCCAGAAGTAGTTGTTGTTGACACCTTGTTCTACGAATAAATTCCATAGTGTGGTCTTCATATACTCGTTAAGATCGGTAATACTACTGCGCTGAGTATCAGGCACCCCGGCAAGACTTAAGATAAGTTTGGACTTCCAGAAATATTGACTGAATCCTTGCCAAAGAGCCGGAGCTATTTCTGTTTCAAATATTCGGGCTCTTTCATCAGGTGAAGTTTCAGTTATAATAGAATTTACAGCAGAACGTAAACCCTTTATGTTGATCAAAAAATTTAAAACCCCTGCAAAATAACCTGTTAGACCTGAATTATAGAAACCTTTATCCACGGAAAACCAATGAATATTGCTACTCCAAAACTTCCGGGAATGTGGGTTCAGCAGGTGCTTTATATCATTGAATATTGATTGGCAGTGCCTTGTTTTGCCCGTCAGAAACATAGAATTCAGTTTCTCAAAACTCCCGAATTCAAAAAGTGCACATTTCAGATCCAAAAGTGCGTTTTGATATGGGTTGATGTCGATGCAATTGATGGAAAGCGGGTTGTCCAGGAGATAGTCGAACGCATTGTCTCCTGCGCTCGTTATCATTAACAGATCACTGGTGGGACGGAGATTAATTAGATTTCGGTCAATTTCGGGATCTTCCCAGCTGGTATTGTATATAAGAAAGTGAGACGTAAGGTATTTAAACCAAAGATTCGAAAGCGAATTTTTCATTAAATAAACTTAGCATATTTTTCAGGAAGGTTCAGCCGAAACATCCTAACAATTTGCCGTCAAATTTGTATTTTTAAAACCAATAAAGGAATCACATGGATACTACAGAAAGAAAGAAAAAAATTGAACAAGGGCTGGAAAAAGCCGGAGATATTCTGGAGCAAAAAGCTATAGAAAGTTATGATAAAGCTCTGGACAGACTTCAATACGAAAAAGACCGCCTGGAAAGAGAATTGCGGCATGAATACAGAAATGCTCGCCGGTACGTTAGAGCAAATCCTGAGCAGGGTTTAGGAGTGGCATTTGTAGCCGGACTATTTCTGGGTGTGTTGCTTACCAGAGGCGGAAAAGACTAATTAACTGAACGAATGGGAATTAATAAAGATCACCTAAATGAACTCTATGAGCGCGTGGATTCGCTCAGGAGGTATCTTTGACTACGACAAAAGAAAAGTCCGCATAATAGAACTTACCGAAAAGACTCAGGATCCTGAATTTTGGAATGATCCAACTTCTGCACAGGCAGTTATGAAGCAGATGGATAATGAAAAAGGTCTGGTAGAATCCTGGGATGATCTTAATGATCTGCGTGACAGCATCAATGTGTTTCTTGAATTTGAAGAAATGGGTGAAGATGTTGAAAGCGAGATCGAAGCAGAATATGCAAAGCTTGAGAATAAGCTGGAAGCATTGGAGTTGCGAAATATGCTCAATGGTCCGGATGATCAGAGAGACGCGGTGGTAACTTTCAATCCCGGAGCCGGAGGAACGGAAAGTCAGGATTGGGCACAGATGTTATACAGAATGTATGTTCGCTGGGCTGAGAAGAATGACTTCAAGGTTTCTAATATCGACTATCAGGATGGAGATGTTGCAGGATTAAAATCAGCGACTATCGAAGTACAGGGAACCAATGCATACGGTTTTTTGAAAGCAGAAAGCGGTGTTCATCGTTTAGTAAGAGTTTCTCCATTCGACAGTAATGCAAGAAGACACACTTCTTTTTGTTCTGTTTTTGTTTCGCCTTTGATCGATGATTCTATTGAAGTGAACATTAATGAAAGTGAAGTTGAACTTCAGCGTTTCCATTCCAGTGGTGCCGGTGGACAGAATGTGAACAAAGTTGAAACCGGAGTACGTTTGATCTGGGAAGGTGAGCTTTCTGATGGCAGGATAGAGAAGGTAGTTGCTGAATGTCAGCAGGAGCGTTCTCAGCTACAGAACAGAGAGAAAGCTATGGTCTTATTGAAGTCCAGAATCTATGAGTTGGAAAAGGAAATTCAGGAAGAAGAAAAAGCTAAGCTTGAAGGCTCCAAAGGAAAGAATGAGTGGGGATCTCAGATCAGAAGTTATGTATTTGATGATCAGCGCGTAAAGGATCACAGAACCAATCACGAAACATCCAATGTAAACGGAGTTATGGATGGAGATTTGGATGAATTCATAAAAGCGTATCTGCTAACCATTTCAACGCAGCCTCAGTAATCATGATCAGGGTAGGAGTAACCGGAGGAATTGGTTCAGGTAAAACTACTCTATGCAAAGAATGGGAAAGATTAGGTGCATTTATGGTTTATGCAGATGATCTGGCCAAAGAACTTATGGTTACAGATGAGGAACTCGTAAAGAAGATAAAATCTGTTTTTGGAGATGAGGCTTATCATGAAGATGGCAGTCTCAATCGATATTATCTGGCTCAGGAAGCTTTTGAAAAAGGCAGAGTTTCAGAACTGAATCGCTTGGTTCATCCTGTTCTTTGGGATAAAGTAGAAGAGATATCCACCCAAAAAGAGAGAGAAGGAGTAGATGTATTTGTTAAAGAAGCGGCTATTCTTTTACAGCATGGAAGACCTGAAGATCTCGATTATGTTGTGCTTGTTGAAGCGGATGAACAACAAAGAACGGAGCGTGTTGTAGAGAGAGATAATTCTGACAGAAAAAAAGTAGAAGGACGGATTTCAGCACAACAAGATTTCTCTACTCTCAGAGATTTAGCAGACTTTGTAGTCACAAACGATGAAGGCGTTACCGAATTAAAGGAAAAAGCAGGATCGCTTCTGAAAGAGATTAGGAAATTTTAAAAGGAAATTGACTAAAAAACATTCATATATTACAGAAAAGCGCTTCCAAATAATTTATTAGGGATAATGACTACACAAAAAGAAGATAGGCTTGTAACGCTTGAAGAATTTATAATTCAGGCACAGAACAGATTTCCGGGAGCTACAGGGGAGCTTTCGCAATTGTTAAGAGATATCAGCCTTGCTGCAAAAATTATTTCCCGTGAGGTTAACAAAGCAGGTATTACCAATATTTTAGGTTATGATGGTTCAACGAATATCCATGGCGAGTCTGTAAAGAAGCTGGATCTTTTTGCTGATTCTCAGCTTATTTCTGCTCTTGAACGTTCCGGTATAACTTGTATGGTTATTTCTGAAGAAAATGACGGTATTGTTCAGTTAAGTAGTTCCGGTGGAAAATACATTGTGTATATGGATCCTTTGGATGGTTCTTCTAATATCGATGTAAATGTATCGATAGGTAGTATTTTTTCAATTTATATGAGAGAGCCACGCTTTGATCAAACTTTAAGAGAAGAAGACGCACTACAGCCGGGAATTAAGCAAGTGGCTGCCGGATATGTGTTATATGGTTCCAGTACTACTTTGGCGTATACAACAGGTTTAAATGTTAGTTTGTTTACTCTTGATCCAAGTTTAGGCGAGTTTATTCTGAGTGATCGTAAAGTTCAGATCCCTGATCATGGAAAGATCTACAGCATCAATGAAGGAAGTTATAATTCTTGGGAACTTGGACTAAAAAAGTACATAAAGTATTGCCAGGAAGATGACCCGGAATCGGGAAGACCGTATTCAGCAAGATATATTGGTTCGATGGTAGCCGATCTTCACAGAACATTGATCAAAGGCGGGATTTTTATCTATCCGCATAGTAAGCGTTATCCGAATGGTAAACTAAGACTGATGTATGAGTGTAACCCACTTAGTTTTATTATTGAGCAGGCAGGAGGTATGGCAACAGACGGACATCAACGAATAATGGAAATAGAGCCAACAGCCATTCATCAGCAAACTCCAATTTATATTGGTTCAAAAGAGAATGTAACTCACGTAATGGATTTTTTACACGAGTTTGCAGACAAGGAAGAAGCAGAAGTAGAAGTCTGAGTATAGTTGAAAAAATCCGGTTCATAACTTAAACCGGATTTTAAAACATCGGCTCAAAACCGGACTTTCATTCCTTCTTTAATATCATTGGAAATGCTGTATCCTGCATTTGTCTCTACAACATACTTAGCAGGCTCTCCCGATGGTAATGTTTTTGAAGAAAACGGTGTTGTGCTCTTATATATATTCACAATCACACTGTCAGCATTTACGTACATGATGTCGAGCGAAAGAGGGGTGTTCATCATATAGAAGCTCTGAGGCTCTTCAGTATCAAAGTAAAAAACCATTCCCGCGTCAGAAGGCATGGAATTTACGTCCATTAAACCTTGATTTCGTTCAGCTTCATTATCAGCTTTCACAAATCTGAGCGTCGAAACGACTTCTCCATCAGCACTTAAAAAAGAAAGTGTATTTGTGTATTCAAGAACACGTCCTTTGGTTTCAGTAGGGTTCTTCTTTTTTTCAGGCTCTCCACATGCATTCAACAACATGATGGAGAGGGTAATCAGGCATAGTCTATTTAACATTGAAACTTGTAATATGTATTGATCTTCCAACTTTGTATTCGATGGTGTATTCACCTTTCTGAATGTAAGATTTATTACCGTCTCTATCTGTATCAATTACCAAATCCCATTCAAATACATTAAAACCATATTCAGCACTCTGTTTAGTAGTGAATACTTTGTTGTCTTCTTTATTTTTAACGGATATTTCGACTGAATCTCCATTTTTGTTTGAAACGAAATACATCAGATCCACACTCGGATTAAAAGGTTCTCTATATGGTGCAAACTGAGATCCCCATCTGTTTGAGTAACGAATGTCTTCCGGTGAAAATCCGGTTACCTTTTCATTTATTCTTTTAGAGAGTTTATGAAGAGGTTTAACGTCCATTACCCAGATACTTCTACCGTGTGTACCAATAACCAGTTCATGTTCACGAGGATGAACAACCATATCATAGCTTGCCACATTAGGAAGTTGGTTCAGATAATGCCATTCGTTACCATCATTGAAACTGATGTAAGTGCCATGATCCAATCCTGCATAAAGAATGGAAGGAACTACAGGATCCTGAACAATCACATTAGCGACCTCATTTGGAAGATTACCTTTCAAAGATTTCCATGTTTTGCCGAAATCAGTTGTTTTATATAGGTAAGTATCAAAATCATCGAAACGATATCCATTAAGAGAAACGTATGCTGTTCCTTTGTCATGAACAGAAGCGTGAACTTCACTTACCCAGAGATCTTTAGGAATGCTTCCGGTTACATTGATCCAGCTGGCACCACCATCTCGTGTTAGTTGAATATTACCATCATCTGTACCAACCCAAATTTGATTGAAGTCTAAAGGGGATTCTGCAATTGTGGTTATAGTAGAGTAGGGGACATTTCCATTCGGATGATCATTAGTGAGATCAGGACTGATTGCCGTCCATGTTTCACCTCTATCTAAAGACCTGCTTAGCTTTTGAGATCCGAAATAAACCACATCAGGATTATGATGACTTAGGTTTACAGGTGTATTCCAGTTGTAGCGGTAGCGTGGTTCTCCAACTTCATGGCGTGGAGTAATTCGGGAAGAAGTTCCTTTATCTCTGTCTAAACGAAAGTAATTTCCGTATTGGAAACCTACATAAACTAGATCTGCATTATTCGGATTAGCAAAAACATGCATACCATCTCCACCAAACAATCTTTCCCAAGGTCTGTTTCTATTTGGTGTGGAGGTAGAAGGTCCAACAAAAGTGCCATTATCTTGTAATCCTCCATAGATATTATAAGGTTTTTCCATATCTACACTTACAGTATAAAATTGGCCTACAGCTTCAGAATTGTGATGAATGAAATTTTCACCTCCGTCATGACTTTCATACAACCCACCATCGTTACCTAAAAGTATATGCTCAGAATCGTTCGGGTCTATCCACAGTGCTTGTTGATCTGCGTGAACAGGATCGTTAGCTGCTTTTCGTGTCCAGCTTTTTCCACCGTCGGTAGATTTTATGAAAGGAACCCCTAATGCATAGATTATATTCTCATCATTTGGATCAACTCTAATCTCTCCGAAATAATATCCATAGGTATTATAAACACCCGGAATTTCGTAATCATGAGTGATATTCCAGCTTTCTCCGCCATCATCAGAACGATACACTTCCAAACCCTTGATACTGGTGTTGAAAAGTGCAGCATTCGCATCTCCAAGAAATTCACCTAAAGCTTTTGGCTTATATTTTCCATTCTCGACATCCGCTTTAACACTCTTTGCAGTGTACTTTTCTGGGAAGCCATTTCTGCGAAGGAACGTTTCCAGTTTTTTATTATCCAGCTCTTTAAAGTCTTTATCAGACATTTCGATAAATGAGGTCTGCGTAAGTGCATCGCTATCAGAATCTCTTTCTTCTTTGACTTCAAACTGATTGTCCAAAATAGCGTAGATCACGTCCGGATTACTTAGGCTCACGTCTAAACCAATTCTCCCAACAAAATCTCCCTGAGGAAATCCTTTTACTGATTTGCTCCAGGATTCACCTCCATCAGTTGATTTATAAATAGAAGATCCGTTTCCGCCTTCTTTAAAATTCCACGCTTTTCGATCTTTCTCCCAGGTAGAAGCCCAAAGAATATTCGGATCAGTTGGGTGGATTACAAGATCAATCACTCCGGTGCTGTCGTTTACAAAAAGAGTTCTGCTCCATGTTTCGCCACCATCAGTAGTTTTATACACACCTCTTTCATTGTTGTATGAATACAAAGCTCCCAATGATCCAACCCAGGCAATATCTTCATTTGTAGGATGAGTTACGATTCTTCCAATATGCTGAGTGTTTCTCAACCCCGTGTATTTCCAGGTTTCTCCGCCATCCATACTTTTGAAAACGCCTGCACCGGCATAACTGGAACGACTGCTGTTATTTTCTCCGGTTCCAACCCAGATCACATCAGGGTTTGCTCTGGAAATAGCAAGATCTCCAATTCCTAAGGCGTCTTCATGATCGAAGACAGGTTTCATGGTATTACCGCTATTCACAGTTTTGTAAACTCCTCCTGAAGCATAACCCACATAAAATATTCGGCTGTTCTCCGGATGTACGGCAATATCAGAAACGCGACCACTCATAACCACCGGTCCTACATTACGGAGTGGATAGTTTTTAAAAGCTGATGATTCTCTGAGTTTGTCGCGCTGCTCAATAGAAGTGTCCAATTCAGCTTTTGTTGTAGACTCAACATGTTGAGCGCTGGAATTATCAGAGATAAAAAGTGCAATAAGTAAAACAAGAAAGGAAGAAAGAATCTTTTTCATAATCATAGTTAGTTTGAAATGTGCAGGATGATATAAAATGATGAGTAAAGATTTAGAAAAAAGTTATTAATGGTAATAATTTAAAAGAGAGTCAGAGATTTCTTAATTAAGGTTTTGTGGGCGTAAACATTTTTCTTGATGAAAGACAGAATAGAAAGTATTAAACTAGGAGAGCCTTCAGGCTCGGCGTTATGCACGAATATAGTTGCAAATAATGGAATCAGAGCTTCTGATGGGCGTCCGCACCGGAGGAACGGAACGAGGAAACGGAACGAGTGAAAGGTTTTTCTCAGAGTTCAACAGAAACCTTATTAGATACATATGAAAAAAGAGAATAAATACATGAAAAAAATTTTAAAAGTCTCCTTAAGTATTTTTTTATTGGTGATTACAAATTCAAATTGTAGGGAAAAGCCGAATCAAAAAATGATTTTGTTTGATAATTCTACAATCAATGGTATTGTCACCGAGTTTAAATACGGTGCATTCGGATATTATATCGAAACTTCTGATCATCCGAGCAAGGAATTTGAGTTTTCATATAAACCAGATGGCGAACTTCCAAGACTTTCAAGTGTAATGGATGTAGGTGATACTTTGATCAAAAATTCTAACCAAGAATACTTTATTCTTAAAAACAAAAAAGGTCAAACATACAAATACCAACTAATAAGGAGGTATTTTGAGAAAGAGTGAGAAGTTTTTAAAAAAATACTAATCCTTTCTATTATTTTGTTATGTGCATTTTTAATAATGCCCTCAAGATATCTGAAGTCTTTTAATCTAGTTCCGTAGCTCTGCTACGGAATTCAACCGGAGGAGCTCCGCTCCGCATTAGCCGTAAATGTCCTCCTTGTTAAATGCTGAAATAGTACACTTTAAACAAGGAGAGCCTTTAGGCTCGGTGGATGTAAGTGAAATAGCTATTAACATCGTTCAGGCTCTATGTTATACACCTTAAATAATTAATACCAGTGGAAGCAGAGCTTCCAGGGGCGTTCCGCACCGGAGGTACGGAACTAGGACGTAGCTCAGCTGCGGAATTCAATCGGAGGAGCTCCGCTCAGAATTACACCTTAAACTAGAAGAGCCTTCAGGCTCGGTGGAAAGGACGTGAAATTTTATATAAGACTATGGAATACATTTTATTTTTAAAGAATATCCTTTATTCCAAAACAAACCCTATATCAATCTTTGAAAGATTCCATAATTAAGGCTATATTTAGAATCTAGGTGAGCGTCGTGAAGGCACTCGCTTTTTTTTGTCCTTATTTCCCGGATCATGCAGCTTGATACCATACAAAAAATTAAAGACTTAGCGGCTCCTTTAGTAGAGTCTAAGGATCTCTTTGTCGTTGATATAGAACATAAAACCGGTAGCGGTTTGAACGAGGTATGGTTATATCTGGACGCACAAGATCGTGGAGTTAATCTGGATGAATGTGCAGATATCAGCCGAGAACTAGGGTTTTTGATAGAAGCACACGAGTTATTTGAAAATAAATATCGACTAAATGTTTCGTCTCCGGGACTTAGCAGACCTCTTTCTGATGTGCGTCAGTACAAAAAGAATCAAGGTCGAAAAGCTAAGGTCAAATTCAAGAAAGAAGATGAATACGACAAGGCTGAAGGAATAATAGTTGGTATGGATGAAAACGGAATTATGCTAGAAGACCAAAACGGGAAATCCGTTAAGGTTTTATTCGACGATATAAAAGAAGCAAAGATCGTCCCAAATATTTAATACATACTTAAGCAACGCTGATGCAGAACGACTTATCAAAACAAATTATCTCCTCATTTGCAGAAATCGCAAAAGAAAAAGGAATTGATCGCGATCTATTGCTATCAATATTAGAGGATGTGTTCCGCACAATGATTCGTAAAACTTACGAAACCGATGATGCATTCTCAGTGATTTTGAATGCAGACAGAGGAGAACTACAGATATTACACATTCAGGAAGTAGTTCCTAAAGAAGAACTTACCGATGAAGTTGCAGAAATTTCTCTGGAAGATGCTAAAAAGATCGATCCGGATATTGAACTGTATGATGAATTAGCACAGGAAGTTCAGATCGTTGACTTTGGTCGTCGTGCAGTAATGATGGCTCGCCAACAACTGGCACAACGAATTCGCGAGATCGAGAAAGACAATATTTACGATGACTACACAGATCGTGTTGGCGAAATTATTTTAGGTGATGTTTATCAGGTTCGCCAGAACAAAGACATTTTAGTAAATCATAACGGTGTGGAATTAATGCTCCCAAAAAACGAGCAGATCTACAAAGACCGTTACAGAAAAGGAGATACTATCCGTGCAGTTGTGACCGGAGTTCACATGCGTAATGGTAATCCTACAGTTATTATCTCCAGAACTTCTGAGTTATTCCTGGAAAGACTATTTGAAAATGAAATTCCAGAAGTATTTGACGGAATCATCGATTTGGTGAAAATAGCCCGTTCTCCGGGAGATCGTTCTAAAGTAGCGGTTATTTCACACGATGAAAGAGTTGATCCTGTTGGAGCATGTGTTGGTATGAAGGGAATTAGAATTCATGCCATCGTACGTGAACTTCAGAACGAAAATATTGATGTAATTAATTACACTGCTGATAAGCATGAGTTTATCAAAAGAGCACTACAGCCTGCTGAAGTTCTTAAAGTAGAACTAGATGAAGAAGGCAAGAACGCAAGTGTATTGGTTCCGGCTGATGAAGTATCAAAAGCAATTGGTAAAGGTGGAGTTAATATCCGTCTTGCATCAAAATTAGCTGAATGCGAAATTGATGTATACCGTGAAGTTGAAGAAGAAGATGATATAGACTTAGCAGAATTTGAGGAAGATTTTGGCAAAGAAGCGATTGCAGCTTTGCACGAAATAGGTTGTGATACCGCTCGTGCAGTATTGGAATTAAATGCTGATGAGTTGGTAAACAGAACAAAAGAAGTTATTGACGCAGAACTCGCTAAAAAGATCATGGATGTGATCAGATACGAGTTCGAAGAAGAAGGTTAATTTGCAAGGAATAACATCCGGTTTGTAATTTAACTTTCAATAGACACAAAAAATCATATATGTCCATAAATAGACCAAAACCATTATTTAAAGTTGCTTCAGAGTTTAATGTAACAACACAAACTATTGTTGATGCATTAAGCGAAGACTTTGAAGTAGCTAATAGACCGAATTTCAAAATAACACCGGAAATGTATTCGGTTTTGGAAGGAATCTATGGCGAAGATAAAGCTAAAAGTCAGGATCATGAAAGATCCCGCGAAGAGTATGAAAGTCGCCGTAGTTCTATAATGGACCAAAGAAATGAAAGTGTAACGCTGGATTCACTTGAACCAATTGATGAGTCTCTTGGTTTAGAGCCTGAAGATGAGCCAGCAGCTGATGAGAAGGAAGAAGAGTTACCTCTTGAGCCTGTTGAAGAAGTTGAAGAACCTGAGGTTGAGGAGGAAGAAGAGCCAGAGGTAGTTGCTGAAGAAGAAACAGCTGATGAGGAAGAAGAAGTTGCCGAAGAAGAAGAAGAGGAAACTAAAACTGAGCCTGCTCCTGAGAAAGAAGAAGAAGTAGAAGATCAGGAAGAATCTGAGGAAGAGGAAGAATCCAAAGATGAAGATTCTGATGTTGAAGAAGATTCTGATGATGAAAGCGATGAAGATTCTGATGATGACGATGAAGAAGATCAGAAGGAAGAAGAGCCTGAAGAAAAGGAAACTATAAAAGGTAAAGCAGGTAAGTTAAAAGGGACTAAAGTTCTAGGTAAAACTTCCTTTACCAATGACTTAACAGGCGCTACCAAGAAGCGTAAGAAGAGAAAACGTCGTAAGGATCGTGATGATTCCAAACCTGCTACAACAGCTAAGAAGGACGACGATAATAAATCAGCAAAAAATAAAACCCGTAAGAAGCCAAAGGGTAAGCCAACCGGTAAATCTGAGGTAGATGAGATTGATGTGGACCGCATGATGCGCGAGACCATGCAGAAGATCCAGGGTAATTCCAATGTTGGTAGCAAGCGTGGAAAGAGAAGACGTCAACGTAAAGAGGAAAGAGAGGAAGAACTGCAACAAATGCAGGAAATGGAAGAAATGGAAGCAGGTGTCATTGAAGTCACCGAATTCATTACTGCCAATGACCTCGCAGAAGAACTGGAAGTAGGCGTTAACGATATTATTTCCGCATGTATGAGTATTGGTTTGATGATCACCATCAACCAAAGACTGGATGCGGGAACCATAGAATTAGTATCAGAAGAATTCGGCAAAGAAGTCAAGTTCATTGATGCTGAGGAAATGGATGAAGAACTTGAGATCGAAGAGGACAATCCGGAAGATCTTAAAGATCGCGCTCCGATTATTACTGTAATGGGTCACGTTGATCACGGTAAAACCTCTTTATTGGATTACATTCGTGAAGAAAGAGTAGCAGAAGGTGAGGCCGGTGGTATCACGCAGCACGTTGGTGCTTATTCTGTTATGCATAACGAGAAACAAATTACATTCCTGGATACTCCGGGTCACGAGGCTTTTACCGCAATGCGTTCCCGTGGTGCTCAGGCAACCGATATAGTAATTCTAGTAGTTGCTGCTGATGATTCTGTGATGCCCCAAACTATTGAGGCAATTAATCACGCAAAAGCTGCCGGTGTTCCAATGGTAGTAGCGATCAACAAGATCGATAAGCCGGGTTCAACTCCTGACAAGATCAAGCAACAGCTTTCTGATCATGGAGTAATCGTTGAGGATTGGGGTGGAGAAACTCAGTTTGCACTTGTTTCTGCTAAAACCGGTGAAGGAATCGATGAGTTACTCGAAAAAGTTCTTATCGAAGCCGAACTAAGAGAATTGAAAGCAAATCCCGGACGAAGAGCAAACGGTGTTGTACTTGAATCCAGACTTGATAAAGGAAAAGGTATTATTGCGAATGTTCTTGTACAAGGTGGTACGCTTAAAGTTGGTGATCCATTTGTAGCTGGACCTTGTTTTGGTAGAGTTCGTGCAATGGAAAATGACCGTGGTGAAAGAATTAAAGAAGCAGGTCCTGCAACTCCGGTTCAGCTTATGGGTTTCGATGAAATGCCTCAGGCCGGTGACTCTCTAGTAGTAGCTGAAGATGAAAAAACAGCTAAAGATGTAGCAAGTCAACGTAATCAAATACGTCGTGAGCAGGCAATGAGAAAAACCAAGCACATGACTCTTGATGATCTTTCAAGAAGATTAGCTCTTGGTGAAGTTTCTGAATTGAATATCATTATAAAAGCAGATGTGGACGGTTCTATTGAAGCACTTTCCGGTTCATTACAGAAGATCAGTAATGACGAGGTTGCTGTAAATATCATCCATACAGGTGCAGGTGCGATTTCTGAATCTGATGTATTGTTAGCTTCTGCTTCCGATGCGATTATTATCGGTTTCCAGGTTCGACCTACACAACAGGCTCGTAAGCTTGCTGAAACGGAAGAAATTGATATCCGATTATTCTCAGTTATTTATGATGCTGTGGATGAAGTTAGAGATGCTCTTGAAGGCCTTCTTTCACCTGAATTGAAAGAACAAATTCTTGGTAACGTTGAAGTTCGTGAGATCTTTAAAGTATCTAAAGTGGGTACAATTGCAGGTTGTTATGTACTTGATGGCAAGATCGATAGAAATAACCCGGTTCGTATAATTCGTGATGGTGTTGTTATTTATGATGGTGCTGTTGGAGCATTGAAACGATTTAAAGATGATGTGAAAGAAGTAGCAGCCGGTTATGAGTGTGGTATCAGCATACAAAACTACAATGATATTAAAGTTGGCGACAACTTTGAAAGCTACAAGATCACTGAAGAGAAACGTACGCTGGAAGACGCAAATTAAGTAAAGAAGAGGTTTAAATGAGTATTAGAACAGAACGCTTAGGCGGTGTTCTAAAACGTGATTTAGGTGAAATTCTTCAACGAGAATATCAACCTGTCGGTACGTTTATCACCGTTACAAAAGTATTGATGACTGACGACCTTTCTATTGCGAGAGTGTATCTAAGTGTGTTTGCACCGGGAAGAGACGAAAAAGCAATTTATCAGCATCTCGATGATCATATCGATGAGATCCGACATACTTTAGCAGCCAAGATTAGACATCAGGTTCGTAAAATTCCTGAACTTCATTTCTATGTGGATGATACTGCTGAATACGTAAACAAGATCGAGAAACTATTCGATAAAGTAGATCAGCAACCTAAAGCTCCCACCGAAGACGAAGAGGATTAAACATGGCGAAAGCCCTGCCTCTGGAACAAATTCAGGTTTTTGATACTGAAAATCTTCCATCTCCGGATTTTGATTTTGGGACAGCTTCCATTCTCCTTGTAAACAAACCTCAAACGTGGACCAGTTTTGATGTAGTAAGATATGTTCGCGGGAGATTGCGGACTAAAAAAGTCGGCCATGCAGGTACGCTGGATCCAATGGCAACAGGTTTATTGATTTTATGTTCTGGTAGAGCAACGAAATCTATTTCTCAGCTTCAGGAAATGCCTAAAACCTATATAGGTGAAATTACTTTTGGCGGATCAACTCCTACATATGACGCTGATTCAGAAGTAGATGAAACTGCACCAACCGATCATATTACTACAGACAAAATCGAAAAAGTGCTTGAAGAGTATTTTAGTGGAGAAATTTCTCAGGTTCCTCCCGTGTATTCAGCTTTAAAAGTTGGTGGTAAACGATCTTATGAATTAGCTAGGAGAGGTAAAGCAGTAGAATTAGCGGCTCGACCTGTTACAATTCATTCCCATCAAATTATCAGTTTCGAAAATAATAAACTGTTGATCAGCATTACTTGCAGTAAGGGAACCTATATCCGATCTATCGCACATGATCTTGGAAAGTTGTTAAACTCATTGGGACATTTATCGGGTTTGGAACGAACTGCGATAGGAGAGTATTCTTCACAAAAAGCATTATCACCTCACAAAATTGATGAATTGTTAAATGCCAAAGACTGAGCTCATTTTTCTAAAAGATATAGACCGGGTTTCAAATTCGGTTGTTACAGTTGGGACGTTTGATGGTGTTCATTTAGGACACAAAGCACTTATAGAAACGGTAGTTCGGAAGGCAATAGAACGAAATGCACGGAGTGTTGTAATTTCATTTGATCCTCATCCGCGTGATATCATCAATCCCGGTAGTGCTGGAATAAAACAACTCACTACGATTCAGGAGCGAAGAGAGATACTGGAAGAAATCGGGATCGATGTTTTGTTGATCATTCCATTTACAAGAGATTTTTCTTTATTGAGTTCTGAAGAGTTTGTGAAAAAGATCGTTTTTGAAAGGGTGGGGGTTAGCGAATTTGTAATTGGTTATGATCACCACTTTGGTAAGGATCGTACCGGAACTATTGAAACTGTTGAGAATCTGGGTAAAGAATTGGGTTTCGATGCATTTGTGGTTTCAAAACGGGAAATGGGTACAGTTACGGTAAGTAGTACTACCATTAGAAGAGAGCTTTCAGAAGAAGGAAATGTAGAGCAAGCAGCAAAACTTTTAGGGCGTAAATATTTGCTCAATGGAATTGTAATTCACGGTGACAAAAGAGGGAGAAAGATTGGGTTTCCCACCGCTAATTTGAAAGCTGAACATCCAAATAAAGTAATTCCTAAAAATGGTGTTTACGCTGTAAAGGTAAGAGTTGGTGGGAATTGGTATGGCGGGATGATGAACATTGGACACAGACCTACTTTTGATAAAATTGAGTTGAGGTTGGAAGTCAATATCTTTGATTTTGATGAAGATATTTATGGTCAAACCATTCAGGTTCGTTTTTTGAAGAGATTAAGAGATGAAATTAAGTTCTCTGGTATTGATGAGTTAGTGTCTCAGTTAGCTAGAGATAAAGAAAATGCATTAAGGGAATTATAAAAGAGTAAGCAGAATCAACCATTATTCCTTCTTCTTACAAGAGTTACAATACCACAAAATAAAAGCAACTCGTCAACTTCGTTATTTACTTCATGCGAATCTCCTTTATACAACTTTGATCTAATTAAAGGATTACTCGCAGTACTGTGTATGCTCCATTTTCTGTAAAAAAAATTATCGCTTTTCCACATAAATTCCTTATCAAAAAGAGCAATAGAGGCTTTAGTTCTCCAAAAGTTAAAAACGATTTTACCGATTTGCTTCCTGCTATTCATATCAATAACATTAATAGTCTTTTGACTTAAGCCTTCTGATTCAAAAAAGTACTTCCTCCCATTAACTTTTACATAAGAGTTACTGGATAGTCGTTCATTTTTTATTTCTCCAACTAGATTCCCATCAATGAAAAGGTCATATCCTATCGCAATAACGTCTTTCTTCCAACTAAGTAGGGCCATCTTATATGAATTAAATTGTAACCAAATTAAGCTTTGTGAATTAATTCTGAAACTATGTTCTGACAATAGTAGAAAGCTATATTTTATTTGAATACTCGTTGTTGGTTACTATTAAAAAGCTTATCTTTGTTACCTATATTAAAACGAGTTTAAGAATAACTGAATTGTAATGAGCATTACTGCAGAAGAAAAAAAAGATATTTTCAAAAAACATGGCGGAGAAGAAGCCAATACCGGTACAACTGAAGGACAAATTGCCCTTTTTACGCACCGTATCAATCATCTTACTGAGCATTTAAAAACGAATCAGAAAGATCACGCTTCTCGTCGCGGATTATTGAAATTAGTAGGTAAGCGTCGTCGTTTGCTTAACTACCTGATGAAGAACGATATTCAAAAATACAGAGAGCTTATCAAAGAGCTTGGTATTAGAAAATAATTTAAAGGCTCCAACTATCTGGAGCCTTTTTCAATTCTCCCACTTAATTATCTATTTGTGTAAAAGCCAATCTTTAAGGTTAGTGTGGGATAAAGCAATAAACAAAAGACAAAAAGAAATAAATGAAAGAAGATTTTAGAAGTATAGAATTTGCACCGGGAAAGGTGCTATCTGTAGAAACAGGACGAATAGCTAAACAAGCAGACGGTTCTGTTGTAGTTAAAATGGGCGATACTATGGTACTTTGTACAGCAGTAAGCGCTAAGGAACCAAAGCCGGGTCAGGATTTTTTCCCGCTAACGGTTGACCATAAAGAAAGTTTTTCTGCTGCAGGACGTTTTCCTGGTGGATTTATGAAAAGAGAAGGACGTTCTAACGAAAAAGAGATCCTATCCAGTAGATTAATTGACAGAGTTTTAAGACCATTATTCCCAAAGGGATATGTTTGTGATACTCAAGTTATCTCAAGTGTGATCTCATCAGATGATGAGCACGATGGAGATGTTTTAGGTGGAGTTGGTGCTTCACTGGCTGTTCACTTATCAGACATTCCGTTTGACGGACCAATGGCAGAAGTAAGAGTGGGTAGAGTTGATGGCGAGTTCATCATAAACCCAACAGTTACTGAATTAAAAGACAGCGACATCGATATGATCGTTGGTGGTACTGAAGACAGTATCCTTATGATCGAAGGTGAAATGGAAGAGATCTCAGAAGCAGAAATGCTGAATGCGATCAAAGCAGCTCACGGAGCGATCAAAAAGCTTTGTGACTTCCAAAATGAGCTTCGTAAGGAATTAGGAAAAGAGAAAAGAGAATTTGTTTCTCCAACTCTGCCTGAAGATGTAGAATCAAAAGTTTCTGAATTAGCTTCTGACAAGATCAAAGAAATAGTAAATATTGGTCTTGGTAAAGAAGAGTACAACGCGAAGATTCGCGAAGTAAAAGACGAAGTAATGGAAGCTCTTGAGTCAGAAGAATATGACGATGATCAGCTTTCAGTTGCTAAGAAAGTTCTTGGTAACATCGAAAAAGAAGAACTTCGCAATATGATCCTTGAAAAAGGTCGTAGAATTGATGGTCGTGCAACCGACGAGATCAGAGATATCTGGACTCAGGTTGGTTATATGCCAAGAACTCACGGTTCTGCAATTTTCACAAGAGGTGAAACTCAGGCATTAGTTTCTGCTACTTTAGGAACACGCCGTGATGAGCAAAGCGTTGACACTCTATTTGATCAGGAAGCTAAGCAGTTTTATCTGCACTACAGTTTCCCTCCATATTCTGTTGGTGAAGCAGGATTTTTAAGAGGACCTGGAAGAAGAGAAATCGGTCACGGTCATTTAGCTGAGCGTTCTTTAAGAATGATGATGCCGACTTTCGAAGAGTTCGGATATGTTATCCGTATTATTTCTGATATCACTGAATCAAATGGTTCGTCTTCAATGGCTTCTGTTTGTGGTGGTTCAATGGCTCTTATGGACGCTGGTGTACCGATCAAAAAGCCGGTTGCAGGTATTGCAATGGGAATGATCGTTGGAAAAGACAACACAGCAATTCTATCTGATATTCGTGGGGAAGAAGATTTCATGGGTGACATGGACTTCAAAACTGCTGGAACATCAGACGGTATCACTGCTTGCCAAATGGATATGAAAGTTCAGGGCATCAGCTTTGAAACTATCGAAGAAGCTCTTGAACAAGCTCAAAAAGGTAGATTACATATTCTTGGCGAAATGGCTAAAACTATTTCTTCACCAAGAGAAAATATTTCACAATACGCTCCTCAGTTCCTGAGAATGGAAATTGATGGTAGTGATATTGGTGCTGTAATCGGGCCTGGTGGAAAAGTTATCCAAACACTTCAGAAAGAAACCGGAACTGAAATTATGATCGAAGAAGATTCGAATGGTAAAGGTCAGATTACGATTTCAGCTAACGATCTTGACAAAGCTGAAGAAGCCAAGAAAAGGATCAAAATGATTGTTGGTCATCTTGAAGAAGGCGCTACTTACAAAGGTGTTGTTAAGTCGATCAAAGACTTTGGTGCATTTGTTGAAGTTGCTCCGGGCAAAGACGGACTACTTCATATTTCAGAGATCGATCACACACGTGTAGAGAAAGTTACAGACTATCTATCGTTAGGTGATGAGATCGAAGTTAAACTTCTGAAAGTTGAACATGGCGGAAAACTTCGTCTGTCCAGAAAAGCATTGATCGAAAAAGAAGATTAATTCTTTTAGAATAAACTTAGAGGCGCTGTTCAGTAATGAATAGCGCCTTTTTTTTGTAAGTCACTCAGAGCAAGTCAACGCAGCAAAGCGGAGATGACGTAGTGAAGAGTCTGCACAACTAATGAACTCATACATAATTGCTTTATGCATATCCTTCGCTACGGATTGTAGATGTTAGATAATTCTCTTAAAAAATTTCATTTGTTTATAATCCTGAGAATTCATAAAAAGCTTCCAATTACACCGACCTTTAGAATTATTGGCGAGCCAAGAAAGTAATGAAATCGACGGCTCCAAAGGAGCAATCATTACACTCAGGATGATTTGTGAATAGGCATCATACGAACGAAGACCTTTTGTAATGATTAGTCGATGCAATGGAGTTCGCGCCAATAATTCTTGTCGGGAGCTTTTGGTACTTTTGTCGGTACAAAAGTACATAGATCCATGGGACTGAATCTTTTTAAATGGCTTGACTTAGCACAAGGGTACCTACTTTTGTCTTGATATCCCGTTCGAACGGGACAAAAGATCAAGCCGAAGTATTTAAGACGGGCTCACTAATCCTGCGCTGAATAATCCTAAAGGTCTTCGTTCATTCTGACAAAATTAATATACTCTTCACCAGAAAGGATTATTCCTGCTTCGCAGACGCATTCGGATCATGCTCTCTTCTCGGTCTTAAATACTAAGGGCGAATTTTTCCAAAACTATCACTATTTAACTGTCAACTAATTACATGACATCTATATGGGTGACTATCATATATAAAATAGAAGAGATTTATTGCAATCCATTACTGATTCTCGATATCAATAATAGTATCTTTGAACACATCAAAAAATAATAGAAGCACTCGTTTAATTCCTTATGGAAAACCTTAAAGAAATCGATTCAGTAACCAAGACCACACTTCCGAATGGTCTTAGAATTGTAACAGAAAAAATTGAAAGTGTTAAAAGCATTTCAGTTGGAATCTGGGTAAAAACCGGATCCAGAAATGAAACTCCTAAACAAGCTGGAATTACGCACTTTCTGGAGCATATGTTGTTTAAAGGAACTGATAAACGTTCTGCCTATGACATAGCTCTGAGTATGGAATCTGTGGGTGGATACCTGAACGCTTTCACATCATCTGAATACACCTGCTATTTTGCACGTTGTGTAAATACACAGATCGAAAGAGCTTTAGATGTGCTTTCAGATATGGTTTTGAATCCAAGTTTCCCGGAAGAGGAAGTCGAAAAAGAGAAGAAAGTGGTTATCGAAGAGATGAAAATGTACAGAGATTCTCCGGATGATTATCTTTTTGAGGAATATAATACAAGAATGTTTCAGGGACATGAATTAGGTCGTCCGGTACTTGGACTTGAGGAAACCGTTTCGTCATTTACCCGAGAAGATCTGTATGAGTACATGGAAGAAAGATACCGTGCCGGAAATTTACTGATCTCTGTTGCCGGAAATGTTGAACATGATGACGTTGTAAAATTAGTTTCTGAATATTTGGGCGATCTTCCGGCTCAGGATGTTGATAACGAAGAACAGCCACTGAATGAGTTTGATACAAGTAAACTTGAGCTTACTAAGCCGATCGAACAAACTCATTATATTTTAGGAAGGAGAGGACTTAATTTTGATCACGATGATAAGTATCTGCTTTTGCTGGCAAATACTATTCTTGGTGGTGGAATGAGTTCAAGACTTCATCAGAATGTGCGTGAAAAATACGGTTACTGCTATTCTATTCAGACGTTTAACCAATCCTACACTGATTCAGGAATGTGGGGGGTGTACGTGGGAACGGATAAAGATTACGTTGAGCATGTTCACGAATTGGTAGTGGCAGAACTGAAATCTATCAGTGAAGAATTAGTACCTGAAAAAGAACTGGAAGAAGCTAAATCTCAATTAAAAGGAAAACTGTTACTTTCTCAGGAAAATACCAGTAACCGAATGATGAGATTAGCAAAAAGTGAGCTATATTTTGACCGTTTTGTAACTTTGGATGAGTTGGTCGAAAATATCGATACAGTTACATCAGAACAGATCTTAGAATTTTCAAAAGATTTCTTTGACCAGAAATACTTTATGGAAGCAGTTCTTACTCCTGAGAACTAGTCAAACATGAGAATTCTGTTTTCTCTTATTTTATTTAAGATAATGCTGTGTTTTAGTTTAAAAGCACAATATGGATATTTTTATACTGGAAAAAATTATGGCTCTGAAGCGCGTACATCTACTCTTAATACACTTTTGAATGGAGGTTTTGATGTAGTACAAGCTTCAAGTATTTCAAATAAATTTTCTGAGATGGGGCTAAAGGATGGATTTAATAATGTCACATATTCATTATTGCATCCATTTAAAAGTATAAATGAGGTTGGGTGGGGGGCTTTTTTAAGGAGTGAAGTTTTACCCACTGGATTTGATGAGGATAATGACAACTGGATGCCTAATTACTTATTACATACTTTAGGAGGTGGAACGGTGTATGCTACATTATCTGATTATTATACCTTAAAGGGATATAAGAGATCAAGATTTTTTGCAGGGTTCACGGTAATGTCCTACCATTTTTTGAATGAAGTTGTGGAAAAAAATTATAAAGGCTTGTTGAGTTTCGATGCCGTAGCAGATATTTATATTTTTGATCCATTAGGTATATTATTGTTTAGCAATAAATCTGTTCAGCACTTTTTTTCACATGAGATTATTATTAGGGATTGGTCTTCTCAAGTTAGCCTTCGATTTTTAGATTTTTCAATTAGAAATTCGGGTCAAAATTTTTCATTTAAGTGGAAACCATATTTTAAGAATCAACCGTTATCACTTTTTGGTTATTTTGGAATGGGAGGGTTAGCAGGGTTGGGATATGATTATAAAAATCATACTATTTCGGTAGGTGCTGGTTTTAAAACTAAAGATATCGTTTATTCAAGAAATAATGATAAAATAGAAACAATAGAAGTATCACCTGCGCTTGGATTTTTTATCGATAAAAATAATTCATTAATGATATCAGTATTATTTAATTCAGATGGTAACCAAGCAGAGAATTTTAAACTAGAAATTTTTCCTGGGGTTATACCTCTGAAAAATCTGAATCTAGGATTTTGGTTAAGTAATAGTTATTCGGGCCAAGTTTTTTATGGCATAACACTTGGGGCATTTCCAGGTATAAGTTTTTAAATTAATTTTATAAAATGAATTACATCAACAAATTAAGCGAAAACGTTGATAAGCAAGTAACTTTAAAAGGCTGGGTATACAATTACCGAAGTAGTGGAAGCCTTGTATTTATAGAAATGAGAGACGGAACCGGAATCACTCAATGTGTGGTTGCAAAAGATGATGTTTCAGATTCAGATTGGGAAGCTGCTACTTCGCTTCGCCAGGAAAGTTCGCTTGAAATTACCGGTACAGTTAAAGCTGATGAAAGAAGTATCGGCGGACATGAAATTCATGTTTCTGAAGTAAAAGTGGTACAGATCGCTGAAGATTATCCGATCACTCCAAAAGAACATGGTGTTGAGTTTTTGATGAATAACCGTCATTTGTGGTTACGAAGCCAGCGACAGTGGGCCGCTATGAGAGTTCGGAATGAGATCATTTTCGCGATTCATACATTCTTCCAAGAGCGCAATTTCGTGCAAATGGATTCGCCCATCTTTACCAGTAATGCGGCTGAGGGAAGTACTACTTTATTCGAAACAGACTATTTTGATGAGAAAGCGTATTTAGCGCAAACCGGTCAGCTGTACGGCGAAGCGATGGCAATGGCTCATGGATTAATCTATACATTTGGACCAACTTTTCGGGCTGAGAAATCCAAAACTCGTCGCCATCTAACCGAATTCTGGATGATAGAACCGGAAATGGCGTACTATGATCTGGATATGAATATGGATCTTGCAGAAGATATGATCCGCTTCATTGTTGGGAAAGTTGTTGAAAAGAGAAAAAATGAATTAGAAATTCTTGAAAGAGATATTTCTAAACTTGAGAAAGTAGCTGAAAACCCTTTCCAAAGAATTACTTATTCAGAAGCTGTAGAACAGTTGAAGAGTAAAGAGACTGCCGATATGCTTGATCAAATGATCGAAGATCGTAAGCAGGAAGAAAAGGATCTGAAGCAGGAGAGAGAAGAGATCAAAAAGGAGCACGGTTCTGCTAAGAAATGGAGAAAGAAGCAGATCGATCAACGTGTAATTGAAATTGGTCAGCGATTGGACCAGATCGAAGAAGATTACAGAAACATTCCGCAATGGAAAGAATCTGCTCAGAATTTTGAATGGGGGAATGACTTTGGCGGAAGTGATGAAACAGTATTGATGCTTCAGCAAGAAGTTCCGTTGATGGTTCACAGATGGCCTGCAGAGATTAAGGCTTTCTATATGAAGCGTGATCCTGAAGACGAAAGACTTGTTCTTGGTGTTGATGTTCTTGCTCCGGAAGGATACGGTGAGATCATAGGAGGGAGTCAGCGTGAAGACGACCTGGAATTCTTAGAAAACCATATCGAAAAGCACGATTTACCAATGGACGTATTCGGTTGGTATTTAGATCTACGTAGATTCGGCTCTGTACCACACTCTGGCTTCGGCCTAGGTCTTGAACGAACGGTTGCGTGGCTATGTGGATTATCTCATGTTAGAGAGACGATTCCGTTTCCAAGAATGATGGGACGCTTAAAACCATAGTTTTAAGAAATCTCAAATTTCAAACTGCAAATTTCAAATAAGGTACGTCCATCCTTCGAAATTTATGTCCGAAGAGAATACTATTGAAGTTGAAGATATTTAAGTTTCTAGTAGTAGGCACTTACGAATGGAAAAATATCGATACGAACAAATTGTTAACAAGCAGATTTAGTACTTCTTTTTAGAAATTCTGTTTCCGGTGATAGGATTTTGGGCAGCGGAAACAAAGCGCTTTACCTTATCGCTTCGAAGTTTGCGATATTTGGTATCTCTTCCTGAAACTCTTTTTCTCCATCGCTCCCAACTATTACGCTTGAGTTCCTTCCTCATTAGTTTTATAACTTCTTCTTCAGATAGGCCAAACTGGTGTTCTATAGCATCAAAAGGAGTACGATCTTCCCAAGCCATTCCAATGATCCTGTCTATCTCGTATTGCTTAAATTCTTTAGCCATAGTTTTTTTTGAGATAACATACTAAAGTAGCAAAATCATTCAGGGATTATCCGGTCTTTCCATCGCCATCAATATCTTTGCCAACATAAGTTTCCAGAACCTGAAGAGTCTTGATCAGAAGTGCTCTTGTTTTCTGAAGTTCCAGTTCTAAGATTTCAACCCTGTCTTCTAAAGTATCAGCTTGTGCTTGTTGTTTTTCAAGTTCATTTTGTTGCATCAGATCAAAGAATATTCCCATGGTCTTCCTTAGTTAGTTCTTATGAATAATCTATAAACCAGATTGGTCTATCATAGAAGGAATTAACGCTTCTTTTTGTTTACAACAAAGATTAAAAATTCTGAAAGAGAACTAGGAATCTATTCATAAACTAATTTTGAGTGAGTGATAGCAAAGAATCTATTTCGGTAAAATATAATAGTGAATCTTCTAACCAACCATAATGAGAACTGTTTGGTAATATCAGAAGCTTTGAGTGTTTAAAAACAGAACGGGCTTTTTCAGATACAGCGACCGGAATGATATCATGTTTTCCCTGAATGATCAGAACAGGGTTTTCAAATCCTTTTAATTCTTCAGTTGCATCATAACCGATTCTTCTCATATCCTGATATACCAGAGTGTTTATTTCAGAATTTCCTTGAGTTAGACGTTCTGCAACTTTTGGCACAAACGACTTATCATTTAAGTAAGCCGGTGCCAGATATTTGCCTCTTTGTAAACTGGCAAAATAAGTGGTGTCGCCATTTTGAATTTTTCGAGTCCAGTAGTTCAGAGAGTCTCTTTGTAGCGAAGTGAGTCTGCCGGTAATATTTAAACTAGAAAAAAGACTCATATCCAATCCACCGGAGGACGATAAGATCAAACCGGATACTCTAGTTGGATGCTTTGATGTGTAATAAGAGGCTAGTATTCCTCCGAAAGAATGTCCCAGAATAACCCATTCCTCAAGTTTTAATTCTTTTCTGATGGCTTCAATGTCTTTAACCATCAAATCCAGAGTAATACTTCGTGAGCTTATTTCAGGGAGTTCAGATCTTCCGGTACCTCGCTGATCGTAAATAATTGCTTTGTACGATTCTCCTAAGGTCTCAGCCAACCCTGAAAATCCATCACTATTCATTCCCGGCCCACCGTTTATGATCAGAACAGGTGTTCCATCCCCAAACACTCGGAAATGTATTATACCTCCGTTTTCATCAATAAATTGAGACTGCTGTGCAAGTCCAATCTGTGACAGGAATATAAAAAGACCGGTAAGAAGTGAATAGAAAATGTATTTCATATATGATTTTATTATCTGATAGCATAGTAATGAAAATGGTATTTCAAATTTTGTAATAAAGTTTAAGAATTCATCATTTCATTAGAACTCACATTCCTTATCTTCATCACCCGATGGCAGCGAAAAAACGAAATAGCAACGATATCTATCAGAGCTTGATCAAAGAGATCAATACTCCTGATATGAAACCGATCTATTATTTATTCGGTGATGAAGAGTTCTATTTAGATCGGTTGCTGGATAAATTTTCAAATGTCATCCAGCCTCATGAAAAAGATTTTAACTTTGATCTGCTGTATGGACAAGATGTAAGTCCTGCAAAGGCATTAGGTGCCGCGCGCAGTTTTCCGATGATGGCAGAGAAACGAGTACTCATCATTAAGAACTTCTTACAGATCGGAAAGGGAGCAGGAAGTGAAGGATCCATTCAGGATTTTATTTCTTATATAGAAAATCCAAATCCGACGTGTTTACTCGTTCTTTTTGATACCGGAAAGCCTGCGGGGAACACTAACCTTGGAAAGGCACTATCAAAGAATAAGAATGTAGGCTATTATCAATTTGAAGCCTTGCCTGATTACTTGATCCCGGATTGGGTGATCAGCTGGACAAAATCTCATCACAAAAAAACAATTGAGCCGGCTGCAGCTCAATTACTGGCCCAGTTTGTAGGGAATAATTTACAGCTTTTGTCTACTGAAATAGACAAAGTGTGCACTTTTCTGGACACTTCTGAAAACGTCTCAGAAGCCGCTGTAAAAAAAATAATCGGCTCATATCGCGAGTATACGGCGATTGAGCTCAAAGAAGCGCTCATGAAGCGTAATTTGGAACAGGCCCTATACATATCGGAACAGATGTTGCAACACACTAAGACAGACACGGGAGAAATTATTCGACTCGTGGGGTTCTTTAACAGTGTGTTTACAAACATCTGGCAAATTCAAAGGCTTGCTGAAAAAGGCAAAGCCAAGAATCAGATCCAAAGCGAACTCGGTATTGCTAGTGCCTGGTACTTTAATAAGCTTTGGGATGATGCTTCGAATTTTCGCTACAGCGATATGCCGCGTGTTTTTGAAGCCCTTTTGGACGCAGACCGCTCCATTAAAGGGTTTACCACTTTAGACTCCACTTCGATTTTATTTCTTCTTGTTAAGCGAATCATCGGTTAATCCGACTTCGCGTTTCATAACAATTTGAACTAAAACTTAGTGGATTAGAAATGGACGCATTTAAAGCAGTATCAGTAAAAGATTACAGTGATGAAGATCTGATGGAATATTTCCAAAACGATCACGAACCTGCATTTACAGAACTGGTCAGACGTTATCAGGACCGCCTTCATAATTTTCTATACCGATATACGCATGACCATCAGGATTGCGAAGATTTAGTTCAGGAAACCTTTCTGAGAGTACATAAAAGCAAAGCTTCTTATGAGAGAATTGCGAAGTTTTCTACGTGGATGTACACCATCGCTTTAAATCTTGCTAAAAGTTTGTACAAGAAAAAGCAGAGAATGTACAAGGTTTCTATTCATAAAGATCCTAATGATTCTGAAGATTTTGAGATGCATATAGAAGATCCAAACATTCTTCCTGATCAGGAATTACACGAAAAATTAAGCCTGGAGCAACTTGAAAAGGCATTAATGTCGTTACCGGAAGATTTCAGAGAGGTAGTTATGTTGAGAGATCTTCAGGATATGACGTACGAAGAAATTTCGGATGCAACGGGTATTCCAATGGGTACTGTGAAGTCCAGAATTAACCGTGGTAGAGCTCAAGTTCAGCATATGATAGAAAGTTATGTTGATTTGGGAACTTCTTTCTAAGAACTGACTACAAGGTAATGAAACAAGACACTAGCATTACCTTTTATGAAATTTTTAGATAAAGAATACCATCCGGTCATAGAAAACTATATAGCTGATTACGCTGAAGATAATTTAGAGCTGGTCGAGAGAGACACTTTCGAAGAGGTGCTTGTTCATGATGATGATCTTCGTGAACTTGCATTCTCTGCGAAAGAAGGAAAAAGGCTTTTGAGCATGCTTCAGGAAGTAAAAGCTAAGGAAGGATTTTTAGAGAGACTGAATGATCGGATTGCTCAATCAGAGAACTAATTATATAAAGACGAAGTAATTATGGCTTCGTCTTTTTTATTGCTAAAATTTACAGTCCGTAATTTTGAATAGACACTGAGAATCAATTTCTTTCAGGCTTAGATCAATTAACTAACTAAGCGCTGATGAAATTTCGCATTTCTGCCTCACTCTGTATTTTATTGACCCTTTTTTTTACTGATATAATTTCCGCTCAGGGAAAGTTGACCTTCGAAGATGTAATGAAGTTCGAAGATATCAATTCACCTGTTATTTCCAGCCAAGGAAATTGGATCGCTTATGGTGTTTGGCCTGACAGGGGTGATGGGAAAGTTGTAATTCAGCATACCTCCAAAAAAGACAGATATGAAATTGAGATGGGAGCCAATCCAAAAATTGCTCATAATGAAAACTGGGTAATTGCTTATCGGAATGTTCCATTGGTCGAAGAATTGAAAGCTAAAAAGGATAAACCTAAACGCGGACTTTCGATCCTTAATATTGATACCGGTGAAATCATACAGTTAGACAGTATATCATCGTATTTGTTATCTAACGATGGTAACTGGTTGGCCACCAAAAGATATCAATCAAAAGAAATTACAGACTTGAAGAACAAGAATAAGAAACTTGGAACTTCAGTAACATTATGGAATTTGGAAAATAATGAAAGCAGCGAGCTGGATTTTATTTCAGAAATGAGCTTCGATAGCTTATCAAATTACTTTGCGTATTCAGTAATCGATACATCAGGAGAAATTAACGGACTTTTCATACAGGATCTTAAAACTGATGATAAAGCTACAATTCATTCATCAAAAGATGGATACTATTCTAACTTGACTTGGGATACTAAAAATCCTCAGATCGCTTTTACCAAAGCAAGTTTTGATTCCAGTTATACAGATAGTGATGCAAGCTTACATATTTGGAATGCTTCTGATAAAGAACTTAAAACATTGATCACACCCGAAGATGTTAAAGATGGATGGGCTTTAAGAAGTAATAACGATCTTCAATTTGAACAAAGCTATGAGTTCGGTCGCCCAAGATTATTTTTTGGATTGATGCCTAGAGATATGGTAGATCTCATCACCAAAAAAGAAGATAAAGACGATGAAGAAATTGATATTTACGCAGTGGATGAGATCATTGAAGATCGAGGCATGGATCTTTGGCATGGAGATGATCCGAGAATCAAAACGCATGAAATAGCAACATTTAATGGTCGTAAGAACAGAACATATACAGCTGTGTATCACTTAAATGATGATAGATGGATTCAGTTAGCTGATCAGGAAATGCCATCCATTCAGGTTTCAGACAGTGACAATTATGTAATGGGAAGTTCTGACGAACCATATCTTAGGGATATCACTCATGAGGGATTTTTTCAGGATTGGTATTTGGTAGATCTGGAAACCGGAGAAAGAACGAAAGTAGCAGAAAGGATCTCAAATGGTGGGGCGATGCTGACTCCTAAAGGTCACAGGGTGTTATATTATAACGACAAGAACTGGCATGTTTATAATGTGGATACTAAACAAACTCGAAATGTTACTGAGAGCTTGAACGTCCCTTTTTATAATGAAGATCATGACTATCCTTCTGATGTTCCCGGTTATGGAATTGGAGGCTGGGTAAATGGTGGTGACGCTGCATTGATCTACGATAAATATGACGTTTGGCAGATTCCATTAATCAGGGGAAATCATAGAAACATCACAGATGGCAAGGGCAGGGAGGAGAAAAGGATCTTCAGAGTTCGATCTCTTGGTGATGATAACATATTCAGAAATGGTGATGATCTGCTGCTTACTTCATATCACGATCTGAAAAAGAATTTTGGCTTCTATTCTGCGAAAGTGAATCAGGAAGGCATTAAAAAGCTTTTGGAGGAAGACAAGAAGTTCACATTTGTATCTAAAGCAGAGAATTCTGATAAGATCTTGTTTAAAAGAGAAGCTTACGATGAATTCCCAAATCTTTGGGTTTCTAATGATTGGAAGTTTAAAAAAACAAAGCAGATCTCTAAACTGCATACGGACCTGAAAAAGAAATGGAATTGGGGAAGTGCTGAATTAGTGGACTGGCTGAGTTTAGACGGGACTTACATTCAGGGAGTTGTCATTAAACCGGATAATTACGATCCGAAAAAGAGATATCCCATCATGACTTACTACTACCGATTTTTTACAGATCGCTTACATGATTTTAATGAGCCTAAAACCAATCACAGACCTGTTTTTGCTCAATACGTCAGCGACGATTATGTAGTATTTCTACCGGATATTCGCTTTGAAATTGGAAGACCGGGATTCGCAGCCACCAAAAGTTTAGTGCCCGGAATTCAAAAGTTGATCGAATTGGGAATCGCAGATGAGGATAAACTTGGTTTACACGGTCATTCCTGGAGTGGTTATCAAACAGCTTTTATTGTCACTCAAACGGATATTTTTGACGCTGCGGTTTCAGGAGCTCCGGTTAGTAATATGACCAGTGCTTATTCAGGAATTCGTTGGGGATCCGGATTAGCTCGACAATTTCAGTATGAGAAAACACAAAGTCGTATTGGACAGAGTTTGATCGAAGCCCCGGAAAAATACATCGAGAATTCTCCTGTATTCTTTGCGGATAAGATCACGACTCCAATGTTGATCCAACATGGCGATGCAGATGGCGCTGTGCCTTGGTATCAAAGCATTGAGATGTACTTAGCAATGAGACGATACAACAAAGATGTGATCTTTCTGCAGTATCATGATGAACCACATCATTTACAGAAATTCCCAAATAAGCTTGATTACGCTATCAGAATGAAGGAATATTTTGATTATTATCTGAAAGGAATAGGGGAACCGGAATGGATATTAAGCGGAGAGACTTTTCAGGGGAGGTAGATTGCTCTTTCTTCTTTCTAAGCGATTTGGGTTAATTCGCCGCGCCTGAAGTCTCTATTAGTCTAAACTTTGAAGTTGGAGAATTTAAGCTAGTAGGACGTTCACGTCCGGTGAATTAGGATGATGAGATTGATTTCCATTGATTGCTGAAAATCTAAATTTTTATTGAGGCTTAATCTTTTTCAAAACAATCCAAGCTCACGCAAGATGGCTTTGAGGCTTATCACCGAGTCTGAAGGCTCTACTTGCTTAAACTTTGAAGCCGGAGAATTTAAGCTAGCAGGACGTTCACGTCCGGTAAACTAGTTTCACAATGATCTAAAAATAGACCTGATCTTCTTTAATAATCCTCTAGCAAACCAGCAGTTTCAATCAAAAGTCTGTTTATCAATCTCCCTTTTGCGAATTGAGTAATGATAATAGAAACCGAAGCATCTAATTCAGGAATGTAGGTTGCTTGAGTGCTCCAAAATCCTGAATGAGAATACATATCCATTTCATTAAAGTTGAAGTAAAAAATTCCCATTCTGTAATCACTGGAAGGAGTATAACCCTTAGGGAAATTTACTTTCGTAATCATGGTATCCAAAGTGGAAGATTGTTCAAAAACATTTCCTGTAAATAATTCTTGATAAAATCTGGACATGTCTTTGGCGCTAGCAACCAATCCACCACCACCATAAAGATCTAAGGATGGATCAAAATTAAAGGTGTCCATTCCTTGAAAATATTGATGTATTCTCTCCGGTGAAGCAGTGGGTTTTTGTTCAGTTTTCTCCCACCAGGTTGCATTTAAACCAAGCTTTTTGAAGCCAATGAGCTCGCGAACAGCTTTTCCTAAAGATTTCTCAGTGACATTTTCAATGATCTCTCCAAGAAGAATATATCCGGTGTCAGAATAACTGAATTGTTCACCCGGCTCAAATAACGGGTCGCCCCAATCAACGCAACCCTGAACTTGTTCAGTTCTGGTCCACTCATGAGAAGGATCAGCAAATACTTTTTCGATGTACGTGTTTGAACCGGCATGATCAAATAATCCGGCAGTATGAGTTAAAAGATGTCGTATAGTAATTTTATTAAGATCATATCCATCACTTTTGAGAATTTGAGCGTGTTTACGTGAAATGTGTTTACTGATAGGATCATCAAGTTCAAGCATTCCCTGTTCCCATAGCCTTAACACAGAAACTGCTATATAGGTTTTGGTATTGCTGGCAACTCGGGCTGTACCATTTTCGGGTAAAGGAGCTCTTGTTGAAAGATCAGAAACTCCAGAAGAAATTGAGTAGGAGAGGTCTAAGTCAGGTGCTTCTACATGCAAAAGAATTCCGGGGATGGTAGAATCTTGTTCAATAGCATTATCAATAAGCTCTTGAAGTGATAGTTTTAGTTCTTCAGCTTGATATGCATTTACAGAGGAATAGCTGATCAGCAATAAAAAGGGTAATAGAACGAGTTTTTTCATTATCGGATGTTAAGTTTCCTGAATCTACATCTGAACTCTTAATGAAGCAATAGATTCTGAATCAGAAACTTTAAGGAGAGCTGAGTCTAAGATCTTCTATTTCTTGAAAGTAATAGTAAAAGTAGTGCCTTTATTGACGGTACTATTCACAGAAATTCTACCTCCCATGTTTGTTACATGATTATGTACAAGGTACAGCCCGACTCCTTTACTGTCTTCGTGATCATGAAATTTTTGGTTCAGCTCAAAAATCCTGTCAGCATTTGCTTCGCTGTCGAAGCCGATACCGTTATCGCTAAATGTGAAGGTGACTTTATTGCTTTCTTCGACCGCTTTTATTGTTATAACTGCACTTCTTTCCGGATGTGCATACTTAATTGAGTTAGTTAGCAGATTCAGTATGACACTCTTTAAATTTCCCCGGTTAAACGGAATAGATATATCCGTAGAAATGTCGGTTTTTATAACAGTGTTTGTTTCTTTAATCAGTGCGTTAACTGAGTTTATTACTTCTTCAACCGTTTCACTAAGGCTGTTAATTGATATTTCAGAATAAACCGAATTCTTTTTATTCAGAATATCTACATAATCGTTCAAAGTGTTTCGAAGTTGGTCTGTTGCAGACTTTAGAATATTTATAAACTCTAGAGTTTCTTCATCCTGTATCTTACTTAAATCTAGTAAACTAAACACAGACATAAGGTTGCTCACTGGTGTTCTAAGATCATGAGAAGTAGTATAGGTGATATTTTTCAGTTCTTTATTGATCTGAGTCAGATTTGTAATTAACTCATTTCGTTCTTCTTCTCTCTGTTTTGCCTGAGTAATATCTTTTGCTACTGCATAAACCACTCCATATTGATCAACAGGAATTGATGTCCATGAAAGCCAAACGGTTTCCCCGCTTTTAGTAAGATATCGGTTCTCGTATTTCTTAAAGCCTGACCCGCTGATTAGCCTTTTTCTGTATTTCCAGGTGTGTTCCTGATCCAGTGGATGTATAAACGATTTTATAGATCGGGAATAAAGCTCCTCTTCTGAGAAACCCAGCACTCTGCTAACTGCAGGATTGACTTTTCTGAAAAAACCATCAAAACCTGCTATACAAAACAGATCGTGGCTGTCATTAAAAAAAGGCTCTAAGGGATAATCTGTTAACGAATCTTCAGCTTTTGCTGTTTCTGCTTTACTCATTAATCAACCGGAATTATATATTTTATGTTGTTTCTTTATCACCATCCAAAATAACTGAAGCAGGTATACACGTATATTACAACTGCTAACAGTGATATAAAATTACCAACTAGAAAATAATCGTTAGAAATTTTGGAGCTTTTGTCCTCGTGTAATCGTGTGCCAATTTTTAGTGCTCCAAAGGCGATGATCACGTGCGGGTAGCCAGCTAAAATTCCTACAGACAGAAATAATCTTTCCAACACTCCTTTACCAAACGAACTCCAGCTTGTATTTGAATGTCCCAGAATAACGTTGATTGAAATATTAGCGAACAATTCCATCACTAACCAACCAACGAGCATATCTCCAATCATAGTTATTTGATGTATATTTTGATGAAATCTTTTAGCAGATTATACTCATTGATCATCAAAGTTTTTCGTCTTTTCCAGATTTGATCTCGGTTTTTATCATGAAGTTCGCCTACTTCACTATTGTTGTCGTTGTTGATCATATCCAGTATCAAAGGATAATCTTCCTTTTTCCAGTTCAGGATGATCGTATCCAATACTTCAAATATCCTTGAAAGCTGCTCTGTTTGTTCTTTATTCTGAAGTTTAAACCGGAAACGCTTACGGTTTCTTTTTTTGGATGAGAGCATTTTTCGCGCTTCTGTTAAACCTTTGCCCATCATTTCATAAGCTATTTCAGGATTTATTTCCGTCTCGATCTCGCCCAGTAGAAGCACGTAATGAAGTTTAAAATCAGGTTCTGCTTTAAGTAATTCTTCTTCAAGATGAAAAAGCAGATCTATTCCTGTTGATACTGAGTTCAGCACACCTTGAAATTCATCCCCCAAGGTAATGGTAAGAGGAGAGAGGATGTCTTTGCTGAACTTCTTGTTAGTACTTTCAACAAGCTCTTTCAGTCCTTTGCTGAGCACCTCTCCGTCATAATCTGAGCTGTTAACTACATCTCCCATAAATATGGGATAGCTATGTTGTTTTTTAGGCATGTTGTATTGTATCAAAAAAAATGAAACAATGCAATATGTTTCATTAAAAATGAAACAATAGGATTTGTTTCAGTTGATAGTGGTAATGCTACACAAGCGGGACGCTTGCGATAGAGACGGGAAACAATAGGTTTTGTATCATTGAACCATTCACGAGCGGAGCGAAGTGATCTTCCGGTTCCGATTTGACTTATTTGGAGCAGGAGCTCCTTTTTGTTCTCCCAAGCAGGAACTTGGGAGGGATATTAATTAATCAAATTCTATTTTGAAGGCATCCAGTCAATAACTGTCCCATCGCATCTTGGTGCATTTGGACAGCAAATGTATTCATTGTTTGAATTATCTTTAAATACTTTGAAATCACCAATAATAATTGTCTCACCACAATGCAAACATTCTCTTTTTTCAGTCAATTTTGGAGGGTTAGAAAAAGGATATTCATTGGTAAAATACTCTTGTTTGTCTTCTATTTTAATCTCTGTCATGATCCATCTTTTTAATGAATTTTTTCTTGCGGAACTGAAGGATAGAAATTTTTAACTATTTATTAAAAGGGTAATTTCATAGTCATTCTCATTCAATGTGAATTCTATTTTCTCTTTTGAATGAAATACAATATTTAAATCTCCTAAATCAAATTCTTTATGATGGTTGGGGCATAATAATAAGATATTTTCAAGAGTCTCATTTCCTTTGTCCTTTTTTGCTTTTATATGTGCGGCTTCAATGTATTTTGTTCCGTCTTTTTTTAAAATATATTCTCTACAAATTTGGCATTCACTATCTCTCAATAATTTTATTAGAGCAATAGCCTTATTATCTCGTTTATATTTTTTCTGTTTAATAAAGACTACATCAGTTTCAGATTCAGGTAGATTATCTAATTCAGTTTTTAAGTCTCTTTTTGATTTTTCTTTATAGAAATCTATAATTTCAGATTGTTCAATTTCATCTTTCTGGTTCTTTGTAAGAGAGTTTTAAATAATTCCAAATACTCTTTATAAACTTTTCTAAGTGAAATTTTAGAATCTCCAGTTGTCAGAATGTAGTCAATATGTTTTTTTAATCCGGATAATGAAATTGATAGTTGTTCATTTCCATAATCCCTTTTAATACATTTCAAAAAACAAGAAAAATATGCTACTGAGACTGTTCTTTTAAATAATACTCCTTCAATCAGTTTAGGATAGACTTGTCCAATTATAATACTTGCTGAACCTTTGTTCAGATTAATTCTTGAAGAAAGTTCATTAATTCCGTCAGATTTTGATATTTTTCCTTCTAGGACTTTTTTTGAAATCAAATAGGTTATTTCTTCATCACTCATGATTGATTGTCTTTGTGTAATTTTGAGCTTATTTCTTGCAAATTAAAATTGAATTAACTCTCTAACCCTCTCCTCAAAAACATTCCTTTTCAAAAACTCATCTTCTAATGCTTTGTTGAAGGGGATGGGCATATCCAAAGAGCCGCACCGAATTACAGGAGCATCCAGCTCTTCGAAGCAATGTTCGGAGATCAGAGCTGAAATTTCAGCCATGGGTCCCATCGTTAGAGAAGGTTCTTGTAATAGCAACACTTTGTGAGTTTTGGCAACAGATGTCTTGATCGTTTCAAGGTCGAGAGGAAGGAGGGTTCGCAGATCGATCACTTCAAGTGAGATTCCTTGCTTGGCCAATTCTTCTGCTGTTTCCAACGCCCACCAAACGCCCATTCCGTAAGTAACGATTGTGGCATCAGTTCCTTCTCTTCGAACTTTGGCTTTCCCGAGTGGTTCGTACACTGCTTTCTCAGAAACATCTTCCCGAATACTTCGGTACAGTTTTTTGTGCTCAAAGAATAACACCGGGTTCGGATCGAACATAGAACTGTACAGTAAATTCTGAGCATCCTCGACTGTCGCCGGAACCACAACTTTTAAACCGGGAATTTGCATAAACCAACCTTCCGGCGATTGAGAATGAAAAGGACCTGCACCAACGCCACCACCATGAGGAGCGCGAATGGTAATATTTACGGCGGGACTCCATCGGTAATGAGATTTTGCAATGTTATTCACGATCTGATTGAATCCACAGGAAATGAAATCAGAGAACTGCATCTCCACTACAGGATTCATTCCGGCGTAAGAAAGTCCTAGTGCGGCTCCTAAGGCTCCCGACTCAATAATTGGAGTATTACGTACTCTGTCGGCCCCGAACTGTTCTAAGAAGCCTTCAGTGATCTTAAACACTCCGCCATACTCTGCAATATCCTGTCCCAGAATAATGGTAGAATCATCTTCTTCAAACGCTTGCTTTAATCCGGCCTGAATGGCGTCTACAAATCTACGTTCTACCTTTTTACCATTGCTGGGAGCAGGTTTTGAAGTCGGTGCTTCCGCATAAACCGCTCCCAATTCCTTTTCCTTGTTCCAAACCGGTTCATCAGCTTTTAAAGCTTTATCCAGATCTTTTTTGAAAGAAGCTTTTACTTCTTCTTTGATCTTCTCAAACTCTTTTTGGTCTGCATAACCTTCGTTTTCTAAGAATTGCTCGAACCTTAGAATCGGGTCTTTTTCTGCCCAATCTTTAAATAAAATATCAGGAACGTAATGAGTTCCGGATGCTTCTTCGTGTCCACGCATACGAAAGGTTTTGGCTTCTATCAAAACGGGCTCACCTTTTAAAGCTAGTTTTCGGGCTTTTTCAATGGTTTCCATCACTTCAAGGATGTTATTTCCATCGATATGAAAGCCTTTCATTCCGTATCCTTTGGCGCGATCAGAAAGCTTTTCGCAGGCAAATTGTTCATTAGTCGGAGTGGAAAGCCCGTATCCGTTGTTCTCAATAACGAACACAACAGGAAGTTTCCAAACAGCAGCTAAATTCAATGCTTCATGAAAATCACCTTCGCTGGTAGCGCCATCACCACAAAAAGAGAAAGCGACAGAATCTTCTTTCCGAATCTTTGAAGCTAACGCGAGCCCATCGGCAACCGGCATCATTGCGGCTAAATGAGAGATCATGCCAACTATGTTGTGCTCCAGGGTTCCGAAATGGAAAGAGCGTTCGCGTCCACCACTGAATCCATCCGCTTTACCAAAAAGTTGACAGAATAATGGGTAGAAGGGGACTTTTCGGCTGGTAAACACACCAAGATTCCGGTGCATCGGCAGGATGAAGTCTTCTTTTTTGGAAGAAAGAGCGACACCAACAGCGACGGCTTCCTGACCAATTCCTGAAAACCATTTACTGATCTTGTTTTGCCTGAGAAGGTTCAGCATGCGTTCCTCTATCTGTCGAGGAAGAAGGAGTGAAGTGTAAATCTCAATCGCTTTAGCTTTCGAAATTTTTTTAGAAGTCTTAATCATTGAATTTTTAGAAATATCCGTATCTTGGGGACTTTGAAAAAAGATTGATGAATTTTTTGAACTTTTTTTAAGTATAACTGTTCATCAATAATAACCAAAGCGGTTAATCCATACTATTAATTTTTTAACTATCCTGATTATTGGAAGCACTTGGAAGACAGATCTTAGTTGAATTTTATGATTGCGACAGCTCCTCGATAAATGATGTTGAATTCATTGAAGAAGCGATGCTTAATGCTACAAAGGAAGCTAATGCGACTATTATTTCGCATAATTTCCACAAATTCAGTCCTTATGGCGTTAGTGGAGTAGTTGTGATCGCTGAATCACATGTAGCCATTCACACCTGGCCGGAATATAATTACGCGGCAGTAGATATTTTTACCTGCGGTGATACAATCGATCCCTGGATAATCCAGGAATTTTTAAAAGATGCTTTTTCTTCGAAAAATATATCCAGTATGGAAATGAAGAGGGGTTTATTCAAAGTGCCTCAGGGACAACGATTGCTTTTCAAACCTTCAACAGAAACAGTAAAAGAGAATTAAGATAGAATGAAGTCTAAGATGACAATGGTAGAAACTCCGAATGTATATTGCTTGGTGTCGGGTGCAGCGGAAGGAAATACTAGATTGAACGCTTTTGATAATGCACTGCTTGAGGCAGGAGTTGGAGATACCAATCTTATGAGAATGAGTAGTATTTGTCCTCCGGGAGCAAAGGAAGTTTCCAGAGATGAAATAGAATTACCGGGCGGTGGATTGATCCCTCTGGCTTATGCTCATATTGATTCACAAACTCCACAAATGTGGATCGCTTCTGCAATTGCAGTTGGTATTCCTGAAGATGAAACACAACCCGGAGTGATCATGGAATTCGAAGATCATACCCGTTTGGAATATGTGGAAACTATTGTGAAGCAAATGGTTGTGGATGCCTTCGAATATAGAAAGAGAGCTCTTAAAGAGATTAAGTTTGTTGGTATTGAACATCAGGTTACTAAGTGTGCTGCTACTTTTGCGGCTGCCGTTCTTTGGTATGAGGATTAGTTTTGAGTGATCAGTTTTTAGTGATGAGTGATAAAGTTGTAATACTAAATGTTATTGAAATAAATTAAGAATGAAACAGTCTAAAAACTCAAAACTAAACACTCAAAGCTACACTGAGTATTATCACAAAAGAACGGGGCTTACCGTTGGAGTAAACAAAGTTCTGTTTTCTGAGCAAACTCCGTATCAGAAGGTTGAAGTTTTTGAAACGGATACATGGGGAAATCTGATGACCATCGATGGAATGGTGATGCTTTCCGAGAAAGATGAGTTCGTTTATCATGAAATGCTTGCTCATGTGGGTATGTTTTCGCATCCGAATCCTGAAAAAGTGTTGATCATTGGAGGTGGTGATGGTGGAACTGCCAGAGAAGTACTCAGACATTTTTCAGTCAAACAAGTTGATATGGTGGAAATTGATGAAGCAGTTGTCAGGGCTTCTAAAGAATTTTTACCTGATGTTGGAGCTTGGGAAGATCCTCGCTTAAATGTTCTTTTTGAAGATGGTATCGCCTTCGTTAAGAATTCGATTGCTGAATATGATGTGATAATTATAGACGGTTCCGATCCTGTTGGTCCCGCAGAAGGACTGTTTGAAAAAGAATTCTTTGAATTATGTTTTACAGCTTTAAAGAAAGACGGCGTTCTTACCGGACAGACGGAATCGCCATGGGTTGAAGAGTATCATCCAAGCATTAAACAAGTTTTCGATGCATTAGAATTAGTATTTGATGAATCCTCTATGTATCTGGGCTTTATACCATTATATCCCGCAGGAATGTGGAGTTTTGCTTTTGCTTCAAAAGGAAACCAACCTGAGGAAACGGAAATCTTTGAAAGAATAGAAAAGGGATTATCAGAGTTTGGAAGTGATCTTAAATACTATAACAAGGAAGTTCATCAGGGATCGTTTGCATTACCGAATTTTGTAGCCGAAATTATCCGCTAGACTCATCGTTTAGCTTTCATGATTAAATTCCTTTTCTCTTTAGTAGTATTGTTTAATATCCCCGGGATAGGTTTTGCTCAGGAAAGATCAATACAGGTACTAGAAAACGGTGAAATCTCCAGAAGTATAGTCCTGCAGGAAGAAGATCAGAAAAATACAATTCAACATCTCACAGCCTTCTATACTGATAAGGGATATTTCGATGTTCAGATTTCATCAACAGATGAAGAGCCAATCCAAGTTAAAACCGGGCTAAGATATCGAATAAGGAGTTTAGCTTTTGAACTTGAAGTAGATAGCGTATTTGTTGCTTATGAGATTACTGGAGAGTTTTACTCAAAAGAGTTGATTGAAAAACGTATTAACGAAGAATATCTTAAAACAGTAGAAGAAGGATATTTAAATGCTAAGGTCAGTATAGAGGAAGTAAACTTAGATTCTCTGTCGAAAACCGTTTCTATTACAGCTAAAAAAATATGCGGCGAGCAGATCCGCGTCAGTAAGATCATTTTTAAAGGAAACAGGATTAGCTCTCAAAGGTATTTATCCAGATTGGCTCAAATGGAAGATTCTCTTATGGCATCAAAAGAAAACCTGGACCGGATCAGAAGAAATCTTAGTTCCAGTGAGTTAGTTGAGCAAGTCTCAGATCCGGTTATTTACGAAGAAAGTGACAACTATGTAGTTTTGTTTGAAGTTAAAGAGCAAAACCTTAATCAACTGGATGGCTTGATCGGTTTTGTACCTGATGAAACCGGTAAAGGTCAAATTGTTGGAGACCTTGATATATCGCTTTGGAATGTGTTAAGAGAGGGAAATACCTTCGAATTACAATATCAGCGCTTAAAACCGGAAACAAGTCGCTTAATACTCGGCGTATCTCAGGATTGGATAGCAAATATTCCGTTAAGCATTGGAATGGATTTCTCTTTCTATCAGAATGACACAACTTATCAAACGAGGAACATTGGTTTGTCGGGCAGTTATTTCCTTAATTCTGAATTTAGCATTAAAAGCAGGATTTATTCTCAAAGTTCGATCTCAGGTTCCACATCGAACTTTTCAAAAGAACCGGACGGGAAGAAGCAAGGCGGTGATCTTGGATTTAACTATTCAAAGCTGGACAGGAGAGAGGTTCCGACTTCAGGCTTTTCTTTAGATGTTATCTACGGAGTTGCTAATAAAGATATTGAAGACGATTCAGCACTGGCTTTTCGTCAACAGAGATTAGAGACAAAAGTAAGAGGCTATATTCCATTGTTTGAGAAATCTGTTTTAGCGACGAGTCTCAATGGGTTTTATGTGATCGGAGATCAGTTTACAGAAAGTGACCTGTTCAGATTTGCAGGAGCTAATTCTTTAAGAGGCTATTCAGAAGAACAATTTTCAGCATCAGAATTGCTTTGGGGAGATATAGAATATCGTTTTTTAACAGATCAGTATTCGTATCTGTTTTTGTTTACAGCAGCCGGTTTTTATAAAAGACCACAATTATATTCCGAAATAGACAATAGTTTCACCCAAAAGGATTTTCTTTACTCAGGGGGATTTGGATTGAGTTTTAGAACAGCAATTGGGAGGTTAAAGTTTACGTATGCACTTTCATCTACCGAAACATTCGGAAATGGAAAAGTGCATTTTGGGATAAGTACGGGGCTATAAATCCTTATTCCTTACAATGTTCGGCTATCAGTTCATCAACATCTTCCGAATCCAGTGCTTTTGCTTTATTAAAATCAGAACAAGCTTTTTCTGTTTGTTCCAGTTTAATATAACTTTCACCACGCTCTTTAAATACTACAGGATCAGCGTTATAAAGGTCAATTGATTTTGTATAGTCATCTATCGCACCTTCTAAATCATTGGTCTTAACTTTTAATCGAGCTCTGTTATCAAATACACGTGCAGAAGTAGAGTCAAAAGCTATGGCTTGATTGTAATCATTAAGAGCTAGATCAAAATTCTCTAATTCGGTATAGGAATTTCCTCTCAACATTAGGGCTTCAATAGAGTTTGACTGCATTTCAAGCACTTTGGAAAAATCTGCAATCGCTTTAGAATGATTGCCATCATCTTGGTAGGCGTAGGCACGGTTCAAATATATCTGAACACTGCTTCTATCGATTTCGAGTGACAAGGAATAATAGTGAGCTGCTGAATCATACTGTTCATCAGAATAGAAAATTAACCCTAGCTCGTTAAGATTAATATAATCGCTTTTGGTTGCAGGATCTTCTCTTAAAGACTTAATCGCTTCTTTATTCATGTTTAATCCCTGATACGCTTCAGAAATGTAGTAACTAAGATCTGGATAGCCCGGGGAAAATTGTTCAGTTAATTTGAAATTTTCTAAAGCTTTTTCGTTCTCAGCGGTAATCAGATATGTGTTCCCTTTGCCAAAATATGCTTCTGCATAGGTAGAATCTATTCTTAAAGCATTATCAAAATCTGAAATTGCTTGTTCATAATTTCCAAGATAATTATAAGCAAAGCCTCGATTTGATAAGGCTTCTTTACTTTCCGGGTTTAATTCTAATGCATAATTTAAATCTGCTAATGCACTATTATAATCACCAATTAAAGTTTTAGATTCTCCCAGATTAATATAGGAAATCACATAATTAGGATTCATTTCAAGAGCTACATACAAATCAGATATTGCTTTATAGTAATCGCCTAATTCGTTTCGACATACTCCACGATTATTATAAGCCGTAACTCTTAAGTTAGCGTTTATAGAAGGATTTCTTATAATTTCAGAGTAAACAGGTATTGCTTCATTACATCTTGACTCTTCCATTAATTTATTAGCATAAAAAAATTGCTCATGAACCGAACCTGATGTATTCAATGAGTCTGTTGTTGTATTTTGTTGATACATCTGAAGCTTTTCAACAAAAACAGGACAAGAAAGAGCTAATTCCTCGCCTAGCTGTTGAGTATACTTGTTACTTAAGGCTTCAAAACTGAATTCTTGTGTGGTATCTGTCCATGCTTGCTCCAGTACGGATTCATTTTCTTGAACTATATTACCAAAGCAAACATCTATAGCTGAAATAAATTCATCAATTGTTGAAGCAGAAGTTGCATTTTCACCTGAAACGCAATTACATAATTCCAGGTTTAGTAATCCAATAATAATCTCGTCCTGTGCTTGTGAGGTTTGTGTAAAAATCAGGAATAGGAGTAAGAGCGTTAGTTTTTTCACTTTCTAATTTTTTTTTAGTGATCATATTAACATTGTAGAATCTGTGAGTCAAGATGGTATCAATAAAAATAAATAGATAAATCTATTTTCCTCCGATCCATACAGTGCCACGTCGGAACGAATAGTATTCTTTTATATCGCTATCCGGATCAGGATTTTTTATTTTACGATGTGGTTTTTTTAAGCGCTCTTTAAACCATCTTCTAGTTTCATAAAAGTCTTTTTCTGTAGCATAGTGATCAATCTCGCCAATAGAAGTGTTATCGAAATGTTCTTCATCCCAAGCATATTCCCAATCGAGTGATTGAATTCTACTACTCAATTTTCCATAATTCGAAGGATCGATCTTTTTCTGATCCTCAGGTTTATAAAAAGTGTTTTCATAAAAGTCCAAAAAACTATTAATACCACATACTACCTGTGATTTTGAGAAGCGCTGATCATAAAGCCATATTTTGAGATAATAGGGTTCATCCAAAGTATCCAGAGTTGTTTTCCAGCTATCATAAGTATCGAGTAAAACTTCCAGGATTTCTTTTCGTGCTTGTCCTTTCGGCTCTGGGTAGGTAGAATTTCCTATTGCGAGATAGCTGTATGGAGGAACCCAAATTTTAGCATAATCTCTTTGATTTGAGCGAATAACATCCAGATCTAAATCTATGATTTGTGATCTCCATTCCTGAATATGATGAAGTATCTGTTTAAAGCCCCGAATTTTTTTTGTTTTCATATATTTAGATCCACTTCTGATCTTTTTCATCAACAGAAAGTTCAAAATCAGTTTCACCGGTATGTTTAGTACCTTTAGGTTCTATCAACATTACCCAGCATTCTTGGTCTGCGACAGGGAAATGATCAACACCTTTTGGAACTACATATAGTTCACCTTCTTCTAAGTATACATCTTTGTCTTTGAATTTAAGCAATAGTTTACCTTTTACTATAAAGAAAACTTCATCTTCGTCAGGATGATTGTGCCATACAAATTCGCCTTCTATCTTAGCGAGTTTAATAAGTTGTCCGTTGCATTCTGCGATGATTTTCGGAGACCATTGGTCGTTGAACAGGCTGAATTTCTTCAGTAGATTTATTGATTCATTCATCCTGAAAGAAAATAAAAAGGCCATGCAAATGCACAGCCAATTAAGAAAAAGTTGTAATTATTTGAATCAGAAATTATTCATTATCTAATCCATAAAAATCAGCTACCTGATTGTAGTTTCTGTAATCAAGACCCTTGCTTTTGAATAACAATGAAGGAGGGATGGCTACTACACGTAATACGTCTCCATCAAAGAGATCTTCATTTACCTCGTTGTTATCAGCAACCTCACCTTCTAATAAAAGATCGAAACTGTTTATATCAAACACGTATCTAAGGTTTACAAGATCATCCTGAAAAGGAGTACTGAAAGGTAGTGCATGCCATGAAGTAGTTCCTTCGAATTGAAGATACCCAAGAACTAACCCTTCATCCACGGTAGATTCATCCAGCAAGTCCCATTCAAATTCATTTATAGAAACAAATTCATCAACGATGTCAAAGTCATCAGCGAAAATTGTACTTGTACTGGAGTAAATTTGAACTCCGTCAGCACCGTCATTTCCTTTTGGTCCACGTGGACCTTCATTTGTTATAGTACATGCTTGAATTAGTAAAAATATTGAAAGTAGTGGTAAAAAAGAGTTTGAATGTTTCATGACTTGCTCCGTTAATGTTGAGACTTCTTTTTTAAAGCCTGAAAGAATTTATCTATCTGCAAACAAGGTTGTTATCACATGTTTGGGTTAGGCAATTGATGCGATATTTTTAGGTGAGAAGTGAGAAGTGAGAAGTGAGAAGGAATCAGTGTAATCTGTGATCAAAAAAACCCTGACTCAATTAAGAATCAGGGTTACGAAGAGCGAAATTTGATAACTGATATCAGTTTGTGAAGTACATGATAGTTGCTATCACCATAAAGTTAATGATACTGAGAGGAAGTAATCTTGCCCACCCCAGTTTCATTACCTGATTGTATTTGAAGCGTGGAATCGTCCAACGAACCCAAATAAATACAAAGCACCAGAAGCAAACTTTCAAGGTAAATACAGATACATCCAAAATGCCTTTTAACCATATGTTCATGTCTGCAGGTATATATAGATCAGCAAAAGGAAGGTGGTAACTACCAAAGAAGAATGTGGTAATTAAGATACTTCCAATAAATACGTGCATGTATTCAGCTAGGAAGAACATTCCGAATTTCATGGAGCTGTACTCTGTATGAAAACCACCAACTAGTTCCTGCTCTGCTTCTACTAGATCAAAAGGAGTTCTGTTTGATTCTGCAAATGCACAAATAATGAAGATCACAGCACCAAGTGGATTTACAAAGAAGTTCCACCACATAGATTGTGATTCTGCGATATCAACCAAACTCAAAGAACCGGTCATCAAAATTACAGAAGCTACAGCCATACCCATAGGAAGTTCGTAGCTTATCATCTGAGCGGCTGCTCTTAATCCACCTAGAAGAGAATACTTACTGTTAGAAGCCCAACCCGCCAACGTTACTCCATAAACACCAAGAGAAGCTACAGCAAGTAAATACAGAACAGCTGCATTAATATCGGTTACATACAAACCTGCTCCAAAAGGGATAACTGCAACAGAAAGCAATGCCGTGATCACCGGAATCATTGGTGCAATTGCGTGAAGTTTTTTGTATCCGTGAGTAGGGGTTACATCTTCTTTTAAAAGAAGCTTAAGTACATCAGCCAAAGGCTGTAACAAACCGAAAGGTCCAACACGATTCGGTCCAACCCGATTTTGTATAAAAGCAGCGATTCTACGCTCAGCATAAACAAGAATAGCAGCCGAGTTCAAATAACTTATCATTCCAACTCCGAGAACGATTGCCCAAACAGGTATTGCTAAAGGTCCGATTTCAAGAATAGCTGGATTCATTATGCAGATACCTCTTCTTTATTCATTCCGGTTAACTGGATTCCGTTTTCATCGTCCATTTTCTCATAACTAACACCTTCAAAACTAGAATTTGAAGAAGCGATCTCATCCATTATTTCTCTGGATGTACCAAACTGCACAGACAATCCTAATCTCTTTCCAAGATTATTCATGAGCTCCCAGATTGGAGTACAATCAACTTTGTTGTCTTCATTAACCCAGTTGTCAAAATTGGTTCCGTAGCGATCAAGTCGACCCTCCGACATCTCAAGATCCAATTTACGATGAGTGTATTTGGTTTCTTTTGCAGGAAGGGAGCGTTGAATTCTACCTTCTACGTTTACATAACTTGCTGCATGTTCAGCAATACAAGTAATAGGAATAACAAGATCTGTTGATTTTGATGTTTCCGTTTCGTTTGTAGCAAGTGAAATCACAAAAGGTTTTTTTAGATCTTCAGAATCAAGTACTCCACGATCTACTAACTCATCGTTCAGTAGTACTACAACTTTTGCTGATTTAATTGCTGCTTTAAGATCTTCAGCTGAAGTTTCAGAAAAACCTAGTGCCTTAACACCATTTGTATTTGGAGCTTGATCGTCTGTTAATAAGAAATCATCACCAAAACCTTCTTTAACATCAGGAGAGAAGTGAAAATCACTTACGCCCCAAGTGCTGAATAACTTCATTAAAGAATAATTTTCTTCAACAGAAGCGTGAGCAGAACCTAATACCAGAACATCTGCGGGTTTTACAGCTTCAAGCTTTTCTGCAAACGTCTCAATTGCGTTATTCCATGAAGTTTTGATCTGATTATTACCATCCGCTTTAATAGAAGGTCTTGAAATACGATTCTCGTTGAACTTTCTATATGCCATGCGTGCTTCATCTGGCATCCAGTGAGTATTCACGTTCTCATTGTAACGAGGAGTAAGACGTAATACCAAGTTATCACGAGTCCAAAGATCAACATTAGTTCCTTTACCGCCGGTAATGTCGATGCTTGGAGTTTGATTCATCTCCCAAACACGAGCCTTAAATCTGAAATCGGTAGAAGTAAGTGCTCCAACCGGACAAATGTCTACAGTGTTCAAAGAATATGGATCGTCAAATTCCATTCCGGGAGCAGTAATAGGATAGTTTTTATCTCCACGAGAAGAAATTGTAAGCTGATGTGTACCGGAAATTTCTTCCGTAAATCTAACACAGCGTGTACAGTTGATGCAACGCTCAGCATCTAAAGTTACTCTTGGTCCGAGTTCAACTCTTTTAGGCTTATGAACTTTCTTAACTTCAAAACGGGAGCCTTCAGGTCCGTATTTATAAGTCTGAATTTGAAGAGGACATTCTCCTGCTTGATCACAAATCGGGCAATCAAGAGGGTGGTTGATCAGGATCAACTCCATAGTATCTTTCTGAGCACGAGCTACTTCCTCGCTGGTTTCCTGAGTATGAACAACCATTCCATCGGTCATTTCCATACTGCAGGATGTCTGCATTTTAGGGAACCAACGAATAACTCGTTCACCATTTTCATCCAGTTCGTATTCGCCTGTTTCCCGATTCTGTACAGGAGTTCCAACTTTTACATAACACTGGCGACAATTTGCAGGCGCGCTCATTTCAGGGTGGTAGCAGAAGAATGGTACTTCTTTACCATTATCCAAAATGAACTGGAGCAATTTAGGTTTGCCCTCAAATTCGTATCGTTTACCGTCTATAAATATTTCTGGCATAATTTCTTATTTAAACCACAGAGGGCACTAAGCTGTTTTTCTCTGTGTTCTTTGTGGTTGATAATTAAGCAAGTGCATATGTACTTTTTTTGCAACGAGCTTCAAATTCGTCTCTAAATCTGTCAATAGTATAACGCACCGGCCATGCAGCAGCATCAGCAAGCGCACAAATTGTACGACCTTCCATTTGTGAACAAAGATCGATCAATAATTCCAGATCTCTGATCTCACCATCACCGTTTCTGATCTTCAATAAGATCTTTTCTAACCAACCGGTTCCTTCACGGCAAGGAGTACATTGTCCACAGGATTCATGATGATAGAAATGAGAAATTCTCCACAGCATTTCAACCATGTCCGTATCTTCATCCATCACAATCATTCCTGCAGTTCCCATCATAGAACCAGCTTCGCGCAATGAATCTGCATCCATATTTGTACCTTTAACCATTTCTGCAGTAAGAATTGGAGTTGAAGATCCGCCTGGAATCAATCCCTTTAATTTCTTGCCGTTTCTCATACCGCCGGCTACTTCATTGATCAAAGTTTCTATAGGCATTCCTGTTGGTAACTCATAAACTCCAGGTCTGTTAACATGTCCGGAGATACCATAAAGAACCGGACCGGGATGAGTTTCTGCTCCAATTCCGGAAAACCAATCAGCACCATTTTTGATTACCAATGGCACACAAGAAAGTGTTTCAATATTGTTGATAGTGGTTGGGCGTCCCCATAATCCTTTTTGGGCAGGGAAGGGAGGTTTAACTCTTGGATACCCACGTTTTCCTTCCAAAGATTCAAGCATGGAAGTTTCTTCACCACAGATGTAAGCTCCTGCTCCGCCTGTAACATGAAATTCCACATCAAATCCGGAACCAAGGATATTTTTTCCGATAAAGCCTTTGTCGTAAGCATCTTTAAGAGCTTTCTCCATCATCTTTATCCAGGAGTAATACTCTCCACGGATATAAACGTAAATGGCACTACACTGCATTGCATAAGCTGCAATAAGAGCCCCTTCAATGAAAAGATGAGGATTATATTCAAAGATCTTTCTGTCTTTAAAAGTACCCGGCTCTGATTCATCACCATTACAAGCTAAATATCTAGGTCCGCCATCAGGTTTCGGCATGAAAGACCACTTTAAACCTGCATTAAATCCTGCACCACCACGTCCACGAATATTTGCGGCTTTAACTTCATTAATTACTTTTTCAGGATCCCAATCGTTAGATAAAACCTTTTTTAGAGAGTCATAGCCACCATTTTTGGTGTAAACATCGATCTCATGAAGGTTAGGGATATCCGGGATAATTACGGGAGTATATGATTTCCAATCGAATGACATTTCTTAACTCCTTTCCGTGTGTTGTGGCATACCAACCGATTCAAATTCAGGCATTTTATCTGCTTTCAAGCTTTCAATAACTTCATCAAGCTTTTCTTCCGTAAGATTGTTTACATACACATCGTTTGTGATCTGCATCATTGGAGCATATCCACAAGCTCCTAAACACTCCACTGATTGAATACTAAACATTCCGTCTTTGGTAGTTTCGCCTGCTTTTATGCCAAGTTTTTCCTCCAAATAATGAAGCATATCATATCCGCCACAAAGTTGGCAACTTGTTGTAGTACATACATCAAGTACATACTTACCCATTTTCTCTTTGTAATACTGAGTATAGAAAGTTGCAACACCGTGTACGTGGGAAACAGGCAGGTCTAAAGTCTCAGCAACCAGATGCTGTACTTCAGGTTCCACATGTCCAAATCTTCGTTGAGCAACCCAAAGAGTAGGTAAAGTAGCCGGCATTACTTCCGGGAACTTAGCTTTGATAGTCTCAATTTCTTTTAAATCTTCCGGGGTGAATTCGTAGTTATTCGCCATTATTTATCTGCTTCTCCCATTACAGGGTCAACTCCACCAATCACAACTACGGTATCAGCAACCATCTCTCCATCGAGGATGTTTTCGAGTACCTGCAGGTTTCTGAATGAAGGAGTATTAATTTTAATTCTCCAGGGATGTCCGGTTCCGTCACTTTGAATGTAATATCCAAGCTCGCCTTTTGGAGACTCTACAGCATGGTAGCATTCTGCTCCGGCAGGCGGACAAATTCCTGTATCGGTCATCATAAAGTCGTGAATCATACCTTCCATCGAATAATAAACTTCATCTTTAGAAGGGTAGGCATGTTTAGCATTGTTAGATCTGATCGGGCCTTTAGGCATTTTATCTAAACACTGCTGAATAATTCGGATACTTTCTTTCATTTCTTCCATACGCACAAAGTATCTGGCAAGGTTATCACCCTCCAAACGTGTAGGAACTTCAAACTCCACTTGGTCGTATTTTGCGTATGGTGCTATAATTCTTTGATCAACTGCAAAGCCTGAAGCTCTTAGAACAGGACCTGTTGCTCCAATATCTAACGCTTTATCAGTTTCAAGAACACCAACATTTTCATTTCTGTCGATGAATATTCTGTTTCTATCTAAAAGTCCATGCCAGTCTTTAAGCTCTTGCGGGAACTTGCCGATGAACTCTTTGATGATCGCAGATGCGTCACTGGTCAAATCATTAGCTACACCACCAATTCTGGAATGAGAAACGGTAAATCTGTGTCCTGCAATTTGATCCATAATGTCATAGATCTTTTCACGCTCTCGGAATGTCCAGATAAAAAATGATATTGCTCCGGCATCCATAACCATCGTTCCCAACCAAAGAAGGTGAGAAGAGATTCGAGCCAATTCACAACCGATCATTCTTATATAATGAGCGCGATCAGGAACTTCAACATTTGCAATTTTTTCTACTGCAGTACAAAGAGCTACGTTATTGCTGTAAGGAGAGAGGTAATCCATACGATCTGTGTATGGCATAAACTCCTGATAGGTTTTATTCTCAGCAATTTTTTCAACGCCTCTGTGCAGGTAACCTATATCAAGTTTTGTTTTTTCGATGGTCTCTCCACGCAATTGAAGTACTAAACGAAGAACTCCGTGAGTTGCAGGGTGCTGAGGACCCATGTTCAGGATCATCTTGGCATTTAATGGATCATCGATATCCACATCTTCAATAGTAGTATGTTTGTCTTCAAGACTTTTATATATACTACGCTGATGTTTCTCTTGAAACTGTGGATTTACTCTACTGTTAATGTCTGTTACTTTCATATGCCTTACTCCGTATCTGGTGTTGTGTTCGGCAATTCTATCGATCCCGGAATTCCCAAAAGAGGAAATTCTTTTCTCATCGGGAAATACTCAAAATCTTCAGGCATAAATATTCTTCTTAGATCAGGGTGGTTTTCAAAACGAACTCCGAACATATCATAAACTTCACGTTCGTTCCAACCTGCAGCCTTCCAAACCGAAGAAACAGATTCTAATGTTGGGTTTTCTTCTTCTACACGAACTTTAATAAATACTCTGGTTTGTGTACGAAGGTTCATAAGATTATAAACAACTTCAAAGCGCTCGTCAGATGTGTAGCGATCGTTACCAAAAACATCGCAAAGAAAAACAAAATGCTGCTTCTCTTTAAGATATTTTGATATTTCCAGAATTGAATCAGCTTCAACCCGTACAAAAGTGTCTCCGCTACTTTGGTATACTTCTATAAGCTTATCAGAAAAGTTTTCTGTAAGACCATCTACCAAAGTTTGTAAAGTGTCATTTAATTCTAAGCTCATAGACTAGGTATCCAAAAGAACAGAATGTTCTGTTTTAATTTTGTCTTGAATTTTCATTAGTGCGTGTATTACGGCGTCCGGTCTTGGTGGACATCCGGAAACATAAGCATCAACAGGAAGGAAATTATCTACTCCCTGAACTACTCCGTAGCATCTGTGCATTCCACCGGTAGAAGCACAAGCTCCCATTGCGATACACCATTTTGGATCAGGCATTTGATCCCATATTCTTCTGATAGCGTGCGACATTTTATAGGTAGTCCAACCTGCTACGATCATTACATCGCTTTGACGAGGGGAGAAGCGAAATACTTCTGACCCAAATCGGGATACATCATACTTAGGACCGGCAAAAGCCATCATCTCAATAGCGCAACAAGCTAAACCCATTGGCATTGGCCAAGCTGCATTTGCGCGACCCCAATTTATTAATTTGTCTAAGCGGGTGGTTAAATAACCTTCACCAAGTGCGGATTCAATTCCCATTATAAACTCTATATTTTATTTGTTTTAAGATCCCAGTCTAAAGTTCCTTTTTTCAAGGTGTATAAAAGACCGATCAGGAGTATAGTTATAAATACCATCATCGAAATGAACGTTCCAAGTCCTAAATCTAAATATCTTACCGCCCACGGGTAGATAAATACCACCTCGAGATCGAACACTATAAATTCCATTGCAACCAGATAAAAACTGATCGAATACCTTTCACGGGCTTCACCAACCGGATCCATTCCACTTTCATATGGATTTAATTTGTGCTTGTTTGGGCGGTAGGGGCCAAGTATTCTTGACAGAGTCATTAGTAGAAGAGCCAGAACGATGGCGATACCAGCAAGGATTAAAATAGGAAAATAACTGTCGAGCATAGAATTATTAAGTCACAATTTATGAGCTAAAAGTTAGCCTCAATGTTTGGCAATGTCAATGAAATCGGGCGTGAATATAGGCTTAAATTTACTTTTTATGAGCAGGAATTTTTATTAAGAATAATTCTAAATAAAATGAACGCGAAAGCTATTCAATTCGGTTTAACACTTACATAAAAAACCGTACATTTATGGAAAAGTACATAAAGGTTATCGTTTGAAAAAAATAAGAATGGAAATTTTAGGATTATCAACAAGCCCAAGTAGTGGAGGGGCCTATGCGTTGATACTATCCGAAGTAAAAGGTAATCGACGGCTTCCTATTATCATTGGTTCATTTGAGGCACAAGCTATCGCTCTTGAGCTTGAGAACATCAAACCACCACGACCAATGACTCATGATCTTTTAAAGAATTTGATTCTCAGTTTTAATGCAGAGATCAAATATATCTTTGTAAATGAGTTATCAGAAGGTACTTTTTATGCGCAGGTTATTCTTGATAAGGATGGTGAAACTTTAGAATTAGATGCGCGCCCAAGTGATGCAATTGCTCTTTCTGTGCGATTTGGCTCAGATATTTTTGTTTCAGATAGTGTTTTAAGTGAAGCAGGAATTTCTACAGAACCAGATTCAACCACATTGGAAGAAGCTTTGAATGTAGAGATCGAAGAACCGGTAAAGAAAAGCTTATCCAGACTTGAAGAGCTTAATCAGGCTTTGAAAGAAGCTATAGAAGCAGAAAACTACGAGAAAGCTGCAAAAATCAGAGATACTATTCAAAAACTTAAGGCCAATTAGTGACTAAAGAAACTTACTCTTTCGATAAGCTTCCATTTTCGAAACTATTTAAAACCTACGTATCGAATTATGCAGACCTCGACGACTTTTATGCTGTAAATCCTTTTTTTGATTCTGAGATCGCTTCAAAAGCCAAAAGAATTGATAAGCAGAAATCTCACAAAAAGTTTATTAAGGCTCTCAAAGATTTACATTCTGAATTGGACATTGAGCAAAATGAACAAGTAGAAAAGTTGGCTGATCCTGATTCTCTGGCTATTGTTACGGGGCAACAGTTGGGAGTTTATGGCGGACCGGTATTTACCATTTATAAAACAATTTCTACCATTTTGCTTGCAAAAGAATGGGAAAAGAAATTATCACGACCTGTGGTTCCGGTTTTCTGGCTTGCAGATGAAGATCACGATTTTGAGGAAATAGCATGGTTTGGCATTCCCGGTAATGATGAGTTTAAAAAGCTTGAGTATTCAGACCAATCAAATGGAAAACTTGTATCAGATATTAACATTAAAGACGGTATTGAGGAATTAAAGAGTTCTATCAAGTCTGAAATGTTTGATACAGATTTTACTGAAAAACTTTGGGATCTGTTTGACAGATGTTTCAAAAGCGGAGTGACATTCAGAAAAGCTTTTGCTTTAATGATGGATGAGCTATTTGGAAAGCACGGTTTATTAATAGTGGGAAGTAATTTCGAACCGATAAAGAAAATTGTAGCTGATACTTTTAAGAAGTCTGTTACTCAGGCTGAGGTAATTAATAAATCTCTTGAAGAACAATCAGGTAAATTGGAAGTTAACTTTCATCGTCAGGTAGTACTTGGAGATTCTAATCTTTTCTATATAGATGATGATGAGCAAAGATTAAAGTTGGATCATGAAGAAGGTACATGGAGTGCCGGAGAGAATAGTTGGTCGGAGAAGGAATTACTTGAACTGATTGACAGCAAGCCCGGGAAATTTTCTCCTAATGTATTTCTGAGACCTGTGATTCAGGATCAACTTTTGCCAACTTTAGGATATGTGGCAGGCCCCGGAGAAGTAGCTTATTATGGTCAAATGAAAGAACTTTACCCTCATTTTGATCTTGAAATGCCCGTAATTTTTCCGCGTTTCAGTGCTACTTTAATAGAATCGGGAATAGATCGCATTTTAGAGAAAATTCCTTTTGAGTTTTACAGATACGGTGAAAGAATTGAAGATCTGGAAAAGGAATATGTGAAAACCTCTGAGTCGACAGATGTTGAAGCCTTGTTCAAAAACTGGAAACACAGTATTCAATCTGCTTCAGCAGATCCAAAAGATATAATTAAGGAAATTGATGGTTCTTTAGATGGTTTGGTGGGGAAGACCGTTTCAGGTTTTGATACAGAATTGGACAAGTTAAAAGGAAGGGTTTACCGTTCTATTAAACAGCAGGAAGAAACTCAGCTACAACGCATCAGAAAGATCAAAGCTCAGCTATATCCGGATAATGGACTGCAGGAGCGTATGGTTTCATTTGTGTATTTCATGAATAAATATGGAGTGGATGTTTGGGATAACCTTTTGTCAGATCTTGAGAAAGAACCACTGCAATTAGACTCTCATCATTTGATAAGATTATAATGTCTGTTTCTGATCAAAAATCAGAACTAAGAGCTCGATTGTTAAAGCTCAGAAAGTCTATTAAAAAAGAAGATTGGCAATCCTGGTCCGAGACTATAATTAATGAACTAAAAAAAATCCCGGAGTTTATTAATTCAAATGTAATCCATTGTTTTGTTTCAATGAATGATCGTAAAGAGGTTAACACTCATTCCTTATTGAATGATCTGATTTCTTCCGGAAAAAAGGTGATAGTACCCGTTACAGATTTTGAAACAGGAGAATTGAAGCATTCTGAGTTGTGGTCATTTAAAGATCTGAAGGAGAATAAATGGGGAGTGCTGGAACCAGATGAGATTCACCCTCAAAAACAGAAAACAGATCTGATCTTAGTTCCTTTGTTAGCTGCTGATAAAGATTTTAACAGACTTGGCTATGGGAAAGGGTTTTACGATCGTTTCTTAAAAAAAGAAAATGCAGTTAAAGTCGGGCTACTATTTAATGGATTTCTTGTAGATCAAATTCCCGTTGAGAACTTTGATGAGAAGCTGGATATTTTAATTACTGAAAAAAAGATTTTAAGACGTAACAATAGCGATTTGGGTTCGTAGTAGCGCAAAGGAGAAAAAATTATGGCAGAAAAAACACGACAAAAAACCGGATCTAAAACAGGCTCAGCAACACTAGAGTTTGAAGACTTTGAATTACAGTCTGCAATGCAAGACTTTTTAAAAGAAGAACCTAAAGAAGAAGGCAAAGGAGTTTGGAATTTTTCAACATTTGCCGGTCTTGGTATGCTTTTTATAGCATTCACTTTTTTGCTTCAATTAATAGGCTTTCCAATGGGTCAAGGTCTCTCGGCTTTTGCTCAGGATGCAATTAGTGCTTTACCAATAATTGGTGGAATTCTTGTAACGTTAGTTGGTTTTGGGTTTTTAGTTGGAGATAGAAAGAAAGAGAAAAAAGCTAAAAAAGAATCCCGCAGAAAAAGAAAGGCCCAAAGTAAAAAGAATATATACTCCAGCGATATTCATGGTGCTGAAGAATTTACAAGTACACTGAATAATGATCTGGATTCTTCCGGGAAGTCTTCAAGTTCCAGCAACTATAGTTATGACAACTTCGGTTATCGTCATGCTAAGAGATTGATGAAATCCAGAACTAACAAAAAGATTGCGGGAGTATGCGGAGGTTTAGCTAAATATTTCGGATTAAGTTCGACTGTAGTTCGTTTCATTTTTGGCGCCGTTTTTATTATGGGATGGGGAACAAGTTTACTTATCTACATCGGTCTGGCCTTAGCGATGCCAAAAGAGCCAATCGAGATGATGGATGACTTTGATTTCTAATCACTGATTTGGCTGATTTAGGTTTATTTCAATTTCAAGTATAGACCTCCATACAAATAAATATTTTTTTCAATCCTATCTGCAATTCTTCTTAGATTCACTGCATGCTAATTACATTTGAAGGAATTGACGGAAGCGGGAAATCGACTCAGATTTCTCTTTTAAAAGATCATCTCTCTAAATCAGGGAAAGAAGTAAGAGTACTTCGTGAACCGGGTGGGACTGATATTTCAGAACTAATCAGAGGGATGTTATTGAACCCTGAAATTGAGATCGATCCGGTTACGGAATTATTGTTGTTTTCTTCGGCGAGATCTCAGTTAATTGCGGAAAAAGTAAAACCACTTTTGGCTGATGGTGTTGTTGTGATTCTCGATAGGTTTTATGATTCCACTACAGCTTATCAGGGTTACGGTAGAAAGAGTATTCCTATTGATCAGGTGCATCAGATCAATAAGATCGCTTCTCATGAAATAGCTCCTGATGTTACTTTTTATTTGAGACTTAGTTTGGAAGAATCAGCGAATAGAACTGCTCATATGCAAAAAGACAGGATGGAGCAATCCGGTATTGAGTTCTTTCAGAATGTGATAAAGGGTTTTGACGAACTCTCTAAATCTGAAGATAGATTTGTGACTATTGATGCTTCAAAAAATGTTGATGAGGTTCATAATCTTATCCTGTCTAAGCTTCCTTTTTAGCAATTCCTTTTCAAAAATATCAAAATTTGGCTAAATCCATCATTCGCTGAAAGCGGGGTGATGGAACCTGAAAACTCTTCTATATTCGAATAAAAAATGTTTATTAACCCTGTCAGGGTTAAGAATACAACTCTTATTCAAAATTCCATCAGCCGGAGTACCTAAAGATGGATAGGGAGATTTGTAAAATTTATCTATCACCTTTGATCTGAGCTATTTGAGTCTTGCTTAAATTTGGCTTAAGCCAATAAAACAAGGAGGGAAGTACAACCAGATCAGCTATCACAGCAAAAAATATTGTTGAAGAGATCAATATCCCCATTAAGGTTGTGGAAGTAAACTCACTGGTTATTAAAGTTCCGAATCCCAGTAAAAGAATCATGCTGGTAATAATAATGGCGCGACCTGTTTTTTGTGTAGTAATTTCCAAAGCATCCTGAAAGCTTAAACCTCGTTTTAACTCGATCCTGAACCGTGCTAAATAGTGAATGGTATCATCCACGGCTATTCCAAAAGCGATGGTAAATATTACAGCTGTAGAAGGTTTTATATCCACCCCCAAATAACCCATTATTCCTGCAATTAAAACCAGAGGCATAATATTGGGGATCAAAGAGATGATCACCATTTTCAGATCTTTGAACAGAAAAGCCATCAATATTGAAATACAAATAAAAGCCAAACCGATACTGGAAGCGAGGGAATAAACCATTTTACCAACCAGATTTGCACTTAAAACGGTTGAACCCGTAACGGTAATTTCTTCATTATTAAAGTTCTGAGTCAGATATACGTCAATAGAATCTCTGATCTCGTTGATACGTTTCGAACCTGCATCTTCTGTTTGAGCAGCAATCCTCAGCTTTTGGTAATCGAAATCTGTTACATTTAGCAGGATATCATTATCAGTTATTTCTAAGAGGAGTAAGTATTGAGCGATAAGATTCTGATCAACAGGAAGAGAAAACTGAGCAGCATCCTCTGGCGACATGACCTGATGTAATTCTTTTAAAAGAGTACTGAAAGAGGTAGCACGTTTTATTTCAGGATATGACAGCAGGTGTTGCTGCAGGTCGTCTATTTTTTGTATCAACTTGGGATCAGTGATACCTTCAGGCTCTTTTGTGTCAATAACGAATTCTAAAGGGAATGCCGGAGCCAGATTTTCAGAGAAGAAGTCACTGTCTTTAATCAGTTCAGAATCTCTGCTCACATCATCAAATACCCGACCGTTTACCTGAAGTTGATAGATCCCGATACCAACAACAAAACAGATCAGTAATGCACTCAAAGAAATTGCTTTATAATGCCTTCTATTAAATGCGGAAACGTTTAACAATTTATCTCCAATCCATGGATACAGTTTTCCTCCTGTTTCACGAAAGACTTTTTTAATATTTGTGATTCTCAGAATTGCCGGAAGGAACAGAATGGTAATGGTGTAAGCAATCAGCACACCTGCGGCTGTGTAAATGCCGAAGCGTTTCATCGGAACTACAGAACTGGTCAATAGAGTGCCAAATCCTATGGCTGTGGTTATACTGGTAAGAAAAGTAGCGCTGCCAAGTGTAAGTAGCATTTCGATAATTGCTTTTCTTTTTTTGAGTCCGTTTTGGACAGCATCATCAAATTTGGAGATCATATGTATGGAGTCGGCAACACCGACACAAAGCAGAATAGGAGCGATGGTGCTACTCATTATTTCCAGATAACCACCGCTTAAAGTAATAACCGCAACAGTAAACAGTACGGTAAACCATACTATAAACATAGGAATCAAAACTCCGGATATGCTTCGGTATAAATACCACAATAGTAAAATGATCAGAACAGAAGAAAAGGAGATATAGAATATGACTTCCTCATTGAGAATATTCACATACTGATTTCTGAAAAAAGGAATACCTGTGATCTTGAAATCTTTGGAAGGGTAGTTACTTAAAGTTGACTGTAACCGGTCAATAATTTCATTGCGCGTTTCATAGGTATTATTTTCCTCATCTATCTCAAGAAAAAAAGCAGTTGTAGTGCCCGCTTTGTCAATTAGAAATCCTTCTGTAAAAGAATCGGAAGTAATTCTTTCTTTGATGGTATTCAAGTTGGATTGTAAAGAATCAGTGCCGAGAAAAGGATCAAATTTAAGTGTACCGTTTAGATTAACCATTTCTTCAGCCGACCAAATGCTTTGCACCTCAGCTACATTGGGAATAGTTTCCAGAGTATCTACAATTGCTTTTAGATCCAGTAGACTTGAAACAGTAAAAAGAGAATCTGATTTAAAACCTACCATGATCACATTGTCATCTCTGCCAAACTCATCTTCCAACAAACGATAAGATTGAACGGTAGGATCAGTTTTGGGATAAAAGTTTTCCAGATCGAAATCGGTTCTGATCTTTGACGCCGGAAAGATCGCAGCGATAACCAGTAGAAATATAAAGAAAGTGACCAGTCTGGGGTTATTGATCACAAAGTCAGCGAATTTATGCATTTAATCGGTGCAGAAGTAAGATGATAAGTTAGTTCATGAGACAAACTGAAATTATCTGAAAGAAATTCCAATCAAAGCAATCCATGTGCAAATACTGTTCGTAGTATCAATTGAAATTAATCATAAATCATAACAACCAATCACAATGAATTTCAAAAAAATAACATACTCCATTCTGAGCCTAGTATTGATCGGCTCTATCATAGTATTTGCAGCAGATCATATCGATGCTCCGGCAGTAAGTGGTACAAAAGCTGATATCACAGATTATTATGCGTTTGAAGGCTCTTCAAACAGTAATTTAGTATTTGTAGCTAATGTTCAGGGACTTTTATCACCCACAGCAACAGCTGATGCAGAGTTTAGCGAGAACACCATGATTCAATTTAATATTGATAACACAGGTGATAATGTAGAAGATCTGGTAATTCAGGTAATCTTCGCGGACGGCGTAGCATATGCTTACGGTCCGGTAGCTCCATCTGAAACAGGTTTGACAAGTGGTGTTGAATTTAACGCTACAAACAATGCTTCTGTGGCTATCACGGAATACGGGAGCTCAGCAAATATTGGTATCAATAATGGGATCTCATTATTTGCAGGCCCACGTGACGATCCTTTCTTTATGGACTTTGCTCAATACGGTGAAATTATAGCAGGAAATGCTTCCAGCTTTAACGATCCAGGTTCAGATACTTTTGCAGGAACCAATGTAATGAGTGTTGTAGTGGAAGTACCTAAGTCTACTTTAGGAAGTGCTGAAACCATCAATACATGGGTTCAAGCGAAGAATCGCGTTAACTAAGACGAACTAATTATATCAAGAATTTTAAAATTATTATCAAAATGAAACTTTCAAAATTATTTACACTTTTATTGGTTGCAGGCTTAGTTTTTACCGGCTGTAGCAACGACGATGACGACGGTTCATCAACTCCTATTGCTGAAGATGCTCGTTTCACAACAGCAGATCAAATGGGACGCCCGGCAGTGAACACAGTATTTATTTCTGCTTCAAGTAAGAACAGTTTTAATACTACACTTCCATCAAACCAAAGCGCTGCTTTTAGAACAGAGATGGAAACCAACCTTTCAGGTTTAAGTCCTGCTTATGCTAATGAATCTGATGCTAATGCATTAGGCCAAAACAGAGATGCTTTTATAGATCTTTTAGCAACGGATGTACTTAATGTTAGTCTTACCGGTAAAACTACGTTCTTCGACGGAACAAATGTACTTACTGGTAGAGCGCTTGCTGATGATGTGATCAGTACTGAATTACTACTGATTTTCGGTGGAGAAGATGGAACTGAATTTCCGGGACTATCTGATGACAATGTGGATTCTAACGATAAAGCATTCTTAAGTACATTTCCATACTTAGCTGCACCGTTCTAAACAGAACAAAATCTTATTAAGAGCCCCGATTCTGGGGTTCTTTTTTTATCTAAAAACTTAAAAAGCGTTGATTATGTTAAAGCGAATTTTATTCGGGGTATTATTAGTATGTACCACAATTAGTTGTACTCAGAATACGGAACCCATTGTAAACAAAGAAGAGATCAAGCCATTTATAGATGAGAAAAAATTTGTTCAAAAAAGTGGCATTGAAAAAGTAAATGAGGATATAACTTTTTGGACTTCGAAACTGGAAGAAAATGAAACACCGGTTTATAAAGTTAAACTCGCTTCAGTATATCAGTCAAAATTTGGAATTACAAAAGATGTAAGCTATCTGGCAAAAGCGGAGGAGCTTCTTACAGAGTCAAATAATTTCTATAAAGAACAAAACGCCGGAGTTCTACAGGCACTAGCTCAGTTATCTATTACCAAACATGATTTTCAAGAAGCTATTGAATATGCTGAACAAGCTCTCACAATAGGAGAGGATAAGCTACTCAGTCATATGATCATTTATGATGCGAGTATGGAAACAGGAGATTTTGAACATGCCAGCTATATTCTGGAAAATGAGATTACTAATAAATCTTCCTTTAATTATCTGATCAGGAGATCACAGTTTGAAGACTATTCAGGAAACGCATCAGAATCTATAAGTGCTCTTGAAAAAGGTGCAGAACGTATCGATTACAGCGAGTCACTTTCATCATGGGCTCACAGTAATTTAGGTGATCGTCTTGGGCACGAAGGAAACGTGCCTAAGTCTTACGACATGTTTCTTAAAGTATTGAAAAAGAAAAGATCAGGTGCTTCATATCTGCATTCTTTAAAAGGAATAGCGTATATCGCGTATGCACATGATGGAAATACTGAGTTTGCTAAAGAGATCCTGGACTTTGTTCATAGTAATCAGGAATCACCTGACGCATTACTGATGTATGCTGAAATTGCAGAATACGAAGGTGATGATTCTTTAAAAAGAGAATATTTGAATGAATTTTACAGCAAAGCATCCGATCCTAAATATTATGGAATGTATGATGCAGAATTGATTCAACTGGCTGCTACGGAATTCGGTGATTTTGAAGTTGCTGAAGCTCTGATCCAAAAAGAATTAGAAAACAGACCCAGCCCAATAACTTATGATCTTCAAGCCTGGGTAAAGTTTCATAAAGGCGAGATTGAAGAAGCCAGATCTATTTTAGAAGATAAAGTTCTTGGCAAAACCTACGAGCCTGTACCTGCTTATCATGCCGGAATCATTTTGAAAGAAGCCGGTGAAGAAGAAAAAGCAAACAATCTTCTCAACTATGCTAAAGAGGCAAGTTTTGAGTTAGGACCTGTCACTGTTAGAGATATAGATACTAAGCTCTAGGAGATCATGTTTAGAAATATGCCGTCAGCTTGATATATCCAAACGAGCTGGCTGCATAATTTTTAAAATTGAAGTGACCGTAGAAGTTTTCGCTTTCTTTGCCTCCAAAAAAGTGAAAGCCAAGAGCTGTTTTAAGCCCGTCCTTAATATCGTATTGAGCTTCCGGGTTTACCCAAAAATCTTTACCCACATAATTATATCGGGTAAAAGCTGATAACAAAAGGTTGTTTCTTAAAAATGATCTCTGAAGGCTTAGAGTAGAATAAAAGAAATTCTCTTCTTGTAGTATCAACTCATCATAGTTAAATATACGTTCATAAAAGAACTGAGACTCAATATCCAGTCCGGATAGACTTGTTTTAACTCCGATCATGTTGATAAGCCACGGCTTTTCAAATAAAAAACCATCTTCATTTTGATTGAAAATTAAGATCAATTCCTGTCCCTGAGCAGGAGTAAGGCTATTGAGGTCTACAGAAGTAGCTAGCTCGGGCAGATAATCGAAATACTTCTTAAAATGGAATGCAGATTCAGATTTAAAGATCAGGTTATCATTTAAAACATAATTCCCGGAATAACCTAAAATTGGGGATTTTAAATAGGTCTTTGTCAATTCGATTGTTGGTTCTGCAGCTAACACAGGTCCGGTAAAAACCAGATCTTTTTTATAGGATGGATTTCCTTCCGTCCACCACATAGCTGTCAGATCCAAATCCCATTTCAAACTGCTTCGGATTCCCCACTTTATCATTCCCTGAAAAGAGCTGAATGAGTTTTCAGTTAATGAATCTGCATAAGTGACGTTGGTGCTTTTTTCCAGCTCTGTAAACGGAAACCATCTGGAACTGGGTTTAGCCAGTGTATTAGATTGAAAAACAGGAGTGGCAATGAATTCTAAAAAATTATTCCCATAGTATCTGGTATAATTTACGGCCGGTATTCCTCCTTTAAGATCTTCTACCGAAAGCGTTAAAAACTCACTTACATCTACAGGGGAGAGTATATCGGTTATAAATGTTCCGTTTGTTCTTCCCTGACTTATGACCTGCTTCCCAATCCGGAGATCGCTATTCCTAAAAAAAATATCTATATAACCTTCCGAAAAATCATACGCGTAATTATTCGCAGATTTAGAATAAGTATTCAATATTTTGTTAGAGATAAACACAGTTCCGTAATTAGTATTGAACGAAATATCGATTCCAAGTCTGTTTCTTCCAACCAGATATTCGTTAGGAGGGCTTGTTAATACAGCATTATAGTTTCTTAGAAATCCGGTAACATCCTGAGATATAACAAGCTTAGGGGCGAAATTTATAGAGGAAATCAGAATCAAGAAAAATAGTGGACGCCCGATTTGACTTATAGTCATAAAAAGAAGTAATTAAAAGTTTATTTATATCGTGATTGTTATTGAGGCTTAACCAATTTATCCGTATTTTTAGTTCATTATGGTTAAATCCTATCTGTATCCGTGAAAGTCGGTTCATCATCAAGATTTTAATCTCAAAACGAACACAATACTAAGAAATCTATTATGGCGCACGAAAGAATCGAAATTGATTTACCTCTTGCCAAAGCGTATGAGTTATTAAGTAATCCAGTTGAATTTCCTAAGTTTTTGGAGCGTATCGACGTAGTTAATCGAATTAATTCACAAACATTCGAATATAATACTAAGATCGGTAACGAAGAATTTAAGTGGACAACTAACTTAATTGACAATCTTCGCAACACAAGATTTGCTTGGATCACCATCAACGGTAACCTAAACCAAACTGGCACAATTCGCTTTACTCCATTAGATAATGGCGAACGCACACGTGTTGAGTTTTCTTTAGACTATCGTACATTTTTTGGCGAGCCTAGCGAAGAAGTTGCTAAATTTATTGAAGAGTCATCAGCTCAATTGGTAAAAGATTTAGAAACGTTTAAGAAACTTGCTGAATCTGGTACATTCAAAGAGACTGAATTAAAACCAGCTGAAGAAACTGAAGAAGTAACCGCATAGTTACTCTGCAAATATTTAGTATTTTAATGCGTACCCTATCAGGTGCGCATTTTTTTTGTCCATAATTCAAGCCCGCTAATTTTGAAATTTTCAGAGTTTATAGAATCCGAGAAAAGTCAGCTTTCCCATTATTTGCTAATTGGAAATCCTGTAATGCACAGTTTATCTCCCGCGATGCATAACCTTGCTTTAAAGCATAACAAAATAGGAGGGGAGTACATTTCGGTTTCAGTTTCTTCCAGAGATGTGAACATGGTTCTGGCACATTGTACTAATGATTCGTTTCTGGGAGCAAATATCACTATTCCACATAAAGAATTATTTCTGGATATGGTGGATGAATTAACTGATGAAGCAAAAGAGATCGGAGCGATCAATACTTTAGTTAAGCAGGATGGAAAATTGATCGGGCATAATACCGATGCATACGGCTTCATAAAACCAATAGAGAATTATATAGATACTCTGCATGGAGAAAGAGTGATCATTTTTGGATCAGGTGGTGCGACAAAAGCGATTGTTTTTGCTCTTCAGGATCTTGGAGTTGAACAGATCGTGTTGGTGTCGAGAAGGCCGGAAATGTATGAAAGCAATGGCTCGGAAAATATTATCCGTTGCAGCTATGACAACTGGATCGCTTATGCAGACGATGCTGCCATGATCGTGAATGCCACTCCACTGGGAATGACACCGAACACAGAAAGTTCACCTGTACCGGATCAGGACATTGAAATTCTGAATGAAAAGATCTGTTATGACATTGTATATAATCCCAGACAAACGAAATTCCTGAAACAAGCCATACAAGCAGATGGAACACCCATTGGTGGTTTGGATATGCTGATATATCAGGGAGCTAAATCGTTTAATTTGTGGACGGGATTTGAATTCCCAATTGAGAAAATTAAATCAAAGTTAGATGAAGTCTTACCAACCTGATTTTATAAAACCATCCGTATTTGATTCAGATACCATTTCTTCCTGGTTTACAAAGCGGGGAGAGTCTGTTCAGGACAATTTTAAGATCAGAGGCTTGAATCTTGGATTTAACACAGAAGAAAATGAAGAAATAGTAGAAGGAAACAGAAATTTTTTAGCCAACTCTATTTCTACTCCGATTTCTGATATCGCCTTTGCTTATCAGGTACATGGAAATGAGATCATTGAAGTACAAAAAGGTGGCATCTATAAAAATATTGATGGTTTTATAACTAGGGAAAAAGGGCTGGCTCTGGCTATTCAGGTTGCAGATTGTGCTGCAGTATTATTTGGCGATTCAAAAGCAGGAGTTATAAGTGCCGTTCACGCAGGCTGGAGAGGAGCCGAAGCTGAAATTGTACACAAAGCTATACAAAAAATGGTGAGCTTGAATGCCGATCCAAAGGACATAAAAGTGTTTATCAGTCCGTGTATCTCTCAAAAACAATTTGAAGTGGGAAACGAAGTCGCTGAAAAATTCCCGGATGAATTTGTAGACAGAAAAAGCTACTCAAAGCCACATATAGACATCAAAAAATTCATAGAGTCTCAGCTTTTGCGTGCAGGCATACTTGAAGAGAATATTGAAATTCATGGGAGTTGTACATTTTCGGAGTCTGATTATTATTCTTACAGAAGAGACGGAAAAAGATCGGGACGAATGATGGGCATCATAAAACTCAATGACACGGTTTGAGAGTAAGTTATAGTCCCGAGTATTACGCTACTATTCCTAACGAGCATATTTTCCCGATGGGGAAATTTCAGGGATTGCATCGCTATTTACTGGAAAAAGAAATCCTTTCTGAATTTGAGATCATTGAACCCAAAATGATCGATTTCATAAATCTGATGACGGCTCATACATCACGATATGCTTACGGTGTCTGGAACGGAACGCTCGATAAAAAAGAAGTGAGAAGAATGGGTTTGCCTTGGACAAAAAGTCTGGCTATTCGATCCAGACTTGCTGTTCAGGGCACTTTGAACGCCGGAATAATGGCACTTCAGGATGGAATTGCGGGTAATTTAGCTGGAGGAACCCATCACGCTATGGCTGATTGGGGAGAAGGATTTTGCGTATTTAACGATGTGGCTGTTGCCATAAAAGTACTGCAGCAGTCCATGTGGATAAACAAAGCCTTGGTGATCGATTGCGATGTACATCAGGGAAACGGTACAGCTGAAATATTCAAAGATGACGACACCGTTTTTACGTATTCCATCCACGGAGAAAAGAACTATCCGTTCAAAAAACCACCTTCAAACTTAGACGTTGGATTACCCGACAAAACCGGAGACAAAGAATATCACAGAAATCTGATAGAATCACTGGATTCGGTACTTAGTTCATTTGAACCAGACATCGTTTTTTATCTGGGAGGAATCGATCCGCTGGAAACCGATCATTTTGGGAGATTGTCCCTAACTTTAAAAGGACTGAGAGAGCGGGATCGTATTGTGATTGAGATGATCACTCAAAAGGAATACCCGTTAGTTTTATTACTTTCCGGTGGCTATGCACCCACACTTGAAGAAACAGTAATTGCTCATGCTCAGATGTTTGAAATGGCAAAAGAATTAGGTTTCTAATTAAGCTCATTGTGCTCTATATTTCAGCTCTGAAAATCAAAGACACATCAAGTATTGAATAAACAAAAACTGGCTATTTTAGGGTCTACGGGATCTATCGGGACACAAGTGTTGGAAGTAGTCCGTCAACATCCTGACAAGTTTGAAATTGTGGCGCTCACAGCCAATGGTAACTGGAAGTTACTGGCTGAACAGATCAATGAGTTTACTCCCGAAGTTGGCTTGATATGTAATGAAGATCATTATTCAGATCTGAAACAAGCTGTTAATTCCGATACAAATCTTCTTTCGGGAATTCATAATTTGGTTGAGATCGCAACTCATGAAAATTGTGATACCGTATTAAACAGTCTGGTGGGATTCGCGGGATTTGTCCCAACGATCGAAGCCTTGAAAGCCGGAAAGAAAGTAGCACTAGCTAATAAAGAATCTTTGGTGGTTGGCGGACAAATCATCAGAAATATTCTGGATGAGTATTCCGGCACTTTAGTTCCTGTGGATTCAGAACACAGTGCAATGCTTCAATCTATAGTAGGAGAGAAGCACGAAAACATCGAGAAGATCATTATCACTGCAAGTGGTGGTCCGTTCAGAGATCTGAACAAAGAGCAGATGCAAAATGTAACGTTAGTTCAGGCTTTAGATCATCCGAACTGGGATATGGGCGCTAAAATCACCGTAGATTCTGCGACCATGATGAATAAAGGACTCGAGATCATAGAGGCAAAATGGTTGTTTGATATTCCTGTTTCTAAGATCGAGCCGGTCATCCATCCGCAAAGCATTATTCATTCCATAGTTACTTTTACGGATGGTTCCAGCAAAGCACAGCTTGGTCCGCCGGATATGAAAGTTCCTATTATCTATGCATTGACTTATCCTGACAGGCTAAAGTTAGAAACACCTAGAATGGATTGGACTCAGGCACAAGAACTCACCTTTTCGCCCGTTGATTACGGGAAGTTTCCTTGTCTGAAACTCGCAATCGAATCTATAGAAATTGGAGGGGTTGCTCCGGCGGTTTTAAATGCAGCGAACGAAGTAGCAGTTAAACGCTTTTTGGATAAAGAAATTAAGTATATTGACATCCCGAAAATTGTAGAGGAATGTCTTGAAAAAATCGGGTCGGGTTATGAAGTAAACATTGACTCACTAATTGAAATCAATAAAGAGACGCGCGATTTAGCTGCGCAGATTAAGTAATATGACGTTTATAGAAATTTTATCGACAATCGGCATCTTTATGGGTGCTTTAATGATCCTGGTTTTCATACACGAACTGGGACATTTTTTGGCCGCCAAGTTATTTGGAATGCGAGTAGAACGCTTTTCGGTTGGTTTTCCTCCTCGCGTTTGGGGATTTAAAAAAGGAGATACCGATTATTGTATCGGAGCCACTCCATTAGGCGGTTATGTGAAAATTGCCGGAATGGTGGATGAAAGCATGGATAACGAATTCCTTGAGCAAGAACCCCAGCCGTGGGAATACAGAAGTAAACCTGTTTGGCAAAGAATGGTTGTGATTACCGCCGGAGTTATTTTCAATATGATTCTGGCTTTTGTGATCTTTTCAGGAATGATCATGACCAATGGTAAGCTCGTTGTTCCTTTAGAAAACATTGATGGGCTTTATGTACCTGAAGAATCTATTTTACACGAAATAGGATTCAGAAATAACGACAAAATTATTGGAGTAAACGGTGAAGAAGTTCCTTATTTCAATGATCTGGTTTCTGCATCGGCATTGACTTCAGAGAATCTGAATTATCAGATAATAAGAAACGGAGAAGAAATTACTATTCCCGTAGCTTCTTCATTTTTAGACAGCATTCAAACCAGAGGGTTTATTGACGGAACAAGTATTGCTCCAAGCATTTTCTCTCAAATAGAAAGAGGCTCTCCGGCAGCAGAAGCTGGCCTTGAGGTTGGCGACAGAGTTATAGCCATGAACGGTGAGAAAGTAACAACATGGTTGGCTTTTTTTAATATAGTAGCAAATAATGAAGAGGGTGTTCCATTAGATCTAACTATTGACAGAAGCGGAGAAATACTTTCTTTTAGTATAACCCCAAATGAAGATAATAAACTAGGTGTTGGCGCTCCTCAAACCTATCAATTTGGAACAAGAATTGAGTATGGATTCTTTGAATCGATTGCAGCCGGTTGGGAAGAAACAGCGGACCAAACGACAGGTATAATACAGGGATTTGCCAGAATGATTAAAGGTGATATTTCCGTACGTCAGAATTTAGGAGGCCCGATTGCCATTGCTGAAATGACAAAACAGGCTACAGATTCCAATGGTTGGATAGGCTTTTGGACGATCACTGCATTACTGAGTATTACACTGGCAATTATGAATATCTTGCCTATTCCCGCTTTAGATGGTGGGCATTTAGTTTTTCTTATCTACGAAGGCATTACCCGAAAAGAACCAACTGAGAAAGTCAGGATAATTGCACAGAATATTGGTTTCTTTGTATTGGTCACACTGATGATCTTCGTAGTATTTAATGATGTTATAAAGCTCTTTTAATTTATGTTTGCACGCGAAGGCTATTTCACAATGACAGTTGCTGTTTTATTTACAGTAATTGTTTTCACTCTTACAGCACTTTATGTTTCACACTGGATCGCTTATCCGATCTACATTGTAGTGGGTATATGTTGTGGAATCGTTATTTATTTTTTTCGTGATCCTGAAAGAGAAACGCCGTCTGACGAAAACTTAGTCATTTCTCCTGCTGATGGTGTCGTTGTTCTTGTAAAAGAGTATCAGGAAGATGTGTACATAAAAGATAAAACTACTCAGATCAGTATTTTCCTTTCGCCTTTGGATGTACACGTAAACAGAAATCCCATTTCAGGAAAACTGGAATATCTGAAATATCATCCGGGAAAATATTTGATGGCTTGGAACGAACACGCTTCTGATCTAAATGAAAGAGCAGATTTCGGTGTTCTTCATCCTTCAGGGACTAAATTCTTTTTTAAACAAATAACCGGATTTCTGGCAAGAAGAATAGTGTATCATATTAAAGAAGGTGATGAGTTAACAGCAGGTGAACGATTTGGAATGATGAAATTCGGCTCCAGAATGGATGTTATCGTTCCTTCTATTGTAGAGATCAAAGTAAAAGAAGGGGATCGTACAGTAGCAGGGGAATCTATAATCGGAGAGATCAAATCGTGAAGTATCCGATCCAGAAGAAATATGGTTCGTTTCGCGAAAAGAGAAAGCGTATAAAGCAGGAAAAACCGCCTGTAAACCGACGCATTGCAGTACCTAGCTTCTTTACCCTAATGAATCTATTCAGTGGTTTTCTGGCGATCATTAGCATTGCAGACGGAAATCTGTTCTGGGGAGCGTGGTTAATTGCTATCGCGGGAATGTTTGATGTCATGGACGGTTTAATGGCAAGATTAGCGAACGCTACCAGCGATTTCGGTATAGAACTGGATTCGCTAAGTGATATGGTTTCTTTTGGAGTGGCTCCCGGGTTTTTGATCTATACGTTCAGCTTAAATGAGCTTGGTGTTTTAGGAATGATCATAAGTGCAATCCCACCTTTGTGCGGTGCAGTTCGTTTAGCCAGATTTAATGTAAATGCAAGACTGTCACCAACCAATGAACATTTTATTGGTCTTCCGATTCCGGCTCAGGCAATTATTATCGGTTCATTTTTCCTCACTTTCAGAAATGAACTGGATCTATTTACAGTTTTTGAACAAGGAATAAATTCAGTACTGATCCCGGTAGTAATTGTGATTTCATTCCTTATGGTTAGTACTATCAAATTTGATAAAATTCCACGATTTGATCGTCGCTCGATTCGTGAAAACAGAGGTAAACTGGGATTACTTTTATTATATCTGATTCTGATCGTGACCTTAAAAGAATATGGACTAATGGCTGTGTTCACCATTTTCATCTTCAAAGGATTGATCATCGGAGCAATCCATTACTTTGGGGACTATGAAGAAGAAGGTGAAGAAGTATTTCAGGATTTTAGCTAACGGATAAGCAGTTAAGTAAAGATCTCCTTAAAGATTTGATTGGATAATTTCAGCTATCTTTTTAGAAGCATCTCCGGTACCATACGGATTGTAGGCTATACCAGAATCTAAGTCTTTCAGTTTTTTATCCGCTTCTTTTGAAATAAGTGCACTATTTGAGCCCACTAAATTAGTATACCCACTTTCTATAAGTTCCTGCCGCTCTGTAGTTTTGCGAAGAACCAGAAGTTTTTTGCCCAAGGCTGCAGCTTCTTCCTGAATACCACCTGAATCTGTGAGTACAAGATCAGCTCTTTCCAGTACGTGCTGAAAAGTTAAATAATCCATTGGATCAATAATTCTGAGTCTTTTGTGCTGGAACTCAGTTGAGTTTAGAATTTCCTGAACTTTTGGATTCGGATGACCGGGTAAAAGGATAATTCTAGAATGATCTGCTTCCAGTATTTCAACTAAACCTTTCATTATTGAATACAACGGTTCGCCAAGGTTTTCGCGACGATGAGTTGTAACCAGAATCAGTTTTTGAGATGGTTCGATCTCATTAAGGATTTCCGGTCTGGAATTAGCAAATAGTTCAGAGTTTCTAATTTGATGAAGTGCATCAATAACTGTGTTTCCGGTATTGAATACTACAGATTCATTTATCCCTTCATTAATCAAATTCTGAACTGCAAAATCTGTGGGTGCAAAATGTAAACAAGCAATTGAACTAATTTGCTTTCTGTTCATTTCTTCCGGAAATGGATTGAAATTATCAAAAGATCTCAATCCTGCTTCCACATGATAAACGGGAATTTGTAAATAAAAGGCAGCCAGTGCACTTAAATAAGATGAAGTTGTATCTCCCTGAACTACAACAGCATCGGGTTTTTCTGATGTAAATAGTTCCTTTAATTTAGGTAGTAGAAACTCTGTCAGTTCAAAAAGATCAGAAGTAGAAGCCATACTTTTTAAATTGTGATCGGGAGAAATCCCAAACACATTCAGCATATCAACAGCCAGTTCATCATGTTGACCTGTATGAACTTTAATAACATTGAATTTCCCTGCAGATTCAAGTTCATTTATAAGTGGTGCCAGTTTTATTATTTCCGGCCTGGTTCCGAAGGCTACAACTATCTTTTTCATGCAAGTAATTCCTGATAGTTTTTCATGGTAAGCTCGCCAACTTTTGACCAAGAATAATTTTCAGAAATATGTGACATGAGCTCTGAAGACTTTGGCTTAGAAAGAGCTTCTTTGATACCATTTTGAATGGATTCTATTGAACTATGTGAGACATAATGAGCGAATTCTTTAAAGTAATCCTTAGTTCCTCCGGCCTCAGTGATCACAATATTTGCTCCGGCTAAAGCTGCTTCCATTGCAGCAATTCCGGGCGTTTCAAACTGAGAAGCCAATACAAATACTTTAGAAGCAGCATAAGCTGAACGAAGTAAATCTGAATTATGATCCATTGTTTCCAGTAAATGAATCCTTGGATTTTCATGAGCAAATTTCAAACATACTTTACTGTACTCAGAATCATTGAAACTACCTATGATCACCAGATCAGCATCGATATTATGCATAGCTTTAATGAGTGACAAAACATTTTTGCGAGGAGCAGAAGCCTGTCCTGTAAACAGAACAAAATCCTGAAGCTTTTTTTCAGCTAAAAAGAGTTTCGGATCAGCATCTTTAAATCTGAGCTCCACACCATTGGGCACAACTTTGATTCTAGCTTGCTCCAGTTCAAATGCTTTGGTAATGAGTTTAGCTTCAGATGAAGTATTTGGAAGAATAAGATCTGCTTTTTTGCAAACATCCTTTTTTATACCAAACTCTGATCTTATACCGGCACTTACAGAAGTTAATTTTTCTTCAACATTAATTGCTCTGCGAATAGTTTTATAACTTCTGTTTGAAAAGAGAACAGGAGAAAGAACTATCTTCTTTTTTTGCTCTTGAAGTCTGGAAATAATTCCGATGGTTTCATATCCGGCAGTAAAAATATGGAACAGATCTAATTCATTTTCGGAAATATCATCCCATGGAGAAATAAATTTAACTTCTACTCCCAGATCTGTAAGTGCCCGGGCAGTCATTAGTGCTTGAGTTCTGACACCTCCATTAACGGCATAAATACTTTGTGGTGCTATAAATCCAACTTTCATAATCGTTGTCTGTTTCTCCAGTCTAAAATATTGGTTTTGTATAGTTGGAATCTATTTTGGTGAATTTGTTCGATTTCTGAATTTGAAGGTAGAGAAGGAGTGTCGTATTTAAAAGTAGAATAAACGCTTTTCTCCAAAATTTGAGTTTTTGAAGACACCAGATCAAATTCATTATTTGTATTTGAAATGTATAAATATAATTCAAGATCATTTGATTCAATGAAGATCTTTTGTCCTTCTGAATAAATCGAAATTTGCTGATCCTGTCTTTTTTTCCAGAAGGAAGCGTACTCATTAAATGTAAGATTAGTCAAACCATCAGCCTGAACTTTCTTGAAAATGTCACCGAAAATATCCAATCCTTTTTGCATGGGATGATGGTAAAAGAAAATAGGTTTATAAAATGATTTTTTTCGTTCATAAACTGACAAAAAATACTCTTTTATCTGGTCTGATGAGTACCCTTTTCGATTCATACTTCCTGTACAAATGGGATGGATGGGTATTTGCAGATTGGTTGATTTCGGAACAACAAAGGGAACACTGTCATATCCGGAAGTAAATTCTGAAGTGTAATTGAAGTTAAACTCAGAAAGAACTTCTTGTAATCCAAAGTTCCAGATTCCATAGGGCGCACAAAAGCCTGATGGATGAATCCCTGATGATTCTAGAACAGAAAGTCCGGTCCTGATGTTTTCTTGTATTTTTGCAATGGAACCACTGTAACCATGATTATATCCATGTAAGGCCAGTTCCTGTTCTCCAAACGTTTTCAGGTGCTCTAAATAGTTTTCATGAGCCTGAACATGTAAAAACCAGGTAGCTTTTATACCAAAGTCAGATAATAAATTATAGATCGAATCGAGCGATTTTTTACTTCCGAAATCACTGTCAACCCGAAAGCCGAATACAGGTTCGGGTTTTGGTGAAGTCCATTTTTTGATGAACGGAAGATTCCTGGCGTAAAGAAGTTTTTTTATACACAGCTCGATCAGGTCACTCAAAGAATCTCTGCTTACTTTATTAACTATTTCATCCGGGAAAAGGCCTGATGGACTGTAAAACCGCTTTCTGGTGTAACTTGTAGCTTTCGGGAGTGAGTTAATATCCAAACCCAGGAAACACACATTTTGATAATTACTGTTCTCTGTTTTTTGAAAACCTACCAATCCTGATAATGTACTGGAGCTTTTAGCAGAAGCCCAATGAGAATAAATATCAATAGGTGCTACGCGGTTGAATCCTGATTCCGAATTGTTATTAAAAATAGTTTTTGAGTACGATTTAGTTAATTCATCAGAGTAAAAGTATGGTTTTGTGCTGATTTCCAACACAGAGCCATCATTCCTCAGGAAATCGTTTACCTTTGTTTGCTGACTGGAATTCAGGCTTACTTTTTCAAGTATAATTACAGAATAATTTTTTGAAAGCTCTTTTTTGAAATCTATTTCTTCATACCAGATTCCAATACTGTCTAACAGAGAGATCAGATAATCAGAAGGAGAGATCAAACCGGTACAAAGACTTTGTTTCATTTCAATAACTTTTCTTTTAACCAGTTTAACTCGCCGATTCTTATCACTTTGGTTTTCCAGACTAAAATTGGAATCGATATTATTGAAATGACTGAGGCTAGTAAATAATGTACTTCAAAGTGATCAAATATCCAGAATAAGCCCACACTAAGAACGATTGTTATTAATAAAGGTCTGAGAATTTGTGTAGGAATTACTTTTTTAAACCAAATGAATGAAGAAGTTGCTAATATAAATTCAGAGATTATAACTGAAATCGCCACCAGATTAGGAGAGCCATAACTTGAAATCAGAATAATAATTATTGCCGATAGAGATCCTCCAATACTTGTGGCTAAAAAATATTTCTTGTCATTATTTGTGGCAATAAGCCCAAATGAGAACAGACTGTTTACAAAAGTGAGAAATATAAAGATCGATAGAATTTGTAACAGCTCAGCGCTTTCAATAAACTCAGAACCAAAAAGAAGAATAACAATTTTGTCTGCATTGATAGCCGTTAGAACTGAAACCAAGGCTCCACCAACGATAACCAATCTCAATACCATATTTACTCTTTGAATTGCAGCTTCTTTGTTTGTAGTCCAAAGTGAGGAGAGATTAGGCAAAAGCAGGTTTACAAAGATCCTGTCAAGCAACATTGCAACCAGAATGATCTTGAATGCTGCTCCGTAAATTCCTGCTTCTCTTAAACTGAAAAATATTCCGATTAAAATAGGAGGTAAAAGTTGAACGATCTTAACAAAAAACTCTCCTAATCCAATTAAAGATCCATTCTTAAGAAGTTCTATGTAAGTTTTAAATCCTCTGGATGGCAGTGTAAAAGGATGATGTGTCAATGAAAATGTACCCAGTATTACTACAGCGGAGGTAATTCCAATGGTATAAAGCATAGGGACTAAAGTTACATCATCGGAGCTTTTGATCAACCAGAAGATCAGTCCAAAATAAACCAACCCATTTACAATTTTGGATAATGCTATTTTGCCAAATTCCTGTCTGCCGCTATAATACCATTCAAGTAGAAGAGCGTAAGGAACCAAAGCGTATAAGTAACCAAGGATAACTTGTTTTTGTAAAGAACCTATCGATACCAATGAAAGAATAATTGTTGAAGAAATGAGCACTAAAGCCCCTAATAGAACTTTAGTAGTAAATATCTCTTTAGCCCTGAAGGTCCGGAATTGTGGTTCTTTGGCCATTTCCCGAACTCCGATATTAACCAATCCCATATCAGCACCCCAGGTTGCATATCCAAGAATTGATACCGCTACAGTAATTAATCCATAGAATTCTGCACCTAAAGTTCGGGCTAAATAAATCGTCGTAATAAATGCTAACCCCCGACCTCCGAAGTCACCAGCTGCAATCCAAAAAGCTTTTTCTTTAAACTTACTCATTATAGAAGGTAAAGATTGATGAACGGATAAGAGTGCTTAATTCCTTTTCATTTGAAAAAAGAAATGCATTAGCAGAGTTAGAAAGTTCTGTTAAAGATCCGGTTCTGGGAGCAATAATATCTTTATTATAACTAAGTGCCATTTCAACCGACCCGGATGTTAGTATTTGAGTAAAATTAAATAGACAAAAGTCAGTTGCTCCAAAAAAAAACGGAATATCCTTCTCCTCAATAAAACTTGGATTGCAATAAAAATCAGTTTCTTCATCACATTTCAGGGTTATTCTTTCAGTGAGTGTCTCTTGACCTTTTTTGATTGGTCCCGCTATTATCACTTGAACGTCAAGGTTCTGCTCAGTAATTAAATTCAGAAGATGTTCAATATTTTTATAGAGCGAAATATTTCCCCAGATCAAAGCTATTGGACGGGAAGGATCGAGCTGCCATCCAAAACTGCTGTTTAAGTAATTTATTGATTCCTGTTTGTCTATACGTTGAGCAGGAAAACTCGGATGGGGAAGTAAGCAGAATTTATTAACATCAGCTTTGAACTTATCTCTTATCAGGTTAGCGGAGCTTTCAGCATGGATATGGATCTTATTTGAGATTCCGGCCATCCAGCGATGTATTCGCAAATGAAGATTTAAAAATTTTCTGTCATGAGGTTCAAGATTGTGAACAGTCCATACAATTTTTCCTCCAAATAGCTTAAACAACATAATACACACTAATTTCCATGGCATTCCTAGTAGTGATTTCATGTCCTGAAACTCAAGCCAATGATAATGCAGAATTACATTTTTAGAAGTAATGGATTTCATCACGAACTTATAGTGACCAAAAACTGATAAACTAAGAATCCGGTAATCAGCATTATTGAGTAATGGCTTATAAAGCAAAAAGAGATAATCAGATTTCGGATAGTCTGATCTGATCTTAGGCACTACGTAAACGGAGCAATCCTTCATTCCCATAGACGAGTAAATATCACTGAGAGATTGCTTCTCCATAAAGAGATGGTCTAAAATTTATATTGTAACCCAATTGAATGTAAGGTTCCGAAGCCTGTTTCATAAGGAACCAAAGCATAATTTACCTTAATAAGGTCTGTTATAAAACCAACTCCAAATGAAATCGGTTTAACAGTACTTTTTCCGGTTTTATACCCGCCGGAAATTTCCAGTACTTCGGCAACATTTAAGATCAATCCAAGGTTGAAGTAATGTTCATTTTCTTGTTCTCCGGAAGATAAGCTCTCGCGATTATTTAAAGGCTTTACAAAGTCAGTAGCTACACTTACTAAAACAGGAAGATCAGTATTCTTTGGGTGAGTATATTCGAAAACATCCAAAGCAATACCGGCACGTAGTAATTCAGGTAACTCTGTTGGTTGATTATTCAGATCGTCAAGTTTACCAATATTCAGTACAGAAATTCCTGTTTTCAGTTTAGAATCTAGGAAATTGCCGGCAACTCCAAAGTTAAATGCATATCCCGAGGCTTGATATTGAGCATTCTCCTCATTTAAAAATTGTCCGCCTAATCCCAGAGAAATAAAATCGAAATCATAGGCTAAGGCAGCGCTTAATGAAAGATAAGTCAAAGAAAAATCACCGTTTGGTTCACCCGGTCTGTCTCGTTGTTCAAAACCTCCCACACCAGAACTGTATATTCCAACAGAAAAAGCTCTGTTGCCATTAATAAAGTTGGCACCACCAAACAGATAAGTACTTTCATCGATCCAGCTGGAATACCCGAGGTCAATAGTTGAGTTAGTATTATATATCAACAACGCCGGATTTAAATAGATAGAAGCAGATCCCATGGGAACAGCAGCTCCGGCTTCACCAATAGCTAAACCTGAAGGGGTGGGAGCATTTTCCAGCATAGGAAATCCCGTACTGGTCTGTTGAGCATTGACGCTGATAGCAGTAAAAAGAAATAAAAGGACTAAACCAACTCTCATAATTTTAAGCTTAAAGAGAAAACGTGCATATTTGAAATTCTGTTGGGTTCAAGGACAAAAGCATACCCTATTGAAGGTGAAAATTTATCAAAAGGAAGATAAAGCGAAAATCCGCTACTTGCTCCCCAACTGTCGGTGTTAGTAAGGTCAGGTAAATTATAACCTCCGCGAAGGGTTAATCTCTCATGGACATTCCAAGAACCTCCAAGTCTGAATTGCTGAACATTTGTTTTATGTTCTGAAGTGGTCGAAATCAAAACCGGACGTCCACCGGAAATAAATATTTCTTCTTCCGTCACTTCAGAAGATAAAGCCTGAATTTCATAATCAGCTGAAACAGTATATTGTTCTTTCTGATAAGCTAATCCCCATTTAAAGCGTGTAGGAAATTTATTGATCACATTTCGGGATTCATTTTGATTGTAAAGTTCAGCTGAATTCCATCTGTATTCAGCAAACATATCCTGAATGGAGAACCCAAAATTCATGTGATTGTTTATTTTGTAAAGAAATCCCAGATCTATACCAACACTAGTTTCCGCATCCAGATCTTCATGGTAATCGGCGTAATTCAGTTTAAAACCAAACCCGGCATTAAGCTTTTCGCTTAAACGAATTCCAAAAGCAGTAAATAATTGATACTCTGATACATCAAAACTTCCGTTTGGATAACCACTTACTGTACGACCGTCAATCTCATCTATCCCGGAACGTAGCAAGCCTACAGTAACTCCGGCAGAAGGTGGAAGTTGAAATACAGCTCCAAAAGTTTGATGAATTCTGTCATAACTCATCGAAGACACCGATAAATTTAAAGGAATATGAGTTAAGAAGAGGGCAGAATGAGCCGGATTATAGTGAGCGTTAGAACCTTGGGTAGTTACAGCAGTCATTGCATTGCTCATTGCTAACGCTTCAGGACCATAACCGATCCGTTGTGAAGCTCCTGCAAAGCCACCCGATTGTGAAAACACAGTTCCTGTAGTGATGAAAATGAATAATATTAAAGAAGTTAATTTCATGTTATTCGATCACCAGAATTTTACCGTTAATGGTTCTGTCCGGCATTTCAATTATATAGATGTAAGGAGCATTGGCAACTTTCCTGCCTGAATTATCCACGCCATCCCAAACAGCTTCATAAGTGCCTGCAGAAAAAGTATCGTTTTCGATTTCACGAACTAAATTCATCCCAAAATCAAATACTCTGATATTTACCGTTCCGCTTTCTTTTAGCTCGTATTTAATTCTCACCAGATCATGTAATGAAGGAGAGAAGGGATTCGGATAAGCAAATGTTTGAACGGTCTTAGCATCGGGATCAAAAGCATTGCCTCCGCTGAGCGGGAAATTAACGCGTGTGATTTCCCATGTTTGGCCAAGGTCGTCAGTCGAAGCAAGTCCATCGGTTGTTCCGACCCAAACTCTGTCTGTAGTAGAACCAACAGAAAGAAACTCAGTATTTTCTTTAAGAAAAGTATTGGCGCTACGGATCTGTGGAAATTTACTCCAACTGTCCCCATTATTGGTAGATATAAATAATCCGTTGTCACCGGCAGCGAACACGGCTCCGTCTTTGAAACCAATACTGTTGATCTTTTCTCCGATCAGGTGCTGACGAAAAGTCTCTGCATTATCTGAAGTTGAAACGATGCCGAATTGTTCGCCATTGGATGCATCTGTGATCCAGTTGGTCATCCAAATAGTATTGGTTACGGGATCTTCTTCTATTTCAATAACCCAGTTGCCGAGCAATCCGTCATTGCTGTTATCGAAATTTACATGTTTCCAAGAGATACTGTCGGTTGAAGTGGTGTAAGCATCAGAAGAAAAATTAATTCCATTGGCTGATCCAAACCAGACATTATTCGATGAATCTAAATGCAAACCAAAGCCAAGCAAATTTAGATCTGAACGAGCGTCATATCGATTAATAGTTGTATTCTGATAATTTGAGGACCAGGAATACGAATTCTCAGGAGTTAATGAACGAACACCGGAAGGAGGAAGGATTACTTTATCCCAAGTTGATCCTCTGTTTGAGCTTTTTAATAAACCTGAACCCCAAACGGCTGCAAAGACTGTGTCAGATTTTATTTGAATATCAAAAGGAGGAGATTGTTGACGAACTGTGTTTCTGATCCTGAAATATTGACTACCTCCATAAGTAAATACAATATCGCAACCTCCTGTATAAGGAATGGAATCATCATCACAGCTGTCTGATGGTTTGCTGTCGAGCGGGAAATCCTGAAATTGCCAGTTTGTACCATTGTCTGAGGAAAAATAAAATCCGAAGCCTGATGATATGGGATCTCCATCCAGATCGATACTAAAACCTAAACCGACTGCAAAATTGGTTCCGGAAATATCCATAGAAAAAATTCTACCGTCTCCGTCTGTAATGCTGTCTATTCCGGAAGGTTGTAACCAGTCAATATTGTTAGATACGTTGTAATTTAAAGATGGACTGATCCATAAAGTATCTCCCGCTCCAAGAATATTGGATACTCCATTCTGACTTATACTGTTAAAAGGGGAGGAAACCTCATATACAGATTGAGCAAAAGAATAAAATGGTATTAAAAGAAATAATGTAATGAATAATTTTTTGGTCATTCTACTATCTTAAATACTGTTTTAATTGTATCACTTACCAGACCACTTTTGTCTTTTGCATAATATAAAATGTCATAAGTTTGCAATTGATTTCCTGAGTTTACCGGAAAAGTAAGTGTGAAAACCGAATCATTTGCTGATTGATCTCCGGCTCTTTCTCCATCGTCAAATAGTTGGAAAGGTGAATTGTTGACCTCACCGCTGGTTCTGCTGATTAGTCTTAAAAAAACACCATCAAGATTCTTTTGGCGATCAATGTCAGTTGCTTTAGCTTGAAAACGGACATTTACGTTTCCTGAGGAAGGCCTTTGAACCTCTTCAGGATTAATTGCTTCAATAATTGTAGGGGCATTAAATGGAACACCAGTTTGAATCATTATCGATTGTGCAAAATTGGTAAAGTTACCTGATAATGAAGGTGTAATTAAAACGGTATAGGTTTCAAAGAAGTAGGTTTTAGTTTCAATAGGAATACTGGCTTGAAACGTAGTTACAGGACTGAAGTTTACTAGAAACTTATCCTGAAGAATCGGATTCTCATCATCACCCAGAAAGACAGAATAATAAGGAACTGAATCTACTTCAAAATTAAATCCATCTACGGTAACGTCTAAAGTAAGAGTAGTATCTTTCTGTCCGTCTGTTTCAGGATCAAAGGAAATAGTGGAAGGATTGACTACCAGATTTTGAACATAAGGTTGTTGTTCATCGAAGTCTTTGGGGGTAAGGGCGTCATCGCAAGAAGCAAACACAGTCCAAACCAAAGCAAGCAGAACCAGAGAAAAGAATTTATAAGACAAAAAGATCGCGTTTAAATTTTAGGTGAAGAAATATTGTAACGATACTAAATAGGCGATGTTTTTTGGGTTCGCTTAAATATTAGGAATTCATTGTTTAGATAGCAACTTAAATATTGAAAGTTTATTTCTTTGAATAATCGTTGCTATTAAATTCTTACCCTGCTATATTTTCAGCCATGTTAAAAAAGCAACTACATAACACTTGGTGGTGGCCCAACGCTTACATAAGCAGTGGGATTGTTGCATAAAGATTTTTAACTAAGAAATTACATACACCCACTGTTCCTACGGAAGAGTGGGTTTTTTTTTGACCTTAAGTTTTGGTTAATCCCATAATTAATTTAAAAGTCATCCTGAAGCTATTGCTGAAGGATCTTCACAATTGATAAAATGTGCAGATTCTTCGCTATCGCTCAGAATGACAATTAACATATGAACAAGCAACAATTTTTAGAACTTAGTAAAGACTACTCAGCGATACCTGTTTATAAGAGATTACTGGCAGATGTACTTACACCGGTTTCTTTGTTTATGAATATTAGGGAAGGAGCACGAAATCCTTTTTTGCTGGAATCGGTTGAAGGGGGAGAGCAACTTGCTCGTTATTCATTTATTGGGAGAAATCCCTATCAAACTCTTCATTTTGATGGATCGAACACTTCGTTAAAAAACAAAGATGGCAGTGTTGAAATAGAACGCCCGTATTTTGAAGAACTTAAATATCAAACAACGAAATATACAGAGCCAAAGATACCTGAACTGCCACGATTAACAGGTGGAGCGGTAGGTTTTTCAGCTTATGATACTTTTAGGCTGGTGGAGGATCTGCCGAATGTCCCAAAGGATGATCTGGATCTTCCGGAAGGCATTTGGTGTTTCTATGATGAAATTTATGCTTTTGATCATGTAAAGCATCAGGTGATCTTGATCAAAACGGTATTTACGGATCAGAATTCTGATCCTGAAGCACTGTATGAATCTGCTCTAATTTCTTTGGATGAGATGGAAAAAGCTGCAATGTCAGCGAAATATCAACGAAGAGAATTTACAATTGACCCGGGCTCGCTGGAAAGCAATATTGAAAGAGAGCAATTCAATGCGATGGTCTCAAAAGCGAAGGATCACATCTACGAAGGCGATATTTTTCAGGTGGTGTTGTCACAAAGATTTGAAGCCAATATGAGTGGTGATTCTTTCATGCTTTATCGCGCGTTGAGAATGGTAAACCCGTCACCGTATTTATTCTATTTAGATTTCGATGAATTCCAGATCGTTGGGTCGTCTCCTGAAGTATTGGTGAGAGTTCAGGACAAGGAAGTGAGACTTCTGCCGATTGCAGGAACACGTCCACGTGGCAAAACACATGAAGAAGATCTGGAACTGGAGATCGATCTGAAAAACGATCCCAAAGAAGTAGCTGAACATATTATGCTGGTAGATCTGGGTAGAAATGATCTGTCCAGAGTGTCAAAGCCAGGAACGGTTAAAATGGAACGGAATCAGGTTGTAGAGCGATATTCTCATGTGATGCATATAGTAAGTGATGTTGTGGGTGAGATTTCAGACGATCGATCTTCAGTGGAAGCGTTGATGCAATGTTTCCCGGCGGGAACGGTAAGCGGAGCTCCCAAAATCAGAGCCATGCAGATCATTGATGAATTGGAACCGACCAAAAGAGGTATTTATGCCGGAGCTGTAGGCTACTTTGACTTCTCCGGAAATATGGATACATGTATTGCCATAAGAACGATGGTTGTTACCGGCAACAAAGTTTATATTCAGGCAGGAGCAGGGATAGTGGCAGACAGTGATCCCGATAAAGAATTTGAAGAAACACAGAACAAAGCAGGAGCATTAGTTCAGGCTCTTAGCGTAGCATTAGATATAGAATGAGCAAAAAAACTATTTTATCAGGAATACAGCCTTCGGGAAAACTCCACATCGGAAACTACTTTGGAGCAATGAGGCAACATATAGAAATGCAAGATAAAGGTGATGCCTTTTACTTTATTGCCAATTTTCACTCCCTGACATCACTTAATGACGGCAAACAACTATACCAAAATACAATAGATGTAACTCTTGATTATTTGGCTTTGGGTTTAGATCCCAAGAAAGCAACGTTCTTTGCTCAGTCAGATGTTCCTCAGGTTACCGAACTTGCCTGGATATTGGGAACACTTTGTCCAGTTAGTTTGATGGAAAAGGGAGTTTCATATAAGGATAAGATCGCTGCAGGATTAAATCCGAATATCGGTTTGTTTACTTATCCGATCTTACAAGCCGCTGATATTCTCATTTACCATTCTGATGTAGTGCCGGTGGGAGAAGATCAAAAACAGAATATCGAAATAGCCAGAGATCTTGCCGGAAAATTGAACAGAGCATATGATTCCGAGCTTTTAAGAATACCTGAAGACCATATCCTAAAATCGGTAGCCGTAGTTCCCGGAACCGATGGTCGAAAAATGAGCAAAAGCTATAAGAATACCATTCCTTTGTTTGCGGAAGGTAAACCGCTCAAAAAAGTAGTTATGTCTATTGAAACGGATTCAAAAGGATTAGAAGAGCCGAAAGATCCGGATACTGATAACGTTTTTGCACTGATCAAGCTGTTTGGAGACAAAGCGAAGCAAGAAGAAATAGCTGAAAAGTACAGAGCAGGAGGTTTCGGATATGGTCATGCTAAACTGGAACTGCTTGAAATGATAGAAAGCTATTTTGGTGATGCCCACGAGAAACGTAAAGAACTGGAAAAAGATCTGGATTATGTGAAAGATGTTCTTCGTGAAGGTGGAAATAAAGCCAGAGAAAGAGCAGAATCCGTGATGGAGCCAATTCGTGAAGCATGTGGAATCATCAGGAGCTTTTAAGATGATACACGATTATTCATATAGGTTATTAAAAAGTCCCCTCTTGAGAGGGGATTCAGGGGTGTGTCGTAATGGTAAAATTAACGGGGCTATTCAGTGATCTTAATTATAGACAACTACGATTCATTCACTTATAATCTGGTTCACTTAGTTGCTACGGTAACTAATGATTATAAAGTAATTCGCAATGATGAGCTTACTCTTGATCAGATCAAAGAACTGAATCCTTCTAAGATATTGATCTCGCCGGGACCGGGAAGACCGGATAATGCAGGAGTCAGTAAACAAATTATTCAGGAGCTTGGTAAAACCACTCCGATCCTGGGAGTTTGCTTAGGGCATCAAGCCATAGGTGAGGTATTCGGAGCAAAAGTAGATTATGCTCCTAAACTTATGCACGGCAAGGTATCACAGGTTGAACACGACGGTAAAAATATCTTCAAGGATATCACTCAGAATTGTACAGCAACACGATATCATTCTCTGGTTCTAGCACCTGATTCTATACCGGAAGTATTGGAAATAACTGCAAGATCTGAAGATGTAATTATGGGAGTTCGACACAAAGAATATCCGATCGAAGGAATTCAATTCCATCCCGAAAGTATTCTAACCACAGAAGGACCAAAAATGATAACCAACTGGTTAACTCAATCATGACATTCAAAAGTATTTTAAACAAACTTTCATTTTCAGAAGACCTAACGCTGATCGAAGCAGGTTGGGCGCTGACTCAGATCATGGAAGGTGAAGTTCCTGAAGAACAAATAGCTTCATTTCTAACCGCAATGAGAATGAAAGGCGAAACTGTTGACGAGCTAACCGCTTTCGTAAAAGTAATGCGTGACAAGTCTGTTAAAGTAGATGTGGACGTCACAAATGCTATCGATCTAGTCGGAACAGGTGGAGATAAATCAGGAACATTCAATATTTCAACAGCAGCCAGTTTTGTAGTTGCCGGAGCAGGAGTTCCCGTTATCAAGCATGGAAACCGAAGTGCATCCAGTAAATGCGGCAGTGCGGATGTTTTAGAGCATCTTGGAGCTGCAATTGAACTTGGTAAAGAAGGTGTAGAACAGGTTTATAGTGAAGTTGGAATGGCTTTTATGTTTGCTCCAATGTTTCATCCAGCTATGAAATATGTGATGCCCACACGGCGACAACTGGGATTTCGTACGTTCTTCAATATTCTGGGACCAATGGCTAATCCTGCCGGAGTTCAAAAATATGTTATCGGTGCTTTCGATATCGAAGTAGCTGGTAAAATGGCTTCAATACTATCAAATCTTGATACAGAATTCGCTTATACCTTTAATGCAGATGACGGCTTGGATGAAGTTAGCATCACGGGTAATTCTACTGTTTTTGAACTTGAGGATAAAAAAGTATCAGAGTCATACAGGTTCGATCCAACATCATTGGGCTTTAAAACCTATGAAATGGAACAACTGATGGGTGGCGATGCTGAAAAGAATTCATCTATTTTTAAAAAGATTCTGGCTAATAAATGCACAGATGCCCAGAAAGATATCGTGTTGATAAATGCTACTTTTGCAATCAAAGCATCCGGATTGGTGAACTCACTCGAAGAAGCTAAAGAGAAAGCAGTGGAAAGTTTAGAATCAGGAAATGCCCGAAAATTATTCAATAACTTTATTGATGCAACCAACGATGCAATGGGAGTATTTAAGTACTGATGTCAACCATTCTGGATAAAATAGTAGCTCAAACTTCTGAAGATCTTATCAAAAGCAAAAAAGAGATCAGTTTTAATGATCTGCATTCTCTGGAAGGATTCGAAAAGAAACGCATCAACTTTAAATCTGCATTACAGAAAAAAGATGAAGTTTCTATCATAGCAGAAGTAAAGAAAGGCTCACCATCGAAAGGAGTGATCCGAAAAGATTTTGACCCGCTTGATATTGCCCTCAGATACGAAGAGGGTGGAGCTTCAGCGATTTCTGTATTAACAGATAAACCATTTTTTATGGGAGATATGGAGTATTTGAATGCGATTTCAAAACGAGTTCAACTTCCATTACTTAGAAAAGATTTCATTATTGATCCGTTTCAGATCAAAGAAGCAAGAGCTTATGGCGCAGATGCCGTTTTGATCATTGTTGCGATTACAGATGGAAGTCAATTGAATGAGTTACTTGCTGCTGCTAAAGAATTCGAATTATCAGCTTTGGTTGAATGTTATGATCAGGTAGACTTTGACAGGTTGGACTTTAGCCAGGTAGAGATTCTGGGCGTCAACAATCGAGATTTAAAGAATTTTGAAGTAGATGTACATCGTGGGATCAACATCCTTCAACAAGCACCGGAAGAAACGATTTTGGTTTCAGAAAGCGGTTTGTCATCAGGAGAAGATATGGCTCTATTGAGAAAAGAAGGAATTCACTCCGCTTTGATCGGTGAATATTTTATGAGACAGAATGATCCCGGAGATGCAGTAAGAGAATTAATTGAGTCAGGAAATGAAGTTTTTGAAAAGAATTTGATCAATGAGTAAATCAAAAAAAATAAAAATATGCGGAATCACCAATCTCGAAGACGGTAGGTTTGCTTCGGGTTTGTTTGTGGACTATTTGGGATTCATATTTTACGATAAAAGTCCACGTTACATTGAACCTGCTAAAGCCGGAGCTATTATCAACTGGTTGGAAGGTCCTGAGAAAGTGGGAGTGTTTGTCAACCAACCGCTTGATGAAGTAAATGCCACTGCCAAAGAAACAGGATTGGATCTGGTTCAGCTTCACGGAAATGAAACACCGGAATATTGTGAGTTGATTGAAAAGCCGATCATCAAAGCCATTCATATTACTCTGGATTCCACAAAGAAATCATTACAAGAAAAGATCGATCAATATAACGATGTAGTCGATTTCTTTTTGTTTGATACCAAAGTCGGTGATCAATGGGGTGGAACAGGCAAGACTTTTGATTGGGATATCGTTAAAGACCTGACTTCAAAACCATTCTTTTTATCCGGTGGATTGAATTCTGATAATGTGAAAGAAGCCATAGAAACTCTGGATCCTTATGCAGTGGATATTTCAAGCAGCATTGAAGAAGAACCTGGTTTAAAAGATCTCGAAAAAATGGAAATCTTCGTGAATACGGTCAAACCTGTAGAGCTGATTTAGGATGAATATAGATCAAAGAATTAATAACCTTTCTTGTCATTTCGAGATGAAAACTGACGTAGTCAGGATGACCGAGAAATCTTACAGACTTAGCAAAATCAAAATAAATTTTAGATGTCTCAATCTTCCGATTTCATCGGAATCAATCGACATGACAAATTAATTTAATAATGACTGAAGAAACCAAAATTAAATACCAACAACCAAACGCAAGAGGCTATTTCGGGCAATACGGCGGTAAGTTTGTGCCGGAAATACTTATTCCTGCTGTAAGAGCTTTAGAAGAAGAATATGAGCTTGCAAGCAAAGACCCTTCGTTTAATTCACAATTAAATGAGCTGCTCGATGAATACGTAGGCAGACCTACGAAGCTAACTTTTGCAAACAGGTTAACTGAGCACTACGGAAAAGCCCGGATCTATATGAAAAGAGAAGATCTTTGTCATACCGGAGCTCATAAGATCAACAATGCTATCGGACAAGTACTTTTAGCTCAGAGAATGGGTAAGAAACGCATTATTGCTGAAACCGGAGCCGGTCAACATGGAGTAGCAACTGCGACAGCCTGTGCTAAGTTTGGTCTGGAATGTGTGGTTTATATGGGAGCTGAAGACATGGTTCGACAAAAGTTGAACGTAGACCGAATGCATTTACTTGGGGCAGAGGTCAGAAGTGTTGAAAGTGGTTCTAAAACGCTTAAAGATGCAACAAATGAAGCAATTCGGGATTGGGTGACCAATGTTGAAGATACTTTTTATATCATTGGATCTGTGGTTGGACCTCATCCTTACCCGATGATGGTTAGAAACTTTCACCGTGTTATTGGCGATGAAACAAAGCGACAGATCATGAAAGCAGAAGGAAAGCTTCCGGATTACTTAATTGCTTGTGTTGGTGGAGGATCAAACGCAATGGGATTCTTTTATCCGTTTATTGAAGAAGAATCAGTGAATATTATCGGGATAGAAGCTGCCGGATTCGGAGTGGATTCCGGCAAGACAGCCGCAACACTAACAAAAGGAACGCCTGGAATTCTTCACGGTTCCATGAGCTATTTGCTTCACGATAAAAACGGACAGATAGAACTGGCTCATTCCATAAGTGCAGGATTGGATTATCCGGGGATTGGACCTGAGCATTCTCATTTACATGATACGAAGAGAGTTAGTTATCATGCAGTAACTGATGACGAAGCAATGGAAGCAGTGAAGTTGCTCTCCAAGAAAGAAGGAATTATTCCGGCACTGGAAACAGCTCATGCTTTTGCTTGGTTAGAAAACCTTATACCAACTACGACAGAAGATCAGGTAGTTATCGTAAACTGTTCGGGCAGAGGAGATAAGGATATGGGAACAATATCAGAAAATTTGTAACACTTTGCTGTTATATCGATCCCGGAAATTCGGGAGAGATATCTAAAGATTTCCTTTAAATAGATATTCAGATTTCTCACATCCGTTCGAAATGACAAAACTTAACTTTAGTTGAACATAATTACACAAAGACACTAATAAGATTTTTATAAGAAAAGTCATTCATCGCTATCGCTCTGAATGACAACTTAAAATTTAAACAAGCGAAATCCTTCAGGTTTTCGCTGGCACCAAAAGCAGTACATGAACAGAATTACACAAAAGTTTAAAGAAAAAGCAGCTGATGAAAAGCTCATGAGCTTATTCATTACAGCCGGATATCCTGATCTGGAATCTACCGTTGAGATCGTTTTAGGAATGGAAGAAAAAGGAGCGGATATGATCGAGCTTGGAATGCCTTTCAGTGATCCTTTAGCTGATGGTCCGACCATTCAATATTCCAGCGATATCGCCATTAAAAACGGAATTACCATCGATAAGATCTTTGAAATGGTAGTCGAGATCAGAAAGAGATCTGAGATACCGATCATATTGATGGGATATATGAATCCTGTTCTGCGATACGGAGTTCAGGAATTCTGTGAGAAAGCCTCAAGATCTGGCGTGGATGGCTTGATCTTACCTGATATTCCTGTTGATGAAGATGAGATAATCCGCGAACATGCAGAAGCAAACAATTTGCCGCTGATCCATTTAGTTGCTCCCAACAGCTCAGATATCCGCATGAAACTCGCTGATTCCAAATCATCAGGCTTTGTATACTGTGTATCAGTAACAGGCGTTACAGGAGCCAGAGACGGAAAAGAAGTATCAGATTCAGTGGATAGGTTTATAGAGCGTGTACGTGAAAATATTATAGGTAATCCGGTGATGGTAGGCTTTGGTATTAAATCACATGAAGATGCAAAACGTATCGCATCAAATGCCGATGGATTCATAGTTGGAAGTGCGTTAATTAATACCATCAAAAATTCGTATCCTAAACCTGAATGGAAACAAGATCTTTATTCTCTGGTTTACTCATTAAAATTCGGAAACTAAAAAATTGACTATGTCTTTAAGAAAAACAGTTTTTCTATTTACATGTATAGCTGCAACAATACTGTCTGCTTGTGACGGTGATTTCAGATCCAGAGCACAAGGATCTATTAATGAAGTAATTGTTGTAATGGATTCAGCTCATTTCGACAGCAAAACTGCAGAAGCGATACGCGCTACTTATGGTAAGTATCAGTTTCATATGCTGAATCCTGAGGTTAATTATAATCTTTCGTTCACAGACATTCGATCAAATTCGCAATTGGATCGTTTAAAGGGAATGAAAAATGTGATCTTTGCCGGGGTTTTGGATGATACCACAGATGTTTCCAGAGCGATCCGTGGCTTCTTAGATGCCGGAGTTGAAGAAAGAGTACGAAGCGGTGAAAGCTTTGCATTTCCAATAAAAGATCAGTGGTATAAAGATCAATACGCATTGATATTAAGTTCGACTTCTGATTCAGCTCTTGCAGAAAAGATCATAAACTCAGAGCGATCTTTAATGGCTGATATTCTGGAACGTGAGTTAAGCAGATGGACATACGATGTGTACGAGAAGAAAGAACAAACTCAATATTCGGATTCTATGTGGATCAATCACGGATTTAAAGTTAGAGTTCAGCACGATTATGTAGCGAGAATTGACACAACAGACTTTATTTCTTTTCGAAGAAACCTGGAGATCAACGATCGTTGGTTCTGGGTTTGGTGGAAAGACGATGTAACTGATATTAATTTCCTTGATTCGGACTGGATCAATGCAACCAGAGATTCATTGAATCAACAATACATTAAAGGAAGTACAGAGAATAAGTACGTTACCACTGAATATAACGACCGAATTCAGATGAGAGTGAACAGTTTTCAGAAAGGACGATATCTGGCTTATGAAACACAAGGCTGGTGGACTATGGAAAATGCTGCAATGGGCGGACCGTTTGTTAATTTCACCTACTACGATCCTGCTACAAACAGATTATTTATGATCGAATATTCTCAGTTTGCTCCATCGGTACAAAAGAAGCTTCCTTTTATTCGTCAGTTCAGAGCAATGGGAAGAACCTTTGAAAGTGATTCAACCTGGAATCAACGATCCAGTTAATTGAGTGAAAAAAAAGACAAACATTCTTTTATAAACGATGCTCTTGAGAAACGTAAGCAAGAGCATCAGTTTCGTACTTTAAAGCCCGTGGAGAATAAGGGAGATGCTCACATTATCAAGAATGATGGTGCTGTATACATAAACTTCTCCTCCAATGATTATTTGGGGCTCAGCAATCATCCGGAATTAATTAAAAGATCGAACGAGTTTGCTGTCAACTTCGGGGTTGGTTCAGGAGCTTCCAGATTAGTCACAGGCACACTTTCAATTCATTCAGAACTGGAGGAAAAACTGGCAGAGGTCTTCAATGCAGAAGAAGCTATTCTCTTCAATTCAGGGTTTCAGGCTAATACAAGCATTTTACCGGCAGTTGCAGACAGAAATTCTTTGATCCTAGCTGATAAGAAAATTCATAACAGTTTGATTCAGGGTGCATTGCTCAGTAGAGCTACTTTTAAACGCTTTGAGCATAATAACTATGATGATCTTGAGGAACTAATCAAGAATACAGACAGAGCTCGTTACAATCGAATTTGGATCGTTTCAGAAACGGTTTTCAGTATGGATGGAGACCGAAATGATATCGATCGACTGATTGAGATTTCTGAAAAGTATAATACTCTTTTGTACTCTGATGATGCTCATGCCGTTGGAGTGCTTGGAGAAAAAGGCTTGGGTTTGAATTTTGGAAAGGAGGGAATCGATATCTCATTGGGTACTTTTGGAAAAGCTTTTGGTTCGTTCGGTGCTTTTGCTCTTTGCTCAAAAGAAATGAAAGACTATCTGATCAACTTTGCAGGTGGATTTATTTACTCAACTTCACTTCCGCCAAATGTGATTGGAGCTATTGATGCAGCTCTGGACTTGATTCCCGAAATGGATCAGGAAAGAATTCAGTTGATGAATAATGTAGAGTATGTAAGGACTGAAATTCAAAAACTTGGCTTCGATACTGCTGCTTCTGATAGCCAAATTATTCCGATCATTATTGGTGATGAGAAAGAAACAATTGAATTGTCTAATCAATTGAAAGAAAATGGATTATGGATTTCATCTATTCGTCCGCCTACGGTGGAAAAGGATGCTTCAAGACTTCGGATCACACTTTCAGTAAAGCACACAAAAGAACATCTGGATAAACTTTTAAAGGAACTGGCTGATTGGAAAAGAAAGTAGAAATATTGGCCTATCACGGATGGGGGATTAATAAGGATTTTTGGAACAACTTAGCTTCTGTAATTCCGGATAACATTCCTTTAAAACCTGCCAACAGGGGCTATTTCGGAAAGCCGTTCTATCCAAGGTTTGATGCAGATACCAAATTCAGAGTGGTTTTTACACATTCATACGGACTGCATTGGAGTAATTCAGCGGTACTTAGTAAAGCTGATCTGTTAGTGATATTTAACGGTTTTGATGATTTCCATCCAAGTGATGGAAAGCTTAAGTCTGTCTCTGAAAAAGGGTTAGAATACATGATCAAAGGCTTTGAAGCTGATCCCGAACAAGTTCTGAAGAGTTTTTATGAAAACTGTTTTCAACCATCTGAATACAAAGTGGAGATTCCATCTGACCTGAATAAAGAACTGCTGCTTGAAGACCTGAAGAAACTCAGAAATACCAGGTTCCCTCTCATCGATCTGGATTTTGGTTCTACCATGGTTGCCATCGACAGTGCAGAAGACAAGATTCTCTTAGAGCCCAGAGGAGAAAACATGCTTGACGGCCATTACAATAAGAAATTTGTAAAGGTTTTTGAGAATGAGGGTCATGCGTTGCCATTCGTAAATCCTCAAGATTGTTGGTCGTATCTGTGCTCAATCATTCCTATTTTTGAGCGCTATGAAAATAACCGCTGAACAAACTATTTCATCAAAAAGCATTGCCGAAACCTTCTCTGAAGCTGCTGAACAGTATCATCAGAAAGCCGAGATCCAGAAAAAAGTAGCTGATGGACTCATTTCGTCGCTCTTGCCCTGGAAAGACACACTTCCTGCCGGAGATATTCTGGAAGTGGGTTGTGGAACAGGATTTTTATCGGAGCAGATCATCAAGGAATTTCCTGATCGAAATAAACTCGTTACCGATCTTGCTGCGGGAATGGTTTCATTTTGTGAGAATCAACTCGCAGAAAAAGGTTTACTTAATGATTCGGTCTCTTTCCAAACATTGAATGTGGATGAGATTTCTGATTCGAAACCTAAATACAGTCTCATCGTTAGTAATTTTGCCGCCCAGTGGTTTAAAGACACTTCCATAGGTTTAGAAAAATTAAGTGAATTGCTTGTTCCGGAAGGACTTCTACTCTGCACATTCCCCGGTAATCATACTTTTGAAGAATGGTATTCCAACTGTTTGGAACTCGGACTGCCTTTTACGGCTAATGCATTTCCTGATGTGGAAGAGGTGGTGATAAAGCTGTCGATGAATCCTGTTCAGGTAGACTATTACGAGAACGATCTGTATCAGGAATTTGATAACTCTATGGATTTTTTCAAGCATTTGAAAGAGATCGGAGTTCGTAAATCTAAAACGGGTAAACAATTAACTGCTAAACAATTAAAGCTGTTAACTAAGTTTTGGGATGAAAAGACTTCCAATGAAGTTAAAGTAAAATGGCACGTGGTCTATTTAGCAGCTAAAAAAGATATGTGATGGAATTTCCGAAAGAATTTTTTGTTACCGGAACAGACACCGGAATTGGTAAAACATTGGTTTCAGGCATGATGATGTCTGCTTTGGATGCAACTTACTGGAAACCGATTCAGGCAGGACTGGATGAAGAAACGGATACTGAATTTGTACAAAGAGTTTCGAAAGCTGATCCCTCAAGGATAATTCCGGAAAGATACCGATTGGAAACGCCAATGAGTCCTCATGCAGCTGCAGACATCGACGGAGTTAAGATTTCTCTGAATGATTTTGAATTGCCTGAATATGAAACAAAGCATCTGATCGTAGAAGGAGCCGGCGGATTGATTGTGCCGATTAACTGGGAACACACCGTTTTAGATATGATCGAGCGATTGAAACTTCCCGTTTTACTGGTCGCAAGAAGCAGTTTGGGAACGTTGAATCATACATTATTATCACTAAAAGCACTCAGAGATCGTGGAATTAAAGTCTTTGCAGTAGCCCTGAACGGCGAAAAACATCCATCCAACAAAGAAACGATTGAAAGGTTTGGGGACATTGATGTATTCGAGATCGAAACTCTTCAAAATGTTGACTCTGAATCATTGAAAAAAGCTTTTAATCAAAACTTTCAATTAAGAATTAAGAATTAAGAATTTTGCTTTTGTCATATCGAGCGGAGCGAGATATCTAAAAATTGCTATCAAAGATATCTTTAGATTTCTCTCCCGAATTCTCGGGATCGAAATGACAGAAAAGTAATTCTTAATTCTTAATTGAATAATTCTTAATTCTATGCAAAACGTTTGGCATCCATTTACGATCATCAAAGATGCACCTGAGCCTCTTAAGGTAAAGAGCGGAAAGGGAGCTTATCTCACCTTAGAAGACGGAAGAGAGATTCTGGATTGTATATCGAGCTGGTGGGTGAATATGCACGGACATTCCCATCCGGATATAGCCAAAGCCATTTATGAGCAGGCTAAAACGCTTGAACACGTGATCTTTGCCGGATTTACGCACGATCCTGCGGAGCAATTGGCGGAGTTGATCACCCAGGAACTTCCCAAAAACCTGAATAAGGTATTCTTTTCTGATAATGGATCAACCGCTGTTGAAGTAGGGATGAAGATCGCCTATCAATACTGGAAGAATATTGGTCAGGAGCGAAAGACTTTTATTTGTTTTGAAGGCGCCTATCACGGAGATACGTTAGGGGCGATGTCGGCCGGAGAACGATCTATTTTCACGGATGTATTCAAAGACTGGATGTTTGATGTGGAAGTGATCCCGTATCCGGAAACCTGGATCGGAGATGAGAATCGGGCAAATAAAGAAGATGCCGTCATTGAAGAATTAGAAGGTTTGTTAACCAAATATCCCGAAAAGTATGCCGGAATTCTGATGGAGCCGTTGGTTCAGGGCGCAGGAGGGATGCGAATGTGTTCCGAAGAGTTTCTCCAAAAAGTGCACTGGAGCAATCGTCAGTTTGATACCTTGCTGTTGTTTGATGAAGTAATGACGGGATTTGGTCGCACGGGCGACTATTTTGCCTGTAAACGAGCTCAAGTACAACCGGACATCATTTGCCTGAGTAAAGGAATTACTGGCGGATTTATGCCGCTTTCGGTTACTGTGAGTAGTGATGAGATCTACGAAAGCTTTAATTCTGACGATCCTATAAAAACCTTTTGGCACGGACACAGTTATACCGGAAATCCATTGGGTTGTGCGGCCGGAATTGCTTCCTGGAAATTATTGAGAGAAAATGCTCCGGTATTCAAAGGAATGGAAGCCATTCACACCAAACATCTGGAAAAGCTTGCCGATCATCCACGCTTAGAAAAATTCAGAGTAAAAGGAACCATCGCTGCGATGGATATCATAAACGAAGAAGAGGGCGGATATCTGAATTCTGTAGCATCCCGCATCAAAAAAGAATGTGTGGATCATGGATTGCTACTTCGACCACTTGGCAATGTGTTGTACCTGATGCCTCCTTACTGTGTTACCGAAGACGAGCTGGATATGATCTATGGGAAGATCGGGGAGTTGGTTTAATTCTTTAAATTCCGGTTCATTCCATCATTCCGCTGAAAGCGGGGTGATGGAGACTTGAACAACGTTCAGATTCCTTTATCAAACTAAACTTCTTTTCTCATAGTTTAACTCCATCAGCCGTGCAAAGCCCGACAGATGGATAAATTGTTAAACTGGTTTAAGGGATTAGGTGTTTCTTATCTGATTTTGTTTATTTTAGTGAGGATGTAATAGTTATTTAAAAATATCTTAGACTAATTTTAAAAAAAAAAAATTATAGACAAACTTATGAACAGAAATGCGAAAAATTTACCTTCTATGCGGAATAGACAGCTAGGTAATACGAAAATCAACTATGGAGAAACATTATTCAAGGTTTTATTTATAGTTTTTTTAACACTTGGAATTTCTGCTACATTTATAGCACTATTTATTGAAGAATATTTTTCAATTATTCTCACAATCGGAGTAAACACAATATTGTTTTCTTTTTTGTTCAAATTCATGGAGTCTGTCATTCTTTTACTAAAAGACATTAAACTCGGAATAGAGAATAATGATTAAAATAGTTATCCTAACCACCCGTGCTGCCCAACTTTAAACGATGACATGAAATCTCTATTTGAGTATGTCTATTTTCTTATATATGATTTTTCTAAAAAATTTTTAGGAGAAGATGATATTCCTGAGTTTAAAGCATTTCTATTTATCACATTAATAGAAAGTATTTGGGTCATAAACTTTTTTTTAATGTCTGAATTAATTCCTCAATTAAATCTCAATTGGGAAAGTTTTAATTTATTCAGCTATTTAATAGCCGTGTTTGTAATCGGTTTTGTGAATTGGTTTATATATTTGAAAGAAAAAAAATATTTGCAGATTTATAAGGCTAATAATCAAAAGCGTTCTCTTAAAAAGAATTCCATAGTTTTATCTTTTCTTATATTTCCTATAATAAATCCCATTATTTTATTTTTATTGAATATTCTTTAAAAGCCCCCAAGATCTTTTAAGTCTTAAGCGATAGCGGTGACTTAAAAGAAACACCTCAGGAAGTCTCCTGACTTCCATCACATCCTCTAAGTTTTATTTCATTCCTAGCCATGCTGCGGAATGCTCAATTGCAGCCTGCCTTTGTCGGCAGACAGGCTCCTGCTCCTAATAAATCCTGCTATAATTCTATCTCAATTCGCTTTTGACCAAGATTTTAAAGGATTTACAAGATGAGCAGGATTGAAAATTAGCTGAGAAATAATCCTGCTGATCAATTAATCCCACAAAAATTTTGCTTCAATGAATTGAGAGAATTACATATCTACTGCGAAACTCAATCCACTCCAGGATAAATACAATCCCATCCGGTTTAACAGATTTAAACTAATTCCAATCTTTTCAAGCTGTATCTTTCTGTTGTGAAAAATTTCGCAAACATATTCTTTCTGGCCGTTCTGGTTGCATTACCATCTCTGGTACAATCGGACTATACAGCCTCTAAAGCAGATGAATTTAAGCTTGTTCAAACAGCGACAGCCACTTCCGATACGGGAGTTCCTGCGAATGGAATTTACGATCCATTTTTGCTTTTTAGTGCAGAGGCTAATTTTTCTTTTTCAGTTAGAATTCCAAAGCCGGAAGTTTCTGAGAAATTACAGGACCGATTTTCAAAAGAAGCCCAAAACAGGACTTCACATCCAAATAACACCGAATCATTCATAGTTTCCAACAATCAGATTGATGTCGGTTTATCCATTAAAAAACTGATTTATCCTTTCCATTCCTTTTTGTAGAAGAGTGACAAACTGAACACACCGTTCAATCAAACTTTTTTTAATTAATACCGATGAATCCAAAGGATCAATATGTCGGTATGTCACTATTATCTATAATTATATCAAATATGAAATTCGATTTAAGTTCATTAATTATAACAGCAATTGCACTGTTAGCATTTATTATTCCAGTAACAATTGATCAGAGAAATAAAAGGAAGACTTCTAAAACCCTTAAACAGTTGATCAGCTACGCAAAAACACTAAAATTAACCGTTGAAAAATCTGCTGTATTTCAACATGAATATGCGCTGGGAATAGATACCAAACAGAAAACATTGATCTATTTAAGTAAAGAAATCAATGAATCAGTAGAGAGCGTATACGATCTGAACCAAATATCAAATTGCAGATTGCATCAATCTGAATTGACAGATAAAGATTCGGACATAAATAAAATTGGGTTTTTGAGACTTCAGTTTAATGACGCTAGAACTCAACCGGTAGATCTTATAATTTATAAAATGAAGAAGAATCTGGCTTACACAGAAGAGGAGTCTATGGCTAAGAAAATGGTAAGTGCCATCAATTCTATAATAACATAAAACAAAAAAAGAGGCGATAGTTAGTATCGCCTCTTTAATTTTAATTCGGTCAGATTAGTCTTCGTTATTTGATAATAAAGCCCAGGCTGTTACTCCTGCAATTAAAGCTAGTCCACCTAAAGCCAACCCAATGTTCACATCTCTTTGTACACGTTCTGCTTTAGACAGATAACTTGAACCAACGCCGTTTTTTGCAATAGCTCTTTCAATTTTTTCGATTCTGTTTTCCACTTCGCTAATAGTCTTCTCTTTCAAACTCATTTTTTGTAGTTAGATTAAATTTTTCTTTGTTCTACTTGTCTAACAAGTAAATAGGGAAATCAGTTTCGGATTTTAATACTTTTTGTTAATGAATAGCTTTTGCTGAATAAATAAATAACTCACTATCAATTTTGAACCGCGGATTAATCAGATAGCCGGATTAACACGGATTTTTTTGGATAAAATATCCTTGATATCCTTGATATCCTTTAATCCATTAAATCAGTGGTTCAAAAACTTAAAAATGTGATAAAGAGCTAGGTTAAGTTTCTCGAGTTTACAACCCTGACAGGGTTTGTAGATGGTATAAATCACGAAATAAGTAAATTATAACCCTGTCAGGGTTAATTCCAGTCGAGGCAGAGCAAGATTTGGACCTCCCCAATTCCGCAACAAATTGTTGGGCAGTAAGTAGTTCACCCCTCCTTGGATAAGGAGGGGAAATCCCAAGCATATTGAAAATTTTATCAACGAGTTCTCCTCCTGATGCAGGAGGAGACAGAGGAGGTCTTTAACATTTTATAATTAAATTCATTACTGCGAAGGCAGGAATCTGAATTGTAATAATAGACGGTAAGCTTCAACTAGATCCAGATCTCGGGCATACGCCACGAGATGACTTTGTCTATTTATAACCCTGACAGGGTTTGTAGATGGTATAAATCACGAAATAAGTAAATTATAACCCTGTCAGGGTTATATATATCATTTCCTTAACTCAGCTTCTCCAACAACGCATAAAGCATCACCGCAGCGGCAACTGAAACATTAAGCGAGTGCTTTTGGCCAAACTGTGGGATGGCTACAAATTCGTCCATCAATTCGAGAATTTCGGAATCGATACCGGTGACTTCATTTCCCATCACCAGACAGATCTTATCGTAGTTATTAACATCAAGTTTGTTGAGGGAAATACTTCCTGTTGTCTGTTCCATCCCCAAAATGGAATATCCATCTTCCTTAAGTGATTCAATGATCTCAGTTGCCCTTTCAAAATGTCTCCATTCCACAAATTCTTCCGCACCAATGGCTGTTTTGTTGATCTCAGGTCGGGGAGGAGTGGGAGTATATCCGGTTAGAATCAATTCAGAAATTCCGAATGCATCCGAAGAACGAAAAACAGAGCCCACATTATGCAGACTTCTAATATTATGAAGGATCACTTTTACCTCAGCTAATTTAGCCGGTGGTTTTTGAGACAGATTCTCTTCAAGTATTTCTTTGGTAGTTAGTTTTTTAGGCATCTTCGCTTTTATTTGCCTTAAAATAGAAACTAATACATACTTTTGTACGGTTTCTTTGAAGGGTTTTGGGATAGTGAGTTAGCTCCCTTTCTAGTTCAAGCGTCACGCTTGGACGAATGTTTTGCAAGAAGTGCACAAGCGAGACGCTTGCGTTAGTTAGGGCGGACGGAGGATGTTGTGCAGTTTATAAGCTCAGAAACTGCACAACATCCCTCTGATCTCACACAAGTGTTCGATAGGTCTCCCTTCTAAGGGAGATTTTTGTTCTTTGCCTTAAACTCGTACATAAACAAGCAAGATCTTTAGTCCTGCGGTTGATATTAATAGGCAAAAAAGGAGCTTCGTCGTTTTAAATACTAAAGACGATTTATCTAGCATCTACATCTATAGCAGAACAATCAGCTCACAAAAACCAGTACTTTTACATCAGATTCCTGCTTCCAATTAGGAAGTCAAAAGCCTATCATTGGACACAAATTTATACCATGTCCAAAGAACCACGCAAAGCCGCACTGGCTTTTATTTTTATTACCGTTTTAATTGATGTGATCGGACTTGGAATTATAATCCCGATCATTCCCGCACTTATTGTAGAGCTTACAGGTGAAGGACTATCAAAAGCTGCTCTGTACGGCGGTTGGCTGATGTTTGTGTATGCATTCACTCAGTTTATATGTGCTCCTTTGATCGGAGCTCTCAGTGACCGCTTTGGTCGGCGACCGGTTCTGTTGTTATCGCTGTTCGGATTTGGAATCGATTACATATTGATCGGTTTTGCTCCAAATATTTTCTGGCTGTTTATCGCCCGCTTTATTTCAGGATTAACAGGAGCGAGCATAACTACGGCAAGCGCCTACATTGCTGATATCAGTTCTCCCGAAAAACGTTCACAAAACTTCGGGTTGATCGGAGCCGCTTTTGGTTTAGGATTTATAATCGGTCCAGTGATCGGAGGACTTTTAGGACAATACGGAACCAGAGTCCCGTTTTTTGCTGCCGCAGGACTTACATTACTGAATGTAGCATATGGATATTTTATTCTTCCAGAATCACTTCCCAAAGAAAACCGACGTAAGTTTGAACTTAAAAGAGCTAATCCGATGGGCTCACTAAAGCAATTGAAATCATTTCCCGGGATTTCAGGATTAGTGATCGTTTTTGGATTGATATATCTCGCCAGCCATGCCACTCAAAGTACATGGACTTATTACACAATGGAGAAATTCCTATGGGATGAGAAAATGGTAGGTATTTCGTTGGGTATTGTTGGATTTTGTGTTGCCATCGTCCAGGGAGGATTAACACGAATTGTAATTCCAAAGATTGGGGAAGTTAAATCAGTTTATTTTGGACTGATAATGTATTGCTTAGGCTTTTTAGGCTTTGCTTTTTCGCCCACCGGAGCCATTATGATGGCAATGATAGTTCCATATTGTCTGGGAGGATTTGCAGGGCCATCGTTACAGGGAATTGTGTCTAACCAGGTTCCGCAAAACCAGCAGGGAGAATTGCAGGGAGCTTTAACCAGTCTGGTTAGTTTTACTTCTATCTTTGGTCCGCCCATGATGACTGGTCTGTTCGGATATTTTACTTCAGATGCGGCACCTTTTCAGTTTTCAGGAGCGCCATTTTTTATGGGAGCAGTTCTGGTTTTAGGAGCTCTTGTATTTGCCATTCGAATTCTCAGTAGGAAAAGCGTAGTTGACGCATAAACAGAAATTCTATTAATTATTAGAAAAACACTCTAATAACTCTTATTTTCAGAGAGTTGAAGGGCAGCCGAAAGGTGAGCTCTTCTTTTTATTTCAGAAACCGAATACAAGAAAGATCATGAGTAAGATCCAATATTTATCGCAGGAAGGGTACGATAAACTAGATGCAGAATTAAAAGACCTTAAAACAAGAGGTAGAAAAGAAGTTGCTGAAGATATCGCTGAAGCACGTGCAAAAGGTGATTTAAGTGAGAATGCGGAATACGATGCCGCTAAAGAGGCGCAGGGACACATGGAAGATCGTATTACAAAACTCGAAGACATTCTTGCAAACGCTCGTGTATTAGATGCGACAGAACTTGATCTGTCACAGGTACGTGTTTTAACCAAAGTCACTATTCTGAATAAAAAGATGAATAAGGAGATGCAATATACTTTGGTTTCTCCGAATGAGGCTGATTTTAAAGCCGGTAAAATTTCTATTGAATCTCCGATCGGTCAGGCATTAGTAGGGAAAGCAGTTGGAGATGTAGTAACAGTGAAAGTACCTGCAGGCGAGCTTGAATTAGAGATCAAGAAAATCGAAATCTAAATAGGCCAGGCTTTGGAAAAAAAGCTCATTGACGTATATCCTTACAGAATAAACGGCAAGAACGTTGAGTTTTTGATCTTAAAGCGTTCATCCAAAAAAATATATGCCAATCAATGGCGAATGGTAGGCGGTAAAGTTGAAGAAGAGGAAACCTTTTGGCAAGCTGCTTTAAGAGAGTTGAAGGAAGAGATTTCAGAAAAGCCTTCTAGTTTCTGGACAGTTCCATCGGTTAACTCTTTTTATGAACACAAAACTGATACCATTCACCAAATTCCGGCATTTGCAGCAAAAATAGAATGGACTGATGAACGTATTAAACTGGATGACGAACATACCGGATATTTATGGGTTAAAGCTGACCAAATCAATGAGTATATTCATTGGCCGGAACAAAAAAGATTGATACGACTGATAAACGATATCCTAATCAACCAACAAATCCTACCAGAGTGGATCATAGATCTGAAATAACTAAATTATTTTCTTTCATTTTTGTTTGGTTGATAACCTGCAGTTCACTGCTCTCTCAGGATAATTACGGTAAATATAAATTTATACCTGCACCGGATGTATGGTACAACTCTGTTGACGGAGTTCGATTGGGAATCAGAGTTTTAGGTGAACACGAAGGTTCTTTTAAAGATGGTCCACATCGACTTGACGCCGGTTTATGGGTGGGGACAAATTTTCCCGACAATCCGGTTTCTTACTATCTGAGTTTCACAGAGCCCATAAAATCAATATCGGATTTTGGTGAAGAGGGAAGCATTCAGGCAATTTCCAGTATAAGAACAGGATTTTCAAGTCATTCTCTTTCATTGAATAAACGCTGGCAAGACGGTTTTAATGAACTCAGATACAAAGAATTTTCCGCTTCTTTTTCTCAACAAAAGATGTACGATGTTGCGTACCGGCCGTATCCAATACAATGGTCTTCAACTTGGAAATCATTAGTAGGCATTGAGTTTATGTTGCACAACGAATCTGATGAGAAGACTTTTGAATTAAACCTGGATTTCCAACAGAATCTCAATCCTGAAAGCCCTTCATTTTCGGTTTTAAATGCTGAAATATGGAATGTGTTATCTTTAAATGAACAATTTGGTTTAGCATTACGAGTATTTGGGGGATTTACTTCTGAAAATACAGCTCCTGAATTTTTATACACGGCTAGTTATGCTCAACCGATCAACTGGCTTGGAAACGGTATCAGCAGAGCCAAAGGAACAATTCCAATAAGCTGGCTTGATAATGGTTTAGCTCAGTTTTCAGGTGGTGGGAACCTCAGAGGTTATACTGATACTCAATATTCTGATTTGAGTGTTGCCGGTTTTAATTCCATTGTAGCTCTGAATACCGAATTAGAATTTCCGAATCCGATCAACAGTTCATTGAAGAATGGAATGATTGGGGAGTTCGTGTTTTTAAAAAGTTATGTTTTTGCGGATGCAGGTACTGTTTTTGAAGACAATCCTGTATTACTTGACGCGGGAATCGGACTTCAGTTTTCGATAAATATTCCTGATTTTCTGGGAAAGCCCCGGGGGTTTGCCATCAGATATGAAGTTCCTTTCTGGATATCAGAACCTGATGCCGGAAAATCAAACTTTGAGTTTAGGAATTTGATCGGTTTTGGAGCTGTAATCTCACTTTGATATGAAAGTACTGGTTATAAATTGTGGTAGTTCTTCTATTAAGTATCAATTGATACATACTGAAGACAAAGAAACGCTTTGCAAAGGCTTGGTGGAAAGGATTGGAGCAGTAACTTCAATAATAAGGCAGGAATGGAAAGGAGAGAAGCCGGTAAAGAAATCTCTTGCTCTGGACAATCATGCGATTGCTCTTAAGACCGTTATGGAGTTACTTGTTGGTGCTGATAATGATTATCTGTCGTCGCTGGATGAAATTGAGGCTGTTGGGCACCGGGTTGTTCATGGTGGCGAGACATTTAAAGATTCAGTTCTGATTGATGAAGATGTTGAAGAAGCTATACAGGAAGCTTTTGATATCGCTCCTTTGCATAATCCCCCTAATTTACAGGGAATAAGAGCTGCTAAAGAGCACCTTCCTGATGTTCCGCATGTAGCCGTTTTTGATACAGCTTTTCATCAAACGTTACCTTCAAAAGCGTACTTGTATGGTATTCCAAACCGACTTTACCGCAGGTATAAAATTCGGAGATACGGATTTCACGGAACTTCACATTATTACGTAAGTCGGAAGTATTACAAATTAGCTGATGTAAGAAAGAAGGGCTCCAAAATTATTACTTGTCATTTAGGAAATGGAGCCTCTATCACTGCCATTAAAGATGGAGAATCTATCGATACAAGTATGGGTTTTACCCCATTAGAAGGTTTGGTAATGGGAACGCGTTCCGGTGATATTGATCCTTCTATCTTATTCTACCTCATAGAGAAAGAGGAATTATCTTTGGCTAACGTTCATGCACTTTTAAACAAACACAGTGGTTTGCTTGGACTCAGTGGTTATGCCGCAGATATGAGAGATTTGATTGAAGAAGCGGAAGATGGCGACAAGCGATCTCAGGAAGCAATCGACGTTTTTTGTTACCGGGCTAAGAAATACATAGGGTCGTACATTGCTAGTATGAATGGGGTGGATGCAATTATCTTTACCGGAGGGATTGGAGAAAATTCTTCTTTAATAAGATCTAAAATACTTTCGGATATGAGTTCGTTTGGTATAGAAATTGACGAGAGTAAAAATAATTTATCCGGAGAGAAACCATTGATCAGTTCTGAAGATTCTAAAGTTGGAGTGTATGTTATCCCAACCAATGAAGAACTTGTAATCGCTATTGATGCTGCAAAGATTGCAATTACATCAAAGCAAACTCCCTGGGCCTGATGAAAAATAATATCAGTATTTTACTTCTTTTTCCGATGTTTTTTCTGATGGCATGCTCCACTACAACATGGATAGTAGAAAGTCAGGAAGAAGTTGATCGTGGAGATTATAAGCTGTTGGAATCAAAGCTCTTTTTGCAAAAAACAGGAACGGTTACTCCTGAGTTGCCTGTAGCTCAGTTTAAACTTAAATCAGCAAATACATTTGAATACGCTTTAAGAATAAAAACCAACCGATACATACAACGGTATCGTCCAAGGTTAGGATACATGGCACTAGGTATTAGTGCCGCTGCATTGGGAGGTTATACTGCGTTAGAGTTTTCAGATCCGAATAAACAAGGTCAACAGATCGCACTACTGGGAGCCAGTTCGGCTTTATTGGGAATCTCTTTTTTGAATATGAAGCCTATTGGAGATCCTCAACCAACGGGAGAAACAAGGTTGTTGCGAAAAACCGGTGATTTTGTAGATACAGACACTTTAGATGCAGTTGTAAATACTCCACAAAATGCATCTTACTTGATCCATTATAATGATCAGGTTTTGGTGGAGAAAAATAATGTGAGCTTATCTCAGAACAGCTTGACCGTTAATTTTTTAGAAGAATTAAATCCCGATATTTTCCCCGGTCAGGAAGATATATTTATTGAACTTGATGTGACATTCAATGATAGTTTATATAACTATGAGGTTCCTATTAAATCGGTATTTGACCCGTTTGTAGTAGTAAAAACCACTGTAACTGCTTTAAGGAATCAAGCCAGGATAAGCTCAAATAATATTCTTACGGATCTTGCTCAGGGAAGTCAGCTGAAATTAGTTGAAACACAGGGAGATTGGATCAAGGTTTTATATGGTATTTCTGAAAACTGGGTCTCTTCTAGCGACGTGGATATTATTTGGCGTCCGTCTCAATTTTCGCGAGAATTATCTGTAGTCGCTATTCCTAATGTGCCTTTTGGAAGTGTGGATGTTGAAAGAGATATACCAAGTTTGACAGAAGAGGACAGAAGTCGATGGGGATTTATCATAGCTAATCAGGCTTATGAAGGTGACCTACCTGAAAAGGCCTATGCACACCGTGACGGACAACTGATAGAGAAATACATGAACGATGCTTTAGGAATTGTTCCGACTCAAACGATCAAATTTCAGGATATATCAGGTAACCAAACAGCCGTAAATGGTTTTAATCGATTGGTTTCCAGGATCAATAATCGTCAGGTAGACCTGATGGTATATTTAAATGGTTATGCAGAAATTGATCCCAGAACTGATAAAGTATATTTTTTGGGAACGACATCAGATAGTGCCGCTTCAAGAATAGATTTGAATTCACTACTTGACGGGTTTGCCAATCTACCAGTCCAAAACCTGACCATAATAGCAGATATAGATTTTATTCGGGGCTCTTCAAAACAAAATTCACTTGACCTTCTTGCTGCTACCATTACAAATCAAATTCCAAATTCTACGGTAGTCTTTGCTTCCAGCACTGATCAAAGGTCATATATCTATGCTGAGCCTAACGGAGTACAAAAAAGACATAGCATATTCACCTATTTTCTTGCTGATGCCCTCAAAAAAAGAAATGTAAACTGGTCTGATATCAGAAATTATCTGGATAGAAACGTGTCATTTACTTCACGCAGTATTTTTAATGCAGCTCAGGATATTCGCTTTTTTGGAAGTGATTCCTTAAGCCTTATTGACTGATGGGATTTTTGTTTCTTACACTGAGTGCCGTTTTTTCTCTTTCTGTTGCTCAGGTATTAAAATTAATAGAAGTGCGTTCCTTACGGGTATTAAATGTACTGGTGATCAATTATTTGGTTGCTGTTGTAATTAGTGTTTTTTCGACCGATTGGAATGGTTTTGAAGAACAGACAGGCTTGATCCCAATTCTTATCCATTCTGCAATTCTCGGGTTTTTGTTCATTGCCAATTTCATGATCTACAGCAAAAGTATAGATAAAAACGGAATGGGAATCAGTATTGCCGCGATGAGAATGTCATTAGTGTTTCCTATTCTTCTTAGTTTGGTGATCTATAATGAAGATGTAACAACAGGGCTCATCCTTGGGATAATACTCTCTTTCGTTTCTTTATTACTATTGGTTCCATCACTTAAAAAAGAACGTAGAGTACAATTAAAGTTCGCTGTATTACCTGTTCTGCTTTTCTTTATTTCAGGGATCACAGATTCGGGGCTAAAGGTTTTTGAACAGGAATTTTCTATGCTTTTTGATGAATCTCAGTTTTTATCAGCACTCTTCTTTTTCGCTTTTTTAACCGGATCTGTAGTTCTTTTAGTTCGGGATCAATTTAATTTCAAACGGAAAGAGTTGATCTATGGAGTTCTATTGGGAGTGGTGAATCTGTATTCTTCCTATTTTATTTTATTGGCTTTGAAGGAAATCCCGGGGTCAGTTGTTTTTCCTTTGGTGAACTTGAGTATTGTTTTTGCAGGAACTTTCATAGGTGTTATCTTTTGGAAAGATCGACCTGATAAAAGACAATGGGTCGGTTTGGCATTAGCTTCAATTTCAATTTTTTTACTGGTTGCCTGATATGAGTATCATTGAATCTATTAGAGAAAAAGCCGCATCACATAAAAAGAGAATTGTACTCCCACGATCATCCGATGAGCGAGTAATTAAAGCTGCTCAGTTTCTGCAGGATGAAGGATTGGCAGATGTGATTCTTCTCAGAAATAAAGATTCCAAGGTTGAAACTCAGAATATCGAAGTTCTTGATCCTAAAACTGATGAGAAGCTCAAAGAATTTGCAGAAGCTTTTTATCAGAAAAGAAAACATAAAGGAATCACCGAAGAGCAAGCTTTAGAGATAGTAAAAGATCCTTTGTTTTTTGGAGCGTCTTTGGTTTCAGCGGGATATGCTGATGGTTGTGTTGCCGGTTCAGTTTCAACTACCGGTGATGTTCTGAAAGCCGCCATTCAAACCATCGGACTCAAAAAAGGCTCTAACGTAGTTTCCAGTATTTTCCTGATGAGTTTTCCGGATGGTAAAGTGTTTTCCTATGGTGATTGTGCCGTTGTTCCTTATGCAACCTCAGATCAATTAGCTACCATAGCTTTTGATTCTGCGGTTTCACACAAATTGATAACCGGAGACGAACCTAAAGTTGCCATGCTTTCATTCAGTACTAAAGGAAGTGCTCAACACGAAAGGGTGGAACTGGTTCAGCAAGCTTTCGAGAAATTGAAAGAATACAATATAGATTTTGCAGTTGATGGAGAGCTTCAATTCGATACGGCTTTTGTTGAATCAGTTGGAAAACGAAAAGCACCAAACTCAGAAGTAGCCGGTCATGCAAATGTATATATTTTTCCGAATCTGGATGCAGGAAATATTGCTTACAAGATCACGGAACGCTTGGCCGGAGCTACAGCAACAGGTCCAATCATACAAGGACTCGCAAAACCTATGATGGACCTTTCCCGCGGTTGCGAATGGGATGATATTGTGAATACGGCATGTGTGTGTTCGTTGATGAGGTAGCTCCTTTACAAAAATTTATACAATGAATATCCATTCGGAATTTTAATCTGACAAAAAAATTACTATAAATAATGAACTTATATCCATTAAAATTTAATCCCATCTTAAAAGATAAAATTTGGGGTGGAAACAAACTAGGAATCGTACTTGATAAGCCGATAGGTGAATCCCAAACTTGTGGAGAGTCATGGGAGGTTTCTGGAGTTGAGGGTAATATTTCGGTTGTATCTAATGGTTTATTAAAAGGAAAAAGTCTGGTTGAATTGATCGAAGAATATAAAGGAGAGTTGATCGGCAACAAGGTTTATGAAACTTTCGGAAATAAATTTCCACTGCTGATTAAATTTATTGATGCCAACGATGATCTAAGTATTCAGGTTCATCCTGATGATGAATTAGGTATGAAGCGACATAATTCATTTGGAAAAACAGAAATGTGGTATGTAGTGGATGCTGAAGATAGTGCTAGCTTGATATCCGGATTTAATAAACCAACCAGTAAAGAAGAATATCTTGAAGTATTTGAAGTAGGTAATCTCACTGATATTCTAAACCGCGAAGATGTCATTAATGACGATGTATTCTATTTGCCTGCAGGAAGAGTGCATACTATTGGTAAAGGACTTTTAATAGCTGAAATTCAACAAACTTCTGATATCACTTACAGGATATATGATTTTGATCGGGTTGATGCTGATGGAAACAGAAGAGAGCTTCATGTGGAAGAAGCTGTAGATGCTATAGATTACAATTTCTATAAAGAGTACAAAACTTTATATGATAAATCTGCCAAAGAAGTTGAGATAGGTAAAAGTGCATACTTCGTTACAAATCGATTAGTATTAAATGAAATCGAACAAAGGGATTATAGTGATATAGACTCCTGTATAATTCTTATGTGTTTAGAAGGTGAAGGTGGTATAAATTTTGGAGAGGAATCATTGTCTTATAAATTGGGAGATTCTATTTTAATTCCTCATGTGATTAATACTATTTCAATAACTCCAGAGACTACTTCAAAGCTACTTGAAGTAAGAATTCCTTAAAACTAAGATCATTGAGTGTTCTATCTGTCTAATAAACTTTCTCAATCACATCTAATTTAGTTCTGAAGCGGATATTTTGTATCTTTGGACAGAATCTAAATAAGCATATAAAACGCTGAATGAACACCTGTTAAAGTTGGTTATATCAGCGTAAATCAAGATAAAATTATAGACCTACATGAGTGAAGAATTAAGCGACGGTGTAAAAGAACTCGAGTCGATGATCGGCGAAGAGTATAAGTATGGATTTACTACCGATGTTGAATATGAAGATTTTCCAAAAGGGATCAGCGAAGAGATCGTTCGTGAGCTTTCAAGAGTAAAAGAAGAGCCGGAATGGATGACTGAATTTCGTGTTAAAGCTTATCATGCTTGGAAAGAAATGGAAGAGCCAACCTGGTTCAATGCCACTTACAAGAAACCAGATTTCGAAAATTTACTTTATTATTCAGCTCCGAAGAAAAAGCCTCAATTGGATAGTATGGATGATGTGGATCCTAATATCCGTGAGACTTATGAAAAACTTGGAATTCCATTGGAAGAGCAAAAAATGCTGTCCGGAGTTGCTGTAGATGCTGTATTTGACAGTGTTTCTATTTTTACTTCTTTCAAAGAGAAGTTAGCTGAAGCAGGCGTAATTTTTTGCTCAATGTCTGAAGCTATAAAAGAACATCCGGAATTGGTTAAGAAGTATTTAGCTTCTGTAGTTCCAGTTCGGGATAACTTTTATTCAGCATTAAACTCAGCTGTATTTTCTGACGGATCGTTTTGCTACATCCCAAAGAATACTAAATGTCCAATGGAGCTTTCAACCTATTTCCGTATTAACAATATGGAATCTGGTCAGTTTGAAAGAACATTGATCGTAGCAGAAGAAGGAGCAAGCGTAAGCTATTTAGAAGGTTGTACGGCTCCGATGTATGACGAAAACCAATTACATGCTGCGGTTGTAGAACTTGTAGCTTTGGATGACGCCGATATTAAATACTCAACCATTCAGAACTGGTATTCCGGTGATGAAAACGGTAAAGGCGGTATTTATAACTTTGTGACCAAGCGTGGTATCTGCAAAGGAAAGAATTCTCACATCTCATGGACTCAGTTGGAAACAGGTTCAGCAGTAACGCTGAAATATCCATCTGTGATCTTGAAAGGTGATAATTCAGTTGGTGAATTTTACTCTGTAGCTGTTACTACAAAAAGACAACAAGCTGATACCGGTACAAAAATGATTCATCTTGGTAAGAACACCAAGAGCACGATCATTTCTAAAGGTATTTCGGCGGGACAGTCTAACAACAGTTACCGTGGAGAAGTAAAAATCTCAAAGAATGCTACAGGATCAAAGAATTACTCGGTTTGTGATTCGATGTTGATCGGACAAGAATGTGGAGCTCATACCTTCCCGTATATTTCATCAGAAAATCCTTCCAGCAGTGTTGAGCATGAGGCGACAACATCCAGAGTGGGAGAAGAGCAGATCTTTTATCTGATGCAGCGTGGAATCAGTGAGCAGGATGCCATTTCCATGATCATCAATGGATTTGTTAAAGACGTATTGAAAGAACTACCACTTGAATTCGCTGTAGAAGCAAACAAATTGCTTGATGTGAAACTGGAAGGTAGTGTGGGGTAAAGATTGTAGATAGACTGCCTTTGTCATTTCGACCAAAGGGAGAAATCTAAAATACGCTGTAAAAGCAATTCTTTAGATTTCTCACATCCGTTCGAAATGACAGGTAAAAAAGAAATTAAATAAACAAACAAAAGTAAAAAGCAGAATAGTGTTAGAAATTAAAAACTTACACGCCAAAGTTGAAGGCGAAGACATTGAAATTTTAAAGGGTGTTAACCTGAAAGTTAATGCCGGTGAAATCCATGCAATAATGGGACCTAACGGAAGTGGTAAAAGTACCCTTTCAAAAGTTGTATCAGGTCATCCGGAATATGAAGTAACCGAGGGCGAGATACTGTTCAACGGTGAAGACATTACTGAATTGGATGCCGATGAAAGAGCGCACTTGGGCTTATTTCTTGCATTCCAATATCCAGTTGAAGTTCCGGGCATCACGAATAAAACTTTGCTTAGAGAAGCTTACAACACTATCGCCAGAGCAAATGATCGTGAAGAACTAGATCCGCTTGAGTTTGAAGATTACATCACTGAGAAATTGGATGTGATCGAAATGAAGGATGAATTCTTAAGCCGTTCTATCAATACTGGTTTTTCCGGTGGTGAGAAGAAAAAGAATGAAATATTCCAGATGGCAGTGTTGAACCCTGTTCTTTCTTTCTTAGATGAAACTGATTCAGGATTGGATATCGATGCTCTTAAAGTTGTTTCTGATGGTGTGAATAAGATCGCAAATGATGAAAATGCTATTGTGATGATCACGCATTACCAAAGATTACTAAACTACATCAAGCCGGATTATGTGCATGTGATGATGGCTGGTAAGTTGATCAAATCAGGTGGATTTGAATTAGCTGAAGAGCTTGAAGCGAACGGATACGATGCACTGGAAAAAGAATTAGTACTAAATGGCGAGGCTCAATAATGAGTGAAGTAATCCAAAGAGACACGATGTTATCGTACATAACAGGCTCTGTGGAAAGCAGTGCTGAAAGTGTAGCGATTCGTGCAATTAACGAAAGAGGAAGAGAAGATCTCGAAAATACTCCATTTCCAACTCGTAAAGATGAAGACTGGAGATTTGTTGATCTGAAATCCATCACCAAAAGTCAGTTTTGTAAGCTGGAAGAAGCCAATGCAGCTGATGTTGGAGATATTTCTGATCATTATCTGCCGGAGGCGATGAATTGCCGATTGGTTTTTGTGAATGGAGTGTACAGCGAAGAATTGTCTTCAGTTGAAGATCTTCCAAACAATGTTATAGTAGGTAACCTTGCTGCTAACGCTGATAACAATTCAGTTAAAGAGCATTTGGGAACCATCACAAATTACGACGATGATGTATTTGCTCCTTTTAACGATGCAGCTTTTACAGACGGAGCTTTCATTTATGTTCCTGAAGAGACAGTAGTAAGAACTCCAATTCATATTCTGAATGTATTTACAGATGCTGAAAAAGCATTTTATGCAACTCCTCGTTTGTTGTACGTTGGAGAAATGTTCTCTAAGTCTACGATCATTGAAGAGCATATCGGCTTAGCTGATAATCAGTATTTGAATGTTCCTGTTACTGAATTCAAGATGTTTACAGGTTCAAATGTGCATCATGCAAGAATTCAAAGAGACAGCAAGAAAGCTTCTCACGTATCTCGTCCGATCGCAATACTGGACAAGAACGCTGAATATCATTCTTACACGATCTGTTTGGGAGCTAAATTGTTCAGAAACGATCCAAGAGTAATTCAGAATGCTGAAGAAGTGAATTTCACTGTTGATGGATTGGTATTGATTGATGGAGATCAAATTGCAGATACGCATTCAATTATGGATCACAGATTTGCGCATGCAGGAAGTCACCAGCTACATAAAGTAGTAGTTAATGACAGTGCACATTCAGTGTTTAACGGAAAGATCTTTGTAGCTAAAGATGCTCAGAAGATCGATTCTTTCCAGGAAAACAGAAATTTATTGCTTTCTGAGAATGGTAAAGTAAATACTAAGCCACAGCTTGAAATTTTTGCTGATGATGTATTGTGTTCGCACGGTGCTACCATCGGTCAGCTTCAGGACGAAGAGGTATTTTATCTTCAAAGTCGTGGATTGACAGAGCAGAAATCACGCGAGCTTTTAGTGTATGCATTTGCTCTTGAAAGCGTAGAAAGTATGGAAGTAGAATCAGTAGAGAAGCTTTTACTGAACGAAGTTATTGAATACACGAATAGGGATAATAAATAGATCTTTGTCATTTCGACCAGAGGGAGAAATCTAGAAATAGCTGTCGAAGTAAATTTTTAGATTTCTCGCATCCGCTCGAAATGACAGATAAAATATAGATGAACAATCAAACAACAGACATACCAACTAAAATAAACTGGGAAGAAATAAGAGCTCAGTTTCCCGTACTTCAGCAGGAAGTGAACGGTAAGAAATTGGTATATCTGGATAATGGTGCTTCCAGTCAGATGCCGAAATCGGTGAGTGATCGCATTGATGCTTATCACAAAAATGAACATGCTAATGTGCACAGAGGAATTCATTCTCTGAGCCAGAAAGCTACGGATGCTTTTGAAGCAACCCGAACTAAGGTTCGTGATTTCATCAACGCCGGAAGCCTGGAAGAGATCATCTACACGACCGGAACTACGGATTCTATCAATCTAGTTGCCCAAAGCTACGGACGTAAGAATTTTAAAGCCGGTGATGAGATCCTGGTTTCAGAAATGGAACATCACGCGAATATCGTGCCTTGGCAAATGATTGCCGAAGAAACAGGAGCGAAGCTGAAAGTCATTCCAATGAACGACAAAGGCGAGCTCATCATGGACAAGTTCTATGAATTGTTTTCTGATAAAACCAAAATGGTTGCGGTTGTTCATGTTTCGAATGCACTGGGATCCATCAATCCTGTAGAAGAAATTATAGAAGCAGCTCATAAACGAAATGTCCCCGTACTTATTGACGGAGCACAAGCTGTTCCTCATTCTAAAGTGGATGTTCAGGCTTTGGACGTTGATTTCTATGCATTCTCGGCTCATAAAATGTGTGGACCAACAGGGTTCGGAATTTTATACGGCAAGAAAGATCTGCTGAACGCAATGCCTCCGTACAGAGGTGGTGGCGATATGATCGACAAGGTTACGTTTGAAAAAACAACCTGGAATGATCTTCCACACAAATTTGAAGCGGGTACTCCGCCGATCTCAGCAGGAGTTGGATTGGGCGCAGGAATTGATTTCCTGAATCAGATAGGAATGGAAGCCATTGCTGAAAGAGAGCATGAATTGCTAGAATACGCAACTGAGAAATTAAATCATATCGAAGGCTTGAAAATTGTAGGCACCGCTGATAAAAAAGCTTCTGTGATCTCATTTTTGTTAGATGGAATTCACCCGACCGATGCCGGAACTATTCTGGATCAGCAGGGAATTGCAGTTCGAACAGGACATCATTGTGCACAACCGATCATGCAGCATTATGAGATTCCGGGCACGTTAAGAGCTTCCATTTCGTTTTATAATAACGAAGAGGACATCGACAGATTGGTAGAAGGAATTGAATTAGTAAAAGAATTTTTTGGATAAATAAGTAAACATTATGGCTAAAATTAAAGAAATAGAACGTACTCCTAATCCTGATGCAATGCGATTTGTATTGGATGAACCGCTTACAAACGGAACCACCCGTTCGTTCGAAAGCAGTGTGGAAGCAGAAGGCGACAACCTTGCGTCTGCTTTGTTTGCTATCGACAGCGTTATCAATGTGTATTATGTTGATAAATACGTAACGGTTACGCAGGACGGAAAAGCTGTTTGGTCTGAATTACTCAGAAAATTAGCTCCTCCGATTCGTGAAGCTGAACCGCAAATGGGTGTGGAAGACGATTCTGAAGTTCATGTGAGTAAAGAAGCTCAGGAATCTGATGATCCCCGTTTGATCGAGATCAATAAAATGCTGGATGAACAAGTGCGTCCGTATCTGTTGGCTGATGGTGGTGGTCTGAAAGTTCTCGGACTGGAAGAAAACCGTTTGAAGGTTCACTATCAGGGAGCTTGCGGAACTTGTCCTACAGCAACCACAGGAACGTTATACGCCATCGAAAGTATGGTAAGACGTGTTGATCCCGAAATTCAGGTAATTTCAGTATAGAAGGCAATATCATGGATATTTCCATAAGCGACAGAGCTATAAAAAGAATCGATGAGATTCGCACCGAACAAAACGTGCCGAAAGATGCGTTTCTGAAAGTAGGTGTGGTTAGCGGAGGTTGCTCCGGCTTAACCTATGATCTTGATTTTGACAGCGACGTTGAACCTCAGGAAAATGACAAAGTTTTTGAGTTGAACGGAATGAAAGTTCTGGTAGATATGAGAAGTTTTCTGTATCTGGCCGGAACCGAGCTTGATTACACTGACGGTTTAGAAGGAGAGGGATTCCATTTTCATAATCCCAATGCCTCCAGAACCTGCTCTTGTGGAGAGAGTTTTAGTATTTAATGAAATCTCCCTTGGAAGGGAGACAGATCGAACGCTTGCGTGAGATCAGAGGGATGTTTTTAGGCTTCTGAGCTTTAAAAACACCCCTCGCAAAATCATTTGTACAATGATTTTGAGCTCCCCTCAAGGGGAGAATAAGTTTAACGTCATCCCCAACTTGTTTCGGGATCTTTGTGAGGACTTCAAACAGTAAAACAATTAATTATATAGTTTAAAGCTAATTCTTAAGATGCTGAAACGAGTTCAGCATGACCTATTATGCAAGAACCAATCATCAACAAAGTAAAAGCGAATACAAAGCTGGTCACCGTAGACCTGGCTAAGTTATTCCATGATCCCACTCCAATTGCGGAGCTGGACATCAAGCAATTCCTGCATATGGAAATGTTGTTGAAGGAAAAAGATTTTCGTCAGCATTTGAAGGATTTTGATTGGTCGCAGTTTGAAGGAAAGTACTTATCTGTGTTCTGCTCAACCGATGCCATTATTGCTCCATGGGCTTGGATGTTGATCACTAGTTATGCCAATCAATTTGCCGAAGAAGTATTTCATCTTACCCCAAAAGAAGTCACTCACGAACTCTACCGAAGAAGGGTAGAAGCTTTTGATTGGAGCGCCTACCAAGATAAATTTGTACTCCTCAAAGGTTGTGGAGATATTCATGTACCTGATTCTATCTATTTACTGGCTACCAATAAGTTAATGGGAACAGCCAAGAAGATAATGTACGGAGAAGCTTGTTCTTTTGTACCTGTATGGAAGGGATGATTTTTAGGTAGTGGATACTAGTTAATAGTTCAAGCGTCTCGCTTGGACTATTTTTGTATTAAGGCTAGTATAATAATCCCGCACAAGCGCAACGCCTGCGCTAGGTTGGGTAGCCACGGAAACACTAACTCACAAAAAAAAGTGGTCATCCCGAACTTGTTTCGGGATCTTTGTGAAGCCTTAATCTTTATCCTAACCTGTTTAGTAAATCAAAGTCGTTGACTTAAGATGCTGAAACGAGTTCAGCATGACGTTGGGGCGAAGCTTGTTCTTTTGTACCTGTTTGGAAAGGTTGATTTTTTAGTTAACCACGGAAACACAAAGACACAAAAATAATAGCACGTCATCCCGAATTTATTTCGGGATCTTTGTGAAGGCTTTTAGTATCAATCTATTCAGTAAATTAGTCAGAGTCTCCGTCCTTTCGAGTTGAATCAGCCAGTCGGCTGATGACCAAGAAATCTAAGATAGCTGTTGAAGGTAAACTTTAGATTTCTCCCTCCGATCGAAATGACAAAGAAGGGATGGGAAGCAGGATCTTCACGTGGGCGTTCCCAAGCAGAGCTTAGAGCGAGGTTGAGAAACGGGTTAAATGGTTAGTTTACTTCAACTGAATCAGATAAGAATACAATTGGTATATTTTCAAATCTAGTATTCACTTCTTGTAATAGTCTATTACTTTCCAATAATGTATTCAACTGTTCGGTTCTCCAATTCTCATCTGAAGTTTGATCTGCTTCCGCTAATTTACGAGTATCATTTGCAATCCAGAGAGACGTTAAAAGCATTGCTATTGATGCTAAATTGATAATATAACTAGTAATTCTTGAGTTCTTATTTGCTTTAATTTGTTTTCTTTGAAGTCTTAGCATTAACTCATTCTGTCCTATGTCTGCTACATTTTTCCAATAGCTTGAACCTTTTGAGTAATTTTTAGATCTAGAAACTTTTGCTACTTCTGTTTGAAATTCTTTAATCTTTGCTAAAAGTATATCATCTTCTAAGTTATTTGGATATCCATCTGGTATTTCGATTGGCATACTTCTAAAATTCGTTAAAATTTAAATTAAGATAGTTAAATGAAAACACTCCTCACAGGCTCTTCCCGAGGAATAGGAAAATCGATCGATTAATTGTAATTGGATAGATGCTATGGAGATAGAATTGTGAGCTAGCTCGCTACAAGAGGATATTTTCCAGGGTTGTTTATGGAATCTAAACTTAGATCAATGTCCAGATCAGGCCAGAAAAAATGGTTTTCAGATGGGGTTTCAACATTTAGTATATGCTGAACTTTGGCGTCTTTGAACCATGGAAATTCACTGTATGGAAGAAAATATTCCTTTCTTTCATAAAACAACCAAATACCGTGTGAAGATATATTTGTTACTTCTGTTTTATGTTTTGTTGAAGTGATCATTCCAGCTCTTTATTATTTCTTTTTCGTGTTTTTCAACTTGATCTAAAATCTCACTAATTTGTTTAGAATTCAAACCAACTGATTTATTGAGTTCAATTTTTGGTTCTAACCAAATTTTAGCTTCGCCTTCAGCATGTATAACGTGGACGTGTATTCTTTCTTCTTCTCTGGAAAAGAAAAAGAATCTGTAACCTTTATATCTGAATATTGTTGGACTCATTTAGTTTAATATAAAGATTTAAAAAATGAAAACACTCCTTACAGGCTCTTCCCGCGGAATAGGTAAATCGATCGCTGATTTGTTATTGGATAATGGTTATGAGGTGATTGGTGTATCGACATCACACAATAACCAATTCACCAATAACGAATACCGACATACGATTTGTGATTTATCTAACCCAACAGAAGTAAACAAACTAAAGCAGCTATTCAGCGAAGACGAAGTCCCGAAGGTATTAATTAACAATGCCGGAATATTCATAGAAGCTCAGTTTGAGGATTCTGATGAAGACTGGATGACTAAATGGGATAAAACCCAGCAAGTAAATCTTCGGTCCATGGCTTTGATCTCGAAATGGGCGATCAATGCGTGGAAAGAACGTGGAATAGAAGGGAGGATCATCAACATTGCCAGCAGAGCCGGAGTTCGAGGCGACACGGGCGAATACGCAGCTTATGCAGCCAGTAAAGCCGGAATGATCGCTTTCACCAAAAGCATTGCACGGAGCTCCGGCAAAGATGGAATTACTGCTTATTCCATTGCTCCGGGTTTTGTGAATACCGATATGGCTCAAGGTTCAATCGAAGTGTACGGAGAAGATTATCTCACAAAAGATCTTGCATTAGATTCCATCGCTCCACCGGAACAAATCGCTGAAATGGTGCTGTTACTAGCTTCGGGAAAACTTACCCATGCTACGGGACAAACTTTTCATATTAACTCGGGTAGTTATTTGGTGTAGTGGTTTGTTAAGCCACAGAAGCACAAAGGCACGGAAATGAACTCGTCATCCCGAACTTGTTTCGGGATCTTTGTGGAGACTGTTAGTCCCATTTTACCTGAATAATTAAATCAAAGCCTTTAAAGCAAATCTATAGATTTCTCCCTCCGGTCGAAATGACAGCCTTGTGGTCATTCCGGACTTGATCCGGAATCTGTGCTAGCTCAAAACTATATTTCTTACAGATCCTGAATCAAATTCAGGAATACGAAGAAAGAAAATTCTCCCTTCGAAGGGAGACAGATCGAGTGCTTGTACGAGATCAGAGGGATGTTTTTGGGGTTTGGAGCCTAAAACACCCCTCGCAAAATCATTTGGACAATGATTTTGAGCTCCCCTCAAAGGGAGATTTTCACCGATGCTTCTCATATATATTTGGTTTTAAAACTTCAGATAATTCAGTTAATGTTTCGGAAGGAATTGTTAATGATTGTGATTCAATTACCTCGTGTAACTGTTCCATTGTTCTTATCCCGATGATAGCAGATTCTACAGCCGGATGTTGATTCACATACTGAATAGAAGCTGAAAGTGGATTATCAGTTTTAGATATAGCTTTTTGCATCAGCTTTACTTCCTTTTCAGAATATTCCAGATAATTTTTAGCGGCTTTGTCAATTAACATTCCTTTTGCAAGAGTTCCTCGGGTAATTACGGAGATATCTGATTTGTTTAACATATCCAGACATTCTTCTTCAGGACGTCGATCCAATAAACTGTACTGCATCATCACCGAACTCATATTAGATCTTTTGATCCATTCTCTGATCACATTTGGTCGGATAGAGGAGATACCGTATTCAAGAATTTTTCCTTGTTTTTTAAGGATCTCAAAAGCTTCAATGGTTTCATCAATTGGGTCATCCAGCGTTCCGCCATGCAACTGATAGGTATCAATATAATCGGTTTTTAGTCGCTCTAAACTCTTATCTACAGCCTTAAGAATATATTCTTTGGTAGGGTTCCATCTCCAATCAGTTCCGGATTCATTCAATTCATTGCCTACTTTAGTAGCAATACGAACTTTACTTCGAACAGGAGAGAGTGCCTTACCGACTATTTCTTCATTAAGGCCATTATCATATAGATCGGCTGTGTCGAACAAAGTGATTCCTTTATCCACAGCAGATCTTAATAATTTGATATTGTCAGACGCCTTCGGATCCAAAGACATGCAACCAAAGCCAATATTTCTTGGCTCGGGTAAGCTCATTGATCAGCCTTAGCGATCACCCAAACAGCATGAATGATTCCGGGTATATAACCCAGAATAGTTAACAAAATATTGATCCAGAAAGCAGAACCAATTCCCACGGTTAAAAAGACACCAACCGGTGGTAGAAATATTGCGAGTATAATTCGTAACAGACTCATTTATTTAAATTTAATTAAGATTGATACCCTTCAATATAAATAAAAAAGCCTTGTAAATATTAAATCTACAAGGCTTTTTGTACCAAAGAGGGGAATCGAACCCCTACTCCGTGAGGAACACGAGTTTGAGTCGTGCGCGTCTACCAGTTCCGCCACTTTGGCTTAAGAGATTCCAAAGATAAGTGTGTTTGAAATTCTTAACAACCGTTTTCTTAATTATATCCATTAGGATTTTCAGATTGCCATTTCCAGGCATCTACACACATCTCTTCGATACCGCGTTCTGCTTTCCATCCTAGTTCTTTTTCTGCTTTGGAAGGATCAGCATAACATGTTGCGATATCGCCTGATCGTCGAGGACCTATTTTATATTCTACTTTTTTACCCGAAGCATTTTCAAAAGCTTTGATCATATCAAGTACACTGGTTCCTTTTCCTGTTCCCAGGTTATAGATAACCAGACCAGGAGCAGATCTGAGTTTATCAATAGCTTTCAGATGACCAAGCGCAAGATCTACCACATGAATGTAATCACGAACTCCGGTTCCGTCCGGGGTAGGGTAGTCATCACCAAAAACAGACAATTGTTTTAACTTACCAACTGCTACCTGAGAAACATATGGCATAAGATTATTTGGAATGTCGTTGGGATCTTCTCCTATCAAACCACTTTTATGAGCACCAACCGGATTGAAATATCTGAGCAGAGCTATGTTCCAGCTGTCATCTGACGTATACAAGTCTTTTAGAATATATTCGATAAAGAGCTTTGTTCTTCCGTAAGGATTAGTTGCAGACAATGAAGATTCTTCTGTGATGGGCACAGATTCAGGATCACCATAAACTGTAGCTGAAGAACTGAAAACTAGGTTTTTCACATCAAATTTTTTCATTACTTCACAGAGAATAAGGGTGCTGTCCAAATTGTTCTGATAATACATCATCGGCTTTTGAACAGATTCACCTACAGCTTTATAGCCTGCAAAATGAATCACAGAATCAATTTTGTGACTTGAAAAAACGTTCTCTAACGCAGCTCTGTCTAAGAGATCTTGTTCATAGAAGATCGGAGATTTTCCTGTTATAGATTCAACCCTGATCAACGATTCTTTACTGCTGTTAGAAAGGTTATCAACTACAATTACTTCATTGCCTAATTCAAGGAGTTCAAGTACGGTATGACTTCCGATATAACCTGCGCCTCCGGTAACTAATATTGCCATATTTTGCCTTTATTTAAATTCAAATCAGTTTATGATTTTGAAATTTTAAAACAAAACCGATTATCAACTTAATAGTTCAATTGTGGAGAGAGTATAAAAGAAAAAGTTGTGCCTTTTCCTGATCCACTTTCGACAGACAACTCGGATCCGTGTAGTTCAAGAATCTTTTGAGCGATAGATAAACCTAAACCGGCTCCCGCTCCAACCGTTCTGCTAGGGTCTTCCTGATAGAAACGATCAAATATTCTCTGAATGTTTTCTTCGGCAATTCCTTTTCCTGTATCCGAAATGGTAAAACTTACATTGTTATCATCATTTTTTGAAATGATAGAAACTGTACCACCTTCAGGAGTATGTTTAAGAGCGTTGTCAATAAGATTTGAAATTGCTCTTTCCATAAGTGCGATGTCTGCATATACAAGATTTGTAGGTTCGTCAGACAATACTGCTTCAAGTGTGATCCCTTTTTGTTCTGCAAGAGGTTTAAATTGCTGCACAAGGTCCTGAGCAAGTTCTGCCATGGAAACCTTTTCCATATCGGGCTGAACATCCTGAGCATCAAATTTAGAGAGCTCGAACAGTTCTTCGATCAGCGTGCCTAATTTTTTAGTATTTCTAAGAACGATCTCATAGTATTTGGATCTTTCTTCAGGATCAATGGAAGGTTCTTTTTGAAGTATAGTCTCTAAGTAGCCTTGTATTGAGGCCAGTGGGCTTCTGAGATCGTGTGAAACATTTGCTACTAATTCTCTTCTCAACTTATCGATTTGTTTTATCTCGTCCATGTTAGCAACTAAGGTGTCTGCCATTTGATTAAAGGAAGAGCCAAGCAAACCTACTTCATCTTCAGAATTAACTTTTACTCGTTTGTCTAACTGACCTTGTTCAAATGATTTAACTGTTTCACTCACATGTCTTAAACGCCCGGTCAATAATCTGAAAACCACTAATCCAAGAATCAAAGTAACTATCAGGATCAGCCCTAAGCCAATAAAAGTATTTCTAAGGATATAACTATTTTGGACCATACCGGCTGCTTCATCATACTGCTGTCCTGATAGAATTACATATAAATAACAACCTTCGCTTCCCATAATAGAAATTGGAGCAACGGAGAATGGCTTTTTAACTCCAGCGTTTAACGGATCATCCCCATAAATGGGTAAGGTCTTTCCATTCAAAAATTGATCAAGAGGCTCTGTATTAACAGTTGATAATTCTAGTTTCGCTTCAGGATCTTGACTAGGATAAAACCACTTGATCATACCATTACTTGACAAAAGGTAAATATCGATCTCAGGATTAATTCCATTTAAATACTTTATCACAGATATGATACTGTCGCCTTCGATAGAATCCATGAGATAAGGTTGAAAATGTGAAGACATATCGTCTGCAAGCATTTTGTTTACCTTTTGTCCGGTTTCATCAACAAACATTAGCGATGATGATACCCCTAAGTATGCAAATGAAATTCCTAATGCTAATACCAGGATCAGAAAGGTGGTGGAAATCTTTGTATAAAAGCTTTTTTTAAAATTCATTGTATACCTAATTCATCCAGTTCAGCAAATTTATAACCCATTCCCCAAACGGTTGTAATATACTTAGGTTCTGAAGGGTTTTTCTCAATCTTACTCCTCAATCTGTTGATATGTGAATTTACGGTGTGACTGTATCCACTGTATTGATATCCCCAAACCACATCAAGTAATTCTTGTCTGCTGTACGCCCTGCCGGGATTGTTTGCAAAAAGCAGTAGAAGCTCAAACTCTTTGGTAGTCAACTCTATGAGTTCATCCTGCAACTGAACAGATCTTTTTTTTGGATAAATAACCAAGTCACCAAAATCCATTTGATCGAGTTTTGAACTATCTTCTGTTTCAGAAGCAGATGCCCTTCTTAAAAGAGCTTTTACTCTTGCAATAAGTTCCTTTATGGAGAAAGGTTTGGTCAAATAATCATCAGCTCCATAGTCCAATCCCATTATTTTATCTGCCTCCTCAGCTTTTGCCGTAAGCATCAAAATTGGGATCTGTCGATCTTCTTTTCTGACTGATTTACAAATTTCAAATCCATCGACTTCAGGTAACATTACATCCAGTATGATCAGAGAGTACCTGTTTCCTAGAGCTTTATTCAGAGCTATTCTTCCGTTGAAAGCTTGTTCTATTTCGTAATCATTATCGGTAAGTTGAATTTTAATTAATTCTGAAAGGTCAGAATCATCTTCAACAATAAGAATTGGATAAGCTGTTGAACTCATACTTTTATTTTAATGAGAAACTAAGTCTTCATCAAAATAAAAGTATCACACAGAAATAACATTATTTATCATCAGACAAGTTTTCAAGCTCGTTAAGTACGGTGCTACAAATCTTGTCCATTTTAGTAATGGAGATACGGATATCGGAATCATCTTTTTCTTCCCAGAGCAATGTTTTTGCATACTCATATTCCACAATAATTTCATTCAGTCCCAGCATCTGAGCTACAGGCTTTATCTTATGACCGGCTTTACGAAAGGCTTCTTCATTTCTTAACGCGAGATATTTTGAGTAGTTCGTTTTGAACTCCGAAAAGGAAATAACGGCCGCTTCCGCGAACTCCTTTATATAGCGTTCATCGCCATATAACATCTCATTTAAAGCAGTAAAGTCTATTAGTTTTGCCATATTTATTCGTTTACTGCTTGTTTTATAAAATGAGGGGAGGGTTTGCCAAACTCATCCAAATGAACAAAAATTATCTCATCTATTGTGATAATCGTTTTCTTTTCAAACTTTGTTCGAACTTCACATTTCACGGTTATGGAAGTTGTTCCAAACTTAACTGTTTCCATTCCGATTTCAATAACTTCACCTAATGGTGCTGAATTCACAAAATTGATCTCAGACATATATTTAGTAACTATATTGCCTTTGCCCAGTTGACACAAAACAAAAATAGCTGCTTCTTCATCAATCCAACTCAGTACAGTTCCTCCAAACAACGTTCCGTGAGCGTTAAGATCTTGTGGTTTAATAAGTTTTCTACTAAAAAATCTCATCTAACTTTTTTTAATTAATGTACGATGTTTATCAACATTGAACCAATTAGGTTTGTTCAATATGTAGATTCTAATACTTAAGCATTTTTTAATTTAAAGTTTAGAACTGAAATGTAACAATGGGGATTCCTCAATCTCTATAAGTATAGAAGAAATACTCAGAACTAGGACAAAATTTTCTATACAGAATGAAAACTATTGCATTGACAAACCAAAAGGGTGGTGTTGGGAAAACCACTTCAACCATTAATATTGGTGCCGGGTTAGCTAAGTTGGGAAAAAAAGTATTATTAATTGACCTTGATCCTCAAGCCAATCTAACTTACTCATTAAAAATGCACTCCAATCGTATGGAAAAGACTATCTACCATACCTTAAAAGGCATGGCTAAGGCTCATGAAGCTATTGTAAAACATAATGGTTTTGATTTTATCCCTTCATCTTTAGAATTATCAGGAGCAGAACTTGAATTGGCAAACGAACCAGCCAGAGAAGGTTTGCTTAAGAATGTCCTTGATCAAATTAAAGATGATGAGTATGATTTTGTACTTATTGATTGCCCCCCTAATCTTGGTCTTTTGACTTTAAATGCTTTTACTGCTGTTGAAGATATATTTATAGTGCTTCAATCAGAGTATTTAGCACTTCATGGATTATCTAAATTGTTGGACTTAATAAAAATAGTACAACAAAGGTTGAACAATAGGTTAGCAGTAGGAGGCATTATTTGTACACTCTATGACAGTCGTAAAAACCTTAACAAAGAGGTAGTAGGGCATATACAAGACTATTTTGGAGATAAGGTGTTTAGTACAATTATAAGAGATAATGTTGCGCTGGCAGAAGCTCCAAGTCATCACAAAACAATTTTTGAATATGATGGGAAGAGTAATGGAGCAAAAGATTACTTTGCACTAGCTAAGGAAATAAAGAACGGCCATTAGAAAATGTCTAAAAAAACGAGTTTGGGACATAATCCTTTAGCTTACAGCTTAAAGAGTCATGCCTCATTCGATTTTATTAAAAATACTCAGGACACTTCTGATAATGGGACTAGTGAAGTCGAAAAGTCAAACCAAAAAAAAGTGACAAGCTATTATTTGCAAGAAGAGACTATTAACAGAATTAAAGCTATTGCTGATCAGAAAGGAGAATCATATAGTTCTGTTGTAAATGATTTCTTAAAAGTAATGCTAGATAAAGAAAATCAGAAAGAATAGTTCTGATTTGACCCTTCCAATTTTGTATACTTTTGCCAGATAAAATGGCATATGTTTTTCAAATATACTTCTAACTCTATTATAAACCTGTCTGATAAATTCTTGGATGTACTATCTAAGAATTCTCCACTGGATCCTTTTTCCAAAAACTGGATTATTGTTCAAAACAATGAAATGCAACAGTGGATGAAGTTGCAGGAAGCTAGCAAACGATCAATTTCTGCTAATAACGAATTCATATTGCCATCGGAGTTTTTATGGAAACTGTATAGGTTACACAGACCTGAACTGCCAAAGGATCTGCCATCCGATCGATTACCTATGCAAGTATCTATATTTGAGATATTTAATAATGATAATTATTTGGTTAAGGAGATCACAGGTAAAGAATTTTTAGATCCAAAGTTATTACTTCAACTCAGCACCTCTATCTCGGACGTTTTTGATTTGTATCAGGTGTTTCGGCCTAAATTGATTCAGAAATGGGAGGAGAATAAGCTCAATTATCATACAAAGCATGAAATTTGGCAAGCGAAGTTGTGGCGAAAATTATCAGATTTCTGGTCTACAAAAGAGGAGGTTGTAACTAGAGTTGATGCATTTAATTCGCTGGAAGAATGGATCAGTGTTGGCTCTTTTCCATTTAATAAATTACCGGACAAAATATGGATTTTTAGTCTTCCTCATTACTCAAAACCCTTTGCAGATATTATATCTTTTTTAGCTAACAAAATTGACGTTCATGATTTTGGATATGCTTACGAAAAGTTGATAAATACTTCTGATGACAATTCTTTCTCAAAATCGCTTTTAAAAACACATCTTGATAATAAACTGGTTGTTGATGACAGCCTGCAAAGTGCAGGGGGTGATGTTCAGGAAGTGTCAATTCCGGAAGAGAAGTTTGAATTTACAATGTTAAAATACGTTCAGAGGATTCTTCAGAATAGGATTACAACAGATTCAGTTCGATTAGACAACACCTTGCAAATTCATTCCTGCTTTAATATCAGAAGAGAAGCGGAATTATTAAAAGACAAGTTACTTAAAGCTTTTAATGAAGATCATGACCTAAAACCGGAAGAATGTATGATTCTGGTTCCTAAATTAGATGACTATAAAAATGTATTGAGTGATGTTTTATCAGAAGCTGTAAATGAACCTAATATTCCTCTGGGAAAAGCATTTGAGGATCGTTCTCAATTACCAAAAAATACTTTTTTAGAACTTTTATCTGTTTTGAATTCAGATTTTAAAGTTAACTCCGTTCTGGAGCTCATTAACAATCCAATTATATCAGATAAATGGAAGTTCTCAGAGGATGACCAAAAAACAATACGGGAATGGGTAGTTGATCTTCATGTACATCGTGGAGTAGATGATTCTGTCTTCTCATGGATAACCGGTTTAGACAGACTATTCCTTGGTTATGCAATAGAATCAGATCCGTTCAATCTTGTAGAAGGAAAATCTGTTTATTCAAAGTTTTTGAATTCAGAATCTCTTGCCTTGCTTGCTAAATTATCATCGTTTGTATCAAGCCTTAAAGACCACATTTCTTCGTTGCAAGGATCAAATACATTTTCAGATTGGTTAAAAAAAATGGTTGTGGTCGCTGAGAATTTCTTATTAAAAGAATATGATGGTGTGTTTCAGGTTAAAAGTTTGATAAGCAGGCTTCAAGAGATACAAACAAAAATAGATACTGTTGATATTAACCGAACTATAAATTTTGAGTTGTTTTCCATATGGCTAAAGAAACAATTTAAGGAATCTAATTCTGCTAACGTCTCATTCGGACATGGTGTAAACATAAGCGAGTATGTACCTAACCGTAATATTCCATATAAATTTGTTGCAATACTTGGTCTTAATGATAAAGTGCTTCCATCGCCTGTTTTACGACCTGATTACGACTTAATACATCGGCATCCGGTTCCCGGCGACAGAATTGAAAAACATGAGCAAAGGTATTTGTTCTTTGATATGATCAATTCTGCAAAAGAGAAATTACATATTAGTTATTTGGGGCAGAATAGCCAGTCAATTGTTGAATCAATGCCATCTGTACTTCTTCAGGAATTAATAGAGACCTGCAAGGCTAATGGGATATCTTTAAGTATTCAAAAGCACAGGTTGCACGGTTTCGAAAAAGAATATTTCAACGAAAATGATACAGAACTAATAAGCTTTTCTGATAGAAGAAAGATGCTTACAAAGTTTATTTATGAAAACGATCCTGAGAACGACAATTTATTCGAGCAAGATCTGACTTTTTCGGAAGACGCAAATAAATTTGAAATTTCTCTTAATGAACTCATTTCATTTTTTTCAGATCCACCAAAAACTTTATGCAGAGAAAAGCTTGGCATTTCTAACTATGATGATTTTAATGATCCTAGCGATCGTGAACTCTTCGAAACACAAATGCTCGATAAGTATTTTCTAAAGGATTTTCTACAGGATGCACTATTTGAAAATGTAGACTTTGATCAGATCAGGTCAGCTTCTAAAAGTAAAGGACTTGTTCCTGAGGGTTATCCTGGAGAAATTGATTTTAATACTAACCTGATGCTTATAAATAAGCTCAATCTGGTTCGGGAAAAATATAACTTACAAACAAAAACCAGGATAGAGATAAATAGTGGTTCAACTTTAAAGCCCTATACTCTTAATGGAATAGTCAGTAATGTTTTTGAAAATTCACATGTAGAGATCAGATTAGGTTCATTAAAAGGGAAGAACGTACTAAAACTATGGTTAAATCATATTTCCTTAAACCTTGAAGCCGATTTTACCAGTGAGTTGTTTTATTTTGAAAAAGAGGAGCTCAAAAGTTTAAAAATAAACGCAGTTACCACAAGTCCTGACGCTGAGTTAATGCGTTTGATCAAATTCTATCATAACGCCCTTGAACATCCTGTAAATCATGTTTACCCAGTTGAAAGCAGCTTTGAGTTTGCAAAAACTCATTTCAAAACCGGATCAGATAAAGAGGCGATCAAAAGTGCACAAGCAATCTGGGATGGTTGGGGAGAATTTTCAGAAAGCGATAGCTACTATAATAGTCTAATGTTTTCTGACATTGATTTCATAGAAAGTGAGTCTTTTCAAAAGTCATCTAAAGAGTTATGGCTCCCAATTTTAAAAGCAATAGGATATCTGTCTTGAAGTCTCTAGATGTTTTTAATATTGAGTTTAAAGGCCTTAATCTTGTAGAGGCGAGTGCAGGGACCGGAAAAACATACAATATCACTTCTCTGTATATCAGAGCTTTAATTGATCAGGAATTAACACCTTCTGAGATCCTTGTACTTACATTTACTGAAGATGCTACGGCAGAGCTTAAACAACGCATCCGATCAAGAATTTCAGAATGTATAGATGCATTTAAGAGTGGCAACCCGAACAACGATCCTTTTCTTCAGGAATTATTAAGACGAGATCCAAAACAATCATTAAAACAATTACAATCTGCACTTTTTACTTTCGATGAGTCCGTTATTTCTACTATTCATGGATTTTGTCAAAAGTTATTGAAAGAATTCAGTACCGAACTTAATGTCCAATCTGATTTTGAAATTTTGACCGATCCTTCTGATCTGATACAAGAAAATGTAGATGAGTTTTGGAGAAAATTTATTCGTGATCATTCTGAATCTAGTTTCGGTAGAAAATTAATTGATCATTTTATTTCAGATAAGATAAATCCTGATAATTTAGCAGGACTTTTAAAACAAGTAATTAATAAGCCATATGCCAGTTTAAAGCCGGCTTTGCTCACTAAAACTGAAAGAGAACTCATTTTTAATGACATAAAGGAAGCTTATTTAAGAATTCAGGAAAGATGGCAAGAGGATAAAACAGAACTTGAAGAAATTATATTTTCAGGGAAAATGCATGGTGGGTGGTACAGACCGGGATCTTTTAAGATCTATTTTCAAAATTTTGAAGATTGGATAAGTCAATCAGAAACTCCGTTAAGTGGTTTTGAAAAACTAGAATCATTTGGACTTACAAAGATGGATAGGGGAACGACTAAAGGTTATAACCCTGAATTCCCCGAGATTTGTGAGCTGATAGATGTCTTTTTAAGTAGATCTGCAGAAATGGATAAGATCGTATCACACTTTGAAATAGAATGTATTCAGGAAGTTCAGAAAAAGATCTCTGCACAAAAGGAAAAAGACAATGTTCTTACATTCGATGACATTCTTCAAAAGGTAGATGAAAACCTGAGAAAAGATCTGCAAAATAAACTTTCAGCTCTCTACCCGGTTGCTTTGGTAGATGAGTTTCAGGATACTGATCCGATTCAGTACTCTATCTTCAAAAGTATTTTTAAAGGATCTTCATCATCTTTGTTCATGATTGGCGATCCTAAACAGGCGATATATAGTTTCAGGGGAGCCGATTTGTTTACATACTTTCAAGCTACGGAAGATGTGCCTGATGAAAGAAAATACTCTTTGGATCATAATTATCGTTCAAATAAAGAGATGATTTCATCAGTAAATGAGATATTTGCGAACAAAGAAACTCCCTTTGTAGGTCAAAACCCGAAGTTTCGGGCAGCTAAATATCCTGAGAATAAAAAAACACCTCAGTTAAAATTAAATGGAAACCCTTGTGTCCCTTTTTCTATAGTTGATTGTGAATTTGACGGTAAAAAAGAAGAATGTTCAGATGTTATTTGTGAATACGTTTCTGAGCAAATTTCAGAATTATTAAGTAAAGATTTTAGAATTGCTGATCGTCTTGTACAACCAAAGGATATTGCTGTATTAGTTAGGAAAGGAGTAGAAGCGCAAGCTATTCAGTCGGCTTTAATTGCAAAGAATATTAAAAGTTCGGTAAAAGCCCGGGAATCAGTTTTTAATAGTAAGGAAAGCAAAGACCTCCTGATCATTTTAAAAGCAGTTGCCGATAATTCAAACCCGGGATTAGTCAGGGCGGCACTTGTTACCTCTTTAATCGGTTTCAATGCAAAAGATATAATTGATCTCGAGAAAAATGATAAAAGATGGATAGAGATCATCCGTGTTTTTTTACAAGCAGAAGACAGTTTTACTGAAAAAGGGTTGATCTCAGGATTTAAAGTTCTGGATTCTTTTTTTAAGATAAGAGAGAATTTGGCCAAAAAAGAACAGCCTGAACGTCGGTTAACTAATTTAGAACATATACTGGAACTTCTGTCGAAAGAAGAGCAAAAGACCAATGCTTCTATTTATACATTGATCAGATACTTGAGTAAGAAGTCAAAAAAGAATTCAAATGTAACTGATGATGAATTAATAAGGCTGGAAAGTGATTCAGATCTTGTTACAATTTCAACTCTTCATTCCAGTAAAGGACTAGAGTATCCCATTGTGTTAATTCCTTTTTTATGGGATGATTTCGAAAGCTCGGGTTCAAAAGGATTAAAACTTACCGAATATCATGATAAAGAGAATCGGCTTTGTATTGATCTTTCTAAAAACCCGGACGAAGAAATTGTTTTACAAAGCAGGAGGGAGTCATTAGCAGATGCTATCCGATTAAATTATGTTGCCTTTACAAGAGCTAAATATGCATGTATAGTTCCTTTTGCTAATTATAAAGGCATTTATAATTCATCATTACTTGGCACTCTTTGTGAACCTGAGATAATTTTTGATAAATCTTTCAAGCCTAAAGACAAAAAACAGCTTTTGGAAGAGAGTTTTTCTGTGTTAAATGAAAGTGAGAATATTGAGTTTTTGACTTCAAAGGATAAATTAATTGCTTCTATCGATGTGGAAGAGATAAAGAGAGAACTTAACAATGACTTTTCACATGGTTTGGCGGTACAGGAGAATAAAAGAGGAGATCTCTTTGATTTCAAAAGAGTTTTGAGTTTTTCTTCTATTTCTTCGAATCATGAAACTGATAACCATAAAGATTATGATGAATTTGAAATGACGGTTGAGGAAACCATTTCGGATGAAGTTGAAGAATCGAGTAGATCTAAACTTACCTTTCCTAAGGGAGCGGATACAGGAAATTTACTCCATTTCATTTTTGAAGATATTTCTTTCGGCAACCATTCTAGCGTAGATAATGTAGTATCAGAAAAGCTAACACAGCTAAGATTTGATTTTGATTGGAAAGAAGTGCTAAGCGAATGGGTGTTTGAGATTTTAGAGCACACTCTATTCGATAATATGAGACTTGAAGATCTTGATGAGTCTTCTTTGTTAAAGGAAATGGAGTTTTATTTTCCGGTTACAAACCT
>JAEPPZ010000005.1:242407-245232 GCA_017640785.1 Balneola sp. | reverse complement strand
GGACCGGAGTGGACGTACCGCTAGTGTACCTGTTGTGTGGTCGCATGCATCGCAGGGTAGCTATGTACGGAAGTGATAAGCCGCTGAACGCATCTAAGCGCGAAGCACGCTCCAAGATAAGTATTCCCTATGAGTCTCCCGGAAGACGACCGGGTAGATAGGTGGCAGGTGTACGCATGGTGACATGTTTAGCCGAGCCATACTAATTAGACCATTGGCTTTGTTTATATGGTTTGCACCGCCGGCTTGGTGGTGCACCAAACAAGTAAGTATCCTCATTGTTAACACTTTTTCTTTATCCGCAAGGCGTATGCACGCCAAGCGGACCATGTCAAAGAACTTTTATTTTTATTGATCTCGAATTTGAGTCCAATATACCGGACTCACCAAATTTGAAGGTGATTCTAGCGCAAGGGTCCCACCCGTTCCCATCCCGAACACGGACGTTAAGCCTTGCAGCGCCGATGGTACTGCACTCGTGGTAGAGTAGGTCGTCGCCTTCTTTTTTTTACCCTAAAACCCGATTCATCCAATGAATCGGGTTTTTTTATGTTAAAGAGGCAGTAAAACCCGTTAAATAATCGTATATTTAATAGCTACTATTTTGTAGAAATGATAAAACTGATAGAATGGATTTCAATTTTCAAGAATTTATAAAAGAATACAAACAGAGACTGGCAGATCTTTTTTCAACAGAAGAAGAGAAGCATGAAGATAGTTTGGTTCGAGGTATTAAGCCTGCTACTTTTAATCAAATCATGGAACTATCTCCGCTAGGAGCTTTTATACCTTCTAAATACGCTGGATTTGGCGGACATACTTCTGAGGCTCTTTCCATGCTCGAAGCGAGTTCCTATGAATCCTTACCTCTTTCATTGATGATGGGGATTAATGGAGCACTTTTCCTTCAACCAGTTGCAAATTATGGTACTGAAGAAGCTAAAACAGGTATCTATGACCGTGTTATGCATGAGAGGAAAATGGGAGGTTTAATGATTACAGAACCGGACTACGGTTCAGATGCTCTCAAAATGCAAACTTCATTCACCAAAGAGAACGGCAAATACAAGATTGAAGGATTGAAGCATTGGGCTGGTCTAACAGGTATGGCTGATTACTGGCTAATGACTGCAAGAGGCAAAGATAAGAATGGTAATTTAACCAGAGATATCTCATTCTTTATTCATGATACAAGAAATGGTGGTATCGAAGTACAAGAGTATTATAATAATTTAGGATTGTACATGCTTCCTTATGGGAAGAATAAAATTAACATTCAGGTTCATGAATCTCACAAACTAGAGCCATCAAGTACTGGTATTACAATGATGTTAGATCTTCTTCACAGAAGCAGGCTTCAATTTCCGGGAATGGGAATGGGCTTTTTGAGAAGAATGCTTGATGAAGCTGTAGATCATTGTAAGGAACGTTTTGTTGGTGGTCAAAGCTTGTTTAATTACGATCAGGTAAAAAGCAGATTGTCTGAGTTACAAGCTTATTTTACGGTATGTTCTGCTATGTGTAATTTTACAGGTAGCACAGTTCCTTTAGAAAGAAATACATCTAAAATGGATCTGGAAGCTAATTCTATAAAGTCAGTTGTGACAGATTTCATGCAACGAGCTTCGCAATCACTTCTTCAGTTAACAGGAGCAAAAGGTTACAGACTGGATCATATCGCAGGTCGGTCTGTTGTTGACAGTCGTCCATTTCAAATTTTTGAAGGCTCAAATGATATTTTATATCAGCAGATATCAGAGTCAGTAATGAAAATGATGAGAAGAGTTAAGAGTTCTAATCTTTATGATTTTCTAAGTGATTTCGATCTCACAGTTAAGTCTTCCGACTATTTTAAGGATGCGTTGAACTTTGAAATAGATACTAAAATGCCTCAGCGTAAATTGGTAGATCTAGGTAAAGCACTAGGTAGAATTATTTCTATGGAGTTCACTATCAATTTAGGTGAGCAAGGCTTCAACAAAGAATTAGTTGATAATGCTATTAAGACCTTACAAGATGAAGTGAATTCTATTATGTGTTTATTCAAACATGGGGGAGAGGCTTCAGTTGTTGAAGACTATCAAATCGAAAGTTCTTGGTTTAATCTCCAAACGGTACATGCCGAATAAAAAGAAACTAGTTGTTCTATCCGGTTCGGGTATAAGTGCTGAAAGCGGGTTATCAACTTTCAGAGATTCAGGTGGTTTATGGGAAGGTTACAATATTAATGAAGTAGCTACACCTGAAGGATGGAATAGAAATCCCAAACAAGTTTTAGACTTTTATAATCTTAGAAGAGAGCAAGCAGGTAAAGCACTGCCAAATAAGGCACACCTAAAACTTGTTGGCTTAGAGTCTTTATTTGATGTAGATATTGTTACACAAAATGTAGATGACTTACATGAGAGAGCAGGTTCAAGTAAGATTCTTCATTTGCATGGTCAGTTAACTAAAGCCAGAAGTGTAGACAACGAAAACCTGATTGTTGAAATTGGAACGAACCCAATTTACTTAGGAGATGTTGGGTCTGATGGAAAGCAATTAAGACCTCATGTAGTTTGGTTTGGAGAGATGGTTCCTATGCTTGAAAAAGCAGCACTTATAGTTGAAAAAGCAGATATTTTAGTCGTTATAGGAACATCATTAGTTGTATATCCTGCAGCTAGTTTAATTGATTTTGCCCCCGACTATTGTGAGAAATATATTATAGATCCATCAACCCCTGAACTCTATTCGTTTGATGGATGGACACATATAAAAGAACGAGCTACCTCAGGAATAGAACAATTAATTACAGAACTAGATAAAGATCATGGCTAAGACCT
>JAEPPZ010000005.1:109447-242397 GCA_017640785.1 Balneola sp. | reverse complement strand
GAAGAAATTAAAGCAATACTAGAGCAGTTTACTATTCCATTTTTTCATCTTGAAAAAAGATTCCCATTACTTCCGGGAAAAGCAGATAAAAAGGCTGAGTCATTATTGTTAGGGATTTCAGAAGAAGAATTAAAAAGCTATAGAGAGAACATAACTCAGAATGCAAAGCAAGCCGCATTGGAATTGCTGAAAGAAGATGAAATTATTGATTGCTTGGATTCATTACCTTTGGACGGATCTGAAACTATCGCTGTTTTAGGAGACTCAATTACTGAAGATGGACAGGGTTGGTTCGAAATCCTAAAACAAGTTTTAGAACTCTCTGTTGAAAAAGCAGACTTTACTTTTATAAATGCAGCAATAGGTGAAGAAACTTCTTCTGAAGCATTAAAAAGGTTGGACAGAGATGTTCTGATCAATGAGCCGGACTGGGTATTTGTTGCTTTAGGAACTTATGATGCACAAAGATTAAATATTGTTCCTGAACGAACTATAACCCCATTATCAGTAACCTGGGAAAACCTGGAGTCCATTCAAAATATTGTTGGTGAATATGTTTCGAATCCAATTATCTGGATCACTCCAACTCCGGTAATTTCAGAGTTATTAGCTGAAAATCCATTGTATGAATACATCATTGAAGAAGAGGATCTGCAGCAGGTAAGGCAATTAGTTGCCGGTAAAGATGGAGTAATTATCGACTCTTTGGGAAGCCGAATGGGAAAAGAAGGACCTGAAGCCTGGAACTATGTTGCTGATGGTTTGCATCACTCACTTACAGGACATATGAATACAGCCCGCTTGGTTATTAAAAAATTGTCAGAATCCAATGTGTCAACAGACTAAAAATTCAGTCTGAAATTCACAACTTCAACAGCGGGTTTAATGGAAGAGCTGATATCCGTTCTTGTTAATTGAGTAGTTTGAATAAGGGTTGGATTTAAAAAACCAAAGCTCGAGTTATTCTCGAAATTCATCCCGATTAATCCACTGGCATTTTGGTTTACGTTTGCGGCAGCAAGTGGAGCATATGTTCGATCAGCTAAAACGAACGTATCAAATATTCCAAACCCAAAACCTGCCCAAGCCCCAATGCCTGCACCGTATTGCAAGCCGGAAACAATGGGTTCATTTGCTACAAGAGTTACTGCTACAACAACTATTGATCCGAGGGCTGCACCATAAAAAGTATCCAGTAAAACTATAATACTGCTGTTATTTCCATCATTAAAAAGCCCGGAAACCAATACTTCTTGTCCCTCACCTTTTGTGATGTCAAAACCTCCCATCCCAATTCCATAAAGTGTTCCAAGTCCTACTCCAACTCTAAGGTTAGCAAAATCATCGGAATTTGAAAGAGCCATGGTTGCGCCACCAAGTAATGTTCCTTGAACAGCACCATTCAATGTATTACCTGCTAACAGTTCTACAGTTTGAGCTTTAGAGGATGTGATTCCGGTACAAAGACACAAGAGAATTGCTGCAAAAAATATAAAGGGCTTTTTCATTCTGTAGATATTTAGTTGAACAAATTTAATGATTCTTGAGATGCTATTCCAAAGCTATTCAGGATTATTTAATGCAATCGGTATAATTTTTCCATTCATGAATTTATGCCCTTTTAATGCAAAGTCAGAAATATATGAGCCCATTTCGTTGGCCTGAACGGGAGCTTGATAACCGGGGAAGGCTTCTTCGAGCATACTGGTTTGCACCGCTCCTAAACATAAACAATTAACAGAGATTTCATCAGAGGAAAATTCAGTGCTTAAACATTCCGATAAGATACCTAAAGCTCCTTTTGCTGATGAATAGGCAGCTAAACCAGGAAATTTATCACTCCCCTGAAATCCACCCATACTCCCAATATTTACTACGTGGGATCCTTTATTCAGATAGGGTTTTAAAGATTGAATAAGTTTTACAGGAGCAAATAGATTGACATCGAAAATATGCTGCCACTCATCTTTAGCAGTTTCTGAAAAGGGTTTATTTACAAGAGCACCCGCATTGTTTATCAAACCGTCAATTCCATTTGTGTCAGCAACATACTCCTGTATTTTCTGTATATCATCACTGTTAGTTAAGTCTGCTGATATAATCTTTAAAAGAGATGAAGCGGCCTCTAGTTGGAGTTCTTCAAGTTTATCCGTGGACCGTGCAATGGCAATTACTTTACATCCTGATTCAAGAAGCTTTAATGCTGTGTGATATCCAATACCTTTACTGGCACCGGTAAGTACGATTGTTTTCATGTATGATTTTTATTTATTCAAAGTTAAGGAATGCTGTTTGCATACAAAACATTTACTTTTTTATGTTAAAAGGGTTTAGAAAAAGCGCTTTTTCTCAATATCTTTGAGACCCATATAATTCGAATTAAAAAGACTTCATGAGCGAGAATACATCGCATCCGCTGGTACCAAAAAATATTGAACAGTTAAACAGGTATGTGGCGGGAAAAACTATCGCTGAAGTAAAAGAAGCGTATAATCCTGCTAAAATAGCTAAGCTCGCTTCTAATGAAAACAGATTGGGGTGTAGTCCCAAAGTAGAGTCAGCGATTTTAGAGGCATTCAAAGAAATTCAGGATTATCCTGATCCTATTGCCAGAAAATTACGAGCTGCAATTGCTCAGAAAAATGGGGTTAAAGAGTCAGAAGTTATTTTGACATCGGGCTCAGAAAGTCTGCTTTCAATGTTATGCAGAACGTTCTTCCTAAACAAGCAAAATGCGATTACAGCCAATGCCACCTTTGTAGGATTTTTTGTTCAGGCAGGAGTAAGAGGTATTCATTTAAAAAAAATTCCGTTAACGGATGATTATCGTTTTGATGTAAAAGCAATGGTAAACGCTATTGATGATCAAACAAAAATGATCTATTTAGCTAATCCTAATAATCCAACCGGTACATACATTAACAAGAAGGAATATGAATGGTTGCTGGAGCAAGTTCCGGAGCATATTCTGATTGTAGCGGATGAAGCTTACTATGAATTTGCTGAAAGTGTGGAAGATTACCCTAAAGCTTTAGAATATGATAACGATAACGTGATCGTATTAAGAACTTTTTCGAAAGCTTACGGTCTCGCCGGATTCAGAGTTGGTTATGGTATTGCCAAAGAAGAGATCATCAATAACTTGTTAAAAACAAAGCTTACTTTTGAGCCAACAACTCTTGCACAGGCGGCAGCATTAGCGGCATACAAGGATGATGAGTTCTTAAGTAAGAGTATTAAAGTTGTAAATGACGGCAAAGAAAGGTTATATAGTTTTTTTGATGAACATAATGTGAGTTACAAAAAGTCGATTTCTAATTCTGTAATGATGATTCTGCCCACAGAAGAAGAAGCGATAAGTTTTACTCAGAAAATGCTTGAACTAGGAGTGATCCTCAGACGAATAAATGCGTTCGGTTTACCGGCTTGTGTAAGAATTACCATTGGAATTGAAGAAGAAATGGATCACTTTGAAGAGTGTTTCAAAAAAGTAATGACTAATAGTTAAGAATTTAAAAAGTTACATGGCTACTAAAAAGAAAAAAGGCAAAGGTAATTCTAAAGTAGATTGGCGTGATGTTGCTCGTTTAATGCTTACATCACGGGCAATGGATGAGAAAGAAGAAACGGATCTGGTGCCTAACAAAAAAGTACTGTACCAATTCTCGGCTCGTGGTCATGAACTTGGACAAATTCTTCTGGGCAAGCTATTAACCAACAGTAATGACGCCGCAAGCGCTTACTACCGTTCCCGTCCATTGTTGCTTTCTTTAGGATTAGATCTTGAGGATGCAATGGCTGCGCCAATGGGTAAATCCGGTAGTTATAGTGATGGAAGAGATATTGGAGTGGTGTGTAATAAACCGGATGAAGACTCCGTAAAAGTATTACCGATGGCAGGCGATGTAGGATCCCAATATACTCCAGCAATTGGTTGGGCTCAGGCAATTGAGTATAGAAGGAAAGTATTAAAAGAGAAGAAATATGAAGGAGCTATTGCCGTAATTCTGGGTGGAGATGGTTCTGTTGCTACCAATGGTTTTTGGTCCGCTTTAACAATTGCTACAACTCAGAATCTTCCGGTGTTATTTTATATTGAGGATAATGGGTATGGAATTTCTGTGACCAGTGAATTTCAAACACCGGGCGGAGTTATTACTGACAATCTCCAATCTTTCAAAAACCTTAGAATTATAGAAGGTGATGGAACAGATCCGGAAGAAGCTGCTAAACTTATGGAAGAAGCAGTAAGCTCGGTTAGGGACAGAAAAGGTCCAACCATGATTCGGCTAAAAGTTCCCAGATTAAATGGTCATTCTTATCAGGATAATCAGGCATATAAGCCCGAAGAATTAGTTGAGAAAGAAAAGCAAAATGATCCGTTAGATACTCTGAAAAAATATCTGGTTCCTAATACATTAACGGAAAGAGTTTGGAATAATCTGGAGAAAAAAGCTAAAGAAACTATTGAGGAAACAGCTGAAGCAGCTCTAGCTCGTCCCGAGCCGGATACATCAACCACAGAAAAACACGCATTTGCGGAAGAACTGCAAACCATTGGTGGTTTAGCTGTTGAAGGGCATGAATTCCCTGAAGAAAGTGAATCACCGACTCCGGAAAAGCAACGGATCAATATTGTGGAAGCCATCAGAAGAACATTGGCTTACGAACTGGAAACAAACAAAAAGCTTCTGGTTTTTGGAGAAGATGTTGGATTAAAAGGTGGAGTTCATGCTGCTACGATGGATCTTCAATCAAAATTTGGTGAAGATCGTGTTTTCGATACTAGTTTATCAGAAGAAGGAATTATAGGCCGTTCGGTTGGTATGGCATATGCCGGATTGATGCCTGTTGCTGAAATTCAATTCAGAAAATATGCAGACCCGGCTACCGAGCAATTGAACAATTGTGGAACTACAAGATGGAGAACAGCAAACCGCTTCGCAGCTCCAATCGTTGTTAGAATGCCGGGAGGCTTTGCAAAATGTGGTGATCCTTGGCACAGTATGAGTAATGAAGTTTTCTTTACTCACGCTATTGGATGGCAAGTAGCAATGCCAAGCAATGCAGAAGACGCTGTAGGTCTTCTAAGAACCGCAATGCGCTCAAATAACCCAACAATGTTCTTCGAGCACAGAAACCTCTTAGACGCAAAATATGCACGTAAGCCCTATCCCGGAAATGAGTTCGTAGTTCCTTTTGGAAAAGCTAAACTTTTGAAAGAAGGAAATGACGTAACTATTATTACCTGGGGCGCCATGTGTGAGAGAAGTGAGCAAGCTGTGGAAGAAACAGGTATTTCTGCAGATGTATTGGACCTGAGAACTTTGATGCCTTGGGATAAAGAAGCTTGTTTAAAATCTGTAGCCAAAACAAATAAGTGCCTTATCGTTCATGAGGATAATAAAACAGCCGGTTTTGGAGCAGAAATTTCAGCTGTACTTTCAAAAGAAGGTTTTGATAAATTAGATGCTCCAGTTGAAAGAATAACAATGCCGGACATTCCTGTCCCTTACAATGTAGGCTTAATGGAGTCTGTATTACCCACAGTAGATAAAATTAAGCAAAGGTTAGAGTATCTGAGTAATTATTAGCCCAAATGTTACATGAGGATTTTATAACCTTCAGAAATGGTTATTGCTCATGTCTTTAGATAAATTCCGAAAATGGAAAATCGGGTTATTGAATTTTGACTTTAGAACGTAAAATAATATCCAGCTTTATATTTTTAGCTGTTTTACTTATTGGAATCGGTTTCGTGTGGGAGTTTTACTACACTGAAATCAATAATAAGCAGTTTTTAGAGAGCAAGGAGGCTACATCAGTTGTTGATTATACTAATCAGATGGAAGTAGGTCTGTACCAGACTTTGATCTATCTGAATCTGATACATGAATCCAGAACGTCAAGAGAAAATATAAAGGATATTCGGGACTTACCTTTACCCGGACAGGCAAAGTCAGGCTTTGAAAAAGGGTTAACAGCTTTCCATTCTTCACGAGAAGAATTGGAAAAAATCATCGCTGATAAGCCATTGCTTCTCGGAGAGATGTACGAGCTACAGCGTCGAGTGCTCTTATATGAAAATTTATCCAAAGATTGGCTTGATATGGATGAAGATTCCAGAGCTCAGTCTAATGTTCTTTTTTTATCTTCAATAGCTCCTTATTTTTTAAATAACATCATTCCTAAGTTTGAAGTGATAAGGTCATTAGCTATTTCCCGTCAAGATTTGATGACCAATGATCTGGATGAAAAATTAAGGAGAGGAAGAATAATTAACTACTTCGCTACCTTTGTGATTTTAGTGATTGGGATTGCAATCGCATTTTACCTGTATCGTTCAATCATTAACCCGCTTCAGGAGCTGTCTTATTCTGTAAAAAAAGTTGGAGAAGGCGATCTCGATGAACGTATAGAAATTAGAACCAAAGATGAATTTGGAGACGTTGGCAATGCATTTAACACCATGGCAGAGAATCTTCAAAAACAAACTATTTCAAGTACCTACTTAGATAATGTAATGGAGTCTATCAACGAAGGTATTTTTGTGATAAACAACGAAGGGAATGTAATACGCCTTAATGAGGCTGCCGCTGAAATGTTGGAGTTAGATAAAAGTGAGTTGATAGGAAAACCAATTTCTTCATTTTTTAATCTTATTGTACCCGAAGAAACACCATCTGAAAAAAGAGCTCAAGAGTATCAACTACAGACAATCAGAGATAACAAAGTTCCGGTATTGTTTTCAGAGTCTGGTTTATTTGAGGATGGAGAGAAGAAGGGAAGTGTGATCGTAGTTCGTGATATTTCAGAACTAAAAGATGCTGAAAATCAGATAAAAAAATCATTAGACGAAAAAAATGTGATGTTGGCAGAAATTCATCACAGGGTTAAAAATAATCTGGCGGTGGTTTCAGGATTGCTTCAACTGCAGGTGATGCAAACACAAAGCGAAGAAGTAATTAAAATGCTTACCGAAAGCCAGCTACGAGTTAAATCCATTGCTCTGATTCATGAAAAATTGTACAGTAGTGATTCTTTAGCCTACATTGATTACGATAAATACACCAAGGATTTGGTCGACACAATTAGTAATACTTACAATGTTAGCAGTAAAAAGATCAAGGTTACTACAAATATCACAGATGTTTCTCTAAACGTAAATCAAGCAATACCTTGTTCTTTGCTCATCAATGAAGTCTTAGTTAACGCATATAAGCATGCCTTTAACAAACGCGAGCAAGGAGAGATATTGATTTCGATGACTGATACAGATGGAAAAATAAATATTGAAGTGAGTGATAACGGAGAAGGATTGAGAGAACTAGAGAAAGAAAAGTCTAAAGCAAAATCTCTTGGTTTTACTTTGATTAAGACTTTAACAATGCAGCTTGATGGTTCATACTCATTTAATAATAGAAAAGATGCTTCAGGTACTGTTTTTCAACTGTCATTTTCTAAAGAATACAGCTAGATTTTTAAAGCGTGCTTGAAAGTCATAAGCCAAATATTTTTACGATGAAAATGGAAATTGTAAATCCTAAAAATGAATAGGATGTCCAGGCTAAAACAGATATAAGAAGGGATTTTAAAATGCGGAGAAACAAGTTTCCTGAATGAAAACTCACTAATACATAAACGGGATATAAAAATACTACTAAATAATTAAGTAGAAAAAATTTGGCAGATATGGTGCTTGCAATAAGGATAAAGATGGAAAAGAGCATATACTCACCAATGACAAAAAATCCCAGTGTTAAATATTCTACGAAATATACCTTAGACCTGAAATTGAACAACTTGCTGAATAATGCAATTGTTAGGGCAAAGATTAATAAGAAGGCATTGATATGATTAGAAAAATAATTCGATGCTTTTGCTATGGTTGTATCAGGACTAGGAACCTGTTCTACACCTCTTAGATCAGATACCATTTGGATTGGATCAAAATCCAGAAAGCTCTTAAGTATCAGGTAAATAGCTAATACGAAAATGAAATAGCGGAAAGGGTGAGAGTAGGATTTTCGTCTTCCGGCAATGTATTCTCTTATAAGCTTGCCGGGATTAGTTATTAATCCTTTAACAGTTCTGATAAGTGGTGCATCAAAATCGAAGTAATGTTCTAATACATCCCGAACAGATTCGCGAAATACGATACGACCACTGTTTGACCTCTGGCCGCAGTTAGGACAAAAATTACCCTCGAATTCAGTTCTACAATTATTGCATACTAGCATAGGAGAAGTAATAAAAAAAAGACCTCTTAAAAAAGAGGCCTTTTAAATTTAAGTGAAAAGACTAATCACTGCTCCCCAAAACAGGTACACTGCAATCCTGCAGCTTCCAGAGAAATGGCATGCCAATCGAATTCATCACCATAATCATTGCGCTCCCACCAAAATGGTAGTCGTACTTTTGTTTGGTTGCCAACTTCATTCATAGTCGAAGCATCAAATAAACGCCCATTTACCATAGTGTAATGAACCGAGTTTGTATTTCGGATATCATCTAAAGGATTTTTATCCAAAACAATAAGATCAGCTAGTTTCCCAACTTCTAAAGAACCTATATCATCATCAAGTCCGAGGTAATGTGCTCCGTTCAAGGTTGCAACTCTCAGCGCTTCCATGTTAGTCATTCCACCTTGCGACATCATCCACAGTTCCCAGTGAGCACCGAGTCCTTGAAGCTGACCATGCGCACCTAGATTAACTTTAACTCCGGCATCAGTTAGTAACTTAGAAGATTCAGCAGTCTTAATGTGACCATGCTCATACTCCTCGTCCGGAATCATAGTTCTGTGACGAGATCGAGGATCGATAACACTTCTTGGAGTAAAGGAGAGTAGTTTTTCATTTTCCCAAACATTGTCTTTTTGATAGAAGTAATATTCACCGCTCATACTTCCGTAGTTTACAATGTGTGTTGGCGTGTAACCTGTTGCACTGTTGCTCCATAATTCCCGAACGTCTTTATAGAGAGGAACAACAGGAATGTTGTGCTCAATTCCGGTATGCCCATCTAGTATCATACTCATGTTATGAAAAAAGAAAGAGCCGCCTTCAGGAACAACCATCATTTCAAGTTCCTTTGCAGCTTTCATGATCTGTTGGCGCTGTTCTCTTTGTGGTTGATTGTAACTTTTTACTGAAAATGCGCCAAATGCTTTGGTTCGTTTCAAGGCAAAAAGTGCGTCGTCATAATTATTTACTGTAGCTTTGAAAGCTCCGTCTGCACCATAAAGGATAACTCCGGTTGAAAAGACTCTTGGCCCGATCATATTTCCTGCTTTAATAGCTTCGGAATGTGAAAATACCATTTCAGAATTTGATGATGGATCATGAGCAGTAGTAACTCCATATGCCAGATTAGCAAAGTATTCCCATTGCTGTTGAGGGCTTAATCCCAATCTGAAATTGCCTAAATGAGCATGTGCATCAACAATTCCGGGCATTATAGTTTTGCCGGAAACATCAATTGCTTTTGCTCCGCTTGGAACAGAGACGTTTGCTCCAATAGCTTTGATCTTATTTCCTTCAACAACGATGGTACCGTTTTCTATAACTTCGTCACCATTCATGGTGATAATTCGGGCATTGGTAAATGCGATGGTTCCTTCAGGAACATAAGTATCCAGTTCCAAACCTATATTCAATCCTGTTTTGGGAGGCTTCGGCAAACTATCGGGCGCGCCTTCAACAAATTTGAAACTGTCTTTAAGATCTACACTGAAATACTCTTCGCCCAAAGTCCACATCAGTTTCTTACTATCTGCAGACCAATGCATATGGTAACCGCCTTCCGAAGCAACTAATGAAACCGGAATGGATTTAGTATTTGGTGAAAGCTCAATTGTTTTTCCCGGACTGGTCATCGGAGCGATATATACTTTGTATAAATTCGAAAATGCTATCCATTTACCGTCTGGACTTGGTACAAATTCATGACCATAGCTGGAGGTGAATAATGTTTTTTGATCTTCTCCATCCAAATCTACACTATTATAAGACTTGTTTATAGATCCGAAGATATATCCTCCGGATTGATACATAATTCTATCACCGTCAGCATTGAATCTTGGAAAAGAACCATTTACGTCAAGCATTGTTAGTTCGCCTCCGGTTGTAGGAATAGTATAAATTCCCGGATTCAGGGTATGAACAAAACCCTGTTGGCCGTTTCCGCTTTCTCTTCTGAATACAATGGTTTTTCCATCCGGGGAGAAAGAAGGTTCTCTGAAAATTCCTTTCTCTTTTGTAAGTACTGTTGGTCTTTTGAAACGATCTTTTGTAAGCAGATTTACAACGTTCAAAGCACCCATATCTTCATCACTCCAACTCACATAAGCAAGTAATTTTCCGTCAGGAGAAAAAGCAGGCTCAAATTCAAAATCAGTTTCTCGGGTAAGGCGTTTTGGCGTTCCGTTCGGCAAAGCTTTAGTCCATAAATAACCGGCAGCGCTAAAAGCTAAAGTTTTTCCATCAGGGGAAGTAACTGCATTTCTGATGGCTTTTACGGTAAACTTATCAGGAGAAACTTCTTGTTTAAATCTTGCGGCGTTATATATAGTATGGCTGGACTCTACTTCAAAAGGTATTACAGAAGCTTCTCTGGTTTCTACATTTATTTTATTGATCTTGCCATTTGCCCAAATTATGATCTCTTTGCCATTTGGCATCCAGTTGAAATTAGTATATACTCCGAAAATTGCCCAAGCCTCTTGTTGGTCTTTACTTAAATTCTCATACACAGGCCATTCTTTTCCTGAAGAAAGATCACGAAGGTAGAGCACACTTTTTGTTCTTACTCTTCTAACAAAAGCTAGGTGTTTACCATCAGGGGATATTTGAGGTCTTGCAGCGCCACCATTTCCTCCGGTAACAGTTTCGATATCACCTTCTTTAGTGTCATATCGCCGGATTACGTAGATCTGACTATTAGGATCTTTGTTGTACTGGAAAAATCCTCCGGGGTAATTGTCTTCGCTATAGTAAATATATCTTCCATCAGGAGAAACAGAAGGTTCTCCGATATCCTGTTGCTCATTTTTCTTTTCTACTAATTGAATTCCTGATCCACCAGACCTATGATACATCCAAATCTCACCGGCACCCAAAGAACGAGTGGATGAGAAGTGCTTTTTCGCGATGATATACTCTCCGTCCGGCATCCATGTTGAGTTGTTGAGTAAACGGAAATTTTCTTTAGTTATCTGAGTAGCGTTTTCACCGTTTTTATCCATAATCCAAATGTTATCTCCACCCCCGGCATCACTTGTAAATGAAATATGTTTTCCGTCGGGACTAAATCGAGGCTGAACTTCAAAAGCATGTCCACCTCTCAGTAAGGTTGCTTCGCCTCCTTTTATAGGCATTAGATAAATATCTCCCAAAAGATCGAAAACGATATGTTTTCCGTCAGGGCTTATATCCAGATTCATCCATGTTCCTTCTGAAGTTGTAAAGGAATGCTTAGTTGATTCACCCAGATCGGGATTGCTAACATCCCATTTATCTTGAGCCACTGTTGATGTGACAAAAAGCAGAGCTAAAAGTGGGGTATAAAAATAGTTCATAGAGCTTAAATAATTTATAGTTACTTCGATAATAGTATATATATACTTAAAATTTTCAGCGATTGTATCAATTTTACAAAAGTATAAGTTTAGCTTAATCATTATTAATTAATAAGCTCAAAAAATATATGCATATTGGATGGGGTTTATTTAATGGTAGAGAATATTGAAATACATTTTATTCATTTTAGCTTTTTGGGGATTTACAAACACTGGTTTAGCACAGAGATATGATGTAAAGCGATACTCAGTAAATGAGGGTCTGCCTTCAGGTCAGGTCTACGATATTGAATTTGATGAGATTGGATTTGCATGGTTAGCTACTTCATATGGTGTAGTTCGGACTGATGGGATAAATTTTGTTACAATAGGAGAAGAGCAAGGATTAAAAGGAGAAACAACATCCGATCTTTTTATAGACAGCCTCGGTAATTTTTGGGTAGCTTCTGTAGAACAGGGAGTAGGATTAATTAAAGAGGACACTGTTGTATACTTAGAGGATTTGTCGTTCTTGAATAACAAGGATGTAAATTATATTACAGAATCACCTTTTGGAAAATTATGGTTTGGAACCAGTGAATCAGGAATCTATTCATGGGAAAGAGAAACCAATAAAATAGATTCCCTTAATCGTTCAAATTCGCCGCTTCCATCAAATACTGTTTGGGATATATATTTTGATGATTCAGGGCTTTTATGGGTTTCAACACACGCAGGTCTGGCTGTTTTAGATAGTGAATTGAATCAAAGAATGATTTACACGGAAGAAAATGGATTGAACGGATTTGCGGCTTATCAAACCTATGAAGTCAGTGGCGGTAATAAATGGGTCGCTTCAACAAATGGTGTTACCATTGTAAAACCTGATTTCACCACAGAAAATATTTCAGAATTAGATGGTGCGAAATTAAATTATGTCTACAGCATTATTGAAGACGAATATAACCATATTTGGATTGGGACAGAGAGAAGTGGAGTTTTTTGGTATACGGAAGAGGAATCAAGACATATCACCAAAAAAAATGGGTTAAGCAGCAATTATGTGTACCGCTTTGTAAAAGATGAACAGGGGACAATTTGGGTAGCAACTGATGGGGATGGTATTACTATTTTTAAGGATATGCATTTTCAAATATTCGATTCTAATTCGGATTACGGTGCGAATGAAGTTTTCGGAGTGCAAAAAGCAAAAGATGGAACGCTTTGGTTTGCTAACAATAATGGCTTAACGAGTTTTAAAAATGGCGAGTTTGATTTTTTTGAATTTCCGGCTAAATATAAAAACGAGGAAATTTGGGAAATTGAAGAGCTGGAAAACGGTACACTTGTTTTGCTTTCATATGAAAACAGTTTACTTACATTTGATGGAGTTACTTTCTCAGATTACAAATTCCAGTCTGAAGAAATACCTATTTATAACACTGACATTTTTATAGAAGAAGACGGTACGTTGATTCTTTCGGGCGAAGAAAGGCTGTTATTTATTCAAGGTAGTAAAATAGATACAGTCTCTATAATTGGTAAGGGTTACTGGGATAGATATGTAAATATTATCTATAAAGATAAAGAAGGAATTTACTGGTTAGGTACTGAGAACGGAGTTGTTGAATATAAAAATGGTAAACAAACTCGATACACAAAAAAACAAGGGGTAGAAGGAGCTAGTGTCTACGAAATCAAAGAAGATGAGTTGGGAAATCTCTGGTTCGGGACAAATAAAGGAATTACAGTTTTTACTAAACTAAGGAATCCTGAAAATCCATATTTGATCAGAACTTTTGAAACAGATAAAAACTACCTCACCGAAACTATATTCATCCAATTTGATTCCCATGGAGGATTATGGCAGGGTACGAATGCGGGATTGAATTACTATAATCTACATGACTGGAATGATTCCGGAAAAACTAAGGGCATTCACTTTTCATTGCAAGGCTATGGAAGAGGAATAGAGTTTAACGGATCATCCAGCTTAATCGATGATGAGGGAGATCTATGGTTTGGAACAGCAGAAAATGGAGTGGTCAAATATAATGTTCCCAAAACTGCAGGAATACTCAAACAAGAAGAAGCTCCAAAATTGTTTTTTAATGAAATTTTGGTGAACGGAGAAATGCTGGATATAAGTGATTTAAACCAAGGATCTGTTGAGTTAAATTTTGATGAAAATAATATTGAAATAGATTTTGGAGTACTAAACTTTAAAGATCCTCAGAGGGTGATTTTTAAACAGAAATTGGATGGATTTGATACAGAATTTATGGCGGATGGAGTTGATAATAGAAGTTTGTATACAAACTTAGATCCGGGTCATTATACATTTCTGGTTTATGCGAGGTCTCCGGTTTCAGATTGGAATGAAAAACCTCTGAGTTTTAAATTCGTTATCAAACAGCCTTATTGGATGCAGTGGTGGTTCATTATTGTATCACTAATACTGTTATTAGGTGCGCTTTATTTAATAGTGAAATTCAGGGTAGCATATCTTGAAAAGAAAAAACTAAAGTTATTGGTTAATGAGCAAACTTTGGAGCTTCAAGAAGCGCTAGAAGAAAAGGAAGTCCTTATTAAAGAAATACATCACCGGGTTAAAAATAACTTGGCCGTTATTTCGGGATTGTTGGAAATGCAAAGCTGGTCTTTAGGAAACGAAGAAGCTCAAAAAGCCTTGAATGATTCCAGGCTAAGAGTTTTAGCTATTGCGAAGATACACGAGAATCTATATCAGAATAAAAATCTCGGTAAGATCAATTTTGAGGATTTTCTTGAAGAACTACGAGACGGAATTGTTGTAACTCTGCAATCAAAAGACAAGAATATTGAAGTTGATTTAGATGTTGATTCAAACTTAATTGGCCTCGAATATGCGATTCCTTGTGGGCTAATAATAAATGAGCTTTTAACCAATGCATTTAAACATGCTTTCAATGGAAGAAAAGATGGTAGGGTCATTATCAAATTTAAGGAAAACAATGATAGTTTAAGATTGACTGTTAGAGATAATGGAAAGGGAATTGACGAAAATTTATTGGAATCCGTGAAATCCTCCCTAGGAATTACTCTAATCGAGTCTTTGGTTGCACAGTTAAGCGCAAAAATTAATGTAAAAAATGAAAATGGAGCTCATTTTGAGATAGATATCCCATATAAAAAGAACTAGTTTTTCGACTTAAATTTCTTGATAAAGTTTTTAGTATAATCTGATAAAACTAATCGACCGCTTACTTCAGCCCGTTGGTCTAAAAGCTCGCTCCAGTCTTCCGTTCCTTTCCAAAGCACTTGTTTTAATTCCTGCATAGCTTCAGAGCTGCTTTTGGAAAGTTGCTCAGCTAAATTCGAAACAGCTTCATTCAATTGTTCAGTAGTTTCAAACTCTTTGTTGAAAAGCCCTTTCTGAGTTGCCCATGTTGAATCATACCAAGTAGTGGCATCCACAGCCATTGTTGAGAATGCAGAAGTACCTACAGCTCGTTCCACAGCAGGACCAACTACAAATGGACCAATCCCTAAAGCTAACTCACTAAGTTTTACAGATGCTCCTTTTTTTGCAAAGGTATAGTCTCCGGCCGATGCAATTCCAACTCCCCCACCTACTGTTTTTCCATGAACTCGAACGATGATCAGTTTAGGTGATTGTCGCATGGCGTTTAAGACTAGCGCGAATCCCATAAAAAATTGTTTTCCTGTTTCAAAGTCTTCAATGGCAACCAATTCATCAAAAGAAGCTCCGGCGCAAAATGCCCCTTCACCTGAACTTTTTATTACGATCACTTTTATGTCGTTATCTTTTCCCGCTTCATCAATTGTTGAAGCCAGTTTTCTGAGTATAGCACCCGGTAATGAATTCCCCTTTGGATGAGAAAATTCGATGGTTCCGATATTATTTGAAATGGTTAGTTCTACGTTGCCGTCTTTTGACATATTTATTAGTTCTTCAGGAGTTCAGAATTTCAGGAGTTCAGAATTGATCTTCCATAACTTGAAAGCATTTTACTCACTTCCTCAAGGAGATCGTTCAAGTTTTGAGATGATCCATATCCTAAATCTTGTGCGAGTATAAGGTAATATCTACATTCTTCCAATGATCCTTGTGCGATATTCATGAATCTTGCTTTATCTTTTTGTCCTCTTTTCTTGAATCCTTCAGCGATATTTGCGGCTATTGATACAGAGGCTCTTCTATACTGCGAAGTAAGACCATAAATTTCTTCTTTTGGGAAGCTCTTTGAATAAGCATAGCTTTCAAGTACAAATTTATGCGCTTTCTGCCAAACTAAAAGGTCTTTAAATGTTTGTGCTGGTTTCATAGATAAAAATTATTTATTAGTTATCTAATAAGACCAATTCAAAGCAATTCCTTACAAAAAAGATCAATTCTGAACTCCTGAAATTCTGAGTTCTGACCACAGACTAAACCAGGTCGATATCTAATTTATTCTTTCTTTTCACTAAAGTTAGTATGGTATACTCAGCAACTAAAACGTCTTCCTGATTTTTTACTTCTACATCCCAATACACTACTCCAAAAGGGAATAGGTCCATTTCCCGTTGTTGGCGAACTGTTTTTCGCTTTACAATGAGTTTAGTTTGGATGGTATCTCCGGGAGCAACAGGAGCCAGAAAAGCCAGATTTTCTAATCCATAATTAAGCAATACAGGCCCTTCATCAGGATGAACAAACTGTCCGGCTGCTGCGGAAAGCACAAAATATCCATGAGCAACAATTTTACCAAACAAAGATCGGGAAGCTGCGTCAGGATCTGTATGCGCATAGAAATGATCACCGGAAAGATTAGCAAAATCCTCAACGTCCTGATCTTTAACCTTTCGAACATCAGAAAGCAAAGACTGTCCCACTTCTAATTCCTCAAAATACATTTGGAATGGATGCTTAGGCGCTTCCTTTGTTTCTGCTCCTTTAATGTGTTGCTTAACTATGTTCATTAATGTAGTAGGGGAGCCTTGTAGAGCGATTCTCTGCATATTGTGAAGTACTGCTCTGGCTCCACCAAGTTCTTCTCCGCCTCCCGCTCTTCCCGGACCACCATGGACCATATGCGGCATCGGGGAACCATGTCCCGTTGACTCGCCTGCAGAATCTTTGTTGATCACCATAAAACGACCGTGATAAGGAGCGCATCCTAAAGTTATTTTTGCTGCAATATCATCATCAGCAGTAAAAAGAGAAGCCACTAAAGAACCATCAGATTTATTGGCAAGCTGAATAGCTTCTTCAGTAGAATCATAAGGCATGATGGTTGTCATTGGTCCGAAAGCTTCAACTTCATGGACTTTATCAACTTTCATTGGTTGATGACAAACCAAAACTTTCGGGCTAGTGAAAGCGCCTTCATGAGTTCCGTTAGAAAAAATAGAATCTGTCACGTCTTCAAGCACTGCAAGTTGTTCATCAAATCTTTGAGACTGAAGACTGGAAGCCAAAGGTCCCATTCTGGTATCTTTATCTGTAGGATCGCCTATGGTTGTTTTTGAAAGAAAGATCTTTAGTGCTTCGGATACATCTTCAAGTCGTTCTCTTGGAACAATAGTTCGACGAATGGCGGTACATTTTTGTCCTGTTTTAACGGTCATTTCCATGCCGATTTCCTTAATGAAAAGATTGAATTCTTCCATATCAGGAGTAACATCAGGACCAAGAATTGACGCATTCAATGAATCGGCTTCCATATTAAACTGAATAGAATTCGCTACAATATTGGGATGCGATTTTAATTTCTTGCCTGTAGTAGCCGATCCGGTAAAAGAAACAGAATCCTGACTGTTAAGGTGATCCAGAAGATCTCCGGGTTTATCTGCAGCTATGAACTGTACACTTCCTTCAGGAAGAATTTCAGATTCAATAATATCTTTAAAGACTTCGTAAGCCAAGTATGATCCAACCGGTGAAGGCTTGATGATACATGGCTGTCCCGCCATAATTGCCGGCGCCAATTTTTCAACCATTCCCCAAACCGGAAAATTGAATGCATTGATATGAACGGCGATTCCATGCTTTGGAACACAAATATGTTGTCCAACAAAAGTTCCGCCTCTGGAAAGACGTTCAGTTCCACCTTCAACGTGGAAAGGGAGGTCGGAAAGTTCTCGACGGGCTTTGCTGGAAAGTACAAACATAGATCCATACCCACCTTCAATATCTATCCAGGAATCTTTACGGGTAGCTCCTGTGTGAGAAGAAAGTTTGTAGTGTTTTTCCTTTCTCTCCATCAAATAAGCAGCAAGAAACTTAATTTTAAAGGCACGCTCGTGGATGGTGAGTTTGCGAAGGGCAGGTCCACCTACAGTTCGTCCGTATTCCAGTGCAGAGTGATAATCGATATCAGCTTCGACTAATTGAGCAACTGGTTTTTCGTTAATAGCACTGATAAGATCAGTTTCTGATCCTTTTGATAGCCACTTTCCTTGAATATAACTTTGTACTTTTAGCTCGCTACTCGTTTCTTGATTCTGGTTATCAGTTTCCATAATTATTATTGTGTTCTTTCTACCGATTGGATGAAGAGGTTCAATTTCTTCCCAAGTTTATCATTTAATTCTATCAGTTCAAGATAAAGTTCTTTGCTCTTTAATGATTGAGTTTCATATAGCGAGTCAAGATGATCTCTAGTCTCATCGTTAGACGCGAGAGCAAAAATTAAGAATCGAATATATTCCCTTTTATAACTTCTTCTACCATATCCTTCAACAATATTCGAGCGCACCGATTTTGAAGATCTTCTTATTTGACTTCCGGTTTCATAAAGCTCAAATCTTGGAAGTTTTAAACTCATAAAATGAATTTTATTTGATTGCTCCTTTGCAAGTTGCCAGATCTCTGAATTACGGTAGCTCATGATTATATTTCTAAGTTAAAAGAAACGAGTAACCAGTTACGAGTTTTTTTGACCTAGTCTCTTCGGATGATCATCCGCTTCCTGTAGTTCATCGAATGCATGTTGAAAGGTCGACATCAATTCCATGTATTTTTTTGAATTCTTTACGTCATCTTGCAAATTTCGAGACTTCAAGCTTTCATTTTCAGATGATTTAATAAATCTCCAAAACTCAAATTGTACTGTTTCACCTTCATATTCCAGATAAATATTGCCGGTTTCGTCAACTGATTTATAGAAAAAATTAGCTTTGCCAAAGCCACCACTCATTTGTTCAGTAGCAGACATATACTTGTACAAATCTTTCGATTTGGCATTCAAATAACCCAATGCTTTTGCAATATTCCAGCAAAAGATCTTATCACCTTCTCGCCAGTGTAATATTTCAGGATACCAGGTATGCGGTGGCTTTCCTTTTTTATCGTTCTTAAAAAATCCCATGTGTTCTGTTAATGGTGATTAGTTATTGGTTTTATGGACAGAGTAGAAAATAACGTAAAGCAAAGACTCTCCAAATAACTAATCGCTATTAACCATCCTTCGATTTGCCCCAAGTCTCATAGTCAGAGTTCTGATCTTTTCTATCTTCAGGTATTTCTCTCAACGGTTCACATTCTTTCAAGGTTTCATGCAATTCTTTAGGTAATCTTTGATACCAACCGGTTCCCTCTGTTTTCCATTTCAGCATGTCATCAGAAACATCTTTCACTATTTTAGCAGGATTTCCAACCACAACTTTACGATCCGGAATTTCCATTCCTTCTTTGATAAATGTCAAAGCACCTACAATACAGCCGGAACCAATTTTCACATTATCCATGATTACAGCATTCATTCCGATCAAACAGTTCTTACCAAGGTGCGAACCATGAATAATAGCTCCGTGCCCAACATGTGCGCCTTCTTCCAGAGTAACAGTAACTCCCGGAAACATATGAATGGTACAATTTTCTTGAACATTGCAGCCATCTTTAATTACGATCTTTCCCCAATCACCTCGAATAGCAGCCCCGGGACCGATATACACATCCTTGCCGATAATCACATTTCCAGTCACAGCCGCAAGCGGATGTATGTAAGCACTTTCGTGAATTACTGGTTTATATTCTTTGTATTCGTAGATCGCCATTCGGCTTAGTGTTTAGGAGATTAAGTTATTGAGTAATTAAGTGGATTTCTTTGCTTTTTTAAGATACTGAACATATCCATTTAATATTTTTAGGCATTCAAGAATTTGATCATTCAAATCTTGAAATTGCTCAGCGGTAATATAGCCTTCATCTTTAGCACACATCAAGTGTTCAAGAGTTTCATATAACGAACCTCTAGCAATTCTACAAAACTGAATGTTTTCCTGATAATGAAAACGACCAAACCCTTCCGCTATATTAGCAGGAATTGACCTTGAAGATCTGACAATCTGATCCTTCAATCTAAATTTTTCGTCAGCTGGAAATGATTTTACTAAATCAGAAATAGCAATTCGTAATTGCCGTGCTGATTTCCAAGATTCTAGTTCAGATAGTTTGTACATATTAGAAACTTAATTACTCAATAACTTAATCTCTTAATTAACTAACCTTCTCCAAAACAACAGCAAATCCCTGTCCAACTCCTACACACAAAGTACAAAGTGCGTATTTGTTATCAGAATTTTCATGTAGCTCGATGGTAGCAGTTTGAAGTAATCTTTGTCCAGTCATTCCTAATGGATGTCCGATTGCAATTGCTCCACCATTCGGATTTAGTCTCGAATCATTGTCTTCCAGTCCAAGTTTTCTGGTAACTCCAAGAGATTGTCCGGCGAACGCTTCGTTGAGTTCAATAATATCCATATCGTCTAAGGAAAGTCCGGCGCGTTGCAAAGCTTTCTGAGTTGCTTCCACAGGACCAAGTCCCATAATTCTAGGCTCAATTCCGGAAACTGCCGAAGCAACAATTCTGGCTTTTGGTTTGAACCCATATTGCTTAACAGCAGAATCTGAAGCGATCAATAAAGCTCCGGCTCCGTCATTCAATCCCGAAGCATTTCCTGCAGTTACTGAACCATCTTTTCTAAATGCAGGTCTGAGCTTTCCAAGAATTTCAGCAGTTGTATCTGGACGCATAAATTCATCGTGTTCAAAAACGATCGGGTCGCCTTTTCTTTGTGGGATTTCGACTTTTACAATTTCTTTAGCCAAACGACCTGAATCACGAGCTACACCGGCTTTTTGTTGACTCCAAGTAGCAAATTTATCCTGATCTTCCCGAGATATCTTGTGCATTTCAACTACATTTTCAGCAGTCATTCCCATTCCATCAGTTCCATGCATTTCATGCATTTTTGGATTTACAAATCTCCATCCGAAAGTAGAATCATGCATTTCAGTCGTTCCTGAATAAGGAGAATTTCCTTTGCCTAGAACGATAGGTCCGCGAGTCATATGTTCTACACCTCCGGTGATAAAAACATCGCCTTCACCGGCTTTTATTGCATGAAAAGCACGAATTGTGGCGCTCATTCCTGATGCACATAAACGATTCACGGTTTCGCCCGGAACTGATACCGGAAGTCCGGCAAGTAAAGCAGCCATTCGAGCGACATTTCTGTTATCTTCTCCGGCTTGATTTGCACATCCCAGTATCACATCTTCTACTGAAGCAGGATCTAATTCCGGATTTCTTTTCAAAAGTTCTTTAATAGGAATTGCCGCAAGATCATCCGCTCTGATAGAAGAGAGTGTGCCTTTCAATTTTCCAATTGGAGTTCTGATTCCGTCGATTATGTACGCTTCGCTTTTAGACATGAGATAGTAGTATTGAGTATTTAGAAATTAGTTTTCATCACCTAGTTCAAACTATTAGACAGAGAGTAGATCATTTTTTGAATTTCATTAATTGATTCAGATAAAACAGGTAATGAGTCTGGATTTAAAAATCCTAAATTTTTTGAAATGATAAGTTGAGTTTCGAGTTCAGAACATGACCCATATGCATAGTTTAGAAATAGTTTGAATTCTTTTTTTGATTTTCTTCCAGCACCTTCAGCGATATTTGAGCCTATAGAAACAACGCTTCTTCTAATTTGAGAAGTTATCCCAAACTTCTCTTCGGATAGGAAATTCTTAGTAGAATTATAAACTTCAGTAGCTAATTCTACAGATTTCTGCCAAACCTTTAATTCTTTAAATTGATGCATAAAAATACTCCTACTTTCGATACTAAAAATCTAACTACTGAATACTAACATCTAATGTCTGCCAGTCCTATAAACCGTTCCCCTAAAATCTGCAACTAGATCATCATTCTGATTCACAACCTTGATCTTATACACGCCGATGGTTCTTCCGTTTTGAATTTCTTCTGTTTCAGCAATAAGTGTATCACCTACTTCTACTTTTTTAGTATAGTTGATATTATTTTCCAAGGCTACAGATATTGAGCCTCTGGAGTTGGATGCAAATGCTAAAGCACTGTCAGCTAAAGAGAATGTAATTCCGCCATGACAAATCCCAAATCCATTGCACATTTCTTGACGGATCTCCATGGATATTTTCACATATCCCGATTCTGATTCCAATATCTCAATACCCATCCACTGGGAAAAGGCATCTTTTTCCATCATGGATTGAATTATGTTTTTGTAGTCTTTGCTCATATTGTTGTTAGCTGTCAGTAATCAGGAGTTCAGAATTCAGCAGAGTTCTACTCATATTCTGAACTCCTGAACTCCTGAATTCTGATTACTGCTTTTCTCTTACCATTCTTTTCAAAAGTGGATTAGGTCTGTAGCGGTCTTCCTGATATTCCTCATAAAGAGCATTCATTCGGCCTAAGACTTTTTCTAATCCTATCTCTTCCGCCCATGCAAGTAAGCCTTTTGGGTAATTCACTCCGTTTTGCATTGCAAGATCTACATCCTCCGCAGAACCTATATTCATAAATACGGCATCGAAAGCTTCGTTGATCAGCATTACGAGTATTCTGTGAAGAATTTCTTCGCCTAATTCTTTGTCAGTGTTTGGATCAGGATTTTTTGCATCCTCTCCGTAATTATAAAATCCTTTACCCGATTTTCTGCCTAACCAACCGGCTTCAACCAATCGTTTTTGAGTAAATGAAGGTTTGAATCTTGGGTCGTAGTAAAATTCTTTGAATACGCTTGATGTCACTTCATAATTTACATCATGACCGATAAGATCCATTAGTTCGAAAGGTCCCATTCTGAAACCGCCGATCTCTTTCATTGCCCAATCGATGGTTGGAACATCGGCAACGCCTTCTTCCAAAATCCTGAGTGCTTCGGAATAAAAAGGTCGAGCCACACGGTTAACGATAAATCCGGGAGTGTCTTTTGCTAAGACCGTGATCTTTCCCCATCCGGAAATGAACTCTTTGGTTGATTGCGCTAGATCAGAATTAGTGGCTACACTTGGGATGATCTCCACCAATTTCATCAGCGGAGCAGGATTGAAAAAATGGACCCCTAAGAACCGTTCCGGCTTTTTTAATGCTGATGAGATCGAAGCAATGGAAAGGGAAGAGGTATTGGATGCAAGCACACAATCTTTAGAAACAATTCCTTCCAATCGTTGAAAAGCATCTTTTTTGACATCAATATTTTCTACGATAGCTTCAATCACAAAGCCACACTTTCCAAATTCTGTGATGTCTTCCACAAAATGGATTCGGGAAAGAATTCCATCCACTTCTTCTTGTGACATTCTCCCTTTTTCAACCTGACGATTCAGGATCTTTTCTAACCCTGATTTAGCTTTTGGAAGCTGTTCGGCGTAAGCATCATACAGATAAACTTCATGTCCATTTGTAGATGCTATTTGTGCGATTCCGGCGCCCATTGTACCTGCGCCTATGATTCCTACTGCTGTTTCTTTATCTAAAGTCATTTTTGTTATTACCAATTATTCCAAGATGCGTATTGTGAAAACTATCGAAATACTTTAATCCATATCCAAAAATTCTGTCAAAAGCAGAGTGCCCGACAAATGTAATTCCTAGCCCCAACAACCATTCAGTGCCCGTCGAGAACCCAATCAAAGCAACGATCATCCAGATTCCCTGATGGTGTAATACATTATAGAAAATAGCGCCAACTTTTGAGTTTACGGCATATCCTATAAAAGCTAAGTCCGGAGCAAAAAACAAACCTGCATAAAAGTACCAAGGCAGGTTTGTAGCAAAAGGGAAGAAAATCACAGTAAAAAAGAACAGAACCAGTTGCTCTGATTTAAGAACGTATTTCATTTATCACAAATTAATTTAAACGGTCGGTTAGACCATTTCCAAGATAACAAATCTTAAGGGGAATTTGAGTATAGCATTGTAAACATCACTACAATTTGCTATCATAATGATATCATATAACAAACACAGTTATTATGCCTGATGTATTAATCAGAAATATCGATGAGAAAACACTGAACAAGCTCAAAAAAAGAGCAGAGAGAAACAATCGTTCCCTACAAGCAGAGTTAAAAATATTGCTTGAAGAAGAAGCATCCATGAACATGGATGAAGCTAAGGATATGGTTCGGGAAATATATGAGAAATACAAAGCTGAGGGCCGGGTATTTTCAGATAGCGTAAAAGATATTCGTGAAGATAGGGATCGATGAAAGTCCCGATTATTGATGCATCTTTTGCTTTAAAATGGTTCTTTCCTGAAGAAAACAGTGAAATTGCCAGAAGCTTTTTATCTGAAAAAAATCGTTTCGTAGTACCTGATCTTTTTTGGATAGAAACGAGTAATATTATCTCAAAAAAAGTAAGGAAGAGAGAGCTTTCTATAAACGAGGCTGAGAGAATTATTCAAATTCTGGAGAGCATGAATTTTGTTACTGTTGCATTCGACGAAATTAAGACGGAAGCATTTTTTATATCTACTCGGTTCTCAATTACTTTATATGGTGCTTGTTATCTTGCAGTAGCTGTCAATTATGAAGGAAATTTATTTACAGCTGATGTTCGAATGTCTAATGGAATAAAAAAGACAGCTTATAAAGAGTTTGTTACTTCAATAAATGAGTTATAAAAAGTTGTAGGATTTGAAATTCACTTTCCCTTAAACTCAGGTTTTCTCTTCTCAAGAAAAGCAGCAACTCCTTCATGATAATCTTCCGTACTGCCTGCTTCCGCTTGCAGGTCAGCTTCCAGTTTCAATTGGGTTTCCAAGTCATTATTAAACCCTTCATTAAAACCTTTTTTCGTAAGTCCGTAGCCACGAGTAGGCATTTTTGCGAATTTCTTGCAAAGACCCATCGCTTCATTCAGTAATTCATCGGCAGGAACTGACTTGTAGATCATTCCCATTTCAACCGCTTCAGGTGCTTTAACAGGTCGACCGGTAAAAGTAAGTTCGGTTGCTCTGGCAAGTCCAACTAGCCGTGGTAGAATGTACGTTCCACCACTATCAGGAATTAATCCAATATTTGAAAATGATTGAATAAACTTGGCTTCTTCAGCTGCAAACACCATATCACAAGCTAGTGCAATATTTGCTCCTGCTCCGGCAGCAGTTCCGTTAACGGCACAAATAACAGGTTTTTCTAAAGTCCGAATAGCTTTGATGATCGGGTTGTAAGTATGATGAACAACTTCACCAAGCTCGCGATCGGGATCTTTTGCAATTTCGGTCACTTCTTTCAGATCCTGTCCCGCGCAAAACCCTTTACCATTTGCAGTGAGTAAAACACAACGGATCTCATCATTGGATTCGGCTTCCTTAAAAGCATCTTGTACTTCTTCAGCCATTCCGTAGTTGAAACTGTTCAATACATCCGGACGATTCAGAATTATGGTTAAAACGCCTTCTTCTAAATTGGTTTCAATAAACTGTAGACTCATTTTATAGGCTGTATAGAATTTTGAAGTAGATAGTTTGTTTGAATAGTCTGTGAAAAAGAACTGAAATTCAGTGGTTCATAAGCTCTGAAATCGAATGGAGCAACGGCATTAAACTGATCGATGGGTGAGCTGAATTTTAAGTTTTGGAGCAAAAAGCCGGTTCCGACCAAAACTTTATTCGATTTAACTTGAAGGGGCTTTATTTGAAACTGATGATTATAGTCAGGAATAAAATTAAATGAGATCTTTGCATCATCAGTACGATTATTCTTTTGTTCAAGAACCTGAGCACTTACTGAAAGAGTTATTAAACAAAGAAATAAAGTCAGGATGAAAATTTTTCGTTTCATATGCATTTAAAATGTTCAAAGGGTTGATGACAAGAATTACAAAAATACTGAGATTTACAAGCCGTAGAACCAAACTGGCTTTGAAGTTCAGTTTCAAAAGAATCACAAAAAGGGCAGGGGACAATCTTAGTTCCTGATAAACTCTTCAAAAAATCATCATCGTTCACGGATTTTTCAGGAGGGGCGATACCATAGTCTTTGAGTTTAACTTTGGCTTCATCCGTCATCCAATCAGTAGTCCAGGCTTCAGAAAAATCTAGTTTTACTTCAAAATCTTCTATGTTTTTTTCTGCCAATTTTTCCTTTACCATTTTTTCGATGGCGTTCATGGCAGGACAACCGGAATAAGTCGGAGTGATCTTGACGGTCACTTTTCCTGAACTATCTATATCAACACTACGCGCGATACCCATTTCGATAATATTGAGAACAGGAATCTCCGGATCCGTTACCTCGCGGATATAATCCCAAATTTGCTCTTCGGTATGTAGGGTTTGAGTTGACATTTTTTAGTATTGAGATATTAGTACTTAGTATTGAGCTTAACTTAAGCGACGCTAAAATCTAACATCTCAATACTAAGTACTGTTCCTACTTCCAATCAGCATCAGGATGCGAGCGTCTTAAAAACTGCATCTGAGCAAGCATATGTCCTAAATGCTCCGTATGCATACCTGTTCGACTTCCTGTCATCATAAACTGATCCCAATCTGGAACGTTTAATGTGGCTTCTTTCAAAGTATCTTCCACTAATTTCTTCCATTCTTCTTTGAATGATAACAGATCAGCTCCGTTTCCATCTGCCAACATCATTTCATCAACGCCGTCTATGTAAAATAATTCTCCGGTGTACATCCAAAGTTCATCGAAAGCTTCTTGCATTCTTTCTTTGCTTTCATCAGTTCCATCACCAAGCTTGAGTACCCAATCTCTGGAGTGTCTTAAATGATATTTGATCTCTTTAAAATGCTTGTCGATCATTCCGGCAAACTGTTCGTCTTTAGCTTCTTTAAGCTGCTGATATTGAAAATAACTGAAAGAACTGAACAAAAACTGTCGGGCAATGGTAAAAGCGAAATCACCTTTCGGGAGTTCACACAGCTGGAGATTTGTAAATTCGTAGTCATCTCGGAAATAGGCAAAGTGATCTTCATCACGACCTTCATCTTCAACTTCTGCTGCGTAAGCGTATAGTGAAGAAGCGTGACCGATCAGATCTAAAGCCATGTTTGCCAAAGCAAGATCTTCTTCCAGAACCGGACCATGTCCGCACCACTCTGACATTCGCTGTCCAAGTATTAATCTATCATCGGCCAGCCTGAGCAGGTAAGCTATTTTAGATTCTTTAACTGTTAATTCTTTCGTTGTATTCATTTGATAGTTATTGGTTATTAGTTACTTGGTTTCACAAACGCACTAATAACAATTAACGAATTAGCTTCTTTTCTTTACGGCTCTTGGTACACTGTAAAATTGTGGATGTCTGTACGGCTTATCAGATGCCGGATCAAAAAATGATCCCATATCTTCCGGTGTGGAAGCAGTGATCTGATCAGATGGAACTACCCAGATTCCGATTCCTTCATTTCTTCGTGCATACACATCCCGGGCATTTTGTAGTGCATTTTCTGCATCCGAAGCGTGTAAGCTTCCGGCGTGCTCGTACGGTTTACCATTTTTAGGTTGATAAAAAACCTCCCACAGAGGCCAATCTTTTTCGTTGTTTTCGCTCATTAATTTGGATTTTGTCATATCGAGCAAAGCGAGATATCTAAAGATTGCTTTTAAATAGCTCTTTAGATTTCTCTGTCGACAAGCTCCTTCGAAATGACAATTCTTTGTTTAATTATCTTAAGAAGCCTTTTCGCGGCTTAAATTTTTCTTTCTGGCGTAGGCTTGTGCAGCTTCACGAACCCAAGCGCCATCTTCATGTGCTTTTCTGCGCGATTTCATTCGCTCGCGGTTCATAACACCATTTCCTTTTACTACGTCCCAAAATTCATCCCACGGAATCTCGCCAAATTCCCAGTGGCCGGTTTCATCATTAAACTTCAGATCAGGATCAGGCAGTGTTAATCCAACTGCTTCAGCTTCCATAACCACTCTGTCCACAAAGTGTTGACGAAGCTCGTCGTTGGTATTCAATTTCACTTGCCATTTCAATAATTCAGCACTGTTTGGAGAGTTAGAATCATTTGGTCCAAACATCATTAAAGTTGGCCACCAAAAACGATCAACTGCACTTTGCACCATTTTGCGTTGCGCAGGAGTTCCTTCAGCAAGCTTAGCTACCATTTCGTAACCCTGCTTTTTATGGAAACTTTCCTCCTTGCAAATTCTCAGGTTCGCTCTTGCGTATGGACCATAACTGGAATGCGCCAACTTAGTTTGGTTTACAATAGCGGCTCCATCAACCAACCAACCGATCACGCAAACATCAGCATAGCTTAAGGTCGGATAATTGAAAATACTGGAATATTTAGCGTTTCCGTACAAATACTGATCGATGAGTTCACTACGTCTCACACCTAAAGTTTCAATAGCGCTGTATAAATATAATCCGTGCCCGGCTTCATCCTGAACTTTAGCAAGAAGTACTAATTTTCTTTTTAGTGATGGAGCTCTGGAGATCCAATTTCCTTCAGGAAGCATACCTACGATCTCAGAATGTGCGTGCTGGCTGCCCATACGAATGATCTGTTCGCGATAGCGTTCAGGCATCCAGTCTTTGGGTTCTATCTTTTCGCCGGCATCAATTCGGGCTTGAAAGTCGTCTAATTGCTGTTGTGTTTCCATATGGTGTAAGCGCTTTTTTAGTTCAGTGGCATAACATCCTTTAAAAGAATTACATTCCTTGAATATAATAAAAGCAGACTATTGATTTTTGTTTATTCATTTCCTTTCATACATTTTATACAGTTATTATTAAAGATCATTCCAAATTTAGATATCCGGAGATAAAATGGATCAAAAATGACGTGCTTAGCAACATTTATAGTTCTACTCAATGAAGTATAATTATCTAGTAAAAGGCAAAGCAGTCATTTATTTTCAAAATCGGATAAAAGTAGTAGTTGGGTAGACCGAAATTTCATTCAAGAGCTACAGCAACTCAATATTTTGCAGTACTGTTGAATGCCAACCTGAACAGTTTGTAAAAATATTACGATGAAAGATCAAGACAACGTATTGGAAAGAGAAATAGAAGAAGAATTTGATGACCATCTGGGATTACAGGATGTGGATTATGTGGAGCACTATGTAAGTAATGCTAAACAAACCGCCCATTATTACATAACCACTTTCGGATTTCAACTAAAAGCTTACTCAGGTTTAGAAACCGGAGTTCGGGATAGATCTTCTTATTATTTAGAACAAGGGAATATTCGGTTTGTGATTACAGCTCCGCTAAGCAGTAAGTCACCCATTTCGGAGTTTGTGCATAAGCATGGAGATGGAATCAAAGATATTGCAATGCATGTGGAAGATGTGGATCGTGCATTTAAGGAAAGTGTGAAAAGAGGAGCGGAAGTTGTTGAAGAACCACATTCCATAACTGACGGCGATGGAACGATCAGAAAAGCAGCCATCAGAACCTACGGTGATGTAATTCACTCTTTCATTAACAGAACAGAATATGATGGGATTTTCTTTCCGAAATTTGTTGCCAAAGAAAGTCTGATCAGCACCGAACCTGTTGGTGTTCAGTTTGTGGATCATTGCGTTGGCAATGTGGAACTCGGAGAAATGGATACCTGGGTAGCTTTTTACAGAGATGTTCTTGGTTTCACGCAGTACATCAGTTTTGATGACAAAGATATCTCTACCGAATACACCGCTTTGATGAGTAAAGTGATGGCAGGTGGTAGGGGAATGATAAAATTTCCGATCAATGAGCCGGCTGATGGTGTGAAGAAATCGCAAATCGAAGAATATCTGGATTTCTTTGAAGGACCTGGAGTTCAACACGTAGCTTTACTTACAGCAGATATTATTGATACAGTGACCAAACTTCGTGACAGGGGAGTGGACTTTCTTAAAGTGCCAACAACCTATTACGAAGAACTGGAAGAAAGAGTAGGGAAGATCGATGAGCCCATTGATGTACTCGCTGATCTTGGAATTCTGGTTGACAGAGATGATGAAGGATATTTACTTCAGATCTTTACGAAGCCTGTAGTTGATCGTCCAACATTGTTTTATGAGATCATTCAGCGAAAAGGAGCCCGAGGATTCGGAAAAGGAAACTTCAAAGCACTTTTCGAAGCCATAGAACGCGAACAAGAGTTGAGAGGAAACCTCTAAACGAATTATTAATTATGGATTATGAATTTTGAATGGCCGCTAATTCAAAATTCATAATTAAACATTCAAAATTAAGCCATGTATTACCACGCATTAGGAACCATCCCGCATAAACGTCACACGGTATTTCGCCGACCGGACGGAGAATTGTTTACGGAAGAATTATTCGGAGCAGAAGGTTTTCATGGAAACAGCTCGTTGCTGTACCATTACCATATGCCGACGCGAGTGACCAAGATCGAGCAAGGAACAAAGATCGAAGTTAAAGCGGCAGACGACCAAACACTACGTCACCGACATTTGAAGACCAAAGATATTCCAACAGGCGGAGATGCCATTACCGGGCGAAAGGTTTTGATGTTCAATAACGATCTTCAGATCGGAGTGATGCGACCAACCGACGCCATGAATTATTTCTACAGAAATGGTGAACATGATGAGTTGTTATTCATTCATGAAGGAACGGGGCATCTGCAAACCAACTTTGGGCGATTGGATTTTGGATACGGAGATTATATCTACATCCCGCGTGGAACAACCTACCAAATGAATTTTGATACGGACAAGAACCGTGTTCTTACTGTAGATTCTACCGGGCCTATTGATTTTCCAAAGCGTTATTTATCGGAAATGGGACAATTCATGGAAAATTCACCGTTTTGTGAACGGGATTTCCGCTTACCGCAAGAGCAACTGTTCTTTGAAGGCGATGGAGAGTTTGAAGTTCGTATAAAGAAAGGCGGAAGAATGCATCATTATACTTTTGATCATCATCCGCTAGATGTAGTTGGCTGGGATGGATATTTATATCCGTGGATCTTCAACATCAAGGATTTTGAGCCGATCACCGGAAGAGTTCACCAACCGCCACCAGTACATCAAACTTTCCGTGGACATAATTATGTGGTTTGCAGTTTCTGTCCAAGGAAATTCGATTATCATCCCGATGCCATTCCGGCGCCATATAATCACTCCAATGTAGATTCAGATGAAATGCTGTATTACGTGGAAGGTGATTTCATGAGCAGAAAAGGAATGGATTATGCGAGTATCACACTTCATCCCGGTGGAATTCCTCATGGACCACATCCCGGAAAAGCAGAAGCCAGCATCGGCGCAGAAGAAACCGATGAATATGCAGTGATGATCGATACCTTTAAGCCGATGTACGTCACTGAAGAAGCCATGCGACTAGACGATCCGAGTTATCCTTATTCGTGGTTGGAAGGGAAGTGAAACGGTTTGGCTAAAGCTAGTGCGGCTTTTCGTAAGTTCCTAAAGAACCGAGATCGTTATCGTGTACCGCGTCAGTGTCTGCCGAAGACGTACTAGCCACATTAGCTTTAGGTGTTGTTGTGCACAGTTATTTCTTTTATTAGTCTGTCCAATTTTAGTTTTTCTTCTTGTCCATCGTAAATTCTGTTCTTGGCAAAATAGAATACGTCATTGTGGTCATAGTACAATGCCCAATTTAATGTCCTGTCCCAAATGGTCGTATCGTGTCCAAAGAATAAATTCGCTGAATAATGGATTGCCATTTTCCATGTCATTGCAAAAGCAACTGTCGGTTGAAAGGTCATGTAAACAATGTTGTCAAATTTGACTTGTCGATTGAAAAGCCATTTTTTGACTTCTTTCTCCATGTTGTCACCGAAACTAAATTTCTCAAAGTCCTTAAAATATCGTTTGGTTTCAGGGTCGAATGTGTTAAGCTTTATTTCATTCTCAAATTTCCATAGGTAATTCGAAGCCTTAGAGTCCAATGGGAAAATTTGGTCAAGATGTTCAGTTGTCGGTAAATGACCGTCTTCATTTTCAAACATCCATTTCCAAGAGTGTTCTTGGAGAGGAATAGTTTCTTTTAATATGTCTGTCAGTTTGGTCATTTTAATTGAGCACAACTTATGCATACACGCATTGCGTATATACATTCTATTTATTTAATACACGAATGTAGCTGATAAAATTATATGTTACAAAAAGTTATAGCGTAGAAAAGTCTGGAATGTCCCCGAGGCTGTCATTTCGATCCCGACAATTCGGGAGAGAAATCTAAAAATCAGTATTAAAGGCAATCTTTAGATTTCTCAGTCGGCAGGCTCGTGTTAGCAATTGAAGTTTCAACTAAGCATTTCCACTTCGGGATGACAGCTCTCTCGTCATTCAGAGCGAAAGCGAAGAATCTGCAAATTTGGTTAATCTGAACATGTATGAGTTTGTGCAGATCCTTCGGAAGTATCCTCAGGATGACTTAATTAGGGGATAATTATTAAACCTTGTCATCCTGAACTTGATTCAGGATCTGTAGGGATTGCATTTCTAAGCTTACACAGATTCCGGATCAAGCCTGCCTTCGCAGAGCTTCGGCATAGGTAAGTCCGGAATGATAACTGAGAAGCAAAGATATGTAACATCAGTTGCACCAATCCTTAAAGCTCCTCATCTTCCATCGTTCAATTCAAAAAATTACATCCATGAAAAAAGTTCTAGCACTTCATTATTCATTATTCCTTGTTGGATATTCAATATTCGCCACGAATGTGGCTTCCGCTCAAACCCATAATCAATACGAAATTTCGTTCGAAAATGCGGTTCATCACGAAGCAGAAATCTCAGTCACCTTTCCGAATGTAGAAAAGAAAGTGCTGGAAGTGAGAATGAGCAGGACATCTCCGGGACGATATGCACTTCATGAGTTTGCCAAAAACGTGTACAATGTGACTGCCGTAGACGGCAACGGAAATGAGTTGGAAATTACCCGACCAAATCCACACCAATGGAATGTAAGCGGTCATGATGGAACCGTGAAGTTCAGCTACACTTTATATGCGAACAGAGGAGGAGGGACGTACACCGGAATTGACGAAACGCATGCGCATATGAACATGCCGGCGACTTTTGCGTGGGCAAGAAACTACGAATACCGTCCGATCGAGATCACCTTCAACAAAAGAGACGATCTGAACTGGGAGATCGCTACACAGCTAAAGCATGTGGAAGGAAATACCTATTACGCGGAAGATCTTCAGTACTTTTTAGACAGTCCGACCGAAATTGCAGATATGCATTTCCGTGAAGAAAAAGTAGATGGGCAAAATATTCGTCTGGCTTTACACACTCCGGCTTCAGATAAAGAAGTGGATGAATATTTCGACAAGGTAATGGCGATCGTAAAAGCGCAGAGAGATATTTATGGTGAAATGCCAGAGTTCGATTATGGCGAGTATACCTTTCTGACTTGCTACATGCCCAACGCCAGCGGAGATGGAATGGAGCACAGAAACTCGACGTACGTGGTAAGTTCAAAACCATTAGACCGACCTTTGGGAGAAACCAGTATTGGAACTATCTCTCATGAATTTTTTCATGCTTGGAATGTAGAACGAATTCGTCCGGCAAGTTTGGAACCATTCGATTTTGAAGAAGCAAATATGAGCGGTGAGCTTTGGTTTGCAGAAGGATTTACGAGCTATTACACCGGTTTAGCGCTTGCCAGAGCTGGTATCAGAACAGATCAGCAATATGTAGAAGGATTAGACGGTGGACTGAATTACGTGATCAATTCTCCGGGAAGGAATTACTTTAATCCGATCGAAATGAGTTATCAGGCTCCGTTTGTGGATGCGGCGCGATCAGTAGATCCTGTGAATCGATCGAATACGTTTGTGTCTTACTATACTTATGGTAGCGTACTTGGATTGGGGCTAGATCTTTCACTTAGAACAATGGATAAAGGCTTAAATCTGGATGATTTTTTCAAGCTAGTTTGGATGAAATACGGCAAGACAGAAGTTCCGTATACGGTTAAAGATCTTCAGGTTGCTTTGGCAGAGTACGCCGGCAAAGAATTCGCTGACAACTATTTTGAGAATTACATCTTTGACAGCAAACTTCCTGATTACAAATCATTATTTGCGAAAGTAGGAGTGAAACTAGAATTAGGGGAGCCGAACAAGGCAAGTTTAGGCGAAACCATCCGAAAGCGATATGATGAATGGAGAATGACTTCAAACGCAACGGTTGGAAGTCCGATCTACGAAGCAGGAATTGAATCAGAAGATGAGTTTATTTCCATTGCAGGAACCGATCTGAATTCCGTAGAAAATGTTGATGAGATCTTAGCAAATCACAAACCGGGCGATGTAATTAAAGTAGTCATCGAAAGATGGGGGCAGGAAAAAACCTTTGATGTGACGCTGGAAGCTTCTAAGCGATTACAAACTACTCTTGATGAAAATGCTGGTAGAAAAGAGGTGGAGAGAAGAAATGCTTGGTTGGGGTTGAAGAAGTGACAGAGTGGGGAAAGTGACTGAGTGACAAAGTGGATTAGTTATTGGTGGATAAGGGAATAAGTAATAGGTGTGGTAGCAGCTAACTTAGTTTTTTGTTGTAATTTCACAATTGATTTAAACCTTAAACAAGGAGACCCTTCAGGGTCGGGGAGCAGGACTGCGTTCTTGTCATTTCGAACGGATGTGAGAAATCTAGACATCGTCGATGTAAATTAGTAGCTCTTTAGATTTCTCGGTCGTTCGACTTTGTCTCACTCATCTCGAAATGACAAAACTATCTCTGTCATGTCGAACGAATGTGAGACATCTAAAGATATTCGATGCAATTTAGAAGTTCTTTAGATTTCTCGGTCATCAGGCTACGCCTTCATTCATCTCGAAATGACAAACTCGGCTCTGTCATGTCGAACGGATGTGAGACATCTAAAGATTGCTTTTATATATCTAAAAATCCTAGACTTTTCAGATACAATCGAACTGACAAGGTGGTTTTCTATCTTCTGTTTTTGATATTCCTTTCATCAGCATAATCACCAAAAGGGTATAGTCCCAGTTCCTTATTAAGAAACCTCCATTCAGGATTTACCGAATTAATTAATTGCTCTTTCTTGTTTCGACGCCATTTTTTGATTTCTTTTTCTCTTGCGATAGCATCATTTACATATTTGAATTCTTCGTAATAAAGAAGATTAAAGCAATGATATTTTCCAGCAAAAGTTTCGGGGTTTCCGGCGTTCAATCCATGTTCCAATATTCTGGATGGAATATCATTTGTTATACCAACATACAAAGTAGTTTTGCTAGAATTGGTTGTTATGTAGACATAGTATAACACAGTTGATAATTGTTTGGCTTAGTAAACAACGTTTTTGTCATTTCGACCAGAGGGAGAAATCTAAAGATATTCGATGCAATTTAGAAGTTCTTTAGATTTCTCGGTCGTTCAGGCTACGCCTTCACTTATCTCGAAATGACAAACTCGGCTCTGTCATGTCGAACGGATGTGATACATCTAAAGATAGTTGATGTAAATTAGTAGTTCTTTAGATTTCTCGGTCATTCAGGCTACGCCTTCGTTCATCTCGAAATGACAAAATCGACTCTGACATGTCGAACGTATGTGAGACATCTAAAGATAGTCGATGTAAATTAGTAGTTCTTTAGATTTCTCGGTCATCAGGCTACGCCTTCATTCATCTCGAAATGACAGAGCCGAGTTTGTCATGTCGAACGTATGTGAGACATCTAAAGATAGTTGATGTAAATTAGTAGTTCTTTAGATTTCTCGGTCATCAGGCTACGCCTTCACTCATCTCGATATGACAAGTTATAAAATGAAATCGAATAAATGTTAATAAAGTAAACAAGCCTGCCATCGTAAAGCTTCAGTATAGGCAAGTGAGGACGACAGTCCGAAACGAAGAAAATCAGCGGAATCATTGTTTCTAAATCAGCGAAATCAGTGATCAAAAAAGAAGCCCCTTATCCAGAGGCTTCTCTTGTTGTTAGCAATCTATAGCTGTCTCACAAAGTGAGCAGCAACTATATATCCAGTAAAAATCATGATCTGAGAAACACCTTTCCCAAGGCAGCTCAAAAATCAGTAAAACAAAAACAGATCAATCCATGATCTTGCGCAAGAATGCGGGCTGATCAGAATCGTCTTTTTGAATACGCTCGGTTCTGCTTTGGAACGGAGCGATATTATCTCTGCTTCTAGTTTCCTGCTTTGGTTCTTCAGCGCGGTAACTTTCTTCTTCCTCATCATTTTCCTGTTCTTTTTGTCGAACAGAAAGATCACGACGCAGGTAAGAAGGTGTATCCAACTTTTTCAGATTCCCTTCTCCTTTGTAATAATCACTAGGAGTGCGGGCAATTCTGCTTGGAACTCCCTGAGGCTTTATTTCTTGATTATTCAAAGCATTTTCCGCTGCTTTATTTAAACCTGCAGAAGCATTTGGTGCTACTTTCGCTGTAGTTCTGTCTTCTGCTAAGTCAAAACCGGTAGCGATTACGGTAACTCTGATCTCATCGGTAAATGTTTCGTCAAGAACAGTACCTAAGATGATCTCTGCATTGTCACCGGCTTCCTGCTGAACAATACTTGTAGCAGTAGTGGTTTCACGCATACCAAGTGCCGAACCGGCGCTGATGTTAACAAGAACGCTACGAGCTCCGCGAATACTAACTCCATCCAATAAAGGAGAGTTAATAGCAGAACGGGCAGCAATTTCGGCTCTGTCAGGACCTTCAGCTGTAGCTGATCCCATGATCGCTGCGCCACCGTCGGTCATTGTAGTTCTAACATCCGCAAAATCAAGATTGATCAGACCGGGCATTAGAATCAAGTCGCTGATACCGCGCGTTGCGTTATATAAAACTTCATTTGCCAGAGCGAAAGCATCCATCAATGTGGTGTTTTCGTCTGCGATGTCCAGAAGTCGTTCGTTTGGAATAACGATAACGGTGTCACAGTTCTTTTTGAGTTCTGTGATTCCTTCCAGTGCAAATTTCTTACGGATCTTACCCTCGCAATCGAATGGAGTGGTAATAATTCCTACTGTAAGAATTCCTTTACGTTTGGCCATTCCTGCAACCACAGGTGCGCCTCCCGTTCCGGTACCGCCACCCATTCCTGCAGTCACGAATATCATATCCGCAGTTTCGATGGCTTCTTCAATTTCGTGTCGGTTTTCTTCAACCGCTTCTCTACCAACTTCCGGGCGAGCTCCTGCTCCTAAACCGTTAGTAAGTGAGGTTCCAACCTGAATTTTTACATCAGCCTGGCTGTTTTTCAATGCTTGGGCATCGGTGTTAAGTGCGATATATTCCACACTGTCGAGGCCCATATTTATCATATTGTTGATTGCGTTTCCGCCGCCGCCGCCTACGCCGACCACTTTGATCTTTGCGTTTTCCTGGCTTTGTTCGTCGAAAAAGAATCGAGTATTATGGTTAGCCATGATTACTCCTTGTTTTTGTATTTATTTACTGGATTGTATTTTGTAGATGATTGCTGTTTGCTAAAGTTCTTTGAACCAACTTTTCATACGGTCGGCGATCTTGTTCATCACCTGTTCCATATTTTTTCCGCCTTTTTGTGATGATGGCATCATCGTTTGATTGTTGCCCATGCCTGTTTTTAAAGCATGAACCACAAGACCAACACCTGTAGCGTAAATTGGACTGTTTACTTCTTCCACTAAACCGCCTGTGATTCCTAACGGAATCCCGATCTTGGCATCTATTCCTAAGATCTCGTTAGCCAGTGGACAAATATTCTTGATCAAAGATCCGCCGCCTGTTAAAACTACTCCTGCACTTAGTGCTTCTGAGTAGCCACTGCGTTTGATCTCGATCCCAACTATTTCCATGATTTCTTCCATTCTCGCCTGTATAATTTTGGAAAGAATGCTCTTTGTAATTTCTTTTGGTGGACGTCCGGCAATTCCCGGAACGGTGATCACTTCGTCTTCTTCGATCATATCAGCATAGCTTTCACCGTGCTTTCTTTTCAGCATTTCGGCCTGATCGTCAAGAACACTTAAACCAAGACGTATATCGTCCGTTACTTTCTGTCCGGCAATGGCAACAACTGCTGTATGTCGGATGGTATTATCCTGGAAGATGGCTACATCTGTAGTTCCACCGCCGATATCCACCAACACAACTCCGGCTTCTTTTTCTTCTTCATCCAATACTGAATAAGAAGAAGCTAAAGGTTCTAAAATCAGATCTGCCACCTGATACCCGGCACGTTCCACACAGCGATACATGTTTTTAGCTGCAGAAACCAAACCTGTGATAATGTGAACTTCTGCTTCCATGCGCATTCCGCTCATTCCAACTGGGTCGCTGATTCCATCCTGACCATCAACCACAAACTCCTGAGGAATTACATGAAGAATTTGTTGATCAGTAGGCAACATAATGCGCTGACAGTCTTCCAAAAGACGTTCAACATCATGAGCGGTGATCTCATTGTCTTTATTGTTGATGGTGATCACACCTTTACTTCTCATGCTTCTGATGTGATCGCCTGCAATACCCACATTCACAGAATTAACCTGAATTCCGGAAGCAAGTTCAGCCTGTGCAATGGCGTCCTTGATTGCGTTTACGGTCTTATCAATGTTAACAACCACGCCACGATTTAAGCCATCGCTGGGAGCTTTACCAACTCCAAGGATGTTGATTCTTTCGTGCTCGATGGAAGCAACGATTGCGCAAATTTTTGTAGTCCCAATATCGAGACCGACCATGATATTTTCTTGTTCAGACATTATTGATACCGCTTTGTTTGTTGATTGCTAAAATTGATTGCAGATTTTTTGTGGAACTTGTATTTCCTGACCCTCCTCTTAATCTCCTCCCTGGAGGAGAAACTCGTTGTTCTTTCTCTGATTTAGACCAAAGAGTTTCCCCTCCACCGGAGGGGATTGAGGGGTGGGTTCCTTGATCTCTAAAAAGAGAAAACGCTTTTTGTATATGAAATTGATTGATACTCATATCTTAACCTTCCCTTGTTACCACTTGATTGGTAAACCTGAGATCTACCTGTTGCATGGTTTGGATTCCTTTCACCCGAATCACCTCCGTGTAAAAAGCTTCCCAGTTTTCAAGCTTGATCCTGAAGTCATTACTTCCGAATAAGAGCTTTACTCCGTTTTCCTGGCTCAGTGCCACAACACCTTCTTCTTTGTTATAAGCCACTTCACTGATGGTCAACCATCCGAATTTGTTTTGCTTTGCTTCCGTTAAAAAAGTACTTATTTGCTTGAATGCTTCACTTTTAAGTGTGTCAGAATGTGAGGAAGCATCAAATCCATAAACCAAAGGCAGATTGAATGTTTTATTTTTAAAGATCGGGAGCTTTACTCCTTCAGCATCTACATAAGCTCTTTTTTCATCTTTAATAAGTAATGCGACAGGTGTACGTTCTGTAATTTCAATATTCAGATCGCCATTTGGTTCTATGTAAGTAGTCGCACTTTTTACATAATCTACTTTTTCAATGCGTTGAACAATCGCACTCAGATCCAGACTGTCGGGATGAACACCAAATTCTACATTTGCAGCTTCTGTCAGCACTTCGATCTCTGTAATTACATTCCCGGAAAATGATAACTCATCAACAGTCACATTTCTGTTCCAATAGACAGCCGCAAGCACAGCAACTCCAATAACCAGCATAATTGCTGTTGCCCAAGGGAGAAGCTTACTCTTCTTCACGTCACTATTTGTGCTGTTGCCCGACATTAACTATTGAGCTCCTGTTTTGTAGTTTCCGCTTTCCAATTCCTTTGCAAATTCTTCGCCGTATTTATAGATATCACCGGCACCCATGGTTATGATGATGTCCCCGGCTTTTGAAATCTCTTTAAGAGTTTCCGTTACATCTGCTTTGTCCTCAACATAGATCACATTTTTGTGACCGTATTGTTCAGCAGTGTCAGAGATCAATTTTCCTGTTACGCCTTCAATTGGTTTTTCTCTGGATGGATATACATCTGTGATCAACAGCACTTCTGCATCAGAGAATGAAAGACCAAATTCCTTGTACAGATCCTGAGTTCTGGAATACAAGTGAGGTTGAAAAACAGCTACAATTCTTCTATCAGGCCATCCTTTACGAGCTGCGTTCAATGTTGCCGCAACTTCTGTTGGATGATGAGCATAATCATCGATAACCATCACGCCTTGTTCTTCAACTTTCTTCTGAAATCTTCGAAATACACCCTGATAGCGTTCTAATCCTTGTTTGATTAGTTTAAAATCAATATTTAACTCAATTCCTGTAGCTACTGCAGCCAGTGCATTTTTTACATTGTGATCGCCGGGAGCTTTTAAAGTGATCACTCCAAGTTTCTGATCATCATTCATCACCGTAAAAGTGCTGGTAAATTGATTCATTTTAATATCAACCGCACGAACCTGGGCTTGAGGGCTTAACCCGTAAGAGATAATTCTTCTTTCCAGATCAGGAAGGATACTTCGAACATTCGGGTCATCCAGACAAACAATTACAGCTCCGTAAAAAGGAACTTTGTTAGCATAATCGATGAACGCACCTTTTACATCTTCCAGATCATCGTAGATGTCTAAGTGCTCAGCTTCAATATTGGTAATAATAGCAATAGAAGGAGTGAGGCGAAGGAATGTGCGATCGAATTCATCCGCTTCCACAACGATCACATCACCTTTACCTACAACAGCATTGGTTTTATCAAAACTGTGCACTTTCCCGCCAACCATGATAGTAGGATCGTAATTTCCATCCTGCGTCACGTGACCGATCATAGTCGTCGTAGTGGTTTTGCCATGTGTTCCAGCTACTCCGATTCCGAACTTCATTTTCATCAACTCAGCAAGCATTTCCGCTCTTTTGATAGTAGGAATACGATTTTCTAAAGCAGCTTTGGTTTCTTCATTTTCAGTTGCTTTAACTGCACTGGTATAAACCACAACATCGGCGCCTTCAATATTCTCAGGAGCGTGTCCTTGGTAAATAGTCGCGCCAAGTTCTTTCAGGCGATCTGTAGTTTCGTTGGAAGCCCCATCAGAGCCGGTTACTTTATATCCTCGTTGTATGAAGATCTCAGCCATCCCGCTCATACCAATTCCACCGATTCCAACCATATGAATATGTTTGGTTCGTCCAAATACGGGTTGTGTTTGAATTCTGTTTTCCATCAACTGTTCTTCGATTTTGCGAGTTCTAAAATTTCTTTTGCGATCATCTTTGCTGCATCCGGTTTTGCCAGCTTTAGTGCAGCTTTGTTCATTTCCTTCAATTTTTCCTGATTCTTGATCAATGAATGAACCAGTTCAGGTAAAGCATTTACTGCGTCGGCATCTTTCAATAATTCAGAAGCTCCGGCGTCAACCATGCTTTGTGCATTTTGTGTTTGATGATCTCCGGCTACGTTTGGAGAAGGAATCAATACACTGGGCTTTCCTGTCATCATAAATTCAGAACATGAACTTGCACCTGCGCGACTGACAATCAGGTCGGCAGCAGCATACGCTTCCGGCATATTGTCTATAAAAGCTGTTAAGCGAATATTCTTGTTGTTCTCTAAATCAACTTCTTTCATCAAAGCATCGATGTATCGGCTTCCGCACTGCCAGATCACTTGTAGATCTGAAAGTTTATCAAGGTTTTCTTTTACTGCTTCATTGATCGATCTTGCTCCTCCACTTCCTCCAAGAACCATCAATACCGGTTTAGAGTCATCAAAATTGAAGGAGTTGAGACCGACTTTCTTTTCGACCTTATCCAAAGTGTTTCTGGTCGGATTTCCTGATTCCACGATCTTATCAGAAGGCAGATATTTCGCTGCTTCCTTGAAAGCTGTAAATATTCTGGATGCAAACTTAGCAAGCATTCGGTTTGTGACTCCGGGGAAACTGTTTTGCTCCTGAATCACCACTTTTACTCCACGCTTTCCTGCAACCCAGCCAACCGGCCCGGCAGCATATCCACCACATGAAACCATAACCTGAGGTTTGAAAGAGCTCACTATTCCAAAACTTTGAACGATACTCGTCACAAGTTTTAACGGGAACAGCATGTTCTTTAAAGTAAGTCTTCTGTGAAAGCCACTTATCCAAACACTTTTGATCTTATAGCCTGCTTTTGGAACAGCTTTCCATTCCATATGATCTTTGGTTCCTACAAATAAGATTTCAGAGCCAGCATTTTCGTTTTTAATAGCATCAGCAATAGCAATGGCGGGATACACGTGTCCACCGGTTCCGCCTGCAGCAATTAAGATTCTCGGATTATCCATAATACATAGTCCTCCGATCTTTGTGATGTTTCGAAATATTCAATAAGATTCCAACCATCAATCCTGCAAAAAGCATACTGGTACCGCCATAACTTACAAAGGGCATAGGAAGCCCGGTTACCGGCAGCAATCCACTTGCTACAGCGGCATTTACAAATCCATATAAAACGATTGTGAGTGTACAGCCAATTGCCAGAAGAGAACCAAGAGTATCTTCCGCATTTTTGGAAATGAAAACCACTCCACGGAATAAAATAAGAGTGAAAATGAGTATCAAACTCATAGCTCCAAAAATTCCATATTCTTCGGCTATAATTGCGAAAATGAAATCGTTGTAAGGAGCAGGGAGGAAGTCACGTTGTGAACTTTTACCAATTCCCACTCCAAAAAATTCTCCTTTGGCGATAGCAATATGTGCCTGCTGTGCCTGATAGCCTGAGCCCTGAAGTATTTTACTACTTTCAATATCTTTTACCTGTGTGATGTAATCGTCAATACGGCTCTGTCTATTCTCAGATTGATTCAGGAGTAACATTCCGCCAAAAACACCGATGATTACAAGAGTTCCCAATTGCAAAGTACTGGCTCGACCTATAAACATGACGATTAAACAAATTCCGAATAGAATTCCAGCACTACTGAAATCCTGAACGCCAATCAATGCACAGGTAATACTTACCCAAACCATAATTGGAATAAAGCTTCTTTTGAAATCTTTGACGTAATCCTGTTTTTCTGAAAGTAATACACATACATGAAGTAACAAGGCAACGGTTGCTACTGTGGACGGTTGGAAAGTAAACCCACCAAGGTTTAGCCATCTTTTGGCTCCAAATTGTTCAGTTCCAAACATAAGAACGGCTACAAGAAGCACCCAGCTTATTACCATACCAATACGACTGAATTTAGCCAGAGTGTGATAATTGATCTTAGAAACGATCAGCATTACAACAAAAGCAATTCCAAGCTTTATGATATGTCCTGTGATCAAGGTAAATGCAGTTGTAGACTTAGATTCAGCGAAGTAAGCGATAGAAGAATACACGGCAAGAACCCCAAACATCATAAGCGCAACAACGGCCATCAGCAAAAAGCGATCGCTGCCTTGCTTACGGTTGTCAATATCTTCAGGGCTGGTGCCTATGATATTAGATAAGTTGCTATGTGGACTCGTGTATATCACTCGTAAATTTCAATGTTCAAATAGCAAATCACAGTTAACCCCTTATTAGGATTTTCAGCGTTTGGTATTTGAAATTTGTTTGTCAATTGAATTTTGGGTTTTGTCATTTAGTTCTTCAGAGTTTATAAACTTCTTCTTTAAATACTTTTCCTCTGTGCTCGTAATCGTCGAACATATCAAATGAAGCGCATGCAGGACTCAGCAAAACAACTTCTCCTCGTTTCGCTACTTTTTGAGCTGCACGGACTGCTTTCATCATACTTTCAGCTTTTACAAAATTAGGTACCACTTCACCAAGTTGATCTTCAACCCGATCCTTTGATTCTCCAATGGCGATGATCGTATGAACCTTTTCTTTGATCTGATCAACGATCTCGCTGTAATCATTTCCTTTGTCGCGACCGCCGAGAATCAATGTCATTGGAACCTGAAAACTGTCTAAAGCAAACCAAACAGCATTTACGTTAGTAGCTTTGCTATCGTTTATATATTTAACTCCGTCTACATCACGAACTTTCTCCAGGCGATGTTCAACGCCCATAAAAGATTGCAGACTTTCACGAATAGCTTCGTTTTTAATTTCAGCCGCGCGAGCAGCTAAAGCCGTTGCTAATCCATTGTTCAGGTTGTGATTTCCACTAAGGCCTACTTCATAAACCGGCATAAGCGTTTCTTCCTTGTTGTTGAATTTGAAGATGATATGTTCGTCGCGTACAAAAGCACCTTCCGGCACTTCATTGTTGTATGAAAAAGCCCATATTTTTGGAGCGTCTTCTTTTTTCTGAAGCGATTCCACGTGGCTTTTTATGATCGGATCATCATAATTGAATATGAACCAATCCTCTTCCGTCTGATTTTCTGTAATTCTGAATTTTGAAGCGGCATAAGCCTCAAAGCTGTCTCCGTATCTGTTTAAATGATCCGGTGTAATATTCAGCAACAAACTTATTGTTGGCTTGAATGTGTCAATATGATCCAGTTGGAAGCTGCTGATCTCAAGTACGAAGTCGCCACCTGATCCATCAACAACATCTGAAAATGCCACTCCTATATTTCCTGAAACGGAATGATCTCTTTTAGCCGTTTTCCAAACATGATCCAACCAATTAGTAACGGTAGTTTTTCCATTGCTACCGGTTGTTGCTATAATTCTTTGATCCGTAAACCAACTTGCTGCTTCTATTTCGGAATAGACTTTTTTACCTGCATTCAGATAAAACTGAACTATTGGTGATTCCGTAGGAACTCCCGGGCTTAGTACTACAAAGTCAGCTTGTTTTGCTTTATCAGAATGTCCGTTTTCTTCAAAATCGATTTGGGCATTTACAAGATTCTGTTTCCAGTCATCTTTAATGATTCCATAATCAGACACAAAAACATCAGCTCCTTTTTTCTTAAGAAGAATAGCAGCAGCAATACCACTTCTGGCAGCACCAATAACAACGATATGTTTGTTAACTACATCCATTATCTGATCTTCAATGTTAGAAGGCTCAAAATTCCCAGCATCACCGTGATGATCCAGAATCGAACTACGATCTTTTGTTCCGACCATCCTTTTTTCTCAAAATGATGATGGATCGGAGTCATTAAAAACACTCGTTTTCCTACACCATACTTCTTTTTAGTGTACTTGAAGTAGGTAGTTTGAATGATCACAGAAAGCGTTTCAAAGAAAAATACACCGCAAATGAAGGGGAGAAGTAGTTCTTTGTGAAGCATCAGTCCCAAAGCACCAAAAGCACCACCAAGCGCCAAAGAACCGGTGTCGCCCATGAATACAGATGCCGGGTTGGTGTTATACCATAAAAATCCCATACAGCCTCCGATCAGTGCAGCGCAAAAAATAGTGAGTTCACCTGCGCCCGGTAAATACATAATGTCTAAATATCCAGATAAGTCAGTTCTTCCGGAGACATAAGCAAAAATTGCGAATACAAATCCACAAATTGCAGAAACACCTGAAGCCAATCCGTCCAAACCATCTGTTAAGTTAGTGGCATTGCTTACTGCAGTTATCACAAATACGGCAACTGGGATAAATATCATCCAGCCAAGGTCTTCTCCAAAGAAAGCGTAATCAATATTCACGTTCTTGAGGAAAGGAACTGTTGAAAGCGTATTCACATCAGCAAAATCAGGATGGAAATACAATACAGCTCCTACAACAATTCCAACGCTGACTTGACCAACTATCTTAAATCGTCCGGCAAGACCACTTTTGTCTTTCTTCACAACTTTGATGTAATCATCCACAAAACCAACAAGCCCTAGTGCAATTATCACAAATACGATGAGCCATGCATATACGCTGTCCATTTTCATGAATAGGATAGAAGGTATGATCACTGCCAGCAGAATAATAACTCCACCCATAGAAGGAGTTCCGGCTTTAGCTTGGTGATGATCCAAACCAACGTCGTCTCGGATCACTTCTTTAAGCTGCATGCTACTCAGCCATTTTATAATTCTTCGTCCGATGATCAGACTTATGATCACGGAAGTCACAGCAGCCAATCCCGTTCTTGTGGAGATATATTCAAACGCTCCGGCTCCCGGGAAGTCAAATGCAGTATCAAGCCAGGAGAATAATTCGTATAGCATCAGAATCCTCCTTTGGCTTTAAGTTCGAGAGCTTCTTTTGCAACTAATCGGTCATCAAAAGGATATCGTTTTCCGTCAATTTCTTGATAATCTTCATGTCCTTTTCCGGCAATAAGAATGATATCATTTGATGAAGCCAGCTCAATAGCTTTAAAAATGGCTTCTTTTCGGGAAGTGATGGTTACTACATTGTCCGTATTTTCAAATCCCTGCAAAATATCAGCGATGATCAGATCCGGATTTTCAGTTCTTGGATTATCACTGGTTACAATAATTTCATCAGCAAATTCTGAAGCTGCTTTCGCCATTTCCGGTCTCTTGCCTGAATCTCTGTCACCGCCAGCACCAAAAACACAATAAATAAACTGATTTTGTGTACGTGACTCTGATAGTGTTTTCAGAACATTCTCAATAGCGTCAGGGGTGTGTGCGTAATCAACAATAACTTTCGGTAGATCTGTTTCTGAATCTAAACTTACAGATTCCATTCTTCCGGGAGCTCCCGGTACAGATGAAAGTGCTGAAGCAATTGCTTCCTTATCATGACCAAGTTCGTTACAGATCATAAAAGCCTCAGCCAGATTAAACGCATTGAAATGTCCCACCAATGACGAAGAGATCTTGGCCCCATCGACAGAAATTTTTAGCCCTTGTGCAGAATTACTTAAAATCTGAGCATTTTTTCCGAATGAAAGTTCTGAAATTTGAGCGGAGATTCCATTAGCCATAAAAGATCCATAAGAATCATCCATGTTGATGATTGCAGATGATTCCGGTTTCAATCCATCAAATAGAATTTTCTTAGCTGCGGCATATTCTTCAATAGTCTCGTGATAATCGAGATGATCTTGCGAAAGATTGGTAAAAGCAGCTACTTTGAAATCAAAACCTCCGACTCTTGCTTGATGAAGAGCGTGAGAAGACACTTCCATAACCAAATACTCTGAACCTGCTTCAACCATCTTTTTCATGTCGGCAGCAAGTTCTATTGGGTCAGCGGTAGTTAATTTGCTATCTAATGATTCTGTAAGGATCTTTTTTTCCACAGTTCCTAAAAGAGAAACTTTTTCACCAAGTTTGGTAAGTGCCTGATAGACTAAAGTAGCAGTAGTAGTTTTACCGTTTGTGCCGGTGATTCCGATGATCTTTAGTTTATTACCCGGGTTCCCGGCCATTTTTTGAGCTAAAGGACCTATTAATGAACGTGTATTCTCAACTTCAATCACACAAACTTCAGCGTCGGTGTAATAAGATTCTTCACAGATAATTACTTTTGCTCCGCGATGGATAGCATCTTCCAAAAACATATGTCCATCTACCTCAGTGCCTCGGATGGCTATGAAAACAGAGCCTTCTGTAACCTGACGTGAATCCTGAACAAGCGGACCAACTTCACCTTCCGGTTTAAAACGGGAAGTATTTAACGGGTTGATAAATTCTATGAGATCATGTGTATTCAATCTCGGTCCTCCATGGCTACAAGTTCAAGTGATTTTGCTTTGCCACGAATGGTAACAGAACTGCCAAGTCTCATCATATCACCTGCTTTTGGAAACTGTCGTTCAACAGTGCCGGAACGGAAAGATTTTACCTCTAATCCAAGTTCCGCTAAAATGGTGGTTGCTTGACGCATGCTCATTCCTCGAAGTTCGGGAACTTCTGCAAAGCCTTCTTTAACCTTCGAACTGTCAACAGGTAAATAGGTTTCCGATAAAGTGAGAATAATTTCGTCTTTTCCGGGAAGAGGGCTGCCCGGTTCAATAGTTTGTGAAATCACATACCCTGATTTCCCTTCAATGGTATAAGGAATGTCAAATTTCTTTAGGATCTCTTCGCTTTCTTCTTTTCCGATGCCTATGAATGAAGGAGCCTTTGTAATCAATTCAGGTTCTTCTTGTGGTAACATACTTCGTTGTATATCTCCATCTAAACCTGCAATTCTTTTTGCGGTTTCTCTGAAAATAGGACCTGCGGTAAAGCCACCGTATCCACTTGTTTTTGGCTCATTCAACATGATGAGGCAAACATACTTTGGATCCTCGGTTGGGAAAAACCCTACAAAAGAGGCGAGATATTTATTGGAATAACGCCCTTGATATACTTTTTTTGCTGTACCTGTTTTTCCGGCTATTCTTAATCCATCGATCTGCGCCCATTCTCCGGTGCCGGAATCTGTTACGACGCTTTCAAAAATCGGAAGTATTTTTTTAAGTGTTTTCTTTCTGGCAACGCGACGAATTTCTACCGGAGTGTTATCTAAAACAATATTTCCATTTTGATCTTCAATTCTGTCGACCAAATAAGGACGCATCAACATTCCTTCATTAGCAAAAGCAGCATAAGCCTGAGTTACTTGTAATGGTGTTGCTAAAACTTCGTATCCATGACTCATCCACGGAAGACTTACCAAACTCCAGTCATATGGTTTGTTCAGAATTCCGGCTACTTCACCGGAAAGATCAATATTCGTTTCAGCACCAAACCCTAGATTTCTGGCATATTGATAAAAAACTTCAGGTTTTAACCTCATGGCAATTTCAGCGGTAGCCACATTGGAAGATTTCTGAATGACTTCCTGAAAGGTCATATTTCCAAGCGGGTCGTGATCACGGAGAGTTAATCCATGAATTTCTACTTCGCCGGATTCAGGAGTTTCAAAAATTTCATTAAAATCTACCTTGTTTTGCTCTACAGCTGCGATTGCAGTTACCAACTTAAAGGTTGAACCCGGTTCCACCATATCAGAAATGGCAAAATTTCTTCGGTTTTCATTTTCGTTACTGCCCGGATAATTCGGATCATAAGTCGGATAGTTAGCCATTGCTTTAATGGCTCCGGTCTTAGGGTCTATAATAATTCCCGTTCCATATTCAGCAAGATGCTTTTCCACACCTTTCTTTAGCTCATCTTCCAGAATGGCCTGAATGTAGGAGTCAATAGTGGTGTGGATGGAATGACCATTCTCCGGAAGTTTCTTTGGGGCTCCTACATAAGCAGAAATTTGATTTCTTGGGTCACGACGAACTTGTTGAACTCCATTTTCACCTTTCAACTCTGTGTCATAATAGGCTTCCAGACCTGTTTTGCCATCCATGTTATGATTTACAAAGCCTAAAGAATGTGCAGCCAGAGAACCAAAGGTGTATTTTCTACTGAAGCTCTCCTCAATGATGACTCCTTTTATATCTAATTCCCGAACGGCATCTCTTGAAACAGGAGACAAGTTCTTTGCAAGAATGATATACTGAGAATGTGAAGGAGCGTCACTAATTTTTTTCTTGAAGTAAGATGGAGACTGATTGGTATGCTTAGCTAATGTAACTGCTAATTGGTTGATCTGATCCTGTGTAACCGATTTTCCATTCACATCTTTTACTTTAGGATCCAATGCGATCAGGTAATTTGCAGCATTAGTAGCAAGCAAGGTTCCGTTAGCATCGTAGATATTTCCACGCTGTGCGGGGATAGGAATGGAATCGATCGCTTGTTTACTCCATAGTAAACGCAAATCTTCTCCTTCCAGATAATTGATGCGAACTAGTTGAAAAGCCAATACACAAGGTATAAGCAACAACAGCCCGAACACCAAAAACATCCTGCTTAATATGGAAGTTCTTTCTGTCATCTACTTTTTAACCTCGATCAGTTTATCAGCAGGACCACCGTTTATAAAACCGGCTTTTTCTGCTTTTTCGTAGATTTCAGCCGGACCAACCATGCGATCATACTGTAATTTTAAAGCATCATGTTGAGTGCGCACTTTATTGTATTCGCTTTCAAGCTTTTGGACTTCTTCTAACAAATTTTGAGTAGCAAAAACATGTGTCAGATACAGAAATCCGAATACACCTATAGCAATAGTTGTAAGAATCACTTTCCAGGGTTTAATATCCTGTATAGTTTTTCTTACCGACTTTCCTGCTTTTTTACCTGAAGATCTTTTTCCTTTTGAGGATGAAGATGGGGATTCTATGTCAGGTAAAGGAACTTTACGGAGGTTAGGTCGGGTTTCGCGCTTTTTAAGTGGGGATTGCACGATCATTGACTACCTCCGCTGTTTTTCTCAGCTATCCGAAGTTTAGCGCTCCGGGCAGCGGGGTTTTTAGCAACCTCTTCGGGTGAAGGGGTTATGATCTGTCGATTGACAGCTTTTAGTGGGGAAATTATGTTGCCGTAGAAATCTTTTTCGAGCTTTCCATCCAGATTTCCGGCTTTAAAGAATTTTTTAACAATTCGATCTTCCAGGGAATGATAAGACATCACTACAATACGACCGCCTGGCTTTAAAACTTCTAAAGATTGAGTTAGAACGTCTTTTAAAACATCTAATTCACGGTTTACTTCAATTCGTATTCCTTGAAATACTCTTGCCAGCGATTTCACAGCAAATTTAGCAGGAACCAATTCCTTTACAATAGCTGCAAGTTCACCGGTAGTTTCAATAGGTCTGTTATTGATAATTTCTTTGGCGATCTGACGACTTGCACGCTCTTCACCATAATGGAAGATCACGTCGCGAAGCGTCTCATAGTCGTAATTGTTAACCACCTGATAAGCAGAAACACCTGAAAGATTCCCCATTCTCATATCAAGAGGACCATCTTCCTGAAAACTGAATCCACGTTCTGCTTCTTTGATCTGATGCGTTGAAACTCCAAGATCAAGTAGGATTCCGGCTACCTGTCCTTTTACAGGGGGAGGTAGAAGTGTTGACAGATAGCCGAAATTACCTTTTATCGTTTTAAATCGTTCATCTTCGCCGATACGAGCCGTGGCTGCAGCAATAGCTTCATCATCCTGATCGATGCCATAAAGCGTTGCATTTTCACCAAGACGAGCGAGAATTTCTTTTGAATGTCCACCGCCACCAAGAGTAGCGTCTATATATATAGCGTTTTCATCGGTAATTAAACCTTCCATACATTCGTTCAGCATTACCGGAATATGCTCGTGGTATGTAGTCATCTCAATCACCATCATTTTCGAGATCTCCTCCGAGCACTTGCTCAAAGATTTCTTCTATTGATTCAGCGCTTACATTCTCGTCGGCTTCTTCTAATTTAGCTGGGGACCAAATTTCTATGTGTTCGCCCATTCCGATAAAAACCACTTTTGAGTCTATGGCAGAATAATTGATATGATCGGAGGGGAGGGCGATACGGTTTTGCTTATCGAGGGATAGATCTTCTGCAAAACGTAGTAAATATCTTTTAACTAAACGGCCTTTTTTACTGAAGGAATTTACGGTAGAAAGCTTCTTTTCCACAGCTTGCCATTCATTTTCGGGGTATAGATATAGGCATTCTTCAGATTGGCCGCGTACGATCGTGAACTTTTCTTGTGCGTCCGGACTGAGATTTTTGCGTAGTTTGGCAGGGAAGGCTACACGACCTTTATCGTCTATAGAATGCTCGTATTGTCCTTTAAAACTAGGCACGATTCCCTCAGAGGTATTGAAGATTGCTAAATTAAGTGATTCAGGAGTAGTCCCCACTATCTCCCACATCACCCCACAATGTACCCTAAATTTATAATATGTGTCAAGAAATTTGTTTATGAATGTTGAAAAAGTTTTCCACATTCATTTCAGAGGCTGTTTTGGTGTTTTAAGAAGAGCAGTGGGAGAGGGTGGGGGAGTTTTTAATATTGAATGTTGAAGTAGCTTTTGTCCGAACTCTTCCAGAGTTGGAAAGAGATAGTATTTAAATTTCAGAAAGGTTAACTCTGGAAGAGTTATTTAAATCCGAAAGATTTTAGAATCAAACTTTGATTGGAAATGAAAAGCGCAAGCTAGACAATCGGAATGAAGTCCTCTCTTGTGAACGGGATGAATATTTATTGTATAGGAAAGATTTAGTTAAGTAAACAAGCAAGGAATTCATTCCGCCATGACTTTTCAATAGGATTTATCACATTATTAAATCATAGCTCACTACAGATACTGAATTACACTCACTTCGTTCGTTGTTCAGCATGACGAGGAATAATACTCATACTAAGTTAGTCGTCATCCTGAACTTGTCTGCCGATAGGCAGGCTTGATTCAGGATCTGTAAAGGAAAAATCTTGGAATCATAGAGTTACTTATCAAAGTTAATTAAGTTTTTCAAAAACTTTTGTAAGGAATTACACCTTAACCTGTCTTACAAAATATGGGCAAAGGTTATATTTACATTCTAAGCAATATTCAAAGAACAACCCTTTATATCGGAGTCACTTCAAATCTGAACCAAAGAGTTTGGAATCACAAGCAGGGAGAAGGGTCAAAATTTACTTCGAAATATAAACTCACTATTCTTTTATATGTAGAAGAATTTGATTCAATATCTGATGCAATCGCCCGTGAGAAGCAGCTTAAAGCTTGGAGAAAAGATTGGAAATGGGAATTAATTAAGAAATCGAATCCTGAATTGATCGATTGGTATCCTACTTTAAGAGGGTAGCTCGTTACAGATGCTGAATCACACTAACTTCGTTCGCTGTTCAGCATGACGAGTAATTTAGAACAAACTACACTAGTACATCATCCTGAACTTAATTCAGGATCTGTAATGAAAAGAACTTACTTACTAGCTTAACTTTTTAATCAAAGCCAATGTTTCGTTAAACAGGAATCTTAGGACTACTTTTGATCTAAGATAGAAGCGACCCTTCTGGCAACGCTTTTATATCTTTTAAGTTGAACGAAATAGATTATGATTTCAAAAACTAACACGGGAAGGAATAGTAACATCACGAAGGACTGTTCCGATAAGGCATAAAAACCAGATAAGGCGAGAAACAAAATTGGGTATGTATTCAGTATCCCATAAACTGTGACTTGAGAATCTTCTTCATCGATATATAGCATACCACGCATTAAAAGAGTATAGCCACCCCTAGGATTTTTACTATTTGAGAAATAGGATTCACAAAACATAAATACATTAGTCGAATAGTTTCTAAATCCAATTTTAGCAAGGCTCTTATGATCATCAATTTTGTTAAGTCTTGCCTCTGTAACTCCAAATGAGATAGATTTGCACTTAGCACTATATTTAAGAATAGGAATCCCTAGTTGAAAATAAAATCTATTCCAAAAAGTGATTAGCAAGGTTTCAGCAATCGCAACAAAAAGCGTGACAAAAAATAATAAACTGAATATGTCTTCTATATTTAATGAGCTATCCATTTAAGTAGAAACTTCTAAAACTCTTTAACCAACCCTTTCACCAACTCCGCAAACTCGCCTTTTTTCATTTCGGCGGCTTCTTTTACTTCGGCGTGATCTAATTTCTGATCGGTAACTCCGGCAGCAGCATTGGTGATCAATGAGACAGCAGCTGATCTAATTCCAAGTCGGGCAGCTTCCATCAATTCTGGAGCGGTACTCATTCCAACTGAATCTCCACCAATCATTCGGTAAGCTTTGATCTCTGCTTTGGTTTCGTAGTTAGGTCCTTTCACGTAAAGATAGGTTCCTCGCTTGGTAGCTACCCCAACATCATGAGCTATTTGTTGAACCCGATCTGCAACCGGATAAAGATCAAGTGACCACTTTTTAGAAGAAGGAGCTGCTTTCAAATCCATATTCTGTTTGATGATATCTTCGATCACCATGAGGTCGCCAACTCTGAAATCGAGATTAATGCCACCGGCGGCATTGGAGACCAGCAGTTTAGCAGCATTAAATACATAAGCTAAATGAACAGGAATAACCGTTTTATCAAATCCATATCCTTCATAAAAATGGAATCTACCGGAAAATGCTAAGGTAGTTTTTCCTTCCACTTTGCCGAATATCAACGCTCCTGAATGTCCTTGTACGGTCGATTGCGGAAAGTTCGGAATTTCTGAATATGGAATAACCGTTTGATTCTGAATTTCATCCCCAAAATCACCAAGACCGGATCCTAATATTACTACGGCTTCGATCTTATCGGGAAATCCCTTTCCAACAAGAAAGTCTTTAATTTCAAAAATATGATCAGGCAGGGACATAAGAATCTATCGCTTCAGTAGTGTAACCGGTTTTATCGTCGTAGCCGGTAAGTTTAATAATTGGAGTGCTGTCGTCATGGTAGCCTAAAATAGTATAACCTTCATCAAAAGCCAGTTTTGCCAATCGTTCGCGTTGCTGTTGACTTGTTTTAGGATCGAAATCGTATTTCGCAGCAAATTTTCGGTTCACCTGGCTTCGGGTTGCAATCACATCACCGGCTTGCATGAACTTGTTCTCTCCGTCATTAAAAAGAAGAACCTGATGGAATTCTGTATGACCGCCGATCTTTTCCACTTTTAATTCCGGATAGGCTTCATCCTCTGCATCCAAAAAATGAAGATCGGCTTTAGCATCTATAAAAGAAACGAATTCCGTTTTTTCTTCATCGTAATACACTTCTTTGTTCATCACCTTTTCCCAGCCTTTTTTTGAAACCCAGATCTTGGCTTCAGGAAAAGTGAGCTCCCAATATCCATTCTCTTTGTGTGCCAGTCCACCGATGTGATCATAATGCAAGTGGCTGCAAACGACATCTGTGATATCAAACTCGGTCAGATCATGAGCTTCCAGGTTTTCACGAATAACATGAGGTCCGGTGTCTTCGCCAAACACTCCGATTCCGCAATCAAAAAGAAATTTTTTATCCGGAGTGGAAATCAAAAAGGGATTCAAAGAAATTTTGAGTGCACCTTTAGCAGGTTTATCATCTCTTGAGATCCGATTGAATTTTTTATCTAATCCTACCGAGAAAGTACCTTCATAAAGTGCAGCTGCGTACGTATTGATTTTATTTTTCATATATGATTTAAACTAATCACTCAATCACTAGTAACCAATAACTCCTAAGATTCAAACTTTTCGTAAGCGTTGATAATATCCTTCACCAACTTATGACGTACTACATCTTCTTCACTCAGATATACGAAATCAATTCCGTCCACATCTTTTAAAATATTCTGAACTGTGATGAGTCCGGATTCCTGTTTTCTAGGAAGATCGGTTTGGGTAACATCTCCGGTAATGATCGCACGACTATTGAACCCGATTCTGGTCAGGAACATCTTCATTTGAGCATTGGTTGCATTTTGGGCTTCATCCAGGATCACAAACGCATTGTTCAAGGTTCTTCCACGCATGTAAGCCAGCGGCGCGATTTCAATCATGTTCTTGGTGAGATAATAATCGAGTTTATCGGGCTCGATCATGTCTTCCAAAGCATCATAAAGCGGGCGAAGATAAGGATCGATCTTTTCTTTCAAGTCGCCCGGTAAGAAACCTAAACTTTCTCCGGCTTCCACTGCAGGTCTTGCAAGGATGATCTTTTTTACTCGTTGTTCCTTCATCGCTTTTACAGCAAGAGCTACAGAAGTGTACGTTTTTCCGGTTCCTGCCGGCCCAATTGAAAAAAGGATGTCACTTTGGTTTGAAGTAGTAACGATTCGTTTCTGTCCGGGAGTTTTAGCATGAACAGGAATCCCATCATAAGTATAAAGGATCAGGTCGCCTTCTTTGATATTTTTAGGAAGAGGAGTTCTGGCTTTTCTTTCACCTGATTTAAGAGTGATCAGTGTTTTAACTTCGTTTTCAGAAACAGAGCCTTTGCGATCAGCAACACCTATCATGCCTTCAATGATATTTTTTACCAGATCAACTTCTTCACTGGAGCCAATTACTTTAACACGATTACCACGGGCATTGATTTTCACTTCCGGGAATGATCTATCCAGAATCTGAATATTTTTATCGTGTAATCCGAATAGTGAAACCGGGTCGGAGCCGGAAATATCCACGACTTGTTCTAAGAGGGTACGTTCGTCTTCGATGGAACTTTGAATTGAGTTAGAATTAAGCAGTAAAGATAAGAAAAATAAAGCTCGCTATCAGCTTTCAAGCTTACCCATCAACTCATTAACTCTGGCTGTAATATCGTCGGCTTTAAAAACACTGCTACCCGCCACAAGCACATCAGCTCCGGCTTCAGCTACTTTTTGGATATTTTTGAGCGAGACTCCACCATCTATTTCAATTAAAAAACCATGACCACCTGCATCACGCAGATCAGCAAGTTCCTGAAGTTTTTCATAGCTGGATTCAATAAAACTTTGTCCACCAAAACCCGGGTTTACACTCATGATCAACACCAGATCAACATATTCAAGAATGGGTTCGATATTGAATAAAGAGGTGGCTGGATTTACAACCACTCCTGCCATAATTCCATGCTTCTTTATGTTTTGAATGGATCGGTGTAAATGAGGACAGGCTTCATAATGAACCGAAATAAGATCAGCACCGGCTTGCACGTAATCATCCACGAATTTATCGGGATTTTCAATCATTAAATGAACATCCATAAAAGCTTCAGGAGCAGATTTTTTTGCAGCCTTTACGATACTTGGTCCATAACTGATATTTGGTACAAAGTGTCCATCCATGATATCACAGTGAATCCAAGTTACTCCGCCATCTACACAGTCTTTAATATCACTTCCAAGTTGAGTGAAATCTGCTGCCAGAATTGATGGTGCCAGGATGGGAAGTTGAAAATCCATTAGTCTTTATTTGGTTGTGGGAGTTGTTTTGGGATTGGTGTACCGGTAGAATCAATATTCACTACTCCACCTTCTTCAGGTTCAATAGCTTCAAAACGTTCAGAGATAACCAGATTTATAGTTTCTCCTTCTATTATTTCAGCAACGTTTGGTGTGTATTCCAGAACAGTATTCGGAGGGACATCTCTTATCGGACGAAATCTAATTTCACCTAATCGGAGTCCTGCTTCCCGAAGTTTTAATTGTGCTTGTGGTAGTCTTAGACCGATAATTTCAGGTATAGTAACAATTTTATTACCCAAACCATCACTTACAACAAGATCAACAGTGGTTCCTTTAGCAACGGTATCACCTTCTGGGATTGATTGACGCAAGATTACATTTTTGAATCTTGAAGACTCATAACTGGTAGAGCCAACTTCAAGCCCATAGTTTTGTAATTGAATTTGAGCGTTTCTGATAGAAAGACTTACCACATTAGGAACTACAACTACTGGTTTTACTTCGGTATTAACCGTGAGGTAAATTTTCCGGTTTGGCTTAACAATAGTATTGGCTGCGGGTTGTTGGTCAATAACATAATTCGCCGGAAAAGCAGAGTTAGCTCGTCTATCGGCAACTTCATATCTGAGGCCGATACTTGTTAATTCTTCTTCGGCTTCTTCGAGAGTAATTCTTGTTAGATCCGGTACAGTTAACCCTTCATAGTAGTTGGTATAGCCCGGCATAATCACTTTATCAAAAAGGAGCAGAGAAAGTGAGCCGAATAGAACGAGTCCCAGAATGGAAAAATAGAATTTTTTACTTGTGAATATCCGTTTGAGCATATTCGAAAAGTACGGCATTACAGACGATGTTAAAAGTGTAAGGTTAGTGAAAATGAATCAGGTCGCATCATATTTGCCGAAGCTTGTACTTGGGCGTTTTTCAGTTTTACAGAAAAGAGTGCGTCAAAGGCTGAAACTACATGGTTTATCACTAATAGGTTCAAAATGTTCCCTGCGCGACGATAATTATTGTTAAAACGGTCGGCTCGTTCTGCCCCGAGTAAAAACAATGGAGATGCAAGATCGCCTTTATTATCGTACAGATAATCATAATTTGGGTTATTCACTGCTACATTTTCAGCATAAAAATCAGACCATCCACCTTCAAATTGATAGTACTTACTTATCAATTCATAGTATTGTTGAGAACCATATGCCGGAAGAACATGAGAAAAATCACCACTACCGCAGGTGCCACAAACCAGATCGGTTTCTCTTTCAATTTCCTGTAAGAGATTTATGTTTACTCTGTTCCAGTCGTTTCGTGTATCTGAAAAGTCCGGATCCAAGCCACCAACCATCGTTCGAAGTTGATCCAGTTTGTCGTGTGATAAACCGTTGTTATCATAGTAACCAATAAGCCATTGAGAATAAGCAACCACACTCCATTCTTGATGAGTGAATGCTTCGTAAGCTCGCTCCTGATCTTTGGCTACGTTATTTCGATTTATGTAATAGAAAATGCTAAAAGCCTCAACTGCAAGATAGATTCCTGCACGTGCCCATTTTCCATTTGCAGCCTGAGCTGAACCAGGTAAGATTGCCGAAGATAAGAATGCAACTCCGGGAACGGTCTGTTGTGCATTTATAAATCCATTTGAACTTTGCTGAAATGAAAAATCATTGATAGACAAATCTCTTTCAGCAGGAAGATCTTCAACTTTTATAATATTACCCGCCAGATCGGATTTCAACTGTGCGAAGTTAACACCGGTGAACAGGGCAGAAATAACTAATATTAAAACCAGATTTTTCATAGCAATTCAAAATCAAAAGTTAATCCAAAATGGAACAGGAGTTCACGTCCATAAGTAACGGAGTTATTTCCTGTTCCTGTTACAAATTCATCAGGGAGTGTCAGCTGAAATTCATTGAATCCATATGAAGCACTTACAAAAAACTTGAGAGGAAATAAGTAATATCCGTTCATTGCTAATCTGAGTTCAGTACCAATACCTGTTTTAAGCGAATTACTTGTTCCAAAAGGTGAATTCCATGCATTCCCAGCTTCAAAGAATACTCTGGCATAAAGTTTATCAAAAGTATAAGGGCCTGCTTGTTTCGTGATCTTTTTGAAAATAGGAAGAAAATAAGACAGACTCGTAAAAGCGGTTCTGTCTCCACCCAAAGCAAAATAAGGATAACTTCTCATCCCAAGGAACCCTCCAATATAATCAGTATAAAAAGAATCATTCGGGTTGTTGAAATAAGCAAAGCCTCTAGCTCTGGCTTGAAGAGCCTGACCGGAAGGAAGCTTGAACCCATATCGCACATGAAATTCAGTAGAATGATTTTTTGAAGTCTTGAATATTGGAATCAATGAACCATCTTCAATATCATATTCTTCCAATAATTTCCCGGGTTGATATTGGTATCGTAAGTAACCTTTCAGACCGGTAGGAGCTATATCAGCATCCGTAGTAAATTCGTAATAGTCGACCGTATAAGAAGCAGATAAAGTAGTTCCTTTGAAATATTCGGATGAAGATCCGGTAATAAAGGATTGTAATTCATTAGAATAAAAATTGTCCGTTTCAACCCTATAAGGACTGTAACCAATTCCAAGTTCAAGCAAAGATCGTCGGCTAAGTTTACTTCTGAAATATAAATTTGCCTCCCAGATCTGATAAGCTATATCAACATTTACAGTGTCTTTCTGAGCACAGGATGTACAAGGAAATTCTTCAATTTGTAAACCATCCTTTACGTTTCGGCGAAGATTATACAATTCAAGAGAAACAGTAGGGGACCAACTTCTTTTTATAAAAGGGAGACCACGGTATTCGGCGATCAGAAAAAGATCTCTGTCTAATTCAAAAAGTCGGTTTGGTTTAAAAAATCCTCCGATGCTTTCAGCAGGAAGAGAGCCGACACCAAGCATTGCCCCACCAAAAATACTTAATTTGTCTAGCACATCACGGGAGGCAAAATACATACCTGGTTTTACATCCCGAAGTAAGTTCTCTCCAAGCTTACCAAATTTTCCATTTTTAATGAGTGAGCCATTGCTCCCATTTAACTTCGTATAATTATCAAATCTGATTATAGGGAAGAAAGAGAAGTCGGTAAAAGTGTCTTCGTATTCCCGGTAAGTGTAGTCATTTTCTCCTCCCACAGTGTTTATTTCAAAAGCATAAGATCCGGTATCTGCAATTGCATGTTCTGATGCATTAAACTCTGAAAGGTCGTTATCATTAAAATTATTCAGCTGAGAGAATGTGTCCGAATCATAATAAGTGTCAGCATCAAGATCTTTAAAACTTGGATTGTAGGAGATGTATTCGTTATTACTACTATCAATGCTGAGTTTTTTGATCTTGTATCCATCAGACTCATATTCTGAATAAAACAGATCGCCATTGCTACCTAAAAATGGCATAAAAGCTCCACCTAACACATTAGTTAGCTGTGTTTTAGTTCCTGTTTTTAAATTGAGTCTGTAAATATTAAAAATCCCATCTTCATCACCGGAATAAAACAGGTGCTTGCCGTCATCAGAAATCATTGGATCACGACTATCAGCAAAATTATCTTCTACAATCGGTGCGATAGTTTCAGAAGTGATATCATAAGCGAAAATAGAGCGATTACCTCGGTCTGCATATGCAAAATAAATCTGTTCACCATCAGGAGACCAAACGGGAGTGTACAGAGTTTCTCCATTCTTGTAGTTGGTTAAATCCTGAATTTCTTTAGTTTCCGGATTTAAAATGACCAGATTTTGAGTTCCTTTATTGTACTTAATTGCTACAATTCGTGAGCCATCGGTATTCCATGTGGGAGATTCTATTCTGGCTCCGTTGGTAAGCTTGGTATGTTCCTCTGTTTCCAGATCATAGATGAAGATATCACGATATGATTCACCGTATCTGGTAGCTTTGTTAACAGAGTAAGCTATGTTTTTACCATCAGGGGAGAAAGAATAAGATGTGGCGAGAAAAGTAATTAACGGTTTCTCAGTAGCAGAGGTATGTTGCTGGTGCTCATCAAAAAGTTGATTTGAAACCTGAGCAATTTCCCTGGTACCATTTTTGTCTTTTAAGTACAGTGAAGCAAGACCGAAATCTCTTCCTTTATTAGAGAGATAAGCGATCGAGTTTCCATCCGGAGATATTTTTGGGTAAAAATTGAAGAAACCGTCCTTTTCTACATATTCACTTTTGGTTTCGTTAATCTCACTTGCCGCATTGCCGTAGAATTCTTTTCGTTCCTGAATCCAGTCTTCAAATACGGACTTTCCGGGATTGCCGGTTGCAATTTCAATGGCTTCAGCAACATCATAAACTCCTCTTTGTGCCAATGCTGCTGATATTTCTCTTACGACTTCTTCTCCAAATCTGTCAACCAAGTAGATTACAAAAGCAAAGCCCTGATTATAGACGGTTTCTCTTTCAATACTGGTTTTTGATGAAAAGGTCCCCATTTCTTCTAAGCTGAAATAAGTATCCGTCAGAATTCTGGTTCTGAGGATCATATCTCTGTGAGAATCCCAGGTTTCGTAGAATAGTCCTTCACGTTGGTATTGTGCCGTTCCTTCTGCTAACCAGGCAGGAACATTGATAGAAGCGAATGGAAGAGTAGCAATCCCATTAGGAAAACCATACAGAACATCGGGTCTGCGTACATCTTCATAACTAAGCCATTGGATGTAAGAGATAGGATATTTTCTCTTCCCCTTTATAGCTTTTTGTATTTGAACAATGTGAGTAAACTCATGTGTAATTACGTTTCGAAGCCAATTATGAGTTCCACGGAGAGGCGTGTCTAATGCGGGTAACCATATATCAATTTTATTGTCAAAGAAATAGGCAGCACCATTCGAGTAATCATCTCTATCTTTAAGTACAATGCTCACTTTTTGATCCGGTTCGTATTGGTAGAGTTCTGTAATCGGCTTATAGATTTCCTCTGCAATACGAGCTGTGACTTTCGCTGAGCGACTATTTCTTTCCTGAAAATGAATAAGGAAATGTTCTCCCTCAATTGTAAACCACTCCAAATGGTTGTGAGAATAATCGTAATAAAGCGGACTGGTTTGTGAATAAACAGAGTTGATCCCGAGAGAAAAGAACAAGATTAATATGGACAGAACCTTTTTCATCAATGAGCCACCGCTATTTTAACGAGTTTAGATTCTGACTTACCATTTACTGTTGCTTTAACCAGCGCAAAATAAGCCCCGCTTCCCCATGCTGAAGTATTGATGGAGACCTCTTCAGGAGTTCCACCATTTACCTGAAATGTATTTTTATAAACCAATCTTCCACTTTGAGTAATGATATGGATCTCAACTTCTCCGGCTTGTTCAGTCTGGAATCTTAAATTTGTTTCTTCGTCAGCAGGATTCGGCCAGTTATAAGTTTCATTTTTATTCAATACTGAAAATGAGTTGGGATTCGGCCCCGAGACATCAGAGTTAATTTCAGCAGAAACTTTATTAAAAGGATTTTTGCCATATCGGGAAGGCCATTCTGAAGTTGTGAAATTATCAAATCTCCAGGCTTTTATATCTCCAACATGACTTACTGCATACAGAGTATTTCCCACAAAAGAAGGGTGGATAGGTTGGAAGTTCTGATCTTTAACTTCTCCAACAAAAAGAGGAAATCCTTCAATAGGCGTACCGTTTTTTTCATAGCCAAAAATATTGAGAGAATACTCATCTTGTGCTACTACTATTATATCCTGAACATTATCGCCTGTAATGTCGGCTAAAAGAGGGGTTCCGATAAATCGTACATTTTCCGGTGAGTCAATGGGCATATTATTCAGAATAGCACCATTTCGATTATAACCTGTTACTAGGCTATTTGCTTTATCCACTCTTATAATTTCAAAATCCTTGCTTATAGCGGGCCACTCGGAAGCATATTCTGAAAATACTGTTAGAAATGGATCTGTTTTAGATGGATCTGCAAGAATAAAAGCATCATCCTCAAAAATGTAATACACATTTTCAGATTCTCCCTTTATAACTCCGGAGTATAATCGGTTTGTGGAAGCCGAAAGGAAGTCAAGAATGTTACTTCCTTCAAAATTCACATTTTGCGTGTTAATTGTTGCAAAGCTGTTGTTGAATATTTCTGATCGGAACGACGCATTAGATTGTTTCGGAAAATTAGTTCCATCAACAGGATTAAGAGCGATTTCAGTAAAGTCCAGAAACAGGGAATCTCCATTTTGAGAACTGATAAAAGCGCTGTTCGCAGTGGTATCTACTTGCCAAAGCTGATCAAAAGTTTCTGTTCCTGAATTCCATTCAAACGCAGTGATTGAAAAATCAGGGGCCGTAATTGGGTTTAGAGCAGTTATAAAATTATCGTTTAGCAAAGGTTGCTGATTACTTGCCGAGTTAACTGTGTGGACAGTATTTAAAGGATCGGTGATCTGTACAGCAGAAAGATCTTCTTTTTTGGGAATTACGATAAAACTATCGGCTCCTGAAGTGTGCAACCCGATCGAAAGAGGATAGAAATCCTGATATAAATTTGATTCGGTATAAAAATTATCTTCATTTACCGGAATGGATAAAACCTCTGAATATCCAAAGCCTGAATCGGTGAACTTTTCAATTCTGAAGGTAGCCGTTGGTAAGTTATCTGAGAATTCAAAAAACCGAACAAACGTTTTCCCACCAGAATTACTGTCTGTATTCGGGAATGTTTGTGGCGTAAACTGATTTTCATAAAGGGAAATCTGGTTACCTTGGCTGATAACGGTGAAGTTATTACCACTCCACCAAAAATCGAACGGAATTCCAAATGCAGCACTATTATCTAAAGCACCATCAATCGGTTTCCCTATATCTTGTGACCCTTCAGCTTCTTCCAGGTCAATACCTCTGCGATCAGGATTGCTGTTTACACCTGAGTTTTGAGACATTTTTTTATTGATTACAGATTCGTCAATATGCCAGATTAAAATCCCACCATTTAATTCACGGTCATCCGCAGTTCCTTCATTGTCGTCAGGTCCAATATCTAAACCTCCCGGCAAGCTCCAGTCAAAATCACTTACATCAATAAGTACGCCTTGCTCAAATAGATCATCAAAATCAGAACCTTGAAAAACAAAGGTGTCATTATCATTGGTGAAAGTTTGTTGAACTTCAGTGCCATCATTCTTTCGAATGGTTAAAGTAACTCCGTCATTTCCTATATCTCTGTATCGGTTTTCCAGAAGGAAATATTCAGAGGATGAGAGATTGAACTTGGCAATGTTATTTATGTCGTTTGAGCTGGATGCAGTAAGTGAAATCGCGCCTGCAGTTTGGGTTGTGATTTCGAAGGGAGTTGTCCAGCCTAAAAATATTTTTTCCCAAGCCGAAGGTTCCGGAGGAAAAAGCCCTTGATATGCAAAGAAGCTGGCTCCATCCATCAATCCAAAACGACCAATGCCTGAATCACCGGTTTCTGTATTAAAAAGATCAGGAAGCCCCAGATGACTGCCTATTGAAGCGCACAATAAACCATTTATCGAAAGTGGAAATACAAATTCATTATCCTGAATATCTAATCCTCGGCGGGATTCAGTTCTTGGAATTATTAAAGAATTAGTAACTCTGAAAGCTCCGTTGTTAACCGGAATACCATCAAAAGATGGTTGATCTAAAAGATTAGCCAGATCATTCTTTTTCAGCGTTATAGATGGGATGTCCTGAGGAGTGATATCAAGACTCGTGCCAACTAATTCTATATCCCGGCCAATTCCAGCGTGGAAGATCACAAAGGCTGTGTTATCAGGATCAAGTCCGGTGGCATCAAAACCACCATTTTCTTCAACTTTAGTCCAGGAATCAACGATGAATTGAGCTAATTTTTCATTGGTAAAGGTTTTTCCCGTAGGGGAGTAGTCTTTCATTTCCTTATCAAGGCGGTACACTTGGGGAAGCACTCTGTAGTTAAGAGTCAGTTGATCATCGGAAGATTGCTCAAAATAATTTTTAGCAAATTCGAGGTGAGCTTCAAAATAAGATCTGTTATGAGGAAGGGGATCAATATTTGTAGGTTCATTTTCCAGATAGGGAAGTCCTCCATCAAAAACGCCGGTTCCGGAAGTTAGTTCATTTTCATCAGGCTGGAATTCAACCATAATTGCAACTACATCAAGAGTGCCGGTTGTGGGTACAGAATAGACAACCTCATCAACCATAGAAATTGCATGGCTTTTTTGAGGGATTATTTTCTGGGCTGAGGCCTGTAAAGAAAACAAAAAGAGCATGCTTACAATTAACACGCTCTTTTTAAGGAAAAAATTAGAAACCGGCATGTATTTTAATAGTTCAGAAGGATACTAAAGCGTAATGTGTTTGCCAGAGGACTTTGAGATTCGAGTGTTTTTATATAACTGAAATCAACACCAAATTGATTGTATCTCAATCCTGCTCCGAAAGTAATAAATTCTCTATCGCCATTATCAGGAGATTCATAATAGTAGCCTCCGCGGATGGCAAATTGTTTATTGTACCAGTATTCTAATCCTGCCCCGATCATAAACTGCTCGATCAGGCTTACATTCGTGCGTGTACCGGTATTCGGATCTAAAGGACGATAGGTGCTCCAAGACTCAACAAGAGCTCTCAATGGATTTACTGCACGAAACTCAAATACAGTTGAATCACCACTTTGTACTTCAAATGCCTCTTGTCTGGCCATGATCTTGGTAATATCCACAGCAACAGTTAATTCATTTACGCGATCTTCATCCAAACCAAAGTTTATTGCCGGTCCAAAACGAAGTACTGTTGGAAGTGGATCTTTTTGAGCATTATCAGAATATTGAATTCCGGGGCCTAGATTGGTTAGGTTCACTCCAAAACTGGCAATTGCGTCTGATGATCCAAAATCGAATGGATTTGATTTATAAAGAGCCGCAATATCTACCCCAACACTTGATCCGGGATTGATCTTTTGGCCGTCAACTTCAATTCCACTTGCCAAACTGGAGTATATTAGTCTGGCACCACCACCAAGGGCAAAGTTTTTGCTTAGTTCTGTACCGTAGGATAAACCAATCGCAAATTCATAACTGTTGAATCTGGCACCTTCCTCGCCACCGGCAGTTGTATTTAATTGTTCTCCAAGATTAAGAAAAGTGATATGTCCCCCAATGGTTCCAATCCCTTCTACATATTGTTTCACAACCAGGTAGTCATAGAATAGATCACTCACACCAAAATTAGCAAGCCAATTTGAGTGAGTAAAACTAGCTTGGTTATCTCTTTGGTAAGCAAGCCCTGCGGGATTCCAAAATAAAGCAGCTGCATTGTCAGCAAGTGCAACTCCGGTATTTCCCATCCCGGCACCTCTGGAATCAGCTTCAATTTGTAAAAAGGGAACGCCTGTAATACCAACTTGTGCATCAACTTTCGGCGATAATATTAAAAATAATGCCGCAAGTAATAAAAATGTCCTGTTCATATATCTCTTAAATTTTGATAAATATAACGTATTAAAATGATTTTTAATGCTCGTTATCTAATGATTACGAGCTTTTCGATTTTTTCGGTTGATTGTTTTCCTTCCGGGGTTTCTGCTGTAACCCGAAGCACATAAATATAAGTACCGTTGCCCAGGCGATCATTATCCCTGTCACGGCCATTCCATGGAATATTGGCATAAGAATTAGATGTAATAAGTGATTCTTGCTTGATATGTTGTACAGGTTTTCCGCTTAGAGTATATATTTTAATAGATACATCTAACGGATTACCCGGCTGATTATGTTCGAATGTGAATTGTGTTGTTGAATTCATCGGATTCGGATAATTGTAGATATTCCGAACCGAGAGCTCGTTTTTGGGAGCAACCTCGAAAAATATTTCTTTTTCATTTGGATTATTATGTACATCCCAAGCTCGAACTTTCAGCGTATAATTACCCTCAGGTAATTGGTCCAGAGGATACTCGATACGTCCTCCACTGAAATCATTTAAATTTCCCTCATAAAATTCATTGAGGATAAATGTTTGTGTAGGTTTTGTATCGATAGTAGCAATTATTTCATGTCCAACTCCTGTTCCTGTAGTATTTATTCCAGAATTATCCTGTAACTCAACGATTAATTTTGGTGAATCGCTGACTAAATTTCCATTGACAAATTTTTCGTCGTTCAAATATATATTCATAGATGGCCCTGTACCATCATTAACTGCCTCAGGGTTTACACCATCAAAAGTAAGATCTGTATAAGCTCCGCCGGCATATTGATTCGATCCTTTTGCATATAAAACAACTCTTCCGTTTTCTGAAGAGGTACTAATGTCTTTCGGAACAATAAATGTTTGGTCAAAGACACCGTGCTGAATAGACACTTTTCCTTTGAACAGTAAATCCTTTTCAACATTGTATGTACAGTCACCATTAAGTACACAATTCCACTCACGCTCAGGTAGACTTACCTTTCTGCGAGCGTCAAAGATAGATAAAACCAATTCACCGGTATATGAGTTGTCTATCTGCCCGTTGCTTGTTTGTATTATTCCTGACAATGTTACCTGGTCTAAAGCACGAAGAGTAACGGTAGTATCTTGGTTCAATACATCAATACCGTTTATTGAAGTAACAACCGCTTTTTGTGAAGGCAACTTGAAAATTGTAGCGGGATCTCCAAGTAGCACAAATTTTTTGTTATTAGTTGATGATCCAACTCTGGAAGTACCACTTCCAACAATTGAATTTTTTGTTTCTCTCATAATATCTCCAAGCCTCTTAGGAGTACCATCAGACTTTCTTTCTGACATTCTTTGAGAAAGAGCCAGATTCAAACCAAAGTTATTATTGGAACTAACTGAAGAATTAGTGTAAACAACCCTGGTAGTAGTGAAAGAAGCAATTCCACCTCCGTTATTAGCACTTACAAAACGTTCAGCCCCCGACTGATCGCTAGTATCATCGTATCTTCCAAACTGGCATGTAGCGGTTACAAGAACACATAGCTTATCAGTATTAGTAAATCCGGTTATGTATTCTGACAAGAAAAGTTCTTCGTCCGAAAGTGTTTGTTCGTTTCCATGACCGGAATAATTAAGTACCAATGTTCCGTTGTTAACTGCCCTGAGAAAATCTTCAGTAGCCTCGGGTATTTGTCGACCAGCCCCTGTAATTTCGGCCGGATACGAAAACTCATAGATCTTATTAAGGCGTATACCCGGTTCATTTAAAGCCATCATTTCAGCAGATACATCTGCATTGATTGTATGAATATCTCTGTTTCTATTTTGATCTGGGAAATCATCATCTGCGGCAAAAGTAAATAGGTTTTGCCATTCACCTGCATTTGACTGTGCTTCGTATCTCTTAATCTTATCTATAAAATTTGATGCTTCGGTAGAGGTTTGGGCGGTTATTCTGCCAATCCCTATGTCCATTAAAAAGCTATTCTCAGTATTTCCGCTTCCAATATCACCTTCATTATCATCCAAGTATCCAAAGAAGTCGTCAGTACCAAAGGTTCCTCCGCCACTTCCTGTTGCTCTTACTGTTGATTGTTGGCTTTGATATGTAAGCACATGATTTGTAAGTGCATTTTCGATGATACCTTTAGTATCGTATGTGGTATCTCCAAAAAGTAATAAGTATTGAGGTTCTTTCTCGCCGGCTGATATTGCTGTTTCCCAAAGAAATTTCACATAATCTCTAATGGCAGTTGGGTCTTTGGTTCCCCCTGAAAATTCGTTGAAAATTTCTGATTGAGTTACAAGAACAGGGCTTAATCCTTGTTGATCTCTATAGTTTGCAAGTTCAAGCGCTTCGTTTTTTAAGTCTTCGGAAGTAACAACTATATAATCAGGATAGTTAGTTATCCCGGTGAGATTTTGATTTACAATTCTTTCGCCCGGGCCGGGAGTTGGAAAAACCGACTGAGCTATTATTGTGCGACCACTGTTTTGGAAATAATTTACATCAATATTATCTCCGGAAGTTGAATATTGAAGCAAGGAAGGGGCAGAAGGATCAGTAACATCCATTATATATGGGTCCGTACTAAATCCGTTAAGTCGAAAGGTAACTTCTTCCGGTGGCAGTGTATCGTTAATTGTATAGAATAACAGTCGATTTGATTCAGCAGTTAAAGAACGGTCAAAAGTTAATCTGACCCAATCAACAAAGGCTATACTATTTTGTTGTCTGTGAGTAACCGAAGTTGTTAGATTAAGAATTCCATCATTCACAGAGATGGTTATGTCTTCATTAATATTATACGGAGAAGCCGCTGGTCCTTCACTTCCGTTATATCCTCTGGATGAATTGGTGGATGATAAACTAAATACGTTATTCTGAGCTACATCTACATTATTTAGGTCGGTATCAAATGTTATCAATGCTTCAGAACGAGCGTATAATCTGGCGGTAACATTTATATCTAAAGGACTTGAAACTCCAACTAAAGTATCCTTAAAGATTGATACTGGAACATTACTTTGAGTTGAAGGAATGGATTGACCTAACCAATACCGCCCTGATTTAAATTTATCTTCCGGTTTTGTTAATTCCTCATCTTTCCAAAGAAAATCTGTGAAAGAATTTACTGTTGAAGTAGGATTCAAGCCATTATTTGAGGGGGATAATCTTAACCCGTTACCATTGGTGACAGTCAGGAAAACATATTTAACATCGGAATATGGGTGCAAATTATGCACAAATTTATCCTGGTTTCTTAAAACTTGATGAGGACTGTTTCCATAAAAGAGTATCCGATCATTTGAATCAAAAGAACCATCACTTTCTCCTTCAACTATGATCGGAATTTGAGCTAAAGAAGGTCGGGAAGCACCGCTAAGTTCAGGAAGCTGAAAACCATTTGTACCCCAAAGCTGGATATTTTTTGGATCGATACTTCCAACATTAATACCAAGATCACTGAGATAATTGAAATCAAGTTTATAAATATTGTTTTCTCTGACAGGGATTTTATACCAAGTTCCTGATGAAAGGGGGGAATCCGCAAAGAATCTCTTCTTTGAAGACACAACTCTGTCTCCATCATTTTTATAAACCCTTACTTTAAGTTTTCTTGTAACCAGAAGAGATTTGGATGTGTATCGAACTCGATGAAACAGCATCTGAGCCTTTTTGTGTCCTCTGTATATTCCTATTCCCGCTGTTTCAATTACGTTAACTTCATCTGATGAAATGAATGCAGCACTTATCTCACTTTCGGAGAGCGAACGGTCAATTTCCACAATGCTTTGCTCCAATATTTTAAAAGCAGGCTCACCATTGACTACAGGAACCAGTAATTGATAAGGAGGAAAAATTTTGTCCGAATCATTTACCAACTCATAGTCTGTAAAAGAGTCTGTTTCTGCAGTCACATTTACTCTTTGAGCGATTAGAGAATCTGAGTAAATGAAAACGAACAGCCCATAAAAAAGCAGATGCTTGATCTTCATTAATTACTATATAATTGGTCTGATAAAATTAATTAACGCACGAGGCGAATAAATAGTAGCTGTTCGAAATAGTAATAATAGAATTTAGACTTTAATGGGAAGCAGGTCGCCCTGATAGTAATAATTATTCGTTACTGGTTGAATAAGTTGTAGCTGTATTACGGTATCTGTTGGGTTTAATTAAAATCTGACACTATAATATGTTTGTTCGTTTATAATGTCAAACAAAAAAAGGAGTTTTCACTCCTTTTTTAATTATAGCATTTCAACAACGAGAGCAGAAGCGCCACCGCCACCATTACAAATACCTGCACAACCGTATTTTCCACCGGTTCTTTTCAGAGCATGTAAAAGTGTAACAACTATTCTGGCTCCGGAGCATCCAATAGGATGGCCAATACTTACGGCTCCTCCATGAATGTTTACTTTTTTAGGGTCCAATTCCAGAATTTGGTTGTTGGCAATAGACACTACGGAGAAAGCTTCATTGATCTCAAAAAGATCGATTTTATCAATTGATAAGTTAGCTTTTTTAAGTGCAATAGGAATAGCATCAGATGGAGCAGTAGTAAACCACTCAGGTGCTTTAGCAGCACTTCCGTGACTTAATATTTTGGCAATTGGTTTAAGCCCTAATTCTTTTGCTTTCTCAGCGCTCATTACAAGCACTGCAGCAGCGCCATCATTTATACTTGATGCATTTGCAGCCGTTACAGTTCCTTCCTTATCAAAGACAGGGCGAAGGTTAGGGATCTTGTCAAAATTTACTCTGGCTACTTCTTCATCTTTATCAACAATAGTTACATTGCCCTTACGGTCGGTGACTTTAACTTTGATTAATTCATTATCGAAATAACCTTTTTCTTGAGCCTCTTGCGCTCTTTTATAAGATTCGATTGCAAATTCATCTTGTTCTTCTCTGCTAATCTTGCACTCTTTAGCACAAATTTCAGCAGCATTTCCCATCGCAAAGTCGTTATATACATCCCAAAGTCCATCTTTTAGAATCCCATCTTCAGTCTGAACGTGTCCATATTTAGAACCGTATCTGTGCTTAGGTAGGTAGTAAGGAACGTTTGTCATGCTTTCCATACCACCTGCAACAACAACATCAGCATCTCCTAAACGTATCTGGTCTGCCGCGATCATAATAGCTTTCATTCCGGAAGCGCAAACTTTATTTACAGTTGTACTTGGTGTTTTTTGAGAAAGACCTGCTTTTAATGCGGCTTGTCTTGCAGGCGCTTGACCAATTCCTGCTGTTAGTACATTTCCCATTACTACTTCCTGAACTTGATCAGCTGAAATTCCTGATGATTTTAGCAGTTCCAGAATTGCAGTACTTCCAAGCTCGGGAGCTGTGAAAGAAGCCAAGCTTCCTCCAAAAGCTCCAATTGGAGTTCTTTTTGCTTCAACAATTACTACGTCTCGCATGATAAATATTTTATAAAAATTAAAAATTCTGTAAGCGCTTTTTCAGCACTTAGAAGTTACAAAAATTGAAAAGAAACTGCTCTTAAAAAGCTTGTTTTAAATCCTCGATCAAGTCTTCAGCATCTTCAATACCAACAGATAATCTGATAAGTGAATCCTTGAGGCCTGCTTTTTCACGATGTTCTTTTGGAATAGAACCATGAGTCATAGAAGCAGGGTGGCTGATTAATGACTCAACCCCACCTAAACTTTCAGCAAGAGTAAAAAACTTAGTGCTGGCCATGAACTTATTTGCAGCTTCAATAGAATCGTCTTTTAGAGAAAATGAGACCATCCCTCCAAAGTCATCCATTTGTTTTTTTGCAAGTTCGTGCTGTGGATGAGAAGTTAGTCCGGGGTAATGGACTTCACTTACCTTGGGATGATCATTTAAAAAATTGGCTACTTTTTTTGCGTTTGATACAGCCCGCTCAACACGTACTGCCAACGTTTTAATTCCTCTTAAAACTAAATAACAATCCATCGGTCCGGGCACCGCACCGGAAGATTTTACCTGAAACAACAAGTTTTCAAGAATCTCTTTATTTGAAGTAGCAACAGCTCCATGTATAACATCAGAATGCCCACCCAAATACTTGGTTGCTGAGTGAAGTACAGCATCTGCTCCAAGTTCAGCCGGACGTTGTAGATAAGGTGATGCAAAAGTATTATCAACAACAGAAAGAGCGTTGTTTTCATGAGCCATTGCAGATAGTTTTTCAATGTCTACAACTCTCAGAAGTGGATTAGTAGGAGTTTCAATCCAAAACAGCTTTGTATTTGGTTTAACAGTTTTCTTTACCATATCCAGATCTGTCATGTCTATGAATGAAAATTCAATACCATAGGGCTGAAAAACTGAAGTAAATAGCCTGTATGAGCCTCCGTATAGATCATCAGAAGCAATTACATGATCGCCCGGACGAAACATTTTCATTAAAGCGTCCATTGCGGCTACACCACTTGCAAAACAAGCACAAGACTCAGTTCCTTCCAGACCTGCAATCATTTTTTCTAAAGCAGTTCTGGTTGGGTTGCCAACTCTAGCATAATCGTAACCTTTATGTACATTTGGAGCTGATTGTGCGTAAGTAGAAGTTTGAAAAATCGGGGGCATAACTGCTCCGGAAGTTTCTTCATTCTGTTGTCCTGCATGAATAGTCTTGGTATTGAAACGCATTATCGGTTTGTCCAACTTTCTTTAAGTTTTTTAAGATTGTCGATTTTTCCCGAATAACTACTACTCGGATTTAACTCTTGTAATTTTTCATAGTAGGTGATAGCAAAATCGGTCAAAGACAGCGCTTTGGCTTCGATAGTGTCCTTGTCACTCTGGAAAGCAACTTGGTAGATTGAAAAATAATTTCCTGACATATTATTATAGAAAACAGCCAAGCTTTCAACAAATTCAAGATTAGAGCTGTCCATTTGATATGCTTTAATGAGCTCATTTTCAGCTTTTTCCGAAACTCCTTCAATTTCTACACTTAACGTTGCAGTTGTTGAAGTATCGTTTACTGAGTATGCAGACTTTAAATTTGAAAACAACTCGGAAACCTGTTCATAAAGTTGGGTGCCATAAACGTTATGAAGTTTGGCATCATTAGGAAATTCATTAACAAGTTCATCCAAAAACGAAATAGCTTCATATGTCTTTCCCTGGCTGATGTATGCATTCACCAATCCAAAAGCTATATTTTTATTTTTTAGAGGGTCTTGATCAGCTTTTTTATAGTAAATAATAGATTGTTCCGGATCTCCTTTTTCCAGATACAGAAAACCTAAACTTTCAAATACATCGGTAGTGGCGTCAGGAAGCATTTCAGCTGCTTTTAAGCTTTCTAAAGCGCCATCGATATTTCCATTATTATATTGTGCAATTGATAACGATTTGTAACTTTCGATCGAACTTGGATCTATAGATACTGCATTTTTAAAATGACTTATTGCCGTTAAAATTGATTCTTGAGAATCTTCTTCATAGGCTTTTAATCCATTTTGGTGTTCTAAATTCCAATAATAATTTGATAAACTGTCGGCTTCGGTTTGCCAATCTTGGTGAGAAGAAGTTTGGTACACTGAAATAGAATCAAAGGAACTACTCATTTCTTCGTAACTGTAAGCTCTTTCTGAAACGGAAGCATCGGAAGCAATCAAACCATGTACTTTCCCTTTTTGAAAGTAAAGATAGGGAGATGGATTTTTTTCAATCTCAGCAGAGATTTCGACTAAAGCCTGTTCGTAGTTTCCGTCATCTATCAGCTTATCTGCTGTAAATTTTGAACCAGTACAAGAAAGAAAAAACCCGATAGCAATTGTAATAATTGCATATCGGGTATTAATTAGATTTTTCATAAGAATATGATTTTCAAAAAAGGAATTACATTCCTGCTTTTTCCATAGCAGCTTCAGCTTTTTCATTCATTCCTAAAGAAGTATAAACCTGAAACAAAGATCTCCAATAGCTTTGGTTGTCGGGCTCAATTTCAGTAGCCTTTTCATAATTCTTCATTGCCTCTCTTAAGTTTTCTTTAGCCTGAGTATCAATTTTGGCAGCTTCATCATTATCAGCAGTAGCATTTCTTTTATCAAATAACGCAGCTGCTTTGTTTTGATAGATAATACCTAAAGTATTATATGCATTCGAATTATCCGGCTTTACTTCTATAACCTTCTGTAATTCTTGAACAGCACGATCAATTAATTGGTCAGCACGTTGGCTTTGATCTTCAATTGAAGCACGAAGAGATGCAACTTTATCCTGATTCGCTTTTTTTGCATTTCCACTTAAGTTGCGTTGTTCTCTTTCCAAGTTAAATATTTCATCATATTTATTGGAAATGTCGTCAGTGATTTCACTGGCCATAATATAAACCTGAGTTCCTAATACTAAGTGGTACTGAGGATTATTAGGATCTCTTTCAATCAAAGATTCAATCACTTCAATCGATTCCTGGTTTTCTCCTAGCTTCATGTAAGAATCAGCTAATTTCTGAACTAAAGAAACAGAATCCGGGAATAGTTCTACTCCGTCAATTAAAATCTCTTTTGCTTTATTGTATTGCTCCAAGCTAAGGTACAGAGCGCCTAATCTGTCATAGTCGTATGCTTCAGGCTCATCTTTCATGGTTATAAGGTCTTCATAAATCTGAATACCTTTTTCAGTATTTGAGTTTAGTCTATAAACTTCAGCAAGTACCTCGAAAGAAAGAAGGCTGTCAGGGTTGATCACAACGGCATTCTCAAGGTGATCTTCAGCTGTATCCAGTGGGTTATCAACAGGAGCTAATGTAGAATCACCTGTAGCATATTTAACGCCTAAATTATGCTCTTCACTCCATTTTCTGTCAATCAGGATTTGTGCTTCAACAGATTCTACACTTTGAATTCCCTGAGTTTCGTACATATCCATAGCTGTTACCAGGTTCGCTCTCATTTTTGAGTAGCTATCCTTTCTGTCCGAAATATTCGGATTGCTTTGAGCCATTTCAGAGTATACAACACCTTTGTAGTAGTAGGCATCTGCATTTGCAGAATCTTGGACTAAAGCTTGCTCCAAAGACATTAGTGCTGCATCATAGTTTTGTGCTTTAATGCCGTCTTTGGCCTCTTTAATCAATGGGTTGGACTCTCCGCCGCAGCTAATAATTATGATCGCCAAAACTGCGAAAGAAAAAAGTCTGGATAAATTCTTTTTCATATCAGTGTAAAATTGATGTTGGTTGATTTCAAATGGTTTAATAAGTTAACAAAATAACTATATAAAGCGCTTTCCGCAAAAAGAAGGCGTATTTAAATTATAAAAAACAAACAACGGATACTTATGAAAAAAGTAGTTTCAACAAACTTAGCTCCGGCTGCAATAGGCCCATATAGCCAAGCTATCGAGCATAATGGGATTTTATATTGCTCAGGTCAGATACCTTTGGATCCTGAAAGCATGCAAATAGTTGGTGACAATGCTGCGGATCAGGCGAAACAAGTCATGAAAAACTTAAGTGCTGTTCTTGAAGAGGCTGGTTCTGATTTCTCGAAAGTATTAAAATGTTCAATTTTTTTGGATGACATGAACGATTTTGGAGAAGTAAATGAAGTTTATGGCAGCTATTTTAAAAATGATCCACCTGCAAGAGAAACAGTAGCAGTTCAAACTCTTCCAAAAAGTGTTTTAGTTGAGATAAGCTGTATCGCAATTATTTAATATGATGCAGGAAGCTTTTATAGGTAAAGTTTCCTGCTTTGTCTGATATTTCCAAATAGATTCTATTCTCTGACTCTAGATAGAACTCAGGCAGATAAAACGTGAAAGAATTATTTTCATAATCAAATTCAGGAATTCCCCGAATTCCATTGATCTTAAATTTAGCGGATTTGAAATCGATTCCGGAAAGATTGTCATCTGTTTTAATCGTATAGGTTTGCATACCATTACCTAGTGTTACCAACTCAGGTTCTCTGATCACAGGTGGAAGAGAGTCTTTTAAAACAATAAAACGCCCCAGTGAAGGGATTTCTGCGTTCAATGTGGTTCCAAATACCCAGGAATCTACAAAGCTTGGTTCTTCATCTTTTCTGAATTGATATAAGTTTAAGTGATCCAATCCATGCATAATCTCTGGTAACTGTACCTGAACAAAAAGGTTTTTTCTGTTAACTAATTCGGGTACACCGATTTGTATAGATAGTGTATCATTTATAAACTCTACATCCTGAAGCAAGCTTAGAGAATCAAAGAATGTGTTTGAGTCTATTTGAATCTTGATTTTATAATCCGGAGAGGTCAATGAATAGTGCTTCTTTGAATTTAATCTGGATATCGTATAATTTGGATCTTCAAGAGCGACAATTTTTTGGGAAGCGGTGGAATCCCAGGCAATCCATTGGTTAGGTTTTCGAAGGTCCAGATTTAAAGTATCATTCAGGATTATCCAATTATTAGTCCAATGTTTGTTAAGGACTTTACGGGAATATCTGAGATCAGATCGAATTTCTTTTACTACAGGAATTACTGCAACACTTTGATTACCGTAATAATCTCTCGCAACTAATTCATATCTACCTTGCTTAGTGACTGAAAATTGTGATTCTTCAACTAAAAAAGGATGCCCGAATTTTTGTTGTCCGAAAAGTCTCTGGAAACTTCTTTTGCTGCTATTAACAGTGGCTACTCTATTCACAAACATGTTTTCAGCTTTAGTAAAATCAAAACGATTTAACTTTTCATGATAAAGGGTGCGGCCTTCAAGTATCAGCATTAGTTCGTACACTGCATATTTATTATTTACTGAATTTGCCTGATCATATACGTTTGCAGAAAGCCCGAAATCTCCGTCTACAAAAACAGTGTCAAAGTATGTTGTGTCATTTACAATATTAACCGGATGTACTTCTTGTGGAAAAAAGGAGCCAAATACAGTGCTTTTAATTGATAATGGTTCAATCAGAATTGAAGAGAAAACAGGGGCGACAGTATCCTTAACAGTTAGGTTTGATAAGAGAGGGTTTATAGGTTGATTTAAATTATTTCTGATCTCAAAGTGAAGGTGTGGTGGGCCAATACCGGTTGAGCCTGTATAACCGATAATATCTCCTTTCCGGACCTCAATTCTTTGATCTTCAAATGATTGTTCGAATGTATAAGAGTAGTCCAGTTCCTTAACACGTATAGAATCAGCAATTTCTTGAAATTGTTCGTTGAACCGTTGGAGATGTGCATAAACAGTATAGGTGCCATCATGATGCTTGATATAAATAGCCTTTCCGTACCCTTTATTAGTAATAAGAAGTTTATCTAGAAAGCCATCTTTCGATGCAAATACTTTATAGCCTTCTCGTCCCCAGGTTTTTATATCCAGTCCTGCATGGAAATGTGCAGATCGTGTCTCGCCAAAAGTAGAACTTAAAAATTTACCTGAGTTTGTAGGCCACAGGTAAGTGGAGTCCTGCGAAATTAGATTCAATGGACAAGCAACAAGAAAAAAAAGAAGAGATAAATATTTCAAAACTACTTAACCGAAACTGAAAGAGTTACTAATTTTTCTCCCAATGTAGCTGTTAGTTGATCCCCGGATCTGACTTGAGACACACCGCTTGGTGTTCCTGTAAAAATGAGGTCACCGGGATACAAAGTAAAAATTGAAGACAGATATGAAATCAGATAATTGATAGAAAAGATCATTTGAGAAGAGTTGCCGGATTGTTTAGTTACTCCGTTAACTGAAAGATCAACATTTATGTTTCCAAGATCTTCAAATTCTGTAGCGTTTATAAAGCGACTTACCGGGGCAAAAGTGTCAAATCCCTTTGCCACACTCCAGGGGTGTCCTGATTCTTTAGCTTTCTGCTGAATATCTCTGGCAGTAAAGTCAATACCAACACCAATGCCTTCAATGAAATTGTGTACTTCATTTTCAGAGATGTATTTCCCCTTTTTTGAAATTGCTATAACTATTTCTACTTCGTGATGAACATCAGTACTTTGTTCGGGGATTATAATTTCAGCACCATCAAAAGAAAGAGCGCTTTGAGGTTTTAAAAAAATCAAAGGAGAAGAAGGTACCGGATTGTTGAGTTCTTTAGCATGTTCAATATAATTCCTACCGATGCAGTAGATAGACTTTGGTGCTAGATCAGTTCCGGGAATTGTAATCTCATTCATAAATCAAAGATATAAAAAAAGCCTCGCACAAAATATGTACGAGGCTTAAATTTTTTCTCAGCTTGTTCAGCTTAAAGGCTCAACATTGATAAACTTTCTACCGCCTGATTTGACAGAGAAGTTTACATGACCGTCAGCTACAGCAAATAGAGTATCATCTCCACCACGCTTAACATTTAAGCCCGGGTGAAACTTGGTTCCTCTTTGACGCATAATGATATTTCCTGAGCGAACAAATTCGCCACCAAATTTCTTTACGCCTAATCGTTTACTTTCTGAATCTCGTCCGTTTCTAGTAGAACCTTGACCTTTCTTATGTGCCATTGTACTTAGATATTAGGAATTAAAAATTAACTTAACGCTTCGATAAGCTCAGCTTTCTTCATACTGGAATATCCAGTTAGTCCCTTTTCGGAGGCCATTTTCTTAAGCTCAGCAACGGTTAGCGATGATAGATCTGAAGTAGCTTTTTCAGCTTTTACTTCAGTTTTAGTTTCTTCTTTTTTAGAAGCTGCTTTCTTAGCAGTCTTTTTTGTACTTCCAGATGCAGAAATAGACTCAATTTGAATTTGAGACATTACTTGTCGGTGCCCGTTCAATTTCTGATATCCTTTTCTTCTTTTCTTCTTGAAAACAAGAACTTTATCAGATTTAACGGTGTCAAGAATAGTTGCTGTTACAGAAGCTCCTTCAACTACAGGCTTCCCAACTTTAACAGCGCCTTTATCATCTTTTAGTAAAAGAACATTGTCAAAAGTAACAGAATCTGAATCTACATTTTGCTTGTCAACAAAAAGAACATCGTTCTCAGCTACTTTGTATTGATGCCCGCCGATTTCTACTATAGCGTACATGGGTATTTAATTTCTTTTTTGGATTATTTTAGAGCTTACAAAGATAAGCGATTGTTCTCATAAAACAAAGCAAAAAACTAACTGTTCTTTATATTTTGAACTGTTAAATTGATTCAGATTCCAAAACTAAACTTTTATGGCGATGAGCAAGTTACCTACATTACATGAGCAGGCTTTTAAATATAAAAATACCAAAAGATTACAACACGATGGCGGGAGAGCGTGGATCAAAGATTCTCAGCTTCATGAGGCTCGCAAAGATGCTAATGGTAAATTTGTGACCGTAAAAAAATCCTCTTAAAACTATTGATAATTGAAATAGCGTTGGATAGCAGGTAATATTTTTGAAGGTTACAGCAGTTTGTTAATGCTAAACTAAAGTTAGTTTGATCGATTTTTTAAATAAACATCGGATTAAGGAATCCTGTGAATTACTTATAATCGGACTGAGGATTTTAATGAAAAAAATATTACTACTTTTATTTTTAGGATTCTATTCAACAGTAGCTTTACCACAAACAGCTCCTTGTTCTTCAGAGGAACATCGCCAATTTGATTTTTGGGTTGGTGAATGGGAGGTTAAAAACCCCAATGATCAGGTAGTTGGAAGTTCTAAGATCGAACTGGTTTCGAATAACTGTGCGTTGCTTGAAAACTGGACAAACGCCAGAGGATTAGGAGGAAAAAGCCTGAATTATTACAGTATACTGGATCAGAAGTGGCATCAAAAATGGATTGGGGCTAATGGTATTCCAATAGAGTTTTCAGGTACCTATAATAAAGAAAGAAAAGCTTTGGAGTATTCCGGTGAAGGAGTTGGGCAGGGCGGAATCCCTCTGTTAAACAAACTTACTTTTTTTCATCTGTCAGATGATCATGTAAGACAACTTTGGGAACAGTCCACAGACGACGGAAAAACATGGAATACGGTATTTGATGGACATTACAGAAGAAAAAAATAGCTTAAGTAATTTTTAAGCTACTTTTGAAGTGGCTCTTTGAAAGCCCTGTCGATTAATATGTCCGATATATTTACCTATGATTCGGACTTCTTCAAAAACATCCGGCTCAACTATAATGTCATCATAACTTTCGTTGGCAGCTTCCAGACGTAAGCCATTATTATCCCAATAGATCTTCTTTAAGCTGGTTTCACCATTATACAGAACCGCTCCGATATCACCATTTTTAACGTCGGTGTCCATCAGTACTACCAAATCTCCATCATAGATATCTACGTCTTTCATGCTAAACCCTGAAACACGGAGTGCAAATAATTGATCTAAGTTCGGAAATAATGAAGACAATGTGATCTTTCCGAGATCAGCTTCAACGGCTTCTTGTAAATAACCGGCGGCAATAAGACCGCGAATTGGAATTCCATCCTGATCGTCATAATCTTCAAGTAAATTCTTTTTCTTCTCTTTGGGAAGATCGTACTCTTCATCATTCCGCTTAATCAGAAATCCTTTTTTAAGTAAAGCCTGAATATTCTGGGTAACACTATTTGGCGATCGATAATCAAAATGCTCAGCAATTTCTCTGTAGGTCGGCCATACATCATATTCTTTTTTATATTCCACGATGTAATTAAAAAATTCCTGTTGTTTTCTCGTTAAATGTGCATTATCCATAGCATGATATTACTTAATGTGTAAAGTATGTGCAATAAACGAAGTTCTTTAATCAGTGTCAATAAAAAATGTGTGTGATTCATGTATAAAATTATTTCAGCCTTTGTATTAACCTTTTTACTGTTTGCTTGTGACCCTGCTAAGAAAGAAGTCGGTCGACTGCTTACTCAAGAATATCCGGATCTCTATGAAGCAGTTTACGCACGAGATGGTCAGGTTTTAATGGAGTTCACTTCACATAAAGATGAAAGAGTTCGTTTACAAGCCTGGCAGGCGCTGATCAATACACCGGTTATTGATATTGATGCATTAATAGATTTGGTAAGTAAAGCAGACACAAAAGAAGCATGGTCATCACTTTGGTTGAAGGAACTTTCTGAAGAACAACAAGGGAGGTTAAACGAGCTTTTTATAGCAAGCAATGCCTCCAACATAGGTTTGGTTTCGGCTTTGGGAGAGTTGGGAAATAGTCGTTCGCTGGAATTACTACTAGAAGAAGATGTGCCACCAAACCAGGAAATGGAATTTCAACTTGCTTATTCAATTGGTCGTTTAACAGGAAATATAGAAGCAACTGAAGATCAGCAAATTCAAATTATAGAAAGAGCACTATCTACAACCAACAGTAAAGCAGCTCAGGCCTATTTGTATGGATTTTACAGAACAAGAAATGATCAGGAAAAAGAGGGGTTGACTCCTAATGCAGTAGACAAATTGATAGAATTATGGGAGAATTATTATCCTGATGAAATAGGGCCGGATCGATATATTGCTGCACTGTTGATGAAAGATCATGCCGGCTTAGTGTTTCATCATTTTATCGATAAGGATTATGTTTTGATGGATGTTCAATTGGCTATTGAAATTATTCAGGAGATCGGTAGAAAAGAGAAAAATGATACATACGCTCCTGTAGCATTAAATGCTTTTATTCAGCATAAAAATCCAAATGTTGTTATTCAGGCTCTCCGGGTAATTGGTGCAAAAGAAGAGTTTGCCAAAGAAATTAACAATTCACTTTTAAATGCGACTGCCTTAAATGTCGGTGTTGAACCTCATGTAAGACTAGCCGGATTCAACGCTTCAGTAAATCCCGGAAAATATATTGACGACTTACTGCCTATTGGAACTGAAGATCCATACTTACAGGGACTCAGATATTCTGCACTGAAGAAAACTTGGACAGAGACCGAGGTTTTTGACTATTTAGTTGCTGATATAGATACATCTCAAGGATTGCTTTATAGTTTTCTTTTAAGAGAAATGAATACCCTTTGGGCAAATGCAGACGATGAACTCAAAACCGAAGACAGGGTTGAGCAAGTACATAACATTTTGTTTACAGGATTGGAAAGAGGAGAGAGAGCATTTATAATGCAAGCCTTGCATTCAGATGAAGAGGTAGTAACTGAAGAAGATTTTGAGAAATTAATAGCTCTTTTAAATGATAAATCTGTAGTTGATGATATAGATATTTTTCGATCAGTTACATCGATACTAAAAAACAGATTTGAAGAAGAATCGGAAGTCATGATCACTCAGTTTTATGAGAATGCGGGACATGACCTAAAGCAAAGTTTAATAGCTCAAGAATGGACTTTTATCGATGACTCACTAGCTCCTGTAACATTCAGAGAGTCCGATTGGGGTCGACTAGCAGACTTGGGGTCAAATCCTGTTTGGGTGTTGGAAACGAAAAAAGGTGATGTAGAAATTACTTTAGATGTGTTAACCGCACCGGCTACAATTTCCGGGATGGACAGCTTGATTACCAATGGTCATTACGATGGTGTAGCATTTCATAGAGTTGTTCCAAACTTTGTGATTCAGGGAGGAGATGTGGAAACGGGATTAGGTTTTGGAGGTCCGGATTATACAGTGCCAACCGAAGCAAGTGCAACTCACTATTTTAGAGGAAAAGCAGGGATTGCAAGTTCAGGACCGGATACTGAAGGCAGCCAATATTTCTTTATGCACGTGTGGGCTCCGCACTTAAATGGCCGTTATACCATTTTTGGAGAAGTTACCGATGGAATGAGTGTGGTAGACAGAATAACACAGGGAGATGTTGTACAACGATCTTACTGGAAATAAGTGATCTGTTATTTTGCCTTCACCACCATTAGTTCACTCCAGCGTGTAGTGTATCTGTTGCTGAGGTAGTTTTGATTCATTAGCCATTTGTTGCGATGTTCTTTCTCTTTATGCAACCCGGTTGAGGCAAAAGCAGCTTTATTTCTTCCAAATTTTGAGTTGATCTCATCCAAGCATTCCATGAGCCTGAATTGTTGCTGGGTATATAAATGAGGATCAAAAAGATCCATCTGGACTTCACTGTTTGGCACAATTCCGGTTAACATCACTGCAGCTTTTTTATACTTGGTGTTTTCCATGTACACGTGGCTAACCAATCCTTTTGCTAATCTGATCAATGTAGGTGTATTGGCAGTAGGAACTTTCAGAGAAGTGCCGGCAGAATATTTATACTGTCCTTTCAGGTTCGAATATTTATCTCCAATCAGCATAATTCTTAATAAAGAGGCTACCGAATTTTGAGAGCGAAGTTTTTCAGCTGCACGGGACGCATATGTTGAAATAGCTTCCTGCAAGTGGTCTAATTCATAGATCGGAGTTCCAAACATCCTGGAAGTCAAAATTCCTTTTCGCTTATCCAGAGCTTCGCCCATTTTTATACATGGTATTCCATTTAATTCCAGTACGGTTCGTAACCCGGTTACATGCAGATTTTTTCGCACCCACTTTCGGTTATGTACGGTATTCTTTAATTGAAATGCATTTTCGATGCCGTGTCGGTGTAGGCGGACAGTCATTCCGCTACCAATACCCCAAATTTTCTGGACAGGCAGATCTTTAAGGTGCTGATCAGTTTCATCTTGGCTAGAAAGAGCAAGTACACCATCAAATAAAGGATTTCTTTTAGCAATGCTGTTTGCAACTTTTGCCAATGTTTTGCTCGGCGCAATTCCTACGGATACCGGTAAGCCGGTCCATCGTTGTATGGTTTCTTTTATATAAGTTCCGTATTCGTTAAGATCATCGAAAATGTTGGTAGAAACTCTGGCAAAAGCTTCATCAATACTATACACTTCAATGTTATGTGAAAGTTGATCTAAAACATCCATTACTCTGTCAGACATATCTCCGTAAAGAGCATAATTTGATGATCGAACAACTACGCCTTTTTCTTTGAATAACTTTCTGGATTTAAACTCCGGAGCTCCCATTTCAACTCCGGCCTCTTTAGCTTCTTCTGAACGAGCAATTACACAACCATCGTTATTTGATAGAATGGCGATAGGTTTGTCATTAAGAGTTGGATCAAAGACTCGTTCACAGGAGGCATAAAAGTTATTGCAGTCTATCATCGCATAAGCAGTAGGTAAATTATAAGGATCGATATTCATAGATATTCTATTTTCCCTCCAAACTGAATCGATGGATTACATGGGTGACTACTCCCCAAATCGTCCATGCTGTTTCTTTGGTGACGGCAATGGGTTTTAAGCTGGAATCATCAGAAACTAAAAATATACGGGAACCTTGTTTTGCGAATCTTCGGATAGAGGGTTCTTCATCAATGGAAGTAACAATGATGTTTCCATGACGGGGAGTAATTGACCGATCCACGATCAGAATATTTTTATCATGTATTCCCGAGCGTTGCATTGCATTTCCTTGCGCTCGAACATAAAAAGTAGCAGATGGTCTGAACACAACAAGCTCCTCGAGATTCAAGGCTTTTTCCAGGTGATCTGAAGCCGGAGAGGGGAATCCCGTTTCCATTTTTCGGGCTAATACCAGCCGACCGGTTCTTGACTGTGTATCGGTATCTTTTTGTGCTTCTATGCTTCTCATTGAGTGATTGGTTTACATATTTAATATATGTGCATTATATGTATAAATATAGTCGAGCCAAAATTTTTTACCGGAAATTTTTCTGTTTTTGAATGATATTTTTGAGAAGTTGATTCGTTAGAAATAAGAAGCTAGAAATACTCTAAATGCTATTAACAGTCTATATCTTATTGGGTTTTGCTGGAATGGAAGTCGTTTCATATTGTGTGCACCGTTGGCTATTCCATGGCGTGCTTTGGAAAATTCATGAATCTCATCATACACCTGATCACGGGCTATTTGAGATGAACGATATTTTCTCATTCGTTTTTGCAGGAATCTCAGTGTGGTTAATAATTATAGGAGTGGATACTATGTTGACTTCACCCGCTTTTGGAATAGGGGCAGGGATAGCTTTATATGGCTTACTTTATTTCATAATCCATGACTTATTTACACACAAAAGATTTATGCCTTTTAAAAGTGATAACTGGTTTATGAAATTGGTGCGCAGAGCTCATCAACGTCACCATCAGGATGTAGGAAAAAAAGGTCATGAGCCATACGGACTTTTTCTGTTTCCCTACGACAAATATCCGGAGAAAAAGAGAAATAAGTCAGGTTAAAGAACTTTTTGAAATGAATGGGTGATTATAGATATTAATCGTAAAGAGTAACACCAGGACGCTCACAAATGATTACAAAAGCAAAGCTTAAAGCACATATAGATCAGTTTCCGGATGAGTTATCAATTGATGAATTGATTGATCGATTAGTATTCATAGATAAACTCGAAAAGAGGATTGAAAAATCTGAGTCAGGAGATATTATTTCTGAAAAAGAAGTAGAACAAGAAATGAAGGAATGGTTCAGATAAGATGGCTTAAAGATGCCAAGGAAGATCTTAAAGAAGTATTTGAATACATTGCATTAGATTCTAAGAGATATGCACAGCTACAAATAGAAAAAATTGTAAGCAGAACCAAAATACTCAGAGATCCTAATTTTATTAACTCAGGTAAATTGGTAAGAGAGCTGGAGAGAGAAGATATTCGAGAATTAGTTGAAGGCAATTACCGTATCATATATAAAGTTATAAATAATAATATGATACATATTTTGATGATACATCATAATGCTAGAGATTTAACTAAAAGAAGGAAAAAATTGAATTAGGATTGAGCTAAAATTTCTTCAATCTGCTGAAAGTGTCTTCTTTGATGAGCTTCATTTACAGCAAAGCAGGCACTCAAACTCATTTTAAAAAGAGGATAAATAGGATTGCCCACTTTGATCTTTCCAAGATGTAGGTTTTCAGTACTCGCTTTATCGAGGAGTTTTAAATATCTGTCCTGAATAGCATCAAACTCTGAAAGCAACTCAGCCTTATCCAGATCTTTTACGGCTATAGGTTCAAATGGAGGAATGGTAGGCATCGCTTTTTTATATTCAGGACTTACAATTTTTATAAACCAACGCAAGTGAAACGGGTGTTTATATGGACCACTTCCTTTTTTCAGTCCCGAAGTATCACCAAGAATTTTATTCTCAAGTACAGCTAAATATTCCGTATTTGTTTGGATGAGATGACTGATAATTTCTCCAATACACCATTTATCTTCAGCAGGCGGAGCATTAAAAGTCTGATCATCAATACTGTCTACTAATTTGTGGATAGTTTTCTTGGCAGATGTAAAGCCTTGTATATAGAAGTCGTTTGTATACATTTGTTTTATATATTTAATGAATAAATAACTGATCAGCAGAAATTATTAGGGACCTTCGCAAGGTAATCATCAATGAGAAATAAAACTGACCTCTCTACCAAACTTATTGTTTGGCTTATAGTTCTTTTCAATGTTCAAATTATAAATGCTCAGACTGTCACGGTAGATCCGGCTAGTGGATTCTATAACGATTCTTTGAAAATAACAATCCAGACATTTCCGGATACTCTAAAAGCTTACTACACACTTGATGGTTCAGTCCCTGATACAACAGATCCTGTTTGGCAGGATTCGCTGGTCATTTACGAAACGAAGGTCTTAAGAGTTGCGACTTTTTCACCCGATTTTCTGGACACCAATTTAGTGTATCGAACTTATTTTTTAGATGAAGGAACAGAACTTCCGGTATTCTCAGTCACTACAGATCCTGATAATTTATTTTCTGACGAACGTGGTATTTATGTGGTGGGAACCAATGGTATTCCGGGATATTGCAGAAGCTCACCAAGGAACTGGAATCAGGATTGGGAGAGACCGGCAAGACTAGAGCTTTTTGAGAAAAATCGTGAGCAAGGATTTGCAGTAAATGCAGGAATTAAGATCGGTGGTGGATGCACGAGGTTGTACGATCAAAAATCACTGGACATTTATTTCCGAAGCGAATACGGAACTTCCAAACTCGAGTATCAAGTTTTCGAAGATAAGTCGATCACTTCCTTTGATCGACTTGCTCTTAGAAGTGGTGGTCAGGATTGGTATCGGGCTATGATCAGAAATGCAGCGACTCAATCAATGGTGAGAGATCGAATGGATCTGGGATATCAAGCTTTTAAGCCGGTAGCTGTATTCATCAATGGCGATTATTGGGGAATTCATATGCTCAGAGAAAAGCAGAATGAAGATTTTATTGAGTCTAACTATGGCTTTGATGAGAACGAGTTAGATATACTTTCCGGGAGTGCAAATGTTAAAGAAGGCAGTTCAGATCATTATGATGCAATGATCGATTTTATTGGAAACAATGACATCAGCCTACCCGAAAATTATGATTGGGTGTCAGAGCAAATGGATATCGATCAGTACATTGATTATCAAATTGCGCAGATCTATTGGGCAAACGGAGACTGGCCGGCAAATAATATCATTTTCTGGAGACCGCAGACCCCCGAAGGAAAATGGAAATGGCTTTTATATGATGTGGATATGTCGATGGGAAGCCACTCAAGAGGTACTTATGATACCAATATGTTGCACAAACTCACAACTACTTCAGGTACTGATTATGAGAATCCTACATGGGCTACTTTTCTATTTCGAAACTTACTCAAGAATCAGGATTTCAAAAATAAGTTCATCCAGCGGTACAGTATGCACATCCACACTACTTTTGAGGCTTCTAGGATGATGAGTTTTATTGACAGTACGGCAAACTTGATCGAATCCGAGATTCCTCGTCATATGGACAGATGGACTAAATCATTCCGACTCGGTAGTAATATGGATTGGGAAAAACATCTTGGTGTGATAGAGGAGTTCATCAGTGAAAGAAAAGATTATGCAAAGATGTATTTAATGGATCACTTTGATCTGACAAGACTGAACAGCTTGGAAACTCTGGTAGAGCCGGTTGAAGCAGGACAGGTTTTTATAGAAGGAATACGATCCGACGAACTGGAATATGGGCTTATTTATAATTCTGTTCCGGCTAATGTGAAAGCTGTAGCAAATCCGGGATATACGTTTATTGGATGGAGTGGGGCCCTGAATAGTTCGGAAAAGTCAAAAACTGTTTCTATCACAGCAAATACTTCGCTGACCGCTCACTTCAGGAGAAATGAGATCAGCTCAACCGGTGTTGTGATAAATGAGATCAATTACAGATCAGCAGATGATTTTGATCCGGAAGATTGGGTAGAGCTTTATAACAACTCAAACCAGAGCATTGATATATCAGGATGGTATTTTTCTGATTCTGATGATGAGCATAAATTTACTTTTTCGTCCGGGACTATTCTTGCTGCAGATAGTTATTTAGTGCTTACCAGAAATGATTCACTGTTCAGAGAACTTTTTCCTGATGTTCAAAACAAAGTTGGAGATATGGATTTCGGCTTATCCGGTGATGGCGAGTTAATTCGATTATTCGATTCAAACGGAGCGATTGTTGATGAGCTCACATACAATGATAAAGCTCCTTGGCCGGTTGAAGCAGATGGGATGGGTGCAACTCTTTCTTTAACTAACCCCGGATTTGATAATTCATTAGGTGAAAATTGGGCTGCTTCAAGCTCACATGGAACACCGGGACAATCAAATTCGGATGTTTCAGTAAGCAATGAAGAAGAGTTGTTCGATGAGCTACCCAAAAATGTTTTTCTGAGTCAGAATTACCCTAACCCTTTTAATCCGGTTACAACGATAAATTATGGTTTAGATAAGCCGGGAAGAGTTTCAATCAGAGTGTACGATATTACAGGAAGATTGGTATCAATTCTTGTTGATGAAAATAAATCTTCGGGTAATTTTAGTGTTAGTTGGAATGCGACAGGCTTTTCATCAGGTGTATATTTCTATACTTTGGAAGCACTTGGACAGAAAGTGAGCAAAAGACTTACACTGATAAAATAAATTCGATGGGAAAATTTCAAAAGAGATCTTATTGATCTCCATCCCATTCTTGTAAGAAACGATCTACATATTCTTTCATAAAAGTATGTCGTTCTTCAGCTATTTTTTTGGCGGATTCGGTATTCATTCGGTCTTTCAGAAGAAAAAGCTTTTCATAAAAATGGTTGATTGTATGCCCTTCATCCTTTCTGTATGCTTCAAAACTGGAATGCGAAACAGGTTCTATATTCGGATTATACAATTCACGGGATTTATATCCGCCATAAGCAAAGGCCCGGGCAATTCCGATGGCCCCAATGGCATCCAAACGATCGGCATCCTGAACGATCTTTCCTTCCATGGATTTCATTGGAGTAGCAACTTCAGCTCCTTTAAATGAAAGGTCCTTGATGATATCAGATACATGATCAATGACTTCTTTATCAACCTTAATGGAGTACAGCCATTCAGAAGCTACTTTTGGTCCAACAGTTAAATCTCCATCATGGAACTTATGATCTGCTATGTCATGCAACAACGCAGCAAGCTCAATTACTAGATTTGAAACAGGATCAGTTGTTTCTGAAGCCAATCTTTTAGACATATTCCAGACTCTTAAAATATGCCACCAATCATGTCCTGAACCTTCACCTTCAAGTTGGTTTTGAACAAATTGTGCTGTTCTTTCTACGTAGTCAGACATGTACAGAGCTCGGCAATAACATCTTGTTTAAGTTGGTCAATTCTTGACAGAGCAGCTTCTATGGTTTCGGGTTTGATCTTTCCTTCTTTCAATAATTTTTGAATGATGGCAATAGCTTTCTTTGCTATATCTTCATCGTATTTAAAATTATTTCCAAATACCAAAACATCTACTCCGGCATTTATTGATTGTAGAATCGAGGTTTCCAGATCATAATTCGAGTTGATGATGGGTTTTTGAAGGTCATCAGAGAATACCACACCTTCAAACCCAAGAGAGTCACGTAGTAAACCTGAAACAGTTGAATGAGAGAAAGTGCCTGGCCAGGTAGAATCGATATGTGCGTTGGTAGCATGAGAAACCTGGATTGCTCTGATGGTTCGTTGTTCAAACAGGTTTTTGTACGGAGTCAGAAAGTCTTCAGACCAGGATGAAGTTATATTATCTGATGAATCAGTTGGATTATAATCAACACTATAGCCCGGAAAGTATTTAGGAACGCTTAACAATTTTTCGGTGTCGTATTCATCCAGAATCAGGTTAGAGATTTCTGTGACTTTTTGTGGATCGGAAGAAATCAATGCAGCATCAGATGATTCATTAGTTTTTAGATCCAATCTTGGATGTAAGTTTGTATTTATTCCAACAACCATAAATTCCTGAGCAAATCGTCTGGAATTATTTATTACTTCAAGCGTATCTGAAAAAGAGTTTTGCTCATAAATGTTTTCCATAGAAGGATATAAATTGTGCAATGCTGAGTGTTCGCTTCCATCATGTTCTACGGAAATAAAAGGAGGGTTTATAGAATACCCAACCAAAGCGCTATTGAGTTGTAAGAGCTGATCAGGAGATTCAATATTTCTATTATATGAATTTGTTAGGTAGTCGTAACTATATAGAATGACCCCTCCTAAATTTCTCTCCTTTATATCCCGAACAATTGGACTTTCGGCATTAATTTCAGTTCCTCGAAAACCTACTACTAACATTTGTCCGAGTTGTTTATCAGTAAATGAAGTGGTTTTTTCAGTTGGCTTTTCAGAACTGCACGAGTTAATAAAAAGTGCTGTTACTAAGATTAAGAACTGAAATTTATAAATAGGTTTATTCATCAATAAGCTCGTTTAATACTTCTCTTAAATTGAAAGTTGCTCTGATATCATTATATCGGGCAATATTTCCTTCCGGATCAATTAGAACATAAAATGGAATTCCACCACCTTTATATGTTTTAAACGTTTCCTGATCAAAGCCATTACCGCCATAAAGTTGAGGCCAAGGATTTTGGAATTTTTTGATATCTGCTCTCCAAACATCTTTATCAATTTCCGTAGAAATACCAATAATTTCAAAATCTTCTCTACTGAAGTCGTTATAAATATCTCTCATTACAGGAAATTCATCCAAGCAAGGTTGACACCAACCAGCCCAAAAATCTAGTAGTACATATTTTCCTTTATAATCTTCTAAAGTATGAGTATCTCCTTCTTCATCTTTCAGAGAAAAAGATTTTGCAGGTTCGCCCGGAGAAACGGATTTAATTTCGTTGTAGAAGTACGTTAAAAACTCAGTGTATTCAGTGAAATCGCCATATTCTTCAATGAAAGACCGGTAGCTTGGCTCGGCTTTTGACAGCTCAACTTCTCCAATTCGCTCTGCTACTAAAAACATTTTTGCGTAGGCTTTGGCTTTTCGATCTTCTATGTACTCGATTACTTCCAGACGCTTTTGATTCAGTTCTTCATAGGCTAGCCTTTTAATATCATATTCAGCGAGATCTTTACCGTATGCCTGATTTACACTATCATAAATTCCAAAAGTTCGTGCATAGTAATGAGTCACATCTCTAATTCCGGCGCGTTGTGCTTGTAATGATTCAAAGGTAAAAAAGTTATCAGCTTTAGCTTGTTCAAGAATTTGTCTTCTTTCAGAATCAGCATTAAAATTATCCTGTCCAAATCTATACTCAACTGATTTGATTTTGTTTACCAGTAATTCACCTTGCGCTTTCATAATGAGGTGCTGAAATGCTGTTCCCGATAGATTTTTTTCCGCAATCTGAATTTTTTGCTTACTTAATTCTAAGGCGGAATTTTCTAATCCTGCTTTAAAATTATTCATCTCTTTCTCAATTCGTTTGTCCAATCCCTCAATCTCTTTCAAGTAGTTCTGATAAGCTTTATAGTCTTTTAAAAATTTAGATTCTATATCTACATCTAAAGGAAATGAAGAACGAGTTATCAAAAGCTTAAGGTCGTCACCAGCATCGGGAATTAATGAGAAGGAATTATCATCAATGGAAAGAATAAGATTTTCATTTGTATTTATTGGTACATTGATTTCAAACATTCCATTCTGTTCAGGAGAAATGCTATATACTTTTTTGGGAGAATACTTGTAATGCAAAGGTTGCTCAGATATGGAGATCTGAGCATTTCCAACATAATCGATAGTCCCGGTTATTGGCATAGTGTTAGGTTCTTTTGAGCAGGAGCTTAGTAATACTACCGTTATGAAAAGAAGGAAAGTGATTTTGTTTGAAATCATAGAGGCGTTCTTATGAGCTTTAAACTTATGTTCTGTAAGGATAAACAATTATTTGAAAAAGGATTTAAATTGCATTTTATTTCTTAATATTTTCTAATCTTTAATTATAGCAATCAATGTAACAATTAATAGCTTAGATGCTCTTGTTAGCGAACAGAAAGATTTAAAAAAGAGATCTTTCCCAAAAATGGTACAAAACCATGCTGAAATAATCGGTTTTGGAATACAAACTGTTTGTGAAAGCATTTAAAAGGTAAATAACGATGATTCAAAATAATTTAAACAAAGATCTAGAGAGAAAGATAGATCTTTACCTCAACGGACGGCTATCCGAAGAAGAAATAGATAACTTATGGGTAGAGCTAATTCAAGATGGGTATTACTTAGACTACATGAAAAGTGTTGCCAATCTAAAATCAATAATTGAAGAGAAGAGAGAAAGCCAAACTCCTGGAGTTGCAAAACAAATCAGAAAGTATGCTGGTTATGTTACAGCGGCTGCAGTTGTGATTTTCGTAGGTGTTCTTGGCGTAATGAATTACTCAACCACGAATACGGATCCAATTTCTCCAATTGATGAAATCGGACTGGATATTGTAAGGAGCGGGGGCGGAGTCTCTGTGAATGTTTCTAACGAGGTTATTAAAAAAGCTGTTCAACTTGCTGCTGATGGAAGCACTCAGGAAGCAAAAGATCTTTTAACTACTGAATTGGATACAGAAGAAGATCCGGCCTTGATAGCTGAATTTTCTATCACTCTTGGTTCAATTCAATACAATTTAGGAGAGTATGAAGAAGCTGCATCTAATTTTAAGATCGCTACTGAGCAAGAAGGAATTTCTGAAAGTACTCTTGAAAAAGGATACTGGCTTTTAGCTAATTCATACTTTCAGTTAGACCAATTGGATGAAGCGAAAACTGCATTTCAATCTACTTATGATTTAGATCGTGATTACAGCCGTATTGCAAAAAGCTATATCAACGCTCTTAACTCAATGGATGATTAGGTTTTAAAAACAAACTTAAACGGAAGAGTTTTTTCTGACTTTATAGCCTACCAGTAAGCCCATAGTTATTAAGAAAGGTAATATAAACTGTGAGCTTGCTGGTTTTTTTATAACCGGATTAGAATTGCCAATCAAGGTGTAAGCTCCCCAATAATGAGGGTCAGCACTACCTGTTTTAATTTGATTGATCTTTGCTAATCTCATGGCTTCACTTTTAGAATAGCCTTCATTTAAATAGGAATAGAAATTAGTGGCAAATTCTGCTGCAATTTTATCATTGACTTCCCACAAATTTAAAGCAAGACTTTTGGCTCCTGCGTAACGAAGTGCACGACTTATACCCATAATTCCGGTACCCTGTAGATAATTACCCGTACCTGAACTACATGAGTTGAGCATAATAAGGTCATTGCTCAGCTGATTATCAAATAATTCATAAGCATAAAGAGCATTACCTTCTGTACCATTTGACTGTGCTGATTTCAGATAAATCGTCGAAAACAAAGGATCTCTGGCCGAAACTTCACTATGTGTTGCTACATGTAAAATTTTAGATGAATTAAGCTGATCTTGAAAGGCTTGTTCAGTAGCCCCATTTCCTGAGAAAACCTGTTTATCTTTAAATGAAGTGAGCACCCGTTGTATTTCTCGTGCTTCTTGAGTAGCAAAGGGTAAAGAGGGTAATTTTTCCTGAAAATCATCGAAATAGGAGATAGCAAAAGCTGAAAAATCAGTGCTTAGACTACCGCTTGTATTTCTGTTGTTTTCCAAGTAGTCCTGAAGCGAAGTAAAGTATTTGAAATTGAAATCCTCAATCATATAATGAGAGCTCCCATAACTGTAAGAGGTATTGGGCTTCTTGGTCGGCAATACTTCTAAAGGAATTCGGTATAACTCATTGTCTGGAATAACTGTAATATGATCTATGAAATCGGGAATTTTATGCAAGCCTAAAACTTGGTAAACATTATAAAGTGTTTTTAATGAAGTGTTCCCGGAAGCCAATTCATTAGCAGTGCTATTAAGCAATTCACCAACTTGCTCTGATATTTCTAATACAGCGAGATCAATACTTTTCTTGGAAATCGAGTTTACGTAAAGCTTTTCATTTAATTCTGTATAGTGAAGAATGATCTCATTTTTGTTCATCTGTTGTTGAACCTTCCAAATAGGGATACTTTCTTCTGTTTGAGAGAAAGCAACTTTATTAGTAAGTAACTGTTGTTGCGCTGAAAGTTTGTCGATTTCAGTTTTCAAAGCAGATTTCATATTCTCATCTGCACTTAGATAATCATTACGTAACGACTGGATGCGTGCAGTTAACTTTTTATCCTCGGCTAGTTCTTTCTCAGTAAGTTTGGATGCTTTTAATAAAGGATTATTGTATAGAGATGCATCATTAATGGTTTTAAGTTTATCTAAGTATGCAACAGACTCTTCTTTATAGTTAAGTTCACTGAGAATTGAGATCATCAATTCAAAAGTATCTAAATATTCTTTTTCAACGGTCCAAAAGCCTGTTTGTGTGTCTACACTTCCTTTTGCACGCTCAATTATTTGATCCAGATTTGGTTTCAGGTAAGTGTAGGCTTCCCTGTTTTTACTTTTCTTATGCAGCAATGTAGCATGTAAGTTGTGATATCTTATCAGTACTTCAAATGAAAGGTGTTCGAAAGTATGATTTTTTAAAGTTTCTAAAACCGACTGAAGTTTTGATAATTCATTTTGAAGGTTTGCAACTTCTCCTTCCAGAATCAGAGATTCGATATAGGCTGGTGAAGGAGTATTTGAATATTGAGAAGCAAGTGTTCTGATTTGCAAGATAGAAGACATAGCAGCTTCTAAAGAGTCTATTTCAATAAACAGGGAACTTTTATTCTTAAGTATATCTAATTTTCTTTCATAATTATCAATGTTTTCAGATAAAGATTCTGCTTTGGTATACTGCTTTAGAGTTTCTTTAACGTTTTTGAAATTCTTCCAATAATATTCGCCAAGATATAAATAAATTACTGACAACTCATTTTTATCAGCTTGTTGTTCAGCTAGATCTTTTGCACTGTTTATATAAGAAATTGCATTTGCAGAATCCCCTATCGAATTATAATAAACAAACAAGTTTCTATATAGACCAAGCTTTAAAGTGTAATAGGTAGAATTTTGAGTTTGATTTTTTTCAAGCTCTTGAATCGCTTCCAGTAAAAAGGATGTGTATTTATTTTTTTGCCCTAATTGCTTATAACAAAGTGACAAATTATTGTACAATTGTGAATTAGGTATGCTGGAATTAGGGTCATTGTATAAACCTTCTAAAATTTCTTTAGCATCATTATACTTCCCAATGTTGTAAAGATTAGCGCTTTGTTGCACTAAAGTGTAATCAACTCTGTCTTTTAGTTTATAATGAGAGGCAAGCGGTATTAAAATATTACGTTGAAGATAAAGTGATTCTGAATAACTCCCTGTGACACTTAGTGCATAGTCTAACCCACTAAAAACACCTACTTTTTTTTCCGAGTGGGGGTATAGATTTGAATCAATTATTTTATCGAATATATCGGTAATAAATTGATATCTGTTAGTATCATATGCTGCTTTGAGTAGATTAAAGTACAAAAAAGATTTTTTGAGCTCAGAATAATTACTATCCTTCTCGATGTTTAATTCTGTTAGAATTAAAGAAAATTCTTCTGAATCAAAATAAGAATATACATTTTCACTAAACAAGAGAGAGTACAAAACAAAAACTCTGTATCCGGAATCAATTTCATCAATTGAAATCGATTCTTTGTTTTTCACTGCATTCAGTAGATCAATCTCATTTGATGATAAATTCTGAAGCCACCTATCGTTAAATTTAGTGTGGAAATCATCAAGATCTTTTTGAGGTAAAGAAAGTGAAAGGTAATTGATAAGATTAGCAAAAGACCCTGTTTCGAGAGTATAAGTCTTAAGTCGCTCTATCTTCAAAGAATCTTTGTTTTCTATTGAAGAACATTCATTGTCAAGAAATATCTTTCGAAGTTTAACAGAACTTGATTGTGAGATAATTCTGCTGACGATTTTATTAATAGAACAATTAGAGCTATAGAGTTCATTCAATCCCCAAAAACTCAACTCACTTTCGGTGTCAGACTCTATATTTTGGACGTAAGTATAAGCCTGATCAGATATCGATTCATACGGATCGATAGTTTGTTGAGGTAGAAAAAAAGTAAACAGAAATATTAAGAGCATGGTAAGTTAATTGTACTACATATTAATGCTCTTAGACTAAAATTGATAATCGAAATGAATCACATTTTAGGTTTTGTGATGATAGGCTCGGAGTCTACTCCGCCAAAAACAGCATCAGTCGGAGCCGGAGCTTCGATAGCCGGATCGTTGGTGTTGTCAGCTAAGTCGGCATCGGTAACAGAAGCACAAGCGAATGATAAAGAAGCGATAGCGATTAAAGCGAAAAGAGATTTAAATGATTTCATGATATTGATTTGTTTGATAGAGAGTTATGATAGTTACGGGGTAAAGGACGAATCACATTTTAGGTTTTGTGATGATAGGCTCGGAGTCTACTCCGCCAAAAACAGCATCAGTTGGAGCCGGAGCTTCGATAGCCGGATCGTTGGTGTTGTCAGCTAAGTCGGCATCCGTAACAGAAGCACAAGCGAAGGATAAAGAAGCGATAGCGATTAAAGCGAAAAGAGATTTAAATGATTTCATGATATTTGTTTGTTTGATAAATTATTAGTTAAGTACAAGAGAAGTTTTATCTCCAATTGTTACAAATTCTTAAAGCGCATAAATCGGCTTTTAAACAGATTTATGATCCACCACAAGAGTAACTAGGTGGTAATTTGTTACAGCATTAATCTATGGGTAAAAAAAATTTCTATCCAAAAAAATGTTAAAAAAAATTAATATTAAGTTTGTAATCGCCCTGTAAATAGTCCAAAAAAGGTTTTTGATGTCAGTTACTTAGTTTTATATTCAGTCATAAATAAGCTAATTGAAAAGAATGATTAGTCTAAACTATAACAGATAGATGTCTATCATTGACAAAAGCTAGAGTTGATTATTCAGAGCTGGTTGAAGCTCTACAAAGCGGGGATGATTCTAAAGCCAATGAACTTGTTTCAGAAGTAATTGGAAGATTAGAAGACTATCTTGTTGTTACTATGAGTGCAGACGCTAACGATGCAGGAGAATGCGTACAACAGGCATTTGTAGATGTATTTGAACAAGTCCGTAAAGATAAGATCAAAGAGCCGAAATACTTTTTCAGTTATTTAATTAAATCATGTAGGCACGAGTACCTTAGATACATTAAGAAGAAGCATAGATTTAAGTATGAAGAAGAAGCTCTTAACGAGCAATTTGTACCTGAACAGCAATATCAACGACTGATCGACAAAGAGCGACAGGAAATCTTAAAACGGTGCCTCGAAGAACTCCAGGAAAAATCAAGAGAGTTCATTGAACATTTTATTGATAAGCCTGATACTACTACTGAAGAAGCTAGTGAAGAATTTGATATGTCTTCTTCCAACGTGAGAACCAAAAAACACAGGATCTTAAGTAGATTGCACCACTGCTATAAAAGAAAGTCTAACGAATAGTCAGAAAATAAGCACAAACCACTTCCGCTATAAAGCAGATCTAATCGGGAATACCAATATTCACGAGTTTCCATGTAGTAACTCACTTGGTGAAAATATTTTGAAGTGTTGTCAGATCTGTAATACACAATTATACCCAAAATTTTATTTGAAGTTGCCCAACTTCCCAGCATGATCATCCCGGCTTTTTGAGTGGAAATATAATTTTTGAGAGTAGATTTTGTGTGAAATTTATGATTTTGAGAGTGTAACATACTCTGATCTAAGCACAAAAAATGATCACGAAAAAATCGATGAGAGGTAATTTTTTTTGTAACAAATTTCAGATTCCATTTAGTTTGAGTGAAATTTGAATGTTTTTTTCCTTTTTACTTCAGTGTTTATTATAAAAGTATAATGACAGCAAGGTATTTTAGAAATAGCTGCAATAATTCAGATCAGGTTTACAATCTTTTGACTTGATTATCCGCTGAAAAAACGTCAACATCAAAGCTTAAATAATAAAACTAAATCACGTATAGGATGTGGCTGAATATTAAATCGTTTGATGATTATAAAGAAACCTTTCAGGATAGCGAAAAAGACCGTTTGGCTTTCTGGGAACATGAAGCTGGAACTTTTTACTGGCGTAAGAGATGGGATAAAGTTCAAAGTGGTGGATTTGAAACAGCAGATATAAAATGGTTTGAAGGTGGTAAGCTAAATATCACAGAAAATGCTCTAGATCGACATCTGAATACCATCGGCAATAAAACAGCTTTTATCTTTGAGCCGAATCACCCGGATTCATTTCGACGAACTATCACTTTTAAGCAGCTGCACGAAGATGTTTGCCGATTCAGTAATGTGTTGGAAAGCAAAGGAATTAAAAAGGGAGACAGAGTTTGTATTTATATGGCGATGACACCTGAGCTTGTGATCGCTGCATTGGCTTGTGCTAGAATCGGAGCGGTTCATTCTATTGTATTTGCAGGATTTTCAGCTCAGTCGTTGAGTGATCGTATCAACGATTGTGATGCAAAAATGCTGATCACAAATGACGGATTGAGAAGAGGAGATAAGCACGTTCCACTTAAAGATATTTCTGATGAAGCGCTGAAAACCAGTCCTTCAATAGAAAGCGTGATCGTATGTCAGCGTACCAATCGAGATATTGACTGGGTGGAAGGACGTGATGAATGGTGGCACAACCTAATACGAAACGCATCCAAAAAGCATGAAGCTGTAGAGATGGATGCAGAAGATCCATTATTCATTTTGTATACATCAGGATCTACAGGAAAGCCTAAAGGAGTGGTTCATACCTGTGGTGGATATATGGTGTATACTAGTTATTCATTCCGAAATGTATTTCAAGTGGGAGCCGATGATGTATATTGGTGTACGGCGGATGCAGGCTGGATCACGGGGCACAGTTACATTATTTATGGTCCGCTGTTTACCGGAACTACAGGAATTATTTTTGAAGGAACACCTACTTATCCGGATGCGGGACGATTTTGGGAAGTAGTTGAAAAGTATAAAGTGACTCATTTTTATACTGCGCCAACAGCAATTCGTGCACTGATGAGTTACGATCTGGATTTTGTTAAGAAATATGATCTGAGTTCGCTCAAGATCCTTGGTTCTGTTGGTGAGCCAATCAACGAGGAAGCTTGGCATTGGTATGACGAGCATATTGGAAATGGGAACTGCTCGATTGTGGACACTTGGTGGCAAACCGAGACTGGTGGAATCATGATATCACCACTGGGCGGAATTACTCCTACCAAGCCGGGTTTTGCAACGCTTCCTCTACCGGGAGTTTTTCCTGTGTTGATGGATGAAGATGGTAATGAAATTGAAGGAAACGATGTGCAAGGAAACCTTTGTATCAAACATCCGTGGCCTTCTATTGCGAGAACAGTATACGGAGATCATGAGCGGTATAAACAAACATATCTGAGCACCTATAAAGGTTATTATTTTACCGGCGATGGTTGTCGCAGAGATGAGGACGGTTATTACCGAATTACCGGTCGAGTGGATGATGTACTGAATGTTTCAGGTCACCGTTTGGGAACTGCTGAAATTGAAAATGCACTTGACGAACATGATAAAGTGGTAGAAACAGCTGTCGTTGGATATCCGCATGATATTAAAGGCCAGGGCGTATATGCATTTATGATCTGTGATGAGGAAATAAAAGACACCGATACATTCAAGAAAGAGTTATTGGATCTGGTAGTAAAGATCATTGGACCAATTGCAAAGCCTGATCAAATTCAGATCGTATCGGGATTACCAAAAACACGTTCCGGAAAGATCATGCGACGTATTCTCCGAAAAATTGCTTCCAAGGATATGGACAATTTAGGAGATACTTCAACCTTACTTGATCCTAGTGTGGTGGAGGAGATTAAGGAGGGTAAGTCGATCTAGGTATTTAGATAGAGGTTATGTAAACAAGCGGGGCTGTAGCCTCTGCTTGTTTATGTTCGTGGTATCAGTTACTAATGAGTCTCAATCTACAATGTGTAGAGCTGAATCGTAAAGTAAAGTAACCGGGAATTTGAATCGAAAATAAGCAAGAAAGGGTTTTAACCCTTAAACGATGTTTGATCAAAACTCAGTTCTTTGTAAGATGTAATCGTGTTAGTAGATATGAGGAAAGTAAAGGCAATTCAGGAGGTTGAATGTGACAGAACAAGGTCATTATCTAGAGACTTTTCCAAGTACTCTATGAATTATAGGTTGATTTATATCAACTTCTAACAAGATCTCATCTCCAATTTTAAAAGTAGTAGAATCTTTGTGTATTCTGAAATATGATTTAAGGATTTTACCGTCATGCTCATATTGATAAGACTGGTTTATTAATCCCGTATAATAAGTGTCCCCCATTGCATATCCTGGCGAGATAATCCCTTTAATTTCTGAAGTATTTCCAAAATTTTTTAATGAATCCTGAACTGGAAATAGGTTTTTGTTATACCAACCGCCTAAAATACTCGAATACTTTCGTTGATAGTCAATTTTATTTATTTCTACATCAATGCCATTTAGATTTTTATTTAACCTAAAAAAGTCAAGTGAATAGGAATTGACATTCAGATCAAGTTGAATTGAATTGTTCGTTGTCCACCTACCAAATAGTATTGGGTTTTCAGAATATTCATAGTTAGTATAAATATTTCCAAATTTAGGGAGTGTAGCATTGCGTTCAATTACAGAAATTTCAAGTGTAGAAACACCGGAATATCTATATGCCACCAATAATTTCTTTCCGTTTGGCGACAATGCATAATGCTCAATGTGTGGTAGTGTATTTAACTTCTCAACTTGAACTTTGAATTCTATGCCATCTAAATTAAAAGAAGAAGTATCAATTGGAATATTTTCTTTAATAAACGGCCGTGGCTTAACTTCTAGAAGAAAAATATTCTTGTCGACCCATCCAATTGGGTAATATTTTGAATTGATTGGATCTGGTATATCAGGTATCAAAGTTTTATTCAAAACTCCCAGAGTATCAGATACATTCAGTAAAGCATTCCAAGAACGAGAAAAACCTAAAGCACCAATATCTAGATGATATGTATAAATTACTTTAGAGCTATCAGATGAAAAATATCTTTCAGTTACTATGACATCATCATCACTAAGTTTTATTTCTCTATCAACAATAGTACAGTTAAGTACAGAGATAGATGTTATGAAAATGAGAAGGTAAGCTTTCATATCATAACCCCAACAAATACCCAAAAGGTAAGAAAGCCAGACTGATTACCAACAAGATCATTCTGAATCGGGTGGAAACCAGAACGGGAAAGAAGAATAGCCCGTACGTGAAGGAATGTTTGTGTAGCCAGTCGTAGTAATGTTGGCGGTGAGCTGAGCCCAGAGCCATGGTTACGTGTCCATGCAGAATAGTGATCATAAAAGGGAGAGCGAACATAAATGCTCCGATGTATCGGAAGCTTTCATCCATGCCAACCAGCATAGCAGCATAATAATACGGCCAGGCAAAAAGAACCATCATAGGCACACTCAATAACCAGTTGATGATGACGATACGTTTATAATTGGATTCGGAAAGTTCGGACATTAGGAATTATGAATGTTGAGTTATGAATTTTGAGTTAAGACTTAGACTCAAAATTCATAATCCATAATTTAGAATTATATTTTAGAAGCAATCAGCATTTCGATTTCACGGTAATCCATATCAAACATTTTAGCTAAAGATTTTTTGGTAAGATGTTTTTTGTACGAATAGGTTCCGCTTCTTAAAGCAGTATTATCCCAAAGACATTCTTTCACTCCGCCGGCATCGCCGATAGCTAAAATGTAGGGCACTAACACATTATTAAGCGCATAAGTAGCAGTTCGGGCAACATCAGAAGGCATATTGGGAACGCAGTAATGAGTTACATCAAAGGCTTTATAAATTGGGTTTGAATGCGTAGTTGCCCGACTTGTTGCAATACACCCGCCCTGATCTATAACGGTATCCACGATCACGCTTCCGGGTTTCATTCCCATCACCATGTCTTCGGTTACCCAACACGGAGAGCGATCTCCTTCAGCCATTGCTGCACCAATAATTACATCAGCAAATTTTAGTGCTGAACTTAAATACTGTTCATTTGCTACAGCAGTGATTATCCTTCTGTCCAGAGCATTTTCGAGTCGACGAAGTGCATTCAGGTTGGTATCCATAACAAAAACCTGAGCTCCGTATCCTAAAGCGGTACGTGCAGCATATTCACCGGTGATTCCTGCACCAAGAATTACAACTGTAGCCGGAGGAACTCCTGAAATACCTCCAAGCATAATTCCCTGTCCCAGGCTTTGATTTTCCAGATAATGTGCAGCTTTTTGAACAGCGAGAGATCCTGTGATTTCGTGCATCATTCTGACAATCGGAAATTCTTTGTCGCTGTCACATATAAATTCGTATGCTATTCCGATCACCGATTTCTTGAGCAACTCCTCAAAGTAATTTTCTCTTTGAGTACCAATATGTAAAGCAGAGATAATAGACTGATCCTGATCCAGATATTCCAGTTCTTCATCGGAAAGAGGAGCTACCTTAAGTATCAAGTCAGATTTTTTAAAGACATCCTCAGCAGTATAAGCAATCTCGGCTCCGGCATCAGCATAATCGCGATCAGAGAAATTTGCTTCTTTTCCGGCTCCTTTTTCTATAAAAACTTCATGCCCGTTTCCTCTAAGAATCGAAACCCCTCCCGGAGTTAATGAAAGTCTGCGCTCATCATTCGACATCTCCCTGGGCAATCCAATTTTTAAAGAGACAGAATTTTCTGAACGAATTAAATGCTTTTCAAGCGTTTTTAAACCAATTTGTTCAGTATCAAGCGGATTGAGTTCCATTAGCAGCAGAGTTTATTTACATGAAATATACTAAAACGGGATTGTCATTTCGAACGAATGTGAGAAATCCATAGATATTTTAAATGGATTTGCAGATTTCTTTGTCGGCAAACTCCTTCGAAATAACAAAGTTATCAGCCTTGATTGATCATTGAAAGAAATTGTTGTTCATCCAAAATCTCTACACCTAGATCCTGTGCTTTAGTAAGTTTGCTCCCGGCAGATTCACCTGCTAAAACGTAGTCTGTGTTTTTACTTACTGATGAAGCGGTTTTTCCTCCATTTTTTTCGATGAGTTCTTTCGCTTCATTTCGGGAGAGTGTAGGCAATGTGCCTGTTAACACTATTTTTTTTCCTTCAAAAATATTTGATGCGAGTTCTTTTTCTTCAATTTCAAACTGTAGTCCGGCAGACTGAAGCTTTGCCAGGATCTTTTGGTTTATCTCATTGCTAAAAAATTCAATCACAGATTCTGCTATCCGTGGTCCGATCGAATCGACGCCAAGTAGTTCATCTTCAGTAGCAGATTGTAAACTTTCTAATGTTTTGAAGGCTTCAGCAAGATCTTTTGCCACTGTTTTGCCTACAAACCGAATTCCAAGTGCATAAAGTACTTTTTCGAAAGGTTGATTTTTACTTGATGCAATTCCGTCAATCAAATTCTGTGCACTTTTTTCAGCCATTCTTTCTAAGGGAATGATCTGGTCAATAGTTAGATCATAAAGATCGCCATAATTAGAGATCAATTTTTCTGAAACCAGTTGATCTACTACAGATTCTCCCAAACCTTCTATGTCAAGGGCATCACGAGCGGCAAAGTGTTCGATTTTGATTCGCACTTGAGGAGGGCATTCAGGGTTAATACATCTCCAGGCTACTTCTCCTTCGTATTTAATGAGCTTAGCATCACAGGCGGGACAAGTTTTAGGAAACTCAAATTTCTTCGAACGATCTTTTCTATCAGGATTTACTACGCTTATTACCTGAGGAATGATCTCTCCGGCTTTTTCTACTACAACAGTATCTCCAATTCGGATATCTTTACGATGAATTTCGTCTTCATTGTGAAGAGAAGCACGCTTTACTGTAGTTCCGGCCAACAAAACAGGTTCCAGTTCCGCTACGGGAGTGATGGTTCCCAATCGGCCAACCTGAAGAGTGATATCATTAATGACAGTGGTAGCTTGTTCTGCTTCAAATTTATAAGCTATTGCCCATCTAGGGAATTTAGAAGTACTTCCAAGTTGATCTCGTAAATGAGTTTGATTGATCTTGATAACCACGCCGTCAGTTTCATACGGAAGTGTGTGACGGAGCTCATCCCATTCTTTAATTACTTCATGAACCTCTGAGATGGACTTGCACACTTTTGGAAACTCATTAGCAGGCAACCCAAACTCTTTGATGAGTTCATTTATTTTGTCTTGAGTGAGTTTAGTGTCTTCTTCATCAAATAACAGATCAAAAGCAAAGAAACGAATTGGACGCTGGGAAACAGCTTTGGGATCCTGCATTTTCAGAGAACCGGCAGTAGAATTACGAGGATTGGCAAAAGTGCTTAATCCTTCTTCTTCTCTTTTCTGATTTAAGCGTGCAAAAGCTTCACGTTCCATAAAAGCTTCTCCACGAACTTCAACAACATCCGGGAAATTTCCACTTAGCTGAAGTGGAATATCACGAATGGTGCGTACATTTTTGGTGATATCATCGCCTTTTTGGCCATCACCCCGTGTAGCTCCTACAACGAGTTCGCCGTTTTCATATCGAAGTCTGAGAGAAGCTCCGTCAAATTTTAATTCAACAAGATATTCATAATCAGAATGCTCCAGAATTTTCTGAACTCTTTTGTCAAAATCGTTCAGCTCTTCTTCATTATAGGTGTTATCCAGGCTCAGCAAAGGAACCGGATGTTGAACGGTCTCGAAAGTTGAGGATGTTTCTCCACCTACTCTTTTTGTCGGTGAGTTAGGATCATGAATATCAAATTCATTTTCCAGAGCTTCTAACTCCTTAAGCTTTTCATCAAATTCTTTATCGCTCATAAAAGGTTGAGCGTCGTTGTAGTAAGCTTTATTAGCTTCCCGGAGCAGATCTTTTAGCTCCTTAACACGTTTTTGAGCCTGATCTTTATTCATGAAAAACTAAAATTGGATTCTGTAGACGATGCTGTCCGGAGCGGCTACTCCAAGATTTGGAGGAAAGTTGTCTGTTGAGTTTTGCTGATATTCAGGAGCGCTTAAAATTTCTCTTGTCAGCACAATTGAATTTAGTGATGGATCAAAATAATTTTGGCGGGGATTATTGATCACATTTCCATTATACATCAGTAAAAAACGGGAGTATTGACCTCTGATCCTAAGGCTGTCTGTAAAATCAAAATAATACGCTTCACCCTGGTCCATCCAAAATGGATTAGTTCTATTATTAAAGTCACTGGTTACACGAACAGGTTCCAGTTTATCATATGCAGCATAGAGAACTACTGTCAGGGTTTCAGGAAGGACGGTGTTTTCGGAAGTGTTTAGTGAGTTGTTGGCTTGAGAATTATCACTTACAGCTGTTGAATCGTCGGGAATAGCAAGCACATCCTGATTTGATGTATCCGAATCTTGTACAGAAGTTGGCGGCTCCGAAACTTCTTCTGAGGAAAACATACTAATGAGGTCTCCACCATAGAAATATCCAGCAGTACCTAGAGTACCAATTATCAGAATTATAATTAATACTAAACCAATTTTAGAATTTGCAGGAGAAGCATAGACTTTTTTGCTCATATCCGCCCAATTAATGGTATCAACCGTTGGTCGGGTAGTTTTTGGTTCTTCTTTAATTATTTTTTTATTGCTGGAATCAATTTCTTCCTGATAAGTATCAGCTTTAAGTTCTTCTGAATCAATACTTTTTTCATTGTCCACCTCTACTTTATCTTTCTTAAGGCTGTATGCTTCTGATAAAGTTTCGGGATTTATTAGCTTGATCAAGTCATGGTCATAAGTGTCATTCTCAGTTGATTCCAACGCAGTTAAAATATGAGCATCAGAAATCTTAAGAGCTTTTGCATAAGAACGAACGAAGCTACGTAAATAGGTTTTACTTTCGCTTGAACTCTTAAACAGAGTGTCTTTTTCGATAGAATTTAAGGTATGAACCGGAATCTTAGTTATCTCAAAAATATCTTCGAGAGTAAGGTTTTTTTCTTTCCGTATGGTTTCAAGATCGCTGCCCAAAGACATAGTAAAACGGCTTAAATATTTCCTTTTGTAATTGTTGAAGCAAACTAAGTAATTAAAGTAGACAGCAAAAGCAATATTTGTTAATTAAAATGAAATTTATTGGAACAGGTAATTAACTATATCAGAAGTTCGATTTCAGAATTAATGTTTCCGAAAGTATGTGCTATTTGTGGCTTTTCGCTTTCTAAAAGACAGAATTTTATATGTAATAATTGTTCTCAGAATAGATTTGAGCGCGCAGTTAGCGGCAAAGCAGATAGAATAAATTTACCGGAATCTGTAGTCGGACGATTTGCTTTGTGGCAATTTGATAAAGGTGGATACCTACAGGATCTGCTGCATAAGTTGAAGTATCATCGGTTAACGGGAGTTGGGGTAGATCTTGGCGCAATTTTAGGAAACACCATAAAAAAAGAACAAATACTGAAATCTTTCAATGCTGAGAATACAAGAATTTTACCGGTACCGCTTCATCGCAAAAAAAGAAAACTTAGAGGTTTTAATCAGGCTTTTTTTATAGCCAAAGGATTTTCAGGAAAGATGAAGTATGATATTCTGAAGAAAGGGGTGGTAGAGCGTGTTAAGAATACAAAGACACAAACCGGATTTACACTTAACAAAAGAAGAGAAAATATAGCCGGAGCTTTCAAAGTTGTGCAAAAAGAGGAGATTTCCGGGAAAAACATAATAATTATTGATGATGTGTTTACAACCGGAGCAACTGCATTTGAATTGGTAACGGAGCTGGAAAGAGCTAAAGCTGGTAAAATTTTTATAGTAACTGTAGCTCAGGCATGAATTCGGTTATTGTTTAGGCTATATTTGAAAAATGAGTAGAACGGCATCTAAATTTGAATGGAATATGGTGGAACTCCCTGACGGGATCACCACATCAAACGGGAACTGGTATCATACAACCAGTGAAGCAATTCAACAATATATTCCCGGTTTGTTGAAAAAACATGAAATTGGAAAAATTATAAAGAATGCAGATCACTGGGTTGGTAGTTGTAATGGAATATCTCTCATTCTTTATCTGGTACTCGTCTTATTTAGTGTTGATGCTTTTTTATCTGCGGGAATAGCTTTGCTTTTTTTCCTGTTTTGGTATTATAACACAAGCGCATTTGTAACTCCTGTTTTGAATGCAGTAGCGAGATTATTTCATTTTGATGGTTTCTTATATGTTGCTACTGCCGCTTCATTGATCTACTTATCTATGCAGGGCGGTTTAACGGCTACTTGGGTTGGATTGGGGCTTTTCTTTCTTTTTAAAGTAGGATTGCTAAAAATGTTGCTCACCTGGATATCATCAAAGAGAAGTGTAGAAAAAGCTGCTCGTCAGGACAGAATTCTGAATATGCTATTGTTGAGATACGGAATCAAAGAAGGGCTTTACTCCGGAAACATTCAAAGTATGCAGGACTCACTCTTCAAGACAGTAAATTATCATAAGACAAGAAAGAAGAATAAGTGAGAAAGTTATTTCGTGCAGGTTTTTGTTTATTTATTCTCGCTGGTTGCTCATCAACTGTTTCTATAGTCTCTGAAGATTCGAGTGCCCAAACGGTATATTTAAATGCATCTGAAGCTGAGCTTGGAGATACATCAAAGTGGTTTGCTGAAGATACTCAGGAGATTATTATGGAACTCAATTTACCGGGTGAGATTGGAAAACGAATTTTAGATCAGATCATAACCGGATATAAAAACCAAACTGGGGATTTAGGATCGGCTGAGAGTACAGAATCTTCAGATATTATTTTTGATATAAAAGAGATCACAGTAAAAAGGGGATGGTTTACTTTTAATTTTTTAAAACCCGGACCTGTTTATGTAATGAAAATGAAAGCTGATATCATAATTAATGGTGAAATAGTATCGTCTGAAACTAAAAAAACTGTGGTTAATATGGCCTCTGTCATTTTTCCTGAAGATCCGATCAAGTTTATGAAGCCAAGTGAAAAAAGAATTACGGAATATCAGGTAGAAACTTTCAGGACAGGGCTTAGAAAATTGTATCAAAGTCTTTATTTCGATGCGTTCGATATTTCACTCAGTTTATGAAACAACTGTATATAATTCGTCACGGAGAAACCAGATTCAATAAATCTCATTTGATGCAGGGAAGAGGTATCAATGCATCTTTAAATGATACAGGTTGCACACAAGCTGAAGCGATCAGTATTTACTTGAAAGATAAACCGGTTTCCAAAATTGTAACCAGTAGTTTAAAAAGAGCTAAGGAATCCGCTGAACCTCTGTGCAGGTTATTCAACGTAAAACCGGAAGCATATACAGAACTCGATGAGATGGATTTCGGAGATCTGGAAGGTAAATCATTTGATGAAGTTAAATCAGACTTGGTTCATTTGCATGAAAGTTGGAGTTCAGGAAAACTTGAGATCTCCCCTGAAAATGGAGAGACACCGATCCAGGTTTACAAACGAGCCAATTTAAAAGTCGAAGAGATCCTGAAGTTGTCTGATGATGAGTGTATAGTATTTATGCTTCACGGAAGATTGATTAGGATTCTGCTTTCAGAATGGTTGGGCTTGGGTTTGAAGAATATGCATCAGATCGAACATCAAAATGGAGCGATAAATAAGCTTGTATGGACAGAAAGTGGTTTTGAAGCGGTGGATTTGAATGTTACGAGTCATTTGCTGCTTTGATTTTAAGCAATTTCCGTTAAACCACATTTAAACTATACTCATTTCTATGGTCAATCTTCCTTATCTTTGTATGCTTGAAACCATTGTATGAAAAGCTTGGTTTTATAGTGACAGAATAAATATGATCTATAGAAATTATGAGTGAAAAAGTAAGATCCATGTTCGCGGATATAGCCAGTGATTACGATAGGGTGAATACCGTCTTATCATTTGGAGTGCATCACGCTTGGAGAAAAAAAGCGATATTGGAAAGCGAGGCTAAAGAAGGCGATCATGTATTGGATTGCGCTACAGGAACGGGTGATCTTGCAATCGAATTTAAAAAAGCCGTTGGTGATTCAGGATATGTGATGGGAACAGATTTTTGTGCGCCCATGATAGAGCCGGCTCCTGCAAAAGCAAAAGAGAAAGGTCTGAAGATAGATTTTGAAGTAGCTGATGCTATGGATCTGCCTTATGAAGACAGTAGATTTGATATTTCAAGCATTGCATTCGGTATCAGAAATGTGGATGATCCTGTGGTTGCATTAACAGAACTTGCCCGGGTAGTAAAGCCGGGAGGTCGAGTTGTTGTACTGGAATTTGGACAACCAAAAGGAATTTTAAAGTTTCCATATAATTTATACAGCCAACATATTATGCCCGCAGTGGGAGGCTGGTTAAGTGGAAACAGAGAAGCTTATACTTACCTGCCTCGAACAAGCGCTACCTTTCCTGCCGGAAAAAAGTTTTTAAAACTGATGAAAAACTCGAAATCATTTTCAAAAACAAAAGCAGTAAAATTAACGGGTGGAATTGCTTACGTTTATGTAGGAGTTGTACAATAATTGTATATTCACGCACCTAAAAATTAAAGAAAACATATGCATATAGAAGACATTAAGAAAATTCTCCCACATCGCTACCCTTTCTTATTGGTAGATCGTGTTTTAGAAACTACTGATGAAAAAATTACGGCTCTTAAAAATGTGACGGCAAACGAAGAGTTTTTTAACGGACATTTCCCGGGACAGCCAATCATGCCTGGCGTTCTTCAGGTAGAAGCACTTGCACAAGCCGGAGCAATTCTGCTGATGACAGAAAAAGTTGAAGATCCCGAAAATTCGATCATGGTATTTACCGGAATCAAGAATGCAAAATTCCGCAAACAAGTAGTTCCGGGCGACCAATTAAAACTAGAAGTTACTTTGGGTCAAATGAGAAGAAATTTTGTTGTAATGACCGGAGTTGCTACCGTTGACGGCGAAGTAGCTTGTGAAATTGAAGCATCAGCAGCAGTAGTTCCAAAAAACCAATAATTATGAGCACCAATACTTCTGATCGCCCCGCAAAAATAACTACACAAACTGTTGTGGAGATGAAACAACAAGGAGAGAAGATCTCTATGTTGACTGCCTATGATTTTACAATGGCTCAAATTATTGACCAGGCAGGAATTGAGATCATTTTAGTGGGCGATTCAGCAAGTAATGTGATGGCGGGTTTTGAGACTACAGTGCCAATGACTTTGGATCATATGATCTATCACACTTCCTGTGTGGTTCGTGGTGTTGACAGAGCGCTGGTGATCGCGGATATGCCTTTTATGAGTTATCAGGTTACTGCGAAAGAAGCACTGATCAATGCAGGTCGTATGATGAAAGAAGCGGGTGCTCATGCAGTGAAAATGGAAGGAGGAAAGCCCATCATTGATACAGTAAAAAAGATCGTGGATGCCGGAATTCCGGTAATGGGTCATTTAGGGTTGACACCTCAAAGTATTTATAAATTCGGGACCTACAAGGTAAGAGCAACGGATGAGGAAGAAGCTCAGGCTCTGATTAATGATGCAAAACTTTTGCAAGAAGCGGGATGTTTTTCGATAGTGCTTGAAAAGATACCTGCAAAGTTAGCGGAACGAGTTTCCAAAGAACTGGATATTCCAACGATAGGTATTGGAGCCGGAGCCGGATGTGACGGGCAAGTTCTTGTTCTTCATGATATGCTGGGTTTAAATAAAGGATTCAACCCACGGTTCTTGCGACGCTATGCTGATCTTCATTCAAACATGACAGACGCTGTTCAACAATACATTTCTGATGTAAAATCTAAAGATTTCCCAAATGATGACGAGCAATACGGAGGCTCATGAGTAATTCCAAACCATTGATCTTAGTTTGTAATGATGACGGAATTTTCTCTCCGGGAATAAAAGCACTTGCGGAGGTAGCTTCAGAATTTGGTGAAGTTGTGGTTGTAGCGCCTGATCGTCAGCAAAGTGCTGTAGGGCATGCCATTACTATGTCGGTGCCCTTACGGGCTAACGAGATGACCGTAGCGAAGAAATACAAAGGCTTTGCTGTTAACGGAACACCTGCAGACTGTGTAAAACTTGCTCATGGTAATCTATTGGACAGAAAACCTGATCTGGTTTTGAGCGGAATCAATCATGGTAGTAATGCGGGTATTAATATTTTGTATTCAGGCACGGTGAGTGCAGCTACCGAAGGAACTATTCTTGGATATCCGTCGATTGCCGTAAGTTGTACAGCTTATCCGGAACAGGCTGATCTGAAAGGCGCACAGGAAGCAGCGCGCAGAGTAGTAAAATTTGTGCTCGATAAAGGACTTCCGAAAGGAGTGACTTTGAATGTAAATGCTCCTGAAGGTGAATTCAAAGGAATTCAATGGAGCAGAATGGCGGACAGCAGATATGTGGAAGAATACGAAGACAGAGTGGATCCTTTTAATCGCGCATACTACTGGCTAACCGGGCAGTTTGAGTTGCTGGATGAAGGCAATGATTCTGATATTCATATTCTGAACGAAGGAAATGCAACCGTTACTCCGATCCAATATGATCTTACTGATTATAATTTGTTGAAGGAGTTTGGGGAAGAGGATCTGTGATTACTGATTCTCTTGTCATTTCGAGGGAGCTTGTCGACAGAGGAATCAAAAGGTCGCTTTTGAAGGTAATTTTTAGACTTCTTACATCCGTTCGAAATGACAACGACCGAAATCTCCCTTTGAAGGGAGATGATCAAGTCGACGGTTCTCGACTTGATCCGAGGGATGTTTTTAGGACGTGAGTTCGAAAACATTCTCCGCTTTTTTATCCATTCGTAGCATTTCGCAGCAGAGCTTTGGAACGGAACTAGGTTGAAATCTAATAAATTATCCTTGTAAGGTATCTGTAAATTTCTATAACTCGGTCTTTCGTAATACTATTTTTCTTGGATGAAACTAAAACAGAATTAATAGTTCCACCGTCGGTATAACTCCAATAAATCAAATCGTTTAATTTAATTTCGGAATCTCGAAATCTTATCCAGTCACGTTGGGCTTGCCTTAAAATTTCTCTGTCTTTGGTTTTAAGCTTGATTAGTAATTTTTGATAATATTTATTCAGTAGTAAATCATAACTTTCAGTCGATTCCTCATTAAAACGAAGCATTCCCGAAGTGCTGTAATCGATTTTAAGTTTCATTCTTTGCTTCTGTTCAATTCTAGAAGTATCTAGTCTGAATTCAATATCAAGATCGTCAGGGTACCCCGTTCTAACTTGCTCTGACTCCATTTTCGTTTTCATTTCAAGTAGTCTAGATTCAATCTGATTATGAATCATAATTGAATCTTCTCGAGTTATTTGTCTCGATCTTTGTCCAAAACCATAATCTTGAATAAGAATCGAAAGCAAAACAAGAATCAAAGTTTTCATAAGTATTAAAATGTTTTTTATTAAAACCCTTTCTCTCTCAACATATTCAGCACTTCTACCCAGAAGTCATTATAAATGGGTTTGAATTCTTTGCTGACCTGTACATTGATCTGGTGCATGTGAGATAAAGGAACTGTTCCGAGATGTTCTCCCCATTGGGCACTTTTTACAGATACAAAGGAATCATTTGCCTCTTCTTTTGCAAAGATCTGATTGTTCTGAAACATGAATACCGGATTGAGGGAAAAATCAGTTCCTTTACCGACGGCTGCGCTGTACGAGAAATACGGAAAACCGTCCACATCAGGAGTGTTGGGATTGAATTTTTCCTGAATGTATGATCGACACAATTGTTCAACAGAACTAAGTACCTGACTTTTCTCACTGGGATACACATTATCACCAAACCAATCTACTAAACCACTTAGTTTTTCCGTGATGATCTCAGGTGTTTTCAGAATCAGATCTGCGAGAAAAGTACCACGATGAGGTGTTGCCAAGGTGGTTAACGAAGCAACTTTATCAGCAATTCCGAGGTGAGTTAAAGCATAACGCATATCAAGTCCACCCATGCTGTGTGCCAATACATTTACTTTTTCAAATCCGTGATCATCACATACTTTATTGATCAACCGAACCCAATTTTTGGCTCTGGTTTCAATAGAAGCATACGGAACTACATTTGGTGCAAAGGCAATTACTCCGTGCTCTCTCATCAACATAGCAGGATCGTGAAGGGGAGAGGGTTTCATCAATGATCCTAAAGCTCCGAAACCGTGGCACAAAAACATAGGATACTTTGTCTGAATGATATCAGGTTGCGTAAATTCCTTAAGCTGGAGTCTTTTTATCAATGCCGGAGGATTACTCTTACCCATTACTCACTTTCTTGTTTAGGTTTTGTGGTGATCAATCTGATCGTGCTTCTTATCGTCCCGTTATCGTAAATATAAATATTCATATCTCTTTCCGGAAAAAGGACTTTAGCCGGTGATTCGATCTTAAGTTTTGAAAGAGTTTGATGCAATGAATAATGAAACATCGTTTTTGAGAAAGTAGGGTGAACCGGAACTCTGTACACCGTTCGGGTAAAATTCGAATCTACTTCAATATCATATTTTCTGAAGTTTGCGCCAATGGACGGTTCCTGGCTCAGTGCTGAAGCGATCAATGAATCTAAGTTTTCAGCTGCACTGTAATCTATAGCTTTATGAGAAGGAGTAGCCACTAACATCACGGCGCTTACTATACAGGATAGTGCGAGAAGAATGGTAATTAATGGACGTCGTTTCAAAGCTAAGATGATTTGTTGTATAGAAGCTAAGGAAGTTTAGGTGAAATAGGAATCACTGATTACGCTGATTTTGGTAACTGACGATGTCAGTTTATTGATTTACGCTGATGGAAGTCTATTCAGGGTAAATCAATCAAATCATAAAATCAGTGCGATCAGCAATCCAAAAAGAAAGCCCGACTCAACTTAATGAATCGGGCTTTGAGAAAAAGAATAATTATTCTTTAAAAGGATGGTACTACATCATTTCGATAAAGTGTATCAAGTAGTGTAACGGCTACCATCAGAATAAAGAATGCAAATGCTCCAATAAGAAGCATGGTATTAAATTTAGTATCCCAGTACAGGTTCATGAAGAAAGCGCAAACTAAGAATGCTTTTCCGAATGCAACTGTAAGTGCTACAACAACATCAAAAGGAGCCGGAATTTCTACATAAGAAAGTCCAACTGTTAAGATGGTGAGGAGAGTTAATGCTATACCGATCGCCCAAAGTTGACCGGCAGATGAAACGTGATGTTCGTGATGATTGTGTTCGCTCATTGTTTTGTCCTCAGATAATATCATTCAATTAAGTAAAGTAGCGGGAATAGGAAGATCCAGATCACATCAACCAAGTGCCAATACAGACCAACCATTTCAACCGGAGTGTAATACTCGCTGCCAAATTCATTTTTCTTTGCGCGGATATAAATCCAGATCATCAAGCCAATACCAACAATAATGTGAATAGCGTGAATCCCTGTCATCACATAGTAAATACTAAAGAATACGTGAGCTAATGGGTGATCGATACCTTCATAGGTATAAAGTTCAGCTCCAGGCCAGATTCCAATATGCAGTTTGTGAGAGTACTCGAAATATTTAATCAGCAAGAAAACACAAGCTAATGCAATAGTGATCAAAAGGTTTATCTGTAATCCTTTGATTTGATTTTTTTGAGCAGACCGAATAGCCATCGCAACTGTTAAACTACTACCGATAAGAACCAGTGTGTTAACAGCTCCCCAAACAGTGTTTAACTCTGTTGCAGCTTGTGTAAATAGATCCGGGTACCAAGCTCTGAATACGATGTAAGCACAAAATAAACCGCCAAAGAATAAGATCTCATTAACGATAAATACCCACATCCCCATTTTTGCTGCATCAAACTGCTGATCAGAGTCCACAAAGTGGTGCTGAAGATGAGCAGGATGTGCCTGTGAATGATTTGACATTTAGATTTCCGTGTGTGTTTTATTAGTTAATTTCTTTTTAGCCTAAACTGTAGTTTTTCCACTGCTCGCGTTCCTTATCAACAACTTCTTTAGCTGTTTCAGAATCATGACCATTGGTGTCTACCGCTAATCCTAACTGGAATTCTTCCATTGGCTGGTGGTAGTCGTAAGGACCATGAATTACTACCGGAGTGTGATCAAAGTTATGGAAGTCAGGTGGTGATGTTGCCTGCCATTCCAATCCACGGCTTCCCCAAGGGTTTGCCGGAGATTTTGCTCCTTTAAATAAAGAATGCATCAGGTAATAAAGAATGATCAGGAATCCAACGCCCAACAGGTAAGAACCAATTGTTGAAGTTTGGTGGAAAGCGGTGAACTGATCTACATAGTTGTAATATCTTCTAGGCATTCCTTGTGCTCCCATCACAAACTGCGGAAGGAAGGTCACGTTGAATCCAACAAAAATGAATACAGAAGCTATTTTAGCAAGCTTTTCATTGTACAATTTTCCGGTCATTTTTGGCCACCAGAAATGCAATCCTGCAAGCAGTGCGATCAGTGTTCCACCCATCATAACATAGTGGAAGTGAGCAACTACGTAGTATGTATCATGCAAGTGAATATCTACTGAAAGAGCACCAAGCATAATTCCTGTAAATCCACCAATGGAGAATAAGAACAGGAATATAAATACATAGATCATAGGCGTATCCATTTTAATGGAGCCTTTATATAAGGTCGCGATCCAGTTAAAGATCTTAATACCAGTTGGAATACCTACCAAGAAAGTCAGGAATGAGAAAACTGTAGTAGCTACTGCAGATTGCCCTGAAGTAAACATGTGGTGTCCCCATACAAGGAAACCGATGAATGCAATTGCTAAAGAAGAAAGTGCAATCGCCCAATAACCGAATACTGTTTTCTTAGAAAATGTTGAGATCACTTCTGAAATAATTCCGAATCCCGGCACGATCATAATGTATACAGCAGGGTGGGAGTAGAACCAGAAGAAATGCTGGAACAGTACCGGATCACCACCAAGAGCAGGATCAAAGATTCCAAAACCTAACCACCTTTCCATTGTTAAAAGAAGAACGGTAATTGCAAGTACCGGAGTTGCCAATACCTGAATGATGGAAGTAGCATACAGTGCCCATACATTCAAAGGAAGTTTTCCCCAGGTAATTCCCGGAGCTCTCATCTTGTGGATGGTAGTAATAAAGTTAGTTCCCGTCAGGATAGAGGAGAAACCAAGTATAAATACCCCCATGGTTACCCAAATTACACTACTGGAGGATTCTGTACTATATGGAGTATAGAATGTCCAACCCGTATCTAAACCATGTTGCGCTAACGCAATAAAAGTAAAAATTGCACCGGCTACATAGATGTAGAAACTAGCAAGGTTCAGTTTCGGGAAGGCTACGTCCTTTGCCCCGAGTTGCATCGGCATAATGAAGTTACCTAATGCTGCAGGAATTGAAGGAACCAGTACGAAAAATACCATAATGGCTCCATGCAGGGTAAATAACTGATTGTATGTATCTGCCTCAATAAAAGTTTTAGCAGGGGTCATCAATTCAGTTCTAAGTAGAAGCGCTAATGCTCCACCAACTGCAAAAAAGATAGCTACGGCAACCAAGTACATGATCCCGATCTTCTTATGATCTACAGTAGTCATCCATGCCCAAACACCTTTTTCATCTGTGAGATAGGTATTTGAAGGATTATCAGATGGTTTAAAGCGCTGAACTTTTAGAGTTTTTTTATTTGATACTTCAGCAGTTGCCATATCACTTAAGCGTTTTTAGATATTCGATGATATTGGTGATTTCGTCGTCAGAGATTCTTCCTTCATAAGGAGTCATCACGTTATCGTAGCTTTCTACGATCTTAGCACCGGGATTTAAAATTGATTCGCGCAGATAGTTTTCATCTACGGTTACGGTAGAACCATCCGTTAGCGTTTCTTCGCTTCCCCAAAGTCCTTTGAAAGAAGGTCCGATCAGTCTTGAACCGTCGTCAGAGTGACAAGTCGTACAACCCTGAAGCTGAACCAATTGCTCTCCTTGTTCCACAGGTGTTCCTGAAACTCCGCCGCCATTCTTTTCTAACCAGGTTTGGAAATCTTCTTCGGTGTGTACGATAACTTTTGCAAGCATATCAGAATGTCCGGTTCCGCAATATTCTGTACAGAATACAATGGATTCTCCGGCTTCTTCAGCTTCAAACCATACGTAAGTATATCGTCCGGGAACAACATCATGCTTTACACGATAATCAGGTACAAAGAAAGAGTGAAGTACATCTGAAGATTGAAGAACGATCTTTACGGGACGTCCTTCAGGAACATGGATTTCATTAAGGGTTTGAGCACCATTGTCATATTTTACATTCCAGCCCCATTTGAAACCGTTAACCTGAATTTCATACGCATTATCAGGAACAGATTTAAGGTTTAACCAACCGGTGTATCCCCAGCCAAAAATCACAAAACAAATCAGAAGCGGAACCACTGACCATGTAATTTCCAGAGTATTGTTATGAGTAATTACCGGAGTTTCATCATCTTCAGATCTTCTGCGATATTTGATCGCAAAATAAATGAGAGCGATAGTGATCCCGATCAAAAGAACGAGACTCACTTCATTGATAAAATGAAACAAGGCATCGGTGCTGTCGGCTGTGGGCGATTTCGCCTCAGGAAGCATGAATTCGAACAGTCTGTCCATTAGTTATAGTCGAAGTTTTGTGATTGTTTTTTACGTCTTTCCCGTACCCAAAAAAGGGTGAGAAATATACCGAGAATTATTAGAGTAGCCAAGCCCCCAATCTTCATAATATTCATGGCAACCGGCACATAGCTGTTAGAATCAGGATCGTATTGATAGCAGTACATTAGAATTTTATCAACAGTACTGCCAATTTTACCATCGGCGGATTCGAACAAAGCATTTCTTGTATCAAATTCGTTGTATTTAATGCCGTAAAGATAGCGAGTGATCTTTCCTTCAGGGCTCAGCATAATAATTGCAGCACTGTGCGCATATTCTCCGGTTCCCTGAACTTCGTTGTATTTGAAGCCTACAGCGTCAATTACCTTATCGATCTGAGGTTGTTTACCGGTTAAAAAGTACCAGCCTTCTTCAGCATTTGTATTAGTAAGTTTGTTGATGTACTTACTACGATATTCTTTTGCCATGTTGTGGTCTTCCAGTGGGTCAATACTGAACGAAATAACCAGATAATCTTTTCCGGGCTTCCATGCCAGTTCATCAACTACATCAATAACACCATCAACAACTAAACCACATAGCATTGGGCATTCATAATAGAGAGGGTTCAGAATTACAGGCTTTCCTTCTTCGAGTAAATCGCCTAAACGAATGCTGTCACCATCAACGGTGGAAAATTTTGCATCAAGAGGAATAATATCTCCGAGTTTTTCCTCGATGCCTACGTCTTGCAGCGCTTGCGAAGTACCCGTATTACTACTCTGGGCAAAACTTCGTGTAGGAAGTTGAAGCACTGCAAACAAAATACATGCTAACAGTGCAAAGCGTCTCATAAATTTAATTTTCAGCTATCTTATTAATAGCCTGATCAATTGGTATTCTGTATGTTCCGTTTTCCAGATCAACAACACCATAGCTATTCAGCGTTTCCGCATGCTTAGCTTTCAATTCTTTTATTTCGGAATACTGACTATTTACAGCAGCTTCGTTTTGTGCATCAAACCAGCTGGCCTGTGCAAACTGAATCAATCCATAAATAATTACAATTACCAGACCGGTTCCAAAAGTGGTCCAGAAGAAAAGTTTATTATAATTCAGATTATCATCGTTAACTCCGTGAGAAACCGCAGCTATAAGGAGCTCATCTTCTGTTTCAAGATTTACATTTTCTCCGGATGCGTGATGGTGACCACTATGAGCGTCTTGACCTTCTTCAAAAATTGTTGCTGAATTTTCTTTTAGCTGAGATACCCAATCTAAAACTTGGTCTGTTGATACCCCTTTTACTTTAGCAAATTCTTCAAGATCCCCTGCAGAGAGATTTAAGGCTTCAATAGCTACTTGTGCTTTAAATTTTGCGTTGTGCTTAGTCGACATAGATCAACAATTAATGATGATAAGATTTTGATAAACATTCGTCCATTTTAGGATCGTTTTGTGGGATCATGCTTTCTTTTTTGAACTTGTTAAAGAACAAACCAAAGAACATTCCACCTAATCCTAAAAAGGTAGCGATATCAATCCAGCTGAAATGAAGACCATGAGCATCTCCTGCATGGTTAGCCGGCATTGAGATCCAGTAAATTTCTAAAAAGTGCATAACCAGAACAATTACGGATACTAACCCTAACATGAAACGGCTGCGCTTAGCTTCTCTGTTGATGAGAAGTAAAAATGGTAGTGCAAAACGGAAGATCAATAATCCGTAAGCGATGTATTCAAATCCGCCTTCCAATCTGTTATAGAACCAAAGTGTTTCTTCCGGAAGGTTAGCGTAATAGATCAATAAGAATTGACTGAAAGCGATGTATGCGTAAAATACAGTGAATGCAAAGAACCATGCACCAAGATCATAAATATGTACTTGCTTGATAGTGTCTTTCAAAATTCCTTGTCTCTGAAGGAAGAACACCAACAGGATCATTACAGGCCAGAAAGCCTGGAAGTTGATCGCAAAGAAATACACACCAAACATTGTTGAGAACCAGTGTGGGTCAAGCGACATCAACCAATCAAAACCCGCAAAAGCAACAGAAAGCGCGAACAACGGAATACCGGGAGCACTGATCTTTCTCATTAGAGTAGTCATACCCCAGTCGCTGGTTTTGTCCATCTCAACAGATGCTTTGTACAATTTGTGACCCAACCATCCCCAGATCACAAAATAGATAACCTGACGAACGATGAAGAAAGTTTGGTTTAAATAAGCTGATTTACCGTAAAGAATCTTATCAAACTCAGCACTTGCTTTGTCAAAAAGTTCAGGATGAGTCCAGTGGTAAAGATTGTGCATTCCTAAAAGAACCGGAATAAAGAAAATAGCCCAAACCCAGATGTTGGAAGAAAATACTTCAAAAAAGCGTTTAAAAACGGTTCCCCAACTGGCTTTAGTAATATGGTGCAACATTACTGTGATTAATGCTGAAAGGGAAATGCCTGCAAAAAAGGTAAAACTTACGATATAAGAAAAGAAAAACTGATCAGGTTGTAAGAAATAACCGATAAAACTGGCGATCAATCCTGCAAATCCAAGTCCAAAAGCAGCACGTGGTATCATGCTGTTTTGCGGGAATTCGAGAGACTCTGTAATAGTTGGCTTATGACTCATTGTAATGTATTAAGCTATTTTCTTAGTTATCACTCAGTGATTTTATGTATAGAACCAGTGATTCAATTTCTGTGGTTGACAAGTAATCGAAAGGAGCCATAAATCCGTTTTCGTATCCTTCCATTTTTTTGGCTGCAGGATTTATAATTGACTCGCGAATATAATCTTCATCTTTATTGATAGTGATTGCTTCACCTTCGGCGTTGACTCCTTGAGTAGTAGTTCCTAAAATTCCTTTCCAAGTTGGGCCAATTCCTCCATCTGAACCATCAGCGCTATGACAAGTTCCACAAGCATACTGTCCAACTAGTTGCTCACCCATTTGTACAGAAGCTTCAGCTTCCTTTTCAGGTTTGCGGGATTCGGCAAGAGCAGCTAAACGCTCTTGTTCAGCTTTATATTCATTTTGTAGCTCATTTACATCAACATCATAGTCGTTGATCTCATCTTCACTAACATTTTGACTAGCCTGAAGTGCTCTGATGTAAGCTACAATTGCCCATCGGTCTTCAACTTTAATTTGAGTTGCGTAAGAAGGCATTGTTCTCACGCCATTATAGATAGCAGAATAGATTTCTCCGTCCGGAGCTTCTCTTAAACGATCCTGATGGTAAGTAGGAGCCGGAACATAACCGTAGTTTCCGGTCATGATAATTCCATCACCTGCACCGGTTCCACCGTGACATACTGAACAATATACATCGTAACGCTCTTGTCCTCTGTAAAGCAATTCTTTAGTAACTTCAACAGGGATGTCGGCGATCCACTCTCCGTTTGCGTCAGTACCTTCGTAGTAAGCCACATCAGATTTTAACAATCCACGAGCTATGGTTCCTTCCACAGGTTGACGCATAGAGCGCTTGTCTTCGAAAAACTTGTTTACTTCCTGAGCTTCCATTCTGGGTTGCTGATCCATGTTCATGTTAGGATGAACAGGAGGTTTTTCAGAAATCTGCCCACGGCATGAAGCAAAAACCAAAGCAGCTCCACTTAAACAAGCCATTTTAAGGATATTCTTAGCGGTCATTAAAGAAGTTATTTCATTCTTGTTAGTCATATACTTCCTCTATATGTGTTGCTCCGGCTTCTTTAAGCAATTCTTTCACTTTTTCTGTTTCGAAAAGAGAGTCTTCAGCTTCAATACAAATGAAGAAGCCGTCGTCAGTAGCTTTTTTAAATCGGTCAACGTTAAAAAGAGGGTTATTCAGTTTTGGAAGTCCATTTAGGAAGAACATTCCAAATACAGCACCAAATGCTGATAGTAATACTGTTAATTCGAACGTGATCGGAACCCACGCAGGCGCATTGAAAAAAGGTTTACCGCTGATATTCATTGGATAATCCATTACAGCCATAAAATACATCATGGTTAACGCTCCACAAAATCCTACAAGACCATGACCAATTACGATCCAGCCCAGTTTAGATTTCTTTAGGTTCATTGCCTTATCAATTCCGTGAATAGGAAAAGGGCTGTAAGTATCGAATTTATTGTAACCTGATTTCACTGTTAAAGCAGCTACATCATATAGAGCTTTCGGATTCCGGAATTCGCCCAGAATGCCATGCAACTTTGGTTGCTCTTCGATTTTCTTTTTAGCTGGTGCACTCATTATTTATGCCTCCACAGCTTTAGGAGTTGGAATTTCAACTTTAGGAGCTTGATAGTCATGATTCTCATCATAATTGTGCGGATCGGCCTGCGGAATTACCATTTTAACTTCTGCAAGAGCGATCATCGGTAAAAATCTTAAGAACAACAGGAACATCGTAAAGAATAATCCAAAGGTTCCTACATAAGTGAGAACATCCCAAATGGTTGGGGAGTAATAATCCCAGGAAGATGGAAGGTAATCATTTGCGAGTGATGTAACCGTAATTACAAATCGCTCGAACCACATACCGATGTTTACCACAATCGAGATGAAGAAAGTAAATCCAACGCTTCTTCTTAGCTTCTTGAACCAGAAGAATTGAGGAGATAACACGTTACAAGTCATCATAGCCCAGTATGCCCATGCATAAGGACCGGTTGCTCTCAATAAGAAAATTGCTTTTTCGTACTCAACGCCACTATACCATGCAATAAAGAACTCCATCATGTATGCAAAACCAACCATTGAACCCGTAACCATAATTACAATGTTCATTTTCTCCATGTGGTCGTCTGTCATGATGTCTTTCATGCCGTAGATCTTTCTGGCAACGATCATCAGCGTTAATACCATCGCAAAACCGGAGAAAATTGCACCGGCAACGAAATAAGGAGGGAAAATAGTGGTGTGCCATCCCGGAATAAGTGAAACGGCGAAGTCAAAGGATACAATAGTGTGTACAGAAAGTACAAGAGGCGTTGCTAATCCGGCCAGGATCATATACGCTTTTTCATAATTCCACCAGTGACGGTTACTTCCTGTCCAGCCTAAAGAAAAGATTCCGTAAGCGTATTTTCTGATCTTATCAGTAGCTCTGTCGCGAATAGTTGCTAAATCAGGCACTAAACCAACATACCAGAATAAGAAGGAAACTGTGAAATAGGTAGAAACAGCAAACACATCCCAAAGAAGGGGAGAGTTAAAGTTTGGCCACATTGCCATTTGGTTAGGAACCGGGAATACCCAGTAAATAACCCAAATACGCCCAACGTGAATGGCAGGAAAAACCCCGGCACACATTACGGCGAAAATAGTCATTGCTTCAGAGAAACGGTTAATGGCAGTACGCCAATCCTGTCTGAAAAGGAATAATACAGCAGAAATCAAGGTTCCTGCGTGACCGATACCAACCCACCAAACAAAGTTGATGATTGCCCAACCCCAACCTACAGGGTTATTTAGTCCCCAGACTCCGGTTCCTTCCCAGATTAGGTATCCTACTGCAATTCCAAGTACGGCGAGCAAAGCATTTGCTCCAATCATTGCCAGATACCAACCTTTTGGAGTTGGTCTTAAGTTTATATCAGTAACCAATCGTGTGAGGCTGGCAAAATCATGATCGCCTTTCACAAGAGCGGGTTCCGGTACGTAATCGTATTTACTCATGTTTGGAATTATTCCTGATTAAATTCTTATGCCAAAACTGGGTTTGGGTTTCTTAATTTAGCTATATATGAAGTTCTTGGGCGTGTATTCAGTTCTTCAAGCATCTGATAATTACGCTCATTTCTCTTCATTTTAGCAACTTCACTATTTTCGTTGGTCAAATCACCAAAGTAGATCGCATCTGCAGGACAAGCTTGCTGACAAGCCGTTTTAACAGCACCTTCAGCAGGTTTTGGAGAACCTGTTTCGATCTTAGCGTCTATTTTAGCTCTGTTAACTCTTTGAACACAGTATGTACATTTCTCCATAACTCCACGGAAACGTACGGTTACTTCCGGATTCATCGCCATTTGGATAATATCAGGCTCTGCTCCGGTTGTTAAAAACTCTTTAGGGAAGTTGAAGAAGTTGAATCTACGAACTTTGTAAGGACAGTTATTTGCACAATAACGAGTACCAATACAACGGTTGTAGGTCATCTGATTCATTCCGTCTTCACTGTGCGTGGTTGCCGCAACAGGACAAACCTGCTCACAAGGAGCCATTTCACAATGCATACACGGAACCGGTTGATGAGCTGTCATTGGAGCATCAGCATCTTCGCCTACATAATATCTGTCGGTACGAATCCAGTGCATCTCGCGACCGCGATTCACTTCTTTTTTACCGATTACAGGGATATTGTTTTCAGATTGGCAAGCAATCACACAAACACCACAACCAAAACAGGAGTTAAGGTCAATAGCCATTCCCCATTGTGGTTCAGAATCCGGATATGTTTGCTCATCAAACAGTGAAATCGGCACATCTTCGCCTTTTTCAGCAGCTTCTTTCATACCAGGTACTTCATAAGTATGGTAGCTTTTGAAAGAAGCGTAGTCTGGGTTCGATTTATATTCTTCTAAAGTTGCCATTCTGTAAAGATCACGACCTTCAAGGCTGTGGTGATCCTGAACACAAGCTATTTCATAAGTATCGCTTGTTTTACTAACAGAACCTTCAGATACAAAATGATTACCAACTAAAGGATATGTATCAACTCCACCGGTTGTATAGTCGATGTAACGGTTGGCAACACGGCCAATTCCGTCACGTCCGTATCCAACGGTAAGTGAAATACTGTTATCAGCATGTCCCGGTTGGATCCACGCGGCGATCTTAATAGTCTGTCCGTTTGATGTGATCTCTACCACATCTTCATTTTCCACACCTAATTGCTTAGCTGTAGCAGGACTCATTGCGGCTACGTTATCCCAAGTGATCTTAGTCATTGGGTCAGGAAGTTCCTGCAACCATGCGATGTTTGCAAAACGACCATCATATAAAGTAGAATCAGCTCTTACTGTAATTTCAATTCCTGAAATTGCATTGTCTTTTCCGGTATCAGGTCTGAAACTGCTTGAAATACGAACGTTAGCTTTCGTAAATCCTGAATTAGTATCAACTCCATCATGCAGGAGTTGAGCCCATTTAGATTTAAAACCTGAGCTGTAAATATTTTTCCATGTATTTTGAACAAGATCGTATCCGGATGTCATTTCTCCGTTCACAATGATGTTCAAAGTCTCGATGTCACTAAGACCGTTATATAAAGGCTGGATCTGAGGCTGAATTACTGAGCAGACACCACCATAAGAATGACCGTCGCTCCATGATTCTAAATAAAAAGCCTTATTAATATGCCATGAAGCCTTTTTCGAAGTTTCATCCACATAATTCGAAAGATGGATCACTTCTTCAACGTTGCTTAGTGCATTTTCAAAATCTTTGTTTTGCGCTGAGAATACCGGATTCGTTCCAAGCATTACAACAGTGTCATAACCACCGTTTTTCATTTTTTCAACAGTAGCGTTGAAAGCTGAAGTGGACTCTTCATCCAGATGAGGAACTTCAAGGTAATTTACAGTATTTCCGTCGTTACCTAATGCTTTATTGATTGCAGCTACAACTGCGTGTGCATTAGCAGAGTGATTGTTTCCAACAGAAACAACAGATTCGCCACGGTTAGCAACCAATTCATCAGCAAGAGCAGATACCCACTCATGATCACTGAATTGATTCGAATAACCACTAAAAGCACTTAATCCTGATACTCTGCCTGAAAGCGCTGCTGCAAGTGCATGAGCAAAAGCGTCAATTTCACTGGCTTTTAATCTCAGGCGATGATCAGCATAAGAACCGGTTAAAGAATATCCGTTCTCAACAGCGTAGATTCTACTCATGGAATCGTTAGTGCTGGTAACTTTACGAGCAGCACTGATCTGCTTTCCATATTCCACACTATTCGGATGTGTACCATTTAGCACATCATCATCAAGAGAAACAAAAACGTTTGCTTTAGAAAAATCGTAATGAGCACGAAGTCTTCTGCCAAATGCCTTTTGAGTTCCTTCCAGAGCGTTTGATTCGCCGAATGGTTCATAAGTAACCCAATCAGCGTTACTGAATTTATTTAAAGCCTGAGCTTTCAGTCCCAATAAACTAGGAGAGGAGCTTGCTTCTGAAATAAAGGCGATATTCTTATTTGTATCAGCGAAATGCTTCTTAGCAAAATCAACAAAATCGTTTACAGTAGAATCAGTGCCTTTTCTTAAAACTTTCTTTGATCTGTCCGGATCATACATTCCTAACACAGAAGCCTGATGGAAGATACTTGTTCCTCCACGGCTGCCGGGATGCATGTCATTTCCTTCAACTTTTGTAGGGCGACCTTCATGGTTCTCAACTACAAGTCCGGTTAAACTTCCCTGAAACGGCATTGCGGAAGCATAAAACAATGGTACGCCGGGTACAATGTCTTCCGGTTGTTTAGAATACGGTAATATTTTTTGAACAGGACGGCGTGCAAAGTCACAGCTTGCCAGTAATACAGCAGAACCCATAATTGCAAGAAATCCACGACGTGAAAATCCATCGGACAACTCTGAAGCATTTTCAGGGAACTCACGTTCAACAAATTTTTGATATTCCTGGTTCTTAGCTAGTTCGTTTAAGCTTTTCCAGTAAGTGTTTTGTTTAACTTCGCTCATTAGATGATGTATAAAGTTCTAAAATCCGTAATTAGTAATGGCAGCCCTGACAATATTGAGGAGGACTTACGTTATTTTTCTTCACCAACTCTGCGCCTAGTTCAGCTTGGTTCTCAGCTTTGTATCCCATAGTAGTAACTTCTTCTACAGGTCTTAATACTTTTTCAGGTTCACGGTGGCAATCTAAACACCATCCCATACTTAAAGGCTCTGCTTGATATACAACTTCCATTTTATCAACTCGTCCGTGGCAACTTTCACAGCCAACGCCAACTGTAACGTGTGCGGCGTGATTGAAATATGCGTAATCTGCTAAGTTATGAACACGAACCCATTCAACAGGTTGTCCTGTTTCCCAGCTTTCTCTGATGGGAGCGAGTTTTTCGCTGTCGGTTTTAACCTGATTGTGGCAATTCATACAAGTTTGAGTTGCCGGAATATTTGCCTGCTTAGAATCAAACACATTGGTATGACAGTATTGGCAATCCAGCCCGAGTTTATCAACGTGTAATTTGTGACTATAAGGAACCGGCTGTTCAGGAGCGTATCCTACATCGGTGTAGCTTGGAGAGAAAAAGTACCATACTGAAAAGATCAGAGCGTTTGCAACAACGATAAGACCGATCAAAATTTTTCGAGGAACTTGATTTGTCCACTTGGGGAAAATCTGCGCCATAAAGATTGCTTAATTTAGTTAGCGGAACATTGCTTAATTACCTTTAATTGAAGCGCCGCAAATCTACCGATATTTTCCATCTATATGAAGTCAGGAATGGATAGAACCTTCTATTTAAAACAGTTCTAAATAAAAAGAGCGCCGATTCAAACCGTAGCTTTATCAAAGCATCAAAAGATACTATACATTTGGTAAAGTTTCCTGAAGAAATTCAGAAATAGGAAAGAAATGTGAAGTAATAATTTCTGGTGGAGTTTGAATGTCGAGAATGGGATTGGGAAACCTAAAATTAAGAACGTTTTTCAATTTAATTCATTAATTCTCAAAAAATCGCCATGAAACTCGTGCCATTGTTCAATGGTTTGGACAAGAAATTTATAAATACCCCTTGAAGTAACTATAATTAACTGATTCTTAGCAGGAAGGAATTCAATTTGTATAATCTCAGAATCGACAAGTTGGGTATGGATTAATTCCTTTTGGGCTAAGTTAACTAGGCTTAAAATTCTATTTCTATTTGTCCCAGAATTTTTTGTGACTAAAAAAGTATCATCATAATTGATGGATATATCTGAACTTTGTAATCTCAAATATTCATTTGTTGCAAGATTCAAAATTACACCAAAATTGTATTGATAAATGCTATGTATCAATTTTCCTGAATATGTGAATTTAACTCCGTTCGATGAGTTATATGGTTGATCCACGAATGGGTAAGGAATTGTAGCAAGAGAATCGTTATAAAATTTAAATTTATTTAAAAAATTTATTGCAACTGTATCACCTGTAGGGCTTACTGAAATATTTTTTGGATCGCCGTAATAATTTGATTCTTCTTGTTGTAATAAAATTTGTTGACTAGAAAGGCTAAACTTATTCACTTTTGCATAAAGACTATTCGAATAGGCAAATTTATTGGTTGGGTCTAGTTCTATATCAAAAATTTGTACATCATTGATTCTAAATATTTCTGATTTAGAATTGTAGTTAAACAAAGTTAGATTGTTGCTATGAGAAGAGGCTAGTGCTAGTAAAGTATTATTCTCATCTATATCCACACCAGTATATGAATAACTGGTAGGCTCCCCTTCATAGACTACTCCAAAATTATTAGTATCAAGCACTAAAATTTTTTTATCATCGCTTCGTCTAACCCTTGAACCTTTAGTAGCTACTATGAAATCACCAGAATCACTCAGCCTAAAACTTTGAATTCCTGGATAAGATATATATTCGATTTCCTCAAGAGAAATCGAGTGTTTTGCTGCAATTACATTTGAGACCTTAGATGTTTTTGTTTTTATCCTGTAATAATGAATTCCGTCTTTGTTTAGGTTTTGTTCCCAAGATGAAGTTGAGAGTTTATCAAAAATTTTATAATCATTAAAGTTTATGCCATCGTAACTCTTCTGCAAAATAAATGAGTCTATTTTGTCGCGATCCGATGTAAACCAATCAACTAGAAAAGAAGTTGAATTCGTATTTCCTAAATTCATTGAAACTTCCGGGGGAGTAAATTTTGCCTCAGTCCCAAATGATCCGGTCTTTGTTTCATTTTTATATGCTAGAATACCATAATATGTTTTGTATAAATACTCTCCACCATTTTCATCCTCAACATATCCCTTAATTGGATTCAATGTATCTGTAAAGCTGGTTGTATTAGATGGGACTGTAGCTATTACTTCCGGTTCTCCTGCATGGTTTCTATTCAACCCTTGAGACCTTAAAATTTGAAACCCATCTTCAAATCCTGAATTATCTTCCCAGTTTATAACAACATTCCCTTCATTAATTACTTTGATATTGCTTATTTCTGGAATGAAATCCAAAATATGGTAAAGTCCTGAATATCTTTCATAGGGATTTTCTAAATCAATATTTATATCGGAAACAAAAAACTTTAAATCGAAGAATTTGTCCTGAAAATCTTTTTCAAAAGTAGGAGTTGTATAAGTGTTGGTGTTTGAAAGAGTGTCGAGAACAACGTCTCTTTCAAGGTCATTATCATATGTGGTTACAATAAAACTGAAAGGCCAATCTGTATCAAATTCCCAAGTAAATATAATAGCAGTTGTATCTGCATTATAAGTGTATGTCGGAGAAACTAAGTTGCCAAAATCGATTTCGGAATTAATTCCTGATGAAAATACTTCTTCACCACTTTCTTGTTTCCGTAAGCTAATAATTTCATACTTAGTGTCCTTAGTGAATTCTCCGCTCTCATCAATAAATTTTCTGGTATCTTTATCTAAAGTATCTAAAGCTATGTAATTATCAGATGCGCGAATCCTTTTCTTTAAAATATAGTTTGTAGGCACTTTTGAGGAATCTGTCCATACAACTTCGATCACTTTATCCTCTAAGATGTTAGTAGAAATATCCTGAACGGGATTTAATGCAAAACCAATTACTTCAGGATCATCCGGATTATCTCTCTCAATTTTAGTTGGAGCATCTGAACAAGCCGGGATCATTAACAATCCACAAAAAATATAAAGAAGAGGTTTAAGCATCGTTAAAAGTCAATTTTCACATTTGCGTTCGGTAACAAAGTTTTATCAAAATCTATATATGGATTTATCTTTATTCTGTTGTTTGGCCGGAAACCGAATTCAGGAGGCCTTCTTCCATCTATCAAATTTAATACGTAGGTAACTCCCAGCCCAATTATAGAATAATTTCTAATTTTTTTATACCGGTCAATGTCATCCATTGTTTGCTCAGATTCTTGAATGATCTCCAGAATTCTGTTTGGGTCACGTGTTGTAATATATTGAAGTCTGAGTTGCTCATAGTCAGAACTTTTCTGCTTTACTCTATGCTCATTATATATAGCACTAAAAACGAGACCGGAACTTAAGGTAGCAAACAAACTGCCTTTTAATTGTTCGCGTTTAGAAAACTGGGCATAACCGGGAAGCAAACTGCGACGGTATATGGTAGACTTATCGTGGCGGATATAATTTTCCACTACTTGAAAATTGTCAGAGACTGTAATTTTTTTTGTCGAAGATAGATCCCCTAAAGCAGCGGTGGTTTGATAGGAACCATCAGGAAGCATAAGTCTGCTGTTCTCGATACCAATTTTTTGATCTTGAAAGTATAGATCGGAATCATGATCCGAGATGATAAAAACATTAGAGTCCCAAAAACACCGAGCATAAGAACTCCTTGTTTCCCGTTCAGAATCTTTTTCTAAAAAGATGGGGTATAGTTTAAGTTCTTTTGTCCCATTTTCTTCGATCTGTATACTGGTATTTATATCCTGATAAAATTTGGAAATAATTTTCAATGAATGAATTCCCTTACTAACCGCTATTGAATCAGAGCTGTTAAATGGGATGCAATTATTATAGTCGCTATTGATAACTAAAAAATTGTCATCTCCTTGCAGTTCAATCTTCACAAAAGCAGAGTCTGATTGTGCAACAAGGGTTGTGGCGTATATCAATAAAAATAAAACAGATAAAAGTAGTCGAATCATTGTAAAAATCTACAGATAAAAATCATTATATGTTTAACTAAATCAATCCCCTGGCTTTCAATTCTAAGTACTTATTGATCGCGTTCACGGATAACTCTTTGGGAGGAGTGAGGATAGTATGAATGCCTCTTTGATTGAGAGCTTTTACGATCTGCTTTTTTTCATAGTTGAATTGTTCAGCAATAGTTTTGGTATATATCTCTCCAACTTTGGAAGGCGACATTTCCAGTAAAGTGCTCAACTCTGTATTCTCAAAAAATACGGTTACCAAGAGATGGTCTTTTGCGATACGCTGTAAAAATGGAAGTTGCCTTTCCATAGACGAGTAGTTCTCGAAATTGGTGTATAACAAAACTAAGCTTCTTTGTCTGACATGAGCTCTGAGTGATATCAGCAGTTTTTCATAATCCGACTCCAGAAAATCAGTTTCAAGATTATATAATGTTTCCTGGATTCGCTGAATGTGAGTTCTCTTCTTCTCCGGTTTAACGACTACTGATTTATTATTAGAAAAAGTAACCAATCCGGCTTTGTCTTCCTTTAGAAGAGCGATATTTGAAATGACTAAACTAGTATTGATAGCATAGTCCAGCAAGTGTAAACCATCAAAAGGCATTTTCATGACCCGACCCATATCGATGACATTTACGACTTGTTGAGATTTTTCGTCCTGATACTGATTGATCATCAGTGAGTTAGCACGGGCAGTGGCTTTCCAATTAATAGAGCGAACATCATCACCCCGAACATAATCCCGGATCTGATCGAACTCCATGGTATGTCCGATTCTTCTGATCTTTTTGATACCAATATCAGTAAGACGGTTTGAAATCGCATACAGCTCAAATTTTCTCATCTGAATAAAAGAAGGATACACTTTGACTTCAGTTTCTTCATTCAGCTCATACTTTCTTAATACAAAGCCAATTGTTGTTGATGCATAGCAGATGGTGAATCCGAAATTATAGACGCCCCGCTCAGTAGGTCGGAGTGTATAATTCTTCTTTATGGCTTTCCCGGAGTCGATTCCAAGCCGAATGCTAAAGTTGCGGATCTGAAATTGAGGAGGTAACTCATCTATGATCTCCAGCCTGCAGTTGAATGCGTAGTTATTAAAGATGGAAAGAGTAATTACATTTTCATCACCATTCGATAGCCTGTTCGGGACCAATCGGTCAACGGTAATTCCATCCCGAATTCGATACAGCATTATAAACTCGAAAACAGTAAGTGCTACGAAAGCCGCCAACGTTATCTGAGCTAAAGCGGATATAACAGGCACTAAAAACCCTATTACGAATAAGATCGCAACTGAAAAAAGCACCTGAAAAAAACGGGTGCTTAAATGCAATGATTTGAACAAACGTACTATCGTGGTACCTCTACTTTTTCCAACAGCATAGTTATCACTTGATCCGGATTTATTCCTTCCATCTCTTTTTCAGGAGTTAGAGTGATCCTATGTCTTAGAATTGGCTTGATAACGGTTTTTACGTCTTCCGGAGTTATAAAATCTCTTCCGTTCATTGCAGCAGAAGCCTGTGAAGCTCTCATTACGAAAACAGCCGCTCTTGGAGAAGCTCCGATAGAAATGGAACTGCTGTTTCTCGTATTCTGAATGATCTGAGCAATATATTTCATCAATTCAGGCTCAACATGAACTTTATTGATCACAGCTCTTTGCTGTGCAATATCCTCCGCTGAAACTACTTGCTCGAGGGTTGAAATGTCCAACACATTTCCTCGATCAAAACTACCATTTAGAATACTTATTTCTTCTTCAAGACTTGGATAAGGAACTTCAATTTTAAAGATGAATCGATCCAGCTGTGCTTCGGGTAATCTGTATGTTCCTTCATGCTCAATAGGATTTTGTGTAGCAATTACCATAAATGGTTTATCCATAAAATAGGTTTTTCCATCCACGGTTATTTGTCGCTCTTCCATTACTTCAAATAAAGCAGCCTGCGTTTTAGCAGGGGATCGGTTGATCTCATCAATTAAAACAATGTTTGAAAAAACAGGACCTTTTTTAAATTCGAAGTCACTTACTTTTGTATTAAAGATGGAGGTTCCGATAACATCAGCGGGCATAAGATCCGGGGTAAACTGAATTCTTGAAAAATCAGAATGAATGGTTCGTGCAAGTAATTTGGTTGTCAGCGTTTTGGCAACTCCGGGCACACCCTCGATCAATACATGTCCATCAGCTAGTAATGCTGTGATGAGCTGATCGATCATTTCATGCTGTCCAATGATCACTTTGCCGATCTCTTTACGAATAGAATCCGCTAATTTTTTTACTCCCGAAAGGTCTATTCTGGAAGTAAATTCCGGAATCTTTTGATCTTCATTGTTAGCATCAGTAGGGTTTTGTTC
>JAEPPZ010000005.1:0-109437 GCA_017640785.1 Balneola sp. | reverse complement strand
ATCTTGTGTGTTATCTTGTGAACTCATCTTTTACTTTGATTATAGAACCAGTCGATTCTGTTTGTTAAAAGTTTTAGGCTGGACGTGTCTATTTTGTCATTTTGTCGAATATCAGCAATTAACGAAAAGAGTTTATCTATTTCTGACTCTTCAATCCCTGATCGCCGAGAAACATCCGAAATAAATTGGTCATCAACTTTATAGGTTTCCAGCCCAAGGTTTGATCGAATATACTCCAGGAAAAAATCTATTCTTTTTAAGGCAATTGTATGGTGATTTCCTTTTTCTAAATACAGATCTCCGATAGTTTTTGCGAATTCAATACTGGAATTAACCGGAGGTTTTATAATTGGAATGATCCTTTGTTTTCTTTTTCCGCGGAAGATCATAAATAGTATAATTCCCACGATTGCAAGATACCATCCCATTTTAAGATCGGCATTTGCCAGCACATATTTGATGGGTGAATCCTCATATCTTCTTCCAATCTTGTAGTGCTCATCCCAAACAATTCGGTTTTCAGGTGGTAGGTACGACAAAGCCTTAAAAGCATAGTCGGCGTATTCCACATCCCTCAGAAAGTAATTAGTGAATACGGCAGGGTTCGAATGTAGAAAAAATGCTCCATCACCAAAGCTGACTTTAATAAAGTTAACAGCAGAGGCATTATCTGTTCCGAGTATAGTTGTGGATGTAGAATCGAAAGAACTGAAATACCTTCTTAATAGCTTAGGGTATGTCCATTTTTTGGTAGAATCCAATGCGGGATTTGAAAAGCTAAGGGAGAAATCTTCCGGTGATTGTACTTCAAAATTGGTAATACTTGAGTCCCAGGGAGAATATTCATAATCAGTTTCCAGATTCAGGGTGTCCGCGAATTTGGAAGAAAATTCTGAGGCTGCTATAAAAACCTGATCCCCTTCATTCACTCTTTGCAAAAGCAGATCAGTTTCAAAAGGGTCAAAGCCGATCCGGGAATTTATAAAGATCCAATTCAGCTCAGCTTCTAAACCGCTGAATTCATCATTCAAAGATTGGAAAAGAGGTTTATGGTTGATCTCAACCTGATCCGAAGGGGATAGAACAGGTAGTTCCTGTTTTAATATATATCCGCCATAAGGGATCTTATCTAAGGAAGAATAGCTTTCTGACCAATCAATTGGCTTTGGGCCGAATATTTGTAACCCCAAATAGAGCACAATTGCCACTCCCATAACAGAAAGATATATAATCTCTTTTCTATTCATGAGCGACTTCCAAGTTTTGCTAACAAATTTTCATAATGTCTTTTCATGTTACTGAATCCGGAATCATCTATTTCAAAATCTCCATATTCGGTATAATCATGAATTAACGTAAGTTTGCTGAAAGCCTCTCTACCCGGATGGTTTTGTATTTCGTTCAGATACTCGGAGTTGGTTTTATCTACCGCCCAAACGATCAGGTTAGCTTCGTTTAAGTTCTGAAGGGCCTTCAAATAGAGGTAGCGGGCAGCTAGTCTGAAATCATTGTTTCGGATCGCTTCTTTCATTAAAGCGTCCAGATCAACTGAGTCGATATGCTCATTATTAAGATCAACTTTAAGTTTCTTGGAGGCAGATTGTCCGGTAAATGCACTCCCCATATTCCCTTTAAACAGAGCATTGATCAGTAGTGCCAATGCAATCACGAAAAAGAGAATGAGAATAAATTTTAATGAGATAACGCCGTATGTATTGCCAAATACCTTTCCAAAGAGATCAAGTATCCAAACCAGAAAAAGCAACATCCAGGATTGAGACTCCTCAGGATCGACTTCATAATTGAAATCCTCATCATTTTGGTAAGCTTCAATCGAATCTTCGTGAGGAATTCTGACCTCGACTACCGAAGAAGTATCAGTAGAAACCTGAAAACCTAAAGTAGTTTGCGACCCAAAGATTGATAGCAGAAATAAAAAAAAGAAAGATTTCTTAGCTAATGACATTATCCAAGTTGATCGATTTGATCTCTTAACGCAGTTCCGTCTTTTCTTTCTTTTAAGTTGAAGAAGTGAAGCCCCAGAGAAATAAACTGAGCTGATGAGAAGATCAACTGAAAGAAATACATTACTCCGTAAAATACTCCCATCAATATGCCAATATTTTCCTCAAAAGCTGCATCACCCACATTTATGACTATTACAAGTAAGATCATGACGGGAATTATTATCAGATATGAAAGCATGCCAAAAATCAGGGCTACCACAAAGTAAACACCAAAGGTAACCCAAAAGTTATCGTCTGTTAAACTCCAGGATCTTTTAATTGCATCAGTTGGAGAGCCACCTTCAATAAAGTATGCGGCAGGAAATAACATCAATTTAACCACTACATAAAAGAACAGGGGTGTTAATACCAGCATAGCTATAAAGAACAGGTCTTGTAGGATCATTGCCAGAATAAAAATAGCAATGTAAATAGGTACCATCAGACCGATATAAGTGGCAACTAAAACCAAACCTTTTACAAACATACCTTTGCTGAACTCTCCCAGATGTGTAGGTACTTCCCCCTCAGCAGCAAACTTTAAGTGTTGATGCACAACAGAAAGGAAAAGCCAGCTTGTTAAGATCACAAAAATAAATCCTAAGAAAAGAGTCACACCCGGACCAATTAACATTGAGGGATCACTTTCAACAAGAGTGGAGTTTTGAGTGATATCTGCAAACATGCTTCCAAAACCACCACCCAAAAGCGCAACGGAAAGAAGCAGTGCCGGCAATACATATACTGCAAATGGTTTAAGTAATGTCTTGTGATGTACCCTTATGTAGGCAAAAGTATCACTAATAATTTGGCCAATATCTCTTGGCTTGTCTAGTTTAAGAGTTTGCATAAAGCTTTGTTTTGTTAGTTTTGTTTAGATATTGCGGGAACAGCACAAAGTAAAAAAGTATATAACCGGCCGATAAAAGTATAATAGTCCAACTTAGCCAGTGTGGCATTTCTGTTAAGCGGGTAACAAATGATTCTAAAAACCCTGCGACAATGAATAAAGGAACCAGTCCAATGATCATTTTTAGCCCTTCTTTAGCTGCTTTAACAAAACTTTTAGTTCTGGATAAAGTGCCCGGAAAAATGAAACTATTCCCCAGTACGAAACCTGCAGCTCCGGCTATTATAATTGCCGAAAGTTCTATAGTTCCATGGATCATAACAACTCTGATGGCCTCGTATAATAATCCTTCATTGCTAAAGAGGCTCATAAAACATCCAAACATCACTCCATTTGCAAGCATAAAATAACCGGTGCCGAAAACAGTGAGTAAGCCGAACAGAAAAGCGTTAAAAGAAACCCGGACATTGTTATAAGTAATACCAAAAAACATATTCATTTGTTTGGCATCTTTATACACTGCTAGTGGATCGCCTTTCTCAATGTTGGTCATGGTCATATTTACATATTCATCCCCGACAATAACTCTTGCAAAATCAGGATCAAAGCTTTGAGACAACCAACCTATTATAACGGCAACAACAAATAGCGTAAAAGCATAGAGAAGTTCTTTCTGTTTAGAAGCATAGAGAGCAGGTAATTCCCGGGACCAGAAAGTTATGATCCGGCTGTAATTTTCTTTCTTAGTTTTATGAATGGAATCATGGATCTTAACTGAAAGTTCGTTGAGATATAACTCTGTTTTTGTGCCGGGATATTGGCTTTGAGCATATGCCAGATCGTTGGTGAGCTCTATATATAATTCAGCAAGTTTATCAGGATCAAAAGAAGAGTTCTTTTTCAGAATTTCTTCATAGTGTTTCCATTTCCCGGCATTTTTTCTTAAAAAAACTACTTCTCGCAATGCTATATTTTGCTTTTGGAATTACTGCTTTAGGCGCTATTTTAAACGCTTATTTTAAAAAGGAATAGTAGTTGATTTAAGCATAAATTAAAACCCATGGACAAAATTAGTTTAGAAACATCCCAGCATGTACTCATTAACTATGAACCGGCCGATATCTTTCAACGGTTACTGGCTTTTTTGGTTGATGGTATTATTCTGCTTGCCTACACCTTTGTGGTGAATTTTATTTGGGACGGAGTTACTCCTCAGGATTTTGCATGGAAAAGTGAATATGGCTGGGTGATGTTCTTATTGGTTACTATTCCTGTGTTTTTATACTATTTGGTTATCGAAACACTTTGGAAAGGCTACACCGTGGGGAAAAAACTAGTAGGAATCCGTGTAGTTAAAGTTGATGGTAGCAGGCCGGGATTAGGAGATTATCTGGTTCGATGGTTTTTCAGATTATTTGAAGTGACTTTAATGGCAGGAAGTGTTGCCATTATAACCATTCTTTTGAACGGTAAAGGACAAAGGATTGGGGATATTGTTGCAAAAACAGCAGTAGTTAAAGACAAATCAAAAACAAAACTGTCTGACACTATTTTTGCAGAAATTGAAGACGACACAGAAGCTAATTTCAGTTCAGAAATTGATCTGTCCGACAAAGATGTAGGCATCATTAAAGAAGTTCTGAACGCTCGCAAAACTTACGATTACAACACTTGGTTTGTAATGGTCACCAAAACCAGAAAAGCCATTGAAGAAAAGACCGGAGTTGTTAAACCGGAAATGAAATCTCACGAATATTTATCAGCCATTATCGAAGATTATAACCGGCTTTATGATGATAAGGTTTAGGGTTAAAGAACTAGTTCAATAGTGTCAATTATGAAAACTAAGCTTCTGAATGATTTTCAAGTGGCAGTAGTGAGTAATATCTCTGAAAGAGATGGAATGGGAATTGAAGTTTGGTCAAAGGAAAAAATATTGATTGAGATATTCAGAGATGATGAAAATGAAGACGTTAATATCACTCTTTTTGAGGAATCCCTGCCTTTAAATCTAATAGAAGAATGTGTCGAATACTTCAAAAGTGAAATTCCGAAGGAACTCGATAAATAATTGTTGATTCAGGTCGATGTTTATGTAAAGCGATAGATACAATCCATAATACCGCACTTCAGCATTGAATGTTCGCTATTGGATATTCGATATTGTACTTAAATCAATCTATCAATAAAAACCGCTACCCAAACAAGAGGTAGGTAAGCGATGGAGGCAAACATCAGTTTACGGGAATTTTCTTTAGTTCTTTCATTCAGGAATTTAATGCTGTAGTAAAGAAATCCGGTCGCAAGAATTAAACTTAGAACCAGAAAGATCATTCCTGAAATTCCCATCACAAACATAGCAATTGAAACGGGATAAAGAAGAATGGTACAAACCAAAGACCAAAGAGAAGTTTTACGGCCCGTCTCATCATTTTTTGGTAGCATTTTAAATCCGGCGCCAAAGTAATCGTCTTTTAAACTCCAGGCGATTGCCATAACGTGCGGTACCTGCCATAGAAAAACGATTCCAAATAAAAGCCACATTCCAGGGCTTTCAATAGTTCCGGATGCTGCAGCCCAACCGCCAACAGGAGGTAATGCACCGGGAACTGCACCGATCACAATATTGAAAGCAGAAACCTGCTTCATAGGTGTATAGGCGATCAAATAAATAAAAGTGGTTGCAAAAGAAATGGCTCCGGCTAATGGATTAACCAATATGAAAAGGTAAACGAGCCCCGAAAAAATTAAGATCAAAGAGAAAAACATTCCGGAAGAAGCTGCAATACGATTATCGGGAAGCGGACGTTTTGCCGTTCGTTTCATCAAACCATCCAGTCGGCGCTCCATAAATTGGTTGTACGCTCCGGTTCCGGCAGCGATCATATATGTACCGATGATCGCGTGGATCATCAATATGAAATTGAACGAACTGCCACTGCCTAACACAAAGCCTACCAACATACTAGCCAAAACCGCCAGTGTAATACCGGGTTTGGTAAGTTGGTGATAATCAGAAATTACATCTGTGAACGAACGTTCGAGCTGAATTTTTTCTTCAATAGAACTCATAGAAAAACAGAAAATCTTGAAATTTTTAGCACGCAAAGTTAATCATTTTCAAGGAGTATTGTTACCTTTAAGTATGAAATTAAATTCCTATCAAAAAACAGCCATAACTACCGTATTTGCAACACTGTTTCTGATACTTGTTGGGGGTATAGTAAGAAGCACCGGTTCAGGAATGGGATGTCCGGATTGGCCAAAATGTTTTGGAAGCTGGATTCCACCCACTTCAGTTGATGAACTCCCAAGCAACTACAGAGAAGTATTCGTAGAGCAACGAGTAGAAAAGAACGAAAAAATTGTAAGCTATCTTGAAGCTTTAGGGTTTAATGAAATTGCTCATCAAATCGAAAATGATCCTAACATTAAAAGGGAAGAAGCATTCAATGCTACCAAAACCTGGATCGAATACTTAAACAGATTAGTAGGTGCGGTAATCGGGATTCTTGTATTCCTCACATTTTTACGCTCTCTTAGCTATTGGCGAACAAGAAAATCAATAACTTTTTTATCTGCTTCCGCCGTTATATTAACAGGATTTCAGGGATGGTTGGGATCTATTGTTGTAAGTACAAACTTACTACCGGGGATGATCTCTCTGCATATGGTTTTAGCCATGGTGATAGTAACTTTGCTGCTTTACTGTGCTTATAAAACAAGTGAAGACCTTGTCAGAATTAATATCGACAATTCGCTAAGAAAGAAGCTCTATGTAACTACGTTGATCATTTTGGTGCTTTCAGTGTTGCAAATGATACTCGGAACTCAGGTAAGGGAAGAAATTGATGTCATAAAAAACACCATGACAGATACTGTGCCACCACGTTCAACTTGGATCGATTCACTTGGTCAGATCTTTGAAATACACCGAACCTTTTCATGGTTGCTTGCAATTTCAGGTGGTTATCTGGGATTTGTTTTGTGGAAAGAAGAGATCACCGGTCAACTTAAAAAAGTGGGAATTACTAACGTGGCTTTGATCTTTGCACAGATTTTGATCGGGATTGGATTAGCCTATCTGGATGTACCTAAAGTTCTGCAGGTTCTTCATCTTGTGGGAATTGCATTAATGATCTGTTGTCAGTTTTTGATGATTCTAATGACTCGCAAAGGGAATACCAAAGAAGACTAAAGCTTCTCTAACAGATCGTTCAGAAATACTTTTACTTCATTCAGGTCTTTTCTTACGTCAGATGGTATCTCTGTTGATGAAACAGATTCCGGTTCTTTTTCTTTTTTAAGAACTTTCTTTACACCGGCAGAAGTATACTTTTTCTCCTCAAGCAACTCTTTGATCTTGAATATGAGTTCTACTTCTTCTTCTTTATAAGCTCTGTTTCCGGCGCTGTTTTTCTTGGGATTAAGTTCGCTGTAATTTTTTTCCCAACTTCTTAAAACATGTGGAGCAAGTCCGGTAAGCTTACTAACTTCGCCCATCGAGTAATACAATTTTTTCATAGTGGGTATAAAGTGTATTTTGTCATCTTTAATTCACCAAAGAAAATCATTTCTGAACTATTTTAAAAGAAAGCATTTTGGAAAAATCAAAAGAAAGCCCTGAAGTTGATATTAGCATAGTAGTTCCATTGTTCAATGAGGAGGAATCTTTAGCCGAATTAGTCCAGGCCATAGAGGAATCAATTTCAGCAACATATTCTTACGAAGTCATTTTTGTTGATGATGGCTCAACTGATAGTTCGTTTCAAGTGATCAAAGATCTTGGTGCAAAACACAAGGAAGTAAGAGGTATAAGTTTTGGTCATAATTATGGGAAAAGTGTAGCTCTTCAGGCCGGTTTCGAGGAAGTAAGGGGTAAGTATGTTGTTACGATGGATGCAGATCTTCAGGATGACCCTAATGAAGTTCCCGATATGATCCAGATGCTTAAGGGCGGTTTAGATATGGTAAGTGGATGGAAAAAAGAACGCTTTGACCCGATTTCAAAAACAGTTCCCTCAAAGTTTTTCAATTATGTAACACGGAAAGCTGCAGGTATACATCTGCATGATTTTAATTGTGGATTAAAAGCTTACAAGAGAGAGGTTATCGACAATATTTATTTGTACGGAGAGCTTCATCGATATATTCCCATGTTGGCAAAGAAGGAGGGGTTTACCAGAATTGGTGAAAAGATCGTAAAGCATCATCCCAGAAAATACGGTACTACTAAATTCGGATTGTCTCGTTTTATAAATGGGTTTTTAGACCTTATAACTATTCTTTTTGTACAACGCTATTTCCAAAAGCCGATGCACTTTTTTGGGACTTTCGGAATTGTACTCTTGCTCGTAGGAACCGGAATCAATGCATACTTGGCAGTACTTAGGTTATTTCTTAATAAAGGTATTGGAGACAGACCGTTATTATTCCTTGGTATTCTGTTGATGGTACTTGGTATTCAATTACTATCAACCGGATTGATCGGAGAACTGATCAATATCAATCATGTGAAAAAGCAGAAGCCTAAGATTCGGGAGATGGTATAACAGGCGCTTCAGAACCAAACTTCGCATACCAGCTAATATAGAGGTAGCAAAGGATCGGAACGATAAATGCGGCTTGTAACGTCCAAGTATCAGCAAAGAAACCAAAAAGAGGCGGAATAAAAGCTCCACCTACAATTGCTGTACAAAGAATACCTGATCCCTGAGCAGTATGTTTTCCAAGCTTTTTAATTGCCAACGTAAAGATAGTTGGAAACATAATAGAGTTGAAAAGTCCGATGCAGAGTACAGTCCAGACGGCGAGTAACCCGGAAGAATTCATGGTGATAAATAATAATCCAACATTAATTAAGCCATACAATGCTAACAGTTTTGATGGTTTTATAATCAGTTGTAAGCCCGAGCCTATAAATCGACCAACCATAGCTCCACCCCAGTAAAGTGCTACAAAAGAACCTGCAAGTTGAGCCGGTGTTGCCTGATCGATTCCTGTTCCGGAAAGTAGTTCTGCAAGTCCGGGCATAAATCCACTGTTCCGAATTAATTCAACTATATCGAGCGTCAGGAAATAGTTCACCATATAGCTGCCAATGGTTACTTCGGCACCTACATAAACAAATATACCAACAGCGCCGAGCATCAAATGGCGGGTTTTTAAAGCAATCTTGTAACTGCCGTTTTTGTCTTCATCACCTTCAAGGATTTTCGGGAGTTTTATAATTGCGAAAATTATGGCTAACAATATGATCACTCCGGCAAGAATCAAAAATGGGCTTTGTACAGCGGCAGCTTCTGCTACATAATAAGCTTCTTGCTCTGATGTAGATAAATTTGAAACTTCTTTGGAACTCAAAACACTGCTGCTCAGTATAAAAGCCGCACTAACCAACGGTGCTATAAATGTTCCGAGAGAATTAAAAGCTTGCGATAAATTTAATCGGCTTGAAGCAGAACTTTCGGGACCCAAAGCGGCAACATATGGATTTGCTGCAACCTGTAAAATGGTAATGCCACCTGCCAGTACAAACATTGCTAAAAGAAAAATGCCGAAAATTCTGAAATCAGCAGCAGGGTAAAACAAAAAACAACCCAATCCCATTGTAAGTAGTCCGATCACTACTCCTTTTTTGTATCCAATTTTGGAAATGATCTTTCCGCCGGGAATCGAAAAAACAGCGTAGGCCGTAAAGAAGGCGAACTGAACCAACCCTGCTTCAAAATAGCTAAGCTCAAAAACATCTTTTAATCTGGGAATAAGAGCATCAACTAAAACAGTGATAAATCCCCACATAAAAAAGAGGGTAGTAACAATGATAAATGCGGAGCGATTTGTTTTTTTAGCGCTTTCCATAAACAATATAAATTAGGCAGAATACTATAAATTTTAAGACGACCTATTATACTTGATAACTTGATGGAAGTAAATGTAAAAATTCAGAGAGGAGATTTGCATAAACAAAAAAAGCACTAACTCTTTCGAATTAGTGCTTTGTGTACCGCGTACGGGATTTGAACCCGTGCTACCGCCGTGAAAGGGCGGCGTCCTGGACCCCTAGACGAACGCGGCAGGTAATGTAAATCAATAAAAAAGACCACAGACTTAATGTTGATTTGAATCAACTCAATCTGTGATCAAAAAGGGAGCCTGATGGGATTTGAACCCACGGCCTCTGGTGCCACAAACCAGCGCTCTAACCAACTGAGCTACAAGCTCCATCTATGCTATAAATTTCAAATAACAATCAACAAATACCAACTGGTTCTTGGATTTTGAGATTTGAAATTTTCACGCTTAAGCGTGAGCTGTACCGCGTACGGGATTTGAACCCGTGCTACCGCCGTGAAAGGGCGGCGTCCTGGACCCCTAGACGAACGCGGCATTTAAAGTCAATATGTCAATAGTACAACATGTAAAGTGAGGCGACAGGCGGATTCGAACCGCCGTACGAGGTTTTGCAGACCTCTGCCTAGCCACTCGGCCATGTCGCCTTGTTTAAACTAGTATAGTACGCCCGTCAGGACTCGAACCTGAAACCTATTGCTTAGAAGGCAATTGCTCTATCCAGTTGAGCTACGGGCGCTCATTTCAATACGTCAATAATTGTCGGGGAGACAGGATTTGAACCTGCGACCCTTCGCTCCCAAAGCGAATGCGCTACCGGGCTGCGCCACTCCCCGATTTTCCAAAATTGGAAAGGCAACAAAGATAAGGTTTTCTCTGTACCATTACCACCTAAAATTGAACTTTATTTCGTAAATTTTTCAAGATGTTACTTAATCAGCCAGAATAGCCGTTACGTAATTATCCCAACTCATTTTTGAAGCAGATTTATACACGTTTTCTGACGGAAGTGGAAGCTCCAGATACTTCAACATTTGTTCAGCCATGGAATCAATATCTTCCGGTTCCGCTAAATATCCGTTGAAACCATCCTGAATAGTTTCGGGAAAATGTCCTACCCGGGTTGCCAAGATCGGTAATCCAAAGTTGTAGGTTAGAGATTCTACTCCGGAAGGTGTTGCTGTTAAATAATATAACACACTACAATCTGCTACCTGAAAGTATTTGTGGACATCTTCGTTGGGAATAAATTCACTTTTCACTACAGTGCTATCCTGTAGATCCAGTTCTTCAATCAGAGATAACGGTCGGTAATCCTGTTCGCTTTCTTTATTCTTGAGGAATAATTTCTGAGCAATCCCAAACAAGCCGCGTTTTATTTTGGTGGATAATTTAGAAGTATCCAAAGTAGCCCAGAACTCTTCTCCACAAATTAAAAAGGAAACGTCATCTCGTTGTTCTGCTACTTTCTTAAATGCTCTGATCGCATTATGCAAGCCTTTGTATTTCCTGATGAATCCGAAATAAAAAAATACATTTTCTTTGAGACCCAGATCCTGTTTAAACTTTTGAACATCAAATTGCGGATCGGGTTGATAAAGATCGTACACCGGATGGAAGAGTTTAATAACTGTAGTTGAATCATCCTGAGATCTTTCACCGGTTTCATTAACTGCGAACTCTTTTTTTGGAAGTAATGCTTTTAACTCATGCACTGTTTTGTAAGCATGAGCTATGTAGGTGTCTGCATGTTTGATTCCCATTTTAGTAAAACGCTCATCAATGGTACTTCCTTCTTTCTGAACTACAAAATGCAGATCGAAAATGATCTCAGCGTCAGAGTTTTTTTGCAACCATTTGGCGATCGATCCCATCGGTAAGCCCTGAATGGAAATTGCCCATTGAAAAATCACTTTGTCCGGATTAAGCGACTTGATATACTTCGCAGTTTTCTTCCAGCTTAACGGATTGTTATAATTGGTTAGATACTCAATTTTGATATTCGTGCCTTCCATAAAGTCGGAACGGCTGGATTTATCAATGAACTCTCTGGGAATAATAGAAGGATACTGATTAGTCCATGAAACAATATGCACCTCGTTATCAGGATCTTTATCGAAAGTCTTGGCAAGCGAAGTATTATAATTGGAAATCCCACCCTTGAATTTAGGACCGGGACCAAAGCAAACTATTACGGGCATATCAAGTATATTTCTTTACGGCAACATCGTATACACGACGCATACCTTCTTCCAGAGATAATTTGGGCTCCCAACCTAATCGCTCTTTTACATAATCCATTTTTCCATATCTGGAATGAACACCAACCGGTTTGTCGAGTAGTGTTTTGATCTCCGGTGAGTAATCAGCGAAAGAAGTAAACACCTCAATGAGTTCTAAGAAAGTTGTTAGTCTTCCACTTCCAATGTTGATGGCGCTTCCATCAGTTATATGATCCATAGCGAGCAAGGTACAATCCATCACATCATCAATATGAACAAAATCTCGGCCTTGTTTTCCGGTTCCCCAAACTTCAAAAGGATTTTCTTTTAGTGCTGCACGACGAGCGATAGCAGGAACAGGGTAGGAGAGGTCTTGGTCTTCTCCATAGCCACTGAAAGGTCTGATGCAGGTTACAGAAACATCATAGTATTCCGCAGCAATACTAGCCAAATATTCACCGGTTAACTTAGACCAACCGTAGGTCATATCCGGTTGACCCATTTTTTTGAAATCGATATCGCTTTCTGAAAGGGCAATTGCGTCAGATTCGGTTTGAAGATCAACAGGGTAGGCTGCACTTGAACTTGGATAAAGAACACGCGTTGGCTTTTGTCGACAAACCCAAAGGAAGAATTCAGCATCAATGGAAAGATCGAGAGCTACCATCATTGGATCACCGTCTATCTTTGCTCTACCACCCACAATTGCTGCAAAGTGAAATACATCTTCAAAAGAAGTAACGTCAAGCTTATATGTTTTCTTGATGTATTCCTGGTCGTCCAGCATTTCACGGATAAAATATCGGGCGTCTTGTTTCAGAAATATCATTCTTTCATCTTCACCAAAAAACTCGAGCCCGTTCTCTGTGCGTGACGGAGTTCCATCAGGAAGCCAGGTAGCCGGATGAGTTCCAACCGAGAGATCGTCAATAAAAAGGATAGTATCGTTCGTAGTTGAGTGGAGGCGCTTAACAAAGTTTCTTCCAACAAAGCCGCATCCACCGGTAATAAGGTGATATTTCATGAATCAATTATTTTGAAGTTTCCTAAAGATAGACATTTTGCAAAAAAGGGCGAGGAAAAGCAGAAATATTCTTTAAAAATCCCGTTCTTTGGTACGAATTAACTTCTGAAATATTTATGAAAACTTTTCCACTTATTTTTTTAGCGGGATTATTATCCTCCTCACTTTTTAGTCAATCGTTGAGTATATCTGAGAGCTCCTCCGGCTCATCATTTCTAAAGGGAGATATAAGCTCCAATGTGATACAGATTATGGAGCCAGATGGTGCGGTTATTAATTCCGGTAAATATAATTCTGTAAGTGATGATCCTTCTTTTAAGATCTATCCATTGCAAAACGGAGCGTATATTGTTCGTGAAAACATTGCTAATTTTGTGTTATTTGATTCTTTTGGAAGTGTAATTCGGCCGATCTCTAACAGTTCAAGTAGTAAAGACGGAGAAAAGATTTCTGAACTGGCCACTGATCCGATGGGTAAAACCATTGTACTGTACAATCCTCAGGTTAGAAATGGTGATAAAAGAGGTTCGCGAGCCAAAGTGATAGAGTTGGAAAATTCCGAGCGGGATATTTTTTATAAAGCAGATCAGGAGATCAGAGCCGTCCGTGTATCGGAGTCAGGTGAATTCATCGCCATTGCTTCGGGTAAGGAAGGAAGTGATGATGAAATTACGATAATGGACCGTTATGGTAATGAGATCAGGAAAATAGCTTTTGACAGAAAAGTAAAAGGACTGAATTTATATGGAAGCGGCTCAACTTTAACCGTTTTTTCAGAAGGAAGAGTGGCAGTATATAATGTACTAAGCGGTGAGAGAATTGGTAGCAGCAGTTTCAGAAATGGAACTCTTCAGTTTGCAAATTACAGCGCATCAGATCAAACTATTGTTGGATTAACAGGAGATTTGAATGGAACCACTTTATCTGATATTGAAGTAAGGATTATAAATGTGGCAGCCAGAAAAATAGCCAGCCAAAAATATTCAAGTACTGTTGAAATTGCTGAATTGGATAATATCTCTATGAATAAAAACAGCCGATTCAATTATACCATTACAGGTATGAACAAAGATCTGAATTTGAAAGCTAGTTTCTAAAGAGCATAAAAAAAGCCTCATCAAATGATGAGGCTTTTAATAACATTAAGCTTCTTTTTTGGCTTCCTTAGAAGCGTCCTCTTCTTCAGAGGCTTTGGTTTCTTTTTCCTTAGCTGCTTTTGGGTCAGGTTTTGTCCAATCAAACTCTAAACCATCTCTGGATTTATTCATTTTGATCTTTATAGTTGAACCTTCCTCTTTTTTGTTTTCCAAAAGCTCTTCTGCTAATGGATCTTCAATGTACTTTTGAATCGCACGCTTAAGAGGTCTGGCTCCGTATTTAGGATCAAAACCTTTATCAGTGATAAACTCCTTCGCTCCCTTGGTGATATCAACGGTATATCCGATTTGCTGGATCCGTGTGAATAATTCGTCAGAAATAATATCAATGATCTCAAAGATATCTTGTTTTTCAAGAGGCTTGAATGTAATCACATCATCAATTCTGTTCAGGAATTCCGGATTGAATACTTTTTTTAGTGCATCCTGAATGGTTGACTTCATTTTAGCATAATCAAAAGTGCCTTCGTCCGGTCCGCCAAATCCGATTCCTTTTCCAAGGTTGCGGATATCACGGGCTCCAATATTTGAAGTCATGATTATAATCGTATTTCTGAAGTCGACACGTCGACCTAAGCTGTCCGTTAAAATTCCATCGTCTAGCACTTGTAATAAGATATTGAATACATCGGGGTGTGCTTTCTCGATCTCATCAAGAAGAACTACACTATACGGCTTGCGACGAACTTTCTCGGTAAGAATTCCGCCTTCTTCATATCCAACATAGCCCGGAGGCGCTCCAACCAATCTGGAAACGGAGAACTTTTCCATATACTCACTCATGTCAACTCTTATCAGAGAATCTTCCTTATCAAAGAGATATTTGGCGAGTACTTTAGCAAGTTCTGTTTTACCAACACCGGTTGGCCCCAAGAACACGAATGAACCGATCGGTCTTGAAGGGTCTTTCAATCCGGCACGGGTTCTTTGAATTGCTTTGGTAAGCTTAACAATAGCTTCGCTTTGCCCAACCACTTTTCCTGCAAGACTTTCCTTCATTTTCAGAAGTTTCTGTCCTTCATTCTGGCTGATCTTGTTTACAGGAACACCGCTCATCATTGCAATAACAGAAGCGACATCGTCTTCTTCCACATCAAATAAAATGCTTTCAGATTCTTTGTCCCATTCCTTTTGTGCAACTTCAAGATCTTCGATCAAGCGTTTTTCAGTATCTCGCAAACGAGCAGCTTCTTCAAATCTTTGTTTTTTAACCATGCTGTTTTTGTCATGGCCCGTAGCTTCAATTTGTTCCTCAAGTTCAATAATGTGTTTAGGAACAGTAATATTTGAAAGGTGAACTCTTGCACCGGCTTCATCCAAAGCATCGATAGCTTTATCCGGTAAGAAGTGATCAGTTACATATCGGTCGGTCAATGAAACACAAGCTTCAATGGCGTCATCTTTGTAACGAACACCATGATGTTTCTCATATTTTGGTTTGATCTGCTTTAAGATCTCAATGGTTTCTTCAGGAGTTGTTGGATCAACCATGATCTTCTGGAATCTACGCTCGAGTGCGCCATCTTTTTCAATAAACTGACGGTACTCGTTCAGAGTAGTCGCTCCGATAGCTTGAATGTCTCCACGAGCCAAAGCCGGCTTTAACATGTTTGAAGCATCAAGTGAGCCACTAGCTCCACCTGCTCCAACGATGGTATGTAGCTCATCAATAAACAGAATTACATTATCCGTTTTCTCAAGTTCTGTCATGATCGCTTTCATGCGTTCTTCAAACTGACCGCGGTATTTTGTACCTGCAACCAACGCAGCCAGATCAAGAGCGATCACTCGTTTGTCGTATAACACACGAGATACTTTTCTTTCTATAATTCTGTCGGCCAATCCTTCGGCAATAGCAGTTTTACCAACTCCCGGTTCACCTATAAGAACAGGATTGTTTTTCTTACGACGGCTCAACACCTGAGCTACTCGTTCAATTTCCTTGTCACGACCAATGATCGGATCTAATTTCCCATCAATAGCCATTTGAGTGAGGTCTCGACCAAAGTTATCGAGGACCGGTGTTTTTGATTTTTCCATTTTCTTTTCTCTAGAGCTTCCGGAACCTTGTGATCCTCCTGAAGGCGCAACGCTTGCAGAAAGGGAAGAAGAATCTAAATCTTCATCTCTGGTTTTTCCGGAGATAATAAGATCTAACTCTTCACGAACAGAATCATAAGAAACGCTGAATTGCTGCAAGATTTGAGCAGCTATGTTTTCATCATCTCTTAAAAGTGACAGTAATAAATGCTCTGTGCCAATGGTGTCACTTTTATACAGTTTTGCTTCTAAATAAGTAATCCGTAATACTTTTTCAGCTTGCTTCGTGAGTGGAATATTACCCACAGTAACGGAACCACCTGTTCCTCTTACTGTATCTTCAATAGTCTTTTTTAATTTGAAAAGATCGCAATCTAAATTTTTAAGAATTCGAATCGCAACTCCATCGCCTAATCGTACAATACCCAGAATGAGATGTTCAGTGCCAATGTAGTCGTGACCCAAACGCAGTGCTTCTTCTCTGCTGAATTGAATTACGTCTCTAACTTTACTTGAAAAATTGCCCTCCATAATGGTAGGTCCTTCTGTCTTTTATAATGTTTCTCTTATGCGTTACGCCTATGCAAAAAACGAGCCTGACATAACTTTAGTTCATTCTTTTTTGAATGTAGCAGGGCGTGTAGCTAATTGCAAAAAAAATGCAGACAGAATGGGATTAAAAAAGAGGAGTTCCCGACATTTCTTCAGGTTGATCGGTTTTCATGCACTTTAAAAGGGTAGGAGCGACGTCTGCAAGTATTCCCGGGCGCATTTCAGGTGAATCAGGATGATTTACTAAAATAGCCGGAACAAGTGCAGTTGTGTGTGCAGTATGTGGACTTCCGTCAGGTTTGATCATTTGATCAGCATTTCCGTGATCTGCAATGATCAAAGATGTATAACCGTGCGCATTTGCAGTTTTAATTACCTTTTTTAATTCCTTATCGATGGTCTCAACGGCTTTGACAGCAGCTTCCATAACTCCTGTGTGCCCAACCATATCAGGATTTGCAAAATTCAGGATTACCAGATCATATTCTTCAGACTCAAGACGTTCACATAGTGCTTGGGTGACCTGATCGGCATTCATTTCAGGTTGCAGATCGTAAGTAGCTACCTTTGGGCTTGGAATAACAAGCCTGTCTTCGCCTTCATTGGGAACTTCAACGCCACCATTAAAGAAATAAGTTACGTGCGGGTATTTTTCAGTTTCAGCAATGCGGAATTGTTTTTTCCCTTGCTTACTTACCCACTCTCCTAAAGTATTCTTTAATTCTTGTGGTGGATATGCTACGTGAGCAAACTCAAAAGTCTCATCGTAAGAAGTGAAGGTAGCGTAATGAAGGTTCAGATCTTTGACTTCGAACTCATTAAACTCTTGCTCGTTCAGCGCTCTGGAAATTTCTCTGGCTCTGTCACCTCTGATATTGTAGAAAATTATTGAGTCATCTTTTTCAATTCTGGACTCAGAATTTTTGTCTAAAAGGATGGGTTTGATGAACTCATCAGTTATTCCATCAGAGTAAGAAGAATCAAAAGCTTCATCTGAACTCTCAAAAATCTCTCCTTTACCATTTACTAAAAGATCATAAGCCAGTTGAACGCGTTCCCAGCGGTTATCTCTGTCCATCGCATAGTAACGACCAATAACAGAAGCTAATTTACCAACGCCGATCTCTTTAGCTTTTTTGTTGAATTCCTGAGCGTACTTTTTCCCTCCATTCGGAGCGGTATCTCTTCCATCTGTGAAAGCATGTACATACACATTTTCAATGCCTTCCTTTTTACAAAGCTCTAAAAGAGCAAACAAATGATCGTTGTGGCTGTGAACACCACCATCAGAAAAAAGTCCAAAAAGGTGAATCTTGTTTTTGGGCTTTGCTTTTTGAATTGCTTCCAGAAGGACTTCGTTCTCAAAAAAATCTCCATTTTTAATGGCGAGATTTATTCTTGAGAGTTCCTGACGTACAATTCTTCCCGCACCAATATTAAGGTGTCCTACTTCGGAATTGCCAAATTGTCCTTCGGGTAATCCAACATTATCTCCGCTCGCTGAGAGGTGAGTATTCGGATAAGTGGCAAAAAGATGATCTAAGAAAGGCTTGTCAGCTTTATCAATAGCGCTGACAGAAGGATCTTCGGCCAACCCGTATCCATCTAAAATTACTAAAAGTGCTTTAGATCGAGAGTTGGCCATCAAATAAAGATCTTATAAACTGTTTACGTGCTTAGTAAGAGCGGCTTTCTTGCGTGCAGCATTGTTTTTGTGAACGATGCCTTTAACACTCATTCTGTCAACGTAAGAAACAGCTTCTTTTAACAGCTTTTCTGCTTCTTTCTTATCAGTGGCCGTCATTACGTCTTTGATAAGCATTCTCATTTTTGATTTACGAGCGCGGTTGTGCTTCTTACTTTTTTCAGCTTGGCGAACTCGTTTAATCGCTTGTTTAGTTTGTGGCATGACTTATAGTCGAATTTGATGTAAAGTTTTTCAGTCACCAAAATTACGGGAATGTAAAACATTATTCAACATTTGATTGAATATTTCCGGGAATAAGTTTAATTTAGCCTTTCTATTATGATAGTGGTAATCGATGGGCCTGCAGGGTCGGGAAAAAGTTCAACAGCTAGGGCAATTGCCGAGCAACTTCAGATCCAATTTTTGGATTCCGGAGCGTTGTATCGAGTAGCAACCCTCGTCTATTTAGAATCACTTGATAATGGAACCTCGTTCTTTGATCGCCTGAAAGAAAGTGATATTTCATTTTATTTCAAAAATAAAAATTTCCATTCTTTTTTGAATGGGGAAGAAGTGTCTGATGAAATCAGAGAAATGAAAGTTTCTAACGCTGTAAGCAAAGTAGCTTCCGATCCAATGGTAAGGTCTCATATAAATAAATTGATGAGAGCTGAAGTTGAAACCGGGGTGTACATCGCAGACGGCAGAGATCTGGGAACAGCAGTGTTTCCGGATGCAGAACTTAAATTTTTTATGGTTGCTGATCTCCATGAAAGAGCAAAGCGACGATTAGCTGAAATGGAAGCCCAGGGTTTGGACGCCTCGTTAGAGGAAATCAAATCAAACCTTGAAGCCAGAGATAATGCTGATTCAAACAGAGCATCTGATCCGCTGAAACAAGCAGACGATGCCATCTTGATTAACACTTCGGAACTTAGTTTTGAAGAGCAGGTATCACAGATCTCAGAACGAGTCCGGCAGATAATGCCACAAAACAAACAATAACCTTATCCCACAGTTGAAAGCCAGTTGTGAGGTAAAACATTAACAAAACATATAATGACCGAAGAATTAAATAAACAAGAAACCGAACAAGAAGAAACTACTACAACTGATGAAACTGTTGGAGAAACAGCAGTAGCAGAAGAAGAAACTACAGAAACTGAAGCTACAGCCGAAGAAACTGCTGAAACTTTAACTCACGTATTTACAGGTGAAGTTGAAGGCGATGTATACACTTACGACCAGTTGGCTAGTCCATCAGATGAATATACTGATGACGAGTACAACGAAATGATGGGAATGTATGAGAATACGCTCAATCAGATCGAAGAAAAAGAAATTATTACAGGTCGTGTAGCATCTGTTGACGACAAATATGTAGTTATCGACATCGGATTTAAATCAGAAGGAATCATTGCAGTAAATGAATTCCCTAATTCTGTACTTGAGAGCATGGCTCCCGGTGACGAAGTAGATGTATTCCTTGATCGCGTTGAAGATAAAGACGGTCAGTTAATCCTTTCCAGAAGAAAAGCAGATATCCTGCAAGCGTGGGAGAAAATCGAAGCTTCTCACGAATCAGCTACTATTATTGAAGGTTACATCAAGCGTAGAATTAAAGGTGGTATGGTTGTGGATGTATTCGGTATCGATGCGTTCCTTCCGGGATCACAAATTGATGTACGTCCAGTACGTGACTTTGACGCTTATGTAGGCAGAACCATGGAATTCCAGGTTGTGAAGCTTAACATGGCTGCAGAAAACGTAGTTGTATCTCACAGAGCTCTTATTGAAAGTGATCTTGAAGAGCAGAGAGAAGAAATTCTTGAAACGATCGAAGCTGGTCAGGTTCTTGAAGGTGCTGTTAAAAACATTACTGACTTCGGTGTATTCATCGATCTTGGTGGCGTTGACGGACTTCTTCACATCACTGACCTTTCATGGGGACGTGTTGACAATCCAAATGAGATCGTTCAATTGGATCAGAGATTAAACGTTGCTGTTATCGACTTTGATGAGAAGAGCAAGCGTGTTTCTCTTGGACTGAAGCAATTACAACCGCATCCGTGGGAAGAAATTCATGCTAAGTATCCAGAAGAAAACAAAGTACAGGGTCGTGTGGTTTCTATCGCTGACTACGGTGCTTTCGTTGAACTTGAGAAAGGTGTTGAAGGTCTTATTCACATCAGTGAAATGTCATGGACACAGCATATCAAGCATCCATCTCAGTTAGTTCAGAAAGATGACGTTGTAGAATGTATCGTGTTGAACATCAACGAAGATGAGAAGAAAATTTCTCTTGGTGTTAAGCAATTGACCAATGATCCATGGGCTGATATCCTTGAAAGATTCCCAGTTGGTTCTAAGCATGACGGTGTGATCAGAAACCTTACTAACTTCGGTGTATTTGTTGAGCTGGAGCCAGGTATCGATGGTTTGATCCACGTTTCTGACTTAAGCTGGACTGAAAAAGTTGAGCATCCGAACGAGATCGTTAAGAAAGATCAGGAAATCGAAGTTGTGATTCTTGGTGTTGATTTCGATAACAGAAGAATTACTTTGGGTCATAAGCAAGTTCAGGATAATCCTTGGACACAATATGCTAAAGAATACGCTCCTGGTGCATCTGTTGAAGGTGAAGTAGTGAAAGCAACTGATAAAGGAGCTTTTGTGAAGTTAGCTCTTGGCGCTGAAGCATTCTTAAGCTACGGAAAAGCTGTTGAGCCTGAATTCAAAGAAGGCGACAAAGTAGAAGCATTTGTACTCGACTTTAACGAAGAGGCAAAAAGCATCAACTTAAGTCAGTTAGACAAAGACCAGAAGAAAGCAAAAGAAGCTAAGAAGAAGATCGAAGCTGCTGATGTTGAAACCGGTGCACCTACTTTAGGTGAGATGTCTGGATTGGCTGCTCTTAAAGACAAAATGGAAGCAGAAGAAAAAGCTGCTGCTGCTAAAAAGTCTACAAGCAAGAGCTCTAAAAAAGACACTGACGAAGACTCTGCTGAATAATATTTAGTAAGTCTCAGATTTTAGAAAGGCATCCAATTAAGTTTGGATGCCTTTTTTTGTTTTATGTAATTACCTCATCTGCGAATGGAGTGAAGCAGTCTCCATTTTATGCTTGGTATCCTGAAGATTCGGGAATACCATGCGTAATTGCCTAGAGCAGTGAGATCACTTCGCTCCGCTCGTGAATGGTAGCTTTTGCGAGGAATGAATATGACGAAGTAATCGGATTTTATAAGCCACGAAATCACAAAATCACAAAAGAATACTAAAGGTACCTAAATCTCCCTTTGGATGAACCGAGGGTTGTGTGAAGTTGAGGAGTACATTTATTTTTTGTCATTACAGCGAAGGAAGGAATCTGGATCGTTATTGAGGTTGTATCCTTTTAAAACAATTCAGATCTCGGGCATACGCCGCGAGATGACCGTATTCTTCAATATGCATCATAAGTAGGGTGACCTGCTTTTATAGAATATCATTCTTTTTGAGAATCTGTAGAAAAAAGAATTCTCGTTAAACCGGCTGCTTTAATTTGAGAAATCAGATCTGTAATCTTCCACATGGGAGTTTCGGAATGTATTACAAGAACTGCATGAGGATAAGATCCATAAGAATTTCGAGTAGTGTTAATAAAAGAAACAGGATCTGACTCGGGTAGTTTTTCACCATTCATTTTCAAAACGCCATGTTTATCGATCACAAAGTAGATCGCATTTCTTTTTCCGTATTCCGTTGACCTATTTTCACTTTCGGTAAGTTTAACTCCTTCCACATATGTGAGTGCAGAAAACGATCCAAGACTGGTTAGTGACGCTGTAATCAAAAATCCTACTTCAACAGCAAACCAGATCGAGAATAACCCAACAACCATTTTGTTGAACCTGTTCAGTGATTTCAGAGAATTTCGTAATCTCTTTGGAAAGCGTGTTTGTATCAGCTCCTCAGAATTTTTAAAACTCCTTTTCCTTTTTGGAGGCAGAAATATCCAGTTCATATGGTTAGGATCATTTTAAAATCATAATAATATTAATCATTTAAACTTATCAATAAAAAAAGGTCCGATGCAGAGCGCACGGAGCTAGTTAGAAACACTTCTAAATCTCCCTTCGAAGGGAGATGATCATCCAAACAGTTACTTTGGATGATCCGAGGGATGCGTGAAGTTTATGAGTTGTTAAACTACACAGCATTCTGTTAGGACATCCCTCACAAAATCTCCGGACGAGATTTTGCCCCCCCTTCAAAGGGGGATTATCTTAACAAACTTACATGAGTTGCCAATAGTGGAATCTATAGTTAGTGCATGAAAAATTAAAAAAGCTCCGACACAGAGCGCACGGAGCTAGCTTTAATTGTTTGATATTTACTCTATAAATCCAAGTAAATAAAAAGAAAAGAAAACTAATAATCCGAAAGCGACAAAGAAGAATACAGCGTCATACATATAATCCCACTTATTTTTTTCTTTGCCGTTGACATAGCTTTTAATTTTGAAAGCTATTAAAACGATAAGTATTAAGAAAAATACTAGATACGGATCTATTCCTATACTTCGAAAAAAATCCGAGAAAAGTTGAGTAAATTTCTCGTTCATTTAGTTACAAAACTGTTCATCAATTTAAGGAACCTGCACGCTTCCCATGATCTTCTCAACGATATCTTCCGGGCTGATGTCTTCAGCTTCTGCTTCGAAGGTTGGGATGATCCTGTGACGAAGCACATCCATCGCTATGGTGCGAACATCTTCCGGAGTGACATACGCTCTGTGTTCCATAAATGCCTGCGCTCTGGAAGCTAAATTCAGATTTATGGTAGCACGTGGCGATCCACCAAAGCTGATCAGATCTTCAAGTTCTTTAAGTCCGTAGTTAGCCGGCTTTCTTGTGGCAAAAACCAGATCCACAATATACTTCTCAACTTTTTCATCCATATAGATGTCGTTGATCACTGCTCTGGCATCCATGATCTTTTCAGTAGAAACTACCGTATCTAGCGTTGGCTTTGGACCTGTACGAGCCATACGGCGCATGATCTCCATTTCTTCTACTTCAGTCGGGTAGCCGATCTTCAGTTTCAGCATAAAACGATCTACCTGAGCTTCCGGCAACGGATACGTTCCTTCTTGTTCAACCGGGTTTTGAGTAGCCAATACTAGGAAAGGCTCTTCCAGTTTAAAAGTGCTTTCGCCGATGGTCACTTGTTTTTCCTGCATCGCTTCCAAAAGTGCACTCTGAACTTTTGCCGGAGAACGGTTGATCTCATCAGCGAGAATAATATTCGCGAAAATGGGTCCTTTTTTAACCAGAAACTCTGCTTCCTTCTGATTGTAGATCAATGTACCGATCAAATCTGCAGGTAAAAGATCAGGTGTAAACTGAATTCGTTGGAAATCTGTATTCAGCACCGTTGCAAGAGAAGAGACGGTTAAGGTCTTTGCCAAACCGGGAACACCTTCCAGTAAAACGTGTCCATTGGTGAGCAAACCAACCAGTAAACGGTCGATCATATAATTCTGACCAATGATTACTTTGTCTAATTCTTTGCGTATATCTTCGATAAAAGCACTGCTCTTTTCGATTTTTTCACCGAGTGCTTTCATGTCTACAGCCATTTCGCTCATATTTCTTAATATTCCGTTATAATTTTCCTGATGATATGGTTAATTTCTCGCCTTCCAAAAAGCCATCAAATATAATACATGGACATTTTACAATCTTTTTTATTAGGACTGCTACAAGGACTCACCGAATTCCTGCCAATAAGTAGCTCAGGTCACCTTGCATTGGGTAAATATTTCCTCGGGGAAAATAACGAAGCTGGACTAACTTTTGAAATCGTAGTTCACTTTGGAACACTTTGCAGCATTTTAATTTACTATCGTGCACTTATCGGGGATATTTTGAAATCCGGAGTAAGCTTTTTAGCCGCTCCTAAAGAGAAGAAGGACGACCCGAATGTTAAAATGATCTTGTTTGTGCTTATCAGTATGATTCCGGCATTTATTGTCGGCTTTACACTTAAAGACAGCGTGGAATCTATTTTCGATAGTCCGTTTTTAGTTTCCATCATGCTGGTTGTTACAGGATTTATTTTATTTCTAACGAAGTTCGCAAAAGAAAAAGATGGAGAAGTCACGCTTGGCAGAAGTTTTATTATTGGTCTTGCTCAGGCTTTTGCGATGATTCCGGGTATCAGTCGTTCAGGTTCTACAATTTCAGCGGCGCTGTATTTTGGAGTAAAAAGAGAAGACGCGGCGAATTTTTCTTTTCTGATGGTGATTCCCGTGATCGGTGGAGCAATGCTTCTTCAGATTCTGGATCTGATCGAGGTTGGTATTGATGCGGTTCAGGTTACAAGCTTGTTAGTTGGATTTTTTACTGCATTCATCTCAGGATATTACGCTTTGAAGTATCTGATTGTGATCCTGAAGAAGAAAGGTTTTCATTATTTTGCCTACTACTGCTGGTTAGTTGGTGGAGCCGGACTAATTTATTTCTGGATTTAACGAATAATCACTGTTTTAGTCTTGAAGACGGAAGCAAATAGTGCTACATTTGCACTCCAATTTTATAGGATATTATGATCGTTTATCTATTTATACTATTAGCTGTTTTAGCCATCGGATCAGCACTTGCTATGGTGATCAACAAGAATGTGGTTAACAGTGCGCTTTTCCTTGTTATCAATATGGTTTCATTGGCAGGGATCTATCTGCTTTTGAACGCACAGTTTTTAGCTGTGATCCAGATACTGGTTTACGCTGGTGCTATTATGGTACTTTTCCTGTTTGTGATCATGTTGCTGAATGTGGAAGACGAAGAAAAGCTTTTCGATAAATTCAGAGTAAAGTACTTCTTAGCATTTATTCTTGGAGCAGCTGTTGTAGGACAGATCTTTTACAGTATTGCAGGAGTTACTAATATGCTTCCTGAGATTTCTTCTAACATGGCAGAGATCGGAACGGTTGAAGCAGCAGGAGATGTGCTTTACACAAAATATTTACTTCCATTTGAAATGACCGCGATCTTATTAACGGCAGCTGTTGTTGGTGCGTTGATGGTTGCTCAATACAAAATTAAGAAAGGGTAGAACAGATGTTAGAGATCGATTGGTTTTTAGGTATTAGTGCTATCATGTTTTCGATTGGTATTATCGGTGTATTGATTCGCCGTAATGCCGTTGTGATCTTTATGTGTGTGGAATTGATGTTGAATGCTGTAAACCTGACGTTGGTTTCATTCAGCAGTTTTCATGGAAACATCGACGGACAGATATTTGTGTTCTTTGCATTAGCTGTTGCTGCTGCAGAAGCCGTAGTTGGATTGGCTATTATCATTGCCATCTTTAGGAATAACCTTACAGTTGATGTGACTGAGATCAATTTACTACGCTGGTAAGAGTTAACCACAAAGAACACAGAGAAGTTATATTTTAACTCTGTGCCCTCTGCGGTTTAAAAGACTTTCAAAAGCTTTCATTTCGAAAAGAGATGAAAGCTTTTTTATATTTTGAAATAGCCCACTAAATCATAAGTTTTTGGTATTCACGAAATAAATTTGATCATGAAAAAACTATGTATCCCTTTTCTGTTTATATCTTTTATAACAGCACAAAATTTATATGCTCAACATGAGGAGCATCAAAAAGATTTGAAATCTGAATATGTTGGTCAGGAACAAAGAACAATCAAGAGTCTTTCAGAAAAAGATGTCGAGGAATTAAAAGCTGGCAAGGGTTGGGGGTTTGCAAAAGCAGCAGAGTTGAATGGAATACCGGGGCCGTTACATTTGCTTGAAATGAAGGAAGAGATAGAGCTAACCGAAGAACAGATCAAAAAAATTGAAGCCATATACAATGCAATGAAAGCAGAGGCTATTACTTTTGGAAATGAACTAGTTAGTGCGGAAAAGAAATTGAATATCTTTTTTGCTGAGCAAAAAAATGATCAGGATGAACTAAAAGAAATGCTAATGAACATCAGTGAAATTACCGGTGAACTTAGATTTGTACATCTCAATGCTCATTTAAAAACCTTAAAAATTCTTACTAAAGCTCAGGTGAACCTTTATAATGAACTCAGGGGTTATACTTCTCAAGATCCTTGCGAAAATATACCGGAAGGTCACAATCCTGAAATGTGGAAAAGGCATAACAATTGTTCAGAATAGAAAAGTGAATTAATTGCATTTTTAAGAGATAACCACAAAGAACACAGAGAAAGATATTTAGAATAAACTCTGTGCCCTCTGTGGTTTTTAGTTTTTAAAAGCTTTCATTTTGAAAAGAGACGAAAGCTTTTTTTATATTTTTGAGATTTGATATTATGAGGAAGGATTATGTTCAAACTTTCTACCGTAGTTATTTTACTTTTATCAATACAGAATATGTCTGCTCAACATCAAGGGCATGAAAATAAATTGGAGTCAAAGTACAAGGGAGAAGAAAAAAAGAATTAATTGCACTGTTAAGAGATAACCACAAAGAACACAGAGAAAGATATTTAGAATAAACTCTGTGTCCTCTGTGGTTTAAAAGCTTTTTTTGTAAATGAGAGATTGATTACATTAGCAGAAATCAAAAAACTAACTGCTATGATTAAGAGATCCATCCTGTTTCTGTTTTCAATTGTATTGTTGATGGCTTGTGCATCTTCTGAAAAGTACTTGCAAAAAGGTCAATACGATAAAGCCATCGACAAATCTGTAAAAAAGCTCCGTAAAGATCCCGGAAATGATAAGGAGTTGTATGTATTGAAAGAGGCTTACGGAAAAGCTCAGGACTTCGATAAGGATCGTATCGACTTTCTGGAAAAGGAGGGAAGAGAGGAAAATTACGTCGAGATCTATGATCTGTATGTTCGGTTAGATCGGAGGCAGGATAAGATCAAAACTTTGCCATCAGCAGTATTGAGAGAGTTTACAATTGTGAATTATGATGACCGATTGATCGCCTCCAAAGAACAAGCCGCGGAAACCTCATACGCCTTGGGAATAGATTATCTGGAAAAGGGAGGAAGAGAAAACGCGAGAAGAGCGTACAGAGAATTTGAGACGGTGAAATCGATTTATTCCAATTATAAAGATGTGGATGCTAAACTCAGTCAGGCACGATATGAGGGAACCAATCAGGTTTTATTTGTGATCGAGAACAATTCCGAATCTGTACTCCCTGTTCGTTTTGATCAGGAACTGCGGAAGATTGGTTTGGGGGATCTGAATGGTACTTGGATCCAATACAGTGTGTACGAAGATGAAGAAGTGGATTACGATTACTTCGTTGTGTTGAATATCAAAGATATCATTGTGTCACCTGAGCAGATCACCAAAGAAAAATATACAGATTCCAAAGAAATTCAGGACGGAACAAAGTATGTGCTTGACGAAAACGGTAATGTGAAAAAAGATTCACTTGGGAATGATATGCGTGAGCCCAATTTCATCACCGTTGAAGCAGAAGTCACTGAAACCCGTCAGTATAAAGAAGGAATTGTTGGCGGAACGATCGAATACATAAATATTGAAACCGATCAGCTCGTAAAAAGAGAAGATATTTCGGTAACGGCTTTCTTTGAGCATTTTTCAGCAAATTATAATGGAGATGAAAGGGCGCTCAGTAAAGAGTCAAAAGAAAGAGTGGAAGTTAATCAGTTGGCTTTTCCGAGTAACCAATCGCTGTTGATGGACGCTGCAGAATTACTGAAAGACAGAACCAAAGATGTGATGTATAGGAATCGAGGATTGCTTAGCAAGGCTGAGAATTAGGAATTAAAAATTAAAGATGTAAGATTAAAATTTCTGTTTTGTCATATCGAGCAAAGCGAGATATCAAAAAAATTACCTTTAAATGAAACTCTGGATTTCTCAGTCGGCAAGTTTCTTCGAAATGACAAGGCCAATAATTCTTAATTTTTAATTCTACATTCTTAATTCCAAAGCTTTGCTTTGGCTAAAACATATATCCCGCAGTAAAGTACACCCCAACTCCTTCTTCAGAAAAGCCCACATCACAGCGAAGTATAAAATCAGGAGTAAAAAATGAGCTTGTTCCTCCAAGACCATACGAATATTTTAGATCGTTAAAGATATTATCAAAAGACTCACCGTTAGGGTAAGTTCTTCCTACGTCAAAGAATAAAGTCCCACCAAATTCTCCTCCTACAGCATCAATATTGAAAAGCCAGGTTCTTAGCTCTGTATTGAACAGAATTAGATTGTCATCCATAAATCGTTTGGATGGATAACCCCTAAGAGTCTCTTCATCACCGGCATATGCAAGCTTCCAGTATGGTGTGTCACCAAAGGTTTGTTTAGTGAAAAGTCGATTTGCAAAGGTAATATTTTTAATAAAATTGAATGTATAATATTGGCGCACATCGAACTTAAAGGCATATGAGTTATATGAACTTCCCCACCAGTTTTGTCCCGATTCAAAACTACTTTCGATAAAGTTTCCTGAAGTCGGGCGAAATTCACTGTTTCTGTTTTCCCAAATCAAACCAAGTCCTAAATTTACTGACCTTCCGCCTTTAAACCCGATGGGCTGTTGCTGAGATATCAAACTGCTTGAGTCATTATCCCATGGTGTTTCATAATCGAAATTTAAGAAAGTGAGAACATCCAATTGGTTTTTAGATGTTTTATATGCGGGGACTCTTAACTCCGAATAAACCCCAACAGTGAAGGAATTAAAAGAGTACAAGTTGGTTGAAGCATTGAACGAATTTTCAATTTTTTCATAAGAACCAATTCCGAAATAGTTGTCTTGTAAAAATCGAGAAACTATCAACGAATTCGTTAACCGATAATTAGTATTAAATGCATCCGGTTTATCAAATTCGATCAAAAACGAAGCTAAACCTTTGGTTGATGCTACTGCAACAATCCGGCTTGACGAGTAGAAAGGCTTAACTTTTTCTGCATAGTGAAATCTCTGAACCATTCCGCCTGCCAAGAATCCTAAATCTGACTTAAAAGAAAGTGCAGGAAGAAATGCAGTTTCAATAGAGTCTGTTACAACTACATTAGGCGAATTCTGAGCAGAAAGTTCTGCAGAACAAAAAAGGAGCAGTAAAACTGCTCCTTTAGATAAATAATTAAGCTCTTTGCTCACTTAAATGAATAAAAAGGTGACGAGTAAGTAGATCGGCACTAATATACCAAATGACCACAGCATATATGCTCCAAATGTTGGCATTTTTACACCACTTTGCTCGGCAATAGATTTAACCATAAAGTTTGGTGCGTTACCAATATATGTAAGCGCGCCAAAGAAAACGGCACCACTGGAGATTGCTACAAGCGTTTGTGTCATTTGATTCATAAGTACATCTGCACTTCCACCGGCAGCATTAAAGAATACCAAATAAGTTGGTGCATTATCCAGGAATGCAGAAAGTAAACCGGTTATCCAGAAGAACATTTCGTTGATCGGGTCTCCGTTTCCATCAAAAACTGCATCATTTACAAACTGAAGAGCACCTTGGCCATTGTTGGCAGCTTTCAGCATAGCAATTGGGGCAATAATAGTTATGAAAATACCGGCGAATAACTTTCCGACTTCCTGAATCGGGAACCAGTTAAAGCCATTTGCAGCACGACTTTCTTTAGAAGTGAAGTGCCAGCTCGCCCATGCAAGAAGAAGAAGCGCCAGATCACGGATCAGATTTTCATAAGTAACATGTACGTGGTAGATCTCAAATTCACCTAAATGAACCAATCCTGAGAACAAAACAGCTACTACAACTCCTAAAAGAAGCAATAAATTAAATCCACCTTCAATTCCTAATGGTTGATCACCCGGATCCTGAGGCTGTGAATTGGTTTCTTTTTTATAAAGAGCTTTATCCCAGAAATAGTATAGTACAAGTAGTATGGCAGCTACAAATGCCATTTCCCAGAATAAGTGAGTTGTAGTCCAGAAAAAATCAACTCCTTGCAGGAAACCTAAGAATAAGGGTGGGTCGCCAAGTGGAGTTAATGAACCACCAACGTTCGCTACCAAAAAGATAAAGAATACAACCATGTGCACTTTCTTTTCTCTCCATGCATTTGCGCGCAGCATAGGGCGGATAAGTAACATGGCGGCCCCTGTAGTTCCCATCCAACTTGCTAAGATAGTTCCTAAAAGTAATAATCCGGTATTTACTTCCGGAGTACCTTGTAGGTAGCCCTTAATTCTAACCCCGCCTGATACGGTAAAGAGAGCGAGCAGCAAAATAATAAAAGGAAAGTATTCCAGTAAATATGCATGGAGTACTTCATATAATGCAGCATTAAAACCGAAAGTAATGACCATTGGAATCAACAAAGAAAAAGCCCAAACTGCGGATATTTTCCCAAAATGATGATGCCAAAAGTCTTCTGCGAAGAGTGGAAAGAGCGCGATTGAGAGTAGAATTCCCGCAAAAGGAATTACCCAATACAGGCTTAAGTTACTTCCATCAATTCCATGACCGGAGCCCTCAGCTGCAAAAGAAACGGTTGAAAGTAGTAATACGAAGAGAGGAGCGGCAATTATTCGTACTCCCGAAAGCATTTTTTTTAAGTTCACTTGAAGATAATTTTTATTGAAATTTCTTTGTGTCAAAATAATAGATGAATAAACACTTCAAAAGTATAACCATTCCATTATTTAAAAATTCCTGTAAAAAAATTGTAAAGCCCTGAATTACTTACTCAATATTTTACCCAAAATTGTCTTTACCTTCCTGTACTTTTTTGTATCTTTGCCAACCAATTTAAGCCGTCAGGTTTAGGTTTTTGGGTTTAATTCTAAAACAAGTTAAATGGAATCCGCTACGGCGCTGTTTTCTCTAATTATTGCTCTTCCCCTTTTGGGCTTCCTGATCAATGGATTGACAGGTTTGTTTGTAGAGAGCTACAGAAATAAAAGACAACTAATTGGTAGTATTGCCAGCACGGCAGTATTTATACCTTTTGTAATCGCTGTTTATTTCTTCATAAACATGAATGCGGGCTCTGAAGCCCTCGTCTATAAATTATTTACATGGATGGATGTTGGCACTTTCAGTGTTGATGTTGCCTATCGTGTAGATCAATTGTCTGTAATGATGACTATGGTTGTGACAGGAGTCGGTTTCCTGATCCACATCTATTCCATGGGCTATATGTCGCATGACGAAGGGTATTGGAAGTTCTTCGCCTATCTGAATTTGTTCATCTTTGCGATGTTAAACCTAGTTTTAGGTAATAATCTTCTTCTTTTATTCTTAGGATGGGAAGGTGTAGGTGTATGTTCGTACCTGTTGATCGGTTTCTGGTACACCGACATGGCGAAATCAGACGCGGCCAAAAAAGCTTTTATATATAACCGTATTGGTGATTTCGCTTTCTTGATCGCTATGTTTATGATCTTCCAAACCGTTGGAAGTTTAAATTTTGATGTAATTTTAGGGAATCTTGACAGCTTCACTGAAGGATATATGGTTGCTATCGGGTTATTGATGTTTGTAGGAGCAACCGGTAAAAGTGCTCAGATCCCACTATTTGTTTGGTTGCCGGATGCGATGGCTGGTCCAACTCCGGTTTCCGCACTTATCCACGCGGCAACGATGGTAACTTCCGGAATTTATCTGATTTCCAGAATGTCGCCAATGTATGCGATGATCCCTGAAGTGATGATCATTATCTCTGTAATTGGTGCGTTGACAGCAATTGTAGCGGCAACTATTGCCATCACACAAAACGATATTAAAGGTGTGCTGGCATACTCAACAGTTTCTCAGTTAGGATATATGTTCCTCGCGCTTGGAGCAGGTGGATTTACAGCAGCAATGTTCCATGTTGTTACGCACGCATTCTTCAAAGCATGTTTATTCCTTGGTTCAGGTTCTGTGATTCATGCCATGGAGCATGTGGAACACGGGTTACACAAAGAAGGCAAAGATGTCCATTTCGATCCTCAGGATATGCGTTTTATGGGTGGACTTAAAAAATATATGCCGTCAACTTACAAGACTTTTTTAATTGCTACGGTAGCTATTGCAGGTATTCCTCCACTGGCTGGTTTCTTCTCAAAAGATGAAGTTCTTGCTATGACAATGAATGCCGGTTTAGCTGACGGTGGAAGCTGGGTGTACATGATGCTTTGGGGCGTTGGAATCATTACCGCATTCCTGACCGCATTCTATATGTTCCGATTAACACTGACCACTTTCCACGGATCATTCAAACTTCCAACTAAGATCAAAGAAGCTGTTGGAGCAGAAAAATTCTTACACGAGAATCCTTGGAATATGACTACTCCACTTTGGATACTAGCAATTCTTGCGATCTTCGGTGGATTTTTAGGAGTACCGAATTTTATAGTTGAGACTTTTACTCACGAACCTGCTCATATCAATTTATTACATGACTGGCTGTATAAAATAAATGCAGATTACATTATAGAAATGGAACATTGGGTCGAATGGGTGTTGATGTCAGTTTCTATTCTAATTGCGATTTCCGGAGTTTGGTTGGCATTCAGAATGTATAATAACGATCAGCAGGAAGAATCAGATGCTAAGATCGCTTCCAGATTCGGAGGGTTGTACAGCGTTTGGAAAGACAAGTACAATCTTGATGACGTTTATGAAGGATTGGTTGCTAATCCTACAGTGAAATTCTCTGACAAAGTACTTGCCGTGTTCGACATGAAAGTTGTGGACGGCATTGTAAACGCTATTGCCGGAACGGTTCGATTGTTCGGTAGTTTATTCAGATACTTGCAAACCGGTGTGGTTTCAAGCTATGCTCTTGCTTTTGTAATCGGGGTGATTGTCATCCTGTATTTAATGATTTCGTAATTTCTTCAAACACTTGATGGAAACACTACTAAATATCACCATTTATCTTCCGCTTTTAGGAATTCCCCTTATTCTGCTTTCAAAGAATGAGAACATGAAAAAGTGGAGCGCGCTTCTTGTAACCAGTGCTACTTTCTTAATTTCACTTCCATTGATGTTCAATTTTGATGTCGTGAATTCAGGAGCAGCTCAATATCTCACCGAAGGTGGAAGAATAAGTTCAACTTTGGATATCAAATATCTGGTTGGTCTTGACGGACTGAGTTTGTTGCTCTTTATGCTTACGACGTTCATGGGGCCGATCGTAATCATTTCTTCATGGAATTCTGTAGCAAAGCATTTGAGCGGTTATCTGGCAATGTTATTATTACTTCAAACTGCTTCTTTAGGAGTATTTGCTTCTCTTGATCTGTTGGTGTTTTATGTATTCTTTGAGCTTTCGCTAATTCCTATGTACTTCCTGATCGGGATCTGGGGTGGAAGCGACAGAATCCGTGCAACTTTAAAGTTCTTTATTTACACATTGGTTGGTTCGTTGATCATGTTGGTAGGATTGATCTACGTTGGATACGATGCCGGTTCTATGATGAGCGGTGTGAACTTTACACTAGATTGGAGATTCTTATCAAGTGATATCTACCAAATCGGATTGGTTGAGCAAACATATTTATTCCTGGCTTTTGCGCTGGCATTCTGTATCAAAGTGCCACTTTTCCCATTCCATACCTGGTTGCCTTATGCACATACCGAAGCTCCAACAGCGGGTTCAGTTGTTCTTGCAGCCATTATGTTGAAGATGGGAACCTATGGTTTGATCAGAGTTTGTTTACCTCTTTTCCCGAATGCATTTATGGAATTCGCTCCTTACATGGCTACACTTGCAGTGATCGGAATTATCTACGGCGCATTGGTAGCGATGGTACAGAAAGATGTTAAGAAATTGGTTGCTTACTCATCAGTAAGTCACTTAGGATTTGTAGTTCTGGGAATTTTCGCATTGAACACAGTAGCTGTTCAGGGAGCGATCATCCAGATGGTAAACCACGGACTTTCAACCGGAGCGTTATTCCTTATTGTTGGAATGATTTATGATCGTCGTCACACAAGAATGATCAAAGATTTTGGCGGAATTGCTAAAAGGATGCCGATCTTCACGGTTATGTTTATGATCGCAACTTTGGCTTCCATCGGACTTCCGGGACTTAACGGTTTTGTAGGTGAATTTTTGATCCTGAACGGTTCTTTCTTCTCTGAACTATACGACAACAAAGTATTTGCAATATTAGCTGCTTCAGGAGTGATCTTGGCTGCAGTATATATGCTGTGGATGTTCCAAAGAGTAATGTTTGGTCCGCTTGAAAACGAAGAGAATAAGAAATTGGTAGATCTGAATGCACGTGAGATCGGATTATTAGTACCGCTCGTGATCTTCATGTTCTGGATCGGAATTCATCCGGTTAATTTCACAAAGTATTCAGAGAATCAGGTTACTGAATTGATTATCACATCCAAAGAGAAAAGTCTTGCAGTACTGGAAACTTCTAAGACGGAAGATCTTCCGGAATGGGCTAATTCTTTTTACGGAGTAGACGAAGAAACGGAATCAGAATCTTTAATGGTCTCAACTAACTAAGGTAAGTATGGAACCACTTTCAGAACAAGAAATTCGAAATGCAGTTTCAAATCTCAATGGATGGGAACACGGCAATGACAAGATCAAAAAGAAATTTGAGTTCGGAGATTTTAAAGAAGCGTTGGCTTTTATAGTAAGAATTGGGCTTGAAGCAGAAAAATTAGGTCATCATCCGGGTTTGTTTAATGTGTACAATACGGTTAAAATTGAATTGAGCACACATGACGCGGGCGATAAAGTCACTCAAAAGGATATTGATTTAGCAACCGCTATAGAAGGTATTATTTAAACTACGAGAATGGATTATTTAGGCGATTTACAAGCATTTTTACCGGGTATAATTACAGCAGTGGCCGGTTTGGCAGTAATTACGATAGAAGCACTCAAAAGCGGGCACAAGTCGGCATACTGGGTTACTTCTTTTTCACTGATCGTAGCTCTGTTTTTTGGAATCCAGTCATTGGGAACTCCGCTGCAGGAAGCTTTTTCAGGAATGTTGGTTCACGGTGGGATTGCAGCTTTTGGTAATGTGATTATCCTAATCGGAACGCTATTCTGCGTTTTCTTATCCAATGATTATCTGGAAGGCATTGATCACAACTACAATGAAGTATATGGAATGATCCTTTTCGCAACTTCAGGAATGATCTGCCTTGCCGGAGCGAACGATCTTATTTCTCTTTTCTTAGGATTGGAAACTATGTCTATCTGTTTATATGTGATGGCAGGTTTGATCAAAAATGAGAAGCAGGGAGCGGAAGGAGCTCTTAAGTATTTCTTACTTGGTGCATTCTCTACAGGATTTTTATTGTACGGAGCAGCTCTTCTTTATGGCGCAACAGGAACGACAAGTATTCCCGGAATCGGCGCAGCAGCAAGCAGTGATCTTTTATTCTTAGCAGGAGCAGCACTTTTATTGATCGGATTCTTATTCAAAGTGTCTGCTGTTCCTTTTCATATGTGGACGCCGGATGTGTATCAGGCTACGCCGACAACTCTTACCGCTTACATGGCTACGGCTTCCAAAGCAGCTACTTTTATGGCGATGATCCTGGTTCTTTCCAGAGCGCTTCCTTCGGTTGAAGGATTGGATTGGCAGGCAGTGCTTTCTGTTGTAGCGATCATTACTATGATCTTTGGTAACATCATTGCGCTTGTTCAGGATAACATAAAGAGAATGTTGGCTTATTCAAGTATTGCTCACGCAGGGTATGCCTTAGTTGGATTATCAGCTGCAACACCGGAAGGTTACAGTGCAGTGGCGTTCTACTTATTTGCTTACACCATCATGAATGTTGGAGCATTTGGCGTGGTAGCTTATTACGAAAGAAATAAAGGACTTGATTTTTCTGATGTCAACAATCTTGCCGGACTTGGTTTTAAGAAGCCAATGATGGGAGTGATGATGTCGCTTTTCTTATTTTCACTTGCAGGAATTCCTCCATTTGTAGGCTTTGTTGGTAAGTACTATGTATTTGCAGCAGCAATTAACGCAAACATGGTTCCACTCGCTATTGTGGGGGTGCTTGCCAGTGCGGCCAGTGTGTACTATTACTTACGAGTAATGGTGTACTTATACTTCCGCGAAGCTCACAAAGAAACAGAGATGATCGATGCTTCTTTCCTTTACAAAGGCGCGTTGGTAATTCTTGCACTGCTTACCGTGTATTATGGTATTGAGCCTATCTTGCCTTTTGGTGGGTTAATGGAATTAATTACCGGTTTTTGATCGCTGATTTTTATTTACCCCGCGTTCCGTAGCTCCGCTGCGGAATGTTTTTTTGAAGTTCCTGCTTCATCTGATCTAGATTTCAGCTATTTGCGACCCATTCCTCAGAACCTGCCCTGAAGGGATGCTTATGGTAAAGGACCTGCTTGTTTAAGTTTCCTGAATGTAGGTTTGTAAAGATTAAACAAGAAGGACGTTTAAGTCCGGCTGGTTTGATGTCGATTCTTTAAAAGCATAAGAACTTAGTCACTCAGAGCGATAGCGAAGAGTCTTCACAACTAAGAATCGGCAAGGAATGCATTGTGCAGATCCATCGCTCCGCTCTGGATGACTTTTATATAATCATTTGGGGCAATTCGGTCAGACGGCTTTGAACTGTTCGAACGCTGGCTCGGATCTTATCAAAACCGAGGTAGCTTAAAACCGACCCCATCCCTGTCCCTTCCCTTTTTTAAGGGAAGGGGACGCGTTAACAAAATCAGATTTAGTTCCTATGTTAGGCTAAAGCATCGATAAGCCTCTTATTCAGAGTCAAAGCTATAAAGCCGTCATCCTGAACTTGTTTCAGGATCTTATGTATTAGCTTTGATTCATTTGTTTACCACATTTCCTTTTATAATCACCACAAAGATCCCGAAATGAATTCGGGATGACGTATTTTTGTAATTCTTTTGGGTAAGATAAATTGATCAGGCGGCATTGAGTCGTTAGACCGCTGGCTCGTATTTAGTTCACGAGTCTCCCTCCCTGATTTTTATGGAGGGAACAAGGGTGGGTCAGCAATACGATTTTATAAAAAGCATAAGAACTTAGTCACTCAGAGCGATAGCGAAGAGTCTTCACAACTAAGAATCGGCAAGGAATGCATTGTGCAGATCCATCGCTCCGCTCTGGATGACCAACTGAGTCAAGTAAACCAGCAAGTACTTTAGTCCGCCACTCATAGAATTTTTTTAGGTTTCAGCTATTTGCAATCCAATCCGCAGAACCTGAAGGATCTGCTTGTTTAAGTTTTCTGAATGTAGATGTGTGAAGATTAAACAATGAGGACGTTTACGTCCTATTGGTTCGAAGTCGATTCTTTAAAAAGCATAATAACTTAGTCACTCAGAGCGAAAGCGAAGAGTCTTCACAACTAAGAATAAGCAAGGAATGGATTGTGCAGATCCTTCGCTGTCGCTCTGGATGACTTCCATATAACCATTTGGGGCAATTTAATTGGTCAGACGGCTTTAAGCCGTCTGACCGCTGGGGTCAGCAAACCGACCCAAAACTTTCCATAAAGCAGCCATTGTAATCAAATCAATAATGCTGTATATTTAAGGCTCTCTGTTGTTCGGACAAAGCGTCGGAATGACTGTCTTCACCTACGAGGACATCCAAAGACAAAACATACATACATGAGTACGAATTATTACGAATTCACTTATATCATCAATCCCGTTTTAGACGAGGATAAGTTTGCCGCTGTTGTTGATAAAGTGAACAAATTGATCGAAAAGCACGGCGGTGATGTTGATGAAGTTGAAGAGTGGGGCTTAAGAAAGTTTGCCTACGATATCGACAAAAAAAGCAACGGTTTCTATGTGAATATGTATTTCAACGCACCTGTTGATACAATTGCAAAAGTAGAACGTGCACTAAGAATTGATGACGATGTTCTTCGTTTTCTAACGCTTAAATATGATGCTAAGATGCTTCGCCATCGTGAGCTTCAAAAGAAAAACGCTGTTCCTGATGTATTTGCTGTAGAAGCAGAAGAGGAAGAAGCTAAGAAAGAAGACTAAACCCTCATCAACTAAAGATATTTTATTATGATTAACAATCCTTCACATCCGAAGAAAAGTATCCGCAAAGTAAAGCAATGCAAGTTTACTCAGGCGGGATTAGAATACATCGATTACAAAGATGTTGATACGCTGCAACGTTTCACTAACGATCAGGGAAAAATTCTTCCTCGTCGTGTTACCGGAACAAGTGCTAAGCACCAACGTCAGCTTAACAGAGCTATCAAAAGAGCTCGTTTCTTAAGCTTGATGCCATACGTAGCAGAAAACCTTAGATAAGAAATTACAGAACCATGAAAGTTATCCTTAGAGAAGACGTAGAAAAATTAGGACAAGCCGGTGAGCTTGTTGATGTAAAAGACGGATACGGTCGTAATTACCTTATCCCACAAGCAAAAGCTATTCTCGCTACAAAAAGTACTATCGCTGAGATGGAACTTAGAATGAGACAAGCAGCTGCACGTGCTGAGCTTACTGTTCAGGAAGCAAAAGATCTTGCTAAATTGTTAGAAGCTACTTCAGTAACAATTTCTGTTACAACCGGTGAAGACGACAAGATTCACGGTACCGTAACAAATGTTCAGATTGCTGATGCTCTTGCTGAAAGAGAGATCCTTGTTGACAGAAGAAATATTTCTATCGACGAAGATGTTAAAACTCTTGGCGAGTACACTGCTACGGTAAGTTTAGTTGGCGACTTAAACCCACAGATTAAATTCTGGGTTGTAAAAGCTGACTAATTCATTTAGGAGGAGTGAAAACGACGAAGTAATCTTCATTTAGAGTTTATAAAGTGGAGATCATTTCATTCGAAAATTTTCGGATTCGTGAATGAAGATAATTTCGGAGACGTTAAACTTTTTTGATAACTAGAGACTTTTAAAAAGCCTACATTCACTATCAAATTAGCGAAACAATAAATACCCGAATGAACTTATCAAAATCGATATTAATGGGGGTCATCTTCGCGATGTTATCCCCATTTTTTTTATATGCCCAGGCTCCTGATCCGGTTAAGTACGAGGTCTCTGAAATTCCTGACACTGTTAAAGCGGGTGAAGTATTCGAAATTATTGTAGAAGCTTCTATAGAAGGAAAATGGCATTTATATTCGGTTTTGAACGATCCGGATGCCGGTCCATATCCGACTGAGTTTTCAGCAAAGTCTCCAAATTTCGTACTTGCAGGGAAGACTTCAGAAACTAAAGCAGATATAGAATTCGACCCCAATTTTGAAGCGGAATTAGGTTGGCACACATCTTACGCTAGTTTTACTATTCCTGTGGCTGTAAAATCTGAGTTGCAGGGAAAGCAGACTTTGGATATAGAAGTGTATTATCAGGTTTGTGATGATCGGGTTTGTTTACCACCAAAAAGAAAATCCATCATAGCGGGCGTTTTTGTTGATGGAGTCGCTGATGAAATTTATGAAGATGCTATTGGCGGAGCTACTGTTTCGGACGGTGGCAGTTCATCACCTAAAAAAGGGAGTTTCTCCGATGATGGGATTTTTTCTTTTTTATGGATCGCCATTGTAGCAGGTTTTGCGGCATTACTGACTCCATGTGTGTTTCCAATGATCCCACTTACGGTTTCTTATTTTTCTAAGCAGGATGACGCTAAAAGAGGCGTAGGTTCAGCATTTATTTTTGGTGTAGCTATCGTAATTACATTTACGTTGATCGGCGCTGTATTAGCCTTTTTTCTTGGAAAAAGCGGAGCGCAGAATTTCGCTTCTAACCCAATTGTGAATTTATTTATTGCATTAGTATTGGTCGGATTTGCACTGAGCTTATTAGGAATGTATGAGCTTCAGTTGCCTCATCAGCTTACAAATTTTCTTAACAGAAAAAGCAATGAGAGTTCAGGCATTGTTGGAATCTTATTCATGGCTATGACCATCAGTGCGGTTTCTTTTTCTTGTACGGCACCATTCGTTGGGGCTGTATTTACGGCGACAGTTGGTGGCGAATGGTTTTATCCGATCTTAGGAATGATAGGGTTCTCCGCGGCATTTGCGAGTCCGTTCGTGTTGTTTGCCATGTTCCCGAAATGGCTGGAAGCACTCCCAAAAAGTGGTTCATGGATGAACATTGTAAAAGTACTTTTAGGTTTCATTGAACTGGCTGCAGCATTCAAGTTTTTATCAAACGCTGATCTTGTTTGGCAATGGGGAATCGTTTCGCGTCCTTTGACCATTGCATTCTGGATCGTCATCTTTTTGATGGCAGGATTTTATGTGCTCGGATTTATCACTCTGAAGCATGAATCAAAACCGGAGCAAATTTCAACAGGAAGAATGCTTCTCGCAATGCCTTTCTTAATGTTCAGTTTTTATTTGATTCCGGGACTCTTAGGTTCGTCATTGGGTTTTTGGGATGCTTTTCTTCCCCCAAAACAACCAACAGATGTAAGCCTGGTCGCTTCAATCGGAGGGAGTGGAGGTGTTAGTTCAACTTCTGCTGATGAAGGCTGGAGCAAAGATTTTGAAGCTTCGGTTGCAACGGCAATCGAATCAGGAAAACCTGTTTTTATAGATTTTACGGGATATACATGTACAAACTGCCGGGCTATGGAAAGCAATATATTTCCTCTGGAAGAAGTCCAGCAAGCCTTTGCTGAGATGGTGTTGGTAAAATTGTATACAGATGGTGGTAAAGACGCCAAAGATAATCAATTGATACAGTTTGAGCTGACCGGAAATATCGCTCTGCCAACTTATGTGATCTACGACCCTGTCTCGAAAACAGTGATCGACCAGGTACTGGGATATACTAAAGAAGATAAGTTTACGTCATTTCTTAGAGAAGGACTGAATGAATTCAAATCAAGATAGAAGTTGACCCTGATCGGCGAAACCTTTAGCCTTAGATGACTTGAGTTCATGTACAGTAACAGTCATTAAATTTCGGCACGCTGAGGGTTTTACATCTGACAAAACAAATTTTCATAGTATTTGCTACTGCAGGTATGATTTTGTTGTGTCCGGATTTTTCTAAAGCTCAGAATGTATTAGAAAGCCAAATTGCTATTGATTCCGTAAATATTGATTCTTCCTATTACATTGGAGAGTGGGTTTTGGAGGAATCCATTTTAATTTCATCTGATACCATAACCATTCCAAATCAAAACTGGTGGTACGATCCCATTCGAGGCAACCTGACTTTCAGGGAAACCGATTCATTTTCTTTTCAAGGGATTTCTGATGTCATTGTTAGATTCAAATACTATCCATACAGCCTCAGACGATTTTATAATGATAAAGCGGTTCAACCTCTGGATTCTTCCATTTTTGATAGTGAATCATCAAATCAATATTCGTTATTTAGTTCATCTGATCAAACAAACAGAAACACAGAATCAGATCTTCAGCAAAGAGGAAGTCTGAGTCGTGGAATAATTGTGGGCACCAATCAGGATTTTGCCCTTGAAAGCGGTTTGGATTTTGAGCTTTCCGGAAAACTGACGAATGACGTAACCATCAGTGCGGTTCTAACAGATAAAAGTATTCCAATTCAACCGGATGGAACGACTCAGAATCTCAAAGAATTTGATAAAGTTTTTATTCAGGTTCAGGCTCCGAACACAACCATCGAGATGGGTGATGTGGACATAAGTTTAGAGAAAAGCACCTTTGCCAAGCTCAACCGAAGGTTACAGGGTGCTGCGGGTTATAACACTACAAACTTTACAGATCTATCAGCTGCGGCTTCGGTGGTTCGGGGAGTTTTCAAAAGTGTACAGTTACAGGGTTTGGAAGGAGTTCAGGGTCCGTACAGGCTTACCGGAAATGAGAATGAAGAGTTTGTGATCATTCTTGCAGGAACCGAACGAGTTTATATCAATGGTCAGCAAGTTCAAAGGGGAGAAGAAAGCGAATACATAATTGACTACGGTTTGGGTGAGATCTACTTCACAAATAATCTGCTCATCAAAGATGAAACCAGAATTGTTGTTGAGTATGAATACATCGATCAGAATTTTAACCGGACATTAGTAGCCGCGGAGGGACAAGGAAGTTTACTGAATAATAGATTTAAGATCGGAGCTACGGTAATTCGTCAGGCCGATGGAAATAATCTACTTTCTCAGCAAACACTTACAGAAAGCGATATAGACATTTTACGTCAGGCAGGGGATGACAGAAATGCAGCAAGAGTTTCAGGAGCTGAGCGTGTTGATCCTGAAGAAGAAAACGGGAATGTGTTGTATGCTCAGGTTGATACAGTAGTAAATGGGCAAACATTCACCATCTTCAAAAATATTCCGGGGTCTGATGAAGCTGTTTTCAGAGTACGATTTTCAAATGTGGGAGAATTTCAGGGTAGTTACAGAAGGACAGGCACATCGGTAAACGGATTACTGTTTGAATGGGTGGGTCCGAATCAGGGAGATTATGAACCATTCAGGAATTTACCCGCTCCCATAGAACAACAAATGGCGGCATTGAACAGCTCCTATCAGATAAATAAAAATGTTCGCTTATTTGGAGAATGGGCAGTCAGTGATTATGACCGAAACAGATTTTCTGATCTGGATGACAGAGATAATACGGATCACTCATATCTGGGAGGGGTAAGAATAGATTCGTTAAAGACCGGAACGGGATTATTCAGTTTGAAAGCAGAGAGAAGATATTCGGGGTCAAATTTTGAATTCTTTGAACGAACCAGAGATGTTGAGTTTGACCGGAAATGGAATCTGACCAATTTTGAACAATCACAGGAAACCACCAATGAGCTGGTTGCCCGATATGATTTTATTTCAGGTACTTCACTAAATGGGGAATATGGATTTATAGACAGGATCGGGTTTTCTGGGCAAAGACAGGCTTCCGCTTTTACATCACAAAATAAAAATGGTTTTCAGGCGAGCTATGATCAAGACTGGATACAAAGTGAAGATGATCTGCAGATGATCAATGGAAGCTGGTTCAGGCAACAGGGAGGGATTTCTAAGAGATTCTCAAAAGAAAATTCAGATATCAGCTTTACACCGTATATAAGTTTTGAGCATGAGAACAGAGTACAGCGTGATCAACAAAGTGATTCGTTAACTAATCAGTCATTAAAGTTTTATGAAGTAACACCGGGGATACGATATGAAGCTAGCAAGTGGCTCCTTGATTATTCTCTAGCTTACAGAAATTCATTTGGTGTGCTTGAGAACGATTTGAAAGATGAGGCGGCATCCCTACAACATTCCGTTCAAATAAATTTATTTCCGAGTAATTATTTTACAACGCAGAACAAAGTTGCTGTCAGAAATAAGGAATTCACTTCTGATTTTAAAAGTGAAGGAAATACTGATAAGAGATCTCTACTGATAAGATCCAATACTGATTATTCATCAATCTCAGAAAACTGGGAAGGTAATTTTTTATACGAAGTAAATACTCAGCGTCAGGCGTTGTTGCAGGAAACGTTTATAGAAGTTGGACCTGAGATCGGTCAATATGTGTGGGATGATCTGAACGATGACGGTGTAGAGCAACTGGATGAATTCTTTTTGGAGCTGACACCAAATGAAGGAACGTATATAAGACAATTTCTTCCTTCGGATGAGCTCTTTCCAGTAATAGATCTGCGGGTCAGATTTAGAAATGAAATAAACCCTTTTGGATTTTTGAAGAATGAAGATGGGATCAGTGTTTTTTTAAATCAGATAATTTTCAGGTCCAGATTTGATATCTCTGAAAACTCAACAACAAACGATCTGTCGGATATTTATTTATTGAATATCAGCACCTTCAGAGATTCTGCTACCACTATTCAGGGAAGGTTCACACTTGAAAAAGAACTGGATATGCTACCTGCTTACGATAAATTTGATCTGAATCTCAGATACAATCAATTGAGAAGCCTTAACCGTCGTAGCAGTGAACTCCAGTCCATCTATCAGGATGCTTTTGCCGTTGATCTCAGATACAACATTACAAGCAGAATTCAGGGTGATTCTAAAGTAACCTCAGGAACGAACAGAACTTCAAGCAGTACAATTTCGAATCGAAATTTTAATATTAGAAGTCAGGGATTTGAACAAGGATTAGGAGCGACAATAAATAGATCCTGGCGCACAGGAATTTCGATTTCCGTATCTGAAAAAAAAGATCGGGTAAATGGAATGGAAAAAGTTGAAGCTCAGATTGTAAAAATTCGCAATACAAACAGATTTTTTTTATGGCGAAAGGTACAAGCTAATTCAACAGTTGAGTTCAGAAATGTTAAGGTAGATGGGAGTACCAATGCAGTTGTAATTTTTGAGCTTACCGATGGTTCCGGAAGAGGTAAAAATCTTATATGGTCGCTTGGTAGTAGCTATAGGGTAAATAATCTCATTAGATTAAATTTAATGTATGATGGCAGAACCGTAAAAGACCGGCCGACAATACATACTGCCAAATTAACTCTAAAAGCCACATTTTAGAATTAAACTCTTAAGCAGAACTGGAATTAAAAGCAACAAAAAAACAGTCCAAAAGTTATATTAAAGTTAATTTTTCTGTGCTTCAATACTTTGACATTTAGTATAAAATGAACTATTCTTTTGCCTCATTAAACTTAGACATTAACATTAAATATAAGCGGAGTGGACATGACATCGTCGATTGCTCTATTTTTTCTACAAGCCGATGCAGGCTTCTTTAACATCATCGTTGAGAAATTTAATCAAGGAAACGAAGGTGGATGGATGTGGCCGGTACTGGTTACACTAATACTTGGTTTGGCAATATTTCTTGAAAGAATTATTACTCTTAACCTTGCAGATATTAACACACGGAAATTCATTGTAAATGTTCAGGAAGCATTGCAAGAGGGCGGTATTGAAGCTGCTGAAGAACTTTGTGCTCAAACCCGTGGACCTGTAGCTTCTGTTTTTCAGGCTGGTTTAATGCGTTCAGAAGAAGGCATTGATGCAGCAGAAAAAGCAATTGCAGCTTATGGCTCCATTGAAATGAGTTTTCTTGAAAGAGGACTTGTTTGGTTGTCACTTTTCATTGCAATTGCTCCGCTATTTGGATTCCTTGGAACGGTAATTGGTATGATCCAGGCATTCGATGATATTGAAGCTGCTGCAGATATTTCCCCAAGTATTGTAGCGGGTGGTATTAAAGTAGCCCTTCTTACAACAGCCGGTGGTTTGATTGCGGGTATCATCCTTCAAATCGGATACAACTATTGTGTATCTAAAATTGACCGTTTGATCGCTGAAATGGAAGAAAGTTCAATTACTCTAATCGATTCTATCATTTTACTTAAAGAAGGAAAGCCTTTGATTACTCCTTCTGTTGATGACAGCGCAGATTCAGAATAATAATCCCAACCAAAAAAAGTTAAATAGGAGATTATTATGAATATTGTAAGTATAAGTGTTGGTCTTGCCGGATTAATGATCGTGGGTGGAATTCTAGCCATGATCATATCAGGTATTCGTAGCCTAACACAAGGAAAACAAGATTTTAAGAGAATCGCTTTGATGCTGGTGCCTGTAGTTGTATTCGCAATTACATATTTCTCACTAGGTCAAGACGAAGTTAAAGCTGCAGTTATGACTGCCGGCGTAATGATGGGAGGAATGATCTTAACGATTTTCCTTACCGGACTTCGTGGAACATTCAAGTTTTAATTAAGCAATTATGCTATTAAAGAAACGTGAAAGAGAAAGTGCTGAGATTAATGGTTCGTCTATGGCGGATATTGCCTTTCTCTTACTCATCTTCTTTCTGGTTACTACTACCATTAACGTAGATACCGGAATCGGAATGGTACTTCCTCCACCTCTTGATCCTACGGTGGAACCACCTCCAATTAAAGAAAGAAACTTAATGAAGATCCTGGTTAACAATGCAGGTTTGGTAACTATGGATGACGAGCCAACTCCAATTGACGAAGTTCAAGCTAAACTCATTGAGTTCATCAAGAACCCTGAAGCGAGTGAAGAGTTAGCGATTAGTCCTCAGGCTGCTATTGTTTCATTGAAAACAGTACGTGAAACACCATACAGGATCTACATTGATATGTTGGATGAAGTGATTGGCGCGTATGCTACACTTAGAAATGAAGCTGCGAATCAAAACTTCGGTAGAGATTATTCTCAACTCAACAAGGAACAAAAAGATATCGTAGATGATATTTATCCTAAGAAAATTTCAATCGCTGAACCTGATCCGGAGTAAACATAATGGCACATTTTAAGAAAAAACAAGCCGGAACAAAGCAAGAGGTACCAACTTCTGCAATGCCCGATGTGGTATTTATGCTTCTTTTCTTCTTTATGGTTACCACTGTATTGAGAGAAGTAACTCTGAAGGTTAAAATTGATCTAACAAAAGCTACTAATATTGAAAAGATAGAAGAAAAGAGATTAGTTTCTTATATCTATATTGGCCCTGAACGCTTACCAAATAATAAACTTGGTAATGATAAAGTTCAGATCGACGATTCAATACAAGAAGATATTGGTGCTATTAGAACCATCATGTACGATAAATTGTTAGAAGAACAAAGAATGATCGTTTCACTTAGAGTGGATGAAAGTTCTGAATTCGGACTATTAACAGATGTACAAGAAGAGTTGAAGCAAGCAAGTACTTTTAGAATTAATTATTCTACTAAAAGTGAGGCTACCAGAAACTAATTCTGGTTTACGCAAATTTGAGGCATCCATGAAGTTCATGGTTGCCTTTTTTTATTTAATGGACAGGAGATATTATGGATCAGGAATTTAAAAGTATACAAAGTGTAGGAAGAGAAGGTCTGATAAAACAGATCACAGCTTATGACTCTCACACAAATCAATCTACTATCAAAGGTATTGGGGACGATGCAGCAGTTTTGAAAACAGATGGTAAAACTCATTCTTTAATCACCTCTGACACTTTTGTTGAGGGAGTCCATTTTGACATTACATACACTCCCCTTCATCATTTGGGATATAAAATTGTGAGCACAGCTATCAGCGATATTTATGCAATGAATGGAAACCCAACTTCCGTTTTAATAAATATAGCTGTTCCCAATCGTCAATCAACTCAAATGATTGATGATCTTTATAAAGGGATTTATTCCGCCGGTTTTGATTATGAGGTAGAAGTTGTTGGCGGTGATATAACTGCCAATCACTCGAATATGGTTATTACGGTCACGGCTTATGGAGAAGTGGACGGAAAAAGTGTTACCTATCGCTCCGGAGCAAAACAAGGAGATGCTATTTGTGTGACGGGCGACTTGGGTGCTGCCATTGCAGGACTTAGAATCTTAATGCGGGAAAAGAAATTTTGGGAACAACATGGTAACGAAGGTGCTCAGCCGGATCTTTCAGAATATGAATTTGTAGTTAAGCGTCAGTTAGTTCCTGCGGCTAGAAAGAATCTCATTGAAGCATTGAAAGAGAACGGTATTGTTCCGTCTTCTATGATTGATTTAACTCAGGGTTTGGTTCATGAAGTTAGCCAAATTGCCGCAGCGTCAGATCTGGGAGCTTACCTGTATCAAGCAGCAATTCCGGTTGCCGTTGAAACCCGACATGTAGCAGATGAAATGGAAGAAGATGTAGATCGTTATGCTTTGTTCGGGGGGGAAGATCTCGAGATAGTATTCACCTTACCCGAAAAAGAAGTGGAGAAATTTGTAGAACAATTCAAAGACTTCTCCGTAGTTGGGCGAATGGTTCCCAAAGAAGATGGCATGAAAATGCAAACAGCAGAAGGAGATGTTATTTCTTTTGATGATTTGTCATAAAAAAACCTATGGCACGTTTTTTGACTTAACCTAGTTTAAATAAGCAGACCCCTCAAAGATATATTTAATGTGTATATTTGAGACTCACTAACATCAGTTTATATCATTTAGATGGCAGATAAAAAATCCGCTCCAAAAAAGAAAATTAAAGCACCTGAGAAAGATTCCAATTCAAAGGATAAGCCGAAAACTCCAAAGTTTCCGACATGGGGATTTCTAGTAATATTTTTAGTTCTACTTGTAGCTCAATTTATTTACTCGGGCGTTCAGGTAACCAATAATATCAAATACAGCATTTTTCTGGAGCACGTTGAAAATGGGTACGTTGAAGAGATACTCATTAAAAATGGTTCATACATAGAGGGAAAGTACACTCAAAAAGCCCTTGCTGAAGGAATTGTAAATGCTCCGGCTCAGGAAGAAAACAATAGCTTTAATCTGGGGGGGGGAGATGAATCCTACCTGAGATTCAGAACTACAATGTTGCGCGGCGATGATATTCGTCCCGTTCTGGATGCCAATGATGTAGAATATGAAGTAACTATTGAAGAAGATTGGTTCAGCGGAGTTTTTGTTTGGTTGATCATGATCGCATTAGCGATTGGTTTCTGGGTGTTGATCCTGAGAAGAATGAATCCGGGACAACAGGTTCTGAACATCGGTAAAAACAAAGCTTCTCTTTATGACAAGCAGACTGACACAAAAACAACATTCAAAGATGTGGCAGGACTTGATGAAGCGAAAGAAGAAGTAAAAGAAATTGTAGATTTTCTAAAGTCTCCGTCTAAATACACAAAACTTGGTGGTAAGATCCCAAAAGGAGCACTATTGGTTGGAGCTCCGGGAACAGGTAAAACATTGCTTGCAAAAGCAGTAGCAGGTGAAGCTGAAGTTCCGTTTTTCTCATTGTCAGGTTCTGATTTTGTGGAAATGTTTGTGGGTGTAGGAGCTGCCAGAGTTCGTGATCTTTTCAAGCAAGCGAAAGAAAAAGCACCTTGTATTATTTTTATTGATGAGATAGATGCTATTGGTAGATCCAGAGGTAAAGGTCAAATGCCGGGATCAAATGATGAAAGAGAAAACACTCTGAACTCATTGCTTGTAGAAATGGATGGGTTTGCAACAGACTCTGGTGTGATCATTCTTGCGGCTACCAACCGACCTGATGTTTTGGATAACGCATTGTTGCGTCCTGGTAGATTTGACAGACAGATCAGTATTGACAAGCCCGATAAAAACGGAAGAGAAGCTATTTTTAAAGTTCACTTGAAGCCGCTTAAGCTTAGTAAAGAAGTTGAGTCAAAGAAGCTTTCCGCGCAGACACCGGGTTTTGCAGGTGCTGAAATCGCTAATGTTTGTAATGAAGCTGCCTTAATTGCCGCCAGAAAGGATAAAAAGGCGGTAGACATGGATGACTTCGAGAGCGCAATTGACAGAGTGATAGGCGGGCTTGAGAAGAAGAACAAGATCATTTCTCCTGAAGAGAAAAAGATCGTTGCATATCATGAAGCAGGTCATGCTGTAGCAGGTTGGTATCTGGAACATGCAAATCCGTTAGTAAAGGTATCTATAGTACCGAGAGGATTGGCTGCACTAGGTTATGCTCAGTATTTACCTAAAGAACAATTCCTGCATCAAACCGAACAGTTAATGGACGAAATGTGCATGACTTTAGGTGGTAGAGCCGCAGAAGAGATCGTTTTCGGAAAGATATCTACAGGAGCCTTAAGTGATCTGGAAAGAATTACAAAGATGGCTTACAGCATGGTTTCTGTGTATGGCTTGAATGATAAGATCGGAAATGTATCTTTTTATGATTCCAAGCAAAGCGACTACAACTTCCAGAAGCCTTATTCTGAGTCTACTGCTCAGATCATTGATGAAGAGGTCAAGAAAATCATTGATGAAGCTTATCAAAGAACAAAGAAACTTCTTCAGGGAAAAAAGAAAGAACTAGAAATTCTTGCTAAGGAATTGCTGGAAAAAGAAATGCTTTATCAATCTGATCTTGAGAAATTGATAGGGAAAAGACCTTTCGATACAAAAACTACTTATGAAGAGTACACTACTCCTGATGCTGAAGTTGTAGATGATGTAATTGAATCCGATTCTGATTCTGAAGATAAAACTGAAGATTCAAAAACAGGTTCTAATAATGGAACAGAAACTGATTCAAAAAAAGATAATCAAAAAGAAGAGGAATCAGAAAAAAAAGCCGATTAATTGCTCTCAGGAGCTTTTTACTGGCTTTTCAATCGCTTCTTAACATTCCGGTAATAAAGCGGTAATTAAAGCATAAACTGTTGGTAATAGTATAGCAAAGTGCTGTTGGTATTTTTTGATCACCAAATAGAGTGATCAAAATAAAATATCAGCACACAATGAAAAATTTAAAACACTTCTTAACCTTACTGCTCTGGACATGTTCCATTGCAGTTTTTGCACAAGGAACCGGACAAATAACCGGGACCATTGTCGATGCCGAAAATGGTGAGACAATTATTGGCGCTAGCGTAGGAATAACCGGAACTACAAAAGGGGCAGCTACCGATCTGGACGGTCATTTCTCAATTCGTAATTTAGAAGCAGGAACGTATTCGTTAACAGTATCCTATATTTCGTATACAACTCAAACAGTTACGGGTATTGTGGTTTATGAAGGTGAATCCACATCTATCAACATCGCATTGGAAACAAATGTAGCAGACCTCGATGAAGTTGTAGTTACAGCAGAAGCGATCAAAAGTGGTGAAGCCGGACTACTTTCAATACAAAGAAAAGCTATAGCAGTTCAGGACGGAATTTCTTCTGAAGAGATTTCACGTTCAACAGACGGAAACGTGGGTTCAGCCATGAAGAGGGTTTCAGGAGTATCTGTAATTGGTGGTAAGGACGTTTACGTTCGTGGGCTTGGTAACAGATATAGTAATGTTCAATTGAATGGCTCACCAATTCCTTCCACGAATCCGAATAAAAAGGAAGCACCGGTTGATATACTTTCAAGCGGTATTGTTGATAATATTGTAGTACAAAAAACTTACACTCCGGATCAGTCAGGTGAGTTTTCAGGTGGTTCTGTACAAATTATTACGAAAGAATTTCCTAACGATCCAAGCATTTCTTTCTCATACACTACAGGGTTCAATACTAACTCAACTTTCAAAAACTATTTGGGTTATAACGGTGGTGGAACTGATTTCTTAGGATACGATAATGGTTTCAGAAGCCTTCCTAAAGAGATAGAAGACAGTCAAATTACAAGTTCGCAAGAAGCGGGAAAAGTAGTGGGCCAGCTTAGTAACTCTTGGTCTTCTAAAAATATTCAGTCTCTGCCCAGTCAAAAATTTGGTTTCAGTTACAGCAATCAGTTCAATCAGGACAAGATGCCGATCGGTATAGTATCCAACTTAAGCTATAGATACAGCACTGATTCAAGAACAAATGAGACTTTAAGGTATATCAACAATTTTAATGACAATACCGGTGAAACATTACTAGGGTCTGATTACATCAGAAATTCAGGGCAAGAAAACACCAGCTTGAATGGAATGTTGAACGTTTTTATGAAGCCGAATGAATTAACAAAGATCGGTATCAAGAATTTGTACTCTAATTCCTCCGACAATCTGTTTTCGACTGTAGAAGGATCATACTACAACTTTGATAATGATAACAAGCAAACGTTGTCAGAGTTTGACAGGAGAGCGATCTATTCAAGCACTTTAATTTTCGAAACGTATTTCCCGGATTTTCTGGAATCCAGCCTAGACGCATCATTAACTTATTCGAAAGCAGTAAGAGACCTTCCGGATCGCAGAACTACTCAATATGTTAGAACAGATGCCGGTGATCTTGAAATAATATTGCCATTCCGAGGCAATTCTCACTTCTTTTCTTTCCAAAATGATAACAACTACTCTGCAAAGCTGGATTATGAGTTTAAGCCGGTTCAAAAAATAAGTGTAAAAGTTGGAGGATTTGGTTTATACAAAGACAGAGATTTTGAATCATTTAAATTGATCTATGATGCAAATCCTTCTTCAGACGCACCGGATATAGATAAAACACTTTCTCCAGAAGAAATTTTTACTCCGGAAAATATCCTAAATGAAAGTTTATTACTTACAGAGCGTACAAACTCCAGAGACTCATACAATGGTGAGCAGGAATTAGCTGCAGGATATTTCTCCTTAAATTGGTCGCCAAGCAGTAACTGGAATTTCGTTTCCGGGTTGAGAGTAGAGAATTCAACTCAGTCTATAAATAGTGATGTTCTAGTTAATGAGATCGATCTCTTACCTGCTTTTAATGCAACATTCAGACCAAGCGATAAGACAAATCTACGAAGTGCATTCTCTATCACTTTAGCTCGCCCTGAATTCAGAGAGCTATCAGAATTTAGTTTTCAGGATGAACTAGGAGGGAGAACCGTTTTTGGGAATCCTGATCTTCAGCGAACTAAGATCTATAACTATGATCTTAGACTAGAAACATATCCTAATGTTGGTGAATTATTGGCCTTCAGTATGTTTTACAAAAAATTTGAAAACCCAATCGAGATATTTAATCGAATTACTCAGAATAATGAAGTTCGTTACGATAATGTAGAATCAGCAGATCTATATGGAGTTGAACTAGAAGGAAGAAAGAACATCACTGAGAAACTGAGACTGAGTGGTAACTTTTCTTATATCCTTTCAGCTGTTGAATATTCTGATGGAGAGTTTGAAGGCCGTCAGGCGAATGCAGAGAGACCAATGTACGGGCAATCTCCATACACACTTAATATGAATGCATTCTACTTTTTTGCCGCAATTGATTCAGAAATGACTCTGTCATTCAACAAGTTTGGAGATCGTATTTCTGCTGTAGGAAATAACGAACAACCTGATGACGAGTATGAGCAATCTTTTAATAAGCTGGATCTGAGTTTTACTAAAAACTTCGGTAATGCATCAGTTAATGCAAGTGTAGAAAATATTTTGGGTGACAATGTGGTATTCCAACAAGGTGATATCATTACTAACCAATATGAGATCGGAACCAGTTTCTCAATCAGTTTTAACTATTCATTCAATTAATACTTAACAAAAAAACAATATAAAAATCATGAAATCTAATCTTAAGCTTCTAACTCTGTTTGCTTTAGCATTATCATTCGCATCTTGTAATGATAATAACGGCAATGATCAAGACACTGAGTTACCGGCAATCTATGAAGCTCTACCCGGCACTGTGATCGCTGAAGACACAAGGTGGTCTACAGATCAGGAATTAACCGGACAATACTACGTACTTCCCGGAGTAACTTTAACTATTGATGCAGGAGTCGAAGTAAGTTTTACCTATCACAACAACGATGTAGATAAAGTAGGAGCAATTATCACGCTTCCTGCAGATGCGGAAAACTTTGACACACCTAAGTCTAGTGGAAGATTAGTTGCTGAAGGAACTGCAAACAATCCAATAGTATTTACTTCAGCTCGTGATAATAAACTACCGGGCGACTGGGGTGGCATCGTGCTGGCCGGAGAAGGGATCAACAATATCGATGGCGGAAAAGGAGAAGTTGAAGGTCTTCCTGATGCAATTCAGTATGGTGGTACCAACAATAACGATGACAGTGGAATCCTTAAATATGTTCGAATTGAATATGTAGGTTTCTCTTTCGCTGAAGGTTCAGAGCTAAACGGCTTAAGTCTTTATTCAGTAGGTTCAGGCACTACTTTAGAATACATACAGGTTTACAAGTGTACTGATGACGGTTTTGAGTGGTTCGGAGGCTCAGTAAACGCAAAATATCTGATCTCTTCTTTCAACGATGATGATTCTTTCGATATGGATGAAGGCTGGAACGGAAATGGTCAATTCTGGTTGGGTGTTCAGGTTGCCGGAGCAGATAATGGTTTTGAGTCTGATGGTGTTAAGACACTGGGTTCAGGTGGAGAAACTAACCCAACACTTTATAATGTTACTTTAGTTGGATTGAAGCAAGATGGTGCAACCAAAGATGCTGAAGATAAAAACTACGGTATGCGTTTAAGAGAAGAATTCAACGGTACTCTTGAAAACTTCATCATTACTGATTTTGATGGCTTGAACTTCAAGATCGAAGATGACACCAGAGCTATGTTCCCTAACGACCTTTCTATTGATAACACTATTGTTTGGAATAATGAAGGTTTCAACAATGCTGCTGACTCAACTGATTTTGGAGCAGTAACAATGGAACAAGCACCGGGATTCACAAATGCTGCTGCTTATGATTATACAGTTGCAAACCCGGTAACAGGTGCAACTCCTCCAAGTAATAGTTTCTTTAACTCAAGTGCTACTTATATAGGAGCATTCGGTTCCACAAACTGGGCAACAGGAAACTGGGTTCGCTGGAACGACAACTAAATTAGAGTTTGTAGCTAACTCTACATATTACGTCTCACAGAAATTGTGAGGTGTGCTGATCACATGAGAGCTCTGATGAAACCGGGGCTCTCTTTTTTTGTCATTACTTTTCTGATTCATACCGTAAATTTCTTTTATTAGCTATATAATTCGGGAACCGAAGTTCTTACTATTCGGTTAAGTGAGTAAATCAAAAAAGGGTAAGTTTTGGTACTTGTAACAAGAAAAACACATTTTAACGCTGCACATCGGTTGCATAATCCATCCAAAAGTGATGAGTGGAACAAAAAGACCTTTGGAAAGTGCAATCATCCAAACTGGCATGGACATAATTATGTTATGGAAGTAACAGTAGCAGGAGAGCCAAATCCTGAAACCGGTTTTATAATTGATCTTTCGGATTTAAAGCAGATCATAGAGGAAAAAATAGTGGAACCTTGCGACCACAAAAATCTGAATCTGGATGTCCCTTTTTTGGACGGAATCTTACCAAGTTCGGAAAACCTGGTTAAAGCATTTTATAACGAGCTAAAAGAAGAAGTAGAAGAAGCTTCTTCGGAAGGAGGAGTACTTTATAGTGTCAAGCTCTACGAAACCGAAAGAAATATAGCAGAGTATTGCCCTTTTAAGAAGATCTAGTTTTTGAGACGTTAAGTCTCGTTCAGTAGCTCCGCTGCCGAATAGTCTTAGGCTCTTTCAAATTTGTAACTTGAAAAAAAAAATAATGGAAGTCTGTGACTTCCATCCTTATGCTTGTTGATGATTATGGATTTTGAAAGGCATGCCATAATTTAAAAACTATAGCTGGTAATGCAAGTTGCAAACTTGCTGAGCTGCTACTCTTAAGTCACAGACTTAAGAGATCTTTGGTTTCTTGGAGCCATAGTTTGCCAGTTTTAACAACTTCACAATGGTAACAACCGCTGCTTTGATTATCAATTTTATACCATTCATGTGAACCGTCTTTCTTTTCGCAATCTTTTCCTTTCTTAGCAACACCAAGATTGATTAGAAACCATGGTAGGTTACTTCTAAGCCAGGTTCTTTTACGATATGGACCACCAGTGAATTCAGGCATGTTTTAAACTTCCAGGCTCTTCATCTATTACTTTAAAATAGAACTATAGGTTTTTCACAAAATCAACCAGAGCATTTTTCTCCGAAATTATTTTTTGGGTTGCAGCATTGATCTGTTCGGTAAACATGGGATCATCTTTTGTAAGGATGTCGGAAGATCTCTCAACTGATTTAACATACCAATCTGCCCAGGTTTCTAAGATATCGATCTCCTTTTCAAGGTCGCCATTTTTTGCGATTTCAATTTTACTCAATTCAAATTCAACATTTAAACGATCAATGGCAGCATTTGTGGTTTCTTTTAAAATTAAAGTGGCGGCCTTTTTCTGATCTCCTGTCAGTGTTAACGCACTTACTAATGCACCTGTGCCCACATTTTTAAGAGTCGATTTCGAAACTTTGTCGATCCTGTCATTATCAGTGTGATAAAACTGATCTGTAAAATGCCACAGTAATAAACCTGGAATATCGTTTCTCAAAAACGGAACATGATCACTTCCGCCTTCATAGGGGTTTACATTCACGATCCAACCTTTTGCTTTTCCCTGTTCCTGAAATCTGTTTAAAATAAAATCATTGAAGTAATGAGGAGTCATTTCTTCTTTAGTTAGTGGTCGACCACCCCATTCTGAATGTTTTTCATCTCCACGAGTCCAAATTGCTCCGGGATCGGGCATTTTTTCAATTAAAAAAGATCCGCCGGTGACATCGGTATTTTGGCCAACCATATCGAGACTCATTCCCCATTTAATGGTTTTTGCTCTTTCTTCATCTTCAGTGATGTACCGATTTGTAGATACGATCTCATCTCCGAATAAGTAGGTTATTGTTCTCTCCGGATCGATCTTGCCAGCTTTCAATAATCGGGCACTGCTGCTTGCAACTTCAGCCAAAACGCCAACTCCCGAAGCATTATCGTTTGCTCCCGGTTCCTGAACATGTGCGCTGAATACAAAGCGGTCTTCAGGATATTTATTTCCTTTTAGTTCGGCAACAATAGTCAGTTCTTCTGATTCATAGATCTTTGTGCTCAGATCTATTTTTATCGAGCTATTTCCATTTTTGAGAGCTTCCAAAAGTTTTTCTTTAGCCGCATAAGAAAGTAAAATTCCCCATGATTCTTTTTCTTCATCCAATGAAATACCTGAAAATTGAATGGAAGTTTGATTCTTCTCCGGTTGTGTGTAATCGGGCATTCTGTAAGCAAGAACTCCGGCAGCACCTCTTTTTACAACTGCTTCGTTGAACAAATAGCGAACTGAAGTTTCTGCAAACACGACTTTCCCTTTAACGTCGGTATCAAAATTTAGATCTCTTCCTTCACCAACATTCACAACTTCATATTCCTCCACACCCTTTGAACTAAAAGAATTGATAGCCATCATGTTCCGGTTCGTATCAAAATTGAGTAAGGGCTCACCATTACCTAATTCAAGTATTCCGGAAACAGGTTCCCATGTAGGTCTGTTTAGCTCTCTTTTTTCAATTCTGTATGTGAGACGATCATTCGAAGCTGCTTCAGACTCCTCAACAAAACCTTCATTTTTAAGAAGTTCTTCCACAAAATAAATGCTGTTGTTAAATCCTTCGTTACCAACTACACGGAAGTACTGTTCTATATAAGCAACGGTTTCAAAAGCTTGTTCCGCATTAAATTCTGCATCCGTCATTTCAAAATAGGGCTGGACTAACGGTGCGTGAACTTGATCTGTCTTAGTACAGGAAAGAGAAAGGACTGCTATAACGAGCAGAGAAAGAGACTTAAGTTTCATAAAAGTTTAGTGAGTAGAAAATTGAAAATGAAAGTACTAAAATTATTTATCCTAAAAAGTGATTGGAAGATAACAATTCTGGATTTGCAACCCGCACAAGCGAGACGCTTGCGCTAGGTTTGGGTATGACGCTAGGTTTGTGATTTACTTTTTAAAGTTGTGGTAAAATTGTAGCCAAGGATACCCAAAGTTGCAGATACTGTTTGAAAAACAAAAATCAAACCACCTACCTTTAAACCAACGAGCCAATCCGTGTTACGAACTTCTGGTGTTTCACTTAAATACCAAATAATGTAGGAAACACTTAAACCGATTAATATTCCGAACACTTCTGATCTGACAATAGTGAAGCTTGAAGTCTCCTTTTTTGAATCTGATTTTTTAAGAAAAAACGTCCAAAGTATTCCGAGAAAGAAAAAAAGAACAAACTGAATCTCTGAAAAAGAAACAATCCATGCCAACAGGGCAGAAGCTGTAGCAAAAAATAGAAATGTGGTTTGCTTTGGATTCATTTTATGTTGCTTAACATACTATTGATGAGCATTGGGCATGTAATAATTTAAAAACCATTACCTGTAATGCAAGTTACAAACTTGGTGAGTTGCTACTCTTAAGTCTCAGACTTAAGAGATCTTTGCAGATGGAAAGTTAAAACTAAAGTTTTGGGGCGTAAGTTTTTAAATAAGTATTCTAGTGTTTGATTTTTTTAGCAATATTTTGAGTTTTTTCTTCAGAACTTATTTCCTCTTCTTCATCGTCTTTAAGTAAAAGGTCTATATATTCTGGATCTTCTTTCTTTTTAATTGCCTCCCAAGCTTCGCTTGTTACAATAGTCTCAAGATTTTGTAACCGAGATAAAATGTTTTCTTGCTGTTCTTGATTACTTTTTAGCGAGTTCAATACTTTTTCCAGATTGTTTTTCATCTCTGATGTTGAGCTATTTACATTTTTTCCAAGATTATCAATTTGCTTTCTGTTCTTTGCTCCAAAGTAGATCATACTAAATAGGATTAGTGATGTTAATGATCCTATTGCAAGCACTATGATTGTCATGAAGTCCATGGTAGAAGTTTTTAAATATTGAATTTATCAGATGTTAAATACTATGAAATATTTATAAAGTCAGTTACGAAATTAATTTAACTAAGAGTTAGGCATCAAACAAAAAAGGGGAATCCAATCAGATTCCCCTTTTCAAATTTCAATAAAAGGATGGTAATTACTTAACCATCCACTTTAGTTGGGTTTTTGTTAACACCCGGAGTTCTGTTTAGAAACTCATCATACAATTCAGTATGTCTGCTTGTCATCGGGATTTTATATCCGTCGATGAAAACATCCAGAATTTTAGTCGATGTCTGGAAAGGGTCTCCGGTAGAAACAAAGATATTTGCTTTCTTACCAACTTCGATGGATCCAAGCTGATCGCCCACGCCCATGATCTCAGCAGCATTGATTGTAATGGCTTTTAGTGCTTCTTCTCTTCCCATGCCGTATGTAGCTGCAAAACCGGCATTGTATGGAAGATTACGTGAATTCTCGGTGTCCATAGTACGCAGAGCAACTTTGATTCCTGCTTTCTGCATCAAGCCCGGGTTTTTATAAGCTGTATCATAAGCATCAGAGCCACGGGTTGGAGTTGAAAGCACAGGTCCTGTAATAACAGGAAGTCCTGCTTCAGCTATTTCTTCAGCAACTCGCCAGCCTTCAGCAACACCTGTTAGTACCACGTTTTCGTATCCGCGATCTTCAATCCATTCTAATGCACTAAGGATGTCTTTTGCTGAGTTTACTTCTATATAAAGTAATACTTCTCCGTTAACAACTTTAGCGAGAGCTTCCATCTCCGGATAGTAGCGAGCATCATCTGATTCTTTGATCTTCGCATATAATTCTGCTTTATCAAAAGCGTCGTTGATGGTTTCCTGAGCTTTTTCACGAGCTTTCTCGATCTGTTCAGGAGTTCTTCGTCTCCAACCGCGCTGTGCAGTAGAAGGGAAGTTCATGACCACACCCTTAGAGCCTGCAAACATTTGATCCGGAGTATAACCAAAAAGACTGATAGTAGCAGCTGTTCCGGGAAGTGGTCCACCGGCAGGCATAGTTAAGGCTGAAGTTACACCACTAACTCTTGTAACCGGAATTGCTACAGAGTTTGGATTAACAGCGGTTAAAGCCTGCATATTCGGAGTTATTTCACCAAATTCTCTGAAGTCATTAGCTTCGGATATACTGCCGATTTCGGATAGACCAAGGCGTGTTCCTGAATCGATCATTCCCGGATAGATCTCCTGTCCGGAATAATCAATAACCTGAGCATCGCCCGGAATGTTGATATCAGCTCCAACAGCTTCAATAATACCATTGTTAATTATTATGGTACCATTTTCTATAACTCCGTTTGTTACGGTATAGATCTTAGCATTGGTCAATGCAAATTTTGAATTATCGGCTCGTACTATTCCCCCATCATTTTGCGCAACGGCAAATAATGGCAGCAGTACAAGTACACTTAATATGGATATAAATTTTTTCATTTGGTTCCTCACTTGTTATTAAAGAGGTCAGTGAAATTCACAACATTTGCACCTTCCATGCATCTGTCATGATCATTTGAGTAAAGGATCTGAACGTCCTCAACAGTAGATTCAGGATCTATATAGATTCTCTGATCAGCAGCATCATTCTCGATATCAAAATACTTTACACCGTCCACGAAAGTCATTTGTGGTACAGCATAAATCGACAACGGATGGTTATCAAAAATAGCGATATCAGCATCTTTTCCTTTTTCCAAAGAACCTACTCTGTTATCAATGCCCAATTGTTTAGCCGGGTTCAGAGTGATTAAAGCTAAAGCTTCGTTATCGGAAAGATCTCCGTATTTTTGGGTTTTAGCTGCTTCGTGAAATAAGTGACGAATCAACTCGCCTGAATCTGAATTGATCGAAGTTGTTACTCCGTTTTCAGTCAGGATAGCTGCGTTATATGCAGTGGAGTAGTAAACTTCCAGCTTATAAGCCCACCAGTCAGAAAACACAGAAGCTGATGCTCCAAATTCAGCCAGTTCAGGAGCTACTTTATACGCTTCGTTTGCATGTTGAAAAGTTAATTTCTCGATACCGAAATCAGAGAAGACTTTCATCAGCATATAGATCTCATCAGCACGATAGGAATGGCAATGAACCAGAACTTCGCCTTCCAGAATGTCAACCATTGTTTCCATACGCAGGCTGTATTCAGGAGCTACTTTTCTTGAGCTTTTGTTTGAACGGTATGCATTCCATGCGTCGCGATATTTAATGGCATCATTAAAAGTATTTCTGAGCATTGCTTCCACGCCCATTCTACTTTGAGGTTGAATACCTCGTGAACGTCCGCCGCGAGTTGGATTTTCACCCAGGGCAAACTTTATAGTTCTGGGAGCGCCTTCAAAACGAAGATCTTCAGGGTTTGTACTTCCCCAACGCAATTTCAAGGTTTCATTTTGTCCGCCGATTACGTTTGCAGAACCATGCATTAAATGAATAGATGTTACACCACCTGCAAGCGCTCTGTAAATACCTACATCAAGAGGATCAACTACATCTTCCATGCTTACTTCCGCAGTAACCTGGCTGGTTCCTTCGTTTATAGAAGTTCCTGCGATATGCGAATGGGCGTCAATAATCCCGGGCATTACAAATTTACCCGTTGCATCAACTTCTTCAACGCCGTTTGGCGCTTTAAGATTTTTACCTATCCTGTCGATTTTACCATTGCGAACCAGAACATCTGTGTTTTCCAGAGTTCCGTCTGTAATAGTTATTACGGTTCCATTCTTTATTAATACATCACCCTTTTTTGTTTGTGCTTGTAATACAGAAGTACACAAAAACAGCATCAAAAAGGAGGATAGTTTTATCATATTTATTAATCTCATTTTAAGCCTCATCTTTTGTTGCTTGAATTGGGAAAGTAAAATTGAAAGCAGCTACACTCGCTTCAGCTTCATAATTATTTCCATCTACCACACCAACTACTACAATGTCTACGGATTGTCCGCCGGCATCGATAGAAAAATCAAAGCTAAGTTCTCCGTTTAAAAAACTTATGTTTTGAAGGTCTGTATCAGGAGTTCCATCTGAGCTTGTCATAGTTCCTGTTAGAATATCGGACTCATTCGTAAAAATGAATTTCCCTGTTTGAGTTCCTTGAGGAGTGGTGAATTCGTAATTCCAGGCTCCTAAAATAGCATCCAGATTAGTAGCAGGGGTTTCGTCACCTTCTTTTACTTTTGAACCATCTTTAACGTCATATTCATGCTTTTCTCCATCAACAAAAACGTATTTGATCTGAGATTTTTTCTCGAAATAAGGACCTTTGGAAACAATTAAATTACCGATCTTGCCTTCATCTAAAGTTCCGGCAATTTTACTAATACCAAGTAGCTCAGCAGAGTTTGTGGTTAATGCAGCGAGAACTTGATCTTCGCTTAATCCGTGTTCAATAATTGTAAGTAAATTATCTTTTAACTGGCTTGATCGAGCATCAATAGAAGAAAATCCGAATTTTATTCCGGCTTTTTGAAGTTCAGCATATTGAGATACATACTTTTTATAAAACTCCATTCGTCTCTCTTCAAGTCTTTTAACTTCGTCTGATTTGTCTTCTTCTTTGCTGTTTTTGGGTTCTTTTGGAAGCTCCAACGACATAAATACTTTTGTATTAGTACTTTTAATCTCGTCTGCTAAATCCCAGCCTTCTTGTAGATTTCCTAGTACCAAATTAAACCCTAGTTCCTTTTGTAATCGCATAGCTCTTCGAGCTTCCAAAGAATTTGATGCATTATAGAAAATAGGTTGTTTTTTTTCTATCACAGGGTAGAAAGCTTCTGAAACTCTGTCTCTGGTTGGACGAGCGATTCCCTCAGGATTTGAGGCATATAATTCCGAATGATTTTTAGAAAGCTCTGCATTTTTGTAGAGGTCTCTGAATTTCGCCATAATCCCTAAAGTATTTCCGGGATAAGCACCGGGAGCACCTGAAAATTGTGAATAAAGAGAAGAACCTTCAGATAGGATCAATTTATCCGGATGGTCAGCATCCCTGAGAAGTATTAAAGCGCCTGAACCCGGAAGCATTCTACCGTAGGGCACTGTATGTGAAATTGTGAAACCAACTTTCCGCATAGCTTCAATACTGTTTTCGTCCACTTTGATCTGTTCGATCACCTGATTTTCAGGGGTAATTCCTGCATAGTAATTAGGAGGGTCAGGAGTGAATAAATTGTCCGGTCGTTCCGGATTTGCAGGTCTTTCAGCTCCTGTATTCGACATTCCGTCAATAAAGCCAGAATAAATAAACATATCTGTTCCGTCAATAACTTCAGCAGTAGCAGGGATATTTATGTTTTTTCCAACAGCTGTAATCAACCCGTCTGTAATTACAATAGTGCCTTCTTCCATTAATTTACCCGGAGCTTGAACAATCGTAGCATTTGTGATCGCATAAGTGCGAGTTGCTGGTGATTCACCGGTAGGATCACTTTGAGCTTTTAAATTGCTGGTAAATCCTATTAGAGGAATAATGAACAACAGACGAAAAAGTGTTTTTCGTAGTATTTTCATTCTAGAGATTTTAGTTAGTTTTATAGGTTGGGGCTAATATATCTTATTGAAACCGTACTAGCTAAATATTAGACAGCCGAATAAGTAAAAATGTGTTTAAAAAATAGCCGGGAGCTATTTTCCGTTTACAACTATGGCTATTTTATTTCCGTTTTTAGCCAGTCGCGTAATTCCTGAAAGACCAAATTCTGAAAGATCAGCAAATAGTTTCCAACTAGTAGATTCAGATCGAGTATCGAAATAAAAGACTTTATCATCTTTACCCATCAGTATAGTATGCATATTTAACCAAACCATATCTTCAGACCCGGGAAGTGTGGAAGTAATCTCTTCCGTCCATTCTGAATTATTTGGAACAGCTTTCATTATTTTCCAATCATCGGGGTCCGATTTATCAACATAACTATAGCTTTTTGTGGCCGGAATATAGTGTATGGAGCGACCGGGGTTTTCATCTACAGCAACAATTTCGTTATGTGCCAGATCAATTTCCTGAAGTGTAGCAGGCTCACCAAGTACAAAAGCAACAATACGCGAAGTTAAAAACCATGAATAGTATCCAATCTTTAAATTTGGAATCAATACCTCTGACGAGCCATCTTTAATTGAATATTTATATAACAACTGAAGGCCATCCGGATCAAGCCTAACAGCAGAAATATGTTCCCCATCAGACATTAGAACAGGAGAATATTCCCCACCGGGAGTATCTGAAATCCATCTTTTGGAGCCGGATTCAATATCATACCAAAGAATATCTGTTTGTTCGTTTCTGGTTGAAGCATAAAGCAAGGATTTCCCGTCCTCTGTAAATGAAGGTTGGTTATCATAACCTTCATTGTCTGAAACATTGATCGGGTTATTCAGCTGATAAGAGTTGTTTTTATAGGTGAATTCAAACAAATAGATCTCAGTGCTGTTTTGCGCAAAGGAAAAAAGGGGATGTACTGCAATGAATAAAAATAGAGCAACTTTCTTCATACAATTGGTTTATTTGGATGCTTAGATGTTTTCTAATTTATTATTATAGAATATATTTAAAAGGAATCTATAACAAACTTTGGTGAAATAATAAAATCTCCTGAATGAGAATAAGCGTACGAAATATATTGCTTTATACTTTATCGGTGATCTTTTTATTGATCAGTTGTTCGGATGATTCCAGTGTAAATAGAACAGGTTCAATTGGGTTAGATACCTTTGTACCACCTGAACTATCAATAATTAAATGGCCATTCACAGAAGTTGAAGGGTGGGTGATAACCAGAGGACATGGAGAAGCTACTCATAATGGATCTGATCATTTTGCAATAGACTATTCTTTGCCTATTGAATCAGAATGCTTTGGGCAGCCGTTCAGAGCTCCTTTTTCAGGGAAAGTGATCTATTCTACTGTAACAGAAGTCCCAAATCATTTACTTACGGGATATGGAAATCAGGTGATCATTCAGTCTGATAAAGATTCAACTTTCGCACTCAGGGCAGCTCATTTTGAAATTTTAGAAGCTTTTAAAGGAGAATATGTAAATGAAGGAGATTTGATCGGTAAAATTGGAAGCACAGGAAATTCAACAGGATGCCATGTCCATGTAGTTCTTTACAGGAATATTTACGGATATATATACGAGGGTCCTGCAAACGAATCTTTAAAAGCTGTTGAAATTCTGGAAACCGGCGGAGGTTTATACAGATCTTCTGAAAGTTCTCCGAAAGAAGCCTTTGCATCTCCATTTAAGTTTGTTAAGAAAGATTCAGTACAGCTTAACAAAGATTTATTTCAGGGACTGTAGAAGGTCAGGACAAGTTAAAAAAGTAATTCGAAAAGAGGATCCAAACTACTTTGTGCTTGGTTTCATTCTGGAAAAGGGATAACCGTTGCAGCCTGTTTTAGGGTTGTCTCGGTCAGGAACAGCAGAAATCTCAGCTGAATCAGGAGTAGCAGCATTATAAGCAGTTAAACAGAATCCCCACTCGAATGGCTGCATTTCTTCAAACTTCATCCAATCTATACGAGAGTATAAATTTGGATCATATGAATTAAGAGAATCATTTCGAGCTATAAAATACTGATCATCAATATTCCATTTAAGGATATGAAACTTGGTTCCCGGCTTCTGAAAAAATAGTTTTTTAGACAGTTCGTATTCAATATTGTATTCATCCTGAAAAGAACCAATCAAATAATCCGGTACTTTTTGAGTAGTGGAGGTACAACTGACACATAGAGTTGCAGAAATAAACAAGAAAATTATAATCTGAGAATAGTTCATAAACGAAGGTAAAGAAACTAAGCTTCATATTTTAATTCATTAATTTTTACGCAGAGTTAATATGAGAATGGTATCTTTAAGTCTGTTTTCAATACACATTTAAAATTTATATGAAATTACTACGTTATTCATTTTCACTTCTATTTCTAACTTTATTATTAACCTCATTAAGTCAAGCTCAGTTCTTTGAGAATTTTGATAGTGGAGATAAAGGCTTTTACAATGGAGAAACAGTTGCGTTATCCACCGGAAACTGGTTTTTAGATGATGCGTTACTTGGGAATGGAACGAATGATAAGTATAACGGTTCGCAAGGTGTTAGAATGGATAGGAGAAATGGTAAGATGGGAAACATCTTCATGCAATTCGACAAGCCAAACGGTGCTGATGAAGTTTCTTTCCAACTCGCTCATTATGGAAATAACTCTGAAGATGCAGCGCTTCAGGTTCAGTATTCAACGGATGGAGGTTCAAACTGGACCAACGTGGGCGATGTAATTATCGCACCGGCAGAGCTCACTGAGTATACTATTCCTGTACAAGTAGAAGGAAATATCCGATTTAAATTCATTCAGTCGGCCGGAACAGACAGAATGAATATTGACGACATTCGCATAACTGATTATGTGGAAGCGGCTGCAGAGGCAACTATAAGTGTATTAGTGGATAATGCCACTGCGAATAACTCTGATGTAATTTCTTTTGGTTCCACACTTGAAGGAAAGCAGCTTACCAAAACAATGGAAATCAAGAACACAGGAAATCCTGATCTTGTTATTTCTGATGTAACAGTGACAGGTGAAGGTTTTTCATCATCAACTCTTTCTGACAGTACACTGGCATTTAACGAAACCACAGATCTTACACTGACTTTTGAGCCAACCAATGATGGTACATTTCAGGGAAACATTACCATTACCAGTAATGCAGATAATGCTTCAAGTTTTTCCCTTACTCTGAGTGGAGAAGGTTTTGCAGATGGAGATGTGATTTCTATAGTTGATGCACGTCAGCTTCCGCTTGGAACTAGAGTGACTGTTGCAGGACGAGTTACCGTAGCAAATCAATTTGGCGGTCCGTTATATATGCAGGACGCAACAGCAGGTATTGCTGTGTTTTGGCAACCACTGCATTTAGCAGCCGAGATCGGAGATTCTATTCAGGTATCCGGACCATTAACTGTATTTAAAGGTGGAGTTCCGGGAGCGGACGAAGACTTTTTACTCCAGATCTCAGATACAGAGGAAGATGATAATATCGTCTACGAAGTATTTGATGTAGAGAAAAAGGAAGTAACACCAAGAATTGTAAATCTTGAGCAACTTAACATGGAAGCTAACGAAGGTCAGTTAGTAGTTGTTCAAAATGTAACCATTGATCACTCCGGTGCTTTTCAGGGAAATCAGAACTATGGTATTGCTGATGGCGTAGGAACTGCAGAAATGAGAATCGATAACAACACAAATCTTGTAGATGCTATTGCTCCAACCGAGCCTTCAAATATAATCGGTGTCATTGGTCAGTTTGGAGGTACTTATCAATTACTTCCAAGATTCACTGAGGACATGGGTGTTGAAGAAGTAAGCTATCCGGGAGATGAAGTTTCAAAAGACCAAACTCTGGATGTAGTTACCTGGAATGTTGAATGGTTTGGAGATGCCGGTAACGGACCTGAAGATGATGATCTGCAATTGCGAAATGTGATCACTGTAGTTGAAACCATTGATGCTGATATTTACGCTCTTCAGGAAATATCAAGCCCTAACAGATTTAATGCTCTGGTTGATAGTCTTGAAGATTACGGCGGGTTCCTTGCAAATTTCTCACAAACTCAGGAAACAGCGTTCCTATTTAAAAGAAGTAGCATAGATTCTCTTTCAGGTGTAACACTTTCATCAAGCGATGGATTTACACAGTCAAATTGGGCAAACGGACGTTATCCATTAATGTTCAGATTTATGGCTGATATCAATAATGAGCAACAAGAGGTATACGCATTCAATATTCATGCAAAGGCTTTTGGTGACCAAGGGTCTTACGATCAAAGAGTTGCAGCTTCCGGAGAGCTAAAAGAATATTTAGATAGAAACAGAGCCAGCGACAATGTGATAATGTTGGGTGATTATAACGATGAGATTGTGAGTTCTACATTTAATGACAACCCATCTCCATATAAAAACTTCGATGATGATTCTGAATATACCATCGTAACAAAGAACCTTGAAAGTAATGGGTTTGGGTCACAGTCAAGCGGTTCGTTTATAGATCACATAACCTTTACTTCAGAACTTAGCGACGACTATTTTGAAGGCACAGAAAGAGTTGAAAATCCATTTTATGTTGGCAGTTACTTAAGTACTACTTCGGATCACTTTCCTGTTTGGATGCGATTTAAGTTCGGTGTTCTTACAAGTAACGATTATGAGATTATTGAAACCCCGACTACTGTTTCTCTGAATCAAAATTATCCAAATCCTTTTAACCCGAGCACAACAATTAGTTATACACTGGATTCTTCAACAAATGTAAGTTTGAGTGTGTATGATATCACAGGAAGAAAAGTTGCTACATTGGTGAATGGAAGACAGGCTGCCGGTGCACAGGAAGTTAGATTTGATGCAAGCTCACTTGCCTCAGGAGTGTATATTTACAGACTGGAAACAGCAACAGGTGCGAGTCTTACTAAGAAAATGGTTCTTATTAAGTAAGAGACCAGAAGAACTTCCAACAAAGAGGATATCCAACAACCAATCACCAATTAATTATTTAACTTGGTGATTGGGTAATTGGCGTTGGTTGTTGATTACTTTAATTATACTTAGCTCGTTCAATAAGCTTTGTTTTATTATAATGTCTAAGAGTTCTGATTGAAACTTCGGCCAGTTTAGCCAGTTCCCCAATTGAATATGTTCTCATGATTCTCTGATTTTTTCCAAAGATAGGACATGACGTTAGTGGAGAGTCAAGAAGAAAATAAAAAAAGCCCGATAAAATTAATTATCGGGCTTGAATATTTAACATGATCTGAGTTGTTATCTCTTCAATGCGTCTTCAACTAAAGCATTTTGCTCAGCTTCATGTATTTTCTTTTGTCCGGCTGCAGGAGATGCAGATGCCTGACGACCAGCATATGTAAGAGTTTGTCCCTTTTCAAGAAGCTCTACAAAACGAGGGGCTACAAATGACCATGCTCCCATGTTCTTAGGTTCTTCCTGACACCAAACAATTTCTTTCACATTTTTGAAAGTTTTCAGCTGCTCTGATATATCATCATCAGGGAAAGGGTAGAACTGTTCCAAACGAGCGATAGCTACATCTTTAATATCATTATCCTGACGATATTTAAGCAGATCGTAGTACACTTTTCCGGAGCAGATAACCAAACGTTCAGCATCGGTAACTTCAGTATCAGAAATAAATGGTTGGAATTTTCCTTTCGCAAGTTCCTGAGTATTTGAGGTTGCCATCGGGTGACGAAGCAAACTTTTTGGTGTCATCAGAACTGCCGGCTTTTTTGCTTCCTGGAAAGTTTGTTTTCTCAACATATGGAAATACTGAGCCGGAGTGGTCAGATTCATTACCTGCATGTTATCTTCGGCACAAAGCTGAAGAAAACGCTCCAATCTTGCCGATGAATGCTCAGGTCCCTGACCTTCATATCCATGAGGGAGATTTAAAACCAATGAAGTGGTTTGTCCCCATTTTGCTTCGCTGGAGGAAAGGAATTGATCAATAATAATTTGAGCTCCGTTCACAAAATCACCAAACTGAGCTTCCCATATAACAAGTGCATCTTTTTCTTGTGCACTGTAACCGAATTCAAAACCCATCGCGGCATATTCACTCAATAAACTGTTGTGAACATGGAAATATCCCTGGTCATCAGACAGGTTATTTAATGGGGTGAAAGTCTGGTTTGTTTCAGTTCCGTGTAATACAGAATGACGGTGAGAGAAAGTTCCTCTTTCCACATCCTGTCCGGTAATACGAATGGTTCTTCCGGATTTCAAAATGGAACCAAATGAAAGTGCTTCAGCAAATCCCCAATCAATTTTCTTCTCATTCTTCTCAACAATATCTGCTCTTTTTGCTAATTGTTTCAGAAGCTTTGGATTTGCATCAAAGTCTTTAGGTACAGTATTAATTTTAACTGCAATATCTTTTAGCTCGTCCACAGAGTAAGTGGTATCCGGAAACTTGGTACGGTTTTTCTGATCTGTTTCAGTTCGATCGAATATATCTTCAGTGATATCTACATTCGGTGATTTTTTGGCGTCTTCAAAGGCTTCTAGAAGAAGCTTATCAAATTCATCAAAGATCTCCTGTGTCTCATCTTCTGTGAGCTCACCGTTTTTCACTAAGAACTGAGTGTAAAGGTCTCTTACCGGAGGATGATCGTTAATTTCTTTATACATGCCCGGTTGTGTAAACGCAGGTTCGTCACCTTCATTATGACCATGTTTTCTGTATCCGATCAAATCAATAATTACATCTTTTCCGAACTTCTGTCGGTAATCAACAGCCATTTGAATAGCATGAACTGCTGCTTCCGGCTTATCACCATTTACATGGAAGATTGGAGCTAAGATCATTTTGGCCAGATCAGAAGCATACTCAGTAGAACGTCCGTCTTTAGGAAGGGTAGTAAATCCGATTTGGTTGTTGATGATAATATGAATAGTTCCGCCCGTTTTATATCCTTCCAGCTGGGACATATTCAATGTTTCAGGAACAACACCCTGTCCTGCAAATGCTGCATCACCATGCATAAGTACAGGTAAGATCTTCTTCTCGGCGTTTTCACCATCATAGTGATCCTGCATCGCTCTTACAGCACCTTCAACAACAGGATCAACTGCTTCTAGATGACTTGGGTTTGGCATGAGTTCCAGTTGAACTTCTTTACCCTCTGCAGCTTTGTGAACGCCTTTTGTTCCCAGGTGATATTTAACATCGCCTGATCCCTGAATAGAATCCGGATCCACACTGCCTTCAAATTCCGCGAATACTCTATGGTATGGCTTATTCATGATGTTCACCAGCATATTCAATCTTCCGCGGTGTGCCATTCCGAAAAATGCCTTTTCAATACCACTTTCAGCAGAACGGTTCAGCATGAAGTGAATCATTGGGATCAATGTGTCGGCACCTTCTAATGAAAAACGCTTGTGACCGATGTACTTTTTATGAAGAAACTCTTCAAAAGCCATAGCCTGATTAAGCTTGTGCAGGATCTGTTTTTTATCATCCTTATCAAGATCAGCTTTATTGGCACTGGATTCCATTGTGTTTCGTAACCAGCGACGCTCTTCAAGGTCAAGCAAGTGCATATAATCCGCACCGATATTACCGCAATAGGTATCACGCAGAAGTTTTACGATCTCGCGAAGAGGAGCTTTTTCTTTACCGCCGAATCCACCACAATAAAATTCACGATCCAAATCCCATAATGAAAGTCCGTAATATTCCAGATCCAGTTCCGGAACATATTTAGGATCTTTACCGAGCGGATCAAGATCAGAAAGAACATGACCACGCATGCGGTACATATTGATCAATCTCCAAACACCGATAGCACGTCTGTCATATTCCAGAGAGTCAGATTTTCCACCAAAAGGACCTGAATAAGTATCCGTAGAATAAGGAATCGGCTCGTAAGGAATTTCAAGGTCGCTGAAAATTTCTTCATAAAAATTTTCCTGTCCCGTAAGCAGATCATTGATCTTTTTTAGGAACGAACCTGATTCTGCTCCCTGAATCACGCGGTGATCGTATGTACAAGTCACCGTCATTACTTTACTGATTCCAAGTTGGTTCAGTATTTCTTTCGACATCGACTGATATTCAGCAGGGTAGTCGATAGCACCGGTTGCAATAATTGCACCTTGTCCTTGCATCAATCTTGGAACAGAAGAAACGGTTCCGATAGTCCCGGGATTTGTGATACTTATCGTTGTTCCCTGATAATCGTCAATTTGCAGTTTGCCGTTTCTGGCTTTATTTATCAATTCAGCGTAAGCGTGTAAGAACTCCTTAAAGTTCATTTTATTTACGCCTTTTAGATTAGGTACTACAAGGTTTCTGGAACCGTCTTTATTAGGAAGATCGATCGCAATTCCAAGATTTACCTGATCAGGAACAACTTTAAAATGATTGTCACCATCAAAATGGTAAGCATTGTTTACAGAAGGAAATTCGTCCAGAGCTTTGATAATAGCCCATGCAATAAAATGCGTAAAAGATGCTTTTGGTTCATTGCGCTGAAGCAAATGCGTGTTGATGATAGTTCTGTCTTCGATCATCATTTTTACAGGAAGCACTCTCAAAGAAGTAGCTGTTGGAACCTCTAAACTGAGATCCATATTCTCAACGATCTTTGTAGCTACACCTTTAATTTTTTCCAGCTCAGCATTTTTTGGAGCGCCTGAACTTGCCTCCGGTTTTTTGGGAGCCGGTTTTGCTTTTGGCTGAGGAGGAGCTTCAACTGCAGAAGCACTGCTCTCAGCTGAGGAGCCATTGGTTGATTTACCATCATGCTCATCGAAAAAATTTCGCCAATGCGCAGGTACTGAATTAGGGTTTTCTTTATACTGATCGTAAAGTTCTTCTACCAGAGCAGAGTTAGGACCGAAGACGGCTTCAAGAGATTTCAATGGGTGTTAACCTCGTGCGGATTTTGTATGCAACTAAATGAATCTGTTTGTTTATGCTGATAAATAATTTGTTCGATATCGAAGAAAATTTAAAAAGCGCTTAAAATTAAGGATTACAATCTTAAAAAACGATATTTCTTCTGTTGATTATCGTCATAGGTAAACACAAAGATTTTTAAGGAATAGTTTCTCAACTAACCCTTTAATTCCCATCCTACAACTGCTATATTCAAAGCTTACATTTAATCTTTGAGAAAAACCTGTATGAAGGCTGAAAACGGCGCAGAAAAAATTAACTGGGACTTGAGTGATCTTTACAAATCTTCAGACGATCCTCAATTACAAAAAGATAAAAAAGAGGTGTTGGCAGCTGCCGATAAGTTTGCTGATAAATACAAGGGTAAAATAGATTCACTTTCAGCTGCTGAGTTTAAAGAATTGCTTCAGGAATATGAAGCAATTCAGGATAAAGGAGGGAAGATCGGATCGTTCGCTTATCTGCAATGGAGTACCAACACTTCTAATTCTGATTACGGAAAGTTAGTACAAGAGTCGAATGAGCTCTCTTCTGAGCTTAGTCAAAAACTGGTTTTCTTTGATGTGGAATGGCTGAAAGTGGATAAGGAAAAAGCACAGGCTTTGATCAATGATCCTCAGCTTTCGTTCTATTCTCATTATCTGGATTCTTCAAGACGCTACAAAAAGCATGTTCTGGAAGAGCAACAGGAACAGATTATGTCTGCTAAGTCGGTGACCGGCCGAAGTGCTTGGGTTCGTTTCTTTGACGAAACACTCGGCGCTGCAGAATTTCATATTGACGGTGAATCGCTGACTGAACAGGAAGCACTAAGTAAACTTCATGAAGGAGATCAAAAGATCAGAAAAAAAGCTCATGCAGCGCTTACAGAAACATTTAACGATCTGAGCAGAACACTGACTTTTATCTTTAACACTGTTCTTGCAGATAAATCTACCAACGATCGCTTCAGAAATTATAAAAGCTGGGTTTCATCCAGAAATCTTGCCAACGAAACTGATGATGAGACAGTAGAAGCTTTGGTTGAAGCAGTTACATCAAATTACGATCTGGTTCAAAGATACTACAAGTTAAAAACTGACTTGCTTGGTTTGGATGAAATGAAGGATTACGATCGCTATGCTCCTATCATCCAAAATGAAGAAACGATTTCGTGGGATGAAGCCAAAGAAATGGTGTTGGACGCTTATACAAAATTTCATCCTGAAATGGGGGAGATCACCAAAAAGTTCTTTGAGAAAAACTGGATCGATGCAGCTATAAAACCAGGTAAAAGAGGAGGCGCGTATTCAGCAAGCACAGTTCCATCGGTTCACCCGTATGTATTCATGAATTTTGACGGGAAGATCAGAGATGTTCAGACATTAGCTCATGAGTTAGGGCATGGAGTTCACCAATATCTATCAAGACAACAAGGTCCGTTGCAGGCCGGAACGCCACTTACTACTGCGGAAACGGCGTCAGTTTTTGGTGAGATGTTGGTTTTTCAGAAATTGTTGAAGGAGATCAAAGATCCAAAAGAAAAGCTGGCACTGATCACCGGTAAAATTGATGATACCATTGCAACGGTATTCCGACAGATCTCTATGAACAGATTTGAAGATGCTATTCATACTGCCCGAAGAGAAGAAGGCGAATTAACTACCGAGCGTTTTTCAGAATTGTGGATGGAGCAACAGGAAAAATTATACGGTGATTCGGTTACTTTAACTGATGAATATGGGATATGGTGGAGCTATATTCCTCACTTTTTACACACTCCGGGTTATGTGTATGCGTATGCATTCGGTGAGTTACTGGTGATGGCTTTGTATCAGGAGTTTACAGAACGCCCTGATGGTTTCGCTGATAAATATATGGAACTGCTAAGCGCAGGTGGATCAGAATGGCCACACGAATTAGTAGCAAAAATGGGATTAGATATTACTGATCCGAATTTTTGGAACAAAGGGTTGAAGTCGCTAGAGATGATGATCGAAGAAGCGGAAGAGTTGAATAAGCAAATCTCAAAAAACAAATAACACGAATAAAATGACCCTCTCCTTTGTTTCCTCTCCGTGGAGAGGAAGACTTTTTTAAATAGGTCAATTTATAACAAAGAGCTTCCCCTCCACCGGAGGGGATTGAGGGGTGGGTTAATACTAACTATTATGATTTGTATATTGTATTTTAAAATCAATTTCTACGGAATTTAGATGGCATTAGACAGGCAGGATAAAGCACTACGGGAATTTAAACAGATTATGGAAGATCTGGTACACTTGTTGAGAACTTCAACCAGAGTGCAGCTTACGTACATGTGCTGGGTAAATCATTCCAGGCAACAATTTGTATGGGAAACAAACAGCACAGTTTTGCCAAATGTGATGTTTCAGGATCGCGTGAATTTTGATCATCATTTTCTGAACGACTATAAAGAGATCGAAGAAATTACCGTCCTTAAAGTAGGCGAGGATATTGCCAAAGGTAAGTTGATGCATTATTTCGATTTTGTGCAGGCTAAAACCATGGTGCTGGTACCATTCAGAAACAAAGGAGAAACAGTTGCAATTACAGTTCTTGAAAGCGATCTGGATATTGAAGTAGAGCGGATCAAAGATCAGATACTTTCATATAACAATGCTCTTGTAAATGTTTTGGATACCTATCTGGAAGTGGTAGATCTGCATGAGCAACAGAAAGAATGGGAAGTGTATGAAAAATCTCTTTCGAAGTTCAATCCCCGTCAGCATAAAGTAGAAATTTTGAAAACTATGCTGAATGAAATGCAAAGTTGTATTCCCAAGGGAAACGTTTCATTGCTTTGTCATGGAATGGATACCTGGAATGTTGTTTTGAATTCAGAAAAGTCAGCTAAACCTGGTAAAATTGGACTCAAAGTTGAGGACAAAAGTGTTGCTTACGACGCACTAGAAAAAGGTGAGCCGGTATTTTCGATGCACTTCAATAATAACCCCAAGCGAATTTCCAGCGGAGAAGGAATTACAGAAGGGGCTAGTTATGCAATTCCTGTTGTAATACATGACCGTAGGCAGGCGGTGGTAGTTGTGAGTGATGAAGATCCACTGTCATTTAAAGATTCCACCAAACATAAACTTTCAAATTTAGTTCGTGTTGCAAGCTTAACTATTCAGGCTACGCTCAATAAAGCATCAATGACCACTGACCTGCTCACACATAGCTTCGACGCATATATGCCGGAGTTATGGGAAGCAACAGTTGACACAGAATTAAAGAGAACAGGAAGTGCTTCCAGAACCAAAACATGGTTTGGCTTGATTTCTCCGGATGATATTTCAGCTTTGCGAACTAAATTCCGACTCGAAGAGCTTCAGAAGATACAGGAAGACTTTGTTCGGTTTCTGAATCCAAGTGTATATGGTTTTCCGGGATTTATTGGCTTTAACTCGGATTACGTGTATAGTTTCATCATCCAAAGTGATAAAGAAGACGCTGTTGAAGCATGGATAGAGAAATTTAAAACTCGCCTTGCACACGGACTCAGGCTCTCGAACGGACACACCATAAATATCAGGTTTAAAATAGGATTAACGCAGCTGAGTGAGGATTGCTCAAACTCTTATCAGGTTCTTACGAAAGCGAAAAAAGCACATGCAGAAGCTGTAAATGATTCTGAAGTGGTGGCAGTTGTAGCTTAATGGGAAATTTTTATCTCATAATAGTTGATGGATTAGGTGTCGGCGCTCAGGAAGATGCTCATCTTTACGGCGACGAAGGAATGAACACGCTTGGTAATGTGAGTGAAGAAACTCAATGTAAACTTCCGAATCTGGGCAAGATGGGAATTGGAAATATTATTCCTTTGTCATCAGTTCCTGAAGAAGAAAATCCGACTGCGACTTTTGGAAAAATGAGGGAAGTTTCAGCAGGTAAAGATTCCACAACAGGACATTGGGAAATAGCAGGTATTCATCTCGAAAAACCATTTCCAACGTACCCGAATGGATTTCCTGAAGATGTAGTAGAGAGATTTTGTAAAGGAATTGGAGTAGAGAAAGCTCTGTGTAATCTGCCTTATTCAGGTACAGATGTAATTCGAGATTATGGTGAGGAACATATTAAAACCGGATATCCAATTGTATATACATCTGCAGACAGTGTTTTTCAGGTTGCTTGTCATGAGGATGTGGCCTCTGTTGAAATGCTTTATGAATGGTGTGAATTCGCCAGAAAGGAAATTTGTGTTGGAGAACATGAAGTTGGCAGAGTTATAGCAAGACCCTTTACCGGAACGTATCCGTACGATCGAATTTCTGACCAGCGAAAAGACTATTCTGCAATTCCTCCTGAGAATAATATTAACGAAGTGCTACAGGCAAATGGAATTAAGACTTACTCCATCGGCAAAGTAGTAGATCTTTTTGCGGGAAAAGGGTTTTCGCAATACCGCAAAACCAAAAATAATGCGGAAGGAATATCTCAGCTGCTTTCGGCGATGTCAGCAGTCAAAAATAGCTTTGTTTTTGTAAACTTGATTGATACCGATCAGTTATATGGTCACAGACTGGATCCTGAAGGTTTTGGCAATAGTCTGGAAGAATTCGACAGAGCACTTCCGGCAATTTTATCAAAGCTAAAGGAAGATGATGTGCTTGTAATTACGGGCGATCATGGTAATGACCCGTGTTCCAATTCCACCGATCATTCACGTGAATTTGTGCCTTTGTTGGTGTATCCAAAAAGCAAAACCCTCCATCTGACGGATAACCCGTCTGATGGAACTACAAGTCTAGGAATCCGAGATACTTTTGCGGACGTTGCTGTTTCCGTTGCTGATTTTTTTGAGATCAAGTCTTCATTTCCGGGAAAGAGTTTTCTAAAGTAAATCTGGTTTTCATGAAAGCCTTCTTTGCATTCTTTTCAGAATTTCCTACCCTCTGAGGTAATGAATATCAAGAGCAACTCTCAGTTTTATTCCGAGCTTACCGAATACAGACAATCCACCGGTTCATTGTTGCAGAAAGAAGAACTGTTCGCGGATGTGCCATCTGATTGGCACGTTATTTTAACAGATATTTTAGATTCTACACAATCGATAAATTCAGGAAAGCATGAAGTGGTGAATCTGATCGCCACCGGAAGTATTATTGCGGTTTTAAATATAGCGCACGAAGCTAAAATTACGATTCCATTCTTTTTCGGAGGAGATGGAGCCACTCTTTTGGTTCCGTCGGAAATACTGGAAGATTGCCTGAACGCTCTGAATGAACATCAGCACAACAGTTTTGATAATTTCGATCTTTTTTTGCGGGTAGGAAACATGCTTGTGTCGGAAGTATATGAAAAAGGATATAAGCTGAAGCTGGCTAAAGGAAAGATCAATGAACATCTTTCTATACCGGTCATTCTTGGAGGCGGTCTTCATTATGTGGAAAGAATTATAAAAGGAGAAAACGATTCTTATAAGTCGCCTGAAGTGCTGAAGAATATATTAAATCTGGAAGGAATGGAATGCAGGTGGGACCGAATTAAGCCACCCCAAGATCAACATGAAATTTTATGTTTATTGGTAAACGCCTGCGACAGAGACGATCAGGGGCCTGTGTATAAGAAAGTGTTGGAAAAAATTGAGAAAATTTATGGGTCACACAAAAAAAGAAGCCCGATCAGTATCGCAGGATTAAGCCTGAACGCTACTCTGGATCGAATAAACTCAGAAATGAAAATAAAGCACGGCTCCAGAAATTTTAAGTTTTTTCTGAAGAGAACATTCTCTACCGCTGTTGGTAAGTTTTATCTGCGATTCAATGAAGAAGGACAAGAATATCTGAATACGCTTATAGAGCTAACAGATACGTTAGTACTTGATGGGCGACTAAATACAGTCATATCCGGGTTGAAAACTCAGCACGATGAATTGGAAAAATTTCTGAATAAGATGGAATCTGATGGAGAGATTCAGTTTGGTACACATCGGAGTAAAGAAAGCATTATGTCTTGCTATGTGAGAGATCGAAAAGATCAACATATACATTTTGTGGATGGAGGAGATGGTGGATATACTAAAGCAGCCGGAGTATTAAAGACAAAATTTGGAAGTAACTAGAACCTGAAATTTAATCAAATATGCTTTTAGCTGATAGCCGTTAGCAAATGCTTCGAATTGGCTAACGGCTAAGTGCTAACAGCTTAAACTTATAGACATGAAATACTTAATTACTTTTTTTGTTGCTCTGATCTTTTCAGTAGCCTCATTTGCCCAGAAAGGAGCCAATCCTATCATTAAAAACTATGGCACCATATATGAAATTGAAGATGCTGTAAATCCCGATTCAGAAATTGAATATAAGATCGTGGTAGATCTCAAAACTCTGCAGAGAGACAAAGAAAGCATAAATCCCGGACTCAATAATGTTGCCAGAATGTTGAACCTTCATGGATTAGGTGGCGTGAAAGCTGAAAACCTGAATGTGGCTGTTGCAATACATGGTGGTGCTACGGATGTGATCCTGAATAACGAAGCATATCAAAAGAAATACGAGCTTGATAATCCAAACCTGAAACTTATTGATGAGTTAAAAGAAGCCGGAGTGGAGCTATTCGTTTGCGGCCAATCTTTACTCGCCCGAAATTATGAACATGAGGAAGTGAATTCTCAGATAAAGATCGGACTTTCTATGTTGACAGTTGTCACAACATATATGCATAAAGGATATTATCAGATGGTTTTTAATTGAGTTGTTATATGGTTATCCATTTAGATATCATATAATTAGTAGAAAAATTTATTTATACCAATCTAAACATTGCAAGCAGGTCATCCCGAATTTATTTCGGGATCTTAAGGTGTGTCTCTGGTTATAAATCTGCCAATGTTTTAGATATAGGCTTCACAAAGATCCTGAAACGAGTTCAGGATGACCTTAGCGTTTAATAAATACTACAGCAATTACAAATTATCGAACTTCTTTCGGTTGGTATTTGTAGCTTCAAAAGAACTCAAAAGTCTTCCATGTCAAAGACAAAAAAATCAATACTAGCTACTTCTATCACACTTTGTATTTTGTATGTTGCAGTGTGTGTTTATTTCTATAACATTCAGAATTCAATTCTATTCAGTCCGCGCCCATTACCAGCAGATCATACTTATAGCTATGATTTCGATTTCGAAGAGCGCTTTTTTGAAACCACCGATAATGCTCAAATTCATGCTATACACGCAAAAGTAGAGGATTCAGCCAAAGGACTAGTGATCTACTTTCATGGAAATGCAGGAAATAATGATACAAGTCCGGCGAAGTTTAGTCTATTTATGAACGAAGGATATGATGTTCTGTATCCTGATTACCGCGGTTTTGGGAAAAGTACAGGGCGGCTGAAAAATGAAGATGATCTGGTTGGGGATATGAAGATCCTTTATTCTGAGATGGTTAAAGAATATGATGAATCATCTATTTTTATATTGGGATATTCAATGGGTTCGGGAATTGCGGCGCAAGTTGCGGCAGCTAATGATCCAAAAGGACTAATATTGTGGACTCCTTATTACAGCATGGTGGATATGAAAAATGCAGCGTACCCTTTTCTGCCTTCATTTTTGGTTCGATATCCATTAAGAACAGATCTGGCTCTGCAAAAGATCGAGGAACCCATTACTGTTTTTTATGCAGAAAATGATCAGGTGTTGCCTGTAGAAAGAGCAATAAAATTAAATCAATTCTTGGATGGAAACGATCAACATTATATGTTGGAAGGACAAAGACATAACGGACTTTTTTTCAATAATGAAGTTCGGAGAAAAACACCTGAAATATTAAAAAACATGTAGTTAAAATGTCAGCACTTAATATTCCTGAATCAAACTTAAAGAGAGTTGTAGTAATAGGAGGTGGTTTTGGTGGTTTGAAGATACTGAACCAAATCTCTTCAAAATATTATCAGGTAGTGCTTATAGACAAAAATAACTATCATAATTTTCAGCCCTTATTATATCAGGTTGCAACCTCGGGACTGGAGCCGGACTCCATAGCATATCCTCTTCGAAAAATCCTCTGGAAAAAATCAGAATTCTATTTCAGAAATACCAAGGCACTTAGAATTGATTCAGAAAATAAACGACTTGTCACCGAAGCTGGACCAATTAATTATGATTTCCTGATAATAGCCACAGGGAGCAAAACAAACTACTTTGGAAATAAAGTGATTGAAGAGAAAAGCATGGCGCTTAAATCAGTAACGGATGCTTTGAATCTTAGGAGCTTGATTCTGGAAAATTGTGAAGCCTCTCTTTTAACAAGTGATCTGGAGGAAAGGGAGCGTTTAATGAATTATGTGGTGGTTGGTGGCGGTCCTACAGGAGTTGAGCTTTCAGGGGCTTTAGCAGAATTAAAAAAACATGTTTTACCCAAAGACTATCCTGATCTTGATTTAAGAAGAATGAATGTTCATTTGGTTGAGGCAACTGACTCGCTTCTGGGAACAATGAATCCCAAAGCCGGCGAAAAAGCCAAAGAGTATTTAACCAAAATGGGCGTTAACGTTTGGCTAAATACCAAAGTTGAAAACTTTGATGGTTCAACCGTAAAAACTAATAATAAAGAACTGCCTTCAAAAACATTAGTTTGGGCTGCGGGAGTTTCAGGAAATTTAATTGATGGCTTAGATTCAAAATCTATCGAGCGGGGAAGGGTTCTTGTTGATCAATATAATAGAGTTGAAGGTTATGATGAGATCTATTGTATCGGAGATGTTTGTTTGATGAAATCTGAAGAAACTCCAAATGGCGATCCTATGGTAGCTCAAACGGCTATACAACAGGGAGGTTTGTTAGCAAAAAATCTGAATAATTTGGCAAAGGGACAAGAAATGACACCGTTTTCTTATTCTGATAAAGGTTCGATGGCTACGATAGGGAGAAACAAAGCTGTGGCAGAAGTCGGGAGGTTTTTCTTTGATGGAATATTAGCATGGTTGGTCTGGATGTTCGTACACTTGATGGCTCTGGTAGGATTCAGAAACAGAGTTGTTGCTTTAATTAACTGGACTCAAAATTACATAACTTACGATAAAGGGATTCGCCTGATAATTCGCCCTTTTAAAAACAGAGAAAAAGATTAATGGATTACGTTTTAGCAGTTATAGCATTGGCAGTAGGAGCAACCGCAGGATTTTTTATTGCTCATTTTAAATCGAAATCAGAGACTTCCAGACTGGAAGAAAGGAATTCGAATCTGGATGAGCAGCTCTCCGAAACCGAACAAAAGCTGGAAGCTCTTCAGCAGGAAAAAGAAACTCAGCTAAAAGAAGAAAGAGACAGAAGCGCTAATCTGGATCGACAACTTGCCGGTTTAAAATCTGATTACAGTTCACTTCAGGAAAAACTGGCTGAGCAGAAAGGTGAATTGGCGAACATGCAGGAACAGCTGAAAATTCAGTTCGAAAACCTGGCTAATAAGATACTGGATGAAAAATCAGAGAAATTTAGTAAACAGAATAAAGAGAGTTTAGATCAAATATTGAATCCGCTTGGGCTCAAACTGGAAGAGTTCAAAAAGAAAGTAGAGGAGACGTACGAAAAAGGAACGCAGGAGCGATCTGGATTACGTGAACAGATCAAAAACATGGTTCAGCTCAATCAGCAAATGAGTGAAGACGCTAAAAATCTGACCAAAGCTTTAAAAGGAGATTCCAAGGCACAAGGAAATTGGGGAGAAGTAGTACTGGCCAGTATTCTGGAGAAATCCGGATTACGTAAGGATGAAGAATATTTTACTCAACAAAGCGAAACCACCGATGACGGCAGAAGATTACAGCCGGATGTAGTCGTTAAACTTCCGGACGAGAAATTCCTGATCGTGGATTCCAAGGTATCATTAACTGCATTTGAACGATTTACCTCAGCTGACGGTGAAACAGAAGCACAATCCGCGCTGAAGCAGCACGTACTTTCAATCCGGACTCATGTGAAAGGTTTAAGTGATAAAAACTATCCTCAAATTTATGCTGATAAAACCCCTGATTTCGTGTTACTATTCATTCCAGTAGAGCCCGCATTTGCAGCCGCATTGCAAAGCGAGCCGAATTTGTATAATGAAGCGTTCGAAAAGAATATAGTGATCGTGAGCCCGTCAACGTTGCTGGCTACACTCTTTACCATTAATACCATATGGAAGCGTGACAGGCAAAACAAGTACGCTCTGGAGATTGCTGACAGAGGTGGAGCGTTGTATGATAAGTTTGTGCTTTTTGCTGAAAGCCTTGAAGAGGTAGGACATCGAATTGAACAGACTCAAAAGAGTTATGATGAAGCGAAGTCTCGTTTATCAGAAGGAAGTGGTAATGTTATTCGTCAGGTAGAAATGCTTAAAGAATTGGGAGCTAAAGCAACTAAACAACTCCCTGAGTCGATGAAGAAGCAGGAGTAAAACTCTCATTCTTATCTCAGTAACCAAAATCCGTCAGCCGTGCAAAGCCCGACAGACGGAGAAGTAGCTTTCCATCATTTCGCTGAAAGCGGGGTGATGGAGTTAGCGGAAATAATCCTAAAGGTCTTCGTTCGATCAGATGCAGTTCTAAATTTTTCACCAGAAAGGATTATTCCTGCTTCGCAGGCGCCTCCGGATCACGCTCACTTCTCCGTCTTAAACACTAAGGGCAATGATTCTTCGAACTATCATTACTAAATTGGGAACGAATTATTTAAGATCTCCAAGGATACCCCATTTTGTTTACATAAAGTTCAATCAAAAACGTTAAATCACAGAACAAAATCCGTTAACAGATCTATAAGAGGGTATGGATTACATAGATTTTGAACATTCGAAAAATGAGGAGCAAAAAACCGATCTTAAGGAAATTGCTTCAAAAACTTGGGTTTATACCAAAAAGACGATAAAGTGGGCTTCGGTCAGCTTAGTCGGTCTTGCTGTAATTTCTTTTTTAATACTGTTTTCTCTTAAATGGGTAAATCCATCTTTCACGGCATTTACTCTTCAGGAAGACTGGGAAGAGATCGGAGTGGAAAGATACAGTCTGAAAGAAAGATGGGTAGAGTATGAAGATATTCCACAAAATATTAAATGGGCAGTTGTGGCATCAGAAGATCAGAAATTTTGGGAGCACCCCGGAATTGATCTGGTGGCGATAGCTGAAGCCTATCAGGAAATGGAAAAAGGGGAGAGAGTTCGTGGAGCCAGTACCATCACTCAACAAGTTGCTAAAAATCTTTTCTTGAGCAGCGATAAGAACTTTGTGAGAAAAGGTGTAGAAGCGGGACTGGCTTTAACCATAGATGCGCTTTGGGGAAAAGAACGTGTGTTGGAAATCTATTTGAATATTGCTGAATTTGGTCCGGGTGTATATGGAATAGGCAAAGCATCGGATCACTTTTTTGATAAAGAAGCTGAATTTTTGAAAGACGATGAGTCGGCGCGTATGGCGGCTGTTCTTCCTAACCCGAAAAGGATGAGAGTGGAACCTGCTTCTCCTTATGTGAAGGAAAGAAAGGATTGGATACTCAAGAATATGATGAACCTAAGTGGAATTGCTTATTACAATTATCCTGTACCTGAAGTTGTGCAAGATTCGGTACAATCAGATTCTTCTTTTACTTTTGATGCTCCATTTATAAACAGAATTCAGATTTCCAGAGCAGGGCTTTCACTAAGCGGGATAAGTTCTGATAGAACTGAAAAACCGGACAGTTCGGCTACTGATTCTGTAAAGAAACGGGAATTCAGATTCTGATCAATATTTTGTGCTTTCCATAATATAGAATCCTTTAAGTACAGGAAGGTCAATATCCATTTTTGAGATCAGTTCCAGTTCAATCTTTGAATAGTTCGTTTCATTTTCAACTTTAAGATCATACTCATTCAATAGAGATATATACTCTTTCCTGTTAAGAGGAAGTTTTAATGTTTCACCGACCATAGCTACTCCGCTCGTAAACATAAACCGATGGAAGAAGTTCAATTCACCGAGATCAAAAAAAGTACTGATCAGTTTTAGATCAGAACACAAATCAGTTATGTTTTCCAGTATAACCCGTGTGCTCTCGATGGATAAATAATCGAAGAAGCCTTCCGCAAGAAAAACGGTTTTTCTGTTGGGGTCAAATTCCCCTGTTTCTGAAAGCACTTCTTTTATGTTTTGGTTAGCGGGGTCGATCGGGCACAAGTTCAGGAATTCTGAATTAAAACCATTTTGAGTAAGCATTTTTCGTTTATGCTCTATCATGGAATGAGTGTCTATCTCGAAAGATGGTATATTTTCAGAGGCAAATAATGCTCCGTTATGATCAAATCCCGAACCGAGAACTACAAGTTGCTCACAGCCCTCATTAATGGCTTTCCGAACAGCATGCTCGACATAATATTTTCTGGAAATGATGTGCATCAGGTCTCCGGGAAGCAGCAGTTCTTCCCACCAGACAAAGAAGTTTCTCCAAAAACGTACGCGGAATGCTGTTTGATTCCAGCTCAGTTTAGCTGGCAAATAAGACACTACCTTTTCATAGAAACTGATTGTAAAAGGGGTGAAATAAGAAGCAATTTTGGGATTTAATGTAAGCCCGTAAAACTTTACAGCAATGTATGATGCAGTAAGAGATAGTTTATTTGCCATCTCTGAACTTAATCATAAAAAGAAAAACTATTTCCGGAAGTAATACTGTCGCCCTAATTATTTTGAATTGCATCAACAGGGTTTACAAGAGCAGCTTTTAATGCATGATAGCTTATGGTAGCCAAAGCTATGATCATTATAAAAATACCTGAACCAATAAAAATGATGGGCAGGGTGAAAGTGATATCAAATCGATACGGAAAATTTTCCAGCCAATTCTGAGCTATTAAATATGTGAATGGCCAGGCAATGAGATTAGCAATTGCAATAAGAGTCAGGAAATCTTTGGACAATAATTTAACGATATCAGTAACAGAAGCTCCGAGACTTTTCCTTATTCCGATCTCTTTTTCTTTAAGTTGAGCAGAGTAAGATGCAAGGCCAAGTAAGCCAAGCGAAGCGATAAAAATACAGAGTATCGAAAATGCCAGAGAAAGTAAACTCATGGTTTTCTCCGTTTCATAGATCTCAGCTAAACGATCATCAAGAAACTGAAATTCAAATGGATCTATCGGGTTAATTTCTTTCCATACTTTCTCTATATGTGCAAGTGCTTCTCTCGGGTTTCCGGGAGCAATTTCCACAGCAGTGTGTTCTATGTAACCCAAAAAAGGGATAGTACCCTCGACCAATGAAATAGTAAGAGGTTCAATTTCTTTTTTAAGTGAGGCGTAATTGAAGTCTTCCAAAACGCCGATCACTGATTTAGCTTTCCTTCCCCCGTCTTTGGGATAAAAGTAGAAAACTTCACCTAACGCTTCATCCGGGTTATTCAGCTCCAGCTTTTCCAGCATTTTGCGATTGATCAGTACCGCCTGCTCAGCATCAGTTGCAAAATCTTTGGAGAAAGACCGACCGGCAATTAATTTCAAATCAAATGTTTCTACAAGATCGTGAGTGGTATGAAATGCCAGATTCAATTCATCATTGCTTTCTCCAAATTTTTCAGGAACAACGTGATAATTTTCCTGTTTTTCAGAGCCTATAATTTTACTTAAACCTGTAATTGATTCGATCTGTGAAAAAGAAAGTACCTGTTCCTTAAAAGTCTCAAATTCCCAGGCTACCAGATTTTGTTTGGTAGGCAGTAATACAACAGAACTTTCATCAAAACCAAGGTCTTTATCTTGGATAAACTGGATCTGTTTATAAATAACAGCAGTGCCAATTATCAAAATTATTGAAAGGGTAAACTGAAATGTGACCAATATTTTACGGAATAGAGCACTTTTCTTTCCTTGTACAGCCGAACCCTTAAGAACATCCACAGGTTCAAAAGAGGAAAGATATATAGCAGGATAAGATCCGGCAAATAAGCCTACAAAAACAGTGAGGAGTAAAAGACCGGGTATAACTGCAAAATGCGAGAAAAGGTTTAAAGAAAGTTCTATTCCAACCATCTCTCCAAAGTATGGAAGGGAGGCAAAAACCAGTAAAAGACCGATTACAATAGCGATCAGGCAGATCAGGAATGACTCACCAATAAACTGATAAAACAATTGTTTTCTGTAGCCACCAAGAACTTTTCTCATTCCAACTTCCCGACTTCGTTCCAGAGATCGGGCAGTAGATAAATTCATAAAGTTTATACATGCTATGGCCAAAATGAACCCGGCAACGACTAATAAGATATACAGATAAAGATCGGAGCTGTTCACTTCCATTTCCTGATTCAGGTCTGAGTATAAATGAATATCAGAGATAGGTTGTAACGAAAGCGAAATGGTTTCACCAACCGGCCAACCAGAATAAGCGTAGAAATAATTTTCTTTGATAGGAGTGAACTGAGTTTCCAGATCAACAGGATCGGTTTCTTCTTTCAACAGAAGATAAGTCCAGACAGGGTTCCAAAGCCAGTTTTGGTCATATTCCTGATCAGCGCTGTATATTTGATTAAGACTGCTAAATGAGGCAACGAGATCGATTTCCATATGAGATCGATCAGGCCAGGGCTTCATAACTCCTGTAACTGTGAGGTCAATTACTCCCTTATAGTTGAGCGTTTTACCAACAGGGTCTTCATTCCCAAAGTATTTTTCAGAAAGCTCTTCACTGATTACAAGTGAACCGGGATTTTTTAAAACCTCAGTTGGGCTTCCTCTAAGAAGTTCAGCAGAAAAGACGTCAAAAAAAGTAGAATCAACGAAATAGAAATTACTCTCTTTGAATGAGACTCCTTTTTGCTTGTTTCTGAAGGTGTGTGATGTTTCCTGAAGATTATAAAACCGAACAGATTTTTCGATCCGATCCGGGAATTCAGCGTCTAAAACGGGCCCCAAAAGAAAAGGTGTAGTGGCATCTTCTTCAACATTGGTTTCAGATTCCATTGTTTGAACAACACGAAAAAGACGTTCAGATTTACTATGAAACAGATCATAACTCCATTCATTTACTACATACAACAATATCAGAAGGCTTGTTGCCAGACCAATAGAAAGACCTAAAATATTTATAAGAGAATACACCTTATTTTTAAGGAGATTTCTTATAGCAATTTTAATATAGTTTTTAAACATGCATGAATCCTGCCAGACAGCAACTCAGAAAATTTGCTACAAACACCTAAGCCATTATTTTTTTGTTCCCCGGAGAAGTTTATTCTCGTACAGGTAATAGAGTAAATCAGGTTCAAATTGTTACAAATTATTAAAACTAGGATAACACAAAAACAATTTGAAAAACCAGATTCAGATTAAGAAGTGTTTTTAGGTTTTAAAAGTTCATTTTAATTGATGCGCGATTCCAGAAATGGGATTATATCAAACTGAACAAGGTCAAAGATCGGAGCTTTATAGATTCTTCTGCGATCAGTAGTTGCAGTTGAAGAAGTGATCACAACTACCGTTTCAAGTTCGGGAATTATAAATATATACTGACCGCCATTTCCCCAGGCAAAAAAAGTTTGGTATCTCCCTATTTTTTGATTCCACCATTGATATCCGTAGCCATAAGGATTGTAATTACTGTAGGTATAAGTTCCAAAAGAATCCCGAATCCAGTCTTTTGAGATAAGTTGTTCGCCGTTATATGCCCCATCGTCCAGCATTAATTGACCAATCTTGACCAGATCAGCAGGTTTTAAAGCGAGGTTATTACCACCCATATAATTTCCCTGTGGATCTTTATCCCAACCGCCTACACGAATATTCATTGGGCCGAATAAGTATTTTTCAGCAAAAGCTTTTGTGGGTATTCCGCTCGCTTTCGAAATAATTACAGACAACAGATGAGAAGTCCCGGTACTATATACCATTCTTCCATCTATTTGTGATACGAAATTCTGATCCAGAGCATATTCGACCCAATTATCACTAATTACCCATGCGCCATAGTTGCCGGAGCTTGTTGATCTCAAACCTGTTTGCATGGTGAGTAAATTACGGATGGTAATAGATTCTTTAAGGGAATCCGGATTTTCTTCAAAATAATCAGGGAAATATGTTTTTATAGGTTCTTCGATGGAAGGGATGAACCCCTTTTCAATGGCAATTCCGGTTAATAAACCTATAATACTTTTTGAGGCAGACTTAATATTAAAAGGATGGCTGAGATTTCTTCCATCAAAGGACTTTTCTTCCAGTGTTTCGCCCTTTTGATGAATTATAAGAGTCCGAACCCGTTCAATTTGATCGGCTTTTTGGAAAATGGCATTCAGATCAGGTCTTTCGACAGACTGACTTTTCAGTTCCGTATTCACGAAAAAGCAGAATCCCAAAAAGAGAATGCTTATTTGTAAATAAAATTTAGTTCTCAGAATTTTTTTCATTGAATCGAAATGTAACCGGTATGCTATGTTCTTGCGGAGCACCAATATGATATAATTCCCATTGAGAATCATAATTTTGGATTCGGTCTCTCAGAATATTTACCAGATCTTCTGAACTGCCATTATCAGAATCCCAGTCGAATGTTTCAACCCGAAATTTAAGGCTCCTCTGCTCTCCATTCACATGAATATTAAGGTTAGCAACTTTTTCTACATTAGGTATAGTGAATTGAACTCTTACGTTTTGCATGATCATTCCTCCTCATAAGGATTGTTTTCAGTGACAGCACCATCCTGAAGATTGATGATTCGATCTCCATACGTCGCCATTTCATCAGAATGAGTTACCTGAATAATGGTAACCCCGTCTTCTTTGTTTAATTTCTTAAAGGTTTCCATGATCTCTTTGCTTTGATCCGAATGGAGATTACCGGTTGGTTCGTCAGCTAAGATGAGTTTAGGGCTTCCGATCAAAGCTCTTGCTACTCCAACCAGTTGTTGTTGTCCACCGGAGAGTTGATTTGGAAACAGATCTTTTTTTGCGACAATATTAAATCGATCCAGCATATCCGCGACCATGCTTTTGCGCTGACTGCCTTTTACTTTTCGATAGAGGAGGGGCATTTCAATATTTTCATAAACAGTAAGCTCGTCAATCAAATGATACGCCTGAAAAACAAAACCAATATAGGATCGATGATACTCTGATTTCTGCTTTTCATTCAGACCGTGAACAGGTTCATCCAAAAAATAATACTCACCTTCATTGGCATCATCCAGAAAACCGATGATATTAAGCAATGTGGACTTTCCGGCTCCGCTGGGCCCCATGATACTTACAAAATCTCCTTCAGCGATATCCAGATCAATACCTTTAAGAATGAAGTTTCGCTGAAGTCTTTTGTCGATGTATCGGTCTATGTTTCTGAGTTTGATCATGTATCCTTATTCATTTCTAAGATTTTCTACTGGATTTTGGAGTGCTGCTTTTACGGATTGCCAGCTTACGGTTGTTAAGGCTATTAAAAGGACAGTTAACCCTCCGTATAAAAAGGGAAGAGCATCAAGGTCAATTTTGTAACTAAAACCGGTAAGCCATTGATTACTCAAATACCAAGCTACAGGTGCTGAAATAGCAAATCCACAAACGACTAATAGAACAAAATCTTTGGAAATCAGAACGAGAATATTCTTTATAGAGGCTCCGAAAACTTTTCGGATTCCAATTTCCTTAATCCGTCTTTGTGCTACTAATGCTGACAAGCCGAAAAGTCCAAAACAAGCCAATAAAATAGAAGCCATAGATGAGATTCGGATAATACGATTCCAACGAATCTCTTCATTATACTGGCGTTGAACCATATCATCCATAAAAGCCAAATTAAAGGCTTCTTGTTCGGCAATGGAATTCCACAGTGATTTCAGATTAGAAATTGTTTCCGACATTCTATCTGAAGAAAGACGAATGAGGATAGTACCGGGATTTTGGTCAGCTGCTTCAATATGTTGAAGAACCATTGGTTGAAGTGGATCGTACAGACTTTTAAAATGATAGTTTTCGATAACCCCAATTACTTTTTTCCCGTCAAATGGTCCAACCCAACCCTGATTTTCAGGTTTATCTTCAAGGATTTGCCCAATCGGATTATCCCAACCCATAGCGTCAACAAAAGCCTGATTAACAATTACCTCGTCAGAAGGAAAGGTATTAGCTTGTTTTGAAAAATTTACTCCTTTCAGTAATTCGATATCCATTGTTTGAAGATACTGAGCATCAACAGCCTCAGAAGGGATTCCGTCTCCAAGTTGAGAAAGTGTTGTAGCAGATTTCATTTGCGCCATACCGATATCAACTACTCCATATTCAGAATAATCCCGGTAATGTCCGGCGGTTATTGAGGTTGAAAGTACACCCGGAATTCTTTGTGCTTCCTCAGAATAAAGTTGTCCGATCTTTAACGCATTTTGGAGCTCAGAATTAATTTCCACAGCAACTACATTTTCAGGATTAAAGCCCAGATCTTTATTCAGGATAAAATTGATCTGACCTTGCATCACATAAGTGCCGATCATAAGGGTTATTGCAAGCCCGAATTGAACGACTATTAGTCCTTTGATCAGCATTGGAATTTTTTGTGCAGATCTGTCATCTGAAAAAGAGAGGTGGCATTTTCTCCTGAGATCTTTACAGCAGGGTATAAGCTTGTGATAAGAGTCAAAATTACTAAAAGCCCAAGTACAGATATCCACAGAACCGGGTCAGAAATAAGGCTGAGGTCAAGTTCTTTTTGAAACAAAACATCGGAAAAAGGAGCTAATAATTCAGCTAAAACTATTCCAAGGATAATTGCAAAAGAACAGGTTATAAAAACTTCTCCGATAATTTGAAATTTGATCTGATGTCTGATGGCTCCTACAGTTTTTCGAATACCGATCTCGTGATATCGGGAAGTGTATCGACTTAAAGTAAGTGACATGAAATTGATTCCCGCAATCAAGAGAATGACGAGAGCAATGCTTCCAAGAATGAGTGAGTATGTCTTATTTGAACTTTGTGTAACCCCGGAACGATAGTTTTCATTAAAATAGACTTGTGATAAAGGCTGAAGTCCATATTTAATCTGATCTCGTTCAACCCAGCTACTTCCATAATGGCGTTCCAGAAATGCCGGAAACTTAGCTTCGAGATCTTCCTTAGTAGCACCTTCTTTTAACGTGATCCAGGTTTCCAAAAAACCGATATACCAATTTTCTCTTAAGGTTTTTTGTTCTTCTGGTGGAGCACTAATAATCTGATTATCAAATGGAAGGAGAAAATTAAATTGAATGCTTGAATTAGCAGGAATGTCTTTTGCGATTCCTGAAACCATGAAATCTTTGGGTTCATCTCTCAAACGGATTGTCATTAATTCTCCAACTGCGTTTTTTTTTCCGAAGTACTTCTTTGCAGCTGATTCGGTGATCACAATATTGTCGAGATTGCTGAGAGCAGTTTTTGAATCTCCAAAGATCAGAGGAAAAGTAAATTCAGAAAGGAACTCAGGGTCTGCAAATTTTATGGGTTCTAATATATATTTCCCATCTTTTAGGAACTGGGCACTTCCTCCGGAGATGTTAATAAGAGATTTAATTTCCGGGAATTCTTCCTTCAATGCTATGGATTGAGGATAGGGATGAATTGTGTTATGTCTAATCTGATTATTTCTGGAATTAACCGTCCGTTCCGTAAGTCGATAAATAGAGCTCTTGTCAGTATGAAAATTGTCATAAGACCATTCAAATCGAACATACATGATAAGGATGATACAACAACAAAGACCGATAGCCAGCCCTGATAAACTAATAAAGGAATCTATCTTGTATTTCTTAAGATTACGCAGTGCAATTTTGAAGTAATTTCTAATCATGATGACTTTTACTCGCTTTTCAGGGATTCAACCGGATTGGACAGAGCTGCTTTTATGGAATGATAGCTTACAGAAAGCATAGCGATAGTGAGAGTTACAATTGCAGATATCCCGAAAACTCCGAAATTAATTGAAATTCGATATGCAAAATCGGAAAGCCATTTATCCATAATTAACCATGAAACTGGAGTGGCAATAACAATTGAGACAAAAATCAATTTGAGTACATCTTTGTTAAGAAGGTATATTATCTGATCTACGCCTGCTCCTAGTACTTTACGGATTCCAATTTCTTTAATCCGAGTGGAAGCTGTTAAACTTGCTAATGCAAAAAGCCCCATACATGCTATTAAAATTGCAATAAAAGTAGAGGCGGACATTATCGAGAGCCATCGTTTATATTCTTGGTATTGATTTGCTACGGCATCGTCCAAAAACCAGTAGTCAAACGGAATTCCGGGAGACACATCGGCCCAAACTCTTCTTAACTCCGGTAGAGCTTCAGAAATCATTCCGGGTTTAATTCGAACTGCTATATCAGCAATGCCACCTTGTTCCGGATCCATATGAAATAACATAGGCTCAATTTCAACTTCCAACGACTGGAAATGAAAATCTTTTACTACTCCTACCACTGTGGATGGATTGTCTTCACCTTTCCAGGGCACTAATTTGCCAATAGGATCTTCCCAACGCATTTCAGCAACAAATGCTTCATTTATAACAATTGAGTTGTTGATATCTGCCGGTCTTTCAATGGATAGGTTTCTGCCCTGTGTTAGTTCAAAACCAAGAGTGGGGACAATCTTGTCATCTATATAATAGATATAGGACCTTTTGTTTTCTCCATCTATTTCAAAGCCATATCTGTTGCTTCCGCGAGTAAATGAAGGAGTCATACCGCTTACCAATTCAATTGCGGGAACGCCATTAAGCTGTTCACGATATAACTGCATAAGTGCAGTTCCTTCTTCACTCCAGCCTTTGTGAGTGTTAATAAAAACTACCTGTTCCTGATTGTAGCCAAGGTCTTTTGAGCTCACAAAATCTAGTTGCTGAAACATTATAACGGAGCTTATGATTAGAAAGATGGAAAGGCTGTATTGTACAACCAACAACCCTTTTATAAGTCGAGGTTTAAACTGAAAACTATTTAAGCCTTTTAAAACTTTTACCGGTTCAAAGCTCGAAAGTATTATGGCAGGGTAACTCCCGGCTATTAAGCCTGTTAATAAAGTAATTCCTAAAAGAGATCCCAGAAAACCGGCGTTTTCAGCATAATTTATAGCGAGATTTTTTCCTGATAATTCATTGAAAAAGGGGAGTGCTAATTCTGCTAATCCGATTCCGGCTATCATCGCAAAAACTGTAAGAAGTTGTGTTTCGCTCCAGAATTGTATAGCTATTTGATTTCTCAGAGCACCCGAGGATTTTCTCACTCCTACCTCTTTAACCCTGGAAGAAGATCTTGATAATGTTAAAGTAACATAATTTATGCAGGCAATTATTAATATTAGAACTGCAATCATACCAAGTATGTAGGAGTACATAGGATTACTTACTCCAAACCATTCTGCTCCGGCATCTAAATGAATTTTAGTAATTTGAGAAGCTTCAAATTCAAATACGGTTGCATCTTCAGGAAGACCTCTTCTGGCTCTGTCTTCAGGCCAATCTTCCGACCATCTTTCTTCAGCAAACTGATTTAATTTTTCTTCAAACTCAGTGATGTTAGCAGTGGGAGACAGTTGTACAAAAAGTGGCGTATTGAAACTGTTCCATCGGCTCATATTCCTTTCATAGCCGGGCTTATTTTCAATTCTAACAACTACGCTGTATTGTATACTGGAATTTACAGGAGACGGTTCTGCAATACCTTTTACAGTGAAAATATGTTCTGTATTACTCAATAAAAGCGTAAGATTTTTTCCTATGGGATCAACATCACCAAAGTACTTATCCGCAATTTGCGGTGTTATTACCATATCATTTGGTTCTGAAAGAACAGATTCCGGAGCGCCTTGTATTAACGGAAATGAAAAAACCTCAAAGAAAGTAGATTCAACAAAACTTATTTCTTCTTCAAATGATTGGTTTACGCTAGCTACGATATAGCTATTTTGATCAAATCTGGAATATTTTTCAATTTCCGGGATGCGGCCTTTTAGTGCCGGCCCCAGTGGCATAGGTAACCAGGGAGATTTCCGAACATTTTCGGGAGATCGGGTATCAAAAAAGGGATTTGGTTCAATACTAGCCTTAGGAGCATAGTAATTTATTTCCTCGATGCGATAAATGTTTTCAGCGTTATCATGGAATTTGTCATAACTGAACTCATTTTGAATAAAAAGATAAATTAAAATACAGCAACTAATCCCAAGTGTCAGTCCGAAGATATTTATCAACGAATAAAGTTTGTGGTTACGAAGTGTCCGGAATGCTATTTTGATGTAATTTCTAAACATAGTGACTCCTATTCGCTTTTTAGAGATTCAATCGGATTGGCAAGAGCAGCTCTGAGCGACTTATATCCTATGGTTAATACAGATATCAATAAGATTGCCGAAAGTGCGAGTAGAAAGATTCCTATTCCGAGCTCTATTTTATAAGCAAAATCTTCAAGCCAGTTTCTCATTAAATACCATGAAACAGGGGCTGCTATCACAAACGAGATTCCTGTTAAAAGAGCCAGTTCTGTTCCAAATAATTTTAGAATATCCAGTAGGTTTGCACCCAATACTTTTCGAACACCTATTTCTTTTGTTCTGGTTGTAGACATGTAAGAAACAAGCCCGAATAGTCCCAAAGAACCAATTATGATTGCAATTAAAGTAAATGCATTCATGATCTTGGCTGTACGTTGTTCATCTTCATACATGCTTTCTATCGTTTCATCCAGAAAGGAATATTCAAAAACCAGATCCGGGAACGCTGTATTAAAAGCTTTTTCAATATCAGCCAAAGCTTCTTTAGTTCTGGTAGTGTTAATTTTAATGGCAGATAGAAAGAAGCTTTTTCTGGGAGCCAATAAAACAGGGGATAACCCTTCATGTAAAGATTGGGTATTAAAGTCTTTAACTACTCCAACAATCGGAGCTTCTGTTCCCCACATGGAAGTTGTTTTTCCGATCAAGCCGGAAAGGTTGTCACCATACCCAACTTCTTTCGCAAATGATTGATTTACTATATAAGCGTTAACAGTATCAGACGGTTGTATATTCGTGCCCGCCAGCAAGGTGAGTCCATAGGTGTCAATAAAGTTTTCATCGATAAATTTAACCTGACCTGAATTTTCGTGCCTGATGGAGTCTTCGATCATAATATAATTTCCACCCCAAACACTGTTACTTGTTGTCCCGGTGTTGGAGAAGCTGACATTTTGAATAGTAGTTTTATTCAATAATGAGCTTTTGAAAACATTAAGAATCGGCATATCCTCATTTTGAATGGGGACATGAACAACGGCATCTTTTTCAAAACCTAAATCCTGATTTTTAAAATACCTTATCTGGGAAGCTATTATCAGTGTACAAATAATTAGTACCTGAGTAATGGTAAATTGTACAACGATCAATCCTCTTCTTAGAGTAAGACCTTTCCCATAGTTTGACTGGATCTTGTTTCGTATGGCTTCTATCGGATTAAAATTGGAGAGATGTTGAGCCGGATACCAGCCAGCCATCAAAGTTACCAGCAGGAATATTGAAACAATGAAGAGTTGTAATTCAACATTAGATAAGAGGTTCATCTCAGGAGAAAATCCTAAAATAGGGGAGATATTTTGAAGAACAATCTCTGATAAGCCAACTCCCAAAGCTAAAGCTATTAGTGTTATAAATGCTGTTTCTCCAAAAAAGTGAAGCATTAATTGAGATTTTGTTCCACCTAAGGTCTTTCGTAAGCCTACTTCTTTCGATCTGCTTACAGCTATTGCCGTATTTAGATTTATGAAATTGATACAAGCTGCAATCAGTAAAAAAAGACCAATTATGCCAAGAGCTAACAACATGCTCTTTTCTATAACGCGTCCATTATAATTATTGAAACGGCTGTCAAAATGAATTTCGGAAAGTGGTTGTAAAAAAAGATCTAACTCAGCTGCAACTTCCTCGCTTCTGTATTTTACGATCAGTGCTTCAAGTTGCTCATTAACTTGCTCTTCGGTAATGCCGGACTCCAACTTGACGTAAGTTTGCATCGAGCTTGAGTTACTTCCCCAACTTGGGTTTTCTGCAGTATCTCCATTTCTGTCCATGGTTGAATTCGCACCAATAAATGTGAAAGGGAAATCGGAGTTTTCAGGCATGTCTTTTACAACGCCTGTGATTTCAATATCTGCGGCTGTTCCACCATTAAAGACTACTGATTTACCTAAAACATCAGTTGTGCCAAACAGCTTCATAGCAAAGCTTTGAGTAACAACAGCAGTATTTGGATTTTTAATAGCAGTTTCAGGATTTCCTGATAACCATGTATAAGTTAGGATGTTGAAGTAATCGGGATCAACAAAAGCGAAATCACTTTCTTTTAACTTCTTAACAAGATTGCCATTGTCGTAATATGATATGATCGGTTCGTTAGCAAGGTTATTAAAAACTAAAGTGGAATACTTTATACCGGTAACATCATTTCTGACAGCTTCAGCAAGTGGATATGGACCTCCCCGATAGTAAACACTTTTTCCGAATTCAGTTTCGTGTCTAACTACTCGATAAATTCTATCGGAATCGTCATGCCATTTATCGAAACTGAGATCAAACTGAATAATCAGAAAAATGACAATAGCACAGATGATACCAAGTGTTAGTCCGCCAACATTGATGAAAGTTTGGCTCTTATTCTTTAAGAGATTTCTAAACGCAATTTTTATATAGTTTTTGAACATGATTGATTCACCTTATTCGGATTTAAGACTCTTAACCGGATTTACCTGTGCAGCTTTAATAGATTGGATGCTAATTGTAACCCAGGAGATAGAAATTGCAATTCCACCTGCTAACAGATACGTCCAAAATCCCATGTCAGCTTTGTAAGCAAAATCATCAAGCCAAACACCAATAGCATACCAGGCCATCGGTACAGCTAAAAGAATGGATACAAGTACCAGGATCGTAAACTCTTTATTAACTAAAAGGGTAATGCTGGCAGCAGAAGCACCAAGAACTTTTCGGATACCAATCTCTTTAACTCTTCTCGAGATCATTAGCGAAGCGAGACCAAAAAGACCGAGACAAGCAATAATGATAGCAAGAGCTGAACCTGATATTGCTATTTTTTGCAATCTTTCTTCCTGGCGATACTGACTGTCAATAGAATTATCCAGAAATTGAAAATCAAATGGAGCTCCGGGTGACACAGCCGCCCAGGTTTGTTCCAATTCTCTGATCGTTTGGGGGATGTTTTCGGAACTTATTCTTAATGAAATTCTAGGTGAAGGAGAGTTGAAAAAACCAATATTTGCAATACCGCTTAATAGCAGAGAAGGGTTGATAGACAAAGCTAAAGGTTCAACAGCAGTCCGTAAGGATTGATAATTGAAGTTTTCAACTACACCTATGATCTCGTGGTCTTCAAAATTACTTCCCGGAAGTTTTTTGCCAATTGCATTTTCCCATCCATAATCATCTACCAACGCCTGATTTACAATAATAGCTCTGCGCTCATCTGAAGTAATTTCATCTGAAAAACTTCTACCTGCTATTACTTCAATCCCCATCATATTCAGGTAATCAGCATCAACAAAATTGATATTCATTCGTCTTGTCTGTTGATCAGCATCTTTAAAATCAACTCCAATCCAGCCTTGCTCTGCAGGAGTGAAAACGGAAGAAGCCAGATCCAGAAAATTTGAATTCCCGGAGAGTTGGCTTTTAAGGAGTTCCTTTTTACGAGCAGATTCTTGTGTAATTCTTGAAAGTCCCATTTGAGGTCCAAGTTTGAGATCCGTCTGCAGGATCACTACTTGTTCTTTTTGGAAGCCCAGATCTTTTGAACGAAGGAAATCCAGCTGCTTATTGACCATAAGAGTGCAGGAGATCAGAAAAATGGAAATAGTGAATTGGAATACAACCATTCCTTTTCTGAAAAGACTTTTATCTCCTTTTATCTGAAGCTTGCCTTTGAGTACTTCAATTGGCTTAAAGTTTGACAGAACAAGTGCAGGATAAATACCAGCAATTAAACTGATGAAAATAGCCAGACCTGAATAGAGTAGAATACTGTCAATACTTAGCTGAAGTGAAAGATGTGTCCCGGATAGTTGATTGAAGTAAGGAAGCAAAATCTCAGAAATAAGAGCACCCAAACCAACTGAAAATACAGTCATTAACAGCGCCTCTCCCCAAAACTGGTACATAAGATGATGCCGTTCTGCACCAATCGTTTTTCTGATCCCGACTTCTTTTGCTCTTGAAGTAGACCGGCTTATGGATAAGGTCATAAAATTGACACATGCAATAATGAGTATTAAAAGAGCAATGGCTCCTAAAATGTAGGAGTAGGTCGGATCACTTACGGATGCAATTCCAACCGGAAATTCTGTATTTAAATGAATATCAGTAATAGGCTGGAGCCCAACTTCATATTCTCCTTCATTATAATCCTCTCCAAGTGCTTGCTGCATCATCGCAGGGAATTTTGCTTTTACAGAAGGCAAATCAGCTTGTTCATTTAGAAGCACGTAAGTTTCAGGAGTAACGCTGTACCAATTCAGTAGTGAGTTTGGGTTTAGAATCGTCTTAGCCTTTTCCATCGGGATAAGCAATTCGTATTGAATACTGGAATTAGTTGGAGGCTCTTCTATTATCCCGGTAACAGTAAATGCTTGGAATTCACCTCCCATCATTATTAAAAGAGTTTTTTGTAATGGATCTTCATCTTCGAAGTATTGGTTTGCCAATTCCGGTGTAAGTACAACTTCATTCAGCCCTGAAAAAAGCTGTTCAGAGTCGCCTCTCAATAGTTCAAAATCAAAAATGGAAAAGAATTCCGGGTCTACCGCCTGTATTGAAGTTGAAAAAGACTCATCAGATTCAGATCGTTTAACCAGATCATTGAATACATATCGTCGGGCTATTTGTTCAACTTCAGGTATACTTTGCTCAAGAGTGGGTTTTAATACAAATGGCGTTACTGTATTGAAATAAATATCACCTTCGCCATAGTCTTCCAATGTCCATGCACGATATATCCGATCCGACTTGGAGTGGAATTCATCAAAACTCCATTCATTTGTTGTATAGAGCAGGATCAACGCACAGCAAGCAACTCCTAAAGCCAACCCAGAAATATTGATAAAGGAGTACATCTTTTGTTTAAAGAGACTACGAAGGGCGATTTTTATATAATTCTTAAGCATGACAGATTCATTTAATAGTTTTAGACGTGGAAGCCTTCCTGCATATTTTCAGTAACTACATGTCCATCGAACAAGTGGATTACACGCATTGCAAAGTCGGCATCATGAGGGGAGTGAGTTACCATTACGATTGTCGTTCCTTGCTCATTTAGCTCTGCAAGTACTTTCATTACTTCATTACCGTGATCGGAATCCAGATTACCGGTAGGCTCATCGGCAAGGATCAGTTTAGCATTTGCTACTACTGCACGGGCAATGGCTACACGTTGCTGCTGTCCACCGGATAATTGTTGAGGAAAATGATTCCGGCGGTGCATCATGCTCATTCTTTCCAAAGCAGCTTCTGCTTTTTCTTTTCGTTCATCAGCAGACATCCCCAGATAGAGAAGAGGTAATTCAACATTTTCGAACACGGTAAGCTCGTCGATCAGGTTAAAGCTTTGAAAGATAAATCCAATATTTCCTTTTCGAAGTTGAGCTCGTTCTCTTTCCGTTCTGTTAGAAACATCATGTCCCAGAAAATGATATTCGCCGTCACTGGGATTATCCAATAAACCCATAATATTCAGCAAAGTGGATTTTCCACAACCGGATGGTCCCATTATAGCAACGAATTCACCTTCTTTGATCTCGATGTTCACGTTGTTCAAAGCGGTTGTTTCTACTTCTTCTGTTGAGTAGACCTTTTTTAGATTTCTTGCTTGTATCATTGTTCAGTTAGTTTGTGTTAAGTATTTGTTTAAATTTTTGTAAGGAATTTGGTTTAGTGTGTCTTACTTGGTTAAAGCAGTCAGCTATTAGCGGACAGCTAACAGCTTTTAGTAACCAAGTAAATATTATTCTTACGCGTGATTTTAAAAGTCTTTTAGTATGGCAAAAAAGCCATGAGTTAACGTTATCTGTCTATGAGCTTACCTCCGATTTTCCAAGATCAGAGATTTACGGGCTAACAAGCCAAATTCGAAGGTCTTCATCTTCTATCCCAACAAACATTGCTGAGGGATGCGGACGAACCAGTCAATCTCAAATGGCTCATTTTTTAAATATTTCATTAGGCTCTGCATCAGAATTGAGATATCAAATAATTCTGGCCAGAGACTTAAACTATATTTCAAACAAAATGTGTAAAGAACTATCTGTTTCTGTTGATGAAGTAATGAAGATGTTAACTTCGCTTCATCAACAAGTACAAAGAACTAACAGCTAAATGCTGTCAGCTAATAGCTGTTAATTCAATTCCAAAACCTCATTATCTCCAAAAGTATCATAGCTTGATGTAATTACTTCATCGCCCGATTCTAATCCCGACAACACTTCGTAATACTCAGGGTTAAGACGACCCAAGCGAATATTTTGCTTCACTGCCTGAGTGCCATCCTCATTCAATTTAAAGACCCAATTTCCTCCCGAGGTTTGATAAAAACCGCCTCTTGGGAGAAGCAAAGCATTTGAGGATTCTCCAAGTTCGAGACGGATTCTTGCAGTTTGACCTCTTCTTAATCCGGACGGCGCCTCATTCACAAATTCCATATCAACCTGAAATTGGCCATTATTGATAACCGGATAAACTTTCGTAATAACCAATTCATGGGTTTGGCCGGCAAAATTGAAAGAGCCTTCCAGACCGGTAGTAATTCTGGACAAATGAAATTCATCCACACCAACTCTGATCTTATAATTATCTAAAATGTCGACCTGTCCAATTCTTTCGCCTCTGTTAATTGATTGACCTTGTTGTAATTCAACAGTGGTAAGTTGCCCTTTAATAGGAGCGGTCACGATCAGATTTTCAAGTATAGCCTGAACTCCATCCAGACTTCTGAACATTCGTTTTTCAGATTCATCAAGTTGTCTTAGTTGTGATCTTGTTTGAACTGAATCACGTTTAAAGGACTCGGAGCTTATTTCATATCTCTTCTTCTGATACTCATAATTTTCTTTAGCCTGTTGAAATTCTTGTTCCGAAGTGAGGCTTTTCTCATACAAAGATTTTTGTCTTTCAAATTCAGGCTTAGCAAGGTTCAATTGATTTTCTACACTGATCAATTGTTCTTTCAACCGAAGATTGTTTTGCTCCAGATTCAAACGGGAATTTCTGACGTTGTTGATCTGATCATAAAGACTTGCTTCCTGTTGAAGTACGCTTAGTTGGAGAGAGGAATTTGTTAAAACAGCGATGGTGTCACCTCTTTCTACATTGGTTCCGGATTCCAGATTAACGGATTTGATCACACCGCCTTCCAGTGCATCCAGAAAAATGGTACGAATTGGTTGAACAGTTCCCGAGACCTGAATAAACTCCTGAAACGAATTTTCAGCAACAGTAGAAATAGTCAGCTTCTCTTTTTCAACATTGAGAGTGGATCTGAAATCCATATAAGCAAAGCTGTAGATAGTAAATCCAATGAAGGCTAAAACGATAACAATTAGACCAATCCTTTTAGGCGTCCACTTTTTCTTTTCAATTTTCTTGTCCATTCCCATGGGCTGTTTTTAAACTCTTTTAAAGTGAAAGTTTTCTTTTCTATATAATGTCAACTACTGTGCCAAAGCATCTGAAACTCTTCAGATCAGTGTTTTTGAGGCTTTAGTAGGATTTTACTGTTCATTTTGATACACTTACTGTTCGATATCGAACACCTGAATTTTTTGGCTATTCACTTTATATAAACCGGAACCGATTTTAAGAAAAGAATTCATTTTAGGTACAGTATTTGATAAAAGGATATGAACTAACAAATTGATATGACCTCCAAGAAAGGAAAGATTTTAGTGGTAGATGATGATGCCGATGTTTTACAGGCAGCTCGATTGTTTTTGAAACAACATGTGAAATCCATAGAAACTGAAAAGGATCCGAATTCTATTCCGACACTTCTGAAAAACAACAGATACGATCTGATTTTGTTAGATATGAATTTCACCGAAGATGTGAGTAGCGGAAAGGAAGGGTTTTTCTGGCTGCAAAAAATTTTGGAAATAGATCCTTCCATTGCAGTAATTCTTATAACTGCTTATGGTGATATTGACAAAGCGGTACAAGCCGTAAAAGCAGGAGCCACCGATTTTGTATTAAAGCCCTGGAAGAATGAAAAGCTCCTCACAACGGTAATGTCTGCAATGCAGCTTACCGATTCAAAAAGAGAAGTTGCAGAATTAAAAGAGACACAAAAACAGATAAACAGCGATATAGATCATCATTATCGGGATATCATCGGAAGAAGTCCCGCAATGCTTAATGTATTCAATACCATTGAGAAAGTGGCAGCAACTGATGCCAATGTGTTAATTCTTGGAGAAAACGGAACCGGAAAAGAAATGATCGCCAGAGCACTTCACAGAAGATCAGCTCGCCATGAAAATGTATTTATGAATGTGGATATGGGAGCAATCACAGAATCTCTTTTTGAAAGTGAATTATTCGGTTATGTGAAAGGGGCATTTACAGATGCTAAAGAAGACAAAGCAGGGAGATTTGAGCTTGCCAACGGAGGGACTTTATTTCTGGATGAAATCGGAAATCTTCCGGTGCCACTTCAGTCTAAACTTCTTACCGTATTACAAAACAGAAAGGTAAACAGGGTTGGCTCCGCAAAATCAAAAGAAATCGATATACGATTAGTATGTGCAACTAATCAGTCATTAAAGGAAATGGTGACTGATTCTACTTTCCGCCAAGACCTTTTATTCAGGATCAACACTATAGAAATCCAACTACCTCCGCTAAGAGACCGGATTGAAGACATTGAAGCATTAACAGATCATTTCATAAAATTGTATTCAAAAAAATACAAGAAAGATGTAAATGGATGTTCAAAAGAAACTATAGTAAAGCTGGAGAAACACAGTTGGCCAGGGAATGTGCGGGAACTTCAGCATGCTACTGAACGTGCTGTTATTATGAGTGAATCCGCAATACTGCAACCTTCTGACTTTCTTTTAACGCAGGAAATAAGTGATAGCGAACAAGTTGTTTTTGAAGATTACAATCTGGAAGAAGTTGAAAAAATGGTTCTTCGTAAGGCACTAAAGAAACATGAAGGCAATATTTCTAAAGCAGCAGACGAACTCGGTCTGACCAGGGCGTCACTTTACAGAAGGATGGACAAATATGGACTTTAAAGAGATTCATAATGCTTAGAAGTCTGAGAGTAGGAATTATTTTTAGAGTATTATTTCTGTTTATAGTTCTTTTGGTTGGAGCTTATATAGCATTAAACACCCAATACTATGTGAGTTTAGCGCTGATAGCTGTAGTAGTTGTACTTCAGGTTATAAATCTTATCAGATATGTTGAGATAACAAATAAGAATCTTAAGCGATTTTTTGAAGCTATCAGTTATAATGATTTCTCACAGTCTTTTTCTAATAAAGGATATGGAGAATCACTGGAATCACTGAACTCTGTTTTCAACAATATCATAGAAAAATTTAATCGGGAAAGAGCCAAAGGAGAAGAGAGCTATCAATATCTGGAAACGGTGGTCCAGCATATCGGGATTGGATTATTTTCTTTCAATAAGGATGGTGAAATAGAATTATTCAATACGGCTGCAAAGAAAATATTAGGGACAGCAGTATTAAGAAATGTATCTCAACTTAAAAAGATCAGTGAGCCTTTATTTGAAGCAGTTCAGGATCTGAAAGGCGGAGCCAGAACTTTGGTAAGAACATCCATAAAAAACAGAGAATCTCAGATCGCTATTTTTGCTACCGAGTTTAGAGTAAAAGGAGACCTTTATAAGATCATTTCTTTAAGTAACATTTCATCTGAGCTGGAAGAAAAAGAAATGGAAGCCTGGCAAAACTTAACTCAGGTTTTAGCTCATGAGATCATGAATTCCATTACACCAATTGCTTCTTTGTCTGATACAGTAAATACAATGTTGGCGGGTAATTTATTGAGCGAAGAAGGGAATAAGGATATATCCGAAGAAACAATGGAAGATGTAAAGGAGGCTCTTCAGACGATCAACAAAAGAAGTCTAGGTTTAATGAGGTTTGTGGATTCGTACCGGAACATTACACAAATTCCAAGTCCTGATTTTGATGTTGTACACCTGAAAGAAATCGTTGACAGAGTTAAAAATTTAATGAAAGGAGAAGCTCTTTCCAGATCCATAACGGTTGAAACTGAATTCGAATCTGACTCTATTGAAGTAGTTGCTGACAGCCAGTTGATAGAACAATCTTTGATCAACGTTGTAAAAAATGCATTCAAGGTTTTGAAAAACAGGCAGGATCCGAAAGTGATCTTAAAAGGTGGCATTGATGAATCCGGACATGCTTTTATAGATGTTCAGGACAATGGGCCGGGTATCAAGGAGTCATCAGCAGAGAAAATTTTCGTTCCATTCTATACAACAAGCAAGAACTCTCCGGAAGGGGGTTCAGGAATCGGGTTAAGTTTATCCAGACAAATTATGAGGCTGCACAACGGGAGTTTGTATCTGCTGGAGTCAGAAAAAGGGAAAACAGTTTTTAGGTTAAGATTTTAAAAATACAGCTTTGCTCTGAAACTGGGTTGAATTCCCAGATCATAAACGGTAGTCAAACCGGGTATAATTCGGTTATTGTTTGTGCTTCTGCCTGCTTTAAAATCAGAATACCAGGGGTTTCGAGTATTTAACAGATTATAAACAGAAAATAAGAATTCAGCTTTTTCGGTATTTCCTGTACTGAGAATATATTTAAGAGAAACATCCAGCCTTGAGTAATCCCCGATCCTGGTTTCTGTTTGTTCATCTCTTGAAAGCACATTATTTGGAGTCCCCGTTGCAAAATTCCAGGAGGCATAAAAACTCAGTCCATTAGAAAGATCAAAATCACCAATCAAAGAAAACTGATGTGTCCGGTCATAAGAAGGATGAAAAGGTTTGCCGTCATTGATCAGTAAATTCTCAAGTTCGGTAGAAGCCAGAGTGTAGGTGGACGAAAGGCTGAATTTGGAGAATCGTTTCTTCAGGAGAAATTCAATACCCTTACCAACTCCTGTATTATTAAAAAGGAATGGGTTTGTATCATCTTCATCAAAAAAGGATGAAATAAAATGATCGGCTAAGCTGTGAATTCGAAGATTGTCAAAAAGTTTATAATAGCCTTCAACCTGTAAGAAAAGGGAATTTGAAGGTCGCAATCTTATATTTGAAGTAAAATAGCTTACTGAAGAAGGAGGCTGCTCATTGTTAGTCATAACCCAAAAATCAGTGCTGTTTACAGTCAAAAAATCCAATTGATGTAAGAACTGATAGTTTTTGCTATAGCCTAGTCCAAATGAAACTGCTGATTCCGGTAAGAACTGCGCTTTAATTCTTGGAGACCACTTTAAATATTTTCCATTGCTGAAATAATATAACCTGCTTCCTAAACTGACATGAGCTTCGGTAGAATTTGCAAAATCAAACTGACTGAATATGTCCAGTAACTGACTTGTTCGTCTGCTTCGAAAGGATTGGTTACGCGGACTTAATTCAGTATATAGAACTTCGAAATCGCTGTAAGTGACTCCAAAATCTAATCCAAAGTGTTCAAAGGATCTACTGAATCTCTGGTTGATCTGAAATTCATGAAGTTCATTTTCTAAATTGAACGGTAAGATCTCAATAGTCGCGTTTTGATTGTTATTGTCGTTTTCAGGCCTTCGGAAGTCGTTATCCTCTTTCAGATAGTTTGAATAATAATCGCTGAACCCTATGCTGCTTTCAGAATTTATATCATGTTGAAGTTGAGTGTTATAAGCCAGCTTAACCATTTTGCTCGACCACTCATTATTCGTATTGAATTCTTCAGATTGTTGCTGAAATCGTCGATCATAGGATTGATTGGCTTCATCCTTTCCGAAGTACATACTTGCAATCAATTGTGAACCCGAAGTAGTTTCGAAATACAACTTACCATGTAAGTCGTAGAAAAAAGCATTACCACTTATATTTTGTACATTCCGATCTACAAATTTGCGGACAGTATCACTTTGAAAGTCATAATTGCGATCTATATCCAGCCCGTATCTTATGATTCCCTGATTGTTAAACCAGTTTAGATCATCGATGTAAGAATGGCGACCTGAAAACAAGAAACTGGATTTTCCCAAAACTATAGGCCCTTCCAAAGTGGCGCTTAAGGCGGTGTTACTGAGGCCAACTGAACTTTCATAATTTTGCAGGTTACCGGTTTTGGTTAAAAAGGTAAGTGTGCCACCAAGCGGCGCCCGAAATTGAGCCGGTGTGACATCATAAAAGAAACCACTGGTTCTGAGTACATCTGCATTAAGACCATCCAGCAATCCGAATAAATGGCTTTGGTTATAAAGTGTGATTCCATCCAGTAATACCCGAAAGCCGTCTGATGAACTGCCTCTGACATTTAAACCATCCTGGATGGCCGGCCCCGCAAGTACCGACGGAAGCGATTGTAAAGCTTTTGCAGAGTTGTTATCTCCTAACGGACTAAAAGATCCGGCTTCAATTAAACTACTGAATACAGTATCTGATGGACTGAATAAAGCGTTTCCATTAACTATGATCTCGCTGCCGCCATAAAGTCTTGGTCGTAATCGTACAGCAATATCAGTTAATTCAGATTTCGAAGAGATGTCGAAATCTACCCGTTTCGATTCGTATCCGACAAAGGAGAATAAAAGAGGAATCGATGATCCGGAAGAATTTATGCGGGCGTGAAAGGTGCCTGAAGTTGAGGAAGCTACACCAGTAATTTCACCATTCTCGAACCAGGATATGGTAGAGTATGGCAATCGATCTCCGGTTTCAGCATCTACTACATATCCGGATATAACAACTTCTTGTTTGTTTTGTTTATTTCCGGTTTTGAAAAGCAAGGCTTGGTTTCTTTCAGAGTTTACCTGAAGCCCGATATTAAATTCCAGAAGTTGAGACCTGAGATCTTCATAAAGAGTAGGGGAGTCAGAAGAAACGGTGACATTTATATTACTCACCAGTGCTTCCCGGTACAGAAATCTCATGTCTGAAGTCTGTTCAATAGAACTGATTAATTCTAACAGGGTTTTTGGAGAAGAAGAGTTCTGTGCAAAGCTTTGGTTTACAGTTCCCGCCCAAAAAAGAAAGAAAGTTATTTTTAATAAGGTTTTCATGAAACCTTAATTTAAAGGAATAAACGTAAAGCTATTTGAATTTACTTCTCTGAATGTGCCGCCTAAAATTACACCCAAGTCATTGAGTGTAGTGGAAAGCTCATCTAATGCAATAGTACCGGATATAGGTTCTGATGTATTTTGCATACCTGAAATATCAATGGTTGCTTTAAAATGATGTTCAAGTTCGTTTATTACCTGCGAAACAGGAGTGCTATTTAAAACAATTTCGTCATTCAGCCAGTCTTTAAATTCTTCAGCGTCTCCCGGAGATGCATTGCTTAATAAGTTCTGAGATATAGTGGCTTTTTCACCCGGGTTAAGAACGATGGAATTTTGATGGAGATCGGAGAGTCTCACACTTCCTTCTTCAAGAAACAATTTTGTCTCATTTCCCCATGTGCTCAGATTGAATTGCGTTCCCAATACGGTAACAATTCCATTATCTGAAGCAACTGAAAAAGGTTTGTTGGCGTCTTTAGCAACTACAAAAAAGGCTTCTCCTTCAAGTTCATAAGATCTTTTTGAATCTGATAATTCGATTTCGTAGAGAGATGAATACGGCCTTAGAGACACTTGAGACCCATCTGCTAATATTACCGATTCAATGGCATTTCCACTTTGAGCAACTAAAACCGGATTATCTAAATTTGTGAACCAAAAAATTCCAAGGAAGGCTGCAAGCAATACAGTAGCTGCTGTTGCCCAAGCCCATGTATTCGTTTTTCGGGTTGAAAGTGATGTGATCCTGGCTTTCTTTTGTGGTTTTGTTTCTGAAAACACTTTATCCCACATTTCAGAAGATTCTGAAATTAAAGTGTCAATTTGAGCATGTTCTTTATTTTGGTAAGCTAAAAGAGATTGAATCAATGGGTCCTGAATACTTGAAAAACCTTCACCCGATTGTAACGCAGAATCCAACTGTTTAGCCAACAGCAGGTCTTGATCGTTTTCAGGTAAAAGGTCTTTAGTTTCCATGATTCTAATATAAAAGAACTGCAGGTTAAATCATCAACCTGCAGTTCATGTTGGTTAGTATTTTAATCTTGTGTTGATCCGTCTTTAAGTGAGAATCGAACAACTTTGGCTACTTTTTTGAATCTTAACAGGGCAGTTCCATCTCCTTCTAATTCAATAGTACCTTCAATTACTTGAGTATCAGCTTCATCACCAAAAGATTTGTTTAAAACTATGCTGTAATTAAGTGTTCCGGTTACACCTTGTTCCAGGTTACCATTAGCTTCAACGGTATCTTTTTCGATTTCAACATTCAGGAATTCAATGTCTACAGTAAAATCTCTGGATACCTCAACGCTGTCTCTGGTAAAGCCTGAAGCACTTCCTTCTCCGTGATGAGTTCCGTCAATACTTACTATCGAACTAGTGCTGTGTAAGCCGGCAATAGCGAAAGTATCTGCACGGGCGAATTCTGAACTTCCTCTTCGAGAATTTACAGAACCTGATTTATTTCCTGTAAAATCTACGCTTTCAATAGAATCTGCATTAGCTCTTGGGCGCGCTATAAAATCACCTTCAGTAGATTTGAAGATATAAGTATTCAGTAGTGCTATATTTTTACTGAAGTCCCCATGATTTACACTACGATTATATTCTATAGTATGTGTGCCGGTATCAGGATCATAAGAATAGGAATAATTGTTTTCTCTTCCTCTTCCGCTTCTGCCATCCGGGTCAACTTTTTTATGATCACTTCCATAAGAAATGCCATCATCGCCAACCGTAGAAACGGCATCATACATACTACTCATAATTCCGGAGTTCTCATCAGATACAGACTCTCCGATAATTTGTGTAGCCAGTTCGATGTCTTCATCCGAAAGGGTGTCAACATCATTGTTTACCGCAGAACAAGCTGCAAAGGTTACTAAAAGGCTTAAGCCCAATAGTGTTAGTTTTGATATGTTTTGTAAAGATTTCATAGTGATTTCTCTTTTGTTTTGTTAAAGACATTTGTGTCATTTGTCTTTAGTACACGAGTAGAATTGAATACCCCCAATCCTTTTTAAAAAAATCAAAAAACAAATTTCAAATAACAGTCAACGGTGCAGATGTTACGTAATTCTTTGACAGTTTAATATTGATAATCGTAGAAAAATTCGCCCTTAGTATTTAAGACGGAGAAGAGAGCGTGATCCGGATGCGTCTGCGAAGCAGGAATAATCCTTTCTGGTGAAGAGTGTAGTAATTTTCTCAGAATGCACGAAGACCTTTAGGATTATTCAGCGTAGGATCAGTGAACCCGTCTTAAATACTTCGGCTTGATCTTTTGTCCCGTTC
>JAEPPZ010000004.1:68313-254668 GCA_017640785.1 Balneola sp. | reverse complement strand
ATAAGAAAAGATGTTGATCCTGTTCAAAGTAAAAAAGAATCCATTTCCGGCTTTATGAAAGGTTTTATTGATCTGATTTTCAGATATGAAGGAAAGTTCTACATTCTTGATTACAAAAGTAATTTTTTAGGTTATGAACTAGAAGATTACTCATCTGAAAAACTACAAGAGGCTATTTTCTCATCAAACTATGATCTTCAGTATCATATTTATACGGTTGCTCTTTATAAGTTTCTAAAACAGAGATTGCCGGAATTTGAGTACAATCAACATTTCGGAGGAGTCCTCTATTTGTTTTTAAGGGGAATAGATTCTGAACAGACCGGTTCGGGAGTTTTCTTCGATAAACCAAAAGAGGAAATAATCAAAAGGATAGCAACACTGATGGAGGATGCTATTGATTGATAAAAAGGCACCATATCTAAGATCACTTCGAAAAGAGAATGAAATTGACCAATTTGAATTTGAGTTTATAAAAGTTCTACTAAGAAATTATCCTGATATTCAAGATGTGATCATAAAGTGTGCTTTAATTGCCGTAAACGATCAATTGAATGGAAATATTTGCACTAATTTAGAGGCGTTAAGTGATTCAATTCTTGCTCAAAAGTTGGGAATTGATAAGATGGATCTAACAAAGTTAAAGCATGAGTTAATTTCATCCGAAATAATTGGCTCTCCTGAAGATTACAAGCCATTCATTTTAGAAAAAAATAGTCTATATCTCCACAAATATTGGAGCTACGAAAATGAGTTGGTACACTGGTTAAAAAAGAAGAAAAATGAACTCTCGACTATTTTAGATCCCAATGTTGTTGATAAAATAAATAGTCTTTTTCCGGATAACGATGGCGAGCTAAATTATCAAAAACTGGCTGTATTTCTATCATTAACTAAATCCTTTCTGATCATTTCAGGAGGGCCAGGAACCGGAAAAACATACACAGCTAAAAAGATAATTGAAGCGCTAAGGACCTTTGATCCTCAAATCAATATTGCGCTTGCCGCACCAACAGGGAAAGCCGCTGAACGGTTAAATGAATCGATATCGGATCTTGATGTGGACTTTAAAGCAGTAACTCTGCATCGACTACTTGGGGCCAGATCAGATGGTGAATTCAGATATAATGAAAATGAGAAGTTACTTCAGGATGTAATTATTATTGATGAAGCATCAATGCTTGACATCAGAATGTGGGTAAGTATGCTTAGAGCTCTTAAAAGCTCTGCAAAACTCATTTTACTTGGTGACAAAGATCAACTTTCATCTGTTGAAGCCGGTTCAGTATTAGGAGATATATGTTTTGAAGCTGATAATTGCTTTACAAGTGAATCAATAGAAACGCTTTCTAAGCATGGTTTAGAAGGTCAACAATCGAATTCAGTCAATATTCTAAATGATAATATAGTTTTACTGAACAAGAGCTATCGTTCGGAATTAAGTTCCGGAATTCCCCAACTGGCAAAAGCGATTAATAATAAAGATCTAAAATCATTCGAGGAAGTAATTCACGATTTTGATCAAGTTCAGTTAGTTGAGCCTGATACTGAAAATGTAAACAGTTTATTAAATACTTATTCAGAAGAAATTGTAAATCAAAAATTCGATTCACAGTTTATATGTTCAAATAAAAAAGGAGTTTTTGGAACCGAAAACTTGAACAGGCTTATCGAAAGTAAAATAAAAAGTCTACTTAAAATATCTGTGGCAAATGAATGGTATGCAGGGCGAAGAATTATGATTACAAAAAATGATCCATTACTCGGTCTTAGTAATGGTGAAATTGGAATATGTACTCGTCTTGAGGATAATTCGTTTGTGGTCAAGTTCGATGACGAGAAAGAAGTCAAAATCTCAGAGCTCCACAATTTTAGCTTAGCTTATGCTATTACTATTCATAAAAGCCAGGGTTCAGAATTTAATAGGGTATATATATTCTTGCCAAAAGAGCATAATTCTATTCTTTCTAAAGAATTATTGTACACTGGTGTAACAAGAGGGCGTAAAAACACTCTTGTAGTAGGAAAAAGGGCACTGATAAAGGAAACAATTAGCAGTGAGATTAAACGAACCAGTTCTATCAGGGATAAAATAAAACATAGTTTATAAAAAAAGCCGTAACGCATATGCGCTACAGCTTTCTGATTGTACCCCGAAAAAGCCAACGTATTCATAGGAGATTGGATGATATCTGATCTCCTATTTTAATATCAGGTATTTAAGGGATTAAATCCCTTAGAAATTCTTAATTATGAGATGAATATAATCTAGTATAAAGCATACGACTATAACTCAACATAGGATGTTTAAAAAAAATTAATCCCTTATTCGGAACAACTTGGACTATAGCTTGTTCAAGAGAGTAGTTAATCAAAACAAAACAACTAAATATGTTGACTAACAAATTTTATAAATACCCAATAATGATTCTGATGCTTGCAGTTTTTGGCTTTGCTTGCTCAGACAGTAATAATAATTCTGATTCAGCTACCGTGAATGGTAATGTTGAACAGTCTCAATCTAATGCCAAAGCACTACCTGAGGGCACAGTAGTAACAATGGCAACTGTAACCTCAAATGGTTCTATCAATACAATTGATGGAGCAGAAACCACTACCGATGCAAACGGTGATTTTTCTCTTTCATTTGATGCAAATGCAGTACAAAATTTTGTTGTAGTTGCAGAAAATAATGGATCAGAAGCGATGGGTTTCCTTTCTGCTAATGTAGAAAATGGACAAACAATCCTTCTGAAGCCTATTGATAACGAATCAACTGCAGAGAGTAATGTTTTTGCAAGGCTAGTAGCTCAAGGCGATGCTGACCTTGTAACTAAGTCTGATATTGAGACTATGGTTACCGCAGCAAACGAGAGTGAAGTGAGAAGTAATACATCATTAGCATCTAAATTTGCTACTTCTTTAGCAAGTTCTGCTGAAGCAAGAGCTGATTTCTTTGCAAATGAAGTAGAAGATAACGGTGAAGAAAAGTATGAAGCTACACTTGAAATACTTGCAGATGCTCAAGCACGTCTTGAAGCAGATCTAGAAGCAGCAAGTTCAACTGAAGCTGAAACCGAAGCTTATGATTTATTCATAGAAACAACAGCAAATGCTTTTGTAAGTGCTGGTGTTGAAGCTGATAAAGCTGCTCAAGCTATCGAAGTTTGGGGAAGAGTAATGATCAATAACATAAGTTCTGCTTCTGAAGAAGTTGAAAACTCAGTAAGAACTCAAACTTCTATTATGGCCGGTATTGCAATTGATGCTGCTGTAAGAGCTGAAGCTGAAGCTTCTGAAATGTCTGATGATTCTAAACAAGCAATTGCAGACGCTGGTGTAACGCTTAAGGCTGCACTAAAAACAGCTGTAGGTGTAAAAGCTGACGTAGAAGCTGCTTTTGAAGAGTATCAGGAAGAAGTTCAAACAGTTATGGAAAGTGATTCTTCAGTAGAAGCTAACTTTGTGATCAGTGTTAATACAGAGATAAACTCTCAGACTGGTGCAAAAACAATATTTGAGAATGCTATTTCAAGCACGACTTCAGCTGACCTTGCATTGAATATCTTTGCAACGTTCTTCAGTGATGTTGAATCAACTTCAGATGATAATGCAAGCACAACTTCAATGAGCGAAGCTAATCTTGAAGCGGTAACAAGTATAATTATACTTACAAACCTTGCTTCATAACTAGCTGAATAAAAGACAATAAAAAAGCCCGTGATCTTAGATCACGGGCTTTTCTTTTATAAATAGGATTTACTTCACAGAAATTAATTCTACTTTAAAAATTAAGGTACTATTAGGCTTTATTGGTCCGCCTGGTCTAGGGTTCTCACCATAAGCAAGATCAGAAGGTATATATAGCATATATGTTGCACCTTCTTTCATTAAGGCTACACCTTCTGTGAAACCTCTAACAAATCTATTTAATTGTAACTCATAAGGCTGACCTCGATCATATGAACTGTCAAATTTTTCGCCATCAATGAATGTGCCTTCATAATGAACAACAACTGTATTTTCAGGATCTGGAGAGACTCCCGTACCTTCTTCAATCACTTTGTATTGTAGGCCGGATTCAGTTTCCATTACACCTTCTTTAGTTTTGTTCTCAGCTAAGAAAGCCTCACCTTCCAAACGGTTCTTTTCTTTTAGCGCAACTGTTAATTGAATTCTAAAGTCATTAATCAATGAGTTTCTTGTTGCCTGGTCCAGCGTTTCTGTTTGTTCTACTCCATTAATAAAACCAGCTATATATGCATCATAGCTAAATTCTGTAGCTCCTTCACGAGCAAAGAAATCTCCATTTTGATATCCTAAAGCAAAACTTATGCTATCCTGAGCTGAAGAAAGGTCTGTATTTTTGTTAATGGATGTATTACTTGAATTGTCACAAGCTAAGCCAACTATTAAAACTAAAAACAGGGCTAATCTCGATGAATTTTTAAAAGTCATAGTATTTTTTTGATTGATATTTAAATTCTGTACTAAAAGTAAAGGAAAATACCACCAAAGTGGAATATATATTCCGTACTTTCTGTGTATATTTATATGATTTAGAACTTTTAAGAAATTTAGCACTTTGACATTTAAAGATTTTGAGCTCCATGAGTCTCTTCAGATGGGATTAAACGATATTGGTTATTCAGAACCAACTCCCATTCAGGAACAAAGCATTCCGGAAGCCTTAAAAGGCAAGGACATTTTAGGAGCGGCACAAACCGGTACCGGTAAAACCGGAGCATTTGTAATACCAATTATTGAATTAATACTTCGAAATCCATCAAAAGGGACTCAAGCATTAATACTATCACCAACAAGAGAATTAGCTCAGCAGATTGATGAGCAGATTTTTGCTTTAGGTTATCATTGTGGAATAAGTTCCGCTACTATTATCGGAGGTGAGGATTTTTCAAGACAGGCAAACGCTTTAAGAGCCGGTGTTGATATTATTGTTGCAACTCCAGGAAGACTTATCGATCAAATGAAAGTGTTGGATGTTGATTTCAGTAATATCAATTTTTTGGTACTTGATGAAGCAGACAGAATGCTTGATATGGGTTTTCTTCCTGATGTAAATCACATTATTGATAAGCTTCCGAAGAAACGCCATACCATGCTTTTTTCAGCTACAATGCCCAAAGAGCTTCAAAAGCTTATGAAAAGTGTGATGGAGGATCCGATCAAAATTGAAATAGAAGTTTCTACAACTTCGAAACAAGTAGATCAAAGAGCATATCAAGCTCCTCCAAGAAAGAAATTAGGAGCTGTTCAAGACCTATTAGATGAGCTTGACTGGACCTCTTGCATTATATTCTCTGCAACCAAAAAGGGAACAAATGAATTAGAAAGAGCGCTGAAGAAAAAGGGCATCAATGCAGGCAGTATCCATGGAGACCGATCTCAGGAAGAAAGAACAGCTTCATTAAGAGCTTTTAAAAACGGAACGGTTCCTGTTATTGTGGCTACTGATGTTTTAGCCAGAGGAATTGATATTGATAATGTTTCGGTTATCATCAATTATGATGTACCAAGAGCTGTTGAAGACTATATCCACAGGTGTGGAAGAACCGGCCGATATGATAAGGAAGGAATTGCAATTACTTTGGTAAGCAAAGCAGATGAGAAATATTTTGACCCTATAAAGAAAAAAGTAGGAGACGACCTTAAAATTCTTGATTTGCCGGAAGAAAAGAAATCTTCAAAAGAAGAATCTCCAAAGCCCAAAACTCAGCCTGCCAAAAAGCCGCAGACTAAGCCAAACAATAAGATCTCTGATGGTACTAAACCTATTAATGCTGAAAAAGAGACTGTTGTAATTTCAACGGATAAGGACGGAAAGATTAAAGTTGAACTTAAGAACAAAGCTCAGAAGTCTGAAAAACCTACGAAAAAAGCTTCTGAACCAAAAAAAGCTGAGAAGAAAAAAATTGAGGTCAAGTTAAAGAAGAAAACAAAGCCCAATAAAAAGGAAGACAAGAAGAAGAAAGAGAAGGAGAAGAAAAAACCTGAATTATGGAGTAAGCAAGACCGGCCTGACCGAATTGAAAAAGCAAAGGACAGAAAGCAAAAGGTGCGCAAACCATCAAAAGGAATTTGGGGGCTTATTAAATCTTTTATTCCTAAACTTCCTAAGTAGTTTATATTCTGTTAATCTTAATACTCTAATTTCACTTAAAAAATACCAAAAAAATGAAATTGAAAAGCATACTAATAATTGTACTTTTTAGCTTTGCATGTACTAAAAGCCAGGAAGTTGAAGTAGTTAAAACCAGTACCTCAAATACGGAACGTTTACCAATGGTAAATGAAACTAAGATCAAGAATGTGATCTTGTTAATTGGAGATGGAACCGGATTAGCACAAATCTCTTCAGGTCAATTAAATATAGTAGGACCGGATGGCTATTTGAACTTACAAAAAATGCCTGTTACAGGTATCGTAAAAACGCAATCTTCCAGTTCTTTAATTACTGATTCCGCCGCCGGAGCTACTGCTTATTCTTGTGGTATGAAAACAGATAATGGAATGATAGCTTATTTACCCGATGGTTCTCACTGTAAAACACTATTGGAACTAGCTAAGGAAAAAGGAATGAGCACAGGATTGGTTGCAACTTCTACCATTACTCATGCTACTCCTGCCAGCTTTGCTGCTCATGTGCGTTCAAGAGGAAGTCAGAATGAAATTGCTGAACAATATGTGAATTCCGGAAATGATGTATTTCTGGGTGGTGGAAGAGAGTTCTTTATCCCTCAGGATCAAGAAGGAAGCTCACGTAAAGATGACAGAAATATAATTGAGGAATTTGAGACCAATGGATATGAATATGTTTCAACAGCAGAGGAGATGCAAAACTCTAAAACAGGTAAGATCTTAGGGCTTTTTGCTAATTCCGGAATCGAAAGTGAGAACAGAACTCCTACCTTGCAAGAGATGACGAATACAGCTATTTCTAAATTAGAATCAAATGAAAAAGGTTTCTTCCTGATGGTTGAAGGCAGTCAAATTGATTGGGGAGGTCATGGTAACGATGCTGAGTATGTGATTCGTGAAATGAAAGACTTTGATGATGCAGTTAATGCTGCTTTAGAATTTGCAGAGAAAGATGGCGAAACTTTGGTAGTACTTACTGCAGATCATGAAACAGGTGGTATGACAATGATGACAGCCTCAGATGATCCTCATAAGCTAAAAGTTGAATGGGTTACTGATTATCACACCGGAGTACCCGTAGCCTTAATGGCTTATGGACCCAATGCAATTCAGTTCACCGGATGGCATGACAACACAGATATTGGAATTAAAATTGCCGAATTAATGAACTTTGGTGAGTTTCCTCTTATTCTAGAATAGCCACTTTAATTTTAGAAGAGTTCTGATCGCTTACATCAGCCCAAGCAGCTATAATTGAATTTTTATAGCTGCTTATTTGTGGGAACCCACTTTTTCTGCTCGATTCCATTAAAGAAAATTCAAATTCTTTCTGAATTTCTCCATCTGTAGTGATCTTCTTTGCTACAAAAGATGCTTTAGAACGATCTTCCATATTTCTTTCCATCCAACTCACCAGTATTTCATCATTTGAAATGAACTCGACATCGACTCTTCCAAGTGGGTTTCCGTTATCTAGCAATACGGGCGTTTCAAATGATTTTCCTTCATCATAAGAAAAGGCCATTTTAACCTTAGATATATCATTAGCACCTGTATACCATGCAACTGCAACTGTTTGACCTTGTGCGTCTATTGCAGGGCCGTTTACAGGGCATGCTGCTATCTCCCAATTATCATCATGAACTGAAGCGGGCTCTTCCCATTTACCGTTCATATAACGAGAAATATATATGTCTCGAATTTCGTTTTCGGTTCGGTTTCTATATGCTGTTATAAATCCATTTTGTGTTTGTACAACTGATGTCCCACAACAATCACATACACTTGCATCAATTAAGAAGCTTTCTTCAACCTTTAAATCACTATTAATGAATGCTGACCTCAAAGTCATTGCTGAAGACAAGTCTGAAGTATGGCTATCATGTCCACCGGAACCGGCTGTATTCCTGCCATCTAACCAGATACTCAAAAATGTAGTATCAGAAGCTGGAGTCATGCTTACAAAGCCATGCTCGGTTGGTGTATTATCTTTATGAGGGGTAAGTACGGTTTCCCAGTCGTTAGCAGAACCGACGATGTTGACATTATAAGCGTAAGTGCCACCCGGAACTTTTTGTAGCCAATGTGCAGCTACTGCTTTTCCATCTTTGCCAATTACTGAAGGGAAATCTGCCCAGTTTACAAACCAACTATCAGATTTAGCGATGAGTTTTGGCTTTGACCATTGATCATTATCAAGTGAAGAATAAAACAGGGAAGAGGTATCTCCTTTAGATTCAACCCAACTGAGAAATACAGTTCCGGTGTTATCAGTAAAAAGTCGCGGTAAAGAAGCATTTTCACCACTTGGAGATGTGAATTCCTTAACTGAATAGTCATTGTTAGATGTACAGTTTAAAGCTATCAATAAAAAGATGCTAAGAATCAGAGGACGCATTGTGAGTTTTATTAAGATTGTATGTGAATTTTGCTGTAAATAAACCAAGAAGAGAAGTAATTGGAAACGTCATTAAATACCATAACGGAACTACTTTGATTGATGCCAAAGTTTGAAAAATTATCCAAAAACCGATCAAGGAGGTAATGACATAAAATGCTTTTTTAGAGTTCGGATCAGCCATGCTCATCGCTAACATAACTCCAAGCCAGGTTGCCATAAATGAAACGATATAAATAATAAGTATCCATGAAAAACCCGGTAAAGACTCTATTCCAAAAAAGTAGAATTCTTGTTTGTGAAAAAATGAAATGATAATCCGGGAAAAGCCTTCAACAAATAAACCAAATCCGAAACCAAAAACTGCAGAAAAAAAAGCTTTCAATACAAAGTATTTAAAAATTGATGTATCACTTAATATAGAATAATTAATAATCAAGGTTAACAATTGATAGCTTAATTAGTATTTTCATTTCAACAATTAATAAAGGATTTTTATGAAAACATTATCCATACTTGTATTAACGATTCTTATGGGATCGAGTGTCTTCGCTCAAGACACAAAGAAAGTAATCAAACTCTCTGAACCTGTCCGGGTTACAGATAATTTTGAAATTTATGGCACCAATATAGAGGAATATGAAAAGCCTAAATCACTTACCGAAGTTTTAACGGACGATGAAAAAAGTTCTACAGTTGTTGTTAACACATCAATAGCTGAAGTATGTGAAAAGAAAGGCTGCTTTTTTATAGCTCAGGAAGGGGATTATTCTGCTCGAATCACTTTTAAGGATTATGATTTCTTTGTTCCAACTGATTCAGAAGGAAAAGAAGTTACTATTATAGGAGAGCTAAGCAAGAAAGTTTTATCAGAAGAGAAGGCTAAGCATTATGCTGAAGACGCCGGAAAAAGCTCTGATAGTATACAAGGAGAGCAAATCGAGTATTCGATAGTAGCATCAACAGTAATTATTCAAAAAGAAAGAAAAAATCAGGAATGAACGATAACGATTTATTGAAGCCGGTAGAAGTAACATCAAGTGATAAACAATTAATGGAATCTCCCGAAGTGGAGAAGATTGCTAAAGATGTAATTGCAAAAAACAATATGGAGTTTGGACCAGCTGAGATCGGTTACTTTTTGGTTTACCCCAATATCTCAAAACAGAGAGCTGCAAAGTGTATGAAAGCAACTAGGGAAGTTAAGTACTACTCCGGTAACGATTATCTGATAGAGCTTTCAGGAGAATTATGGGATATGCTTGATACCAAAACTAAAGAGATGGTGCTTTACCATGAACTCATGCATATTGATCCGTCTTTTAAATCAAAGACTCAGGAATGGAAGATGAACCTAAGAAAACCTGATTTTGCTGATTTCTATACTATCAATGATAAGTATGGAAATGAATGGTATAAAACGGTTCAAGCTACTGCTTCTTCGTTATACGATCTAGATCCAAGACAAGAAAGCAAGGTTTCGCTTTAGAAAGTGAAACCTTCTTTTTCAAGGAGGGGTTTTACACGTTCAACGTGGTTTCCTTGTATCTCAATCGTTTTACCTTTTACGGTTCCACCGGTTCCTAATTGCCCTTTTAATTTCTTGGCAATTTTTTCGATGTGTTGAGGATTATGTTGAATATTTTTGATGAGGGTTACTTCTTTGCCTCTGCGACCTGACCGGTCTAGTGTAATTGTAACTTTCATTAAACTTGTGTTGTTTTCCATTTACCACGTTTGAATAATATAAAGCCTATTATTCCCAATAAAGTTTCAGAAACTACTATTGAATAAAAAACGCCTTCTTCTGCCAGTCCTAAATGCATTGCTAAAAAATAAGCCAGAGGAATTTCAACGATCCAAAAACATACTAAATTGATAAGGGTAGGAGTGAGAGTATCACCAGCTCCATTAAAGGCCTGAATGATTACCATTCCAAAAGCATAGGCTAAATATCCGTAGCTCATTATTCGTAAGCATCTGGATCCTACGTCAATTATGGCTTCATCGGAAGTAAAAATACCCATCAATAATTCAGCATTAGTAAAGAATATTAAACCAACTATACCAAGAAAGACCATGTTAGCAAAAGCAGAGATCCAGGTTGACCTTTCAGCTCTTTCAGGCTGATTTGCTCCGAGATTCTGACCTACTAAGGTTGCCGCAGCATTACTCATTCCCCAGGATGGTAAAATCGAAAAAATTAAAATTCGAACTGCGATGGTATAACCAGCTAAAGAAACACTGCCAAACTCAGCAATGATCCTAACTAAACCGATCCAGCTGCTTGTAGCAATTAAAAATTGACCAATTCCACCGAGAGAAACCCTTATTAAGTTAGACATGATATCCCATCTCAGAACAAGATGCTTTTTAAGGACATTAATTCGCGTCTTTCCATCGAAAAGTTTATAACATTGATAACCAACACCAATTCCACGTCCTATGGATGTGGCAACAGCTGCTCCGGCGATACCCATTTCCGGAAAGATCCATAGTCCGAAGATTAAAACAGGGTCCAAAATAATATTTATTCCATTCGCGATGATAAGGGTGCGCATAGCAATATTAGCGTCTCCTGCTCCTCTGTATACTGAGTTGATCACAAAGATCAGCATGATCACAAAATTCGTACTGAACATTATAGTGGTGTACACAGAGAACTCAGAAACAATTTGTCCGGTAGCGCCCATCAAGACTAGTAATTCCGGAGCAAAATAGCCTCCAAAAATTGCGATCGGAGTGGATACTAAGATTCCTGCAATTATTGCTTGAACGGCAGTTATTGATGCTTTGTCGTAGTTTTTTTCTCCGAATCTTCGGGATACAACAGCGGTAGTGGCCATAGCAAATCCAATGGCAATTGCGTAAATCAGTGTCATCAGAGACTCTGTAATCCCTACTGTTGCAATAGCTTCAGCACCCAGTTTGGAAACAAAGAAGATATCGACAACCGCAAATACCGACTCCATCAACATCGGAATTGAAAGAACCAGAATTGCTTTTCCGATACTACCTTTTGTGAAGTCTTTATCTGTTCCTGAAAGCGAGGCTTTTACTTCACTCCAAATAGAAGCTTCTTTAGATTGATTCTCCTCGCTTGGTCCCATTTAGTTAAACCGGGCGACGGGAGGGAAGGTTTGAACCGTTTACTCTAACCTGACTCAGCCAGAAAAAAACCTTTTCAATTATTGATGAAGGAACTCTAAATCTTACAATGGCATCGGCAACTCTTTCAATAGCTTTATCCAAATGATTTTCGTTCTCAAATTCAATAATACAAGAGCAATTCAACTCCTTTAATTTTTTGATAAAGTATTTTTCCTGTGGAGTAGCATATTTCACAACAGAATATGTATGTCCAACATACACACCGCATAATTGTTCTGCATTATTGAAAATAATGAGTGACCTTATTGATGATAGACGGTCAAAGAGTTGATCTAACTTTTTATAAGTTTCAGATTCTGAACCAGAGATATGATCTTCTAAAGAAACATGAACGGAATCGCCCATAACTTCAGTTTCAAATTGGCTTAAAGCATATTTTCTATTTTCGGTGAAATTCCCGGCAAATACTATTACTCTTTTTTTCTCAGGGTCGTTTCTGAAGTTTTTAAGAAACTCTTTATAAGAGGTACTGTTAAAGTCGAACATTTATATAAAATTAGTATATCTCGTTTTGAATTAGTTTGAGCGTTTTGATCTAAATCCAGAAATAGGAAAAGACGCGACTTTCCCTTGAGGAGTAGTAACTCTTATAGTAATTGTTGTTCCTCCGCGGTCATCGGCTTCTTCATCAGTGTCACTAACAGAAAAAGAAAATTGTGTAGCTCCAACACCAGTAGTAATATAGTCTCCTAATGTAAAATTTGCATCTCCATTAGCATCTAAACCTTGTCCCACTTCTACATTAAAACGTGTTCCGGCAGCTAAAGGATTTCCATTCTGATCGGTTGCAGTAAATGTAAAATTTTCACCCCCGTTAGGTGGAATATCAAAAGTTGTAGGATTTACATTAGTAATTTGAGGTATTCCGGAAAATAAGCCAACTGCGTTTTTTGTAATAAGATCATCATTTTCGTCAACAGTACTTGCTGTAATTGTAACCATACCGTTAGCGGGTCTAGGATCTGCTGATATTAATTCTACTGATGCAATACCATCATTGTTGGTTGTACTTGAACCTTGGATAATTCCTCCTGTAGTACTGAAGTAAACAACAGTTCCTGGCTTTACAGGGTTGCTGAATTTATCACCTAAAACAACAGTTATGGTGCTTCGTATATTATTGATATTAAAACCTTCTATGTTAGAAGGGGTAGAGGTAATACTGAAATGATCACTATCCGGAAATCCTCCATGTATCGCTACAATTACCGGAGTCGAACGAACACGGGTGCCATCATCTCTAGTAATACTAGCTTGAATTTTTACCGGTCCTGCTCTGTTACCGCTAAATAAAGCAGCTGTAACTTTACCATCTGAATTAGTTTCTAAACTGGTAGGAGTTATATCTTCTCCACCTCCCGGACCGGAAAGAATTTGAAAGTCAACTGTTGCAGGATTATCTCTTGTTAGAGAACGACCTGCTGAATCCTGAACCTCAAATGTAAAAGGAGTACTTATTGCATCCCCCGTTTCTGCAATATTTATAGCTTGTCTTGATATACTGGTAAGAATTATTTGTGCGGGTCCGGCAGAGGGTCCTGCTACGCCTTCTCCATCATCATCTCCATCATCTACATCATCACTGCCTTCTTCAGAAAGTTCAATCGGATTTTCCAGATTAATAGTTTGGCCGGGAGTAGCAGGTACGTTTACAATAGTATTATCAAAGCCAGTTTTTCCAACTTGTAAAGTAATATCTGTAGCTTCATTTACATTTAGTCCGGAAATTGTAAATGCACCAAGTTGGTCTGTAACTCTTGATTCATTTAAAAATTCTTGAGGTGCCGTAATTCTGACAACAGCATCCGGTACTGGAGCATTAGTTGTGGCATTGACTACACTACCTGAGATTACGACTTCATTATCGCTCTGAGATTCACAAGCTGAAACTACCGCAATGAGAATTATAATAAAGCTGATTAGATGATATTTTTTCATGGCTTTTCCTAAAGAGATAATTAAAGGTTAGTAAAGTTACATATTATTTTATCGTCTTGGAAAGTTAATTTATTAAAAAGCAGGTCTTTCAGATCGAAAAAAGCATTAGTAAAACTATTCCACAATTGAAGGCTCAGGTATTGGGTTAGATTTGAGCTTTGGTTCAGGAACAAATTTCCAAACTACCAAGGCTGTTAAAAATATTGCAAATGCACCAAAATAAGTATTGCTGGCATAGCCCTTGATAGAATAGAGTGGGCCTGCAACAGTTCCTCCGAGCCCATAACCAACTTGTCCGATAGCGACCAACAAACTCATCATAGTTCCTCTGTTATTAGATTTTACTAATTCTGATGAAAGTGCCTGAAACGGGCTAATTCTCATTGCAATTAAAATCATAGCAACTGGAAATAAAATAAATGCAAAGGACAGTTCTGTAATGAAAAAAGTTGTACCGGTCATTAAAACAGAAAGCCCTAGACATGATGTTATTATCATATTTTTTCTACCAATCTTATCAGATATCCAACCGGAACTTGGTCCCGCAATGACATTAGCTAAACCGCCTACTGCAAATATATAGCCTATAGTAGTTAAGGAAGAATCGAATGAATCTTCCAACCAAGTTGGAAAATAAATTATAAAAACAGATAAACTTAGAAACATTAGTAAGTAACACAGGGCTACAAAGCTCACGTCCTTCCGTTTAAGGAGGTTCAGGTATTTAGTGAATGTAGAAAGAATAGTAAGCTTGTCTGTATGAAGTTCAACATTGGGTTGAGGAACTTTGATATAAATTAGTAAAAAAGTAAGCGACATTACGATCCCAAAAATCAAAAATGGAGATTTAAAACCGAATTGTTCAGCCAGAAATGTTCCTAAAGGTATTCCGAGTATCTGGCCAACAGCAATACCACTCATAACCCAACCATTAGCCCATCCTCGCTTTTCATAGGGGAAGTAATCACCAACATAAGCTACAGCCGCTCCACTTAATACACCACCTGCCATTCCTGCCATCGCTCTAACCAATAAAAAACTTTTAAAATCAACCACAAGCGTATGGCAGAATAAAAAAATTGCCATACCACCTGTCCCTATCAGTAGAATTTTACGACGACCGATCTTATCTGAAAATGGCCCCATAATAATGGCAAATACACCAACCATTACAGCATAAACCGTAATTAAATTACCAAGTAGTTCAATAGGGGTGTTTAGACTTTGCCCAATTTCAGGTAAGATAGGAGCTATAATCATAATTTGACTACTAGCTGAAAAAACCAGTAACCATAATGAAAACAATATAAAATATGGAGTTGTAGAATTGTATTTCATAAATATATTTGAAAAAGTAACATAACAACTTAAACTTCTTCAAAAAAATGTCGATACTATTTATATATGCTGTTAACTAAATATTACATTGACTGTATAAATTTTAGTGCTGATTATTTTTTGTAATTTTTTTCGGACTAGGTACTCTTGATGTTAAATAAGCTTAACGCTAATAAACAATTTCTAATTTATTTTTAGAAAATGTTTTAAGAAATTGATTTATAAATTATATTAACAACAAACAAACAACAATAAATAGGTATACCCAATGGGACAACAACAATTACTTCTAGTTATATTAGTAACAATAATCGTAGGTATCGCAACTGTAGTTGCAATTAACACTTTCTCAAGTGCAGCTGATTCAGCTAACTTGGATGCAGTTCGTCAAGATGTTGCAAATATTGCAGCTTCAGCACAGAGCTACTACATGAAGCCTACACAGTTAGGTGGTGGTGGTCAGGATTTCACCGGTATTACATTTAACAACTTATCTTTCGCATCTGATACTATTGATCAAGGAGACTTGTTATCAGCGTTAAATGCTAACGGTAAGTATGTTATTAGTGCAGCTGGAGCAACTCAGTTCACTATTACTGCACATCCGAACAGTGATCCTGATTTTGACGGAACAATAGGTGATAATGCTACCAATACAATGGCAGCTAATGTTACCAGAGATGATTTGAGCTGGACTGATAATAACTAATATCTATCCAAGTCTTATATTTAAGGACTTCATTTTAAATGAAGTCCTTTTTTTTTTAGATTGAAGAAAGTATGCATAATAGCAGTTTCTAGTAACGCTATTAGAAGTAGAAGGAATAATTACAATAGGCTCTATAAAATGTCTACGGAAGCTAAAAAGGATGTAGTTAGACAAGTAATGCTGAAAACAGCATGTTATTTAAGCTTTTTAGATATGAAACCTGATTTTCAAGAATGTTACACTTGTTGGATCAATAGTTTTTTAGATGAATTAAGTTTGAATAAGTTATTTTATAATGAATACTGTTTCCTTAATTACAGATCAGCACCAAATTCTATTCAAGAATTCTCATTAAATTTGGGTTGGACTGTCACTTCCAATCAATATATCAAATTTGGCATAACCTGAGGTTACTCTTAAAATGGCACAATTTCGTTTAAAAGCAGTTTCTAATGGTGGCAAGGTCGTCCTAAAAGAGTTCGAAGCAGAGAATAAAAAAGACGCTCAAATCAAAGTAGATAGACTAACAAAGACTAATAGTTTAAATGTAAAGTCTTTAGAGCAAAAATCTACCTTCATGTACAAAGTGAAGCGACCCGGTAAGCCTAAGCTAACAGGAGAGCAAGAGGCTTATAATAAGGAAGAAGTAGAAAAAGCACTTGTCAAACTAGGTTATGAGATTATAAGTATAAATAAAAAACTCTTTGAGTTTAAGGGAGGGGTGCCACACACTGAAGTGGTGACTTTCATTAGTTTGTCTGCAGATCTGTTAAAACAACAATTAACTTACGATGAAATTTTAAACCTCTTATACGAAGATACAGCTAATAAGAGGATGAAAGAGGTGATTAAAACCATTCAAAAAGACCTAAAGGATGGTAAAGAAGGGTCCGAAGTTTATGGAAAACATGAAGACGTATTCGGAAAATTTGCCGCTTATATGCTTAGTGTGGCTTCTACCTCAGGTAATATGGCTTTGGTTTTTGAAAGTACTGCTAAATTCCTTGAAAGGGACGCTGAATTTAAAAAGAATTTAAAGCGCTCCTTAATGATGCCTGCTGTTACAGTTCTCGCTGTAATTGGAGTTGTATTATTTTACGTGGGATATATATTTCCTGCAACAGCCGAATTATTTGTAGATATGGGGATTTCATTACCACCAATGACAGCTGCCACTCTCCAATTAAGTTATTGGTTAGAGGCTAATTGGATAATGCTAATATTAAGTATACTCGGACCTATTGGTGGTTTGATTTACTATTTTAAGACACCAAAAGGGAAACTTTTTTTAGATAAGTATATTATTAAAATACCTGTAATCGGTGATTTATTACATAAAACAAGTATTGAAATTTTTTCACGAGTATTTTATACGCTTTATAGTGGCTCAGGTCAAAATATTGAGGTAATTAAAGTGGCTAGTGAGGCTTGTAGAAATACTTATATGGAAAAGCGAATCAAAGAAGTTGCTATAAAAAAGATGCTTAAAGATGGTGCCGGCTTAATAGAATCGATTGAAGAAACAGGTGTATTCACAAGAACTGCAATAAGTAGATTCAGGTTAGGAGCTGAATCTGGATCTTTACGAGAAAACGCACGCCAACTTGCAGAATATTATGAAGTTCAAACTACTTATAGAATGCAATCTGTTATAGATACCATTAGTTTATTTGTGAACTTATTTATTATGATAGCTTTAATAGGAATCACGGTGGTTTCTTCTGAATCTGCTGTTATTAAGCCAAATGCTTAATGGGTAAAATAAATATCAGAAGACATATCGGCGATATTCTTGTAAAGAAATCTATCATTTCTAGTGAGCAACTTAAGGAAGCTTTAGAAATATTAGAGCAAGAACCTGAATCAAGTAGCCGTAGGTTAGGTCAGATCTTATTTCAGGATTTAGACCTCAACAGGCATACCATAATGAAAGAGATTGCCGAAATTTATGCTTTCAGAGAGGTTCTTGAAAATGTCGATTCTGTCCCTGAAGAGGTTATTGAACATATTAAAACTAACGTAGAGGAGCTAAATAGCGATGTAGTAGATGAGCTCGTAGTCCTAAAAGCAGTTCCTTTTCACCGATCTCAAAATTCTATAACGGTTGCTGCCGCTGATCCTTCTGATCCGGATATTCAGGGAGTGATACAAAAACTCAATTTCAAAAAAACTGAACTGGTTTATTGTAAGTATGAGTTTATAGAGGAGATTTTGTCAAATGTCTATGAGCAAAAAAATGAGTTCCTGGACCTTTTAGAGGAAATAGACTACGATGAATCTCAGTTAGAAGCTGAGGAGGAAGAATCAATCAATGAAGAAGAGATTGATGCTGAGATAAACCAAAGTATGCTCAATTCTTTGGTTGAAGGTATGTTAGTTGAATCTGTTAGGCAGGGAGTTAGTGATTTGCACATTGTACCAAGTGGACCTTCTACCACAGATATTCGGTTTAGAACAGATGGAAAATTACAATTATGGTATCAACAGAAGAATGTTAAGCCTGAGGCAATTTCGGCTGTTATAAAAGACAAAACCAGAAATGTAGATAGATTTGAAAGAGATGCTTCTCAGGATGGATTTATTCAACGTCAAATTGATGGGGTTGGTATTCGTTACAGGGTCTCTATTATGCCCATAGTTGGTAATCAATATGATAGAAAATTTGAATCTATTGTAATCAGGGTTCTTGATGACAGAAAAGTTATTCGTGATCTGGATTTACTAGGACTTCAAAAAGTCGCAAAAGCGAATTTTGTAAAGGCTATAAGTCAGCCTTCCGGAATTGTTATAATTACCGGACCTACAGGAAGTGGTAAATCAACAACTCTTGTAGCAGCCTTATACTCTGTAATTGACCCTACCAAGAATGTTCTTACTATTGAAGAGCCTGTAGAATATATAATAGAAGGAGCACGGCAGTTAAAGATCAGTAATCACATGACCTTTGATCAGTCAATACGTGGAATACTTCGTCATGATCCGGATATTGTATTGGTAGGTGAGATGAGGGATCTTAAAACAGCAGAAATTGCAATAAAATTAGCTAATACTGGTCACCTTACTTTTTCTACCTTACACACAAACGATGCACCAAGTGCTGTTTCTCGTCTTTTTAAAATGGGAGTAGAGCCATTTTTGATAGCAAACGCGGTTAATTTGGTTATGGCTCAGCGCTTGGTTAGACGGTTATGTAAAGATTGTAAAGAGGAATTTAAACCACATATAGAAGTTGCAAAAGGTATAGGTTTTACTGAAGAAGAGTATGAAGAAACAACATTTTATAAAGCAGTAGGTTGCGAAGTTTGTGGCCAATCCGGATTTAAAGGTCGTTCAGCAATTCATGAAGCTTTGTTTTTCTCAAAAGAGATAAAAGAACTTGTTTTAGATTCAGGTGGTGATATTGATGAACAGGCTATAAAAGATTTAGCTATGTCTCAAGGTATGTTAACTCTTAGAGGCTCTGGCCGCGAACGTATTAAAGAAGGTATTACAACCATTGAAGAAATAATTGCAGGAACTTTAGAAGATTAATTTGAAATATTAGATAACTTATTAAATATTAGTTAATCATTTTAGCGATATTTAGTGTACGGGGAAGAAAACAAATGGATATGCAAGAAAAAAACCATGATAAAATGCCTGACTACTTAAAGAAGTTTCTTAAGGAACCTCCTTTATTGTTGCGGAATTTTCACTATGAAGATGTATTGGAGTTCTTACAAACTGGCGTTGAAGAACGCTACATGGCTGGTGACAACATTATTAATGAATCCGAAAATGTTAACTCTGCGTACTTAGTTGCATCTGGTAAAGTGGCTATTTGGAAAGATGGAATTCAATTAGCAACATTATCCGAAAGTAATTTTCTAGGAGAAGCTTTCTTATTCAGTAAAAACAGCAGAATGGCTAAAGTAACTTCAGAAACCGACACCATATTATTAAGATATGAACGATACGATGCACTGAATTTCTTTAGGAAAAAACCGGAAAAATTGTTCAATATTTTTACAAAGAATATCATCGAAATACAGCAAAGAAAAATTAGTAACATGAATGTACAGTTACTAAACCTCAAAAAAAGATTACTTAATGACAATACCTGGTAAGATTAACTCACCAGTTTAAGTATATTTATGTAACATTCTTGTTAGGAAATCATCTATAACAATGATTTCTTTATATGACATTTATGCAAACGGCTAGCAAAGAACATATCCTTAATAAGCTCACATCGCCTTTAATTGAGCAAATTCCTTTCACTGCCAGAGGAGATGAGCTTTTTATAAAAATGAGTCAAATTCTGGATGACCAACCTGAAAAGCTTCGTATTGATTTAAAATCTGTTTTGGACAGTTTTTTACTTAAAATGTTAAAGAATGAGGCTTCAGATATAGATTTAGGTGGTGCTGGATGTAGAGGAAAAGTTTGGTACAGAATCTTTGGGGACAAATCACCTGATAACAGTACCCAGAATTTCTCAGTCGAAGCTACCGATTTTTTACTATTAAATATATTGGTAAACAGTCAAAGAAAGTTGCTTTTAAAAGATCGAAACCTTGATTTTTCATATGGAATAGATATAGGCAATGGTAAGAATCAACGTTTTCGAGTAGATATTTACTTTGATTTAGAACACCTAGCTATGAATATGAGACGAATTGATAATACAATTCGTCCTTTTAAGAGCTTAGGAGTTAACGCAGAAGTAGCAAAAGCACTTAGTCTAAAATATTATAAATATGGATTAAGTTTAATAACAGGAATTACAGGATCCGGAAAATCTTCTACTTTAGATACTATTATTGATGCCAACAATAGAACTGTAGACTCTCATATAGTTGTTATTTCGTCTCCTGTAGAGCTTATCCACAGACCAATTAAATCTGTAGTTAGACACAGAGAAGTAGGAAGAGATGTAGAATCGTTTAAAGCTGGAGCTATTCAAGCGTTACGTCAAGATCCGGATATAATTGTAATTGGAGAGCTCAGGGACCCTGAGACTATAATGACTGCTCTGGAAATTACTGATTCGGGACATAAAACGTTCAGCACGTTGCATACATCTTCTGCAATGGATAGTATAGAGCGTATATTAGGTGAAGTACCAACTGAAGAGCAGAATCGAGTCCGAGCTCGGTTAGCAGATGTTCTAACTTGTGTTATAAGTCAAAAACTTGTGCCAAGTTTAGATGGTAAGCGAGTATTAGCTAAAGAAGTTCTAATTGCTAACTCATCGGTAAAAGCAGCGATTAGAAACAATAACATCAGCGAAATTTATCAAATGTTGATGGAAGGAAGTGAAAAGGGAATGAATACTTTAGAGCAAGACCTGAAACGATTATTCACTGAGGGTAAAATTTCTAAAGAAAATGCGATTAATTATTCCAACAATAAGTCGAAAATAGTACAACTACTAAGTGAGACAAGTTATTAAATAGATGGCTGGAACTAAATTATATACTGGATTTTCTCTTGAAGACGATTCCATCAAAATCGCAAGAATAAGTGTGTCAGGAAAAACGGCAACACTTGAAAAAATAGATAAGATCAAGCTTGTTAATGCACCACATAAAGTTGGAGAGTCGAAAAATCAGGAAGAAGAAGTTTTTGATGCCTTTGATGATCTTGAAGACGAAAGTATTTTTGGTATAGAGGAAGATTTAGAAAATGATCAGGAACAGGATACTGACACTCTCGATGATCTTGACTTAGAGTTAGAACTTGATCTCGATCTAGATGATCTTGAAAGTGATGAAGATATTCTTGATGTAGATGATATGGCAGTTGAAGCGGATTCAGATACTGCAGCTAGTAATGAAGTCTTAATTTATAATGTACTTAATGACCTAGACTCATCTAAAGTTAAGATGAGTGTTAATATCCCTTCTGGTTCTACTATATTCCAAATACTGCGAGATATTGACTTTTCTTCAATAAAAAAGAAAGATTTAAAAATCATAGTAGATGATCGACTTGAATCTCTTTACGGATCGCCCAAAGGAAAAGATTATTATTCCTCGAGTATAAGAGAGGATGGATCACTGTTATTGGTTTCTGTAGAAGATGATCCGTTAGTACTTCAATTAATTCATAAAGCAGAAGCTATTTATAGTGGGAAAGTAACTATAAATGAAGTATTACCTGATGAGGCCTTAATTGTTGGTTTATTCAGAGCTAATTATGATGTTGACCCGGAAAGCATAACTGCGCTGGTTCAATACAGTGAAGAAAGTTGTAGAATTATTTTTCTAAAAGGAACAAACCTTCTTATTATTTCTCCAATTATTACTGAAGGTTCCTCTTCTAGAAAGTTTCTCAATACTGTGTTTAGTAAAATCCTATTTCAACTTGATACAGGAGAAGTACCCAGTTTGGACAGGATTATATTATGTAACAATAGTTTAAGTGATACAGCTATTGAATTTTTCGAAGACCGTTTTCCTGATATAGAAGTTTCTGAGTTTGTATTTAATGATGAGATATTTGATACAAAAGATTTTGACCCCGGAGTTGTAGCATCGTTCACTTCTGCTATTTCACTAGCTTGGGCCGATGCAGGTTTTCAAAAACAATCTTATCCGGATATTAGTTTTTTACCTTCATATGTAAAAGATCGCCAGAAGATTTTCAAGCTTCAATGGCATGGATATTTAATTTTAGCTTTAATTATATCAGTATTTCCGATCTCTAACTACTTCTTTCTGGGTAACTCTACTGAAATTGAAAGTCTTAGAGAGAATGTGTCAAGTCGGAAAGCGGAAATTAGAGTTTTGGAAAATACGGTTCAGGAATATAACAGAATTAACTCTGAGTTGGCAGGTATACAAACCAGACTAGTCCTTTTAGATGAATTGAGCGAAGGTACATTAACATGGACTGTTAATTTAGACTTAATTAATAAAGGAATAGATAATATTGATTCTATATGGTTAACCAATTTTACTGATACTGGAGACTCAGGAATAGATTTAAATGGAGTGGCTCTATATAGAAATAGAATTCCAATGATAGCTGACATGTTCAGCAATGCTGTTTTAAAGGATGTTGAAAGAATTTTAATTAGGGAACAAGAGGCTTTTTCTTTTACATACACAATTACTCAAGTAGTGGCCAATCCCGAAAGATATACACCTGAAAGTGCTAAAGGCCTAAAAGAAGTTTTGGGGGGTAACCAGTAATATGTCGTACGCTCTTCGTAATTCTTTAATTTTACTTGTAACGTTATTATTAATAGCTGGTGGGGCATTTTCATACATTAAATTTGTTCAACAAGCAGAAATAGACCAGCTAGCGTCAGAGCTTGAATCTTTAAATAAAGATTATGTAACAAAAACAGATATAAGAGATCAATACCCTCCTTTATTAGAACGATATAACAAGGCAAGAGAAATCGTTCAAAATTATGACAAAAAATTATATACATCTAACAATCCGGATGATGTTTACGACTATTTGAGTGGAATCAATGATGAAAATCTGGAACTGTTTTATGACTTTACATACCAAGATTCGTTAATTCAAAATCAATATGGAATTTTACGGAGTAGAATTGTAGGCACAGGAGTTTATGCCGATTTTGTTACTTTTATAAATAAAATTGAAAATAGTCTATACCTGAATAAAGTTGAAGATGTGAGTATAAGGCCTGCTACTGGTGAAACAACAGGAGATTATGTAAACTTTAGCATGGTTTTGAATAGCTATTATCAGAAAATTGATTTTGAAACTGCAGCAGATTTAGATCAAAAATATAGAATGGATCCAACTGTTTCAGTTTTCAATCCTCTTAAACCACTAATTACGAATACAATACCTGCAAATACTGAAAATCTTATCAATATTGAGCAGTCCAGATTAATTGGTTTAACTAGTACCCGGATATTTATTATAGACCAAAGAGGTACTACTAAAATCCTGAAACCAGGAGATAAGGTGTACTTAGGTTATCTTAAAGAGATAGATATTAAGAATAGAGAGGTTATCTTTAACCTAGATAAAGGCGGGATTCAAGAAATATTCACTTTAAAGGTGGAAAGATGAAATCATTTACAATGCAGCTTACTAAAAAATTATTCGGCGTTTCTTTACTGTTAATCTTTTTTACACAGATTTTCGCACAAAATGTAAACGCACAAACAAAGAATCCTTTCAGAGAATATACTAACCCGGATGAGATAGTTACTTTTGACAGAAGTACGAGTTATACTGAAGCAATTGAGATATTTAATCAGTTTGCACAAGAGTATGAAAATAAATTCATAGTTGATTTATCAGGTTATACCGGTTCTATTGGGGTTAGTTTACCGCCAATGTATTGGAAAGAAGCTTTGGATTATATTTTGAAAATTCAAAACCTTCAATTGGTTGTAAAGCCTGATTATTATGAAATTATAGTTCCTCAGGTGACATCTGAAGGTTCTTCCGGAAACGTACAGGGTGGAGCTTCAACCGGGGGAGAGTCAGCTGATGTTTTAGCTAACATAGATACAAGAGAAGTACGAATTAACGCTACTTTCTTTGAAGGAAATAAAAGAGCACTTGCTGAAATTGGTATCGATTGGTCAACGCTTACAAATAATGTTCCGGCTAATGTTCAGGATTATATAGGTGCTGACGCTAATGAATCTATTCCTCAAACGGCTTTTGCAGATCAATTTGTGTCCGTGAGTTCATCAAACGCTAATCAGGTTTCACAAAGTGTGTTTAATGCTTTGGTCAATCTTGGAGAAATAGGTCCTGGAATTAGTGTTCAGGCCCTTTTTAGCACATTTGAATCAAACAATTTGGGAAGTATCATAGCAACTCCTTCAATTAAAGTTGTAGATGGAGAAGAAGGTAAAATTCAGGATGGTCAGGATTTTTCAGTAAAACAAAGAGATTTTGCTGGTAACGTTACTGATGAGTTTTTCAGCACGGGTACGATACTTACAGTTACTCCAACGATAATCGATTATAATGACAGTACTTTTATTCATCTCGATATAGCAGCCGAGCGATCTAATGCCCAACCGGATGCAGTTAGTACCGTTATCAGGAAACAAGAAGTGACTACTAAAACTTTATTGCTGGATGGCGAAGCGACTGCTGTAGCTGGATTGTATACAACTTCTGAAACACAGATAAGAAGAGGTGTACCTATTCTTAAAGATCTTCCCGGATGGTTTTTTGGGTTGAAATATCTGTTTGGTTATAATTCTACTGACAAAATCGAGAATGAGTTAGTGATCATTATTCAAGCTGAACTGGAAAAGACTTTATCTGAAAGAATGAGCGATAAGTTAAGAACAAAAGGGTCTATTCTTAGTGATGAAAGAAATCGTTTTCGCAATGAAATGGATTATGTGATGGATAAACCCGATCCAGTAATTATCCCTGTCAGAGATGACGAACCTGATACAACAACTGTTACCAGTGAAGAAATCAAAGGAATGGAGACTCCGAAAGAACAGGTTGAGGAAGAAAAGCCTATAAAAAAACAAGAAGAGCTCACTGAGAACCAAAAAGAAGAACTTAAAAATCTTTCAATGCCAATCAAAGATCCCGAGTTGATGGTAGTTGTACCTAAGGCTTTTGATCTTAATGAGTATTTGGCAAAAAGAGAGACGGGAGAAATTCAGGAAGACAACTCCGATTTAAAATACTTTGTAATTGGAGGTTCATTTATTGTGCCTAAGAATGCCAGTAATTTTTCAAGTACTTTAGATTCACAAGGGTTTGAGTCCAGAATCCTTTTCCATCCTGGCACTCGTTTTAATTATGTTGCGTACTATGCGTTTTCAGATTACGATGAAGCTGTAGAAACAACCAAACGAATGAGAAAAGAAGGGGATCCCGGTACCTGGCTATTTACTCTTCAGCCTGAAATAGAGTTCAAAGAAGAAAACTAGTTTAAGTTTCCGAATTTTTCTTTATAAAGTTTATAGAAACCTCATTAAAAATCTCAGGCTTTTCGACATTGCATACATGTCCACAATCCTCAATTATCTCAAGATGTGCTAATTTATGATTTTTCACTATGTTTTTGACTGGGGGTAAAAACATATAATCTTCTTCTCCCATAATATAAAGCATGGGCGAAGAGGTTTCTTTTTCTTTAAAATATCTAAGAAGGGGATTAACTTCATTAGTTAATTTGAACCATTTTATAAATTCTTTTTGTGCCAGTTTTTTTGCCTCTCCAATAAATAAGTTTCTGGATTTTTCATGCCGTTTTCTCGGCATTATTATCCAGGCAAAAAATTTATACAACCACATATATGGAACTACTCTTTTAAAAAGGTGACCTATAAAAACTAAAATTCTTGAGCGAATATTCATTCTTGTTATTGCACCACAAAGAATCGCAGAGCTTACCCGCTCAGGAGCTATTTCACTTAGTGAACGAATAATTATGGATCCTAAAGAGACTCCAACAAAATGAGCTTTTTTTATCTCAAGATGATCGATTACTTCTAATATATCCTTGCTTATATTTTCAAAGGAATAATTTTCCTCATAATATTTTTGTAGTAGGTCTTTCGACTTGCCATGTCCTCGTAAATCCAGAAGTAGTACGTTAAATTCTTTTCTGAAAGATTTTATTTGACTGAACCATATGCTTGAGCTGCCACCTGCACCATGTACAAATACTACCCAATCGGCGTCCTTTGATTTTATATATTCTTTATAGTAGAGCATTACTATTCAAGTTATCAAACCATTTTGATTTAAACAGCTATAATTTGTTAACATAAATGTGAAGTTTTCTTCATACTGTATTACTAGTTTAAGAAGATAAAACTTAGAAAAGCTGAATATGAAATTCACAAACATGAAGACGGAAAGAAAAAGTGAATGGGAAATTTCAAGTGGTAAATACTCAGTACGTTTAGCTAGGAATAGAGCAGAGATAGAATCTGCTCTCCGTTTAAGGTTTTATGTTTTTAATGTAGAGCTCGGAGAAGGTCTTCAGGAGTCTTATGACACTAAAATGGATGAAGATGTTTATGATCAATATTGTGATCATCTAATAGTTCTTAACAACAAAACAAATCAGGTAATAGGTACTTACAGAGTTCAGGATAATGAAAGTGCACAAGAAGGAGTAGGATTTTATACAGCAAATGAATTTAAAATTGATGCTCTTCCGGATAGCATACTTTCAGATGCATTTGAGTTAGGAAGAGCATGTATTGACAAGGAGCACAGAAATGGACGTGTTTTATTTTTATTATGGAGAGGTCTTGCCAAATATATGGTGCTTTTAAAAAAGAGATATCTTTTCGGATGTTGCTCTATTACAAGTCAAAACCCCGCTGAAGGACTTTCGTATTTTACTTACCTTCAAAAAGAAGGTCATTTGCACGAAAATTATTTGATTGATGTTGAAGAAGAGTATGTTTGTGAAGCTTCTCCTACACTTGTTTTTTCAGGAGAAATTAAAATCCCCCAACTTTTTAGATTATACCTTGATGTTGGATGCAAAGTTTGTAGCCCTCCGGCTCTAGATAGACAGTTTAAAACTATCGATTTTCTAATTCTTTTAGATCTGGAAACAATAACTGAACAAACCAGAGCATTATTTTTAAAATAGTTTCTTACATTTCTGTATGAGATTAATTACCGCTTTTTTTAAGCTATTCCTGATACTTATATCGACAGTCTTTTTTTATTTACTCATCATCATGGGTATCCCATCATCTGTATTCGGATTGAATAATACACGTTGGAGAGCCTTTTTTTTAAATAAGTGGGGGGCGGTTATGTGTTTGATCATTGGTTTAAGGGTTGAAGTAAAAGGAACACCTCCTGAGCCTCCTTACTTTATGGTATCCAATCATTTAAGCTATACTGATATTTTCATGTTAATTTCGAAAACTAAAAGTGTTTTTATAGCAAAAAGTGAGGTTCTAAGTTGGCCTATGTTTGGTTTTATGTCCAAAACAGTGGGAATGTTATTTGTAGACAGATCTAAACGAACCGATGTAAAAAGAGTAAACGAACTTATATCTGAAAGAATAAATGAATCTCAAGGGATTTTACTTTTTCCGGAAGGCACAACCACTTCGGGGGCAGAAATTATTCCATTTAAAGCATCCTTGTTAGCGTATCCAGCTGAACTGAATATGCCTGTACATTATGTAACAATAAGTTACTCAACACAATCTGATGAAATACATGCTTCTGAATCTGTTTGTTGGTGGCGAGATATAACTTTTGCATCACATCTTATAGAATTATTGAAGCTTAGGAAAATTTACGGTACAATTACCTTTGGTGATGAACCAATTAGAAATAATGATCGTAAGGAATTGGCAAATGATCTTTACGAGAAATCAAAAGAACAATTTATCCCTGTAATTGATAATTTTGAGTATGCAAAATAAAATAGCCGTTGTTAAATCAAATATTTATTTCCTTGAACAAGGCATTTCACTTTTATCATCCATCACAGATAATGAATATTCTTACAATAACGGCAAATATTTCAAAAGTGGGATAGGTAGGCATTTCAGGCATATAGTAGAGCATTATATCAGCTTAATTGATGGGTATACTGAAAAAATAAACTATGATCTCAGAGAAAGAGATCTAAAGCTGGAGACAAACAGGAAGGCGGTAATTAATGCTTTAAGGAACATAATTGACTCTATTCAAACTTTTGAGCTAAACCCGGAACTGATCAATAAAAAAATAGAGGTTAAAAGTAATGAGGGAATCGGAGATGGGGATTCACCTTGGAGTGTTTCAAGTATTAGAAGAGAACTTCAGTTTTTAATTAGCCATACTGTGCACCATTATGCTCTGATAGGTTTAATTCTTAGAACCATGGATGTCACAGTTCCTGAAGATTTTGGAGTAGCTCCCTCTACATTAAAATATGAATCTGAACAAGAGACAGCAAAAGCTTCATAAATTTTATGAGAAGCCTCCAAAATTCGTTTCTAAGAGGGTGGAGGCTTTGGTTCCTAGTTTACCTTACCCTTCTTTTTTCTTCTCTTTTATTTGAGCAATTTTCAAAGCCTCAAAGATCAAAAGCTCTAGAATATATAAGTGAGGTGCCAAATTCTGAAACAATCTTGATTTTTGCTGATTTAGAGCAAGAAAGTGATGAATTTAGCTCATTAATTTCAGGATTAACCACAGCTAATACGATTCTGAAAGTTGACTATTTATCACTAGCTAAGGATATGAACACTCCATCTGCTCAGTCATATGCTGAACGTATTCTATCAATAATCGGAACCTATGAGTCAGATTCACTTCATATTATTGCCAACGGTTTTGGTACCGTTGTCGCTTCTCATTTCCTGAATTCTTCCGGATCAAAAGTACAGTCTCTTACACTTTTTGAACCGGAAGGCGTTTTAGAGTTTGAACTTTTAGGAGGTTATCATCTAAATCGTGGAGTTTATCAAATCAATAACGCAATTTCATGGTCTGTACGAAATTTATTACCTGACTTTGGTTTTTTTGAATTCACCTGGTTGAATGATCTCTACTCACGAACTCGACTTAACACAGATCTTAGACAGGTACCTTCTTTGTACAACCGGATCCAGACTCCAACGATCATAATCAATCCCAAGCAAAATGTTGAATCTGTAAATAGAATATCATCTGAGCTCAACAGATTAATCGTCACAAGTGATTTGTTAAACGCTGCTTCAGGAAGAAATTCATCTACTGAATTGATTCAAAGTTTTATCAATAACCCAACTATAGCTGATCAAGACGTTTCGGTTTCCAGAAAAATCAAGGCTTTAATTCCTTTTTCTTATTCAAAAATTATTAGTGCTGAAGGTTGGATTCTTACCGGTTTAATGTTGTTGATTATTTTCAGCACTTTTATTTCAGAGGACTTAGCTTGTATTGGAGCAGGCTTAATGGTATCAAGAGGGTTGATGAGTTTTTTTCCGGCTGTAGCAGCTTGCTATATCGGAATTTTTGTTGGAGATATTCTGGTCTACCTTTCAGGAAAATGGCTTGGTAAAAACGCTATTAATAAGTTCCCCTTTAAATGGTTCATAACCGAAAAAGATATCCAAAGATCTAATCAATGGTTTCAGGCAAAAGGACCTATTATAATTCTAATCAGTAGATTTATTCCGGGCACCCGATTCCCAACCTATTTTTCTGCAGGAATTATTGGCGCAAGTTTTTGGATGTTTATCTTCTATTTCGGAATTGCTTCTCTGTTATGGACTCCTGCAATTGTAAGTCTTGCAATGGTTTTAGGGAATGAACTGATTTTATATTTCTCTGTTTATCAGGATTATGCTCTATGGGTTTTAATGGGGACAATTCTCTTTGTCCTGTTTGTATTAAAGGTCATAATTCCTCTGTTCACTTTTAAAGGAAGGAGATTACTTTATGGCAAGATAAATCGTTTGATACGATGGGAATTTTGGTCCATATATGTTTTATATACTCCCATCGTTTTGTACTCTTTAGTACTTTGGATAAGGTTTAGAAAGATCACTGTTGTAACAGCAGCCAATCCCGGAATGGAAGAAGGTGGATTTAAAGGTGAATCTAAAAATGAGATTCTGAAAAAAATTGAATCTAATGACTCAGTAGCAAGGTTTAAATATTTGGATTCTGAAAACACTTCAACAGAGTTAATTGATTCAGCTTTAAGTTTTATGGAAACGAACTCTCTGGAATTTCCAATAGTTTTAAAACCCGACAAAGGAGAAAGGGGAAAAGGAGTGCAAATAATAAAAGATATGGATGAGCTCAAATTCAACCTCTCTAATCTTTCAGAATCTCATATCCTTCAGGAATTTATTGAGGGCAAGGAATTTGGTGTGTTTTATTACCGATATCCCGGTAATAAACATGGGAATATTTTCTCTATAACTAAAAAACATAAACTATCCGTAACGGGAGACGGTAGACAAACTTTAGAACAGTTAATACTAAGAGATTCAAGAGCCGTTTTTATGGCTCAAACTCATTTCAATAAACACCTCGATGATCTTTATTCTATCCCAAAACAAGGTGAAAAAGTTATTCTTACCGAGCTTGGCACACACTCCAGAGGTTCACTTTTTCTTGATGGTTCCGAGTTGATCTCAGATAACTTGATCAAAAAGATCGATGAGATTAGTAAAAACTTTAAAGGAGGTTTTTATTTTGGCAGATACGACTTGATCACAGATTCCGAAGAAAAGTTAACGAACGGGAAGGGTATCAAGGTAATCGAGTTAAATGGGGTAACTTCTGAATCCACAAATATTTATGATCCTAAGCATAGTTTTATATTTGCCGTGAGAACCCTAATGAGGCAGTGGAGAATTGCTTTTGAAATTGGAGCACAGAATCACAAAAGTGATGTTTCAATTCCTTCATTCAAGCACATGATTTCGGTGATATTCAGTTCTTGATCAACGTTTAGCTCCAAAAAACGATTTTAGTAAATACTCCGAATCCATTTCAAGAATACCCTGAATAACTTCTATCTGATGATTAAGGTTATTATTTGCTGTGATGTTAAAAAGAGAGCCGGAACCTCCTGAAGCTGAATCTGAAGCTCCGTAGACAATGGTATCAATTTTAGACCAAACCAAAGCCCCTGCACACATCGGGCAAGGCTCTAATGTCACGTATAAAGTGCATCCTTTTAGATATTTATTTCCCAAAGTCTCGCAGGCAGCAGAGATTGCAATCATTTCAGCGTGGGCAGTAGGATCACTTAGTTTTTCAACCTGATTATATCCTTTGCCAATGATCATATTATCTTTAACCACAATAGCGCCCACAGGGATTTCCCCTTCTTCAAAAGCTTGTTCTGCAAGCATTAAAGCCTTCGTCATGTGTTGTTGATGAGTATTCCAGAGTGCCGGATTTTTTTCTTTCTTCAAATGCGGAAAAAGTATTAGTTTCTATTTCTAATTAAATCAAAATAATGCTCTCAGAAGAAGAAAACATCAAAAAATATCTGGAATCAGTAATCAGGACTATACCTGATTTTCCTAAACCAGGAATTCAATTTAAAGACATAACCACACTGTTAAGCGACAAGAAGGCTTTGCAGCTTACAACACAAGCTTTATGCGATCCTTATCACAATTCAGATTGTGATATAGTAGTAGGTCTTGAGTCAAGAGGCTTTTTGTTCGGAACCAACATGTCGGAAGTTCTAAATGCTTCTTTTGTTCCAGTAAGAAAGCCAGGTAAACTTCCCTCTGAGACGATAAGCGAATCTTATGATTTAGAGTATGGTACGGATTCACTAGAAATTCACAAGGATGCCATTAAAGAAGGAGACCGAGTTATTATTCATGATGACCTGATAGCTACAGGAGGAACAGCTTTTGCAGCTTCAAAACTGGTTAAAAGATTAGGAGGCGTAGTAATTGGATATTCTTTTATCATTGAATTAGGCTTTTTGAAGGGGAGAGAGAAACTAGATCACGAAATTATAGAGAGCGTTTTAATTATGTAGTCGGGAACTTAATTGCACAACTCTTATACAAATGATTGAATAACCATCAATTATAATACAAGGAGTTGGCAATGAAGTATCCAAGAATTTCCCTTTTTGTTTTTATGGCAGTTTTATTGTTTGCATCTGCCTGTAAAACATTCGAAGTAAAAAATGTAAACTACGCACAGCAAGTTGAAAGTGTACTCACTCCTACAGATAATGGAGATGTAACAGATTCCAGATATGGCATCGCTTTTAACATTTTGCCTTTCCAATACGAAGAAATGAAAGACAGTTCATCTGTTTTAGTTGATGAGGTCAGACTTATTCGTAACCAAAACGGGTTTTATTTTATCACAGCTGATGGTTTTAACAATGTGTATGTGATGGAGCCTATCAACAGCGGATTAAAGCTTAAAGAGAAGATCAATGTCACAGAACAGGGACTTGTATCTCCGGCATTTAATCTACGATCCCCATTTGTTCAGCTTATTGATACAGCAACTTCAGAAACATTTACACTCAACGAAAAAGGAATTAAAAAAGAGGAGAGCAAATCATGAAACGTTCACTAAATTTATTGACCTTATTATTGCTCTTTGCAGTAAATAGTACAGCGTTATTTGCCCAACAATCTGATTATCAGATCAAGAAAGATTTTGAAAATAGACATGCAGAGTTATTGACTAACATCGAAATGGCTCAAAAAGTCAATGAAATTGATAGCCTTATAACGGTTATAGATGATTTTAAATCGAATTTTTCAGAACACAGCAAAATGCTGGATTACGCACTTTATCCTGAATCTTTTGATTCTAAAGTCGCAAATTTGAAAAGTGAAGCGAGATCATCAGAACACAAATTACTTATCATTGAAAATCAGGCTGAAAGATTATCTGAACTCACTGAAGAAGTTATAAGATTTAGATCAGAGCTTTCAAATTTAAATTCCAGAAGTGATTCATTGAGAAATGCGATCACAGAATCTCAGGAAAGCGAAAGAAAGCTATCTCAACTTGTTACCAGATACCGTAAAAGTGTAGAGGAAAGAGATGAATTTATCTTTGATATGGTTGACTCATTGTTTGTTACTTACAATCAATTAGCTCCGGGAACTATTGAAGAACTTTCAAAGAAAGATGGATCAGGAACTATAAAATCAGGTGATAATCCATTGGTTATTATTGATTCTATTCTTGGAGAAAATATCGAAACTCTGAAAGCAGGTTCAAATACCTTTTCTACTGAAGATTATTTGAGAATCTATGCTCTGCAAACAAAAGTAAATGATGTTTGGAATAGTATAGGTGATAACCTAGTAGAAATTTATGGTGGTAATGATAAAGCAAAGTGGAAAAAGAGTATAGAAAGTGATCTTAAAGATTGGAAATCTAGTGCTTCTTTATCAATGTGGAATTCTTTGGATGGATATCTGGAGCAAAAAAATGTTGAGTTAGGGGCTTTTGACAATAACTCCAGCTTTTTTAAGGCACTTGATAGTTTCGTATCTAAAGCTTCCAAAAAAAGTGATGAAGAGATAATCAGCAGCAGCACTTACGAAGATTTTAAGACATTTAGTGAGTTCTGGACCACCAAAGTTATGGATGAGTGGAACAACTACTTAGTAGAATCAGATGTATTAACAGCATCACAAATAGCTACTATAGATAGTAAGGTTGACAACTGGGGAGACAACTCAGAACCTTTTCCGACAAGCTTACTCATTATATTTGGAATAGGTCTTCTTGCAATTATAGGTTTGATAGTTGCATTAATTGTTAAGTAAAAAGTTATCATAAATTTCAAAAAAGGCTAGTCAATAGACTAGCCTTTTTTTATACTGATTGAAAAAGGTCTCTACTATGAAAAAATTACTGTTCTTTTTACTGTTAACTGCTCTATCTCTTTCCGGTTTAAATGCTCAAAATATCTTAGGTACTTCAGATTCAGCTACACTTATTTTCGTTCGACATGCTGAAAAAGCAGACGATGGCACAAAGAATCCACCATTAACAAAGGAAGGCGAAGCAAGAGCAGACCGAATAAAAGCAATGTTGAAAAAAGCTTATTCAAAAGTAGATGCAGTTTATTCAACAGAATATAAACGGACGGAATCAACAGCTCTTCCAACTTCTAAGGAATTTGATCTAGAAATTCAAAGTTACGATCCAAGAGCTCCAAAAGTGTTTATTAAAAAACTAATAAAAGATCATCAGGGAGAAGTAGTGCTTATTGTAGGCCATTCAAATACTACCCCGTTTCTGGTTAATATGGTTCTGGGAGAAGAAAAATTTACTCAATTGGATGAATCAGCCTACGATGATGTGTTTATTGTGAAATCTAAAGAAGTAGGGAAAGGAACAGTCGAAGTTAAATCTTCAGCTATTATAAAATAGTTAAGGGAGGGCAAACTTCTTCCTGATAAACCATTCTGTACCCAGAAGCATAATAACTAGTATAAACCAAAAAACAGATCTAACAGGATATATATAATTCTCCTTTATTTCTGTTCTGGACTTTAAGTTTGAAACGACCTCACTTGTATTCCAAAATTCATTAGCCGATCTAAAATCAAAAAAACTACCCCCTGAACCGGTTGAAATATTATTAAGCAATTCGTCATTTCTCACAGTATTAGCAAGCTCAATACTAGACTGTGAAACTAAAAATTCGCCGGTTTCAGTATCAATCTCCCTGCTTCCTTTTCTGGCTGTGGCCGAGAACTTATAATTCCCTTCCATTAAATTCGGTATCTGAAGTTGATAATTGCCATTTCCAAGGTTATCCATTGTATAATTAGCAGCGTAATTATCACTCTTTAGTGTAAACTCTATTACAGCATTACTTTCAATGTCTCCGGTTTCATTAATCAAACTGGCATTTATCATAGAGGATTCACCTGAGTTAAACGCTTTTTTCAAAGGTTTTATCTTCAATAATCGATTGTCGGGGTTCGATGATGTCCAATCTACAAGGTTGATAATCAATTGAGTAATAAAGGCTCGTTCATTGCTGTTTGGACTTAGATACAGTTTATACCAACCTGAAGCATTTAGATCGCTTTTACGGATATTTCCTTGCTCAAGAGTTGAGAGTATGGGTGAGTTTGTAGATATATTCTGATATCTGGATGTTAACAACAAAGAGGCGTCGGGGTATTCATTGTAAGCATTTATAGAAGATTGAATAGGTGCAAAAGTATTCAGATTTGATTCTGCTGAATCTAAGATCGGATGATCCAAACCTTGTGATGAAACCTCCATTTGAACATTAAAAATGTTGGGTGAATCATTGCCAATTATATTAAAAGTTTCAGAAGAAATAATGGACTCACGATCAGGTAATAAAATAAAGAGGGTAGAGGTTTCTTCTTCTTTTAATCCAAGTTCTGAAAATACAATTTCTGAAGGTTTTCCATGAAAAATAATCAGATCATATTCGCCAGATTCATTCAGGTTTTTGATTCCGGAAATTGAACCTAAAGAAGTGTAAGTACTCAATTCAATGTTTTCATCAAGCATAAGAATAGATCTGAGAGCTTTAATATCCGGGTGAACACCTGATGCAATATGAAGAATTCTCTTTTTACTATCTAAAACATCAACTGAAAAATAAGCCGAATTATTTTCGGATGACCACTCTTCTAATCCCGAATTAATTTCTATTTGAAATTGCTTTAAGCCGGGTTCGGTTAACTCCATTTCAAATTGGAGTTCATATATCTCTTTATCTTTTGATAAGGAAAGAGATTTAGAATCTAATACTCGGTCATCTGATTTTAAATTTACATCAACTGATCTGTTATCAAATCCGAATTGAGATATATCAACTAAAACCTGATGTATTGTATTGGTAAAACCAGTTCCATTAGTAGAGATATTTTGTATAGAAATATCTTTTACTTTAGTTGTATCACCAATCGCTATAGTATGGATGGGGGTAGAAGAGTTTCTTGCAATAAGAACCGGGTTTTTGCCCGAAGTTATAATCCCGTCACTTATAAGTATTATCGAAGAAAAATCTTCATCAGAAGTGGTTATAGTTTCAACAGCGTTAAATATGTTAGTGAGTGGATAAGTAACTGAAAATTCATCTGCATTTACACTTTGAATTGTTTCTCCAAAATTAAAGAATACCAAGTCAGTGTAACTTGGAGCATTTCTAAGATTAGCAATTACATTACGATAACTCTCTACACCATTATAATCTCCTTTTTGAATGGCTGTACTTTCAGATCCGTCTATTAAAACAGCAATTTTCGGGTTTACTATAATTTCATTAATTGTTTTAAAAAAGGGATTTAGAAACAAAAGCAATAAAACAATTAAAGAAATTGCTCTTAATGAACTTAAGACAAGCTTCCATGCTAATGAAATAGAAGAATACTTCTTATATGAGAACCAGGAAAGAACACAAATTAGTGTTGCAACAATTAAAGTTACAAAAACAGGAATAGAATTCTGTAACCCTTGAAATTCCACTTTACTTCAAATTCTCAATAATCATTTCAATTATTTTAACAGTAGTAAACCCTTCGGCTTCCGCAGCATAATTATTGACAATTCTGTGTCTAAGAACGGGTACTGCTAACGCATCGATGTCTTCTATAGTCACATTAAATCTACCTTCGGAGAGGGCACGGGCTTTTCCTCCAAGTATAAGGTATTGTGAAGCTCTGGGACCTGCTCCCCAGCTCAAGTATTTTTTCACAAAATCAGGTGCTTGTTCAGAATCCGGCCTGGTGCATCCAACCAATTTAACAGCATAATCGAGAACAGTTTCAGGTACAGGAACCTTTCTTACTAGATCCTGTAACTCTTCGATTTTAGATTTATCCAAAATTGGAGAAAGCTTTTCCTTTTTTGTGGAAGTTGTTTGGCTAACAATCTGCTTTTCTTCGTCAAATGTAGGATAATCAACCCAAATATTGAACATAAAACGGTCTAACTGAGCTTCCGGAAGAGGATAAGTTCCTTCCTGTTCAATAGGGTTTTGTGTAGCAAGTACAAAAAAGGGAGTTTCTAAATGGTAGGTTTGTCCTGCTGTAGTTACATTATACTCCTGCATTCCTTCCAATAAAGCTGCCTGTGTTTTAGGCGGTGTTCTGTTAATTTCATCAGCCAAAACAATGTTGGCGAATATTGGCCCTTTAACAAATTTAAAGGCTTTCTTTCCAGATTCTCTTTCTTCTTCAATAATCTCTGTGCCGGTAATATCACCAGGCATTAGGTCAGGTGTAAACTGTATTCTGTTAAAGGATAACCCCAACGTATCAGCCAGAGTGTTGATCAAAAGCGTCTTGGCTAAGCCGGGAACTCCGATCAAAACACAATGTCCACGCGAAAAAAGCGAGATCAAAAGAAGATCAATGATCTCATCCTGACCAATTATAATTTTATGGACTTCCTTTTTAATGGCGCTAAAGGTTTCCGTAAACTCGTTAGCAGCTTTAACTGAATCTATTTTCTCTTCTGACATTACCTTGCTACTACCGATTCTAGTTTAGGAATTCTGTACTCTACATATATTTCTTCACGTAGTTCACGTAACCATTGCTGAAATATTCTTGTCTGCTTTTGTTGAAGAGCAATATTTTTAATTCTCTGATAATCAACGTCTAAATTAGCAACATGCTCCGGAATTTGCCTATCCAAGCGAACTATACGGTAAGCTTTTCCAGCGTTAGCATTGTTAGGGTTAAAGAGCTTAGGTTCAGAAATAGATCCTATTTCATCCATCAATAATACAATACGGTATAGTGAAGGATCCAGTCTGTTTAATGGAATAAGTCGTTCTCCCGTTTGTACATCAACAATTTTACCTCCGGATTTAGAAGTAGAAGGGTCTTCGCTATTTCTGATTGCCATCCCTGAAAATGTAAGATTTTCATTGTTTAGCAGGCTATCTCTAATTATAGTCAACTCTTGTATAGCGGTTTCGTCATCAAGCTGCTCAGCATCAATTCTAATAAGGATGTGACTTGTTTTAATTCTGTTTCCAACTCTTTCGTCCAATCTGATGATATGAAACCCAAATTCAGTTTCAACTACTTCGGATATTTGACCAGGTTGCAAGGCCGCTGCTGCTGCTGAATATTCAGATACTAATTCGTTCAATCCCATCATTGGAAGTTGTCCCCCACGTTCAGCTGATCCATCCATACCATGTCGTTTTGCTAATTCCTCAAATGCTACACCATGATTAAGAACAGAGTCTCTTAGAGATTCAGCAAATTTTAACGAAACATCTTTAGCATCAGTTTTTGGTTTTGGTAGTTTTACTATATGAGATAGAGCAACTTGTTCCGGAATAGTGGGGAGGGAGTCTTTGGGAATAGCTTCAAAAAACTCTTTTACTTCAGGTCTTGTGATTTGTATTTCGCTGAACTTGATCTGCTGCATTTGATTTGCAGTCATCTGCTGTCTGAAATTATCTCTGAAATCAGCCTTAAGTTGGATAATTGACTTACCAAAAGCATCTTCGAGAGCTTGCTCACTACCTGCTTGTTGAATTAACTGGGATACTCTGGCATCCATTTGCTGATTAACTTGTTCGTCAGAAATCGTAACGGAATCAATTTTAGCCTTTTCCAATAATAATTTATTGTCAATTTCAGATTCCAAAAAAGAATACCAAAGTTCTTTTGTGAAAGTAACATTTTGTTGGTTAAAACTAGCTTGCCTTATATAGTCTGATACGCTCTGGTCAATGTCAGACTTGAGTATAATTTGGTCGTTAACCAATGCTACAATTTTATCAGCTGACTGAGGAGAGTTTTTCTGTTGAGCAAAAACAGAAACAGGGGTTAAAAATGACAGAAGTAAAATTAGTTTTAAATATCTCATTATTTAATTTGAGTTCAATGAATCGGAAGTAATTTCCTTATTAATATTATTTGGTAGAACGTTGTAAGTACGTATTTCATTATTCGCTTCTGCTGCAAGATAAAGATTCTTTACATAGGTATTGTAAGCAATGCGTTTTTTTTCGAGTATTAACCATTCTTTTATTTGAATTAATAACCATTCCAAATCGGGATGTTCACCAACGGCCTTTTCTTCAAGTAACTGAACAAAATGGTACTTCCCGTTAATGTTTTCGATAATCGAAATTTCAGATACACCAATGAGTCTTAAATAACGGTTTAAAGTATCAAATTCCTTTAACGCATTTGATTCCGGCCAAAAACGAGATGCGTTTTTAATAACCATTTCAGGTTGAAGAGAATAACTTTGAGCTACTCTTTCCCAAGTATGACCTTGCATAAGATCTCTTTTAGCATTTTGTGCGTCTGTTAGTGATGAAGCAATAAGATGACGGAACCGGACATACCGTTCATCCAATAGAAACTGATCCTTATTTTGCTGATAATAATCCTGAACTTCTTCATCAGTAACGATGATCTCACTATTCAAGTTATTTAAAACAACTTCCTGAAATGAAATAGCGATCATATCTTGCTTAGCTCTTTCAATCCTTTTTTTAATCTCGGGTGAATCCGGGATTTTCAAGCGTTCTGACTCCTGAAGTATCAATTGCTTTTCTATCCACTTTTCAATGAAATTATTGTATGCTGATACACTATCTGATTCGAATTCACTCGAGGGGATACTGGCTTTAGCTTCCTCCATAGTTAAAACAGATCCATTTACTTCAACTAATATAATATTATCGGAGTTTTGGTTTGTTTTACAACCTATAAAAAGTGAACCGAATAGTATCGTATACAACAAAGATTTCATCTATAGATTTTCATCATTTTTAAAAGCGTTTCGTAATTTTTTGTAATCGGCTTTAATTTTAAATCTTTTCTTTAGTTCATTTAACCAAAGAGCTTCTCTTTTAGGTTGATAACTTGCCAGTAATCGATTAAATGCTTCTTCAAAAGTCATTTTACGTGATGGTAAAACTTCTTTTAAGTAAAAGACCGCTGTTCTCTGTCTATAATCAAAAGGTTCAGAAAAGCTACCCGGATTCATTTGCTCTAATTTATCAAATGGATCATCAGTAAAAACACCTGTAGAATCTTTAACTACTGACACTCTAGGGTAATAAGACCTTAAACTATCCGGGTGATTTCCATTCTTAATGAAATCTATACCTTTAGCTAGCGAAGTATCCGCAAACGAGCTTAAGAGATAGTAAAAATGTCTTTTCGGGAAAGAATATTCAGCCTCATTATTTTCGTAGATCTTTACTAATTCAGACGTATCAACTGTAGCAGCGCTCCATAAGTAGGTGTCATTCACTTGATATACAGCCAAACCTTTCTGATAATTATCCAGTGTTTTCTGAAATTCAGGAAATTCAGAAACCGTAAGTTTCACTAGTACACTATCTATAGCATAAGTCTTAAAATCACTAAACCATTTATCTGAATATGATTTCGCAGATGCTTCAGGATGAGTTGCATCCAGATAATTATGATAATCCGTATCTGTAAACTTGTAATCTCTAAAGCTGAAAAGGTTTGTATTAGTCTCAGGAAATTCGATATTACTGATCTTAAGAGTATCAGACTGAGCAATTTTGGTATTGAAATTTTCCAAAACCAGCTGATTCACACTGTTCCTATAATTATTCATCAACCAATTAATAACAAATGAATTACTTTTTTTGAAATTTGGAGAATCTAAAAACTCTTTCATATACGTTTTCTTTTTCTCTTCTTCATTTCCGAAAGATTGCACAGAATCGATTCGGAAGATGTGATACCCATAAGATGTTTGTATTGGTTTAGAATAATCTATTTCGGTATCCAGTGCCATTACAGAGTCAACAAAACCAGTTTGATATCTACCATAATTTACCCATCCTATTCTTCCTCCGTTTGGAGCAGACAGACCGTCATCACTAAATTCTAATACAACTTCGCTCCAAGGCCAACCTTGTTCCAGTTTATCAAATGCAGTATCAATTTTTTCTTTAGACTCTTGAGATCCTGCACGGGTAAATATATGAGATACTTCACGGGATAATGTTCTTGGTCTTTTATCCTGAAGGTGAACAATATGGTAACCGAATTGAGTTCTGAATGGCATAGAAACCTCGCCAATTTTTAAACTGAATATCTGATCTTCAAATTCTTTTACGGTAGTTCCTATACTAAACCAGGGGAGGTCACCACCCATCGAACGTCCATTTTGAGTACTCGAATATTGGCGATCAAGCTCTGAAAAATCAGTTCCATTAAGAAATTTATTGCGAGCTTCAATTAATTTTTGATAGGCTTCAAGAGTATCTTCCGGTGATGCGTTATTATTTAATGCAATTAATAAGTGTTCACTCTTAAGTTCATTTGAAGCTCTGTCGTAATACTTTTCAAACTCCGTCTCTTTAATTTTGTTTTCTAACCAGTGAGAGTAGGATGCTTGTTTTGAGTATTGCTCCAGTTCACTCAGAAGTTGCATATCATTCATGATACCTTCTTTTTCAGCGAACTGAATTTTCGCTTTATACTCCAGATAGATGGGTAAAAAATCTTCCAATTCTTGAAGCGAGGGAGAACTGTTTGGTAATGTGTTTACATTCGCTTTAAGCTCACCATAAGTAATCTTTTCTTTCCCGACCGTTCCAACAACAGTTTTATCGTTTTTAGATTGAGAAATTGAAAGAGTTGAACAAATTGAAATAATTAAAAGGCATAAGCCTAGCTTTCTATCTAGTCCGTTCATTTAAGAAATTATATTTTTGATGTTAGTCTTTGTTTTTAAAAAAGCATTCCTGCAATAGTTGCTGTCATCATTGTTGCCATTGTACCGGCAAAAACAGCTTTTAAACCAAATTTAGCCAAGTCAGATTTTCTGTCCGGAGCAATACCTCCAATTCCACCAATCTGAATTGCGATTGAAGAAAAATTAGCAAAACCACATAGCGCAAAAGTTGCCATTGCTATAGTTTTGGGTGAAATATTTGCTGCGGATACTTCATCTGCTAATTTGAGATATGCAACAAACTCATTCAAAACAATTTTAGTACCTATTAAACTTCCCATTGTAGTTGCGTCTGCCCATTCAACACCAATTATCCAGGCGATGGGAGCGAGAATCCAACCTAAAACCATTTCGATACTCAATTGGGATCCCAGCAAACTTGTTAAACCTGTTAAGTCAGAAACCCAACCGAAAAATCCATTAAACATTGCTAGTAATGCAATGAACGCCAATAACATAGCGCCTACATTTAAAGCTAGTTTTAAACCTACGCTAGCTCCGGTAGCAGCAGCATCGATACCGTTTGCATCTGTTTTTTCTACTGTAATTGATACATCTCCAGCAGTGGCAGCTTCTTCAGTTTCGGGATAAAGTATTTTTGCAATTACCAATGCAGCAGGGGCAGCCATCAAACTAGCACCTAATAATCGTTCAGCAAACAACTGTTGAGCAACTTGTATCTCAAGTCCATTTGCAACTGCAAACGAGGTCCCAAGCATAGCCACATAAGCCGCCATAACCCCTCCGGCTATTGTTGCCATTCCGCCTGTCATAACAGCGAGTAGTTCAGACTTGGTCATTTTACTTATGAAAGGCTTGATAACTAAAGGCGCTTCTGTTTGTCCTACGAAAATATTAGAAATAACCGATAATGTTTCAGCTCCTGAAGTTCCAAGCAATTTCTGCATACCTTTTGATAGTACTCTTACTATAAATTGCAGCACCCCATAATGATAGAGAAGGGCGGTTAAGGAAGCAAAAAAGATAATGGTAGGTAAAACCTGAAACGCAAATATTACCCCCAAACTTTCCTGATATTCCGGACCTTTTCCGAGAAAGCTAAACAAGAAAGAAGCTCCTTCGGTTGTATATTGCAAAACAATAACAAAGAAACTCGCAATTTGTTTAAAAAGTAATTTTGGCCAACCTAGTGGTGAAAAGAATTCTTCGAGCCGTTCAGATTTAAGAATGAAAACGGCTAAAATAAATTGGATACTGAGTCCTGTTCCTACTAAACGCCAGTTAATTCTTTTTTTGTTATTTGAGAACAGAAAAGCAATTCCAATAATTGCTACCATTCCAAGTATCCCACGTAATATATTTTCCATTAAGAGTTTTCTAAGTTTAAATTATCTTCTTCCTGAGGTGCGACTTTTGGTTGTAAAAACGGTCTGATCGGCCTCCCGCGCCTTCTATCTACAGAGGGACGGAAACAGTGCCTGGCACGAGGCTCATAGGCATCATACTCACCGACTAATACTTTGTTTGTATCTTCGATTACTCTTTGAGAGAAATTTGCCATTGTACCACTTTCCGCACAAACAGCATGGAGCTTTGTAACATATTCTGCAACAGCTAAAAGATAAGGCATAGGTCCAAAGGGTTTGCCTTCGAAATCCATATCCAGACCGGCTACTATAACTCTTTTGCCATCATTAGCGAGCACATTTACAATATCAACTATTCTTTCATCAAAGAATTGAGCTTCGTCAATACAAACTACTTTGGCACTAGATGTGAGTAATACGATCTGATCTGCAGTGTCCACCAAAATACTTGGGAGTGCAGTTTCATTATGCGAGACAACTTCTGTATCACTATATCTTTTATCAATAGCCGGTTTTACAACTACAACTTCCTGGCCCGCTATATGAGCTCGTTTAGCCCTACGTATCAGTTCTTCCGTTTTTCCACTAAACATTCCTCCACAAACAACTTCAATCCATCCATATTCTCTGGGAGCAAACGAGGGTTCATTAATCATCAATTTTATCTTCTTTTAGAGAGATTGCCAATCGTTGTAATATATTAGGGCGAATAACAAAAGGAAAGGAAATCTGATATTTAGATGTTAGATTAATATATAACTCTGACTTTCTATCTGAAAAAAGCTAAATAAGAAACCATTATGCCAAACAGAAATGAATCTATAGACCTTTTAAATCAATATATAAAAGGAGAGAGCCTATTGCATCATTCTAAAATGGTTGCAAAAGCAATGGAAGCATATGCAACAGAACTAGGAAAAGAAGCTAGCGTAGTTGAAGAGTGGTGGACAGCAGGACTACTCCACGATCTCGATTGGGAAAAATTTCCGGATGAACATCCGAATAAAGCAATAAAAGATATTTTACCAGCTCATAATTATTCAAAAGAAATTATCGATGCCATTAAAGCTCATGCACCTGAGAGAACTGGTAAAGTTCCTGAAACAGAAATTGAACGATATCTCTTTGCTTGTGATGAGCTTTCGGGATTTATGCATGCAGTGTCATTGATGCGGCCTACCGGTTTTGAAGGAATGAAAGTGAAATCGGTAAATAAAAAACTTAAAACTTTAAAATTCGCTGAAAGTGTACCCAGAGGTGACATTAAAAAAGGTGCTGAACTCATCAATAAAGAACTGAATGATCATATATCCTTTTTGATTTCAGTATTCTCTTAAATATGAATGGTTCAGTTTATCTTTCAAATTATTAGAATCAAGTGGAAATTTTTGAAATTTGCTCAGAATTAAGTTAATTGTTATATCCTCTAACTTAAGTAGAATTAGTTATGAAACAGAAATCAATTCTCTCTTTTTTGATTGTAACGGTAATCAGCTATTCAGCTTCTGCTCAAAATTATAGAACTAATTACCCTCACACTAATCACAAAGTCTTTTATCAAACGAATGGTCTTCATTACGATTTATTCGATGAATATGAGTATGATAATCAATTCGGTGCTTATCGATATTTACCAACTCTTCAATCAATAAGATATAATAGAGTGGATGCACTTTTTGTTGGTGTAGGTTCAGATTTTGCTGATCCCAACTCTGAAATTTTAAATATTGGTGGAGTTGATTTTGATGGATTCATAGGATACTCAACCGGTCAAAAGGATTGGCAATACAGGGCGTCCGCTACTAAAATATTTGGTAATTGGATTTTATTTGGGGGAGAATTAACGAGTAGTTCTACTACTAATGATCTCTGGAGAACAGGGCTTTCTGAAAATTCTATCACTACATTAGTAGCCGGGTATGATTACCACGACTATTATAAAGCTGAGGGTTATGGAGTGTTTTCTGAAATTAATCTTGGAAGGCTGATAAGCTTTGGCGCCAGTTATAATTACACTACTTACAGTACCTTAGAAAATAACACGGAGTATTCATTTTTTGGAGATGGGAATATAGGACGATTAAATCCTGCAATTGACCCTTCAACAGATATCATCGATCAGGAAAGTATTGGCCTGAGACTTACCTTAAACAAGAAAGGTTATACAAAAGGAATTATAACCAGTAAGTTTTTAGCAGAGGCTGAGCTTTCTGATGCAGGTTTTGCTAATGATTTCAACTATAATAAATTTGAGATAACTACTCTAAACTACTTAAAACTTGATGATCATACTCTTTTTAAATTGAGAGTTAAAGCTGGTTCGATCACAGGTGAAGTACCCGAATTTAAGAATTTCGCTTTAGGTGGAATTGGCTCGCTACGCGCTACAGGATATAAGTTCTACAGAGGAAACAGAATGTTTATGAGTAACGCAGAGGTAGTTTTTGGTGATCTATGGGACTATGATGATGGTGAGCTAGAAATAGATGGTCTTTACTTAACACTGTTTTTGGATTCTGGTTGGACCGACTTTGTGAACTCAAATTCTAATGATCCCTTTTCAGGATTTGAGTCATTAGGAGTTAAGACACTAACTCATAACATTGGAGCCGGTATTGGAACAGGATTTGTCAGAATCGAAGTTGCTACACCGATAGCAGGTTCTGACGGGTTTACTTCTCTTTGGGTTAGATTAAATCCTACATTCTGATATTTATATCAAAACTCTTTAAAAGCTGACCATCCTGGTTGGCTTTTTCTTTTTACTTCATTACATAATTTTTACATATAGTTAAAGTTTGCTATTTTGATGTATGAAGAAATTCGTTTTAAAGAAAGAAGAGCCAAAGCTTCGCCCTGAAGATTTTTCTATTCCATACTCAGAATTGCTTAATGAAAAGCAATTAAGTGCTGTATTCTTCGATAAAGGACCGGCATTGATCATAGCAGGAGCCGGAACCGGAAAAACCAGAACTTTAGTCTATCGTGTAGCACGATTGGTTGAAAGTGGGATTGATCCATCGAATATTCTTTTATTAACGTTTACAAGACGTTCCGCAAAAGAAATGCTAAATAGGGCAAGCAATATTCTTGATGACAGATGCCAAAGAGTAAAAGGAGGGACGTTCCATTTTTATTGTAGCCAAATCCTTCATCGTTATGCTGAAAGAATAGGATATCCCAACAATTTTACGATCATAGATTCAGCTGATGCTTTAGAAGTCATTCAGTTTGTACGAACCAAACTAAATCTTCATAAAAAGAATAAACGCTTCCCGAATAAAAATACTCTTTTAAAAATAATCAGTACTGCTGTAAATAAGCATTTAGATCTTCGAGTGGTTGTAATGGATCAATATCCTCAATTTGCTGAATCTATAGATAAGATAGAAGACGTTGCAATTGGATATTCCGAATACAAAGAAAAAAACTTTGTTATGGACTTTGATGACCTTCTTATAAAAACTAAGCAACTTCTTGAACAACATGGAGATATAAGAATTAAACTTGCCTCTGATCATAAATTTGTAATGGTAGATGAGTATCAGGATACAAATCAGCTTCAAGCAGACCTGACCAAGCTATTTTCAAGTGTCCATAAAAATGTAATGGCCGTAGGTGATGATGCTCAAAGTATTTATTCATTTCGTGGTGCTGATCATCAAAATATAATGGAGTTTCCGGACATTTTTGATAATACGACGATCATAAAGCTTGAAGAAAATTACAGATCTACTCCACAAGTTTTAAATGCAGCTAACAATCTTTTAAAACAAGCTTCTTTTAAATTTGATAAAGAACTGTATTCAAAAAAAGAAGACTCTGACTTGCCGGCTCTGGTGCAAGCGCCCAGTGAACATGATCAAAGTCGTTTTATTTCACAGGTGATATTACAGTTAAGAGAACAGGAAATAGACCTTAATGAAATTGCAGTTTTATTCAGAAGTGGTAGAGATTCTTACGATCTGGAAGTTGAATTGAATAGGAAAAATATTCCTTTTGTGAAGTTTGGAGGTCAGAAATTTACTGAAGCTGCACATATTAAAGATGTATTAGCGCACGTACGGGTTCTTGTTAATCCTATGGATACTATAGCCTGGAACAGAGTTTTAATGCTAATTGACGGAATAGGACCTAAAACTGCGCAAGATCTTTTTGAATGGATCAGATTGGCAAAAAACCCTTACGATCTTGGTATGGCTGATACAGTAAGTAAATCTTACTTAAAGCAGATGGAAACATTGAGTAAGCTTCTTAAATCTTTCAAAAACTCGGAATACTCAGTGTCAGAAGTAATAGAAAATATAGTAGAATATTACAGAGTTTTCTGTGAAAAAAGATACGATGATTATCCAAAGAGATTAAAAGACCTGGAAGCTTTTATTAATATTTCAACCGGATTTAGTTCACTCTCAAAAATGTTAGAAGAACTGGCACTCGATCCTATTTCTGCTACCGCAGTTGATACTGAAGAAAAAGTTCATGAAGAAGCACCACTTGTATTAAGTACGATTCATTCAGCTAAAGGTTTAGAGTGGAAACATGTTTTTATAATTCAATGCTTAGATGGAATCATTCCTTCTGCATACTCAGTAGAGGATGATGAAAAGCTCGATGAGGAACTACGATTATTGTACGTAGCAACAACTAGGGCAGAAGAGATGCTATACTACACTTATCCTATGCTCGCACAATCGACTTATGGAGATTACTTTACAAACCCCTCAAGATTTCTAAAAGAGCTAGAGAAAGAAACAATTGAAGAGTGGCAACTTGAGGAAGAAAAAGCGTCTGGGTTAGCTGAACTTAACCATCCTAAAAAGTTAAGCAGCTAAATCATTATTATCTTTTTTAAGGAATTCTCTTTGATGATACATTTCATAAAATAGCCATAAAACGGGGTAGATAGGGAAAAAAACAGCAATAGCGATCTCGATCTTAGAACCTCTTGGCTTTCCTCCGTCAACAGGTAGAGTTATCCCTGCAATACCCGCAACCCAAAGTATAAATAAAACAAACAGACCTAACGCCAGAAGCAAGGCTCCTAAAAATCCTATTTCATTGTAGAATGTTTTTAACATATAAGTTGGGCTATAATAGTTGTATATTTACTGTTCTAATTTATAAAGACAAATTCATAAATGCTCCCAGTAGTTTCCATTGTTGGAAGACCTAATGTAGGTAAATCAACTATATTTAACAGATTAATAGGTAAAAGAAAAGCAATAGTTCATGACGAATACGGCGTGACCCGAGATAGACACTACGGGCAATCCTATTGGAACGGTATAGATTTTAATGTTATAGATACTGGAGGGTATCTACCGGATGACATGAATGTGATGGTTGTTGGTATCCGTGAACAAGTTCACATAGCTTTGGAAGAATCTGATGTGATTCTGTTTGTAGTTGATGCAGAGCATGGAATTAATACTCTTGATAAGTCAGTATCCCAACTACTGCGCCAGCAAAAGAAGCCTGTACTTTTAGTAGCCAATAAAGCTGATAATGAGATGAGAAGGTTAAATGCATCAGAGTTCTATGAATTAGGATTTGATGAAATATTTCCTATTTCCGGAATAAGCGGGATCGGAACCGGAGACCTTTTAGATAAAGTTACAGAATTACTTCCGGAAGCTATAAAAGAAGAGGAAGACCCGTCACCTAAAATCGCTTTTATTGGCCGCCCTAATGTTGGCAAAAGTAGTCTGGTAAATGCCTTATTGGATGATGAGCGATGCATTGTAACCGATATAGCCGGAACTACAAGAGACACCATTAATAGTAAATTAAATTTTAATGGTAAAGATTACGTTTTAGTTGATACAGCCGGACTTCGTAAACGAACTAAAGTAAAAGAAAATATTGAGTTCTATAGTACTGTAAGAACAGCAAGAGCAATACAAGAGTGTGATGTTGCTGTTCTTATTTTAGATGCTATGAGAGGTTTTGAAGATCAGGATAAAAGGGTATTACGAGAAGCCGAAAAATATAACAAAGCTCTAATTATACTGCTGAATAAATGGGACTTAGTAACAGAAAAGGACACGCATACTGTTAAAGAGTTCGAGAATTATATATATGAATCTACTCCACAGTTAGATTACGTACCGATCCTTACTATTTCAGCGCTAAATAGAAAAAGAGTCCACAAGGTAATGGATGTTGTAGAAGAAGTAATTCAGGAAAGGAAAAAGGAGATAGGTACTTCTGAATTCAACAACTTCATTGAAGACATGTTATCGATGAGGCCATTACCAATGAAAAGAGGCCGACAACTTAAGATTCAGTATGGAACTCAGGTAAAATCTAATCCTCCAGTGTTTAAATTTTTTATGAACAGTCCTCAAGATCTTCCTCCTAATTACAGAAGATTCATAGAAAATCAGCTGCGTGAACGGTATGGATTTAAAGGTGTCCCAATAACAATGGTGTTCCGTCAAAAATAATTAATAAAAACAGGAATAATCTTTGAAGCTGATGCAACAAAGGTTTATTTTTGAATATAAATTCGAACTATACTTCTGACCAATTTAGATGGCTAAGAATCTCGAGAAACCAGTTTTAAATGCTTTAAGTAGCAATCAAAAGAATGAGCGTAAGCTTAATTTCTTAGAAAGAATATATTTACCTGAGATATTCAAAGGGCTTTGGTATACATTTAAACAAATGTTTCAGCCAAAGTTTACAATGAATTACCCTGAGGAGAAATGGACTCCACCGGCAATTTTCAGAGGAAGACCTGTTCTGGTTGAAGATCACGGTAAAGAGCGATGTGTAGCTTGTGGATTATGCGCACGTGCTTGTCCGCCTCTTGCCATAAGTATGCAAGCATCAGAGACAGAGGATGAAAAAGAACGCTTCCCGGATTTCTTCGAGATAAATATGTTAAGATGTATTTACTGCGGTTACTGTGAAGAAGTCTGCCCGGAAGAAGCAATTGTAATGAGTAAAGACTATGATATAGTTTTTGAATCCCGTGAGGATGCTGTGTACGATAAAGAACGATTGCTTGTACCAAAAGAAGATCTTGAAGAAAGACTCGAGTACTTAAAAACTTACAAAAACACTCAGTTCGGTAATTTTTGGGACTTTCAGGAAGAAAATAATATTCACTCTGTTCGAGACAGAGATACAGAATGGAATACCGGTCTTTCTTTAGTTGATATGATTAAAACTCAAGACAAAAACGATGCTGCTCCTGCATCCAAGACTTGGAAATAATTTAAATCTAACCTTGTTAGTTTGATAAATCAGCAAAAGCTTGATGACCTGATAAGTGATATTGAGTATCTCAAATATGAAATACAGTCACTTTCTAAAGTTATAAGCTTTGTACCGTATTCCCGGAAACCTTTAGGAGGGGAATCTATAATAGAGAACTTGTTATCTATTAATTCTGCTCAATCGAAAATTGTAACTGTTCTAGAAGCATTAAAAAAACAAGGAGAGGAGATACAGTTAAATGACTTCTCAATTTTTGAAAGGGTAGAGCTTTCAGAAGAAGAAATTGAGATCCTAACTGTTTCTACTGTTTTAAAAGATATTGAAGGTCTTAGAACAGACTTAGTAAATTTTCTTAGAGAAAAACCATCATCTTATTTTGAAATTGAAATGACTGAGGAATCTAAACCCGTTTCAGTTTTAGATATTTTATGGGCGATGGTTACAGAAGAAAGAAAATCTTTGAAAGAAATAGCTCACCTAGTGCTTACTTATCAGTCAGATAAACAATTCCAGAGAGAAATAGCCGCAAGACCCAAACATTAATTTTATGGATCTATCTAGTTGGTTAAGTCTTCTCAATGTATTAGTGTTACTGTTTTCATTGTATCATCTAATCACTGTTATAACCATCAAAAAGTCTTCTTTTTTGATTCTTTTGAGTTCTGCACTGCTAACTTATTTGATTTCAAACGTAGTCTATTTAATTGATGATTCACTAATTATAGCCATTCGTTTTCTGAACACCGCAAGTTTAGTTTGCATACTTAGTGCTTTATTTAATCTGATAAGAGAATCAAAACCAATATTTGCGAGATTCCCTGCAATTTTAGGTTATCTACCTTTTGTAATTCTTCTATTTATACCGTTAGTTCTTGATCAGTCAGTTATCTATAATCTGATATTGGGTACGTTTCAAGGAGGCGCACTTCTTGTATCAATTTTGATTTTTTCTATTAATCAAAAGAACCAGAAAAATTATTTACTTCTGATAATAGGTACATTTGTGTGTTTAATTTCATTCACCTTCTTTTGGATGATTCCATTGACAGATGATAAAATTACAGTGATTACAGAATTACTACTTATAACAGGCGTCTTAATAATCTCGCTTGGAACCAAACAATCTCAAATAAGTAAACCTAATGTCTGATTTATTATATAAGAGTGCTCCTGACTTTACATTACAAAATACCAAAGGTGAAAAGGTTAGCCTTAAAGACTATAAAGGGGAGAAGAACATAGTTCTTCTATTTTTTCCTTTAGCATTTACCAGTACTTGTACAAAAGAATTGTGTAACACAAGAGATAATTTAAAGATGTACAATTCCTTAGATGCGGAAATACTCGGAATAAGTATAGATACTTTCTTTACACTTAAAGAATTTAAAGAGTCACAAAATATAAACTTCCAACTTTTGAGTGACTTCAATAAAGACGCTTCACTAAAATATAATGTTTTATACGATGATTTTTTCGGCATGAAAGGAGTTTCAAAAAGATCTGTATTCATTATTAATAAAGAAGGAATAGTTGTTCATGTTGAGATATTAGAGAATGCGAATGAACTACCAGATTTTCAGAAAATAGAAGAAGAGTTGATAAAGTTAAATTAACCAACTTTACATAATATATATTATATGACTTTACTGACTTAATCTAAATTAAATCTAATATATTTAAACGAGCCTTAACATTTACTATTCGCGGACATTCAGTTTAATTAAAAAAGACAAATAATTTTATTTAAAACGGTCTATAATGTTCTGCTCTCAAATTTAATTCTTTAAGAAATTTCTTAGCAATTCTATCCCCGAATAAATTATTAGGGTGAATACCGTCAGGAGAGTATAAGCTCCAGTTAAGCGTATTAACACCAACATCATCTGTTTCGATTATTTGAGCGCCATATAATTGAGCAACCTCTCTTGTTGCAATTCTAAAATCTTCTCTTGTTCTGGAAGATAAATTTTCATTTGTATCTTCACCTGTAGCAAAAGGAAAGTTCATAACTATTACTTTAATGTCCCCTAAGTGAGTATATAAGTTTTCAAAGAACGCTTTCCATGAAGCATAGTAGGTAGCGTTAATAGCATCACTTGGAGCGTCGTCAATAGTGCCTAGAGGCGTACCCAACGATGCATAACCTGCAAAATCATTAGCTCCCCCCATTATAGTTAATAACTCTGTGTCTGCTGGTATTGTATTTTGAATCCTATTTAAAGTACATAATCCTTGATATACAGCTTTAGTTGCTCCGCTTGGAACTAAATACATAGTAGCATTATCATTCAAATCTGACGTTAATGGAACGTCCAAAGTAATAGTAGTCCCTGAAATAGAAGCTATTGTATTTGAACCTATTAAAGAATCTCCATCGAGAAACGCAACAGTAGCTGCCACACTAAAAGATGCAGAAGAATCTACAACTACGGATGTTGCACCGCTACTAACAGCGCCATTTAGAAGGGTTTTTATTTCACTCCCATCAGGTCTGTCTATATAAAACCCTTCATCATTAACAAAGAATATAGTGTTGTTGTTTTGCATACGAGATCCACCACAATGTCTTTTATTGTGCTTTGCTCCTAGCAAACTATTTATTATGCTCTGAAAGTGGTTATATCCAGTAATTGAATCACCGTAAGAAGTCCAGCTTCTACCATACCAATCAGATTTTTTTGCTTCTAAATTATAGCTAGATTTAAATTCTAAAGGTTCTTCAAGATGTGAATAACAAATACCTTTAATCTCGTAAATAACAGCATTCCCTGCTGTTGGATCGGATTGAAGTTGTAAGACGCTACTCAGCTGACTTGTGCCACCCCAATAAACAACAGGGCTTTGTACCCAAACCCATTCCCCATTTGGATCATAGTACCGTATAAAGTTTTCACTAGAATTTATGCTGAACCAATAAATCCTCACAAAATTGCTTACGTTTGTAGTTCTCAGCCAAAAACCTATTGATACATACCCCTCTTTGAGAGGTAATCCATAATAGTCTTTATAAGGGTCTGCACCTGAACCTGTCCATCGCCCGCCCATTACTATATTAGATCTAAGCTGAGTATCTAAAGTACCAGTCAGTTTGAGTATATCTATATCTCCATCAACTACTTCTTTCGTAAATGGATTACCGTTTTGATCGGTTACCTCCTCAAATAATAATGAACCTGAATCTAATGTTCCGTCACCATATATATTTTCAGCAAAAGCATTGTAATTTACAATAGGTGTATTTTTAGCAACTTCTGCTTTTGAAGATTTACGTTCACCTGTCCACGTTCCTTGAGTAATATTGGTAATAGTTAACCCTCTTATGTAGTAAGTTTCAGGGTTTACTGAATCCCTAAGACCTATATAAGCAAGTGCCCAATCCCCTGCATCAGAGTATGTTGTACCTGATTCAAGCTCTACCCAAGTCCAATCATCTGAGGCTAAAGTAACTACTTGCCCATTAGCTAAATAAATTCTTCTTGTATTTGCTCCATCAGCTTTATTAGACTTTATCCAAAATCCGTATCTGAATTGATCTCCATTTTCCCAACCTATATTAGATAAAAAAGAAGTACTTAAATAAGGGTGTAAAAGTTCTACTCCTGTGCCGCTTACAACAGAAACTTTAAGGCAATTAAACCCATCGTGAATAGAGCTTACAGCATGTACGTTATCCCTACAATCAAAAACTAAATCAAGTTTAGTACTATCTGCATTAGCTAAGGTGATTATATTGTGATATTGCTGTAAAAAATCTGGGTCATACCACTCATTCTCAAGTGTTCCTAGAATTTTTCTTTCTTTATTATGAGTGTCAACAGCTTTACCGGTTACTCCTTCACTCGTATCATCCGGATCTAAAACAGTCGCATAAAAATCAGCTCTCTTTACCCACGCACTACCGGAATCATTCCATCTATAATATCCATTATTAGAAGCTGTAACATCATTCATTACCTGAGCAATCGTGCCATCAGCCTGGGCAGTATCTGCATCCATTAAAGCTTTTGTTTCATATCCAATAGAACCTGCATTTTGGGAAGCCTCTAAATCATCTACCTGAGACTGCAGATCATCATCCTTATCATACAACTCAGTAAAATTATCGTTCACCTTGCCGTACATTTCGCGGAGCGTGTCTCCTGTTCCGTCGTTTGGATGCGTGCCTTTATTTAAAATTTGCTTAGCCATGTCAGTCGTGTAATATGATTTCTGTTGAATCTCCTGATATCTCTGTCGAATCGCCAGTGATATCTGTACTCTCAATCTTCTGATTGAAGTAAATTTCGTTAACCTCACTCCATGTAAGCGCCTTTTTTCCTAAAAAACGAAGCGTAACCGGTCCGCTTTTAATACGGTTTGCATCGTACTCGGTATCTGCGCTTGCCATAGCTCCGGAGAGTGAATTCTGATAGGTTTTTAGAGCTTGTTCATTCTCTAATATGCAGTCCACTTCTAAGTAATGATCTACACTCTTAAAGCCCGGCGGGTGCTTTAATTTGATTGTCTTCGCGGTCAATAAAAGATGGAATGGCATGGTATGCCAGTCGTAGCTGAAGTTTGCTATATGCCGGAATTTTTTAAATCCTTTTACCAGGTCGAAAGAAGGGTTCTGAAAGTCATTTTGAACAGGTATAATTCTAAAACCCCAAGTAAAAGCATCTGTCTTTCCGTTTGGTGCTTCTAAATAGAATTCCTTAGTAGTATCATCCGGCATTACCAATTCTAACCACAGAGACTGTATTATAAAGAAAGTACGATCCATCACACCACCTCCCATTCTGCTTCTTTTTTAAGCTCGATCGTTTTAAACATCTCGGCAGATCTGTCGATCCTGGTAACTAGGTAAATCGTGCGGACCCCATCTTTATCACGGTACATTAAACCGCCCTCTTTAATGGTTGGATAATGTTGCCCCGGTAGTTTCGGATAAATAAACTCTGTTGGCCACACAAAGCGTTTTGCGTATGCTGAAGCAAGTGTAACCGGCTGCTGAAGGAACTCGTCCATCAGGTCCGCAGTGTAGCTTGGAAAGCTTGGATCTGAAGGTGAAAGCCGCCACAAAGGGAACTCATCTACATACTCCGTTTGTGGTACAGCCAGATCATAGATCCGGAAGCCTGAAAGCTCGAGATCAGTATTCCTTAAACCCGGCTGATCAGCTTCGCCGTTTTCGTTAACATAAATGAGTTGGTCCTGATCTGAAACCAGATTATTGATTTCAACTATATCTATCGGAACTTCTATTTCAAACGTATCGAAGCCAAAGTCTTCTGTTTGTCCGGAACTGAAAAAGTAGTCTGAACTCTCCAAATCAACAGCAGATGCCGGGGTTGTTTCGGATGTATAATCATCTTCGTGAAAGCTTCTGGATTGGTACACTATCTTTCCCATTGCATCGGCGTACAGGTAGCAGTTGGTTTGACGCGCTAAGCTTGCAATAAGATCTTTAGTGGTGTTCTTCTCTCCTATCCAGTTAAACATTAACGCATCTGCAATAAATGCTTTTCTACCGGTGGAACCTGCATTAGTAATATCAAAAAAATTGGCGTTACCAGGGCTGTCATAAAAGCTTCTATAGAAATTAGAAATACTATCCAGCGTTAACTGGAATACATCGAAATAATCACGGTTCAGCTCGCTCTCTAACACTTCCCAGTCACTCCCGGTGGTGAAATCCCATCGAGTGCCATGAATCCAACCTTGATCAAAAGCGACTACTAATACTTCTGAGAAGTTCAGGTCAACTGCATTTAAAAAACAATCTGAATTTCCCGGACGGTTTGGGCTGTGAATAACAATGTCATATTTGTTTGAAGTTGTAAGATCGCTGCCATCAGAATTTTCAAAAAATCGTCCAATCTGAATCACTTTTCTTCCGCCGATGGTTTCATTTGTATTTTTAGCGTGATAAATATCGAGATCAAGTTGCACAATAGCTGATGGAGCAAAAGAACCAGGCGTTGGGTTTGCGTCTCCATAATGAAGCTCCAAAACTAAGTCCACTCTGGTTAAAACAGTTTGTTCTTTGATTTTTACAAAACAGGAAAATTTCTTTGTATAATTATATATATCGTTATTTCCGTCAGAATTAGCTTCATCAAAACTAAGTGTCGTTAAGTCAATGCTTAGGTGTGTAAGTATTTCACTGTTCGCGAAATAAGATTCCAAAAAATCAATGGCGAGCTGATTAGAACTTCCAGTCTGCCCTTCGTAAACTGAATAGTCGATTCTGAATTTTAATGACTCATGATCAGTTGCGTTTCCATTAAGGTCAACGCCGGAATCCATATCATGTGTTGGAGCTGCATCTTTACTTATCAGGTCTGCCTGATTGAATTTCAACGTCTTCAAAGCCCTGTCCTTCTTATCCAATAACCCAACAATACTGTTTAAGCTGATGGTTACTTCATCGTTATTCACGCTGTATTTCTTCTCTCCGTAAATACCGGTGAAAGCAGCTTCGCCGTAGGTGTACACCCTAAAAAACAACTCAAACGGATAAACAGCGCCTTCAGCTTCGCTTTTGCTTTCATCAATAAACCATTGCTTAGGGTAAAGCTCGGTACCGTCAGCGTCTAAATTAGCCAGCGTGATCGTAGCAGTGTCATTCGTTGGAAAGTTTGGTTTGCCCGGTTCCAGTGTAATTCCGAAAGGACCGTTCTTTTCTACAGGGATATGATCTGCAGGAATTTCATTAGTAATAGCATCCAGGTACTTTCCGTAAAAAATCTGTATAGCGGGTTTTGTTACGTCCATGTTAACCCCCTGTATAAATTTTCTGGCCTTTTCGGTCCAGTTCCATTGTTCCGCGGGCTACAATACCGCCAAAGCCATCATTTAGTGTAATAGCTACATTCTTAGGGAAGCTTAAACCCTGTTCATTAGCACCTGAAGGAACTGTAGCGCCCCGGTAACCTACAATTACATTTCCTGTGCTTCCGGAGCTGGTAATATTACCTAGTTGGTTTTGAGCGCTCGATCGCACAGCTCCTGCAGCTGCAACCAAGGCAACACCGGCAGCAATAGCAGCAGGTCCGCCTCCAATACTTTTAAATAAGTTGTCTAATGAAATTTTACCTATTCCTAACGCAATCAGCTGTTGCCCGAACGTGGATAAGAAATCCGCGAAAAGTAGTTTAAAACCACCAAAGAGTTCTTCCGGAGTAGCGTTACCGGAAGCTAATGCTCCGATCGCTTCTGCGCCCTGCCCCATTGCATTTACCAAACCGGATGAAACCACATTAGAAAGTTGTTCAGCGGCTATTGCATCTTTAAGGAATTGGCGGCCGGTCTCTTCGCTCATGCCTTTAATTTCCTGAAGCGTGTAGCCGTATCTTTGTAGTGCGTTTGTTAGTGAATCAATAGCAAAAGCTCCAGCCTTTCCGCCATCAATCATTCCTGAAAAATCCATTTTATTTGGTAGATCTGAATCCGGAAGATCAACATCTGAATAATCAGGAGCTATTAGTTCAATACTTGATCGGGCTTCAGCCGCTAACCCTTCTCCTATTTCTCTTAACTTCTCAGCACCTAAAGAATCAATAATAAGTTGTTTTATATTCTCTCGTAGCTCAGCTTCTTCTTTTAATTTGGTTATTCTTTCAAGGATTGAATCTCTTTGTGTTTTGCTTAGGTTTTTAACAAAATCAGTTTGTTCTGATATTGCTACATTAATTTCAGAAGTAACGCCTCTTAATAATTCAGCTCTCTTTAAGTCTTTTTCTGAAGTAATTCCAAATTGAGAGTCTCCATCACCTTGAAGCTTATTATATTCTTCTCCAATGTCTTCAAGCGCAGTAAATAAACCTAAAATATCCTGTATACCAGACAAAGCTTCGGTATCTGTTAAACCAAGTTTTTCGCCTACATTTCCCGCAACCTTGAAAAGCGATTCGATTTCTTCTTTTGCCTTTTCAACATCCTTTGCACCCTCTCCAAAGTTACTAAAGAATTCTTTGATCTGCGGACCAAAAGCAACTAATAATGAAGTAACAGCGCTTACTCCAATCGCAATACCTGCAGGCCCTGTTAATGATCCTAATAATGCCTTCAAAGCAGCTCCTGAACTTCCAGTCTGCTTCTGCAGACGTTGGAAGCTCTGGATCATTGGATCTATGTTGTTAGCTACGCCACGTATTCCATAAGGAAGATCTTGAAGGATACGCCCGGCGTCCATCATGGCTAAATTGGTAGCCTGCGTGGTCTTTCCTAATTGCTGCTGTTTCGGTGCGGTATTCTGCAGCTGTTTTTCAAAAGCCTTTAACTCTTTACCGTACTTTTTTACAGCCTCTGAGTTACTTTTTAGTACAGGCGTACCCTTATCATCATCGTAGATGATCTCAATAATCATTTGTCTCGGATCAGCCATTATTGAGTGTTTTTAAGTCGCTGTGCGGCTTTTTCGTTTAGGGTTAAAATGTCTTCTTTAGTCAGCGGTTTGGGTCTTGCTACAAGGCTGATCAGATCGGTTCGGTAGTTGCCGAGTATATCTTCGCTGTTTAATGAAGCGCTGATTCCTGTTGCTGTTGCTTCCGCCTGGTTGTATCTGTTAAGTACCACCTCTTCGCCTTTAGCGATCGCAAACTGCTCTAAAATGTCAAAGTGCGTGTTTATAAATTCTTTCCGGCTTAAACCTAAAGCTTGCTGTAAGCGCCACACGTACGCTTTGCGAGCTACAGGCTCAAAAGTCAGGGCTTGATCACTTCTACTGCTTCCTGTACTCTCTTCCGGATCTCCGAGGCCTCGGGCGATGCAGTAGAGTCGCTCAAAGCCGTATAAAAAACCTCGATCACCATTCCCGGTACCTGAGAATATTCAACGCAATCTTCTATTAGATCTCGCTTAGTCTCATATCCGGGAGCGAGCTTTTGCTCCGGTTCCAGGATTATGCACATGGCATCAATACCCAGTTCCAAAGCTTTGTTTACAAGCTCAGAAAACTCTTTGGAGTCTTTTTCAGGATCTAAGTCCGAAAGCTTCTCAATCAGTTTATCCCGCTTATTTAATTTAAACACCAGGCTTGGTGTAGCTTGGTCGCTTAATACAAACGAAACCTTTTTACCGGTAACGGAATTTTTCAGTTTTATGATAGTTTGGCTGCTCATTATCTACTCCTTACGCGTCTGCTTCGCCTGAAAAGATATACGCTAAACCGCTTGCGCTTACCTTGTCAAAGATTGCTTGATGTGCTGCTAACTCACTGGTTTGCAGTGCCAAAGCTTCAAAACTTACCACCGGCTTTTGCTGAGCGCCCAAACGAATGGTTTGTTCCGTTGCGTCCTGCTTTACTACACATTTCGGAATAAAGATGTACAAACTGCCTGTCGATCTTCTCAATGGACAGCGTACCAGAATTGAAAATTCCTGGTTATAAACACTTTCCGGTACAACTGCAGTGCTAATAGCCGTACCGTCTGCAGCGGTTGCCGCATCTGCTGCAAACTTAGCTTTAGCGTTTGCAACTACATCGCCGGGATGGATTCCTTCAAGCAATGCGTTAATAGTGTGCTGCCAGCTTCCGAAAGTAATACCAAGCTGTGCAGATCTACGCACTACATGGCTGTCAATTTTAACCATGCCGCCCGAGCGTAAAACTTCGCTCTCAAAGCTCTCGAAGCCTTTGGTTAATGAAACAGCTTCTTCGCCAAGATCAAAGTCTTTAAAACCATTTGTTAACAACTCTGAAATGTTCGCAAAGGTTTCATCCTGAATTTCAGCCTGATCTACAATTGAAATGGCATCGGGAAATAATAATGTTGGTTTCATGATAATGGGATTAAATAGTTCCTATAAAGTTAAAAAGCGGTATGCTTGGCCATCCGAAGAAGTAAGCCAGTATTTGATAGACTACAGCCGCGCTGATCGCTATCGAAGTTCCTACACGGATCTTGAATTTTGTTTCTGCAGTTAAACCTTCTGCGCTGTCGTTTAAACGGCCATCATCCAGAAGGTCCTTGATCTCATAAAGTTTCTTAGTTACCAGATCCGGAGACTCTTTAAACATATTATTGAGCTGAGCGTAATCATTTGGCAGGTCTGCAAGTAACTGCTTTGCTTTTTCCGCGTCACGCACAACGGAAGCATCTTTAACCTGGGCAACCGGGATAAGATCTTTGCCACCTTTAATGATCTCTCCTACAGTTTCACGTGTTTTCCGGAACGGTAGTACTTTATTTAGCAATTGCCCGGCTTTGGCTTTGCCGGTGATCACATCGCCTAAAAATGATAGTATTGGAATTTTTGGTTTACTCATGGCTGCCTTAAATTTTATCCAGTTTTTCGTTTATACGTCGCATTAAAGCGTTGTTATTTTCAAGTGCTGCAGTAGTCCGCTCCAGGACTGCTTCAAATTTCTGATCCCGCATCTGGTTGTACTCGTTTGCTTTTTGGTTGCTCTTCCAGATTATGATCAATCCAACCATTAACAGTCCGATTGAAAAAGCTTTATCAAACGCCTGCGTAACTAATTCCACATTCTGCGATTGAAGGATCAGGTACACGCCGTAAATGTTTTTGAGTAGCTTTAATTCTAGCATCAGTACATCCAGATTACTTGTTCACCTTTATCCGGATCTATATCAGCATGTATAAAATGCTTATGGATTCCGATTCTCTTAAATCCTGCCTTAAACAATCCGTCCAGTATTAAAAACCGGTTTCGGCTGCTTGTTGCTTTTATATCTACTGCCAAGCCAAGCGTGTGAGAACTCGATCCATCACGGCCGTTATCTTTTTCCCACTGATATGATCTGTATGCTGAATTAATTACGAATGGTACACCTGCCAAAGAACGGGCTACATTCAGCCTTTCCAGCAAGTCAGGACTCATGTCTTTTTTACTGCAGGAAGGAACAGCGGTGGTAAAATCAGATTGTGGAAAGTAGTCCATGGCTAAGGTTGTATAATGTTTTAAAAAGTACAGCAGCCGATCAAAGCTCCTGTACATAACTAACTAAAAGAACTTTACTACTGGCTTTTCGCTACCAGGGCAAGGAGAGCGTCCTTATTTGCGTCGGTTTCAAACTCGACTTTATGCTCCGTTAACCAGCTTTGAATTTCAGCTTTAGTATTTGCCTTTGTAGGAATACCGGGGTCCGTTTCATCCGCTTCACCGCCACCATCAGAATCCGCTTCCGGTTCCGGGGCGGCCTTCAGTTTCTTTGAGGCTTTTTGGTAAGCTTTCTGCACTTCCTCTGAAGCAGCTTTTACAATAGACTTATCAACAGCTACTCCGGATTCTATACCGAGCTTTACCGTTTCGTCTACAAATTCCTGGTCGATCTTACTTAGCACTGTTCTGCGCTGATCCAACTTATCCTGCTTTATCTTTGCAACAGCTGCTGTTAAAGTTTTTGACTGTGACATAACGTTTTTTGATTTATTTGACGATTTAGCAAGCTCATCAACTTGATAGGCTTGTTCAAAACCGATAAAGCCATCGGCTACTACGATTTCAAATTCGTTTACTTCAGCTGCAGGTACTGCAGGCGATGCGATGAAGCACAAAAAGAGTGCTATAAAAAAGGTGAGTGTTAAGTTTTTCACGGTGATCTCCGGTTGGTTATTATTGATTAAAACTTGTGGCGAAGGCAGGATTCGAACCTGCGACCTCCGGGATATGAGCCCAGCGAGCTACCACTGCTCTACTTCGCTGTATGAACCCGGCCGCCCGAAGACGGACCGGGATCGCAGCCTGTTGGTTGATAATTTTACACTATTTTCAAGTGCTCGACTCTACGGATCGCGTCCGGAGCTTCAATTGTAATGTTGTAGTAAATTTCCATTCTAGCTTTTTCTGTAACAGAAGCTTCCAGTTCAGGGAATGGAGTGTATCGCAATCCGGAGTTTGAGCTTAAGCAAACACCGTCTATCTCTTCCATTCGCATTACATACAAACTTGTAGTTGTATCTGCGGTGTCAGCGTTGTTACGCTCATCATTAGGGATAGCACCATCGTTTAAGCGCACAATAGGAATACCGTTATACGTCATTACATGCTCACCGAAAGCGTCTTTAGTTTCGGCTACTGAATGAAATTTTCTACCCATTGAGTTAATCTTTGCCTTAAGCTTACCATTTACAGCGATAATATTCGCTTGAGGTACATCTTCAATCGCTTCATCAAGAAGTTCCATGAAAGAATTCCAGTTTGCCTCTGCAGTTAGATCAAGATCTAAACCATTAAGAACCATCGTATCACCGAAGTTTCCGACGTTCGTGCCGTCTAAAATCCCTGCAAACCCAAGGATGTCATTACCGGTACCGCCACCGGCGAATGTTTGAACATCAAGCCCGCGACCCAATGCGAAAGCTCGTCTTTTTAACAAACGTTGCTTATAAACGTCAAGGTTTAGCAAACCCTTTTCTGCATCAATCTTGTAAGACTGATCAAGAATTGCTTCCTTACCAAGAAACTTCAATCCTTCAAGTTCTGGAGTTGGGTTATCGTTTTCCGGTGTATAAGAACCGTTCTTTGCTCTAAAGCCGGGAGCGCTACGTTCTTTAAGTTCTGTTTTAACGTAATCTGTACCGTCTTCACGGAATTCAGCTAAACGTGCAAACTGTGAAATATTTAAAATATCTCGTAGTACCGCAGCTCCATTTGCATCCAGGGATGAGATTTGTGATAGTAACATGAGTTAATCCTTTTTGATTTTTTGGTCCGAAAGGATCTTATCCATGATAGGATCGTTCGGAGCCTGAGTTGATTTAGTTTGGGTTTTAAAATGATTCTTAGCTACGATATGCGAAGGAACAATAGGTTTTGCGACTTTTAAATATGCGTTCCAGCTAGCTTCATTCTTTGCTAACTCACGGATATTTTCCACCGCGTCTTTATCGTTTGCATCTACGTACTGCTCAGAAATTGCTTTGGCTACGCGCTCACTTACTTCACGCTCTGTTGCTTTGCTTTCAATTGCATCTAAGCGCTTCTGGTAAGCTTCAAACTCTTCCCTGGTAACCGGTACTGCTTTTGATTTAGGATCAGGTTTTGGGTCTGCAGGTGGTTTTGGATCAGCAGGTTCATCCTCATCATCTTCATCATCTTCATCATCCTTTGGATTCTTAGGATCAGATGGTGGTTTTGGGTCCGCGGGTGGTTTTGGATCTGCAGGCGGAGTTGGCGGTGTTGGATCATCAGCTAAAACCTGTTCGGTAGTAATATCCAGTACTCCGGAATTATCAAAAGAAACTTCCGGGTTAAAGATCATCAGCATTAAAAATGCGATTAAGGCGGCGATATGTGATTTTTTAAACATGCTAATATTTTTGGTTAGAGAAATTTGTTTGTCCTCGATTATCTCCGTACAATATCAGCGTACCCACGCCTTTCTTTAAGTGAGATGTACATCTCACTAATTAACATCCTTCCTCTATAGTAGCTTTCTGTAAAACAAGTGCAGAACCATGATATCTATAGATGCTTACTCCGTAATTATTGGCGAAGAAGATTTAGTTGCTTTAAGCCGGGTGGACGAACGTGTTGCTTATGCTGATTTAACAGCTGAGCAGAAAACCACATTTGATGCAGAGATCGAAGCAGCTGAAAAACACTCTGTCGCTATTATCACTCAGAAGTTTGGAAAAGAACCAACAGATGCCGACTTCCTGGAAGCCGCTACCGTTGCGGGCGTTGTGTACTTAATGAGCCGGAAACCGCATAACCAGATCGCTAAGGACCAAGTTGATCAAAGAGCTGAGCATTTCTTTGGGATGTTACCGAACACAGCAGGATCAGTAACACAGGCAGAGATCCAGGTAAGCGCTACAAAGTTAGGTGACTGGATATGATTACAGAAACTAAGACTTTTATAGAAGAGGCTCTGGTTGCTGCAGGCTTTAAATCCGGGAAAATTACAACCACAGAAGAATCTAAGTTTGATGCGGATAATGACATCCGGCCGGTGAGTGCTTTTTATGGAGTGAAAATCGAAAACCTTACTGCTATTGATCATGCCGGCAACGTAAAACAGCCGGTGTTAAAAGTACTGATCATTATTGCAGACTACGACCAGGAGAATGCTGTAAAAAAGATCTTGAATATTGATGATGAACTGAACGGAAAGTATGTAGAGTATGCCGATGCCCGCTTCACAATGGAAGATGAATGGCGTTTAGTTGGTGATCCGGTTCCGTTGGTGATCAATAAAAAGGAATGCAGCTACGCAATAGAATATCAAGCTAAAGTAACCATCAGGCGAACATGAGCGAATCACCATTCATAAAACTATTAACGCTTGTAATTGATAGCGCTGCCGGCGGAATGACGCTGAAACTTCCGTATGTAGATCACTCTGTAAGTCCACCGGAAGAACAAACCGTTACTTTCCGCATCGGCTCCGGAGACAAAGAAGATTTGATCACTGTTTTAAAGCGAGCTGCAAACAAGCAGGAACTGGAAGCCGGTAACCCTTTACCATTTGATGAAGCTCGATATTATCCGGATGTAGATCTGGAACTGCGAAAGCGAACGCAAAATCTTTTATCTGATCAATTACAAAAGCTGCAGGACGTTGAAAAAGCAACTGAAAGAAAAGCGTTGATCAAAGAGATAAGAATGTTATGGAAAGACTTGAAGCCAAATATTAAGCTTTCGAGCGTGGAGTTTTCCAAGTTAGCCAAAGCGTTCAGAAAGATAAATCCCAACTTATCCGACGATGAGATTGTCGGTTTATTCTCATAAAAATTCTCACAATGAATTCTCAATTCTCTCATATAATTATCACTTTTGGGAACGGATTTTCTCAGTCGGTTTTCTCACAAAATCGCTGTTTTCTCAAAGTAAAACGGAGTTTTTACCATGAGTGAGAATTACGATGAAATATCTTTGGGATATCGCTTAGAAGATCAAATCGCCAAGCGTAAGAAAGAACTTGAGAAGGTTTCTAAAACCGAACGTGAGAATCCATTTAAAGGCGAACCTTCCGAAAAACTAGGCAAGCAGAAAAGGATTGATCTGGTATTCCAGAAAGATGTGATTGAAGGTTTCTTCTTCTTTGCGAAAACCTACTACAGCGAATATACGACTAGTGAGTTTGCTGACTTTCACCGGGAACTGGCAGAGATCTATAATACCAGGAACGGAGAGTTCCATTTGTTTGCAGGTCCACCGGAACATGGTAAGTCTATTATCTCCGGGATCTGGAAAGTGTATTGTGGTATTCGCGGGCTTCGCCATTTATGGGTGCAGATCTGTGAAAATAAAACCATCGCAAAAAACAACATCAGCTGGGTAAAGCAGGAGTTTGAATTAAACTGGAAACTGGTTGCAGACTTCGGAGAGCTTACGGTAAAGAATCGAACTTTTGAAGATATCTTTGCCGTTCGTAATTACGATTATACCGGCAAGCAAAAAGAAGCCGATAATCCGTACACCGGTTTTGCCTGGCTTGGCCACAAAGGAACATTGAAAGGAATTCGGTTTTTTCAATACCGGGTGGAATGCGTTGAGTTTGATGATTACGAACCTATCGCCGCATCAAAAAATAAAGAGCTTGTAGAAGATCGTGAAAACTGGATATTCTCAGAAGTTGAAGGACGTACCAGTAAAGACTCCGTAATGGTTTGGTTGCATAACAATTCCCGGAAAGGTAGTTGCGCTGATAAACTACATGAAAACCAATCCGGGCGGGAAGGTATATTTTCGCATAAAGTAGCTGCGCATGATGGAGAATGGAATCCGGTATGGCCACAACATTGGACAGCCGAAGCGCTTAAAGCCAAAATGCGGAAAGTCGGTTCCATTACGTGGAAAGGTGACTGGATGCAGGAGCCGATTATACAAGGTAAGATCTTTAAAGCCGAGTGGATGAAACGCTACCGGGAAGTACCGCACGATCTGATTGTGCTTGGTCGGATTGACTTCTCTGCAGGTAGCAGCAAAAGCGCATCATTCAAAGCAATTGCTTTACTCGGTTACTCCCCTTCTACTCGTAGATACTACATTGTAGATGCGTGGGTGCGGCAATCCACAATTAACAGCCTGATTGATGCCTGCTATTTTAAATACGATCATTGGCGCGAAAATGGGTTAATGAATATCAAGATCGAGAAAGATTTTCAGCAGGACCTGATCTATAATCCGTACTTCACGCTTAAAGAGCAGGAAAAAGGTTACAGAGTGCCGATCGGTAAGTTTGAAGTAAAAGGACAAGGCGATAAAGATGCGAGAGTTTCACGACTCGAAAGTCCGTTCGAGCTTGGACTGATCCTTTGGCCGCACGATCTGGAACTGGACCCGGACATGAACGAGCTGTACAGCCACGTTCTGGCTTGGGATTATGGAATGGCAAATAAACGCCTGGATGGAGCTGATGCTCTAGCAAGTGCCTATAATGATCTGTATGTAATTGCCCGGGCGTACGCGAATGATCGTTCCGGAGAATATGAAACCGTCGTAAAAGGCGATCCTAAACATTTATAACACCATGCCTACACTAAACGATATTTACGCACACGATAGCGAGCTTTTTAAACCGGCAAAAGCATACCGTGGTTTACTTCCGGGTACTTCTATTGATATGGGTTACGCAAACATTGCACCAACCGTGATTGAAGTACGGAACGCTTTAAAAGGAATTTCTGCAGATCCTCAGCGGTTTTATGATCTGAAAGATCGCATCAACTTGGCGAACCCGCTTAATATTACTGAGTTCACTACCAGAAAGAACTCTGTTTCTAAAATTACCTTCCTGATCAAAAGCAGAGACGGGAAAAATGAAAAGGTAATTGAGCAGGCTACTGAAGATCTTAACAAGGTGTTTAAGAAAGCTAAGAAGTTAAACCAGGAAGCGATCTTAATGGGTATTAAACCCGCTGAGATCATTTGGAATACCAAAGGCAGCCGAACTACTATTTCAGGTTTTAAACCGCTCCGTAAAGATCAGTTCTTTTGGGTTGATGGTGAGCTTCATTGGAGTGATATCCCGGGAATGAGCACCAGAGCCAATCCGCTAAGCGAAGAGCAGCTGTTACACTTGTACGCTCCAACATTCTTTATGGAAGAACCGGAACGCGATAGAGATTATTACGGCGGGCTGTTTAAGTACGCTGCTATGATCACAGCAATGCAATTCTACGTGATCTGGAATACAGTAAAGCTCTCCGGTAAGTATGGTAAACCTCAAAGAATTGGTAAATATCCGCAAGGCGCACCAAAAGCCGATGTTGATGTGCTAAAAAGTGCGATCTTTGATCTGGGCGAAGATCTCGGAGCAGTGTTCCCGGAAGATATGATGATTGAGCTGCAGGAATTTAAAGGAATGAGCGCTTCAGCTGATATGGCTGAAAATCTGATCCACAGACTGGACGGCTACATTACTAAGCTGTACAACGGAACTACGCTTGCTACTACTGCAGAAAAGTACGGAACCAGAGCACAAGCCGATAGCCAGGATGAAGTAAGATCCGATTACTTTGAAGATGATCTCGAGCATAATGAAAACTGCCTGCAGGATCTGCTCAATAAATGGTGGTGGATGAACATAAGCCGGACGGAAGAATGCCCGCTGTATGTAGAAAACGACTACAAAGAAAAAGAAGATTTAGTAAAACTATCTGTCGTTATAGGCAATCTAAAAAACGCAGGAGCAGGAAAACGCATCCCGGCTAAATTCATCAACGAGAAATTCGAGATCCCCGAACCCGAAGAAGGCGAAGAAACCCTCGGCGAACAAGAACCTTTAGGATAATAGCTAACAGCTAACAGCTGTTAGCTCATTCTTAATCCTTAATTTTTAATTCTTAATTCCATGGAGCGGATGCAATGAGCGGAATACGCGTAACCGGACTTAAAGAAACCCTCGAGCGATTTAAGAAAGCCGAAAAGGCGGTGAATACGCAGCTCATGCTAGGTGTAGCTACTTATGGTGAAAACCTTATAAAGCAGCGTACCGATAAAGGCGAGTTCCTGAACGGCTCCGGTAAACAATACAGCAAAGCCGGTGCCATCTTTCCAATTGCAGGAAGCGCGAAGCTGAAACAACATTATCGGTCAAAATTAATAGGCGCTAATTCAAAGTTTCAATTGTTTGGCAGATCTGGCGAAGAATGGAAACGGCGTGGAATACGGAAAGACGATTCAATTGCTCGGTACGTATTCCTGGAAAATGGCTACTTCCAATTCCGGCAACTAACCAATAAGCAAGTAGCATTCGTAAATCTCAATTACACAGGTAAAATGCTCAACGGAATGCGCAGTATTAGTGAAGGCGACAACAAGGCTGTTATTTCTTTTGAACGAGCTGAGGACAGAATTAAAGCGTACTACTTGAGTTTTGCCGGGGCAGGAAAAAATAAGATCGTGTACGACTTCTTTGGCTTTAACGAAAAAGAGAAGGACCAGATGATGGATCTCTTTGAAACCGAAGTAACAGAGTGGTTACGGGGTAATGATGTACTATAAAGACAAATAGTTTTATTAAATGTTAATTTAATCGTATATTTCTAAACTAACCTAATTAATAAATATGCTTGAAAAAGAATTTCAATATTATCTTGATAATCAAGAAGATCTGGTAAAAAAATACCAAGGAAAATACCTTGTTATTATCGGAGAGGAAATTGAAGCTGTATATGATACTGAAGAAGAGGCTTATTTTAAGTCTACAGAAAAGTATGATGAAGGTACTTTTTTAATCCAGTTGTGCGAATCTGGTGACGAAGCATATACTCAGTCGTTTCATTCTAACGTAGTTTTTAATTAAAGTAAGCTTTGGTTAATTCATTTACGCTTAAAGGAAACGGTATACTTAACAAGCTCATTACAAAGCTTGGTGTTTGCAAAGCGCATGATCCTAACTCCGGTAAAGAGCATCCGGTTTTTAAAGAATATACAGGTCTGTGGGATACAGGTGCATCAGGTACTGTTATCAGTAAAAAAGTAGCTGAAGAGCTTAATCTTAAACCCGTTGGAAAGAATAAAGTATACCACGCAGACGGTAATAGCGTAAAAAATGTTTACTTAATTAACCTAGTGCTTCCAAACAATGTTGGTTTTAAGCTTGTTAAAGTTACTGAAGGTGATTTAAATGGGTTTGATGTATTGATTGGAATGAATGTAATTAATAAAGGTGACTTCTCGATCACTAACGTAGGTGGTAAAACTACTTTTTCGTTTAGAATACCATCTATTGAAGAGATTGACTACAATGTGCAACCAAAGAAAACGCCTTTTAAGAAGGATGAAGAGCCGGGTCGAAATGCTCCATGCCCTTGTGGTTCCGGAAAGAAATACAAACACTGTCATGGTAAAAAATAACCCGGATGCTTCTACACACCCGGGCTTTTTCTAATCACGCAGGTTACGGAGTTCAGTTTTAAATTCCTGAATGCTCCACCCTGCCCCGGCCGCTATTTCGTCGTCCGGGTTGTAGTCCTCCAGGCGGTGAATTAAAGCCTCGGTAGCGGCATACATGATCAGCGCTTTCTTTTCTAATTGTTCTAATCGTTCCATTTTAATGCTGATCGTACTCATAATACCGCTCTCCCTTCGCTTTGTTTTAATAAATTAACCATACGCGTTATCTGCTGTACAGGATAGCCGAACATAGAAGCTAATTCTTCCTTGCTTAGTACCTCGGTAAGCTCTTCCATCCGGCGAACCGTGCGTAAGCTTAACCCTTCTTTCTTATGTATTTTAGCGCGGAGCTGTTCCGCAGCAAGATTGGCGCGTTTTTTCTCGATCTCAACTTCGAGGCTTGCTAATTCGTACCGCAAAGCGATGGCTTTGTTCCGATTGGTTTTAGAGTTAATAATAAATCGTCCAAGTTCGTGCATAAGCCTGGGCGATTGGTCGCTGTCTACCAGTAAGGCAAACAGGTACGCACCAAACAGATCTAACAGAAAGATCTCGTCTTTTGCAAACGGGATTTCGTCAGGGTACGCCACAAAAGGGCGTAACAATTGCTGTTGAGTGCTGTTTAATGCGGTTGCAGTTGGCAAGCCCAGATAAGAGCGAACTTGCCGTATTCCAAGCCAAAACCTACCGTCAAACGGTATAAAGTCCTGCTCCTGAAATACAGGTATTGGAGTGTTACTAATCATTATTTCTCTGTTTATTCTTGGGATTAAAATAAGCCGATGCGCTCCCAAACAGTTACAGAGAACCGTCCACCCGATTGGTTACGGGTGACGCACCGGCATATTCTTACGTCTGCATCGACAAAGACGGACGGAATGTCCAGTGCGCTAGAACTCTGTTTGTTTTTGGGATTGCTTCTAATTTAAAATTTCTTTTCATTAGGGACAAATAGTTTTATAAGATTATGAAATATATACTTACGCTTGCACTGCTTTTTATTAACACTTCTATTATTGCTCAAAACATCAAGGTCGATAAAGACGACTGGAAGGGTAATATTACCGTAACCGATGAAAACACCTTTAGAATCACTAAAGGTAATTATGAAGTAAATTACTTTTATATAAGCAGCTCTACTGATAAAGGTAAAAATTACTCTCACAGCATCGGATTTCTTTTCAGTGAAAACAGCAGAACCTTGAACAAACCTGTAGATGGAATATACCTTAAAGCCGGTGATCAAGAACCAGTAGAAGGAACTGTAGTAAAAGACGGGGGCACAGCGCTTCTTAAGCTTTCTGGTTTCGAAGTGCAGGAAATAAAAAGATCCGAAAACCTTACGATCAGAATTTATATTACCCCTTCTTACAGTATTGATAAAGTGTTCAGTCAAAATGAAGTTGATTATATTTTAAATTTCATTAATAAAGCAGAGCTTGAGAAGATCTAAAAAGGCGCTTCACCAACACTTAGTTCTGCTTTCGGTTGCCAGTTCACTTCCAGAATAAACTTATCAAATTCGTGGTATTTCTGAATATTACGCTGCTTCTCTATCAGTTGTACATTCGTATCAGTGTAACCTTTTCTAACATCTATCCGGTCAATTTCGTAGCGGGCGTTAGTATCGCTTAGTAGTTTATCCTTGCTTGCAATCGGGTGATCCCGGTACAAAGCCCGGTACACATCAAAGCTAAGATCAAACGGAATACCTCGCCGCCTGGCATTATTCCGCAACGCATTAAAATGATACCGAAACGGATACTTCTCCTTCCACTGTCTGCTCCGGCACTTATAGCAAACCCTCCGCCCCTTCGCAGCACTATTCCGACAAAATTTAGTCTCGCATTTCATAATTCTTAATTCCGAATGTTGTGCAACGCCTTCTTAATACTGTCACGATCATTTAAGATCACATCATTCCATTCATTACTCGTTAAAACTGCAGGGTGATCAGAAACAAAGATCCGCCACACGCCCAGGCAATACCCGATCACTCCGGTAGCCATTGCAATCAAAACCATCCAGTACCATTCAATCATAATTCACTCCGTTTATAATTCTTAATTTTGAATTCTTAATTCTTAATTGAAACATTCTTAATTCCGCGAAGCGGCTACGCTTGCGGCACCGTAACTGCTTTACTTTCATCCGGCCCAATCTTCGATACAAACCTACCCTTCTCCGGAAACGGTTTCTTAAATCCCGGCCAACCAACTTTACCGGCACTCCATCCGTGAATACAGCGATACCCGCCCGCATTAGTACGCACATCCAGTTTATGGCCGTTCTTCATTTTCTCAACTTGCTCAAGTGTATAGCAATAAGGCAGCGAAACTAACTGTCTGCAAAAAAAGCGGGTATTGGTATTGATCACATCGCGATACTTATAATGCGTTAAACCGTACTTTTCAGCACTTAAAAAAGTCATTTCACGATCATAACCCATCAGCACATCGTTGATCACGGTGTCCAGGCGAGTGGTTGCATTACCGAGATACAGCTCTGCAGTGTCGCGCAGCTCCTTTCCGGTATAGAACCGAGCGATATTCTGAATATCAACCGCCATTCGATCAGCGATCTTAACGCCATTATCCAGAGCGTACTTACTCATTCTGCCCCGGGCAATGATCCGCAGATCATTCAATCGGAACTCCGGGTCCAGAAACTGAAATCCCTTTTCCATAACGCGGACGATATCATTCAGATCATCCTCTAAACCCAGAAAAATAGCACGTTCCAGGCTATCATTAGCGATGGATCGTGTAAGCTGCTGCTTTACAAATTGTTTAATATCGGCAGGATCTAACGTGCCGGCATCCAGTTCGTCCAGGATCAGATCCAGTAAGGTTCTGTAAAATGCCGTAGCTGATCTGCTTTTGGTTTTGGTAAGCTTACGCAACCGATCCAGAAGCTTATCCGATTCTACTTCCTGCACATACATAAATTCAATGATATTTTCGGTAGTTTCCGGCATTAGAAGGTTCCTTCTACTCTAATGTTGTTAAAATTCGACTTTATACGCTTCGGTTTCGGTACACGGCTAACAATGATCTTAACCTGATATTCACTTTCATTGATCTCAGTATCACCAACATCAGAAACAGCCATAAACCCAAAATGCTTACCCTCTTCGATCTGCTCCTTGCAATCCTGGTACGCGTTCATTAAATCCCGTGAGTCGATCATGATGCTCTTCTTAATTGTGGTTTCGCAACTTTACTTATTACAATAAAATTGAATTCGTTTGTTTTCTTCACTTCATCAGCTAAGCCTTTGCAGACCTCGTTAAAGTTTCCTGAAACAAGCTCTGGATTAGCAATCAAACCATTATTGGTTACTGCTGTGAGTTTTATTATTTGGGTTGCTGGGTTCATGCTTCTTCCGCTCTAGTTTGCCATAGATGTCTTGCTTCTTTCATTTCAAACCGATTAGGTCCAGTGCAGAAACAATGTTCACATTGTATAAAATGGAATTTCTTTTCTTTTTCGTCAGCTCTTGGCACTGGAATTGTAATTCCTGAAAGTTCTATTGATCCACAGAAAGGACAAGGCAAAAGTCCAGTTTTTGAAACCTTCTTTACCTGTTCTGCTTGTTTTTCTAATTCGTTTTGATCAGCCATATTCCTAATTCTTAATTCTTAATTGATTAATTCTTCATTCTTAATTGCCTTCCGCTTCACATTCTCTGAAACAACACCAACCGTTTCAATTTCGCTGAAACAACGCGGCAAGCTCCACTCATAAAACAAGTAATTCTCATACCCTTTCTGGATGCCGTACTTATATCCCTGATCTGCAAACTCACGACAAGAGCCGGAGAAGTTCTTCAATACAAAAGCTTCAATCTTATTCACTGTAAAGTCGATCATTTGTTGTGGATGATTCTCACGCTTCCTGAATGCTAACAGTAACTTTTTGGAGCCAACATCAAACCGGAGTAAGCTGCCGCCAAACAATATCCACCCTTTAAGCTCGCCCTTAATTTTTATATCTTCACCGGAAGCGATCCAATTCAGGATCAGTTGTTGCACATCCTTAATGGAAGCTTCTTCAATTAAAATCAGATTTTGTTTTCTAGTCTTCTTCATCGGTAAACATGTCTTTTTGGTTGGTCTTGATCTTCTGCTTATCTATGATCTTATAAGGCTCTCCCACTGCCGTCTCTTCGGTATCAAACAAGTAACCGCACTCATGGCAAAGGCGCGTTCTCATATTCGCTTTCATCATAAAATTCTTATCAGAATGCGTTTGCTTTACCTCGTTTCTGTCCTCATGGCATTGTGGGCACTTCATACTAAACTCCCTTCCTTTTTAAATTCCTTCCAGTATCTGTAAGCGCTACTCTGCGGAACTCCGGCTGTAGTGGCCGCTGCAATAGCCTCGGTTTTATCTGCTAAACTCTCAAACAGGCTTTGGCATAATTCTCTATTGTCTAAATTCTTATCCGGTAGTGCCTTTTCATTTTTCAGTACGGGCGCATCGCCATGCGACCCTACCACTTTTCTATATGATTCCACTTTCTGCTCCATCCGGGAACTGATAAAGCTCAGAAAGCCAAACATCGCCGGGAAAATAGTTCCCATTGCAACGGCATCCGCTCCGGGATCTACTTGCCAGTACACGCGAATATTCACGTACAGCTGAAACAGCGTCATAATGATGATGCCTATCCAAACCGAGCGTAAAGCAATTTTATCTGTCCGTACTTCTTTGGTCCGTAGATATCGGAACAGCATAAAGATGGTTACATCAAACGTGATGGCTACAGCTCCGGCAATCAGCCAGTGATCGTACGCATTAAAAAACGTGTAGATATGCACCACCATCGGCACCATCGGTGCAAGTACCAGATATTCTGTTTTAATTGATTTCATACTCTCCTAAAATTCTACTTTTAACCCTTTCTAAAGTATCAACAGATACCACTACATTGTTATCGCAAATAATGGAACTGAGTACTTCTACACTAACTTCCAGATCGTATTTGTCAATGATCTGTGGATAGGTAAGTCCGGTGCTTTTCACTGTACTTAGTATCAATCGCACTTCGTTGTACAGCGGTTTATTCTGCTGAACAGGCGTGTACCGCTTCCGGGTCTTACCGTTATCAAACCACTGCAGCGCCTTCCTGAAAACCGGATCTTTCGTTTCCTTATACAACTCCTTGTAACGAGCTATATCTTCGATATCCTGTGAGTTAAGCATGTTTAAAAAATCTTTTGTTATCGTTTTTTACAGATGATCTTCTTTTAAATCTCATTCTTAAAGCTTTTAACCGGTCGCGGGTGAGTCCTTCCCGAGCTAAGAATTTCCTAACCTTTCTGGCTGATACATTCATAATATCAGCTACTTGATTGCTTGATAAGCTTCCTTTCACATACAGCTGCTTGATCTCTGTAGCTTGTTTTGGCGTGAAAGAAGTGTTACCGGCTTTGCGCTTAATGCCTAATCGCTGAGCGTGGTAATTAACCGATCGGCGTTTCATGCCGGTGATCTTTTCCACAGTCTCAGCCTTCATTCCCTTCTCATAAAGGCGAACAGATCGTTCAATGATCTCAGGTAAATACTTTCCGGTATCTGTTTTAAGCGGATTCATTTTAAGCTTGCTCTGATTCCACTTTGTAGATGTAGAAGTTTACAGCCCGAATCGAACTCAAAAAATGATCCCGATCATTTATGTCGTTCCGGTGCCAGGACGGAAACATTGGGTTACACCGGTGATTTACTTGATTGATTTTTTTCAAGCCATTAATCACTTCCAGTTTAAACTCTTCAAGCGCTTCCTCGTTATTAAGAAGTATTCTGTCTTTACTTCTCATAAACTCTATCTGGTCTTTCTCAAGCTGATTTTTCGGTACATAACTACCACTGTAATAAGTCAAATATTTCATCTTCCTAATCCTTAATTTTTAATCTTTAATTCTTAATCCGCCGAAGGCGCACCCCAACTCTCCGGAACCCTTCCATCAAGCAGACGGTTAATAACTTCACTCAAAAGCATTTCGCTGTCACTGAAAATGATCTGAGTTCCATACAACGGACCATCCACGATCCGCTCAGCCAGTTACTGGTTGCTAAGCTTCTCCAAGTCCGCCTGTTTCATTACCGCTTCAACAACTCGCTTCAACGTGTCCGGGTTTAAATCACCGGTCGCTTTTCTAAGCTTATCCTTCCATTTTTTTATCAGTTTACTGTCCGACATATTCTTAATTCTTAATTGATTAATTCTTAATTCCACGCAGTGGCATCACGGCCATCTCTGCAATCCTTGAATTTTATTTGAAATTTCATCCACTGTAAAAAGCGTAGGATCAGTTAAACCGGTTTTCTTAAACAAGTAATTGATCAGCGATTGACGATCTTTTTTATGACTCTTTTGCTTCCATAGATCCTGCAGTAGATCTAGTTGCTTTTGCGTTGCCAAACCTTGGCGATCTCTGGCTTTAAACCAGCTGCGCATTTTAGCCTGAATCGCTCTCAGATCAGCCGAAGTACACCTGCTAAGCCTCGGGAAACCCCAAGCCTCTACTGTTTCGCGAAGTGTATTTGCGTCCATGCCAAGGCTTTCTTTAGCAATAGCAAAACACTTCTTAAGCTCGTGGTTTCGTTTCTTATCCTGGATTGCAGTAGCCATACTATACCGTGCTGAAATTGAGTGATTTACTCTGGAATTTTTCATCCGGATTCTTTCTTTCCCTCACCATAATGTATTGGCGAGATCCGGCAGCATATTCCGCTTCTTTAAGCATATCTAAGCCGTTATGCCAGTTTTCATCATCAATCTCAATACTCCTGAGAGAAGCTAGTTTAGACCTGCTGAGCGCACCTTGAGCGTCTAATTCAAAAGCGTAATCCACGATCTTTATAAGTTCATCGCTTGCTCCTTCGCTCCATCTTCTTATGCAGCTTTTTAAAGTAAATTCAGCTAATAGAGCTACTTCATTATATTTAACAAGATTATTAATCTTGATCTCGATCTGTTTATTAGCTGAGTAATTAGTAAGCGTTATTGCACCGGTATCGGAAAATGATGCGTTATATTCCTCTTCGCAGATCTGCTTATATTCATCAATCCTGCTCAGGATGTCCTCTTTTTTATGCTGCATAAACTGCTGCATAAGCTCGATCTCTCTGAAAATAGATTCCACTACACGATCACGCTCACGAACCATTGGTTTGATATCTACAGGCTTTACCGCTTTACCGGTACCGCTGATCCACTCGTTTTTCTTATTCTTAATTGCCATTTCTTCCTTCCTTTATTTTTGGTTTATGATGTTCTTTTCAACCCATTCCTTGCAGTCTGGGTAATCGTTTAAAAAATCCTGATCGTACAAGTTTTCCAGATACTGCTCCGGAACTTCATTTAGCCTTTTACCTTTGTAATACCAGAAAGGCATTACCGGTGCTTCTGTAACAGTCTCTTTGCGATCAAACCGCTCCTGATATTCCTGCTCTTCATTAAGCAATCTGGCAATATGACTTCTACCTGCTTCCATTTCCTTTTCCCATTCGTTCATGCCTAATACTCCGCTCATGATTCATTCCTATTTTGTTAAAGCTAATAGCTATCAGCTGACGGCTAACAGCTATTCCTAATTCTTAATTCTTAATTCGCTGTTGCTTCAAGCGAGATCTTCTTCAAGTTCCTAACCTTCTCAGGAAAGTCTATTTGCCTCATTTTAACCTGCAGCTCAGTCCAGCCGGGAGCCTCAATTACTTCCGGCTTAATACATCGGTACACTACCGGAGCACCTTGCGCTTTCTTCCTATGTTCTTCGCGAACAAACCCGCTCTTTTTTAGCAACCGAATGTAGTTGTACACTGTTTTGCGGTGCTGCTCACTTAATAATTCTATGTCATTGGTTGTAAATACCCGCCGCATTCTTATCGCCTTCCAGATAAGAGATACAGTTTGTGGATTTTGGTAATCTATCTGTCCTTTCAAGATGTCTTCCCTTTCAGTTTTGGTTTTACTAATCGTTGTATTCCATTTATAAAGAGCTTCATCAGGTGTTTTACCGATAGGCCCTCTGGCTTCGCAACCCACGCAGTACACATGCCATGTTCGTATCAGATAAGACTTGATATCTATCCGATCATGACCGCAGAAAACGCAGCGTGAGGCATGTTGTAAATTGTTGGTCAAATCCATTGTATTATCCTTTAATTAAAGCCGGTGTTATAGCTTTCAAGCTGTTAGTGTGGGCTTTTCTTTCAAGCACTTTTAGCCATCGCATTATCTTTCTGAACTCTCCGTTCGTACGCTCAAAAAGTAGCTGTGCGGATTGCTGCTCCAACGGGTAATCACATAATTGATCAGCGATATCCTGAATTTCATCTGCTGATATAGGCTTTGCTTTATATACATCAGCGAAGCGACTATACAAGTGAGGAAAACGCTTCAACTTACGCTCGGCATCCTGCATACCGATCAACAAAAACGGATTGCCGGTTTCATCGTAAATATCTCGCATCGTCTCAATAACCTTACTGTCGTGCAGCATGTGATCCACTTCATCAATAACAATAGGGCGGCGATCTTTAAGCAAAGTATCTCTAAGCCTTTCATAAGCTCGTTCAGTTCGCCCCGCAGCTTGCTCGTTCAGTTCTAATAGCAAATCATTAAGCATCCATCGAATGGTCCAGGCTGTCTTTGCTCGTATATAAATGTAGTTCGGCTTTTTAATGCAAAGATGTTGCGCTGCTTCTGTTTTTCCGAGTCCGGGATCGCCGTAATACAATCCTAATCCGGGCGTTTTTTCTTCTGAACTTTCCAGTAGATCAGCCAGTGCAAACATTGACTTTACATTCCTGGTATTAACGAATTTATTTTTCATGCTGTCTCTTAGTTAATTATAGAATTTACTTGGTCTGCATAGCGCTCTTTGTATAGATTGCTGTACGTTCCGGTTGTTTTAAAATCTCTTAGAAAATCAATATCAGCTTCGCTCAGATCCGCGAATTTCTTTTGTGCTGCGATGTACTCAAACCGCTCGTAAGCATGTTCAAAAATGGTAGGTGTATCTGTTTTTTCTTCTTCAATTTCTTTCGACTCAATCGCCTCGATGCGTAGATTTGGAGTCGCATCCGGAATATTTTTTAAATGTTCAGGAATACCATGTCCGGCGTGAGTAGTACCGTCCATTTCAAGCAACGCTTTTGCGGACTTTTGAGCACGTTTTTCAAGTCGTTTTCTCTGGTCCAGTCTGTCGCGGATACCCATATTAAACTCACCGTTTGCTTCAGTAAGCTTTTCTAAAGGATGAACTGCTTGTGTTGCCTCAGCAATACATATCAACTCATTACCTTTTGATGAATCTGTATCAAACACCCATACTTTTTGTGGTATATTTCTTGAATACCTAACTAATAATTCTTTATTAACACCTGTTAGTACATCTTCATTACTGTAAACAATGCCTTCAATTATAAATCGTGCCCGGCGTGGAGTTACAGCTTTACTCTTAAGCATCAGGTCAATTAGTAGCGACTCTTTAACACCTTCGCCCCTGCCGTTTAATAGAACTTTTAATGGAGTTTCGCCCTTCTTTAAACCTGAATGCTCTTCTTGTCCGTAAGCTTTCTCCGCCCAAATTTTTATAAGATCTGTAGCTTCCGAAATAGTCGGCAACCAGTCGCCAACTACATCGCCGTATAGTTTTTGATGGAACTTCTCGTTACGCATCAACCGTGGAACTTTAGTATCAATAGAAGCTCCGCGATACGTCGCCATCTGCTTACTAAAGCGCTCATTAAATTGATTAAAGAATGGTTCTACAGGCTTACTTTGTCCGTGATATGGCAATGTGAAATGGGTAAGAATTCCGTACTTCTCATAGATCCCTGCAATACCGGCATCATAAAAATCAGGTGACTTAGTAAAATGCTTTGCTTTAAATGCTCGGCCGTTATCCAGGATCACTGCCTGTGGGAACTTTCCAAGTGTATTGATCGCATCCAGTAAAGCCTCATTTATGTTATCTGTGTTCTCCGTCGGCATGATCGAGATACCAACCGGATAGCGAGATCTACCATCTAAAAAGCAGATCATTGTAGGTCGGTGAGCTTTACCGGTAACAGGATGTTTCACGTCAAAATTAAGTACATGGCCATCGGCAATAAGCACATCACCAACATTAAGCAGGTTCCAGTCTCGATCTATGTAAGGCATTACTTTGTCGTTCAGCGCCTTCTGGCCTTCGCGCATCAACACCCATGTATCGTAATTGTTTTTCTTCCACTTCTTAACAAAGCGCTGCACGGTTTTAATACTGCAGGGAATTTCTTTTTTATGAAGCCTAAGCTCAGCGTTCACGATCTTGGCAGCGCGGGTAACATTTAAACGGTTTGGTGTAAGAAGTTGCTTTAAGATTAGGTCCTTGTACCATTCATTTTGATTCATTTTAGAATCACCTTTACGATGGCCGTAATTAGGTGCCATTGCTTCCAGAATGTTTCCACCGGTAGCGCGGCAATCGTCGTACAGCTTTTCCCAATTCTTTACAGTGTAACCGCTGATATCACCAAGTATGGAAAAAGCCTTCTCCAGGATGTGGCCGGTATTGTAGATCTCAGCAACTTCATCATATACCATTCCAATGGTTTTGCCTTCTTTTTTAAACTGCGCTTTCTCCTGCTTAAGCAATCGAACAACAGCTATCCTGGCAGTAGCTTTTTCTTCCGCCCAATCCGGTAGCGTACCTGCAGTTTCGTTGATCTGTTCATTCTCAATACTACGCAGATACTCGTTCTTATATTTCTCCGGTAAAGCCATCGGGTTTATAACCAACTCCGGCCGGCCTGCGCTTTTCTCTTTTTTATAATCAAAATTGTCTTCGCCGATATTTCCGCGATCAACAAGCTTTCTAATCCCTCTCTCTGAAAGCGAAATTCTGTACCGTAATTCTTTAACGGTCAAAAATAAGTTATGTGAAGTTTTATTAGTCATTTAGATTAGTTTTTATCAACAAATGAGATATGTACCTTAAATAGTGGGCTATTTAGGTATATCCGGTTATGCACTTTTAGTGATGGATTCCGCAGTAAGCTTGCTTACACTTTTTGTATTACGTTCATCCACCAGGTCAATAGCAGCATTAACTACATTACTGTTCTCTCTCGGGTTTCTCGGGTTTAAGCAATTATGGATGTAACCACGACTGAATCCCGTTTTTTCAGCTATTTTCTTTATATCTCCATATCTCAAAAGAGGCTTCAGTTTATTAAGATCAACTGCATCCAGAGCGATTTTTATATTTTCTTGAGTTCCTTCCATTTTTTATAAGTAAATTGGGTTTGTGTATATTTTGATAACTTATTTAAACAATCTGTATTAATATTAAGACAATTTGTTTACATTAGCAATACAATGTGTGTAATTAATTAAAATAAAATGCGAGAGAGACTAGAAAACATCGTAGAAGAGCTTTATTCGGGGAATAAGTCTAAAATGGCTAAAGACCTGGGCATGAGTCCGCAAGCTTTTAATAACTACGTGAACGACAATCCTAGGACTCCGGGATATAATATTGTGCTTAAGATCATTGATTTAGGGATCAACGCGCACTGGCTGTACACCGGGAAAGGACCAATGCTTATCAAAGACCTGGTAGATCAGGTAAACGATTTAGGAGTGGAATACAATGCTTCTGATCCTGTCTACATAAATATTATAGCAGCTTACCACCACTTAAAAGAAAGCGATCTAAGCGACGATCGTAAATTGGAGATCATTAAAGAATTCCAAGAATCCATCCTAAAAGAGCATAATCAGGCTTTTATTGACAAAATCAGCAAAAAGTGAGGCTCATATTTAAACGCTAATAGCTTAAAAAAGACCAAGGCGAGTATCAGGTCGTACTTATATTTAACAAAATTAAGTGACTCTAATTAAGATTGTATAAAACTAACTGTCTTTTTCTTAGTGTTTACCGTAATTTTCGGCTGAATTTAGAAGCCCATTTAGTTTTGTTGATCCGAACCTGAAATGTGCGTTTATACACTGTTTGCGGTACATAAAAGAAAATCCGCTTTTTGGAGACCTCTATTAAACTATGTGTCTCTCAATATTTACTTAGCTTCAAACATTGTATATTTATAACTAATAAAGATACTCTAATGAATGTATTAATTATAGAAGACGATAAAGTATTATCACTGCTGTTATCAAAGATGGTTGAGAGATTGAATTATCAAGTTGTAGGAATCTACGCTAAAGGATCCGATGCAATAGCTAAAGCTCAAGAGCTTGTCCCCGATTTAGTTTTAATGGATATTATGCTAGAAGACGAAATCGATGGAATTGAAGCCACTAAGGAGTTTCAAAAAACCAATACTACATCTAAGGTCATTTATATCACCGGAAATTCGGATTCTTATAACAGAGAAAGAGCTAACTCTACTGAACATATCGATTATTTGGTAAAACCTGTAAGTTTAGATGATCTTAGAAGTTCTCTTGAAAAGATTTAGCATTAATTTTGAGTCATTTTAAATAAAATTGGGATTGTATACTTTACAGGTACGGGTTTGCCGCGCTGCATGCCTGGTCTGAATTTAGCAAGCTTTATTACTCTTAATGCCTCCTCATCGCAACCGCCACCGATGCCACGTAATACTACCGGTTGTGTAACATCACCTTCTTTGTTAATTACAAACTGCACTATTACTCTTCCTTCTATGTTTGCTTGCACAGCTACTTTAGGATAAATTACTTTGGATTGAAGTTCTCTAAGACCATTAATTAAGACTGGTGGTTGCTCAACTACTACAAAAACCTCTTCTTCTACTAATTCTTTTTCATTTTGAGGTAAAGGTGGTGGTCCTAATACTATAATCTCTTCGAAATCTATTTCTGAACTCATTAAAATAATTTCATCTTCAATGATTTCATCATTAGGTACTTCAATAGGAACTACAGGTCTTGGGGGCGGTGGTACTTTAAGCTCTTGTTTAGTTTGAATTGTTTTCTCTAAAAAAACTAACTCTTCAACGTCCTCGAAGTTAGCTTTAATAGCTTCATTTGAAGAAATATCAATTCGGGTCAACAAATTCAGAATACCAAGAGAAAGTATTAAACCAGTCTCAAAAAAAAGAAAATAGTTTTTCTTAAGATTGATTTTGCGGAATTTTGTAGATCTGTGATTTTTCATCTGAACCTCCTTAATTCTTATCTGAAACTAAAATAGAATTATGAAGAAATGATGAATTAAAACTCAAATACAGAAATCTAATTCACTAATCGTAGTGCTTTATTTTAATGCTGTAATCTCCTTTTTTGGACGGTTTAAGGTCTATTTTATCTATTATAGCATCTAAGGTTAGGCTTCCAAACAGTTTAATTATTTTAAAATCTCCTTCTTTTTCTGTTTTTATGGAATTTTTTACTCTTAGCGGGTCAATTACTACTAAAATTAAGTCCTTCTCTTTGTGAATATCCAGGTTTACATAATTTTCTAGATCCTTCTCATCAATACATTTGATAAAACCAAGTTCGTCTAAACTTTTTGGATGAAAGGTTCCTTCAGAAGCAATTTCTTTCCAGTTTTGATCGTCAATTACAGTAAATAATAAATCGTAATCCATTTCTTTTAATTATATGAATAATGTATAATTGCATCGCCCTTATTTACTACAGGACAATAATTTAAACCAATAACCCTACCTTCTTTAGGAGCTAAAATCTTAGCGTGTAGTTCACCATATGCACCATTAATATATCCAAGAGGCTGTTTTTTCTTGAATGATTCTCCTAGTTTTATGGACGGTGAAAACAGGCCTGCATAACTGGATCTAATCCAACTGGATGAACTATAAATTTCAGTGGGATGTCCCTCCTTTTTAAAGTCTACCATCCCTAAATGATTCATAAGTCTTAATGTACCATTTAAAGCTTCTTGAATACCGAACTCATCGAATCTTAATGATTCTCCGGTCTCATAAACTAAAATATTTTTACCTTTTCGAAATGAAGCGCTTCTAAATGATTTTGGAATTAACTTTGAGTTAATTATTAAAGGCGGTTGAAATGCTTTTGCAAGCTCAAGAGCTTTATCATTAGATAAGTCCACTCTTAACTGAGGATAATTAGACCTACTTGCACCACCGGTATGAAAGTCTAAACCACAATCTATATGTGGGATTATATTTTTCATAATAGTGTAGGCTAAAAGCTTTGCTAGCGAACCTCCTTTTCTAACGCCCGGAAAACTACGATTTATATCTTTTCCATCCGGAAGCCCTCTTGAATTTTGAATAAAACCATAGATATTAACTATAGGAATCGCGATAACTGTTCCACGATCAGGTATTACATCACCTGAATCGATCAACCTTCTTATAATCTCAACGCCATTTAACTCATCACCGTGTAAGCCTCCGGTTAGTAATAGCGTAGGACCTTCAATTTCTGACCTGTAAACATGAACCGGAAGGCTTATTGATGTCCTGGTTGGCAAACTTGCAATATCAAAATTGATAATTTTGTGTTCGCCAGGCCTTATTTTTTCTTTATTTATTGTGATGCTACTAGGCATTACTTTTGATTTTACGTCGCTTTGACGGGTTATTTCTCTGAGCTTCTACAGCTGTTGTAACATACTTGATAATATTGCCTGCGATGTCTTTACCCGTTGATTTTTCAATACCTTCCAAACCAGGTGACGAATTTACTTCTAAAATTAAAGGTCCTCTTTCAGATTGTAACATGTCAACACCAGCAATTGGCAATCCCATTGCCTGAGCGGCAGTAAGAGCAGCTTCTCTCTCCTTTTTTGACAATTTAATCAAGCTCCCGGATCCACCTTGGTGTAAATTAGACCTGAACTCTCCTTCTTTTCCCTGGCGCTTCATTGCTCCTGCTACTTTCCCATTTACAACAAAAACTCTTATATCAGCACCCTTACTTTCTTTAATAAATTCCTGGACAATCACTCGTGCTTTCATACTATGAAATGCTTCTATCATTGACTGAGCTGCTTTTTTTGTCGGAGCTAACACAACTCCATAACCTTGAGTGCCTTCAAGTAATTTAACGATCAAAGGGGCACCGCCTACTGAATCAATTAATTTATCAACCTCTTTAGAGTAGTTTGTAAATACAGTTTTCGGAAGTCCGACTCCGGCTTTAGCTAAAATTTGTAAGCTTCTCAGTTTATCTCTGGAGCGTACCAAAGCCTGTGATTCAACAGCGCTAAAGATATTCATCATTTCAAATTGACGAACCACAGCTGTACCGTAAAAAGTCACAGACGCGCCAATTCGAGGGATAACTGCATCCAGATCAGATAGTTGTTCTCCTTTATAAAAAATGGTAGGCTTGTCTTGTTCAATAACTATATCACATTTTAGATGATCAATAACCTTTGCTTCATGACCTTTTGTTTCTATTGCTTCAACAAGTCTTTTGGTAGAGTATAGATTAGCGTTTCTGGAAAGTATTCCTATTTTCATATTTTATTTAGTTTTCCTCTTTTTCGGATAAATTTTTTTTAGAAACATCTACAAGAAATTTATTCTTTAAAAACTTGCGCCCTACTAAGATCGGGTATTTCATTTCTGAACGATTAGTAAGAGATAATTCAATATCATGCTCTTTATTAAAGAAGATAATTTTAGTTTTAACAAAAACACGTAACTCAGTTTGACCGTTGGAACTTTTTACTTCTCTAATGTCTGATACGGGTAAAGAAAATAGGCGTTCGTTATATGAAGGATGTTCAGGATCTAATAAGTTAAATTTAACCCATTTAGCACCGTTCTTCTCATATTCTTTAATATTATGGCAATGTAAACTTGAAGAATAAGCCCCTGTATCAATTTTGGCTTCTATTTCTTTAATATCCCATTTTGGCAAATCTACAATTTCCAGTCTGCCAATAATTTCTTTATTCGTTTTCTTCATTTCAATAAAGATAACTCATTATCAATTGATCTTCACTTTTTGAACTCTTTTTTATTAAACCTTTGCAATATATTTTTACCGGATTGATTAAAATGATTATGCCTTACAAAGCCTTTTGGTCAGAGCACCTGTTTTTTATTTATCGCTATCTCTTAAAAATACTTAAATACATCCCCGGTTTGCTGTATCTTTTAATCAATCCTTAAACCTAAATTTTTTCAGTGATTACATCCCCTACTCTGGTTCTGGACAGAAACAAAACCCTTGAAAACATTAATAAAATGTCTTCAAAAATTTCGAACCTTGGTTTAAAATTCCGCCCCCATTTTAAAACACATCAATCCTTGGAAATTGGTAATTGGTTTAGAGAATTTCCCATTGACGGAATTACGGTCTCCTCTCTTAAAATGGCTAAATATTTTGCATCGGGTGGATGGAAAAGTATTACTGTAGCATTTCCTTTTAATATTCTTGATATAAAAGAGATTAACGCTCTGGCTTCAAAAATAGATTTAAGAGTATTGGTGGTTGACTCTGAATCAGCGATAGAATTAGATAAGCGCTTAACATCAAATGTATCTGTTTATATCGAAATAGATCCTGAATATGGAAGAAGTGGAATTCACTTTAATGATACTGAGCAAATCGATAAGCTGATCTCAACTCTAAATAATACTAAGAAATTAACACTCCATGGTTTTTATTCACATGCAGGACATTCTTATAAATGCAGGTCAGCTAATGATCTAGAGCAATTCTCTAAGGCTATTATTAACAGTTTAAGTCAATTAAAGAATAAATACGACCTCTCAATATGTTTTGGAGACACTCCCTCCTGCTCTGTTTTAAAAAATTTTGGAGCAATAGATGAGCTAAGTCCGGGTAATTTTGTTTTTTATGACTGGATTCAGACACAGATCGGTTCCTGCGATCCTGATGAGATAACCATTGCAATGAAATGTCCCGTAGTTGCTAAATATCCATCCAGAAATGAATTGTTAATTCATGGAGGCGCTGTCCACTTTTCTAAAGATTATGATCTCCTGGATAGCGGAGAACCGTATTTTGGTCAAGTAGTTCAAAATCTAAATGGACAATGGGGAAAGCCAATTGAAAACTGCTTTTTGAAGTCTGTATCACAGGAGCATGGCATAATCAAATGCACAGATGAATTTTTTAACGATACAAAACCAGGAGATATCATTACAATACTTCCAATTCACTCTTGTTTAACTGCTGATTTAATGGGCTCTTACTTGACAACAGATAATGAGAGAATATCCCACCTTTCTGAAAAAAGGATATAAAAAAGGCTCCCGAAAGAGCCTTTTAATTAATTATTTATTTGTTCCCGGTAAACCTAAACTTTGAGGCTTTGGTTCGTTCCAACTAAATGGTTTTGCTTTTACTTTTCTTGGGTAAACCTCATTCAAATTGTTCGCATCGTACAAACGACCATTTTTCATAACATAAGTTACTGTATTAGTATTTCTCAGATCATCTAGAGGATTATCGGATAGAATAACCAGATCGGCTAATTTTCCTTCTTCAATAGATCCAAGATCTCCATCAAGCCCAATAGCTTCAGCACCAAGAATGGTAGCAACTCTGATTGCATCAATATTACTCATTCCACCCGCAGCTACCGACCATAGTTCCCAATGATATCCTAGCCCTTCTAACTGACCGTGGCTTCCTACACCGGCTAGGCCACCTGCTTCAACGATTTTGGTCATAGTTTCAGCGTGCTTTTGGAAAACATGCTCGTCGTCTTTGAACCAACCCGGTCTGCGTCTAGATTTACTTGCCAGTACAGAATAAGGAGTATATTTATTCAACTTAGGATCGTCATAAGGATTTTCACGAGAGTAGTAAAAATTCTCTGCCCAAGGCCCTCCATAAGATACAAGTAAAGTAGGAGTTACAGCCATTTTGGATTGAGCTATTACATCCACCACATCACTGTAAATCGGATAAATTGGCAATGAATGTTCATGACCCGGATAACCATCTATGAGTTGGGTCATATTTAGCTTCCAGTCCAATGCACCTTCAGTAGTTGGCATGATATTCTGTTCACGAGCAGCTTGTATTATCCACTGTCGTTGCTCACGGTTACCTGCTAAATACATTTTGATAGTCTTTGTATCGTAATATTTACTGTACTGCTTCATCACATTCTGAGCTTCTTCAAGGCTTTTTACATTGTATGCCCAGTATCCAAAACCAGGTCCGGTAGAATAAACTCTTGGACCGAGCATTCTTCCCGTTTCTACCATATCGGAATAGGTGAGTACGTCTGTTGTTGCAGTTTGAGGATCTCTTGTTGTAGTAACCCCATAGGCAAGATTTGCAGCGTAATTAAAGATCTCTTCTTTATGAATTCCCCAGTTTGGCCACATATGCGCATGTGTATCTACAAATCCGGGAGTTATAGTTTTTCCGGTCATATCCATTTCCTGAGCACCGTTAGCTGAAAGATTCTTCCCAACTTCAACAATTCTGTTATTTTTGATCAGGATATCCCCTCCTTCAATAACTTCATTGCCATTTGCCGTAATAATTCTAGCATTCTTAAGAAGTATAGACGATTCGGGAATATCTTTTTCTATTGTTACATCTATAGAAAGCTCAATGGGTTTAAATGTGTCATCTTTCTTTTCTTCTTTTTTGTCAGATGATTTTTCTTTGTCCTCATCGCCTTCATTATCACCTTCATCCTTATCCTCATCAGAATCTTCATCTTCTTCAGCTTTTTTCTCAGCTTCTTCTTTTTTCTTTTCTTCTTCCAGCTTTTTTGCCGCTTTTACACTGTCTTCAAAAGCTTCTGCATCATCAAAATTATATATGAAATGACCATTACCTATTGACCAGTGAACTTGTTTAGCGTCAGCACTCCAGGTTGGAAATTGCCCACCAATAGTAGTCAGCTTTTTTGAAGGAAATGGTGCAGATGCTGCATTTGCAACAGATATTGAAGGAGTACTTCCACCAGTTAAAGGCACTGTGACCACATAAATATTATTGTTTACCTGAGCCAAAGCCTGATCACCCTCCGGAGCCATTTGAATAAAAGCAGCCCGCGAAGGAGGATTGTTTTCTTTGGCATGATCATGATTTCCATCAGGATGAAGAATTTCTGCAGGCGTTTTCCAGACTTCTGCTTCTTTTAAAGCAGTTTCAAGATTAAACGGTGAATAAGTTGTAATACCTGTAACTGTTACATGTTCTTTTTCATCCGTACCATCCCATCTTATTGATACTAAAGTTCCGGATCTGTTCAGGTAAATACGATCGTCTGATTTTACAAAATGAGGATTAGAACGACCTTTTGCTCTGTCAATGACAGAAACTTCCCCACCATTTGAAGGTATCCAAACTATATCCGTTAAGGCACCTGAAAATCCGGGACCGTAGGAATCGTCGTAAACTTGTTTATCATTCCTAAAAGCAACGATTTTGCTACCATCAGAAGAATATGCAGGGTTTGTATAAATTCCTGTTTTGGTGGTTAATTTTGTTGGACGAAATCTTCTAGCAAAAGGATCTACAGAAACGATAGCCCCTCCTTCTGCGGAATTCCACGTCACGTAAGCCAATTTTTTACCGTCAGGAGACCATGTTGGTTGTGCTTCTGTAGCTCCGGAATTTGTTAGTTGCTTAGGCTCGCCTTCGGGTAATTCCTGAATATAAAGATCATTCAGTACAGTGAATGCCAACCATTTTCCGTCTGGTGAAGGAACAGCGTCTCTGATCTGAGTAGCAATCATTTCTTTTTCATCCCTGATCGGATATTTAAAAAGTACTTCGGGTCCCATCTCAAGTTCGGTAGTAACTTCGAATGGAATTTCTGTAGCTTCACCACCATCAACAGGAATCTTATGGATTTTACCACCATAAGAAGCTATTAAATGATTGTTATCAGGAGCGAAAGACATTGCAGGAAGTACACCAAGAGTTGCTTGAGATTCCATATCGTCTCTTTGAATCGGATAAGCCAGCCAGTTTTCTGAACCTGAATTCATGTCACGAAGAACAAGTCCAGTTTTGTCTTCAAATCTACTTCCATAAACCATCCATTTACCATCACTTGAAAGAACCGGTGTAAATGCTGATCCATATCTGGATGTTACAGAAGTACGTTCTCCTGTTTCACGATCATATCTTCCAATCTGATATTGAGGGAATTGAGCATTATAGTTCCAAGATCCGTTTCTTTGTGAGAAATATATATAACGTCCTGTATGACCTACAGCTGGATCGGTTGTTTTAAGTCCACTCGGAGATGAAATCAGCGCTGTACCACTTCCACCATCTTTATGGTACATCCAGAGTTTAGGAACTCCTTTTCCTTTGGCTCCTATTATATATTCGCCATCTGTTGTCCATTCACCTGAAGCATAACCGCTGGATTTACCTTTGGTGACCTGAGTTACATCTGATGTATCTTCTAAATTTATATAGTATAAATTATCAGCACCATGGGCATCAGAAACATAGAGCAAATATTTTCCATTCGGGCTGTATCTTGGATGAGAATCAAAAGCCATTCCATCCGTCAATTGCTTAGCCTCTCCACCCGAAAACGGGATTTCATATAGATCACCCATGAAATCAAAAGCAATTTTAGATCCATCCGGGCTTACATCTAATGACATCCAAGTTGCTTCTGTAGAATTTATTTCTATCAATCTACCCGGATCAAGAGGTAAGTTTTTTGACTTCTTTTCAATTTTATTAGTATCAGTTGTATCAGAATGGAGTTCAATAAAATTTGAACTTCCTGTTATTTGAGCAAATAATAATGTTGGAAAAACACTTAATATAAGCACCAAAAAGGAGCTTTTTATTTTGCCGTAGCGGTTTAACTTATTCATGTAATTTTTTTTGGTAAGAGTTATCGTTGGAAATAAACAAATTTCCACATGAAATTAGAGTAAAAAAATGTCTATTTAACAGCTGCTGATAAAACTTCGAATGACTTGTTATCAGCATCCATCCTGCCACGTAAACCAACCGGTATTGTTACGTTAAGTTCTTCGTGACTTATCATTGCTCCATAAAATGCAGGAATTTTCAAAGGTTTTATCGTATCATTTAAAAGCTGTGGAAGGGTCAAGCTATTAGCTCCTGCGTCGCAATTCGTACACTTCCCAAAGATAAATCCTGAAATTTTATCAAGTATACCATTCAATTTTAATTGAGTAAGCATACGGTCCAATCTGTAAACATCCTCTCCAACATCTTCAAGAAAAAGTATAGCATTTGTAAAGTCAGGCAGATATTCAGACCCCATCATAGCCACAAGTACGGAAAGATTCCCTCCTAGAAGTTGGCCTTCTACAGTACCTGATGTTATTGTAAAAGCGTCATTTTGACCAATTGGAAGTTTATAATTCTCTTTTTGTTTTTTGATCAAGACCTTTTCAAAACTTTGTTTTGTAAAATCATTCCAATCTGATTTTCCAACAGGTCCATGAAAACTTACTAATCCTGTTTTAGTTAAAATTGCATTATGAAGTGAGGTTATATCACTAAACCCAATAAGAGGTTTCGGATTACTTTTTATGATCTCATAATCGATCAGATCTAATATTCTGTTACACCCCCATCCTCCACGAACACAAAGAATAGCATCTACTTCTGAGTCCTTAAACATATTAACTAAGTCTGTTGCTCTGTCTTCATCTGAGCCTGCCAGATATCCATATTGATCCTGAACATGTTTACCCAGCTTCAGATTAAAGCCAAGTTCCTTTAAAGTAATTATCATCTCATCAAATTGAGAAGTGTCATAAATAGGGCTAGCAGGTGCTACTAAGCCAATGGTGGAATTCCAGCTAATAGCTTTTGGAAGGATCAATTCATTAACTTCGGTTTTTTCCTCTTCGCAAGAGTTTTTTGATAGCCCAACTAAACCGAGAGAAGCTAGACTTGTATTTTTTAGAAATTGTTTTCTGGATAAAGACATAAGAGAATTTTTAGTTCGCAGTAATTAGCGATATAAATTCTCTTTTTCAATAATAGAATAAACTTGTTCTGGTATATTTTCTTTCAGAAACTTGATATCTGAAATACGATCTCTAATAGATGAAGAAGAGACTTCATTTGGGGTGTGTTCTACAAAAGTAGTTTTGCTTAAAATTTCATTATCGACTTTATCGTGATCAGACTGAGGTCTCTTAGCAACTAAAAGCTCAGCTTCATCTAAAATCTCTTCGAAGTGTTTCCAGGTATGGAATTGAGCAAGACTATCTTCCCCTAAACAAAAGTAGAAAAAAGTATCGGGATTATTTTCTTTTAAAACCTGAATGGTTCGGTAGGTGTACGAAGGTTTAGGTAATTCTTTTTCGATAGAAAGTATTTTAAACTCTGTGTCTGAAAAAGCAGCTTCAAGCATCGAAAGTCTTTTTTCGTACGGAACATGTTTTTCACCAAGTTTATGTGGAGGAAATGGAGTTAACAGAATCCATAATTCATCTATAAACCCTGAATTTATAAATGAATATGCGATTTCAATATGTCCGTTATGAACAGGGTCAAAAGTACCGCCGAGTAGACCGATTTTTTTCAAATCAGGTTAATTACCTTGGTTGTTTTCTCTTTCTTGCAATTGCTCTTGTGCGTCTTTAACCCCTTGTTCAGCTTTATCTCTGAAAGCTTCCGCTTCGGAACGTGCATCACTCTGTGGAAATAACTGAATAAATTTCTCGTAAGAAGATAATGCTAAATTATATCTCTCTACTTGCTTGTTAAGGATACTATTAACTGCATATTCGTTGTATGTGTCAATCTGTTTAAGCAAAGCTGTTTCTGCCCATTTAGATTCCGGATATCTGTCTATAACCAGATCATAGTAAATTGTTGCTGCTTTGTACTGATCTGTTCTGGAATAAAATTGAGCTGACTCATAATACTTTCTTGCAAGTTTTTCTCTCAACTCATTTATCTTGTCAGCAGATTCCGTTACAAAACGGGAATCAGGATATCTGCTGTTAAACAATTGAAATTCCTCTATAGCTCTTCTTGTTGCACTTTGATCCAGTCTGTACCTCGGACTTTGATGATAAATACTCAGAGCTTTTTTATAATCCACTTCTTGTCGCTTTGAATCTCTGGGGTAGAAAGTTATAAATCTATTATATTCGGCTTCAGCGAGGATGTATCTTTCCTGGTTAAAATAACTTTCTGCTAAATAATATTGTGCTTCCTGAGCGTACTCACTTCCTCTTCCAACTCTTGTAACAGTTTCAAAGATCTCAGCAGCATCTCCATAGTTACCTTCTTCAAATTTTGTAATACCCTTTTGATAAACTTCCTGAACAGTATCACCCGGGTTTACTAACCTTGAACTTTTACAAGCAGTGAATAATAAAATTACAGTTAAAAATAAATATGAATTCTTTTTCATTAGTGAGTTTATGATTAATGATCTCTGTTTTTTAGAAAGATAAGAAGATTTTTAAGCTCTTGTTTGTATTCTGAGTCTTCAAAATTATTCAATGAATCAATGGCTTTGTTGTAATGTTGTTCCACTTTAAGAGCAGTATCAGCAATAACTTCCAACCTTTTCATCAATTGTAATACAGCGTCAACTTCTTTTTCTTTCGAATTTTCTTCCGATAAAACACTTTCAATGAACTCTTTCTGTTCTTTATCTGCTCGTTCTAACGCAAGTATTGTAAGATATGTTTTCTTTCCTTCATAAATATCTCCACAAACTCTTTTTCCAAACTTTCCGGGGTCAGCAATTGCATCTAAAAGGTCATCCTGTATTTGAAAAGCGATTCCCATTTCTGTCCCTAAACTATATAGAATGTCAGATTGAGATTCAGTAGCATGAGCTGAAATAGCTCCAAGCTTAAGCGAACATGCCAGCAGAGCTGATGTCTTACCTTTGATCATCTGAATATACTCATGGTGGTCTACATCTGATCGATCCACAAAATCCATATCCAAAGCCTGACCTTCACATACTGTAACAGTTGCTTTGGTAAATGTTTTGTTGATTTCAACGTATTCTTGTTTTGAGAAAGAATCGTTGGAACCATAAAATTCTAATTGTCTGAATGCATCAGCAAACATGACATCCCCTGAAAGAATAGCTGTGTTTTGATCCCATTTATTAAAAACACTTGGGTTACCACGCCGGGTTTCCGCACTGTCCATTATGTCATCATGAACAAGAGTGAAATTATGCAAGATTTCAACAGCTAGGGCTGAAGGAATGGCATCTAAAACATCTCCTTTACAGATACCACATGCTAAAAGCACTAAAAAAGGACGAATCCTCTTCCCTCCCGTTTCCATTGTATAGGAATAAGGATCGTACAGAGTCACAGGTAATTTCGGAATTTTTAATTCTGAAATTTCTTTCTCTATAAGTGTGTAAAGATTTTGGTGTAATTCGGTTTGTGCCAAGACGTCTCTGAAGAATAATTTGAGAGAATATAAGGATTCTTATGCACCTAAAAAGCTAGGATTTGAGTTTTAAATGTGAAATACTAAGATCTTTTGAAGAGTTACAGCCGAGTAGTGTAAGAATGGTCATCAGATCTTTTTCCCATTTTAAAAATAACTCTTCAGCTCCCTCTAAACCATTAACTGAAATTGCTTTAATAAAAGGTTGTGCGCTAGCGGTAAAATCGGCTCCAAGACATAAAGATTTAGCTATATCGAAAGCGGATCTTATACCACCCGAAGAAATTAATTCAAAGTTATGATCCTTCTTGAGCTTATTTATTTCAATTAAACAATCAGTTGTACTGATTCCCCATTCATCGAAATCAAAATTCGGATCAATATTAGACTCACGAAGGTTTTCAACTTTAGCCCAGCTGGTCCCTCCTGCTCCGGCTACATCAATAACAGAAACCCCAATATTAATTAGTTTTCTTGCAACTGATTGTGAAATTCCGGCTCCGGTTTCCTTAACGATCACTGGAATTGAAGTTTTTGTAACTAAATGCTCAATCCCATCCAGTACTCCTTTGAAATTTCTATCTCCTTCGGGTTGCATAAGCTCCTGTAACGGATTCAAATGCACGATAACTGCATCAGCTTCAATACTATCGATCATTCTTATTAAAGAATCTTTTTGTAAACCACCTATTAGCTGAACACCACCGATATTAGAACAAATAAAAGCATTTGGAGCTTTCTTCCGGACTATCGAAAAAGTCTCCGTTAAAGAGTCATCTTCCAGCATCGCTCTTTGGCTCCCAACTCCGAAAGGTAGATTCTTCTCATTGCAAAATTCTGCTATAATAGCATTAACCTGACCTGCTTCGGAATAACCGCCTGTCATCGAAGAAATAAATAATGGAAAAGAAAATGTACGCCCAAGCAATATCGTCTCTGTTAGTATATCGTCTAGATTTACTTCAGGAAGAGCATTATGTATAAATTGATATCTTTCAAATCCAGTTGATTGATCATATTGAGCTTGCTGATCAACAGTAAACTTTATATGATCTTTTTTGCGGTCTCTTATTTCACTCATATGTATTTTGGGAACTGTGAAAATTTTTGAAATTTATAGTAACCATAGCTTTCCTATATTGTAAAAAATAAATGTAAGGATTTGAACAAAGAAGAAATTATATCACATATCAACCAACAAGAAAGTAACAGCATTAAGTTCGCTGTTACTGACATTGATGGAGTTCTGAGAGGAAAACTGATAAGTAAGGAGAAGTTTTTAAAATCGTTAGATAATGGTTTAGGGTTTTGTAATGTGGTTTTTGGATGGGATATAAATGATGCAACCTACACAAATACTAAGGTAAGTGGTTGGCAAACAGGTTATCCAGACAGCTTATCTACTATTGATATAAACACATTGAGAAAAATTCCCTGGGATGATGACAAGCTTTTTTTTCTAGGTGATTTTGAGCATTCCGAAGATCTAAATAAAGTTTGCCCTCGAAGTTTGTTGAAGCGTATTCAAAAGGAGTGCAATGATTTAGGTTATTTACCCAAATTCAGTAATGAGTTTGAATGGTTCACTTTTGTAGAATCACCGCATACCTTGCAGCACAAAAATTATATAGCTCCGCTACCCCTTTCACCCGGAATGTTTGGGTATTCAATTTTAAGATCATCTCAACACAGCCATTTTGTGAATACCATTTTTGATTCCTTACATGATTTCGATATTCCTGTTGAGGGATTGCATACTGAAACAGGCCCGGGTGTTTATGAAGCCTGCATCAAGTACGATAATATTCTATCTGCGGCAGACAAAGCTGTTCTTTTCAAATCTTCTGTAAAAGAAATTGCCTATCAGGAAGGAGTAATGGCTAGTTTTATGGCGAAATGGAATAAAGAATTACCCGGATGCAGTGGGCATATTCATCAAAGTCTTTGGGATCTTGAAAGCAAAAAGAACTTATTCTTCGAACAATCATCAGAAAGCAAGATGAGTTCGTTAATGGAATCTTACATAGCAGGTCAGCTTCATTGCTTGCCTTATATCTTACCAATGTTTGCGCCAACTGTAAATAGCTATAAACGATTTGTAGAAGGCTCCTGGGCTCCTACAACTGTAAGTTATGGCATAGAAAACAGAACCACTGCTCTCAGAGTGATCAATAGCTCTCAGGAAGCAATAAGAGTTGAAAACCGGGTGCCGGGATCGGATGCAAATCCTTATTTAAGTATGTCAGCAAGTCTGGCTTCGGGATTATATGGCATTAAGAATAACTTAAAACTTGATATTCCTGTTACAAAAGGAAATGAATACGACAACACAACTACTGAACCATTAGCAACAAACCTTCACAAAGCAACTAAAGCAATGAAAGAATCAGATATAGCTAATGATCTTTTTGGAATGGAATTCACAGATCACTTTATAAAAACCCGGGAATGGGAATGGCAGCAATATGATCCTCAGCAAGCTAACTGGGAACTAAAAAGATATTTCGAGATCGTATAATGGCATTCATCGACTTTGATACAATAATTCGCGAGGCATGGAACAGCTACGATAGTTCCAGAGAAATTGCACACATCGTGGATATTAGCGCGAAAGTTTCCACTAATCATGTGTACCGGATTTCGCTTAAAGACAAAAATTTTATAGTAGCCAAGCTTTCCTATTTCGGAAAGTTCGAACACTTTGTTGAAGATCACAGCATTATAAACACACTTTCCAATAATCTGCCCTCTCCTTTTGAAAACTTTCTGGCCAGATCTTTGATGAAAGGAAACAAGTTGTTTGTTCATCGTTATAAAAGTGAAATTATTGATGCCTGGGTGGTTTTTTACAGACCTATTCATATTAAGAATAAGCTACCTAAACGACTGAACAAGAATGAGATAGTAAAATTAGCTCAGCAAACAGCTTACTTTCATAAAGCTTGTGATACTGTAAAAGCTACTTTGCCAAGATCATCTAAAACCATGCGGGATGATATAAATGATCTTCTTGAGATTCTGGACGATAAATCTACTAAATATGAATATCCTATTCACAGATCTTTAATCAGGGATCATTGTCACCTGTTTTTAGATAATTATAAATCCTTAGGAGGAGGCGAATTAGAAACTATTCCTGTATTTGTAGACTGGAATATTGGCAACTTCTCTGTCACTCCAAATTTTAAGCTTTTTTCAAGATGGGATTACGACTGGTTCCGGATGAGTACCAGAATGCTTGATTTCTATTTCTTTAGTCGTGTAGCTTCTGATATTGGCGATAAAACCGTGTTTAGCTACAATGTGGATGTAATGATGGAAGAACGTTTTATTATCTTTCTAAAAGCATACCATAAGATCTTTCCTCTTTCAGAACTTGAAATTCGTTTTCTGAAGGAATCATATCGTTTTTTTATTCTCACTTACGTGATTAAATATGGCCGATTTTTCTTTCATGAGATATTTGCCACTAAACTTCAGAAAGAAGCATTAGAAATTCATTTACCCACTCTGGATGAAAAATTTGACGCTGAACCATTACTTAACGCTTTAGATCTATAATATATGAGCTACCCCTCTTTCTTCGATATTGCAAAACAATTTAAAGTTATTATGCTGGACTCGTACGGCGTAGTTAAAAATCACAATGGTTTAATTAAAGGAGCGGATAAAACTCTGGCTTTTATTAGAAATGAACAAAAATTGTTCAGAATTCTTACAAATGATGCATCCCGAAGTCCACAGCAACAAGTCGATAAATATGTAGAATTAGGTCTTCCTGGTATTCATCTTCATGAAATGATCACATCCGGTATGATGGCAAAGCATTTTCTTGAGCAAAAGATCACCAGTGGTAAAATCGCATATTTGGGGACTGAAAACTCTGCAGATTATATCTTACAAGCAGGTTTGGAGCATATTGCAGTTGCCGATGTTGATCTGAATAATATTGATGACATATCAGCTTGTGTGTTCTTAGACGATGAAGGCTTCGATTGGAATATTGACATCAACAAAGTGGTAAACCTGCTTAGAAAGAAGAATATGCCGGTTATTTTGGCTAATTCTGACTATTACTACCCTGTTTCTCATAACGATATCGCCATTGCTACCGGTGGTGTGGCAAAACTGGTTGAAAATATGTTAGGGAAAAAATTCATTCATTTTGGAAAGCCGGATTCTCAAATGTTTATGTATGCTTATGAACAGCTTATACAGGATGAGTATATCAACAAAAATGATATTCTTATGGTTGGAGATACATTACGTACTGATATCTTGGGTGGTAATAAGTTTGGAGTAAAAACAATGCTGGTTCTTTCGGGAAATACTCGTGAAGATAATTACGAATCACAGATTCGATCTACGGGTATTATTCCTGATTTCGTCTGTAAATCCATTATGGAATGAAATACACTTACAATGATCGGGACTTTGATATTAAAAGATATCCATCTACAACAAATAGATCTCTACAGCCCTGGAATGCAGCTGATGAACTGATCCTTGAGTACATAAGCGACCTGAGTGATGAGCATGAATCTTCAGTATTGATAAACGATCGCTTTGGTTTTCTTGCCACTACCCTTTTTAAGTTGCAACCACTTTCGGTAGTAAACCATAAGAGTCACCAAAAAGCTATTGAAAGGAATTATGTTAGCAATTCTTTAGTCTTGAAATCTCGCACAATTAAAACTCCTTTTGGGTCACTTCCTGATACCGATTTAGGAGTGATAAAGATTCCTAAATCAATGGAAGCTTTTGAGTTCTATCTTCAGTTATTACACAAATCATTAAGAGAAAATGGCGTCATTGTATGTGGATTTATGACCAAATACTTCACACCACAATTGCTCGAGATCAGTAGTAAATATTTTGAAGAAGTCGAGCAATCAAAAGCAAAGAAAAAAGCCCGATTACTCATTCTAAAAAATAAGAAAGAAATTGAGCAACAAGCAGTTACGATCGACATCCAGTTTAGCGATAAAGTATATAAACAGTACCCGGGAGTTTTTTCTTCTGATCATATTGACTATGCTACTCAATTCCTTTTAGAACATCTTTCAGTTAAGGAATCAGAAAATAATATTCTTGATCTGGCTTCCGGTAATGGTGTGATTGCGGATAATATCTTAAGTCAGCAACCTAACGCAGAAGTTCATTTAGTGGACGACTCTTTCCTTGCGGTCGAATCCTCAAAAATGAATGTAAATGAAGGCGCACATTTTCATTGGAAAGATTCTATGGAAGATTTTGATGATGGATCACTTGATCTGGTAGTATCCAATCCTCCCTTCCATTTTGAACACGAAACCAACATAGAAGTAACAATTAGTCTGTTTACTCAGGTTCAAAGATGTTTAAAGTCATCCGGAAGATTTGTTTTGGTAGCCAATAAACATCTGAACTATAAAACTCATTTAGATAAATTGTTTAAAACCTGCTCCATTACTGCAGAGAACGATAAGTTTGAAATTTATGAATGCTTGAAATAGATAATTGAGGAATAATGATCAGACCATACATTTTAGCTGAAACTAACTGGAAGCATTTAAAAGATGCGGATATTGAACTTGCTGTATTGCCTTGGGGAGCAACGGAAGCTCATAATTACCATCTTCCCTATGCTACTGATAACATTGAAGGCAAAGCAATTGCTGAAGAATCAGCCAGAATTGCCTGGGAAAATGATGCGAATGTAATTGTACTGCCGAATATTCCATTCGGTGTAAATACCGGTCAATCTGATATTTATCTGGATATAAATCTTAACCCAAGTACTCAGTTTCAAATACTAAAAGACATCATTGAAGTGCTGAACAGGCAGGGTATTCATAAGTTTATGATCCTTAACAGTCATGGTGGTAACGACTTTAAATCAATGGTTCGGGAACTTGGACTTTTGTATCCGGATATGTTTATCTGTGTTACTTTCTGGCCTAAAATGCTGGATAGACATAAGTATTTTACCGACCCCGGTGATCATGCTGACGAAATGGAAACCAGTTTGATCCTTCATCTTGAACCGCACTTAGTATTACCGGAAAAAGAATGGGGCGACGGAGCTGAAAGAAAAAACAAAATAACTGCTTTTAATGAAGACTGGGCTTGGAGTGAACGTCCGTGGTCAAAGGTTTCAAAAGATACCGGAGTTGGTAATCCAAAAGCTGCTACACCTGAGAAAGGGAAAAAATTCTTTAATGCTGTTTGCAATAAAATGGCTCAGCTTTTCATAGATCTTAGCAAGGCAGATATTGATGAGTTATATTAATGAATGCTTGAAATAGATAATAAGGCGGTTTAAAATGATAAAACCTAAATATTACAAACTAACAGAACTTTGGGCTCCAAAAATTTTGATTGTTTGGCATATCGCAATTCTTTTAATAGGGTTAATTTTTATAAGGACTTCTGATGGTATAATTTTTCCAATTTTAGGTGTTGTCTTTTCTTATGCTATCTTTTATGGAGTCCGAGAAGTTTTAGAGTTTCAACATAAAAACAAAGGTCATATGAGCAGAGAACTTTTTGACTCAGCTGTTTTCTTCTTTTGGATTTTAAATATTCTTGTTTTTCTAATGTTCATTATTAGCCTAATTATTCCAATTTTCACAGGTGATTTCATGATTGTTAATGCTGGCATTTTTTTACTCTCTTTTTTCCCTTCTTCCCTAGGTGGTGCATTAGGAGCTTGCAAAGCTTGGGAAATGAGAGAAGTTTTTGAATCTAAATATAATTAAGAGCTACTCAATTTAACCCTTTAATGGTTTCATGTTTTTGTGACAAAACAAAGTCACCTTTTTCTAATAACATTCACTCCATCTCTTACCGGAAGTAATACTTGCTCTACCCTTTTATCCTCAGCAACTAGTTTGTTGAACTCGGCAATGGCCTCGGCTTTTTTGTCTTCCGGATCAAGTACGGTTCCATCCCAAAGTACATTATCAGCGATAATGAGTCCGCCGGAATTGAGAAATGGCATTACCTGCTCAAAATAAAACGAGTATCTCAATTTATCTCCATCCAGATAAACCAGATCGAATGTACCGTTTAGCTCTTTAATTGTATTCTGAGCGTTTCCACGGATCATTGTAACCTTATGCCCTGCTTGGCTTTTGTCAAAATGATTCTGAGCTATTTTCTGGTACTTCAAGTTCATCTCTAGGGTGAATACTTCTCCATCTTCCGGCAAAGCTTCTGCCATCATTACTGCTGAATACCCTGTAAAAGTTCCGATCTCAAGTATTCGCTTTGCACCTGATATCTTTACCAGCATTTTAAGAAGTTGCCCAACCACTCTGCCGCTAAGCATGTCAATGTATTGCAGTTCTTCATCGCTGGAGTTGATCAGGTTTTGAATATCCTTACTTTCGGGACTTGTATGAACTTCCGAATATTTATCAATTTCAGGATTCGTAATTTGAACGATCGGTTTGTCTCTGTGCTTCTTCATAATTGAAAGATAAGGCAGAACACCCTATCATCACCAAAAAGAATTGAATTGAATTTTATCCCTGCTAAAGAATCCCGTTTTTTGATCTGGTTTTTTGACCTGTATACCCGTTGGTTACTTAGACGTCGTTTTAAGAATATCTTTATTAAGCAAGATTATAAGGCGGATACTGACGCAAAGACTGTTTACTACATCAATCACAATTTGTGGTGGGATGGTTTACTTCCACTTTACTTAAGCAGAAATGTATTTCATCAAACAGCACGGGCTTTTATGGAGGATAAGCAGATGCGTAAACACCGGTTTTTTTCCAAAATTGGAGCATTTTCTATAAACCTTTCTGATCCTCGATCCACTTTAAGATCACTCAGATTCGCTGTTGATAGTTTGAAGAAGCCTAATTCAAGTTTATACATTTATCCTGAAGGAGAAATCACTCCTGTTTCAGCTTCAAAACCAGAATTTAAGAAAGGACTGGCTTGGTTGTATCAAAATACGGATAAAGAAATCGATTTTGTGCCTATAGCCTTTTATGAACATACATTCCGTGACAGCAAACCGGAATTGTATATTAATATTGGTGCAGCATTGACCATTGATCGTTCTCAGTCAAAATCAGAATTAACTACTGAATTCGAGAAGAAAGTTCATGAATTGCTCACAGAAACTCGTAGTGTAGCCGGTTTTTCAGATGAAGGTTTTAAAAAGATCTAGCTTATAAATCACCATGTCCATTCATAGAACATCTTAAACCTTTGAACCCAATGAGGCTTTTGATCCGCAAATCTCAGACGCATTTTTACTGCGGGCCAAAACTTTTTGGAGTAAATATTTTCAGGATAGATGTATTCTGAAATTCCTTCAGCCACTGAAACCTTTCCATCTTTGTGCATTATGGTCTGACCTAAAAAACGTTGGTAAAAAGGTCCGTCATCCAAAGGTAGTGCCGCCTGTATAGTAACTTCGCTTTCCCCCGACTTCAAACTGATTTTTCTGGCTGAACGCAAACCAAATAAATTTCTTAGAAATCCTTCCGTCTCAACAGATGAGAATACATCAATTACTTCTCCGTTTTCATTTGAAATAAGCCAGGCTTTATGCTGTTTTTCGTTTAATCGGTTCATCACATAGTAGATCAGAGTGGAGTTCTCGAGATGATATCTTCCCCAGTACCAGTCCTTAAAATCTTCTTTCATAGGTTCTAAACCAACATTATGATCGTGATAACCAGAACCTGTAAATTCGATATTTTGAAAACCTGACTTTCCTTTTATCTCAATTGTCCCCGATACTTCTGCTTTTGGCTGAATCAAATTCCAGAAATGATGCTCGCTCGGGTTTTTTGAATCGATGGTTGGCTCAGTAATTATAGAGCTATTGAATTCGAGCTCTGCTTTAATGGAATGACTGGACGGTAAAACATCATTCAACACGATCGAATAAACCAACTTTGAATCATTTTCGGATTTCGAAAAGCTGTGAGGTCCTACCGAACAGGAGTCTGAATTCGTGTTCCAGTTAAATTCATCAGCTGAATATTCAACAAAGCTATAGAACTCTGTTTTATTTCGGTTGTAGATCGAGATACTGACTGCAGGAAATTCATCAGGACATGAAGATTTATTTTCGATATTTCGAATGTATTCCGGAGAAAAAGGATTTCCCTGATAGAAAATGATAACAAAAAACCAATTTCTATCTTCACTCAATGCATCAAAATACCACCACTCGTATCCTCCAGATGGTTTATTTGGAAAAGGGTTTTCGTCTAAATGATCTGTAGAAATATTCATGGGCAATTATCAGAATCTTTTGAGTGAACTACAACCTCAGCTTCATTAACTTCCATCACTAAATGATGATCCTTTTATACATATCAGTAGGCTTTTTAATTTATACGAGTTTTATACTTGGTATGAATTTGATTGATTTTAAAGGTTTAAAGAACACAATCGTTCCCGGCTCTTCTGAAAAACCAAAAGTCAGTATTTGTATCCCGGCAAGAAATGAAGCATCGGTAATAGAACGCTGTGTGACTTCGGCTTTAAAACAAAACTACCCAAATTTTGAAGTTCTGGTTCTCGATGACCAATCCACAGATGGTACCGGAGAAATTTTAGCAAAGCTTTCGGGAATCATCAACAATCTGATACACATCAAAGGAAAAGAAAAACCAAATGAATGGCTGGGGAAACCATGGGCTTGTCATCAGCTAAGTGAAGCTGCTTCCGGCGAGATTTTAATTTTCATCGATGCAGATGTTTGGTTAGATGAGGATGCAATTCCTAAAGCAGTTTCAGAGCTTTCTGATGTAGATGCGATAACAGTATGGCCGGAGCAGATCGTCGAATCTTTTTGGGAAAAGCAGGTTATACCTTTGGTCTACTTTGCATTGTATACACTACTTCCGTCACGATATGTGGAACAAGCTCCGAAATGGCTTCCCTCCTTTTTAAGAAAGAAATTAGCACCAAAATTCGCTGCAGCCTGTGGACAGTTTATAGCTTTTAATAAAAATGCCTACTCAAAAATAAATGGTCACGAATCTGTAAAGAATCAAATCATTGAAGATGTGGAACTGGCTAAAAACATCAAGAGTAGTGGATTAACTTTAAAGATGCTCCATGGTGTTGGGTCAGTTTTTTGCAGGATGTATTCGAATGACAGTGAGTTATGGAATGGACTCAGAAAAAACTTTTTTGTGGGCTTTGGTAAAAACACTGTTCTCTTTTTATTGATGTCTGTTTTACACCTTATTGTATTTGTAGCTCCTATTTTCACTTTTGTCTATGGGTTTCAGGTCAATTCTGTGGAGCTGCTTATTTGGTCATCAATCTCTTTGATTCTGATATTTTCGCAACGAGCGGTACTTAATTTTATATTCAAGTGGGATATCTATTCTTCTTTCACGCATGCTGTTGGATTACTTTGGTTCCAGACTCTTGGAATACGGTGTCTGATAGATCATTTTACAGGAAAATCAGTTAGCTGGAAAGGAAGAAATTTAGACTAGAAATTTCTTCATATTATTTTCATAAAAGTTTTCTTTTTTGATGTCGGATATACATATTCCATCAATGAAAGTGATCATCGAGAAATACCTCAAATACCTGGCTGTTGAGAAGAATGCTTCACCTCACACCATCACTTCATATGGCAATGACCTGAGATCTTTTTTAGAGTTTTGTGCACAACAGGAAGATTCAGATCCTGAAAAGATTTCAGTGCACTCTATAACGCGATTAACAATTCGGCTATGGCTTGGTGAACTTTCGGAAAAAGGAATGGCAAAAAGTTCAATTGCCCGTAAAGTAGCTACGCTCAGATCTTTTTTTAAGTTCAGTTTTAAACGAGGTCATATTGACAAAAATCCTGCACAATTATTGGTAGTTCCCAAAAAAGACAGAACCTTACCAAAAACGGTAAACTTGGCAGATATTGAACGAATGATGGATTCAATAAATACCGATACACCTGCCGGAAGACAAGATAAAGCATTGCTTGAATTATTTTACGGAACCGGAATTCGTTTAAGCGAGTTAATAAATTTGAACCTTGAACAGGTTGATCTGAGAAATAATCAAATAAATGTTACAGGAAAAGGTAATAAACAACGGATTATTCCATTAGGTAATAAAGCTATTACGGCGTTAAAGGATCATCTTGAGACAAAAGAAAAATTATTTGGAAGCCAAACAGACGGAGATGCTGTAAAAGGATTATTTCATTCCGCACATGGACAACGAATGTATGCTAGAAACGCTCAACGAATAGTCGAGAAATATTTAACTAAAACAAGCGAGGTAACACAAAAGAGCCCTCACGTGTTAAGGCATAGTTTTGCAACGCATATGCTTGATAACGGGGCAGACATCAGAATAATTAAAGAGTTTTTGGGTCACGCCAATTTAGCAGCAACCCAGATCTACACTCATACCAGCGTAGAGAGACTCAAAAATGTGTATGAGAATGCACATCCAAGAGCTAAAACGTAAAACTAATAGGAGAACAAATGAATATTTCATTCACCTCAAGACATTTTGATGCAAGCGAAAATCTTAAAGAATTTAGTAAAGGAAGTGTTGAAAAATTAGAACACTTTTATGACCGTATAGTATCTTGTGATATTGTTCTGGAGCCTACATCTGATCCCAAACTTCCTCAGAAAGCAGAACTGATTATTAAAGTACCCAGAAAAGTTATTGCCGTGAATGAAAAAGCCGAATCTTATGAAAAGGCAGTGGCTGTTGCCGTAGATGTGGCAACGCGTCAGCTAAAACGATATAAACAAAAATTACAAGAAGTATATTAATGCCATTTACTGCCAGCGAGCCTATTCCTCGTAAAGAAAAGATCAGCGTTTCTTATTTAGTTCAAAAACTAAGGGAACGTGTTCAGCTTAATTTAACCGCTTGTACTTCCGGTGATTGTTCTGAATATAAATTCGTTTATGAAGTTGATCTTCACAGACCGGGGATGGCTCTAGCCGGCTACACCGATCTTTTTACTTTTAAAAGAATCCAGATAATAGGTAACACTGAAACTCAATTTCTGGATCATCTGCCAAATTCTGAACAAATAAAAGCATTCGAAAACATTACCGGTTTCGATTTGCCGGTGATCTTTTTAACGGATGGTAATAAACTCTCAGATGATTTAATCAAAATTGCTGAGAAAGCTTCCATTCCTATCTATTCCACTCCGGTAGAAACGACCCGATTCATGTTTTTACTCAGGGATTTTCTGGAAGATCAGTTTGCAACTCAAACTATGGTGCATGGCGCTATGGTGGATGTGTATGGGATTGGGATTTTGATAGCAGGAAAATCCGGAATTGGTAAAAGTGAAGTAGCACTTGATCTTATTGAACGCGGTCATCGTTTGGTTGCTGATGACGTGGTAATGCTTACCAAAAAAAGCAACGTGCTCATGTCTTCAGCTACGGAGATGAGTAAACATTTTATGGAAATCCGTGGACTTGGTATTGTAGATGTGATGTCGATGTTTGGCATCCGCTCTATCCGATATCAAAAAAGACTGGAGGTTGTATTAGAACTCACTCTTTGGGACGAAACACGCGATGTTGAACGAACAGGACTCAATCATGACTCTGTCTCTATTTTAAATCTGGATATTCCTTTGATCCACCTTCCTATCACTCCGGGAAAAAATATAACTGTAATCGCCGAAGTGATTGCCATGAATTATTTACTGAAACATTATGGCTACGATCCCGCAAAAGCATTCCAGGACAGGATCCAGTCAAAAATAGCCAGTAAAACCGGGGATTTCGATCCTACTCCCAGAAGAGCGATCGAATACTTTGAAGGTGATGTTGAGTAACATTAGAATGTTTAGTTACTCTTTGACTGGGAAACTACAAGTGCGTAAATTTGTTAGGTTTTTAAAATAGGATATGTCATTACATAATCATTATTACTACGACGAGGAAAGCTGCGAATTTATACCAATGGAGTATAATAAAGCAGAGCAAATCATCTATAACTTATCTATCTGGATATTAACCGGAGTGTTTCTATCAGGTCTGGGTATAATTTTTCTTTCCAGTTATGTAGGTACACCAGCTGAGTTAGCACTTAAAGCTGAAAATGAAATTCTTTATAAGCAGCTTGAGACAACCAAAAAATCCATTTTAGATATTGACAGCCAACTCAAAGAAATAGCAGAAGCTGACAATGAAGTTTATCGTTCTGTATTAGGTCTGGAAGAAATTTCTGCTGATGAGCGTGAAGCTGGCTCAGGTGGCGGTACTCCTAATCCGGAATTTGATGTTTATAATCAATCCACAGCTGAACTTTTGAGATGGACATCTTCAAAAATTGATAATCTGGAACGACGTATCAGTATTCAAAAAATCAGCTTTGAAGAACTTAAACAGTCTTACAACACCAATAAGGATAAACTACATCACTTACCTGCAATAAAACCAACAGCCGGTATTTTGCTGAGTAGTTTTGGAATGAGAGAGCATCCTGTTTTAGGATATCCCAGAACGCATGGTGGAGCTGATTTTCGCGCGGATATCGGAAGTTCAGTATATTCTACAGCAAATGGAAAGGTTAAGTATGTAGGACTCAGAGGAACGCTTGGTCGTATAATTGTAATTGATCACGGATACGGATATGAAACCCTTTATGCTCATTTGTCCACTGTCCCAAAAGACATTAAACGTGGAACTGAAGTAAAAAGAGGTCAACTTATTGGATATTCAGGCAACTCAGGATTAACGGAAGGGCCTCATCTTCACTACGAGATTCATTTGAATAAGCAGAAAGTTAATCCCATAAATTATCTTTTTGCGGATATCTCACCTGAAGAATATCTCCTCTTTCAGGAAATAGCCAGAAAGAATACAAAATCAATGGACTGATTGCACATTATTTTGCAATTTCAATAAGCATAAGTCCTCCCTTTTCTTTTTCTTGAATCAAATTTCAAATCTTAAGTTGTATTCATGAAACTGAACAAATTCTACTTTACCCTATTTGCTTTATTTTTAGTAATTCCCGGAGTAAGTCAACCGCTGGTTAAACAAAACATCAAAGAAACATCCGATAAACTCATTAAAGCAGCACTGGCTAATAATCTGGGTTTTGAAAGATTAGCTCATTTAACAGACTATTACGGCCCCAGATTAAGTGGTTCTGAAGTTCTTGAACAAGGAATTGATTGGGTAGTTCAGGAAATGGAAAAAGACGGCTTTGACAGAGTTTGGACTCAGCCTGTAACTGTACCTCATTGGGTTCGTGGAAAGGAATCTGCTACCCTTGATGCTCCTATCCAAAAAGAATTACCAATGGCGAGTCTTGGTGGAAGCGTTGGAACTCCTGAAGAAGGAATTACTGCCGAAGTTATGTTGGTAAAGAGTTTTGAAGATCTTGAAAAAAGAGGCGCTGAAGCTAAAGGAAAGATCGTCCTTTTCAATGTTCCTTTTACCACTTATGGACAAACAGTACAGTATAGAGTGAACGGAGCTTCTGCGGCTGCTAAGCACGGAGCTGTTGCAAGTGCACTGGCATCGGTGGCTTCCTATTCTATGCAAACTCCTCATACAGGAACAATGAGCTATGAAGATGGAGTAAAGAAAATTCCCCATGCAGCTCTAACTACCGAAGATGCTAATCTGATAGAACGATTTATAAAACGTGGTGAGACCGTTACTCTTACTTTAAAAATGGAAGCCAAAAACTTACCCGATGCCCAATCCAGAAATGTGATTGCTGAAATTAAAGGAAGTGAGTTTCCGGAAGAGATCATTGTAATGGGCGGACATATTGACGCCTGGGATAACGGACACGGAGCTATGGATGATGGCGGTGGTTGTGTAGCTGCCTGGGAAGCTTTAAGGTTGATAAAAGAAACAGGTGTACGTCCTAAAAGAACCATCCGAGTTGTCTTATGGACAAATGAAGAAAATGGTTTGAGAGGCGCAAATGAATATTTAAGATGGGTACAAGAGGATGAGAAATCATTAGATAATCATATTCTTGCTATGGAATCGGATGCCGGTGTTTTTGATCCAATTGGTTTTGGGTTTAGCGGAAGTGATGATGCTTTTAAAATTCTAAGTTCTATTGGTGAACTACTTAAGTCTGCTGATTCCGGAGAAGTAAGAAAAGGTGGCGGAGGAGCCGATATTGGTCCACTTATGAGAAATGGCGTTCCCGGAATGGGATTGAATGTTGATGGTAGCAAATACTTTTGGTTTCATCATACAGCGGTTGATACGATCGACAAGCTAAATATTGATGATTTCAATGAGTGCGTGGCTACAATGGCTGTATTTGCATATGCTGTTGCAGATCTGGATGTAAGATTACCCCGTTAGGATCTGTTTTCAGCTAACCATTTTTCTGCAAGCTGATCTCCTGCTTTGATGGATTTTTTAACCCACTCAAGCAGGAGTTCTTCCCTCCTGTTTTCAGATAAAGCCCATTCAGATTTTGAGACAGATCTGCGTAATCTGGTTGAAGTATCATACAAACAGATTGCTGCACTCACGGATATATTAAAACTTTCGCTAAAACCGGACATCGGAATTTTTACAAAAGCATCTGCCTGATCCATAACCTGATCAGTAACGCCTTCCAACTCTGTACCAAAAACCAGAGCAGTAGGTTTTGAAATATCCAGCTCGTCTAAATTATGATCATTTTCATGGGGTGTTGTAGCAACAATTTGGTATCCCTTTTGTCTTAGAACTTCGAAACAAGCAGAAACGTTATCTGAGTCGCGTTCATTATACCGATTTAATGAAAGCCATTGATCAGCTCCAATAGTAACTTCAGATGACGCATCAAAAACATTATTATTTTCAATCACATGAACATTCTGAATTCCAAAACCGTCGCAGCTTCTTAATACTGCACTCGCATTATGCGGTTGATAGATATCTTCTAAAACGACAGTGATGTGTTCTGTTCTTTTATCTAAAACCTCATTGATACGGTTCCATCTGGATTCGGAGATAAACTGTTTCAGATATTCAATTAATTGTTTGTTCATGTGTATAATGTAAATAAAAAAAGCCGTCTCTTATTCAGAAACGGCTTTAGTAAATTCTATTTTATCAGTTACAGCGAAAAGTAAATCCTTTCTTTCGGATCGTCTCAATGTAATCAGTTTCGGTATATTCACGAATTTTCTTTCTCAGATAACTAATATATACGTTTATATAATTTGTTTGAGTATCAAAATGAATATCCCACACTTTTTCTGCGAGTTCTTCTTGTGTGATTATCCTGTTTTTATTCTTTATAAAATAAACAAGCAGATTAAACTCATTATTGGTGAGCTGAAGCTTGTTATCATTTACAGTGCATTCTCTTTTCAATAAATGAACATTAATTTCACCACAGGTAAGCGTCTGATCACCGGAAGATTCTGTTCTTCGTTGGATCGCTTCCATTCTTGCCAGTAACTCTTCAGTATTGAATGGCTTTGTCAGGTAGTCATCAGCACCAACTTTAAGGCATTTTACTTTAACGTCTGTCTCTTGTTCACCCGAAAGAATAAGAACCGGAGTAACTACCCCTTCATCTCGGATATATTTACATACTTCGTATCCGTCTCCATCAGGTAAACCAAGGTCGAGTACGATCATTTCAAAATTTTCGCCTGTTGCTAAGGCCTGACCATCCTTAGCAGTTTCAGCTGTTATTACGGTATTGTCGTTATGTTCTAAAACTGCTTTTACAAGCGTTCTAACTGAAGGATCATCTTCAACAACAAGAATTTTCATATGCGCTTTAAATTAGTTGACTGATCAGGTTAGTCTTTAATGTTGGTTAGAAAAAATTAACAAACATTAGAAAGAAAACCTAACTACTCATAATATTTATTAGAAATTAGTACCCGTTTTCCTTAAGCCAAAATTCGCTTTCCGCTATAAACTGTTGCGAGAGCTTATGTTGCGCTTCTATTGACTTAAATTGTGCGTTAAATCCTTCATTCTTTAGTTTTTCAATTTCCTTTTGTTGTGGTTCAGGAAAAACACTCTTGTCTCCGGATCCATGGAGAGCCAAAACATTGATGTGTTTAGCTTCTTGTAATCTATCAGTGAAAACTTCAGTTTTTATTCTGGCACCGATTATGATTGCTTCATTCACGTGTTTCCATCTTGAAAGCATAAAATAACCCGCCAGATAACCGCCCATAGAATACCCAAATAAACACAATCTATTCACTTCTATGTTTGGTAATAATCCATCTATGATCTCCTGAATGAATTCGGATGACAGCTCCATTGATCTAACAAACTGTTGCTGCTCTCCATCATATAAATACCAGCTCCTGCCCCAGTCTTCTACTTTTTTAGTGCGAGTCTCATCATAGATGGGATAAGGCGCCTGAATAAATAAATGATAAGCCCTCAGCTCAGTTAATGGATTCACTATTTTCTCAAAGCGATCAATATTTTGATTAAATCCATGTAAATAGACAATCAATGGCTTTTTTCCTTTTTCCCCTGTCTCATACAATTTATATGGCACTTCTATTTTGAAGGACGCTTTACCGGAAATCAAAACTTCTTTCATATAATTTTTAGTCTTACGATAGCACTTTTATTCCTTTTAATAAATGTAATTATGGATTGGCATTTGAGGCGATACCTCTTACTTTTGGATGAGTAAATCAACATCAGAAAAAATATACTTATGTCAGTGATTCGCAACGATTGGACCGAAGAAGAAATCTCAGAGATCTACAACACTCCTTTGATGGAGTTAATATACAGAGCTGCTACAGTCCATCGCGAATATCATGAAACAGGCGAAGTTCAGGTTTGCACTCTTCTCTCGATAAAAACAGGTGGCTGTTCTGAAGACTGTGCTTACTGCCCTCAATCAGCGCGTTACGATACCGGTGTTGACTCAGAGAAACTGATGCCTAAGGAAATGATCCTTGCTTCTGCTGAGCGAGCTAAAGAAGCCGGAAGTACTCGTTTTTGTATGGGAGCAGCCTGGAGAAGTGCCAGAAGAAACAAAGATTTTGATGAAGTTTTAGACGTGGTTTCTTCTGTAGCTGATATGGGACTTGAAGTGTGCGCCACTTTGGGAATGCTGAATGATGAACAAGCTGCTCAACTTAAAGAAGCCGGATTATATGCTTACAATCACAATCTGGATTCCAGCGAAGATTTTTATAAAAAGATCATTACTACCCGTTCTTATGACGATCGCTTAGACACCATCAAAAAAGTTCAGGATAACAATATTTCGGTTTGCTCCGGTGGAATTATTGGAATGGGCGAAACACATGAAGACAGAATCGGTTTACTTTATACGCTGTCAAATTTAGATCAGCATCCGGAATCTGTTCCTGTAAATGCTTTGATCGCTGTTAAAGGAACTCCGATGGAAAATCAGCCTAAAGTACCAAGTTGGGATATGGCTCGAATGATCGCCACCGCCAGAATTTTGATGCCACAATCTATGGTTCGTCTTTCTGCAGGACGTGTTCGCATGAGCTTCGAAGAACAGGCACTTTGCTTTATGGCGGGAGCTAATTCCATCTTTACCGGTGAGAAATTACTTACCACCGACAACAATGAACTAGACGAAGATATGCATATGTTTGAGTTGTTTGGATTGAAGCCACGTCCTTCATACAAGAATGCAAAGCCGGAGCATATTCCTGTTCAGGCTTAGTAACGGTAAATATTTACAAACTCTTTCTTAGCAGTACTTGTAAATCTTAGATAAGAAGGTGAATTTCAATTAACTCAAAAATTACTCGATGAAATCACTTTCTATAACTCTACTCGTTTTTCTAACAGCTTTATCCTGTACAACGCAAAAAAAGCAACGCATCGCAGCCGATTTTGAAACCGTACAGGATTCTACCTCCATCCTCTTTTCTGTAGAAGGACTCAGCCAACCTGAAGCGGTTCGGTATGATGAATCTCAAAATGTGTATTTCATTTCGAATTTCAATGGTGGCGGAAATGATCTTGACAGCAATGGATTTATTACCAAAGTAGATGCTGAAGGAAATGTAGTTGAAATGAATTTCATGACCGGAACAGATGAATTTCCATTTCATGCTCCACGAGGGATGTTTATCGAAAAAGGATCTCTTTGGGTAGCCGATGTAACAGGTGTTCATGTCTTTGACACCAAAACAGGAGCTCAACAAAAATTCATAGATTTCACATCATTTCAGCCGGGTTTCCTTAATGATGTTTCAGGAGATGGCTCCGGAAGTATTTATGTAACTGACACCGGAAAACCGATCGTTTATAAAATAGAAAACGACTCTCCTTCTGTATTCTTCGACTCTCTCCCTGTATATCCGAATGGAATTACATTTAGTCTTCTGAAAAACGAGTTTGTCCTCGCTCCTTGGCGTGGTGACACTACGTTTTATTCATTCAGAATAACTAAAGAAGTGGAAGAACACTACACCTTCCAAGGTGGAAATTTTGATGGCTTAGAATTTGACGAAGATATGTTATTGGTAGCAAGTCAGGTTGACCAAAGCATCCGTGTACATGACGGTAGTTCAAACAAGATACTGATCCATACCATTGGCAGACCCGCAGATATTGGCATCGACAGAACCAATAAGATCATTGCTGTTCCTTACATTGCGCTCAATCGTGTAGATTTCTGGGGATACTCCCGGAACTAAATCTATTCAGAGTAATTAACATAGTAACAATAGATAAATTAACCTGTTGATCTAATTAATGATACAAATCGAAGACGAACAAAAAGAACTTGATCGCCTCACAAGACTAGCTGAATTCGACATAGATTATTCCAAAGATTTTGAAGATCTGGATGACTTGTCAAAGCTTGCTGCTCATATTTCGGGAACGCCGATTTCATTGATCAACCTGATCGGAGCCAACACACAGTGGTCGATCTCAGATTACGGAATTGAACAGGAACAGATGCCCAGAAAAGATTCGATTTGTGATCATACCATTTATGAAGAGGATTATTTAGAGCTTTCTGATCTGCATAAAAGCGAGGAATTCAAAGATAAGCCTTATATAGTGGGTGAACCCAAGTTGAAATATTATTTCGGAATTCCTTTGCGTACTAAAGATGGCATTAACATAGGCGCTATTTGTGTGATGGATCAAACCAATCACTCCTTCCCTCCTGAAAAGATCGAAATGTTCAAGATCATAGCTGATGAAGTTATGAGACGACTGGAGCATTATAAATTAGTGAAAGATCTCCGAGAAAAACTGGAGGAAGCAGACGATGTTTCCCGAAAAGTTAGTCATGATATTCGCGGACCTATTGGAGGAATTATAGGTTTATCTCAGATCATAAAAGATAATGCCGAAGAACAGGATATTTCCAATATTATTGAATTGATCGAGATGATCAACAAAGGTGGAAAAACCGTTCTTGAACTGGCTGATGAGATCCTTTCAACACACAGAAAAAGTGATGAGAAGCCAGACTTTAAAAGAGAAACATTTGATCTGTCCACATTGAAAGAAAAGCTGGTCGATTTGTACAAACCTCAGGCACAGCTTAAAGAGATTGATTTCAGAGTTCATATCGAAATCGTAAACAAAGAGCTGTTGTTCCCAAAAAACAAAATGCTACAGATCTTCGGAAATATGATCTCGAATGCAATAAAGTTCACAAACCCGAATGGCAACGTTGTTGTTAATTTGGCTTTTGGAGAAATCAAAGACTCCAGAGCTCTGTTAAACTTCACTGTTAAAGATGACGGTGTAGGCATGACTGAGCAGCAAATTGAACAAATGATAAATCATCAGGCTCAATCAACTCCCGGAACAAATGATGAACGTGGTTTTGGCTTTGGATTTCAACTTTCAAAGCATCTGATCAATACACTTAAAGGAACCATCGAAATCAGATCAGAGCTAAACAAAGGAACCGAGATTCTGGTACATCTACCGGTAAAGATCTTCGATCAAAAGAATTAGATATCTTTGTAATTATCCAATTCCAGTGTCCAGTCGTATTCCAGAAAACTTACTGATGGATCTGCATCCTGAGGAATGATCTCATACTTCTTTAGCATTTCTACCGCTCCTGATTTACCTCCGAAGTCGGCTCGAAACCAACTCATAAGTGCATTTACCTTCACTTTGTCTTGATCAGCATCGTATTCAGTAGTCTTTTCCAGATATTGCTTGGAGGAGATATCGAGTTGCTCCTCTACCCTTTCAGGATCATAAATAGCGATATATGGACATGCTTTAGCTCCGCAATTCAACGCAAAGTGAACCCTTGGATCAACTTCTTCCCAACGGAACATCACTTCGTAATCGCTTGGAAACCATTTATCCCAATAACCCATAGAAAGTTTGATCTTGGAATGACGAATAATTCCATGCTCGATGGTATCAAAGCTCAATTCTTTTCCGGCTATGGTGACCTGTGGCGACGAAAAGAAGTTGTACCCAAACCAGGAATTTCTATCCTCAAACAAATCAGGTTTATCCAGCAACAAGATCTGCACGTATGCATTGTAAATATTCAACCAAAAAGCCTTTTTCTCAGATTCTGTATTCAGATCTGCATTTAATTCCTCTTGGGAAACCTCAGCCAGCTTACTTTCAATCTGTTTTGTTGGTTTGCCGTCCCGTACGTTTTGCAACAGGATCATAGATAGCTCAGCAAAAGAGGTGTCCGTATTCAGGCTATCCATTTCCTGAGCTTGAAGGTTTGATCCAGAAAAAAGCACAAAAAAGGTTAAAAACAGGATGTAAATCGGTTTCATATTTAAGGTGTTCATTAATTGAAATCTGTTGCGCTAATAACTTCGTAATTTAATATCATCCAAAGTGCATTTAATATCATCACAAAATTATAAATATTTAATGGCGATAAGTATCATTATCCCAACATATAACGAAGAAAAAACGATTCCGGATTTATTGGCTCATCTTTCTGCAGGAATTGCTAATGTGAAAGACGCCGAAATTTTGGTGATTGATGGCGGAAGTACCGATAAAACTGTTGAACTTGTTTCTGAATCAGGATTCAAATGCATCCGTTCCGAGCGTAAAGGTCGAGCAGCACAAATGAATGTGGGTGCAGAGCATTCAAAGAATGAGATCCTGTATTTTGTTCATGCCGATTCCATCCCTCCTGCTTCTTTTGCTGATGATATTTCAGAATCTTTGGAAATGGGATTTCAATCGGGATGTTATCGTTACAAATTCGATCACTATTACACTCCATTGCTTCGAATAAACTCCTATTGCACTCGCTTTGATCGCATTATGGTTCGTGGTGGTGACCAAACTTTATTTATCACCCGAAGTTTGTTTGATGAACTTGGAGGCTTCAGAGAAGATTACAGGATCATGGAAGATTATGATCTGATCGAAAAAATCCAGAAATCAGCAAAATTCCGAATCATTCAAAAAGATGCGATCGTTTCTTCCCGAAAATATAAAGACAACGGCTACTTCAGAGTTCAGATCGCAAACCTTACCGTGTTTATGATGTACTTTGCGGGAGCTTCCCAGGAAATGATGTGTCATGCTTATTCGAATATGCTGGATTATAGATAGTTGCTTAGAGTGCCACTGAAGCACGAAGCGCTAAAACACATTAACGTTTATATTATTTGATGGATATTATAAACCCGGGGGTAAATCCCCTTCTAGCTTATGTTCTTTTCTTAAACTCGTGCATAAACAAGCAAGGACTTTAGTCCTGCGAGTAATCTTGCAAAGATAAAGGAATAGGGCTTACTTTTGTCTTGATATCCCGCTCCAACGGGACAAAAGATCAAGCCGAAATATTTAGCAGGGTCATCCTGAACCTTGTTTCAGGATCTTATGTAATGGCTTTGCTCTTGCCATCAAAGTTCCAAATCACTAAATACTTTGTCATTTCCAAGGAGCTTGCCGACTGAGAAATCTAAAGATTGCTTTAAAGTAGATCTTTAGATTCTCACATCCGCTCTAAATAACATAAAAGAAACAAATCTCCCTTTGAAGGGAGACCGATCGAACACTTGTGTGAGATCAGAGGGATGTTGTGCAGTTTCTGAGCTTATAAACTGCACAACATCCTCCGTCCGCCAGTAGGCGGACACCTTCTTCAAAGGAGGATTTGAATGTGGCTTTTGATAGTATTTTGATTCAATTCTTGTGAAATAGAATCATTCCAGCGGAAGCAGGAATCTGGATTGTTATCTAGGGTATACCTTCTATCTAAATTCAGATCTCGGGCATACGCCGCGAGATGACTATTCAATTTTTAAATACAGCGACTACCTTTTATTGGAAATCAATTACCCACCAGTCTCCCACTTTCGCCTCGTTCCGTAGCTCCGCTGCGGAATGCCCTCTTGAAGTTCTGCTTCCAATAAGAAATATATTTTGCAAGGATTACCTTTCAAACCCGTCTTACTTTTCATGGGAAGAAGCAGATACAAAATTCATGAAACACATTATCCATACTTTATTACAAGTTCATTCTCCCATGGAATTTCGTTGTTTGCGGATCCGGAAATTGCTTCTATTGTATTAGATAGTTTTGTCTATATCCAACAGGAGTTTGATGTTAATTTATATGCCTATGTTTTGATGCATAATCATTTTCATTGCATCCTTGAAGGTGAAGATATCTCAGCAGCAGTAAAGAAATTCAAGTCTTTTACGGCTCGTCGTATTATTGATTATCTCCAAAGCCAAAATCGCATGTTACTTTTAAAACAACTTAGGGTTGGTACTTCAGAAAGTGGAGATAAAAAATACAAAGTTTGGCAAGAAGGGTTTCATCCTAAACAAATAAATGAGCTTTCTGTAATGATTCAGAAAATAAACTACATTCACTATAATCCAGTTAAAGCTGGTTTTGTTGATGCCGTTATAGATTGGAGATATTCTTCAGCTCGTAATTATGAGCACTTAGAACCTCTTATTCCTATTACTATCTTTACTAAGTAAAGTGTTTTAACTCTCTGTTTGGAGCAGAGCTCCTAATTGCATTCCGCAGCGGAGCTATGGAACGAGAATAAAACTGTCTAAATCTAATTAAGCCACCAACAAAAATTCCCCCTGCATTCCCTCCTCTTTCTGCTTATCTTTGACGCATGAAAAGTGCCGCATTTGAAACATTAGGTTGTAAGTTAAATTTCTCGGAAACGTCTTCCATGCGAAGAGACTTCGAGGACGAAGGATTTGAGCTCAAAGAGTTCGATGATAAAGCCGATGTGTATGTTATAAATACCTGCTCCGTGACTCTGGATGCCAATTCTGCTTGCAGAAAAACCGTCCGACAAGCTCTCCGAAGAAACCCCGATGCTTTTGTGGCTGTAGTGGGTTGTTATGCTCAGTTGGAGCCCGAAGAAATTGCTCAGATCGAAGGCGTGGATGTAGTACTTGGTGCCAAGGATAAATTCCATCTGCTGGATCTGTTTGATGATTTCGTGAAGCAGGAAAAGACCATCATTCATAACACCGATGTTAATGAAGCTGTGGATTTTCACAATGCCTTTTCTTCTGATGACCGAACCCGTGCTTTTCTAAAGGTTCAGGATGGTTGTAATTATAAATGTTCATTCTGTACCATTCCGCTGGCTCGAGGTGCGAGTAGAAGTCCTAAGATCGCTACGGTAGTTCGCAATGCTGAACAGTTGGTATCCGAAGGTTTCAAAGAAATTATTGTTACCGGTGTTAATTCGGGAGATTTTGGTTACGGAACCGATGAAAACTTCTACATGCTTTTGCAAGCGCTGGACGAAGTTAAAGGATTGGAAAGATTGCGCGTTTCTTCTATCGAGCCGAATTTATTGACCGAAGAGATCATCCGATTTGCTGCTACTTCAAAGAAATTACAACCGCATTTCCATATTCCGCTTCAAAGCGGTTCTGATGAAATGCTCAAGATCATGAGAAGGCGTTATAAATCTGATCTGTACCGCAGCAGAGTGGAACTCATCAGAGAATTGATTCCCGATGCTTGTATTGGCGTGGATGTAATTACCGGTCACCCGGGCGAAACGGACGAATTGTTTCAGGAGTCGTTTGATTTCATTAATTCACTGGATGTTTCATATCTGCATGTGTTTACTTATTCCGAGCGACCAAATACGCATGCGCTTTCTTTGAAACCAGTGATTCCAAAGCAAGAGCGTAAAAAACGAACGCATAAACTCAGACGACTTTCAAAGAAGAAGCGTTTTGATTTTGATTCCCGATTTGAAGGCGAAGTACGTCCTGCCCTGTTTGAAGAATCAGATAAAGACGGACTCATGTTTGGTTGGACCAACAATTACGTTCGTGTAGCTATCCCGTTTAATGAGCGATTGATAAATACCATTCAGGATATTGAATTGACTTCCATCACCAGTGAAGGACATTTTTTAGGAACGCTTTCTGAATCCGTTCAGCAAGAAGAACAAGCCATTGCGGAGCTCATTGATGGCTGATACCGATAATGATCTTATTAGCCGAACCATTCGGTTTCTGAATCAACAAAAAGAAATGTATGGTGATTTTTCTGTGAAGCAGGAAGAGTCTTTAGCCACAAAAACACAGAATCACGAAAAAGAGAATAACGAGGTTAAAGTAGTTTCTGAAGTTTATAAACAAGAAGAGGTTTCAACCACGGAATCACGAAAGCACGAAACTGTTAGTGAAGAAACTGAGGTTGCCACGAACGCAGAGAATCACGAACATATTGAAGAAAAAGTAGAAGCTGATACTTCTGTTTCGGTTGAAGAAGTGAAAACAGAGTATCAAACTGAAGAAGTAAAGCCTGAGTTAACCGAAGCAGAACTCATTGCCCAGTGTTCAACTTTAGAAGAGTTGAAAGCACTATGTAAAAAAACTGAAGCTTTAAAAACCGATCTTGAAGGCACAAATCTGGTGTTTGGAGTTGGAAATCCGAATGCAGACTTGATGATCATCGGCGAAGCTCCCGGATTTAATGAGGACAAACAAGGCGAGCCTTTTGTTGGGGAAGCCGGTCAGTTGTTGGATAAGATCATGGCAGCCATCAATTTTAAGCGGGATGATATTTATATCGCCAATATTTTGAAACATCGTCCGCCGGAAAATCGAGATCCCAAAGTAGAAGAACGCGCAAACAGTCTGCCCTATTTGTTAAGACAGATCGAATTAGTTGATCCAAAATTGATCTTGTGTGTGGGCAGAGTTTCCGGAACTACTTTATTAGGTAAAGACGACTCTCTGAAAAATATGCGTTCCAAATTTCATGAGTTTAATGGCAGAGAATTGATGGTAACCTATCACCCTGCTGCATTACTCAGAAATCAACAATGGAAACGCCCAACCTGGGAAGATGTTCAAAAGCTCCGCAAACGTTATGACGAGCTTGGAGGCAAGCCGTGATAAATGTTAATAACTTTGTAGAAAAGTTGTTCGAAAGTTCCTCTAAATTGGTTTAAACTTTTAGTTACTTTAATGAGGTCATCCCGAACCTTGTGCTGAACTTGATTCAGTATTGTTTCGGGATCTTTGCGAAGGTTAATAACAATATTCTGCAACGATTAAGATCAAAGCTTTTTCTTAAGATCCTGAAATAAATTCAGGAAGACTTACAATTTTTAGTTCAGTAAATGGCAACAAACGGTTCAGCATACAAAAAAAACAATTTCGTAGATTCAAATAAGGTTTTGGAGCAGCAAGGACGAGTACCACCTCAGGCAGTTGAAGTTGAGGAAGCAATTCTCGGTGCTATGCTGATCGAAAACGGAGCAGCGATCATTGCATTTGGAATGCTAACAGCAGATGATTTTTATAAGCCTGCTCATCGCCATATTTTCGAAACCATTAAGAATCTCTCCGAAAGAGATAATCCGTTAGATCTTTTGACGGTAGAAAACGAGCTTCGGGATAATAATTTACTGGATGCTTGCGGTGGTCCCTCCTATTTATCTGACCTGACTCGCTCCGTAAGTTCAGCGGCAAACATCGAATATCATTCTCAGATCATTATTGAGAAAGCGGTAAAGCGAAATCTGATCCTGAATTGTACTGATGTAATTAAAGACTCTTACGACACTGCTTCAGATGCGTACGATGTTTTGGATGATGCTGAGCAACGAATTTTTGATCTTGCCAATAATAAGACCAAGAATGCTTCAAAGCCTGTATCTGAAATTCTGAAAGATACTCTTGAGTATCTGGAAGATATGCGTGGTAAAGAAGGCGGAATAACCGGAGTTCCTACGGGATTATCTATCGATACCATGACGGCCGGATGGCAAAAAGGCGATCTGATCATTATTGCAGCTCGACCTTCTATGGGTAAAACGGCTTTTGTACTAACAGCTGCCCGAAATGCTGCAATGCATCATGATGAAAAACTAAGAACTTCTGTAGCTCTCTTCAGTTTGGAGATGTCGAATCAGTCGTTGGTTCAGAGATTGTTGACAATGGAAGCTCGTGTAAATGCATCGGAAGCCCGAAAAGGAACGCTGAACGACGACAGTTTTAAACAATTGATCGAGGCTGCCAGTAATTTACATGAAGCAGATATCTTTATTGATGATACTCCGGCAATCACATTGATGGAGCTTCGTACTAAATGTCGACGACTGAAAAGTGAGCACGATGTTGGATTGATCATCATTGATTATCTGCAGTTGATGCAGGGAAATACCAAAGACACCGGGAATCGTGAGCAGGAAATTGCTTCTATTTCCCGTGGACTTAAAGCACTGGCTAAAGAACTTGATGTTCCTGTTATTGCACTCTCGCAGTTGAGTCGTGCAGTGGAACAGCGTGGTGGTGATAAACGACCACAGCTTAGTGACTTACGTGAATCAGGTTCGATCGAGCAAGATGCCGATGTTGTGATGTTTTTATATCGTCCTGAGTACTATAAAATTACAACTACGGAAGATGGTCAGTCTACAGCCGGACTTGCTGAAGTGATCATTGGAAAGCAAAGAAACGGTCCGGTTGGAAGTAAAATGCATTACTTCGTTAAGGACTATGCTCGTTTTGAAAATCTAACTACGGCTGATTCCGGAGGATTCTTTGGCGAACCTCAGGGACAAGCTCAATTGCCGGATAGTTTTGATCAGGGAAATTCGGGGCCACCACCAATGCCACACAATCCTGCTCCTGATGAGGACGCGCCTTTTTAAATACTATGAGATATTTTCTCCTTTCATTCTTATTGTTTTTCTGCACCGGAAAGATTTCAGCTCAAGATTTTAACTATGCCCGGAAAGCTGTAAATATTCTTGCTTCTGATAGTCTTAAAGGCCGAGGTTATGTTGATAACGGAGATAAGCTGGCTGCGGATTTTATCAGAAGCGAATTCGAAAAGTTTGGATTACAGGCATTCAATGGTAGTTTTTATCAGGAGTTTGAAACTTCAGTAAACACTTTTCCCGATCGACAATCAATAGTAATCAACGGAAAAGAGCTTGAAGCCGGAAAAGATTATTTATTGGATCCCGGTTCACCTTCGCTCAAAGGTTCATTCGATGTTATGACTGTGACTGCAGATGAAATTCTGGATAATGCTAAATTTGTTAACAAACTCAGAGTTTCTTCCGGACAATTGATCGCTGTTCTACCTTTCGATAAGTCTAATTTCAGTAAAGAACAAAACGATCAGTTAAATGGAGTGATCAACTTTTTGAAGTATCATTCGCAAAATCCATCCAAAGGAACGATCATACTGACTAATGATAAGTTGACATGGGCAGGCTCCGTTAGACAACATCCTAAACCTACCATCATTATTCATTCCGATTCGCTAGATGGTTCTTTAAAGTCTCTAAAACTGGATATAAAGAGTTCTTTTGTTGAAAAATATACTACTCAGAATGTAATCGGATATGTGGAAGGTAAAAATACGGACTCCACTATTGTATTTATAGCTCATTACGATCATTTGGGAATGTTGGGTCCTCAGGCAACTTTTAACGGTGCTAACGACAATGCCAGTGGAACAGCTATGCTTTTGAGTCTTGCTAAGCACTACTCAGAAAACAAGCCGAAATATAACACAGTATTTATAGCTTTCGGAGCCGAAGAGCTGGGATTGATCGGTTCTAAATATTTCACTGAGAATCCTCTCTTCCCTCTTTCAGAAATAAAGTTTCTCATGAATTTTGATCTTGCCGGAACCGGAGATGAAGGTATACAGGTGGTAAATGGGTCTGTTTATAAAGATAGATTTGATTCGCTCGTTGAGATCAACGAAGAAATGAATCTACTTCCAAATGTTAAAATAAGAGGAGCGGCTTGTAACAGTGATCATTGTATGTTTGATCAGCAGGATGTTCCCGGATTCTACATTTATACATTAGGCGGAATTCAAGCCTATCATGATGTTTATGACAGACCGGAAACCTTACCTCTAACCGAGTTTGAAAATTATTTTAAGCTGATCGTAGAGTTCATTGATCAGCTTTGATCAGATCATTTCTTCAAACAATTTATCATAATCTTTGATCTTTCTGCTCCAGTCCAAATGTTTATTAATATTCTGAAGAGAAGATTTTGGAAGTGGCTTGGTCTTTCCGGTCAAGAGATCCTTCATATGTTTGAATAAAGCATCTTCATCATTATAAAGAACAGGGGCATGTAAAAGTGGACTGTGAAGCGATTCCGGTATCAATTCGGGATAATGAAGAGCATTAGGAACGAATGGATGGCATCCACAATAAATAGCTTCTAAAATCGGCGTGCAAAAAAATTCATAACTCGCTGTTGAAACAACGATATCTCCCGAATGGAGTAGCTTACTGTAATTTTCTTTGTCGTCTACATAGCCAAAATGAGTAATGTGAGTACCATAGCGTTGCCAGGCTTTTTCAAACTCTTCCGGCTTTTCGTGTTTGGTATCTCCTGCTAATATCAGATCGAATTTAAGATCAATGTCATTCAACCTGTTCAGTACTCTGAAGAACATGGCCGGATTTCTATCAAACTGCCAACGTTGATTCCAAACAATAACCGGATTTTCATTTTTAGATCGGGTATCTGGTTGTTCATTAAAGCTCTTCAGGTCTAAACCGGGCTGTAAAACTATACTTTTATCCCTGATCTGCTCTACAGTATTGTAATGTTTGTCATCAGGATAATTGTCTAAAAATTTGGGCAACGCCTCCATCAGATCGTCAATATGAAACTGAGAAGTAAATACTAGCTTATCTGCAACCAACATGCTCAAATAATTGATATAGCAAAAAGTGAGATCGCGGGTTTCTCCTTCCGGAATTGGTCTTGTAAACTGATTATCATGCATATACATGATCTTCGGAGTGTGCGAAAATCTTGGATTCGTCAATGCAATAAAAGCCGGCAAGTTTGTCATACTGCTCACCATCAAAAGATCTATATCTTCCTCTACCTGTCTGGTTAGCTCTGCAAGTGTAACTGAATCTCCATGCATTCGCCATTTCCACCCTTTATAATTCAGCTTGATGGGAATGATCGTATGACTTGAATGCTCAATAAGTCCTTTTAAAAAGGCTTTGTGAGATCCGCTGTAAAAAGGTTCAATTGCAAGAATATTCATTATTCAAGTTTTCTCTGATTTTATAATCTCCAAAGATACAGGTTCACAAAGAACTTCAAAGGATTAATAAACTTAGAATTATTCCCTAATCAAAACTAATGTGCTGGAAACCGGACGTAAACGTCCTGCTAGCATAAAGTTTGGATAAACGTTTAAGCCAGCAAGTCCTTCAGGGCTTGCGATATGACAGGCATTGAATCGAAGTCTACTTGCTTTTTATAATTACGAAAAGTTATTGGTTAACAGTTAATAGTAAGAGTTTCAAAACTATTAACCATTAACTATTAACCAATCAACGGAACCGCGACTGTATTTCATCCAGCGAAAGATAAACGATTGTGGGCTTTTTCAAAGGATCCAGATAAGGTTGATCGCATGCAAACAATTGATCTACAAGCGCTTCCATTTCTTTGATATCCAGCTTTTTACCTCTTGGAATTGCCGCTTTGGATGCAAATGAAATAGCTAATTTATCTCTTGCTTCCAGATTCATTTTCTTTCCTAGATCCTGATATTGATGCAACATAGAGATCAATACTTCCTGTTCATTTCCGATCTCAATGTCGGCCGGAACACCGTTGATCATAGCCGTATTTCCACTCAACATTTGAACAGAAAATCCCATTCTTTGTAGTATCGGATGCAATTCTTTCAACAAAGTATAATCGCTGGCTGATAGCTCCATCGTTTGAGCAAATAAAAGCTGTTGAGTACTTGGAAGAGCAGATTCCGTGGCAGTTATCGCTTTTTCAAAGATGATGCGCTTATGAGCCAAATGCTGATCAATAACACAAACTCCTGTACGTGTCTGAGTAATGATATAAGCGTTGTGGAGTTGGAAAAATCCATGATTATCACTTGGCTTACTATCCTCTGATCTGAAGTCTCCGGAACTGAAAGATTGTTCTGAAGATGAAGATTGTCCATACAACATCTCGCCAAATTCATCTCCTCTGCCCTTTGCAGGATTTCGGTTAATTCTGGATGGAATGTGAAATCCGGACTCACTTTGACGAACATCCTTCTTCTGATTAAAACTAAAGCCGGAATCAAATCCTTTGCTTTCGTTATCACCGAGAAAGGTACTTTCTTCTCTTTGGATATTCGGAACCATGAAATGTTCATTCAAAGATCGATTTACTACTGAACGCGCAAGCTGAATTACACTTCTTTCATCTTCAAACTTAACTTCCATTTTAGACGGATGAACGTTCACATCAACTTTAGAAGGATCTATCTCAAAGAATAAAGCATAAAATGGATACTCATTATTCTTGGTCCAGGCATCATACAAACTGAGCAGCACATGAGTAAGATAGCGATGCTGAAATGGTCTACCATTTACAAAGAGAAATTGCTCTCCCCTGCTTTTTTTTGCCAGTTTCGGATCAGAAGCAAAACCAAAGATCTTTACATAACTGGTTTCTTCGCCAAACTCGATCAAACTTGCTTTATAAGGAGCTCCGAATATAGCTGACACTCTTTCTTTGAGTGATTGAACCGGAAGATTGTAGATCTCTTCACCATCAGCCACAACCTGAAATGCTACATTCGTATTTGCAAGAGCCGCATATTGAACCGTTCTGAGAATATGACGAAGCTCTGTTACATCAGTTTTCAAAAACTGACGTCTTGCAGGGACGTTAAAAAACAGATTTCTGACTGAAAAAGAAGTTCCATCTGGAGTAGCCACCGGTTTTATTTCTTTCTCAGTTCCGCCATCAACTTCAAACTCCCAGCCGTTATCGTCCTCTGCTCTTTTTGATCTGACAGTAACATGAGAAACGGAAGCGATGGAAGCCATTGCCTCGCCCCGGAATCCCAGCGTTCTGATCTTAAAAAGGTCATCAACCGTATTTATCTTTGAGGTGGCATGACGTTCAAAACAAAGCGGAAGATCTTCTTCACTCATTCCACAACCGTTATCGATCACTTGAATGAGCGTTCTTCCTGCTTGTTCAATAATTATTTTAATTTCATCCGATCCGGCATCAACGGCATTATCCAATAGCTCCTTAACTACGGAAGCCGGTCTTTGTATAACTTCACCTGCAGCAATCTTGTTGCTGATTTCCGGTGGTAACTGATGTATAACTGAAGTGCTTTCCTTCGTTTCGTTCAACTAAATAAATCCTATAAAAGTGTAATGATGTAAACCACTAATGACAGCAGTAAAGCTAAGGCCAGAACTTTAACATTTTGCTTTGGCTTAACTCTGTTGTGTGTTTGAAATTTGATACGACGTTTTCTTCTTTCGTCTTCACGCTGTTCCTTTTCAGGATCGTGGTATCTGAATGGTAAATCGAATTTTTTTGGCTTCGGACGGAAACCGAACATGGGTCTGATCATGGCTCTGGAAGTTAAATTACCCTTTTTGAAACCAACGGAGTACCTCCGCTAATCATTGCCAATATATGAATATCAATTCAGAATTAAGAATGAATAAACTCGGAAATAAGTCCCGATATAAGTCATAAATATATTTTATTGCAGAATACTATATTATGTCTAATTAGGTAAATCAGAGTTATAAACCTTCTTTTTAAATTTTACTCTTAGAGCTCCTAAAGCTAAAAATATTGATGAAACAATGAATGCTGGAGTTAAACTTGTAATGAAAGAGAAATTTCTACCAACATCGTTTGTTAATCTAAACATAGCTTTATCTTGATCTGGTGTAAGCTCATTACCGCTAAAAATTCCATCTTGATCTAAATCATATCTATTCAAATCCCATTGATAATAAATGTCATCAAAAAGGGATGAGCCAACAAAAAATAAATAAACAACTAGAAAGACTATAAAACTAAGCCAAAAACATTTTTTGTAACTTTTTTTAAGAATCTTCTTTCTTTTTAAAAAAGCAATGATAAGCAAACCAAATCCAAGAGCAAATGGAAGAAACAAATGATATGGAATGTTTATTGGAGACATTAGTCGGTTTTGTATTAAGTTGATAAGTATATCTATAAAGTGGTATAATTTATAATGAAGATTGCTCGATATACTCTTTTAATTTTACTCTGTTTATTTCTTATAAACTTACTCTCCTACTTCTTGTTCGGGAAACAAAGTTTAAGGGAAAGGAATGTTTCGGAGATGATGAAAACTGAATTTTCCAATGAACATAATGTTGATGTTGAATACTATTTAATGAGTGAATTGAAAGATACTTCCAGCTTCATCTTTAATGGAGAATCATATCCAACTTTTCTTATAAATACTGAAGACGATATTGAAAAAAGAAAATATGCAGATTCGCTGGATTTATGGGTAGAATTTACCGTAGATATGGCATTAGCAGAATCAATAATAAGTTTAAATCTGGATTCCATTTATACATCTGATTCTCTACCCAAAGATCCTTCTACATATGATTTTATCTTTCGGGAGTTGGTAAAAGCTTCAATGGACTCTATACCATTTTCAAATAAAAGTCCACGGTTCGATGGGAGATGCAATTATGATTTATATTTAAATCAATTTGAGTGTTTAGTAATCGGAAATTATATTTTTGGGCTTGTTGAAGAAATCAAAAACATCAAGCCATTTTACTCACATCAGCTTTTAAGTTTTTGGCTAAATGACTCTCATGTCTATTGGGAAAGAGAAGAAAAACTAATCTGGCTTTTCTACAAATGGGTGCAAATTGATTGGATTGACGGTAATGGTCTTGGTGGTGATGATCCTTCATCAAAAAGATAAGTAAGCACTACTAATACAATTCAATCTATTCCTAATTCTTAATTGAAACATTCCTAATTCTCTTCCTTTTTTCGTAAACTCCGAGCCTATTAATTTTTAACTTCGGGTGACTTTCCGGCGGGAAACGATCTTAACTAAATTTAAAGACTTCAGAGAATAATGAGCGACAACAAAGCAAAGATCATTTACACAAAAACTGATGAAGCTCCGGCTTTAGCAACCTACTCTTTTCTACCAATTATTGAATCATTCGCAAAAGTAGCCGGTGTTGCTGTTGAAACAAGAGATATCTCATTAGCAGGTCGAATTATCGCAAATTTCCCTGATTACCTGAAGGAAGATCAGCGAATTGGAGATGCTTTAGCTGAACTTGGAGAACTTGCTAAAAAGCCCGAAGCAAATATCATCAAGCTTCCGAATATAAGTGCTTCAGTTCCTCAATTAAATGCAGCGATTAAAGAGTTGCAATCTCAAGGCTACGCTCTCCCGGATTATCCTGAAGAGCCTAAAACCGATGAAGAAAAGAAGATCAAGTCTCAATACGATAAAGTAAAAGGTAGCGCGGTAAATCCCGTTCTGCGTGAAGGAAATTCTGATCGTAGAGCTCCAAAAGCCGTTAAAGAATATGCTCGCAATAATCCTCATTCCATGGGAGAATGGAGAGCTGAGTCTAAATCTCATGTTTCAACTATGGATCATGGAGACTTCAGATCTACAGAACAATCGGTTACTCTTGGTAATGCAACAGACGTTACCATCGAACATGAAGACATTTCAGGTAACAAAACAGTTTTAAAAGATGGAATCTCATTGCTGGAAGGCGAGATCATTGATGCCGCTGTAATGAACAAAAAAGCATTGCTCCGTTTTCTGGATATCCAGATCAAAGAAGCTAAAGAAACCGGAGTTTTATTCTCACTTCACATGAAAGCAACAATGATGAAGGTTTCTGACCCTATAATATTTGGTCATGCAGTTAAGATCTTCTTCAAAGATGTTTTCGAAAAGCACGCTGAGACCATCCAAAACCTTGGAGTTGATACCAATAACGGTTTCGGGGATCTGATCTCAAAATTAGATGAGCTCCCTGAAGATAAAAGACAAGAAATTGAAGCGGACATCGAAGCTTGTTATGAAAATCAGGCTGATCTTGCCATGGTAAATTCTGACAAAGGAATTACTAACCTACATGTACCAAGTGATGTTATCATCGATGCTTCCATGCCTGCAATGATCCGAACTTCGGGCTGTATGTGGAACAAAGAAGGAAAAACACAGGATACTAAAGCAGTAATTCCGGACAGCAGTTATGCGGATGTATATCAAGCTGTGATCGAAGACTGTAAAAAGCACGGAGCGTATGATCCTACAACCATGGGAAGTGTTCCTAATGTTGGTTTAATGGCCAAAAAAGCTGAAGAATACGGCTCTCATGATAAAACTTTTGAGATCGAAAGTAATGGTAAAGTCAGAGTGCTGGATTCCGATGGAAACACTCTTATTGAACACGTTGTAGAAAAAGGCGATATCTGGAGAATGTGTCAAACAAAAGACGCTCCGGTTCAGGATTGGGTAAAATTAGCAGTTTCCAGAGCAAGAGATACCGGCTCTCCCGCAGTTTTCTGGTTAGATGAAGACCGTGCGCATGATGCTGAGCTTATCAAAAAAGTAAATACTTACTTAAAAGACCACGATACTGACGGACTTGAACTTCATATTATGAGTCCTGTTAAAGCAACCTGGTTTTCTTTGGAAAGAATCAGACAAGGAAAAGATACTATTTCAGTAACAGGAAATGTATTGCGCGATTATTTAACCGATCTCTTCCCTATTCTGGAAGTTGGAACTAGTGCAAAAATGCTTTCTATTGTGCCATTGATGAATGGTGGTGGATTGTTTGAAACCGGTGCAGGTGGTTCTGCTCCAAAACATGTTCAGCAATTTGTAGAAGAAAATTATCTGCGCTGGGATTCTTTAGGGGAATTTCTGGCACTAGCAGTTTCATTGGAGCATTTAGGTAAAACTTTTGATAACCAAAGAGCAAAGATTTTAGGTGCAGCTTTAGATAATGCTACTTCTAAATTTCTACAGAATGATAAATCTCCTGCACGCCGACTTGGACAAATAGATAATCGTGGAAGTCACTTTTATTTAGCGATGTATTGGGCGGAAGCTTTGGCTAATCAAACAGAAGATTCCGACCTGTCTTCGAAGTTTTCTGATCTTTATAAATCATTGTCTGACAATGAAGAAAAGATCAACACTGAACTCATAGACGTACAAGGAAATCCGGTTGATATTCAGGGATATTACAATCCTAATGATGAACTAGCCTCAACTGCTATGCGACCTAGTGAGACCTTGAATGTAATACTATCGGATTTCTAGACTCATTGTCATTCTGAACTTGATTCAGGATCTGTAAATACTTCAGATTCTTAAAAACATTAAAAGCCCGTTTCTTCTGATTCGGGCTTTTCTATGTAATCGATATCCGTTTCAAATTTAAAGTATTTACCCCCTTTTTTACATCGGATAGATCTCATCTACATTAAATAACAATTTTTTTGGCTTTTTTTGAATCCTTAAAAAACGCCATCTGGTAGGTATAAATAGATAAATAATATTAGAATTTAACTTTAACAGATAATTAATTATGTAGTTAGCAATAATTTTTGCTAATTAAATAGTACTAACATGAATTAATTCAATTATTATGCCTTATAAAGGAAACGTAAGCAAGAATAGTACAATTACTGCTGAACTTTCATGTTCAAGTTCTAATAGCGGATCTGCACTTTTATTTATTACAAGTTCAGATGGAAATGGTGACTCGAAAGCAGTGGCACCCGGAGGAGCAGATTCTGTATCCATTACTCCTACAGAATCCGGGATTCTAAATGTTATAGTAGATTTTGGTTCAAATATAGATAGCGGAGTTCTTACCGTAAAGGAAAACGGAAGTAATATTCCCGGAAGCACCGAGAATGTACAGGGCGATCTTAGATGGAGCTATTCAGTTAATTAACATTCAGTATTATGAAATTCAGAATCATTTTCTTTTCTATGTTTTCTATGTTTTCTACGGCTTTATTAGCTCAGGATGCTTGTAAAGAGATTTACGACTCATTAAATATTGTCGGCAGTTTACCTGCAGATTATTGTATGTCTCTTTCTGTCTACTTGTCTAGTGAATTAACTGATAATAATTTCATTACAAGCAGTCAAAATCCGAATCTCAAGCCCAGAGTATTGCAAAACAGAAATGCAGAGCCATCCGGAGCCGGTTTATTAAATCAAAGTGGCGCAGTTACTTCTGTTCAACCTATTGCTCTTGCAGGTGGTAGTTTTGCCACCGGTGGAACCGACGATGGTGCTTCTACCATTTTTGCTCTTACTTTGAATCCATCAATATTCTATACGGATATTTCTAATCCTAATGAAACTGCAAAATCAAGCCGATTGGGGGATATTACAGTTTTTTTCCCAACCAATGCCGTTGAAGAAAATACTTCGGAATTGGAATATTTTGGGATTCGTGCGCGGTTAAATATAACTGGAATCTCTACAGGAGATGAATTACTTCAGAATGTACAAAGCATCTATTCCCGGTTAACTATAGATCAAAATAAAGTTGCTCTAAGCATCAATAAATTGCTTAATGAAGCCACTGATAAGCAAGCTTGTTACGATCAAATTAAAAACAAAGAGGAATCTACTAATTCCTGTTACAGCAATATTGAATTTCCGGTTTTCACTCAAAAACAAAAGGATGAATTGGAATCAAAATTACGAGAAGCAAGGATGAAAGCAGATTCAAAGTACTTTGGACTTGATCTTCGCTTTGATTCAGGCGATCCAACATTGGGAAGTAAACCAGGTGCTGCGGGAACGCGTTTATTTGGTGGATTAGCACGCGGAAGAACACTGGAAGATAAAAAAGAACAGACTATGAAATATCATTTCAGGATTGGTGTGGATTATTTTGATCAGGAAGATTATCAGAGTATTTCAACAGATACTGTTATGAATATGCCTGTAATGGATACCACAATGGTCTTGGGGAGAACGAATTTCTCTTTAGATTCAGCCTTTGGTTTAGAGTTCTCTAAGTCAGTTGAAAATCAGACTGTATCATTTTCTACCGGACTTGAACTCCGTCTGGCAAGGGATATACCAGACGATATGGATGAAGTTTTTCAAACTAATTATATGATGTTAAGAAGTTCACTTAGTGTTCCGTTTACATCTACTAATAAAATTTCCTTAAATCTTGGTGTTCCGGTTTTTGGAGAAATAAGTCCTGTTTTTAGTATAAGTGCAAACTGGAGTCTCTTACTCCCTGATTAAACCTATAACTAAATAAGACAGATTCTTAAAAGCCCGTTTCTTCTGATTCGGGCTTTTCTATATAAACTATATCCGTTTCAAATTTAAAGTACTCACCTATTCTTTCTTTAAGAACTAAATAGAGTTCATCTGCATGAAGGAGCTCGTCTTCAGGCACCTTCACTATTCTTGAAAAGTTACTTTTGAGAATAATATCAATAGTAAACCATTCTTTAAGCTTCATGGTCTCCTGAAGAACATTACCTGATTCTTCATTCGAAAAACGAATGCATTTTACTTCACCAAAAGAGAACTCTCTTCTTTTAATTTTTAAATAACTAAACCAGCGAATATTTTGAGTTACTGAATAAGTATCCGTGTTAAAAATGAACTCATAACTTGCGAAAACCTTAATGAAAACGGCTATAAAAAAGATCCAAAAGAACACTGCGAATATAAACCCCAGAATAAAACAAACGATTAACGCCGTAAAATCTATAAGAGTAAAAGTAGCTTCTACATTTAGTTTTAAAATTGGCTCCCTAGAATCTAAATTGTATTTCATATTCTAAGATATTAAAACAATATCAAAAAAAAGCCTCGCTTACTGTTGTAAACAAGGCTTAATTTTTTGAAAACTGATTATTAGGTTAATCTTCGTCTTCGTCGTCCTCTCCGTCTTCATCATCATCTTCAAAAGCTTCAATTGAATTTTCAATATTACTTTCGATGAGGAGAATGTTATTAGAATCAGCTGGGTTAAGAGCGTTACCATCCTGATCTAAGAACCACAACGAAGTATCAAAATTAAGAGTGATACTAACCTGTTCTTCGTCATTTACTTCAAAAGCAGGTTCAAATTCCAATTCTACTTCAAAATCTTTTTCGGAACGGAACGTAAATGGCTCCCCATTTATAGTACCTGAGATAACCATAGAGTAATTTTGACCGTTTTCTCCTTCAAAATCAGGATCGTTTACCAAAGCATCATCTTCATCTCTCGCTTCGATTTCGAACTCTAGTTCTTCATAAAATCCTGCAGGAACATCGGCTATCCCTACTTCAGTTAAACCTCCGTTTAAATTTAAACTAAGAATAATAGGTCCTTGCTCAATATCAGTGCTGTCATCATCTGTGGCGCTTTCAAATTCAATTTCGCTGAATCTGAATTTCGCTTCAGTGATAATTACTGTATCGGCTGCACTGTTTAGTTTTTGATAGTTCTGGCTGTTAGATGCTTTAGCATTAAGTTTTACACTAGACTGTGTAGTATCGGAACAAGCGCTCAACAGTAGAGAACTTGTTAATAACATTACTGCTAATGACAATTTATTTAGATAGTTTTTCATGGTCTTGATGAGTTGTTTATTTGATTACAAACCATGTAAACCAAGACCGTGCTACAATGTTCCTTTATATTATATAGAATATCTTAATGAACTATGTTTGAATAACTCCTGTCTTAAACTCTTCTATATCAGGATTCAGGTTAGCACATTCCAGAGCATTAGAAATTCTGTCTCTGGTTTCTGCCGGATGGATAATAGCATCAACCCAAAGCCTTGAAGCTGCATAGCGAACATCTGTTTGTTTGTTATAACGATCTGTAATTTCTTCCATAAGCTCGTTTTGTTTTTCTTCGCTTACTTCTTCCCCTTTTTTCTTCATGGTAGCAATTTTGATCTGAGTAAGGGTTTTAGCAGCTGAAGCGCCACTCATCACAGCAATATTTGCGGTTGGCCATGCAAACATAAATCTTGGATCATATGCTCTACCGCACATAGCATAATTTCCAGCTCCGTAGCTATTCCCTACTACCACAGTGATCTTTGGGACGGTGGAATTACTCATAGCATTCACCATTTTCGCTCCGTCCTTTATTATCCCACCATGTTCGCTTCGCTTTCCGATCATAAATCCTGTTACATCCTGAAAAAAGATCAATGGAATTTTCTTTTGATTACAGTTCATGATAAAACGAGCGGCTTTATCAGCAGAATCAGAATAAATAACCCCACCAATCTGCATCTCTCCTTTTTTGGTTCTGGAAATTGATCTTTGATTTGCCACAATGCCAACGCTCCATCCATCAATTCTTGCGTATCCGGTAATCAAAGATTGGCCATATCCCTTTTTGAATTCTGTAAAACTATCTTCATCAATAATACACTCCAGCAGCTCATTCATGTCATATGGAGAGGTGCGTGATTCCGGCAGGATATCAAATATTTCAGCTGAAGACCTTGAAGGAAGTTTTGCTTCTTTTCTGTTAAACCCTGCAGTTTTATGAGGTCCTAATTTTCCTACAAGATCACGAATGGTTTCTAAACACTCTTCGTCATCTTTCATTTTATAATCAGTTACACCACTGATTTCAGTGTGTGTAGTGGCCCCTCCTAAAGTCTCATTATCTACAGTTTCCCCAATTGCCGCTTTAACTAAATAACTTCCGGCTAAGAAAACGCTTCCGGTTCCATCCACAATCAAAGCTTCATCGCTCATGATAGGTAAATACGCACCACCCGCAACACAACTTCCCATAATAGCTGCTATTTGAGGAATTCCTTTTGCTGAAATAACAGCATTATTCCTGAACATTCGTCCGAAATGATCTTTATCCGGAAAAATTTCGTCCTGCATTGGTAAAAACACACCCGCAGAATCAACTAAATAGATCAAAGGAATATGGTTTTCGATAGCAATTTCCTGTGCCCTTAAATTCTTTTTAGCCGTGATAGGAAACCAGGCCCCTGCTTTAACTGTGGCGTCATTTGCAACGATCATACAATCTCTGCCTTCTACTTTTCCTACACCTGTAACTACTCCTCCACCGGGACAGCCACCAACTTCATCGTACATTTCATAACCTGCCCATAAACCTAGTTCATAAAATTCTGAATCCTCATCTAATAATTTCTCTATACGTTCACGTGCAGTTAGTTTACCTTTTGCATGTTCTTTTTCTATTCTTTTTTGCCCTCCCCCTAACATGATCTCATGTTCCTGGGCTCTTAGATTATCGAGCAATTCATTTAACCAATTTTCTTTATTAGATGCGTTTGAATTCGCCATGTTTGTCAGAAATCTTTTATTATAATACTAGTGATTACTATTGCGTTGATTATAGGAATTTTAATGATTCATAACGTGATTTAGATGTAATTGAATTTAAAAACCTTTGTAATGAAAAAATTTACTCTTTCTTCCATCCTTTTTGTGCTCATCTCTACCTCGTTGATGTTTGCTCAAAGAAGAGGAGATGTTACCTATACAAATTTAGCCAACAGAGCTGCTACTCCCAACTTCTTCTTAGATGCAATTGTGATTCCCGGTGATAACCCGGAACTAGGAAAACTCTTTTTCATTTTCAGAATGGACAATAGCTTTTTGCCATTTAAAAAACTCTCAATTGATGATGAAATTCAAGCTCCGGAGAATGCTGAATTCTATAGCATGGCAAGACTTAATACTGAGATTTTTGAAGGAAAGGTCTCCAAAAAACAACTTAAAAATATTAGTCCGGTGTCCCGAGATCTATGGCAAGACACTCTTTTTGTTGAAACTTATGACGACACAAAATCAAAAAAGAAGTTCGCTTCGGGAAGGTTAGTTACAGAACTAAAACCAGGAATGTATAACTATGTTTTACAACTGAGTTTGATGGAAGAAACTAATGATCGTAATTCTCAAAGACGAAATATCAAGATCAAAAATTTTGCCAAAAGTAAAGAAGGAGAAATATATCTGATAAAAGCCAATAGATCAGAATCTAGCCTAGAGCTAATCAACATGGGTAGTAATGTTTTATATGGAGAAGATTATCAGGCTTTGATCCGAATTCCCGACTTCTCCCCTTCTGAATCGTACCAATTAAACATTAGTGAAGCAAAAATTAACAGGAAAGATACTACCAATACAAAATTGGTTAAAACCATTGATATCAACTCTGAACAAATTTATACGAATTCTTCTCTAAAACTACTCGACCAAAAAGAGACTTCCTTTTCTATTGTAAAGAGTGATGGCAATTATACATACGCTCTTGTTCAAGTACCGAACTCAGAATTTGAAAACTCCATTTACTCAATTGAATTAAAAAGCAGTTCCGGTAAAGAAGTACAAGCTAAAAAAATAGTTCGCTCTTACTGGCCTGACATCCCTCCTGCACTCTTAAATCTGGATATTGCTATAGATATGATGAAGTACATTGTATCTGAGGATCAACTCGATAACCTGAAAAAAGGGAATCCAGAAGAAAAGGAAAGTAAATTTCGCGCATTTTGGGATAAAAGAGATCCAACTCCGGATACAGAATTCAATGAGTTAATGACAGAATATTTTAGAAGAGTACATTATGCTTTCGTTGAATACAGAACTCCTGAAACACCGAATGGGCAAGATACAGATCGTGGTGAAGTTTATATAAAATACGGACCACCAAATTCCCGTGACCGATCATTTCCTAAAAAAGGACAAGTTATAGAAACATGGAAATATAAGAACCGCACTTTCGTATTTGAGAAAGGATCGGGCTTCTCAGAATTCTTACTTGTGGGCAAATAATCCTCTGCGTTTCAATAGCCTAAGTGTTAACTTTCGCTTATGCTACCCAAAATTGGAATAACGATTGGTGATATAAACGGAATAGGACCTGAGATCGCTTTAAAAGCAGTCTCAGAGATCGATTATTCTGCTTCTGTCCCTATTCTTATATCCTCTGCCTCCGTAATTGATTTCTACAATTCTGAACTTGGACTGAATAAATCGTTTCATAAGATCACTTCTGTATCTGAAGCAAAAGATGGAATTCTAAATGTTCTTGATACAAACAAATCCTCTCCGGAGATTGAAACGGGTAAGATCACCAAACAAGCAGGACTTGCTTCTATGAAATCCATAGAGTCAGCAATAAGCCTTTGTATAGCTAAAGAGCTCAAAGCTATGGTGACTCTTCCTATCTCTAAAGAGTCTATACAGCTCGCAGGATATGATATTCCGGGACATACTGAATTTTTAGCTAATCAAACAAATACCGATCAAGTTTTGATGATGCTTGTCAACGGAGCTCTGAGAGTAGCTCTTACGACAGGTCATATTCCTGTCAGTAAGGTTGCATCTTCTATAAATCAGGATCTGATTATAAGTAAAGCCACAATTCTGAGTAAAAGCCTGAAGCAGGATTTCGGAATTTCCAACCCAAAAATTGCTGTCTTTGGATTGAATCCACATGCCGGTGATGGAGGGGTTTTAGGATCTGAGGAAAATGAGATCATAACTCCGGCTATCGTTAAATTAAAAGAATCCGGTATTAATGTTGACGGTCCATTCCCTGCAGATGGATTTTTCGGACAGAAAAAACATCAGCAGTACGATGCAATTCTGGCTATGTATCACGATCAGGGGCTCGCTCCTTTCAAGCTTTTATCCTTTGGAAAAGGAGTTAATTTTACGGCTGGGCTTCCGATCATCAGAACTTCACCAGACCATGGTACAGCCTTTGATATTGCAGGAAAAGGAATTGCAGATACTTCATCTTTTATTCAGGCATACAAACTTGCAGTTGAACTCGCACAAAAGAATTAATGGAATGAAAGAAACGGATAATTATTCAAACCTCGCTCCTCTCTATGATAAGTTGATGGAAAATGTTGATTACGAATCCTGGGCTGACTATATCGATGAAATTATTCAGGTTCATCATCCTGAATGTGAAAAAGTACTGGAGTTAGCTTGCGGAACAGGATCAGTTGCTATTTCTCTCGATGAATTAGGCTATTATGATATACTTGCCAGTGACCTCTCCCCCCAAATGATTGAAGTGGCTAAGCAAAAAGCACTGGAACAAAATGCAGATGTTCGATTTCAGACACTTAATTTTTTGAATATTAATATCGAAGAAAAATTTGATGTGATCTTCTCAGTTTTTGATAGTGTAAATTACTTACAGACTGGTTCAGAAATTATTGCAATGCTCGAAGAATGCGAAAAGGTTCTAAAACCGAATGGGCTATTTATTTACGATTTCTCAACCCCATTGAATTCCCTGCAAGCGGTAGATTATCTGAATAATGAAGAAGCTGAAGTAAAAGATCTAAGATTTTTCAGAACAAGTGAGTATGATGCCATCAACAAAATACACACCAACACTTTTGAGATTGAACAATTATCAGAAGACAAAAAAGAAATATTATCTACGTTCAAAGAAGTTCACAAGCAACGTATTTATACTTTAGAAGAAATGTTATCAATTTTGAAACAAACGCCCTATCATTTAGTTGCAAAATATGGCGATTTTGATCTTATTGATGCCGACGAAAACAGCGCACGTATAACCTTAGTACTTAAATGTCAGAAACATCTGTAATTGAATTAAGAAATGTAAGTTTAAGCTTCGAAAACCGAAGAGTTCTCAACAACATCGATTTCAAGCTTCACAATGGTGAATTCACCTACCTTATCGGAGCTACAGGAATTGGTAAAAGTTCTTTCTTAAAACTTCTGTACAGAGATATTGTGCCGGATACCGGAACTGTTCGGGTTACAGATTATCCTGTAAATAAGATCAGTATGAAAGAAGTTCCTATGCTTCGACGCCGTTTAGGTATTGTATTTCAGGATTTCCAACTTCTTCAGGACCGGAATGTATTTGACAATGTTGCCTTCGCACTTCAGGTTACCGGTGAAAAACCTAAATTTGTTAAACAAAGAGTTTTAGAAGTTCTGACTATGGTTGGTTTAAGTCACAGAAGAAAACACATGCCTAAAGATCTTTCAGGTGGAGAGCAACAAAGAGTGGTGATTGCCCGGGCTTTAGCAAATGAGCCCAGAATACTGCTTGCCGATGAGCCCACCGGTAATCTTGATCCGGGTGCAAGCAAAAGCATCATGGATCTACTAAAGCAAATCAACAATCGTGGAATGGCCGTACTTATGGTTACTCACGATTATGCATTGGTGAAAAAATATCCTTTCCGCACTGTTCGTATGATCGAAGGCTCATTACAAGAGCTTCAATGGAAAGGCGATAAATTGGTTCCTGTAAAATAAACTCATTATGGATTCTAAGAATCTGACTGAAGCTGTTAAAAATTACGCCTTACAGTTAGGATTCGATGCCTGTGGATTTTCAAAAGCTGAATTCCTTGAAACTGAAGCTCGTCGTTTGGAAGAATGGTTAGTTCAGCAGCGTAATGGAACAATGAGTTGGATGGAGAACAACTTTGACAAAAGAGTTGACCCCACAAAACTTGTTCCGGGTGCAAAATCAGTGGTTTCAGTTATTGGAAGTTATTACTCCCCGGATCATGATCATAAATCATCTGGAAATCCTAAAATTGCCAAGTATGCTTTAGGAAGAGACTATCACAAAGTTTTTAAGAAAAAACTGAAAGACCTCTTTAACTATACGGAATCTTTGGTTGGAAATATTGAAGGCAGGTTTTTTGTTGATTCAGCTCCTGTTTTGGACAAAGCATGGGCTGTTCGTTCAGGACTAGGTTGGATGGGTAAGAATTCAAATATTTTGAACAAGGATATCGGATCTTTCTTCTTTATTGGAGAAATGATATTAGATGTGGAGTTCAATTATTCTACACAAACGACCGATCATTGTGGCACTTGCACAAGATGCATCGATGCTTGCCCCACAGATGCCATTTATGAGCCTTACCGTGTTGATTCGAACAAATGCATCTCTTACCTGACGATCGAGCTTAAAGAGCAGATTCCGCAAGAACTTCAATCCTCGTTGGGAGAATGGATGTATGGTTGTGATATCTGTCAGGATGTATGTCCCTGGAATAAAGACCCTTCTATAACTCAAATGGCAGACCTGAAGCCCAGAACAAAATTATTGAATAAGAATATTGATTTCTGGAACGAGATAGATAATCCACAATATGATGCACTTTTTGAAGGAAGTGCGATCCGCAGGGCAAAATTTGAGAAATTTAAAATGAATGTCGGGATCGTTTACAATAATCTGAAATAATATCCCATCTACAAGAAATTATATTCGCTGTTCTTTTTCACAAGTTTGTCTTTTTGTATTGATACACATTCCATTTCCATAGTATTATCGGGATCAGATTTATCAACGAATTTCATATACATAGTTAAAGAATCCTTAATCTCCGAAGTATTTGAAAAGACATAAGCTATACTCTGCCCCGGTATAGCTGCATTCCCTGTAAAATTTACATCAATATCTGATGTTACATAAATGATCATTGTAGACTCAGGAGTATCAATCTCATAACCTTTTGCTGTATATCCTAAAAACTCTTTATCAGGTAGTTCTGTTACATTAACAGCATCATTTGTTCCAACAACACCGTTATTTTCAGCCACTGAGTTGATGGGATAAGAATACGACATGGCAAAAGACTTTCCTTCTTCTTCAGTATAGGATACAATTGCCTGATTTTCTGCATCAACAACAGAAATCATTTCTGGAGACTCCGGATTTGAATACGCTATATAAGAATTCTCTGATGACAGCCAGTAATTCAAGTTCATATCCTCAGAAGAATTCCCGTTTGTTATCTTCATTTGATACTTCCAATCAAAGGAATATTCTTCAGGTAAATTTTCCGGCTTCGATATTTTTGTTCCGCCCCGATACGGATTAGAATCCAACTCAAATTTCTTACTCATTTTACCCAAAATAGCATCTGCTAACTTTTCGGATACTTTATCTGCGACTCTATTTTCGACCTTTTGCTTGGTCTTATTTTTAATTTTCTTCCAGATTTGAGCATTTGAGCTTTCAACAGGTAGAATTACCAAGAATGTAAAAACGGCTGAGTATTTAAGGAGCTTCATAATCAAGTTCTTTGTTAATTAACAATTTGTTAGAAAATACTCAAAAGAACAGATTTTCACACTGATAGTTAGCAAAACGAAGTCTGAAATGAGTGAATAGGATCTAAAAACTACCGCGCTTATCGATCAATGCTTTATATAAAAGCTCTCTGGCTCTAAAAATATGTGCTTTAACCGTTCCTAATGGCAGATCCAATTCGTCTGCTATTTCATCATACGAAAGTTCATCCATGTGACGCAGCTGAATAACCGCTCTGTATTTTTCAGGGAGATTTTCGATCGCATCCTGAACTATCTGCTTTCTCTCTTTTCGAATAACAGCCTTGTCGGTAGCATAGGTTTCATCAGGAAGCTGGATCTCCAGTTCACCGTCTTTGGTTTTGTACGGATCATTAATAGACAGCGTCTGAAGCTTTTTCTTTCTCAGATAATCTATGGTATGATTAGTTGCAATACGGTATAACCAGGTTGAAAAAGCGTACTCATTGCTGTAAGTAGAAAGATTCTTAAAAGCTTTCATAAACACTTCCTGAACCAGATCTTCAACGAGTTCTTTCTCTTTGATCATTTTCCGAACATGAAAATATATCGGCCGATCGTATTTGTTCATCAGATCTTTATAAGCACTTTCATCCCCTTTTAAAGCTCTTACAACAAAGCCGTCATCCTCAATACTACTTGCTGAGGCATTTTCTCTGGGTGATGAATTTTTTTCTGTACTGATATCTGACATTATCTGATTTTGTGCTGAGCTAAAATACAAAGCTTAGCGTAAATGAAAATCGGTTTTTTTGAAAAAATGACTAAATTTTATTTAGCTCATTCATTAATGCTCCGTGACGAATTCCTCCGGTTGAAACTCTGATCCCTTCCAAATCAAAATAATTTAGAAAACCTTCCAGAATAAGCAAACCCGCTAGAAATATATCTTCTCTTCCCTTCAAAACTTTAGGGCTCAACTCAAGTAGTTGCTGATGAGTATGTAAACTAAATATTTCGATTCCTTTTTTAAGTTTATCCCTCACTATCAAATGCCCGTTCATCTGTTCCGGGTCATACTCATCAATCTGCAGATCTATAGCGGCCAAAGAAGTAAGAGTTCCTGCAACGCCAACTGCTTTTGCATTCTTTTTGGGTTTGAATTTCTTAGTCTCCAACATACTTTTTACAGCTTGTCTGCACTCTCTTATTTGCTCCTGAAAAGGCGGGTCTTGCACCAAAAATCTTTCAGTAAACCGAACACAACCCATATCAAAAGAATGAGCGTCTATAAGTTTTCCATCTCTTCCCAGTGCTATTTCTGTGCTTCCTCCTCCGATATCCAAAACAAAGACATCGCCCGTAACCTGTTCATCAAACACAGTTAAAGCACCTTTGTAAGTATATTCAGCTTCCTCTTTTCCTGAAAGCAATTGAACATCAAAACCTGTTTCTTTTTTTACCAGATTAATTAGTTCATTTCTGTTAGAAGCGTCCCGAACCGCACTTGTTGCGGTAACAATTACATCAGATACTTTAGTAAACTGAGTACTCAGTATATCTTTATAGTCTTTTATGGAAGAGATCACTCTTCCGATGCTTTCCTCTGAAAGAGTTTTATTAACGTCCACTCCTTTTCCAAGTCGAGGCATTCTTTGTTCTTCATGAAGTATCTTTAATCCGTCTTCATTTTCTTGGGCAATAAGCAATAAAACTGTATTTGTTCCTATATCTATAGCTGCTTTCATTTTCTCAGTAGAATTGCGATCCACTCTCCGTTTTGTCTGGTTTCCAGGTGCGTTAATTTCTTAACAGATTCTAAATTCAATATGGTTTGTTCATCACCTTCCAGTAAGCCTGAAAGTAATAAAGTGCCTTCTTTCTTTAAAAAAGAAAGTAATTCAGGAATTAATTCTATCAATGCGTTTCTGTTTATATTTGCCAGAATCACATCAAAAACACTATCTGAAGGAATAACTTCTGTTGATCCGAGTTTGACCTCAAATCCTTCAACCTCATTTAAAGCGATATTCTCTTTTGAATTGTCTTCGCTCCATTCATCTATATCAAAGCCGAAAACTGAATCTGCCCCAAGCTTTAAAGTTGCGATGCCCAGAATTCCGGTTCCGGTTCCTGCGTCAAGAACTTTATCCCCTTTATTAATAATTTCCGAAAGCCAACCCAAGATTAAACGGGTTGTTGCATGGTAACCTGTACCAAATGCCATCTTAGGATCTATCAGTAGTTCAGTCAAATCCGAATCCGAAGGCAGCTCTTTTGCCCATGTAGGCCTTACATAAAAGTTTCCAATAGTCTGAGGTTCAATAGAGTTTTCCCATTTTTCATTCCAGTTCTGGGGAGATACTAACTCTTCTTTTATTAACTCTGCATCATCAAAGGAATACAAGATTTTAGTGATCTCTTCTCTTTTAACATCATCGAATCTTGATGATGGTACGGAAGCAATTAAGAGATTATTTTCTTGTTCAAACCCTTCAAAATCCAACTCAAAAAGTTCAGCTATCACTAACTCATGTAGATCGTCAGCCAGCTCAATATGTAATCGGATGTAATCCATTAAATACGATTATAGATTAGTTCAAGTAGTACATTTCCAACTGCCTGAAGAGTATTCTTATCTATAATTGGAAGATCATCCTGATGTGTATGCCAGTGTGGAGCAAACTTAATATTTCCATCCGCTCCTACAGAATGATTTATGATATCAATAACCGGGATTTCAGTGTTTTCATAAATGATATAATGATCATCCAATACACCGGCTCCCCTCTGATCAGGAAAAATATCTGAATAACCTTTATCGTCAGCTATTCCCCAAATTTCGTCCACAAGATTCGGAGCATAGCTTAAAGAGTAAGTTTCTTTAGGGAAAACAGCACGTTCAGCACCAACCATATCCAATAAAATGCCAAATCTGGGATTATATCCCGGAACCGGAGGATTTTGGGCCCAGTACCGTGATCCTAAAAAGTACTTTGCAAGATCCCCTGACGTACCATAATCTTCACCGTCAAATAAAACGATATCAACACCTATCGGAGGTGGGTTTTCAGAAAAAATCCTTGCCAGTTCAATCAGCACTCCTACTCCACTCCCGCCATCATCTGCTCCGGCAATGTATTCACCGGTTCTGCTTGTATCCTGATCTGCCCTTGGTCGTGTATCCCAATGAGCACATAACATTATTCTGTCGCTGGAAGATGTATTAAATGCCGCAATTATATTCGCCATTTCAAGAGTTTCCCCATATCCTTCTTCAGTAAATTCCTGAGAGAATACAGCGTTTGCTCCTGCGTAATCCTTAAGTTTTCCTTCCAAGAACTCTCTGGTCTTAACATGACCGTAAGTATTTGGAACCCTCGGGCCAAAGTTAACCTGAGTTTCTATATACTTGTAAGCTGAATCCGATGAGAACTCAGGGACTTCTCTTCCCTTTTCTGAAAATTGCAGTCCTGCTCCTTTGTTGCAAGCTAAGACAGCTATAAAAACGAAAAGTAAAAGTAAAATTTTATTCATCTCTGTGTACCATTGTTGGGGATGACTGTGAAACCGGATAGATAATAGTATCCATTATATTTACATGCTCCGGTCTGTTTGCAATAAATACCATTATTTCGGCAATATCATCTGCTGTTAAAGGCTTAAAACCTTTGTAAACTGATTCTGCTTTTTCAGTATCACCTTTGAATCGAACATTGCTAAATTCTGTTTCAACCATGCCGGGTGACACCATACTTACGCGTACTTTAGTTCCGTGAAGATCTTTCTTTGTTGATTCGGTGATTGCTTTAACTGCATGCTTTGTAGCACAATACACCACTCCGCCTGCATAAGCCTCGTGTCCTGCTGTAGAACCAACGTTTATAATATGTCCAGCATTTCTCACTTTCATTTGCGGCGAAATAAGTCTGGTTAGTTCCAACAGACCCTGAACATTTACAGCAAACATTTGATCAATATCACATCGATCTAATTCATAAACAGCATCCTTACCTAAAGCCAATCCTGCATTATTTATTAAGACATCTACATCAAAATCAATTGATTCGACGAAATGATCACAAGCACTACGATCTGCTATATCAAAAGTAAATGTATTGATCTTTAAATCAGGATATGCTTTTGATAGATCGCTTTTTATTTCTTTTAATCGTTCATCCCTTCTACCGGTAAGAAACAAATTAGCTCCAAGTTCGCCAAACTGATAAGCAGCAGCTTTACCAATTCCTGACGTAGCACCTGTTATGATAATATTTTTTCCAATTAGTCGATTCATTTATCCGGTTTTCAGAACTAAACTTTTCTATTTATCCTGAAGTTCAACTAATCTTCCGGCGTTAAGAATTTTAGATTCCTGAAATGAATCTGCCAAAAATTGAATTCCGATTGGCAGACCGTTCGAATGAGAACCTGATGGTACACTTATTCCGCAAATCCCAGCTAAATTCGCTGAAGTAGTATAAATATCGTTCAGATACATTTGTACAGGATCATCCAGCTTCGCTCCCTGTTCAAAAGCAGTAGTTGGAGTGGTAGGACCGGCTATCACATCGACTTTTTCAAAAGCCTTTTTAAAATCTTCCTGAATAAGGCGTCGAACTTTTTGTGCTTTTGCATAATAAGCATCGTAATAACCTGAACTGAGCACATAGGTACCTAACATAATTCTTCGCTTTACTTCAGTACCAAAGCCTTCTGTTCGGGATTTTTTGTACAGTTTTATTAATGCACTGTCCATTTTAGATAATTCCAGATCTAATTGAACCTGATCATCTTTAAATTCTTCCCTTAAACGGCTTTCTTCTTCTTTTAGCTCATCAACTACGGATGATTTTTCAGCCCTGTGTCCGTATCTAATCCCATCAAACCGCGCTAAATTACTGGAAGCTTCTGCTGTGGCAAGTATATAATAAGTAGCAATTCCATATTTAGTATGAGGTAAACTGATAGGAACTAACTCAGCACCTTCTGATTCAAGCTTCTTAAGAGTTTCATTAATGTTAGTAGCAATTTCCGGATCCAATCCTTCACCAAAAAATTCTTCGGGAACACCAATTCTGATATTCTTTTTTGGTTGCTTAAGCTCTTCTGTAAAATTCTGAACCGGAATATTCGCAGAGGTATTATCTTTTTCATCGAATCCTGAAATAGCCTGAAGCACTCTTGCTGCATCTTCAACATTATTGGCAAAAGGACCAATACAATCAAATGATGAAGCGTATGCGATCAGTCCCCAGCGAGATACACGACCGTAGGTAGGTTTTACACCAACAACTCCGCAAAATGCTGCAGGTTGCCGAATTGAACCACCGGTATCTGATCCCAGAGATGCACTCACCATGTTTGATGCCACTGCAGCAGCACTACCACCTGATGAACCTCCGGATACTTTAGATGTATCAACCGGATTTTTTACAGCTCCATATCTACTGAACTGGTTTGCTGAACCCATGGCAAATTCATCCATATTGGTTCTTCCGATCAAAATTGCATCTTCTGTTTTTAAGCGTTCGATGACTGTGGCATCATATACACTCTCAAAGTCACCCAGAATTTCAGACGCACAAGTAGCTTGGCGTCCTCGCTCACAAATCAGATCTTTTATACCCAGAACAGCACCCGCGAGAGAGCCCGCGGTTCCGTTTTTTATCTTTTTTTCAATTTTTTCTGCTTCAGAAAGAGCCTCTTCGAAATAAGTTGAGACAAATGCATTGATTTCCGAATCTTGATCTTCAATCGTTGCTATATAGTCAGTAACAATGTCTTTCAGGGAGAGGTTTTCGTTGAGAATTTGTTCTCTTATCTCAGCGATACTGTATGTAGACAATCTTCTATTATTTTGAGTTAGACTTTGTTTCTTTTGAATTTACAGCGTCGTCAATATCCCGAGAACTGTCTTCAATTTCTTTTTTGATATCACTTGATGCTTTTCTGAATTCTTTAATTCCTTGACCCAATCCTTTTGCTAACTCGGGAATTCTTTTAGCACCAAAAAGCACTAAAACAAGAATAGCGATGATAATAATTTCGGTTGTTCCAAAACTTCCCATAAAAATTAATCCTCTTTGGATTTAGTTGATGTAATTGTGCTAAGATAACAATATTTTCGGCACGATTTAAGATCAAAAATTATTTGGAACGATACTTGGAAAATTCAAGTAGAATTGTATCATTCACTCACTTAATTAACACAAAAAATTATATATGATTTGGACAGTAGAGTTAGCCGCGGCATTAGATGAAGCACCATTTCCTGCAAACAGAGAAGAACTCATAGAATGGGCAGAACGAAATGGACTACCAACTCAGGTTATCACTAATCTTGAAGAGTTGGAAGAACTGGATGAAGGGGAAAATACTATTTATGAAAGCATAGAAGATATTTGGCCTGATTACATCCAGAAAGAAGACTTCTTCCATAACGAAGAAGATGAAGGTTTTGATTATGACGACGTTTAGTCTAAAAAAAGATTGGTTACGTACTTGGTCGTAACCTCCCCCATTGAGAAATACCTTATCCACAATATCATTTATTATAACATCCTTCCTATTTGTGATGCTTTTGACGGGCTTCACACAGGATAAGGCTGTGGCTCAGAATTCTTCTTCACTAATTGACAGTACTTCTGACAATGTAATAAGAAGAATCAGGTTTTCAGGGAATAAAAATGTCAAAGACAGAACGCTTGAAACGCTTATCAGAACTAAAACTAACCGGGAGTTTCTGGGTATTCCCCGATTCACCCCCTGGTATTATTTCTGGGAGCTAAGTAACGGGCGCTTTGGTGAAGACCCAATCTATCTTGATCGTGCAGTAGTAGCCAATGATATGGAGCGAATACGTCTTTATTACGAGTCTCTGGGGTATTTGAGAGTTCAGGTAGACACTACCATCGTTGAATATAAGACAGATAAAGTAGAGGTTTCCTTTATTGTAAATGAAGGTACTCCATCAAGAGTTGAAACCATTTCCTATCGTGGACTTCCCTTTTTTGCAGATCAGGAAAAGCGCGTCGACTTCTTGAGGAGCAGTCCTTTAACAAAAAACAGGATCGACGATTCAACATACACTGTAAACCGTCAATACAATACTCAGGAACTTGGTACAGAACAGCAACGGATCATTACTTTTTTGAAAAATAATGGATATGCAGCAATTCAAAAAGATTCTGTTATAGCATTAGTAAAAACTCAGAAACCTGATCCAACTAAACTGGACATTCAATTCAGAATAAAGTCAGGAAAAGTGTATCGTTTTGGTGATGTTCATGTAGATCTTGCAGACGGCACACCTCCTGATGACTATACTGAGCAAGATACTTTGGCAAATAATGAATCCGTTTTAGATTCATCTAAGATCTATCTCAAAAAAGAACCGGCTACACAGACAAAATTCTCATTACTTACTGATCAGATCCTTTTTAAGCCAGGTGACATCTATAATCATGAGCTGTATCTGAATACCATCCGTGAATATCAAAACTTGGGAATGCTTTTTATTCGCAGATTTGGGCAAAACCAAAGCGGAACTTTGCCGGACTTTTCCAACGATTATATTCCAACATATTTAGACTTGCAATCCATTACTAAGCATAGCGTTGGAGCGGAGATCTTTGGAATGAAGAGATATGGATTCGGTACCGGATTAGGAGTTGATTACACTAATAATAACGTTTTCGGAAAAGCTGAAAATTTCTCGCTATCTGCCAATGTAAGTTTCGAATTTGTAAGTGAAAGCGTACTCGAAGAAATAGCAGACACCTCTACTCAATCTTCTATTTTCAGAAGTTATGAATTGAGAGGCGATTACACCGTTCCACGTTTAAATTTCCCATTCGCATTCCTTGATAACACTCGCTTCTTTACAAGTGGTTTAACACGATATTCGCTTTCTTACAGCAGATCTGATCAGCTGTTTTTTGATATCAATAGCGATGTGCAGTTCAATCTGAGGTATGAAGTACAGCATAACCCAAGATTTTCGAGCTTTCTTGACCTTATTGAATTTGATATAGTTGACCCTTCCCCTACTGATGAATTTATTAATAACCTTAGAAATGATTTCGGATCAGATACTCTAAATGATGGGACTATAGTAGATCCGATTGAACTCACAAGAATTTTAGAAGATTTCAGACCGCAGATCTCATCCGTGATCAGGTATACATTTCGAAATCAAAATACCGACCTCATAAAAAGAAACAGAGGTTATTTCAGTGAATATTCTATATCTACCGGCGGAAACATCCCATATTTATTAGATAAACATGTTATTACACCTGATACATTAGAACAAAGTCTTCCATCACTATTCAGAGTTAGTGAAAATGAATTGAGCTACAGCAGGTATATTAAAGCTACCGCTGATTATCGAAAGTACATTCCTATTTCTAATTCAGCGGTATTTGCCTGGAGATTGTATGCCGGGATTGCACAGCCTTATGGAAACAGTACAACAATTCCATTGAACCGACGCTTTTTTGCCGGAGGAAGCAACGATATTCGAGGTTGGGGGCCATTTCAGTTAGGTCCGGGTACAATAAAATCAGATGACGTAAGAATTAACGGTGGAGAAATAAAATTAGCAGCATTCACTGAAGCACGTCAGATCTTTATTCGCGATCTTTTAGGTGCCAATTGGCATGCTGCTTGGTATACTGATGCCGGAAACGTTTGGTATGGACCTAAAAATGATGCAGCCCGTGACGAAGAACTTGAAAAGGGACGGTTTTACATCGATGATTTCTATAATCAGATTGCAGTTGGAACAGGATTGGGATTACGGCTGGATTGGGAATATATAGTTGCTCGTTTTGATTTTACTTTCAGAGCTCACGATTTAGAAACAGGCTGGTTCAACAATAAAAAATTATACTTTAGTTTTGGTATAGGTCATTCTTTTTAACGTTATTTAGTCATGGGAAAATTCACAAATATAAAACAGCAATTGAGCATTGTGTTCGGCTCTAAATTCTTAAAGAATCTCTCAACTGCTGAGCGTTATGAGTTTCTGCAACTTTGCCATAAGCGCAACTATAAAGAGGGCGAATATGTGTTTTACAGAAATGATCCCGGTACAGGAATGTATTTTATTCAGGATGGGAAAATTGAGCTTATGCTGAATGCTAATAATGAAGATACTGAACATCCCGACGATTCTAATAAGTTTATTTTAGAAGCTCCTGATAGTTTTGGAGCACTTTCCATAGGATATAATCTACGAAGAAAAGCAACTGCACAATGTGTTACTGATTGTCAGCTTCTTGGTTTCTTTCAACCCGACTTTGAAGTTCTAAGAGACCGTCATCCACAAATAGCTGTTAAATTCCTTCAGTCACTAACCAACATTGCTCTTCGGCAACTGGAACGAGCGACTTATATAATTGAAGAGGTTGCCGGACAGGAAAAGGCTCTTCAAATACAATTTGATACTTACTACGAAAATTCTGAAGATTAATAATGGCATTAAAGAAAGGCGAAGAAGTCACATTAGAAATTGAAAGTGCGGCTTTTAGAGGAAAAGGTGTGGCCAAAGTTGATGGGCTAGCTGTTTTCGTTTATGGAACAGCACCCGGCGATGTTGTAAAAGCCCGCATCATCAAAAAGAAGAAGAATTACAGAGAGGCTAAACTTTTAGAAGTTTTAGAACCCAGTAAAGACCGTATCGAACCAAAATGCCAGCATGCAAATGTATGTGGTGGATGTAGCTGGCAGCATGTTCCCTATGCTAAACAACTTGAATATAAAGGACAACAAGTAGCTGATCATATTACAAGACTTGGCGGTTTATCAGATACCATCATCCACCCTGCAATGGGTAGTGAATCTGAATTCTATTACCGAAATAAAATGGAATACAGTTTCAGTAACCGAAGATGGCTTACACGTGAGGAGATCAACAGAGATGAATTTGTTGATGATTCAGGTTTTGCAGCAGGAATGCACGCACCCGGTAGGTTTGATAAGATCCTCAATTTAAATGAATGCCATCTTCAAAGGGAAGAATCGTTTGAAATCCTGGACTTTGTGAGAAACTACTGTATTCAGCATGATATCCCTCCTTTTGATGCTATGAAACACGAGGGTTTTATGCGGCATCTGATGATCCGGAATTCATTCCATACTGATGACTTCATGGTTAATTTAGTTACTTATCAGGATGATCAGGAACTAATTAAGAAGCTATCCGATGAGTTACTTGAGAAATTTCCGGTCATCACAACAATTGTCAATAACATCAACGACACAAAAAGCCCTACTTCCATAGGTAGAATTAAAAAAGTGATTCACGGTCCGGGCTATATAGTCGATAAAATCGGCGATCATACGTTCAAGATTCATCCCAATGCCTTCTTCCAAACCAACACGGCTCAGGCAGAACGACTATATGAAACTGCGAGAGAATTTGCTGATCTGAAAGATGGAGAGATCGTTTATGATCTGTATTGTGGAGTAGGAACTTTGAGTTTATTCATGAGCCAAAAAGCTGAAAAAGTGTTGGGAATTGAACTTGTGGATGTAGCCGTTCAAAATGCCAAGTTCAATGCAAAAGAAAATAATATCGGAAATGTTTCCTTTATCAAAGGCGATATGAAAGATGTATTTACGCAGGAAATAGTTGATAAATTCGGAGCCCCGGATGTGTTGATCACTGACCCCCCAAGAGCGGGAATGCATCCTGATGTAGTTAAAAGGTTAAAAGAACTGAAAGTACCTAAATTGGTTTATGTGAGTTGCGACAGTTCTACCATGGCACGCGATCTGAAAGAACTCACTGAAGTCTATGATGTTTTAGAAGTTCAGCCTGTTGATATGTTTCCTCAAACGTACCATGTAGAAGCCGTGGCTAAGCTTAGGTTAAAATAATCCAAGGATTTTAAAATAATTACAAAATGAAGATATTAGTTATAGGCGGAAACGGAACTATTGGTAAACCGGTAGTAAGTCATTTTGGAGAAACTGATGAAGTGATCATAGCCGGACGTAATAGTGGTGATATTAAGCTTGATATCGCAGATACTAGCTCCATTAAAAAAGCTTTAGAGCAAACTGGAAAGGTAGATGCGATCGTTTGTATAGCCGGTGAAGCTAAATGGGACGATTTCCAAAACTTATCAGAGCAGGATTACTATATCGGTATTAGAAGTAAGTTAATGGGACAAGTAAACCTGGTCCGGATCGGTCAAGATTACATTAACGATAATGGCTCCATAACGCTATCTACGGGTATTTTGGCAGATGACCCCGTCATCAAAACAACAAGTGCTGCAATGGTTAATGGAGCAATACATAGTTTTGTACAAGCCGTTGCTTTGGAATTGAAAGGCTTTCCCAGAGTAAACGCAGTATCTTTAGGCATGGTTGAAGACGCCTATGAAAAGTATAAAGGTTATTTCCCCGGACATAATCCCGTTCCTATGGCTAAGGTAGTTAAAGCGTACGAACGCAGCGTAAAAGGCCAAGGAAACGGCGAGATCATTCGTAACTATGAGTGATCATTGCTGAGAACCATTCTAGTTCTACCGTCTCGCTTGGACCAGCACCTTTCTAGTTCAAAAGTATAATTTGGACGAGCGCTTTCCCGGAAATAAGTATCTACTTCTTTTCAGACTTTGAAGATCCTTCGGAAGTATCCACAGGATGATTTACTAACTTTTAGGTTATAAAACCTGAATTGAGTTCATGAAGTAGTAGTATTTGGAACCCGCCTCCTGATTGGTCATCCCTGTAGATGTTAGATGATTCACTTACAAATACTGTCTTGCTTATAATGCTGACAATTTCAGATAAAGCCTCCAACTACACCGACCCTTAGAATTATTGGCGAAACAAGAACGTAATGAAATTGACGGCTCCGAAGGAGCAATCATTACATTCAGGCTGATTCGTTAATGTGTATCATACGTCCGAAGACCTTTTGTAATGATTAGTCGATGCAATGGAGTTCGCGCCAATAATTCTTGTCGGGAGTTTTTGGTACTGGAGCCTGTGCTGAGGAAGCTCAGTATCGGTACAAAAGTATATTACCAATTAAATGTACTCACGATCCTAAAGAAAGACCTCCTCTGTCTCCTCCTACAACAGGAGGAGGACTCGTTGATAAAAGTATGAATCAACTCTAGAATTCCCCTCCTTATGCAAGGAAGGGCGAACTACTCAGAAACAAAGAATCTGCTTCGTAACCGGGATTCTTCGTCCCGAAACTTCGGGATCAGAATTGTAGATGTCATGTAATTCGTTGACAGTTTTTGAACAGTAAAATATATAGGGTCATACCGTCCGCCAGCTGGCGGATCGGGATGACCTGCTTGCAATATTGAGGTTGGTATAAAGAAATTCTGTCAACGAATTAGCTAACATCTACAAGACGTTAAATAGAAACCCATTCTAGTTCAGGCGTTTCGCTTGGGCGAACTAAACCCTCTCACACCAAATTGCTCTTAAACCAACTGCTTCGGTCTCACAAAAGATCAGGAAGTGATCTCCCCCATCTTTTAAGCCGAATTTCTTTTTGATCTCATTTGCCCCCATGGGATAATTCCTGACGATCACATTTACTGTGCCGTTCTTAACTCTTTTCTTGATTTCCTTTTTTGCCGGACTAAATACTTCTTTGATCACTAATTTCTTTCCCGGAAAGCTTTCTATAAGTTCATCAGAAGTATATAAATGGGTATTCGAATGAAGTTTCTGAACTCCGAATTTTGAAGCGATCAATTTATAAGCTCCTGCTTTCATTAGTGTAGCATTTGGTTCATAGAGATACTTTTGTGGTCCACCTATATCAAAACCACAAGATTCTTCCTGTGAATATTTGAAAGAGAATTGTTCCTCTTCCCTTTTATCTGAAATATTCCAAGCTTCAATGACAGCTTCTTCATCATTGCCTTTGCGAAGATATAGTAATAACTCCTTCACTTCATTGTCTACGGCGACAATCTGTACTTTATAGCAGGAACTAAACTGTTCTAAGGTTTTTTTGATATCAAGCATTGGCGACGCTTTGATCAACACATTTTTCGCTGAATTCAACAACTGTTCTTCTAACACAATCACATTTGGTATACAGTCTTCCAGAGCATACACTCTGTTTTCCGCATCATCGCGTCTGGAAGGATCTATAAATATCCAATCAAAGTGATCAGAACTTTGCTTTAGTACATTTTCCGCTGTAGAGTTTTGAATTTCAATATTAGCTCCAAGAACCTCAAAATTATGTTTTGACACTGCACAAAGTTCTTCATTGGGCTCTACGTAAATGGTTGATCTCATTTTTTGTGACAAATAACAAGTATCGACTCCGGTTCCTCCTGTCAGATCAACAAGCGAATCCCCTTCCACAAAACGAGCTTTAAACTTTGCCGTGATCTCTGAAGAAGCCTGTTCCAGATTTTGTTTAGGAGGTAATATCAGTTCATAATTACCGAACCATTCCGGTAATTTATTCTTCGCTTTTTGTCGTGATGCGATCTGTACCACAATATCTCTCATCGGCAGCTCCGGAAACTTCCGGGACTGAAGCATAATTTCAGCAGGATCATCATTGATATGATCTTTTATGAAATCAATACTTTCTTCAGAGAATTTATTTTTCATTCCTATTTTGAAATATAAATGTGTTTCTTATTCAAGGGCGGGCGGATAGCCATCCGCCCGCTACCGTCTACGGTTTTTCGAACGGCACAAAGATCCACAACACCATTTGTACGGGCAAATTGAAATACGCCAAATAAAATTTTAATCGCATGAATATAATCATAATCGGAGCAGGAATCGGAGGATTATCCGCAGGGTGCTTGCTTGCCAAACAAGGTCATTCAGTAACCATTCTGGAAAAGAATGACAGTGCGGGCGGCAAGATGAATGAGATCGAAGCGGACGGATTTCGTTTCGATACCGGTCCTTCCCTGTTTACCATGCCTTATATTCTGGACGGATTACTGCAGGATTGTGGAACATCTCTTTCTAAAGAGCTTGAAATGGTTCCACTGGATATAAACTGTCGGTATTTCTTTCAGGATGGAATGCAGTTTGATAATTACAGCGATCGTGCGCAGATGTTGAGAGAGATCCGCAGAATGGCTCCTGATGATGAGAAATCCTACATCAAATTTTTGGAATATGCTGAGTCTCTGGACAAAAAGACCCGGAATGCATTTGTATTGAATCCACTATACAATTTTTCGGATCTGAAAGATCTCAATCTGTTTTCTTTTTTAGGGATCGACGCCTTTACAACGGTCAGTAAACGTGTCGACTCCTATTTTGAATCTCCACACCTGCAACAGTTCTTTAAACGCTTTACTACCTACAACGGATCTTCTCCCTATCAGGCTCCGGCTACGCTGAATGTGGTTCCGCATATTGAACTGAATGAAGGCGGCTATTACATCAAAGGCGGATTATACAGAGTTGCAGAATGTTTACGTGATCTGGCGATCTCTTTGGGTGCTTCTATTGAATACAATGCAAAAGTAGACCGTATTCATGTTTTGGAAGGCAAAATTAAAGGAGTGGAAACTGAATCCGGAGAGTTGTTAGAGTGCGATCTTGTGGTTGCCAACAGTGATGCTTCGGAAACCATACTAAATTTGATTGATGATTTCAGTATTTCAGCCAAACGAAAAGAAAAACAAAAAGAATTAGAACCCTCCTGTTCGGGATTTGTGATGTTATTAGGCATCGACAAACAATACGAGCAGCTTATTCATCACAACATTTTCTTTTCCGCTGATTATGAACTGGAATTCAAACAGATCTTTGATGATAAGATCATGCCCGACGATCCGACCATTTACATCGCTAATACTTCTTTCACTGATAAAGATCACGCTCCTGAAGATGGTTCCAATTTATTTGTGTTGGTGAATGCTCCGTATTTGAGTGAATCCTTTAGTTGGGATAAAAGTGATTATGGAGATAAGGTAATAAGGGAATTAGAAAGTCGTGGGTTGACCGATCTTACGAAACATATAAAGTATCGATCTGAAATCACCCCAAAAGATTTCTACCATAAATACTTGTCCAACAAAGGCAGTATTTACGGAACTTCTTCCAACGACAAATTCTCAGCCTTCCTCCGACCCAGAAACAAATCCCGCGAAATTGAAGGTTTGTACTTTGTAGGTGGCTCTACTCATCCCGGTGGTGGCATTCCCTTGGTGATACAAAGTGCTGTTAATGCAGTAGATTTGATTGGTAGGTTTGATTGAATTTGAGATTTATTCGGGAATTTTAGAAACCATTTTTATCATGATAAAATCCTAACTTCCTTGTTTACTAGTATTTTAGAGTCAATTTTTAGATTTTATCGGGACAAACTGGGAAAATCCTTGTTTGGATAATATTATGTTATATGGCTTAGCTTAAATTTGTACCAATGCAAACTGATCCACGAATATTCAACCAAGAGAAATACTTAAAAGGAGTTACTCTTTCTAAAAAAAAGTATTCTCAACCAAATGAAGATTGGGACCACGATCATTGTGAGTTTTGTTGGAATAAGTTCGCGGAAAAAGATTCTATTCCAGATGCGCTTCATGAAGGTTTTGTAACTGAAGATGGAAATCATTGGGTTTGCGAAAATTGCTTCAACGATTTCAAAGAGTCTTTTTCTTGGAATGTTGCCAATAGCTAAATCAGTGCGCCATATAACAAGCGTTTCAAGTCGGACTCGGGTAGTGGCTCCGCATAATTTAATTTTCAGGTAACTGATTAATTCTGTTACTTTCAGAAAAACCGAAAACCCTCGCCGCTTAAACGCAGGGTCGTTATGTGTCTTTCTAGAATGAACCTCAACAGATATGAAGGATAATTCCAAATTAGCAACAATCACAATTATTGGAGTTATAATAATAACTGCAATTTGGATTGTGAGTCCATATATATTGAAGTCAGTATACCCGAATGATGTTCAAAATATTGCGGAGCTTTTTAATCCCGTTAGCTCATTATTTGGTGGTTTAGCATTTCTAGGTGTAATAGTTACTATCCTGTTACAAAGACAAGAGCTTATTGCACAAAGAAAAGAACTTGAACTTACAAGAGATGTGCATAAGGAATCTGTAGAAATTTTAGACAAAAATACATCACTTCAATTACAGTCTAACCTAATCCAATCTTTCAATTTGCTGATTCAACATAAAAAGAATGAAATAACGACACTCAAGAAAAACTTAACCCATCAAAATCGAACCCAAATCGGTCAACTGGAAAATGAGATTGACACGCTATCCACAAAACTCGAAAACTTGACGAAAAATTTAGAAAAACATGTCTGAAATTGAAGTAAACAAAATTTTATTAAAGAAAACTTCTGGACTCATATCCTCAATTGAGTCAATGTCCGAAAAAGAAAAATCAAAGTTGCCGTCGGAGGATTATGGTAAAAATATTAATGCCATACTTGAAAAAGCTAGAGAAACTAATCCAGATATTAAAGATTTCATTCCTTCAAATGTTAGTTTTTCCGATTATGAGCTGCTAGGCTTAATGACCAGTACTAGCTGGATAGAAATTCATGCCAAGCTAAAACAATTATCTGAGTTGTTAGAAGACTATTAAAAACTTTGTTCAATGGGAAATGGAGATATTCGACTTAGAAATTTTGCTAAACTCATCGATGAAGATGACAAAGGTAATCTAACTCTTTCTTTGCCAGAGCTTGTTGAAAAACTAATTCTTTTTGAAAACTTGGTTATCGAATCAAGCAGGTTAAAGGAAATACCCATTCTTCTAAACACTATTGGGTTTGAATCAACTATGAATCTACTTAAGTCTGGGGTTATTCAGATTCATAATGATAAAATAGCTATTGGTTCCAAGAATAAAGACTTATTACACTTGGTTGGCTTCTCTGAATTAAAAGCATTTGGAACAGATCCTTCCCACCTTTTTAAAACTAACATTAAAGAAATAAAAGAGGATTGTGATATATCTAAACGTCAATTTAACCTTTTGGAAAATCAACTTAACTCAATAGTCACATCATATCCTGAAGAATGCATAGATAATTTAAAAAATGATTTTAGAAGCGATGTTACACCTAACAGTAATAGCCTCAGAGAAGCAATTTGTATTAAGACTAAGAACCTATTAAATATTGAAATTGATGCTAGCCAAATTGAAGTTAATACACATTTAACTACTGATGACCTTTTTAAGCATGAAAGTAATTTAAAGGAGTTGCTAGATATTGACAAAGCAACTGAATATCACATATTAGATAGCGCATTGTTATCAATCGGGGGGCTCAATGAAAAAATATTGCAAATGGATATTTATAATAGCATATCTGGTTTCAAACCAAATGAAATTTCAATATTTAAAGCAAGGGTGTGCAATCAATGACTAAACATCTAGACCTCAATTTTGATGTAGATTTAGAAGTCATACGTGATGGCCAAAAAAAGAAAATTAAGGAAAGTGCTATTCTTCATGTTGGTCATTGTATACATATTGATAAAATAAAGGACTTCATGAATGAACATAAAGTGAAATTTACTGAAGCTTAACCTCCGTCCCAAGTTCCTGCTTGGGAAGGCATAGCAGGAGCTCCTGCTCCCTATAGCTTAACTAACTTCAGGCACTGCGGACTGAAGTCTTTGCTTGTTTACTTGAAGATTGTTTCAAAGCTCTACTGCAGTTTAAATACTAGCGGCTTTGTTAACGATCTTCAGATTTCTCCCACCGGTCGAAATGACAAAAGGTTAAAAGAAATGATCAAAGAAAAATAAACTGAATCCCGGGTATTCCTTTTATTTATACTTCTTGCATTTTTTCACAAATCATTGTTTATTAATAGGTAATCCCTGTATTGGTCTCGTTACAAGTGATAAGTTTCTTCTACGGGTTGTTAGATTGGTTTTCCGGAGCTTTTCTATTTAAAATTTGAACTACAAATGCTTTTATTATGAAATCATTACTATCTCTTACAGTGTGTTTTGTCCTGCTCTTTGTTGGATGTCAGGAAGTTGTTCTCGATACAGGAAAAATTGATTACAGCCGTATGACGGTGGTTGAATTATCAAATGCACTTTATGAAGACCCGGTTTTTGTTGCCCTTCATAATCAGTCTAATTCTGAGTTCGCTAAAATGGCAACTTTGATAGAAAATGAAAAGAATTCTGAACAGACTAAAAGCTTATCCAAGAAAGAAATCTTTGACCAATTAGGCCTGAATGAAGGTTATTGGGAAAGCAAAGAAAAAGATGTTGTCGATAAAGCACGTTATATACACGATAAATTTATGCTTGGCGAGCGATCAGAAGAAGAAGTAAACAGGTTATTCGAATTCCTTTACAACAGAAGATTTTCACAAGAATTTTTATTCGATCTTAGAAGTGATAGCGAAACTAGTTGTCAGCTTAAATTTAAAGAAGATATAGCAGAAGCACATGTTCGGCATGATTTTTCATTCGTTTTAAAATGTCCGGTTATTACAAATGCTGAAGGCAGTGGAAACTACCCGGCTTGTTCATCAAACTCAGCTTATAATACAGTTGTAGCTATCGTTAATGCAATTGATGATTTTAATGCCGAGATGAACGTGACAGGTAATTAATTATAGTTTTTAGATTTCAAAATTTTCAAAACAACCCGGATTCTACCTAGTCATTTTAACACAGCTAGGTTTGACTGCAATTACTATTATTAGAGATTTATGCTTTCGTGGCTAAATGATAATCCAACGTTTGAATTAATCAAGCAAAAGTTATTCATATATTAGTTCAGTAGAATCAGATCTGAAATGCTCAAATAAACCCGGAATCACTTGTAATGGGTAGCTCGAATTAGCATTGATCAAAACACAGATTCCTATTCCATTATCAGGATCAAAAGCTATTTCACTTCTGTATCCATTCACATATCCACCATGATAAACGATCTTTTGCCCTTCGTTGTCCAGTATCCTCCATCCCATTCCGTAATGTGATTTATTTACTCCATCCCAATACCTACTGAATCTCTTGTTATTAATAGTAGCGATTGGTTCAAAAATCTCATTGAGAGTCTCTTCAGAAATAATTTCGGGGTAATAACCAGTCAACAAGCGCAACCATTGCCCCATATCAGAAGCAGAAGCATTGATTCCACCTGAAGAAATTGCATTGTAATACTTTTTGGAAATTTTAACTGGAACTCGTCCTTTAGCGCGGGAGTACCACACATGCGGAGAGGCTTTGTTTTCTGAATATCTGATGCTGTCGTAGTTTGCAGAAGAATTAATCATCCCCAAAGGTTCAAATAATTTCTGTTGGAGCAGTGAGTCGAAATCCAGTTCTGTTTGTGCTTCCAGAACTTTTTCGATCACAGAATACGCCGCATTTTGATAAGCAAGTTGTTCTCCTTCTTTAGCGATCAAAGGCACTCGTTCTAATCTCGGAATAATTCGATCTAAAGAAAGTCCATCTTCTACTAAATTTGTATAAGCGTGACGGGGCAATCCAGAAGTATGAGATAAAATATGTTTAACCTGAACTCGATCGGTTTGTTCTGGGTCGTTTAGCTTAAAATCCACCAGATAACCGGAAACAGGTTTATCCCAACTTATCAGTCCTTCATCTACCAATACACCTGTCAAAACTGAAGCAAAGCCTTTGGAAACACTTCCTAAGCGGAATACAGTATGTTCATCTACTTGTTCAGTTTTCCCACTTTCTTTCACCCCAAAACCTTGTTGAAAAATTACCCGACCTTCTTTTACGATTACCACTGCACCACCGGGAATTCGTTGATTTTTGAGACCTTCTTCGAAATCAGCACTGAATTTATCCAAAAACAAAGCAGTTGAATCATCCATTACCCACTTTTCGGGTTCGGTCAAAACAGCTTTAGGTTCCGATTTGATCTCCGTGCAAGCCTGAAAAGTTGCGATAGTGATCACGTATATAAGAAATAATGAAAAGAATCGGATCACTGGAGGGGTGTTTTGGTCATAAATACAGTTTCAGTTTTATTTAAAAATCCTTGACAAGGATACTAAAAACTGGCTTTGATAGAAAATAGTATTCATCAAAAAATAACTTTCGCTTTCTAATTATTGTACACGTCCATATCCAGAGTTTTTATACTCTTGCCGTTTTCAATTTTTATAGCGTAATTAATAAAAAAATAAAAGATGAAGTTATTTCTTTCTTTTTTTCTGGTTTCTATTCTTTTCATCTACGGGGAGACAAAAGACAAACTAAATCCCTATAGTTATTCTATTACTGAGTCCCCTATCTCCGGATCAATTGAGGGGCACATTATTCTAACCCCAAAAAACACTAATGTTCGTTTCGGGGGCGGTTTATATGGAAGACCTGCTAAATCTTCATCATCTGCTGCTGCTACTGATTCTGTTTTAGTGATCCTTACAGGTAATTCTAATAACATTAGAGATGAAGCTGAACTTGCATATCTCAATCAATTAAACCAACAATTCCAGCCAGGTATCCTCCCTTTAAAGCAGGGACAAACAGTTCGAATACAAAACTCTGATCCTGTTTATCATAATGTATTCAGCCTCACCAGTCCACATAAATTTGATGTTGGAAGACGTCCCAAAGGAGAACATTTTGATGTAACGTTTGAAAAGCCCGGTGTAGTTGATGTTTTTTGTGATATACATTCCAATATGTATGCAATGATCTATGTTTTGCCTTCAAATATTATTTCGGTTTCAAAAATTCAAAGCAACGAGAAATTTATATTTTCTGATATACCTGAAGGAAATTATGAGATCCGTGTAGTTGCATTGGGTTACAGCGAATTTTCACAAACGGTTTCAGTAACCACAGGAAATACAGTTCAACTGGGAACAATCACATTAAATCCCTAATGATGAAACTTAGGTTCTTAAGTTTGCGATGGAAGCTTTTATCAGGATTTGTTGGACTGGTTTTAGTTATCGTTTTGAGCCTTTTATATAGTTTAGGCCAATTAGTTGAATTAAGAATCAGAGATGATATAAATCAAAATTTTACTGAAGCCGGCAGAATCTTTGAGAGAATTCAGGACATTCGATTTCGACAACTACGACAAACCGCTATCCTTCTTGCTGATATACCTTCGCTTAAAGCGGCTATTTCTACTTCTGACACAAACACTGTAAATCAGAAAATTCGAGAGGAATTACGTTTTTTATTGGATTTTGACCCTTTGATCCCGGATTCTTTAATACCCGAATCATATTTTAAAAACCCTGATTCAGCTGGTCTTTTAATGGTGTCGGATAACAAAGGTGTTCCTCTCGGCCAATTATCTTCAAAAAAATTACCCGGATTTTCTATTGCAGACCGAGCCGGAGTGCGAGAAGCACTGAATGGCGAAATGCCTACTCAAACATATATATGGAAAGAGAATGAACGCTATTTTAACGTAATATCGATTCCAATCTGGACGGGTTATAATCTGATAGGTTCACTGACCTATGGACTTCCGATTCGACAATTAGAAGCGGAGCAATTGTCAAGAGATATAGGAATGGATGTCATTTTCTATGTTGATGATAAAATAGTTGCTGAAACATTCAGAGATGTATCTTCGGACGATAAAAACTGGTTGAACAAGAAGTTTCATGATGCTACTTATGAAGTGCTATCAAGTAAGCAAGCTTCAACATCTGAAATGATTTTAGATAATGAAAACTGGTTAATGTATCTAGCTCCGATGTTTCAAATAAACGATAAGACTCAGGGAATAAAAGGATACTACGGAGTAGCTAAATCCCTGACAAGTGCTCTTATCCCTCTTAAAAAACTACAACTCTTAATATTCGGCATTGGAGTTTTTGCGATAGCAGCTTCTGTTTTCATAAGTATAATTTTAACTCGAAGAATTACACGTCCAATTGATCAATTAGTTGAAGGTGTTCAACGGGTTGAAAATCAGGATTTTAGTCAAAAAGTTCCTATAACTACCCATGATGAAATAGGAAAGTTAACAAGTGCTTTCAACCAGCTTATTGAAGGATTACAGGAGCGTTTGTTAATGCTCAAATTTGTATCGGAAGCTACACTTGATGCCATCAAGAAAGACCTGACCAGAATCCAGCCGGGTGGTGAACGCCGGGATGTAACTGTTTTCTTTTCAGATATAAGAGGGTTTACCGCATGGAGTGAAAAACACACTCCTGAGCAAGTCATTGATATGTTGAATAATCTATTGAGTTTCCAGGCTGAGATCGTAAAAGAAATGGGCGGTGATGTAGATAAATTTGTTGGTGATGAATTGGTAGCAGTGTTTCAAGGTTCCAAGAAAGATCAGTTGGCTGTACAGGCAGCAATACGAATTCAACAAAGACTTCCGGGTGTTTTGAGTGATGAGGAAGGAAACTTGGCTGTAGGAATTGGCATTAACAGCGGCGAAGTTGTTATGGGTGCAATGGGTAGTGAAAACAGAATGGATTACACGGTATTGGGAAGTACAGTAAACTTGGGTGCTCGTTTATGTTCAGCGGCTAAAAAACATCAAATTCTGATTTCAAATGAAGTGTATTTAAATCTTGAACGCAAAATACCTACTAAAGAACTCGACAGTATTAAGGTAAAAGGAATAGAGAACGAAATTCAGATATATGAGATAGTCTGGAAGGAAAAATCTAAAGAAAGAGTAATAAAATTGGGGAATTGACATGTTTAAACGATCGACTTTAATTTTCGCTTTTTGTGCTTTCATACAAACCGGAGCATATGCTCAGATAATTATTTCCGGATTAGCTGATTTTGAGCTAAGACAAGCCGGTGAAGATTCATCCCCTTATGTCAATCAAACTCCGGGAGAAAACCTTTCTATTTACACTCCTAATCTTCGACTTTTTATATCAGGGAATATTTCTGATCAATGGTTTATAAATTCTGCCCTCCAAGCAGATTATTATGATGGAGAAGAGTTAAGTGATCCCTTTTTTTCCTTACTCAATATAAACTGGACACCTGACCTTAATTCTAACCTCCTTGTTACAGCAGGAAGGTTTATTACTCCCTATGGCTCCTATTCAAACAAATTTATCTCTTCTGAAAACCCATTTGTTCATTTGCCAATGTCTCATTCTTCAGGACTACCAGTAAGTACAACTTTCGGGCATTTAGGAACTGGGATTTCCAATCCTGAAGATATCTCCCGTTTGTATGGAGAAGATGAAAAAGGAGCTACAATGATTTATTCAAGAATGTATTCACAAGGGATAAGATTTTCATATGCCTTAGGAGATTCTAAATGGCTAGAGATCAATGCAGCCGCAACTTTAGCTCCCGTATCAACACATTTAGATTATGGACAATATAATTCTCCTGCCAAGGTGGCCAGAATTACTTTACAACCTGTGATCTGGGCTAAACTTGGATTATCTATTAGTAATGGCACATTCCTTCAGGAAAACGCAGCCAATGACTCCTTGCTTATCTACGACATTACTTCCTACAAACAAAAAAGCAAAGGTGCAGATCTTACTTTAAATTACAGATACTATACCTTAATGCTGGAATGGAATAATAGCTTTTGGAAAGCTCCGTTTTATGATCCACAAACTTCTGATTCAGATTCTCCACAAACAGGGTTGGCTGAAACCGGTCATTATTCAGCTGAGTTTGTATACGATCTACCCTTTTTGGTAGGAGCATATATAGCCTCGAGATATGAACATATTTCAAATGGGGAAATCGAAATTTATGAAAAGGATAGTTCCGGAAATCGTATCAACCAAATATTCCGCGATTGGACATATTCACGAACCCGAATTGAATTCGTAACCGGGTATAAACTTCAAAGAAATATAACGCTTAAAGGCTCATATCTAATTTCTGATGACGATGGTCCTAAGCTGGATGATAATGTATTATCTATTCAACTCAGTGTGCTGTTCTAATCAACTACCCTACTCTGGATCCTAAGTTGATAACTTCAACGTTTTCGATCTTACCGGCATGAATAGTAAAACGCATGATGGTTCGTTCCGTTTGAAAGCCGTGACGACCTGCTGCACCCGGATTCATATACAACATTTTGTCCATTTGTTGATCCCGGGCAACTTTCAGAATATGAGAATGTCCACATATAAAGAGTTCAGGAGTGTTGCTCTCCATCTCCTGCCGAATAGGAATACAATATCTACCCGGAATACCTCCAATGTGCGTCATCCAAACATCCACACCTTCACAATCAAACCGTTGGTGAAGCGGATATTCAGCGCGTATATCCTGTCCATCAATATTTCCATACACTCCAACAAGCGGAGCTACTTCTTTAAGCTGATCAGCTATTTTAATAGTCCCGAAATCACCAGCGTGCCAGATCTCATCACAATCTGCGAAATAATCCAGTGTTTGTGGATCCAGATAATTATGTGTATCCGAAATAAGCCCGATTTTCATCATTCTTTTTTGGTATCATCTTTATTCAAAAACAATGGAATCAAAGAAACCACTTTTTCTTAAATTCTCCTATATAAACTCAACACTTTCTAAATAAACTTCATTCTTTGAAAGGATTCAGCATCATTATCGTCACCTGGAACGGACTTCATCACCTGAAAACCTTTCTTCCTTCGGTTTGTGATACGGATTACCCTGATTTCGAGATCATACTTGCTGATAACGCCTCAAAGGACGAAACCGTTGAGTGGGTCCGTGAACATTTTCCTAAGGTTATCATCTCCACTTTTGATGACAATTATGGGTATTGTGGCGGAAACAACAGAGCAGTTGCAACAGCATCCAAAGAAATTCTTCTATTCCTCAATAACGATGTAAAAGTTGATGCTAAATGGCTTCATGGTATTAACGAATGCTTTGAGTCGAATGAAACTATTGGAGCCGTACAGCCCAAATTATTGTCTTATAAAGAGCCCGAGTATTTCGAGTACGCGGGAGCTGCCGGTGGTTTCATTGACAAATACGGTTATCCTTTTTGCAGAGGACGTCTTTTCGAAACGGTTGAAAAAGATGAAGGTCAATATGATGAGATCTCAGAGGTCTTCTGGGCAAGTGGTGCGGCATTAGCTATCAAAAAAGATCTTTTTGAAGAACTGGGTGGCTTCGACGAAGATTTCGAATTCCATATGGAAGAAATTGATCTTTGTTGGAGAGTTAAACGATCCGGCCAAAAAGTAATGTATACACCTGAAAGCACGGTTTACCACTTAGGTGGAGGATCATTGGCTATGGGTTCTCCAAGAAAAGTGTACTATAATTTCCGTAACAATCTGTTTATGATCTGGAAGAATTATTCTACTTCCGAATTGATTCTGAGATTCCCTATAAGATTATTTTTGGATGTGGTAGCAGCTTATATATCACTATTAAGTGGTAAACCTAAAGAGTTTGTAGCCATAGCGAAAGCCCATCTTCACTTCTTTCTGAATTGGGCTAAAGTTCAACGAAAAAGAAAAGCTAATTCCAGTCCAAAAGTAAAGTCTTTATCCGGCAAGTTTCCTATTTCTATAATCTGGAATTACTTTCTGAAAGGAAATAAAAAATTCAATCAACTTCTCTGATATGGATATTAACGCGTTAAAAGAAAAAGCTCTCCCCTTTCTTAAAACGTATTGGTTTTCCATTATTTTGATTTTCTGGAGCTGGTTCATTGTTAAACAGTTTTACATGACTCTCGAATATAACATTCTGCTTGCAGTAAGCTATAAGCACGTTTTCGGGTTTTCGATGATCTACTTTGTGATGGATAACCTAACCCTGATTATACATGAAGCCGGCCATACCATCTTTGGAATATTCGGATGGCGATTTCTAACAGTATTTGGTGGAACCCTCTTACAGATGTTGATTCCCTTTGTGCTATTCATTTTTAGCTGGAAAAGCCGAAAGATATTTGCATCTCAGGCTTCATTATACTGGTTGGGTTTTGCATGGCTTGATAGTGCAGCCTACTGCGCGGATGCTTACACTCAAGATCTTCCGTTGATCGGAAATTTACCAAAATCCTCACATGATTTTCTTAATATCCTTTCTGATCTGAATATTTTAAATCATTACTTGACAGTGGCTTGGGTTATGTTCTCCATTGGCTTTCTGATCTTGATTTCAGGAATTCTGTTACCTCTATTTAATTCTCAACGAACAAAATATGTTGATCTTGATCTGAAACTTTAGTCTTCAGGATATACGAAAACCGGAGCCTGATCAAACCATTGTGTTCGTGTTAATCTCTTCAATTCTGTAATATCTGATTTCATAATATAAATGTCGTAGTTACCGACCATATTCGTGGCGTTGAACGCTATATATTTTTTGTCTCTTGACCATGAATGCCAACCCTCATTAGAATAATATCCATTTGAGGTTGAATCAGGTGTCAATTGTTTAACGTTCGTTCCTCTTGGTGAAATAGAAAAAATACTGTAGTTATAATTTTGTTTAGATATGTAACTGATGCGGGTAGAATCAACCCATTGTGGAGGACCTGCATGATACTCCCATTCAAGTGCTGATTCATCATCTTCAGGAAAATCTGTTAACTGTCTGATTCCGCTACCATCATCATTCATGATATATAACTCATCGAATTCCGAACGGTTAGATCGAAAGACAATTTGTGACCCATCCGGAGAAAAATGAGCGTCTGTATTTTGAAAGTCATCATCAGTTAATTGTGTAATGATCTCCCCTTCTATATTTATGATATACAAATCACGTGTATCATAATCATCGTCTTTATTTATGGCCACCACAAACTCAGTTCCATCTTTACGAGAACTCATCCAAGAATCATGAACTAAAAAATCGGTAATTCTACGAACTTCAGTTCCATCCCATTTCATTTCGTAGAGAAAATACTTTCGGGATGTAGAATCTCTGTCTGAGACAAAATAAAGTCGGTCTTTATAGGCATAATACACCCAGTCTACTCCCGGTCTGTTCGAAAGATTTCGTTGTTCAGAACCATCTGCATTCATTACAAAGATCTCGTAGTTATCGGCATCAAGATCGTATGCCACATTATAGGCTATCTTGAAATCCGCTGAATCTTCAGGTTCTGATTTAAGTTCTTTTTTATCGTTCTTCTTTTCAACATAAGAAGAGCAAGCCAAAAGACTTGCTCCCATTGTTAAAGCCAGTAAATATGTTTTAATTTTTACCTCCATGCTCCGATGATCAATCCCATCAGGGTAAATACCACTGTCCAGAACCCACCATTAATGAGCATATATTTAAATGATTTCTGTTCATACAATCCGGAAACTCCCATTGCTAATGCCACCCAAGCAAAGCCGGTTAAAAAGCCATACATAGCTCCCGAAGCAGCATCTACTTCGTTTCCGAAAAACATAGCTAAACAATAAGCCATAATAAACTGAAATACAGCAGTTAATCCAAAGATCTTAGCCATGTTACCGTTTTCAACATCCTCTTCCGATAAACCTGCTTCTTTCATCCATGCTTTCCCGAAAAGAGGTCCATACCAAACAAACCCAATTGCAAACCCTACCAGTGTAGCGGCACCCACGGCTAACCAGTTAATCATAACATCTTCCATAATTGTCTCCTATTTAGTTTTAATAACTCTACACTAATCAGTGTACTGCAACGAATTAACGGAATAATCCAATACGCAGCAATTTTAATTTAATTTTGAGTGAAACAATCCGATAAGTACGTATTAGCTTTTCCGGTTTCAAAAAAAAGATTATAAAGGGTACATTTGAAAATTCTTATAGTAGAAGACAATCTTCATGACTTAGAACTCATTCTGAATAGGCTAAAAAAATGCTCTTTTGCATGGTCTTATGAGCATTGTGATAACGAAAAAGAGTTCAAAGAACTGTTAAAAAAAGAGCAGTTTGATTTTATTATCTGCGACTATAATCTTCCTTCATTCAATTGCATTCAAGCACTTAAAATAGCACGCGCCAACATTGAAGATATTCCCTTTTTTATAGTTTCCGGGTTTATTGGCGAAGATCAAGCAGTTGAACTTATAGTAGAGAATGGAGCTACTGATTACATTTCAAAGAATAATCTTAGCAGATTATCACATTCCATAGCTAGAGAATTGGAAAATTTGAAAGCTCGGAGAGAGCTTAAAAAGAACAGATTGGAACATGAGCGTTCATTAATGCTTCTAAAAGCTATAAATGATATAACAACCTCTCTCTTAAATACTGATTCTCTTTCAGAAATTTCGAATACGATTACTGAAAAAATAATGACGCATTTTGATTTCGAAGATTGTGTGATCTATAGTTTTGATGATCAAACCAATCTTTTAAAACAGATTGCCGCAATAGGTCCGAAAAAAAATCCTGATTCCAGCATTAACAATGCAATTACTTTAAAACTTGGAGAAGGAATTGTTGGTAGCGTTGCAAAAACACTTCAACCGGAGATTGTAAATGATCTGAGTAATGACTCCAGGTATGTTGTAGATATCGAATCAAATAACTCAGAGATTACCGTTCCCATCTTACTGAATGATGAATTAATAGGAATTATTGATTCTGAGCATGAAGAAAAAGGATTTTATACACAACAACATCTTCAGGATTTGCAGACTGTAGCAGGAGTAATAGCTACAAAATTTAAAGCAGGATTGGAACTCGAAAAATCACAAAAAGCTGCACTTAAGCTCAAGCAAAGCGAAATGCAACTAAGACAAATAAGTGAAAATATAGAAACTGCAGTTTTTAGGTATACCATAAACCCTGAAGGCGAAGGAAAATTTCTATTTGTAAGCACCAAAACTGAAGAAATTTTTGAAGTTACTGCAAGTGATGCTTTAGAGGATGATAGTTTAATATGGAATCTCATCCATGAAAAAGATAAAGATTGGGTTAGCAGAGTATATTGTGAAGCGATAGAAGCTGAAGCTAATTTTAATTTAGAATTTAGAATCATTACCCCTTCTGGCAAACTAAAATGGATTGAAACAGCCGGTAGCATCACGAAATTAGAAAATGGTAGTGTTATTTCAGATACTTTAAATAAAGATATTACAGACAGAGTATTAGCCTCTAAAAAAATTGAAGAAAATGAATCGCTGTTGCGCTCGCTTACTAATAATATTCCCGGTGTTATTATCAGGCATTCTATTACAGAAGGAATAGAAAACCCATCTATTGAGTTTATAAGTGAAGGATGTCTGGAAATTTATGAAATATCCCGGGATGAAATTTTAAAAGATAATTCTAAGCTGAAAGAAATCATCTACCCGGAAGATCTTGAAGCCATGGCGCCTACGATTGAAAAGTCTGCCAGAGAAATGGCTGATTGGAACTTCACCTACCGAATTAAAACAAAAAGTGGCAAAGTTAAATACCTTCAGGGTAATGGAACTCCTCAAAGAATTCATTCAGAAAACAAAATGATCTGGGATACCGTGATTCTGGATATAACTAACCAAAAAGAGACCGAAATACAATTAACTGAAACCAATAATAGTTTAAAAAAAGCACATAAAGTTGGAGAACTTGGTAATTGGTCTTTGGATTTAAAAACTAATAAAATTGATTGGTCTGAACAGCTTTATGATATTTATGACCGAGATAATGAACAAGGACCTCCTGATTTTGAAGGATTTTTGGATTATCACGATTTAACTGATTCCAATATGGAGAACCTTATTAAATCCATACAATCGGGTCAACCCTACGATGTCGATTTAAAATTAATTACGAAACAAGGGGTGTCTAAATACATCCGGGCAATAGGATCACCAGAAAAGAATAATACCGGAGAAGTTATCAGGTATACTGGACTAGCCCAAGATATAACTCGTCGTTTAGAGCTTCAAAAGAAAGTACAAAATAGTCAGTTCACTTTGGACACGGCGATTAAAGGAGCAAATTTGGGAGTTTGGGATGCCAACATCAGAGACCAAACAAGTATAATGAATGACCGTTGGTATGAAATGCTTGGATATGATCCTCAAGAGATAGATGACCCATACGGTTTCTTTTTTACAAGGATACATCCTGAAGATTCAGACCTGATATTAAATGAGATCGGTTTAATTGAAGCCGGAGAGAAAGATAATTTTGAAATTATTATCCGGGTTAAGTGTAAATGTGGAGAGTACCGAACTATTTTAGACAAAGGTACAGCTTTAGAATATGACGATGAAGGGCGCTTAATTCGGATGATTGGAACACATCTGGATATAACTGAACAGGAAGAATTAAGAATTAAAATTGAAAATTCACTTCAAGAAAAAACATTACTTCTCTCAGAAATTCATCATAGGGTAAAAAATAATTTGGCCATAGTTACCGGTTTATTATCCCTACAACATCTTGGTTCTGATGACGAAAAACTGAAAACTGTTTTGAGTGAAACAGCTCAAAGAATCAAGTCTATTGCCCAGGTTCATGAATTACTTTATAACACGGATAGTTTTACTAATATCCCTTTTGATAAATATCTACATACGTTAACAAGTTCGATAAGCCAGACTTTAGATAGTAAAAATGGAGTGATAAATTTAGATATTGATAAAAACCTTGAAATCAATATCAATCAAGCCATTCCATTAGGACTTTTACTGAATGAATTGATCACTAACTCATTTAAATACGCATTCGATTCAACTAGCAAAAACAATCTAATTCACTTCTCTTTAATTTTTAAAGATGATACATACTATGCAAAGTATTATGATTCAGGAGCCGGTTTTGATAAAGCTAAATTAAATAACTTATCCTCTTTAGGGTCTCTTCTTATAGATACTTTATTACAGCAACTTGAAGCTGATTTTAGCATAGAAACAGAATCAGGTTATCACATCGAATTTTCATTTAAAGAGATACTTTCAGGGTCGCACAGCAACTTCTAATGATTACCTAGTTTAGGTTAATTATTAGGAAAATCTTCTTTACCTTAACGTTCTACATTAAAACAGATTTATGATCCAGAATAACACATTTGAAGTAGTTCCAATAGACCGTGTAGCGGTTGAAGAACGTGTTGGAAGACTTAATAAACGAAGTATTAAAAACGAATCGAAAGTACAGGCTCTTAAGCTTGCACTTAGCATGGTTGACTTAACCACTTTAGAAGGAAAAGATTCCGAAGGCAAAGTCCGACAATTATGTCAAAAGGCAAAAAGCCCGCATCCAAGCTTACCTGATATCCCAAGTGTTGCTGCAGTTTGTGTATATCCGAATATGGTACGAATTGCTAAAGAAAGCTTGCGTGGTACTAAGATCAATGTTGCAAGCGTAGCCAGTGCATTTCCAAGTGGAATGGCTCCTCTTCCTATCCGAATCGAAGACACAAAGTACGCTGTTGAAGAAGGTGCTGACGAAGTAGACATGGTGATAACACGTGGAGCTTTTCTGGAAGGTGAATATAATTTTGTGTTTGATGAGATTGCAGCTATAAAAGAAGCTTGTGGTGATGCTCACTTAAAAGTAATTCTTGAAACCGGGGAACTTCACACTTATGAGAATGTAAGATTAGCTAGCGATATAGCTATGGAGGCCGGTGCTGATTTTATTAAAACTTCTACCGGAAAGATTTCTCCGGCTGCAACTCAACCTGTAACATTGGTTATGCTAGAAGCGATCAGAGATTTTTATTACAAAACAGATAAAATGGTGGGAATGAAACCTGCCGGTGGCATCAGAACAGCTAAACAAGCTATTCAGTATTTGGTGCTGGTAAAAGAAACTTTAGGTGCTGCATGGCTAAACAACGAATATTTCAGATTTGGTGCTAGTTCTTTAGCAAACGATCTGCTGATGCAAATTGTAAAACAACAAACGGGTCACTATCAGGGTCCCGATTATTTTTCCATTGATTAATTGATTAAAAGTAAAAACAAATATCAATCTAAAAGCTCATTGAGACTTCAGGGTTATGATTACTCTGCTGAAGGAGTTTACTTTATCACCATCCTTACAAAAAATAGAATTTGTCATTTTGGTGAGGTTGTGAATAAAGAAATGAAACTTTCTGATGCCGGTAAGATTGTAGAAAATGAATGGAAAAAAACTGAAGAAATCAGAAAGGAAGCTGTTCTTGGTAGCTGGGTAGTAATGCCTGACCATTTTCATGCTTTGATTGCTTTTAAATCAAAAGAAGAACAAAATAGAAACCTTACTTCTGTAAAAGCGCATGGCCATGCGCTTTTACAGGACGTGAAATCTATTGCTTATAAAAATACATTTGGACCTCAATCCAGAAATTTATCTGCTTTAGTTAGAAGTTTTAAAGCTACATGTACCAGTAAAATACGTTCTCAAGTAAACCCAAACTTTGCCTGGCATAAAAGTTTTCATGATAGAATTGTACGAAATCAAAAAGAATTGATAAATATTGAAAACTATATTATTTCAAATCCAGCCAGGTATGTTCAACAATTTTCGAATACCTAAGGTCAATCATTATGTCTGAAACAAAAACAAAAGAGACCACTTACAAACCAACTTCTCCTAATTCAAAGTTAGACTTTGCTTCTTTGTGGGAGTATTCTGCAGCTCCTGAAAGTTCTGCTAATCTGGAGATCAAAGTGAAATATGAACTTTTTATTGGAGGAAAATTTGTAAAACCATCCAAGGATCGGTACTTCAAAAGTGTTAATCCATCCAGTAACGAAGAAGTAAGCCAGTTCGCAGAAGCTACTCAAAAAGATATTGATAAAGCAGTTAAAGCTGCCCGAAAGGCTTTCAAAGGCGAATGGTCTGACTTGAATCCGAGTTCTCGTGGAAAGTACATCTACAGAATAGCCCGAATGTTACAGGAAAGAGCCAGAGAATTTGCTATAGCTGAATCGATTGATGGAGGGAAACCAATTCGTGAATCCAGAGATGTGGATATTCCATTAGCCGCTGCTTATTTCTTCTACTATGCAGGTTGGGCAGATAAACTTGAATATGCTTTTCCCGGAAAAAAACCGGAGCCTCTAGGAGTTTGCGGCCAGATCATTCCATGGAATTTTCCTTTATTAATGTTAGCGTGGAAAATTGCCCCTGCCCTCGCTTGTGGAAATACAGTGGTTCTTAAACCAGCAGAAACCACTTCTCTCACTGCTATGATGTTTGCCGAGCTTGTTAAAGATGCAGGCTTACCTGATGGAGTTGTAAATATCGTAACCGGAGCAGGTCAAACCGGTGCTGAAATCGTAAACCACAAAGATATTGATAAAATAGCGTTTACAGGCTCCACTAATGTTGGAAAGATCATTCAAAAATCACTTGCAGGAACCGACAAGAAATATACGTTGGAACTTGGTGGTAAAGGCGCTTTAATCTTATTTGAAGATGCTCCGATTGATCAGGCTGTGGAAGGAATTATTAATGCTATCTATTTCAATCAGGGACACGTTTGCTGTGCCGGATCACGATTATTAGTTCAGGAAAACATAGCTGATAAAGTGATTATGAAGTTGAAAGACAGGTTGGAAACTTTAATAGTTGGTGATCCACTGGATAAAAACACAGACATTGGTGCTATCAATTCTAAAGAACAATTTGACCGTGTAAACAGTTACTTGGAATTAGGTGTAGAAGAAGGTGCTGAAATTTATCAAAGTAAATGTTCTGTTCCTGAAAACGGATATTTTATTCGACCTACTTTATTCACTAATGTGTCTCAATCAAACCGAGTTGTTCAGGAAGAAATATTTGGTCCTGTTCTCACTGTTCAATCGTTCCGTACTGCTGATGAAGCTATTGAAAAAGCCAATAACACACCTTTTGGTTTAGCCGGTGGAGTATGGACAGACAAGGGTTCAAAAATCTTTAAAGTGGGTAGCGCTTTAAGATCCGGAGTTGTGTGGGCGAATACATACAACAAATTCGATCCTACCTCCCCTTTTGGCGGTTATAAAGAAAGTGGTGTTGGTCGTGAAGGTGGATTACATGGATTATCTGCATACCTGAATTTGAAATAAGGAATTATTATGAGTGATAGAATAGAAGTTCAAAAAACCTATAAAACCTACGTTGGCGGATCTTTTCCACGTAGTGAGTCAGGTCATTATTATAAAGTATTTGACAGCGAGGGTGATTTCTTAGCTAATGCATGTCGATGTACCCGAAAAGATTTCAGAGATGCCGTTTTAGCTGCCCGTGCTGCATTTAAGGGATGGAGTTCAAGAACATCATACAACAAAGGTCAGATTCTTTACAGAATCGGTGAGATGATGGAGAACCGAAGAGATCAGTTTGTTAAGGAATTAGGACAAATCGGTTTTACAAAAGAAGAAGCGAATGCAGATATCAATGCCTCCATTGATCGTCTTATTTATTATGCAGGATGGACTGATAAATACCAACAGGTTTTCGGTTCTGTAAACCCCGTAGCAAGTGCACATTTCAATTTCAGTATTCTGGAACCAACAGGTGTTGTGTCTGTTTTGGCTCCTGAAAACAGTCCTTTGCTAGGTTTGGTATCCGTAATTGCTCCAGTTATAGCCGGAGGAAATACTTGTATAGTTCACGCATCTGAGCAGTACCCTCTTCCTTCCATAAGTTTTGCTGAGGTTTTAAACTCTTCTGATGTTCCTGGCGGTGTTGTTAATATCCTTACAGGAATACGATCTGAATTAGTTGAGCACTTCAGTTCACATATGGATGTTAATTCCATTCTTTATACGGATAAGATGGATAGAGAAACAAAAGTGAAAATTGATGAATTATCTTCCAATAATATCAAAAGAGTTGTAAAGAAAATTATTACTGATTGGTATGAAGCAGATTCGGCCAGTCCGTATTTCATTGTTGATTTTCAAGAGACCAAAACAACATGGCATCCCGTTGGATTTTAATGACTTACTTTTTAAAAATATCATTAAATATACTAGTTATCGGAACGCTGTTTTTTGCATGTACATCTTCACGTTCAACTACTTCTGATTCAGAGTATGAAGAATCAGAAACTAGTGAGTCTGCATCGGTTGATTCTGAGATCTCAGATAGTGAATCTGCTTTAATAAGCCGCTTATCAGATACTTATTCGGCGAATAATAATGATATTCCGGAAGAATTTGCTCGGATAAAAAAAGAAACAGAAGTTGAAGTAGACCTCACAAAGGGCTATCGAATACAAGTATATTCCGGCCAGGATGTATTTGAAGCAGATACAATTGCTTCCAGATTCAGAGCTTGGTCAGACACAACTATTGTCGGTTATCAGGCCGAAACATATACTTTCTTCAAAACGCCTTACTACAGAGTCCATGTGGGTGATTTTCATGACAGGGATAAAGCTTTGGAATTCTCGAAACTTGTTAAACGATTATTCAGAGATGCCTGGGTTGTTTATGATACCGTTGATCCATATTTGGTACCTGCCGATACAGTTCGAATCAGATTTCAGTAGCATTAGAAAAGCTGAACTGATTTACTATATTACTTACCAATCCTGAGCTTAATAGTTTACGTATTCAGATATAAAAAATGGGAAAATATATACTAGCTTTTTCGGTGGTGTTTTGTATAGCAGGTTTTTCATCTATCAAAACAGATGGAACTAATACTCAAATTTCTTTCACTCATACAATTGATAATATTACCGGTACAGTAACAGGTACTGTTATAGTGCCTGAACAATCCACTGGAAGAAGACAATTTCGTGGATCCAGCTACCGAAGCAGAGGAACATCAGCTTCACCTTCAACATCGGATTCTAACACTGAAGAAGATTCTAAGTATAGAAATACAATTATAAGCGCTCATCCATTGTCATTTTCAGTTCCGGATGACATGAGTGGAGAGCCGGTAATAATTGGTCAAAAAGATGCTACTTTCTTTCCTAATGTAACACCAGTAACAGTTGGAACTATTGTACAATTTGTTAACAACGATCCCTTTTTCCATAATGTTTTTTCGCTCACACCCGGGTCTAAATTCGATATAGGCCGCAGACCAACAGGTTATGTTTATTCCAAGCAGATAGAAGCACCAAAATGGAAAGTAACCGGAATCGGACCCATTACTCTTTTTTGTGATATTCATTCACAAATGAAAGCAACAATATTGAGTTTAGACACACCTTATTTTACAAGGCTAAATGAGGATGGCACATACCAACTTTCTAACTTACCCGAAGGAGATTATGAAATCAGAGTATATAATCCTTCTTTTGAAATCATTTCTAAATCAATCTCAATACAGTCTGATAATTCCACTGAAACAAATTTCAACTTAGCTAACTGATTTTGAGTTTAAGAATAAGCACTAAATTAATCATTCTCCTGATCGGTTTAACACTGATCGTTCTTGTCACGGTTTTAACTGCTGTAAACAACACATTTTCCAAAACGCTGAATGAAGATATTGTCCTGGATTTTAGCCAGCTTCAGGGATTTTTTAAACAACAGCAAACTCTACAGTACGACCGTTTAGTTGAATCATCTTATCTTATAAGCGAAAACTCGACTTATAAAGCTAATGTTGAACTGAATGATCCAGCTTCAGTAAATTTTACCGTTAATGAATTTGCTCTCTTCATTAAAACAGATCTTTTTGTAGTAACAAATAGTGATGGTGATGTTCTTGCATGGCTGAATAATCAAGAACGAGCCGGTTCAAATATCTCATCTAGGAGAAGTGTTCAAAATGCATTAAATGGAATTGAACCTCCTATAAATATTGAATGGCCCCGACTGTGGGCTGTGGATGGAGAGCTCTTTCAGATTGTAACAATTCCAATTTATGCCGGTAACACAATTATTGGAACAACTACATTAGGCACTAAATTTCAAGATTCTGAGGCTCGTTTACTTAAGCAAAATACTCCACTTGATGTGATCATGTTTTTGGATGAAAATCCCATTGCTTATTCCAATGTAGACGAGAACATGACTATCTACAGTCAATTTGTTAATTCGAAAAAAGAATTAGTTGATTCGCTGACTTCAAATTTAGAAATAAGTACACCTTTCAGAGCAAACTTAAATGATAAGGAAGTGCTAGCATTTATAAGTCCTTTAGGAACTGAAGAGAGAGCGTATTATCTCGCTTATGTTCCGGTTGATGTACAATTTGAAATTCTAGGTACCATTCAGCAAAATATTTTACTGATTGCAGCTTCTAGTTTTCTGGTTATCGTTCCCATTGCTTTTATCATTGCAGGAGCTTTTTCAGGACCCATTCAGAGACTTACCAAAGCTATGCTTAAAGTAAGAGAAGGTGACCTGGATGTTGAAGTTCAATCAAATTCTCAAGATGAAGTAGGTATTCTTACAAAAACGTTTAATGAGATGATACAGGGATTACGTGAACGTTTTGCACTTACTAAATATGTGGGTGATCATACTTTAAAAATGATACAGGAAAAACAAACCGTAGATCTGGACGAAAAAGCTTCCTTCCAGGAACTCGCAATTCTTTTTACTGATATTAGAGGTTCTACTTCTAAAATTTCAACTTCTACACCTGAGGAGTTTCTTGAAAAACTGAACAAAACCCTCGGAAAACAAGCTGATACTGTACTTTTGCATAAAGGGTCAATTGATAAATATGTCGGAGATTCTTTGATCGCCTTATTTGCAGGTGTCGACTCATTAAAAGCTGCAATTAATGCAGCGATTGAAATTCAAAAAGATTTTAAGTCCGATAATGAACTCAACGAGTTCTTTGATGGTATTGGAATAGGCATAAATTATGGTAAAGTGATTCTTGGGAATATGGGAGCCAAGGAACGTATGGATTATACAGTAATTGGGTCTGAAGTAAACTTATGTGCCCGTTTATGTTCTTCTGCTAAAGACGGTCAAATTTTAATTCCTAAAAATTTGATAAGCCAATATAGCCATGAAATAGAAGGGCTAAGTTTTAGAGGGATTGGAACACAGGAACTAAAAGGATTTAAGGATTCCGTTGAAGTTTCAGAGGTTCTTTATCATTTACAACAACACTCTCTATAGTTATACTAAAATTTTAGATAAAAACTTTTCTATTATGAATTCAATCAAAATCTTTATTGGTACATTTCTTTTACTCTACTTTTTATCAGTACCGAGTTTTGCACAGATTCAATTGAATGGGGCCTTAGATCTGGAGTTATCAGGTGGTGGAGAACATTCAAAATTCATTGCTAATGGAATTCCCAAGAAGTTTCAAAACTATAATTTCTCTGTAACACAACTGAATGCTTTTCTTTTCGCTCCCATTACTGATCAAATTTTCTTTGAAAGCAGAATTCAATTAGATACATGGGGAAGTGGAAAACTTAATCCACCCCGAATTTCCCTGGCGAGTCTGACCTGGGATAACCCGGATAATCCTTATGTGATCAGAGTTGGTAGATTTATATCTCCATTCGGATTCTATACAAAAAGACAGTTGTCTACAGATAGAGTTTTTGTTCAACATCCTTTGGCTTATAGTTACTTTACTAATATTTCGGATATCAGAGGATTTTGGCCTGAAGCCGGTAATAATACAAATGCCGAATACGAAGAAGGTGATGTGGGGCTTCCTACCCTCTATTTTGCGGGATATACAAATGGTATTGGCGCCTCATGGGAAATCAAAAAAGATAAAATGTTTCTGGATGCAGCGATTACAAATGGCACTCCAATGACGATTCGTGACCGCTCTACCCTGCCAAATTTGGCTTTAACATCACGGCTGTTTTACAGAACTTCAATTTTTTGGGAGCAAGGCTTCTCTTTCAGTTTTGGAAATTTTATGCAAGCTGACCCTCTCAATAATTCTGTAAGAACCGACGAAAGCTTTCAAAAATACTATCAGTTGCTACTTGGTACCGACACAAAGATAGCTTTTACTTACTTCGAAATAATTGGTGAGATCATTTACTCAAAATGGAAAACCACCGGATTTATTTCCAACCAGTTTGATGAAAGTTGTGGCGGTAACTTATGTGATTATAATCTGAGTAATATTTCAGGGAATATTGATTTCAAATACGAACTACCAGGTGTTACCGGAAGCTACATTGCTTTGCGAGCTGAACATCTTGCCTTTTTGGATGATGTCGCATTTGATAACCCCAATTATGACGAAAACCAACCTGATGATGAACCTGAATATATTTTCAGAAATTGGGATGAAGATGTATCCAGACTGACAGCTGTTTTTGGCTATAAACTAGCTCCAAATATATTACTGAAAGCTTCTTTTTCAGATCAGGGTGATTTTGACCTATCCGAATATGCCTTAAGAATTCAGCTAGCCTCATTCTTCTAAACAAAAAAAGGGACGCTTTAAAGCATCCCTTTATTACAATATAATTTTATTATTGCCCCTTATCCGTTAGTTAGCTAAATAAACAGCTGCAGCTCCTGCAAAGTTTTGAGAGAACGTTGGAGAAGCGTTTCCGTTAGTTGAAGGAAGATCAAATTCAAGAAGCTTTCCTCCATCAACAGCTCTTTCTGCTACATAGATCTTTTGCGCTTCGTTATCATAAGCCAATCCAACAGGATTCCCTAATTCGGTACTACTTCCTTCGATAACAATTTGATCTGATAATGAAATCGTTCCGTTATTTCCTGCAGCGCTAAACTTAGAACTAAAATTATTTATTACGTGAATAGCTCCATCACTATCGCTTGCTGCGTCACCGATATCACTTAAAAACATTATATCCGTAGAAGCTGAATAGTATAATGCATGTGTTCGAACAATACCTTCAATTTGTACTTTGATGCTTGGAGATACTAAACCATCTGAGTTACTGAGAAAATTATTATACACAGCAAGAGTATCTGAATTATCCTGGATGGCATACAAACTGTTTCCTGAAAATTGAATGTCCCAAAGATGAATATCAGTAGTATATGTATTTGATAAAGTAGCTGCGTTACCTCCTACTTCATATACATAAAAAGCGTTTGTTTGATTGTTTCCATCAGAAGCATCCTGCGACACTACAAGTTTGTTTCCTGATGAAGCCATTTTTCTCGCATTTACAAAATCCTGACTGCTGCTAAATGCCAGATTAAGATTTAATGATGCTTCTGTTTCTTTTAAATTGGTATATACTTCAACTCTGTTATTAGATCTTGATGCAATGTACAATTCATCGGAATCAGAACTGTATATAATTCCATCAGAATCTGTAGAACTCAACCCAAACTGTACAGAACTTACTGATGATGATGAGAAATCATATATCCCTACCACCGGAGTTGTGTTACTTGATACAAATACAGCTCCAAACTCTGTAGTTAAATCTCCGTTATCATCCCCACTTCCACATGAAAGAAAAGAAACCCCAAAAAATAAAATGATTAAAGTTGTTAGTTTATTTGTTTTCATAGTGTCCCAGTTATTTTTTGTTTATCAATCTTCTTTAACATACGTATTAGAAGATATTTTAGATTTATAATCTTATTGATTGATGTATAAGCTAGAAATCCCGTTGTAACTAACTGAATAAGAAGGAGTTATATTGAACGCATTTGAAGATTCAACTTGATCCGGATATTCGAAGGCAAGAAGCATACCTCCATTTGTGGTACGTTCTGCCACTATAATTCTATTTGCTGTTGAATGATATACAACGTCTACAGGATTTTGAAGAGTTGTGTTTTCTCCATTAATAAAAATCATGTCATTTCTGGAAATGGTCTTTTCCGGTTCTTGAAGTGCAGCTGAGAGTTTCAGATTAAAGTCTTCTATTATTACAATTTGACCGTCCCCGATTCCGGAAGCCTCATCTCCAATATCAGTCATAACCATCAGATCTTCCGAAAGTGAATAATATAATCCATGAGTTCTTACAATCCCCTCAATACTTATCTTAAAATCGGGAGTAACTTGCCCATCCGAGTTTCCAAAAAAATTATTAAACACAGCTAAACTGTCTGTTCCATCTTCGACAGCATATAGCGTATTACCTACTAATTGGATATCCCATAATGCAAAATCAACAGTAAATTGATTTCTTAGAATGATCTCATTAGCACTTATGTCATACATAAGTAAGGCGTTCTGTTGCCCGTTATCATCGGAGGCGTCTTGTGCTACAATAGCAATATTCTTGTCAGATGTGAGACCTCTTGGGTTACTAAAATCTGAAGTGCTTATTGCACTGGGCAGTATCCCTGAGCTTGCTTCATTTGTAGACAATCGATTGTAGGCGTTAATCCTGTTATTTTCCCTATCCGCTTGATATACAATATCTCTGGTATTGTCATAATAGATTCCTTCAGCATCATCAGTAGTTATTTCATACTGAACAAGAACTTTATTATCCAGATCTGAAAAGTTAAATATACCGATTCTGGATTGTGTATTACTTGATACAAAGACCTTTCCAAGATCGATTATTATTGTATCGTCCTTGGTCGGTTCGCAACCAACGACCAAAAATAATAAGAGTAAATAGCTAAGCTTTTTTGTCATGTATTTAAATTAATTCCATATAAAAATAATGTATATCTGGTTTCTAAACATTAAATCTAAATAACATTACATCTCCGTCACTTACTACATATTCCTTTCCTTCCTGTCTCATTCTTCCGGCTTCTTTAGCAGCTTTCTCAGTTTCATATTTTTCATAATCATCATATGAAATGGTCTCAGCTCTGATAAAACCTCTTTCAAAATCTGTGTGAATAACACCGGCGGCTTGTGGAGCTTTTGTTCCTTTCTTAATCGTCCATGCTCTTGCTTCCTTTGGTCCGACAGTGAAATAGGTTATTAATCCAAGTTCCTTATAAGCAGAATTTATCAAACGGTCTAGGCCAGCACTTTTTAATCCAAGTTCCTCAAGAAACATTTCCTTTTCATCAGGATCTAATTCTGCGATCTCGGCTTCAATTTTAGCACAGAACATAACGATCTCATCATCGTGCTTTGCAGCAATAGACTTCACTGTATCTACATATTCGTTTCCGCTATCCAGATCAGTCTCTGAAACATTGCAAGCATATAACACTTGTTTACTTGAAAGCAGCATCAAATCATTATATGCCACTTTTTCTTCAGGAGTCACTTCGAACAAGCGTGCTGATTTACCATTTTCTAAGTGTTCCCTGAGACGTTCCGCAACTTCAAGCTGAGCCTTCATTGCTTTGTCTCCACTTTTGGATTGTTTCTTTAGATTCTCAACTCTCTTTTCAATGCTTTCAAGATCTTTGAGAATCAGTTCCTCTTCAATAATGGTGATATCTCTGTCGGGATCAATCCCACCTTCCACATGAATGATATCATCGTCATCAAAACAACGTACTACATGAATTATCAGATCCACTTCTCGAATATGAGACAGAAATGCATTTCCTTTTCCTTTTCCTTCGGAAGCCCCTTTTACCAAACCGGCTATATCAACAAACTCAATAGTGGTAGGAATTACATTTGCAGAACTTGCAAGAGTTGCCAATTTAGTTAACCTAGCATCCGGGACTGGCACTAATCCAACGTTTGGATCGATTGTACAAAACGGAAAATTAGCGGACTCGGCTCCTGCATTACTTAGTGCATTAAAAAGCGTTGATTTTCCAACATTTGGCAAACCAACTATGCCACATTTTAAACTCATAGTATTTACTTGTGTAAGTTAGATCTTGATAGAAGGGTTATTTGACAGTATGATCGATTAAGCCCCTGCCCTTTTTATTAATTCTGTCAGATTTTGACAGGTCTTCTAATGAAGCGTCCAGAATTCCATTCACAAAACGTCCTGACTTTCCTGTAGAGAATTTTTTTGCGATCTCGATAGCTTCATTAATAGTTACTTTAGTAGGGATTTCATCGAAATAAAGAAATTCACATAAAGCCATTTTAAGGATCAGACGATCTATCAATGCCAATCGTTGAATTTCCCAGTTTTTGATATGCTTAATGATCACCTCATCTAATTCAGGCTCATTTTCTAAAGTTCTGAAAAAGAGCTTTTCTGCGAAACGCCTAGCTTCTTTTTCGGTTCCAAGTGCATCTTTTATAACAGAATCAGTTATATATTGAACTGAATCGCCACTCTGTTTGAGTGCGTAAAGTGCCTGAAGTACAGTTTCCCGAACGTGTCTGCGGTTGATCATGCCAAATAACAATTTTAATGAGCTGTAAAGATACGAAAACTAACTTTTACCTAAAGCATAAATCTCATTATATTTGTTCGCTTTCAAAAGCGTCCTTAGCTCAGTTGGTTAGAGCGTTGCATTGACATTGCAGAGGTCACTAGTTCGAATCTAGTAGGACGCACATTATCCTTTCCTTTGTATTTCTTATGACCTCATAAGCATCATAAATTTATTTACTTCGATGAACTCATATTCAAAGCTACGGGCTATATCCAAAAACATTTTCAATTTTCTGAAGCTAGTATTTCTCTCTCTCCTTTTATTGGGAACTTCTGAAATTCTTCTTGCGCAAACACTTCCTCTTCCTGCTCGTCCGCAAGAAGCTCTTTCAGGTAGTGAATTTAAAAATCAGATCGAAAATCTATCACTTGAAAACAGAGAAGCCGAAATCTATAATCAGATTATTGCTGGAAATGTACCCGACTTTCTACGCGAGTTAGTTCCTATTTCAATTTCTAAAACTATTAATGATTCGGTTTACAATGTAACTTATTTCGTTACTCCCGATTACATGGCTGTTGGCTCTGATAGTAATTATTTTTTAATGCCAATGACACCCATTTTAGCTCAAAAACTTGCTGATAGCTTATCTTTCACTCTTCCAACCAAACAAATGGTTGATCAAATTTGGAGTGAAGCCACAGCTAAATTATCGCCTTCACCGATTGCAGCAAGCTCAGAAATGACCACTATTCCGGTTATGTGGGATCATAACATCACCGTAAAAGCTCAACGCGCAGAACAGCTTTCTGAAGAACCACTTGGCGCGCTAGTTGCCGGACACAAAAAAGATGTAATCATTTCAAATCGTATTTATGGTAATTCAAGTAACAGAGTAGTTATTTATGGATGGCATTATTTAAATGGAAGTCCTATTCAGCCAGTGTATGCAGGGCATGGTGAAACTTATGCGGATTACAGCCATGGAATTAGACTAGTCCGAGATAGTGTGCTCATAAATAATCAATCACGTCGCATAACTGAAGTTTTAACTGATGTTGAAATGGCTTCGCTATTCAGTGATGAAGGCTCAATCAGAAAACCATATTATCCATTAGCCGGTGATTCTGAACTTACCCCTCCGAAGAACATCAGTGTTATATCTAGCGATTCAACAACAGCTCAGGTGATTATAAAAGAAAACCCTGAAGTGAATTCATACAGAGTATTTTTAAGTTCGAATGGAGTTTTTTTTTCTGAATTCGAAACATTTACCACAAATTCATTTGAAATTTCAGGATTAGAGCCTAACACTGTTAATTATCTGAAAATTCAAGCGATTTCAGAAACTGAAGAAAGCGATTATTCTGAAGTTTTAGCTGTTGTCCCAAATCAGTTGCAAAACAATATATTGGTAATTAATGGGTTCGATCGAAATACTTCTGGAAACACATTTGATTTTATAAAAGAACATGGTCAAGCGCTTCACGAAAATGAATATTCGTTCGACGCTACTAGTAATGATGCAATAATTGATGACCAGCTTTCCTTAGAGGATTATGATATTGTTCTCTGGATTTTAGGTACAGAAAGTACCGCTGACGAAACGTTTAATGATACAGAACAAACTAAGGTGAAATCGTTTTTGCAGAATGGTGGCTCATTATTTGTTTCTGGAGCTGAAATTGCATGGGATTTGGATAACCGTGGTAGTACTAGCGACAAAGCATTTTTCCATAATTATTTAAAGGCTACTTATCAGTTAGATACTCCAAATAATCAAACTGCTACCTTTTATACCACTGAACCCACTGCAGGCTCAATTTTTGATGGAATTTCCTCTATCACTTTCGATAATGGCACAAATGGAAGTTATAATGTGCAATATCCTGATGTTTTAACACCCACCAATGGTAGTGATGCATCTCTAATTTATTCAAGTGTTAGTTCTCAACAAGTAGCTGCAATTCAGTTTAAAGGAATGTTTGAAGATGGAAATATTCCAGGAAAAGTTGTTTATCTCGGTTTTCCATTCGAAACCATTTATCCAGATTCAGTAAGAAAAGAAGTAATGAATCGTATCATGACTTTTATGGGATCTGAAGCAACATCTATTTCTGATGAAGGTATAGTTACTGTAGATGAATTTTCACTCAAACAAAACTATCCAAATCCTTTTA
>JAEPPZ010000004.1:0-68303 GCA_017640785.1 Balneola sp. | reverse complement strand
CACTCTTGCTAACTCTAGTCATGTAACTCTATCTATTTACAATTCTACAGGACAAAAAGTAACAACTTTGATTAGTTCTCTTAAATCGAAAGGTTCTCATTCTGTAACTTGGAATGCAACCCAGTTTGCAAGTGGCATGTATTTCTATCGTTTAAACACCCCTGATGGTAGTACTACTCGAAAAATGATGTTGATTAAATAATAGAGAAATTTTAAATATGAAATTCTGAATGGTGAGTTAAGTCCACTAAACAGTTTTCTTGTTTTTCATCCCGAGGCGTTGATATCTTGCCAGCTCTTAGCAATCCATCGTTGCAGGTTAGGCAATCTATACCGTTTGAACCATTTCAGGATAACTTCCGATAAATTGAATCCAACAGGACGCACCCTTTTCCCTTTTCCCTTTTCCCTTTTCCCTAAAAAGAACCTACATCACATACTCATAAGCAGCTTGTAGTCCTAGCGGAATTCCAAGGTACCAGTATATCAGTAAGAAAATGGTCCATGAGATTAGAAATACAACCGAATAAGGGAGCATTACCGAAACCAAAGTCCCAATCCCTGTTTTCTTCACATATCGCTGACAGAACACTACAACTAGCGGGAAATAAGGCATCAATGGCGTAATGATATTTGAAACGGAATCACCTACTCGGTAAGCTGCTTGCGTCAGATCAGGTGAAATCCCAAGTCCCATTAGCATTGGAACAAAGATCGGACTAATCAGCGCCCATTTCGCAGAGGCAGAACCTACCATCAGGTTTACAAAAGCTGTAAGAAATATAATTCCAACAATAGTTACTTGCCCCGGAAGATCTAAAGCCTGAAGATAACCTGCCCCTTTTAAAGCGATCAAGACTCCGATATTCGATTTGGCAAACGCATCGATAAACAATGCACAGAAAAATGCCATCACAATATAATAAGCCATATCTCCCATTGACTTACTCATACCATCAATGATATCCTTAGTTTTAGAATATCCTCCGGAAAGGTATCCGTAGATAATTCCGGGAACCCAAAAAAGAAGAAAGATTAACGGAACAATAGATCTCATCAATGGGGCAGAAAATGCAGTAATTTCTCCATTCGGGGCTCTCATTGCAGAGTTTTCAGGATATACCCATAAGAATAACCCGATTAAACCTGTGATCATTACACCTGTCGCTATCCAAAAAGCTTTCTTTTCTTTTTCTGTAATATTTCCCAGATCATCCGCCCCTTCAAGGTCAATATCATCATCTAGCTCTACATTTTTTAATCTCGGTTCTACTATTTTATCAGTGATATACCAACCAATAAGAACAATTAACACACTTGATGCACTTGTAAAAAACCAGTTATTTAAAGGATTAATCAGTATATCCGGGTTAATGATCTGTGCAGCTGATTGCGTGAAACTCTGAAGTAATGGGTCAATGCCTGAAGGAATAAAATTGGCACTAAATCCACCTGAAACACCGGCGAAAGCGGCTGCAATACCAGCAACAGGATGTCGCCCGGCAGCGTAAAAAATCACACCTCCAAGTGGAATAACAAGCACATATCCCGCATCTGTGGCTGTATGGCTTACAATAGCAACTAATATCAAAACAGGGGTTAACAGCGCCTTTGGGGTAAAACTAAGTACATATTTAATAGCTGTATTTATATATCCTGAATGTTCAGCAACCCCAACTCCTAACATTGCAACCAGTACAATTCCCAGTGGAGCAAATGTTACAAAGGTGTTCACCATACTAGCCAGAAAAGCAGCGAGCTGAGAACCTGTTAATAAATTAATGATCTCAATGTTTTGCCCTGTCCTCGGATCAATCTCTGCAAAATCAAACGGAGAAAGAATCAGTGACAACATCCAAACCAATCCCAGAAGTAATAGAAATAATATAGCCGGGTCCGGTAATTTATTTCCTGCGTATTCTATGCCGTCCAAAAAGCGATTAAAAAAGGATTTTTTTTGCTTTGCTGTCTCTGTATTCACTTTAAAATCATTGGATTAAAATTTATCACCAAAAGAAAACTAAAATCAGACTAAAGTAAAACAGTTTTATTGCAACTATTTTTTATTAAATCTGAATTCGAAATTCGCCCCATTATCAGAATAGATATTCGTTTCTGCATCCAATTGCCTTCCCAAAGTTTTAACTAATGTCATACCAAGCGATTGTTTGTCTTCCTCATTCTCTTCAGGTAAGCCAACCCCATTATCGCTTACCTTATACACAATTTTGTCTTCAGAATTCTTAAAAGAAATAAAAATTTCACCTTCTTCTCGATCTGTAAAAGCGTGTTTATAGCTATTCGTTAATATTTCATTTAAGATCAAGCCACATGGTATTGCCTGTGTAATTTCCATCTTAATCTGATCCAGATCAAATTCGATATTTACAGGTATTGCTCTTCTTTCTAACGAATTTGAGATCACTTTTGCAAGATCCTTCAGGTAAATAGGAATATCTACCTGAGAAAAATCATCGCTTTGATACAACAGTTCATGCACCAATGCAATGGAGTTAACTCTCATTTGACTATCTTTAAGTACTTTATGTGCGTCTTCGTTTTCTGAGTTTAAAGCCTGTAACTCTAACAACCCTGTAATAACGGCAAGATTATTCTTAACCCTGTGGTGAATCTCAGCTAGTAATACTTCTTTTTCTCTTAAATTAGACTTTAGCTTTTCTTCAGCTCTTTTGCGTTCAGTTATATCAACATAAATACCATACATTGAAATAATTTTTCCATCTACAAGTACAGGAACAGCACAAACAATAACATCGATTATATTCCCGGATTTTGTTCTTCTTTTCCCGCTATATACTTTGGCAATTTCACTTGTGGAAAGTTCAAGAGCATCTTGATATTCATCATCAGGCACAATTAATTTGTCAAGTTCCAAGCCCTTTACTTCCTCTTGAGTATATCCGAAAATTTCCTCGAAACTTTGATTTACACTTTCAATTTCCTGATGCCGGTCCAACTGTGCTATCCCTATCGGACTTGAATGGAAAAGATTACTGAACATGCTTTCCCGATGTTTTAACTCCTGATGAGAAAGCAACCTTTCTGAAACGTCTCTTTCCACCACAATTATAACATCTTCATCTAGATATGAACCGGAATTCATCAATACTTCAGTAGGAAAAACTTCGCCGTTCTTTTTTTCTCCCCACCCTTCATAACTTATTGACTCTCCTTCTCTGGCTCTTTTTAAATAATCATTTATCAAATCATCGTCGTATTTACCCGAAGCAGATAGAAATTTTATTTGTTGACCGATTACCTCCTCTTTTTCATACCCAAAGGTTTTCGTTAAACCGTCATTAACATCGATGATCACTCCCAGCGGGTTTAATAAATAGATTGCATCTGTAATTGAATTATAGAGATCCATAAAACTGGTCATCAACTGCTTAGACTTTTCCCTTGCAAGCGTTTCTTCTGTAATATCTTTGATCACAGAATAGATTGAACTGATATTTCCTTTGCTATCAAATAAATAGGAATTATACCATTCACATTCTATGTATTCACCGCTTTTAGTCTCGGATTTAAGAGTAAGTACTTTCGTAGGACTTAGGGCTTCGAGCGCATCTTTATTTGCTTGTGTGATCTTGTTGAAATCAGATTCTTTTATCAGGTCTTCCAGTAAAAAAGGGTTCTTATTTACATCGGAATGAGAATACCCGAACAGTAACTCCGCTCTTTTTGACCATCTCAATACCTTATGATCCAAATCCCACTCTATCTCTGCCAATGGAAAATCCTGAAACCCAATAGGCAATGAAACTGCTTTTTTGGAGGATGCTTTCTTCTTAAATACATCTGTCACATCATGTGCTACTACAATTTTGGACGGAATGCCTTTATAATTTATAAGATGTGATGAAAACTGAACAAAAAATTCATCTTTTGCTTTCGAAAAAATCTTCCAGGTTTCGATGAAGGGTAATCCCAGATTAACAAATTCTTCCTGACTGAGATCTATATTCTTCCCTAAAGTAGACAAAGATTTGCCTACTAACTCTTTTTTACGGTATTGAAGTTTGGATATAACTGCCTCATTAGCATCCAATATCTTCAAATTAAGCTGATCGCACACAAACATTAGTTGCGAATCGAAAAATGTCATACTTATCCCAGAATGTCCTTCTATTTTGCAGCGAGAATATGCATTTTAAAGTTTACTTTATCCAACAAAACTTTAATAATTTTAAATTAAGTATGTACCAAAAATTATTATTCATATCTTTGGGCACCATAAAAAAGCTTTTTTCAATTAACTAATTAATGTCAGAACAAAATATTACTATCACCTTACCCGACGGCTCCGAACGAGAATATAAAAAGGGAACTACAGGGCTTGAGGTTGCGGAATCAATTTCATCAGGATTAGCAAGAGTTGCACTAAGTATCACTGTTAACGGGGACATCATTGATCTGGACCGGCCAATAAATGAAGACGCCACAATAGCGATCAATACCTGGGATAGTGAAGATGGCAAATATACATTCTGGCACTCATCTGCACATATTTTAGCCGAAGCTGTTCAGGAACTTTATCCGGAAGCAAAATTTGGTATAGGCCCTCCTATCGAAACTGGTTTTTACTATGATATCGATTTTGGTGAGAAAAATATTTCTCAGGAAGATCTCGGGAAAATCGAACAGAAATTTCTTGAAGTAGCCCGAAATAAAAACAGCTTTGAGCGAAAAGATATTTCCAAAGCAGATGCTCTTTCTTTTTATAAGGATAATGGAAATGAATATAAAGTTGATCTGATCGAAGGTTTAGAAGACGGGTCGATTACATTCTATACTCAAGGCAATTTTACAGATCTTTGCCGTGGACCTCATGTCCCAAACACAGGAATTGTTAAAGCGATCAAGCTTACAAGTTTAGCAGGTGCTTACTGGCGTGGAGATAATAACAGTAAACAGCTTACACGTATTTACGGCATCTCTTTCCCTAAGCAGAAAATGCTTACGGAACACCTTGAGATGGTGGAAGAAGCCAAAAAAAGAGATCACAGAAAGCTTGGTAAAGAACTAGGTATTTATATGATCGACAAAATGGTGGGCAGTGGCCTTCCTATTTGGTTACCTAAAGGAACAAGACTCAGAAGAACATTAGAGTCTTTCCTGAGAGACGAACAATTTGAACGCGGCTATCAAGAAGTGATCACTCCTCATATTGGAAATATTGAGTTGTACAAAACTTCCGGGCATTACCCCTACTATTCTGACTCTCAATACGATCCCATTCAGGTTGATGATGAAGAATACATGCTGAAACCTATGAACTGCCCTCATCACCACAGGATCTATTCTAATGAGATGAGAAGTTATCGTGATCTGCCATTACGTTTGGCAGAATTTGGAACTGTTTATCGTTATGAACAATCCGGTGAATTAAGTGGACTTTCAAGAGTTCGTGGTTTTACACAGGATGATGCTCATATTTATTGTATGCAGGAACAGTTGAAACAGGAGATAAAGCACACAATTGACCTGACAAACTTTGTTTTTGATACATTTGGTATGCCTGTTGATATTCGTCTCTCCTTCCGTGATGATAATGAGGAAAAATACGGTGGAGATATTGAATTATGGGAACGCGCTCAGAAAGAGATCAAAGAAGTAGCTGACGAAATGAATCTGGACTATACTATCGCTCCCGGTGAAGCTAGTTTTTATGGACCTAAGATAGATTTCATAATTCGTGATGCCATCGGTAGAAAATGGCAGTTGGGAACTGTTCAGGTGGATTACGTAATGCCGGAACGTTTTGATCTTACTTATGTAGGCTCAGATAATGAAAAACACCGACCTGTTATTATTCACAGAGCACCTTTCGGCTCCATGGAAAGATTCACCAGTATATTGATCGAACATTTTGCCGGAAACTTCCCGCTTTGGCTTTCTCCGGAACAAGTTCGTGTACTTCCGATATCAGATGATCAGAATGATTATGCAAAAAAATGCGTTGATGCATTTAAGAAGATTGGAGTTCGGGTAAAACTTGACGACCGAAGCGAACAAATTGGTGGCAAGATCAGAGATGCGGAAACTGACAAAGTGCCGTATATGCTGATCGTTGGAGCCAAAGAACAAGAAGCTGGCACGGTTTCTGTTCGTAGACATCGCAAAGGAGATATTGGAACTTTCAAATTTTCTGATTTTCTTTCAACTGTTGAAAATGAGATTGAAAAAAAATCATTACCTGAAGATTAACAAAACATAAGAGGATAAATATCGCAAGAAGATCATTTGGCAGACCAGAACCTGCTGACAAAACCAGAATTAATGAAGACGTAAGAGCCGCACAAGTTCGGGTAATTAAACCTGATGGCGGACATGAAATTACTACATCTGAACGAGCGTTACAGATTGCCGAACAATACAACTTGGATCTGGTTGAGATTGCACCTGATGCAAACCCTCCGGTTTGTAAGATCATTGACTACGGCAAATACATGTATGAAAAAAAGAAGAAAGAAAAAGAAGCTAAGAAAAAGCAGCATACTGTAAATGTTAAAGAGCTTCGCTTCAGACCAAACACAGACGATCATGACCTTGAGTTTAAAACTCGTCATGCCAGAGAATTTTTAGAAAGCGGCGACAAAGTAAAAGCTACCGTTCAGTTTCGTGGGCGTGATATGCTTTATACCGAAAAGGGTGAATTGCTTCTTTTACAGCTCGCTAAAAGCCTTGAAGACATAGCAAAGATTGAGACTAAGCCTAATATGGAAGGTCGTCGAATGATAATGATGATCACTCCAAAATAAACTGTTATAATCGTTGATTACACGATGATTTCTACCTATCTTTGAAGTCTTTATAATTTTCACAAAGCAGGTATACACACAATGCCAAAAATGAAAAGTAACAGTGGAGCTAAAAAGCGATTTAAGGTTACCGGTTCCGGTAAAATTAAACGTAAGAAAGCTTTTAAGCGCCACATTCTTACTAAGAAAAGCAGTAAAACCAAGAGAAAGCTCGGCGAATCTACTATCGTTACAGATGCAGATGCTCCAAAAGTAAAAGAGCTTATCCCTTATAAATTTTAATCCTAAAATCTAGACAAAAATGCCACGTTCATCAAATTTAGTGGCTTCCCGTCGCCGTCGCAGAAAGATTATTTCTCAAGCGAAAGGTTACTGGGGCAAACGAAAGAATGTATATACGATTGCGAAAAATGCGGTTGAAAAAGGTCTTCAGTACCAATACCGTGATCGCAAAAATCGTAAACGTACATTCCGTAGATTATGGATCGTTCGAATCAATGCTGCTGCAAGAATCAACGGAATCTCTTATTCTAAGCTCATCCACGCGATGAAAGAAAAGGATATGCAGATCAACCGTAAGGTACTTGCAGATTTAGCGGTTCACGACGCCGATACGTTTGCTGCCATTGTGAAGGAAGCTACAGCTTAATTGCTATCTTGCTATTTAAAGCCGGTAAATCTGTTCAATTAGGTTTACCGGTTTTTTTATTTTAACCACAGATTACTTAGTTAAATCAAAAAACATGCTCGATAAAGTAGAAGCATTAAAAAAAGAAATAGAATCTTTCCCGGTTTCAAACTCCGATGAGCTTGAAAATTTCCGCCTCGAGTTCCTTTCCAAGAATGGTAAGATACAATCTATGTTTAAAATGATTGGTCAGGTAGCTAAGGAAGATAAAGCTGCCTTTGGAAAGTCCATGAATGATCTCAAGAATTTTGCTCAGGATCGTTTTGATGAGCTACAATCTTCATTTGCTTCTTCAGCCACTGCAGAAAGATCAGCTATAGACGATATTACTTTAACCGCTCCTCTCTCTCCTGTTGGTTCTTTGCATCCTCTTACCCAAACACTGGAAGAGATGAAGAGTATCTTTTACCGATTAGGTTTTACGATCTCTCATGGACCTGAGATCGAAGATGATTTCCATAACTTCACTGCTCTGAACTTTCCTCCTAATCATCCTGCAAGAGATGAACAGGATACTTTTTTTGTAAGAAAGAACGATGATCCGAAAGTAGACGATCTTGTTTTGAGAACTCATACTTCTCCCGTACAGATCAGGTTGATGGAAAAACAAAAGCCACCAATTCGTGCTATCATGCCCGGAAGAGTGTACCGAAACGAAGCTGTAAGCCCGAAGTCTTATTTCCTGTTCCATCAGGTTGAAGCTCTTTATGTTGATGAGAATGTTAGCGTAGCTGATCTTAAAGATACATTGATCACTTTTGCTAAATTGATGTATGGCAATGATGTGAAATACAGATTACGTCCGGGCTTCTTCCCTTTCACAGAACCAAGTTTAGAAATGGATATCTGGTGGGGATCCAAAGAAAAAGGAAAATGGCTGGAAATTTTAGGTTCCGGCATGGTTGATCCTAATGTATTCAAAGCTGCAGGAGTTGACCCTGAAAAATATACCGGGTTTGCCTGGGGAATGGGTGTTGAACGCATCGCTATTTTAAAGCATGGAATCGACGACATTCGCTCATTCTACGAGAATGACATTCGCTTTTTAGAACAGTTTAATTAAAAGATCTCAATACGTTATAAATGAAAATTTCATATAACTGGCTACAAGAATTTATTGACCTGGATCTGAGTCCTGAAGAACTCGCAGATAAGCTTACTTTGATCGGTTTAGAGGTCGAAGAAATTGAAGAGTTTGGTAGTACACTGGAAGGCGTGATCGTTGGTGAAGTTCTTGAAACAAAAGCTCATCCTAATGCAGACAGATTAAAGGTTTGTACCGTTGATCTTGGAGACGAGAAAGTTCAGATCGTTTGCGGAGCAAACAATGTAGCTGCAGGACAAAAAGTACCCGTAGCAACCGTTGGCTCTACCCTGCCCATCAAACTGGATGATGGAAGCTTTTTAACTCTTAGAAAAGCAAAACTCCGTGGCGAAGAATCTCACGGAATGATTTGCGCTGAAGACGAGCTTGGACTCGGTACGGATCACAATGGAATTATGGTTTTGGATCCATCACTGGAAACAGGTACTCCGATAAGTGACATCTTTGATCTGTATCAGGATACGATCATTGAAATCGCCATTACTCCAAACAGACCGGATGCAACTTGTCATCTTGGAGTAGCCCGAGATATTGCTGCGGCTTTAGATCTTGAGTTGGTTAAACCTGCTGTTAAAGTACCTGAATCTTCAAATACTTCTGATTATTCCATTGAAGTTGAATGTGATAAATGCCACAGATATGTCGGCAAGCTTGTCAAAAATGTAACGATTGAGGATTCACCAAAATGGTTGCAGGATAAATTAACAACGATCGGACTTCGTCCTGTTAATAATGTTGTAGATATCACTAATTATGTGATGTACGAACTTGGGCAACCATTACACGCTTTTGATTTCGACAATCTGAATAACGGAAAGATCATCGTTAAAGAATTCGATAAAGAAATTGAGTTTGAAACTCTTGATCACATTAAAAGAAAATGTGAACCGGGAACACTGTTTATTTGTGATGGTAATGGTCCTGTGGCAATAGCCGGAGTTATGGGCGGGTTGCATTCCGAAGTAAGTGATTCTACCACAAACATTTTAATTGAAAGTGCTTATTTCGATCCGGGTAGTATCCGAAAGACATCTAAACAACAAACTCTCCAAACTGATGCTTCTTATAGATTTGAGAGAGGAATTGATCCAAATTTACAAGCCATTGCTGCTCAAAGAACTGCAGATCTTATCATTGAAGTTTGTGGCGGTGAAGCAGAAGCAGGGATCACGGATGTACATACTATAAAAACGGGAACCCACCAGCTTATTTTAAGAAAAAGCTATGTGAACAGATTGTTAGGTACTGATCTGTCTGTTGAAGAGATCATCCAAATCGTAAATGGTCTTGAACTTGATGTAGTTTCAAAAGATGAAGATACCATTACTTTTGAAATACCAACTTTCCGTCCCGACCTGGAACGTGAAGTTGATCTGATTGAAGAAGTTGGAAGATTATTTGATTACAACAAGATCGGGTCAAAGAATCAGGGGATCTTTGTATCAACTGAACCTTTAACTGACTGGGAGCTTTTACTTTCCAAAACCAGAGACGTTGGCGTTCAGTTAGGATTTAAAGAAATTTACAGCAACTCCCTCATCTCCCAAAAAGAAGCGCTCAATTTTGTTTCTGAAGAGCAAATGATCGAGACATTAAATCCATTGAATAAGGATATGAGTACGATGCGTCCTTCTTTGATGCATGGATTTCTGAAGTCTGCTTCTTATAACTTTAACAGGAAAGCAGAAACTATTCGGTTTTTTGAAGTTGGTAATGTGTTTGTACAAAGCGAAGATGCTACATATCATGATGGCATCAATGAGCAAACTCATTTACTGTTTGGTCTTTCAGGATTGAAAAACTCAGAACACTGGACAGGAAAAGCTACGCCATTTTCCATATTTGATCTTAAATCCGAAATTAATGCGTTCTTCACCAAGTTAGGTTTGGCAGGAAGTATCAAGATCAAAGCAATCGATGAGAACTCGCTTACGTACAGCTTCAAAAAAATAGAACTGGGAAAGGTTTCCACTGTTTCTGAGTCTATGTTGGATGTCTATGATATAGAGCACAAAACTTATATTGCTGAATTCAGTTTGGATAAGATTTCGGAAGCTCTTGCCAAGCACAAAGCTAAATCATTCACACCAATTCCCAAATTCCCTGCCTTCGAATTCGACTTTGCAGTGATCGTGGAACAGGAAGTTTCTGCAGGAGATCTTATGAACTCTATAAAGTCTAATGCAGGTAACACATTAAAAAACATTGATATATTTGATGTTTTCGAAGGCGAATCAATTGGAGAAGGAAATAAAAGTATTGCCTTCAGACTAAATTTCATTGATCCCAACAAAACCTTGAATATCAAAGAAGTAGAACCTATTATTCAGCGCGTGGTTAAATCACTGGAGAAGCAATTCTCTGCTAAACTTAGATCTTAGGTTATAAGCAATGAATAAGGTTGCAAAACAGACTGAACGATTTCGTGAACTTCTGGGTGAAATCAATGAAGAGATTTCAGAATTAAAGAATGAAATTAAAGAACTGAAGCGAGACAATTCCAAGCTTCAAACAAAATTGACTGAAGCAAGAGACAAACAAACAGATATTTTCTCTGCTATAAATGAGTCTGAAAGATTGGCAATGCGTCAGCATATTCAGGGACTTGTTCAAAAAATTGATAATCATTTGGGTTCTGAATCATGAAATCAATAAAAGTCACTATTCTCGGAAAGCAATATCCGCTGAAAGTTGAAGACAGCGAAGAAGAAAACATGATCCGCATCTGCAATTATGTAGATGAAAGATTCAAAACCTATCGCGAACAGCTTGTAAAACAACCGGAATCTACGGTTATGTCGCTTGCAGCTCTTAGTATTGCAGAAGAACTTTTTGAAGCCAGAAACAACTCTTCCGAATTAGAAAAGAACGAACACCATACCATGGAGAGAGTTAACAAGAGCTTAGAAAAGCTTCTCCTTCAGATCAAAGAAGAATAAAAAAGGAAAAATACATTGGCTGAAACTGTCAGCATTTTGTTTGTCGGAGACATCGTTGGCTCTCCAGGATTACAATTAACAGAAACGGTACTTCCAAGTCTTATTAAGAAATATGAGGCTGATTTTGTGATAGCTAACGGTGAAAATTCACATGAAGGTCATGGAATCAACGAATCTATCATCAAGTCTCTTCATAATCTTGGAGTCCATGTAATTACCGGCGGCGATCATTCTTTCGACAAATGGAAAGTGTTTCCATACATGCGGGAAAATAACACCATCCTCCGCCCTCTTAACTATCCAAAAGGGAATGCGGGTTCAGGTTTTGGAGTGTATGAAATCCCGGGCACTTCTTTTAAGATCGGTGTATTGAATTTACAAGGACGTACGTTCATGAAAGCAATTGACGATCCTTTTTCTGCTGCTGATTGGGCTTTATCTAAAATGAAAGAAGAAACGAATATCATTTTTGTGGATATGCATGCTGAAGCAACTGCAGAAAAGATCTCCATGGGCTGGCATGTTGACGGCAGAGCTTCGGTAATGGTTGGAACGCATACTCATATCCCAACCGGAGATGCCAGAATATTTCCACAGGGTTTAGGTTATCAAACCGACGCAGGCATGACAGGTTCTTTTAATTCATCCATCGGAATGGACAAAAAAGTAGCCATAAAAAGATTTACGACAGGAGTTCATCAAAAATATCGCGCAGCAGAAGGTGATAATCATTTATGCGGAGTATTTGCTAAAGTGGATACGGAAACCGGCAAATGCGTTCATATCGAACAGGTTACTTATCCTGAATTTTATTCTAGCAAGGAAAGCTGATGTCAGAGTTATTATTAAAGGCTGAGGGGATTTATAAGAGCTACGATGATGATAATGGTGGCCCGCCTCTAGAAGTACTCGAAAATGTGAATCTGGAAGTTCAAAAAGGAACCATTACTTCTATTGTTGGCTCAAGTGGCAGCGGTAAAAGTACCTTACTTCATATTCTGGGCGGACTTGATAAACCCAACAAAGGTTCTGTGCTTTGGGGTGATAAAGATATCAGCCTGATGAATTCTGACAAGTTAGCTGAGTTCAGAAATAAAAATATTGGCTTTGTATTCCAGTTCCATCATTTGTTGCCTGAATTTACTGCTATTGAGAATATCGCAATGCCTGCTCTGATATCCGGAGTTCCGATGAAAGAAGCTTCTGACAGAGCACTGGATCTTATGAAGCGCTTCAGTATTGCAGACCGAAGATTCCATCGCCCTACTCAACTTTCGGGTGGTGAACAACAACGTGTTTCCATGGCAAGAGCTTTGATGAACAATCCGGAACTTATTCTTGCTGATGAACCCACCGGAAATTTAGACGATGCCAACACACAGATCATTTTGGATCTTTTGTTTGAATTAAGAGACAGAGACGGTGTTTCTGTGCTGTTAATTACCCACGAAAAAAATATTGCGGAACGTTCTGATACCATCCTTGAAATAAAAAATGGAACAATTGATTAATTCAATTTCGGTTGACCGCTAAAAGCCTTATTTTTGCCCCCTATCAAAATCATACTTAATTAAAAAAACATGACGAAGAAATTTACTAAAGAAGAGTTAGAACACGATCCGTTGTTAGACAAATATGTACAAACGGTATCCTTCTTTAATGCAAACAGAACTATGATTCTGTCACTAACGGTAACTGTTATAGTTGTTATCGGAGTATTGATTGGATATAGATTTTATGCTGAAGGTCAGGAGCAGGAAGCACAAAACTACTTAGCAGCAGCAGAACAAAGCTATTCTGCAAGTGATTATCAAACTGCTTTGAACGGAGATGAGTACACGCTTTCTTATGGATTCATTGCAATTGCGAACGAATATTCAGGAACAAATGCCGGAAACCTTGCAGCTTATTACGCTTCAGTTTCTTATTTCAAAATGGACAATTACGAAGAAGCTTTAGGCTACATTCAGGAATACAAGCATCCGAAAGGTATTATGGGTGTTGGGTCTGTTTCTTTCCATGCAACGCTTCTGAAGCTAAACGGAAGCCTTGAAAAAGCTGCTAAAAAATATGAAGAAGCGGCAAACTGGGATAAAAACGATTCCACTACCCCATTCAATCTTTTGAAAGCTGCTAATGTTTACAAGGAACTTGGCAATATGGATAAAGTAAGCAGTATTACTTCTACCATCATTGAAGAATACCCTGACAGCCCTGAAGCTACCAACAGCAGAAAACTTCAAGGAACACTGGCTGCTAACTAATTCAGTTTCAGATCTTAATTATTTTTATCAAAGGCTTCCGATTGGAGGCCTTTTTTGTTTGTGTGACTAACAGGAATATGATGATAACACTCAAAAGTTGGTAATCTCCGTTTATTCAGTATATTCCTGAGAATTAACGGGATAAACTGAATAAAACTTAAACATGTAATGGGAATAACATGAATACAGTGCGTGTTATGCCAATGTTGAAGAAGAATTCGCTCCGCTCTTCTTCTTCAACGTGGCTGGGCTAAGTACAAAGTTGCGTAGCAACTCATCCCAACTTGGACTAAATTCAATGGTAAAACCACTGTACTTAGCCCAGCCACGTTGGTGGTAATTAAAAAATGAAATGGACAAAAACCATATTAGCGATAATTGTTGTCGGACTCTTAACGATAATTGGAACTTGGTTATTCTTCCTTGACTACATGACTTCTGTTTACCCTCCTATCGAAGAATATAAATTCGAAGGAACGGAAAAGGAACTGCTAGAAAATCTAAAATTCCCAGAGAACCTAGCGAACACCACAATCACGGATACAACAGGACAATTTCCAACCGACTACAATGTCTATTTTAAAATTATCGATGTTGACAGTTGTGCTTATCACATGAAATATTCGATTGACAACCGAAAGCGAGTACAAATCGACTTAATTGGAGTTTTCGATTTGACCATTAATGAAGGAGGTTACTCAAATTCAAAAGAGGAAATCATAAGTGAGCTGAAAGACAAATTTGAACGAACCTTAATTGAAAAAATAAAAACTACCACCAACAATCGCTAAGAAAACATGGGGCGACACGCACTGAAAGCCAGCAATAAACTTCGTAGCTTAGCTCGTCACGGGCGGACAGAAATGTACTTCGAAAAGCCCCACGATTCTTAGCCGAGACCGTTGAAGATGACTCTGGAAATCTATTATAAATTCGTCAGCTAATGACAGCTTCTAAACAAAAATGCCCTAGATGTAAGAAAGGCTTTGAATGTAAAGCGAATTCAATTTCTGAATGTCAGTGCTCAACGGTAACACTCACAGAAAAAGACAGAGAATTTATCAGCGGTACATTTGAAGATTGCCTGTGTGTTGAGTGTCTGAAGGAAATAAAAGTCGGCAAAGATAATTTCAAACTTCCCAGGTAAGCGGACTTTTTCCGCCTACAAAGCTAACAATCTCATAACTAGCGCAAGCGTCCCGCTTGTGCAGTTAGTTTTTAAGTTTAAGCAACTAAAAAATGGCTAAAAATCAATTTTGTCATTTCGACCGGAGGGAGAAATCTACAGATCTGCTACAACAGCGATTTTAGATTTCTCGGTCATCAGCTACTGGCTGATTCAACTCGAAATGACAAACTCCGCGATAATTAGCAAGCAAGGACTTTAGTCCTTAGTGTAATACATAGAAATGAGATTTTTTCTAGAGAACTAAGACACTGACTTATGATGCGCCTGATAATTAACCAAAGCGTAAGATAACAGAGTACTTATCAAGACTATACCCCAAACAATGCTAACCTTTATGGGTAATACAATAAAGTCAAAAAATGTGATGAGAAAAAAGATCAAGATTGAAACACCGGTTAAAATAAAAGACCTATTTTTAAAGAAAAATAGCATCCCTCCCAGAATTAAAGTCGACACAAAATAGATGTTCAAGTAAAATTTTGAACTTATACCCCATTGAATGGTTGGTTGGTATAATTCGAATTGATAAATGATTATCCAGGTAATCTCATATAGTAAAACATATAGAATGAGCTGTAAGACAGGCTGAAATAACCATACAGGTACTTTGGATATTCTTGAGGAAAGAAACTTTAATTCCATAACTAATAATTTTTATCGATAGAGCTTAGCCAAATCCAATTTCACGATAACATCGAGCAAATAACTAGCGCAAGCATCACGCTATCCAGCTAGTATACAAGTTTATCAAACTAAGAAATAGCTAACAATCCTTTTGTCATTTCGACCGGAGGGAGAAATCTAAAGATTTGTTACAACAGCGATTTTAGATTTCTCGGTCATCAGCTACTGGCTGATTCAACTCGAAATGACAAACTCCGCGATAATTAGCAAGAAAGGACTTTAGTCCTTGTAAACCACATCGTAAAAGATATTTGGAACAGGATCTCCTTGGTTTCATCCCAAACAGGAGCTTGGGATGGAGAAACAAGCAAATCAGGATTCTCAAAATTGTAGATTAACAGGATTTTTTTCGATAGAAATCCTGTTAATCATGAAAGTCATTTCTAATCCTGGTCAGCCTTTGAATTATTCCTGACCAATTTCTTATTAAAGAACTTCACCAGTCCGAAGGCAATTGCCCACTGAACAAGCACTGTAGCTACAGAAAATGCACTTAGTGGATTATACCAGCTGTCAGGTGCGTACTCGGTTGCACTTAAGAACATCCACCATCCAAGCAGCGTGATAACCTCAACAGGCACGATGTACTTCAAAATGATCTCCCACCATCTTCCGAGTTGTACTCCTTCGGGATCAGTATTAACCAATTCGGTTCTGAATTTATGTACTCCATATTTGATAACGGCATAACTAATAAATGCACCGGAAACCATCAATCCTACTCCCCATACAAAATCCTGATTGGCAAAGAAGCTCAGATTCATTGCGGAAGGTATACCGAATGCAAAACCAGCCACACAAATTACCATGGTTGCTTTCTTTCTTTTTATTCCTGTATTTACAAACACTTTGGTTGCTAATTCGATCATAGAGATCAAAGAACTGAAAGCGGCGAATGTCAATCCTAAGAAAAACAGAATAGAGAAAATGCCCCCTCCACTCATGGTCGCAAACAATCTTGGCATCCAGATGAAAGTTAAACCGGTTGAAGCAGGACCTGAAGTTTTCATTACATCAAGAATTTCTGCATTGGACATCGTTGCTCCAAGCGTACCAAACACGGTAGAGAAAATGATTATCGCTGAAACAATGGAAACCATATTGTTTCCAATTCCGGTCTGAAAAGCACTAACAGTTACATTATCCTGCTTTCTCATGTAAGTAGCATATGTCAGTATCAATCCCCATGCTGCTCCGGTATCCCAGGCATTTTGGGTTAAAGCTTCCAACCATAAATTGGGATTTTTCAAATCACTCCAATCCGGAGTAAATAAATATGAAATACCAGCTCCGCTTCCCTCAATAGTTAGAGCTTTTACTAAAGAGATCACTAATACAACTAAAAGAGATGGGATCAGGAATTTATTGACCTTCTCTATGGATTTTATCCCTTTCAGAACAATATAGCCACCCAACAGCATCACTGTTGCATGAGTCAGGATCGGCCAGTTAGAAGCCTGAAAGTTATTCCAGATTCCCAATGCCTGATCTGCAGTTTCAGGAAGAGGTGCAAACAAAGCTTGTGATAAGTAATACAAACACCATCCTGCTACCACACTGTAATAGAACATAATGGCCGTGGCTACGAAACCTATAAAGCCACCCATCCATCCTTTTTTCTCACCGATCAGATCCGCAAAAGACTGAACTACACTTTTCCGACTGTGTCTACCTATTCCATATTCTGCAATAATTAAAGGAATGGACCACATGAATAAGAAAATAGCCCAGGCTATCAGGAAAGCACCTGCACCATCTTCCCCTCCGTTTTGTGCTGCTATTCTAGGGAATCGCCAGATATTACCTGTACCGACAGCAATTCCAAGAACACTCAGAATCATGCCTAATTTGGAGGAAAAAACTTGTTTCGGTTCGCTCATTTTAAAAAATAATGTTAATTGAAAAAATACATGTTTAAAGTAGCCGTTTCTTCACCTGAAGATTATTATCTTCGTGGTTTCTATATTTTGAATAGAACAAGGCTATGCCTATAATTGCAAGCCAAGCATAACGGTAATAAACGACTATCCAAAAAACAATTTCTTAAGAAAATTTTCGATGTTTTCAGATCATAAAACAACCAATAAGTACCTCGCTTTATTCACTTTCTTTACTTCGTTAATCATTTACTGCCTTACACTTGCTCCCACTGCCAGTTTTTGGGATGCCGGCGAATTCATTGCTGTTGCGCACGGATTGCAGGTAAACCATCCTCCGGGAGCTCCCTTTTACTCTATTCTTGGCAGAATTTTCTCCATGTTTATGCCTACAGAATATGTTGCTGTGAGCATAAACTTCATCAGTGCACTTGCATCTGCATTAACTATTATGCTCCTATATCTAATCATTGTTCGATTGGTAAGAGAATGGAAAGGTGATGTCTCAGAATTCAGCCTGATGGACAAAATCGGAATGTACGGTGGAGCTTTAGTTGGCGCGCTAACATTTGCAGTATCAGATACATTCTGGTTTAACGCCGTGGAAGCAGAAGTGTACGCACTCTCTATGTTCTTTACGGCAATTGTAGTCTGGCTTGCTTTGAAATGGTCTGAACGTCATGAGGACCCTTATAACGAAAAATGGCTGGTTTTGATCGCATATATGTTTGGATTGGCCATCGGCGTCCACCTGTTGAATTTGCTTGCGCTCTTTTTTGTAGCTCTCATTATTTATTTCAAGAAGAAAGATTTCACGTATATGTCGTTTGGCATAATGGGAATATTAGCGGTTACCTCCTTTTTTGTGATTTATCCCGCTACTATAAAATGGATACCGGACTGGTCGTCCAAAGTTGGAGGCGCCACTTATGGTCTGATCAATCCTCTCGTATTCATCTTTTTAATAATGCTTGCGGTAGCCTGGGGAGTTTGGTATACCCATAAAAAGAAATATCGTCTGGCAAATATTGCGATCATCAGTTACGCTATGATCTTGATGGGTTTCTCTTCCTACTCGGTAATTATGATCCGTTCTATTGCTGATCCTCCCATTGATGAGAATGATCCTGAAACTGTGGAAGCTTTTGTAAAGTACCTGAACAGAGATCAATATGGTGATACACCTATTCTGAAAGGAAATAATTATGATGACGCTACCGGACAAATAACGCGTGGTCCTGAAAATGAAGTGCTTTTTCCACGACGTCATTCACAAGACCCGCGTCATATTGAATATTACGGCAGATATGACAGCGACTGGGATTTCTTCTGGAATTACCAGGTTGTGCATATGTATGTAAGATATTTTAACTGGAATTTTATAGGCCGGGCTTCAGATATACAGGACACCGGTTGGCAATCCGGTTTTTCAGCTCCGAAATATCCGAGTAATAAAGCAAGTAACTCCTACTTCTACATTCCTTTTCTGCTTGGACTATTTGGACTCATATATCACTTTTCCACGGATAAGAAACGGGCTTTTGCCGTCCTCTCCTTATTTGTAGTAACGGGGCTGGCAGTAATTTTCTATCTTAATCAGCCACCCTATCAACCCAGGGAGCGAGATTATGCCTATGTCGGTTCCTTTTTTGCATTTTCAATTTGGATTGGAATTGGGGTAACCGGATTAGTTGATCTGCTCAAGTCCTTTATCAAAGAAAATTCTATGGCAGCGTATGCTGTAGTAGGATTGTGTTTGCTGGCATCCCCTGTTTGGATGGGATATCAAAATTGGGATGACCATGACAGAAGTGACCGCTACGTTGCTCCTGATTACGCTAAAAACCTTTTGAACTCACTAGCGCCCAATGCATTGGTATTTACAAACGGAGATAACGACACCTTCCCTCTTTGGTATGCTCAGGAAGTGGAAGGCGTTAGAACAGACGTTCGTATTGTTTGTTTGAGCCTTTTGAATACAGATTGGTACATCAAGCAGTTAAGAGACCAGTGGTCACATGAGTCCGCTCCTCTCCCAATCGATTTAACAGACGATGAAGTTGAACAAATTACTTCTGGCATTTCCCGATGGAGACCACAGGATATAACGATCCCTGTAGATAAAGAAATGCTTCGACAGGCATTTTCAGAAGACAATGATTACAAAGAGGCTATTGGTGTTGCGGGTAGTGAAATTCCTATCTTACAATCAGGTACTGATTTCGAAATCCCTGTTGACTCATTAGATGATGTAGTTAGCTGGAGACTCGAAGGAAGATATTATGGCAAAGATCAGGAAGGAAATGACATCAGATATCTTCAAATTCAAGATAGATTAATCCTTGAAATACTTGAAAGTAATAACTGGTTACGCCCTGTTTATTTTGCTAATACAGTGTCTAGTCAGAGCCAACTTAATCTTCAGGATTATTTCCGTACTGAAGGGAAAGCATATCGTGTGATTCCTAAGAAAATGGAAGCAGAAGTTGGAAATGCATATATAGATGCTGAGATTCATGCCAGAAGGTTTCGTGACTTTAGTCACCGCGAATGGGGAAATCCGGATGTATATCTAGATGAAAATATCCGCCGCATGATGGGTAATTATCGTTATAATTATCTGCAACTGGCAGAAAAGTTCATACTTGAGAATCAGCCGGACAGTGCTTTGTACTGGTTAGAGCACGGCGAAAGAGTAGTGCCTCTGCGTGAAGACGAAGAAGTAAGTACGATCATTGCACTTTACGCAAACAGATATGCTCAATTAGGTAAAACTGAAGATGCTTTGCGTTTATTAGATTTTTCTCTGGATGGATATGTTAAAAAACTGGATACAGAATTTGACAGATTCCAAAATATTCAAAATGAGCTTGCTGAAATTTCTTCTCAATATGAGCAAGCAAGAAGAAATGCTGATATCAAAGCGCAAAGAACTTTGACTCAACGAAATAACACATTAGTTCAACAAGCCAGAAGTATTTCTCAAAATATAATGAGAGAACGTCAGGCATTGATAATTGTACAGTATGTATATTTCAGAGCCGGTAATGACGAACAAGGTTTGAAGATTGCAGAAGAGACAAACGCTAAGTTTGAAGGCACTCAAATACCTTTAATTCCTAAAAACCGGGAAGAAAGTATTCGAACAGGAACTCAATTCGGTTTAAATTAACCATCTATTTATAGTTAGCTCTCAGTATTGTATATTCTGAGAGCTAAAATTTTATATCATGATCCATCAATTTACAGCAGAAAATATTTCAACTATCGGAAAGGTACTTGGAGCTACTCCAAAACCCTTAGGAAAAGATGTATTCAGAATTGAAGTAAAAAACGAAGAAGAAAACCGAAAGCTTGCTCTCGAGATTCATCTGGGATTAGATGTTAATGGCGAAGAAATGAATATGGTATCTGTTTATGCATATAATACATTTCTCCAGCTTCATAACTGCACTGCTTTTGTTGCAAGTGATATGCTTCAGCAAGTTACCTTTTTTGGGAAGTCCGGTGAAAAGACATCCGGTTTGATTGTTGAAAAAGCAGCCGGTTGTAGTCTCTATGCAAATGTAGATGAAAGTTTACTTACCGGAGACTTCACTCAACTTCCGGAAGATATGATGATGTGTGGCATTGCATTATCACTCACAGAATCAATGGATGATGACTTCAGCTTTTAATTGCTGATTGTGGCCGAAACCTACCCTCTTCAAATATTCAATACCACAGATATCGATTTGCCTTGCAAAGAAATCGATTGCAGAAAAGTATTCGAGTTTGTTGCTCAACATGAAAAAGTGATCTTCGAAATGGTTGAGCTTGCTTATGTTGATGAACAAGAGATCGTAAGAATAAACAAAGAGTTTCTGAAGCGGGATTATGTAACTGACATTATTTCGTTCCGATACGATGAAGACGATTCTAATACCAAGATCGAAGGCACATTATATTGTTGCTTGTCACGAATAATAGATCAGGCTAAGGAGTTTAACCAAACTTCAGAAAAGGAATGCCTCAGAATATTAATTCATGGCTTACTTCATCTGATCGGATATGAAGATCAGTCTGATGCAGAAAAAGAGGAAATGACAAATTTAGAAAATCTGTATTTATCTATGTTTTACGAGTAACCTAAGCTTCTTTCACTCGTAGCAATGCCAAAACTAATAGTATGGCTGAACAACAAGAAAAAAATATCATTACTGAGCGCACTAAAGAATACGGAAAGCAATTCTGGGGTATTCTTCAAAAGCAGATCGAAAAGCAAACTGATAGTGAGCAAGATCCGGTTTCCAGAATAAGTCCTCCTAAAAAGGAAGGGAAACATAAGATCCTGCTTAAACTTCTATTCCTCTTCCCTCTGCTGCTGATCGGTACATTTATTACTTCCTTTTATTGGGATTTTAATGGAGTTCAAACAACAGTAATGGGTTTTAGCATTGAATTCGAAGGTTTGATGAGAATACTTTCAATTAGTGGATTGATCGGATTCCTTACCAACTGGCTTGCCATTACAATGCTTTTTCGTCCTGCTAAACGAAGACCCATATTTGGTCAGGGCTTGGTTCCTGCTCAAAAAGACAGAATTGCCTTTCGCTTAGCTGCTGCTGTATCTGAAGATCTTATTAACCCTGATATCATTAAGCAAAAAATTCAGGAATCGAATGCTATATCAAAATACAGAGCTCAGGCAACAGAATATATCAGAGAAGTAATTGATGATCCTGAATTCAGAACCGATCTGAAAGCTCTTGCTGTTAACTATGTAGATGAAATGGTAGCTCAGCCCGAAGTAAGAGCCAATATTGCAGAATCAATTATTCATCAAATTGAAAATAATATAGAAGAGAATTCCTTCGAGAAAGTAGCCCTAAAGGCTTATAGTTTTATCAAAGGACAGGAAATGCAATCTTTAGTAGAAGACGCTCTAACTAAGCTTCCGGGCGGCGTGGAAAAAGGTTTAGATAAATTAGACAGTTTTCTGGATACACTTCCTGATAAAATAGAAGCAAACAGCTCGACCATTGAAAACATTGTTACCTCTCTCCTTTACAAGCTTATCAATCAATTGGATGTTCACGCTTTGGTTGAGGACAACCTAAGGGAATACGATGAACAGCGATTGGAAAAGCTGATTAAAAATGCCAGTAACGATCAACTTCAGTATATCCAGTATTTAGGAGCCGTGCTTGGAACACTTGGAGGATTCATAATCTGGAAACCAATTGGTAGCCTTGTCTTGTTGGTGCTTATAATTTCAATTACCTTAGGGTTAGATATTTTACTCCATTGGATCAAAAACAGAGATTCAATAGTTAACTAACTAACAATCTTTAGGGAATATGAAAAAAGTTCATTTAGTGCTCTTTGCGGCATCTTTCTTGGTTGCTGCATGCTCTTCAACCGGTAATACAATTGACAACTCACCAACTGAAACGGAAGAACCTGTTTCAAAAGTAACAGAAGCCTCCAAAACCGCGCCTACTGATTGGCATCATCTATCTTCAGATTCAGAATATACAGGAGCAGGAACAGAAAAAACTTACTCCGAAATCCTGAACAATAAAACTCCGGTAAAAAAAGTAATTGTAGCCATCATTGATTCAGGTACTGATATTGAACATGAAGATCTGGCGGGAAATATATGGGTTAATGAAGACGAAATTCCGGGAAACGGCATCGATGATGATGAAAACGGTTATGTTGACGATGTTCATGGTTGGAACTTTATAGGTGGAAAAGATGGGAATAATGTAGACAAAGACACTTATGAGCTCACCAGAGTTTATTTAAAGTTAAGAGACAAGTTTAAAGGCAAAAGTTCTTCAGACTTTTCTGCTCAGGAAAAAGAAGAGTATCAGTATTATCAAACTATAAAAGCAGAATTTGAAGAAAAAAGAGCTGAGGCAAAAACCAATTTTGAAAATCTTCAAAATGTAAAAAATGCTATTGACGGTGCTAAAAATATTTTCAAAGTAAGCTCCATCGACTCTGTCTCTAATAAAGAACTTGAACCGAATTACAATGACGGAGCTTATCGTAAACAGGCAAAACAGATCATTAAATATTTTCGTGATCTGGATGTAACTGAAGAAGACATCAATGACGCCTACAAACAATTTGATAAGATGTATAACTACGCATACAACCCGGATTTTGATCCTCGATATATTGTAGGTGATGATTTTGAAGATCTTGAAAACAGATTTTACGGAAATAATGATGTGGAAGGTCCCCGAAGTGATCATGGTTCTCATGTAGCAGGAATTGTAGGCGCTATCAGAAATAATAACCTCGGAATGAATGGAATAGCGGACTATGTTTCATTAATGATCGTCAGAACAGTTCCTGATGGAGATGAAAGAGATAAAGACGTTGCGAATGCAATTCGATATGCTGTTGAAAACGGAGCTGATATTATCAATATGAGTTTTGGCAAAGCCTACTCCCCTAGAAAGTTCTATGTGGATGAAGCCTTTAAATTTGCTGATGAAAATGATGTGCTCTTAGTTACAGGAGCCGGAAACTCAGCAGAGAACATTGACAGCACATTCAGCTATCCAAATAAATTCTATGAAGATGGGGGGATGATGCAAAACTTCCTTTCTGTTGGAGCATCTTCATGGATGGGAGATTCTTTATTAGCTGCAAACTTTAGTAATTATGGAATGCGTGTTGATCTATTTGCACCCGGCGTGGATATCTACTCAGCAACACCTAATGATACTTATGAATCTTTTGATGGAACCAGTATGGCTAGCCCTGCTGTTGCCGGTGCAGCCGCTTTGTTGATGGCATACTATCCAAATTTATCAGCGTTTGAAGTAAAAACGATTTTACTGGAAACAGTTACAAAACCTTCGAATATAGTGTACAGACCAGGAAGTGATCAAGCGGTCCTTTTTTCCTCGCTTTCTTCTACGGGAGGAATTTTAAATATATATGAAGCATTTAAACTGGCAGAGATTAAATCATCAGGATCGAATTAATTGAGTTCATCACTTTCAAATTATGATGCCTTTGTCATTGGTTCGGGTCCGAATGGATTAGCTGCAGCGATTGCGTTGGCTCAACAAGGTTTGAAAGTAAAAGTTTTTGAAGCTAAAGATACTGTTGGCGGTGGAACCAGAACTCAGGAATTGATGGAGTCCGGTTTTAAACATGACATTTGTTCGGCTGTTCATCCTACCGCCCTTTCATCTCCCTTTTTTAAAAGCTTGCCCTTAAAAGATTATGGTCTTGAATGGATTCATCCTGATTTCCCTATTGCTCATCCTCTTGATAATGGCGAAGCAGTTATCGCTGAAAAGTCTTTTCAAAATACATTAGAACGTCTGGGTGCTGATTCAAAAAACTACCGAAAGCTTTTTAAGGATTTTATTGATTCATGGGAATATCTCTCAAAAGATCTTTTCGGGACACTCAGAATACCGGAGCATCCTTTGGCTATGATGAGATTTGGTTTGTACGGAATGTTTTCTTCCAGTTTACTCTCCAACAGTTTTTTTAAACTGGAACGAACAAAAGCTTATTTCGCGGGTTTGGCTGCACATAGTATTTTACCTTTAGAAAATGCTTTTACAGCTTCTTTTGGCTTAGTTTTAGGTACAACTGTTCATTCTGTGGGATGGCCTATTGCTAAAAATGGTTCTCACTCTATCACGAAAGCACTTGCAGGATTTTTTCAATTTTTGGGTGGTGAGATCGAGCTGAATACTCATATTCAATCTTTAGATGAATTCCCTTCTGACAAGCCGATCCTTTTTGACCTAACTCCTCAACAAGTGATCACAATTGCAGATAATAAAATCCCGGATCCTTTAAAAGATAAACTGCTAAGATATAATTATGGACCGGGAGCTTTCAAAGTTGATTTCGCCCTTTCAGAGCCTGTACCGTGGTTAAATGAAGAATGTAAAAAAGCAGGTACTCTTCATTTAGGAGGCTCCATGAAGGAAATATCCGATTCTGAGAAAGAAGTTTGGAAAGGTATCCATTCCGAAAAACCCTATGTACTTGTATCTCAACCCTCTTTATTTGATGAAAGCAGAGCACCGGAAGGAAAACACGTGCTTTGGAGTTATTGTCATGTTCCAAATGGAAGTACTGAAAATATGGAAGAACGGATCATTAACCAGATTGAAAGATACGCACCGGGTTTCAGAGATATAATCATTTCAACATCCACAATGAACGCAATGGATTTTGAGAAATATAACCCGAATTATATTGGTGGAGATATTAACGGTGGAGCTCAAAATTTAAAGCAGTTATTTGGTCGACCTTTATTAAAATGGGATCCTTATAAACTTCCCGTTGATTATCTATATATTTGCTCATCCTCTACCCCTCCGGGTGGCGGAGTTCATGGGATGTCTGGTTTTAATGCTGCCAGATCTGTTCTTAAAAATGAATTTGGAATAAAACTCACCTTGTAGCTTAACATTCCTTATTTTTGACCTATGTTTAAAGCACTTCGGTTTTTGGCCGGTACATTTACATCTTCTGATTCTAATAAATATCCAGCTACGCTATCAAAGAAATGGGCAGTAGTTTCCGGGATTATTGCCGTTTTAGTATCTATTCCTATTCTTTCGGTTCTCTCATCATTTTTTGTTTCCTCTGGTGAGATATGGAGTCATTTGGCTTCTACTGTACTTGGAGACTACATAACCAATTCTCTTTTGTTAATTGTAGGAGTTTCTTCAGGAGTGGTTCTTCTTGGCGTAACTCTGGCATGGATCATTACCATGTGCAGTTTTCCGGGACAAAAGTATTTTGAGTGGGCTGCAGTTCTTCCTTTTTCGATCCCTGCTTATTTGCTTGCCTATATTTATACAGATTTCTTTGGAATAACCGGCACCTTACAAACTGCTATTCGTTCAACATTTGATTTAGGTATTGGTGAGTTTGTTTTACCTGAAATCCGATCTTTATGGGGTGCAATTTTCATTATGATATTGGCATTCTATCCATATGTTTATATGCTAGCGCGTTCTGCTTTTCTGAATCAATCTGTATCTCTTTTTGAGGCAAGCAGAATTATGGGTTATACCACTACTCAAAGCTTTTTTAAGATTGCTTTACCTTTAGCCAGACCCGGAATCGCAGCCGGGTTAGCATTAGCTTTAATGGAAACACTGAATGATTTTGGAACAGTACAATACTTTGGTGTGCAAACATTTACAACGGGCATATATAGAACATGGTTTGGTCTTGGAGAACGTCCAGCAGCAGCTCAACTTGCCGGATTCTTATTACTTTTTATTGTTGTTCTGATATTACTCGAACGTTGGTCAAGGTCCAGAATTAAAGACCAGACCAACGCTACAAATCGTTTCAAAAGGATTCAAAGATTTGATCTGACCGGGTTCAAAAAATGGGGAGCGTTTTTAGTGTGTGCCATTCCCGTTTTTTTAGGATTCATTCTTCCCGTTGCGCTTTTGTTGTCCATGTTCTTTAATAATATAGATTCGGTAAATACACGGTTCTTATTATACTCATTGAATACCCTCAGCGTTGCTGCAATTGCCGGACTTATTACAGTATCTGTTGCATTACTGATGGCATATTCATCCCGGCTTAATCCATCCAAATTAGTAAAAGGTCTAAATCAATTCGGTGCTCTGGGTTATGCTATTCCCGGGTCTGTGATAGCCGTTGGTGTCCTTATCCCCTTTGGTTGGCTTGATAATACCATTGATTCGTTTGCACGTTCTAATTTTCAGGTTTCAACCGGATTACTGCTGAGTGGAACTCTTTTTGCAATGATTTTCGCCTATGTGGTTCGCTTTCTTTCAGTGTCATACAATGGAATCAATTCTAGTTTACAGAAAATTTCTCCTAGTGTTGATGAAGCTTCAAGAGGAATGGGATATTCTTTCTCAGAGATCCTGAGGAAAATTCATATTCCCATGCTTTCCGGAGGATTACTTTCTGCTTTCTTATTGGTTTTTGTAGATGTGATGAAAGAACTGCCTGCAACCATCATCATTCGACCGTTTAACTTCGATACACTTGCGGTACAGGTCTATCGTCTTGCATCTGATGAAAGACTGGGTGAATCCGCCGGAGCAGCTCTAGCGATCGTTCTGGTGGGTATTATTCCTGTGATACTCCTCAGTAAGACCATCACAAGATCCCGAAAAACTGAAGAACATTAATTTTCAGGATTCTTTAATGCGGACGTAAACGTCCTACTTGTTTAAGACTTTTAATCTTCAGGTTTTGAAAATAAACCAGTAATAATACATCCATCTGTCGGGCTATGCACGGCTGATGGAAACTTGTTGAAGAGAAAAGATTGGTTAAGATTGAGAAGAATGGAGTATTATTAAGAATTCATTTAAACAAGTAGAGCCTTTAGGCTCGGAGAATTAGGGGCAAACTTTTTACTGCCCCACAAAAAAAAGCACCCATACATAGTACAGGTGCTTTTAAATTGATTTGAGCTTTAGCGAAAATCAACTAGTCACTAAATCAGTGATCTTACTTCCAGCCTGCTCTATCCATAATTCTGATAGCTTCAGGATTGTTTTTTCCCAGAGCTGAAACATTCATTTCATCCGCTTTAAATTCACCAAATCCTTGAAGAACAGGATTCCAGGTTGCATCATCGTTAACAGGATATTCATTGTTATCAACTGTCAGGTAACTTTGAGAAGTCTCGTTAGTAAGATATTCCATGAACTTAATGGCATTATCTCGATTTGGAGCGTCTTTCAGTACACCTGCTACACTAATATTCACATGGGCACCACGACCAGCTTCACTTTGATTTGGGAATACAAGCTGAACACTTTTGGCAATTTCCTGATTCTCTTCATCACCGGTAAGCATCATAGCCAGATAGTAGTGATTTACAATTGCAGCATCACAAACTCCTGCAGAAACAGCTCGAATTTGATCTCTGTCACCACCTTGAGGTGGACGAGCCATATTATTCACAATTCCCGTAGCCCAAGCTTCAGCTGCTTCAACACCATTAGACTCGATAATAGAAGCCATTAATGATTGATTGTAAATGTTATTAGATGAACGGATACAAACTCTTCCTTTCCAGTCTTCAGTAGCAAGATCTTCATAAGTCAAAGACTCAGGATTAGCTACATTTGCAGGATTAATCACAATAGCTCTTACTCTTTTTGAGATTCCGTACCACAGTCCATCAGGATGTCTTAATGAACTCGGGATTCTTTCGTTAAGGATATCTGATTCAATAGAACCTAAAATTCCTGCCTCTTCTGCTCTCCAAATTCGTCCCGCGTCAACAGTTACCAGAATATCTGCGGGAGAATTTACGCCTTCACTTTTAATTCGTTCAATGAGCTCATCTGAACCACCTTCGATCAAGTTTACTTTAATTCCGGTTTCTTCAGTGAAATCAGAATACAACGCCTGATCGGTTTCATAATGGCGAGCTGAATATATGTTTACTTCCTTAGGTTGACTACAAGCTGATAGCACTAAAACAACACCAGCAGCAATTAGCGATAAATATTTCATTAGTTAATTTTTGATTTAGCTTTTAAGTTCAGTCAAAAATAACATTATTTAGAGAGAATCTAAATAGAGAATTGCGATTAATCTGTTTTAAAATGTGAAAAGCTGTTACACTTGTGGATTTATATAAGTCTGCTCGAGATCATGAACGCTATTGGGTCATCCCTGTAGAAGTTAGATAATTCGTTGACAGATTAATAGTTATCGTTATGGAAAATTCGCCCTTAGTATTTAAGACGAACAAGAGAGCGTGATCCGGATGCGTCTGCGAAGCAGGAATAATCCTTTCTCATAAAGAGCCTCATCACTTTCTCAGAATGTACGACGACCTTTAGGATTATTCAGAGCAGGATTAGTGAACCCGTCTTAAATACTTCGGCTTGATCTTTTGTCCCGTTCGAACGGGATATCAAGACAAAAGTAGGTGTCCGTATTCTAAGCTAGATGTGTTTATAGGGTTCAGCTCCTTTGTTCTATGTACTTTTGTGCCGCTACTGGGCTTCCTCAGCACAGGCTCCAGTACCAAAAACTCCCGACAAGAATTATTGGCGCGAACTTCATTACATCGACTAATCATTACAAAAGGTCTTCCTACGCATGATGCATATTCACAGATCAGCCTGAGTGTAATGATTGCTCCTTCGGAGCCGCCAATTCCATTACGTTCTTGGCTCGCCAATAATTCTAAAGGTCGGAGAAGTTGGAAGCTTTTTCTGAAATTGTCAGAATTATAAACAAGTCAATTTTTGTAAGTGAATTATCTAATTTCTACAAGGATGACCTTCACATAGTGATGATTTAGATTTACTCAGGTACACCAGCCAGGGATTTATCCCGCAGCGATTGAAGGCAGGTAAATCGCAAACCGCAGAACCTGAAGGATCCGCTATTTTAAAATCACGCAACGAAATGTATGCTAGAAGGGCGTTCAAGCCCGGGGGTGGGTTAGAAACAGAGCCGGAAGCATTGAAAAAACTACCCGCCTCCACAAAGATCCCGATCCGCCAGCTGGCGGACAGGATGACCCTCTAAATATAAAACCTACTTATGATTCTCCGGATCCAGAAACCTCAAGGTTTCCCAGCGGTACATCCCTGAATTGTGTCCATCAGCCCAGGTTATCTGGATAGCATGATTTCCTACCTGCTGAATATCTTTAATATCAATTTTCGAAGGATTTTCAACAAAGAACATCTTCGGCTCAAATTCATTCATATGCGCATGTCCTCCCCTGCACATTACGCAAGGACAGTTTTTTCTTAATCCAAAAAGAGGATAAACTGATTTTACTCCATCCGACCACTCTATTTCCAGAACTTGATCATTGTTACTAACTTCTATACCCGTAGGTTGAACTGAATTTTCCATACTCAAAATTAAGAAATGATCTGGACTATTATCTCAGCAGTTTTAGTTTTATTCGTTAGTATCTGGCTGGGTGAAAAACGATTTATCAAGCTCGAACAAATATCAATACGTCGCTTTCTTTTTGCCGGTATTATAGGAATGGCATTATTTCTGGTGCTAAGATATCTAAATAACCTAGGATATTTTCCTCAGCCTGTCGGTGCAGCCTTTATGACCAATTGTTATTCTTCGTTCTCGGGATTCTTTCTTGGCGCTGCTTATGCTCAGTATAAAATGAAAAAAGAACTTGGGGATATTGATTATGTGAACACTGCTTTTATTTCTGATCTGCTACCAAATCTTCTAGCATTGACCATTATAATCCTAGGAATCGCACGGACTTCTATTTTCAGCGAGTTGCCTGTTTCGCCTATTCGAATGTCATCCGGTGTTTCATTGATTGCTGTTGGGATTTATGCGATTACCTTGAAAGTAACCCCGGAACTTCGAAAAAAAGGATTTGTGATACTGGACAGAGAAATTCCCTGGAAAGATCTTATTTCGTACAATTGGTATCAGGAGCAGGTAATTGAGCTTGAGTTTAAATACAAAGATCAAATTCGGATTCATCGAAGCGTAGTTGCTCCGGAAGATGAAAAAGAAGTGGAAAAATTACTGTCTAAAAAAATGATCGAAAAGATGGAAAAAGAAGCTGATAGCTGATAGCTGATAGCTGATAGCTGATAGCTGATAGCTGATAGCTGACTAAAAAATAACTAAATTACATCAAAACAAACTAAACGTAAGAACATGGCCTCATTCGATATTGTAAATGAAGTAAACACTCAAGAAGTAGATAACGCGATCAATAATACGCTGAAAGAAATCTCAACACGCTACGATTTCAGAGGACTGCATACCGAAGTAACCTTCCACAGCAAAGAAAATAGGATCCATCTCGTAGCGGCAGAAAGTATGAAAATGAAAGCGGTTCAGGAAATGCTGATTAAGAACTTCATTAAAAGAGGTGTCGATTCTAAAGTACTGGATTTTGGAACTGAAGAAGGAACATCACAAGGTCATTTAAAAATGGATGTAACTCTGAAAGAAGGAATTGACAGAGAAACAGCAAAAAAGATCGTTAAAGAGATCAAAGATCTAAAGATGAAAGTGCAGCCTCAGATTCAGGACGATCAGGTTCGAGTAAACGGCAAAAAAATAGATGATCTGCAAGCAGTGATCCAACATCTGAAAAGCAAAGATATGGGCGTTCCGTTACAATTCACGAATATGAAGTAGTTGAATTAAGAATGTAGAATTAAGGAATAAGAATTAGCAGTAGTACTCCGCCAATTCTTAATTTTGAATTCTTAATTCTACATTCTCTCCAACTCCACCATAATACACTTATTCTTCACGTACGGAATTTGAGATTCTTCAGCGATCTGCTCAGCTTCATCAGAGGAAACATCTAATTGAGTCCAAACAACTGCTTTTTGGCCGGTTTTCTTGTTCCATTCCAGAACTTCTTCAACAACACCTGCCGTATGTTCATTAGCTCTGAAGATGTCAACAATGTCTATAGTGGTCTCAGCGGGGATATCGTTCAAAGCATTGTAACACTTTTTCCCAAGTATTTCATTTTCTGCAGGATTGACAGGAATTATCGTATAACCTCTCTCCTGTAGAAACTTGGCAATGTAATTGCTTGTTCTATATTCACTGGCTGAACATCCAACGATGGCAATAGTTTTGGATTCGTTTAAAACTTCATTGATATCAGGCGTGTTCAGTGACATAAGCTTAGATTTTGGATTTCAAATACTATGTGTTCGATTCCTTATCTTTAAGCTCTTAATAATTATTATAATTCCAAAAGAAAGAAAATATTTTGTCAACTATTAAAGACGGTAGCACCGTAAAAGTTCATTATACAGGTCAACTAAAAGACGGATCTGTATTTGATTCATCCATCCAGAAAGATCCACTAGAATTCACAATGGGACAAGGACAATTGATCCCGGGTTTTGAGAAAGCAATTGAAGGTTTAGCCGTTGGTGATAAAACAACTGCTGAAATTCCTGCCGCTGAAGCTTATGGAGAGCCAAATCCACAAATGGTTGTGGAAGTAGAAAAAGCTCAGCTTCCTGAAGACCTTGAGCCAGAAGTTGGTGTTCAACTTCAATTGAACCAGCCGGACGGACAAGCAATTCCGGTTCAGATCACAGCTGTAAACGAAGAAAAAGTTACACTTGATGCTAACCACCCGCTTGCCGGACAAGATCTTACCTTCGAAATCGAAGTAGTAGAGATCGCATAATTTCACTCTCAAAAAGGCTGTGAAATAAACTCACAGCCTTTTTTATATCTTATAATTACTATGGCTGACTTTTCTCAAAAATCTACGATTTCTATAACCTGTCCAAAATTAATGACTCCCTATCTTCGTAAGGAAGTTGAAGATCTTGGATTCAAAGTTGATCATGAACGTCTTGCAGGGCTTGAAATCACAGGTTCTTTAAATGATTGTATGAAATTGAATCTGTGTTTAAGTACAGCTCACAGAGTTCATTTTTTACTGAAGAAATTTGAAGCGCATAATGCCGATCAACTTCATGAGAAATTAGTAAGCATTCCCTGGGAAGAGTACATCGATAGAAGCGGATATGTGAGTGTTACCTCGTTCATCAAAAACAAAACGATCGATAACACCCAGTTTGCTCAATTAAAAGTTAAAGACGCCATTGTTGATAGAATCAGACAAGAAACAGGTGCAAGACCCGATTCCGGTTCTGATCTGAATCACACAGTAGTTTTTCTGTTCTGGAAAAATGAAGAAGCCATGGTTTATCTTGATACATCAGGAGAATCTATTTCACGCCGTGGATACAGAGTTCAAAATCATACAGCTCCTATGCAAGAAACATTGGCTGCGACCATTGTACAGGCTAGCAAGTGGGAACCGGGACAACATTTTGTTAATCCGATGTGTGGTAGCGGAACCATTGCTATTGAAGCTGCTCTTAAAGCTCTTAACAAGCCCGCAGGACTCCTTCGTCCTAATTACGGCATCAAACATATACTTGGCTTTGATGTAGGAGAATGGAACAGTTTACGAACCGATCTTAAATATCAGGGAAATAAAGATTTTGAAGGTCGAATTTTGGCTACCGATCATGATCGCCGAGCCATTCAAGCTGCACAGAAAAATGCTAAAACTGCCGGAGTTGATCACTTAATTGAATTTAAAGTGTGTGATTTCAGAGAAACCGAAATTCCTTACGGCGATGGTGTAGTTGTAATGAACCCACCTTACGGGGAACGCATTGGTCACGATCAGCAACTGGAAAGTTTATACACCGCTATTGGTGATTTCTTCAAACAAGATTGCAGTGGTAAATGGGGATATGTCTTCACCGGAAACTTCGATCTAGCCAAAAAAGTAGGCTTAAGAACCAATCAACGTATTGAGCTTTATAATTCTACTATTGAGTGTAGGTTATTGGAATATGAGTTGTATTAGGTAATTCTGGATTTTGAGTTATTAATTTTTAAATAATTATCTCTCACTTTCTTAACTTTTAGTCATCTCGCGGCGAATGCCCGAGATCTGGATTTATTTCAAGGCATATACAACTCAACCGGACGTAAACGTCCTACTAGCTAACACTCTTCAATTTAGACGTTTAAACCAGAAAAGCCTTCAGGCTCGGCGAAAAGGCTTTTGTTAGACTTTTAGAATCTAAACTACTTCAAGTTTCTCGCTTGGTCGATTCTAAAATCAAGCTTATTTGACTAAACCGGGATTAAAATTGAATTGTGCAGATCCTTCGTCCCGATACTTCGGGATCAGTATGACTTATTAGCCTTATTCAAAATCCAAGACTCCTCACTCCTCACTAATAACATTTTACTTCCTTTTCTCTTTCTCTGCTTTATATTCCAAGAACTAACTATACAAAACTAACTTCCGGAATATGAAAATGACCAGAATTGCCTTTCTATTTATCCTTGTTGCATTTATTGCCTGTCAACCATCTCAATCTAAATTTGATCAATTAGGTTTAGAAGAAGCCACTATTGAAGAACTTCACGAAAATTACATGAATGGCACTTATACAGCTAAAGATGTTGTAGAAGCTTATCTGGAACGTATCGAACAATACGATCAAAACGGACCTGAGATCAATTCTGTGATCACCATTAACCCGGATGCCATTGCCATCGCTGAGGAATTAGATAAACAAATGGCTGAGGGAAATACAGTTGGAGCTTTGCACGGTATTCCGGTTTTACTCAAAGACAATATCGACACCAAAGACAAAATGGCGAACACTGCCGGCTCCAGGGTCATGGAAGGTTCTATGCCCGTGCAAGATGCTTACATTGTGCAAAAACTTCGTGAAAGCGGAGCCATAATTCTGGGAAAAGCTAACCTAAGTGAATGGGCTAATTTCCATAGCAATAATTCGTCAAGTGGTTGGAGTGGCTTGGGTGGACAAACAAAAAACCCTTTTGATATAACTAGAAATCCTTGTGGTTCAAGTGCCGGTTCCGGAGCTTCAGTATCCGCAAACTTTTCTATGTTATCTATTGGGACAGAAACAAATGGATCGATTACCTGTCCTTCATCTGCAAATGGAGTTGTAGGAATAAAACCAACCGTTGGATTGCTCAGTCGATCAGGAATAATTCCAATTTCAGAAACTCAGGATACGCCCGGTCCTATGGCGAGAACTGTTACCGATGCAGCTATTATGCTTGGAACTATGGTCGGAGTTGATGAGCGCGATTCATACACTAATGAAAGCGAAGAGAAATTTCATTCTGATTACACACAGTTTCTGAAAACAGGAGCACTGCAAGGAAAAAGGCTCGGTCTTTATAAACCATCCATTGGCAGTGATCACAAAACGGATACATTGATGTACGAAACTATCCGATTTCTGGAAGAGCAAGGAGTTACTATCGTAGAAATTGATAGAATTGGCAATGTTTCGGGTCGTGATGGCTATAATGTGCTACTGTATGAATTCAAGGATGGTATCAACAAATATCTGGAATCGCTTGGAGAAAATGCCACGGTTGCTGATCTGGAAGAGATCATTGAGAAAACATTAGCTGATCCTGTTGAAATGAAATTTGATCATGATATTTTGCTTCAGGCACAGAAAAAAGGCGATCTCGATTCAGAAGAATACATTGAAGCCAGAGCAAACATGCTGAAAGCAGCTCGGGAAGACGGGATCGATAAAGTAATGGAAGAACATGATCTGGATGGTTTTATCGGGATTACCGGAGGACCAGCATGGAAAACCGATCATACTAACGGCGATAACTTCGGAACTTCGTCCAGCTCTCCTGCTGCCAGAGCCGGATATGCTGCGATAACTGTTCCGATGGGATTCATTGATGGTTTACCTGTTGGAATCACTTTCTTTGGCGGAGCCTGGATGGAGCCTGAAATGATCGAGATGGCGTATTCTTTCGAACAACTAACTAACGTCAGGAAAGCCCCTGAGTTTAGAAATTATGAATTCTGAAAATGTAAATTTACGTCCATTTGATAGTTCAGATATTCGTGAACTGGCTGTATTGTTAAACAACAAGAAGATATGGGATCAAGTGAGGGATTACCTCCCTCATCCCTTTTCTGAAGCTGATGCGGAAAAATACATCCATGCCAAAGCGCATCAGAAACCGATCCTGACTTTTGCCATCGAATCACAGAATAAACTTGTTGGAAATATTTCTTTAAAGCCTCAGGAAGATATATACAGACATTCTGCAGAACTTGGTTACTGGATCGGTGAACCCTATTGGGGAAATGGATTTGCTACCAAAGCAATTCAAAAAATCGTTAAATACGGTTTTGAAGAATTAAAACTAGCCCGTATCTACGCCACGGTAATGGAAGGAAACCCCGGATCAATGAAGGTATTGATCAATTCAGGTTTTAATTCAGAAGGTGTTTCACAAAAAGGATTTATAAAGAATGAAGTGTATCTGGATGAGCACCGTTTTGGAATACTGAATCCCGGTTTTTTTTAATTAATCAGATTAATGTATTTTTAAACCTATAATCTTTTGAATGTCTTGCACTTAAAGCATTTTAGATGAAAAACCTCATACTACTTTTTATATTATTTTATCTGTCTTTAGCAATGCCGGCGTTATTACATGGACAAGGTCAGGGACCTGTTAAAAAACCGGTACATACTTTTTTTAAACCGGACAATTCCCAAGATGGGAACAAGTATAGTATCTCCTACACATTCAAATCTTATAAATACCACGAAAGTGATGCTTACTTCGACCCCAGCTTGTTAAACAAAAGCAACTATCAAACTTACCAACATAAAGAATACATTGAAAACACCTTGATATTATTCATTGGCTGTAATCATGTAGAAAAAACAGATCGATATATATGCGAAAACTACCGGGCAAAACCTGAAACTAATGTTAGTATTGTCACTTCAGATTTTTGCAAAGTTATAGAGAAGGCAAATCAACAAACTAGTGATATAAAAAGCTTATATAATGCCAGCACTATTGTAAATGGTAATGTTATAGAATTTGAAGAAGCTTATTCAATAAATATATATAAAGAAGATCCTCTTAAACCTATTTGTTCTATATCCAATGATGCATTTAAAGCATCATTCGAAGAATTTAATGAAGAACAAATAAACAAATATTATGCTTCTCAAAACGAATGTACCTGTCAAGACCCAAATTAAGCTCTTTTAGTTGTTTACCAATCAAGTAAAGCTAAATGATCTATTGCTTTAGTGAAGCAAGTTATTGTATCATTGTCGGCTTAACATTCTAAAACCGCCCAATGAAAACTCCCCTTCTCCTATTTATTTCTATTCTCCTCCTTTCAACCGGTTCAAAAGCCCAAACAGATTCTACTTTAGTAACTATACCAAATTATGTTAAATCAGGTTTTGGTATTAATCTTACAGCAGGGTTTGGTTTGGGAGTAGAAAATAAAGGAATCTTTGAAACAGAAGATGGAGATGAATCTACTCTTAGTGCCGGTGGAGGATTTTTTATAGGAACAGGTTTGTATTATTTAACTGAAAAAAATATCAAATTCGGATCTACTTTTTATTATCAAGCCAGTGAACTTCGACCGCCATTGGAAAATGCCAGCTCTTCCTTCAAAAGACTTGTGATCACGCCGGAGATAAAATTCCCAATCGAATTGATCACCAATAGAAATTTAAACATTGGTGGCGGGTATGGTTTCTATCTTAATGGAAAGATGAATATTGATGCAGATGAAATTGCGGGGTTTTCAACTAACACAAAGTATGAGGATACTAGTGGACTACATCTCCTTTTTGAGTATGAAGAGCACTACGAAAGAGGTTTTTTAACAGCCGGTATTAAGTATTATAATGTTGAATATAACTACGAATCAGGAGCACCTATTTTCGAATCCTTAAACGGATCCGGTTTCGATTTTTATTTAAGCTACACTTTGAGGATTTAAAAGTTAGTTCTTTATAAAGGGATTATTTGATTATTAATTCATAATTCCCTCATTCATTTTTATCTTCGCATAAAAATAACCTTCTATTTAATCACTTTAATGTCAGACAATAAACGAATTCTTGTTACTGCAGCCCTTCCCTATGCTAACGGACCACTACATCTAGGTCATTTAGCCGGGGCTTATTTAACTCCCGATTTCTATACCCGCTATAAAAGGCTAAAAGGCGATGATATCGTTTTTATTTGTGGCTCTGATGAACACGGAGTTCCCATCACGATTGCAGCTGAAAAAGAAGGTGTGAAACCTCAGGACATAGTGGATCGGTTTCATGAAATGAATAAGAATGTGTTCGAGGAATTCGGAATTTCTTTCGATTATTACGGAAGGACTAGTTCCAAAACTCATCATGAAACAGCTCAGGAATTCTTCACAAACCTTAATAACAAAGGTTACTTCAAAAAGAAGACGGAAAAGCAGCTTTATGATTCCAAAGCGGACATGTTTTTACCTGACAGATATGTTAAGGGAACTTGTCCAAATTGCAGTTACACAGAAGCTTATGGAGATCAATGTGAGAAGTGTGGCACATCTCTATCCCCCACTGAATTGATCGATCCGGTTTCGGCACTTTCAGGAGAAAAGCCTGAATTGAAAGAAACCGAGCACTGGTATATGCCGCTTGGAGACACTCAGGAAAAACTGGAAAAATGGCTGGATACCAGAAAAAACTGGAAACCTAATGTAATGGGTCAAGTTAAGAGTTGGCTCAATGACGGGCTTGCAGACAGAGCTGCCACAAGAGACTTAAGTTGGGGAGTTCCTGTTCCGTTAGAAAACGCAAAAGGAAAAGTATTATACGTTTGGTTTGATGCTCCCATCGGTTACATCTCAGCAACTAAAGAGTGGGCCGAACAAAAAGGCACTCCTGAAGCCTGGAAGGATTACTGGCAGGATGAAAATTCCGAACTTTATCACTTTATAGGAAAAGATAACATCGTTTTTCATTGCATCATGTTTCCAACCATCCTGATGGAACACGGTGGTTATGTGATGCCAGAGAATGTTCCTGCGAACGAGTTTTTGAATCTGGAAGGTAAAAAGCTTTCTACTTCACGCGGATGGGCAGTTTGGTTACATGAATATTTAGAAGATTTTTCACCGGATCTGCTTCGTTATGCACTGGGAACTACCCTTCCTGAAAGTAAAGATTCAGATTTTTCATGGAAAGATTTTCAAGCCAGAGTCAATAATGAACTTGCAGCTGTTTTGGGCAATTTCGTATTCAGAGCACTCTCTTTCACACAGAAATTTGCTGATGGAGAAGTTCCTGAACTAGTTGATCCGCAACAAATCGATCTGGATGCATTGAAATCCATCGAAACCCAGAAAGAAAAAGTAACCCAAGCTCTTGAAACATTTAAGTTTAAGGAAGCCATTTCTGAAATGATGAATTTGGCCAGAGCCGGAAATAAATACTTTACTGAAACTGAGCCTTGGAAAACCAGAAACAGCGACCCTCAGGCTTGTGCAAACTCCTTACATGTAAGTTTGCAAATATGTGCTGCGCTTTCTGTATTGATGGAGCCTATTCTCCCTGATTCCATGAAAAAACTAAGAAATCAGCTTTCTTATTCCGGAAAGGTTTCCTGGGACAGTATTTCTGATTCTATGTTGGAAGTTGGAAACTCGATAGATCCCGGAGAAGTGCTTTTTACTAAAGTAGAAGATGAAGAAATTGAAGCGCAGATAGCCAGATTAGAAGAAAGAGCTGCTGCTAATGATCCAACCTCAAAATTTACACCATTGAAAGAAAACATTGGCTTTGAAGATTTCATGAAACTGGACATTCGTGCCGGAGAGATCTTAGAAGCAGAGAAAATTGAAAAATCAGATAAACTTTTAAAACTCAAAGTTGATATCGGCATCGAGATACGAACTATAGTTTCAGGCATCGCCAAACACGTGGATATGGATAAGATCGTTGGTCAAAAAGTTAGTGTGGTCGCAAATCTGGCTCCCAAAAAACTTATGGGTGTTGAAAGTGCCGGAATGATCCTGATGGCTGAAGATACCGAAGGCAATCTTAAATTTGTGGACACTGAAGCTGAATCAGGAAGCACAATAACTTGAGCTTGAATTCCCAAACTGTCACTTCTGTTGATTTTGACATCTATAAAATGGGATATACCATTACTGAGAAAGGTGTGGTCTTCAGAGTCTTCTCCCCTTTATCTGATTCTATTGAAATAATAGTTTATGATAACTATTCAGATGAAGAAGGCTCTGTTTATCCCTGCACTAAAGATGAAAGTGGAATCTGGAACGCCCTTGTTTCCGAAGACCTGTCTGATAAATGGTACTGTTACCGGGTATCCGGAAATGGTGAGATCCAACATGCAGCTGATCCATGGAGTACATTTGTAACTACTACAAATCATCACCTTCAGTTTCCGAAAACAAAGATCATTAGATCAAATGAATTTGATTGGCAGGATGATCGCTTTATTAAAGTTGAAGACCCAAGAGATCTCATTATTTATGAGACTCACATCAAAGACATGGTTGCTCACTCCTCAGCAAGAACATTTGTTCAGGGAATCTACAATGATTTCAGAGAAGCTGAAGTCGGTGGTATTGCACATCTAAAGCGCCTTAACGTAAATGCAGTTGAATTCCTGCCCTTGCAAAAGTTTGCTTATTTCGAGCCTCCGTTTAACGAGCAAACTAAAGAAGGAATAAAGAATACCTGGAATCCATACGCGAGAAATTACTGGGGTTATATGACCTCATTTTTTCATGCTCCTGAAACCATGTACGCTTCCGATGCCAACCTCAATGAAAATGAAGTAATCGGGAAGTCCGAGAATGCAATTTCAGAGTTAAAAAGTTTAATTCGTGAGCTTCATAAAAATGAGATCGCTGTTATAATGGATGTGGTTTACAATCATGCTTCTCATTATGATCAAAATCCGCTCAAAATCCTGGCTAAAGAGCATTATTTCAAATTTGATGAAAAAGGGAATTTCATCAACAACAGCTGGACAGGAAATGACATTGATACCACATCTGAGCATTCCAGGAAGCTGATTGTTGAATCTCTTCTTCATTGGATCAAAGAGTATCATATTGATGGGTTCAGATTTGATCTGGCAGGAATAATAGATTGGGAAACTATTGATTTGATCAAACAAGAAGCACAAAAGATCAATACTGATGTAATTTTGATCGCTGAACCCTGGGGTGGAGAATATAAACCTTCAGGCTTTTCGGATCACGGATGGATCTCCTGGAATGACAAGATCAGAAACGGGATCAAAGGCTCTCACCCTATTTCTGATAAAGGCTTTATTTTTGGTGGATGGAATCATGAAACTTCACGATTTGCTTTAGAAAATTTTATCCGCGGAACGCTTAAAGAAGATGAAAAGGGACTTTTTAATACCTCTGCTCATTCGCTCAATTATATTGAAAGTCATGATGGGTACACTCTTGGAGATTCCATCCGAATATCCTTAGATCATTCTAAAAATGAACAGAAGTTTGAAAACAAAAGAGCACTTACACATCTCTCTCAGGAAGAATTAGCTACGGCCAAACTTGCAGCGCTCACTCTTTTTGTGAGTCAAGGTGTAACCATGATACACGCGGGACAGGAATGGGGTCGATCAAAACTGATATTCGATCCCTTAGATCTTGATAAAAGAAATCGAATGCTCGATCATGACAGTTACAACAAAGACAACGAAACTAACTGGCTGAATTTCAATGAAATAGAGATCAATAAAGGTTTGTTTGAGTATTATAAAGATCTCATTGAGCTCCGTTTATGCTCCCCTGCTCTCAGAAAAGCTTTACCCTCAGATATTAACTTCAAAGTTTATAAAGACCCTCTTCATGTTACATTTTCAATACAAACGAATGAAGAGCTAGACCCATACGAGTATTTCATTTCGTTGAATGGAAATCCAAAAAAAGAACATTCAATTGATCTGCTTCCGGGGAATTGGGAGCTCGTGGCAGATAAAAATTCTATCAAACTAAATAAAGCTAAAATAACTATTGAAAATTCTTATACTCTAGCACCTTCTTCCGGTGTTATATTAAGAAGGTTGCGAATAATGTGATCAAGAAATATTTTAGTGCTTTAATCAACTCTTAAAGGAGGACATCTTTTGGCAGGTACATCAACAAGCGAACGTGGTGCATGGAATTCAAAACTTGGATTTATTTTAGCGGCAGCCGGTTCTGCAGTAGGATTAGGTAATATTTGGGGTTTCCCAACAAAAGTAGCTACTGAAGGTGGCGCAGCTTATCTCATAGTTTATTTGATTTGTACATTTTTAATAGGTTTTCCTGTTATGGTAGCTGAACTGGCTATCGGTAGAAAATCAGGAAAAAACCCGGTAGGTGCGTTTAAAGCTCTTTCTTCGAATAAGTTTTTTCCCTTGGTTGGTTTATGGGGAGTTATATGTGGAGTTATGATCCTCTCCTTCTACACTGTAATTGCAGGTTGGGCGTTTGGATTCGCATTCGAAGAAATTTTCTACTATTTCGGATGGCAAGAAGCCGCTGATTTACTTACTGACACAGGCAATGGCTGGAAAAATGCTATTATTGCCTCTGCTTTCATGTTTGGTACCATTAAAATTATTACCGGTGGTATCAGTGATGGTATTGAACGTGCTACTAAATTTATGATGCCTTTATTGATCGGAATCATTGTAATAATGATCGGTTATGTACTTACTCAACCAGGTGCATCAGAAGGTGTTCGCGAATATCTGCTTCCTGATTTTTCAAAAATTAATGCAGACCTGATATTTTCAGCAATGGGTCAGGCTTTCTTCTCGCTTTCTCTTGGTATGGGAGCATTGATCACTTATGGTTCATATCTGAATAAAAAAGAGAACATTCCTCAGGCAGCTGCATTTGTAACCTTGGCTGATGTTGGAATCGCCTTTTTAGCCGGACTTTTAATAATTCCGGCAATGTATGTCGCTAAAAACGCAGGAATTGAAATCTTTGTTGGCGATCAACTGGCTTCCAGTACCGATCTGGTTTTCCAAATTCTACCGGCACTCTTTCATACTATTGGCGGAGCAGTTGGGTTAATTCTTGGTGTTGTATTCTTTCTATTGTTAAGTATCGCAGCGTTGACATCTACTATATCACTACTTGAGGTTCCTGTATCTTTCGTAATCGATGAATTCGAAGTAAAAAGGAAAAAAGCAGCTTGGAGCGTTGGACTTGGAGTGCTTGCTATTTCTATAGTGGTTTCCTTTTATCCGGCACTTATTGGTCATTTTGATAACATATTCAATAACCTTGGATTACCAATAGGAGGATTGTTGACCTGTATATTTGTTGCCTTTGTTTGGAAGACAGACTCAGCAATTACAGAGATGGAATTTGGTTTTGCAGGTATCAGACAAACATTATTTTCGAAAGTCTGGCCAGTATTCATTTACGTAGTTTGCCCGCTGGCGATTCTATATAACATTATTACCAATTTTCTTTAATTAACTTGTTATCGGAATTCCCTAGCTGTATTTTTGGGCAACTAATTAACGGAGATATTTTTAATGGCTAAAATTTCTACTTCCGACTTCAGAAATGGGTTAGTTCTGAATATGGATGGTGAATTGTATTCAATTACTGAATTTCAACATGTAAAGCCCGGAAAAGGCCCGGCTTTTGTGAGAACAAAGCTCAGAGGCATTGTAAACGGTAAAAACATTGATAAAACATGGCGCTCGGGAGAGAATACCGAAGCTGTTCGTGTAGAAAACAGAAACTATCAATTTTTATACCAAGATGGTTCCCTTTTCTACTTTATGAATAGTGACACTTATGAGCAGATTCCCGTTAATGCCAATCAGGTTGAAAGAAAAGATTTTTTAATTGAAGGACAGGTCTGCAATGTATTATTTAATGCAGACGACGAACAAGTTTTATACGCAGAACCACCGGATCACTTAGTACTTACTGTAAGCCAAACAGATCCCGGAGTTAAAGGTGATACTGCACAAGGAGGAAGCAAACCGGCAACTTTAGAGTCAGGTGCTGTTGTTAACGTGCCTCTTTTTATTAATGAAGGTGAAGAAATTAAAGTAGATACACGAACAGGAACTTATCTGGAACGAGCTAAATAACTTACTATGGACTTAAAACTGATAAAAAATATTCTAAACCTAATTTCTGATAGCGATGTAGACGAGGTAGCTATCGAAGAAGGTGATTTTAAAATTAAAGTAAAAAAAACCGGGACTGTTGAGCAGATTACTTACTCACAACCGATGCAAGCAGCTCCGGCTCAGCCTGCAGCTCCTACTCAACCACAGGCTCCGGCTTCCCCAGATAGTAGTGCTGCTTCAGAATCATCAGGTGGCTCATCAGCAAAAGGAGAAACTGTTAAATCTCCAATCGTTGGTACTTTTTATAAAGCAGCTTCACCTGATTCCGATCCTTTTGTAAAAGTAGGATCAAAGATATCAAAAGGTGATACTCTTTGTATTGTAGAAGCAATGAAGATCATGAATGAAATTGAAGCCGAATTTAGTGGAACTGTTCAGGAGATTCTGATCGACGATGGTCAGGCTGTCGAGTTTGATCAACCTCTTTTCATAATCAGCAAAGACTAATAAGTCAGCATGTTTAAAAAGATATTAATAGCCAATCGTGGTGAAATCGCACTTCGAATTATTCGAACGTGTAGAGAAATGGGCATTAAAACTGTAGCTGTTTATTCAACAGCTGATGCCGATAGCCTTCATGTTAAATTTGCAGACGAAGCTGTATGTATTGGACCTCCAGCAGGTAAAGACAGCTACCTGAAAATTCAAAGCATTTTGGCTGCAGCCGAAATCACAAATGCCGAAGCGATCCATCCCGGATATGGATTCTTAGCTGAAAATGCTGAGTTCTCTAAGATTTGCTCTGAGCATGATCTAAAGTTTATAGGCCCATCCCCTCACGCTATTAACTCAATGGGAGATAAAGCTGTAGCTAAAGCAACTATGATCAAGAATAAGGTACCTGTTGTACCTGGTAGTGATGGTGTAGTTGACACTTATGAAGAAGCTGTAAAAGTGTGCAAGGACATTGGATTCCCGGTTATTATCAAAGCTTCTGCTGGTGGCGGTGGTCGTGGAATGCGTGTTGTTGAAAAAGAAAGTGAGTTAAAGAAGAACTTCGAAATGTGCCGAAATGAAGCCGGTACTATCTTCAGTAACCCGGAAGTATATATTGAACGTTTCGTTCAAAACCCACATCATGTTGAGATCCAGATAATGGCTGATCAGCATGGTAATGTTATTCATTTAGGTGAAAGAGATTGCTCTCTTCAGCGACGACATCAAAAAGTATTGGAAGAATCTCCTTCCCCACTTATGACCCCGGATTTAAGAAAAAGAATGGGTGAAGCTTCTATAAATGCTGCGAAAGCAGTTGATTATGAAGGTGCTGGTACTGTTGAATATTTAGTAGATGACGATGAGAATTTCTATTTCATGGAAATGAACACTCGTATTCAGGTTGAACATCCTGTAACTGAGGAAGTAACAGGTTATGATCTTATTGAACAGCAAATACGTGTTGCTGCCGGTATGAAGATCGAAGAGCGTGAGATCGAAATGCGAGGCCATTCTATAGAGTGTAGAATTAACGCTGAAGATCCTGAATTTAACTTCCGTCCTTCTGCAGGTGAAATTACGGTATTTCACCCACCCGGTGGACATGGTGTGAGACTGGATACTCATGCTTATTCAGGATATCGCATCCCGCCTCACTACGATTCAATGATAGCTAAACTAATTGTTTATGCACCAACCAGAGAATTAGCTATCAATAAGATGAAACGTGCGTTGCAGGAATTTATCATAGAAGGCATTAAAACAACTATACCTTACCATATTCAACTTATGGATGATCCCAACTTCTTAGCTGGTAAATTCACCACTAAGTATTTAGAAAACAATTTCAAATTTAACCCGGAGGCTGTTAGATGAGCGTACCAAGTGATTTAAAATACACCAGAGAACATGAATGGATCAAAGACAATGGTGACGGCACAGCCACTATTGGGATCACAGAATTTGCTCAGGGTGAACTTGGAGATATCGTTTTTGTGGAGTTGGAAGAAGAAGGATTTGAGTTTTCTGCCGATGACACTTTCGGTACTGTTGAAGCTGTAAAAACAGTTTCTGAGCTTTATGCGCCTGTAGATGGTGAAATTTCAGAAATTAATGAGGAGCTTGAAGATAATCCTGAGATCGTTAATGAAGATCCGTACGGGAAAGGCTGGATGGTAAAAGTAAAGCTATCAGATACCTCTCAACTGGAATCTCTTCTGTCAGCAGACCAATACAAAGAAATCATCGCTTAAATACTATCAAATTTAATGAACCGACATAACGAATGGATTTTAATTCTTGATTACGGATCTCAGTTCACTCAGCTTATCGCAAGAAGATTACGTGAATTCAATATCTACTGTGAAATCCATCCTTTTAATGTCGATCTGAGTACGGTTTCAGAACCGGTTCCTAAAGGCATTATTCTTTCAGGAAGCCCCAAAAGTGTAAATGACGACGATGCTCCATCCCTCCAAACCGATATTTTGGATTGGGATGTACCAATTCTCGGTGTTTGTTATGGATTACAGCTTCTTGCTCATACTCAGATTCCCGGCAGTGTTGAAAAAGCAGATAAACGTGAATTCGGGAGAGCACACCTAATCGTTGATAACAACAATGGAATATTAAAAGATGTAGAAGACAACTCTGTTGTCTGGATGAGTCATGGAGATCACATTCATGAACTCCCATCCTCTTATGAGATTGTAGGACATACAAATAATGCCGGAGTTGCAGCTGTTCACCATAAAGAAAAAGAGATCTACGGAGTTCAATTCCATCCGGAAGTAGCACACACAGACTGCGGTAAACAAATTCTCCATAACTTTGCTTTCGATATCTGTGGTTTATCGGGAGACTGGACCGCAAATTCTTTTGTGGAAGAACAAATTGAAGCGATCAGAAAAAAAGTCGGGAATGATAAGGTTCTTTGTGCACTATCAGGCGGAGTGGACTCGACAGTTGTTGCTACCTTGATTCACAAAGCTATTGGAGATCAGCTGGAGTGCGTTTTTGTTGATAACGGCTTGCTGCGAAAGGATGAATTCAATGAGGTGCTCGATCTTTATATCAAAGATCTTGAACTTCCTGTAAGAGGTGTAGATGCAAGTGAACTATTCCTATCCAGATTAACAGGTGTTTCTGATCCGGAAAAGAAAAGAAAGATCATCGGCGTTACTTTTATTGATGTTTTCGAGAAGGAAATTGGCGGGCAATCAGAATTTAAATATTTAGCTCAGGGCACTTTATATCCTGATGTAATTGAAAGTGTTTCCTTCAAAGGTCCATCCGCCACTATAAAATCGCACCATAATGTGGGTGGTTTACCGGAAAAAATGAAACTTGATCTGATAGAGCCTGTACGGGAATTATTTAAAGATGAAGTACGTGAAGTTGGGAAAGCTTTAGGTATTCCTGCTCATTTTATTGGCCGACATCCATTTCCTGGCCCAGGGCTTGGGATCAGAGTAATAGGAGAACTCAGTAAAGAAAGATTGGATCTGCTTCGCGAAGCTGATAAGATCTTTATCGATGAGCTCAAAAATCAGGGGCTTTATGATGATGTTTGGCAAGCTCTTGCTGTTTTACTTCCTGTTCAAAGTGTTGGTGTAATGGGTGACGAGCGGACATATGAGTTTACTGCGGCGATCAGAGCGGTTACAAGTGTAGACGGAATGACTGCTGATTGGGCTCATCTCCCCTACGATTTCCTTGGAACAGTCTCTAATCGTATTATTAATGAAGTAAAGGGAATCAACAGAGTGGTTTACGATATTAGCTCTAAACCTCCTGCAACAATTGAATGGGAATAAATCAGAACAAATTCGTTTATTCTGAGTGTAAGCATTTGTATTAATTAGCAATTCTATGAAATCTACTTTTTCAATTTTCTCTTTTTTATTAATTCTGCTTTTTTCCACCTCAGCTTATTCTCAATCTGTTGAGGCAGGTAAAAGCCTCTATCAAAACGAAGACTATGAAAGAGCGCTTAGAATATTCACTCAAATCGATAGTCCGGAAGCGAATCTATTTTCAGGGAAGAGTTATTTTTCTTTAGGTGAATTTTCTAAATCCAAAGCTTACCTGAATAAGGTTATTGATTCAGATGAAAGCACGAATATTTTTGTACAGGAAGCCAAGTATACAAAGGCTTTGGTTTTGTTTCAGAATAGTGATTTTGCAGCTTCTCTTGAGCTTTTATATGAGCTAAAATCCAATAGCAGAAGTAACCCTTACTATACCAGAGCTATTTCTTTCTACGATCAGATTTTAAACTATTTAAGTATTGATCAGATCAAGACTGTGTTCAAACAGAGTTCGAATGTTGAGATCTTAGCTGATGTTATTTCCGGTGCTTTAGGGAGAGTCGATTTCTCGAAAGCCAAAACTATGGTCAACTCGTTAAAATCTTCTTTGATTGACAGTAATGCTGTAGATCTGTTTCAGATAGAAACTGCATTGAGAGACTCACTTACTTATGCTTCCAGATATCCATTCCAAAAGTATTCATTCGCTCCTACCGGAATGTCTTATCAAATTGGCGTTGCACTACCCTCTTTTGATATGAACTCTGATAATTATGAAATTCCACAACATCTCTATTTTGGAATTCAGACTGCAGTAGAAGAATTCAATGCAAACCATCCTGATAAGAAGGCATTTATTAATTTTTCCAGAACAAATGTTGATTCTGTTCAATCAGAAGATATTTTAAATCATTTGATATGGAATAAAGATGTAGATGTGGTAATTGGACCTTTGTTTTCTAATGTAGCAAAATCATTTTCTGATCTGGCTGAAGTTTATGAAGTACCAGTAATTACCCCTTTAGCAAACTCTGATTCGCTGAGCATCGCCAATAACTATATGTTCCAAACGAACCCTACTTTTGCAGTACAAGGCAAAAAAATGGCCCAATATGCTGTCAATTCTTTAGGTCTTGATACCGTAGCAGTTTTGGCTGAAATGGATGCACTAGGAGAAGCTTCAGCATTGGCATTCAGACATGAAGCCGAACGCTTAGGGGCATTTGTTCAGCACTTTTTTCTGAACGATTTGGAGTCTGATGGCTATGATATTTCTGAATACACAGCGTATCTGTCTAAAACTGACACATTGGTACCATCGCCTGGTTTAAAAGCGATCTATGCCCCATTCACAGGTGCGGCAGCTCCAACCTTGATCAGGAATCTGCTTACTGATCTAGAAGCTTCAAGAAGTGATTATATACTCCTTGGTTCAGAAGAATGGGCAGACACAGACCTGGAAAACACACGATTGCCGGAAACCTCCATTCACTATACTCAGAGTTTTGAAATACGATATGGTGAAACTGATGTAGAAGAGTTTGCTTCGAATTTCAGGTTACGATTCCAAACAGAACCTAATCAGTTTGCTTTTATCGGCTACGATGTAGCCAAACTTGTCTTAAGTACATTAAACAGAGTCGGTAATCCTGATTTATTAAAGCAAGGTCTGCATGAATTGAAAAATTACCGTGGTCTTAGTGGTCAGTTTGGTTTTGATAGTGAGCATATAAACCAAAAGGTTCTTATTAAATCTCTTTACAGGCAAGAATAACACGCTCTGACATTTATTCTCCTGATCCCTGCAGTTCTCTTTGCCGCTTAATTCTGTACTGCTGCCTCAACCATTTTCGCCATTTTTCAGCATCCACTAAATGCTCTTCATAGGTTCGGTTGAAAAGATGTCCCCCTTCAGGACTTGCTACCATGTATAAATATTGATGTTTCGCGGGATACAATGTCGCTTTTATAGTTTGTAAACTGGGATTTGTAACCGGTCCCGGAGGTAATCCATATTTAGTGTAAGTATTATAAGGGTGATCAACTTTGTAATCTTCCAGTAATAATCTGCGCCTCTCTCCTACAGCAAAACTAATAGTTGGATCAGCTTGCAAGTACATTCTTCTTTTTAACCTGTTCCAATATAAACCGGCTACTATTGGTTTTTCTTCTTCAATATTAGCTTCCCACTCTACAATAGATGCCATTGCAACGATCTCATCGATCGAATAATCCAAAGAATCAATTCTGCTTTTATACCTTTTGGCAACCTGATTATTAAATTCGGTGAGTATCTTTTCCACTGTTTGCTTTGGGCTGTAAGTCCAGTAAACATCATAAGTGTTTGGTAACATTCTTCCGAACAATTGTTCTTTGGATATATTTTTGGAAGCAACAAATAGAGAGTCATCAAAAACATTCATGACTTCAGAACTGTCAAAACTCATTTCATTTCCTAAATTTCTGGCAAACCTGTCAATTGTTATACCCGGTAAAATTGTAATTGAGACAGGATCCTGACTTCCAAAAGCTAGCTTGGTTAAAAAGTCATTGTAGGAATACTCTCCATCAAACTCATAGTATCCTTTTTTGAAAGTTCTCCAACCAAGCAGAGGACTAACCCAAAGTAGTTCTTCTTCATCAAATTGAATATTTGACAACTCCAGTATACTTACTAGTTCACTTAGATTAACGTCTTCGTGCAAATATATCTGAGTGTTCTGGGTTCCAACTAAAGCCTCTGATTTTGAAATTCTGGCAGTTCGGGAAATAAATGTACTCAGGAAAACAATAAGCACTACAGCTATACCTATTGCTGACTCTTTTGTAGTGAAATCTAATATCTTTTTATTGTTCATAATCAAAGATAACAACCCTTGAGTTTAAACCCACCTCTTTGCAGCATTTAATATGATTAATTTAAAAGGCTGTAACTAATAATAAATTATTTCGTAGTCGACACACGAAGAGCAATCGAGCTTTTGGATGCTGCACAAGCACCAAATGCCCTAAAGATAAACCCGAGTTTTGAACGACTCGGGTTTTTTATTTTTCCAATCTTTTTAGAGTTCTGTGATACTTTTTCTATTATAGTTGAGTAATTAGGATGATGTAATTTAATTTCGAGTTAATAGTTTTAAATACAGATAATTATTAAATACTTATGCAATGAAAAACTATATCCTTCCTATTTCTGCTTTTTTATTTTTGATGAGTTGTGTCAACAATGTTGAGGATCAAGTTCCTGAGATTCCTGATGATCCAATAAGTTATGCAACCGATATCCAGCCTATTTTCAATTCGAATTGTGGAGGAGGATTTTGTCATACCAATGGTGATAACGTAAATGGAGTAAACTTGGATAGCTTCCAAAGTACAATTAACAGCGAAGGAACTAGTTATGGTGGATTAATAGTCGTTCCAAATAATGCAGATAATAGCCCTTTAGTCGATAAACTAGGTGAAAACCCTGAATTTGGTAACAGAATGCCACAAGGTCGGTCTGCGTTAAGTAACTCCGAAATTGGAAAAATAATTGCTTGGATAAATCAGGGTGCACAAAATAATTAGATAGGTCTTCTTTATGAAAAAAATAATCTTTACTACAGTTCTGTGTCTTTTTATATCGAGCTTAGGTCATTCACAAAGCTTTAAAACTGAAGAAGGTAAAGCTACGTTCTACTCCAAAGTTCCATTACATAGCTTTGAAGGAAACTCTGAGAACTTGGTAGGTTTTATTGATCTAGACGAAAAAACCGTAGATTTCTATATAGATCTGGAAACGTTGGATACCGGAAATGGAAAGCGTGATAAAGACATGAAACTCACTTTAGAAACAAAGAAATATCCTTTTGCAGAATTCTTTGGTAAGCTTGTCTCTGATTTTGATCCTGAATCTTCAGCAATACAAGATGTAACAGTGAGGGGTACCTTCAAGATCCATGGAGTAGAAAAAGAAATCGAAGTTGAAGGCACCTTACAAATGAAAGATAATGGTTTACATGTTACTGCCGGCTGGATTCTGAGTTTGTTAGATTATAAAATTGAGCCTCCACAAATTTTATTTATTAAAGTAGATAAAGAGCAAGAAATTAAAATAGATGCTCTATTAAAACCAGTAGACGGGTAAGTATGAGAAAAAGTATAGCAACATTATTGTTTTCATTTTTTATGACCAGCCTTGTTAGTGCTCAATTAGAACGAAAAAGAGCAAATCCTGATGGCCCGGTTGCTGAAACTTTTTTAACTAAAAACATAGCCGGTTTAGGAACGGTTCAGCTATTAGGTAAAGGCGATCTGAATAGTATGATACAGCACAATTTTGGGGATGTTCGCGGTGGTATAGAAACATTTTTCGGAGTTGACGAAGGAGCTAATGTTCGTATCGCTTTTGGTTACGGACTTACTGATGATCTCAATATTGGAATTGGACGAACCAGTCGGGAAGACAACATTGATTTTTCAATCGATTATAGAATCCTTCATCAGACAAAACTGGATAGGATTCCGGTTTCCGTTGTGCTAAAAGGAAACACGGGAATCAGAACTCAAAAAGAATCCTTTGGATTAACCTTCCAAGAAAGGCTGAATTATCTAGGTTCGGTTATGATTGCTCGTAAGTTTAGCGACAATTTTAGCTTTCAGGTTTCCCTTATGGTCTCTCATTTTAATACTGTAGTTAAGACAAAACAAGATTCAGAATTGTATAATACCGTTTATGGACTTGGTTTTGCTGGAAGATTTAAGATCAATGAAAGAAAATCAATTTCATTTGAGTATCTCCCTGTAATCGGTGATAAAATTACAGACACAAAAAACCACGCAGCCTTAGTCTATGAGTTAGAGACCGGTGGTCATGTATTTCAAATGTTTTTTATGTCCGGAAGATGGTTTACCGAACAGCACTTATTAACCCGAACCGAAACTGATTTTTTAGAACCAAACTTCAGATTCGGGTTTAATGTAAATCGCGTTTTCGGGCTTTTATAAAAGGGATCTAACTTCCTGAGCAACCTTTCTGTTATATTGAAAAGTAAGATCCTTATAGTTGACCAGATCAACGATCACTCCAATAAAACAAAGACCTGCAGTAAAGAAGTATAAAATTCCCATTCCTATCTGATTTAATATAAATCTGTGTACTCCTGCAAGACCTACAAATCCTAAAAGACAAAGCACTAGAATAGTCTGAGGGTCTTTTCTTCTGGATCTGTATACATTAGAGAATCTTTTTTTATTCTCATCATCCAATGAAGTTAGAAGTTTAGCCAAATAAAGTGCTTCATCTCCTTCTGCTTCAGGTATAAAATCATAAACTTCTGCCATCTGTATGTCCTGTTTGTGTAGTAGTTTTATTTATATAAAGATCTTTCCAGATCTGTAGAATTCTCAAGCTCAAAATGAGTACGGCCGGAATACCAAAAAGATTCGCAGTTACTGCATTATCAAACTCTCCTCTGAATATCCAGGCAATGGAGTGCCCTAACCCCTCTCCCGGACAAAATTCGATTCCGATGAACTCAAAAAAGCACAATGAAGACCCATTACTTAGAGGATCCATCGTAGCCATAAGAACTAAACCTGTAGTAAATGCAACCCACTCAATATGAGGTCTGATTTTTTTCATGAAGAAATATACGCTTCTGAATTATTTTTGTTCGGGACGTTTTAGTTTGTATTTAAAAAAGTGAGAAATGGTAAAAAATATTCTGTTTGACTGATAAACTGAACTTGTTGAAAACTCAGTACCCACTTTTATTTGCCAGAACTTTTTGAATTTATGTTCTACGTTTGCTCGTCCGGTTAAAAAATATCCATCACTTGAAGCATGTTTTCCCATTAGTTCCAGTTCAAATAATGAATCATAGCTAAAATCATTAGGGTTTCGATATCTCAAATCAAAGCCTAAACCTTTTAGTAAATAATTATCCTGAGTAAAAAATGGTTCTGCATTCGGGAATTTTTTTGAAGCATCCTGCCAACCTAACTCACCAATCAATCTTCCTCTGAAAGCAGTGCCCCAAGGCTGAAGGTATCCCCTCCCTGTTATAGAATAATCGAATACTTCATTTGTATAAACCTGCCCCGATCCGGACACCGTTGTCAGAAATTTATTTTTTAACCATGGATCTTCTCTATAGAATTCGCCCTTCAATTTATAGATATCCTGAACAATTGCCTGGCGGGTAAACTCAGGTTCAATCGACAAATTGAGTGCTGTAAATGTAGAATCATAGCTTATCGAGTAGGAAACAAACGCTTCTGCTAAAATTCCTTCCTCTCCATAAAATACAGATGGACCAAATCTAAATACACGGCTATAGTCTTCTTTTCTGTTTTCGAATTCATATCCAATGCCTGTAAAGTTTGAAAAGAAATTTTGATTCCCAACTCTGTCATTTACATAAATATCTTCCAATTTAAATAAGTGAGATTTATCCAGTCTGTTTCCAAATTGTACCGACAAGCCCCCTCTGGCAGATTGATTATCAAAATTGTCAGAGAAGTATTCACCGAACAAAGATGCTCTCACTCCTTCATTCCATCGTAAATCAGTTTTAAATATCTCTTCTTCTTTCTCTGAAAAGAAGTTCGGATATCTTCTGAAAAGATTCTTCTTGTCCTTATAAGTGATAAACTTAAACTCTTCTTCGATTAATTGATGAGCTTCGGTGTCCGTACTCTTTCCTTTACCGAATAAAGGATACATGATTTCATATCCTCTTTCTTTAAAGCCAAGATAATAGAGAGTTGTACCTGCAAAAACTCTTAAGGAATCGTTGCCGGGATTATTCTGTAAATAATCCTTAGTGATGGCATAGAATTGATCCAGTTCATTTTGTTGAGCTATCCATTCTAATTTAGTTCGGTTTGAAATACTATCCGATCGTTCTGCCCAATACAAAGCTTTATCGTAATCAAATAGCTGATAACCATATATATTAGCAAACTGCCCTGCAAATTCATTTAACTGGCTATGAGACCATTCAGGAAACTCTTCCAGTAATGCAATAGTACTATCTGCCGCTTCATAATAAAATGATCTCTGAATTGTATATGCGTACAAGCTATCATTTCGCGGATCGTTATTTATCAGACTCCTTAGCCTTTGTTTTATCTCCGGCCAGGTTTCAACACTTTCAACAGCATTTACATAAGCAAGAACGGTTTCATTGGTTTCACCATAAACTTCAATTTCTCTAAGTCTCCATCTCTTTACAAATTCAGGTGAGTACAAACCAAGTTGTTCAGCTATTCTGTTTTTTAAAAGAATAACCTTCTCATCACCATATTTTCTCCAAAGCTCTTCCAGAAAGTTCTCAGCTCTTGTATAAGCGCTTTCAAATCCATAGTAAGTAACTAGTCGGTCTATGTCACTCTTTTGCCAGTCAGGGCTAGACTTTAACCTGAACTCAAGAATTTGAATAGCACGCATAGCTTCATCATTTTCAATGCTAAGTTCAATTAATTCTTCCTGAGCCTGAACACTTTTAGGATTTCGTAAATATCTGTTTATCGCATCCGAAAGCTGTTGTTCAAAGGTAATTTCTGGTTCAACGGCAACAGAGGAAGCGGCTAAATAAAAAGGATTTGTGAGGTAAGTATTAAATCTATTCTTTGCCAATGCTAAACCTGATTCCTGCTCCCTGGAAGTTCTTTCATTCGACTTTGGCTTAGGAATATTTATCAGGTTTTTCTTCGAATAAAATTGGAAAAGGTACCCATCCCAAAATCTGGAAAAAGTATATCCGTCTATGATCTTACTTAAATGTTTCTCAATATCAGCGCGATCTTCCCTTGGTACATACATAAACCAATATTTTTCGTCTTTGTCCGCACTTGAAGATTTATAAGTATCAGGTGGTGTTACATTTACGAGATACTGATCATCCGTTTCCAGATATTCAGAATCTGCATTCAACCAATCCTGAGCTATATTTGCTCCATAGTCTGCAGAAACCAAACGCAAAAAGGGATACTGTTTTTTTGTGTGGCTTAATCTTTTAAGAAACTCCTTATACAGTGAAGTGGTAGTATCCGGAGTAGATCTCCATCCGAGATTATCAGGGTTTCTACTTTCAAATGCATCAGCATCTCGCTGTACAACTTGAAATACATCATCAGGGTGAACAAAATGATTCCATACCCCGGTGAGTAACTGCATACTATGCTGATTAAAAACTGAGTTTCCATCTATATTAAACCCACTGGATATTCTTGGATAATTAAATAATTTATCTGAATACGGGTCGGGACCAAAGCCTCTGTCTCCACCATACTCTTTTTCTCCCAGATATAAAGAACTAAGTACTTTTATAGAAGGCATTGCTCTTGTTAAAGCCTGTATCCCAGTTGAATCTATAAAGTTCGTTGGAGGAACATAAGTTATCGGAAGTGGTCCAAGATCATCAACTCTCCATCTCTTTTTTACCGAGTTTAATGCCGATTCCATGAAAGATGAATTCGAATCCCATTCTTCATTCAATAAAGAAAAATGGTTATAACCATGAAATGCTAATTCATGCCTGGATTCTGCTATATCCTGTGCCAGATAAACACTTGCATTAATGAGCCTGTTCTTTCTTCTGATTGTTGCAGATGTCCACTCTATGTAATCGAATGGAGGTACTATATTAGCATTATAATTAAACGCCGTCATAGCAGAATATGTGATAAGCAAAGAATCAGCAAGTTTTTGCATATCCGGCCACCAAATATTTGCGACAAAGTCTGCTTGCTCTACATCGTATTCTGTAGCAATAGGCTCTAACTTAGTATTATATAGTGGAGCCGGAAAGTCATCCAGAAAAATAGTACCCACATTTGCATTTCTGTAAGGTAAATGTGGCAACATTTTAATTACCGACGAAAACATTAAGCCTCTGTAATCCTTTTCATACAGAACATAACTGTTAAATACCAATACTGTACCAAGACCAATATTATTCTCAAAAAGAATAGGATAATCTTCGTCGGTTACAGCTGTTGCCAGCAGTCTGATTTGATCGATAAAACTACTCTTCTTTAAGCGGTTATGAGGAACACTGAAATTTGAATAAAATTCCATCCCTTTATAACCCGGGAATATATTTTCAACTCCTTTAATTCCGCGAACTGTCTGATCAATGGTGTAATCAGCTCCGGCCTTGATCCCTTGTATATATGCAAATCTCTCATCTGTTACAGTACCAAAAAAGATCATTTTGCCCCCTTTTCCCAAATAGTCTATAACCTTGTTTAACTCTTTATCATCTATTGAAGTTATATTCGAGCTGGTATTGATAAGAAGGTTGGTATTTTTATCTATTGGAATATTTTTGGATTTATCCAGATCTATAATTTCATACTTAAACTCGGGATATTTAAATGCTTCAATCAACTCGTTGGTAACTTCAACTGAAAATTCATCAGACGTACTCTGAAGAATTAAAATTGGAGCTATTTCGTTTTGTGCATTTAACGGTTTATTTAAAACCATTAAAACAAAAAACAGTAATGAACTAAGTAAGTATTTATTTAAATAGCTTAGCTGCACGCCCTTCCTCTTTTGGATAAATATTCATTAAAATATCACCTATGTTAGATCCTTCTTTCTGATTGATTATCTCATAGACAACCGCATCCTCTGTTTCATTATATATGAAAACTTCTCTACCGGGTAATGAACTATATTTAGAAATCCAATCACTTAAAGCTTGCATCTGTTCGCCCGGTTCAAACAATATTCCTTGCTGTATAGACTCATAAGGCGGTTTTTGTATAAAAACGAATATACTTGCAGGAGGAATATTTGCGGTATCAGGTCTGAGCTCTTTGGGAAGTTCAAGATACTCCTGATACAGTGAATCAATGTTCCCATAGCTTCCAAGAAAAAAATCATAATTCATAAAGTAATGCCTGTTCTTAGACAATGCATTATCAATGGGTGGACTTACTGTAGCATAAGTAAAAGGAAGCCTTTCATTGATTATTTTGTAGTAAGATTCAAAAAAGCCATTTGGTAGTGTTTGTGGCAATGTTTTTCCTGTATTTACTCCACCGGCAAGGAATAATCCTCCTGACACTAATAATACCATTAGTATTGGTTGGCTGTAGCTGACGAAACGATGATTTATATTTATAACTACTTCTATTAATGTATATATAGCATAAAAGACCAATCCACATAGAACAGAAATCAGAATTGCATAAAAAGCATTGAGTTGATCTAAATCAATAAATGATATACCTAGATTATTATGAGTGGAATACAGAAAAGCCATGGATCCGAACATTGCAAAATAGACCAATTCATCTGCAAAACGTTTCTTTTTTTGAACGAAATGAAGAATCAAAAAGATAATAAATAAGCCCCCGGTTATATAAAGGTATATCGAACTCAGAGCTTCTATATCTGTAATTAAGAATGGAAAATAGCTGAATATAAGAGTGTCTAAAAGCTGTGACCCAAAAAATGAATTAATATCTAGTCCCATTGTTATTAAATGAATGAAATAAGGACTTAAGGAAACTGTAAAAACAATAACCAAGTAAGCAACTACTTTAAGCAAATTAATACCAAACCTCTTTCTAGGAATCGCTAATAAACCATATATCAAAAAAGGTAATAACACTACTAAAAGAACAAATATATCTGTGAGTGCTGTAGCAATAATTCCCATAGTTACATAAAACCATGGAGCCTTATCAACCGACCTGAGGTTCCTTACAAAAATAAAAGCTGTTGGCAAAGCAAAACAAAGCGCCAGTAAAATTGTATTAATACCGGTTTCAGCTTCAAGACTTATAGGTAATAATAATGTCGGAATGAGAGCAAAGATACTGGCCCCGAATAATGCAGCTGTTAATCGCTTACCTTTTGTTATTTCCCGAATCAGCCAAAATATGATAATGGTCAAAAGAAAACTGGTTAAGCTACCAAGCAAGCTTAAGGTAAGCTCCGGTCCTACTTGTGTAAGGTTACTAAACATTCCTACCAAAGAATGCATCCCTTTAGGTATTGGTAGCTCACCGAAATATTGCTGTAGTCTGATATTTTTGACTTCATCAAGTTCGAAATACCACGCTCTGCTGTACGGTGCTGCGTTCTTTAAAACAGGAATAACACGGACAACGCAAGAAATTATACCTATAACAACTGCGGCAATATTATATCTATTATCATAAATTGAAAATTCACCTTTGTCAGAAAATCTATCTTTTAATCCCTGATAGGTGAATACTTTTATAGATTCAATAACCCTTACTTGATTAGCTACTATTTTATTCTCTATTACTTTAAAAATAGATCCAAGAGATGTACCACTTCTCCATTCTTTGAAAAGAGAAATAAGGATCGGGATCATAATCAAAACAACAAATAAACTTATCAAATCATATAAATGAAGGATCGTAAGAATGAAGATTGTGAGAATAATAGTCCCCCCAATTCCGATCCAGCTATATAGCATCTTATCAATTCCATGTAACTTTTTGGTATGAGGAAGGAATTTTGGGCCTATCCATGAAAACAGGATCACAAAAAAGAGTACAAGTCGGGCAATAGAAAGAAACACAATCAACCAATATGGCATATTAAGCTCCCTTCTTTAATGATTTAGATCTACCGGTCACGACAGGTAAACCTCTAAATTCAATATTACTGATAAAAAAAGGATGACCAGATTCTTCTAATCTGTTTTTTATAAGTAGAGAGTTACCGTAATTCTCAGCAAAATCTATGATCAAAAACGGAACTTTGTAGGTATCATGTAAAGAATCTATGAATTCAAGCCTTTCTTCATACTCTTTTACCGATTTGATTTGATATTCATTTTTATCGAAATCATAACCCGAAGCTACAGCTTCAACCGTCACAGCATCAATATGAGCAGCTGTTTTATCCAAGAGAAATAATCCTGCATTTTGAATTAACAACTTATCAGGATTACGTGATCTTATAGCGGATATCAGATCAACCATATCCTGTTCCATATTTCTTCTAAGCGTATATGGCGCTACAGCGTCAATGGTGTCAAGAAAAAGACCATCATAGCCATATGAAAGCAATTCCGGGACAATTTCATTAACAAATTTTTCTTTTATGCTAGGCTCTGAAAGGTTTATAAAGTAAGAGCCATGATTTTCATTTTTTCCTATTAAACCAATCTCTTTAAACTCACTGAAGTATCTACGTGATTCATTTACTTCTCCCAAAGAAAGATAGGCTACAACCTTTATTCCTCTTGAATTAAATTCAGCTATTTCTTGCTTGGTGTAAAAATATGGCTCTACTATCAAAAGTTTATAACCCGACACCACAGAAGGATTAATATCAGAATATACTACTCCAAAGGAGTCATAGATGGGATCTTCTGACAGCTTGTTACTGGACGATATACAATTTACAGTGAGCAAATAGATAATTATCAGTGGTAACTTATTATGCATTAACGAAACTTATTCAACTCCCAATTCCGCACAACCTGACCAACCAAGCATTGTTAGTTGTTGTATAACTGTAGGAATTAATACCATATCAAATTGAATATCTGCGCGCTCTATTAAGTTGGATTTCAACTTCTCCAACATTTCTTCTTCTTTTTCAGGAGCTACATCAGGATTTGATTCGAAGAAGTCTACCACAAATTCAAACACAGATATGATCTTACCCGTCCATGGAATATCTTCCCCTCTGATCTCATTAGGAGTACCTTTCCCATTAACCCATTCATGATGAGTTTTAATACCTTCAATGATATCATTATGAACAGGCAGGTTGCTTATCATAGTTGCTCCGGCAATAGGGTGAGCCAGTTCAGAGCCTATACTCGCCAAGGAACTTATTCCTGCAGCACCTACATATCCTATATCATGTAATTTTGCTGTAGTTTTAATGATGTCCATTTCATTACTATCTAGGCCAAAAAGCATTCCGAACATTTCAACAAAAGCGATCATTCTTGGCGAATGATATTTAGTTTTCTCTCTTTTCATCTCAATTGCTCGCAACATTTTATAAAATGCGTCAAGCAAATCATCTGAGAAGCTTTTATTAACATCTCTGAATTCAAAAAGCTTTGCCACAATAACAGAAATATCGCTTAATACAGGATTTGAATCTTTATTCTCATTTAATTCACTTCTGTTTATCCAAATAAAGCCTTTTACTTCATCAGAAATATAAGGCAAAAACAAAGGCTCAACTTCCAGCTTATTTACGATCTCTTTTCCTGCTTCTGAAATACTGAATCCATTTTCAGTAAGATCATACATTTTATCACCCGATAGTCCGAGAAGTGTTTTCAGATATTGCTCATCAAGATTATTTGAAGCGATAAGTACCGGAGCGCCATCTTTATATTCAACAACTGCACCGGATTTAGCCTGCAAGGAATTTATTATATATAAAAGTAAGAGCTCGGAAATCCCCTTTGTATTTAACGCTCCAGTCCCAAGTTCTCTAACTAATCCATGAACTTTGTCTTGATACTCTTTTTGAGACTCTTTTTCCTGCTCATCTAACTTAATTAGCCAAGAAGACAATAATCTGCTTACAATTGAAAATTTAGGGACCATATTTTCCGGGCTCTTAATATTTGGCCCTATTACATATATCCCCCAAAAGTCTCCGTTCTTTTTGTAGAGTGGGATATGTTCACAATTTCCTATTGTATGAGCTGAAACTCCATGTTCTTTAAAGTCTTCATCCCATTGTCTCTTTTTCTCAAGATTCTGCATTTGATTTTCAAAATCCTGAATAAACTGAGTTCTTTGAGAGTCTACCTTCCCTGGCTTTCCACCTCCGGATTTTTCAGGAAGTAGATTTTCTGAAATCAATTGCCGTTTAATAAGTATTAAGTGCTCTTTTTCCAGTTTATAAACAAAGTGCACCGGAGCCTGGTACAACAAATCTATCCAGGTAATTATATTCTGAAAAGTAGGGTTTTCCTTACGAGACATATGTTCTGCTGAAAGAGCCCAAAACTCCAGCTCTTCTTCAGTTCCAAACGAATCTATCGCAAAGGCTTTTCCAAGCCTGCTTCCTATTATATTTATATAGTCTTTTACGTCTTTACTCATAGGATGTCCTTAGTATGCAGAGTAATAAAAATAGTCCAAATGTTTAAAAAATCTTTTACCGATTAATCCGGTAACTGCTGCAAATGTAATAGAGCCTGCAATTAAACCTACTACAGCATATTCAAATCCTATTACTCTGCTACATATATAGCCTGTTAGTGCATTAACTGCTAGTGCAGCGAGCATAGAATAAAGTACAAATTCCGGCCTATTCATTGTAAAAAAGAATAGCGAATTAAGTAGTCCAAAAACCAAAAACAAATAACCAATGCTTCCCATCCAAAAAACCTTAAAGGTTATCGGGTTTGCAAAGAAGTCTCTTATTTCCGGGTAATCATCTTCAAAAACTCTTAAAGCTTCTACTCCGTAATAAGTCAATACTATGGAGAGAATCCCAACAAAAAAGAGTAGCACTAACTGTAATGAATAAAAACTGCTAAAGTATAAATTGAATCTTTTAAGCTTATCAATTTCTGTTTTCTTTTGAGCAGGTATTATTCTGTGTGAAAATAAATGAATTATAAATTCCAGTAATGCTATTGTAAATATAAAGCTCAATAATGCCCAGTCCATTCCCAGTTCATAGGGAGTGTTGAACCAAATGATATACGGCGGTGGCGGCGGTCCGGCAGACCAAGCCAAAATTCTGTCTACAAACAGAAAAGTAAAATACCCGAATCCATACAAGAAGTATCTGTAAGTGTTATAGTAGCTCACTTCAAGGTTTGGTAAAGATTGTTTAAAGAGGCGCTGTCGATTAGACCTTATCTTATACTGATAATAAATTATTATGTAAATAATCTGAGATCCAGTAGTTATTCCGATTCCTAACCATTGTGATAGATAAATCCCCCAATCAAGTACTTCCATTCCAAAAGCTACTGCCAATGTTCCGACTAAAATACTGCCTAGAATGATCAGTTTTTGTTGAGAAGCATATAAAACAGCCGCTGAAAGCATCATACTTGAGATCAGAATAAAATAGGTAAGCCCTATTGTTACCATTCTTTGAGGATAAAAAGGAAGAATTACATTTACTATAAAAACGAGAGCGGCAATTCCCAGAACAAGAGGAATGGCAAAATACATAACTGCTTTAATAGCTTTCCAGCTTAAATAGTAATTAGTTTCCCCCATATATTTTGAAACAAGCCTTCCTAGCACCTGAATAAAACCACCGGTAATGATGAATGCGCCTATGGTCCCCATTGCTATCATAGTTGCTTGAGCTACATTAAACCTAAACCATGCCCAAAGCGCATATTCAAAAATAATGATTGCTACAATCTGAGAAATCATCGGCATTGTAAAAAGCACACCCATACCAAAATGCTTGAAGAAGAGTTTAAAACTTTCTCCTACATCACCGAGTTTAAACTCTGATTCACTTTCTTCTTCATACTTGCCCTTAATATGCTTTTTAAGCTTTTTATATACTTCTTCTGCTAAATCAAAAACACTTTTAAATCCATAATCAGTATTTGCGTCGACATCTCTTACCCCTAACGACTCAATGGTAGCTGCCACTGCCCAAACACTTAATGGATTTCCGATCAGATCATAAACCTGCTGAGTCAATTCTTCAATAACTGACAGATTTTCCTTTTCAAAAATAATATCTCTTCCTTCAGTTTGCATGAGCCAACCTCTTAACCCTTAAATATTCAAGCAGGTTTAATACTGACTCTGTTTTCACTTTCTCTTTTAAAGGCACTCTTGGCTTAGCGGCCAATTGTTTATAAGACTCTAGATAATTTTTAACTGATCTGTCTGTAGTAAAATTAAGAAGTACTTTTTCACGAGATTTATTTCCTAGTTCAATTCTCAAGTCTGTATCTTCCAATAACTTAACTACACCCTCTGCAATTTCTTCCGGAGAACGCGGTTTACAAAGAATTCCACAGCCTTCTAAAGCATCTTTTATTCCTCCTACGTCAGTAGCAACTACAGGTCGGCCACAACTCATTGATTCAATTACGGTGTATGGAAACCCTTCAGATATCGATGTTAAAATTGAGATATCCCCTTCATTAAAGATCATACTTGGATTGTTATGAAAACCTCCAAACGTAAAATTTTCCTCCAGATCAAGCTCTTTGATAAGTTCTCTGCATGTTTCAACATAATCTGTATCCACATCCAAACTGCCATATACTGTAAACTGTACATTTGGAATTGTTTTCCGTACTACTGCACAAGTTCGGATCATAGTCTCGATATCTTTTAGTGGAAAAACCTGTGCCACAGCTATTACCGTTGGCGTACCTTCAGTCTTAGTAGGTTTTGGCGTAGGTTTAAACAGATCTGTATCCACACCATTATAAATCGGCAAAATATTCTCGGGTTTGGCTTCAAAGCGTTCTTCCCATTTTTGATTTGCCGTAGTAACAGGAGAAATCTGATCAGCAGTATGATAAACAGCTCTTGTTATCATTGTAGAGAGATCTACAAGCATTTTTTTGGAAAAGAAAGTCATATCAGACCGGCCAACATTGATAAGACGTTCACGCATATACACTCCATGATCCGTTACCATACTGGGAATACCATATTCATACTTTGCTGCTATAGAAGCTAAAGCCGGAAAGCCTGCTAAAGTAGAATGAGAAATATTAACTTCTTTCGGTATCGGAGACGCAATCGGCATTAAAAAATGGTACAACCATCTCATACCAAAAGTCATATCAATCACTTTTGGCGTATCTCCTAGCTCAGGATCATAATTTTCAACATACTTTTCTATAAGTGAATCCTTGAAAACCACCCAAAGCATAGGCTCTTTCATGGTTATTTTATAATCGTAATATTGAAAAAATTTCCAGAACCCATATATGATATCACTGATCTTGTCTACATCCTGAAATGGATCATTTAAACATGAAATAAAATCTCTAAATAATGGAAGAAAGCGCTGTTTTACTACTTCTTTTGTAGTTCTTGCTTTTTTTTCAATTTGACCTGAGAATGGAATTGTTTTATCAAAATAATGGACCGGTTCTTCAACTCCCCAAAGCGGAATATGGATAATATCCGTGATATTCTTCGGAAGTTTATAACGAGGTTCCACAAATGGATTACCGGTAATTGCCATTAGATGAAAATCCACTTCTTCCTGCAATTCTGTACATAGTATATGAGCCCAAGTGCTTACTCCACCACCACTAAATGGATAAGAACCCTCTGTTTCAAATAATACAACCGGTTTTACTTCTTCCATCGCTATGCATCTTCAACTAAAAGTTTCCGGAAAAGCTCGTCGTACTTCTTAAAAATGGAAGTCCATGTATGATTATAAGCTACCAGATCATACTTACTTTCTGTCAACTCATTGAATTTTGATGAGTCTTCCCAAAGAGCACTTACCTGATCAACCAGAGTGTTGGTGCTAGTCCCTGATGGGACAACAAAGCCAAATTCAGATGTAAGATCTCCAACCTCCCAGCCAATAGGCAAAGCTTTATTCGAAAGTGCTTCAAACATAACTAAAGGCTGAGACTCGTTATGACTGGTAATGCAAAGCATATCAAACTGATGCAGATAATGATGTGCCGGTTCATTCCAGATCATGGTTACTTCAGGAAACTTTTTTGCCAATGCTCTCACTTCCTGTTCAAGCTCTTTTTCATTTGCATCGCTAAGCATCATAATAAAGCTTGCATCAAAAGATCTGCTTTGAAACACTTCCACTATCTCAAAGAATAGTTTAGGATTTTTCATTTCCGCACATCTCCCAATCCATCCTATAACCGGGGTTTCTTTTCTGATCTTGTCAGGAGTTAACAGATCAACAGGAACACCGTTAGGAATATACTTTGGTGAGTCTGCTCCAAATTGTTTCTGATAAGGAATATTAACTCTTGAAACCGATACTACTTCTTCTGACGAAGAATAAACCTCAGATGCAATTTCTTTGAAAATATCTACGATTTCTGATTTTGCTTCGAAATTATCGGGTATTTGATAGCCACATTCCAGAGCCACAGCTCCCTTTTCCACCTCTTTCCAGTATAAAGCATGTTCCGTAAGAACTAGTGGAGTATTAAAAATATCAGATAAACGGATACCAAGCCACCCTGCAAAACCAGTATTGGTCACATGAATGGTGTCATATTTATAAACAGGCACCGATTCAACAATAGATTGAAACCAGGTCTCTTTAGCCGTTTCCCAATCAGATTTCAATGTAGGAGGCGGAACTCGAGTAAAGGATTTAACATTATCGGTAATTGGATAAAGTGCGTTATAAGGATCCAACTGTTTAAATTCATCTGTAGCTACCTGAAGAATATGAAAATCATAACTACTCAATTCTTTCAGATATTGATAGACCCATTCACTCACTCCCCCTCTATACCAGGGATAGGTTCCTTCAATTATCAGTAAAACAGAAGTATTATTCAGGTTCATTTATTCTTTTGGTAAAGCCTCCAAAGTATTGCTCCCGTTTGTGTTACCAATCTGGAAATTAATTCGAATTCTTTACTTGAAAACAGTTTAGATCGTTTTATGATCAACATCCCAAAAAGCTCTGATTCTGTTGGAGCGCTGAGATTATTCATAAGCATTGCTTTCTCATTTGCTGAAAATAAAGGAACACCTATTTCTGCAGGCATTTCATTTTTTGTTGAGAAATCAAGAAAACATCCGAATTCTTCATTATAAATATGATTGCTTAAATAAGATTCTTTTTTAGCATTTAAGTGATCAAAAGAGTTCGAGTTTTGAAAGCTGGCAAAATCAGCATCTGATGGTTTATTATCCCCATGAACTATAAGCGGTTTAGGGTTTCCGTCTTCCAATACAAAGAAAGTCAAAAGATCACTATTTAGAATGTCGGATAGGTAAGAACAAAAAGTTTCAGCAGTATCAATAAATGATCCTTTTATTGCTGATTCCATCAATTTCATTACAAGCTTGTTCTTACTTTTCTCAAGATCTTCATCCAATCCTTTTACATTAACATCAGTTAGAATTTTCATTCTCACTAACTCAATAACTCCTTCACGATCTGTATTGAAGCGCTCTTTTTTGATAAAATCAACCGCGCCCAAGTCTAATGCTTTTTGTTCCTTCTCAACAGTTGGAAGGTTGGTCATAATAAGGACAGGAATCTTACTTTTTTCTTTATCATCTCTGATAGACTCCAATAATTCTAAACCGGATAACCCCGGCATATGAATATCTGATAAAATTAAATTTACCGGAGTTTCAGAAAGTATATTTATAGCCTCCTGAGAGTCTCTCGCATTAACAAGTTGAAATTCTTTACCGAGTAAACTCTTTGCCATGATGTGAATCGGTTCGTCATCATCTATTACTAAAATTGTATGCAACATATTTATTGTAAATTTCCCAGTGGTAGTTCTATAAAAAAGGTTGTGCCGCTATTTTCTTCTGACTCTACCCATATCTTTCCTTCATGAGCATCGACATAAGACTGTACATCTTCAAGTCCAAGTCCACTTCCCAAAATACCCGCGGAGTTAGATTGTTGTTCTTTATTAGATGATATTAAAAAATTAGGTAGCATTGTATTAGGAATTCCTATTCCCGTATCGCTGATTTTTATTAAAAATGAATCATCGTCTGAACTAATAAATTCAATATTTACTTCTCCATCTACAAGCGTGAATTTAACTGCATTAGAAACTAGCGTATTTAGCACATACTGGATCTTCTCTTTATCTAAATTCACGAAAAGTTCATCCTGAAAAGTGCTCAAACTTAGATTTATTTTTTTGAGTGCAGCTTTTGGCTTATTAGCTGTTATAACCTTTTGTGCAAGGTCAATAATATTTACCTCTTTCAGCTCCAAAGCTCCAAACTCTGTTCCTATAACTTCTTTATCTAAAAGGTCTTTTACAAGATCCAGTAATGTTTCGCTACTTTGTTTTATAAGATCCAACATTTCGCTCTTCTCTTCTTCATCTAACTCGTCATCTTCTATTAAGATAGTGACCAATCCCATTATACCTGAAATGGGATTTTTGAAGTCATGACTAAGCATCCTCATCAACTTATGCTTCTTTTGGTTAGCCTCGCTTAGCTCTATTTCTCTTTCTTTTAAGACCCGGAGCTGCTCCTCTCTTTCTTCTTTCAACACCTTAAGCATCAAATGGTTTCGGACTCTTATAATAAGTTCATCCTTGTCAAAAGGTTTATTTATAAAATCTACTCCCCCGGCTTCAAATGCTTTTACCTTATCAACAGATTCATTTGAACTACTTAGAAAAATAATAGGAATGTCTTCAAACTCAGAAACCCTTAACGCCTTTCCAACCTCTAAGCCTGACATTTTTGGCATCATAATATCCAAAAGTATAATATCCGGATTAACTTCTTTTATTTTCTTTAAAGCTTCATCACCATCGTAACTCTTCTCTACCCGAAACCCTTCTTTTTCTAAAACATGAGACAG
>JAEPPZ010000003.1:115997-331409 GCA_017640785.1 Balneola sp. | reverse complement strand
AAGAAGGCCTGCGTTTTGCGATCCGCGAAGGTGGACGTACAGTAGGTGCTGGTGTGGTAACTAAAATTTTAGACTAAGCACTACCAGCTAAGCGAATTTACGGAAAAAAGTAGGTGGTTTTTACCATCTACTTTTCCGTGTATAAACGGGCGTAGCTCAGTTGGTAGAGCACTGGTCTCCAAAACCAGGTGTCGGGAGTTCGAGTCTCTCCGCCCGTGCAATTAAATAAAACGAATAAGCATAATGGCTAAATTATCAGGAATTTTTGACGGTGTTGTAGGTGAGTTTAAGAAAGTAGCATGGCCTACACAGAAAGAACTTATTGACAGTACTGTAATCGTTGTAGTTTTCTCGATAATTCTATCTGTATTTATATTTGGTGTTGATCAAGTATACAGTACTGCTTTAGAATACATTTACAATTAAGAACATGAGTGTTGAACTAGTACATGATTGGTATGTAGTACGTTGTTTCTCCAGTCATGAAAATAAAGTAAGAGATTTTCTTGAGCGTGAAATAGAAGAGCAAGGTTTAGAGGACAAAGTGAAAGAAGTGCTTGTTCCAACTGAAACCATTGTTGAGATTCGCGGAGGGAAAAAGAAGACAAGAGAAAAGAATTTTTTCCCGGGATATATACTGCTCAACACTCATTATGATGAAGAAGTAAACAATTTAGTACAAAGCGCTCCGTCCTGCTTAGGGTTTTTGAAAGTAGGAAAGACGCAAACTGTACCGCATCCACTGAAAAAGCATGAAGTCCAAAGAATTATAGGACGTGTTAGAGAAGGTGGTGAAGAAAATGCAAATATTGAGATACCATTTAGTGAAGGTGATCTCGTAAAAGTTATTTCCGGTCCATTCAAAGATTTTGATGGCACTGTACAGGAGGTTAACACCGATAAATTAAAACTGAGAGTGATGGTTTCCATTTTTGGACGCCGAACCCCTGTAGAAGTAGATGTGAACCAAGTGGAATCCACTACTTAAATTAAAGAAACTAGTTGATGCTAGCTATTACGCAACCAAACAGAAGTTACTAATCATTTAGGATCCTGATAATCCATGGCTAAAAAAGTTGAAAGAATCCTGAAGCTCCAAATCGTTGGTGGACAGGCAAACCCTGCGCCCCCAGTTGGACCGGCTCTCGGTCAGGCTGGAATTAACATTATGGAGTTTTGTAAAGCCTTTAATGCTAAGACTCAGGAAAAAGCCGGAACTGTAATTCCAGTTGAGATTACTGTATACGCTGACAAGTCTTTTACATTTAAAACAAAGACACCTCCAGCGCCAGTACTACTCAAGAAAGCTGCGAAAATAAAGTCCGGATCGGGTGAACCTAACCTTAAAAAGGTTGGAACAGTTACCTGGAGCCAATGCAAAGATATAGCACAAGAAAAAATGGAAGACTTAAATGCGTTTGACATTGAAGCTGGTGCCGAAATGATTGCAGGAACGGCTCGGAGTATGGGTCTAAGAGTAAATCGCGATAAATAAGGAGTTGTGATTATGGCAAAAAAAGGAAAGAAATACGAACAAGCCGTGGCATTAGTTAATCCGGAGATTGAATATTCTCTGGAGGAAGCATGTGATCTGGTTAAAAAAACTTCAAACCGAAATTTCGATGCTTCGGTGGATATTGATGTCCGCTTAGGTGTTGATCCGCGACACGCCGATCAAATGGTACGTGGAACTGTGAGCTTGCCTCATGGTACAGGTAAAGAAGTTCGAGTTTTAGCTTTGGTAAACGAAGCAAAACAAGATGAAGCCAGAGAAGCAGGTGCCGACCATGTTGGTATGGACGAATACATCAAAAAAATTGAAGAAGGTTGGGCGGATATCGATGTGATAATCGCTACACCTGATGCAATGGGAAAACTCGGTAAACTGGGAAGATTCCTGGGACCGCGTGGGCTTATGCCAAACCCAAAAAGTGGAACAGTTACTATGGATGTAGCTGACGCTGTTAAAACGGTGAAAGCCGGACAGATAGATTTTCGTGTTGATAAATTCGGAATTCTACATACATCCGTAGGTAAAATAAGTTTTGACGCAACTGCAATTAAAGAAAACGCTGAAGCTTTTCTTTCAACTGTAATGCGCTTAAAACCTGCATCCGCTAAAGGACTATACGTGAAATCAGTTTTCATGAGTAGTACTATGGGGCCAAGCATACCTATAAGTAGAACCGCAGTTACATCCCTATAATAGGAGGAATTAAGAATTATGCCTACTGCAGAAAAAAAAGCAGTCTTAGACGAAATCACAGAAAAACTTAATAGTGCTAATGGTATTTATATCACTAAGTACACCGGTATGTCTGTGGCAGATGCTAATGAACTGCGTGGAGAATTCCGCAAGGGAAATATCTTCTTCAAAGTTTACAAGAATAAGTTAATGAAACTTGCTATGCAGGAAGTTGGAGGGTACGATAAAGTACTTCCTTCTTTAGTAGAGCAAAATGCATTTGCATTCGTTGAAGATGAATTGTCCGCACCGGCTAAAGTATTAAAAGAGTTTACTAAGGATAAGAAGAAACCAGAATTTAAAGCCGCTTTTATAGATGGCGAATTCTATTCTGCTGACAAATTAGAAGCTCTCGCCGCAATGAAGTCTAAAAACGAAGTTATTGGCGATATACTTGGTCTGTTGATGTCACCTGCACAAACCGTAGTAAGTGCGCTTACTGCACAAGGTTCAAACCTTGTTGGTGCTGTGAAAACTATTGCCGAAAAAGGCGAAGAATAATATTTATACAACATGTCGCAAGACATTAAAAATTTTACTTAAAAAAACAACTGGAGATAAAAATGGCTGACGTTAATAAACTAGCTGAAGAGCTTGTCAACCTAACTATCAAAGAAGCAAACGAACTAGCAAAAGTTCTTGAAGAAGAATACGATATCAAACCTGCAGCTGCAGCTGTTGCTGTTGCTGGACCAGCCGGAGGCGGAGACGCTGCTGGTGCTGAAGAGCAAACTGAGTTTGATGTAGTTCTTGAATCTGCTGGAGCTAAGAAAATCGCTGTGATCAAAGAAGTTCGCGGAATCACTGGTCTTGGGCTGAAAGAAGCTAAAGAACTTGTTGATGGCGCACCTAACACTATCAAAGAAGGTGCTGCTAAAGCAGAAGCTGAAGAGATCAAAGCTAAGCTTGAAGAAGCTGGAGCTACAGTAGAGCTTAAATAAGCTTTTTTACAATATTCGCACATAGCCGATATCGTGAAAACGGTATTGGCTATTGGCGTCTATATTACTTAACCCTGTTATTTATAGGGTTTTTACCGTTTAATTTACCTTCAACAAAAAGGAGAGGTTCCTTTTGAGCAAGAAGATGCAAACTATTCCAAATACGGATCGCCAATCTTTTGGGCGAACTAAAGAAGTTTTAGAGTATCCTGATTTCCTGGATATCCAATTAGAATCGTTCGAGAAATTCGTTCAGCTTGATATTGCACCAAATGAACGTGCAAATCAAGGGCTGCAAAGAATTTTCTTGGAAAATTTCCCAATTCAGGATACCAGAGAAACTCACATACTCGAATTTTTATACTACAATGTTGATGTTCCAAGATATACTATCAAAGAATGTCAGGATCGTGGATTAACCTATTCAGTTCCATTGAAAGCTAAACTCAGATTATCATCTGTTGATGATAGTGATGAAGCCAGCGAAACAATCGAGCAAGAAGTATTTTTGGGTGACTTACCATGGATGACAGATCGTGGTACATTTATTATTAATGGCGCTGAGCGTGTAATTGTATCTCAGTTACACCGTTCGCCGGGTGTATTTTTCGGCCAGTCAGTTCATCCTAATGGTACTCAACTTTATTCAGCTCGTGTAATTCCTTTTAAAGGATCATGGATTGAATTTACAACTGATATCAGAGATGTACTATGGGCTTATATCGATCGTAAGAAAAAGATCCCTGCAACTACATTATTGCGTGCACTTGGATATTCTACCGATCTTGATCTGTTAAGCCTTTTCGAGCTTTCTGAAGAAGTTAAAGTTGGAACTAAAGCAACCTTCAAAAAGAACCTTGTTGGAAAACGACTTGCTCAAAACATCATCGTTGAAGAGATGGAAGAAGTTGTTGATGATGAGACAGGTGAAGTTACAGAAGCATTAAACCGTAAGATCATTTTTGAACGTGATCATGAATTGACTGAAGATGATTACGGAATGTTTGGTGAAATTGATCAGAAGACTGTTCTTGTTCAGAAAATTTCTTCGGAAGAATCTGAGCGTTCAGTAATGATGAACACGCTTCGTAAAGATCCAACTTGGGATGAAACTTCTGCACTAGGGGAAGTTTATCAGCAAATTAGATCCGGTGAAATGCCTGATCCTGAAACTGCTCGTTCTATCCTTGAAAGATTATTCTTTAGTGATAAGAAATATGATCTGGGTGAAGTTGGTCGTTACAGATTAAACAAGAGACTTCGCTTAGAAGGTAATGAAGATGTACAGTATCTATTGAAAGAAGATATTGTAGCTATCATCACAGAGGTTATTCGTCTTAAGAATATGAAATCTCAAGTTGATGATATTGATCATTTGAGTAACAGACGTGTAAGAACTGTAGGTGAGCAATTAGGGCAGCAGTTTGCGATTGGTCTTGCAAGAATGGCAAGAACTATAAAAGAGAGAATGAACTCTCGAGATGCTGAGCAGTTGACTCCACAGGATCTTGTGAATGCTCGTACCATTTCTAGTGTAATTAACACTTTCTTCGGTACTAACCAGCTTTCACAGTTTATGGATCAAACTAATCCATTGGCAGAATTAACGCATAAGCGTCGTATGTCTGCTCTTGGACCTGGTGGTCTGACTCGTGAGCGTGCAGGTTTTGAGGTTCGTGATGTTCACTACACTCACTATGGTCGACTTTGTCCAATTGAAACTCCTGAAGGTCCGAACATTGGACTGATCTCATCACTTTGTATTCATGCAAAAGTGAATGATTTCGGATTTATCGAAACACCTTACAGAAAAGTTAAAGACAAAAAAGTTTCAAAAAGTGTTGAGTATTTAGCAGCGGAGCAGGAAGATGAGACAGTAATTGCTCAGGCTAATGCTGAATTAGATGAAAATAACACTTTTGCTAACGATGCAGTATTCTCAAGAATGCGTGAAGGTAACTACCTTGTTGCCAAGGCAGAAGAGATCGAGTATATGGATGTGGCTACAAACCAGATCACATCACTTGCAGCTGCATTAATTCCTTTTATTGAACATGATGATGCAAACCGTGCCTTGATGGGCTCGAACATGCAACGTCAAGCTGTTCCACTGTTAAGACCAGAAGCACCGGTTGTAGGTACAGGTTTGGAGCACAGAGCGGCTCGTGATTCTCGTGCTATTATTACTGCTGATGCTAAAGGTGAAGTTGTATACGTAAGCTCAACTGAAATTCGTATCAAGTACGAAAGAGATGAGCTGGATCAACATTGCTATTTTGATGGCGGTATTAAAACGTATGAGCTTGAAAAATTCAGTAGAACAAATCAGGACACCTGTACTAACCAACGTGCTATTGTAAAAGTAGGCGATAAGGTTAAAAAGGGACAGGCTATTGCTGATGGTTGTTCAACAGACGGTGGAGAACTTGCTCTTGGTCGTAACTTACTCGTGGCTTTCATGCCTTGGAGAGGTTATAACTTTGAGGATGCAATCGTTGTAAGTGAGCGCATTGTTCAAGACGATATCTATACTTCTATCCATATTACAGAATTCGAACAACAAGTTCGTGACACTAAGCGTGGTGAAGAAGAGCTTACTCGTGAGATTCCTAACGTAAGTGAAGAAGCAACTCGTAACCTTAATGAAAAAGGTATTATCCGAGTTGGAGCGAAAATTAATCCGGGCGACATCCTTGTTGGTAAGATCACTCCAAAAGGTGAAACAGATCCAACACCGGAAGAAAAACTTCTTCGTGCAATTTTTGGTGATAAAGCCGGTGATGTAAAAGATGCTTCTTTGAAAACACCTCCGGGCGTTTCAGGAACCATTATCAACACTAAGCTTTTCAGCCGTAAGCGCGATGAGTTAATCTCTAGAAAAGAAGAGAAGAAAAGAGTAGAGCAAGAGCAGGAAAGACATGCTGAAAAACTTGCAGAATTAAATCAGCAATGGGCTGATAAAATGTACTCTTTACTTAGAGATAAAACTTCTCCTGGAGTATTGAACTACAGTAATGTAGAATTGATACCAAAAGGTGAGAAGTACAAAAAATCAGTATTTGAAGAATTAGATCCGGTAAATATCAATGAGAATATTGACTGGGCTACAGATCAGGATTTGGTAGAAAAAGTAAAACTACTATTTGCTAACTATCGTGACCTTCGTCGTAAGATCGACAGTGAGGCTAAGCGTCGTACGTTTGCAATTCAAGTAGGAGACGAACTACCTCCTGGAATCATCCAAAAAGCTAAGATCTACGTTGCTAAGAAGCGTAAGCTTCAGGTAGGTGATAAGATGGCGGGACGTCACGGTAACAAAGGTGTTGTTGCTAAGATCGTACCACAGGAAGACATGCCGTTTATGGCTGATGGTACTCCTGTTGATATCTGCCTAAACCCACTTGGTGTACCTTCTCGTATGAACCTTGGTCAGATCTACGAAACGATCTTGGGCTGGGCAGCTAAAAAACTTGGCGTTACTTTCGCTTCTCCGATTTTTGATGGAGCAAGCATGGATGACGTAAAAGGAAAATTAAAGGAAGCAGGATTACCTGAAGATGGTCGTGTAAATCTTTACGACGGTCGTACCGGTGAAGCTTTCTCCCAAAAGACGACAGTAGGTTACATCTATATGATCAAGTTGAATCACTTGGTTCAAGATAAGATGCACTCTCGTTCTATTGGGCCATACTCATTAATTACGCAACAGCCATTGGGTGGTAAAGCTCAATTTGGTGGTCAGCGACTTGGTGAGATGGAGGTTTGGGCACTATATGCTTATGGTGCTTCAAGTATCCTTAAAGAGATGCTCACTGTAAAAAGTGATGATGTAAAAGGGCGTTCGAAAGTATATGAAGCTATCGTTAAAGGTGAAAACCTTCCTGATGGTGATGTGCCTGAATCATTCAAAGTATTGCTTCGAGAGCTTATGGGTCTCGGACTTGAAATACATATTCAATAATCACTGTTAATTATTTAATGGAGGAATACCCTTGCCAATAACAAAAACATTAACAGTTACCAACGACTTTAACAGTATCGGAGTATCACTTGCTTCGGCTGAGACAATTTTGTCACGTTCGCACGGTGAAGTCTTAACACCAGAAACAATAAACTACAGAACCTTTAAGCCGGAGATGGATGGTCTTTTCTGTGAAAAGATCTTTGGACCGGTTAAAGATTATGAGTGTCATTGCGGTAAATACAAGCGTATTCGCTACAAAGGCATTATCTGTGATCGTTGCGGTGTTGAAGTAACAAGAAAAGCTGTTCGTCGTGAGCGAATGGGTCATATTACCCTAACCGTTCCTGTAGTACACATTTGGTATTTCAAATCTTTACCAAACAAGATCGCATACTTATTAGGTATGTCTTCCAAGAATCTTGATAAGATCGTTTATTACGAAACTTTCGTAATCATCAATCCTGGTGTAGCTCGTGATTTGGGTTACGCTAAAGGAGATATGATCTCTGAAGAAGAGAAATACGATATTCTTGATCAGCTTCCGGAAGATAACTACGAACTTGACAACGATGACGAAGATAAGTTCATAGTAAAAGAAGGAGCAGATGCACTAGCTGCTATGCTTGCTGATCTTGATCTTGATGAACTAGCTTACCAATTACGCTACGAAGTGAAGCATGAGACTTCACAGATGCGTAAGAAAAAGAAACTAAAACGCCTTCAGGTTATCGAGTCTTTCCGTGCTGCTGCAGAGCACACAGAAAACAAGCCAGAATGGATGTGCCAGAGTGTGATCCCGGTAATTCCACCGGAACTACGTCCTCTTGTGCCTCTTGAAGGTGGTAGATTTGCTACTTCTGATCTTAACGATCTATACAGAAGAGTGATCATTAGAAACAACCGTTTGAAGAGATTGATGGACATTAAAGCTCCTGATGTAATTCTTCGAAATGAGAAGCGTATGCTTCAGGAAGCGGTTGATTCATTATATGACAACTCAAGAAAATCAAACGCAGTTAGAAACAACAATCGTCCGCTAAAATCTCTTAGCGACATGTTGAAAGGTAAGAGCGGTCGTTTCCGTCAAAACCTTCTTGGTAAGCGTGTTGATTATTCAGGTCGTTCTGTAATTGTGGTAGGACCGGAACTCAAAATGCATGAGTGTGGTCTTCCAAAAGAAATGGCAGTCGAGCTTTACAAACCATTCATTATTCGCCGATTGATAGAACGCGGTTACGTTAAAACCGTTAAGAGCGCGAAGAAAGTAGTTGATCGCAGAGACGCGGTGGTTTGGGAAGTACTTGAAAATGTAATTGATGGACACCCGGTAATGCTTAACCGTGCTCCAACGCTTCACCGTTTAGGTATTCAAGCGTTCCAGCCGGTGCTTATCGAGGAAAAAGCGATTCGTCTTCACCCACTAGCGTGTACGGCATTCAACGCCGATTTCGATGGTGACCAGATGGCGGTTCACTTACCACTTAGCCATGATGCAGTGCTTGAAGCTTCTGTATTGATGCTTGGTTCTCATAACATTATGAGTCCTGCAAGTGGTGGACCTATTGCAGTTCCGTCTCAGGATATGATCCTAGGTCTTTACTTCCTTACTAAGCCTGCAAATGGTAAGAAAGGAGAAGGAAAGACTTTTTCAGATATGGATGAAGTCCTTGTCGCTTTTGATCAGGGACAGATCGATCTGCATGCAAAAATTAATGTTCGTGTTGATGTAGTCAACGAAGAAGGCGAAACTGTAAAAGAAGTAGTTAAAACTTCTACAGGACGTGTGATCTTCAATCAGATCGTGCCTGAAGAAATCGGGTTCATGAACAAAACTCTCGGTAAAAAAGAGCTTAGAGTTCTGATTGGTGATATCCACTCTATTGTTGGAACTTCACGTTGTGCTGCATTCCTTGATGAAATGAAAAAGCTTGGTTACGAAAACGCTACTCTTGGTGGACTTTCATTCAGCCTTGACGATATCATCATCCCGGATGCGAAAGCAAAATTGATTGATGGAGCTAAAGACGAAGTAACTGACATTCAAGGTCGTTACGAAATGGGTTTCATTACAGATAATGAACGCTACAATCAGGTAATTGATAAGTGGACAAGTACTACTAACCGAGTTTCTGAAACTCTGTTCACGGCTCTTCAAGAAGATCGTGAAGGTTTCAACCCGGTATATATGATGGCTGACTCCGGAGCCCGTGGTTCTAAAGAGCAGATCCGTCAGTTAGGTGGTATGCGTGGTTTGATGGCTAAGCCTCAAAAGAGTTCAATGCAGCAGGGTAACGAAGTAATTGAGAATCCGATTCTTTCTTCTTTCAAAGAGGGACTTTCGGTACTTGAGTACTTTATCTCTACTCACGGTGCTCGTAAAGGTCTTGCAGATACTGCACTTAAAACTGCTGATGCGGGTTACTTAACTCGTCGTCTTGTTGACGTTTCTCAGGATGTGATCATTACTGAAGATGACTGTGGTACACTTCGTGGCATCAAAATGTCAGCTCTTAAGGATAATGAAGATATTATCGAAAGATTGGAAGATCGTATTATCGGTCGTTTCTCTCTGCATGATATTCATGATCCAATTACAGATGATCTTATCTGCGAAGCAAATCAGATGATCGACGAATCTGTAGCTAAGAAAATTGCTGAAACTTCTATTGAAGAAGTTGACATCCGTTCGGTACTTACTTGTGAAACCGGTCGTGGTGTTTGTGCAAAATGTTACGGACGTGACTTAGCTCGTGGAACTGTTGTTGAGAAAGGTGAGGCCGTTGGTGTTATCGCTGCTCAGTCAATTGGTGAGCCTGGTACACAGCTTACACTTCGTACTTTCCACGTTGGTGGTACGGCTTCTCGTCTTGAGGCAGATTCACAACACAAAACTAAATTCGACGGTAAAGTTGAATTCGAAAATGTTCGTGTTGTAGAATACAATGATGGCGAAGAAGAGCATAACATTGTATTGAGCCGTGCAGGTGAATTGAAAATTGTTAACGATGAAGGTCAAGTCTTAATCAGCTATAACGTTCCTTATGGTAGCGAAATGATGGTTGAAGAAGGCGATATGGTTCCAAAAGGAGCTCAGCTTTGTAAGTGGGATCCATACAACGCATTGATCTTCTCTGAAATTGATGGTGTTGTTGAGTACAAAGATATTATCGATGGAGTTACTTCTACCGATGATACTGATGCTCAAACAGGTCACCGTGAAAAAGTTATTACTGACTCCAAGGACAGATCTCTTGTACCAACACTAGTTGTTAAAGGTGCAAAAGATGTGATTCGCGAAAGTACTCTTCCTGTTGATACTCACGTAGCTATCGACAATGGCGAGAAAGTTTCTGCAGGTCAGGTAATTGCTAAGATTCCTAGAGCAGCATCTAAATCTAAAGATATTACAGCGGGTCTTCCTCGTGTGACTGAGCTTTTTGAAGCTCGTTCGCCAAGTGAACCGGCAGTAGTTTCTGAGATTGATGGTATTGTTGAAATGGGTGGCCGTAAGCGTGGTTCTCAGGAAGTATTTGTTAAATCAAAAGACGGTACTGATGAGAAGAAGTACTTGATCTCTTTGAGTAAGCATATTCTTGTACAAACCAACGACTTTGTGAAAGCAGGTCAGCCATTATCTGATGGTACAATTCCTGCACAGGACATTCTAAACATTCTTGGGCCATACGCTGTACAATCGTACTTAGTGAATGAGATTCAGGAAGTTTACCGTCTACAGGGTGTGAAGATCAATGATAAGCATATCGAGGTTATTGTTAGCACGATGATGCAGAAAGTTGAGATCACTGATCCGGGCGATACAATGTTCTTGGAAGGCGATAAAGTAGATCGTTTTGAAGTTAATACCAGAAATGACGAATTGATCGGTAAGTTTGTTGTAACCGAAGAAGGTGGCAGTGAGCTTAAAAAAGGAAAAATCCTTGATCGTCGTCAGGTAAGAGACATCAACAACGAATTGATCAAAGAAGGCAAAGAAGAGATCCAAACTCGTGAAGCTGAACCTGCAATTTCTCGTCCAATTCTATTGGGTATTACGAGAGCTGCACTTTCTACTGAAAGTTGGTTGTCAGCTGCTTCTTTCCAGGAAACAACAAAGGTTCTTACTCAGGCTTCTATTGAAGCTAAGAAAGACTTCTTACGTGGACTGAAAGAAAACGTAGTTGTTGGACACAAAGTACCGGCTGGTACCGGTCTTCGTGAGTACAATGATCTTATCGTTGGACCTACTGAGGAAGTTGATGAAAGTGATGCAGAAGTTGCAGAGATATTTGAAACTCTGGGCGGAAGCGATGAGGAGAAAACAGAAGCTTAAGCTATCTCCGTTTAACTTTTATCTAAGATAAATTAAAAAGCCCCTTCAGAAATGAAGGGGCTTTTTTTATTTAATCACATATTATAAAACACTAAAAAAAGAGGCGTTAAATGTGGATAACTTTAATCTTCGATCAAAAAAAGACAAAAAAATTAGCTTAAATCAATAAATAATATTATTGTTGTCAAGAATTAATAAAAATTCTGCTTCAACAAAGTTGTGGATAACTTTTTGTTGAAATATTATCTACAGATCGGGGGTGAAATGAAAAGATCAATAAGTTTCATACTTTCATTAGGGTTTTTTATCCTTAGTAATTCTATTGCCCAAATTCCCGGAAGCAACTCGAATTTACCTGATAAACAATCAGAAGAAACCAAATATGAGCGTTATTATGAAATAGTACTCGAAAATGCACTTTCAGAGTATTATGAAAATGGATCTTTTTTGGTGGATGTTCAGGCTGAAGTTGAGCGGGTTTTAGTAGCCAGTGAATACGAAGTAGTGGAAGAATTACCTCCACTTGAGATAGAAAATCTTCCGGGTTTACCAGTAATACCTCCCGGGTTAAAAGCTACCAGAACCAGCAGAGATAGTATAAAAGTCACTGGGTTTAACTCTAGTTTCAGATTGAATCAACTTACCATACGCATTCTCATAGATACTTCATATACACAGGAAGACTCTGAGTTTATTAGTGAAATGGCGGGAATGGTTGCAAATGCTGATCGATTTCGTGGAGATATTGTAACAGTAGAGAGAAAAATATTTCCAAATCAGCAAAGAGAAACTACTCCTGCTACTACAACAAAAGCGGATACTATATTTATAGGCCAATCAAATGATGGAGTTGAGTTAGCGGAAAATAAATTTTTAGGTATAGATTGGAATAACCCTAAACACTTGATGTATGTGATCCTTGGTTTATTTATCCTTGCGATGGCTCTTCTGATTTGGGCATTAATGAAGAAATCAAGCTCTGAAAATCAAGATTATAGTGCTGTAAGCGAAGAATTAAAAAATCTTCAGGCAAGTTTAGAATCAGATGAGAAGCCGAAAGATGAATTGAGAGAATTTAAAAATGATAAACAGGCAAAATTCGAAGAAGAGAAGATGTTTATCATTAACAGAACAGTTAGTGAGCCTGAAACAGTAGCAAAACTAGTCGAAGATCTGATAAAAGATAATGAAGATGAAGGACTTGTAAAGGCAGTAAGAGCAATATTCAGTACCGACCCAAAAATAATAGATGTTCTTCAACCTTATTTAGATGATAAGGTACATGATTCAATTCTGTTCGGTTTAACGAATATAGAAACGATACCCGTTAGTGAAAAAGCAGAAGAAGTTACTGAATTCAAGAAAAAATTATTGGCTTTAAAAGTATCAAAAAATAAAGGAGATGATGATAATCACCTTTTTGAATTTCTGAATCAGCTTACTAATCAGCAGCTTTTGCATCTTATTAGAGGAGAGTCGGATGAAATGATTGCGATTTTACTTGCTCAGCTATCCGGTGACAGATCAAGTTTCGTGTTACAAAAACTGGATGAGAATAAGAGAATTCCTATTGTTCTTAAAATGGGAAAAATAGCAAACATACCGATCTCAATTTACAAGAAAGTAGCTGCTCATTTTTCTCATAAAGCTCTTACAGTTTCTGATATGAAATATGTAGCCGCTGATGGAGTTGAAAGCATTCTGGATACCATTGATAATCTACCTATAACGGAACAGCAGAGTTTTGTTAACTCAATAGCTGAGAAGGATTTGAATCTCGCTAAGAAGATAAGGAAGTACTTCGTAGCTTTTGATGATATACCAAATGTTAATGATGAAATTCTTCAGACCGCTTTAGAAGATTCGACCACTGATGAATTAATAAAAGCTCTCTATAATTCAAAAGAACCTGTAAAGGCTAAAATATTGAGTGTCAGACCTGATCGCGAAAAAGAGCTCATTTTAAGCGAATTAAAGAATAATCAGGAATTCACATCTATTGAAATTGAAGGGGCCAGAAAGAATATTCTTTTACTGATAAGAAAAGTTCTCAAAAGCAGGGGGTAGAAAATGAATGTTAAAATACTTCCTGTTATTAGAATAATAGTATTTTTGTTTTTCGTTTCTCTGATGGGTAGAAATGCATTTGCACAGTCTGATGCAGTTTTGGTTGAGAAGGCTGTAGCAAAATTGCAGGACATGACATCTGATATACCCTCTGATGTAAGGCGAGTAACGGTATATCGATTAAACTACAATGAAAATTACCTGTCAGAAGAAACAGTAGGATATATAGTTTCCCGTATAGAACAAACATTCAGGGAATATTCTGCTCTTACCATTATATCCCCTCCTGAATTAAAACCTACGAACGAACTCAAAATATTTGGACGAGATTCAACAATTCAGATATCAAATACGAAAGGGAGAAGCCTTGCTGAGTCTAATAGTGAATTGCTTTTAGAAACTGCTCAAAAGTATTCATTACATGCTTTAATTGAGGTCTCAGTTCAAAAAAAGGCCATTGAGGGTTTTATCATAAATATAAGAATGATAAGACCTGAATCTCAGGAAGTCGTGTGGGTGAAAACGCTTATATCAAATCAGGTGTTTCCAAAAGAGGATATAGATAAAGGTAAACTTATCTTTTTAAATGTAGGTGTGGAAACAGTTACGGGAGAGAGCTTCAAAGTTGACAGCACTACTACTGATGCTGAACAACAAATACTTAATTTTAACGCATCTATAACTTTCCGACAACCGATTGATAATTCTGTTTCGTCTTATTTTGGGATCAGAGGTGGATTTAACATTTATAAAGGAACCCAGGATAGCCTATACAATGCTACATTGTTAAATCTTGGTGTTGTTTTTCAGTATGGTTTGGGAGAAGAAAACGAGTCAATAAATGCAAATCGCTTGTTGCTTACTCTTGATGCTGATGTTCGTTTTGCATTAACAAAGTATGAAGGCAGTATTTTTACGATATCACCGGGGTTACAATTTAATTTCACAGAATCAATATCAGTAGGATTATATGCCAGAAATATAATTTCAGGTGATGAGCTAAGGCAGAAAGACGTAGATCAAAGTATAACATTTAATCGGTTAAGTTATGGCTTACAATGTGTCTTTAGATTTTAGAATAAAACTTATTGTAGCGATCGTAGCGGTGGCTTGTTTAGCTATTACCGGTTGTGCTACAACAGAGCAAACACCTGAAGAGAGCAGCTCGGCAGGAATTACGCCTGAAACACCAGCAGAAGATTCTTCTACTTTAGTTAAAGAAGGTGCCGGAGCGAGTAAGGTTTCAAATTCAATAAAAGTAATTTACAAAAACAAGAATACAGACTTGGAAGTAACACTAGACCCGAATAAAGAAGATTTTTTTCTGGATCTAAGTGGAATGAGTCCGGCGGAGAAAGATACTATCATTATTGCTGATTCTACCCTTATAAAACAACGTGCAGTTGATATGCAAAAATTGCTTTCCTCATTCAGGGCGGCTCAGGATTTGTTTTATAAAGGAGAGTATAATGAAGCTTTATTAAAGGTAAACGAATCACTAAGAGTTCAGGAAACTGCAGACGCTTATGGCCTGAAAGGAACTATCTATTTTATGTTGAATAGAAAATCGGCGACCAGAGAAAACTGGGATAAAGCAGTTAAAATGAATCCTGATATCATGATACCGGATATTCCTGAACTTGAAGATATTATTAAAGATATAAAAGGGGATACAGAACAATGAGATTATCGCTTACAAATATTATAGGAGTATTCTTTAGTGTAGGGATTTTAATTTTTGGAGTGACAGAAATTACCGGTGCTACAGGATATATAAACTCGATTCCTATGCTAAGTAAATATCAGTTTTTGAATATCCCAAGTTTGTTTATAGTTCTTGGTGGGGTTTTAAATGCCGCATTTATTACTTATCAGCCTAAATATGTGGGGCAGGCACTTGGTAGTGTGTTTTATTTGTTCAATCAATCAAGAATATCACATAAAAAGCTTAGTGAAGACCTGAAGAATATTCTTGAATGGAGTGATCAGGTTAAAGCAAACCGAATAAAGGCAATGAGCTCGTTGGAAAAAGAGAACGGAGACGAAGTAACCGGGTATTTCTTTTCTTTGATCAATACGAATTATACAAATGATGAGATTAAGGAATTTGCTGGGGTAAGTATTGAAGAGCATTACTTCCGTAAAATGGTAGTAGTTGATGTTCTCCGTGCTATGGGTGGAGCGGCCCCCTCATTTGGTATGTTTGGTACACTATTTGGTTTGGTAGTAATGTTAGGTCAATTAGAAAATCCATCCGGAATGGGCCCCGGCCTTGCTGCAGCGTTAATTACAACATTGTATGGTATTTCTTTGGCCAGATTTATTTTTTATCCAATGTCAGAGAAATTGAAGAATATCGCTCAGCAAAATCGGTATCGTGAATACTTTATGCTTGAAGGTGTATTACTTATCAATTCAAAGAAGTCGAGCTTTTACATTGAGGATAAGCTAAAAACATATTTAAGAAGAGACCTTAAAGGGCAGCAGAAAAAAGAGAAAGGATAAATCTTTTGGATCTAAAGAATCTCCATAGAAAAACGGAATTAGACAGTCATGAGGAAGATCAAGAATGGCTGTTAACGTACAGTGATATGATCACGTTGTTATTGGCATTTTTTGCTGTACTAATTGCAGTTTCTTATGTAGATCTGAACTTATGGGAACAGATGAAGCAAGGGTTAAGATCTGAAATAAATAAACAGGAAAATGTTCAGACTCCTCTGGCTGAGGTTAAAAAAGACCTTGACGAAAAACTTGCAGAAGAAAGAGAAGCAGAGCTGGTTGATATTATTCTAGATCGGGAAGGAATAAAATTATTTTTCAATTCAAGTTCATTTTATAACTCGGGAGAGGCAAATCTGTTACCTACAGGACAGCAGATCATTGACAAAGTAACTCAGGCGATGAATGATCTGGGTTATTATAAATTCAAAGTAGATGTTGAAGGGCATAGTGATAATGTCCCGATCAATACTCCTGTTTATCCGTCAAATTGGGAATTATCTGTTGCAAGAGCATCCGGAGTTGTGAAGTATTTTATTCAGGAAGGTATTGAGCCTGAAAGAATTAAGGCATCCGGTTATGCAGATACAAAGCCTATCGTACCTCATGTAGATGAAGCCGGAAACGATATAGTTGAAAACAGAGCTTTAAACCGAAGAATTGTGATTAGAATTTACTACTGATCAGTCAGTTCCAATTTCCCAATCTTTCCTGAGCCTGCAAGCCAGGCAGATTTTCCATCAGGAACAAAACGGATCGTATAAAAAGGCTCTTCACTCACTTTCTTCCAGCTCATTCCTCCGTCTTTTGAATAGGATATGCCCGGAGTTCCAACAGCGATAAGTTCTTTTCCTTTACTTCCGGGAATATATCTTACTGATGAGCGGTAAGAAGGTCCCTCACCATCTGCTGTTAAAGTCCATGTTCTTCCACCGTCAGATGTAATGGCTTTGTTCTCAGTATTTTTATCTTTCTGATTCCAGTCCCCACCCATAATTATTCCATTCTGAGAATCATAAAAATGACTGGTAAAGATTCCTGTCATCTGTCCTCCCTGAACTATTGGAGTATTATACACTCTCCAGGTCTCTCCTTTATTTTCACTATGAAAAACCCGCGCTCGTGTTCCGCCTGAAACCAGCCAAACGTTATCTCCGATAATATTCACATTTGAGTTACTTGCTGCAAATCCCGCTTCTCCATTTACTACGATGGGAAGAGAATCACAGGAAATTTTTTTCCAGTTATCGCCACTATTTTCGGTGATTATTACAGAAAGGCAATCGTCAATAGGGTCACCAACAGCCACTCCAAAACCGTTTTTGGAAATAGCCATAGCATTGTAGAAAGCTGAAGGGTTATCCTCCATATAAACCAAATCCCAATTTTTTCCATCGTCAGTACTTTTATATAACAAGGCTGGTGAAGCTATACTCAGAACGAAAGTTGCACTATCTGTTACAGCGATGGATCGAAACTCGGGCTTTAGGATATCATAGCTGATCGTATCAATCTCAAAACTTAAACCTTTGGTTTTAGTGAATCCAACCTGACCATTTGTCCCTGCAAACCACATAGTGTTTTTATCAATAGCTTCGATTGCACGAATGCTTATGTCAGGAATTTCGAAAGTAGTGACTTGAAAATTCTTTTCTTTATTAACAGTACATGAAAGAAACAAAAGTGAAACAGATAGAACGGTAAGAATGGTTTTCATGAGCAAGTGAATTTATTAATCAGGACAATATCAGATTAGGAAACAGAATTCAAGTAAGAATTCTGTTTTAATTTCTTTTCACACAATGGGTTATCTGCCAGATGGATTCCGGAGAGAAGAAAATATACAAGAAGAGGACTTAGCTCTTATCATGACCTAAGAGGATGATTTAGAGATCAATCTTTATGAAAATATTCTCCCTTTTTGGCTTTATCCATCAAAATTGGTGCTGGTTTGAATCTTGGACCAAATTCTTCAGCAAAGCCATTTAGTTTTTTGACAATCACATCGGCTCCTAAACGATCAATATACCTGAAAGGACCGCCAAGGAATGGAGGGAATCCTAAGCCTAAAATTGCTCCAAGATCTCCATCAGTTGCTGATTTAAGAATTCCTTCTTCCAGACAATATGCAGCTTCATTGATCATGGTTAATGCCATTCGGAACTGAGCGGTTTCCATATCAGGATTTGTTCTGTTTGTACCACCGAAGTATTTATAGATTCCGGTATTCACTTCTTTTTTCTTTCCGTCTGAATAAGAATACATCCCTTTTTTATTCTTACGACCCAAATAACCTTCATCAACGAGCTCCTGAGCTTTTTCTGAAGATCTTGCTCCTCTTTTATCAAACATTGGCTTCATAGTTTCTCCAACATGAGCGCCTACATCAAATCCAACTTCATCTAAAAGAGCCATTGGTCCGACAGGGTATCCAAACTGTTTCATAGCTTTGTCCAGAAATTCAATGGATGCTCCTTCTTCAAGCAAAAGCAAAGCTTCATTCATAAATGGAGCTAAGATTCTGGTGGTATAAAATCCGGGACCGTCATTTACAACGATTACGGTCTTTCCCTGTTTTACGCCTACTTCATAAGCAGTAGCAGTAACCCAATCTGCAGTTTGTTCAGTAGTAATGATCTCCAGCAGGGGCATCTTCTGCACCGGAGAGAAATAGTGCATGCCGATCACGTTTTCCGGATGTGATGATGCTTTTGCGATTTCAGAAATAGGAAGCGAAGAAGTATTAGAAGCAAAAATTGTATCATCAGAAGTTACTTCTTCCACTTCTTTTATGATTTTATGCTTGAGGTTCAGATCTTCAAATACAGCTTCTATAACAAGGTTCAATCCATCAAAACCGGCATATGAATCTACACCGGTAACCCGGCTGGCAATTTCATCTCTTTCAAACTTAGTGATGATCCTTTTTTTAGATTTTTTATTCAGATCTTCCCATATACCCTGTTCGCCTTTTGATGCGGATTCTAGATCACGATCTTTCAGTAGTACGGAGTATTTTCCCTTGTTAATACTTACATCAGCAATTCCCGAACCCATTAAACCTGCTCCCAGAACACCGATCTTGTTAACAGGTTTTACCAGATCTTTTTGAGGATTTTTCTTGGCGTTGTTCATTGCAAAAAACAGATTCACCAAAGCTCTGGATTCATAAGTCGCTCCCAGTTCACCAAAGAGTTTCGCTTCATTCAATAAACCTTTTTCTTTGCCGTGCTTATAGCCATATTCAACAGCCTCTAAGATCTTTTCCGGAGCCGGGTAATTTCCTTTTGTCTGGGCGAGTGTTTGTTTAAGAGCCTGCGAAAAAACGATCTTACGTCCGAGGCCATTACTCTCGATCATCTTTTCCATAGAAGTTCTTTTATCTGTTCGTTCAAATTTGCCTGATGAAACTTTGTGAACGGCTTTTATGGCGGCTTCTTCGAGAGCATCTTTATGAACAAGCTCATCCACTAATCCCATTTTATAAGCTTGACGGGCATAAATATTTTTTCCGGTTAACATATAATTCAGTGATTTCTGAATGCCGATCAATCTCGGTAGACGTTGAGTTCCTCCTGTTCCGGGAAGAATACCCAGTTTCACTTCAGGCAATGCCATAATAGTTTTGGAATGTCCGGAGGCAATTCGATAATGACAGGCCAAAGAAAGCTCCAGGCCGCCTCCCATGCAACTTCCGTGTATTGCCACCACAATTGGTTTTGAAGAGCTCTCAACTCTGTTTAATATCTTATGTCCGCCCAGGCTTAATTGCTCTATTTCTTCAGCTGTTTCCCGGGCTTTGAACATTTCTATATCAGCACCGGCAATAAAGTTATTTTTCTTTCCGCTGATAAGAACAGCCCCTTTTAATGATACATCGGATTCAAGATCATCAAGAAAATTTGCAAACTGATCCATCATAGCCTCGTTAAGCGTATTTACTTTTTCTCCAGGCTGATTTAAAGTAATGACAGCAACATTTTCTTTTTTTGTGATGTTTAAGTAACTCATAAGTAGATATTAGAATGTATATAAAACCTATTGCTCAATCCCTTCTATGTAAAGAAAAGCTCAGGTACTAATTTCTTGTAATTTGAAAAATGGATCATTGTCATTTATCCTTGATATCTCTCAAGGATTATCGCATGTCCTTGTCCACCTGCGGCGCAAGCAGTAACCAAAGCATATCTTCCCCCTTCAAGATGAAGACGATTAGCAGCGGTTGTGACAAGCCTTACTCCAGTAGCACCAAAAGGATGCCCTAATGAAAGAGAACCACCCATGGTATTAATTTTATCCATGGGAATTTGTCCAACTTTGGAGTCTCTGTTTAAAGACTCTTTAGCAAAACTCTCAGAATCCAAAGCTGCCAATACGGCAAGAACCTGACCGGCAAAGGCTTCATGAATTTCAAAAATGTCAATATCTTCAAGTTTAAGATTCATTTGATCCAGGACTTTTGGCGTTGCATATGCAGGACCAAGTAGCAATTCATCTTTAGGATCTTGGGATACAAAATTATATTCACGCAAATACGCTTTCGGTTTTAGACCTAAGGATAATGCCGTTTGTTCTTCCATTATAAAAGATGCAGATGCGCCATCCGTTAAAAAAGAAGCATTTCCGGCTGTAATAGTTCCGTGAGGTTTTATAAAAGCAGGTTTTAAATTAGCGAGTTTTTCAATTGAAGTGTCTGCACGAAATCCATTGTCATTGTTAACAACAGAGAATTTAGGAGGAACCTTTACAGGAAAAATTTCATCATTCAGCAGGCCTTCCTGAGTGGCTTTTGCAGCTAAATGATGTGAGCGCATTGCAAATTCATCCTGATCTTTCCGCGAAACCCCAAACCTAGCTGCCATTCGGTCTGCACTTTTACCCATAGTTTCTCCGGTTGAAAACTCAGCAATAGCAGGTAATTCAGGGAGAAGGTCTTTAGGACGAAGTCCTTTTAAGAATTTCAGAAAATCTAAAGGCGACTTATACTTTCGCGCTTCCAGCACTTTTTGGCGAAATTTTTTCTTAAACCGAACCGGAATGTCTGACATCGTTTCCGTTCCTCCGGCTAAAATGATCTTGGCTTGTCCGGATCTTATCAGGTCAACCCCACTGGCCACTGCTTGATTGGAGGAAATACAAGCCAATGCTATTGTAAATGCGGGGACTGTGTTGGGGATGCCTGCTCCCAAAGCACTTTCTCTGGCCACATTACTGGTACGAACTTCTTGGATGACATTTCCCAAAATGACTCGGTCAATGCTTGAAGGATCAACAGCATTACGAGCTAATAATCCCTGAATCGCATAACGTCCGAGGTCATAAGCCATAAGATCGTTGTAATCTGTGCCCGATTTTAAAAAGGGAGTTCTGATTCCGTCAACCAGCACCGCTGTAAAAGGATAATCTTTCAAAATAGTTGGATTTGTTTCGGCTTTCAGCCATAAGTTAACAGTGTTAACCAAATAATCAATATTTGTTGAAATATTTCTTTGTCTGCATTGTAAATGTTCATATATTTGTCGCCCTTGTTAGGGCGATTAGCTCAGTTGGTTTAGAGCACCTCGTTTACACCGAGGGGGTCGGGGGTTCGAGTCCCTCATCGCCCACCATTTGTTTTAAATAACAAACACTATATTACAAAAGCCACATTGATTTCGAATCATTGTGGCTTTTTTTGTTTTTAGCAATGTTTAGTTAGTAGCTACCTATTTTATTAAAGAAACCAAACATACTATAAGAAACATTATGGTTGATATATTAATTATCACTAAATTAGTGTAGTGTAGTATTACCTTTAATTTTGCTCAGAAATCAGTTTGAGATCTAATAACACTTCAATAGGTTTTGGGGAAACAGAGAAGCGACTTCAGCTTCTGTATCAGATCACGTCTCAGTCCAAAAAAGGCTTAAATGAGCAGCTGGATAATGCACTCGAATTAACTACGCAGTTGTTGGAGATGGAAATAGGCATAATCAGTTCTATTTCAAAAGAGTCTGATACTTATTCGATCAGAAATTTCTTTCCGGAAGATTCAGGGCTATCAATGGGCCAAACTTTCGATCTGGGAAATACCTACTGCAGTATAACGTTGGAAAGCGATGATGTGATTGCGATCAATCATATGAAGGAATCAGCATATGAGCGTCACCCTTGCTACAATGCTTTTTCTCTGGAAGCTTATATCGGGATTCCAATAGTCATTGATGGAGAATTATACGGTACTATTAATTTTTCGAGCCCAAATCCAAAAGAAGGGGGGTTTGTTCCGTCAGATTATACCTTGATTAAGCTTTTGAGTGAATGGGTTGCAGCCACAATAAAGAGAGCTAGAATAGTTAAAGCCTTAAGGGAAAAAAATGAACGGCTTGAACTGATCTCGAGAAACAGTGCCGACTTGATCTGTTTACATGATATGGATGGAGTATATACATTCGTATCTCCATCTGTAGAGAATATTTTAGGCTTTACTTATAAGGAGTTATTGGGGACAAATCATGCTGATCTTATCCATGAAGAAGATCTGGAAATGCTGATGGATGTTCCCCAAAAAGAATTGGAAGAAAATGGGGTTATAACTAATACCGGATACAGAATTCGAAATAAAAAAGGAGAGTATATCTGGTTCGAAAGTTCTGTATCAATAATTAAGGACCCTGATGGAAAATCAATAGGCCTGCAATCGATTTCAAGAGACATAACAGCCAGAAAGAAACTGGAATTGATGTTCGAGAATGCTCAGGAAATGGCACATGTTGGTGGTTGGGAATTTGATTTAATAACCGGAGAGATTTTCTGGACAGATGAGGTGTACCGAATTCATGACAAGGAAATAGGATCTGAACTTATACTGGATGAGGGAATGGATCATTTTCCGGGAGAAAGCAGAGATAAGCTTGCGATGGCTATCAACAAAGCCACTATGAATCATGAAAAATATGATCTTGTACTTCCGTTTATTTCAGAAAAAAAGGTTTTTAAATGGGTGCGTGCGATTGGTGAACCACATATAGTTGATGGGAATGTAGTAAGGCTGAGCGGTACATTTCAGGACATCAGTAAGCAGGTCAATTATGAGAAGAGAATAATTGCTCAAAATGAAGAATTGCTTAAACTTACGGAGACAAGAGATAAGCTTTATTCAATTATAGCGCATGATCTGAAGGGCGCCTTTTTCGGAATTAATGGAATGATCGAGCTTTTGATAGATGAGTTAAAGGAAAGTAAAAGTAAATTGAGAATAGAAAATAGCATAAAGACTTTATCGCTTGTACATCTGTCCTCAAAAAATGCTTACGAACTGCTTGAAAATCTGCTTGATTGGATCAGAGTTCAGAATGGTCAAATTAGTGTTGAAAAAGAAAAAGTAAGTATTGCTAAACTTTTGACTGATAGCATTTCGATTTTTGAAACATCTGCAGCAAAAAAAGGGGTAGCTGTAAATATGCAGTCATCTGACATACATATTATGGGGGATGTCAATATGCTGTCTACTGTTTTCCGGAACTTAATATCGAATGCAATTAAGTATTCTGAAAAAGATGACGAAATAGAAGTCGATATAAAAGAGAATGCACATTCTGTAGCAGTCAGCATTAAGGATTCCGGAATTGGGATGACTTCAGAAATTAAAGATCAGCTTTTTGATAAAAATAACAGACCGCAAAGAAGAGGGACTCTATCTGAGAAAGGAACAGGTTTGGGACTACTGTTGTGTAAAGAATTGGTAGAAGCACATAATGGAACAATAACAGTTATTTCAGAAGAAAATAATGGGTCAGAATTTATCGTAAACCTGCCCAAGCTCTAAAAGAGCGCATTAAAAGGATTTTTTATAAAAAAAAACTATATTAAACAATGCACTCTATATCTAATGGTGTATTATTATGGAAATTAAATTTGTAAAACGTTCGGCAATAAATTCTTCTAAGAAAAGAAATTCGAAGTTTAAACCTCTTCTTGAAGCTATCGATAAGCTGAAACCGGGGGGGCAAGCACTCGAGGTATCTTATACAAGTGATAAAAACGTAAACTCAATGAGGACGGCGGTTTATCAACACAGCAGAGTTAAAAATATTAAGATCAAGAGTAAAAAAGACCCATCCATAAAAAAAATTCATTTTTACAGGGAAGAATAAGGAATGAGTTTTTTGGCTTTGGTGTTGATTTCCTACATTATGAGGAGACACCAAACTGCCCTGAACTATGAGTGAAATTACAACAAAAGAAGAGACAAGAAACATCAGGTTTTTGAGAGAAAATGTTGAATCCCAATACCTGAAAGTCAGAAGCTTTACACATAAGATAGTTGAGCCTTTAGAGACTGAAGACTTTGTGATTCAACCTATGGAAAACACAAGTCCGGCTAAATGGCATTTGGCTCATACCAGTTGGTTTTTTGAGACTTTTTTATTAGAAAAATATCAGCCGGATTTTGAAAGCTTGCATCCGCAATACGCGTATTTTTTTAACTCATATTATCTGCAAACAGGAGTTCCATTTTCCAGAGCAAATCGAGGTCTATTGTCTCGGCCAACAGTAAAAGAGGTGTTCGAATATCGCGAGTATGTAAATGAAAAAGTTGTAGATTTTATACAGAATTGTGATGACAAAACTTGGGAAGAAGCTTCAAAAGTAGTTGAGATCGGGATCAACCATGAGCAACAACATCAGGAGTTGATCCTTACTGATATAAAGTACTTACTTGCGCAAAACCCGTTGCTTCCCGTTTACAGAGAAAGAGAAATTCGAGACTCAGATACTCCGGGAGATCTGGAGTGGGTAACTTTTGAAGAATGTATTGTCGAAATTGGAAATAAAGGTGATGACTTCACCTATGACAATGAGCATCCGGTTCACCGTACTTTTATACAGAATTTTGAACTGGCAGATCGCTTGATCACGAATAAGGAATTTCTTGAGTTTATGAATGATGGCGGATATGGACGTTCAGAACTTTGGTTGGATGAGGGATGGAGCAAGGTGAAGTCAGAAGAGTGGAAGGCTCCACTTTATTGGTTTATCAGAGATGGATCATGGTTCAATTTTACACTTTCAGGAGCCCGAAAATTAACGCCTAATGAACCTGTTATACATATAAGCTATTATGAAGCAGATGCTTTTGCAAGATGGAAAGGATGTCGTCTACCAACTGAACAGGAATGGGAATATGCTTGTGGTGACCGCGAAATAACCGGAAATTTTGTAGATGGAAATACTTTTCATCCTTTAGTTTTAAAAAATAATGAAGGTGGATTAAAACAAATGTATGGTGATGTATGGGAATGGACCCAAAGCAGTTATTCTCCATATCCCGGCTACAAACCTTTACCGGGAGCATTAGGTGAATACAACGGAAAGTTTATGGCCAATCAGTACGTTCTGCGTGGCGGCTCTTGTGCAACTTCAAACTCTCATATCAGAAAAACGTACCGCAATTTTTTTCATGCTGATGCAAGGTGGCAATTCTCAGGAATAAGGTTGGCAAAATAGATCCAATGACAGAAACAGAACTATTATCCAAAAAAACTTCAATGCTTGAGGAAGTGATCTCAGGATTGTCACAGGAACAAAAAACACTTCCGAGTAAATTTTTCTATGATGAAAGAGGCTCTAAGTTATTCGACGATATAACCGAGTTGGATGAATACTACCCAACTCGCACAGAGAGAAAAATTCTGGAAGAAAATGTAAATGAAATATCAGAATATTTAGGAGAGAAAGTTTTACTGATAGAGCCCGGCAGCGGGAGTAGCTCAAAAACGAAGATCTTGCTAGGGAATATGGAAAACATCTGTTGTTACTTTCCAATGGATATTTCTGGAGACTATCTGTATAAAGTTGCTGAACAATTACGACTGGAATTTCCAAATATTCAGATCTTACCTCTTTCTGCAGATTATACTAAGCCATTCGAGCTGCCTGAAAGTAGCCCCGATGCAAGAAAAATAGTTTTTTACCCCGGCTCTACCATTGGGAATTTCAAAATGGAAAAAGTAGAACAATTCTTAAAAGTGATACATGACATTATTGAAGATGACGGGGCTTTCCTGATCGGGGCAGATCTTAAAAAAGAGATCAGTGTTCTGGAAGCTGCCTATAACGATTCCGAGGGAGTAACCGCTGAATTCAATAAGAATATTCTTACTCATCTGAATAAAGAATTGGGGACTTCATTCAATACGGATCTATTCGATCATAAGTCGATCTGGAATGAAGAAAAAGGACGTATCGAGATGCACCTTTTTGTGAAAGAAGATCATGCTGTTGTTCTAGGAAAAGAGATGATACACTTTCAAAAAGGAGAATCTATTCATACTGAAAACTCACATAAATATACTTTAGATGGGTTTGCCGAGATGGTATCTGAATGGTTTGAGGTGAAAAAAGTATGGACAGATGAGAGGGATTATTTCAGTTTGCAATATTTAGAGCCGAAGTAACAATAGTTCATTCATTAAAGGTTACTTACATCGCAGACGCGTTCGGGTCACACTCTCTTCTCGGTCTTAAATACTAAGGGCATACTTATTTCAGCAATATTAAAACTGTCAACGCTGAGTAATGGAATGGATATTCAACTAGAAATAAATCTCACAAAGATCCTGAAACAAGTTCAGGATGACCTATTAATGTGATTTTGTGTTTATCAAAAAGGTTCTGACATGAAATAATCAGCATCAAAAAATACAATCAAATCCGATCTTTAGAATTATTGGCGCGACCGCCGAAGTTTTGTTCCTATCTCAGCAATCAAAATCCGTCAGCCGTGCAAAGTCCGATAGACGGAGAAGTAGCTATGTATCATTTGGCTGAAAGCTTTTCCTGAAATTGTCAGGGTTATAAATAGGACAAGTTTTGTAAGTGAACTATCTAACATCTACAAGGATGACCTCGATCACACTACACCCCAGCCCAATCCAAATACATGCTTCTCACTTCTTCAATGTGCTCTTCAATGGTTTCAACTTTCCAGTCAGATGTATCGATCTGAGGATGAATGGTAGCCGTGATCTCGCCTTGCTTTGCCATCAAAGATCCACCCTTACTTAGTCTGTCATTTCCATCAAAATAAATCGGGACAATAGGATATCCTAAGTCGATAGCCATTCTGAACGCTCCTTTTTTGAAAGGTCCAATTTTGCCTTCGTGTTTCCGCGAACCCTCAGGAGCTAAAATCAGATTTAGCTTGTTCTTTCTGAGCCTATCATACGTTTTTTGAAGTGTAGATATGGCGTGCTGTTTATCAGAACGTTTGATAAAAACCTGCCCTGTTAATCGCCCTATAATAAAAAAGAAGGGGATGTATTGGAGTTCCCACTTTATTACGATTCGGAATCGTTCCAGAGCCAACATAAGAACAGCGGGTATGTCAAGGGTTGAGCAGTGGTTGAAAATAAAAATTACAGGTTTGGAAGTATCTTTTCTTAAATCGTTAAGCTGATAATCTATTCCAAGTAAAAAGAAGATTGGTTTCCCCATATATTTTGGAAAGGTTTTAACGATCCAGTTGGTAGCCTTTCCAATTGTAAGAAGAACAATAATAGTTACCAGTATAGAAACCAGTAGCAGAATTAACATGAATACGATCATCGTAATGATGCTTCGCACATATTCAAAAAAGGTCAGGGTTGTTTGCATAGTGGAAAATCAATATTCGAAGCTACATTTCCAACTATCGAAACGCATCCTGAATATGGTTAAATTCGGGAGCTTCATTTTTTTTCTGTAGAATGCCGATTACATCAAAACGCATGGGAGAGCCGTCCATTTTTCGTTCATACATCCAGGCTTCTGCAGCTTTAAAAACGTGTTCCACTTTTACTTCAGAGACATATTCTTCAGGCCTGCCATATTTATCGGAAGATCGTAGCTTTACCTCGATAAACACAATAGCGGTGTCATCATAAGCGATAATATCAACTTCTGACTTTTCGAAAAAATAATTTCTTTCCAGAATTCTCCAGCCCTTGCTTTCCAGATAAGCACAAGCCAGTTCCTCGCCTTCATTTCCAATTTCACGGGTAGTTTTTTTAGTCATCAGACTTTTTTCCTATCAATGATTCTTTTACTTCCACTAATTTTATGAGCTGTTTCAAAAAGCCGAGATTCTTTTTATTGATGTATGGGAGAAGGGCTCCGGTAAATCGTTCAAACATTTCCAGAAACTCATTATAATTTTCGATCCGTTGTTTGAAGGCTTTGCTTTCTTCATCATTTAACCCGCCAGATTCCAACGTAGCGATACACTCTTTCAATTCAGCTCTGATGGGCTCGATTTCCTTTTGTTGCCGTTCCCGTATAATTGTAGATACTATTTTCCAGACATCGGTTTCAGCAGTGTAAAAATCTTTGCGTGTTCCGGATTTTTGAACTTTATGGATCAACTCCCATTCCACCAATCTATGCAGATTCATATTGGCATTTCCACGACTTATATCAAGCTTATCCATGATAGAGTCGGTATCCAGTGGATGTGATTCAGCATAGAGCAGTGCGTGAATTTGCGACATCGTTTTATTGATGCCCCAAGCGGAAGCCATGTCTCCCCAAAGCTGAACAAATTGATCTAAGGCATCGGTATAAGCTTGTGTTCTTTTCATAGGGGAGAAAATAATCAGAATTACACTGAAAGAAAGATTTCTTTAGTTACTATTTCTCAATTCGTCAAACAATCGCTTTACCTGAAGATCTCCAAAGCCGTATATACTTTCTCTTTTATGAAACTCCCGGAAAACAGGACCAAATTCATCAGAACCTGTTTCTTTCATGATGTCCAGAAGTGTTTGTACCGGTCTTCCCGGTAAACCGTCACTCGGAAACCGTTCGAGGTTCGCTTTTGCTGCGTCTACCAAGAAAGGAAATCTTTCAGAGTGTTTCACGGCGAGTTCTAAAATTTTCGTATGGTTTTGACCCTGATATAACTCCCAAAGAGAAGAGAAAAGCTTCACATCGTCAACAGATAACCGGATTTTTGATTTAAAAGCGTTTTCTAAACCATCAGAGTTTAAACCGCCGAAACCATACTGAATATCGGTATGTGGGCGAACAAGAAAGACTTGGGAAAGGGTTGTGAAATTTTGAATCAAATGAGAGACAAACCATAAATTCACCTGACAAAAGAGGTCATCTTCAAACCAAAGGTAGATAACTGAATGTTCAGGTAATGAAATAATTTTGTTGAATTCGGGGATTACTTCTTGATGGTAGAAATCAATTTCTGAATCGTAGGTATTACTTAAATATTCCGCTCTTAGCTCAAATAGACGATCCAAAGAATCGGCAGATACATCTCCGTCCACCAAACACTCTCTGGTTACGATTAACTCGCCATTAAAAGAGTCAGGAAATTGCTCTTTTAAAGCATCGCCATTAAGAATGTGGAATTCTTTCATATCTGTTTATAAGTTTTTAAGAAAAATGAAGCGATTTCTGCTCATAGCTCAAACAAATATTAGTAAAAGAATTCCGATAAGTGCAGGTAATCCTTGCACAAAAAAGATCTTTTTGCTGACTGTTGCAGCTCCAAAGATTCCTGCGACTGCTACACAGCTCAGAAAAAATAAGCCCACATTGAACCACCAATAAGGGTTTTCTATAAAAAAGGACCAAATTAGACCGGCTGCAAGAAACCCATTATAAAGCCCTTGATTGGCGGCCATGTTTTTAGTTTTGTCGAAGAAATCAGGTGAAAATCCCGTGAATACTTTCTTTGCACGGGTTGTCCATGCAAACATTTCCAGCCACAGAAAATAAAGGTGTAGAAATGCTACAAATCCGATGAGTATTTTAGCTGCTAGTTCCATGAGTTTTTAGTTAATATAGTTCAAGACAACCTATTTCAGATTTTATAAAGCTTTTTATGGTGTCAATATGAATTTTTAAAATGGTACTAAGTTGGTCTCTAGTTGTATTACCAAATCTCAACCATATTATTTTCGGAGGGAATCCATTAAGTGTTTGCAGTTCATAAAAATCACCATCAAATGTGACAATAGTAAAGTCGTTTCTTTTTGCAAATTCCCATATTTCAAGGTCAGGCTTATTTTGCAATCTTACTTCATTAACGTGAACAAATTGCAGGTCCGGATGCTCAAAATTTTTTGCTACTCTATAGGAAATATTCTGATCCAGGAGTAGCTTCATTAAGCAACTCGAATATTATGTTCTCGATCGGCAGCAAAAGAAAGGCATGCCTTGATATCCTCTTCTGTAAGCTCCGGAAAATCCTCTATAATTTTTTCTTTCGACATATCCTTGGCTAACCAAGCTAAAACATCGTAAACTGAAATTCGTGTATCTCGGATACAAGGTTTTCCAAATCTCTTAGAAGAATCGATTTTGATTATTTTTTTATAAGAGTCCATAACTACAATATCAATAATCGTAATATTACTTACAAAAATTGATCAGAAATTATTTATCAAGCTTAAAGCCCATTCATCATTCTTTTTCCGAAGATTTCTGAGTGCGTGTTTGATGATCCATATTCTATCTTTTGTAGCATCTATACTCCATTTTTCGATAATCTTTTTGGCAACTTCAGGATTGTCTTTCAAAATATCATTCAGGCAGTTAGCTACAGATTTCTGAACGTATTTAGAAGGATCATCTTCAAGGTTTTCCAGAATAGGAAATAATGGATTTGGGTCATCTATAAACATTTGAAGTTTGGTGGCCCAGGGCAATCTCGGCCGACCGCCTTCACTTGATAACCTTCGGATGTGTTTATTGGAATCCAACGACCAGATTCTCATTCTTGCCATTGTTTGTTCCGGATATTTTTCAATAAAAGGGCGAATGGCGTATTCACCGGTATTTCTCTTGGTGATCTCTTCTATAGCTCTCATGGAAATATCAAAGTGATCTAACCCATACTTTTCTACAAATTTTGCAATGGGCATCATCCAGTAATATTCTTTGAACATTCCGGTTTCTTCATCGTTTTCCGGCCCAATTATTTGAAGCAAAACTTCAACTTGTTTCGGGTAATCATCTTCCAAATGGTTGTTTAGTTCATCGGCTATTAACTCGACTCTGTCTTTAAGTTCCAGTCCATCAACACCTGTAGCTACTTTTTTGATGAAAGAAGTTGAGTTAAAATCAGATCTAACAGAAATCAGTTTTTCCGAAAGCTGTTCTGCAAGTTCTTTATCGAACCAAAGTTTAAGAGGTTTGTAGGGCATACAAAGGTGGTTGAAGCAGAATTTATAGAATTAAAGAATTAGTACAATTAAGGGAACTAAATTCTGTAAATCCAGAAATCTTGATAATTCTGTTTCAAATTTTATTGGATTATCTATTACCCCAAACTCGCCAATCCCTTTCTAAATCTCTCCATCGCATCTTCAAGATCATTCATCGATGCTGCGTAACTCATTCTCAATCCGTTCGGTTCGCCAAAAGCATCTCCCGGAACCAGAGCTAATCCGAATTCTTCCAGCAAGTACATACAAAGTTCTGTTGAGGTTTCAATCTTACTTCCGTCCGGTTTTTCAGAATTCAGATAATGAGAGATATCAGGAAATACATAAAAAGCTCCACCGGGCGAGAAACAACTTACTCCTTCAATAGCATTCAGGGCATCAACCATGAAATCGCGACGCTTTTTAAACTGATCACGCATGGCCATTACTTCATCTAACGAGCCATTATATGCTGCTTCTGCTGCTTTTTGAGATATGGAAGAAGGTGCAGAAGTTTCCTGACTTTGAATCTTGGACACAGCGCTTACAACTTCATTACTTGCGGCAAGGTAGCCCAATCTCCAGCCAGTCATTGCAAACCCTTTGGAAAACCCGTTCACTAATAACACACGATCTTTAAGATCCGGGGCTACATTTAAAATACTGACATGATCGCCGTCAAAAACGATGTACTCATAGATCTCGTCCGAAACAATATAAATTTCAGGGTAATTACGAAGTACGTTTGCCAAACCTTCCAGTTCTTCTTTGGAGTAGCAAGCGCCTGTAGGATTTGAAGGCGAGCATAGAATGATTGCTTTCGTTTTATCCGTAATAGAATCTTCAAGTTGTTGTGGCGTAAGCTTAAAGTCATTTTCAAAAGAAGTTCTTACAAGCACAGATTCTCCTTCTGCCAAACGAACCATTTCAGGATAAGAAACCCAGAACGGAGCAGGAATAATTACTTCATCTCCTTTGTTTACGATAGCCAATAAACCAAAACCAACCGATTGTTTCGCACCATTTGAGCAGATAATCTGTGACGGATCGTAATCTAAACCATTATCTCTTTTCAATTTTGCAACGATAGCTTCACGTAATTCCGGAGTTCCGGTATTCATCGTATATCCGTGAAATCCATCATTAATTGCTTTTATAGCTGCATCGCAAATGTGTCGCGGAGTTTTGAAGTCAGGTTCTCCGGCGCTGAGGGAAACTACAGACTTACCCTGTCTTTTTAGTTCTTTGGCTTTTCCGGTAATCTTTAAAGTTTCTGATGGCTGAAGGTTTTGTGCCCTGTTGGATATCATACTTGGGATGATTGGAGTGTAATTTTTGTGCAGGCGGAAAATCCCAAATAGTTAGATAAAAGGGAAACAATATTTCAAGAACAAAAAACAAACTTCAAATACGAAATAACAACAAGATGAATATGAGAGGGTTAAGCAAGCAGATCCTTAAGGTTCTGCTTAACAAGACATAACTATTTATTCAATTTCTCTAGCAGAGCTTTTGCAACACGTTCGGGCACAAAGGATGAAAGATCTCCATTCCAGTGGGCGACTTCTTTTACCAGCGAGGCCGAAATGAAAGTAAAATGTTCATCGGGCATTAGAAATACGGTGTCTACTTCCGGGGCTAACCTTTTGTTGGTAAGCGCCATTCGGAATTCGTATTCAAAGTCAGAAATTTGTCGAACGCCTCGGATAAGTGTATTCGCTTTTACTTTCTTGGCGTGATTTACAAGCAACCCTGTAAACTGATCTACTTCCACATTTTTTGCCCATTCTTTTCCCTTCAGACACTCTTTGATGAGTTCCACTCTTTCATCTCCTGAAAAAATCGCATTCTTTCGGTGATTTACAGCTACAGTAACCAAAACCTTATCAAAAAGATTGGTGGCACGTTCTAAAATATCTAGATGTCCGAATGTGATGGGATCAAAAGAACCGGGATATAAGGCAATGTGTTTCATGGGATTGATTTACCTGATTAATGTAAATACTTCTTCAAGTTTAGCATCATAACTTTCTATTACCAAACGATATTTACCGGAAGTTACTGAAGAGTCTAATAAAACCTCATACAAACCTGAATGAAGAGCCATTGATTGATAGGATTCTGAGAGAGTGTCATTTTCTGAAAAAAGTTGAAATACAACAGGCCTAAAAGAAGGCACATTTAATAGCCAACCATCAAAGTGAGTTTTAGATTTCTTATTAATTGTCGTTTGTAACGAAAGTGAATCGCTCAAAATAGTAGATGTTTCAAGATTTTTAACAATGAAAGCATCTATTGGAGCTAATCCTGCTGGACCCCAAACATAAAATTGAATTGTTGAGGTCTTATATTTTGATTTAACTTGCAGATAAAAGAACGATGATTTTTCAATTGGCAAAAGATTATCTACTTCTATTTTATATGCTCCCGGTTGTAGAGTTTCTGTATATTTATTAATGACTTTACTTCCTTTATCATCTGTAAGAGAGATTTCTATAAGAGTAGAATCTTCAAGAAAAAGTTTCCAGCAATAACAGGGCGAATATGGTGTGGAAAAGGTTGTTCCTTTGAAGTAAAAGCTTCCAGGATAGAATTCATCATTTATTTTAACAAAAGCTTCATATTCTCTCTTTTCGATATTGTTTCTATCAAGATCTATCCTGTTAACTAACAACGTCATTTCATCATTTTGAGCTATCAAACTCATTGAAGCGAATAAAATGAAGTTAATAGTAATAAGAAATCTCATTTCTCTACCGGATGCTTTTCAAAAATACTAACGGTTGTTCTTCCGTAAGCTTTGCTGAAGAAATGATGGGGATGCTTTTCGTAATTATGATATTTATCATGTTCCAGAATAAACCATCCATCTTCATTCAGCCAATCATTATCAATAATTTCTGCGATCATCTCATCCATCCATTCATACCAGTAAGGAGGGTCGCAGAAAATAAAATCGTAACTCATAGTTCTGTTTTCTAAAAACTGCTGAACATCCGAAACCACGGTTCTGATATTCTTTTCGATCTCGAAATCAGTAGCTACTTTTTCAATCAGTTTAATATTCTCCGGTTTAATATCGACGAAAGTAACCTGCTTGGCTCCGCGGGAAATTGCTTCAAATCCCAGATTCCCTGAACCGCCAAAAAGATCCAGTATCACAGAGTTTTCCAGATATTTGTAAGCTACGATCTTGTTAAAGATGCTTTCTTTGGTTCGATCGGTAGTTGGACGTACATCCAGTCCTTTTGGAATTGAAAATCGGCGTCCTTTAAGTTTTCCGGTAATTATTCGCATGAAGTAATTTTTGAGTAAATATAAGGAAACAACTATAACACCATCACACTAAAGAAGTGTTATAGTGTGATGGTGTTATAGTTTGGTTTTTGTAAGGTCAGAAATCCAGGCTCAACAGAATAGCCGGAAAAGCTGCTGCCAGATCAAATCCGTAAGTTTCTTCTTCTGCTTCAACGCCGATAGACTCTAAAGAATTCAAGTGTGTAATTTCAGAAGATGGGTCCCAGAAACTTTGAAGTGTTTGTTCAGTTTCATGAGTATGGTGTCCGAATAAAAATATGTTTTCATGTAAACCATTCATCCAGGAAGAATTAGTAGCTTGCTGTAACCAATGGTAAGGGGCATCAGAAATTTGATCGAACTGGAAGTAAGTTGCTGCTCTGAATTTTCCTAACATAAAAGAAGTCACTGTTAATACGTTTTTGTGACAGCCTACCATCAGAAACGAACCGCCGGGTTTTTGAAAAGCTGACCATTTCTGTGCAATCTCAAAATCGCTGGCAAAATCAGTAATTGCAATTCTTTCAGTGAGGTCATTGAACCCCTGCATAACTGCTCTTCTTCTCAGGCAAAGAAACTTAAAGGAAGACTTGCTCAATCCGTGCCATGTAGGTTCTACATCTTCGCGATCAATACCTTTCATTAAAATTGAAAGATGATCTTCTCGTTCGTCGGCATTATCGTACACAACTTTGGGAAGTGCTGTCCAGCATTCTTCTCCGGGATGTGTTAGCGCGCGAACAGATTGAATACTATTCTCTTTGAAAATGCGCTCAAAAGTTGTCTGGAGGATAGGAAAGTACTCTTCATTTCGTGTAGTAATGGCTCGATTTACATCAAAATTAAAGTCAAATGAGCCTATACGAAAAAGGTGTTTGCTGTTCTGCGGATCGTTGAGAGCATAAAAAAGACGATCAGCAAAAAAACAAACACCTAAATTGGAGGTGGATTCGCTCATTAATTCCAGCTAGGAGCGTTTCTCATTGTGGTTCTGGATAAACTACCTATTTCATCGTCATAATCTTCACTTGGATCTTCAAGCAAATACAAAGGAGGACGAATAGTGTCATTTACAGAATAGATAAAACGTTGTTGATCTCTTGGTGAGTAAATCAGTTGACCTGCAGGAATTGGCTCCCCTTTATAAGAAAGCAAGCTATCAGAAATTGAAATCAGTGCAGAATCTGTTTGAACAAATTGAACTACAGAATCGAGTCCTCCTTCAGCAGGTGGATACTTTCCGTAACGTACATCATATTGAATAAGAACGTCTTTAACAGTGTTCATATGATAGCGAACACGCTCAGTCATAGCCTCACGCTCAAGAACTTCTTGGTATGGTGTAACGATTGAATCATATAGCAACCAGGAAAGGGCTAAAATTACGATCCCTAAAACGATGCTTAAAACTTTATTGCGTGTATCAATATTCATTTGAAATAAAAGTCAGTTAATTGTAAAGAATTTTGGAACTTTGAGAGGGTAAAAATACATTCGCACCTATATATATGCAACCGTTGTAATTGATGTAAATGTAAATCTGTAATTAAGTAATGTCTGCTTTGCATTAAAGGTGTTTTTATTACGTAAAAAAACAAAAATCATTTGAATAAAAGAGTACTTCAACTAGCCATACCTAATATTATCAGCAATATTTCCGTGCCCTTGCTGGGAGCAGTAGATACAGCAGTAATTGGACATTTAGAACATGTTTATTATCTGGGAGCGATAGCCGTTGGTAGTATAATCTTCGATTTTATTTTTTGGGGATTCGGTTTTTTGAGAATGGGAACTACCGGTTTGGTCGCTCAAGCGTACGGTGCAGAAAACATTCACAGGACGAAAGTAATTCTGATAAGAGTACTTTTGGTAGCGCTGACAGGATCGGCCGCCATACTAATATTGCAGTATCCTTTAATTGAATTTTCATTATGGGTAATAGATGCTACCCCGGAAGTAGAAGAATACACTCGTATTTACTACAAGATCAGAGTGTTTTCGGCACCGGCTACTTTAAGTCTTTTCGCTATAAATGGATGGTTTCTGGGAATGCAAAATGCACGATACCCGATGATCATAACCATATTTCTGAACATCCTGAATATTGCATTGAACCTGACGTTTGTGTTCTATTTTGGAATGAATGTTGACGGCGTTGCATGGGGAAGCTTGCTTTCCAGTTATTTAGCAGTTGTGCTTGCGATAGTTCTATACATGAGCACATATAATAAAGTAAAACTTAAAGTTTCATGGAGCGATCTTATAGAACTTGAAGAATTGAAAAAATTCTTCAGCGTGAATAGGGATATTTTTATCAGAACCTTGTGTCTTATTTTTTCATATGGCTTTTTTACTGCATCTTCAGCAGAAATGGGAGATATATGGCTGGCTGCGAATACGATATTACTTCAACTTTGGTATATAAGTGCTTATGCAGTTGATGGATTTGCATATGCCGCAGAAAGCTTGGTAGGAAAATATGTGGGAGCTATGGATTTCAAAAAAATGAGGAAAGCTATCTGGACATGTATGGCATGGGGATTGGGATTTGGTGTTGTGGGGACATTATTTTATGCTGTATTTGATCGCGAGTTGTTGTCCATTTTCACAGACAAACCATTGGTCATTGAAACCGCTATGATAGTAGCCATTTGGTTAATTATTGCTCCATTGATCAATAGCATTTGTTTTATTTGGGATGGAGTATACATCGGAGCAACTTCAACGGGTGCAATGCGAAATTCAATGCTGATTGCTACGATCATATTTTTCGTTCCTGTATATTATTTAGTGAAACCTTTTGCGGGGAATCATGCTTTATGGATCGCAATGACATCTTTTATGGTTATAAGAGGAGTTACGTTAACATTATTTGCAAAAAAGGAGTTGTTCTTAAAATTTCAACATAAACAATGAGCTCATGAAACAGATACTATTACTTAGGCATGCAAAATCTAGTTGGGATCACCCCGGACTCGACGACTTTGACAGACCGTTAGCCAAAAGGGGTTTAAAAGATGCACCGAGAATGGGAAAGTTTCTAAAAAAGACAGGAAGAACTCCGGATATTATCATCTCATCGACCGCACAAAGAGCTAAAGAAACTTCTCAGCTTGCTGTAGAAGGAATGATAGAAGATGAAAGTATAATCACATGGAACAGTGATTTGTATTACGGAAGTATGAGAGATTATCTGAAAGCCATCCAATCAACCGATGAAGAAGTTGAGCGAGTAATGATTGTCGGACACAATCCTAAAATGGAAGATACAGCCGGCGCTTTGATCGGATCTGAACGGTCTGCCGGTATTCGCATGCCTACTGCTGCTTTAGTCTGTGTTAATTCATATGCAGCTAGTTGGGATAAGGTACAATGGGGAGGATGTGAGCTGGAGTGGATGATGATTCCCAAAGTGCTGAAAGAAATCTGATATACGCACGAACTTGCTAAACATTTATATGCACTTTGTTTATATTCAAAAACGATAACCAATCTACAATTCAAGAATTATTAAAGAATGAATTTTCAGCAAAACTATTTTTTTCTATGTAAAACTCCATTAAGCGCAGAAGGTGCTGAAGATGTTGAGGTCTTAACCAGAGCTGAAGACAGCACCGATTTCTCCAGAGTGTTTAAGGAATATGAAGAGAAAAGATCACATGCTTTTAACAGTGATAACATCTATAGTGTGGTTCGCGCTGATGATATCTACGATCTGATCCGAATGCCTAATGAAAAAGAAGCTAAAGAAGAAGCTTACGAAAGAGCTACTCCTGAGATCATTACTAACCTTCAGCATCGTGCAATGCAAGGAAAAGATGCTAACGCGAAAGCTATCTTGAAAGAAGTTTACGATCTGGAGTAAAACAGGCTTTTCGGAACTAAATCGGAACATTTTCCTTCCTTTGAGAGTTATAATAGTAGCAGAAATAATAAACAAAGCTAATTATTATGAATGACTTAACGATCGAAGGAAATTGGAACCAGGTTAAAGGTAAATTAAAGCAAAAATACTCGGAGCTTACAGACGACGATCTGACGTTTCAGGAAGGAAAAGAAGACGAGCTTTATGGTAGATTACAAGAGAAGCTTGGCAAATCAAAAGATGAAGTTAAGCAGATAATCGCTTCACTGTAAAATCATTTGCATTTAATAATATTAGGAAGTTATAACAGGCTTCCTTTTTTTTTTATCTCTAAATTTTAGAGTAAAGGAATGGCTGACATATTAAAATGCTTTTCCATAAGTAACTATCACTAACTATTAAGAAATATTGACATGGAAGATTTTGAGTTCAGCACAGATGTATTCTTAGATTTTGCCTATTCATACGGCCCAAATTTATTAAAAGCTATTGCAGTATTAGTACTTGGGCTTTGGGTAGTAAAGATAATAGGCAGTTTCGTAAAAAAAGTGCTTAATAAAAGCAACGTAGACCCATCACTTCAGGGGTTTTTGAGAACCTTAGTAACCATTACACTTAAAATTATGGTATACATCACAGCATTAGGAATGCTTGGTGTAGAAATGACTTCCTTTATTGCAATACTCGGAGCAGCCGGATTGGCTGTAGGTTTAGCGCTTTCAGGAACACTTCAAAATTTTGCCGGCGGGGTTATGATCTTGTTCTTCAAACCAATGAAAGTAGGTGATTTCATAGAGGCTCAAGGACACTCCGGAACAGTTAAAGAAATACAGATTTTTGTAACTATTCTAACAACACCGGATAATAAGACGATTATTATTCCTAACGGACCTCTTGCTACAAGCTCAATGACGAATTATTCTACACAGCCAACCCGTCGTGTAGATTGGACATTCGGAATTGGTTATGGCGATGATGTGGATAAGGCATACGAAGTATTAAAAAGATTAATTGACGCTGATGAAAGGATTCTAAAAGATCCGGAACCTTTCTTTGCTGTAAAAGAACTTGGTGACAGTTCAGTTAATTTCGCGGTACGTGCCTGGGTAAACGCGCCGGATTATTGGGCAGTATTTTTTAGAATGAATGAAGAAGTGTATAAGACATTTGATAAAGAAGGTCTTAGCATTCCTTTCCCACAAACAGATGTACATCTTCATAAAGCTGATTAAATAGTTTTAAGAAAAAAAGTTAAAAGCCGATTCTACAAATCGGCTTTTTTTATATCAGAAAACTGATTATAAAAAAAAGTTTATAAATACTATCTTATTCAACTTATATATAATGCAGGCATGAGCCGAATCAATGAACCAAGTGGAAAGGAAGGTTGCTATTATGAACCTGGAGCAAGATAAAAATACAGACAAAGACACAAAAGATTCACCAGAGAATCCTGAAGTAACAAACGAAGAAAGTACAGCTGAGGAGAAAAGCGAAGCTCCTGAAGCAAAAGAGGAAGAAAAGGTTGAGGAACCGGTTTCTTCAGAACAAGAAGATGAGGACGCCGCAGAGAAGGAAGAGCCTTCATCAGAAGAAAAGGATGAAGTAGAAGAAGTTGCAGAAAGTGAGAATGAGTCAATTTCCGCTAACGAAGAAGAAGCTGAAACCGAAGCCTCTGATTCTGATGCCGATGATAATTCTAAGGAATATTACTCGAAGATCTTAAGTAAGATCAAGGAAGTTCTGGAAACTAAAGATTGGGGATTGATCTCAAATGAATTCTCAAACCTTTCTTTGCATATTGGGGAAGGACCTGAACCTGATGAGGAATCAAAAGCACTGCTAAAAGAATTTGACGAGCTAAGATCAGATTTTGAAGAACGGAAAAAAGCTCACTATGAAGAGCTGAACCGGAAGAGAGAAGAAAATCTGAAGAAAAAGAAAGAGCTTTTAAAGCAGTTTGCTGATATTGTTAATGAAGAAAAGTGGACAGCCACAAAAGAGGTTTCTCAAATAAAAAATAGTTGGGACAGAATTACGCAAATCCCAAGAGATGAAATCGACGCTTTGAATGAAAGATTCGATTCATTCATGAAAGAATTTGACAGCCACAAAGTAGATCGTTTGGTAAAAAAGCTTGAGAAAGAAGAAGATAACCTGACTTTGAAGCTTCTTCTACTGGATAAAATGGAAGCCTTGAATAAACGTAGTGATGATTCAAAAGCTGATTTTAAGGCTTTAACAAAAGAATTCGACGATCTTCACAGTCAGTGGAGAAAAATCGGCAGAGTACCCAATGAAAAGAATCAAATGGTCTGGGACCGGTTCAATGCTGCTGAAGAAGCCTTCAACCAACTTCGTTTCAAGAATGATAAAGCCTATCGGGAAAAGATCGAGAAGTCTTTAAAAAAGAAGAAAAAACTGATTGCCGAAGCAGAGGCTTTGGTTGACAACGAAAATATTGCAAAAGCGGCGCGTAAGGTCAACAAACTTCATAATGCGTGGAAGAAAGCAGGTAATCTTCCACAAAAAGATGAAAATGAGTTGTGGGATAAGTTTAAATCTGCAACCGACGCTTTCAATGAAAAGAAATCTGAAAACATTGATGTTCTCAGAGAACAGGAAGAAAAAAACTACGACAAAAAGCTCCAGTTAATAGAACAAGCTGAGGAAATTCAGAACACTGAAGATTTTGATAAAGGCCATCAGAAGATGCAAAGCCTGATGGATCAATGGAAGAAGATAGGTCCGGTTCAAAGAAAGAAATCTTCAAAGATCTGGAAGAAATTCAAGGCCGCAATGGATGTGTTCTATGAGCGACGAAGAGATCACTTTAAAGATCGCCGTGGAGAAGAGAAGGAAAACCTTGAAAAGAAAAAAGAAATTCTAAGCAAGCTAAATGAACTAGGGTCTCATGAAGATCCCGTAAAAGCTGTTGAAGAAGCCAAGAAACTGCAGGAAGATTTTAAGAATGCCGGCTATGTCCCTATTAAATCCAAGAATAAGATATGGAAACAATACAGGGAAGCTTGCGATGTGATCTATGAACGATTCAGATCCAGTGGTTCTGATCTGGGAATGGAAAGAGAATTAGCCTCAGAAGGAGTAGAGCCTGCAGACAGAAAGCAGGTAATAAAGCTTCGCAAAGAAAAAAGTGCTATCCAGAAAGATGTTTCAAAACTAGAATCAGAAAGTATTCAGTACGAGGAAGCTAAAACATACTTTAAACCAACGAATAAAGGGAATAAACTCAGAGATGAGTTGCAGGAAAAGATCGATAAAGTTGGAGAAAAGTTGGATACAAAGAAACAAAGGATATCTGAAATTAATAGAACTCTAAGAGATCTAATGAGTTCAGACGAAGAGGAAGAATAAATAGGATTTATTTGGCAGTGATAGTTAGATTTACTTATTATTACATTTAACAATGCGTTGATATTTGGAAAGCAACATCAAAATAAAACTTTGGGGAGTAAGAGGTTCAACGCCATGCGCTAACCCTGAAAATATGAGGTATGGTGGTAACACCTCTTGTATTCAGATATCAATTCCGGGAATGAGTGAGTTGCTTATAGCCGATTGTGGTACGGGCTTTAGAAATCTTGGTAATGAATTAGACTCTAACGGAAATAGCTTGATGGGACGTGTATTTATTACTCATCCTCATTGGGATCATCTTCAGGGATTTCCTTTTTTTAAGCCATTCTACGATCCCAGAAACCGTTTTGAAGTGTACATGCCTCCTCAGGATGGAATAGGATGTAAAGAAATTCTTCAGGGACATCTGTCGAATACTTTTTTTCCTGTTTCTATTGATATGCTCGAGTCAGAACTTGATTGTATCACTTTCGAAAAAGATAAACTGAGTTTCACCGAGTATACCGTTGAGTTTATGTGGGCTAATCATACTGTGCCAACGGCAATTTTTAAATTTAATATTGGAAAATCTGTTATTGTTTTTGCTCCGGATAACGAACTTCCTGTTGATATAGATTCTGATAACAAAGCATTTGTAGATGAGTTCCGGGATTTTGTGAAAGGAGCTAATGTTTTAATACATGATGCACAATTTACCAAAGAACAACATTTGGAGCGTTTGGGTTGGGGACATTCGAACTGGGAAACAGTTATTGAACTGACAAAGGATCTCGGGATAAAAAGACTGTGTTTATCACACCATGATCCGGATCATAGTGATGATACTCTGGATAGGATAAATTCTAAAATTGCGAGTATCAAAGGTACTTCATATGTAGAAGCTACCGTGATACAAGAAGGGCAGGAAATATACCTGCCCAACTAAATATCATTAAATGGTGATTCTTAGAAGTAGTATCTGATACCAATTCCTCCATCAGCATCGCCATCTGTATCCGGGATCAAATTGATAACCGGAGCAACTTCCAGATAGAATTCTAAGGGAGCCTCAGGTGCCAAATATGACAAACCGAGAGGTATCCGTGCTCCAAAAAAAGTATCGTTTGAAAATATTGCGCGAGCACCTATACCATAAAAGAAAGCTAAATTACCTTTTTCAACTTCAAGAGGCTTATGCCATTGATGATCAGCATGCACGTAAATATCATCATTTCCTGATAGCGACCATGCCAAACCTACATCAAATGCAGTATTTTGACTAGTCCATGATTTAAGTGTAATTCCGGTTGGTTCACCGATCATCACACCGAGTCCGGTTTTTCCTGCATTGGTATTTTGAGCAGTAGAATCGATTGTGAAAAGGCCTGTAAAGGCTAAGGTGAAAATTAAAAGAAACGATTTTTTGATTGTTTTCATTTTTTGGTTAGTTAGTTCGTATTCAAAGAGTTAAAGGATATATTTAAGATTTTAGTTCCAATTATTAACAACAACTAATACTAGTGAAAAACAAGAAAATCGTCGTATTTGTAAAAAATGCAGTTCCGGGAAAAGTGAAAACACGTTTGGCCAAAACAATTGGAGACAAGGAGGCGCTGGATGTTTATTTGAGATTGCTGGAAATCACAAAGAGAGAAGTTTTAAAGGTGGAAGCGAATAAAGAAGTACGGTATGCATGGGATATTGGTAAAGATGACATTTGGGAGGAGGAAATATTTTCTAAAAAAATCCAGATTGATGGTGATCTGGGAGAAAAAATGAAACACGCATTTGAGGATTCTTTCATAAATGGCTGCAATAAAGTGGTGTTGATCGGAAGTGATTGCCCAACTTTAACAAGCAAAATTATGGAAGAAGCTTTTGCTAAGCTGGATGATAACGATGTTGTTTTTGGTCCATCCGAAGATGGAGGGTATTATTTAATTGGAATGAGTTCGTATAAGCCTGAAGTTTTGGAAGGTATTGACTGGAGTACAGAAAGGGTTATGGAGCAGACAGAATTAAGGGCTCAGGAAAATGCTATCAAACTTGCTAAGCTTAAGGTGCTGAATGATATTGACAATGAACATGACTGGAATGAGTATTTAGCTAATCTTGATTAAAATGATCAGCATTATAGTTCCGGTTTTTAATGAAGAAGCGGGCTTGAAAAAATTTATTTCAAACCTGCAGAAACACATTTCAGGTGAAAAAGCTGAATTGATCTTTATAGATGGAGGAAGTACAGATAAGACTGTAGAAATCTGTAAAGAATTTGGCCATAAAATATATGTATCCCCGATAAAAGGAAGAGCTTCACAAATGAACTATGGTGTGGAAAAAAGCTCAGGTGATATATTATACTTTTTACATGCAGATTCATTGCCTCCGAAAAACTTTATTAAGGATATTTTAAAAAGCATTAATGAAGGTTATATAGCCGGTTGTTATCGTTTGGCTTTTGAGCCGGAACTTCCATTACTAAAGTTATATGCCTGGTTTACTAAGTTCGATAATGATCTATTCAGATTCGGAGACCAAAGTCTTTTTGTATCAAGAAAAGCATTCGATAAAGTTGGTGGTTTTGACCAAAGTTTAAAAGTGATGGAAGATCAGCAGATCGTAGTTGACCTGAAAAAAGAGGGGAAATTTAAGATTATGAATAATGCGGTTGTAACTTCTTCCCGCAAGTATAAGAAAGTAGGGGTTTTAAAACTTCAGCTGATATTTACAATTATCGTAATTTTTTACTATTTAGGAGTGAGCCAAAAGGTTATGGCAGATTTTTACTCTAAACAAGTTTAATAACGTGTTATCAAACTGTAAAACCTTCAATTCTAACTTCGTTTAAGCTAGAATTTTCTTATAATTGTGCTCATTATAATCGTTAGCAATTTATCGTTATTTGAAGAAGTTAATCCTACTCCTGTTAGTATTCATGATTCCATTGTGTGTAAGCGCACAAGTACCATTTGAAAGAGCCGAGACGGACGCCGGAATCATAGGTTTGTCAATTACAAATTTCGGAACATTAGGTAAGCCTGATGTCCGAAATAACCCTGAAAGTGGATCAAGTATGCGCTTTCCTAAATCTACGGGAACAGAACATTTGTTCGAGGCAGGAATCTGGATAGGAGCCGATGTAGGAGGACAGATCAGATTATCTTCATCTTCAGTAACGAATCCTGCAGGATATTCCAGAGGGGCACGGGGTTTTGAATTTACTTCCGAAACGGTTATTACCCGCAGGAGTTCAGATCCTGATAACGAATTCTTTTCTGTTTCTGCGGTAAGTGAGCGTGATATATTGGCTAGTTTTACAGATCGTAGAAGAAGTGTGAATGGAACTGAGATCACGGGACATGATAATCCGCTGTTCACAGATGTGAAATTAGAGAGCTACAACTGGGGTTTCCCTTTTACAGAAAACTTTACCATTCTGAAATACGATATTACGAACAATAGTGATATCCATGCACTTCCTGAGACTTGGGATAGTGTTTATGTTGGAATGTATGCCGATTTGGTAGTGCGCAATGTAAACAGTACTACAGAAACCGGAGGAGCCTTTTTCAATAAGAACGGCGTTGGTTTTATGGATTCACTAAATACCATGTATGCTTTTGATGCAGGTTCGCCCGACGACCCAAGCATTAATACATACGGTGCTGTTTCTATAGTTGGTGCGGAGTACAGAGATTCTTTTTTCCACCCTGACAATCCCGACACATTGAATGGGAAGTTTACTGAAACTGGTTTTAATGTACCGGATCTGGGACCAAGCTATTGGTTATTTAGTGCCGGAGCCGGAGATTTTACAGCTCCTTCAAATGATGGCGATCGTTATAATAGAATGGCTCAAAAATTTCCATATAAAGATAATGAGCAAGCTCTTAGGGAAGATGGGCAAAGTGGTAACGGAAATTATATTTCATTTATTTCCATGGGGCCTTTTCCTCAGGTTGAGCCGGGTGAAACGATTACAGTATACTTTGTATTTAGCGCAGCTTTGAAACCGGATCAATTTCAGGGCCAAGCAGGCAAGTCTATTGATACTGAAGATTCCAGAGTTAATATGGTGAGTACTATTAACTCTGCAAACAGTGTATTCAGAGGGGAAGATAAAAACAAGAATGGTGTTCTTGATCCTGGTGAAGATACAGATGGAAATGGTGAATTAACCCGATATCTGTTTCCAACCCCACCTGATAATCCGAAGACAAAAATTGTACTAGAAGCAGGGAAGGTTTCTATTTATTGGGACAAAACGGCCGAAGAGTCTGTGGATCGAGTATCCGGCGAAATGGATTTTGAGGGATATCGTGTTTACAGTTCAGACCTGGGGCAGGATATAAATCCGAATGCAAGATTGATCAGAGAATTTGATAAGCCGAACAACAACATTGGTTTTGATGTGGGCTTTAATGAGGTTGAGCTTGATGAACCGGTTACTTTTGAGGGAGATACAGTTGAATATTACTATCGCTACGACCTGACTAACTTATTAAGTGGTTGGCAATATCAGGTATCTGTGACTGCTTTTGACAGAGGAGATTCCGAGTTTGGAGTTGAAAGTTTAGAAACAAGTACAAATTCGAATGCGGTTCGTGTATTTCCCGGAACACCCGTCAATGAAAATTTTGGTGATGACGGGTTTGAAGTGGGGGTTTATCCAAATCCTTACAAGGTAAATGCAGCATGGGACGGACCAAATGAAGGAGACCGCAAACTTTACTTTTATAATCTTCCATCAAAAGCAGAAATAAGAATTTATACCATAGCAGGAGATATAGTTGCAGAATTAGATCACGATTCTGAAACATACAATGGAGATGTTTCCTGGTTTGATGATTTTAGTGACGACCCAAGGGTGCTTCCCGGTGGTGAGCATGCATGGGATCTGCAAAGTGAAGCAAACCAAATCTTAACAACGGGTTTATATCTATTTACCGTTAAAGATTTAACTACTGGAGAAATAGAAAAAGGAAAACTTACAATAATCAAATAATACTTATTACTATGAAAAAACTGATACAATTTTTTGCAGTTGCTATGTTAGTAGTCTTGCCGGTGTTCGCGCAAGCTCAAGACACAGTTTCTGTAAGAGAGCTAAACACGTACGATGGACTTACGGAGTATTCTCAGAATGCTTTACAAGCACACCCTTTAAACGGTGTTACTGTAACTTATACCGGTGTAATAGTTTCAAACCCGAAAACATCAGGTAATGCAACACCTAATGATACTAACAGCGATGGCGAAATTGATGACATTGGAAGAATACATGTTTTCATTACTGATACTGCTGCTGTAACTCAGGGTAGAGCAGGAATGTCGATTCAAATTGTAGAGAGTGATTACGAAATACTAGAGGGTTTCCAGAGAGGTGATGTAGTTACTTTTGTAGGACGTATGACATTCTTTAACTCAACGGTTCAAATGACAGCTGATGAAGCTTCTCTCCAAGGAACTACATCTATTAACTTTCCGCAATATGCTGAATTGCTAGAACCGTGGGAAGTAACTGTAGATGAGCTTGTTACTGCAAATGGCGATGGCACTTTTCAGATGGACATTGAGAGCTATCAAAAGTACAACAACGCTTATGCAAAAATAACAGGAGCGACAGTAAGTAATATTTCGGTTGGAAGCAGAGTTGATTGGGCATTAAATCAAAATGGTTCAAGAATTTACATGTATGATATCTCTCTTCGTTTTAGAAATGACAGAGGCTTAGGATATTTGCCGGGTTGGAATTACAGAAGATTGCCGGGTCTTGAAGATGGATCTGATGGCAACTTTGAGCCACCTGTGGCGGGCGCTGTTGTAAATGTAAGTGGTTTCTTAAATCTCCAAGGTGATGATCCTGATGGAACGGTTCCTGCAAACCAAATTTCATGGAGCATGAGTCCGTTTGAAGATGGTGTGCTTTGGACAACCGATGATGACTCAGGAGAGCCACTAAGATGTGTGGATGGAGAACTTTGTAATGGTGAAACTCTAAATTGGCCAAGTGATGTTATAGTTGTAGGTCTTCCTCCAAGTTTCAGTAATGCTGCTCTATCTGACTCTACTGTAACCTCATCTGATGCTGTTACTGTGAGCGTTGATATTACTGCTGATGGCGCTTCTACTGTTACATCTGCAAATATCGTGTACTCAGATGGAGACACTACTATAACTGCTGCAATGACAAATTCAACTGGTAGTACTTATGAATATACATTGCCTACTTTCGATAACTTCAGTCCCGTTTCATTTTATTTTGAAGCTACTGACAGCGAAGGTTTAACCGGTAGAGATCCTATTTCCGGAAACTATGGTTTCTTTGTACAGGATGAGCCAATCAATTCTATTGCTGTGATTCAAACAACAGCTGATGGAAAAGCAGGCGCAAGCCCACTTGAAGGTGCAGGTCAATTACCTGTTGATATCTCAGGAATTATTGTTTCTGATAATTCTGATGGAGTAATTATTCTTCAGGAAGCAGCGGCCGCTTGGAGTGGAATTTTCTTAGAAAGAACTTCTGCAACACAAGCATTAGTTAAAGGAGATTCTATTACAGTAACATCTGCTGAAGTTGCTGAAGCTGAAGTTGCAAGTAACTCTTTAACTTTAACTCAGCTTGTAAATCTTGAATTTACTGTTAATTCTTCAGGTAATGATCTCGATCAGGTAATACCTGTGATAAGTACTGATACAGTTCAGGCTCTGCAAAATGGTGGAGAGCTTGAAAACTATGAAGGCATGCTTGTTAAGTTCGAAGATGTTCAACTTACTGCAAGAGGTTCTTTTGGTGAGTATACTATGCAGAACACTGATGCTGATTCTTCAAATGGCGCCATCTTTAATGAAGATATCAGGTCAACTGTTGTAGGTAACACTCAGGCAAGAGGAGATTATAACGAGTCAGTACGAGAAGGCAAAACTATGGATGCTTATGCTGTGGTTGCTGCTTCTTTCGGAGCTCCTAAATTCCACCCTAGAACTGCCGCAGATCTAATTACTGATGATAATAACTCATTCAAACCATTATTAGACTTCTCTTTAACCGGACCTGCTGACAGCGCAAATATTGTAGTTGATACGGAGACCATTGAGTTTACATGGAACTCAACGACAGATTACGATGGAGACGATGTAACTTATGGGTGGAGACTTTATAGCAACGACACTACCTCAGTTCTTTTAGATCTTGAATCGAATTCTGATGGTACTGTGAATGCTTCATCTCCAACTTTTGAAGCAATCGATGCAGCACTCGTTGCTCAGGGACTAGATGTTGGACAGTCAGCTGATTTCTTATGGACTGTAGTAGTATCTGATGGTTCAGATACTCTGCAAGTTAGAACGTCATTTTTTGATGACTTTTCAGCAATGTTCAGAGTTGTTACTTTGGAAAGAGGATTGCTTACTTCAAACGATTTTGAAGAAGGAACACCTAACACTTTTGCTTTAGAGCAAAACTATCCGAACCCTTTTAACCCAACAACAAATATTAAATTCGCACTACCTAAAACGGCAGATGTGACACTTACTATTTATAACATGTTGGGACAAAAAGTAAACACATTGATCAACGAAAAAATGACTTCCGGATTCCATGTAGTACCATTTGATGCAAGTAATCTATCAAGTGGAATGTACATTTATAGAATTCAGGCAGGTTCATTCACTAGCACTAAGAAAATGCTATTGATCAAATAAGTATATTTTGAAACGGAGCTGCCTTGTTTAAGGTGGCTCCTTTCTTTTTTAATAATTTATCTCTTGAAAACACACGTACTTTTAATTCTCACTTTATTTTTAACGTCCTTTTATATAAACGGATGTGGAGACACTATAAGTGGAGAACTTGCAGAAAACCAACCACCTTCAACAAATTTGACTGTAGAAAGGATAAATCGCGGAAGTGATTTTCGTTTGTCCAGCCAAATTCACATTTCTTGGTTCGGTAATGATCCTGATGGATTCGTTGCAGGTTTTGAATACGCTATCAATGATACATCAGAAGGTAATTTCACTTTTACCACTAAAACAGATAGCGTTTTTATTCTCCCAATTACTTCCGGTCAACAAACAGATGATGTTTTATTCAAGGTAAGAGCGGTTGATGATAAAGGACTGGCAGATCCGGTAGGAGCATCATTGGTATATCCAATAGTGAATTCTACACCTCAGGTATCGATCAATTCTAATCAATCACCACCTGATACATTATTTTCGGTTTCAAGTTTTGGATGGAGTTTCAGTGATCCTGACGGTCTTTTAAATCTTGAAAGCACAGAAATCGCCATTAATGATACAGTTAATGGATGGACTGAAATCCCTTTTACAGAAGATGATGATGGCCAACTGTTTATCTCTCTTGAAGTGGATAATACTACAGCTGGAACCCGCGATGCTCAGGTTTTTCTGGGAAGAAGTTATTCTACACTGCAAATAAATGGAGAAAATTTAACAATTCCTGTTAATGTAGGAGCCCGAAACACATTTTATGTAAGAGCAGTAGATGCCGCAGGCTCGGCTAGTGAAATAGATTCTTTGTCTTGGTATATAAAAGAGCAAACATCCAATACTTTGTTCTTAAATGATTTCTCAGGGCCAAGCTCATCAAGCAGGCAACAATTTCACTTAGATTTATTACAACAAAACGGAATTTCACCGGATATTTGGATAATAAATGATGGAGAAGTTTCTCAGGATAAAGTAGCTCTTTCCAGCGCATTTCCTACAGTAATTGACCCGACTTTAATAAAGACACTTTCTAAATGGGATCATGTATACTGGATATCAAATGACCTGGATAGAAATATCACATACGCTCAGGAAATATTAGATGAATTTTTTGATAACGGTGGAACTTCGTTTGTAAATATTCCGATGAAGAATTTAGATAGAGGAGATCCCGTTTTTAACTTTTTACCAGTGGATTCAATTCAAACAGGGCAATTTCTGATATTGGAAGATTCTTTAGTAACCCCAACAGATGTGTCAATATCGAATACTTTAAAAGTCGAATCAGGTTCCTTTGCTTTAAGTGGGGTGTTTCCTCTAAAAGGAGTAAATGGCAGTAAAAGTTTATATCAGGCTAATTTTGTTAGAAGAACAGCTACAGGTGGTGTTCGTCCTTATAATGGTTATCAGTTTGTTACTATTGAAAATGCTGAAGGCAACCTTATTTACTTTAGCCTTGATTTGTCAAATCTAAACGGCAACAACAATATCAGCGATATGATTCAAGAAGTTGTTATAGATCGCTTGGGCTTTAAACAATAGAATTATGAAAAGAATACAAAGTTTATTTATAGCCTTATTTATAATACTTACAAGTTCTACTGCTTTTGCACAAACCGGTGGAATTAAAGGAATAATTACCGATGCTGAAACCGGAGAAACCTTAATTGGCGCAACGGTACTTATTACAGGAACTAGCTTTGGTACAGCTACCGGTATTGATGGAGATTATGAAATTGATAAGATTCGCCCGGGAGAATATTCTGTAAGAATCACATACATCGGGTTCGAAACAGTACTTTTAACAGGAATCAAAGTTGAAGCAGGGGAGACTACGGAGCTTAATTACAAATTAAAGCCTAAAGTTTTGACTTCCGGAGAAGAAATAGTTGTAATCGGAGAGCGTCCTATATTTGATGTAGAGAAATCAACCACTTCTTCAACTATTTCAAGAAAAGATATTGAAGCAGCTCCTGTAAGAAAGGTAGAGGATGCAGTTTCGTTGCAATCCGGTGTAATTAAAGATCCAACAGGTTTATACATTAAAGGTGGACGTGCTTATGAAACCGGATATGTAGTTGACGGCGTTTCAGCTCAGGATCCTTTAGCCGGAACAGGCTTCGGTCTTGATCTTGGAGCAAATTCATTCAGTAATATTGAAGTAATAACCGGAGGTGTTGGAGCTGAATACGGAGATGTTACTTCAGGTGTAGTTTCCGTAAAAACCAGAAACGGTGGAGATAATTACGAAGGAAGTTTTTCACACAAAAGAGATAATTTCGGTTCCAACGTAATGGACCATCAAGCTAATTATTTCCAGGATGTTTACGAATTAAGCATTGGTGGACCCGGAATTCTTGCGGAGAAAATATTACCAAAGCTGGGACTTGATCTGCCTGGAAAAATCACTTTTTATGCTACAGCTCAAGTTGCCTTAGAAGATGGATATACCAAATTATCAGCCGATCAGATCCAGTCTTCTATCGTAGGTTCTGATTTTTGGTCACCCCGCCAGGGAAATCGCTGGAATGGTATGATGAAACTTACCTACAACATAAAACCCGGAGTGAGGTTGCAGGCGGCTTATCAGCGATCTCTTACGATCAATCAAAACACCAGAATGCTTCAAATTACAGGTGCTGACACTCAGGTTCAGCCCGGTTTCCAGTTTGCATTTTCGAATGGGTTTTTGGACAATGCCAATACATATACGCATGATTCAAACCTATCATATTTAAAATGGACTCAAACACTTTCGACTTCTTCTTTTTATGAAGTTCAGGTAAGTAGATTATTTACTCAACTGAGAGCAGATGCTAATGGTAGAAATTGGAGACCTGATATTGTAGATGGTGAGTTTGACCCTGAAAGTATTGTGACTTTTCCGGGCGATGAATTTGAAGGAACAGATGATTTCACTTATATATTAGCAGGCCCCGGATATTTTAACAACGGTGGAATTGCAACGCTGTGGCATGATCATTTTGCTGAAGAAATTACAGTAAGATCGAGTTACACTAAGTTATTTGGTGGACAAGATAATCAGTTGGTAATAGGTTTTGAGTCAAAATTCAATGATTATCAGTGGATTGACATTACCCGCCCCTGGATAGGAGCTCCAATCAGAATAGATGACAATACGGTTTCCGAGACTTTCAGAGTCGGAGAAAATTTTGATGCCTGGAGAGTAAAGCCAAAAAGAGGAGCGTTATTTATTACGGATAAAATTCGTTACAACGGATTGATTGCGAATATTGGTGGTAGATTCGAATATTGGGCTCCCGGAAGATATGTTGATGAACGAGTGGAAGAAGCGCTTGATCCTGATGTATTTTCAACGATCCCAACATTCGTTGCAGAAGAATATCAGAAAGACAGTAAAGAAATACTTGGCCTGAGATATAAATTTATATTCTTACCTAAAATTAATGTGTCTTTCCCTGTAAGAGAGAATCAGGTATTGTTCTTTAACTACGGGCATTCAGCGAGAATCCCTCACCCGAGTTTTGTATATGCAGGTTTAGATCCATTCTTTCAGGATCAGTCTGATCTCCCAAGTTTAGGAAATCCAAATCTTAACAGAGAAGTGGACATCTCGTATGAGATCGGTCTTAGAAATCAGATCACATCAAATGATGCATTGAATATTTCTGCATTCTGGAGAGATAAATACGATTTTGTTACTTCACAAAGTATCCGGGTAAATGATGTTGACGGCAGACCTGTTACCAAGGCATTCAGAATAAATGGAGATTATGCAAGATCTCGTGGTGTTGAAATCTCTTATCTGAAGAGATATATGGATCTTTTAAGAGGGCAGGTTTCAGTAACCTATAGCCGTGCAGAAGGGTTGAGTTCTACCAATGATGATAATCTGAGTGGAATTTCCGGAAGCCAGAACATTGGAAATAATATTGAGACCCCTCTTGCCTGGGATAGACCTTTTGACATAAAAGGAAACGTTACTTTTACTCATGCAAGAGAAAAAGGAATATTAGACAGTCCTGTGTTAAATAACTTTCAGATATTTCTTTCCGCGGTATGGAGAAGCGGAGCACGGTATACTCCTTATGAAAGAGTTGGTACCGAAAGAAACCCTATAAGCGGAGAAGAAAACTGGAGACCAATTTATGAGCAGGTTGATGACCCCGCGCAAAGATATAGTGAAGTTGGTCCGGCCTGGTTTTATATGGATTTCAATCTGCAGAAATGGTTCACAATCGGAGAAACCCGAATTTCAACCTTCCTTGAGATTTCAAACTTCCTGAATAACAAAAGCGCGGTTGTAATAAACCCGGTAACAGGTGAAGGTTATAAAACCTACCCAAGTGACCAGTCCGAATTAGTAGCACTACGTGATGACAGATCATACGATGTGCCAAATAGTGTACGTGATCCAAGATATTTAGATCCAACAGACAACGGATTACCACGCTACGAAAACCCAGCAAACTTTTTACAACAAAGACATATTGTCTTTGGCCTTTCAATCAACTTTTGATGAAAAATTACTCTAAACTTATTTCGTTTTTTATAGCCGGATTGATCTTATATCCCGGTGCGCAAACATTTGGTCAAACATCCTATGGAGATGACCGATCGGGAACTGAAGGCTTTCAGTTCACGAAAATTACAGTGGATGCAAGAAGTGCAGGAATGGGAAATTCCAACATGGCTGATGCTACAGATGGATCCAGCTTGTACTGGAACCCGGCAATGGCTTCAAAGATAGGTACTTCGTTTGCAAACCTTTCCCACACCTCTTATTTAGTTGAAACCAGCCAACAGTATTTCAGCTATATCCATAAATACAATGATTTCGCTATTGGTGGTTCGGTTCAGTATTTCACTTCAGGAGATCAGAAAGTAACAACTGAAACACAACCGTTTGGCGATGGACGTACTTTCAGAACTCATCACCTTTCAGCAGGACTAACAGGCTCTCACAAGATCACGGATCTTTTTAGTTACGGGATAACCCTCAGATACTATTATCTGAATTTCTATGATATAACGTATCAAACAGGGGCCATTGATTTTGGTTTTTCATACGACGTTGGTGATACAGGATTGAGATTTGGTGTGAGCGTTAATAATTTCGGTTTTGAAGCATCTCCTGATGGAGAAGTAACAAATTCATCGCCAGATGGAGAAGTTACACAGGAACCTGAAAGTGAACTTTCATTGCCTACACGATTTATTATTGCCGCTGCTTACGATCTATACGAAACAGAACAGAACAAACTTGTAGTAACAGCTCAGATCAATAACCCAAGTGATAATTCAGAAGAACTGAATATTGGTGGTGAATATAGTTTTATGGATCAGTTCTTTTTCAGAGCCGGGTATGAATTTGGAAATGAAGAAAGAATTCTCCCAAGTTTTGGAGCAGGGATTAAAGTGCCTTTTTCAGGGAAAACACTTAAAGCAGATTATGGCTTTACTAATTTTGATCGTTTAGGAACAATACACAGAATTTCGTTAGGATTTAGTTTATGAGAGCAATGAAGAAATTAGGATTTTTATTAGCACTTTTTGTTGTTGCAGGAGTAGGTTGTGACAGTATCTTTGGTTCCAAGAATGACGAAACAAATGAAGAAATTTTCGACGAAGGTAAAATAGATCCACGTCTTGAAAATGTTGATGGCTATGCTCCCGTACTTCCTTTCTGGGGAGAGTTTGATGCGCCAAATGACGTGCATATCGGTTTTGATACTTTTGTGTATGTGACAGATAATGAAGGAGTTCATTTGCTTGACAGAGCGGATCTTTCACCAAGAAGGACTATACAATTGCAAGGAGCTAATGCGGTAACTCAGGATCGTTTATTGAACGTTTATGTTTCAGCACGAATTGATACAACGATTGACAAAAACGGAACACCAACTACGTTCAATCTTCCTGCGGTGTTTAAGATCAAGAACATGAATGGGGCAGGGGATATTCAATTTGTTGATACACTCATTTTTCCTTTTGACGATGCCAGCTTAAGTACTTCGGCAGCGCAAAATGCCAGACTGAATAAAGGATCATCAAATAATTATGAAAACGTAGAAATTACAGGCTTAACAATTTTAGCTGATAATTCTGTTTACATATCCCGAAGAGGTCCCCAGAATAATACCAATCAAATCGCAGCGCCTGATAATACAGTTCTTGAGTTCGCGAGAATTGAAGAAAACGGCGTTCCTACAAATAAAATGACAAATGTTCGTCAGATCACTACGTTGAATCCAACTAATCCTTCACTTAGAAGTGCTGTTCGTTTAAGTTCTATAGCTTCATTTGTAACACCGCCTCAAAGAGATCGGTTAACTGACGATCGCAGCTTTTTGATTGCTCAGGCATCGCAGGCACAAAATATTGATTTCAGAGTGCTTTGGATAAATGCTGTGGAAACGACTGATGGGCTAATATTTGAACAAAATTCGTCACTTCTTGCTCAGGACACTTCTCAGGCAAATGGGTTTTTATATGAACCCGGAAAATTTCAAATGCCTACTGATATAGCATTTTCCGGTGATGACGATGCATTTATTTTTGTTGTTGATTCTGAAACTGACTCGCTTTATCAATTTCAATCTAACGGACAGGAAGGAGTTAATCCTCCGGTAGGAGCTGATGCAGACAGCAAGAAAATAGTTGTTTCATTTGGTGGCGAAGGTGCAGGTCCAAAGCAGTTTATGAATCCAAGTGGAGTTGCTTACTACAGAACTATCGTATATGTAGCAGATACAGGGAATAACAGAATCGCACGATTTAAACTAACGACCGATTTCGAATAATCTATCACTTAAGTTGATCTTCTTTCATTCAAAAACAATGAAAAATTTTCTATTAGCACTTTCGGTTTTACTTCTATTTGGTTGTTCACCTGAAAAAGAGCAACCACAGTTATTACTAATCTCCTTTGACGGATTTCGGGCAGATTATTTAACGAAAACAGAAACACCAAATTTCGACCGCCTGATCAAAAATGGTGTAACTGCAGAGGGTCTGATTCCGATCTTCCCAACGAAAACCTTTCCAAATCACTATGCTATAGCCACGGGGTTATATCCGGAGAATAATGGATTGATCGGTAACAATATGTACGATCCTGAAATGGATGCCAGGTATTCAATGGGAAACAGAGAAGCAGTTGAAAATCCGGATTGGTATTTGGGTGAACCGATTTGGAATACCGTAGAAAAAGCAGGTAAAAAAGCAGGAACAATGTTCTGGATTGGATCCGAAGCTCCCATTCAAAACATGAGACCGAGTCACTGGAAAAGTTATGATGGAAGTATTCCTAACGAAGCCAGAATTGATACCGTACTTAAATGGATGACTCGGGAGCAGGATCCTGTAGAATTTGGAACGCTCTATTTTAGTTTTGTTGACAGCCAGGGACACCGCTACGGACCGGATTCAGAAGAAGTAATTGAAGCTATTGAACAGGCTGATGAGTTAGTTGGATATTTAATGGAAAAGCTGGAAAGCAACGAGTCTATTAATTTAATGATCGTTTCAGATCACGGGATGATCGAAGTGTCTCCATCAAAAAAAGTTACTTTGGATGACTTCATCGACGTGAATAAAATTGAGATCATAGCGTATTCACCTGCACTCATGTTTAATGTGGAAGGAGAAGGAGAGCAAGAGGTTTTTGAAAGTTTGAAAAAGAACGAAGAAAATTTCAAAGTATATCTTAAGGAAGATATTCCGGACCGTTATCATTTAAAAAATAACAGCAGAGTTCCTGAAATTCTTATGGTTGCTGATGAAGGTTACACGATAAATACAAAGCAGTTTTTTGAATCAAGGGGTAGTGATTACCCAAGTGGTGGCGCGCACGGTTTTGACAATGCAAATCCTAAAATGGATGCAATTTTTGTAGCCTATGGACCTGCATTTAATGAAGAAGTAAAATTAGGTCGCTTCGAAAACATTCATCTTTATGAAGTTATGGCAAAAATATTGAATATTGAACCGGCTCCAAATGATGGAAATTTTGATGCTGTTAGTGAGATACTTAAATAATTTGAATTGCATCTAATGCTTCAGCCTGAGATATTCCGAATCATCTAATGAAAATACAAAAATAACAAAATGCCCTACATTGTAACTGAACCTTGTGTTCAATGTAAATATACTAATTGCGCTGCTGTTTGCCCTGTAGACGCTTTTCGGGAAGGACCTAATTTTCTTACTATCGATCCAAACGAGTGCATTGATTGTGATGCATGTGTTTCTGAATGTCCGGTAGAAGCTATTTATCCGGATGATGAAGTGCCGGAAAAGTGGGAACATTATATTGAGTTGAATGAACGTCTTGCTGAACAGTGGGAAGACAGAGTAATCAATGAAACTCAAGATGCACTTCCTGATGCAGATGAATGGGCAACCAAAGAAGATAAATTAAGTGAGCTACAGGAAGAGTGGTAAGAAATTATGAATTATGAGTTTTGAATGATGAATTCAGAACTCATAATTTAAAATTCATAATTAATTAAAACTATCTCAATACCAGATTTTTCCACTCCCCAAATAATGGGGATCATAAATGCTACTCCTGATTCATTCAGTGATGGTGGTAAGTATATCCATGTAGAGCGCGCACTCGACAGAATACATATCATGCGCAGAGATGGGGCTTCTATCATTGATATTGGTGGAGAGTCTACCCGTCCGGGCTCGGATCCGGTTTCTGAACAGGAAGAAATGGATCGTGTTATTCCTGTTCTTGAAAAAGCTGTTCAGACATTCCCTGAGCTTATTTATTCTATTGACACAACTAAGTTCAAAGTAGCTGAACAAGCACTGAAAGTTGGTGCCGGTATAATAAATGACGTAAGCGGTTTACAGAAGTCTCCTGCTATGGCAGAACTTGCAGCTGAACATGACGCAGCCTATGTGATAATGCATTCTCAGGGAGATCCAAAAACAATGCAGGATGCTCCAAAATACGATAATGTTATAGAAGATTTACTTCAGTTTTTTGAAAAAAAGATCGCTTTTGCACGGTCAAAAGGAGTGCAGAACATAATTATCGATCCGGGTATTGGCTTTGGCAAAACTCAGGAGCACAATTTAAAATTACTCGCCCACCTTGATAAATTCACAAAAATTGGCGTTCCTGTGTTAATTGGAGCATCACGAAAATCGATGATCGGAAAAATTCTGGATGAGAGACCTGCTGATGATCGATTGATCGGAACGGTTTCAGTTCACTATGATGCACTCATGAAAGGAGTAAAAATACTTCGTGTGCATGATGTTAAGGAAGCTTCCGATTCATTACGTATATTCCAAGCAATTCAATCACAACGCTAGACGGCCACTACATTGTTTCCCATCGGATTTTTAGAATTCGGAATAAAGGATTTCATCGAAACCCTCATTATTGCAGGGGTTCTGGTATATCTGTATCGATGGATCAAAGGGACTTTTGCAATTCAGGCTACCATCGGGATCTTTTTTGTGATCTTGATCAATTTTATAATTCGTTTACTGGGTTTTGAAACGATCAATTTCATTCTCAAAAGTATTCTGGATGTTGGTATTCTGGCGGTGTTCATTCTTTTCCAACCGGAAATCAGAAAGCTTTTATACAGAATTGGTAATAACACCAGCTTCGATCGCTTCTTTACCAGAACGGGATCAAATGAAATGATAGATGAAGTGATCGATGCCACAAAAAAAATGGCCAAAGACAGAACCGGAGCACTGATCGTGTTTGCCCGTTCTTCTTCGCTACAAGACTTGGTAGACGCCGGGGTAAAAATTGATTCTGCTGTAAAAGCAGAGTTACTTACCACAATTTTTCAAAAAGACACTCCACTCCATGATGGTGCGGTAGTGATCAGGAGCAATAGAATTGTAGCTGCAAGTTGTTATTTGCCTATCTCACAAAACCCGAATATTGCTCAGTCTTTTGGTACACGTCACCGTGCAGCGGTTGGTATTAGTGAAACCAATAATGTATTAGTATTGATCGTCTCTGAAGAAACAGGGCGTGTTTCTCTTGCCAGAAACGGGACGCTTAAAAGTGGATTAACTATTCAAAAACTCCGTGCCGAAATGGAAGAAACCTTCGGCAAAGGTGAATTTGATTCCGATATGAGTTTTGGTACTTCCCAGACAGAGATGAATTTGAAGTGATTTTTGATCACTCACTTATTTTTATTTATGGACGTAAATATCCTACTTGTATAGACAGCATATTTTTAGTTATAAAATTTAAGCAAGCAGACCCTTCAAGTACTGCGATTTTTTTGAAAAAGTAATAATTGAATACCAGTATGTCTTTAATCAGCTTAAAAGAATCCGATCTGTCATAAGAAGGTTAGCTATTCATTTTTAAGTCTGAGAAATTCATAATTTCTATTATCAAGCCAAATTAAAATTGTACAACTAGTCTCATCAAATCCTATCAATGTATTATTTGGGATAATAAGTGTTGTATCATTAGCTCCGGATAAGGTGTAATTACCGGATTCTATTACCCAAAAATCACTATCAATGATATGAGTATACTTCTCTCGGTAGCCTATTTCATTTCCGCCAAATTCTACTATATCAGTACTGAAACCAGATTGATCTCCATAAATTAAAATCTGTTTTGACTCATAATATTTGTATTCATCAGTAGTTTTGGTAAGGTTTTCTGTAAAGACGTAAGCTGTGTAATCATCGATTCCATCTCGATTGAAGTCAAATTTTACTATGTGTTTATGACCTGAAGGTTTTCTTTTTGATATAGCTCCTTCAAATTCAGGTATCCTGTTTCCTATTTCCGGATTCGAAAAATTCTCAGGCATGAGTTGGTACCCGGGCATATTATCAGATAAAAAGGCTTCAATTTCATCTGAAAGTGAAGTGTCAGGCTTATCACAACTCAGAATAAATAAAAGAAGTAAGAATAGTATTCTATTGGTCATAATCTCCGAATATAAGCTTTACTATATAAAGTATGAATAATATTTAAATTAGGAATGATTCATTCCTGATTAATAATTTTTCATTCTTAAAAATCTTCTCTCAAAGTCGTACATTTAGGGAGATAGAAGTTTCCATAAAAAACTAACTCCATGTCAGATAATAGTTCCGGTAAAGAAAATTGGAAGAAAGGTGTAGAAAAGCTTTTAAAAGGTGATAAAGCAGAATCTTTGAACCGACAAAGCCCTGAGGGTTTTGAAATTCAGGCATTGTACGATTCAGAAGATGTTTCGAACAGAAATGTCGATCCGGGATATCCGGGAGAGTTTCCTTTTACGCGCGGTCCTTATTCAAGTATGTACACTCAGCGACCATGGACGATTCGTCAATACGCCGGATTTTCAACTGCAGAAGAATCGAATAAATTCTATCGTCAGGCGCTCGAAAAAGGACAAAAGGGGCTTAGTGTGGCTTTTGACCTTGCAACGCATCGGGGCTATGATTCTGACCATCCACGGGTAGTTGGTGACGTTGGTAAAGCCGGAGTTGCTATCGATTCGGTAGAAGACATGAAGATTTTGTTCGACGGAATTCCCTTGGACAAAATGTCCGTTTCCATGACAATGAATGGAGCAGTGATTCCGATCATGGCAGCGTACATAGTTGCAGCAGAAGAACAAGGAGTTTCTACCGAGCAATTAAGCGGAACGATTCAGAACGACATTCTGAAAGAGTTTATGGTTCGCAATACTTATATCTATCCACCACAGGAATCCATGCGATTGGTTTCGGATATCATCGAATATACCAGCGAAAAAATGCCTCGCTTTAATTCGATCTCCATTTCCGGATATCATATGCAGGAAGCCGGAGCAGATTCAGCTCTTGAATTGGCTTTTACTTTAGCTGATGGTTTGGAATATGTTAAAACGGCGGTGGAAAGTGGTTTAGATGTAGATGCTTTTGCTCCGCGATTATCTTTCTTTTTTGCGATCGGAATGAACTTTCTTATGGAGGTTAGCAAGCTCAGAGCTGCCAGAACACTTTGGGCAGAATTGATGAAAGAGCACTTTGAGCCAAAGAATCAAAAATCATTGATGCTGAGAACACATTGCCAAACATCAGGCTGGTCATTAACTGCTCAGGATCCATTGAACAATGTGGTAAGAACTACCATCGAAGCCATGGCTGCAGTTCTTGGCGGAACTCAATCTTTGCATACCAACAGTTACGATGAAGCAATTTCTTTGCCGACAGAAACATCATCCAGAATTGCCAGAAATACCCAGACCATCATTCAGGAAGAAACGGATATCACGCATACCGTTGACCCGCTCGGAGGTTCGTATGCTATAGAATCCATGACTCATGATCTGAAAGAAAAAGCCAAGACTATTATCAATGAAGTGATGGAAATGGGTGGAATGGCAAAAGCTATTGAAGAAGGCTATCCAAAACAAAAGATCGAAGAAGCCGCGGCCATTAAACAAGCCGGAATTGATAAGGGCGACATCACCATAGTTGGTGTGAATAAGTATGTAAACGAAAAAGAAGATCCGGTGGATATTTTAGATATCGACAACACCGGAGTTCGGGATGGGCAAGTTGATCTGATCGATGAGATCAAAGCTAAGCGCGATAAGGTAGCAACCAAAGAAGCCTTGTTGGCAATTACCGAAGCGGCTAGATCAGGAGAAGGAAATATTCTGGATCTTGCTGTGGAAGCAACGCGAAAAAGAGCCACAGTTGGGGAAATTTCTACAGCACTTGAGCAGGCCTGGGGAAGACATACCGCCACCAACCAAACCATAAAGGGAGTGTACGAAAGCGTGTATAAATCGGATAAAGGATATCAGGAAATAAAGTCAAAGATCGATGCATTTTCTGAAGAAGAAGGTCGCCGACCAAGAATTTTAGTAGTGAAAATGGGTCAGGACGGGCATGATCGTGGAGCCAAAGTAGTTGCAACCGCATTTGCAGACATGGGTTTTGATGTGGATGTAGGTCCGTTATTCTCAACTCCCGATGAAGCCGCTAAGCAAGCCATCGAAAATGATGTACATGTGATCGGTGTATCCACTCTGGCAGCCGGACACAAAACCTTAATTCCGGATCTGGTAAAAATCCTCAAAAAAGAAGAAGCCGGAGATATTATCATTGTAGCCGGTGGTGTAATTCCTGTTCAGGATTATGATTTTCTTTATGAAGCCGGTGTTTCTGCAATTTTTGGTCCTGGTACGAACATTCCGAAAGCTGCTTCAAAAGTAATTGATGAAATCAGAGCCCAAAAAGCATGACCATTGACGAACTTGCAAAAGGGGTTCAGGAAGGAAAACGGCGACATTTAGCCAAAGCCATCACTCTGGTTGAAAGTAACCGGGAGGCAGATCAACAAACTGCTCAGGAGCTGATCAGTAAAGTAAGATCGTCTAAAGAAACCATTCGTGTTGGTATTTCAGGAGTTCCCGGAGTTGGAAAAAGTACATTTATAGAAGCGCTTGGAAATCTGTTGATCGAAGAGGGTTTGAAAGTTGCGGTATTGGCTGTAGATCCAAGTAGCCCCGCAACGGGCGGAAGTATTTTGGGTGATAAAACCAGGATGGAGACGCTATCCTCAAAGGATGAAGCCTTTATTCGTCCTTCGCCAACCTCAGGGACATTAGGCGGTGTTGCAAAACGAACTCGAGAGTCCATGATGCTGTGTGAAGCCGCCGGATATGATGTGATTCTGGTAGAAACCGTCGGGGTTGGGCAAAGTGAATTTGAAGTAGCTTCCATGGTGGATTGTTTCTTAGTGTTGATGTTGCCCGGAGCCGGAGATTCACTACAAGGAATCAAAAGAGGAATCATGGAGATCATTGATATACTTGTGATCAACAAAGCAGATGGTGATCAGGAGAAGATGGCGAAAAATGCAGTTACGGAATATCAAAACGCATTTCATTTACTGACTCCAAAGTACGATGGAATTGGAGTGGAATTTTTGACCGTCAGCTCCATCAAAAAGAAAAGAATTGATGAAGCTTGGGAGAAAATACAAGGATTTATTTCTGCATTAAAAGAGAAAGGAATTTTTGAAGCTCAAAGAAAAGAGCAGGAGCTAAATTGGTTTAAACGATTAGTAGAAGATGAAGTGTTAAGGAGACTCTGGGGATCAGAAACAAATAAGGAAAAAGCAGCAGAGCTTGTTGAACAAATTAAAAAAGGAGAAATAACTCCCGTTAAAGCTGCCTATGATTTTTTGAGCTCAGAAATTAGCAGATAAACACAAAAACAGTAGCAGAAAAGCGCTTACAATTCGTATATTTAAAATCTTACAACCTTCAAAAGCAGAATATTTTTAATGGAAGCAACAGAACAACTGGTACCGCCCCTAACTACTCTAACAGAAGACGAGCAATTATTAAAAGATGCCGCAGCTGATTTTGCCCAAGCCTCAATAAAGCCTTTGGTAGAGGAAATGGATGAAAACGCTAAACTTGATCCGGGTCTTATTAAGGAATTCTTCGAGATGGGTTTAATGGGAATTGATATTCCTGAAAAATATAATGGTGGCGGCGGTACTTTTATGATGTCTGTTGTTGCTATAGAGCAGATATCTAAAGTGGACGGTTCTGTTGGTGTTTTTATGGATGTTCAAAATACATTGGTAAATAATGCCTTTGTAAACTATGCATCTGATTTTTTGAAAGAAAAGTACTTGCCACAGCTTGCAACAGAAAAAGTGGGAGCATATTGCTTATCTGAAGCCGGATCCGGAAGCGATGCTTTTGCGTTAAAGTGTAAAGCCAAAGAAGATGGTGATTCCTACATTCTGAATGGAGCAAAACTATGGATCACGAATGCGAACGAAGCAGATATTTTTATCGTACTTGCCAATGTTAATCCTGAAGCAGGATATAAAGGCATCACAGCTTTTGTTGTAGAAAGAGGATTTGAAGGTTTTTCAGTTTCCAAGAAAGAGAATAAACTGGGAATTCGAGCCAGCTCTACTTGTGAGATATTATTAGAAGATTGCAGAGTTCCTAAAGAGAATGTATTAGGTGATGTTGGGAAGGGATATAAAGTAGCTATCGAAACGCTAAACGAAGGAAGAATTGGTATTGGCGCTCAAATGGTTGGTATAGCTCAGGGAGCTTTTGATGCTGCTTTGGGATACATACAGGAACGTAAACAGTTCGGTAAAGCTATTGCTGAATTCCAGGGGGTTCAGTTTCAATTAGCACGCATGGCAACGGATATTGAAACAGCTCGTTTGCTGGTTTATAATGCAGCAAGAATGAAAATGGCCGGACAGCCTTTCCTGAAAGAAGCTGCAATGGCAAAATATTATTCATCTGAAGTTGCTGAAAGAGTAGCATCCATGGCTGTGGATCTTTACGGTGGAAATGGATTTGTTAAAGAATATCCCGTTGAGAAATTTTACAGAGATGCCAAGATCGGAAAGATCTATGAAGGAACTACGAACATGCAACTTATGACAATTGCTAAGTTGCTACTTCGATAGGTGAGTGAGTAAAGGGAGCTTCGGCTCCCTTTTTTATTTCTATGAATTAATCATCGGCGCACCTGAAGCCTATATCTTCAGAGCGAACATCTCTTAAAGTTCCGGTTCTCCAGTAAGTTCGATTGGCGAGCATGTTTTCATAATAACTTCCGCCACGAATGATACGAACAGCATCTTCATCCAAGCTGTGTTTTCTTTCAGGCATAGAATAGAACTGATAGTAGTCGCCGATCCACTCAAATACATTGCCACTCATGTCGTAAATACCCAGATCGTTGGGTTGTTTTGTTCCAACTTCAATTGATTCGCTTCGGTCTTCATCTTTTGTCAGAGCTACTACATAAATCGAATCCAGAGTTGTTGCACCTGATACCACTTGATTCTTTCCGCCTGAACGGGCTGCGTATTCCCATTCCGTTTCAGTGGGTAATCTGTATCCATAAAATTCACAAAAAGCTTTTGCTTCGTCCCAGGTAACGTAAGTCACTGCGCGGTTTCCCCTTTTATCCAGATCAGATTTGGGTTTTTTGATCTTACTTTTCTCAGCGAAGTAGTCAAACTGTTCGTAGGTAATCTCATATTTACCGATCTTAAAATCATCAACCATTACCTGATGAACAGGTATAGCATCTGTATTTTTACCTTCGTAAAAATCTCCGTATGCAAAAGAGCCACCTTTTACTTGGATCAACTCCGGTTTATAGTTTTGCTTCTCGGTTAGTTTGAAAAATGAACATCCTGAAAGAGAGATTAATAGAGAATAAATAAGTAGTTTCTTTGACATAGAATTAAATATACTATCAAGGTAGTATAAAGTAAAAAATTTCTGGGCCTTAATGGAATGGTTTAAACTATTGAATAGTTATAAACCTAAATGTACCCTCTATAAACACTATCGCAATGAGTATAAGAGAATCTGAAATTCTTGAAATAATAAAATCGTGCAGTAAAGACAAAGCATCCGAATCAGAATTGGAGAGTTTGTTTTCTGAGATCCTGAAAAAATATGACAGGACCAAGTCTCATCTATCGCTTCTGGAGAATGCAACCAAGCACGATTACGATTCCATCTTAATAACAGAATTGAGCTTGGAAGAACCCGGGCCGCGCATTGTTTATGTGAACGATGGATTCACGGAAATGACGGGTTATTCCAGAGAAGAAGTGATTGGGAAAACGCCAAGAATTCTACAGGGAGAAAAAACAGACAGACATGTTTTAGATCGTTTGAAAAAAAGGTTGATAGATGGGCAAGCATTTTTTGGACATACTGTAAATTACAGAAAGGACGGTTCAGAGTTTATTAATCAGTGGGACATACACCCTCTTACAAATTCAGAAGGCGAGATAACGCACTGGGTTTCTTATCAGAGAGATATTACGGAAAGACAGGAAACCAGCAAGGTGCTTTTTGATGCTACGGTAGATTTTGAAGAGCTGGAAGAAAACTCTAAAAGAACTTTTGTTGATCTTGATGCACAAGGTAACATCCTATCAAGCAATAAATCTTTTCGGGAAACTATAAAGCAGGATGTGGATGATCTTAAAGAGATCAAGATCTGGGATTTAGTAGCTGAAAAAGACAATGCCGAAGTTAAGGAGCTTTTTCAGGATTTTGATGCTTCAGCAATTTCTGAAGACAACTACACCTGGGAATTTAAAAGTGATGACGATCAAAAATTGATGTTGGAAGCTGATGTAAAATCATTCGTAAGTAGTGATCATACAATTATCAGGATTCACTTTGATAATGTCTCTTTGAGAAACCGTGTTATCGAAACACTAAAGAGAAAAAGTGAGAATATTGAAGACTTGCTTAAAAACCATGACGAGTTTGTTATGAAGTTTAAGAAAGATGAAAATGGAGAGATCTACTGTAGCTATGTATCAGAATCCTACCAAGATATTACAGGCCTTTCACAAGCAACTTTGTTGGATCAGGGAATCGAATCTGTAGTATCAAAAAAGACAGCGGATGTAATAAGAGAGAGTCTGACCAAAGCTTTTGGAGGAAAGCGTTGTTCCGAAAAATGTGAGTATGTCGGGAAAAATGACGGCACTATTGCCATGATACAATCATTTAAGCCTATCGTAAACGAGAAAGAAAACAAAGTGGAAGCAGTAAAATCTGTAGCTCTTTTAGAATTAGGAATAGACTAAGAAATAAAGCTCTGAGGGTTAATTTAATGCTCTCCTTTCATTACCTTTAGGTATGGATATACAAGAAGTACAGGAAAGAATAGTTAAAGAGTTTAGTTTATTTGAAGACTGGACCGAGCGATATAAATATATCATCAAACACGGCGAAAAGTTGGAAGAATTGCCTGAAGAATGTCGCGTTGATGATAATTTAGTTAAAGGCTGTCAAAGCCAAGTTTGGCTAACTGTTGATCTGGATGGCAATAAACTCATTTTTAAAGCAGACAGCGATGCTGCAATAACAAAAGGTCTGGTTTCTTTAGTGGTGAGATTATACTCTGGTCAAACACCTGAAGCTATACTAAATACAAGTCCGGAGTTCATTTCTAAGATCGGTATGCAACAACATCTATCGCCCACAAGAGCTAACGGATTGGCGTCCATGGTTAAGCAAATGAAAATTTATGCCATGGCTTACAAATCAAAGTTGCAAACGTCTTGACCAATAGAGAATAATTGTCGTACTTAGTTTAATATTTCAAGTATGGCAAATAACTTTTCACTTACAGGTATAACTGCTGATCAATCAGGTAATTTAAAAGATGATCTGAACGATAGTGGCAGGTTATTCAGATTGCCCGTACTTGATGTAGTTTCTTATTCTATCGCACTTATTTGCGCTCTTTTCTTTCTGATCTTTGCGATTGATAAATCCATGTCAGTGTCGTGGTTCTTTATATCAGAGATCATTGCGTTGTGTTTAATTCCGGTTCTTTCGAGACAAGGATTTGAAACAATTGCTAAATTTCTGCTCATACTTTATGTAGATATTGCAATAATCATTCTCAGCTCAATTTTTGACGGGAAAGCAGAGATACAGTATTTCCTGATCCCTGCAATGGGTTTATCTATTCTTCTTTTTGAATACGAACAGAACCGGATCAGAAATGTTTCCATATTTATATCTGTGATTTCGTACTTCATTATAGACTTTATAGCTATAGACAGAGTGTCTCTCAGCCCGGAAACAATTGATTATGTAAGATGGGGAGTAATAGCTGCGGCATTTATAACCACATGGATCATATTTAATACCTTTTCAGAATCGAAGGAAAGAGCAGAACAAATTACCAGAGAATTTTTAGAGAAAGAGAAAGAACTGAACAGGCAATTAAGCCTTAAACAGGATGAGCTTGAGGAATACATCGAAAAACTGGAATCCACCAGTGAGCAGTTAAAGAAAAGCTCCTCAGCTAAATCTGATTTTCTGGCTACCATGAGTCATGAAATCAGAACCCCAATGAATGCAATTCTGGGAATGACAAATTTTTTGAAAGAGGATAATCCCAGAAAAGATCAGCTTGAGTCAATTAATATCGTAGACTTCTCTGCCAAAACACTTCTGAGCTTAATTGATGATATTCTTGATTTTTCAAAAATAGATGCCGGGAAAATTGAATTTGAGCAAACTGATTTTGAACTAAAAGAATTGGTAAGTACGGTATCAGAATCGTTTAAAACTACCGCAGTAAATAAGAAAGTTGAATTAATAACAGAGATAGGTGAAAACCTCCCGAAGTATTTAACAGGAGACCCCGCTAAACTAATACAGATCCTTAATAATTTAGTAAGCAATGCTCTGAAATTTACCGATGAAGGTTATGTGAAAATTTTTGTACAATGTGTTGCAGAAAAAAATAAAAAAGTAGATGTTGAGTTTAAGGTTTCAGATACCGGAATTGGGATTGAGGAGTCCAGATTGGACTCAATATTTGAAAGTTTTGTGCAAGCTGATAAAAAAACAAAAAGGTTATATGGCGGCACCGGTTTAGGATTAAGCATCAGTAAAAAGTTAGTTGAACTACAGAATGGTTCGATTTCTGCCAAAAGCACATTGGATAAAGGCAGCGAGTTTACTGTTCTTCTTACATTTGGAAAACCCGAAAACAAAGAAAATACAGACGCAGGTAGAGTGGAAATTCAGGAAGAACACATAGAAGGGCTAAAGGTAATAGTCGCAGAAGATAACCTTGTGAACCAAAAGGTAATGCAAAGTTTTCTGAGAAAATGGAAAGTTGATGCTACCATTGTTTCCAATGGAATTGAAGCTATAGAAGCATTGAAAAGTAATGAGGTCGACTTGATACTTATGGATCTGGAAATGCCTGAAATGGATGGCTATGAAGCTGCAACTGCTATTCGCAATCTGGAGGATACAACGAAAAAGAATGTCCCTATAATAGCATTAACGGCAGCGGCACTTAACGAAGTAAAAGAAAAAGTGTATTCGGTGGGAATGAATGATTTCGTTACCAAGCCTTTTAATCCGGTTGAACTCAGAAGAAAGCTTTCCGAAATAAATAAAGCTATTTAGGTGAATCGAGGTTTCGTTTCATAATTGCGCTTATATCATCCCTTCCTAAATCGTCCATCTTAGAAATTACACTTTTCTGGTCCTTATCAGACTTGTTCTGATTAAATTTGAATTTTCCTTCCATTTTTGAGATCTCAATTTCCAATCCTACAATCGCTTTTAAGTCAGTATTGTATTCCTTTTCGGGCACTTCATTAAGTTTCCAGTCCGTGTTTTCCTGATCTTCATGAAAATGGGTGAGCTCTTTAACCATTTTGTTTAGCTCAGCCGGATCATCGATGATCTTAGGTTTACCGAACACATGAACAGTTGCGTAATTCCAGGTAGGTACTTCAGCTCGGTTTACATACCAGGCGGGCGAGATATAGCTGTGTGGACCTTGAAAAACCACTAGTACTTCTTTTGTCTCATCTAACTTTTTCCAGTGCTTGTTTGCCTTCGCAAAATGAGCGATTAACGTTCCTTGTTCGCCTTTTTTTCTGTGTACTAAAAAGGGGAGATGAGTAGCTTCAGGCTGATCTTTATGTTGACTGAAGATAATTCCAAAATTATGATCTTCGATCAGGTCAAAAAGTACATCCGGATTTTCTTCTTTAAAGGAAGAGGGCGTATACATATGGTTTTTCAGCGAAGATACTACTTAATTTATTTTTCTACCTATATGTATTCAGAGCAAAAAAAAGCCGATTCTTATTTACGAACCGGCTTTGTGTAAAAAATTTAGTCTAAATTATTTACGACCACTTTTCTTTGCTTGACCAACTTTCTTCGCAGGAGCTGCATTCTTAGCTGAAGATTTAGTTTGGTTGACAGCAGGCTGTTTAAATTTATTAGCCATTGCTTTATCCATTGGATGTTTTGGTTATGTTCTCCCGCCTGTTTTGGCGAAATCGTAACCCATGATCAGACTGTTTTAATTCTGATCATTAAATAATGGTACGAAGAATTTTGATCATTTCAACTAGTTTTAAAGCCCGACAAAAAATATTTTTTTGATCATTGAATATTTCGTGGGATTCACTTTTTCTGTTATTTTAAAATTGATAAAGGTGAAAGATTTTAATAATTGAATAAATGCAATAACCGGAGTTGATATAACATCAGATCAAATTGAATTCATTTTTCGAAACCACATATTTATTTTCTTCATATTCAGCTGAGCACCTGTTCTTGTTGGTTGGATTCGTAGTTTTCTTTGTATGGTTTATTCGCTTTCTGAAACAAAAACCTGAATCAATTCAGCAAAGGATACTGCTTGTTCTCGCTCTGTTTCTTACCGTTCTGCAATTGGCTAAGATTCCTCTGAATCACTACACAGGTGTTTTTGATGTTACCAAAGATATTCCTCTGCACATGTGTAATTTCCTTCCAATGATCATGATCTGGGTGTATGCAACCAAAAACAGAACCGTTTGGGCTGCGATCTTTTTCTGGATCATATTGGGAGTTTCACAAGCCAATTTTACTCCTTCCGTGGAGTTCTCATTATTTCATTATGATGCCATTCGGTATTGGATGGTTCACCTGATATTGGTTTTGCTGGGATTGTATCCGGCTATCGTCTGGGGATGGGATCTGGAACTGAAAGATGTGGGGAGATCATTTATAGCTTTAAATGTGGTAGCGGGTGTGATCTATTTTTTAAACCTGATTCTGGACAGCAATTATCTGTATGTGATGGGTAAGCCACCCGGAACTACTTTCTTCAGCTTGCTTCCTGAATGGCCGGTCTATATTCTGGTTCTGGAAGCGATCATCATTGTTTGGTCGCTGATGGTTTGGGGAGTGTTTAGGATGGTTAAGAAGACAAGCAGAGCAATTTAATTATAATAAAAAAAGCCCTCAGCGCTGTGAAGACGCGTTTTGGGCTTATTTAGGTGTACACCCGACAGGAGTCGAACCTGTAACCGCTTGATTCGTAGTCAAGTACTCTATCCAGTTGAGCTACGGGTGCATTTCAATAAAATTAGTTGAGAGCCTTAAAGATAAGAAATAATTAATTGTATGGCATAATAAAAGTTGAGTTTTTCCTCATAAATTAAATTATACGTATTTTTAATAAATTAATTGAAAGTTGAGATTTTAAGCTTTTATAAACCATAAATAGATTAGAGTACTTTATGAAGCCTCCGATATTTATAATAGGATGTGGAAGGTCGGGTACAACATTACTTCGCGAATTAATAAATCAATGTGAGGATATTTTTGTACTGAAAGAATCTGCTTTTATTCCATATTTGTATAAACAAAGAAAAGATTATGGAGATTTTAGTACTGCAGAATACAGAGAAAGATTTATTTCTGATCTTAAATCATTTAAAAGAACTTCGAAAGATACTGCAATCGACATATTTGAGATGAATGAAGATCAGTTAAAAGAAAAACTCGAAGAGGTGGCCCCAACCAATTATACCGGAGCCTTACATAAATTATTTGAAGCAACAGCTAGAAATAATAATGCAGTTTATTGGGGTGATAAAACTCCGCTTTATACTTCATATATACCATTGATTTCAGAACTATTCCCAAATGCCAGAATCATTCATTTAATCAGGGACCCAAGAGATGTTTCTAAAAGTATTAAAAGTGCAGGTTGGTCACCTACGATCAAAGGAGCAGCAAAGATCTGGAAAAAACAAGTAAGTAAGGGTTTAGAAGGACGAAAATTAGATATAAACTATTATGAAATGAAATATGAGTCCTTGCTTATAAACCCTACTAAAGAGTTGGATAAATTATTTGATTGGTTGGGGATTGAGTGCGAAGAAAATTTAGTTGAAAAATATGAAAAGAGAGGAAAAGGAGTTGATCAAAATTTCAAGACCATGCACGAACTAATCGGAAAACCTATTCAGAAATCCAGAGCATATTCATGGAAAAAGAATATGAAAATTGCGGATATCGCAGAAGTTGAAAGTGTAGCAGAAGCTGAGATAAAAAAAGTTGGTTATGAAATAACTAATTATGAAGTTCCTCTCACCAGAAAAATAAAATCTTCTCTTATAGATGTGGCGCATCCAATAGCGTCAAAAGTAAAAAGAAAACTGGTTAAGTAATTACGGAGCATAAAAAAGCCTTTCTGTGAAACACAGAAAGGCTTTGAAATTTGATGCCTGAAATTTGTTCTTTAAGCTATCAATATCTGTACTGATCAGACTTGTAAGGTCCAGTAATCGGAACACCAATATATTCAGCTTGTTCTTCAGTAAGTGTTTCCAGCTCAACGCCAATTTTAGAAAGATGCAGTCGCGCTACTTTTTCATCTAAAGATTTAGGCAGTACGTGAACACCAGGCTCAAATTCTTCAGGTCTGTTCCAAAGTGCGATCTGAGCCAGCGTCTGATTCGTAAAACTGTTACTCATCACAAAAGAAGGATGTCCGGTTGCATTACCAAGATTCATCAATCTTCCTTGTGAAAGAAGTACTACTTGCTTTCCTGATTTCAGAGTAAAAATATCAACCTGTGGTTTGATGTTTTCTTCTTCGGAATTCGCTTTCAACCAGGCTACGTCAATTTCATTATCGAAATGACCAATGTTACCAACGATCACTTTGTCTTTCATGCTTTCAAAGTGACGACCTTTAACAATGTCTTTGTTTCCGGTTGCCGTAACAACGATGTCAGCACGTTTAGCAGCTTCATCCATGGTCTTAACTTCAAAACCATCCATTGCAGCTTGTAGTGCACAGATCGGATCAATTTCAGTTACGATAACGCGGGCACCGGCTCCTCTTAAAGAAGCAGCAGTTCCCTTTCCTACATCACCATATCCGGCAACCACGGCAACTTTTCCTGCCATCATAACATCGGTAGCTCTACGAATTGCATCCACAGCTGATTCTTTACAACCGTACTTGTTATCAAACTTAGATTTGGTAACAGAGTCATTAACATTGATTGCAGGAAGTGTAAGTGTTCCTTTTCTCTCTCTTTCGATCAAGCGAAGAACACCGGTGGTGGTTTCTTCTGAAATTCCGTTAATGCCATCTACTAATTCGGGATATCTGTCCAATACCATGTTGGTAAGATCTCCACCGTCATCCAGAATCATGTTGAGAGGCTGACCATCAGGAAAGAATAAAGTCTGCTCAATACACCAGTCAAATTCTTCTTCGGTCATTCCTTTCCAAGCGTAAACCGGAACTCCGGCTTTAGCAATAGCTGCAGCGGCGTGGTCCTGAGTGGAATAAATATTACAAGATGACCACGTTACATCTGCTCCTAGATCAACAAGCGTTTCAATGAGTACAGCGGTCTGAATGGTCATGTGAAGACAGCCTGCAATTCGAGCGCCTTTTAAAGGCTGCTCAGATCTGTACTCTTCTCTCAAAGCCATTAATCCGGGCATTTCAGCTTCAGCAAGTTCAATTTCCTGTCGCCCGTATTTGGCTTGAGAAATGTCTTTTACTTTGTATGCTAATTTTTCTTTTACTTCTGGCATAATGTATAGTCTAATCTATGATTGTTTATTGTCTTCTATTATGGTCTTGGCTTTCAAATAATCACCTTCAGTTCCATTAGAACCCACTTCTGCTTTAATAAGATATCCATTTGGATCTATAAAGACCTTAAACGGGATTCCAAAACTGATTACCTTTGGTCCGATTTCATTTTTGTCAAGAACAAAGTTGAAGTCATAATTTTTGTTGTTCATAAAAGCTTCAACTTCTTCAGGAGTATCACTGTCCTGTAAGTTTACGGCCAATACTACGAAGTCATCTTTGTATTCTTTTCTTAATGAATCCATAGCCGGAAAAACTTGCAGGCAAGGTCCACACCAGGTTTCCCAGAAATCGATCAAAACAACTTTTCCTTTATAATCCTGAACAGAGACTTCGTTTCCATTCAAGTCAGTAAAAGTAGAGTTCCAGATAATTTCGCCAATTTTTAATTGTTCATCACTTAGCTCTCTCGGATTCTTGCGAGGCTCACCGCATGAAGATATCAGAAGAGAAATAAAAAGCAGTCCGGGTAGTATGTATTTTTTTGTCATTTTCATATTTGGTTTTAACAACAAAAGATAAGGCAAAGTTCTGTCAAATGAGATAACAGTTCTATAACAAATAAATACGAATATGATAAAAATGAGTATGAATGATCACAAAAGTCTGAAGAAAATTGAAATAGGGAAGATTTCTTAAATATTAAGATTTTTTTAATTATAATGATCGAGGACATCCATTAACTAAATATTAGAAGACTTATGAAAACAAAAAGTTACTATAGCTTGTTGGGTTCAATATTCTTTGTGCTCTTTTTTGGAGCGCAATCTGTTGTGGCTCAGTATACAGTTTCAGGTAAAATTACAGATGCAGAAACAGGTGATGCTCTAATCGGTGTTACCATATTCGATCAGGCTTCTGGAAATGGAGCAGCAAGTAATTTAGAAGGAATGTACTCGGTTACTCTTCCTTCAGGTTCTGCTACTCTTAGAATAACTTCTGTGGGTTATTTAACTCAAAATATAGAGGTTACAGGTTCAAACGGAGAAGAAGTTACACTTGATATTCAAATGAAGTCTGATGTGGCTAATTTGGACGAGCTTGTGGTAACAGGTCTTGCCTCTTCTGTTAAGAGATCGAATCTGGCAAACTCAATTACTAAAATTGATGCCGAGGATCTAACACAAAGAGTAAGTCCACAAACATTGGATGGAGCCTTTCAGGGAAAGATTCCCGGTGTTGCAATTCGTTCTCAGAGTGGAGCTCCCGGTGGAGGTATCAGTGTACAAATGCGCGGGGTTAGTACATTAGGAGCAGGTTCTTCTCAACCACTATATATTATTGATGGTGTTTATGTGAACAATGATGTAATCACCAACGGTAGATTTTTGACCACGGGTGCGAATAGTAGTCAGGAGGATAATTCTTCAAACCGACTGGCAGATATCAACCCGGACGAAATTGCAAGCATTGAGGTATTAAAAGGACCTTCTGCTGCGGCTATTTATGGACAAAGAGCAAATGCCGGTGTGGTTATCATCACAACCAAAAGAGGTAAGTCCGGAGATACAAAAGTTTCTTTTTCTCAGGATGTTGGTTTTAGCAGTGCTCTTAATTTGCTGGGGGTTGCTTCCTGGGACGAGGATAAAATTCGCAATTATTATGGTGGGGTTAATGCTACTTCTGATGCACAGGTTGCAGCATATAACGCAGCGGTTAGTAGTGGAAACATTATCGATTACGAAAAAGAAGTATACGGTGAGACCGGAATGATTTCAGAAACTAATCTTAGCGTTTCCGGAGGAAATGAAAAAACAACTTTCTTCTTAACAGGAGGTTTCCGGGGTGAAGATGGAATAATCAAAGAAACAGGCTTTGAACGTAATTCAGTTCGACTGAACCTGGATCATAGATTAAACGATGATATTAGGATATCAAGTAGATCAAGTTACAATTATACGAATAGTCAAAGAGGATTTACCGGTAACCAAAATGGTTCAGGTGGTTCAATCGGTTATGCACTTTCCTTTATTCCAACGTATGCACAACTGCATGCTAACGAAAACGGAGAGTACCCTGACAATCCATACTTTAGTGAAAATCCATTATCTCTTATAGATAATGCTACTAACGACCAAAAAGTGCAGCGATTTATACAAGGAGTTCAGGTAAATGCAGATCTGTTAAAGAACAGTTCAGGTGTGCTTTCGTTAAGAGCAGATGGTGGACTTGATTACTTAACCTATAATGGGTTAGTGCATATGCCAACCTTTCTGCAGGCACAAAGAAGTTCCGCAAATCCCGGCGATGTAGTTCACACAGCTGAAGATAATATTAACACAAATATTCAGGCAGTATTGAGCTATGCTACAACTTTAGGAACGGGAAGTGGTGATTTTAATTTAAACACACAATTAGGATTTTCCCGATTTGATCAGGAACAGAACAGACAAGTTGTTCGTGGTCAGGGGCTTGTTTCCGGTGAAACTGCAATCGCAAATGCCAACATACAATCGGTAATAACTCAAACTAAGTTAGAAGTATATGACCTGAGTTGGTTTGCACAGCAGGAAGTTAACTGGGATGATAAAGTAATTGGTACATTTGGAGGACGTTTTGACCGATCTTCATTGAATGCCGACCAAGAGGAATACTATTTCTTCCCTAAAGCATCGGTAGCGTTTAACCTTACAAACTTTGATTTCTTTGAATCTGATTTTGTAAATCAGTTAAAGCCAAGAGTAGCTTACGGTGAAACCGGTGGTCTTCCGAATTTCGGGCAAACTTTCAGTGCATTAATTCCGGGTAACCAAGGCGGATTTTTAGGAACCTTTGTTAGTACCAGAGATATTGATCCTAATTTGCAGCCTGAGCGAGCACAAGAGCTTGAATTTGGTTTAGATGCTTCTGTTTATGATAACAGAGTATCTTTGGAAGCTACCTACTATATCAAAACAGTAGAAGACTTAATTCTTGATGAAAGAGTGCCTACTTCCTCCGGTATTTCTGTGATTGCCCGAAATGCGGCTAACCTTGAAAATAAAGGTATTGAACTGGCATTGAATTTAAATCCGATCAGGAATCAAAACTTAAACTGGAATAGTTCTATTCTGTACTGGACAAATGAGTCTGAGATTACGGAGCTTAACATACCGGCATACGTAACCGGTGGTTTTGGAGCTAGTTTGGGAAGTTACTTACTACAGGAAGGGTTTTCTCCTACAACTATTGTTGGTAACCCTGCAGTTAGTGGCGCTTCTTTATTTACTGTATATGGAAATTCTCAGCCTGATTTCGAGATGTCCTTCAGTAATGAATTCAAGATTTATAAAAACTTTGATTTCAGTTTTTTATGGCATTGGAAGAAAGGTGGAGAAAATATCAACCTTTCTTTATTCCTGACAGATCTAGGAGGTACTTCTGCTGACTGGAATGATCCGACAGATACTCCTGGAGTTACTGTGGGGCAAAGTCGTGCCGCTCCTGCCGATTATATAGAAGACTCTTCATATTTGAAGCTTAGAGAAGTAGGTTTGTATTACACCGTGCCGGTTACCAACATAGATCGTCTTTTTGGAAACTCGGTATCCGGAATTAAACTTGGTGTATCAGCAAATAATTTATTGATGTTTACTGACTATAGAAGTTACGACCCTGAAACTTCAGTCTTTGGTACGCAAGCTGTAAACAGCTCGGTGGAAGTAACGCCGTTCCCGTCTTCAAGACAGGTTGTTTTTCACCTAAAAATGGATTTTTAATCATAGAGGATTATTACAATGAAATTAACTAATAAGTTTTTAATTATAGCACTGCTCTTTGCAGGAATAACATCGTGTGACTTCTTTGATCCGGATATCATTGAAGATCCTAATAACTCATCATTAGAAGGGGTGTTAAATAATGCCAGTAAGGCACAACTTCAGAACCTGGTAACCGGACTCGAAATACGACACAGAGCATCAACAGGATCTATAAATATCCTAAGCTCATTTGGTCGGGAGATTTATCCAACCTTCGCTTCAGATCCACGATTTATCAATCAATGGATTGGACAGGCCGCGGATGCTGATGCAGAGAATGACCCCAGTTTCTTTGGATCTGCCGGAACTTACACAACTCCATATCGTGCCATCAAACAAGCAAATGTACTTATGCAATCTGCTCAAAATACAGACGTAATTACAGATGCAGAAAGAAATGGAATCTTGGGATTTGCCAAAACAATTCAGGCTTTCCAATATTTGATTCCGTTGAATGCTCAGTTTGATAATGGAATACGGTTTGATGTTGCAGATGTAACCAATCTGGGTGAGTTTTTGAGTTATGATGCGGCGCTCCAGGAAATCAGAAATTTACTGGATGATGGTTTATCAGATCTTAATTCAGCCGGAAGCTCCTTCGTTTTTACGTTAACCAGTGGAATGGACGAGTTTAATACACCGGCTACAATGGCGGATCTGAATCGAGCAATAGCTGCTCGTGCTGCTATTTATGCAGAGGATTGGGACGCTGCTGTAACAGCAGTTGAAGATGCAGCTCCGTTTTTTGAATTGACAGCCAATCCTGATGCAATGAATAAAGGAGGATATTTTGTTTATGGTGATCCACCTGACATCTTTAATCCATTCTTTTATACCAGAAATACAACTTCTATTCAGCTACCGACAGTTCATCCGGAGTTAATAGCAGATACTTTAGCAGGCGACGAGCGTGTTGATAATAAATTCTTTCTACGTGATACTCCGGTAGTTCTGCAGGGTTTAACTGCGAACTATCAGGACAACCGTTTTGCTAATACGGGTGCTCCATTCCCATTCTTTAGAAATGAAGAGTTGGTGTTGATATACGCAGAAGCTCTTGCTCAAAGAAACCAAGGAACCGATTTAGCAGAGGCAGTTGATGCCATTAATGTTGTTCGTAATTCTTGGGGACTTGGAGACTTTATAAGTGTTAGCCAGAGTGCAATTATTGACGAAGTTCTTTTCCAAAGAAGATATTCTCTTTGGTTAGAAGGTGGCCATCGTTGGATCGATATGAGAAGGTATGATCGTTTGGATGAATTACCATTAGATGGTGGTAAGATCTACTCCAAGATTGCAAGACCATTATCAGAACTTTAAATAAGAAGTTTGTAGTAATATTAAAAAGCTCTCTATTCAGAGGGCTTTTTTTTTGAATAGTACTTAAGTTCAGGCATGTCAAATACAACATATGATTTTACAATAGTAGGAGCCGGAATCGTAGGGCTTTCTACTGCTTACAAGCTTTCATTAGCAATACCGGATGCTAAAATACTAATACTTGAGAAAGAGGATAAAGTAGCTGCTCACCAAACCGGGAAAAATTCAGGAGTGATACATTCCGGTATATATTACAAACCGGGAAGCTACAAAGCTAAAAACTGTATCAATGGTCGACATCAATTGGTAGATTTTTGTAAAGAAAACGACGTAGCTATTGATATATGCGGTAAAGTAATTGTGGCAACAGAAGAATCAGAAATGGAGAGACTCGATTCTATTTACAAGCGTGGACTGGAGAATAAAATTGAAGGTTTAGAAAAGATCGACCAAAATGAATTGGCAGAAATTGAACCATTTGTTAGTGGTGTTGGAGCTATCAAAGTTCCTTGTGCAGGTATTGTTGATTACGCGGGAATGTGCAGGAAACTTCAACAGAAAATAATTGGGCTTGGTGGGAATATAGCTTTTGGAGAAGAAGTAGTACGAATTAAAACTGAAGATGAATTCCTTTCTGTAAACACCAAAAAGAACAGTTATAGATCTAACTATCTAATTAATTGCGCGGGTTTATATTGTGATCACGTAGCCAGAGCGGCAGGAATAAAATCTCCAATTCAGATAGTCCCGTTTAAAGGCGAGTATTATGAGTTAAAACCCGAAGCTGAGTATTTAGTAAAACACCTGATCTATCCGCTTCCACACAAGGATTTTCCATTTTTGGGAGTTCATTTTACAAGAATGGCAAATGGGGGAATAGAATGTGGACCGAATGCCGTTCCGGTATTTAAAAGAGAAGGATATAAGAAGCTTTCTTTTGATATGGAAGAAGCATTGGAGATGATGAATTTTTCCGGATTTTGGAAGCTTTCGAAGAAGCATTGGCGGATGGGAATGGATGAATACCATCGATCTTTATCAAAAGCAGCGTTTGTTAAAGGGTTACAGAAATTGATACCAAGCGTGAAGAAAGAACATCTTAAAGTTGCTCCATCTGGAGTAAGAGCGATGGCTCTAAAATCGGATGGAGAAATCTTAGACGATTTTTATTTTGAAGTAACTGATCGCCAGATTCATGTTTTAAATGCTCCAAGTCCGGCTGCTACGGCCAGCTTAGCCATAGGTGATGAGATAGTAAAAAAGGTAAAAGAAAGTTTTATACATTAAGGACAAATATCCGGATTCACACATATATAAAAACAGCTATTCGATAATGAATGTTAAAGTTATTTTTTTACTGTTAATCGGTGTCTTAGTTCTATCCTGTAAATCAGAAATTGAAGAAGATCTAAAAGAACTGTCTTCAGTTAAGGTGACTGAGTATTCCTATCAGGAGTTACCATACTTGGAACAACCATATATCAGGGAGAATTATATATCTACTACGATCGAGTATTTTGATCAGGACTCCGTTCCGGTGCAGATTAAAAATGGAGAAATGTATTACAACCCTGTATTTACATCACTGTACGGCATAAGATATGTTGATGCATTTATACGAAGTGAGGATTCTTACTATTTAACATTGGCTAAGCGTATTGCAGATAGATTAGTTGAGGAGTCAAGGGCTGATAATCAGATTTTATTATTTCCTTATAATTTTGAATTTGAATACTCGCATGAAGATAGGTTTCAAACTCCCTGGTATTCAGGAATGGCTCAAGGCAGAATGTTGACTTTTTTTGTGAGAATGTATGGTGTGACGAATGAGTCTAAATATTTAGAATGGGCACACCAAACTTTCGAGACATTTAAGCTTATTAAAAATCAGGATCACGACTGGATCGGTTATATAGATAATGAAAATTATTACTGGATCGAGGAATATCCGGCTGAGAAACCCATTCACGTACTTAATGGGTTTATTTATGCTATATATGGGTTGTACGATTATTACTTACTTACTAAAGATGAGGAAAGTTTGCATTTGCTCAATGCCTCTGTAACAACAATTGAGAATTATATCGGTGACTTCAGAAATCCCGGTGGCATTAGTAGTTATGATCTAAAGAATCGTTTTTTAAATTCTGATTATCATGATATTCATGTTGACCAATTAAATATGTTATTTGCAATAACCGGAGAAACTTACTTTAAAGAAAAAGCCGACCTATTTGAAAATGATTTTTCAGGTTCCAATTGATTTTCTGCATTAATTAACACAAAATTTTATCAAAAAAAGGAAGACCCACTTGATAGATTCTAATAAGCTTACAAAAATGCTGTACTCTCAGGATGCATCCATGTATCAAGAGACACCAAAAGGAGTTGCGTTTCCAAGATCTGTTAATGATATCAGGGAATTGGTTCTGAAAGCTAATAAAGAACGGTTTTCAATAACTGCCCGGAGTGCAGGAACCAGTTTAGCCGGGCAGACTACGGGATCAGGTGTGATCATGGATATTTCAAAATTCATGACAAAGATTGTAGAAATTGATACTGAAAATAAAAGAACAATTGTTGAACCCGGAGTGATCAGGGATGTTTTAAATCATGAAGTCGGGAAACATGATCTGTTATTTGGTCCTGATACTTCTACCACAAATAGGTGCATGATCGGTGGAATGATCGGAAATAATTCATCCGGCTCGTTTTCCATCAAGTATAAAACCACCAGAGAGCACGTGCTTTCAATGGATGTGGTTTTAAGCGATGGAACCGTAGCTAGATTTGAACCACTTTCCGTGAAAGAACTGGAGGAAAAGAAAAAGCTTCAGAATCTTGAAGGAAGTATCTATCGAGGTATGCTTTCTTTGCTTGAAAAAAATAAAGAACTGATAAAGGAAAACTATCCGCATCCGGAAATAATAAGAAGAAATACCGGCTATGCTCTGGATAAATTGCTCGAAATGGAGCCTTTCACTGATGGGGGGAGAGCATTTAATTTATGTGAGTTGCTTTGTGGTAGCGAAGGTACGCTAGCAATGACAGGATCTGCAACGCTGAATCTTGTTCAAACAGAATCAATTCAAAAGATAGTGATACCCCATTTCAATACTATCCATGAATCCATGGTAGCAACTATTGAGGCAGTAGAATATGATCCTAGTGCTGTGGAGCTTATAGATGATATTATTCTGAATGCTACAAAGGCCAATCCGGAACAATCACAAAACAGATTTTTTCTGGATAAGGAGCCTAAAAGTATACTTGTCGTACAATTTACAGGCAACGATGAAGCCGAAATTGATCTAAAGATAGATCAATTGATAAAATCCCTTACTAGCAAAGGGCTTGGGTATTCTTTTCCTGTGCTTTCGGATGCTTCAGAAATGAAAAGTGTTTTCGATCTGAGAAAAGCCGGACTTGGTCTTTTAATGGGATTAGGCAAAGAAGCAAGATCACCAACTTTTTGTGAAGATACAGCCGTCCGGGTCAAGGATCTGCCTGAATATGTAAATCGATTCCAGCAACTTTTGGATAAGCACAAAACCACATGTGTATTCTACGCTCATGCATCTGTCGGTGAGTTGCATCTACGACCTATTATAGACACAATGACTCCCGAAGGCATCGAAAAGATGAAAATCATGGCAGAAGAAATTGCTAAACTTGTTGGTGAGTTCAGGGGATCGTTGTCCGGAGAACATGGTGACGGAAGAGCAAGAGCACCTTATATTGAAAAAGTTCTTGGTAAAGAAATGATGCCGGTTCTAAAACAGGTCAAAGAGATCTGGGATCCCAACTACATATTCAACCCCGGAAAAATAATTGACGCAAAGCCTATTGAAGAAGATCTAAGATTCTCTCCGGCTTATTTTTCAAAACCTGTGAGTACTGAGTTTCATTGGCGAAGAGAAGGGAGTTTAAATGAAGCTTTAGAGCTTTGCAACGGAGCAGGAGTGTGCAGAAAACTTTCACTAAGTGGCGGTACAATGTGCCCGTCATATATGGCTACTAATGACGAAAGAGACAGTACCAGAGGTAGAGCAAATGTTTTCAGGCAAGTTTTTGAAGGAGAGAACCCAGATCAGTTTAAATCAAAAGAACTCAAAGAAGCACTGGACCTTTGTCTGAGTTGCAAGGCATGTAAAAGCGAGTGTCCTGCTAATGTGGATATGGCCAAAATGAAGGCAGAGTTTATGAATGGGTGGCATCAACAGAATAAAAGCACTGTTGGAGAAAAATTCTTTGTTAATTCATCAAAACTATATCCTTTGGCAGCTTTATTTCCGGGGCTTTCAAATTGGATATCGAGACTTGGGGTAACTAAGAAACTTTTGGAAAATATTGCCGGAATTTCTTCATCAAGAACACTTCCTGAGTTTTCTGATCAAACCTTCAGATCATGGTGGAAATCATATAAAAAGAAAGAATCTGCTAAGAAAGTAGCGCTGGTTGTAGATCTCTTTACAAATTATCACGAACCAGAAGTCGCCAAATCGGCAGTGTTTGTGCTAGAAAAAATGGGATTTCAGGTTATAGTTCCAAAAGTCGATGAGCTTGGTCGACCTCAATTATCAAAAGGCTTTTTAAAAGAAGCGAAAAAAATAGCTCATAATGCCATTTCAGAATTAAAGGAATTCGCAAATAATGAGATTCCGGTAATTGGCCTGGAGCCGTCCGAGATACTAACGGTAAAAGATGAATTTCTGGATCTATGCGATGAAAAGCATTTAAAAGACGCACATCAATTAGCTAAACACTGTTATACTTTTGAAGAGTTTTTGGCTTCAAATATAGAATTACTGCCTACATCAAAGTTTGAAGATTCTGTAATTGTACATGAACATTGTCATGCTAAGGCACTTACCAAAAAAAGATTATCCAAAACCATACTTGAGCACGTTGGGTTTAAGGTTACAGAATTAGATGCCGGATGTTGTGGAATGGCCGGAAGTTTTGGATATGAAAAAGATAAGTTTGATGTGTCTATGGAAATCGGAAGCCAACGATTATTCCCTGCAATTAAAGAGGATAATAACCGTAGTAGCGTATGTGCTTCTGGGTTCTCTTGCAGACATCAGATATTTGACGGAACTGAAACTAAAGCAAAGCATATAACACAATTGATTTCTGATAAAATTTAATTAGATTGATATTAAACTAAATTATTGAAAGGTGATGCTTTATGAAAAGAATGTTACTGGTTTTAAGTTTTAGCTTAATAAGTTTTTCAGCTACTGCTCAGATAGATTACAGCAATGATATTCAACCAATTTTTACTGGTAAATGTAATTCTTGTCATAGTGCGGGTCAGAATAGCTTCAATTCAAGTTCATATTCTGCTGTAATGGCGAGCACAAGTCCTTCCAACAGATATGACAGTAAGCATGTAATTCCAAACAACGCTCAGGAAAGCCCTCTTGTGGACAAAATAGACTCTGATAACCCAGAATTTGGAGTTCGCATGCCTCAGGGAGGACAGCTTTCTACTGATGAGATTGACAAGATAAAACAATGGATCAATGAAGGCGCACATGAAGAGGTTCAAACATCCAATGAAACAGAAACAGACTATCCTGATAAGTTTGAACTTCTTGGCAACTACCCGAATCCATTTAACCCTAGTACAGTGGTTCAGTTTCGATCACCGGTAAGTTCCGAGTTTAAGATCACTGTTTATAATGCGAACGGGCAACAAGTGAATTCATTGATTGGAAGAGCTGTTGTTGGACAAAACGATTTCTCTGTTAACCTTTCCGATCAACCAAGTGGGGTTTATTTTTACAGAATCAGATCTATTTCAAATGCATCAAGCAGCCTTATTGGTTCCGGAAAAATGACACTGATCAAATAATCAGTTCTTAAAGGTGTTCCGTGAGATCAATTCTTCGGCGCTTTTAAGAGAATTTTCTGAAATCTCAGAACCACTCATAAGGCTGGCTACTTCGCGAATATGTTCTTCATTGGAAAGAGAAAGTATTCGTGTAATGGTTCTGTCTTCGGTTTCCTGCTTATCTACTTTGTAGTGATGGTGTGCCTGGCTGGCAATTTGTGGTTGGTGAGTTATGGCAATGATCTGACAATGATCGGATAATTTCCGCATTGCTCTGCCCACTTTCTCGGAAACTTCGCCGCTGATTCCGGTATCGATTTCATCAAATATCATGACAGGTAAACTTTGTTCTTTGGCCAGAATAGATTTCAATGCCAGCATTACTCTGCTTATCTCTCCGCCCGATGCAATTTTTGCGAGAGGTTTAGGTTCTTCGCCTTTATTCGTTGAGATGAATATTCGGATATCATCGCAACCCAATTCGGTGCATTCTACTTTTTGACCATCTATTTCAACCCAACCATTATTGGCAAATAACCACTGAACAGAAACTTTCAAATTCGCATGTTGAATGCCTAATTGAGCGAGCTCGATCTGAATTTGTTCGGATAAGTGCTCTCCGATCTGCGTTCTTTTGTCATGAAGTTGTTTAGCAGCGTGAGCTAATTTTATCTGTTGATCTGAAATGGATTGTTCAATTTTTTCAATCTCCAGATCAAAGTTATCAGCAATTGACAGTTCTCTTTGAATCTCATTCAGGTAGTTGATCAGCTCCGGAATGTCCCGTTGATATTTCTTTTGAATTCGATTCAGCTCACTTTGGCGTTGACGAAGCTCTTCCAATCTGTTTGGGTTGAACTCGATTGTACTTCGATATCGTTCTGCAAACTGGATAGCTTCATTAATACTGACACGGGCAGCATTTATTTCTTCCAGATATGTTGAAAACTCAGGCTCAATTCTGGTAAGATCTTCCAGATTTAATTTTAAGTGATTTAATAGCTGAGAAATATTCCCGTCATCACTGTCTTCCATTTCCGATATTGCAGCTGCTTTTTGATCAAGTAATTCAGCGTTATCCAAAAGATTCATTTCGGCTTCCAATTCCTCTTCTTCTTCAACCGAAAGCTTAGCGTTTGCTAATTCATTTACCTGAAAGCGATAAAGTTCCGTTTTTTCCTGTAGATCTGATTCTCGCTTCTTCAACGAAGACAATTCTTTTTGAAGTGACTTCATCTTGCTAAACTCTTTCTGATAAGAATTTAAAGCAGGTTCAATTTCTCCAAATCCGTCTATCACACTTCTGTGATTTTCTTCTTTCAACAAAAGTTGATGATCGTGTTGTCCGTGCAGATCCACGAGCTGATCCCCAACAGCTTTCAGAACGCCAATGTTGACAGGTGTGTCATTAATGAACGCCCGACTTCCGGTTTGACGAATTTCTCTTCTCAGGATCAGATAATCGGCCAACTCAACTTCATTTTCTGTGAGTAAGTTCTTCAGAGTTTTGTTTTCAAAATATTTGATAGTCGCTTCAGAGATGGCTTTATCAGCTCCGCGACGGATGACTTCTGTATCAGCTCGTTCACCTAAGATCATATTCAACGCACCAATAATGATCGACTTTCCGGCGCCCGTTTGTCCGGTGAGGATATTTAACCCTTCCCCGAAACTAACTTCCAGCTCGTCAATTAAGGCAAAATCTTTTATGTGCAATGATTCTATCATTGAATTATGAATTTTGGATTATTAATTCTGAATTGAAGATTGTGACGTTTTTATAATCGATGTAATAATTCTGATTATCTGATCAATTTCATTCAAGTATAAAGATACATCAATATTAGTCAAATCACTTTTTTGAAGAAGTTTTAACCAATAGGCTGTTTCTCTGGCTTCTTTTGATGAAATAGACATTTTATGAATAAAATCTTTTCTGGATTGCGCAGCAATAGCTTCTTCGATATTCGCTCCAATGCTCGTTCCGCTTCTTAACAGTTGTTTAGATAGAACGAACTCTTTCTCTTTTTTCAAAGAAATATAGAGTTGTATTATCATCAAAGAGAAATCAAAACTTTTCTGCTGTATAAGGTTATCTTTAGGCATAATTCAAAATTTAGAATCAAAAATTTAAAATTCTCTATAGTTAGACAGCTTGGAGTCATAATCCTTACAAAAAAAGATAAAGTGAGTAGAGAAGAAGAAAAGAAAACCACAGTTTACGAATTCAAAGTGCCGGAAGGTCAACAAGAATCGATTCGCCTTGATGTGTATATCACAAATTTCGTTGAAAATGCTACTCGAACTAAAGTTCAGGAAGCGATAAAAGACGGATATGTTCAGGTAAACGGGAAAAAAGAGAAACCATCGTATAAAATGTTACCCGGCGATGAGATCTTTATCGAATTACCAAAAGCTCCGCCACCCGAAGCAGTTGCTGAAAAGCTGGATATCAATATTGTATACGAAGACGACGATATAATTTTGGTGAATAAAGAAGCCGGAATGGTGGTTCATCCTGCTTATGCCAACTGGACGGGGACCTTGGTGAACGGATTGATGTATCACGTAGACGAACTAGCCGAAAATGAGGATAATGATCTTCGCCCGGGAATTGTGCATCGTCTGGATAAAGACACCAGTGGATTATTGGTAGTTGCTAAAAACGATGAAGCCCTCGCAAATCTCTCTGCTAAGTTTGCTGAAAAAGATGTAGAACGAACATATTGGGCAATAGTTTGGGGGACTCCAAAAGAAGAAGGAACCATCGAAGGAGACATCGGGCGTTCCAGACACGATAGAAAATTAATGACGGTTCTGCCTGAAGGAAAAGGAAAGCATGCCGTCACACACTGGAAAGTGTTGGAATATTTCGATTATCTGAGTTTAGTGGAAGTAAAACTGGAAACAGGTCGAACACATCAGATCAGAGTTCATTTTAACCATATTGGACATAACGTATTTGGGGATAAAACCTATGGCGGAACTTCCGTTCGTTATGGTTCCAACACCGGGTCCCGAAAAGTGATGTTCCATAAATTGATCACAGGCTTAGACCGGCAAGCATTACACGCTAAAACCTTGGGGTTTGAACATCCTACCACCGGCGAAAAAGTTAGTTTTGATTCTGAACTACCAGAAGACTTTTCTCATGTATTGAATATGCTAAGGGAGCACTGCAAAGCGGAGTATTAGTTGAATATTGAATAATGAACCGAAGAATATTGAATGATGAATCAGGACTTTGTCAATTCGAACTAATGTGAGAAGCTTAGTAATTTTTTGGAGCCCGATGTTTTATGTTCGGTCACAGCTCATTCAGAAGGAGGAGTAAAATATCTCACAATGGCTCGATAGGTTGTATATAAAGCTATTTTTCTTATTTAATAAAATTTATTCAGTAAAAGTACACATAGAAACCAATACAAGATATATTTAACTATGTAAATTATAGCTTTTATACTGTTCGATTGCTTTTTTAAGAAGTTAGAATAAGGAGGTATTAGGTTAATAAGAAACATAATAACCATATAAGGAATCGACCAAACTATGAGCATTAGTAGCAAGTCGCCGATACTTGATGGTCCTGATAATAGAATCATAATACTTTCACTAATTTTGATGATACTCTAATTGTATTCAGTTTATCTTTAATAGTATGAGATAAAATAAATTCAGATTCAAGTTCTCCCTAAATTCATCAGTCGATATTGAATATTCAAGATTCGATATTTTTTTCCACGTACTTCTTAAAATTATTCAGAATAGCCTGCCAGCCGTCTCGTTGCATTTCGATAGGATTTTCGGATTCTGCATCAAAGACCGTAATGACTTTAGTTGTGCCATTCAGTTTCTCAAAAGTAGTAGTTACTTTTCTGTTGTCCGCAAGGGTATAAGTAATCTTTTCTTGTTTGATGATCTCATCGTAGACAGCTTCAAAATCAAAGCCGAAGCTCCCGTCTTTAGCTTCCATTCGAGCTTTGTATTTGCCACCAACAACCAGATCATTTTCAGCACTTGGGCAGCACCAGTCATTGGAGGCAAAATTCCATTTTGTGATATGATCCGGCTCGGTCCAGTGGCTCCATACTTTTTCGGGAGTTGCGGTGATAGTTGAATCAATTGTTATCATTGTTGTTTTCATAGCAGGTCAATGTTTAATCATTATTTAATAATTCAGTTAACTGTTCTAGGCAAGCTGTAAAGCCTTCTTTAAAGCCCATTTCAATAATCTTCTCGAGATCTTCCAGAGTTTCATGTTTGATTTCTACATAAACCGTTGTTACTCCATCAGATTCACTAAAGCTTACTGTCCAGGAGGAATCAGGAAGAGATTCGGTTCTATTTCCTTCACTGTCACAAAATCCGTCACTGTACGAAAAATTATCTTTTGGATTGATTGAAGAATAGTCTGCAAAAGCCCAATGCTCTTCTCCATTTGGGCCAACCATTGCATATAAGCGTCTTCCGCCTTCTTCGAATTCCATATTCTTGGTTACGGATCTCCATGGTTTTGGAGCCCACCATTTGTCAAGCAGCTCAGGTTCTGTCCATGTTCTCCAAACCAGATCTTTATTTGCCGTAAATTCACGGGTTACATTAACTATACTATTTTCTTTATCGACTATGAAGTCGTTTATAAGTTGTGGTTTCATAATTTTAGAGTTATTTAGTTAAGGTTTCGAGTAATTCATCCAGCCTCTCAAGAGTTGAGATCATACCTTCTTCCATGCCCATATTTATGACGGTTTCTAGATCTTCTAGAGATTCATAATTAACTACAGTTGTTACCACAGCATGATCATTCGATTCTGAAAATTGAACGTGCCATTTCGCTTTTGGTAGATCGGGATTAATGTTGCCTTCACTATCAGAAAAAGCATCCACGGTTCGGTAATCATCGATGGGGTTTATGTCCTGATATTCGGTGTAGCCCCAATATTCCGTTCCGTTTGGTTCCACCATGGCATAATGCCAATGACCGCCTTCACTAAAATCCATGGATTTGGTTTTAGTTGTGAAAGGCTTTGGGGCAAACCATTGGTTCAGAAGTTCAGCTTTGGTATAGCAGTCCCAAACTAATTGTCGGTTAGCAGCAAATTCCCGTTTTATAGTAAGTGTGTTGTTTTCCTTGTCTGCAAGGAAGTCGAATTGAAGATTAGCTTTCATCGTTTTCTGATTTTAGTTTAGTTAATAAGTCATCAAGTTGATTGAATCTGTTTTCCCAGATCTTTCGGAATTGCTCGAGCCATTGATCAACTTCTTTCATTTTATCGATTTTAAGTTCGTAGTAAATTTCTCTGCCCACTTTCTCTTGTTTCAGCAATTCACATTCATTAAGGATCTTTATGTGTTTTGATACAGCCTGTCTGGTAATATCAAATTGATCAGCAAGTGCGTTTGGCGTTAATGCCTGAGTAGCAATTAAAACCAATATCGCTCTTCTGGTTGGATCTGCAATGGCTTGGAAAATATCTCGTTTCATAAAAGTCAGTGATTATGCAATCATTTGGTTGCATAAATATACGCAACCATTTGGTTTCTCAAAATTATTTTTTCAGTTTTTTTAAAAGTTCTCGAACTCTTGTGAATTCCCCTTATCTTTGGGTAAACATCAAAACCACTTTTTATGCCGAAGAAAGACATTAATATTTCAGTAGAACTTGATCAGGATAACGTGCCTGAAAACATCATTTGGAATGCCGACGATATGGATGGAATGGGAGAAGCGAAGTGCAGAGCAATGCTACTTTCACTTTGGGATTCTGAAGCTAAAGATACTCTAAAGTTGGATCTGTGGACGAAAGATATGACCGTAGATGAGATGAAGATCTTTTTTCATCAAACTCTGGTTACTATGGCGGATACATTAAAGCGTGCTACAAATGATGAACGCATTTCAGGAGACATGATGGACTTCTGCGATTATTTTGCTGAGAAGATGGAGATTAAAGGGAGCTGAGGTGCGGTAGTGTTAAGGTGTTATGGTGGTCTAAATTTACGCCACCATAACACCTTAAAACCGTAACACTATGTTACTTGTATTAACTTAAATTCTGAGATGTCAACTCATTAATACCTTTGAGAACACCTTTCCTAACTCCCGGTGAAAGAGCATTAACAAAATGAGGTTGAGTTAGAGATAAAATTTCATTTTTCAATTCGGGATATTTTTCTACTACCTTCATCATCCCTTGAAAAGCGTAATAGCGAACAGACGATTGTTTTCGAACTTGTTCCCATATAGTTACTGAAATGTCAAAAAGCAGGCTTTCAAAATCTTCATTTAAATCCATTTTCAGCAGAATTTTCAAAAGCTCTCTTTGGTGTCCATCATTCCGATCCGGGAGTACATTTATTATTTTTTGAATAAAAGGCCTAACTCTGGGATCATTTTTATTTATAATCCCGGCAACAAGCCATGCTGATCTCCATGATAAATTCTCTTCATTTTCAAGAGCCAGCTCTATTGCTTGATCAAAAGATCCCGGATGATTGTTCATAAACTCTACCATCTCAGACTTTCTTCTTCTAATTAAAACAGATCGAAGAGTTTTACTCATAGCTTATAAACCAATAAAAATTGCAACGAATATTGCAACTAATGACATTCCCATAATGATCAAAAAGGGTTTGATACAAAACGAGAACCACTCTTTGAAGCTCACTCCTGCAGCTGTTATCATGGCTAGCAACGCTCCGTTTGTAGGGGAGACCATATCCATCATTGCTGCTCCGTACTGGTAGCAGAGGATCATTACCTGTCGAGACATGCCAATCAAATCAGACAGCGGAGTAAGCAAAGGCATCGTTAATACAGCCTGACCTGAATTACTTGCAACGGGTATATGAAGCAAAGCCTGAGACACAGTCATTCCAACCGCCGAAACAGCAAGAGGCAGATCTTTCAAAGGATTAAAAAGTCCGTATACAATGGAATCAATGATTCTGCCTTCGTCAAGAACTAAGAATATGCTTCGTGCTAATCCAACAACAACTGCAGCAAAGGCAAGTTCCTGAAATCCGGTAGCGTATGCTCTTGAAGTTCCGTTCATGCCAAGTTTGCCAATAATTCCGCAAACGATACCCATCACAAAAAACAAAGCAGACATCTGGTTGTAATCCCAACCCCAGACTAGAATTCCATAAACCATAACCGCAAAAGTGACTGCTACTAAAAGGAGAATAAAAGCGGAACGTAGTGGGAGTTTGAAGTCTTTTTCAGGAGTTTCAATTTCTATTTTTTCGTTGGATTTACCTTTTTTGATCACCCAATAGATCCAGAAAGTAAGAACAATTGCAAACACGATCATTCTGAACAGGGTACCGGAGAATGGTTGTACTTCGGCTATTTTTTGAGCCAACAGAACTGCGAATGGGTTCATTGGACTAAATGCTGCACCGATGATTGCCGATCCGGCACTGATGGCAAGGACACCTGTTTTAGTGTATCCAATCCTCTTTCCCATCACGATCAAAAAAGGAACCATAGCTATAATTTCTTCGAAGGTGTTATTGAGTAATCCCACCGTAGCAAAAGTAATTGCTACAACAATGATTACACGATCTTGTGTATGTTCGAATTTAGTTACCAGTGCATTTATTCCATCTGTGAAAGCACCGGTTTTATCAACGACAACGAAAGCACCACCGATGATCAGAATTAAAACGACAATATCTGCACCAAAAATAAGCCCTTCAGGTACTTTCAGAATGGTTTCAAATATCCCAACCGGGTTCGCTTCAATTTCCTGATAGCTGTTAGCAACCACAACTTCACGACCGGTAGTTTCATCTGGAACTCGATCATATTGTCCCGCCGGTATAATGTGAGTAAGAACAGCAGCCAGTGCGATGAAGATCAACAGAATGGCCAATGGATGTGGAAACTCAAATTTCATAAATATCCTGATTATTTAGTTTGAAGAAAGTAGGTAAAAATAGAGCAATTAAGAATAATTGTTGAATACATACTAATCTTTAGCTCAGGTCATCCCGAATTTATTTCGGAATCTTTTTACAGGGTCATTCTTCGGATAAAAAGATACGATTATGAACAGAGGCAATATTTCTTAGTTTCTAAATTAGGAGAACCAAAAATTATTAGTAGTGAGTATATCTTCAAAACTAAAAGTCATTTCATAAGATCCTGAAACAAGTTCAGGATGACCCTGTCATACATTTTAATTGAAAAGAATACTTCCAAAGCTAACGGCACTTTCTCGTTCGGTTTCATCCCAAAGATCTCTGGAAAGTATTTTCCCATCTAAATTCGGAAACGCATTCAAAAAAGCATACAGAGGAGGGAAACCACATATTCGATACGGATCATACTCCGAACTCATAATCTTAAGCATAGTTTTAGAATCGTTATTTGCACCGACTTCCAAGAATGCTTCATCAAAGGCCTTTACTTTATCGAAAAGTTGAGAAGCAGATTTTTTATCACCGAATTTCTTTCCGAAGTGAGCCAGATCTCCGCTTATAAGAAAAAAAGTATCTTCATCATTGAATTGCTGATTCAGCAAATAAGTAAAAGCTTCTATCTGATGAGCTAGAAATCCATCTTTGGCATAATATAGTTGATCAAAATTGCCAACAAGAATAGGAATGATCTCAAAATCATGTTGCCAAATGTGATTAAGAAATAAAAGAGGTAGCTCAATGCTGTGTTCGATTCTGTGGGCCCGATCCGAAAATGAAGTTCCGAATATTTCGTCATGTGAGGTTTGTTCCTTTATGAGGGAGATCGTTTTTTTGTCTGCTTTTACCAAACCATTTGGTAAGTCAAAGTCTTTGTTTGAAATAATGAAAGGCTTATTGGAGTACTCATTGTTATACAATCCTGAATAATGAGAAGTAGCCAGAATAAACACTCTTTTTGGTTTCAAGTTTTTTATTACTGTAAAAGATTTCACATAGGATGCCATCCCAAACCGTGGATCAATATGTGGAGTATAAAGAGCTTTAGCAGTGTCGACCGGTTCTGACTGTTCATGATTTTCAAAAGCTTCATTTAGAAATTCAGTAAGCTCTTCTTGATCGGCAGGATAAGAAGTTCCGGCGGTAACAGAGCGATGAGTTTTTGATTTTTCATATTCACTTTCGATCAGTTCAGCATGTTCGGAGAAATACTCAGAATCTAGTAATCCGTTTTCATCCAGAAACCGCGCATAACCCAGAATATGTTCTTTGGTAACTTCATCAGAGCTGAATTTAATAATGTCGTTTACGGAACGGGTTCCATCCATCAAAGAAAGAATCGGTTCAGCATCTGTAGGCAAAGCAAAATCAGGAGTTGAATAACCTAACTGATCATAAAAGTAGATAAACGATCTTCCATTATCCTGAATAGGAATGCGTTGAATATCGTACCTGAGATTCGGGATTGGATCGGAATATGAATCGAACAATTTTTCTGACATGCGCAGAAGATAGTCGATTTAGATTATGAATTCAGGTATAAAAATAATCTGAGTTAAAATGTATCTACCGATACCTTAATCGTCGGACGTAAAGGACTTCCTTGTATAAAATCCTTAAACAAGGAGACCCTTCAGGGTCGACGAGATTATAAGTATATATAGATAAAACACCGTAGGGACGCAAAATTTTGCGTCCCTACTTTAGTGATAGCAACAAAAAAAGCTCCGACACTTTCGTATCAGAGCTTTAAAATGTGATCGACTTTAAATCAGCCGGGTACATTTACAGGATCATTACCAGGAGCAATGGTATTCTTCTCTCTTATTTGTCCGTCAAGACCTTTAATACTTACTTCTCCACCACCTTGATTGTGTAACATTTCTTTGGCGGCTTCATAAGCCTCTTCCTGAGTGTCGTGCAAGGTACTCGCTTTACCGGCTTCATGCTTTTCATTTACCCATTTTCCGTCTTCATTTTTATAGATTGTTCTGTCTTGTGGCTTACTCATTGTCTCTTGGATTAAGTTATAATTCGTTATTCACTTACATTTAAGGCGTTTTGGGGATTATTTGTTTCAAATTCTATTCTTGAAAAACTGAGAGATATAAAAAAGCTCCGACACTTTCGCATCGGAGCTAATTTTAAATATCTAGCAATGAATTAGATAAAGATGTCTAACATCTTATATCTAATGTCTAAATACTATTATTTCTTTTCGTCTTCTTCGTCTACAACTTCGTAGTCCGCATCAACAGCTTCTTCGCTTTCGGAAGATTCACCATCGGCAGATGCTTGTTCGCCTGCACCTTCAGCACCGGCTGCAGCAGCTTCTGCTTGAGATGCAGCGTAGATTTCTTCAGAAGCACCGGTCCATGCAGCATTCACTGCTTCAATTCCGGTATCAATTGCTTCAAGGTCTTCGGCTTTATGAGCTTCTTCCAATTTAGCAATAGCGTCTTCGATTGCTTTCTTGTTGTCTTCAGAGATCTTATCTCCGTACTCATCAAGTTGCTTTTTGGTTGAGAAGATCAGACCATCAGCCTGATTCATTTTCTCTACTTTCTCGCGAATTTTCTTGTCTTCCTCTTCATGCTCTTTCGCAGCATTTTTCATCTTTTCGATTTCCTCATCGGATAATCCTGAAGAAGATTCGATTCTGATTGTTTGCTCTTTTCCTGTTCCTTTGTCTTTTGCTTTGATGTTGATAACACCGTTTGCATCAAGATCGAAAGTAACTTCAATTTGTGGCATTCCACGAGGAGCAGGAGGAATTCCGTCTAAGTGAAAACGACCAAGCGTTCTGTTGTTCGCTGCCTGAGCACGTTCACCTTGCAATACATGGATTTCCACACTGCTTTGGTTGTCGGCAGCAGTAGAGAACACCTGTGATTTGCTAGTTGGGATCGTGCTGTTTGCTTCAATTAGTGGAGTCATAACGCCACCAAGAGTCTCAATACCTAAAGTAAGAGGAGTTACATCCAGAAGAACTACATCTTCAACATCTCCTGAAAGAACACCACCCTGAATGGCAGCACCAACGGCAACAACTTCATCAGGATTTACACCTTTACTTGGATCTTTACCAAAGAACTCTTTAACAGCTTCCTGGATTCTTGGAATACGAGTTGAACCACCAACCAGAATTACCTGATCGATATCGCTCTTGCTCATTCCTGCATCTTTCAACGCTTTCTCACATGGAGTGATAGAACGTTTTACAAGGTCATCAACTAATTGTTCGAACTTTGAGCGACTCAGGTCAACATTCAAATGCTTTGGACCTTCATTAGTTGCAGTAACAAACGGTAAATTCACATTTGTTTTAGCAGAGCTTGAAAGTTCGATCTTAGCTTTCTCTGCAGCATCTTTAAGACGTTGCATTGCCATTGGATCGTTTCTAAGGTCAATTCCTTCGTCTTTCTTGAACTCATCTGCCAAGAAATCGATAATACGGGCATCGAAATCGTCACCACCAAGATGCGTGTCACCATTGGTTGATTTTACTTCAAATACACCGTCACCAAGATCAAGGATAGAAACATCAAATGTACCACCACCAAGGTCATAAACTACGATAGTTTGATCAGTTTCTTTCTTATCAAGACCGTAAGCAAGTGCAGCTGCTGTTGGCTCGTTTATAATTCTTTTAACTTCAAGTCCGGCAATTTTTCCGGCTTCCTGAGTTGCTTTACGTTGGGCATCGTTGAAATAAGCAGGAACTGTAATTACAGCTTCTGTTACTTTTTCGCCGATGTACTCTTCTGCAGTCTGCTTCATTTTTTGCAGTACCATTGCAGAAATTTCTTGTGGAGCATATTTACGGTCATCGATCTCAACACGAGCTGTACCGTCATCGCCTTTTACAACTTTGTATGCAACTTGCTTAGATTCATCTTTTACTTCGTCGAACATACGACCCATGAATCGCTTAACAGAAGCAACTGTTTTATCCGGGTTAGTGATCGCCTGACGCTTTGCAGGAGCACCTACCAAACGTTCGCCATCTTTTGAAAATGCTACAACAGATGGAGTTGTACGTCCACCTTCAGCATTTTGAATTACAACCGGCTCGTTTCCTTCCATTACAGAAACGCATGAGTTGGTAGTTCCTAAGTCAATTCCTATGATTTTTCCCATTGGTCTAAAATCTGATTTTAATTGTGTGATTTGAGCCACTAAAGCACAAAATCACGAATGTTTATTGTTTACTTGTTTAAACTAATTGTTCGTTCCGACGCTGAGCGTGCGGAACGAGAAAATTCAATATTTATGTCTTGCTCCAATGCTTTGCGTTGGAGCAAATTTGTTAAGCCACAAATACACAAAGTTGTCATTTGAATTTTGTGTATTTGAGATTTAGTGACATTTACAATGTCACTTTACCGGGATTGATTGAGTATCCTTCAAATTTTCTGATTTCGGCATACTCACTGTCAATACTCCGTTTCTGAAACTTGCGTTTACCTCTGCTTTGTTCACATTTTCCGGTAAAGCAAAAGAACGGGCAAATGCACCACGAGTTCTTTCCTGTCGTTTAAATTCTTCTCCTTCTGATAATGTAACTTCGCGTTCACCTTTTATAGTGAGAACGTTGTCTTTCAGAGAGATTCCGATCTCTTTTTTTGAAAGCCCCGGAAGATCGATCAGAATTTTGAATTCATCATCACTTTCAACAATGTCACAATCAGGAGCAAAGTCTTTATCTTCATTGGTCAGCGGAACTACTTTTTCCACAAACTGTTGGATGTCTTTTCCGAGTTTGGAAAGATGTTTTTCCACTTCAATACCGAATTCTGTAAAATCTCCCATGATGCTTACCTCATTAAATTAATTTCAAGGAGAATAGAGCAAGCACAATGCCAACTTAGATGGGTTTAAGACAAACTGTCGCTTTGGCAGTCCACGCCAGGCGTGGGATTAAGAATTATAGAATGAAAAATTAAAAATATTCGGTAGGCTTTTGGTGCTAAAAATAAGTATGATAAATCGAATCAATAATGAGAAGAGGGATTATGACTATTTCAATCGAATTTTTGAAAGACTCGGGTAGAAGTGTCGTTACTGATAAAAATACCGAAACAGCTATCGAAATCTTGTTAGCTGCTATAAATGATTGGCCAAGTCCTGTTGAAAATCTTAATGATTTTAAAAGTCAAGTATCGAAAACTTTAGGCGGTTCAGTTACTAAGGAAAAGATTGAAGCTTGTGTTGCTAATTTGAATGTGGTTTCTGATGCTTGGAAAATTGAATCTCTAACGCAGTTGTTAGATATATTCAATTTGAATAAGAAGTATTCACTTTTAGAAGAATTCATCACCGATATAAATCTACAGCTTGGTTAACCAGTAGGTGAAACTTTATTGATCAAAGGTTCTGCTTTTAAGTTACCAGCTAAAAAGCTCTTAAAGAAGTTCCTCCCTTGAGGGAGGTGCGATTTTCGACTTGTCGAAAAAGCGGAGGGTGTCAAGTGCTTGTGATCAAGCGGACACCCCACAGAAAGTTCATAGAAACTGTTTGAACATTTATCTCCCCAGCGGGGAGATTTTAGTTATTTAACCAACACCATTCTCTGAGTTAAAGAAGTAGTCGGCGTTCTTAACTGGTAGATATAAATACCACTAGAAAGATTGCTGGCTTCAAATCGCACGGTGTGACTTCCGGATGTTAAGTTACCATCAACCAAAGTTTCAACTTTTTGACCGAGCATATTGTATACGGTAAGTTGAACTTTCGCACTTTGCGGAAGCACAAAGGAAATATTTGTAGATGGATTAAATGGGTTTGGATAATTTTGTTTGAGGACAAAACTATCCGGACTGTCTTTTTCTTCATTTTCAATAGAAACCGGAACAGTTCCGTTTGCCCAGCCCGGAGTTCCACCCAATCTTGACGAAGCCATCCAGCTTGCTGCTAATGTGTTATCAGAACTTGCATCAGTAAGTTCTAATGTTGAGCCATCACCATCAGCTTCAATTGGCCATGGAGTATCATCAGAATAGGTAAGAACATCTACGAGTCCGCCATCGGCATTAAATAAGCGTAATTCTTCACCCGATCCTGAAAGGTTGAATGCAAAATCTCCAATATAATTTCTGGCATCCGGGTTTACTGATTTGAGTTTTGTGGTATCGTCAGCAATTACTAAATACCCAAAAGCCTCAAGAACAGTATTATTTGGAATGACGAATGAATTTGAATCCACCTGATCTTTGAAAATCCAGCCGGAAACATCTACAGGTTCGTCCATAGTATTGAAAATTTCTACCCAATCTCCGGTTCCGAAATCATCAGATGAATTATAATTGATCTCATTAATGACCAATACATCAGTGATCTCTGAGAATTGAGCCTCTACTGTTACCGGACTATCCGTTAATGGAATCGTTAAAGTCTGAGATGCAGGTTGAGATTGACCGTTAACAACCCAGGCAGAAATCTGGTAACCGAGCTGAGGTTTGGCTTGGAATGTAGCATCAGTTCCCTGAAAATAAATTCCATTCCAGTTTGAGGTTGAAATATCAGGATTGATGGAATTAATTTGTACTGTTCCGTTTGCGGATGAAAGCAAAGTAACACTGGTTGTATCGTTTCCAAGAGTGTCTGCTATTTCTGAATAGATGAAATCCGGAATATCTTCTACATACCACTCGGTGATGGTTTTAATATATTCCATATCATAGTTTGTGGGTCCTCCAATATCATACCATCCATCTGTCCAGCGAGCAATATCCCGAGACATTTCCGGATTAATTGCAGTATCAATAGAGTCGATCAAACCCATCATGTATTCAGGCTGAAAAGAGGTATTCAGAAGATCTGCCAGACGATTTAAAAAGATCTCTTTATAGCGATCATTTTCCAACATTCTGCCTAATATTTTAAAACCACCTGTACTACCTGTAATAAAGTCTCTTAGCGAACTATAGAATTCATTTGGCTCGTCACCTAAATTTTTCCACCAGTCAAAATCGTATGAAATGTAATGCCATTTCCCATCCTGTTGGCGAGGTCTCCAGTAGCGAACATTGTTGGGATCACCGTGTGAAGTATAAAGTTGATAGATCCAATGATCTGTAAAACTGTCAAAGTCTATAACTGATCCAGCATAGTTGAAAAAAGCATCACCGGTGAGAGTTTCGTCATTAAAATTATCAAGAAGTTCATCGTAAGCAACCGCATCCCCATCGGTAACTTCATCATAATCTTTGATCATATCGATGTCATTGAAACCATATCGAGATTCCACAAAATCATCATTCTTTCTTTCGTAGATATTGTAAATACCCCAATACTGCCCGTTTATGTAAAGAACGGCAGGTTTATATGACTGCATTGCATTTTTATGATCCCATTGGATATTTATGGTTCTCATAAGTTCATTTAATAATCGGGAACGCTCTTCCGCGCCGGCTCTTAATGTGAAGCCGTCATATTCCTGATAGTCATTTTCGGGGAAAAGGGGATAATTCAGTCGGTCTAGACCAAACCGATCATTGTTATTAATGACGAAAGATTTCTTTGGAAACCCCCGGCTGAAATTTCCACCAATTTCTGCTTCTGCCATAAATTCGAATTCAGGGTTTCCAAACTCATTCATGTATTCGATATGAAGAGGGTATTGAAAATCTTCCCAAAAATTAGCTCCAAAGAAAGGATACTGACCATTGGTTTCAGAAGAATCACCAATCACATACATTCCTTTGTCATAATCAAACAGCGAATCTGGTTCCATCACAAAAGAAACAACCGGGATAGTATGTTGATCTTCAAATAAGTACGTATTTGTGATAGTTTCACTCGCTTGTTTTCCCGATTCGATTGCGATAGCACGAATTACAGTAGAAGTATCCAGAGAAATTGGCGAGGAATAAAGAGGTGAGTTTGCAGTTGGGACTGAGCCTCCGGTCTCATATCTGATCTCAGCACTTCCTGAAGCTGAAAGACCAACAGTTATAGTTCCTGAATAGAATCCGGTTTCCAGAGAAAAGGAGGGAGCATCAGAAACTTCAGCTACTTCGCTGCCATCATTCATAGCATTTGGAGTCGGGTTTAAGAACGCAAAAGAGCCGATACCATCAGTTTTACGACCCAAAGAAATATCTGTGGTTTGCTCTCCAAAAGAGATAGAATCTAAAACAGTGGTTCCATCTGTGTCAACAAGTGCGATATGCTCTCCACCTGCGCTCAATTTAAAATCAACGTGATGAGCACCCTGCTCAGAATCATTATCCAGCCAAATGATCAAATACCCGTTCGCATTTATAGTAGTTTGTGCACTTGATGTACTTGGAATCTGCCATTTTGTAAGATCATCGGGATCATCAGATAAGTATAATCCTGCAAGGTTAACAGAGACATTTCCTGCATTATAAATTTCGATCCAGTCATCGAATTCGCCTTCGTTATCAGCTATAACTGTTGAGTTTGAAGCCATGATCTCGTTTATAGAAAGTTGTGCGAAAGCAGGGGTAGAAATAAAAATTAGAAGTAATGTAGCAAGGGTGTAGCGAATATTCATATATGTTAGTGCTTAGTAATGATTTCCAATGAAAGAAAAATTCTCTCTATAACAATGAATTTTAACTAAATATAGGAAGAAATCTAAGCATGAAATTGTGAAAAGAAGTTTCGAGACGCCAGTTTTGATTAGAATCGCATAATATTAGTTGGCAGTTATCCATTTAATAATGTGTTCAAGAAAGCCATCAACAAACTTTTTGTCGAGTTGAGGATATTCACTAGCCAAACCAGTATTTGCTTTTTGAAACAAATGATTGGCATCATCAAAGATCTTGATTTCAAACTCAGTTCCGGAAATTTCCAGAGCCTTTCTCATTCTTGCCTGATTTTGAGTAATGGTGACCTGAGTATCTTTACCTCCAAATAATACTAAAGTCGGCACAGTAATTTTTTCAAGGTCATCCGTAGGAACATAAAACAACAAAGATTTTACCTGAGGTGAGCTGTAAATTTGGGCCAATTGTTGAGTCTGATTGTTGACCATGGCACTAATATCAGGAATGGAATTTTTTTGAGTTTCAGGTAACGCATTTAATAACTCAGAATAAGCCTGATTGTAACCAACTTTGGCTGCATCAATATCGTTATTGAAAGCAATAGCTTTCATCAACTCTTCTCTTGCATTGATCTCTTTTTCAACAAGGCTTTTCTCAACAGGAGAAGCTGCATAAGCAAACTCAACCTGATAACGAAGTATTTCACTTAAAGAAGGGGCTGTAGATCCCATAAGTATAAGTTGATCGACAGCTGCATTTTCGGCAGCTACTTTCCCGGCTACAACTCCTCCCTGACTATGACCCAGTAGAGCAAAGTCTTGGAATTTATTTATTGCATCGTTTTGAAAATATGACATTATAGTTTCCACATCTGATGCAAGGTCTTGTAAAGTAGTTTCTCCAAAATTCCCGGTAGACTCACCAACACCCCTGTCGTCATATCTGAAACTTGGAATTCCTTCTTCTGCCAGACGTTGTGCCATATCAGAGAAAATCTTGAAGCCAAAAACTTCTGAATCACGATTTTGTACACCACTGCCCGAACTCATTATCAAAAGAGGAGCTTTAACATCGCCTGTTGGTAGAGTAAGTGTTCCACCAATTAGTATTTCACCATTAGAAATGATCAGGTCTGTTTCGTTTTCAGGCTTTGGTTGCGCAGTTGTTAATGAAGTTCTCTCTACAGAGAAAGGGGTGGTAGGACCTCCTTGTGAATAATTTCCTGAAATTTCGGTTTCGGAATTAAAGTTTCCGGTAAATAGTCCGGTGATTTGCCCCACACTAAATGTTAAAGAAATAGAGTCTCCGGTTTGTGAAATGGGATCTAAATTTAAACCTTTAGCTCCTTGTTGGGGAATATCCAATGTTCCGGAATAGCCAGCGGCGGATTTGTCAATTTTGAAGATGATCTTCAATTCTCCGCCCGGAACTGTAATACCACCTTCCCAGATTCCTTGAAGAGAATTCTGACTAAAAATTTGTGATGTAGACATCAGCGTTAAAAGAAGAGTTGTAAGAAACAGTTTCATCAGGAATCCTAATTAAAGTTTTTGAGCTTGTTGAATAATCTGTATGAATAAATGAAAGGAATTACGGCTAATATGAGAACTGCCCCAACAATTACGAACAGAGAACCTTTCAGGAAAGGGATAAAAGCTGAGATCGTCATCAATACTCCACCTATAATCCATAATTTACTTGCAAAACGATGAGTCTTCTTCCATACATCCGGGTTTTCTAAAGTCCATGGAGTTCTAATGCCAATAAAGTAATTCGGCTTGATGGAATTCATATAATTTCCGGTAATTGCGATCAGAATACCAATACTAACTAAAACAAATTGACCGACATCTGCTTCCAGATCGAATGATTTCATCATAACCAAAGCATAAACACCAATCAGAAAAAGTGAAATTACAATACGTATTGCGGCGATTGGTTTTTGTGTGTTTTCGATCCTCTTTTTAGGATCGATAGCAGGAATAACCAATAAGAAAAGGTAGGTTGCAAATGCAATCCCCGGTATTAAAAAAGCATTTATCCATTTTGGACCAAAGTCGTCAGCTTCACCTGCAGCATTAAAATGTACCGGAACTATATCAGGCATTTTCTCCCAAAGTATGAAAGAAGCTATAAATGGTGCTGAGAGCAAAACTATCATATACCATTCTTTCTTTAGTGTGTTCTTGATATCCATGGCATTAATTTGAGTTCATTAACTTAAAAAGCCATTGAGTGGCTTCTTCCAGAGCAGTTGTATCCAGTGAATACACTATAAACTGACCATCCCGTTCTGAGCTCACCAATCCTGCGTTTTTCAGAAGGTCCAAATGATGTGAAATACTGGGCTTTGAAATATCAAAAGCCTCAGCAATTTCTCCGGCAGTCAAATCTTTCTCCTTTAAAAGATCCAGGATCTGTCGGCGTGTTGAGTCGTTTAATGCTTTAAATAGTTTATTCACTTAGATAATTAGATAACTGTCTAAATATAGATTATAAAAACGAAGATTCAATAGAAAGGTTTCAAATTAATTTTGGGCTATCCCAATAACTCCACAAGCAATACGAGCTCCGGCATCTCCGGAAGGTTGGGAGGTAAGATCATCTTCGCCGGCGTGTATGATAATTCCACGACCGATAATTTCTTCCAGAAAGATATGATTGTCTACATAGCTAAGTGTGGTTGTAGATTCCTCGCCTTCACTTACCAGATTTCCCATGTCACCGACATGACGTTTTTCTGCGTCTCTTGAATTGTGTTGCATGTCGTCAGGATCAAAATGTCCACCTGCAGAACTGCCATCTGTTGCTGAGCAATCACCATACTGGTGGATATGAAATCCGTGCTCGCCTTCCGATAGCCCTGTAATTTCAGCGGTTATTTTAGTTCCGTTGTTTGTTTTATCAAAGTTGACAGTTCCGGAAATATCACTATCACCAATGGGATGAATTACAGCTACAGCATTTTGAATCTGAGGCCCGTCAAATTCTTTAACTACCTCAATTCTTTCTGTTTTGGTGCAATTTAAAATTAGTGCAAGTGCTAAAAATGTGAATAAGTTTTTCATGTCATTTAGTTTATTTTTTTAACTAACACAGAGAATTATTACTTCATTCACCTTTAATGACAACTTTTCTGAATTCAGCAATTCCTTCCAGTTTCACTTTCAGATCATTAAAAATATCCGGGTTAGATAATTTGAACCGTTGAATTTTCTTTTTCTCCTGTAGATTTCGGAGTAATTCGTTCGCCCTTTTAAACATAGTAGAGGTAAATAAACTCACCACAAAATATCCCCACGCCCATATTGCAGGTACTCCTGCAATTAAAAGAATGCAAGTAACCAAAAGATAGAAAAGTGGAAAGAGAAATAGCCCGAGTACAAATTTTATGGAAACATCGAAAGCTTTATCCTGAATCTTATTTTTGATGATATAGCGAGCCGGTTGATATGGGATAATTCCATTCAGCCAAACAAGAAAGTAAACGGGAGCTAAAAGAATTCTCTTGATCATAGGTAGTTTTACCTCAGATAAAGCTCTTACACTCAACTTATTTTTCTCAGCAACTTCCAGTACTTGTTCTGCATCTGATATCAGCTCCGGTGTTTGCAGTTCTTCAGCATTATGAACTAAAGTATTCATGTATTCATTATTAGAAAGCTTTGCTCTATCAGGTTCCATTTCATCCAGAGCAATTTTTATCAGTGGGTACTGATCCAGCTTAGGAACATGCATAATCAATGGTTTCAGATTATCTGAAGTCTGATTCTTTAAACTGTTTGCGGCACTCCGCTCACTTTCTTCGTATTCTTTTCTATAGTCCGAAACTTTGATGGGATCTCCGAAAACCACACGTACTTCATTTCTGGAATTTTGATGATCACTGTAATTAACTCCAACAGGCTGAACATACAGATCCAGATTCCAGTCATTCTTGATTTCAGCATCAAAAGCGATTCGTGTGAACCCCTTGCTGAATGGTCGAAGACGTCTCTTCAAGTCATGGTTAGCTTCAGCAAAAACAAGTATTGCTTCTCCATTAGTCAAATATTCAACACAGGTTTGAAATATCTGATTGTTCTTTTGGATCTCACTCATTCCGTCTCTTACCCGGTAAACAGGAAGTAAATTAAGGGAACGTAAAAACCAATTCATGAACTTCGACTGAAATGCTTTTGCCCGAGTTAAAAAAGAAGTGGTTTGAAACACCGTTGTAGTAACCAACAACGCGTCCATAAAAGAATTCTGATGATTGGGAACCAATAAAATTGGTTTACCTTTTGGGATCTTATGTTTGTCAACTACATGTATTTTTTTATAAAAAAAATGTAGTCCTGTTCTTACTAAACCAAGACGAATAAAATTGTACCAAAGAAAGTTTTTACGCATTAGTTATCACGCGTTGAATTGATTTTTTCCCGACCGACCAATACCAGCCCAAGCTCATTCCGGCAAGTATATGCCAGATTCCCCACCAGGCAACAATAAGAGCCATGCCCCCAAGTCCGTCAAAAAAGTTGAAAATTAAAAGTAAACCCAATCCCGAATTTTGAATTCCGGTTTCAATGGAAATCGACCTTCTGTCAGCTTCAGGAAGATTAAATGCTCTGGCAAGCCCATACCCTGAAGTTAAAGCTACAGCATTATGGATAAATACCAAAAGTAGAACAAACTCTACGTATGCAATAAAATTATCAAAGTTCGTCCAAAAGGCAACGATCACAAATCCTGCAAAGAAAATCACTCCGAACCCTTTGATCCATGGACTGATTCTTTCAGCTATATTCGCTTTAAAATGACGAACGATCATCCCCAAAACAAGCGGAACCCCGAGAATCAAAACTATGATCTCAAAGACTTTCCGCAAATCTAGACTGATCTCCTGTAGGATCGCATTGGTCGGAGAATACAAGCTTGCCCAAAAAGTAAAGTTTAATGGTGTCATTACTATAGCTAGTAATGTTGCAATGGCTGTCATGCTAACCGAAAGTGCAGCATTTCCTTTTGCCAGCAAAGAAAAAAAGTTGGAGATATTACCACCGGGACAAGCAGCTACCATAAACATTCCCAGAGCGATACTGGGTGCGGGTTGCATCAGCCAAACTAATACAAATGTTAGAAATGGAAGTAGTAAAAACTGAGAAAAGGAACCTATAAGAGTAGATTTCGGATTCTTTGCGATGTCTTTAAAGTCTTGAATAGTAAGCTCCAGAGCCACACCAAACATAATAACGGCAAGCGATACATTCATCACCTTTAAGCCGCCTTCCCCGAGATTTAATTGCAGAGCATCAATCGATTCAGTCATGCAGTGAATGTAAAAAATAAGTAGGTTTTATTTAGGGAGAATTTTACAAGTAGGGTTGCAAAGTTTTGCGACCCTACTTGATATGAAAAAAGGCTACCCCAAAAATCCTTTTACCTTTAATAACTCCGCATTCAGAATGGCTCCACCTGCAGCACCTCTGATGGTGTTATGAGCCAAAGCAACGAAACTAATATCAAACACTTCAGATTCACGCAGTCTTCCCATATGTAATTGCATGCCACCTTCCTGATCAGCATGCAGCCTTGGTTGAGGAAATCGATTATCTTCATGAAGTTTGATCACTTCTTTAGGTGAAGAAGGAAGATCCATATCCGCAATTGGGTTTTCCCAGTTCAGAACGGCTTGTTTTACTTCGTCGATGGATGAAGGTGTCTTCTTGAATTTTACGGTTGCCGCTATCATGTGTCCGTTGATGGTAGGAACACGGGTTGCGGTAGCGCTTAGATTAATTTGCGGTTCATAAAGTTTTCCATCTGTGAGATCAGATAATAGTTTCTGAGTTTCCGGTTTGATCTTAGGCTCTTCTCCTGAAATAAAAGGAACAACATTTCCTAAAATGTCGAGACTTGGAACTCCCGGGTATCCTGCTCCGGAAATGGCTTGCATTGTGGTTAAGATTACGGTTTCAATTCCAAAAGCATCATGAAACGGTTTCAAGGCCAATGAAAGTGGAACTGCAACACAGTTGGGATTGGTAACAATCCAACCGGAGCCATCTTTAGTGAATTTCTGTGTTTCGATGAGGTCTATATGACCTGGATTTACTTCCGGAATCAAAAGAGGAACGGTTTCATCCATACGGAAGTTTTTCGCATTCGAGATCACAGGAATACCTGCTTTAGCGAACGCTTCTTCAATCTCGCCGGCAACGGAAGAATCCAGACCGGAGAATACAAAATCAACATTTCCGAATTCCTCCGGTTTACAATTAGCTACTGTCATTTCTGCTATTGAAGAAGGGAGATTAACGTCTTCGATCCAATTGGCTGCATCTATATATTTTTTACCGGCAGAGCGCTCTGACGCCCCTAAACCTTCAATTTTAAACCAAGGATGATCTCGAAGTAAACGAATAAATTTTTGTCCAACGGCGCCTGTAGCGCCTAAAATACCAACTTTCATGTGTTCAATTAAGAATGATTCAATGTAGAATTAAGAATGGCTAAAAATAGCATTCTTAATTCCTAATTCTCAATTATTCATTCAAATTTGGTTAAACTAAATTCTTATCTTCAAAGCTTATTCAAAATCAAAAAAAAGAGTTAGAGCTTAATGTCGAACTTAGATAGCCTGGACAAGATCGTTTCACTGGCAAAAGCACGTGGTTTCATTTTTCAATCTTCAGAAATCTATGGCGGACTCAGCGCTGTATATGATTATGGTCCCTTAGGTGTGGAATTGAAGAACAATATCCGCAATACCTGGTGGAAAGAAATGACGCAGCGACATGATAACATTGTTGGTGTTGATGCAGCTATCTTCATGCATCCGAAAGTGTGGGAAGCCAGCGGTCACGTTGGCGGGTTTAACGATCCCATGATCGACGACAAGCAATCCAAGAAACGCTATCGCGCAGATATGTTGATTGAGCAGTATATCGCTAAGCTGGAAAAAGACGGCAAGCAGGATGAGGCTGATAAAATTCAGGAGCAGCTAGATACTACAGGAACTCGCAAAAGCCTGACTGAAGATCTATACGATATCATCATGGAAAACGAAATTCGTTCTCCAGACTCCGGCGCTTTCGACTGGACCGAAGTTCGTCAGTTTAATTTGATGTTCAAGACCCAGTTTGGTTCTACATCTACAGAAGAAGAAGGTGTGTATTTACGTCCTGAGACTGCACAGGGAATTTTTGTGAATTATAAAAATGTACTGGACACAGCCAGAGTTCAGGTTCCTTTTGGAATTGCTCAAACAGGAAAGGCATTCAGAAATGAAGTTGTAGCCCGACAGTTTGTTTTCCGAATGCGTGAATTCGAACAAATGGAGATGCAGTATTTTGTAGAGCCGGGTACAGATGGTGATGCATATGAAGAGTGGCTGGAAAAAAGATTAGCTTGGCACAAAAGTATTGGGATCAGAGGAGAGAATTTAAGAACAGCTCCGCATCCGGAAGATAAGCTAGCTCACTACGCCAGAGCAGCTGCCGACATTCAGTATAAATATCCGATCGGTTGGCAGGAAGTGGAAGGAATTCATAATCGCTCTGATTTCGATCTTACACAGCACCAGGAATTTTCCGGAAAGAAATTGGAATATTATGATCAGAAGAATCAAAAACGATACATGCCGTACGTGATCGAGACTTCAGTTGGACTTGATCGTTTGACGCTTATGGTTCTTTGTGATGCTTACAGAGAAGAAGAAGTAGAAGGAGATTCCAGAACGGTTCTGAAATTGGATCCGAGATTGGCTCCGGTTCAGGTTGGTATTTTTCCATTGATCAAAAAGCCTGAATTGCAGGAAATAGCTCGTAAAATTGAGAAAGAGCTTCGCGAGGATTATTCAGTTCAATACGATGAATCCGGTTCTATCGGTAAGCGATACAGAAGATTAGACGAAGCAGGAACACCGTTCTGTATCACCGTAGATTTTGAAACGATAGAAGATGATAATAAGGTAACTATCCGATACAGAGATGATATGAGTCAGGTTCGAATTCCGATCGAAAAAGTTGGTGATGTGATTAGGGATGGTATTAAGGACTGGAAGGTTAGTTAGATAGATTTCCCGGGAAGATCGATAATTACTTTAGTGCCTTTTCCGGGAGTACTTTCTATTTGCAATTTACCATCCATAATTTCTATGTATTTGGCAGCAGCCTTAAGACCAAACCCGGTTCCTTTTTCGTCATTAGTACCAATGGTGGTTACCCATTCCTTGCTATGAAGGATCTTATTCAGCTTCTCCTCACTTATTCCAACTCCATTATCCTCAATCGTAGTAATGGTACGATCACCTTTTTTTGTCAGATCAATATAAATGGATCCGCTTTTTGGGGTAAACTTTATTGCATTATGAAGAATATTACGTGCGACAAAAGAATAACTTCCCTGGTCTGCATAAATAGGCTGTTCTAAATCGTTTGCAACAAGATTTATATTTTTAGCCTCTATGTTGTGATGATAAAGAGCCAGAACTTGAGTCCATGTTTTTTGAGAATTGAAAAGCTCAGGTTCGATTCTTTTATTTTCGATCTGTGCTTTTGACCATTGTAAAATATCGTCCAAAAAATTAAGAAGGTTATCCACTGTTCCAGAAAGGTCATGGATATAGTAGCTTAATTCTTCTTTAGAAAATGTTTCTAATTCGATCAGATCTAATATTCCGTAAACACCTGAAATCGGGCTTTTGATATCATGTGCTATAATTGAAATAAGACGGTTATTTATTTCATTTAATCTCTCCAATTCATTTCTTTGCACCTCAATTTTTTTGTAATACTGAATCAAAAGAGAGGACATGGGGTAAGAAATCACAGCCGGTATTAAAGTAGATAAGGAAAGCCCAAAGGTATTTACTTTAGATCCTGTTAGGATACTTACAATTAGGTAGAATGCTATAGAAATAGTTACAGAAATAACCATCACCTTGAATGGTGATAGCATCAGCTTTGCTAAAGTGTCTCTTTTTGGCATCTAAGAAATTTTTTACCGTGTGAACATAAGTGTTTATAGTGCTTGTACCAACTCAATTTTAGTTAAATGATTTTAGCTTTAGTATTATAAAACTCATTTAAAATCAGCACGTTCTTATTGAGTTTTATTGTTCAAGTGCCGTTCTTCATAAAAAAGTTAAGTTACTTATGGAATCTTTTGTAGAATTTTTTGAGAATATCCCGACGGCATTTAGGGCAGGATTATTGGTTGGAGGTATTTTTCTGTTCTGGATCATTGAAGGAGTATTTCCACTTTTCGAATTCGGATATAAAAAAGTTCGTCATGCCGGAATAAATTTATTTCTGAATGGATTGTTCCTGGCTATCGGACTTGCTTTTGCAGGGTTGCTGGTGTGGTCGTCTGATTGGGTGACGGGAGAAGGTTTCGGAGTTCTTCAATGGATCGAAATGCCGCTATGGGCTCAGGCAATTGTAGGAGTTCTGCTACTCGATTTCTTTGGAGCTTATCTGATCCACTGGATAGAGCACAAAGTGGTTTTTATGTGGAGGTTTCATTTGGTTCATCACAGCGATACTACCGTTGATGTTACCACAGGTTTACGTCATCATCCCGGAGAAGCAGTTTTCAGAATGGTGTTCACTATAATTGGAGTGATTTTGGTTGGGGCACCAATTTGGATCATATTTCTATACCAAAGTATTTCGGCGCTATTTGCACATCTCACTCATGCTAACATCAACATGCCCAGAAAGATCGACCGGGCGTTATCATGGATTTTCATTACACCGTTGATGCATAAAGTCCATCATCACTACACACAGCCTTTAACGGATACTAATTATGGAAACATTTTTTCGATTTGGGATCGCTTGCTAGGTACATTCGCACAAGTTGATGAAATGACCGAGTTAAAATATGGAATTGATACTCATATGGATCCCAAAGAAAATGATAATCTTGGGAATCTGTTAAAGATCCCATTTCAGGAATACCGCCCGCCTGTTGGTTCTAAGTTTGGGGAGGAAGAAGGTGACGCCACTAAATCACAAAAACTCGGAAAAGAGTGAAAGAGAAAAAACTTTCAACTTATATTCTAATTACACAAATGGATGATAATCAGCTCTTTTGCAATCTTTTGTTTATTTAGATCTTCGCTTTCATATGCATATACGATGATATTAGTATCAAGAAAGTATCTATCGCTCATTCATTTCATCTCTTGTGAACTTGCCACCTGAATTTACATAACTTAAATCTTCCATAAGCTGTTCAAATTCTTTTCGATAGTCATTTTCTGATGCATATCTTTTCAACCAATCTCTGAATTGTTCATTGAGCGTTGTTTTTTCTTTAGCCGCTTTTAACCGGGCTTTTTCAATGAGCTTTTCGTCAGCGCTGAATGTGATATTCTTCATAATACACGAGTTTAGTGTACAAGAAAATAGTGTATAATTTCAAAATTAGCTATTTTCTGATTTTAGAATGATACCATGCAAATAGGTTCTAAGTTTTCTGAAGAAGAAAATGATGCCACTAAATCACAAAAACACTAAGGCTATAATTTTTTTGTGATTTAGTGTTTCCGTGGCCAGATCAAACTAACCCCAATCCCAACTATAACAACCACAAAAGCGCCCAGCGGATTTAACCACAAAAACTCAATGGCTTTGGAATATCCGTCCGGAGTTTGAGTCCATGGGAAAAAGAATGAATACTCTTGTGTTGCAGCACTGTAGAACAGCCGATCAAATGTAAATACCGAAGCCATTCCTGAAAGGAGCCCAATCAATGCTCCGTTTCCGTTCGCTTTCTTCACCCAAAGCAGGAGGATAAAAACTCCTAAAATAGAACCATAGAAATAGCTTCCTATCTGATTGATCAGCTCGATAATGGAACGGGTTTCACCGAGAACGAGTGCTGAGCCTGTGGCGATGACTCCCCAAAGAACAGTAACTGATCTGGAAGATTTCAGAAAGTGTAATTCGCCAGGATCATCAGGCCGGAGCCGTTTATACCAATCTACAATAGAAACGGTAGTGAGGGCATTCAATTCTGAATCAATGGAACTCATAGCTGCTGCGAAAATTCCGGCTACGATCAAGCCTACCAAACCAATAGGAATATATTTCAAAATGAAATAAGGGAAAATGTAATTGGTATCATTTACATCCGCCTGACGAATTTCTGCTTGAAGAGCCAGTTCTTTTTGACGAGCGGTGTTCAGATCAGCATCAGCTTCTAGGAACGCTTGCTGAGAAATCACATCTCGATTCTTTGCAGCCTCAACGGCTAATTTCTGCCGATTTTCACGGGCTTCTAGATATTGTTGTTCAATGAGCTGCTCACGTTCCATCTGCTCTTCAGTGTGGGCAACAGGATCAGTAGCACGGAAAGAAATTGGGGCATCATTGAAAATGAAGAATACATACAACATCACACCAAGAAGAAGAATAAAGAACTGCATGGGTACTTTCGCATAGGCAGAAAGCAACAGAGATTTCTTGGCTTCTTTAGTATCAGAAGTAGTTAAATATCGCTGAACCTGCGTTTGATCCGTACCGAAATAAGAAAGCATCAAAAACAATGCAGCAAAAACACCACTCCAGACATTATACTTTTCACTGAGATCAAAATTAAGATCCAGAGCGGTAAGCTTATCCAGACTTCCGGCAAGATAAAGGGCGTCGCCAAAATCAACATCTTCAGGGAGATTTACCATCACAACAAAAAAGCAGAAGACCAGACCGAACATCATTACTGCCATTTGTTTTACATCAGTCTGAATAACTCCGGCAACTCCTCCATACATGGTGTAAAGAGTGGCGATAAAACCGATAATAAGAATTGTAGCGGTCAGCGGAAGCCCCAATAGTAAAGCTAATACATAACTTGGAGCCGCTATTACAGCTCCCAAAGCTAATCCACGGGAAATCAAAAATAATCCACTGGTGGTAAGGCGTGTTTTTAATCCAAATCGTTCTTCTAAAACTTCATAAGCGGTAAAAGCTTTCATCCTGCTGAAGAAAGGAACCAGAAATATACAGATCAGGATCATCGCAAAGGGAATAGCTAGATAGACCTGAACAAATCGCATATCTTCTACATAAGCAATTCCGGTTGTTCCTATAAAAGTAATGGCAGAAGCCTGAGTGGCCATGATAGAAAGTCCCGCAGCCCACCAAGGCATGCTTCTTCCCGCAAGTAAAAAGCCTTCGATGTTCTCAGCATCTTTACCACGTCGGGTTCCATCCCAAATCGTATACAACAAAAAAAGTGAGAGTACTGCCCAGTCTATCCAATGCATATGATGTAGTTTTCCGGAGGGATAAATGAGTTTAAATAGAGATAATTAAAGGTCAACATTGCTCAACTTAAGTAATAATTTAAAAATACAGTAAAAGATATCGATTTTAATTAGGGGTAGGGGCGTTTTTAATTGTCGTATGTAGACAAAGATGTTCTATGTATTTTTTTGGGAATCCGAAAAAATGTACAAAATAATTTCCGATTCGGGTCAGCAATAAGCCTAACCGAAACAGAATTTCATTAATAAAAAGTAAGTTATCACGAACCAAATAACGGAGTAATATGAAAAAAATAAAATCAATCATTTTAACGGCATGCATGATTTTGCCTGTTGTTTTGATGGCTCAACCGGAAACACCAATCGAGGAATGGACAGGAAGAACAGTCTTGTTTATAGGAGCACATCCTGATGATGATGGAGGATCTCACGGAACGATGGCAATGTTGCAGGCAAATGGGAACGATGTATATGTTATGCTTTTAACAACAGGGAATGTTGGAACGGGAGATCCTACGATGACTCGAGATCGTCTTTCCAAGATTCGTCGTCAGGAAGAAGTGGATGCTTTAAAAGAACTTGGTATTCCTGAAGAAAATTATATCAATTTAGGATATACAGATGGAATGGTTGAGTTTGCAGACAAAGAAGAAGTAGTTAAACAAATTGTATGGTGGATCCGAAAATTAAAGCCAACAACGCTAATGGCTTTCGACCCCGGATATGGTTATCAGCAATGGCATAAAGCAGATCACAGAGCTGCGGCTTATTTAGCGGTTGATGCAGCAAGAGCTGCTGAGTGGAGACTGATTTTCCCAAGTCAGATTATAAATGAAGGCCTTGAGCGACATAGTGTGACAGATTATCTTTTTTACAGTACTACTGCTAATGCAGCAAACACAACAGTAGATATTTCTGAATACGCTGAGAATAAAGTACAGTCATTGTCAAAATATATAAGCCAATTTACTTCTGCATTTGATAATTATGTTGGACCAAATATTTCTGACCTTCCAGGAAATGAAGGAAAAGAATTTATGGAGAGATTAAGAAGAAGAGTATTTGAGCGTGGAGCTGTAGATGGAAAGCCCACAGAAAGCTTCAGATATTATAAAGGCGCTCCGGACGGCGCGGGCTCCAGAAGAGAATGAGTCAAGTTTATTCCAGTCTTAATTTTCTAAAGTAAGCAATAACCATGTGTTGTTGCTTACTTTTTTATTGATGTATCTCATAAATTCAGGTTTCAATTTCAAGAATATTTAATTAATTAAACGGATATCTGATGACTTGTGGGTGAAGTAATAAATCAGTGGACGATAATTAAATAAGAAGGACTAGCTACAAACAATAATGTTACTATTGGCAATTTTAGCAAATAGTAAAGGGGATGATAACCGATCTAATGACTTAAATCGGGTAGAGAGAATACGTAAAGGCGATGAAAAAGCATTCGAAGCTCTGTTTTTTGAGTATCATGAACAATTAAGTCGTTTTGCTAACTCAATTACAAGATCAAGAGAATTTGCAAGAGATGCGGTGCAGGATGTGTTTCTGAAAATATGGAGAAACAGGAAAGAGCTGGATATACAGGTGTCTGTAAAGGTTTATTTGTATCAGGCTGTTAGAAATCAGTCGTTAAATTTACTTAGTAAACAAAAAAATCAGCAGAGATTAAGAGAGAGTTTTTTGAGTGAAGTCAAGAGTATTCGAAATCAGGAGCAATTTGAGTCCGGTTTGAATAGTGAGCATCTGGAATTGATAAAAAGAGTATGGGAAGTTGTAAGTCAAATGCCTGAAAGAAGAAGGTTGGTATTTGAATTACACAGAAAGCATGGATTCAGTTACAAAGAAATTGCCAGAATTCTTGAAATAACAAGAAAGACAGTAGAAAATCATATGTCTCAAGCTCTTCAATATCTACGAGACAATATTGAAATAAATAAATTAAAATAATTTTAGGGGTATCGGTTTTTGCCTCTGTCTAATAATAAACAAACACAAAAAGTGAAGTCAGAATTGGATATAAGCCTTTTAGCAAAATTTTTAGCTGAAGAATGTGATAACAACGAAAAGCAGTTAGTCGCTGATTGGTTATCTAAAAGTTCTAAGAACAAAGAAACAATGAAGGAGTTTGAAAAAATTTGGGAAGCTTCTAAGCATTCCGATTCTTCCGAAGATGTTTTTGACAGCAACTTAGAGTGGGTTGTATTGCAGCAAAGAATTGAAGATGAAACTTTGAACTTTAATACTAAGCATGTAAATAGCAGTACTTGGTTATCTTTATATAATCCTGTTCTGCCAACATTAGGAAAGGTAGCTGCTTTATTTCTTATAGCTGCTTTCATGGGGTTGTTTTTCATTGACCGGTTTTATGTTGAGCAAGTTGAACCAAAAGAGCCTACGCTGAACGAAATTTCGATGGAAAAAGGGTATCGTGGTGGAGTAACCCTTTCTGATGGAACAAAAGTATATATCAATTCTGATAGCAAGATTATTATCCCAAAAGTTTTTAAGTCAGATAAAAGAGAAGTTTTCTTAGAAGGTGAAGCGTTTTTTGATGTGGCTAAAAATCCTAACAAGCCATTTCTGATTAAGACAAAAGGAGCAGTAGTAGAGGTTTTAGGAACGTCTTTTGCCGTACGCAATTATCCGGGAGATAGTGTGATCCAAACAGTGGTGAGTGAAGGAACGGTATCTTTTAGTTCTGATGACAAATCGAAGAAGAATAGTGTGATTCTGACAGCAGGAAATCTGGGTAGATTAAACCTGGAGAACAATGAGATTAAAACAGAGCTCGTCAGTGATATTGATGCATACCTTAGTTGGAAAGAAGGTTATTTGACGTTCAAAAACGAAAAGATGAAAGAAGTAGCAAAACAACTTGAAAGGAAGTATGACATCGAAGTTGTTTTTGAGTCAAAAGAAATTGCCGAAATGAAATTAACGGCGGAATTAAGAAGTAGATCTTTAGCAAGAGTTTTGGAAACAATATCTATGTCATTAAAAATTGACTACTCCTTGTTACAGGATCGGGTAAGCTTTGAATTATCTGATAATTCAGATTAAAGATAAATTTTAAATAAAAATGTTTTGGAAGCGCTTTTGTGTGGTTTCCAAACATCAATATTAACAAGTTACAGAGGAAACGCATGAGACCATTAGTTAATAAAATGTTACGGGTTGCTTCTTGCTATTGCCTGATTGGAGTATTTTTACTTCAGTTTGGAAATCCATCAAATGTAAGAGCTCAACTAATAGCTTCTTCATCAAATAGCATGCAAGTGAATAGTTATTATCCTGTGCAAATATATAAGAACAGCATACCTGAGCTACAGAGTTTAATCTCTATTGATAAGGAAAATGCTTTACTAAAAGATGTACTAAAGGAGATAGCAAAAAAAACCAAGTTGGGAATCGCCTATAATTCGGAACTTCAGGTACTTAATGAAAAGGTCTCGGTAAAATTTGAAAAAACCAGAGCAGCTGACATTTTGGAATATGTCCTTCTTGATACAGAATTTGAAGCTGCAATATCAAGCACTCGAGAGATATTGCTGATCAAAAGAAAAACGGCTACTGATAATAAGGTCGTTGAAATTGATATTTCAGGGGTAATTAGAGATGCTGAAACAGGAGAGCTTTTACCTACGGTAAGTGTTTTCGTAAAAGGAACCAGTATTGGTGTTACTTCAAATATGGATGGAGAGTTTGAAATAACTGTTCCTGATGATTCTGAAATACTGGTATTTAGATTCGTTGGTTATAAAGAGTTAGAGATTCCGATTACAGGAAATATGACGAATCTACAAATTGAAATGGAACCCGACTTACTGATATTTGAAGATGTAGTAGTTGTAGGTTATGGTACTCAGCAAAGAGAAGAAGTAACAGGCTCTGTTGCGTCCATCAGTACTGAAGTTCTTGAGAATATACCAGTCTCAAGTTTTGAAAATGCACTTCAGGGTAGGTTAGCAGGTGTTAATGTAGTTGAACCTACGGGAGAGCCGGGTGCCAGCCCTGAAATTACCATCAGGGGTGGAGGCTCCATTACTGCGAGCAACGGTCCCTTATATGTAATTGACGGTGTACCGCTTTCCAGAAACTCTGATTTGCAGGTTGATATTCAATCTCAGAGAGGATCGTTTCAAGCTCCAAAATCGAATGCTTTTAGTTCATTAAATCCTAATGATATAGAATCGATTGATGTACTAAAGGATGCTGCATCAGCTGCAATTTATGGATCCAGAGGAGCAGGTGGAGTGATATTGGTAACTACAAAAAAAGGAAATCCTGATCTAAACAGAGTTACTGTTAGTATGTATGGTGGAGCCTCTTCAGTGGTTAATAAACCGGATATGATGAATGCTGAAGAGCTTATTGCTTATACAAAAGATGCCAGAAATAATAACTACTTGCAGGAAATCGAAAGAGGGAATCAGCCCGATAATCCTCAATACGATCCTAATACAAATGCAGGGCGCCCTGATGTAGCTAACTTTCTGATTCCGGAGCAATATGTAAACTGGGACGGTACAGACACTGATTGGTTAGATGTAGTATTGAGCTCATCAGCGCAACAAAATTATCATGTTTCAGCAAGTGGCGGTACGGATAAAGCGACTTACTTTTTGTCTGCCGGCTATCTTGATCAGGAAGGAATCATTGATGGTTCGTCATTTTCCAGATATAACTTCAGAGCGAATGTCAGTTATGACATAACAGATAGAATTAAAGTCGGTTCTGTAACCAATGCGGCACTTTCTAACCATGATCGTTTGCCAGCAAACGCTCCATATTTTGGGCAGCCACCTGGAATTATTTATTCTGCTCTGGTTCATTCTCCGGTTGTATCTCCATACAATGAAGATGGAACTATTAACCAATTAAATAACCAATCTTACTTGGGTGGTGGTACAACTACAGCAAGTAACCCGCTGGCGATAAGAGACTTTATTTCCGAAGAAATAAAAAATAACAGACTCTATGGAAACATATATGGTACTGTTGATATAAATGAAAATATCACGTTTAAATCACTAATCGGATACGACGTAGATAACTACCAATCTTCATTTTATCGTGGAACTAAGTTTTTATACAGAAATCAGACAAGTCCGCAACCGTTTGCTCAATCTAGTGGCGCAAATGGATTTAACTGGCTATGGGAAAACACTGTTAATTTCCAGAAAACATATCAGGATGATCACAAAGTTGGATTCTTAGCCGGTTATACAGCTCAAAAGCAAACCAATGAAGTAAATCTTGTTACTGCCAATGGTTTTGTAGATGATCAAATCCCGAATGTAGCCGGCGGTATTATTACCGGTGGTGGAGTTAATGAATCCGAATGGGCTTTAGTTTCTATGTTGGCTCGTCTTAACTATGGCTATAAAGGAAAATATCTTGGAACGTTTACCATAAGATCAGATCGGGCTTCAAGATTCGGTTCTGATAATCAAACAGGTATATTCCCTTCTTTCTCATTGGGTTGGAGAACAACAGAGGAAGAGTTCATGAAATCCTTAGATATATTCAATGAGCTGAAAGTAAGAGCCAGTTATGGAGTTGCTGGTAACTTCGAAATTGGAAACTATAGTTCGATCAGTTTACTTAATAGTGTGAATTATCCTGAGAATGGAGTTTTATTTCCGGGATCTTCATTGGCTACTTTAGGTGATAGTGAGCTAACTTGGGAAACCAGTTATCAAACAAATATAGGTGTTGATTATGCTCTGCTGAGCGACAGGATCTATGGTAGTATTGATTACTACTCTACTATAACAAAAGACCTTTTGTTATCAGTTAATGTTCCTCCGTCAACTGGTTTTGGAAGCGTTCTTACGAATATTGGAGAAGTTGAAAATAAAGGTTTTGAGTTTTCAATTACTTCAAGAAATATGGTAGGTAAGTTCCAGTGGTCAACTGATTTTAACTTCTCAACGAATGAAAATAAAGTTAGAAAACTCGGCCCTAATGGTGATCCGATACTTGTGTCAGGAGCTGCCGGAGTAAGGCATATTACACAAATTGGGTCTGCTGTAGGTAGCTATTACGGTTATGTAGTAGATCGCATTTACCAAAATCAGGCCGAGATCGATGCAGATAATAACAATGCTCCGGGTGGAGATTACGACCTGCTTGCTGCTGACCCAAGACCGGGAGACTTCAGATTTAAAGATGTGAATGGTGACGGAGTAGTGAATGCTGATGACCGAACTGTGTTAGGAAGTTATCAGCCGGATTTCATTTATGGTATCTCAAATCGATTCAATTACAAAAACTTTGACTTGAGAGTATTTATTCAGGGTGTGGTAGGAAGAGAAGTATTGAATTTAACTTCACGTCACCTTCTGAATGGAGAAGCGAACTTTAACGCATACGCTGTGCTGAATGACAGGTGGATCTCTGAAAGTGATCCAGGAAACGGAAAGTATCCACGTGCTGACAGAAGTACCGGTACTCATGGTAACAATAACAGAGTGTCATCATATCAGGTTCAGGATGGTAGCTACGTAAGTTTAAAGAATGTTCAGTTTGGATATAATTTACCTGTAGAAAAGCTGAATAATTTTGCCAGAAAGGCCAGAATTTATGTTTCAGCAACGAATTTGGCGATTTTTACAGATTACATAGGGTTTAATCCTGAAGTAAACTTGCAATCATCGAACAGTTTAACCCCTGGTGAAGATTACGGTGCATATCCGCTTGCCAGAACTGTTCAACTTGGTATCAACCTTGAATTTTAAAAGCACATTTATAACAGGAGACATTATGAAAAAACTAATATTAACACTGTTCATTCCGCTTTTATTTGTTTCATGCGGAGATGATTTTACGAACCTGGGGCCTCTTACTGAGAGAAACGTCAACAATTTTTACAAAAATGAAACGGACTTTCAGCTAGCAATTCGTGGGGCTTTAGACGGGTTGCAAAGCAGAGAAACGTTTGATGTAAACTTTGTTCTGTTTATGGAGATGAGAGCTGACAATGGTGCAAATGGTGGTGGAGCCACAGGTTTGGCAGCGAGCCTGGAACAATTAGATACTTTTACCGATTTGCCATCTGGAGAAGAGATATCCGCTACATACAATGCTGTGTATAATGTTATTGCAGGTACTAATAATATTATAGCAAGAATAGATGATGCCACCTTTGATAGCGAAGCAGTACGAGATCAAATTAAAGGAGAAGCGTATTTTATCAGGTCGTTGCTCTACTATCACATGGCGGTAATATTTGGAAACGTACCTTTGCAGTTAGATGAAGTTACCACTCCGGATGTTGAAGTAACCCAGGTAGATGCAACTGCTATTTATAACCAAATCGCTATTGATCTTGAAATGGCTGAAAATCTTTTACCTGAAACCGGTAGAATTACAAAGTGGGCTGCCGCAGCTCTTTTAGGAAGAGTACATCTTGCTAATGGGAATAATTCAGATGCAGTAGCTCCTTTGCAGAGAGTAATAGATTCTATGCAATTTGATCTGGTTCCTGATTATGCCGATCTGTGGGGAGCAGCAAATGAAGGTAACATAGAATCTATTTTCGAAATAGAGTTCATTACCGGAAATGTAGGGGAAGGTAGCTCATACACCGATAATTACACTCCTCTTGGTTTTGGTGGAGTTGGAGGAGGTGGAGCCCCTCAAAATGTAACAGACGATATTATCGGAGCTTATGAGGCTGGAGATGAAAGGTTTGATGCTACAATTGATACCACAGATCCTGCAAATCCCTGGGTAAGAAAGTTTATCAGCAGCCCGGCTGTTTCTTCTGATGGTGATAATAACTGGGTGGAACTTCGATATGCTGAGGTCTTATTAAATCTAGCAGAAGCTTTAGGTGAATCTGATGCTGCGTATGACTTAATTGACGAAGTCAGAGATCGTGCGGGTTTAGGCGGAGTTGACCGTACTCCGGCAGGAGGCACTTTCGATGAGAAACTACTTCAGGAAAGAAGAGTTGAGTTCGCTTTTGAAAACAAAAGATGGGCTGATCTTAAAAGGTTTGGAGTAGCTAAATCTGTAATGTCAGCACATTTAGGAATTCCGGAATCTCAGGTAACATTGTTATTCCCTATTCCTCAGGGAGCAATTGATGTATCTCCGGATAACATGACTCAAAACCCAGAGCATCAGTAAGTTGTAGCTTTATAAGCCGAGAGCCTTCATGCCCTCGGCTTTTTTAAATTATTCAGATAAACCTTATTCAATGTATTGGAGTAACAATCTCCGGTATAAAGTTAATTAACTATATAGAATCACATTATGGAAAGGAATCGTTATTTAGTTGGGCTTATTGTACTAACATTTTTTGTCATCTCATTTTTGACAAATATAATCGGACCTTTAGTTCCTCAAATAATTGAGGATTTTGACTTAAGTCTTACACTGGTTGCGATACTTCCATTTGCTTTCTTTATAGCTTATGGAGTGATGTCCATTCCATCCGGGATACTGATTGAAAAGTATGGCGAGAAAAAAGTAATGATCCTGGCTTTTATGATCGCATTCTCCGGAGCTTTATTGTTTGCAGTGTTTCCTCAATATATAGTAGCTGTACTCTCACTGTTTTTTATCGGATCAGGGATGGCAATGCTTCAGGTTGCTATAAATCCATTGCTTAGAGTGTCTGGTGGAGAAGAAAATTTTGCATTTAATTCGGTTATGGCCCAGTTATTCTTTGGATTGGCTTCTTTTTTAAGTCCGCTGGTGTATTCATATCTGGTTTTAAATATCGGAACAGATGACATGGGTATCTTTTTGTCAGTGATCTCTGAATTGGTTCCGGAAGATCTTCCTTGGATCTCCTTGTATTTGATTTTTGCGCTGGTCTCCATCATAATGGTGATCGTAATATCTATATCTAAGTTTCCTGAAGTGCTTAAAAATGAAGATGAAAAAGTTGGCGCTTTAGAAACACATCTTGAAATGCTGAAGAACAAGAAAGTAATTCTGTTCTTCCTTGGAATATTTGCATATGTAGGTGCAGAACAAGGAGTCGCTAACTGGATATCAGAATTCCTTTCATCCTATCATGGGTATGACCCTCAAACAACAGGGGCTACTACAGTATCATGGTTTTGGGGAATGATGACAGCAGGTACAGTTCTGGGTCTGTTTTTGTTAAAAGTAATGGACAGTAAGAAAATTCTTGTGGCATTTACCTCGATGGTACTGATCTGCCTAGCTACTGCTTTATTTGCGAGCGGAGAAGTTGCACTGTATGCATTCCCGGCAATCGGATTCTTTATAGCAGTAATGTGGCCAATTATATTTTCACTGGCACTCAACTCAGTTGAAGAGCATCATGGAACTTTTTCAGGTATTCTGGTTACCGGAATTGCAGGGGGCGCTATTGTACCGCTTATCGTTGGGTCGCTAGGTGATCTATTTGGACTAAGAATTGGTATGCTGTTTCTGTTTATCGCTTTTGGATACATACTAAGTATTGGTTTTTGGGCTAAGCCTCTTGTCAGTAATAAAACTATCGATTTTGCTGGGAAAGATTAACATCAATAAAGAATAAAAGAGAGAACAGTTTTGAGCAAGGGAACTCTTATAGGGATTGATTTGGGAGGAACGAATGTCAGGGTGGCTACTATTTTGGAGGACGAGATTGAAACCTTGATTTCAGAACCGATCTCCGGAAAAGAAAACGCGGAATCAATTATCGAACAAATTAAAGGGATGATTTCGAAGCTATGGAACCCAAATATCGAGGCCATAGGAATAGGAGTTCCCAGTGTAGTGGATGTAGAAAAGGGAATTGTATATGATGTTCAGAATATTCCTTCCTGGAAAGAAGTACCCCTTAAAGAAATTCTGGAGAATGAATTTAACAAACCGGTTTTTATAAATAACGATGCGAATTGTTTCGCACTAGGGGAAAAACACTTTGGTGCAGGAAAGAACTATAAATCTGTGGTAGGTTTGATACTGGGCACGGGTTTTGGTTCCGGTTTAATACTTAACAATACCTTGTACTCCGGTAATAACTGTGGAGCAGGTGAAGTGGGCATGTTACCTTATAAAGATTCAATTTTTGAACATTACTGTTCCGGACAGTTTTTCGATATCCATAAAAATAATACCGGACAAGAGTTTTTTAACCGGGCTCAAAAAGGTAATGAGGAAGCTTTAGAAGCATATAATGAGTTTGGGACTCATCTGGGAAACGCCATAAAAGTGATAGTGTATGCATACGATCCGGAGATAATTGTTCTTGGAGGCAGCGTTTCAAAAGCGTTTCCTTTTTTTCAAAAAAATATGTTCGAGGCTCTGGAAGATTTTGCCTACCCAAACTCCATCACAAATTTAAAAATTAAAACTACAGAACGGGAATCGGTCGCGGTATTAGGGGCAGCTGCACTTGTATTAGACCATCAGTTTCTAAATAACTAGGAATGTCATGAGATCATCATTATTAAAATTTAGCACAAAAGGATTTCTATATATAGGAATTGTTCTAGCCTTTTTAAGCTGTACAATGCCAACAAATTCAACTTTGATCCCAATTACTGTAGAGAATAATACACCGGGCACCCCTCAACTATTTGGCGTTCCAATTCCGGAAGGGGAGCTGTATTCTCCTGATCATGTAAGAGTATTGGATGACAACGGCAATGAGATACCATCTCAAATCACTAAAGTTACAACCTGGAAACCATCTGATAATAGCATAAAATGGATCTGGGTTTTCTTTTTTACTGAAGAGGGAAATGAATATAGTGTGGAATATGGAGCGGATATCAGAAATGCAAGAGATTATGATCAGACATTAACAGTAAAGAATAATCAAAGACAGAATGGTGAGGTTGAAGTAAACACCGGTCCACTTAGGTTTGTTGTAAACAAAGGAGAAGGTGGAGGATTTCAAAACTCTCCTGCAGGCAGTGGTTTTTTGGATAAAGTAGAACTGGACATTGATGGTGATGGGTTTACTGATGATGATATTATTGCCATGGGAGAAGCCGGCAGAAGTTCTTTTCTGGATCTCCTTGACGATGCAGGAATAGATAAGTCAAAAGCAGTAGTGCTGAAAACGGTGAAAGAATTAGGAACCGGTCCTTTACATGCAATTATCCGAATAGAAGGAGAATATGAATACAAGCGTGGGGATAATAATAAAGCGCCATTTACAACCAGAATTCATGCGTATGCCGGCAAGAGCTATATAAAAGTTCAGCATACTTTCGTATACACCGGAGAGCCTGATCACCATAAAAAACAAGAAGGTGAATATGAAGCTATTGCAACTGAAAATGGTAAAATTATAGATGAATCCCTGCTTAGGAATGACGCAGGATTTACAAAGCCGAACGACAGGATTGAAGCTACAGGTTTATCTCTGAAGTATAATATGGATGAATCCAAGACAGTAACTTCTGCTTACTATGATGGCAAATGGTGGGACACTTCAAACAGTACTGTTGTTCAGAGTCCTTTAGCCGGTTCAGCTACAGTGTTGCAAACAGGACCAAATACATCTCAAATTCCGGAACTTAAAAATTCATCTCCCGAGAAAAGAATGGAAAATGAATTCAGTTCGATCATAAATATTGATGGAAGTACTGATCTGAACAAAGAACGATCTCCGGGTTGGTTAGATATTTCGGACAACAAGTGGGGGGTTACGGTTAGTTTTCAAAGCTTCTTTGAAGAGTATCCTAAAGAGATCGCAGTAGATGGAACTAACAATAAAGTTACAGCTTATATCTGGACTCCGTCTGTTGATCCAATGAGTTTTGCAAAAAAAGACAGTGATAATGATAGCGGAATGATCGCTAATTTTGCTCAGGGTCTTGCTAAAACTACAGAGATGGTCTTTAACTTTCATAAGAAAAGCGCAGTTGAAGATATTTCAAAAGATGTACACCGCTTTATTGACTCGCCGGTTACTCACGCTTCTCCGGAATGGTATGCTGAGAGTGAAGCCTTTGGGAAGATGACAGAGAGTCTGGATAAGTACGCAGCTTATGAAAGGGGTATAGATTATAAATTGAACTGGATGAAGTTCAATCAACAATGGGAACCATGGTATGGAATGTTAAACTATGGTGATAACCTAACCTATTTTTATGGATACGAATGGTTCCAATGGACAAATAATGAACCCGGAAACGATTATATGTGGTGGTTACAGTTTATCAGAACCGGAAACCCTATGTATTATAAAACAGCAAAGGCTGCTAGTGCTCATACTATGGATGTGGACAATATTCATTGGCCTAAAGATCCTGTTTATTTTGGTGATACAAATGAATCATTGCACGCTTTTCAACATGAAGACCTTCCGGAAGGATCACCTTACGTTGGTATGGGAAGAAGGCATGCTTCTCAGCATTACTCATCCTTATTGAGTGCACATGTTTGGGTGCCGGGGTGGACTACTTCTTATTATTTAGATGGAAATCATAGAGGACTTGAAGTAGCTAAGCTAACGGGAGATTATTACGTAAAAAGGGTTTTTGGTGAACACGGGCTTAGAGGAAGGCGACTATATTTGTCAGTATGGAACTTAGCTGAGATCTATGATGCAACAAAATCGGATAAATACTACAACGAGTTAGAAGACAGAGTAAGTCTGATGCTTGAGTTACAAAGGCATCCTGATCAAGGTGGTGAGCTTGTGATAAACCGCTATGGCTATGCTCAGGTTTATGCAAGTAATGGTTTACGTAAGTACTATCAGTTTACAGGTAGTGAAGAAGTAAAAGATGCCGTAGTGGATCATGCAAGAACACTCAGAGACGTGCCACCTCTAAATCATGACATGGAATCTTACCTTTCTTCAATAAGTAGTCTGGTTCTGGGTTATGAATATTCCGGAGAAAAGAGTTTACTTGATGAAGCCGTTAGTCGAGCCCGTTATTTAAAAACCGAAGAACTTGTTCAAGACTTTAATTCATATCAGAATCAAAAGATCCTGGCAGATGCTTTAGAAGAGGCGAGTAATTTCCCGAAAGATCCAGGTGCAAGAAGACCTCCGATCTGGCAGATAACCAATGGTTTAAGAGTATTTGGCTGGACAAGCATTTATAATGTACCTTATCTGGAATACTGGATGGAAAAAGAAAGCTATCCGGCAGAAAAGTAACTTAGGAATATAATTTTATGCAAGATTTAGGGAAAAGAGCAGGTTTAATTGGCGGGATACTGGTATTTGTGATCCTCCTTTTCTTACCTGTTCCGGAAGGGCTTTCTGACGCTGCGTGGAAAACAGCTGCAGTAACTATTCTGATGGGTATATGGTGGATAACGGAAGCCATTCCAATTTCTGCAACGGCACTACTGCCAATTGTACTTTTTCCTGTTCTGGGTGTATTTAGTATTGGGGATGCTACAGGCCCGTATGCAAACCCGCTTATCTTTTTATTTATGGGAGGTTTTGTAATAGCTCTGGCAATGGAGAAGTGGAATCTTCATAAAAGAATAGCCATTACAATTGTAAATTTCGTGGGGATAAAACCATCTTCAATTATTATTGGTTTTATCATAGCTTCGGCTTTTCTGAGTATGTGGGTTAGTAATACGGCAACTGCTATTATGATGCTTCCAATAGCCATGTCTATTTTAGAGTTGTTAGATAAGAATGACAAATCTGCTAAAATTAACTTTGAGATCGTTTTAGTTCTCACCATTGCTTACGCATGTAATATAGGTGGCATGGGAACTTTGATAGGGACTCCGCCAAATGCATTACTAGCCGGATTTGTTCTTGAAAACTATAACATTGAGATCAGTTTCCTGGATTGGATGATGGTTGGAGTACCGATCATGCTTGTGTCACTTCCGTTAATGTATGTTATACTTACTAAGTTTGTCTATCCTATCAGGATCAAAGAATTACCGGGAGGAAAGGAGTTAATCCGATCTCAAATGGAAAGGCTTGGTAATATTTCCAATCAGGAAAAGAAAGTAGCCGTAGTGTTTGTTTCTGCTGCATTGTTGTGGATGTTCAGGCCGTTACTGTCATCGGTAGTGCCCGGCTTATCCGATGCGGGAATTGCTATAGGTGCTGCCGTTGCATTTTTTATGATCCCTGCAAATTCAGAAGAGAACCGGTTTTTACTGAAATGGTCTGATACAAAACGATTGCCATGGGGAGTGCTAATTCTCTTTGGTGGAGGATTGAGTATGGCATCAGCTATAAGCAGTACAGGACTTGCAACATGGATCGGTTCCGGAATTGGAAGTTTGAATACCTGGCCGATCATATTGATCATTTTAATTGTAATTGCACTGATCGTATTCCTTACAGAAATGACAAGTAATACAGCGTCCACAGCGGCATTTTTGCCCATTTTAGCTTCCGTTGCTATTGGATTGGGAGAAAATCCATTTTTACTGGCTATTCCAACAGTATTGGGTGCAAGCTGTGCATTTATGCTTCCGGTTGCAACACCTCCAAATGCCATTGTTTATGGAAGTGGAAAAATAAGTATTCCTGAAATGTCTAAAGCCGGGTTATGGCTCAATATTATGTTCATATTACTGCTTACTCTCGCCTCTTTAACACTGGTAAGTTGGGTATTTGGAATTGAAATAGGTGTTTTACCAGAGTGGGTTAAATAATCAGGGCAAGTTAAAAAGAGAAGTAAAAGCCCAAAAGATCAGAATGAACACAATTCCTGTTATAAAAACAGCGATGTAGGTCTTGGTCCAGTTGGTTGTTGAGTTTTCTTCTTCCATGACGGATTATAGGGATTGATTGCTACAATTTCTCTAAAATTCTGAAACTCTCTACGCCTTTATTTAATAAAAGATCTAATACGGAACAACCTTCTACAAATCCCGGATAAGACTGATCATACGCCGGATGTATTTCAAGAGCTATTTTAGCTTGCTTGGTTTGACGCTGGTAATTTTTGGATTGATGCTCCAGATACAAAACATCAGCAGATAAGTTTTTCTTAGTCTCAGCAGGAAACGTGCTGTAGCCTTTAACTTTACTAGAAAGCTCGTACTCAATTTCAATTTCCAGATAGCGAAGTAATCGCTTAAAGAAGTACACGTTGAACTCCATCAAATATTCAAATTCGAACGCTTGTTGAATGTCATGATAGAGCTCATCTTCAAAATGATAGAAGTAAGTAGCGTTTCTATAATTGTGAAGAATGGCATTCCAGAAAGGTTCAAACCATTGTTGATCATGATCTAGTCGCACATCTTTGATAGCTTTTTTCCGATCTTCTGAAACTACAGGAAGGTTGATCCACTGAGAGTCCTCTTCATTTCTGATTTCAGCCCGATGCGTTCTTCCTTTACGAGACCATTTTTCCACATCCGTAAAGATAACCTGATCTGCTTTCAACATCGAAGCCAGGTCATAAAGATTTGGAGCAAATTGGGGTGTAAGAATCGTCAGAATCATAATTTTATAGAGCTATAACACCATAACACTTTAACACAAAAGGTAAGTGTTAAAGTGCAAAAGTGTTATAGTCGCTCTATTAAAATGAATGCCTGATTCTGAACCTTATTATTCCTTATCTTTAGAGCTTAGAAATAATAGAATTCATCAAAATTTAGTTAGAAAATATGAGCGTTCGCGTACGTTTTGCTCCATCACCAACAGGATTTCTTCACATCGGCGGTCTCCGCACGGCATTATATAATTATTTATTTGCCAAACATCATGGCGGGACTTTTGTTCTTAGAATCGAAGACACCGATCAATCTCGTTATGTAGAAGATGCAGAACAGGATATCATTGATTCTTTGGAATGGGCAGGTATGACGATCGATGAAGGTCCGACAAATCCCGGAGAATTTGGTCCGTATAGACAAAGCGAGCGTAAGGAAATGTATCACAAATATGCCAAGCAGTTGATCGAAAGTGGTCATGCGTATTATGCTTTTGATACTACCGAAGAGATCGATCAGATGAGAGAGCGATTAAAAGCTTCCGGAAATCCATCTCCGAGCTACGATTCTATCACGCGTCAGTCCATGAAAAACAGTTTGACACTTCCTCAGGATGAAGTAGAAAAGAAGCTGGAAAATGGCGATGAGTATGTGATCCGTTTAAAGGTTCCAAGAAGAGAAACCGTGAAGTTTGAAGATCTTATTCGCGGAGTCGTTTCTTTTGAGACTGCCGGATTGGATGATCAGGTTTTGATGAAGTCGGACGGAATGCCGACCTATCATTTAGCGAATGTTGTGGATGATCATACTATGAATATCACACATGTAATTCGTGGAGAAGAATGGTTGAGCTCAGCTCCAAAGCACATGTTGTTATATAATGCGTTTGGATGGGAGCCGCCAACGATGGCACATTTGCCTTTGATCATGAGCCCAAGTGGTGGAAAGCTTTCCAAGAGAAAAGCGGAAAGCGAAGGAATACCGGTAAATACAAAAGATTATATAGCCGGAAACTACGAGCCGGAAGCATTGATCAATTTCTTAGCGTATTTGGGATGGAGTCCGGGAGATGATTCTGAAATCCATGACATGAAAGAATTGTGTGAACTGTTTACGCTCGATCGAGTGAGCAAAGGCGGTGCGGTATTCAACTACAAGAAATTGATGTGGTACAACGAACACTACATTCGCGAGACTTCAGTTGCTGACTTGCTTCCACGAGTTAAAGAATTGGCTGAAAATGCAGGATTTGATACAAAGGATGACGAGTACTTAGTAACCGTAGTAGGTTTATTACACGAACGTGTTTCCATAGTAGATGAATTTGTAGAAATGGGATCGTTTTTCTTTGAAGCTCCGAAAGAATATGATGAAAAAGCACTGAAGAAATGGAAAGACGATAGTGCCGGATTAGTAACTGCTTACAAAGAAAAAGTTGAAGCTTTATCTGATGCTGAGTTTGAAGCAGCTACTCTGAAATCCAAGCTCGAAGAAACTATCGAAGAACATGAAGTTGGTTTTGGAAAACTAATGATGCCACTTCGGATTGCGGTAACCGGACAAGGTTTTGGTCCTGATTTGTTTGCTTCTTTAGAGCTTCTTGGAAAGGAAGAAGTGATGAGTAGGATTGATGTAGCTTTGGAGAGGTTGGGGTAGGCAATTAGTTCAGAATCACGTTTTGTCATTTCGACCGGAGGGAGAAATCTAAAGTTTTGCTTTAATAAAGATATTTAGATTTCTCACATCCGTTCGAAATGACAGCCAATTTTATAATCAAAAACCAGAAAAAGTCATCCTGAAGACTCTTCGACACCGCTCAGAATGACTATACAAAGAAATAACTATCGTAAACAAAAAAAGGCTCCCGATCGATGATCAAGAGCCTTTAAAATGTTCAAAAAGTGTAATTACTTCTTTTTAGAAACAACGCCTCCTTTCTGGCTATCTACTTTAACAGTATAGTTGTTTCCACCGCTGATGATCCAGCGAACGGTTACTGAGCTCATTCCCGGAATATTAGCTACTTCAATTCGCTCGGGTCTGAATTTCTGTTCGGTAGTTTGATTCAGATCTCGGTTCGTAACGATCATTCCTGCCTCAACCGTTGCTCCTTCAATGCTGATGATATCCGGTGGCATGATCTTGTTGTTCACATCTATACTTGCGTGAGTCGGCATCAATCTGCTGTTTGTTACTACGGCTGTTACTTCTCTTAAACCGCCACCAAGATTCTTTTCGGATATCTCATCAATGGTTAGTTTTGGAGTGTGATACGCATGATAGATCGTGAACGCCATATTCCTATGAGCACCTTGTTCCAGTAAGAATCCGGGATGAGCACGACCAAAGTTTTTCTTGAATCCACCGATCTCGATCTTTCCATACTGCGGATGATCATATTCCGTCCATTCCTGCATAGCATCACCAAACAGTAAATATTTATTGAATTCATAAGAATCGGTAGCTGATCGGTCGTTGCTTTGAAACATTTCGTAGCTGGTCCACAGCTCATTGGAATAAGTGAATACCCCACGAACTCCGTAAAACCAATCTAATTCTCCACCAAATACATCATACAGATCATCATAAACAACTAAATATCTGTAGCCGGGAATCAAGCGTTCGCCCATTTCACCAATGGCATCATAAACCTGAACATCCTGGCGATTGTATGTACTGATGTCTTCTGCTACGCCGGGACCACGAAGGATCATTCCGCCTGAGTTATGATAACTTTGAGCAGCAGCAATGTTTGGTCGCTCCATTACGAAATCCATAACGGCTCTCGTTTCAGGAAGAGAGAATGGATATTTATGCGCTCCGCCCTGAATGTGGTTTGGTTGCCAGTTCCAGCCCCAATCACGGTTAGGATCGTAATATCCAACTCGATCTTCATTGATTCTTCCATCATTGTCATTGTCGATTCCTTCTGAACCCAAATATTCGTAATCACCGAATTCATCATCAGGAACACGAACCATCATATTTGGATAAGTAGGATGAGCTCTGAAATTTCCACGAGGATTTTTACGACGCATTTGAGTGATGCTTCCGTTTCCATCCAGATCATCAGGTTGATCTTCATCTACAAGTCCGTCACCGTCATCATCAATTGGTTTAAGACCTGATCGAGGGGAACTTCCGGTGTTTGGTTCCGTCATATAATGCTCGCGTGCATCCGGGTTGATTGTTGGCACTATATAGAATGTTTTGTCATTTAATAATTCGGTTATAAACTTCACATCTCCGAATGATTCTGTTAAATACCAGGCGGTATACAATGACATTTCAGTTCCCTGAATTTCATTCGAGTGAATATTCCCATCGATATAAATTGCAGGCTTTCTGTCCGGATCTCCTTTTTTGAAGTTAGAAACCGTCAACATCCAAATGTCTTTGCCTTCATAAGATTTACCAATAGAACTTCTTTTGGCGAGATCAGGATATGCTTTTGCGATTCGTTCTGTGAGTTCACTAATTCCCTGATAATTGTAATAGTGATTCCAGGTTGCTTCCACTTTTGGATTAGAAGGTGTTCCTGCTGCAGGGAATACGCCGTCAGTAAGTTGAGCTTTTGCTGTGTTTGAAGTCATTATCATCAAACCAAAAACAAAAGCAGTAAGTAGGGTATATCTAAATTTTTTCATGATTCTGTTACTTAATGGTTTGTTCTTTGGTTGAAAATCCTGTCATCGGTGAGCCGGATGTTATGGTAACTTTTCCGGAACCTCGAATTAACCAGGTTTTGGTTACGGAACCGTCAGCAGGAATTGAACGATCAAAATCCTGAACATCGCCACTAATCAGATTCATATTGTTTCCAAGTTTGATCTGTGTCATAACTCTTCGAACCCAGTTATTACGCTGACCCAATTGTGATGCCGTCGGGAAGCTTCCGCCGTTATACACATCTACAGTTATTCGGGTTAGGTTTTTTCCTGCGCTCTCTGATTTGAAATTAACCAGCTCAACCGTTGGCTTCATTGAAGCAATTTCCATGATGAAATCAGTGTGACTTTCAGCTAATGAATCCAGAATGTTTGCAGGAGGTGTCATCATAGTAAATGGTTTGATTCCACCCACTTCCACTTTTTGGTTCGGAAAATCAGGATGGTCAACTTCTGTCCATTCAACAAAAACATCTTGTCCTTCTGCTTCAGCCCATGCTAAATGCTTAACATGATCATTATCAAATTTTTGAGCTTTTCCGTCTTCGTCTTTTACTTCGGGAGTCCACCAACCGGGTGTGCTGAAACTGAATCTTCCGTAGTGGTAATAAGCCCATTGGAAGAGATCTCCTTGCTGTGGTTCACCTGAAGGGGCTTTACCAAGATTGGTTTTATCATTATAAAGATCAGAAACCATTTTATTAACGGTGATGTCATCAGACAACCATCCAGAAACTACTCGTTTAGAAGCGGCGCCTCTGTTAAACTTAAGCGGATCAGACAGATTGTTCTCCGGTCCGAAAGAGATAACAGCGAAAGTATTTCGTGCTTCTTCAAACAGAAAGTCTAGTACTCCACGAGTTTCATTTTCTGATACGGGATTTTCACTTGATCCGGGTTTGAAGTAAGGGAAGTCGTAGGAGAAGTTTTGATTGATGTTTACTCCTCCTTCACCATCTTCGTTGAATTTGCCATCTTCATCGTTATCGCGGCCTTCGGTAAACATCTTGTAAGAACCTTTTTCACCGTTGTCCGCATCAGCTTTTACCATAACTCGTGGATCATCTTTGTGCATGGTCCAGCTTCCTGTTTTGTCAGCTACACGCATCATGGTAATAAAATTATCTCCGTTCAGGTCATCAAAACCGTCTTCATCATAAAATCCATCACGGTCGGCATCTGTTGAAGTCATGTTGCCGTCACGCTCATATTTCAATTTGTTGAAATACTGAGTAGCAGCATCAGGATTGATTTGAGGAAATACATAGAATGTTGTTGACGCTAAAAGTGCTTTAGTTTCCTCTGTAGTTGCAGTTGATAAGAGTTGCTCTGCAAACCGTAGCGAAAGTTCAGTACCTAAGATATGGGATGCTTTTGATCCACCAATTACAGCTATTCCGGGATGATTTTTGACATCTCCTGAGCCAATGGTAAGTAACCAAACATCTTTGCCTCCTTTTGTTTTAGCGACTGATGTCAGTTCTGTTATATTTTTATTGGCGTTGTTTAGCGCCTTCAATTTATTCGTCAGTTCTGAATAAGAACTGTACCCTGTTTGGGCTTGAGCTGATGTTGATATGAAAAATAAACCAACAAGCATAGTAAAGCTCAAAACCCGGACTGATATTTTCATCATGTAAATCCGTTTAGTTTTTTTGATGAAAGAAAGTCCTCACTTAAAAAAGCATTTCAAAATTACAGCTGTAAAAAGATTATAAGCTGAATGGAAAAAGTTATTATTTCACAATCACAATAAGCACAAATGGCAATTAAGTGTGATATCTTTTATTGTAACTCACTCTTATAAATAATTAAGCAGACGAAATTTATGAAGAAATATATTCTGGGATCATTGTTGGTTTTGGTAAGCTGTACGTCAGTAGAAAAAGTAGCTGAAAAAGAAATTTCAGACAATGAGACAAAAGACCTTGGAAAAACTGAGCAATTAGCTCAAATCTTTGAAAATTCAGATACCTTCAGAAAAACAATAACCGGATTTATGCTTTATGATCCGGAAGCTGATTCTACGATCTATGCTGAAAATGAAAACAAATATATGATTCCGGCTTCTAATACTAAGCTATTTACTTACTATGCAGGGTTGAATGTATTGGGAGATCGAATTCCTGCTTTGAAGTATACGATAACAGGAGATTCATTGATCTTTTGGGGGACGGGAGATCCTTCTTTTCTTCATCCTGATTTTGGGACGGATGATGTATACAATTTCCTGAGTTCGTTTGAGGGAAATCTCTATTTCTCGGATAGTAATTTCAATGACGAAAATCTTGGACCCGGATGGTCATGGGCTGATTACAATTCCTATTACTCAGCTGAAAAAAGTCCGTTTCCTATTTACGGGAATGTTGCCAGAGTTACCATTGAGCACATCGAAGAATACCATATTGCCAAAGAAAATGGGGAATACCTGATCAATCCAAAGATCTTTAATAAATACATCGATGAAGGAGTTTTAAGCGACAACGGTAGATTTGTGCTCGAAAGAGATCGGGTTGGTAATGAATTTGAGTATGCGTTTACTTCGGATACTTCCAGATATGAGACGGATAAACCCTTTCATTATTCACCGCAACTGATTGTAGAATTGCTTTCTGATACTTTGAATAAGAGTGTAGAGTATCTACCAAAAGCCAAGCTTCCTTCAGATCATGAGATGATCTACAGCATAGAGTCCGATTCGCTGTACAAAAAAATGCTTCTTCCCAGCGATAACTTGTTAGCAGAACAGATCATGTTGATGATTTCCGGAGTAGTTGGGGATGAATTGAACAGTTCTGCAGGAATCCGATATGTGAAAGATAATTTTTTGAGTGATCTGCCTGATGAAGCCAATTGGAGAGACGGCTCAGGTTTATCCAGATATAATCTGTTCACTCCAAGAAGCATGGTCGCTCTTTTAGAAAAGCTTGATAAAAAAGTAGAAGAAGGGCAGCTTTTGGATGCTCTTCCTCAAGGCGGCAAGCAAGGAACTATAAGAAGATTGTACGCGAATAAAGATGGCGGAGAACCCTATGTGTTTGCGAAAACAGGAACGTTAAGCAATAACCATTGCCTGAGTGGTTATGTGATAACAAAATCCGGAAAGAAACTAATCTTCAGTTTTATGAATAATAACTATGTGATCTCAACCAGTGAAGTACAAGCTCAAATGGATGAGATCCTTTGGTTTATATATGAGAATTACTAAGCGTCTTGTGGTTTAGCATCTTTCAGCATTCTCAGTTTGATCTTGAAAACTCCATAGATCACAGTCATAAACGGACTTATGAGATTGAAGAAAGCAAATGGCAGATAAGTAAAAGTATCCACACCGAGTACTTTAGAGTGGTAAGCTCCGCATGTATTCCAGGGAATTAAAGCAGAGGTAACGGTTCCGGAATCTTCCAGTGTTCTACTTAAATTTTCAGGAGCTAATCCCTTTTCTTTATAAACATCCGCGTACATCCGTCCCGGAACTACAATGGCAAGATATTGATCGGATGCTGTGATATTGAAGAATACACAAGTTCCTGCAGTTGTTGCTATTAAAGCACCGGCAGAGTTAATTCCACTGATAACGCCTTCAGCAATTCGTTTCAGCATTCCACTGCGTTCCATCACTCCACCAAAGATCATAGCTGACAAGATCAACCAAACCGTTCCAAGCATTCCGTACATACCACCCGAACTTAAAAGACCGTCCACAATTTCATTATCAGTAGTAAAACTGATGTCTCCATACATTGAAGTCATAATACCAACGAAACCTTTTTCCCATGTGCCTTCACCAAATTGAGCTACTTCCTGAACTAAATTGGGCTGGAAGATCAGTGCAAATACAGCTCCGAGTAAAGCACCCACTGAAATAGCAGGAATAGCAGGCATTTTCTTAGAAATTAAAACTACCATGATTATCGGTACCAGAAACAACCAAAAATTGATCTCAAATTTGCCGGAAATAGCATCCAGAATAACCTGAGTTTCTTGGATCTCAATATTTCCACCTTTTATAAATCCAAGAATAAGAAAAATCACTAAGGCAATAGAGATCGATGGGATGGTGGTATATGCCATATATCGAATGTGTGTAAATAGATCTGTTCCCGCCATTGCAGGGGCAAGATTAGTGGTATCAGAAAGAGGAGACATCTTATCTCCAAAATATGCACCTGATATGATTGCACCGGCTACCATGCCTACGGGAATCTTTAATACTGTTCCGATAGCAACCAAAGCGATACCAACGGTTGCAGAAGTAGTCCATGATGAACCTGTTGCCACAGAAACAATTGCACAAACCACACAGGCTGCAACTAAGAATATAGAAGGATTCAGGATCTGTAATCCGTAATAGATCATAGCAGGAATAATACCGCTTAATAACCAGGTTCCTGCAAGAGATCCTATCAGTAATAAAATGATCATAGATGACATAGCAGAACTGATACTATCAACAATTCCCTGTCTGATCTCAGCCCATTTAATACCTAAACCAAGTGCTACAAGCGAAGCAACTCCCGCAGAAAGCATTAAAATAATTTGGTTGGAACCGTCAAGAGAAGCGTCTCCGTAAATACGAACATTGATGAATAACGCGACGATCAAAAAGATGATCGGAATAAACGATTGAAGAAGTGTCGGTCGGTCGTATTTATAGGTCATGGTAAAAGTAAAAGTTGATTCTTAAACTGAGTAAAACATAAAGTGGTGTGAATAAACGTCGATTTTTAACTAAAAACCAATTTAAAAGTATTTTCATCAATAATTTCACCAGTGTTTGAATTATATCTGCGTTCCTTAAATTCAGCATTGCCTTCATAATCCGCTAAAAGAAGAGTGGAGCATAAAGTCCCGTAATTGTCTGTTTTTATAAAGATAGAAGAAACGGCTTTTTCCCATTCATAAGGAATTCCGGTAGAAGGTAACTTATCATCCGGGGCTGTTTCGCTGTTTGTCAGAATGTTAAAGAGATCTTCTTTGGGAAAGTCTTCCTTAGAAGTGACTTCTGCCAAAGCTTTTTTTGCATGGTCTAATTTTGGCCATGGAGTATCCAAAAGAGCATTGCTAACTCCATGAATTCCCGGTTTTACTTCCGTGATCAAGTTGTTTTCATTTGAGAAATGAAAAAGTGAATCTTTATTTCCGATCAGTAAGTTGAATCTATTATACTCTTCAGACTTCGTCTGAATCTCTTGTATATATTCTTGTTCACTTACACCGGATTTTAAAAAGTCTAAAACCAAATCGCCTCTTGTAGGGGCGTTTTCTTTGATATTCGAAGGGTCTCTGTAGTTTGTAAGTGCTCCCCATTTTCCTGATTTGGAAACTCCCATCCAGGTACCATTGGCTTTTAAATCTTTACCCGCGAGTATGTTCGGGAGACCTTCTTCAGTCCAAAACTGAGCTTTCCTTGTCGGACGCTGATAAAATTCATCTCTGTTTGCCGCTACTATTAATTTGTAGCGAGGATGAGTTTTATATGAAAATGCGATGAGACACATAAATATAATGACAAGTTTGGTTTTATAATTCGAATGAATCTAAGCATATTCCTGCAACCATTTCGAAATTTTGCGTATAGTTCAAAATGTTTTCTGAATCAAATAATCACTTTAGGGATTTACTTTTATTGATAGTCGGGTGTTTAGGAGCTGTTTGGTTTTATTATAGCTATCCAAACCTAGATTCCATGTCTACTATTAAAAATAGTGTTTCAAAAGAAGCTGTTATCTCAAAAAGCGATTCAATAATTACTTCTTGGCAGTTTTATTCTAACAATACAATTCCTCGAGTTGAAATGGAATCGTATCGAGGCATCATTGATTCACTGCAGCACAAATTTGGGAAAAAAGGGTTCAAAGAATTAGTGAATAAAGCTGAGTCCAGGAAATTTCCTTTATTCTATTGGGCTATTGATAATTACCTGAAAGAGGATTTTTATAATGATGGATCCCGATTTTCTTCGGCTTTACTTACTCCTGAAGGAGAAATTTTTTCGTATTCAATGAGTAGCGAAGCTATTCTAAAAGCACGGCCATATAATAATAGCACGATTCGTCAGGCACTGGGTTTAAACTTCGAAACAACAGTTGAAAATAAAGCAATTCAGGATTCGCTTCTAAGTGAGCTTCTTAGATTTCAATCTGTCGCAGAAGAGGATTACAGAAGCTACGGACAGATCAGGAAATTTTCTGAGATGTTGGGCGCTGATATTTCTAATGACGGAGACTTATTTACTCAGGATGAAATTTGGAACGGAGTTTCAGGATATTTGAATGGTACCTATTGGAAAAATTATTCCTTCCGAAGAGATTCTTTAGAATTTCAACAGTCTCAGGGATTACGATTTGTGAGGTTATTTTTAACTTCCCGGGATTCTGTTTTAGGATTCCTTCCTAAACTTCAGGTAGATCTGTTACCCGCCGGTGGAATAAAAGCCATCACATTTGATATGGCTGATATTGATATTCCTTCGCGTCCGTATTCTGATATTATGGATGTTATTATCCAATTTACATTTTTGTGTCTGGGTATATGGCTGATCTCGATTTTTTATCTCAGAATTAAAGCAAAAGCGATAGATACACAACCTGCTTTTGTGATTTCAGTACTAGCAGGATTTATGTTCTCCGCTACTCAATTTCTAAGATATGCTAACGAACTGGAATTGAGCAGCGAAGCAATACTGAATTCATCTTTGCCGGACCGCCTGTTTATAACAGGAATTTTAGGAGCCATTTCCGCCGTTTTATTCTTTGTATTGACCTCCATCAGTGATTCAGTTACTCGTCAGTATTGGCCGGAAAAGTTAAAGGCCTGGGATCTTGCAAGACGAGGATTTTTCAAAAATAAACCGGTAGGTCGTTCAGCTATTTTATCAATATGTATTGCCGGAATGTTAGCGGGGCTTTGGGCAGTATTGTTACAGATTTTTCCGGGAACTCACATTACTGCTGATGTAAGGTTGCAGTCATCCAATTTTGCATTTCCATCCATAGCGGTACTCATGGAGAACTTATTGGGAAGTTTACTGGTGGTCATCTCTTTATTGATGATACTTGGTAATCAGCTTTATGCGATAACCAAAACCAAATGGTTAATTCCAATTCTGAGTGGGTTCATTTTTGCATTATTTCTGGAATTCTTTATTTCTTTAGATGTACATCCATTCAATTATTCGTTGATCATAAACTTTGTAATTGGTGTAGCCTTTGGCGCTTTTTACATCAGATATGGATTTTTGACGATGGTATTATCATTATTCATATTTGTCGGGATTTTTACAACCAGAGCCGGGTGGTTAATGCCTAACTCTCCTGATGAGAATTTGTTCTATATATTTACAACACTGGTATTTGGAATCTTTGTTCTGGGTTTTTATTTCGTAACCAAAGGAAGTGAAAAGAAAGACCTTCCTGATTATGTGCCTACTTATATAGAAGATCAGGCAAAGGGACAGCGTCTTGATCAGGAGTTGGAAATTGCCCAAGCTGTTCAAAAGACATTTCTGCCATCAAGAGTAGAGCAGTTGCCGGGAATCGACATTGCAGGAATTTGTGAACCTGCTCAGGAAACGGGTGGAGATTATTATGATATGATTTCACTTGGCAAGAACAGAATGGCTATAGCTATTGGGGATGTAAGCGGAAAAGGAATTCAGGCTGCTTTTTACATGACTTTTGTAAAAGGAGTGTTGCATAGTTTAAGTGCTCTTATTTTATCACCGCTGGAACTGTTAAATCAACTTAACCGGCTATTCAAGGAAAATGCTACGCGAGGTACTTTTGTATCTATGATCTATGGAATTCTTGAAGCGGATAAAAGAGAACTCACTTTTGCACGTGCGGGCCACAACCCAATGCTGATTGTGAGAGCTAATGGGGATACGGATTGGCTGATGACGAAAGGCATCGGTATAGGGGTAACCAGTAGTTTATTATTTATGAAAGGAACCGAGGAGGCTGTACTTAAGCTGAATGAAGGAGACGTTGCCGTTCTGTATACTGATGGTATTACAGAAATGATGAACATCAGCAATCAATTTTATGGCGAAGAAAGACTGGAAAGAGTTGTAAAAGGAGTACGAAAAGGTGCGTCGAGTAGCATTCTGAATATAATAATCAGCGATGTAAAAGAGTTTAAAGGTGTAGCAAAACAGCACGATGACATGACACTGGTTGTTATAAAAGCTGATTCATCTGTAAACAAATAGTTTTGTATATTTAGGAATGAAATTATTAAGACTAACAATACCTTTAGTACTGGCACTTTTAAGCGTAAGCACAGCTCTCGCTCAAGAATCCTCTGTAGATTCAGGTGTGGAATGGCAAACTCTTGAAGAAGCACAAAAAAAAGCTAAAGAAACAGGAAAAAAAGTACTCGTTTTTGGATATGCTGATTGGTGTACCTATTGTATGAAAATGAGAAAAGAGACGTATCCTGAAGAGAATGTACAGAAATCGCTCTCTGACGATTTTATTCCCGTTCAGATCAATGGAGAATCTGAGGAAGAAATAGTTTTCAATGGAAAAACTTATAAATCTTACGAGTTGGCAAGATATCTGAGACTGACATCTTATCCCACTCACTATTTTTTAAATTCAGAAGGAAAAATAATTGGTGCACAACCGGGATTTTTACCTGCAGAAGTATTTTCTCCTCTTATGAATTATGTGTCAGAAGATCTTTTTGGGAAAGTACCCTTTCTGGATTACATGGAAAAAAAGGGTATAAAGCTAGAACAAGAACAAGATTAAGCATGAGTCTAAGCCAGTCGGTAGAGGATTATCTGAAAGCAATTTATCTTTTGGAAATAGATGGAGTTGTAGCAACTACAAATAATATAGCTGAATCGCTCTCTGTTTCTTCTGCTTCAGTAACCAATATGTTTAAGAAGTTGGCTAAGCTTCAACTTATCAATCATAAATCCTATCGTGGAGCGGAACTTACAAAAGCGGGAGAGAAGATCGCTCTTGAGGTTATTCGTCATCACAGATTACTGGAGTTATACCTTAAAGAAATGATGGGGTATTCATGGGATCAGGTACATGATGAAGCTGAAAAGCTGGAGCATCACATTTCAGAGCAGTTTGAAGATAAGATCGCTGAATTGTTAAATGATCCTACTCACGATCCACACGGAGACCCAATTCCATCAAAGGAAGGAGTTGTGCCTGAAATGGCATCGTTGGCTATTACTGATGCAGATGAAAATGAATCCTACATAATTGGAAGAGTGAGAGATCAGGATCCGGAGTTGTTGAGATTTCTGGAGAAAAGCGGAATTATTCCGGGTGTTCAAGTTACTATTTTGGAAAAAACCCCGTTTGATGGACCTGTGAAGATCAAACTGGAAGACAAAGAAACCACCATCGGCAATTCTGTTGCAAAAGATGTGTTTCTGGTAGAAAAGTAGTGATTTCACATTTTGTGAAAAACTAACTCAAAGTCCTTTCAATTCTTCTTGTATTACATCAACTACGTTGTCTGCATCTTGATTGACGAATTGAGTGCCTTGGTATGCAATCTTTCCTTCTGCTGATATAACAACCGATCTGTCATAAGATGACGCATTTCCATAATAATCTACCAGACTTTGACGGGCATTAAGCAAAAGAGTATATGTGATACCGGTAGCTTCTTTAAAATTTTGAACGGCTCCGGCGCTTGTATTCCAGGTATCTAAACCCAGTGCAACAAAGTTCTGATCGTCTTTAAATTCAGCATAGATCGTGTTTTCGGTAACAGGACCGTTATCCCGGCAATGAGGACAATTTGCTCCAAAGAAAAAGATGTAAACTACTTTTCCTTTCAACCCCGATAGAGACACCTGATTTCCATCCAGAGAAGTTAAAGTGAAGTTAGGGGCGTCTTTACGTTGGTCTTCATCAATAACCTCTGAAGAAGGTGTTTCAGCACAGTTCAGTGTAAAGATCAAAAGAAAAAAGAAAGTAATGGTTGATAACTTCATGGTATTATTTGATTAAAATCTTGTTGTTATTCTTAGTTCAGCGCCTTCGAAGTCAAGAATCTCGTAGCATATTCCGGATGTACAAGCCGGGCCACCTCTTCTTTTACCTACGAATAACGCCACAGAATTGGATGTATTAACTCTGTATAGAGAATAAAATCCCAGCCAGGTTCTAGTGTCAGTTTCTATTTCAGGGAAGGTACTTGGATTATCTGTTAAGCCCAGTTCAGTGGTTGCTTCAAAAACAGCACTTATATTAAAAGCGGAAGTAAACCCAAAAGATAGAGAAGCAAAGTAGTTTTCTATTTTATCCGAACTGTCAAACTCATTATAAGTCTGATATTGAAGATCAATAATGACGTTTCGGGAGTTGCCGAAACTCTTATCGGATATTAGTCCAAGCGAAATTCTGTTGTCCTGTCCTTCTCGTTCATCAGTAGCAAAATCAATAAAAGACTTAAGCGAGAATTCATCACTGAATTTATATAAACCCTCCAGAAAATATTCTCGGTATTCCTTTTTGTTAAACACATTATTCAATGTATATGCGTAATTAGCTACTAAAGAATGACCGTCTTCAAATGAGTAAAAAGCTTCTGCCTGAACACCTTTTTCACTTGAAGTATTTGGAACATGTGTACTTCGGTTCAAAACGGGATAGGTGTGTTCTTTTATAAGCGAAGGCGGATCATTAAAACCGGATGATTCTAAGAGGAAATTGCTGTAATTCTTATACTCAAAACTCACTCCAAATGAGCCTTTGAAATAATTTAATCCGGAATAGAGCGCATAACTTTGATCATTATTAAAAGAGAAAAGATCGGATTCGGTGCTAAAAGCATACTCGCCAAAAAGTTGAAAGTTAGCCGGTAATTGTATGTTAGTCATGAGCGAAGCAAATTCTTCATAATTAGAAGAATTTGGAGTATTTACTCTCATTACTGCAGCGCCTAAAGACAAATTTTCGGTAGGAAAGAAGTTAGCTTGAAAAGCTTCCAATAAATCAGGTCTTCTTAAAGAATCGGGTTTAAAATTAGGAGGAAGATCATTTTGTAAAGGTTCGGCTCTTAGTGCTTTTATTTCAACCCAATCCAGACTGGCATCGAAAGCAATTCCTTCTAGGTCTCTGAAAAATGCGTATCTGGTTCTGTAAAAATCACTTTCAAAAACAGATCCGGGAATATCGTAGCTCCTTAATAATAAACCCGAGCCAATGGTTTCATAAAAATTACCAAGCCGAATCCTGAAATTATCATCCTGATACTGGAATCTTTTCTGAGTAAGCTGGAAATAATTACGCTCAGTATGTGGAGACAAAAATTGTTCAGCTTTGCCAAACAAACTTAATTTTCCGGAATCGTAATATAGATTTAATTGATTGTAAGAAGTGGAAAGGTCTGTATCTTCTTCAAACGGAAGATTCCCAAACTGAAATTCAAATGTGTTGGTTCCATAGAGTTGTCCAATTGTAGAAGACCATGGAGTTATCAGAACTAAAAAAGTGAGAGCTAATATTTTTATAAAGCTCTTCATTCTTCTAAAAGCTCAAGAATCTTATTTTTGATCTCGACTTCTTCTCCTGATTTATACCCTTCATGGAAATAGATGATTTCGTTGTCAGAATTTACAATTAACAGAGAAGGAACAGCCCTGACACCCAGCCTTCCCATAACGGAGCTGTCAGAATCTCTAAGAACAGGATATTCAACACCAAGAGATTTGATGAAAGGTTTTACTTTGGCTTTATTTCTGGGCCCGTCGATTGAAATTCCTATAAACTGAACCTGAGTATCATCAAATTCTTCATCCATTTTAACAAACTCAGGGATGGATTTAACGCAAGGTTTACACCATGTTGCCCAAAAATCAATAACTGTGAGATTTTCACCTTTAACCTGATTATAGCTAACCGTACGCTCGTCCAGATTTTTTAAACGGAAATTGGGCACTTCATTTTTGGAATGCTCGAGTGTCCCAAAGAGTAGTGACAGAAGTAATAGATATTTCATGATACTCTGTTTTACTTAAAAAATGCACAATACGTACAGTAAAGGTATCACGAAATTATAAAATCGGGAAAGGCTTAAGATATTAGACATAAGATGTAAGATGGATTTAACCAAAGTCATACATCTTATGTCTTAAATCTAAACTCTATTCAACCCAATCAGCTATAAACACATTTGTTGATCGGTCGCCGCCATTGAATCGGTTTGATGAGAAAACTAATTTCTTACCATCATGGGAAAACATAGGAAATGAATCGAAAGTATCATCAAAGGTAACTTGTTCAAGTCCGGTTCCATCAGGATTGATCATAAACAGATTAAAAGGAAAACCTCTGGTCGAATTATGATTAGATGAGAATATTATTTTTTCTCCGGAAGGATGGAAAAAAGGAGCCCAGTTTGCATTACCCAGATCTGTAATCTGACGCATGTTGGTTCCATCCACATTTACGAGGAATAATTCCATATCTGTAGGTTCAACCAATCCTTCAGCAAGAAGAGAAGTGTACTTTTCAACTTCGGCTTCTGTCTTTGGTCGTGATGCTCTGAATATCAATTCTGTTCCATCCGGAGAAAAGAAAGCACCGCCATCGTAACCAAGTTCATCTGTGATTTGAACAACATTTGATCCGTCAACGTCCATAATAAATAATTCCAGGTCTCCGGTTCTCATTGAAGTGAACACAATTTTGCTTCCATCCGGAGAAACAGTTGCTTCAGCGTCATAACCGGGTGTAGTGGTTAGAGTATCAATGATCTCACCGTCCAGATTGGCTCTGAAGATATCGTAACCTTCATAGATCGGCCAAACATAAGCTCCGCCGGGTCCTCGTTCAGGAACTTCAGGACAGGCGATATCATCCAGATGTGTAGAGCCATAAACAATGGTTTCATCCGGTAAGAAATATGAACAAGTAGTTCTGCCTAGTCCGGTGCTTATGATCGGAGCTTCAAATCCGGGTTCATTTTCTTCTGCATCCATATAAAAGATCTGATCACATTCGGTATCCCACTCTGGATTATTAGCCTGAAAAACCAATTTTGTATTATCATAACTCCAGTAAGCTTCGGCGTTATCTCCACCAAAAGTCAGCTGTTTGATATTTTTTAGATGTGTTTCTTTTTCGTATCTGAGAGCATCATTTTTTTCAGATGTACAGTTTAGCAGTAAAAGTGTTAAAAGAACCGGGTAAATTAACTTCATAGTATAATTGGATAAAAAATTTCAGCCCCAAAAATACCACAAAATTAGATAGAAAATGAAGTTTATAAATATTAAAGATCGGAACGTTTTCTGTTGTTGACCATAGAAACCAGTAACAATATTAACTAACAGAATACAATGAAGAACTCAAGAGTTTTATTAATGATCACATTAGTAGCATTAACTTTTGCTGCATGTTCAGAAAAATCAAAAACAGAAGCCGAAAAAGCAGGCGATCAGATCGAAAATACTGCAAAAGCGATAGGTAATGATTTTAATGAAAAAAAGAATCAGTTTATTGCGGAAGCAGAAGATGAGATTCAGGAAATCAACGAGAAAATTGATGATATCGACAAAGAAGTCAAAGAAGATTCTGAAAAAGTAGAAGAAGAAACTAGAAAAGCATTAGATAAGCTGAAAAAAGAAAAAGATGAGCTGCATAATGAAATTGCTGACCTTGAAGATGCTACCAAAGAAAATTGGGAACGTCTTACAGCAAATATAGAAGATGGTTTTGATGACCTGAAAAGAGGTTACAACAGCTTGCTGGAAGACATGAAAACAAGCTAAGTCTTGTTAAAGAATAATCCACTAAAAAAGCCCTTGTTAGCGAAGGGCTTTTTTTATACATCAGATTTTTATCTGAAGAGTAACATAAAACGTTCTTGGGGGAGAAGGAATAATTCCCGGGCCGGGATAACCGGTTGCTCGTCTTGTAAAGTAAGATGAGTTTAGAATATTATTTACTCCTGATTCCAGAGAGAACTGTTCATGTGACCATGACAGAGAAAGATCGAGAACATCATATGCAGGGATTTCACCTTTAATTCCGCTTTGGTTATCTCTTACATTTTGTAAGGCGTTTGATGCGTCTGTAAACTGTTTGGAAATATAAGTGTACTGAACGGATCCCAACAGATTCTTAAATCCAAAATTAATGCCTGTTTTAAGATTTAGAGTCGGAACAAACTCAACATCATTTCCCTTAATTCCTGCAATTTCGGAATCCAAATATTCGGATTGGGTAACAGCAGTATTGGCAAAAATGGTAAGTTTTCTATTTGTTGATGTTGCATTAAAAATCGAGAATAGATCGATTTCGATCAGGCTTTCCATGCCATACATAAAAGCTTCTCCGATGTTGCCACGAAATCGGACAATTCTACCGGTTTCTTCCTGCTCTCCATCAGCATTGGTTCGGGTTTCTGCCCTTAGTACCTCACCTAAACGGTTTTCATACAATAATCCAAAAACGCCGACATCGTAAGAAATAACATTTCCAACTTTACCACGGATTCCAAAATCTGACGAAAAACCACTTTCATCTGTAATATTCGGATCAACCTGAAAGCTGGGGTTTATGATTCTGATATCGTTAAAAGTAACTGAGCGATAGTTCTGAGAAAAGTTTCCGTAGAGATCAGTATTTAAGTCAGGCTGATAACTGAGTCCGATTCCAAGCAGTACAAAATTTCGTTCAAAAATTTTCTCTTCTTCAAAGGTTTGGTTTTGGATAGGATTTCCCGCCAGATCGAAATTAACCCGTTTATAAGAACCTTCACTTTGGGTTTTGATATACTCAAAACGAAAGCCGGGAGTGATCGAAAAATTATCTCTCACATAAAAAATATGTTCACCGAACAAAGCAAGGTTCTGATTAGGAAAGGTAAAATCGGATTGTCTCGGGTAATTCGGAAACTCCTCATCTGCTAAAGAAAAATCAGCTTCACTTGATGCTGTTCCTGGTCCTTGAATAGAAGAATTTTTCGATTGATAATATTTAGAACCGATCAGAAAAACAGCATTTTTACTACCTAATTTATACCGCTGCAGAAAGCGGGTTTCCACTCCCCAGTTATTGAAATCACCTAAGATCAGATCGCGTGGTTCGTTGGGATCATCTTGCTGAGAAACTCTGTTTGTTCGAAAACCCACTGATTTTCTGGAAGCATTTAATCCGAAGGCAGTGACACTCAGACGACTTTGGTACGTAAATCTATGATCTAGCTTTAGTGAAGCTAATTTCCAGTCAACTTCAAACCAGTTTCTTTCTCGGTTGCTGAACTCAGGATCATTGTAAAATTGAGCATCAGTAAGCCCGCCGGGTTGTTGAGCCAAATATCCCAGATAGGTGAAATCAGCGCTAAGGGATGTTTTATCAGACAATGCATACTCAGTTAACAAATAGACGTTGTCAGATTTAAACTCAGAATTTGGTCGAAAGCTGTTTCCATTTTTATAGTTGTAATATCCCAGATAGCCGAGTTTCTTGTAAGTGCCGCTCACACTGTTATGGGAAGTAAAAAGAGCATTTGAACCAATGGACTGACGGGTTGTAAATTCAGCAACTTTGTCTTCAACCGGAGATTTCATTCTGAAATTGACCAAACCACCAAATTGTGTTCCGTACTGTAAAGAAGCCGCTCCGCGGATGATCTGAATTTCTTCGAGCGCTTCGGCGGGAGGAGTGTAATAACTTTCGGGATAACCCAAAACATCAGCACTTATATCATATCCATTCTGTCGGATATTGAAGTTGGAGGATCTGTTAGGATCCAGACCGCGTCCTCCTATATTTAGCTGTAATCCGGCGTCATCCGACTCAAAAATATTTAAACCGGAAACCTGACTGTAAATTTGCCGCGCATTATTTGAAGAAGTATTTACTGTCATTTGGCTCAGATCAACAACTTCATTCTTTTTACCGGCATAAATAGAAGTTCCTTCCACTTCACGAAGTCGTTTTATAGAAAAGATCTGCTCTCTTTGGTTTACAACAGCTACTTCAGAAAGTTCACCCGAGAGTTTGCTTAACTTGATGTTCAAGACTTCGTTCTCAGAACCTAATTGTATTACTCTGTTCGTGATCTCATATCCTAAAGCAAAAAAGAACAAATTGTATTTTCCATAGGATAGGTTCTGAATCTGAAAATATCCTTTTTCATTAGGTTCATAGGATTCCCCGGAATTCTCCTCAAAAATAGCCACTTCCGACATGGGTTCACCGGTTGCGCTATCTGTTATATATCCCGAAATAGAATACTGACTAAATGCAGGAACACAGATAAAGCAAAATATTACGAATATGCTAAAGTCCTTTAATCTCATCGTTGAAAGGAAGTATCCATTTTTTTGATTTTAAATTTCTTTTAATTGTTGTGAGATCGATTTTAGGATCAATGTACGGCGCGCTTCTTCGGCCATTAAGAGCAACAAAACTCTCAACATAAATTTCGGGATTTTCGATTCCATGATTCTGATAATATTCTTCCAGATGATGAGCATATTCAAGAATGAAATCAGGCTGTGTTGACATCTGTTTTTCCTGAAAGCGAGTCAAAAATTTGGTGTTATCTACGTAAAATCTTTTCTGCGTCTCCGGATCTACAACTTTGAAATTTGCATATCCTGCTTTTTCAATAAGCATTACTCGCCATGAGAATCTGTAACCCTCTTCAGTCCAGAACAATTCTCCGGGATACAGTAAATATCTAAATGGAAATAAAAGTTGAAAAAGGAAGAACACCCCTACAATACTAAGACTAAATTTCTTTGATATTGGGCTCTCAAATGAATATCGCTCTGAGTTGTTAAAAGCATCTAAATTTATTTTGAAGATTGTGGAAATGCTATCAAGAATTCGGGTATGTAATCCGGAATCAAAAAAGATCAAAGCGCTTATGATCATGATGTAAGGAAACATTCCAATTGGAAATAAAATCCGGGTTAGAATGTGAAAGATAACGACAAGTACAAAAGCGAAGGTTCTGGTTCGTTTGATCAGAAGTAAAAAAGGGATAGACAGATCATAAAGAGCGCCTCCCCATGCAAAAGCAAAATGCACCCAGGATTGTTGCAACAGATCGCCGAGTAATGGAATGGAATATTTTGCTGGAAGCCAGATCTTTAAAGGCATTGCCTGAAAAAGCCAATCGGAATTTAGTTTTGCTAGTCCTGCATAGAAGTAAACAATAAAAAGAAGCAGTTTAATAGCGTCGATTGTCCAGCTTGGAATAAATTCAGCTTTAAGTTTTGGGTTTCTGGCTGCATCAACAGAGAAGTAAGAATTTGCCGGCAGAAATATCATCAAAAAACTTAGAATGCTGATGAAATAATAGTGATTCAGATAGGTGGTTTTGTCCATCAGTTCTATAAAAGTAAAACTGAGGAAAAAAGTAATGATAGCAAATCTGTACTTGAAACCCAGTGAAATAAAAATGGCAGAAAGCCCGCAAACAGCAAAAATCAGATAGGTCCATTCGCCGGGCGGTTGAACCCAATCAAATCCATAATAGGAAAAGAAGAAATCCGGCTCTATATATAGTTTTTGTATCCAGCCGTTTACCGCAAACCGTACAATGCTTATGAGCATTAACAAACCGAAAAAAACACGAAAAACCGCTAGTGGAGCGGCTTTCGAGTAGGAATTAAGATATGTGCTAATTGAAGTTGTACTCAAAGATCAATCACCGTCAGCATCCACATAGTCTACATTAATATTTAATGCCTGAAGCATATCTACTTTCAGGAGAATGACGTTTTTTTGGAGCTCATCGTATGTTTGCAGCATTAAAGAATTGTTTATCTCAACCTGATCAGCAAAACTGGAATTCAGATTTTGAGCTTTTGCTCTACTTTCTTCGAATTGTTGATTGATAAGCTGAGTCAGGTCAGTGCCATTTTTTATGGTATTCAGAAAATCCAGATAATCACTTAGACTTAATCCAGTAGTTTCTGAATTAAAATGTTTTCCGTTAAAGAAGTTCTGAGTGGCAGTTAACGACTCCAGAAATAGTTCTTTCGAGAATTCTTTGCTATAAAAGCCTTCTACATTTTGAGGAAGTGGGGTTCCGGAAAAAACACCGGCTGGAATTCCGATCTTACCTGCGCGCAGATTCTTTTCGTAGTAAAAGATAAAGTCATTCACCATCATGTCGATAGAGGAATTGGCTCCGTTACCTGAGTTATTTACAAATTCATCTCTGAATCCTGAGTTCCAATCATTTAATACTATATCGGTAAGCGAGTCTATTCTGGTTACCAAATCCACTACATAATTTCGGTAATCAGAAGAGTTTTCTCCGGAGTTATAAAAAGAGAGTATTTCAGCATTGTTGCCGGCCAGTCCATAAAGTAAATAATCAAGAGTTGGAAAACCCTGTTGATCAATCTCAGAAGGTAATTTCAGGTTGTAGTTGCCCTGATTGATGTTTTCTTTTACTTCTGCAGTATCGACCGGGTAAATGTTGAGATTGTTTCGGAAACGAATTTCCATTGTTTTAGACGTCTCAAACATGGATACATGTTGTAAAGCAAGGTATCCGGCTTTCCATTGATCACGAAGAGATTCTAAAGCTTGTTGATTGGGATTTTCTGCAAAATTATTACCGGCAGTTTTGAGGGATTCTGTCTTTTCTGAGAAGTCAGTTAAAGCAGGAATAATGATATTATCAGCCCAGTTTTCAAGTATTGCTTTTCGATCAAAATCATCAGGATCAGGTCCGGATGGATTCGTTTCTGTACAACTTAAAATTAGAAGAGAAACTGATAAAAAAAGAAGGATATAACGTTTCATAAAAAAATAAAAAGCCGCTAATAATTGTATTAGCAGCTTTGTCCTTAAAATTTAGTTTGAAGCTTCTTCAATTGTGAAATTGAATTTTGAGGCTATGTCAACAGAAATATCTTGAAGAGTTTGAGGAGTTACATCCCATAAACCATTTCCGGCTTCCAGCAAGGAGATAAAACCATCAACTTCAGCTTTCGTGAAATATGGCTGACCCGTTCCCGGCTGTCTGGTAAATTGTAAACTGTATACAAAACCATAAGCTTCTGAAAGATCGTGAAAAGCAGTGCCAAAGTCAGGATTAGCTTGTTCTAGTACTGTTTTTCCTGATTGTAGATAATAAACAGCTCTGACACCGATGATTGCCGAGATCTGAGCTCTTAATATTTCAGCTTGTTCGTCTCTAAGTTCATAATCTCCTTCAACAATAGCCGCTCGTCCTAATGCAAAAGCATCAAAAATATCCTGAGCAATACCGGCGAAATCGTCATCGCCTTCTACTCTTCCTAAATACTTATTTAAAAAACTGTCGTCCTGTCCAATTGTTAAATTAGGGTTTGCTGTGTTTGAAGAGTTTCCATACAGGTATCCGAAAGCTTCATCCCACTTATGCTCCATATTAGTGTAGGTTTTACCTTCGGCTGTTATTCCATTGTTGTTGTCTTCAATATTAGTTCCTGCATCCAGAACCGAGGTGCTAACATAATTATTAAGAATTTGATCAGTCATAAGTGCACCAATCAGGCTTTTTGCTACCAATTGATTGTATTCAAATCCTTTGGCACTTACATAACGTGTAGATGAACCGTCAGCGATTTGTCCGGCAACACCCGGTTGAGCTTGAATATTTTCATTCGGAAATACTTCATCAACCTGAGCAGTTAACCATGTTTCGAACTGAGTTTTAATTTCCGAACTAACAGCTGTATTAGTAGAAAAGAAGTCTGTTGAAGCAGCTACTTTGCTTTTAATATTTTTTGTGGCAGCGTTTAATTCAGCTTCTGAAAATGGATTAGCATCAGCACCATTTTCTGTTTGATTTCTAAACATCTCCAATAATAGTTCTTTGGTAGTGTTATCGAAATCTGTCATGGCTGAAGTTAATTCACCTGACATTTTTATACGTGTAGTTTGACCTGAAAATGAAACTGTGGATTCTCCATTTCGGGTAAATTCATAAGTTTCAGGGGTAGCGATCTCGTCGTTAGTATTATTAGTATCGCAAGAAATGGTGAAAATAAATGCTGCAATGATCAGCAGACTTTTTGATAGATTCATCGTTTTTTTGAAGAATAGTAGTTGTAGATTTTATTTAGAACGAATCTAAGTTAAGGACTTTTTCGAACGTCCTCAACCTTTATGTAGAATAAATCTAAATAAAATTGAAAAGTGGGATCATCAGTAGTTTAAAATATTAACGAAGCTGATAAGGAGGCTCCAAAGTTTGAGGAAGTATCTAAAGAAACGGTAGGATTTATAACAAATTTGCTTTGATTGAGGACGTTTGAATATATCCCGACGCCAAACTGAAAGAGAAAAAATTTTTCATCTGAAACATATGTATTCCTGCTTCCGGCAACCTGGCTAAAAGGAATGAAAGAAACTCCGAATAAAGGAATTGTACTAAATGTATTCGGTTGTTCTTCTTTATAAGCAAAAGTAAGTCCGGCCCCAAAACTGGATGCACTGAAATGAAATATCTAATTTCTTATTCAATGAAAAAGAAGTTCCTATTGAAAGAATTGAAACGTTTTCAGCAAAAGAAAACGAAGGTGTTATGGCAAGAGCAAATCGTTCTTTATCTAAATAAAGAGACTGTGACATTAAAAAACTGCTAAATAAGAAAGCAATTAAAAAAGGAGAAAAGATTTTTTTCATAAATTTAGTTCTTCTGATCCCCGGTAGATAAGTGTTCAAAAACTTGTGTAAAGATGCTTTTTCCGATCTTTAAAAAACGTTCCTGATTGCCAAGCGCAAGATACCCAAGCACAGACCGGAGTTCTTTGAGCAAGACGGGAGGGTTGGTTATCAGAGAATCCTCTGCTATGATATGATCCCAGTCCATTTTCTTTTGGAATTTTACACCAGCTTGCACCATTGAGATATAGTATACATTTGCCATCAATCCGTAACCAATGGTTGTAGGATGTAAACCATCCAGGCTGAAAATTCCGCCTTTTATGATCTTTTTGTCTTTATCCAACCTCAGGAATTCGGTGTTTACTGTAGCTTCATCTTTTTGGTTTACCAAATGTGCGGTTGCAGGATTTCTTTTTAAAGCACTAACAAATTCTTTAGGGTAACCTCTCAATAATTCTCCGCCCAGTCTTCTGTTAGCCATCCCGGCAACATTTCTGGCAACCGGAACCACAAACCAGTCATATTCTTTGGCTACTTTTTTAATGATGTTGTTGAATTCATCCACTGCCAAATCAATTTGAATAGCTTCATCTTTGGTAATAAAAGGGTGTTTACCCGGATCAAAATCCTCATCCCATATCCAGAAACGTGTGTAATAATCGAAGTAACCCAGAGCTTTTTTTGAAACGCTGGAATTTACGCCCCGAATGACCGGTGGAATTGTGGGGTAAGGAATAGTGGGTACAAAAACCCGTTTTGCTCCGATCTTTGAGATCCGTTCAGCTAGTTCCCTGTATTCCAATTCAAAATGCTCCGGACGGTAAATAGAATGCTTTCTATGCGGTGTGAAAGCTTTCATGTCTTCCGGTTCCGACCAGGTCAGGTTTAAATTCACAACGGATCCCAAGGCATTATTATGTCCCAGACAAACGATCAGGTTTTCAATCCCGCCATCTTCCTGAAGAATGTTTGCATTATCGATTTGGGTGTTTTCCTGAAAATCATTTCCAAGCGTCGGATTAAGCACTAACCTGGATGTGGTATACTTTGCATGTTCAGGAAGAATACCAAAAACAGAAAAACTTTCTTTATTGTTTTGAATGTATTCTCTGCTTTTTCGCTCGTTTACGATCCATGAATCATTAATGGCAAATCCCCAAATGGCCTGATTGTGGTAAGGCGATACCTGATTTACTTTCAGGTCTTTCATTCCTCCTTCCCAGTACTTCTTAATTCGTTTCAGGGTTCTAAAAGTATGATTAGCCGCAGGGAGATATTCTCTCCAGTCGATCTCGCTGCCAAATTCCTCCGAAAGCCCACGAATCAAAACTTCGAGATTTATAGGAATCCCGGCCTGAGCTGTAAAATTTGGTTGATCGAATCGTGGAGTTGGTTCAAAACATCTTGCTATAAAAGAAGGAAAGTTGATGTCGGTACGGTAAATACCACCGTTATTAAAACCTTGAGAAAGGCTGTCACCGATTACGACCAGTTTATGTTTTGGATCTTTTTTTCTGAACATTAATAAGAAGTCCCCTCTGGAGAGGGGATTTAGGGGTGTGTTTCTTTTTAAAATTGCGACTAATTAATCAAATCACAAAATGAAATTTTTGGGGGCTACAGAATCGCTATAAGTAGATAAGGAAAAACGTGGATAAGTAAAGGAAGTGCCTTATTCTCATATCTACTTATCTACACAATCAGTATTTTCTGAAAAATTTAATGCGCAATTTCATTTGTGCTTTCTTGGATAAATCAAATTAGAAAATGAATAATACCGATAAAAACCGACTACAGGCTTTCCGTGAGGAGAGAACAGAATTAAACGAGAAAACCCTAAATGCCGGACATCTTGGAATCAAACGGTTCTTTAACATGGATGCCAATACTTATCGTGACGGAGCGTTGGATTCCAAAACCAAAGAGTTGCTCGGGCTTGTTGCTTCATCGGTACTTCGTTGCAATGATTGCATCGATTATCATCTGGAGCAATGTGCCAAAACCGGTTCCACCAAAGAGGAAATTCTGGATGCTATGAATGTGGCGCTAATTGTTGGCGGTAGCATTGTGATTCCCCATTTACGAAGAGCTGTAGAAACCATTGAGATGATCGAAGAAGAAGGACTTTTTCAAAAACAATAACCAACATTCGATTTCCAAATTTCAAATTAGCTTGCTCTGACTAAGAGAATGGGCGCTCTTGTCATTTCGACCAAAGGGTGAAATCTAAAAATTTCTTTAGAGCAGATAATTAGATTTATCGTTGCACCCGAAATGACAAATCAAGAGAAGAATGATTTATCAGGAGTGTACGAAAACAGATCATTTTGCTTGTACTCAAACCCCAATTCTTTTTTGATTCTGCTGCCATCTACCAGTTTCTCATCAGATCCGCCTGAATTAAAAGAAGGCGTTTCAAGTCCCAATTTTTCTGATAGATTGGTATAGAGTTCTTTTTTGGTTGGATGATGATCGGAGCAAACATTAAAGATCTCGTTCTGGGTTTTGTGGGATAGAACAGAAATAGTAGCAGCAATAACATCTTCTCTGTGAACAAGATTTACCGGCGCATCACCACTTGAAATTCCTTCACGTCCGGCGAGATATTTAACGGGATGCCGGTCTGAGCCAAAAAGTCCGCCCAAACGAAGAATGACAGATTCTGGAATTATTGTTTTTAATTCGCTTTCAGCAGCAAGAATTACGTTTTCATTTTCCGGATCAGGAAGGGCGTCTGATTCCGTAACAATTCCCATCTTTCCTTTATAGGCCGATGTGGAACTAAACATGACCACTTGTTGGTTTGTTGAAGCAAGAAGTTTACTGAGTTTTTGGATGTGTTTTGGATACTGAGAGCGCTGATCACCTCTCCCAGGAGAAATGGAAATGACGATAGCATCAACTTTGGGAAGATCAGTTTGGATGGCGTCTTCTTTTTCCAGATCAAAAATAATTGGTTCAATTCCCAAAGAACGAAGGGAAGAAGCTTTTTCAGCAGAACGGGTAGTGCCAAAAACGTTGATATTTTGAGAGATCAAAGTTGTTGCAAGCTTGGTTCCAACCCAACCACAACCAATAATTAATACAGAATCTAATTCAGCAGACTTCATAAAAAATTCACAAAAAAGTGAGTTATTAGTTAACTGTACATAAAGTAGATAAAATTTCAGGCATGGTTAAATCAAAGACAGGAATATTTTTAGTAAATCTGGGTTCACCGGATAGTTTTGAACCCGAAGATGTTAAGGTTTATCTGAGAGAATTTTTGATGGATAAGAGGGTAATTGATGCTCCCGAAATTATCAGGAAGATGATAGTGGAAGGTTTTATTCTCCCCAAACGACCTAAAGAATCCGGAGAAGCTTATGAGTTGATCTGGTGGGAAGACGGTTCTCCGTTGATCGTTATCACTGAACAGGTGGAAGCTAAATTGAAGCAAAGATTGGGTGATGATATTCCCGTTAGTATAGGAATGAGATATGGAAATCCGTCTATCGAGGCTGGGATTGAAGATCTTCTAAAGCAAAATCCTGAACTCGAAACCGTATTTTTAGTTCCACTGTATCCGCAATACGCAATGGCGACTTCAGAAACAGTGATAGAAAAAACCAAAGATGTTATTCTGGCTAAGTTTCCTCACTTACACACGGTAATAAAAGATCCATTCTTCAACGATCCGAAATACATCAAAGCGTTGGCGGAAAGCATGAAACCGTATATCACCGATGATATTGACCATATTCTCTTTTCTTATCACGGAGTGCCTGAGCGTCACATTAAAAAAAGAGATATTACCGGAGATCATTGCCTGAAATGTGAAAATTGTTGTGAAGTAAGTTCACCGGCTCATCAGTTTTGCTATCGTCATCAGGACCTTATGACCACAAAACAGGTTGTTGAATATCTGGATCTGGATGAGTCAAGGTACAGCACGGCTTTTCAATCAAAGTTAGGAGTTGATCCGTGGTTGTTACCGGCTACCGACAAAGAGCTTGAACGTCTTGGAAAAGAAGGAAAGAAGAAAGTAGCAGTAGTTTGTCCGGCTTTTGTATCGGATTGTATTGAAACTTTGGAAGAGATCGGCATCAGAGGTAAGGAAGATTTCATAGAAGCCGGTGGCGAAGATCTGGTTTTGATTCCATGTATCAATGACAACGATCTTTGGATCGACGCACTTGAAGACTGGAGCAGAAAAGCACTGGAAATAGCTCCTGTGTTAGAACGCGTTTAAATGAGTACTTCTTCCTCAAATACTATTGCAGTACTTGGAGGAGGTATTTCAGGTTTGTCCACAGCCTGGTATTTGAAAAAGAAAGGTTTTGAAGTAACTCTTTTTGAAGCTCAGGAAGATACGGGTGGAGTAATTCGTTCTGAACCGAATCAATATTCTGTTTTTGATTTTGGACCAAATACTATTCGTGATAAAACCGGATCTGTTTCTGAAATGATTAAAGACCTTGGTCTTGAAGACGAAGTGCTTTACATGTCTGAAAGTTCGAAAACCAGATTTATTGTCAGGAACGGAGAGCTGAAAAAGATAAAGCAGAATCCGATTTCCTTTCTGTTTTCTGATGTGCTTAGTTGGAAAGGGAAGAAAGTGCTTTTTTCCGAGCCAATCAGAAAATCATTGAACTCTGATGCTGATGAAAGTATCGGCTCTTTTCTGGAAAGACGAATTGGTAAGGAAGCTGTTGAATATCTCGCGGATCCTTTTTTCTCCGGAATTTATGCAGGTGATATTTATTCGCTCAGCAAAAATAAATTGATCGGTAAACTGTCTGATTTTGAACAGGAATATGGTTCGATCACTAAAGGATTTCTGAAATCAAGAAAAAAGAAATCATCTTTTAAACCCAAGGTGATATCCTTCAAAAAAGGAGTTCAGCAATTAACCGAGACACTCTCCGAACGTCTGGATGATTCAATTCTTCATGAAGAAGTAAAAAGCCTTCAGGTTCAGCAAAGCAATTTTAAGGTGACCACAACTGATCACGAATACATTTTTGATAAGGTTGTAAGCTGTCTTCCCGCATATGTGTTGAAAGAAGTATTGAAAACGAATGCTCAGAAATTTGAAAATAGTTTGTCAGAGGTCAACTATTCGCCGATGCTTTCAACTCAGTTGGTGTTTAAAAAAGAAGATATGAATCTGCCTGAAAACGGATTTGGGTTTTTGGTTCCGAGAAAAGAAAACACCAGGGTACTTGGGGCGATTTGGAAATCAAACATCTTCCCTGACCAAACAGAAGACGAATATGTGCATGTAAACTTGATGACAGGTGGTTCTCACGATATAAAAGTTATCGATCAGGATATCAGGGATATTGAGAACGAAGTTATTGAAGAGTTTTCCGCAATTATGAATGTGAAAGGCGATGCTGAAATGGTTTCTTCAAAATTATGGAAAAATGCTATTCCTCAATTTTGCGTAGATTTTGCATCAGTAGAGGAATCAATGGACAGATTTCAGCAAGAAAATGAAGGGTTTTATATAGGTGGAAATTACCGTTGGGGAGTTTCAGTCTCTGACTGTGTGGACGGAGCGAAAAATTTATCTGAATTCATATAATCTTCACATTCAGATCTTATTTTAGCGTGAATTTGGTCCAAACTATTTTTTAAGCAGATATGAGATTTTCAGCAATAGGTATTTCTCACTGGAAAAGTGAGGTTTCTATTCGTGAGTTATTCTTTATTGATAAACAAAGACGTGAATTTCTGGAGTTCAATACCAGAAATATTCCGGGTGGTGTCATTATTCTGGATACCTGTAATCGAACAGAGCTTTATGCGTTTTGCGATCCGGATGTACTAGTTTCAGCATTATGTAAGGCCACAAATACCGATGCAGACTTTTTCAGTAAACATGGATACAGCTACACTGAAGAAGAAGCTTATCAGCATTTATTTAAAGTGGGAGTTGGACTAGACTCACAAGTTCTTGGTGATGTACAGATCATCCAACAACTAAAAAAAGCTTACAAAGAATCTAAAAAGAATCTTTCAGGTGAGTTCCATCAGTTGATGCAAGCCGTTTTTAAAGCCCACAAAAGAGTGCGTACTGAAACTGATTTTGGTAGAGGAATGGCTTCAGTTGGATTCGTTGCCACTCAATTAGCATTAGATCATTTCAAAGACCTGAGCGATGTTAACATTTTGTTGCTGGGCGCAGGGAAGATGGGTAAAGTGACCTGTAAAAACCTGGTCTCAAACGGAGCTGAGCATATTTCTGTGATCAACAGAACCATAGAGCGGGCTCAAAGTCTGGCGTCCTCATTCGATATTAAAGCTCACACTTTTGATGAATTGGAATCTGTAGTTGCAGATTCAGATCTGATTATAACAGCAACAGGAGCAACTTCTCCGATCCTGAAAACAGAGCATTTTCCTGAAGATGGAAAAGCACGTTTAATATTTGACCTGAGTGTGCCGAGAAATGTAGAAGAAAGTGTATCTCAAATAGAGAATGTAACTTTGGTTGATATGGATTCTATACACCTTGCAAATAAAGAAGCGATTGAGAATCGTAAGAAGTCAATTCCTGCGGTAGAAGAAATTATTGCTGAGGAATTAGATCAGTATGAACATTCGATCGAGCGGAATAATTACGTTCTTCCAAGGATCAAAGAGATCGATCATCACTTGAGTTCCATTACTGATCATGAACTGGATCGCATCAAAAATAAAGTGGACCGAGAAGCCTTTGAGGTCATCGAAAAACTTACCGGTCGGATCAAGAAAAAAGTAATGGCGATTCATATCAACAGAATTGAGAATGAATTAGAGGAGCTTCGAAATGAAGCTTAAAATAGGCACACGCAGAAGTAAGCTTGCACTTTGGCAATCAAATCTGGTTGCTGAAAAACTAAATGCTCTTGATGTTCAAACCGAGCTTGTTGAGATAGAATCGTTTGGTGACAAGGAACAAGATCTGCCACTTCATAAATTGGGCGACAAAGGTGTATTCACAAAAGCACTGGATGATGCTTTACTGGACGGCAAAATAGATCTGGCGGTGCATTCACTAAAGGATGTTCCAACAATTTTTGAAGATGGATTACAGTTAAACGCAGTACTTGAAAGAGCAAATCCTGTTGATGTACTTGTAGAGCCATTGAACTATAAGAAAGGAAATACTTCCAGAACTATTGCCACAGGGAGCATCAGAAGATCGGCATTCTGGAAGAACAAATACCCTGAAGACGAAGTTGTTGATCTTAGAGGAAATGTGCCCACAAGATTGAATAAAGTTGATACTCTTGGTTGGGATGGAGCCATTTTTGCTCACGCCGGTTTAGAAAGATTGGGATTGGGTGAGAGAATTAGCAAAGAATTACCGTGGATGATATCTGCGCCTTCGCAAGGAGCAATAGGGATAGTTTCTAAAAAAGATTTTAAATATTCTGAAATTGTATCTGTGCTGAATGATGACAACACAAGAATTTGCGTTGATATAGAACGAGCTTTTTTAAGAACACTGGATGCAGGTTGTTCATCTCCGGTTGGAGCTTTAGCTGAAGTGAAAGATGGTAAGCTGTTTTTTAAAGGAGCAGTTTTATCTGTTGATGGAAAGCAAAGAGTGGATATTCAGGAAGAGATCGAGTTAAGAAAGGCGAATGAAACTTTGGGAGCAGAATTCGCAGAAAAAGTAATCAACGAAGGTGCTGCTGATCTTCTTAATGGTAACTGACATCAGGTGCCATGCCAAAGATCCTTTTTACACATAAAATCAAACCGAAACACCTTGATGAATTAAAGCGCGCTAAATTCGAGTTTGCTGATATTCCTTTTATAGATGTTCAGATAAAGGACTTTGATGCAAAAAAAATCAAAGATATAAAATCTGACGCATGGGTGTTTACCAGTAAAAAAGCAGTAAAATCGATAGTCAAAAAGCTGGAAGAACTGGAAATCCCGGAATTCGTTTTTGCAGTGGGTTCATCAACTTCAGAAAAGTTGGCCGAACTTGGAATTAAGGCTTTAGTTCCTAAAAATTTTACAACAGAGAGTTTAGCTCATGAAATTGCGAAGTATCCGATAAAGAATGCGATCCATTTTTGCGGGAACTTGAGCGATTCAGAACTTGGGGATTTATTACAGAAGGAAGGATGTTTGGTTAAAAAGCTCGAAGTCTATGAGACTTTATTAACACCAACAACTGTAGATCTTTCAGAGTTTGACGCGGTGGTTTTTTTAAGCCCAAGCGCATTTAATTCCTTCTGTAAAACCAATGATCCAAAAAAATTGAAAACGGTATTTTGCATCGGAAGCACTACAGCGGAAGCCGTTAAAAAATCATACGAACGACTAATTGTTACACCTGATAATTTCACATTTGCTGATCTGGTGAAAACTATAAATCAAAAATATAAGAATGTCATTTCCTGAACTTAAAAACACGTTATTTCTGGATACTTTAGCAGGAAAGAAAACTCCTAGACCTCCGGTTTGGATGATGCGTCAGGCAGGAAGATATCTGCCGGAATACATGGCAATAAAGGAGAAATACAGCTTTTTCGAAAGAGTGAAAACTCCTGAACTTGCAAGTGAAATTACCATTCAGCCAATCGATATTGTTGGGACAGATGCCGCCATTTTGTTTTCAGATATTCTTGTACTGATCGAATGTCTGGATATTGAAGTACAACTGAAACCCGGTTTCGGACCATATTTACCGGATCCGGTTCGTACTGCAGAAAGAGTTGAAAACATAAATATCATTCCTGCGGAAGAACAGCTTAGTTATGTATACGACGCACTAACTTTAACTCGTAAAGAACTAGATGGCAGAGTTCCGTTAATAGGATTTGCAGGTGCTCCGTGGACATTGTTCTGTTATTTGGTAGAAGGGCAGGGATCTAAAACTTTTTCTACTGCAAAATCCTTTTTGTTTTCACAGCCAAAAGCAGGAAAAAAGCTGCTGGAAATGATGACAAAATTGACGATCAATTATCTGCATCAACAGGTAAAATCGGGAGCTCAGGCATTACAAATATTTGAATCCTGGGCAGCGGCGCTGGGACCGGATGATTTCAAAGAATATGCGCTACCTTGCCTGAAGGCTATTGCGGCAGAAGATTATGGCGTTCCGTTGATCATGTTTTGTAAAGATGCGGAATGGGCGTACTCCGAGTTTAGCGAACTTAATGTAACCGGGTTGGGAATTGGCTGGGGATGCACTCCTGAAAAAGCTCGTGAGTTTGCCAACGGAAAAGTAGTTCAAGGGAACTTCGATCCTTCAAAATTGCTGTGTGATCCTGAAGTCATTCAAAAAGAAGCAACTGAGATGATCAACAGATTCGGCCCTCAACATTATGTTGCAAATCTTGGCCATGGAATACTTCCAAATGTCCCGGTCGAAAACGCAAAAGCATTTGTAGACGCAGTGAAAAATTACAGATCATAATGAGCAATTTGGTTTCAAAAAAAGAGGAGTTCATTAAATTTGTTTCTGATGTTCAGGAACATATTTGCGAAAAAGTGGAAGCCATCGATGGAACCGCTAAATTTCAAATTGATAACTGGACCAGAGACGGATTTGGGTATGGAAGCACCAGAGTTATAAGCGATGGTTCGGTAATTGAGAAAGGAGGAGTAAATTATTCCGTTGTGGGTGGAGAACTTCCCAAAGCACTGCAGGAAAAGTTTGAAGTGGATGAAGCGAGCTTTTTTGCTTCCGGTATTTCATTGGTTCTGCATCCTCAAAACCCATTTGCTCCAACGGTACATGCCAACTACAGATATTTTGAACTTTACGATCGTGAATCAGAGACATTGAAAGATCTTTGGTTTGGTGGCGGAGCTGATATGACGCCTTATTATCTGTTTGATGAAGACGCTGTTCATTTTCATAAAACACATAAAGATATATGCGATCAATTTGATGAGAGTTTCTATCCTAAATTCAAAGAAGAGTGTGATAACTACTTTTTGAATCACCACAGAGAAGAATCCAGAGGAATCGGCGGGATCTTTTTTGATTATATGCGTCCAACGGAAGAGATGTCGTCTCATGATCTATTTGAGTTTGCCAAAACTGCCGGATTTGGTTTTACGGATGCTTTCCTTCCGATCTTGGAAAAAAGAAAGGATATAGAATTCACAGAAGAGCAACGTTATTGGCAGGAAATTCGAAGAGGCCGATATGTGGAATTTAACCTGATTCACGACAGAGGTACACTTTTTGGTCTTAAAACAAAAGGACGTATTGAATCTATTCTGATGAGTTTGCCACCAAGAGTGCGTTGGGATTATAATTTTACTCCTGAAGAAGGGTCAGAAGAAGAACGATTATTGGAACGACTGAAAAACCCTGTTGATTGGGTGAGCAATTAGTCATTCCGCGGTGTATGTCCGGAATCCGGATGTGCTTCACATTTGAGATCCAGATTCCTGCCTTCGCAGGAATGACTTAGTGAAAGAAACAGTCAGAATATTATATTGGACTAAAGTTTTAAAAAATTTAGAAGATCAAACATGAGTTTTCCAAATACACGACTTAGACGACTTAGAACAAATCCAGCTATCAGAGCGATGGTTGAGGAGAATTCACTGAGTCCTGCCGATTTTATAGCTCCATTATTTATTGTTGAAGGAAACGGAGTGAAGGAAGAGATCGAAAGCATGCCGGATTATTTCCGTTATTCGCTTGATAGGTTAGAGCCTGAGCTGGACGAGTTAGCAGAAGTTGGAATCAGATCTCTTTTATTGTTTGTGAAAGTTCCTGATGAGAAAAAAGATAACAAAGGAACAGAAGCGCTCAATGATTCGGGATTGATGCAGGAAAGCATCCGTTTTATCAAAGAATCTCATCCTGAGTTTTTTATAATGACGGATATCGCTTTGGATCCCTATTCTTCCTACGGTCACGATGGAATTGTTGAAGACGGAGAAATTCTGAATGATGAAACCGTAGCAGTTTTAGCAAAAATGTCTGTAAGTCATGCAAAAGCCGGCGCTGATATGGTAGCTCCATCTGATATGATGGACGGAAGAATTGGAGAAATACGAAAAGCACTAGATGAAGCCGGATTCTCAAACACAGGAATAATGGCGTACAGTGCTAAATATGCATCATCTTTTTATGGACCATTCAGAGATGCATTGGATTCAGCTCCGGGATTTGGAGATAAGAAAACCTATCAAATGAATCCTGCAAATCTGCAAGAAGCACTTCGTGAAGTGGAACAGGACATAGAAGAAGGAGCAGACATCGTGATGGTAAAACCGGGAATGCCTTATCTGGATGTGGTAAAAGCAGTATCAGATAAATTCAATATTCCGGTATCAGTCTATAATGTTTCCGGAGAATATGCGATGCTAAAAGCAGCGGCCAAACAAGGTTGGCTAAACGAAGAAGAAACGATGATGGAATCACTATTGGCATTTAAACGAGCAGGAGCAGATCTGATAGCGACCTATTTTGCTAAAGAAGCCGCAAAGATCATCAACAGATAATTTTGAAAAGTAGGAGCGTATCGCATACGCTCTAATGAAATATTGGAAAAATATTTACCCATGGAAAACACCAACAGCAAAGCATTATTCGAACGAGCACAAAAAGTAATTCCGGGTGGAGTGAACTCTCCGGTTCGGGCATTTAATAGTGTAGGCGGATCTCCGGTTTTTATAAAGCGTGCGGAAGGAGCTTATCTTTTTGATGAGGACGGAAATAAATACATAGATTTTATCGGTTCGTGGGGACCAATGCTTCTGGGTCATGCGGATCCTGATATTGTAGATGCTGTTCGTGAGACTGCTTTGGGATCAACTTCTTTTGGCGCGCCAACTCAGTTAGAAGTTGAAATGGCAGAATTGATCACAAGTTCTGTTCAGGGAATTGATAAGATCAGAATGGTAAATTCGGGAACGGAAGCAACCATGAGCGCCATTCGTGTTGCCAGAGGGTTTACCGGAAAGAATAAGGTCATCAAATTTAAAGGATGTTATCATGGTCATGGAGATTCTTTTCTGATCGAAGCCGGAAGCGGCGCGTTGACTATGGGACAACCAAGTAGTCCGGGCGTAACGGAAGGAACAGCAAAGGATACACTGAATGCTGATTACAATGATATCAACTCCGTAAAAGAATTGGTTGAAGCGAATAGTGATGATATCGCAGCGATCATTTTAGAGCCCATTGCAGGAAATATGGGATGTATTCCTCCGGTGAATGGATTTCTCCAAGACTTAAGAACTTTATGTGACAAACAAAACATTGTGTTGATCTTCGATGAAGTAATGACGGGATTCCGTGTTGATTTCGAAGGAGCTCAAAAAGTGTATGGAGTGACTGCCGACCTTGTGACTTATGGAAAGATCATCGGTGCAGGGCTTCCTGTTGGTGCTTATGGTGGAAAGAAAGAGATCATGGAATACGTTGCTCCAACCGGACCTGTTTATCAGGCGGGAACGCTTTCAGGAAATCCATTAGCGATGGCTGCGGGCTTGACCATGTTAAAGAAGCTGAAGAATAATCCGGGCGTCTATGAAGATTTGGAAAGAAAATCAGCCCGAATTGCAGAAGGAATGACCAAAACCTTGGAAGCTCACGGAATTACATTTGCAGCAAACAGAGTGGGTTCCATGATCGGTTTATTCTATTGTGAAGGTCCAGTGACTTCATTTGCAGATGCTAACAGAACAGACAAAGAACTATTCAGTAAAATATTCCACGGTATGCTGAAGCGGGGAGTCTATTTACCACCATCTCCTTTCGAAGCTTTCTTCTTATCAAATGCACTTAGCGATGAGGATATAGAATTTACACTGAATGCTTTTGAGGAAACTATAGAAGAGATTGTTGGGTAGTTTATTTTAACGAGTTATTTATCTAAGAAAAGTTTGTCATTTCGACCAGAGGGAGAAATCTAAAAAATTTGAACGAAGTTTAGTAGCTTGTTAGATTTCTCGGTCATTCAGACTTTGTCTTTATTCAACTCGAAGTGACAGAAATTGTGGCATTCTTAATTGATAAACGATGATATCCCACTGGTACCACACGCTCTCCGTTGGAACCAACCCTGTTGTGAGTAAATAATGAGTAGTGTTAATACTTCTCAAATGGTTTCCGGCTTGGAAAATACTTATTCTCAAATAATTCTTTAGCTAAGACGAACTTACAAATGAACTAAAAATTCTTAAAAAAGCTTGTCAAGAAAAAGAAAGACAGACAAATTTAGATTTTGCAGAAAATGAATATCCTGATTACCGGTGGAACCGGGTTTATTGGTAAAGAGCTTAGAGAGACGCTGTTAAAAGCCGGGAATAATCTTGTGATCATTACAAGAAACCCAAAAAAGTATGAAGATGAATCAGCTTCTAATCAACGGTTTATTAGTTGGGATGATGATCTAGCCTCGGCGATGGAAAATGTTAATGTAGTTATCAATCTTGCCGGTGAAAATCTTTTTGGTCAACGTTGGAATGAGCAAGTAAAAGAAAGTATCTATAACAGCCGGATAGATTCCACACGATCTTTGGTAGAAGCAATGAGGTCAGCAGAGAAAAAACCGTCAGTTTTTATTTCAGCATCAGCATCGGGAATTTACGGAGATCAGGGTGATACGATATTAATAGAAGAGTTTGAAGCTGCGAATGATTTTCTGGCAAGTGTTTGTAAAGATTGGGAAGAAGAATCACAAAAAGCCGGAAAACTTGGAGTTCGTGTTGTCAATCCAAGAATAGGAATTGTTCTTGAAGAAGGAGGTGGAGCATTAGAGAAAATGATTCCACCATTTAAATTCTTTGTTGGTGGACCAATAGGAGATGGGAAACAATATATGAGTTGGATCCATCGATCTGATCTTGTAAAGGCCTTGGTATTCCCGATTGAAAATGAAAAACTGGAAGGGGCATATAATGTTTGTTCACCAAATCCCGCAACAATGAATGAAGTTGCCGAAACATTAGGAGATGTAATGAACAGACCATCATTTTTCAGAGTCCCCAAATTTGCCCTTGATATTGTTTTAGGTGAGGCCGCCCAACCAATTACAGGAAGTATCAGAATGCAACCCAAAAAACTACAGGTTACAGGTTTTGAATTTCGATTCGAAGAATTGGAAGAAGCGCTCGCAGATATTATCTACTAGAGGGAAAGAATTTTTCATTCTTAATCGCTAATTAGTCCTCAAAATGGTCCAACATCGCAAACCTTCTCTTGTCTGTGCAATTAGTTCTTTTTGACCATCTCCATTCAGATCAGTAATTATAGGATATTTCATCCCGGAAGTAGGTAAATCGTAAAACCGATCACCTGTAAGTACATCCCAAGCAAAAAGACGCCCAAATTCTGCCAGTGCCAACATGTTTTCATTCTTATCATTGTCAATATCAATCAACATTGGCTGAAACGTATTCGAAGCGGGTTGTCCAAGATTCTCAGTTAATCTTAAATCTCCAAGAAGATTAAAACCAAAAACAGAACCGTTTCTACTTTGTGCAAGAAGTAAGTCTTCTCTGAAAAAATCAGTGCTGTCTCTTAAGAGTACGTTTTCGGAGACTCCAACAGAAAGTAGTTCATTGTTGGTTACATAAAGTGATTTTACAGAAATGGAATCCATCCGCACAAAAGTTCCTAGAGAATCACTGAAGCTTGGATTTTTTCCAATAGAATAAAAATTTCCATCGGAACCGGCTCCATAAACAGAACTTTCATAGATCATCGGGGATCCATTAAAACCGGCGTTAACAAATTGAGGATATCCGGGTCTTACGGCCCCATTACGTAACCAACTATGTAGAATATTTTGAGAGAAAGTCCAAACAGACCATGTTCCATCCACTTGTGCAAAAACAGGTTTTGAAGTTACAGCTGTGTTTACAGATTTAGGCCAACCGGACACGTTTTCGCCTCTTCCGTCAATGACATGAATCAATCGGTCTTCAGTAGCGGCAATTACTTCAGGAATACCATTTCTTCGTACGTCGGTTACTACGATCGGAGCAGTAATTTGCTGATTTAATTCTATCGGAAATTTAGGAAGGAGCGTACCACTCTGGTTCCATGCGAATATCTTAGTTCCGGCTCCGAGCATAATAACAGGCTGGTTGTTTCCGTACCAGTCGTACAGCACAGGGCTCCCAACCGGAATACTTCCATTGGTGGAAGTTTGAAGTACAATAGTACCATCACCTGCAACAGCAACAACATTTCCATTTTCTGTTGCATAAATTATTTCATCACTGGAGCTCCCAACTATATCTCCGAGAATTGGCGAACCTGTGAGATCACTATTAGAAAGTGATGTTACCCAAAGTTCCTGATAAGGCTGTGTAGAACCTTCTTTATTTTTAGTGCCTAATGAAAAATCTACTGAAGATTGATTCAATCTTTCCATGGTTACATAAGCTAGATCAAATTGATTGAGCAAACCAGTGGCAGCATTTTTCGGAAGTAGAAAAGGTTCTATAAAACGTTGAAACTCTGAAGATTCCACCCATACAAATCCACTAATTTCGGACGGGAGATCTTTTCGAATAGCAGAATAATCATCGTTGTAATAAATAACTCTGCGTCGAGCCCGATCAGATTCTACACTTTCTGAAAGACCTCTTCGGTTTGAAATCACTGCTACATCTCTTGAGAATGAAATATAGAAATCAATAAAAGGACTAAGTTCAGAACCTATCAATTCAGACAGCACAGTGCTGCTTACAAAATAGGAGTTACCGATTCTGGTGATCAATTCTTGCTGACGGAGTTCTTCCAATTTCTGCTGAAAAACTCTAACATTCTTTAGCTTGCGCATGAAAAGAAACTCTCCATTGGAAACAAGTCCGGATTCCGAGAAAGTTTCAACGGCAAAAGGGGCGTCTATAGTCGAAGCCAACTCTGAATAAAACGAGCTGGAATTCAAAAGAAACTTATCAAGATCTGTAAGTCGAGTGTCGGGTTTTCTGGGTATAGCTTGTGGGGGTAAACGAAACAATGCAAAAGAAGCGGCATTTCCGGCAATAAAACGGTCCAGTTCGATCGGTGCATTTTTAGAAGAAAGTGCATCTATGAGAGCAGAACGGGAAGTGTCTGACAACATGATTTTCCCTGAAAGGTTTATCCGGGAATTAAGTGAATCTCCGGAATTACTAAACACCAATGATGCAGATTTTGAACCGGAGAATGATTTATGGACAGATGGACGGTAACCCACATTTACGAATTGTTCTACCCAGGAATCGAGTTTTGGTGTATTCATTATAAGCTGTCCTGGATAAGCATCGTTTGGAATACTCATAGAAGGAGATGCTCCAAGATATGATCTTATTGAAGACTCAACAGCCAAACTCGAGGATGAAAAAACTATCCAATTATGAATCTGAGAAGCATAGAAAACAGGACCGTTGTCCGTTTCTATTTTATGGATCGTATTCCCTTTGATGGTATAATAATTTTGAGAAAGTGGTTTGTAGAACTTTTTTACCCAATCATCAATAGGTTCGTGAGAATTAATGATCCAGATAAGTTCTGACTCTGTTGATTTAGAAGGAAATATTGCAACCCCTTTAAGTGAAATCTTAGACAGGATCTCGGGATCAAAATTAGAAATTTGTTGAGCGGAACTTGCAGTCATATCATCAATAATAGATGCGTACCTTGTTTCAGCAATAGAGGAAATTGATACATCTTCTTTGGGAATAATTAAGAAGCTCGCTTCAGAAGGAACCAAAGCTGTCCAGGGTTTTTCACTCATGGATGAACATGACCAAAAGAACGAAAAGAAAAAGGTTGTAATTAGTAGCGAAAGTACTCGTTGCATAAATGGATTTAAACCATCTTTTTTTGAATATTGATATTATACTGGCTAAGTCTCTTTAACACAAAAAGTTCCTGCCCGATCACAATAAAAGTAACATTTTTTTAAGCTAAATGAGTTTTCTAAATCCCATTTTTTTATTTGCCTTAGTAGCTGTGGGTCTTCCGCTGGTTATTCATTTGCTGAATTTGAGAAAACCCAAAAAAGTTCAGTTCTCAACTTTAGCCTTTTTTAAAGAGTTACAAAAGACTACGATCAGGAAAATAAAGATTAAACGATTGCTGCTTTTGCTGCTCAGGTTGCTAGCCATAGCATGTTTGGCTATGGTATTGGCAAGGCCTTTTTTGCCTCCTTCACTGAGTACCGGGGCTGTAAACAATCAACCAACTTTATACGCAATTTTACTGGATAACAGTATCAGCATGAACAGAATAGGTTCAAAAGGACCTCTGAATGATCAAGCAAACGACCTGATCCAAAAAATATTAGATGTTTCCGGCGAAAAAGACAGGTTTATCATCCAAACCACAAATGGCGAGCCACTAAATCTCTCTATTTCAAGTGCCGGTCAGGTTGAGAGAAAAATTAATGATGTAAAAGTGACTAAAACCGGATCTTTTATAACAGAAAGATTAAATGGTCTGTTATCTGCTTTAGATACAGCCCCCTATCAAAATAAAAAGCTTTATATAATCGATGACAGAAATCCTGAACTGAAAGAAGTAATAGAAGAAAGAGCTGATGAGTTAAGTGACGATATTGCTTTAACAATTTTGAATGTGGAAGATGTTAAAGTGCAAAACACATTTGTCTCAGAAATAGCTACTTCATCATCAATGGTAGGAAAAGGGATTCCGTTCAATGTAGAAGTATTGGTTCAAAATGAAGGCGAAGTTATTGCAACAAATCAATTTTTAACGTTAACAGTTGGAGAAGAAACAATCGGGCAATATTCTCTTCAAATAGATCCGGGGGTTTCTCAAAGTTTTTCGTTTGAGATAAATCCGGATACGGAAGGTTCCATTACCGGTTCTGCAATAATTGAAGGCGATGACTTTACCCAGGATAACGAATACTTTTTTTCTGTTCAGATCCCAAGTAAAAGAGATGTACTCTGGATCACCTCAGAATCAGAAAACCCAAATGCAGTTTCTTACACCTCGGTGATTCTGGATGCTCAGCTTGAAGGAAACAATCAAATTAACTACTCCAAAACCACATTAAATAGTCTTTCCAACTATTCTCTAGAAGAATTCGATGCTCTGATCCTTGAACAGCTGGATGAGATCCCGGAGTTTCTGTTTTCCGATATTCAGCAGTTTGTACAAAATGGAAAGGGAGTTGTATTTTTCCCATCCGAAACTGCGAACATCCAAAATTACAATGACTTTTTAGCTCTGTTCAATGCGGGAGATTTTGCAGGTATTCTGGGTGATTACACATCCTTTAATTCGATAGCAAAAGGATCAGTGCTGTTAGAAGATCACCCCGTTTTTGAAGGGCTTTTCCAGAGGGATTCTGATGAAGAATTGAACTTTACTGTTCCAGACATCTATTACTATCTGAAATTGAGAACCAATAATTCAGGATTGGGATTAAACATAATTGAGATGAATAACGGAGATCCTTTATTAAGAGAAAAGAAATTCGGAGAAGGACGGGTTCTGTTGTTTACTATTGGGAATAATCCCGGATGGTCTAATTTTCCGGTAAAAGCCATTTATGCACCAACCTATTATCGTACAATTTTATATGCCGGCTCATTAGAAGAAGGCGGTTTGTCTTATAAGTATTTAGGAAAACCATTTGAGTGGAGCGGGGATGCCGATGCTCAGCGAACAGAGTTAATTTATAATAATGAACCTATACAGGTAAATCCCCGAAATATTGGAGGAGCTATTTCATTATCATATACTGGTTATGACTGGGAGCCTGGTTTGGTTACTATTACTGATGGAGAAAAGACCTATAAAACAGCTGTTAATTTATCAAAAAGCGAATCGAGTTTTAATTCGGAAAGAGGGTTAAATCCTGAGGTTTCTGATATGATCAATATTGTTGATGCAGGAGCGTTAACATCAGCACAGATAACAAGTGAAATTAGAACCAGTGGTTTTGGGAAAGAAATTTGGCATTGGTTTATGCTGGCAGGATTCTTGCTCTTAATTACGGAGTCTCTGGTATCCATTTTTTATAAAGCAGAAACAGTTACATAATTGAAAGAAATACTGTCCATATTTTTCCAGGGTGTAATTGTATTATTTACAATTTCATCAACTTTGTTAGCCGGTTATTCTGTAATGAATAAATTCAGGTTAAGAAAGGTGAGAATGAGTTGGAGAGCAGGAAAATTTGCAGGATACCCACTTTTTGCCACAGTTTTTTTAGTGTTAATTGGCTCTTTAGGAATTGTAGCTTTTCTGGTAAATGATGTGAGCAGGTTTCCTACTTTTGTTTGCTATGTTTGGATCAGTTGTATGTGGTTTATTGCAAGTTATCTGGCATCTAAACATTACATAACTGATTATGGAATTGTGAAGAATATCAATGAACCATCACAAACGATCCCCTGGTTTCAGATTCTGGATCAGGTAGAGAAAGATCAAAAAGAAGGAGTTGAGTATTCTTTTTCATATTCCGAATTGGACAAAAGCCTTACAGAAGGATTTAAACAATTAAAGATTTACGTTCCCAATAGTAAAAGAAAGGAATTCGAAAAAATCGTATCTTTAAAGTTGAAAAATCGGTTTGAAGGACAAGAATTGCCCGATATTGATTTAAAAAATTTACAAAACGAATAAAATAAAAGAGAAGAGATAGATATTGTTAGACGACATTAAAAATTCTGACATAGAAAAAGAACGAGTGATGCTGGTTGGGCTGTATGGACCGGATACCACAAAATTTCAGGCAGAAGAATACTTAGAAGAACTAGCATTGTTGGCAGATACTGCCGGGGGAATTACTGTCGAAAGGGTACTTCAAAATAAGACCAATCCTGATATAACTACATTTGTTGGGAAAGGGAAGCTTCAGGAGTTGAAGAGACTTAAAGGAGATCTGAACATAGATACTATTATTTTCGATGACGATCTTTCACCAACTCAAGTCCGAAATATAGAAGCAGGCACAGATGCCAAAATATTAGACAGAAGTGCTTTGATCTTGGATATTTTTGCAGGAAGGGCTAAAACAGCCGCTGCTAAAACTCAGGTAGAATTGGCTCAGCTTCAATATTTACTTCCAAGATTGACAAGATACTGGACTCACTTATCCCGCCAAAAAGGTGGAATTGGTACAAAGGGTCCCGGTGAAACTCAGATCGAGACAGACAGAAGAATAATTGGCCAACGGATAGCTACACTTAAAGACAAGCTTACAAAGCTAGACAAGCAAAGAACTACTCAGCGAAAAGGCAGAGAAGGAATGCATCGTGTTTCTTTGGTTGGATATACCAACGCTGGTAAATCTACTTTGATGAACGCGCTTACGGAAACAAATGTGTTAGCAGAAGACAGATTGTTTGCTACATTAGATTCAACAGTAAGGCGTCACGAACTTGAAAACCATACCATTTTATTATCTGATACGGTTGGATTCATCCGAAAGCTGCCGCATAATCTGGTAGAAAGTTTTAAATCAACGCTGGATGAAGTGCGAGAAGCAGATGTATTGCTTCATGTGATTGACGGTTCTTCCAAAATGGCTCATGAATACAAAGAAGTTGTTGATACCACTTTAGAAGAACTAAATGCAACCAATACCAGAACGATCTTAGTTCTCAATAAAGTAGATATGATGGATGCAGATCAGATCAGAGAGATGAGATCAGATTATCCGGATGCAATTTTTGTATCTGCAGAGCAAAGTATTGGACTTGATGAACTGGAAGAAAAAATTGAGCAGATGATCGAAAGCGAATATGAAGATCATACTCTGCAAATTCCTATGAGTAAATACAAAGCTGTTGCCTTTATTCATGAGAACGCTAATGTAGATAAAGAAGTTTATGAAGGAAGTGATGTTGAGCTTACATTCAGTATGGCTGAAAAAGATTTTGAGCAACTTTCACACTTGTTGAATACTATTGGTACAAATGGAGAAGTTATATAGACTATGTTAGTTAACGAGATTTTAAATACTGAAATAGCACCGTTGAAAGAATCAGATCCGGTTTCTTTGGCATTGGCAAAACTTGATCTGCTCCATATCAATAAGTTTGTAGTTGTGGATGCAGATCATAAGATTAAAGGTATGATCAGTATTGAGACACTGGCTGAGGTTGTTGATGAAAGTACTATTCTCACAGATCTGCCTTTGGAAGAGATCATTTCGGTGCCTATTACACAACATCTTTTTGAAACAACCCGCCAAATGTTCGCTCATGAGCTGTACGTTCTTCCGGTTACCGACAATGAAAATAATTTTCTTGGATTGGTTCGCAAAAGAGAAGTGCTGAACGGTTTGGGAGATATCTTTAATCTGTCATCATACGGTTCCGTTATTACCATAGAACTCGCTCAAATTGATTACACTTTATCAGAAATAGTTCGGATCATAGAGACTGAAAACGCAAAAATTCTGGGTATAGCAGTTCAACAACCTAATGAAGTACTCGACTCAATAAGAGTATCCATCAAGTTGAATTTGGAAGATTCTTCCGTTGTTAGTGCTGCTCTCCGTCGATTTGATTATGTAATTGTTTCAGAAGAAAGCAGTGAAAATATGGAAAATAATTTTTCTGACCGTGCGGACGAACTTATTCGCTATCTTGACATATAAAAGATAAACTCAAAACAATATTCCAGCGATAAATGCGCCTTCTGTTTCAAAGCAGCTTACTTTTTATATTCATTCTAACATCAGGATCACTCTCAGCACAACGGATTCAGGCTCCGAAAACTGATGCATACCAAACCGGCGTAGATCTATTCGAGAAAGGGTTTTTTGAAGAGTCGTTGAAAAAACTCAAGCAATTTAGAAGCAATTATTCCGGATCAGAATTAACCCCTTTTGCTGATTATTATATTGCCAGAGCCAATACGGGCATAGATTCTTCCGCAATTGAATATTACTATCAAAATTTTATACGTGATTATCCCAAACATGATCTTTCAAAGAAGTTATTGAGGGATCTTGGTCATCGCTTTTCTGATAACGGAAAGTATGACGAAGCAATTTCATACTATCAGGAATCTTTGAAGACGTTCAATACAGTTGCGACAGCAGCTGAGACTGAATACTGGGTTGCCGAAGCAGCAGCAGAAAAAGCCGATAATGCAGAGGCAAGACAATACTTTCTGGCACTAGCTGATAAGTATCCAAGAAGCAGCTGGTCTCCAAAAGCTCTTTATGCTAGAGGGCGATTATATCTTTCAGATAATAAATTCGATTCTTCTTCCATAGCATTCGAAGTTTTAAAAGACCGATATCCTAACAACGAAATTACCAGAAGAGTCGGAACAGCGCTCGGAGAATCCTACTATCAACAAGGAAAGTATCAGGAAGCGATAGATGCGCTTAAAGCAGCAATGGCATACCTTGATGATGAATCCAAAGAAAAGGCGATTTTCTTGATTGCAGAAAGCTATAATTTTCTTGGAGATTTTAAAGAATCATCCAAAGCATATTTGCAGTATCTGAATTTAACAAAAGGTACAAGCAAAGAACGAAGCGCACACTATGGACTAGGGTGGTTATATCACAAACAAAAGATATATCACTGGTCAGCCGATTCTTTCGAAAAAGCGGCAACCGGAGACGATGAACTCGCCAGAAAAGCGTTGTACTATGAAGCTATCAATCAGAAGCTGGGTGGACAGTATGAGAATTCGCTGAAAACATTTTCTGAATTTGGTGAACGCTACAAAACAGGACTTTGGGTAGAACAAGCATTTTATGAATGGGCTGTTTCTTCTTTCGAATCGGGGCAATATGGAGATGCCATAGAAACACTGCTAACATTGATCAGAAATGAGAAAAATCTTCAGGATCCCGGAAAAGTTTATACACTTTTGGGGGAATCTTATTTTGCCAATAATGAATTTACCAGAGCTAGTATAGCATTCGAAGAAGCAGAGAAAATTGCTGATATAGATCCGGAGCTTCGCCGGCAAGCACGCTTCCAGAAAGCATGGATATTATATAGAAACCAAGCTTATGGAGAAGCTCAGCCGGTATTCGAATCTGTTTATGCTGAAACTCCAACTTCTGAGATCGGAGCGGAAGCATTGTTCTGGAGTGCGGACAGTTATTACAAACTTCGTCAATATGGTGATGCTGCGCAGAGATTCTCAATCTTTATAAGAAATTATCCTGACCATGAACTCATTGGCGCCGCCAGATATTCATTGGGTTGGAGTTATTTTGTAACCGGAGATTATGAAAAAGCAGTGGCTCCTCTGGAAGCTTTTTTAAATGACTATAATCCACCCCCGATTGCGCTTTTTCCATACGATACGGATACTCAATTAAGAATTGGCGATGCTTATTACGCACAAGGGAAATACAGGGAAGCGATCAGTTTTTATAACAAAGCGATTGGAGCCGAACCGGGAGGCGATTACGCAATGTTTCAGGTTGGAAACAGCTACTACCGTTCGGGAAGAACATTTGAAGCCGTTACAACTTTCAGAAGAGTTCTTCGCATTTATCCGTTTAGTAGATTAAAAGAGCAGGCTCAATACAACATAGCGTACATTTATTTGAACTCAGATAATTATTCTCAGGCAATTGAAGAATTTCAGACGGTGATCAATAAATATCCCGGAACTGAATGGGCAGCAAGATCTCAGTATAACATCGGAGATTCTTATTACAACTCCGGAGAGTATGAACGAGCTATTGAAGCGTACAAAAATGTATTGCAGAATTACCCACGAAGCAGTTACATCATAGATGCTGTGAACGGAATTCAATATTCTCAGTTATCATCTACCGGAGTAGATAGCAGTTCAGCTGTGTTAGAAGACTTTTTAAGTAACAACCCAAGTAGTGGAACTGCGGATCGATTGAGATACCGCCAGGCAGAAACCATTTATCAAACGGGAGATTACGAAGGAGCGATCAAAGAATTTCGCCAGTATCTGAGAATTACGAATTCGGATAACTTGACTCCTGAAGCATATTCCAATTTGGGAGATTCTTATCGCCAAACTGGTCAGATTGATAAAGCAATTAGCGCTTATCAAACTATTGTAGATGAGTTCCCGAATGATGACCAAACACCATCAGCTTTAATAATACTTGGGAATCTTTATAAAGAGAAAAATGAATTTGATGTATCTCATCAGTATTTCGAGTTGTTGCTGGAGAAGGGTTCACGATTCAGCCAGGAAGCTTATGTGGGGATGGGATCAGCAAGTTTAGCAGCAGGACGAACGGGTGCAGCAAAGTCAGAGTTTGAAGAAGCTTTAAAAATAAATTCAGGCAATCCTGCTGCAAATGTCGGGCTTGGAAAAGTTGCTGTAGCTGAAAGCAGATACGAAGATGCACGTGCATTACTTGTTCCGGTGGCTGAAAAAAGTACGACTATAAGCGGCGCAGAAGCTCAATACTATCTGGGAAAGATCGAACAGGATCAGAATAATTTTGAAGCAGCGATAGAAAACTACTCTAAAGTGCGGGTATTGTTTGAAGCGTTTGAAATCTGGGTATCAAAAGCGTTGTATAATTCGGCTGAATGTCATATTCGATTGGGTAACAGAGGCGAAGCAATGAGCATTCTAAACGGAATCATAGAAAAATATCCTGATACTGAAGGAGCTGTGCAGGCGCAATCTCTGCTGGATTCTACAGAATAGATCGTACGCATTTAGAATTTAAGATCAGCTTGCTGAATATCTTATCTTCAAATTTTCTACTTTCAAATACACTCCAACACACCTACTTATCAATTAAATGATCCAAAAAGTAAAACCCTCTGACTCGTTACAGGGAACACTTTCTCCTCCACCGGATAAATCCATATCTCAGCGAGCAGCGATTTTTTCGTTACTTCATGAAGGTACATCAGTAATTAATAATTATTCTTCAGCACAAGATCCGCAAAGCTCATTGGAGTGTGTAGAAGCATTAGGAGCTGAAGTTATCAGAGACAAGGATTCAGTTTCTATAAAAGGAATAGGTAGATCAGGAATAAAAGCCCCGGAAGATGATCTGGATTGTGGAAATTCCGGTACAGCCATGAGGTTATTAGCAGGAGTAATTGCAGGGTCAGGAAAACAAGTGCGGATGTGCGGAGACGCTTCCCTGACTTCTCGTACAATGACCAGAATTATTGAACCGCTGGAGAAAATGGGGGCTTATATTTTAGCTCGAAATAGTGCTTATGCTCCATTAATGATTACCAGGGAAGAGAAACTAAAACCAATGGATTTTGAACTCCCGATTCCTAGTGCTCAATTAAAATCCTGTATTTTGTTAGCGGGTCTATTTGGCGAAACTTCTACAAAGGTTATAGAAACTATTCCCAGCAGAGATCATACTGAACGTCTTCTACAGCTAAAGGTGAAAGAAGAAAAAGGTAAGAAGATTATCTCAGCATCATTAAATGATGAAATACCCAATCAAAGCTATACTGTGCCCGGTGATTTCTCAGCGGCTGCTTTTTGGTTAGTAGCCGGGTGTATTATTCCAAATTCTGAGATCACGCTTGAAGCTACGGGATTAAACCCGACCAGAAATGCACTACTTGGAATTTTACAGGAAATGGGTGCGAATATCACCATTGAAAATGAGCGAATGGAAGGAGCGGAGCCAGTTGGTGATATTGTGGTTCGTAGCTCTGATTTGAGGGCAATTAACATCCCAAAAAGCATTATTCCGAATTGTATTGATGAACTTCCCATACTTGCAGTGGCTATGTCTTTTGCGGAAGGGATCTCGGTGATCTCCGGTGCTGAAGAACTTCGTCATAAAGAAACAGACCGAATTATGGCTATTTCAGAAATGCTGAAAGCTGCCGGAGTTAGTTTCGAAGAAAAAGAAGATGGAGTAGAGATTCACGGAAACCCTGAATTTGCTTTTGACTCTGCTACATTTAAAAGTTTCCACGACCATAGAATTGCTATGGCTTCTGCAATTCTATCTTTAAAAGGAAAATCTGAATCCGAAATTCTGGATGCTGAATGTGCAGCTGTTTCCTATCCGGGTTTTTGGGAAGACCTTTTAGCATTATATCCGTAATCATTTTATTTCCGAGAATAACTCTCCCTTCGAAGGGAGACGATTGTCCAAACAGTTCTTTGGACAATCCGAGGGATGTTGTGATGGTTAGTATTTTCTGAACTTCATAAAATCCTCCATCTGCCACTTTTGTTACCTATCTGACTTCCCGTCAAACTTCCACTGACAGCTTTTCCAAAGCATAAATTCCAGTCTGTAAAAATTTCATTCTAAGTTTGTCGCACTGTCAGAGCTGTTTTAAAATTTCGCCTTGGCATTTCTCTTGTAGCAATCAGTAGTGAACCTGATAAACAAATAATTAAAACAAGAGGTCAAAAAGTTATGGCACTTATTAAATATTCAAGACCAAGTACCGATCTTTTTTCAAGAAGATTCAATGACATTGTTGACGAAATGTTCAACAACACAAATAATGGAATGAACTACCGTCAAGATAGTTTTATGCCAAACGTAGATATAGCAGAGAACGATACACAATTTGAGATTTCTGCAGAACTTCCGGGCTTAAAGAAAGATGCGATCAGCATTGATCTGGAAAACGGAAGATTAACGATCAGCGGTGAGCGTAAGTTTGAAAATAATGATGAAGGAAAGAACTACCACCGAGTAGAAACATCTTATGGAACTTTTACACGCTCATTTTATCTACCGGATAGTATCGATGAAGACACCATCAACGCAACCTATACTGATGGTGTGCTAAACATCACTATTCAGAAGCAAGAAGAGAAAATAAAACGACAGATAGAGATCAAATAATCTTAAAACATTTATAGAATAGTTAGTAAATGCTCAGGCTGTTTGAACGCAGTCTGAGCTTTTGCGTTACAAGATGTAAACCATATACAATTTATCAGGAACACATCGTTGTAACAACGGTTGATAACAGAGAACTATAATTAAGAGATCAATGAATACTACTGTAAAAAATGTATTTGGTGTGGCAGCAGCTATGCTTCTATTACTGGGAATGAATGCCTGGACAAACAATAATTCCTCACCAAGTTTGCCGGATTACGCAACTGAAAATGAAGTTACATCCGCAGAAAATCGTTCAGTTTCATCATTACTGGATCTGAATAATGCGATCGTTGACATCGCAGAGAAAACAAATCCTGCCGTTGTAATGATTACCACAGAAAAAGTGCAGGAACAACGAATAATGAGAAATCCCTTTTCTCAGTTTTTCGGAAACCCATATGGACAGCAAGATCCGGAAACAAGGGAATACACCCAAAGAGGATTGGGGTCCGGAGTAATAGTAACTGAAGATGGTTACATCTTAACCAATAATCATGTGATCGAAGATGTAGACGAAATTAAGATACAGCTGTTTAACGGAGATGAAGTTGAGGCAGAGCTGATTGGAACAGATCCGGCCACTGATATTGCCGTTGTAAAAGTAGACATGGATAATTTACCGGCCGTAAAGATGGGAAATAGTGAAGCTCTAAAAGTAGGAGCGTTTGTTTTGGCGATCGGAAGTCCGTTAAGTCAAAATCTTGCACATACCGTTTCATTTGGAATTGTATCAGCTAAAAGCCGTTCTATTGGGTTAATAAACAGCGGCGCAGGATATGAAGATTTCATTCAAACTGATGCTGCCATTAACCCAGGAAATTCAGGCGGAGCGCTCATTGATATGAATGGAGAATTAGTGGGAATTAATTCAGCTATTGCTTCCCGGTCCGGTGGAAACGATGGAATTGGTTTTGCGATCCCGATCAGTCTTGCCAAAAGAATAATGGATGACCTTATTGATGACGGCGAAGTTTCCCGGGGATATTTAGGACTTTATTTTGGTGGTGAAGTTGACAGAACCATGGCTAAAGCTCTGGGTTTGGATAACGCAAGAGGAATTATCGTGGCAAGAGTTGAAGAAGGCGGTCCTTCTGATAATGCAGGATTACGTGAACAAGATGTAATTGTAGCTATTGATGGCGATCAAATTACAGATTGGAATATGTTCAGATCCAGAGTTGCTTCTATGAAACCAAATGATGTTGTAGAACTTGATATCCTCAGAGATGGAGAGGCGAAAACATTAACAGTAACGCTTGGAGAAAGAAATGATGAAACTGTAGCCAGTGTTCGACCTGAACAAGCAGAATCCATGGAAGAAAAGTTAGGATTCACAGTTACAGATCTGGATGCAAATATTCGTCGTCAGTTGGAATTGGACAGCTCTGAAGATGGCGTGGTTGTAAGCCGAATCAAAGACTCCAGCAACGCCTATGAGCGAGGGTTGCGCAGAGGTGATGTGATTACAACCGTTAAAAACAAGAAGGTGGAGAGCGTAACTGAATTCTACGATGAGCTCGAAAAGTTAGAAGAAAAAGGAGATGAAGTAGTACTTCTGAAAATAATCAGAAATAATGGGAACCAATTCATCGCTTTCGAGTTAGAGTAGTATCCTATTTATTGTACCCCGAAAAACCAAAGCCATTTCCCTGATACGGAAATGGCTTTTTTTATACCATGCAATTCCGTCAGCTTGTTCTTTTGGCACGATTTTGGACTTATAAGTTTTGAAATAACTTAAGAGGACAAGAATTATGAATTTGAATAAATACACATTAAAAGCTCAAGAGACTATTCAGAAAGCATTAGAGCTGGCGCAGTCAGGAAATAATCAGGCGTTGGAACCGGCTCATATTTTGAAAGCTTTTCTGATTGATGGAGAGAATGTTGTTGTAAATCTGTTGAATAAATTAGGAGCAAACTTAAGAGCTGTTGAAGAGGTTGTAGATGCAGAATTGGGAAGACTTCCCAAGGTACAAGGGTCATCTGTTTCGGGACAGTATTTATCAACTACCTCCAAAGAAGCCTTCGATAAAGCTCAGAAAGAAGCAACCGCGTTAGGAGATGAATACATCAGCTCTGAACATATTTTGATAGGATTTAGTGAAACAAAAGGACCAATAGCATCCCTTCTTAAAGATCAGGGAGTAACTAAAGAAAACATTTTAAAAGTACTGGTCGATGTTCGCGGAAACCAAACCGTGGACGACCCGAATGCAGAAAGCAGATACGGCGCATTGAAGAAATATGCCCGTGATCTGAATGAATTGGCTGAGAAAAATAAACTGGATCCTGTAATTGGTAGAGATCAGGAAATTCGTCGAGTGATGCAGATTTTAACACGTCGTACAAAAAACAATCCTGTGTTGATCGGTGAGCCGGGAGTAGGTAAAACTGCAATTGCCGAAGGTATGGCACTTAGAATTGTTCGTGGAGATGTCCCCGAAGGATTAAAATCGAAACGAATTGTCGCTTTGGATATGGGAGCTTTGGTCGCGGGAACTAAATTTCGCGGAGAATTTGAAGAACGATTGAAAGCCGTTGTTAAAGAAGTGACCGATTCAGATGGAGAACTCATTTTATTTATCGATGAGATCCACACTTTAGTTGGTGCCGGAGCAACGGAAGGAGCGATGGATGCCGCAAATATCCTGAAACCGGCACTTGCCAGGGGAGAAATGCATGCAGTTGGTGCCACTACTTTGGATGAGTACAGAAAGTACATCGAGAAAGACAAAGCTCTTGAACGTCGTTTGCAAACCGTTTTGGTTGGCGAGCCGTCCATTGAAGATACCGTTTCTATTTTGCGCGGATTACAGGAACGTTACGAAGTTCATCACGGAGTAAGGATTACCGATGCCGCTATTGTCGCTGCTGCTGAACTTTCACACAGATACATCGGAGATCGGTTTCTGCCGGATAAAGCTATTGATTTAATTGATGAAGCCGCTTCAAGATTGAGACTTCAAATTGACTCTCTTCCTGAAGAATTGGATGGAATTGAGCGACAAATTCGTCAGCTGGAAATTGAGCGTGAAGCATTGAAGCGCGAAAAAGATAAAGGCAAGATCAAAGGCATTGAAAAAGAACTGGCTGATCTGGAAGAACAACGAAGTACCATGCGGGTGCAATGGGAGCAGGAGAGAGATACCATCCAGAAAGCTCGTGAACTTAAACAAGCCATTGAGACGACCCGAAACGAAGCTGATAAGGCAGAACGTCAGGGTAACTACGAAAAGGTCGCAGAACTCCGGTATGGAACTATTACGCAACTAGAGAAAGATCTTGAGGAGGTGAAAGCCAAACTGGATGAAATGCAGGAAACAAAGGCGCTACTGAAAGAAGAAGTAGATGCCGAAGATATCGCAGACATTGTTGCTCGCTGGACAGGAATTCCTGTAAAGAAAATGCTTCAAAGCGAACGGCAAAAATTACTTCAGCTGGAAGATGAACTTCATAAAAGAGTAATTGGTCAGGATCTGGCTATTGATGCCGTTTCTGATGCAGTCCGCAGATCTCGGGCAGGTTTACAGGATGAAGATCGACCGATTGGTTCATTTTTCTTTTTAGGATCAACCGGAGTGGGTAAAACGGAATTGGCAAGAACGCTGGCTGAGTTTCTGTTCAATGATCAGAATGCGATGATCCGGATCGACATGAGTGAGTATATGGAAAAGCATTCAGTCAGTCGCTTGGTTGGAGCGCCTCCGGGATATGTCGGCTACGATGAAGGTGGACAATTAACCGAAGCCGTTCGTCGACATCCGTACTCGGTTGTGTTATTGGATGAAATTGAAAAAGCACATCCTGATGTGTTCAATATTTTGCTTCAGGTATTGGATGAAGGAAGACTGACGGACAACAAAGGAGTAACGGTCGATTTCAAAAATACTATCATTATCATGACCAGCAATATCGGTTCGCATTTGATCGTGAATGAAATGGAGAAATCAGGCGGGGAATTATCTGAGGAAAAGTATGAAAATCTCCAAAATCAGTTGATCGACCAGTTGAAGAAAACCATCCGACCGGAGTTCTTAAATCGCGTGGATGATACCATCGTATTCCATCCACTGGGAAGGGAACACATCCGTTCTATTGTAGATATTCAGTTGAGAAGAGTTCATCAATTGTTAGCCAAAAACAAAGTTACGCTTCACGTTTCTGATAATGTGAAAGACTGGTTGGCAGTTCGTGGATATGATCCCGTATATGGTGCGCGACCGTTGAAAAGGGTACTTCAACAGAATATTACCAACAAGCTGGCAACTCAGCTATTAATGAGAGACAGCGAAGAACCGATCGAATTTGAAGCTACGATCTCCAAAAACGGAAACGAAATCGATTTCGCGGAAGTAGTGGATGATCCGGAGAAATGGGCGAAGGGTGAGAATTAAGAATTAGGAATGGTTATCAACTGAATAAGGGTCATTCTGAGCGGAGCGAAGAATCTGCAAATTTAAATAATTATGTAGATTCTTCGGCTTGATCTTTTGCTGCTTTTATATCAAGACAAAAGTAGGTGCCCCAATACTAAGTTAGGATTGTGAAGAGGAATCTGTTTCTTTGTTAATGTACTTTTGTACCGATACTGAGCTTCCTCAGCACAGGCTCCAGTACCAAAAGCTCCCGACAAGAATTATTGGCGAACTCCATTGCATCGACTAATCATTACAAAAGGTCTTCCGGCGTATGATACATATTCAAGAACCAGCCTGAGTGTAATGATTGCTCCTTAGGAGCCGTCGATTTCATTACGTTCTTAGCTCGCCAATAATTCTAAGTTCGGTGTAGATGGAAGTTGTTTTTGAAATGGTGAGTTTGGTAAACAGAACAATTTTTGTAAGTGAACTATCCAACTTCTACACAGGGATTACTCTACCTAAATCCTAAAATCAGAATCCAAAACCCGGTTTCCATCTTCGTTATAAACACCGTAATCAAATCCTTTTTGAATGCTGTAAGCTCCAAAAGCACCGTCTTTGTTGAGGGCCAAGTAGCCTACTTGAGTGTTTTTTAAGCTGGCGCCGATTCTTTTATTGCGGGAAATAATTCGGTCTACGGCAATTTTACAGGATTCTTTCGGGGAGTGACCTTGCCGCATCATTTCAACGATCAATGCACTTCCGGCAGTTTTTACAACTTCTTCTCCAAGTCCTGTAGCACAAGCTGCACCGATCTCCGGATCTACAAAAAGCCCGGCGCCTATAAGCGGGGAATCGCCAACCCTGCCATGCATTTTCCAGGCAGCTCCACTGGTTGTGCAAGCTCCGGAAAGTTTTCCTTCTGCATCAAGTGCAAGCATGCCGATGGTATCATGATTTTCAATATTTACTTCCGGCTCGTACTTTCCGTTTTCCAACCATTTTTCCCATGCTTCTTTTGCTTTGGGAGTAAGCAGGTCTATTTCTTCAAAGCCTTGATCCTTCGCGAATTGCTGAGCACCCTTGCCTGCCAGCATAATATGAGGAGTTTCTTCCATCACTTTTCTGGCAACGGAAACGGGATTCTTATAATTCTGTAGAAAAACAACAGCTCCACATTCGCCTTTATCGTCCATGATACAGGCATCCAAAGATACATTTCCTTCGCGATCCGGTCGTCCGCCATAACCCACAGACATATTTTTAGGATCATCTTCTTCTATCCGAACGCCGGCTTCAACGGCATCAAGTGCATAACCACCTTTATCCAGAATTTCCCATGCTGCTACGTTAGCCTTAATAGCAGTATTCCAAGTAGCTATTACAACCGGTTTACTTCCTGTGAACTTGCTGACATTCGTGCATCCAATTCCAGCAAAAGGAATAGCTCCAAGAAGACCGGTTTTTAAGAACTGCTTTCGGTTTAACATAATGGTTAATCTATCCTCATTGGATGTGCTTCTGTATTGAACACATGTTTATCCAGATCAAAAACTTTGTCATCAGCAAACAGGAGGTAAGCATATTTGAGGGTTTCTGCTAAAAAGAAGCTTTCCATATCATCGCTTTTTTCTTTGGTAGTAACATCTGATAAGGCAGCATAACCATGCTCAGTTTTACAATATTCGACCAGGCTTTGGAACATCACTTTTCCCATCTCAATATATTTTTCATCGCCTGTTGCCTGATATAAATAATAAGCAGACTCAATATTTTCAGGGCGCAAAGGATATCCTACCGAGGTTACTTCCATATCAACATAATTCAGACCTTCCGGTTCAATTCCGTGTAACTGCCACATCTTAAAATTGGACTCTTGCACTTTTTCTGCTGTTTCAATGTCTCCTGCAAGCACTAAAACTCCGGGCATAAAAGCATCCAGTGCTCCGTAAGTTGTAGCTGTTCGTTCTCCTGTATCCATGTTTGCACGACCGTACCAGGTTCCGGTGGCAACTTCGTCGAGAAGATACTTTTCGAGTGCTGGCTCGTGGGTTTTCCATATTTTTCGGAAATCTTCATCTCCAAAAAGAAGCCATGATTTCAGTGCATATTCATAATAAGAGTCTATCATTCCGGAAATATGTGCTTCTTTATTTTGCCATTCACCGGTTTCCACATCAATGGTAGTTCCAACCAATCCAATTTCGGAGCGACGCTCATACAATCCCGTCATCGCTTTTTTGGCGCTGTTATAAAAAACAGAATCTTTAGTGTGTTTGGTAAGTGTACCGAACTCTATCATCAAAGTTCCGATTTCAGCGGGATTATTAACTGCCCAGTTGGTTTCTCCTGTTTTAAGATTTACTCTTCCGTAAGTCATTCCAGTTGCTGAATCGAATGCAGGAAGTAATCTTCTTCCAAGATCTTCAGCCAGTTCCAGAAATCGTTCGTCTCCATCCATCTCATACGCTGAAAGAAGTCCACCCAAAAGACGAATGGTTATCTCAAAATTGGATACAAAGAAGTCGTGATCGAAAGACAATTCAGAAAAGATCAATTCTTTTACTTCAGCCGCTTCTTCATCTAAACCCATTAATAACATAGTGTCAAAAGCATCCACCGGAGTCATCAATAAAGATGCGTCATACCAGTTTTTAGAAGATTTTGACAACGGTTTTAGTGCGTCGTCTCCCCATGCATGTTGTTTGTAGCCGTTCCAAGCGTGTAAGAATTCTTGTTTTACTTGCTCAGCTAGTTGTTCTTTCTCTGATTTTTGAGGCACACATGCTATCCCTAAAGCAAGTGCCAATAATAAAAATCTCTTCATTAATTAATTGGTCTGAATTCAGTTTTCTTCGCCCAGTTTTTATTAGGTACAGATCCCATTTCAAAGATCAATTCTCCACCCTCCATTATCTCTTTGTGAGAAATATAACTTCTCTCCAAAAGCACTCCATTTAAAGTAGCTGATTGAATGTATATATTTTTATTGGAAACTCCATTGGTAATGATTGTAAAAGTCTTTGCGTCTGATACACTTATAGTTACTTCTTCAAACTGTGGAGTTCCGATCACATAATTACCTGATGCCGGGTTTACTGGATAAAAACCCATCGCTGAAAAAACATACCAAGCCGACATCTGTCCACAATCTTCATTTCCACTTAATCCATCTACAGCGGTGGAATATTGAGTGTTCATTATTTCGTGAAGAATTTCCTGTGACTTCCATGGTTTTCCTGCATAATTGTATAAATACCCAATATGATGGCTGGGCTCATTTCCATGTGCATATTGGCCTATCAATCCTGAGATGTCGGGAGAGGTATTATCACCGGTGATGTTAGAGTCCTGATTGAACAGTGAATCGAGTCGTTGTGTAAAAGCATCATCACCGCCCATAAGTTCAATCAGTTTATCCACCTGATGAGGAACAAACCAACTGTGTTGCCACGCGTTGCCTTCGGTATAGTCAGTATTTACTCGATGAACGGACCTCTTCGGGTCAAAAGGCTCAACCCAATCTCCTTCAACAGTTTTGCCACGCATAAATTTAGTTTGAGCATCATATACATTTTGCCAGAATCCGGATCTGACAATGAAATGTTCGTATTCAGATTCTTTTCCAAGCATAAAAGCCATTTGAGCAATCGCCCAGTCATCGAAAGCATATTCCAGGGTTTTAGTGACTGATTCATGCTCAAGTTCAGAAGGGATATATTGGTATTTGCGATACAGATCAGTTCCACGCTTATTTTGCATGGCACTGGTTTTCATGGCTTCGAAAGCAATTTCGGCGTCATAATCTCTGAATCCTTTGGCATACGCATCCGCGATCACAGGAATGGCATGATAACCGGTCATGGTATTGGTTTCATTTCCGTGTAATTCCCAAACAGGTAGCAATCCGTTTTCTTTGTAGAAATCCAGCATAGTTCGGATCATATCATTCACTCTGTCAGGATTAGTAATAGTAAGCAATGGATGTTGCGCCCGAAAAGTATCCCACAAAGAGTAAATGGTATATTTGGTTTGATCCTGATTGGCATCAGAAAACAAAACCGGAGCCAATTTGGAATGATAAAGAGCAGTATAAAAAATCGTCTTTTTCTCTTCATTTCCCTGAACTTTGATCTTGCCGAGTTCTTCATCCCAGGCCATTTCAGCAAAGAGTTTGGTTTCATCAAAATCCCAATCCTCCAGAGTTTCCAGATTTGCTAAAGCTCCTTCTTCACTGTTGGAGGAAATGGCTACTTTGGTGATAACTTCTCTTCCTGTAGGCTCAAACTCCAACGCCCCAAACGATGTAAATCCTTTGTATTTAGCGGAATCAGAGATTGTGAAGTCTTTTGAGAATTCCATCGCAAAGTACACATGTTGATCATTCGCCCAGCCGGAAGATCTTCTGTAGCCGACCAGTTTCTTGTTTTCATCTTCTCCGATGACTTTGAAATATCCTTCAGTGAAAGAATCCCAATTCAAGCTATATCCCAGATCCAGATTTAAGTATTGAGGATCGCCGTATTCATAAGTAAATCTATACATGGCTACTCTTTCTGTGGCAGTCATCTCGGCATTGATCTCATAATCATCCAAAAAAACACTGTAATATCCCGGAGATCCTTTTTCGCGATCGTGAGAAAACTTGGAAGCGTAACTTCTTTTGCTTTCATATTTGGCTGAATCGGACAAGAGCACTTTTCGATTGGTTGGCATGATCAGAATGTCATTCAGATCTCCGATTCCCGTTCCACTAAGATGAGTTTGAGCAAAACCTGTGATAATACTGTCCGAATAATGATAACCTGAAACCCAATCCCAGCCCGGAGTTCCGTTTACTGGACTCGGTTGTATCATTCCAAAAGGCAGTGTTGCTCCCGGGTATGTATGTCCGTGTCCACTGGTGCCGATGAATACATCTACGTACTTATTGGGAGATTCGTAGTTGGAGCAGGAGATGAGTAAAAGGAAACAGATTGATAGCACACTGTTTCTACTAATTATAAATTGTGGGAAAGCTTTTTTTATCATTTTTGGAATAGAAGTTTTCAGAACATAAGAAAAATCTCTCTCTTTAAGGGTATGATGTATTAGCGTAAAATCTTACGCTAATACATCGATTCTTTAACCCAATTCTTCTTCTTCCAAGAACTCCAAAAACCTCTGTACGGCTTTTCCTCTATGACTGATCAGGTTTTTGATATTAGGATCCATCTGAGCGAAGGTCTCTGCAAATTCATCAGGCATGAAGATCGGATCGTAGCCAAAGCCTTTTTTACCGATCTGATCTTCGATAATTTTTCCTTTACAAACTCCTTCGAATGTCCACTCTTGGTTTCCATCAACTAACGCGACAACAGTTCGGAATTGAGCTGCACGATTTTCTTTTCCTTTCAAAGCATCCAATAACTTCAAAACATTATCCTGATAAGAAGCATTTTCGCCTGCATATCTTGCAGAAAATACTCCGGGAGCTCCGTCTAATGCTTTCACTTCTAATCCCGTATCGTCAGAAAGAGCAGGGATTCCCGTTTGTTGATTTACATAGCGTGCTTTTTTGAGCGCATTTCCTTCAAGTGTTGGCTTATCTTCTTCTACTTCTCCCAGATCGGGGAAGTCAAGAGCAGAAAATACATCAATTCCCAGATGAGCAACTAATTGCTTCATTTCTTCGATTTTATTCTTATTTCTGGAAGCAAGAATTAGTTTATCCATCTAACAACTCTTCTTTTCGGGGATTCAACTTGTAGTAAAGATTGATGGCACTTCCTACAGTCAACATCGCATTCAATACGGTAAAGATAAGATCTTCAGTCAGGATCGAGTAAACAGTAAGCAGTAAACTTGAGGATACATACATTAGAATAAACGCGAGACTAATATCCGTTTTTCCCATTTTGATGGTTTGCCAGGTTTGAGGAATCCATGCTCCAATTAATATACCAAATCCTGCCCAGCCCAATAGTTCTATTCCACTCATAATATATGATTTTGAATTTCTTTGATCGCTTTCATATCCAAACGCGGTCCGTATTGTGATACAATTTTGGAAGAAGCCAAACTTGCCAGTTTACCTGATCCTGCGTAAGTGTGTCCATTGGTGATCCCATATAAAAATGCTCCTGCAAACATATCGCCTGCTCCGTTGGTGTCAACAGCATTCACTTCATAAGGTTCTATATCAATAAAAGTATCGCCATCAAAGATCATGGCACCATTTTTACCCTGAGTTATTACAAAGCGTTTAGCAATTTTTTTCAGTTCTTCTCTGGCAACATTGATATTAGAACTGTCCGTGAATTTCAGAGCTTCTTCTTCATTACAAAACAGCAGATCTACAGAGTTTCCAATAACTTCATGAAAAAGTCCTTTAAACCCTTCCACAATTGACGGATCAGATAAGGTGATAGAGGTTTTTACACCATGTTTATCTGCTAATTGTTTGGTGAGTTTCATAGCTTCAAATGCAGTTGGTGAAGCTACCAAATAGCCTTCTAAATAAATATATTCCGATTCTTTTATAGCGTCTTCGCTAACTTCATCAGTAGAGAGTGAAGTTGTGATACCCAGAAAAGTATTCATAGTTCTGTCGGCGTCATCGGTGATCATAACGAGGCATTTCCCTGTGATGCCTTCTTCCCGCTTTATCCCATCCAGATTGGTTGAGATACCGGCGTCAGCCAGATCTTCTAAATAAAAATTCCCGAATTCATCATCAGCAACTTTGCATGAATAAAATGCTTTACCTCCGAACTGAGATACAGCCATAACTGTATTAGCCGCAGAACCACCCGATTTTCTGTTCGATTCTTCAGGATTGATAGCTTTTATAAGCCTTGTTTGAGTTTCTTCATCAACTAAAGTCATTAATCCTTTTTTGATTTCATGGTCGGTGATGAAATCCCGGCTTACTTCAAAATCGATATCAACAAGAGCATTGCCAATACCATATACATCATATTTTTTTGTCATGTGCTGTTTTAGAGAACGTTCAATTTTTCAAGAGATGGAAAGTACGGACAGTTGAACTTCTTTAAAAACCGTTAATTCAGAGCATTTTGTTGCCGGGAGATTCTTAGGTAAAAAAAAGCACCTTTCGTTTGAAAGGTGCTTATAAACTTAGTTTTTTTGAATTAATGAACGATTATAGAATCTGCATTTCCATCAGGGTCACCGGAGACGGTGCCGTCAGTACTTGCATTTCCAAGAAGAAGAACACCGGCAGCATGGGGAGCAGCCATAGAAGTACCACTTATAGTATTATAGCCACCATTCTTCCATGTTGATTTTATTGAAACACCCGGAGCGACATAATCAACCGGAGGGTTTCCGTAATTAGAAAACGAAGCCCAAGCGTCATTACTATTCATTGCAGAAATAGTATAAATGTTATTTCCATTTACTCTTGCAGGTGAACTATTATTAGCGTCGGTACTTTCATTGCCTGCTGCAAGTACAAATTTTACACCTGATGACTGAGCTGCATTTTTTACTGCATCATCAACTGCTTGAGAAACAGGCCCACCTAAGCTCATGTTAGCTACATCTCCAGATGAGCCGTTTGCAGCTACATGATCAATACCTGCAATTACTCCGGAATAAGAGCCACTACCACGCGCTCCAAGAACTTTAACCGGAATTACAGTTGCTCCGGCAGCTACTCCAATTACTCCTGTACTATTATCAATAGCAGCAATTGTTCCTGCCACATGAGTTCCATGACCATTACCATCATCTAAACTTTTCCCGTCTTTTCCTGAAGTAAACGCGTTGTATCCTCTGCTTGCATCAACGTTTAGATCTGGGTGATCTAAATCAATACCTGAATCAAGTATCCAAGCTACACCACTACCGGCGTAAGTTACTCCACCATTTACTCTTGTAATACCATATGGTATTTCTTGCGAATCAGAGCCACCACCTCCGCCGCCATCACAAGGACCACCTTTTGGCGTACCACAAGGTGGCGCAAAAGTTACAATTCGGTCTTGTTCTATGTAGGAAACGTTTTCATCTTTTCGAAGGGATTCAAGTTGTTCATCACTTAGTTCTGCTACAAAGCTTACTACTGAATGATTAAAGCTATTTTTAATCGACTCAGAATTAATGGTGTTACGGATATAAATATCTGTTTTAATATCTTCTAGTTGTGATACGTTGCCGGGAACTATTTTTTGTTTCTCAGTTCCTTTAAGTACAACAATATATTGCCCGGGAATAGGTGCGGGTTCTGTTAGTTGATTCTCTGTATCAGGAGCAACGGAAGTACTATCGGAACAACCAATAATAGCAACTATTGCTAACATGCTTAATACTAGTCCTCGTAATAAATATTTCTTCATTCTATTGTAGTTAAGTTAATAATTGTTACAACCGTCAAGTTGTGAAATGCCCTAATTTATTTACACAAATTAACACAGCGATCATTGTACTTTAAAAAAAGTGGAAAGGCAAAAAATTATCATTAGAATTATAAGGGAAACAAATAGTTAGCATTTGTATGCTTAAATAAAAGATAGTTTAGTGAACAAATTGTTACATTTTTAAACATGAGAAATTTCAAAGATTTTATTGCAAACAGACTGAGAAAGTCACTTCCGGGGAAAAATGCGCAGAATTTGATGCGTCCGGCGCCAAAGATTGAGCGTAAGAATGAGATGACTTACAAACCATCTTCCGATAACTTCAGAAACAGTAGCGTATTAGTTCCTGTTATAACATGGACAGAAGAACCCGAAATTATGTTTACTCTAAGGACAACCGGGATTAAGCACGGTGGGCAAATTAGCTTTCCCGGTGGAGGTAAAGAGGGAGATGAAAGTATAGAAGAAACTGCTTTACGTGAAGCTCATGAAGAAACGGGTTTAAAACCTGAAAATGTAGAAGCAGTTGGTCGTTTAACCCCTCTTTATATAAATCATTCGGAAAATATGGTTACTCCTGTAGTTGGTTTCATAAAAGAAGAACAGGAATTTTGCGCAAACCCGAATGAAGTCGATGAGATCTTCTCGGTTCCAATTTCAAAGTTAGTAAACGGAGAATTTTCAAAAGTTGAGGATTGGAAGTTGCGCGATCTGGATTACAGTATTCCTCTCTGGAATGTGCATAAAGTACCTCTTTGGGGGGCAACGGCTATGATGCTAAGCGAATTTGTAGAACTGTATAAGGAGTTTTTGGAAGAATAGTGATTTTTTTGATATCCGGTAGGTGCGTATGGCGATACGCACCTACCGTGTAATTTCCCCAAAGTTGGTTCAAACCAACTCAGAAGCCTTCTTACCTAAGTTCATTCCTAAAGCCACGCCCATGCCGCTAAGTCCTGCCGCGAGTACACAGTTTTCGTCAATATTTTCTAAGATATATGATTTGGATTCGGTAAAACCCATAATTCCCGACCATTCTTGTTCTATTTTCCAGCCTTCTGGTAATTCCAAAACATCAATGGCGAAATTGACAAGGTATTTTTTGATCTCTTCATTTACTCCAAACTCAGAAGTGGTTTCTGCATCGTAATTTACATTTCGTCCACCGCCTATCAGAATTCTGTTATCGCCGACATTTCTGAAATAGACATATCCTTTATCGTAATGAAAGGTGCCTTTCCACTTTAGCTGATCTATTTCTTTGGTAATAAATACATAACCTCTACCGGGTTTTATATTGATTTTAGGAAAGACTTTATTGGTAAAGGCATTGGTAGCAATGATCAATTTTTCTGCCTGAAAGCGGATTTGAGATTGAGAAGAAACAAAATTTGTTTCAGTATCAATGTGGTTGATGTTCGTATTCCATCTGAACTCTATTCCGGATTGAATGCATTTTTCATATAAAGTCCGGATCATCTTACCGGGATGCAGCATTCCTTCCACACGATTGTAGAAAGATGGAAATGACAAATAAGTCCTTACTTCAAAGACTTCTTTTTCACCGATCATTTCTTCCATAATAGAATTCAACCGTGGGACGTAGTCTGATAATCTTACATATTCATCCAAATCTGTGAATATTTCCCATCCTCCACAGGAATCATAATCAATGTTTTCATCTCCAAGAGTTTCACGCAGCAACAGCAATCCATTATAACGATCCTGAATTCGTTGTTTTATAACTTCTTCAGTTTCTAATTCCAGATCTGAAACAAGTTCACCAACACTTCCAATACAGGCAAACCCCGCATTTCGCGTGCTTGCTCCAATGGGATAAAATCCCCGATCAATTACTAATACTCTTGCATCAGGATTTTTTTTCTTAAAAAAATAAGCGGAAGAAAGTCCGGTTAACCCGGAACCTACTACTATCAGATCATGCTTCTTATTATAGAGTTCTTCTTCCCAGTATGATTTGTTAGGTTCAGACATTATTAGTTCTTCAATACTAATGCCGCCATAAGAGGTGCAGCTGTTAAAAAGAACCGATCATCCACATTATATTTAGGGTGATGCCAAACATAAGTAGACTCCGACTCTTCACTTCCACTTCCGACAAAAAAGAAAGCTCCCGGAAAAATCTCCTGGTAAAATCCAAAATCTTCTCCCGCCATACTGGGTCGTTCAACTTCAATCGCAGCTTCATTTCCGAATAATTCCTGTGTTGTTTCAAGAACATTCATGGTCTCAGCTTCAGAATTTATAACAGCGGGATAGCCTCTGCGATATTCTAATGAGTAACCTCCTCCATGAGCTTCAGTAATCCCTTTTAACAGAGCATGAAGTCTCTGCTCGATCAAATCTTTAGTGTCCTTACTGAAAGTTCGTACGGTTCCATACATCCGTACTTTTTCAGGGATGATATTATGAGCAGTTCCACCTTCTATTTTTCCGATGGTAACAACAGCTGATTCGGTTGGGTCAACAGAACGACTGACTATAGTTTGTGCTGCTGTGATGAACTGCGACGCTATAACAACGGGATCTACTGCTTCATGAGCACGTGCGGCATGACCGCCTTTCCCGGTAATTACTATGTCAATTTCATCGGGACTAGCCATGAACTCTCCAACTCTGATCGCAGCTGTTCCGGGTTTATGGCTTGGAGAAGTATGAAGGCCATAAATAGCATCAACATTTTTGGATTGAAGAAATCCTGTATCACATAAAAGTTTTCCTCCACCGGGAAGTTTTTCTTCACCAGGTTGAAAAACTAAAAGTACGGTTCCTTCGATCTCATCTTTCAATTCCATCAGAATTCTGGCAACACCTAATAAATTTGAAGTATGAGCATCATGCCCACAGCAATGAGCAGCACCTTCATTCTTTGAGAAGAAATCTTTTTTGAAATCTCCTTCCTCAGTCATTGCCAGAGCATCGATGTCGGCACGTAGCGCTATAACACGATCTGATTTCTTATTCCCTTCAATGATTCCTACACAACCTGTTTCCAATGGACTTTCATATGGAATTCCGAGTTCATCAAGCTTAGATTTGATGAATTTAGTTGTTTCAAATTCCTTATAACTCACTTCAGGGTGTTGATGCAAATACCGTCTGGTTTCGATCATTTCCTGATGAAAATTCTTAGTGAGCTCTTTTATTTTGTTCTGAAGGTTCATGCTTTTCAAGGATAAAATTAGATGAAGGAATAATATATATACTTAGCTATCAAATCTGTAACTTTAGATTAAAGCGAGCGTAAAGAATGTTTGTGCATTCAAATAGAAAAATATGAAAAATAGATCCTGGGAAATAATTGTTGCAGGCCTGTTCTTATTACTGGTGGCTATTATTATCACTTCAAAGGCTGATGATAATAATCATTCACACGATGAAGAGGAGTACACAGTTAGGACAACAGCAAAAGCCACATCGTCAGACAGATCCAGATCCTCTACCAGAAGTGTAACAGTTATTGATGTTGAAGAGCTTGCAAAGATGGAAGAACTTAAAGAACTGGAAGAATTGAAATCTCTGGAGGGTCTTGAGAAATTGAAAAATTTAGCGGCATTAATTCCTGAAGAAGCAAAGCAAGAGATGATGACTGAATTAGATGCCGCTTTAAAAGAACTTGAAGATGACAGCTTTTCAATCAACATTGATCTGGCTGAAGGTCTGTTGATGCTTAAAAAAGAGTATAAAGTAACTCCGGGCGAATGGAGCAATGTATCGCCGGGGGTGTATGCATTTACTGAAGAATTTGATGCAACAGGTTTGGATGATATTTCTGTTCAGTTAACATCAGGATCAATAGTTTTGGTTGGTTCCGATAATCATAAAGCATCTATAACTGTAAAAGCTTCAGGAGAGATAGCTGCGAAAGAATCATTGAAAGAAATGGTGTCGATATCTACAAAAAAGAACGGTTCTTCTGCAGAACTCAGAGTGGTTAATACTAAAAGCAACGATTCAAATATTCAGATGCAAACCACTATTTATATCCCGTCCTCAATGGATGTTACTTCTTTTACAAGTGGCGGACATATTGAAGCGACAAACTTTCAAGGAGATGTAGAATGCAAAACTTCAGGTGGACATATAACTTTGAAAGATCTTTCCGGTGACATAACTGCATTTACGGAGGGTGGGCATATAAAATTGTCAGATTCAAAAGGAGACGCATCATTGAAATCTTTGGGTGGACACTTATCAGCTATTAATTTCGAAGGTGATCTGGAAATGAGTACATCCGGTGGAAATGTGTCAGGTAAAGATCTATCGGGGAGTACGAATGCATTTTCAAGCGGAGGAAATATCAAGCTGAGTTTTCTAAGCATTGGCGGAGATATACAAGCCAGAAACGGAGCCGGACAGATCGATCTTTTTCTCCCTGCTGATGTTAATGCTGATCTGAACGTAAACGGCACTAAAGTAGAGATCGATGAAGCCTTTCCTTTCAATGGAAGCAAAAAGAAAGGCCAGATCATAGGAAAAATTGGCAAAGGTGGAGTAGAAGTTGTAGCCAAAACAGGATACGGAACGGTATCGATCAATAAGAATGAGTGAACGCCCTGATCATTACATAACAAAAGACGGTTCCTCCACACTCTATTCCAATACTTACAATCAGTATTTTCACAATCCAAACGGATCTGTTTCCGAAAGTAAGTATGTTTTTTTCGAAACCTCCAATGTACCGAAAGCTTTAGTTCATAACGAGAAAGTTACTATTTTTGAAATCGGATTCGGAACCGGACTTAACTTTCTTTTACTGCTGGATTATTATCTCTCAGGGAAGTGCACTTCTAAAGTTGAATTTCACAGTGTGGAAGCTTTTCCAATTTCAGCTGATGAAGCCGGGAAACTCAATTACGCTTCTTTTTCGGATTTTGAAGAATTGGAACCGGTTTTGAAAAATATATTCACAGACCTTAAGAAAGGGATGAATATCATTAAACCTTTGCCTGATGTTGATGTGACTCTATTCCTTTTTATAGGGAAGTTCGAGGATTACAAAGGCGAAGGAGTACAAGCTGATTTCTTTTTCCACGACGCCTTTTCTCCTGAAGTAAATGAAGAATTATGGACCCCCGAGGCATTCCAAAAACTTAAAACGCTTGCAAAGGGTGAAGCCATACTAGGTACTTATTGCGCAGCTTCAAAAGCACGGGCGGCGATGGCAGTAGCAGGATGGAAGTTAGCCAAAGCGAGAGGTGCGCTGGGCAAAAGAGAAATGACAATTGCATCTCTATCTGAAAATAATCTGACCGATTTTAAAAGGGTAAACGAAGAACGACTTATTGAGCGATTCAATAATGGAGACTTTGATTGCTGATTGAGTGATTCTCTTTGAAAAGCAATAAAATCTCCTTTTGAGAAGGGATTTAGGGTTTTCAAAATACAAACTCCGTCAGGGTTTTAAACCCTGACAGAGTTTTTAAGAAACCTCTTTCAAGAAAAGCTTACATATCGGATATGCTGAATTCCATTTAGTTCATTAATGGTTTTCAGTTCATCGTCTTCAAGCTTTTTATCTATAGTTAAAGCGGTAATGGCATTTGAGCCTTTTTCAGTTCTACCTAATCCAAGAGCACCGATATTAATGCTTTGCTTAGCTAAGGCTCCGCTTACAGAAGCTAACATACCGGGAACATCCTGATTTTGATAAATAATGATATCACCTTCTAAACGAAGTTCTATTCCGTATTTATCAATTTGAACGATCCTGTAATCATTATCGCCAAAAACAGATGCTGAGATACTTCGGTATTCAGCTCCTTCAGCAAAATTTATGGTAACCACATCGTTAAAAGTTTTTCCTTTTGAGGAAAGAATTTCTTTGATAGAAAATCCGCGCTCATCTGCAAAATGACGTGCATTGATCAGATTTACGGAATCTTCTACATAATTAGTGAGCATTCCCTTAAGTATGCCGTCGGTTAATACGTCTGCGAATTTTGCACAATCTCCGGAATATTCAAATTCCAGACTACTGGCATGTTCCGGAGAAAGCTGAACAGCCATAGCACCAAGCTTTTCTGCCAGTTGCAGATAAGGTTGTACTTCCGCATTGGTTAGCAACGAAATAGACTTGCCATTCAAACTCCCTTTATAGTTTTTGTTCTCCAGCGCATCCGACATTTGAGCAGCTATTTGCTCGGCTACTTTTTCCTGAGCTTCTTCTGTTGAAGCTCCCAAATGTGGTGTACAAATAATACCGGGGTGTTCCAGCACTTTATAGAGTTCTTCAGTTGGCGGTTCCTGAGAATAAACATCCAGTGCAATTCCACCAACAACACCGGAATCCAGTAATTCAGGTAAATCGGATTCTTCATAAATTCCACCACGGGCACAGTTCACCAAACGAATTCCTTTATTGAGTTTATCTGCATTTTTCAGAGAAACCAATCCTTTTGTTTTTTCAGTAAGTGGAGTATGAACAGAAAGAAAATCAACAGTTCCTAAAAGGCTATCTATATCAACTAATTGAATTCCCATTTCAGAAGCATGTTCTTTAGTAGCAAAAGGATCATAAGCCAAAACTTCCATTCCAAATGCCTGCATTCTAAGAGCTACTTCTGATCCGATCTTACCAAGTCCTACAATTCCCAGTTTTTTTCCGTGAACTTCAGTGCCCATATACTTTTTGCGATCCCATCCTCCGCTTTTTACAGTAGAAACTGCTGTTGGGATATTTCGTGCTAAAGCGATGATCATTCCACAAGTATGTTCGGCAGTAGAAATCGTATTTCCATCAGGAGTATTCATTACAAGAACTCCTTTTGTAGTAGCCGCTTTGATATCAATATTATCAACTCCCACACCGGCGCGACCGATAACTTTCATATTGGTTGCTTTTTCAAGCAATTCCGGAGTTACAGTAGTAGCACTTCTTACTACCATTCCGTCGTACTCCCCAATCCGGTCAAAGAGTTCTTTTTCAGTAAGTTTTCTGGGTTGATCCGCTTGAATATCTCTGGATTTAAAAACCTGTGCACAAACAGGATCTACGCTATCTAGTAAAAGTACTTTGAATGACATTTTATATTAAGTGGGGTGTAAGTTAGTCTTTGATGAAATCCTGAATTAATTCCTGAATTTCAGGGATTCCTTTTCGTGAACTGGCTGAATATCCGAGAATAGGGACTTCAATATTCATTTCTGCCAGAATATTTTTAACTGCTTTTTTTGATTGAGCAAATTTGTTATTCGAAAGCTTATCAGCTTTAGACATCAACACGCAAAAAGGCATTTCGTTGGATGCGAGCCAATAGAAAAAATCCTGATCAAGGGCAGAAGGCTCGTGGCGTGCATCTATCACTGATAGAATAAGCCTCAAACTTTCTCTTTCAGAAAGATACTTTCGAATGCTTCGTCCCCAACGCTCACGTTCTTTTTTCGGAACCTTTGCAAAACCATAACCGGGAAGATCTACAAAAAAGCAATCATCTCCGATTTGATAGTAATTCATTTGCTGGGTTTTACCGGGTACATTGGAAGTACGGGCAATGTTCTTACGATTAACAATTGCGTTTATCAACGAAGACTTTCCAACATTAGAACGACCTGCAAAACAAACTTCCGGAAACTCATCCGGGGGGCATTCTTCAATTTTGGTAGCGCTGGTTATGAATTTAGCTTTACCGTTAAACAAGTTCATTCTCTTCCTTTTCAACACCAAAATTAACAGGGACAGGATAGTTGCTGGTAAAGCAAGCCGTACAATAATCGTGACCCGACGGGTTTGCTTCCTTAACTGCATTTACCAACCCATCAGCGGATAAATATCTTAAACTGTCCACTCCTATTTCTTCAGCGATCTTATCTACATTTCGCTCAAATTTATTGGCGATAAGTTCTTCAGGGCTTGGGAAATCCATTCCATAATAACACGGGCTGATAATTGGAGGAGAGCTTACCAAAAAGTGAATTTCTGCAGGATTACAAGCACGAATCATATCAACCAATAAGCGGGAAGTAGTACCTCTTACAATAGAATCATCAACAATAATAACGGAGCGTCCTTCAATCACACCACGAACCGGATTGAATTTGGTACGAACTTTTTGTTCCCGGGATTTTTGCCCTGGAGAAATAAATGTTCTTCCTACATAATGATTTCGGATCAAACCAATGTCATATTTACATTCGTGGCCCATTTTCTGATTCTCATTTGCATATCCGATTGCTGCGGTGTTACTGGAATCAGGAACCGAAATGATAACAGGCTTTTTGGAAGAATCTTTAATAGTGACCACTTCATCTATAGGATGTTCTTTTGCTAAAGCCTGCCCTAAATTTCTTCTGATCTTATCAACCATTTCACCGAAGATCATACTGTCGGGTCGGGAAAAATAAACATATTCAAAAATACACTGGCTTGTTTTAGTGCCTTCCTTTGGTTCAATGAAGTATGATTTTACTTCTCCGGAATCAGAAGCTTCCTGATCAATTACCACAACTTCGCCTGGTTCAACATCACGAATATATTCCGCGTTATTGATATCAAAAGCGCAGGTTTCACTGGCAAGACAGAATTTCCCGTCTTTTTTCCCAAGTGCTAAGGGCCTAAAGCCGTTAGGGTCTCTTACACCGATCAATTTATCATCAGTCAGTATTACCAGACAATATGCTCCTTCAATTTGATGCAGAGCGTCCATGATTTGTCCCATCTGATCCTGTTTCAAGCTGTGTGAAATCAGATGAAGAATCAATTCGGTATCGGAAGTACTTTGAAATAAAACACCTTCTTTCCTGAATCTGGAGCGAATCTGCTTGGCATTAGAAAGATTGCCGTTGTGACCTATAGCCAGATTTCCATTTCTGTAGTGAACTCTGAAAGGCTGGATGTTAGCCGGGTTTTTAGAAGACCCGGAAGTCGAGTATCTGTTATGACCGATGGCTGAACGACCCTTTAAGATCTTATTCATGATCTTTGGTTTGTCGAAAACACTAAGCACTAGTCCGAAATCTTTATAAGAAGGCATAACCATGCGTTCTTTGTCTTTGTCGTAGTGACTGGTAACAATTCCGGCTGATTCCTGGCCGCGGTGTTGAAGTGAATGCAGGCCGTAATATGTGGTTAGTGCAGCTTCTTCATGATCAAAGATGCCAAAAATTCCACAATACTCGCGAGGTTTGTCGCTCATTAAAAACTCCGAATTTGGATGATTCTTGAGAAGTCTCAAGATAAGAAATGAAAAGCTTAATGTTGAATTAGGATGTGGCTTTTTATTTCTTTTAAATAACGGACTTTATTTGGCCGCTTTTAGGAAGAGTTAAGAAAAAGGTAGTACCGACATTTTCTTCACTTTCAAAATAAATTTCGCCATTCATTCTGTGTGCGAATTCTTTGCACAAGCTTAGTCCAAAACCATTTCCCAGCTCCATGTTAGTGCCCAAACGTGTTTTTGCCTTATCTTTAAAGATTAAGTCACGTAGATTTGCAGGAATTCCAATACCGGTGTCTTTAATAGTGAAAGTAACAGAGCTATTTCCTTCAGTACAATCAAATTCTATTGAGCCATTAGGTTGAGTGAATTTAATACTGTTAGAAAGAAGATTTCGAATAATGAGTTTGAAAGCGTTCAAGTCAACAAAAGCAATTGTGTTATCAGGGACTTTATTCGAAACAGTGAGTTCTTTTGTATCTATCTCAAAAAGTTGTTTCGAAATTACATCATCAATTATAGGTTTAGTGTCAATATCCAGTGGATTTAAACTAATTCCGGACATTTGTTTTCTGGCCCAGGCAAGAAGGTCGTCTAATGTATTTATGTTTTTCTGAAGGGTGGGTTCCAAACTCATCACCAAATCTTTAGCCTCTTTAAGTGAAAGATCGCTGTTATTGATCATATATAAGATGCCCTGTAGTGATGCCATTGGAGAGCGAAGGTCGTGTGCTACGATTGCGAAAAGTTTATCCTTAGTTTGATTAAGTTCTTCGAGTTCTTCTTTTTGGTTATTCAGGATCAGATTTACTTTTTTACGTTCAGCTCCCGATCTGAAAACCACATACAAAAGAACTAATATGATAACTATAACTACTACAGCTGCGATGTTTAGATTTCTTGTCAGAATTAGCTGTCGTTCCTGAATTCCTTGCTTTTCTTCGAGGAGTCGGTTGATTTCTGTTTGTCTGTTCAGCTCAATTTCACTTTCCAGTTCTGAAAGAGCGGCATCAGATTCTTTCTTTGCAATGCTATCTGAAAGAGCTTTAAAATTCTCAAGTGCTTTTAGAGCCTGAGCAGTTTCTCCTGCTTTTTTGTTGGTTAAATATAGTTTTTCATGAAGCTGAACTATATACAGATTTTGATCCAATTCTGTAGCTACGTCAAGTGCTTTTTGATACCAATTTATTGCAGTGTAAGGCTGAGAGAATTTTTCATACAGATCGCCTAATCCTTTGTAATTAAAATACAATCCCTGAGGAATTTTAAGTTCTATACAGTACTGCAAAGATTCTTCAAAAGCGTCTTTAGCTTTTGTAAACTGCCTTTTATTGCTGTAAAGAACCCCCAGATTATAGACGATCTGAAAAGGAGGAGTATCTGGCCTTACTTCTTTATTTAAAGTTAAAGCCTGTTCGTAATATTTTAAAGCTTCGTCGTATTTTTCACTATTGCTATAAGTATTACCCAGATTTAAATAGATTCTGAGCAGATCGGGTCTATAATTATTTTGTAATGCTATAGTCTCTGCTCTTTTTAAATAGTACTCAGCGCGCTCATATTCTGAATATGAATTGTATATATCTCCAAGATTATTCAGTGTGATCGTCAAAAACGAAGAATCCTTTGTTGATTCCGCAAACTGTAATCCTTCAAGATAATTTTTTATAGTATTAGATCTGTCCCCAAGCTTATGATAAGCACTCGCCATGTTTACATGAACGGCTGCTATAGATCTGGATCTATTCTCAGGTGGGAGTAATTCAATAAAGTTTAAGCCCTTTCTGAATGATTCAATGGCTTGGTTAGACAGACCCTTGTAGTTGTACGCCGCAGCCTGTGTGTTATAAAAATTGAAACGTAATCTACTTTCGGGAAACTGGTCTATAACTTTATTTATCTCAGTAAGAGCAGAATCAATTTGTTTCTTTATAATTAATATTTCTGCCCGTTTAACACCTGAAAAAGCTAGTCCGTATTCATAATCAAATTGTTCAGACAGTAAATCTACGGAATCTAATTTTTGATAAGCCTTTGTAAAATTTCCTACATCCATTAAGTCGTCAATGTCTGAAAACATTGACTTAACCTTATTGGTATCACTTTGGAACGTTTGAAAATCTGCAAATACATTGCTGTATAAGTTAGCAGACAATACTAACCAAATTCCAAGTATTAGAAGTAGTTTTGAAACCCGTATTTTTTTAGCCACGATAGAAAATAATTAGCTGATTATAGCATTCTTAGGCTAAAAATAAAAAGCCATTCACATTGGAATGGCTTTATAAGTGAAAATTTAAGTAAAATAAGGTTAGGTCAGAGAAGCTTCTAACTCAATATCTACACCTGCAAGAGCACGGGAAACAGGGCAGGCATCTTTAGTGGCAGATGCAATTTTTTGGAATTCACTATCGCTTAGTCCCGGAACGTCTGCTTTGGTTGTCAATTTAATTTTAGTGATCGTAGGTGTCCCATCTACCATTTCTAAAGATACATCGGCATTGGTCGAGACACTTTTTGAATCATGTCCGGCGCTGTGTAGTTCATTAGATAATGCCATGGAGTAACAACCGGCATGGGCTGCGCCAATTAGTTCTTCCGGATTAGATTTTCCTTCATCTTCAAATCTGGACGCAAAAGTAAAAGCAGCTTCAGATAAGACTCCGCTTTCAGAATTAATAGATCCTTTTCCTTCTTTCAGATTTCCGTTCCACACGGCTGACGCTTTTTTAACTGGCATAGTAATATCCTTATTTAGTTATTGGGTGTTTATTTATTTCAGTATCCAAACAGAAAGTAAAACTTAGAAATTCCTTGCTTATGAAACTTTATATCGAGTAATGGAAAATAGACCACAAAGCGGACCAACAAAAATCACCAAAAATACCAACGGACTTTGAAAATGTGCCCACATCAGATTAACAAGCTGAATACTTACAATGGTTATCGCAAAACCAATACTGTTCACAATAGTTAGGCCTGTTGCTATGTAGGAACTATCTGTTGATTGAGCTACAAGTGTAGAGAATTGAGGAGAGTCAGGAATTACAAATATTCCCCAAATCAATAAAAGTCCAAGAAATACCCAAACCGGTGCATGAAACAAAAATGGAATTAATATTGAACATAATCCTGATATAAAGAGGGAAATCTTAGAAACAAATTTACTGCCTTTTTTAAGTGATATGTATCCTCCAACAGCGCAACTTATCCCGCCAATACCAATAATAATGGACGACCATAAAGGGATGTTTATCATGAAGTCCTGATTCGATAACACGTAGAAAGCAAGCAAAGTAGGAATGAAAGCCCAAAACGTGTATAGTTCCCACATATGTCCGAAGTATCCGAAAGCAGCGGAACGGAAGTTTGAGTTTTTAAACAGAGTAAAAAACATAGAGGGTTTGAAAGAACTTCTTCTTACACGATAAGGACCATCAGCAACAGAATAGAAAAGCATTAAGCCTCCGATCACCGAGAGAGCAGAAGTTCCTGCAATAACAAATCTCCATGGTAAGTCGCCACCCAGATACTTAAGGAAATGTGGGAACGCGGTTCCTAACACGAGTGCACCTACTAAATAACCCAAGGCTTTGCCGAGACCTTCTTTATGCCAGTCCGAAGCTATTTTCATTCCCACAGGATAAATTCCTGCCAGAAAAAAACCGGTAAATAAACGTGCTAACATTACTTCTGTAAAATTTGAACTGTAAATGGTCATAATGTTTGCCAGCGCTCCCAAAACAGAACACACTAAAAATACTTTTACGGGAGAAAATCTGTCAGCGACACTTAAGACTGCAAATACCAACGTTCCGATGATAAATCCCGATTGTACAGCCATCGTGATGAATCCCACAAACATCTCTAATAAACCCAGTTCTGCGATCAACTCAGGTACAACTGCATTGCCGGCGAACCAAAGAGAAGTCCCTGCAAATTGAGAGAATACAATTACAGGTAAGATGTGCTTAGGAATTGAGGAGCTAATTTTCATAGAAGAAGAAAAGGAAGAATCCATTTAAAATATACTCAAATCGTAAGATTGATTTTAACGCCTCGATAATGATTATCTATCATAAAGAATGAAATGATTTTTTATGTTGTTAATGGATTAAAACTGTAAAGAAAAAGGATTATGTCAGATAAAGAAAAAGAAAGCTCGGGAACCTATAACGCAAATGATATTAGTAAGTGCCCATTTCATAATGGCTCAATGAGGAAAGATGCCGGAGGCGGTACCAGAAATAAAGACTGGTGGCCGAACAAATTGAACTTGAGCATTCTTCGCCAACATTCTTCCAAGTCAGATCCGATGGGAGAAGATTTTGATTATGCAGAAGAATTTAAAAAGCTGGATCTGAAAGCTGTTAAAGAAGATCTAACAGAATTAATGACGGACTCTCAGGACTGGTGGCCGGCAGACTTTGGTCATTACGGACCGCTGATGATCCGAATGGCTTGGCATAGCGCGGGAACCTACAGAGTAACTGATGGTCGTGGCGGTGGAGGAACAGGAATGCAACGTTTTGCTCCGTTAAACAGCTGGCCGGATAATGTAAATCTTGACAAAGCCCGTCTATTACTTTGGCCCATCAAGCAAAAATATGGAAGAAAACTTTCCTGGGCTGATCTTATGATTCTAGCCGGAAACGTTGCTCTGGAATCAATGGGCTTTGAGACTTTCGGTTTTGGCGGCGGACGTGAAGATCGTTGGGAACCGGAAGAAGATGTGTATTGGGGAGCTGAAGGTGAATGGTTAGGCAGCCAGCGTCATAACGAAGAGGGAGACTTAGAAAAGCCTCTCGGTGCCGACCATATGGGATTGATCTATGTAAACCCTGAAGGCCCTGATGGAGAACCTGATCCATTAAAAGCAGCTGCTTTCATCCGACAGACTTTTGCAAGAATGGCGATGAATGATGAGGAAACGGTAGCGCTTATTGCGGGTGGACATACATTCGGGAAAACGCATGGAGCCGCACCTGAAGATCATTTGGGTTCAGAACCTGAAAGTGCATCTATAGAGGAAATGGGATTAGGTTGGAAAAGTACTCATGGAACCGGAAAAGGAGCTGATACTATTACCAGTGGATTAGAAGGAGCATGGACACAAAAGCCTACCGAGTGGACTAATCTTTATTTTGATAACTTGTTCAAATACGAATGGGAAAAGTATAAAAGTCCGGCCGGTGCTTGGCAATGGAGACCGGTTGATGGTGGTGGAGAAGGAACAGTTCCGGATGCACACGATCCGAATAAAAAACATGCTCCGTTTATGTTGACCACTGATCTTTCTTTAAAAGCAGATCCTGCTTACGAGAAGATCTCAAGAAGATTTTATGAAAATCCTGATGAATTTGCTGATGCTTTTGCACGTGCCTGGTATAAGCTGGTTCACCGTGATATGGGGCCAAAATCGTTGTTGCTCGGACCGGAAGTGCCGGAAGAAGAACTGCTATGGCAGGACCCGATCCCGGAAGTGGAGCATGCATTAATCAACGAAAATGATATTGAAGGTTTGAAAGCTGAAATCTTGGATTCAGGGTTGTCAGTTTCAGAGCTGGTATCAACAGCTTGGGCTTCTGCATCAACTTATAGAAACTCTGACAAAAGAGGTGGAGCAAACGGAGCAAGAGTTCGTTTAGAGCCTCAGAAAGATTGGGAAGTAAATAATCCTGAGCAATTAGATAAAGTATTGAAAGTCTATGAAGGGATTCAAAGTGATTTCTCAAAAGAAGTTTCCATGGCAGATCTGATTGTTTTAGGTGGATGTGCAGGAATTGAAAAAGCCGCAAAAGAAGCTGGTCATGATATTACAGTACCATTTACACCCGGTCGCGCAGATGCAACTGCAGAACAAACGGATGTAGAATCATTTGCATGGTTAGAACCTGCGGCCGATGGATTCCGTAACTATTTTGCACCAAACCATAAAACTACTGCAGAAGAAATGTTGGTGGATAAAGCTCAGCTTATGACATTAACTGCTCCTGAAATGACCGTATTGGTTGGTGGAATGAGAGTTCTTGGAACCAATTTTGACGGATCAAAGAAAGGTGTATTTACGGACAAACCGGGAACACTTTCTAATGATTTCTTCGTGAACCTGTTGGATATGAATACAACTTGGCAGGCAACTACAGATGAACAAAATGTATTTGTAGGAAGCGATCGAAAAACCGGAGATGTAAAATGGTCAGCATCCAGAGCAGATCTGATCTTTGGTTCTAATTCAGAACTAAGAGCAATTGCAGAAGTATACGGTACTAGCGACTCAGAAGAGAAGTTTGTAAACGACTTCGTAAAAGCCTGGGATAAAGTAATGAACTTAGATCGTTTTGATCTGAAGTAGAGTCAATATACTTATTCAAAGTAAAAAGCCTCTTAGATTTTTCTAAGAGGCTTTTTTTTGAGCGAGAAATGAGACCCCCAAATAGTCGGGACCACAACAACATAGCAAGATAGAGCTATTCTCGCAGACGATTGGAGTACGACTCCTAAATTTAAGCACTAATCTATTTTTTGCCAGTTGTCTTGTCGTAACAGATCGGGACGGGTTCCATACGGATCTATGCTCACATATTGGGGAAGTGTGTCAACCTGGAACGTTAGCGTTTGTGTTCCGTCGGTAATCTTCATTGGTTCAAGAAATATGGTCTGCTCTTTTGATGCTCTTGAAGGATGAGTGGCAAATAGTCCCACAGGAATGGGCTCATTCATGGAAACCGAAGACTCAATTCCTTCTATTGACTCAAATTTAGAAGCATCAATGGTCATGGTAATTTCATAACTGCCATCGGTGAGTTCGGTATAGTTTACGTCCTCAACCGAAAGATCATAGGTGACGATTTTTTTAAACCAGTCCTCAATGAGGGAGTGATATTCCGTAGGAGTTGCCGCGTACAATTCTTCTAAAAATTCGGGAGAAGTTACGGTTGCATCGATCTCGTTTTTATGGCGTTGCACCAAAGTTTTTAAGATTTGGTTTAATGCTTCTTCGCCAATGAGTTCTTTCAGAGCTACCATCACTATATAGCTTTTGCCATACAGCATATAGCGTTCTCCCTGTTCCAGATACAGAGGTTGCTCAGGAGTGGAAGCATAAGAGCGACCATTAAAATAGGCACGATTAGCTGTTTCACTCAGTTGAAAAAGAGAAGCCATTCCATAATGTTTTTCCATGACTACAGCTTCGGTGTATTTGGCAAAACCTTCCACAAAAATAGCTCCTCCACTCAAGTTCTGTGAGCTGAGCATGTGTCCCCACCATTGGTGAGCGACTTCATGAATGGTGCGCTTTGCAATCAGGCTGAAGGCTTCGGGGTCACGTTCATCCACCAGATACAAATTATTTTCCACCATACTGATCATTCCTGAAGCGGCATATCCTCCAAATCTCCAGTAAGAAGGAATTTCAGCTATACGAAGATGATCAAGGTGATAGTCTCCAAATTCCTGTTGGGCATAATCCAGCGTGTATTTCATGCTATTCATGATGGTGGAATTATTGAAGCTGTGTTCCGAATGGAAATAATGCTCCAGCGTTATTCCGTGATATTTTTCCTGTTCAACTTCATACACTCCGGAGTGATAGCTGATAGCAGGAGCCACCGGATTTTGGGACCTAAACAGATAATAATTCCGATTATTTTCGGTCCATTCCTCTTCAAGACGACCAACGGTGATACCTGTCTGAGAAACGGGTACTGATAGTATTGTTTCGAAATCAACCCGCCCAAATCCGGATTCCATGACATCAAAATCAGCAGCTGAAGGTCTTTCAAATGATTTTCTTGGAAGACCACGTTTATTCCGTTCGGTGTTATTTCGGATCTCAAGACTTTGAGTATACCCGAGGAACGGACTGAAATCACGTAGGTGTACATAACTGCCGTTGTCTACCAGATCATTTCCGGATTGCAGTCCTTTGTGGCTTCCATCTGCAGAGAATTCAAGTTTGACGGTGTCTCCGGGATTAATCGGAGTGTCGAATTGAAATTCAAAAATTCCATGTATGGGATCGGTATTCACTAATGTAGCCCGTTCGAGCTTAATATTGGTGATGGTTTTTTTCTCAATGATCAGCGCCCGGTTTACTACCGAATCACTTTTATTCATGAGCGTGTAAATGGCATTAACTTTGTAGCTTCTTTCGTCTGGATAAAGTGCTACATCCGTGTAAATGGAAACCGGGTACATCCAATTCACCTCATCATAGTGTTTATATTTTTTCTCGTAGTCCGCCCGGCGATCCAGAAATTCATCCGAAGAAAGATATTCTGTTTCGATATTGGTTTTGTAGAAGATCATCCCGGAAGTACTTAGGAAAGCCAATCCCAAAACAGCAAGAACGATAAGTTTTTTGCGTGACCAGTTTCTGAATATCTGTTTAGTATGAATCAGAAAGCTTTCAATGATACCTCTTCGCCAACCATGAAGAGCGATGACCGAAAGAATGAATCCCAACAAAAGCCAATGCAAAGAGAAGAAGAAAAAAGCAGAAGCATTGTTGCTCAAACCGGACATATCCGAGAAAGTAACCGTTGGCATAGCTCCTATTCTTAACAGCGGATGTTCAATACCCAGCGTACCCGATAAAGGAGTAGCAAAGGCAACGACAATCAATCCGGTTATTGCCATTCCGAGATATTTTCCGGGAGACAGTGATTGGATAAACAGGGCAACCATTATATAGAAAGCGAGTGGAGCTCCATGAAAATAATACAGCGATAAGTAGGTGCTTAAGCTGAATGTGGGATAGTCCAGCAACACCTGAAAAATCATTGCAATCACAATTTCGAGTGTTACAAACAACAATGGAATGCACATTAAGACGGAAACCTTCGACCAAAAGAAAGACGCGTTTGAGGCCGGCGTTGCATCAAGGATAAGATGCATATTTTCACTTCGTTCTTTCCAACCCCATTCACCGCTGAAAAAAATGATCAGTAACACACCAAAAATAAAGATGGCTGTGCTGTTTAATCCCGCCAACAAAGCAGTTACCGGATACAGACTTTCAGAATAGCTGCCGCCATCAACGAGTCTTGAATAAAATTCGGAGCACATCACAAAAATAATAAAAACGATCATCGCCTGAAAAGGAAGGCTTTTGAACAGTTGCTTAATTCCCATTCTGCTTTGGGAAAAGAAAGAATACCAAAAGGCTTTTTGAGTAAAGGGGGCAATATCCAAAGGCTGGTAGTTACTATCTGTACTAACATCTTTTAGTTGTACTTGACCGGATGAAATTTTTTGCTTTTTTCGCTGCAAAACCCGGAAAGAAAATAAACTATACGTCGCTCCAAGAATAGCGAATGTTATTACGATCCAGAGTAAACGATTGTACAAGAAATTCCCTGAAAGGGATACCAAGACGCTGTTTTTCTGAAAGGGAGTAAGGAACTGACTTTGCTCCATGAAAGCCGAAACACCAAAAGGATCGCCCAGTGCTGCTATCGTCATATTATCAGTGTGACTTGGGGTTGAACCTGCCAACATCGGGGAATCGAAATAGAAAGAACACACAAAGTACAATACATAGACTAACAAAGCAGACGCGTAGACCGACATTCTGTTTTTAGTCAGAAGTCCCACAGAAAAAATGAAGCCCGAGCAGATAAATACATTCGGAAGTACAAAGACCAGCCAGTTCCAGAAATAGTGAAACAGATTGAGTGGAGCTAAACGATCGGGATCAAGGTTCATGATCTGACTTCCGGTAATCATTCCAACTATCAGCGGACTCACTGCAAGCAGGCTAAAGATGAAAACCCCGGAAAACCGGCTGATAAAGAACTGATATTTCTGAACACCGGTACTGAAAATGATTTCCTGCATACGATGTGTGCTGTCACGCAATACCCCGTTGATCACAAAAAACATAATGGCAAAAACTGCTCCAAGTGTGAAAATAGAGGTATAATAGCTGATCTGATAAGGGGCATTGAAGTTGACGAGATCAGGAGCGAATGCTTGTCCGCCAATTTGAAGTCCGGATATAAAGAAAAGGAGCATAGCTGCCGGAAGCGCCCAGAGTTTCCTTTGATAAATAAGTTCGAATTTTAATAACGCAGCAATCATGATACACCCACGGTTTGTTGTTCAGAGTTTGAAACCACTGAGAAATAGAAATCTTCGAGTGTGGGAGCGACGGACTCGAAATCATTTCCGGGAGCGTGATCGGCTAATACATGAATTTGAGTATTCCCGGCTGCTAGCCTGGTGGAAATAACATGATGAGATTCTCGATAGTCGGACAGTTCAATCGCGGGAACAGTCTTTTTCCAGATTTTACCTTCCAGTGTGCTTACCAGTTCTGAAGGATTTCCCTGAACAACCAGTGATCCTTTATCAAGAACCGCCATATTCGAGCATAAATTGTAGATATCAGCCACTATATGAGTGGAAAGAATCACAATGATGTTTTCGCCTATTTTGCTGAGCAAGTTCAGGAAGCGATGTCTTTCTTCCGGGTCTAATCCGGCTGTGGGTTCATCCACAATAATGATTTGAGGATTTCCTAATAATGCCTGAGCAATCCCAAATCGCTGTCGCATTCCTCCTGAATAAGTATGAACATGTTTCTTTCGGTGTTCATACAAATTGGTTTGATGCAGTAGTTCCTCTATTTGTCGGCTTCGATCTTTTTTATTTGTGATCCCTTTCAGAACGGCAATGTGATGTAGCAACTCAACCGCAGATACTTTAGGATATACTCCAAATTCCTGAGGCAGATAACCCAAACCTTTTCGTACTATATCGGGATTCTTTTGAATATCGACCCCATTGAACAGGATTTTACCTGAAGATGGAGATTGTAATGTTGCTATGGTTCGCATCAGGGAAGATTTACCGGCGCCATTGGCACCCAATAATCCATACATTCCATTCCGGATAGTAAGTGATACATTGCTTAATGCTTGTACATCGTTGGGATAGATTTTGGAAATATTTTGAATGTCTAATGTGTGCATAATCACGTCTTAATTATAGAATTTTGACGAAATTACGGAGGCTTAATAGCTTTGTTAAGGTGATTAGGCGGACGATAAAAATTTTGACATCAATAGTATAAAAACTGTGTTGAACTCGATTCATAACAAAAAAAGAAGGACTCGTTTCAAAAAACAAACTGTTCAACACGAAGAAGAGTATCAGTGTATGATTTCACTTATTTTAAGTTATGAATAACATCTTTCGAAAATATCAGGCTTTTGTAATAGGACCGATTATCACCTTTGTACTGATATTGTTTATGCAATACATCGATCTGATCAGAGTTCCCGGAAACGCCTGGATCAGCAATACGTTGGGTTTCCTGTTCTATGCGTATTTTATTTCCCTGGCAATACATCGCTACCTGAAAAGTGGAGGAAATGTATTGAAGGTAGGTACCGGCTTCGTGATGTTAGTAATTGTGATTTTCAGTATCGGGTATTTTACAAGTCATCTTCAGGACAACCCATTGATGATTCTGCTGATGATCTCATTTTGGCTGATGTTGTTTTATTTCATCCTCCCGGAGTTTTTTCAAAAGTATCGGTTTCTGATTTGGGGGCTTTATGGTGGCTCAGCTTTGTTTTTTTTATATGCCCGATTATTCTCAGGTAGTTTTGAGCTTTATGAAACTACCTATAAAGTCTGGGCATTAAGCCTCTTTCTGCTTCCCATCCCAATATTGATCGTTCTGTGGTTTTATGAACAATGGAAATGGTTCAGAACCCTGAAAGCAGAAAAAGCGGAAGCTGAATTAGCCTTGTTGAGGAGTCAGGTTAACCCGCATTTCTTTTTTAATACACTGAATAATCTGTATTCGCTGGTAGTCCATCAATCGGATAAAGCACCCGGGGTAATTCTTAAGCTTTCGGATATGATGCGCTACACCATCTATGAAGGGAAGAAAGATAAAGTCAGCCTGAAAGAAGAAATTGAATATCTGCAAGGCTATATCGATCTGCATAAAATACGATATCAGAAAGAGGTTGATATCCGATTCGAAACTCCTGAAGAAACTGACTTACAGGTAGCGCCTCTGCTTTTTATCGTGCCTTTGGAGAACGCCTTCAAACATGGAGTGGAGTCATTGAGGGATGGAGCGTTTATCCATGCTTCTATCAAAACAGATATTCAAAACGAGAAACTGGTTTTTGAAATCAGTAACAATTTTGAAGAAAAGAACCCGGATTCTGAAAAGGGGATCGGATTGGCAAATCTTAGGCAGCGATTGGAGCTGTTGTACCCCGATCAGCACCAGCTTGATATTGTAAAAGGTGAGAACGAATTTAAAATAACACTTCAGCTTAATATGCTATGATCAAATGTATAATTGTTGATGATGAGCCTTTGGCGCATGACCTGGTGACTACATTCTGTAAGAGAATACCTCATTTACAAGTTGTAGCTCAATGCTATGATGCTTTTGAAGCTTTGGAATGGTTAAACTCGAATAATGTCGACCTGATGTTTTTGGATTTACATATGCCTGAACTCAAAGGCTTCGAATTTCTTAGAACGCTCCAAGCTCCTCCCAAAGTGATCGTAACTACAGCTTATAAAGAACATGCTCTTGAAGGGTATGAACTGGCTATACAAGATTATCTGGTTAAACCCTTTAGCTTTGAACGCTTTTTGAAGGCAGTAAATAAAGCTATAGGAAGCCCTTCCTCGGTTAGTAATAAACAAGACAACAGTGAGGAGAAGGAAGGGCATGTTTCTCGTTTTTTTGTGAAAGGAGAGAAAGAACACTATCAAATAAATACGAAAGATATTCTGTATGTGGAAGCCAAAGGTAATTACGCCACAATATTTATGGAAAAGGGAGAAATTTTGGTACATGAAAAGATATCCGGTTTAGAGGAGTTACTTCCTGAATCGGGATTTCTGCGTGTACATCGGTCATTCATAGTTTCCTTAAACAAAATAACTTCGATGAAAGGAGATATCCTAACGATAGGAAATCACGAAGTTCCTATCGGACAGACTTACAGCAAAGCCATCCGAGAAATAATATTGAACAAAAAATAGTTTTCCGGTATAGATTTGATCTTATAAAAAAAGCCTTCCCGAATAGTCGGGTCGACCCAACCTTGGTCTCGATGGTTCTGTATGATCTACTAACAAAATTATTTAGAATATTCATTTTCATCCGAATTGATGAGTTTTTCAATAAACACTCTGCTTTTTTGTTTTTTGATAAACCGTTCCCACTTCAAAGCTTCTGATTTTGAATCGAAACTTTTTAGATATTTCAGAATCCAAGGGGCTCCGGATTTTGTAGATCTTGTCCAACCATCATTATGTCTTTGCAATCTTAAATCAGGGCCAACAGAAGTTGAACCAATATAATATTTGTCCTTGGTTTGGCTGAAAATGATATAGGTTTGATGGGCTTTCATCCTGTAAAATAAAAAAGCCCCTTAGAAAAATCTAAGAGGCTTATATCTGAGCGGGAGACGGGATTCGAACCCGCGACCCCAACCTTGGCAAGGTTGTGCTCTACCAGCTGAGCTACTCTCGCATTTCGAGTTAGAATCAACGGTAAATCCAATTGGCTACCAAACCAACCTTGGTCCCGAAGTTTCGGGATGC
>JAEPPZ010000003.1:14931-115898 GCA_017640785.1 Balneola sp. | reverse complement strand
ATTTCGAGTTAGAATCAACGGTAAATCCAATTGGCTACCAAACCAACCTTGGTCCCGAAGTTTCGGGATGCTCTACCAACTGAGCTATTCTCGCATTCAGTAAAATTCGTTTCATTTCTGAAACGGCTTTAAATATAAGGCTGATTTAGATTACAATTCAACCTTAATTTTGAAAAGATTCAACATTTAGCTTGTTAAATATTTCAACTTCATAATATGCGGTCTGACGGCTTGAGTCCGTCTGACCGAAACCCCTTTATGGCATGGAGCATTTCCATCAGACGGGATATCCGTTAGATGAAAATTTCTGATAGTAATCTGCAATTTATATTTCCTAAGATTCTTTTTCCTTATCCCTCATCTTTTGGCACTCACAATTAATTCCATAGTTCTCACAAAGTGGGTGATCGGGAGCAGAAGAGATTCTGGCTTTACAAGGTCCGCGGCCGTGATGTATCATCAGGTGTGAGAGATCAGTCCAGTTTTCCTGAGGAAATAACGCCATAAGATCGCGCTCGATCTTGTCTGTATTTGATTTATGCTTCGTCAATCCAAACCTGTTTGAAAAGCGTTTAACGTGCGTATCAACTACTACACCGGCATTAATTCCAAATGCATTTCCGAGTACAACATTAGCTGTTTTTCGAGCAGCTCCGCGTAGTTTTAAAAGATCATCCATGTTTTGAGGAACCTTGCCATCAAACTCTTCGGCTAAAATTGTAGAGGTTTCTTTTAATGATTTCGCTTTATTTCTGAAGAAACCGGTTGTTCTTACCAACTCTTCCAGATCTTCAATCGGAGCGTCTTTCATTAATTCCGGAGTTGGATAGAGCTCAAATAATTTAGGAGTTACTTTATTTACACGAACATCGGTGCATTGCGCACTTAAAATAGTAGCAATTAACAGCTCAAAAGGATTGCGATGATCTAATTCACACTCCGGATTTGGATAGTAAGTATAGAGCTCGTTTAAGATCTGTTGGGCTCGCTCTTTTTGTTTCTTGGTTTTACGTGGCAGTTTTTGCTTCGACATAAATAGAATTTTCTTTTTCTAAACATAAAGATTGTACCATAGATAAGGAACTTATGTGAAATATAGTTTCTAAATTCCCGCCATGAATTTTTCCGGTAAAAATAATCGTCCTGATATTTACGCATTAGTAGCTCTGCTTACACTTATGCTGATCTATATTTGTAGTTTTGTTGACAGACAGATCATTGCGGTGCTTGCATCACAGATAAGAGTGGATCTGAACTTTACGAATACCCAAGTAGGTGTTCTTTACGGTCCTGCTTTTTCTTTGGTTTACGCTTTCTGTGGAATTTTTATGGGAAGGATGGCAGACCGCTTTTCAAGAAAGTATATAATCCTATCCGGATTGTTCATATGGAGTATGATGACCTTTGCGAGCGGTTTTGCAAACTCCTTTGCCTTCCTTGTTTCTGCAAGATTTGCAATTGGAGTTAGTCAATCCGCATTAAGTCCATCGGTGTATTCGCTCTTAGCAGATTATTTTAAGCCAAAGCACCGAGCCAGAGTTTTTTCGGTGTACGCCTCAGGAATCTTTATTGGCGTGGGACTTTCTTTTTTGATAGGAGGAACCATTGCTGAGAATTACGACTGGCGGATTGCATTAAAATCAGTTGGTTTACCTGGAGTTGGGCTAGCAGTTCTCGGATACTTTTTGTTGAAAGAACCATCCAGAGAAACGACGATAAATTCAGAGTCTTCAGATCAAAGCTTTTTTGAAGTACTCTCATTTATTCTGAAAAAGCCAACCGTTCGTTATCACCTGATGGGATTTTCATTGTTGGCGCTAAGCGGATATTCCATTTTGGCTTTTATCGGAACCATATTAACGGATGTATTTGAGTCCTCTAAACTGATCAGTAGTTATGGTTGGTTTATGTTTGCAACCGGAGTCAGCGTAAATCTTTCCGGCTGGATGGCTGATAAGTTGGCATTGAAATTCGGTGAAGAAAAGAGATTTATTTCCGGGATTGTAGCAGCACTCGGAGGATTGCCATTTTATTTTTTCGGGTTATTCGCTGAAACTGCTCTAATGGGATTAATATTGATCGGAATAGCCAACGTAATTTCGTCATCCTACAACGGAGTAGCTGCGGCTTTGATTCAGGATTTTGTGGGATCGAAAATGCGCGGTGTTGCCGGATCTGTTTATCTGTTTGTGGTAAGTATAGTTGGATTTGGAATCGGTCCACCGGTAACGGGTTGGTTGATGGATAATATTTTTACCGGATCAAAAGGACCATCTCAAGCCATGTTTTCTGTGTTTCTTGTGTGCGGAATACTGGCTACAGCCTGCTTTTTAAAGGCGATGAAAAGCTACAATGCCGATAAAATTTAGTAGCATCTATAAGAATCAGCGAAATCAGTGATCAAACATCATTAAGCGCCTCATTCAAAGCTTGCAGGCTTTTCTTTGCATCCCCAAAGAACATCTGATTTTTTTCGGTATAGAATAATGGATTATCAATTCCGGCATAGCCGAAACTCAAACTTCGCTTAAAGACGATGGTTCGCTTGGCTTCATCCACATTCAGAATGGGCATCCCGTAAATCGGACTTCCGGGAGAAGTTTTTGCCATTGGGTTGACCACATCATTTGCCCCGATCACCAACACAACATCCGTAGATGCAAATTCAGGATTGATCTGATCCATATCATACAATTGATCATACGGAACATCTGCTTCAGCCAGCAATACATTCATATGTCCTGGCATTCTTCCCGCAACAGGATGAATTCCATATTTCACCTGTACTCCACGTTCTTCTAGTTTAGTAGCTACTTCTTTTATGATATGCTGAGCCTGAGCAACGGCCAATCCATAGCCGGGTACAATTACAACTTTAGAGGCGTATGCAACCTGAATGGCGAGATCCGTAGCAGAAGTTTCACGAACTGTTTTGTCTCCACCTGATCCCGAATCTTGTCCTGAAGAAGAATCTCCACCAAAACTCCCGAATACTACATTGAATAAAGAGCGATTCATCGCTTTACACATGATCTGAGTTAGAATCAATCCGGCAGCTCCAACCAATGCACCGGAAACGATGAGCAAATTGTTACCGAGTACAAAACCAGCCATAGAAGCGGCAAGTCCGGAGTAAGAATTCAATAATGAGATCACTACAGGCATATCGGCTCCGCCAATAGGGATAACAGAAGTGATTCCTATCAATAGCGACAATCCTAAAATGATCCAGAATACCGTTTGATTTGTTGGATCATAAGTAAAAACACCGATCAAGGCTACAACACCAATCATGGAAGCAATGTTGATGAAATTCAATCCCGGGAAAGTAATTGCGTTTCCTGAAATGAATCCTTTCAGTTTTCCAAAAGCCACAAAACTTCCTGTCAATGTCAGAGAACCAATGAAAATACTAAGTCCGGTTGTAACCAGACCTGAAGCTTCCATTACAATCGGATCAGCAAATTTACTGAGTTCTCCCCAGGCCACTAAAGCTGATGCTCCTCCACCAAACCCATTGAATACAGCAACAAGTTCCGGCATGGCTGTCATGGCAACTTTTTTAGCCAAAATTATCCCGATCAAACTTCCGGTTAAAACTCCGACTATTATCCATTCAAAAGAAACAATTTGTTGATCAAACAGAGTAACTATTATCCCTATCAGCATTCCTGTCGCTGCAAGCTGATTTCCCTTTCGGGCAGTTGCAGGAGATCCAAGCAATTTCAATCCGCGAATAAAAAATGCAGTAGCGATGAGATAAATTAATTGAATCGCATCAGGTAAATATGTAACGATATAATCCGGAAGAAACTGACTCATTTATCATCTCCCTTTTTCTTGAACATCTCAAGCATTCGGTCGGTTACCATAAATCCGCCAACTACATTTATTGTAGCAAAAATAATTGCCGCCACACCAAGAACCTGAGTAAGCAAACCGCCTTCGCCACCGGTAACAATAAGCGCTCCTACAATGGTGATTCCTGAAATTGCATTAGCTCCCGACATCAAAGGGGTATGCAAAGTTGGAGGCACTTTCGAGATCAACTCAAAGCCAATAAAACAGGCGAGAACGAAAATGAATAAAGAAAAAATGAGTATGGACATATTGAATGAATTAGGAATATTTGAATTAGGAATATGCAGCCTATTCCTAATTCGCAATTCAATTATTCTTAATTAATGGTGAAATAATTTCGCCATTGTGGGTTATCGTTGTGTTTAGTAGAATTTCATCTTCAAAATCGAAATTTGGCTTTCCATCTTTTAACAGCAAATTCAAAAGAGCCAGCATATTTTTTGCATAAAGGGTACTTGCGTGATTTGCCAGTTGACTTGGTAGATTTATAGGTCCAACGATCTTGACTTCATTCACAACTTGAGTTGTTCCCGCTTCCGTAAGTTCGCAATTTCCTCCATTTTCAGCAGCAAGATCAACAATTACAGAACCAGGCTTCATATCAGCTACCATTTCTTTGGTGATCAAAAGCGGAGCCGGTCGTCCGGGAATCAATGCTGTGGTTATAATGATATCCGATTTTTTTGCATGCTGATGGATCAGTTCACGCTGTTTGAGCTTGTCATCTTCCGTTAGTTCTTTCGCGTATCCGCCTTTGGTTTCTGTTTCTTGATCAGATAATTCCACTTCGATAAATTTAGCGCCTAAACTTTCTACCTGTTCTTTAACTGCAGGTCGTACGTCAAACGCTTCAACAACTGCTCCCAATTTTCTGCATGTTGCAATGGCTTGCAAGCCGGCAACTCCGGCACCAAGAATCAGAGCTTTGGACGGAGGGATGGTTCCCGCAGCTGTCATCATCATTGGGAAATATTTGTCGAGTTCATTAGCTGCGATCAGGGATGCTTTGTATCCGGCAATGGAGCTCATGGAAGAAAGAGCATCCATATTCTGAGCTCTGGAAATTCTCGGGATGGCATCCATTCCTAAAGCAGAAATACCTGATTCTAATAACCTAGAAACCAGCTCAGGATTCTGAAGTCCCCAAATAAAAGAGACCAGAACAGCGCCTTTCTTTAACTTACTCAGGTCTTCATCTGATGGTGCCTGTACTGAAAGTAAAATACCCGCTTTTGAAATCAGCTCTTCTTTAGAATCGATAATAACAGCTCCGACATCCTCATAAGTGCTATCTCGAAAATTAGAAGGCAAACCGGCATCTTTTTCAATCCAGATTTGAAGGTCTTCATTATTAAGTTGACGAACTACTTCAGGTGAAAGAGCTACTCTTTTCTCATGTTCTGAAGTTTCTTTAAGTACTGCTATAATCAATTATTCCCTCCGTTAGGTATTAGAACATAGTAAAATAGAATGTTAGTGCCAATAAGTTATAATGAGCTTTTTTAAGGGTTATGAATTTCTAGGTAATGGAATTATAAATATGATTTGTAATACTAGTTATACTTTTTACTCTGCTTGAGTGGCATATATCAACTTTTATATCATTGAGTGGACAGGTGACAAAAAGTTGTATACTTTAGAAGCATTAATTGTCGTTGAGCAACAGAAGTAGCAGTAGAAAATTTCATATCTCAAAAATGATGAGATCTTATAACTTAATTATAGTAATTATATTAGTATTAGCTTTTAATACTTCATGTGACAACAGTTCAGATCCGGTAGTATTTCCGAATGATTTTCGAAATGTGATATGGGAACTAACTGAAGATGATTCAACCAATATCTACATGGAGTTTTTCGCTATAGATGTGGAAGTGACGAATACCTATACTTTTGATGATGAATGCTACGCAACAGAAAAGGCTAAACTTATTGCCATAAGTGAAGCAGGTGGGTATTTTGTACAAGAAATTTCGGGCGGAGAGTTTTTTAATTCTTCAGCTTTTATAAAAAGAGAATCAGATGAATTATGGGTGAGTGGAGTACCTAGCTTCGAACCAAAAGATATATATCAAATTTCTACTCGCACAAAAGATTCATTTGAACCGGTTTGTAACTAATGCGCAAGATTGAAAAGAGTGATATGGGCACTCTTATTACTATGGGTGATCTTGTACGCTAATACACTATTCCATATCTAGATTAGGAATCCAGTTTTTATTCTGACTATAAGGTATATAGATATATTCGAGTAATACATATTCTTAATTTTTGTACTTTTTGGCATCATAAAAATTTAAGAGATTCACATGGAAGACATCGCAGGTAAAACATTTCAAGTAGTTATAGTTGGTAGTGGACCGGCAGGATTAACAGCAGCGCTTTATGCTGCAAGAGCAGATCTAAGCCCTTTAGTATTTGAAGGACCGGAGCCGGGCGGACAGCTGATGACTACTACTGATGTAGAAAATTTTCCGGGTTACCCTGATGGAGTGATGGGACCTCAAATGATGGATGATTTTCGTCAACAGGCTACTAAATTCGGAGCAGATTGTCGTTATGGATATGTAACGGAAATTGATTTCGAGTCGCGCCCATACAAAATGGTAGTCGATGAAAAGACAGAAATAAAAGCACATACCATTATCATTTCTACAGGAGCCTCTGCAATGTGGCTTGGTTTGGAAAGCGAAACCAGACTAAGAGGAAAAGGTGTTTCTGCTTGTGCAACTTGTGATGGAGCTTTTTTTCGAAATCAGCATGTAATTATTGTTGGTGGTGGAGATACAGCGATGGAAGAAGCCACATTCCTTACTAAGTTTGCCAGCAAAGTAACCGTTGTTCACAGAAGAGATGAACTACGTGCATCTAAAGCTATGCAAGCACGAGCTTTCGAAAATGAGAAGATCGAGTTCATGTGGGACAGTGAAGTAGAAGAAGTTTTAGGTGAGCAAGTTGTGGAAGGTGTAAACATCAAAAACAGAAATACCGGTGAAATTACTACACTGGATGATGTAACAGGTGTATTTATTGCGATTGGTCACAAGCCAAATACAGATCTTTTTAAAGGCGTTCTTACTATGGATGATGTTGGATATATCCAAACCAAAGGACAATCAACCAAAACAGATCTCCCGGGAATATTTGCATGCGGTGACGCTATGGATTCATTTTACCGCCAAGCTGTAACTGCTGCGGGCACAGGATGTAAAGCAGCATTAGATGCAGAACATTATTTAAGTAATGAACTCAGCAAAGAAGCTATTGCCGAAGAGCATTGGAAGTAAATAACTCCGTGCAAGAAAGTCTTAAATCAATATTATCTGAAGCGGGAATAGAGGATGAACTGATACAGGAAATCCAAAAAGTGGGTTTTCCTAAAACAGCCCGTTCCGGAGAACTGATCATAACTCCCGGAAGTACTTCCATGCATATGCCAATTGTGCTTGAAGGATTACTAAGCGTGGTCAGGCAAGACGAAGAAGCCAATGAAATACTCCTTTATTATTTAGAAGGAGGAGAAACTTGTGCGATGTCGCTGGCGTGTTGTATTGAAGGCAAAAGAAATGATTTCAAAGTAACGGCTGAAGATAATTCTGTTCTTTGGATGATTCCTATGAACTATATGGATGAATGGATACAGAACTACAGATCTTTCAGAAAATATGTGTTCAGCTCCTATCAAACTCGTTTTGATGAATTACTTGAAACCATCGACAGCATAACATTTCTTAATTTGTATGAGCGACTGTACAAATATCTGTTAGACAAAAAACAGGCAACGAAATCGTACGAGATCAATATGTCTCACGAGCAAATTGCTCAACATTTAAATACTTCCAGAGTTGTTGTATCCCGTCTTTTAAAACAACTGGAAAATGAAGGGAAAATAGAATTGGAGAGAAACCGGATTTCCATTCTTTAACCTCAAAGCGCCTCTCTAAAACAATTATCATTAATCTCATTGTTTGTAACTAATGTTACAGAGTGTGGTTGTTTATTTGTGGATCTTATTTCCATAACAAAAAGATATTCAAACAATGGAATTAATAGAATTTTTAAGACAACCATGGCCGTGGTACGTGGCCGGACCTTTGATCGGGTTAATAGTACCAATCTTATTAATAGCGGGAGGGAAACTTTTTGGGGTCTCTGCGAATTTACGACACGCTTGTGCAGCTTGTGTACCCGGAGATATCGAGTTTTTCAAATACGACTGGAAAAAATCAGGAAAATGGAATCTGGTATTTGTAGCAGGAACCATTTTGGGAGGTTTTATTGGAGGATGGCTTTTAAGTAATCCCGATCCAATCAAGATTTCTGCACAAACCATCACAGACTTAAAAGCTTTGGGAATTTCTGATTTTTCCGGAATGCTGCCCTCTGATGTTTTTAACTGGGAAAATGTAGCAAGTACTCAGGGTATTATCTTGATGATAGTCGGTGGTTTTTTAGTGGGATTCGGTGCCCGTTACGCTGGTGGTTGTACATCAGGTCATGCAATAACTGGACTTGCTGATCTGCAATTGGCATCATTACTGGCAGTTATAGGTTTCTTTGCCGGTGGATTGTTTATCACTTATATCATCTACCCATTTATATTTTAATCGAACTAAGACATGAAGAATTATATAAAATATTTACTAGCAGGAATTTTTTTTGGAATCGTATTGATCAAATCTGAAGTAGTATCCTGGTTCAGAATTCAGGAAATGTTTCGGTTTGACTCATTCCACATGTACGGTATAATCGGATTGGGAGTTGTAATAGCTATGATCTCCATCCAAATTATAAAGAGAAAGAACATCAAAGATATGGAAGGGAATGCAATTACGATTTCGCCAAAAGATCCAAAACAAGTTACCAGATATATTGTAGGAGGTACACTATTCGGATTTGGTTGGGCTTTGACGGGAGCTTGTCCCGGGCCTTTGTTTTCACTTGCAGGAGCCGGATACAGCATTATGATCGTTCCAATCTTAAGCGCTTTGGCAGGTACTTGGGTTTATGGAAAGATCAGACCGTCACTTCCTCATTAATTAATCTTTAAACAACAGAATTATGTATTTCAAACAAGTATTTGACAAAAAGTTAGCACAGTATGCGTATATAATCGGATGCCAGAAGAATGGAGAAGCGATTGTAATTGATCCGATGAGAGATATAGATCAGTATCAGGAAATTACATCCTCAGAAGGACTGAAGATCACCCATGCTACTGATACACACATTCATGCAGACTATGTTTCCGGTTTAAGAGAATTTGCTGAAAAAGGAGTAAAAATTATCGCCTCTGATGAAGGAGATAAAGACTGGAAATACGAATGGCTGAACGGAAGTGAATATAACTATGAGCTCGTTAAGAACGGAGATTCATTCAGTATTGGTAATATTAAATTTGATGTTATTCATACTCCGGGACATACACCGGAATCAATCAGTTTTTTGGTAACAGATGGCGCACTTACTGATGAGCCTATGGGTATTTTAACCGGTGATTTTGTTTTTGTTGGTGATGTCGGTCGTCCGGATCTTTTAGAAACTGCAGCCGGTGAAAAAGGAAATATGAAACCGTCTGCACAAACACTGTATAAGTCGGTCGAAAAATTCAAAGAGCTTCCGGAATACTTACAAGTGTGGCCCGCTCATGGCTCAGGAAGCGCCTGCGGTAAAGCGTTGGGAGCAGTTCCCGAATCTACAGTTGGATATGAAACTCGTTTCAGTCCTGCATTTAAAGCAGCTAAAGATGAAGAATCATTTGTGGACTTTATTCTTGACGGACAGCCTGAACCGCCTCTTTATTTTGCGAGAATGAAAAAGCTGAATAAAGTTGGTCCTTCTGTGATCGGGTCGCCAATCGAACTTCCGAAAAAAGTAAGTATTCAGGAAATGGTTGACAACGACATCACTGTAGTTGATACAAGAGCTAAGCATGATTTTGCAAGTTCTCATCTTGAAGGCTCGATAATGGCTTCTTTTGATAAAAACTTTAATACAATAGCCGGTTCTTTTCTTGATGGAGAGGATGAATTTTACCTCATCATAGATCAGGATAATCTTCAGGAAGCTGTCAATGATCTGGCTAATGTAGGCTTAGATAAATGCATAGGGTTTGCAACGTATAACGACCTTGAAAGCTGGAACGGTGAAATAGAATCTACCAATTCAACAGATTTTGAAGGATTATCAAAGCAGATGAATAATGGTAATATTCAAGTGCTGGACGTAAGGAAGGCAACGGAGTATTCAACGGGACATATTCCCGGATCGATCAATATTGCACATACCCGATTGGCTGCAAATCTGGATAAAATTCCTCAGGATAAAACGATAGCCGTTCATTGCGCCAGTGGACAAAGAGCTTCCTACTCCATTTCGTTATTGAAAAGTAAAGGATTTGATGTAATATGGGTGGATGATCTTTTCAAAAACTGGAAACCTGAGGTAAAAGCGTAATGATTCTATCCTGGATTGGGGCTTTATTGGTCGGACTTTCATTAGGTTTGATGGGTTCCGGAGGATCAATTCTCACAGTACCCATTTTGATCTATATTTCCGGAGAACCTGAGAAAGCTGCTATTGCCGAATCATTGGGAATAGTTGGGTTTATCAGTTTAATAGCGTCCATTCCATATGCATTTAAAAAGCAGGTGAACTGGAGAAATGTGATCCTGTTCGGGATTCCCGGTATGGCGGGGACATACGGCGGCGCTTATGTTGCAGGTTTTGTATCAGGGACTTTTCAACTGATGCTGTTTTCTTTTGTCATGATTCTGGCAGCGGTGCTGATGCTCAGAAATAAAAAGGTCACTGATGGTGAGCAGTCTATTGACAAACAACAAAAGTGGTGGCTCATAGCGCTGGAAGGAATTGTAGTTGGTGTGCTTACAGGATTAGTAGGAGTGGGCGGAGGATTTTTGATTGTACCCGCGTTAGTTATATTAGGTGGGTTACCCATGCATGTGGCGATTGGAACCAGTTTGGTAATCATCGCTTTAAAAAGTTTTAGTGGTTTCTATAAATATTTCGAAGTTTTGGAATCCGTAAATCAACAAATAAACTGGGAACTGGTTTTAATTTTCAGCTTGATCGGTGCAGTAGGAAGTATTGTCGGCAAAGTTGTAGGATCTAAAATAAGCGGCGAAAAACTGAAGAAAGGTTTTGCGATATTTCTTCTTTTTATGGGAGCTTATATAATTTATATGAACGTTTAATCTGAATTAATTATTTATTGAAGACATGAAAAAATCTGTACTGATATTACTTGTTGGATTAGTTTTAGCTTCAGCATATGCATTGATCTATTTTCAAAAAGAGCGTGAGTTACATGCTATTTCTTCTGAGCAGGCAATAGAGAATAAAGCTCAGGTTGAGGGAATTATAATCGACGTAAGAACCGAGCGGGAGTATGAAAATGGAAGTTTAAAAGGCGCTCTTGTGGGTTACAATTTAACTTCGGGTGAATTTGAAGAAAAGCTCGACTCACTGGATAAGTCCAAAACCTATTATCTGTACTGCGCTTCAGGCAACCGAAGTGGAAAAGCAGCCGAGATAATGAAGGAAAATGGTTTTGAGAACGTGCACAATCTTGGCGGTTATAATGATCTGGTAGAAGCCGGCTTCGAAAAGAAGTAAACTCATTCATTCTATATGCAAGCATTAATGGATCTGCTAAACCAAACTCAAACCGCAGTAGCGGTAATAGGATTGGTTGTGCTTCTGCTCTATGAACATGCTCATCCATTTTTTGACTTTTTTAAAGATTCCGGAAAACAGCGCTGGAAACATTTGTTCAGAAATGCATCTCTTGGAATAGTAAATGCGGCGATTACCTCATTCCTTTTTGTAGGGATTTGGTTGTGGGCTTCCAACTGGGCAAATACCAACGACTTCGGAATTTTGAATTGGCTTGCTTTGCCGTCATGGGCTCATGTAATCGGTGCTGTTTTATTGATGGATACATGGACGTATTTTTGGCATATGATGAATCACAGAATTCCATTCTTTTGGAAATTTCACAGAGTGCATCACTCTGATCCAAATATGGATGTAACCACTGCTAATCGATTTCATACTGGAGAGATCATCTTCTCATCTATTTTCAGAACCGGAATTATTGTATTGATTGGATTGCATATCTGGGAATTACTGGTGTATGAAATCCTGCTTATCATCGTTGTTCAATTTCATCATGCAAATATCGGAGTGCCGGAAAAACTGGACAGATTTCTAAGAATATTTATCGTAACTCCGGCTATGCACAAAGTTCATCACTCCAGGAAGCAATCAGAAACGGATTCCAACTACAGTTCGCTATTTTCTTTCTGGGACAGGATCTGCAAAACGTTCAATCTGAATGAAGATCCTCATTCCATACATATTGGTTTGGATGATTTTGATTCCGAAGAAGATCAAAAGGTAAAGGGATTGTTCTGGATGCCGTTTAAGAAGACAGACAAATAATGAAGCTCAAAGTCCCTCCCGTTATAGTGGTCGCAGTCACCGTATTTTTAATGTGGGGAATTGAGAAATATCTGCCAGTGGAATTTCTTGCATTTAATGCTCCGAAATGGATCATTATTTTGACCTCAATACTTGGCATAGCTTGTATTGTGCTGGGAGTTATTCAGTTTTCTGTAAAGAAGACAACAGTAAATCCCCATAAACCGGAGGCCTCAACTTCTTTGGTTAGTTCCGGAATCTATAGCATAAGCAGAAACCCAATGTATCTCGGAATGTTGATATTACTTGTGTTCTATGGGCTGTTTCTGGGAGATGGACTCGTATTTCTGATGCTTCCGATATTCATTTGGTACATGAATTCATTCCAGATCAAACCAGAAGAAGAGATGATGATCGAACTATTCGGAGATGAGTACAAAGATTATCAGAAAAAGGTAAGACGCTGGATCTGAATCAGTAGCCAAAAAGAATATGATAAAATCTATTCTTCATTTCTATTCTCATTATATAAGTATCGAACAAAGAAGTAGGTAATAATGCTCGGAGCTAATCCTTTGGTAAACTGAAAAATAAAGTTGAGCCAATCATTTGAAATGGGAATCAAAGAAATCTGTTGAAAGAGAAGTTCGCCGTAAGGCTGATTATCCAGAAAAAGAGTAGATATAAAGTTCCAACCAACATGGAGTCCTAAAGCAAGAAAAATGGAGTTGGTTTTAAAATAAGAATAAGCCCAAACCGCTCCAGATACACCGGTAATAACGAATATGTAAACCATCGGAATCAGACCGGCTCCAAACATCCCATAAGAAAACCAGTGGTACACTCCGAATAGAATTGCTGAACTTAAGATGGCTGCTTTATTATTAAATCTACTGGCAAGAATATAAAGTGCGGCCCCTCGAAATAGAAGATCTTCGGTTAAAGCTGATTTAAGATGATACCACAGCGAACCAAAAATATGAGATAAACTGATGTTGGTTTTTAATTCCCACTCAGTAGATAAAACATAGGTTTCGGTCAGAATTAAAATGCTTTGAACAATACTTATAAACCCAAGACCCAATAAGAACTGAATTGATCTTTCGGAAACAGGAGTAAATCCTAATACAGATAAATTCTTTTTTTCAAGTAAAAATAAAAGGAGCCAGGAGGCTCCTAAAATTATAAGTATTCCAATCACGTATCAGCTATCTGAAGTTATTTCTTCTTTTTCTTACCTACTGTTTTTTCTTCCTTCTCTTCTTTTTCTTCAGCTTCTTCTGTATTTTCTTCTTCCTCATCTTCGTCTTCGGTGATCTCGATCACTTCCGCATCTACAGAATAGTTGTCGTCTTCTGGATCAACTTCTTTTTCAACTAAGATCTGGTAGTCGTTGATGAACATGGCAAACATCCCGATGGCAGAAATAACCGGAGCCATTGCTCCAACTAATGCGGCGCCACCAACACCAAATGCTAACTGAGTCTGAAAGACAACTTCGCCTTCTTTATTCTTGATGATAAGTTTTCGGGCACTTCCTTCCTTTATTAACTCACGAATAGAACTAATCACTTCGTTCACTCCGCCCTGTATCTCTTCGTAGACACGTTTAGCCTTGGATTTTGCTTCTTCTTTCTTCATGATATGTGTGATTTATGAAAATTTTTGTAAGGAATAGCTTCCGAACTTGTCTTACTACGCAGAACAATAAAAAAAGATACAGAATAATAATATGCTAGCCAGAGTATTTTGCGCATCCACTGTAGGTGTCGACGCGCGCATCATAGACGTAGAAACTCATCACACAAACGGAATGCCGAAATTCTTTTTGGTAGGATTGCCGGACCGTGCCGTGAGTGAATCCAGAGACAGGGTGGAAGCTGCCATCAGAAACACAGGTTCTTATTATCCGTTGGGTAGGATAACTGTAAATCTTGCTCCTGCCGATCTTCCCAAAGAAGGAAATGCTTTTGATCTGCCTATAGCAATCGGTTTGCTGCGGATGTCAGGACAGATCTATACCGAGAAACTGGAAGAAACAGTGATGCTCGGTGAATTATCACTGGATGGAAAGATCCGACCTATTAAAGGAGTTCTTCCGGTTGCGGTTGAAGCCAAGAAGCAGGGTTTCCAATATTTGGTTGTTCCGAAAGAAAATGGAGCTGAAGCAGCTGTGGTAGAAGGAATAGAGATCTTTGCTTTTGATCATATAAATCAGGTTAAAGATTGGCTGGAAAATCGTGGATCGATGGATCCGTTGGAAGTAGACGTGAAATCTTTTTTCAATCAAAACGGGCAATCAAAGATTTTAGATTTCTGTGATGTGCGCGGACAGGAAAATGTGAAACGAGGATTAGAAATTGCAGCAGCCGGTGGACATAATGCAATTATGGTCGGTCCGCCCGGTTCAGGGAAAACAATGATGGCGAGAAGAATTCCAACAATTTTACCTCCGCTTTCTCTGGAAGAAGCTCTGGAGACGACAAAGATTCATTCGGTTTCAGGGATTTTAGATGGAGGAAAAGCATTGATCACTTCCCGTCCTTTTCGGGCTCCACATCATACCGTTTCAGATGTAGCATTAGTCGGTGGCGGAAGTATTCCTATGCCGGGAGAGATTTCGATGTCACATAACGGAGTTTTATTTTTGGATGAACTCCCTGAATTCAAACGAAGCGCGTTGGAAGTGATGCGTCAACCACTGGAGGATGGGTTTGTCTCTATTTCCAGAGCCAGAATGAGTGTAACTTATCCAAGCCGTGTTATGTTAGTTGCTTCAATGAACCCTTCTCCATCCGGAGATTGGTATGATGCTCAGGATATGAACGGAGCTTCTTCATTAGCAATGCAAAGGTATTTGGGTAAGATAAGCGGACCGCTTTTAGATCGAATCGACCTTCATATCGAAGTGAATAAGGTGAGTTATGATGAGTTGTCCGGGAAAGCAAAAGGGGAATCATCCCAAGAAATAAGAGAACGAGTAGTTAAAGCGAGAGAAGTTCAAACCAAACGATTCTTTGGGTTGAAGTCGGTGTATTCCAATGCACAAATGAATACCAGGATGGTTCGTAAAGTGTGCAAGCTGGATGATGCGGGTTCAGAAATCTTAAAGAAAGCAATTACATCGTTGGGACTTTCAGCCCGGGCTTACGACAGAATCCTAAAAGTCTCCAGAACTATTGCGGATCTGGATCACTCAGAGAATATAAAACCAAATCATATTGCAGAAGCGATCCAATATCGAAGCTTAGACAGAGAAGGGTGGCTTGGGTGAACAAAAAGAGAATAATGAATATTGAACAAGGAATAATGAGGTGAGATTTATGGCAAATAGAAAATATGATCTAGAAGAGCGATTAATATCATTTTCGATTGAAATAATAAATTTAAGTGAAGAGTTACCGAAAACTTATGTGGGTATTCATTTTGCGAAACAAATCACAAGAAGTGGAACCTCTCCGGCATTCCAGTATGCAGAAGCATCAGCTGCGGAATCTAGAAAGGATTTTATTCATAAGCTGAAAATAGGTTTAAAGGAATTAAGAGAAACATTTGTATGTCTGAAGATTATTAAAAGCAAACCACTTGTAAACTCTGAAGAATTAGAGTGGCTTCTAAAAGAGTGCAATGAATTGATTTCAATTTTTAACTCAAGTATTAAAACAGCGAAGAAAAATCTTTCTTCAATAAAATCATGATTAATTAATCCTTGTTCAATATTCACTATTCAAAGACTTCGCATGTTTATGCGGTGCGATAGATGAAACAAATTAATTATTTAAAGGTTAAGGGTAATAACAACTCAATGTGTAACAAAGTAAACAAGTATGAGAATGGAGGCAGTTATGAACAGTGAAAGATATACTTATTCGAAAAGTGGGCTTGTATTCGCACTGCCTGTTCTTATCATTATTCTTTATTTCTTGTTGACGATCTAACAGTTGATTTCAGTTAATTAATTGGATAAGCTTTCAGCCCTTTTAATAATTAAAATTAAGTGCTGAACTCTTGTCATCTTTTGCAGAAATAGCATTTCCAACCGCTGTTCGACGAACCTTTACATATGAAGTGCCGACTCAGTTTCAGAAGGAAATAGAAGCAGGAGTACGTGTCTGGGTTCCGTTTCGTTCTCATTTTGCGATCGGGGTTATTGTACAGCTTCACAACGAAAAACCTGAGTTCAAGACAAAAGAGATCAAAAAGGTTCTGGATTCGGAGCCGATCTTAACAGAAGAAATACTCAAACTTACAGAATGGATTCACAGATTCTATTTTTGTAGCTGGGGAGAAGTTATCCAAGCTGCGCTGCCTGCGGGATTAAACTTCGTATCCAAAAAAAGGCTGAAAGTCGGAAGTAATAGAGGACTTGATCTCAGAACAGAAGCAGAAAAAGAAATTATAGACGATATCCAAAACGATGAATCTATAACTCTGGATGCAGCAAAAAAGAGATATAAGGACACTTCACTAAACAAGGTCTTTAAAAAATTACTGAAATCAGGCATTCTTGAGATATGGGAAGAACCGGATATCAAAGTTACTGTAAAAACCGAAAGAGCTTGGGATTGGAAGGAAGGGAAAAGCAAAAAATCTGCTATTGAGTTTTTAGAATCACAGGATAAGAGTTTTAAATGGATGGAAGCTCTGGAAGTGTTTACTTCTGAAGAAGTTCCCATTCGAAATTCTGATACAGATGAACTGGGGATCAACAACTATTCCATCAAAAAACTGAAAGATGAGAATTGGATCCAGCCGATAGAATTAGAAGTCGAGCCGGAATCATTAGATTTAGAGTTCGATCCGGACATGATCAAAGAGTTGAACGAAGAGCAAAGCTCGGTTTTTAGTTCTATCGAGAAATCGATCAGAGAAAATGAGTTCAATAACTTTTTATTGAAAGGAATAACCGGCAGTGGCAAAACAGAAGTTTATATTCAAGCGCTAAAACAGGTATTGGAAAGTGGAAGAGGCGGAATTGTTCTGGTTCCTGAAATTGCACTTACTCCACAAACCGTTTCCCGTTTTTACCGGATCTTTGGTGAAGATATTGCGGTACTTCACAGCCGAATGAATGAAAGAGAGCGACTTGATTCCTGGAGAAAACTCAGATCCGGAGAAAAGAAAATAGCCATTGGTCCTAGATCTGCAATATTTTCTCCCGTTCAGGATCTTGGGATCATTATTTTGGATGAGGAACACGATAATTCCTATAAACAGGTCGATCCGGCGCCAAGATATCATGCCAGAGAAGTGGCAATTATGCGGGCAAGCATGACAGATTCAGTAGTTATTATGGGATCTGCTACTCCAAGTATGCAAGCTCTGGAAATGACCAAGAAGGGGAAGGCATATCTACTTGAACTTACAAAACGACACGAATCTGCAAAGCTTCCGGGAGTTGAGATTTTAGATCTCAAGCAATATACCGGAGCAATGAAAGGGGAACTGGCGGTTCCGTTGCATTTAGCGATGAAAGAAGCGTTGGATAAAAAGGAACAAGTGATTCTGCTTTATAACCGGCGTGGATTTGCAAATTACTTACAATGCGAAACTTGTGGACATATTCCACAAAGTCCGGAATGTTCGGTAAGCCTGACTTACCACAAAAGAAAAAATCAGTTGATCTGTCACTATTCGGGCTATTCAAGAAAAGCGGATACTAATTGTGAAAAGTGTGGTTCAGAATTTCTTTCAGAACAAGGATCGGGAACACAAAAAATTGAAGAGCAACTGGAAGAGTTATTCCCGGACGCTAGAGTTCTTAGGTTTGATCGTGATTCAACTTCTAAAAAAGGAGCACACGAAAAAATACTGGATTCATTCGGAGCCGGAGAAGCAGATATTCTTGTTGGAACTCAATTAGTGGCCAAGGGTTTGGACTTCCCGAACGTGACAGTTGTCGGAGTAACGGACGCAGATACTGAATTGGCATTTCCTTCATTTCAATCATCAGAGAGAATGTTTCAATTACTGAGTCAGGTTGCAGGGCGATCCGGGCGGGGAACTAAGCCGGGAAAAGTATTTATTCAAACTCGTCAGCCTGATAATGAAGCACTTAAATTTGCTCAGAAACATGATTACGATGGTTTTGCAGAGTCAGAACTTGATTTCAGAAAAGCTTTGAACTATCCGCCGTACTCAAGATTGGTAAAATTTGTTCTGAAAGGAAAAAATGAAAGTCAGGTTCGGGTTTCAGCTTTCAAACTTAAATCGGTACTGGAAAGATTGGTTCCTGATTTTGATTCTCTGGGACCGTCCCCCGCAGCCATTGCATGGATGAACCAATATTATTTGTGGGAAGTGATGGTGAAACTCCCAACTGATAGAGGAGGAAATTTCATCGAAAGGTTGTTAGATAAAGTAATGGAAGTGTACGAATACGAATCGGATATCAGTACTAATATTGTGCGTGTAAATATTAATGTGGAAGCAATTCGATAGATTTTTAAAACCACAGAGTCCACAAAGTTTAATTTCGGTCATGGGCTCAAAAAAGCAATCTCGTGTTTTTTGTGGTTTATACGATATTTAAACTTGCATTCCGCTTTATAAAGTTAGTATTTACGACCTGCTTTAAATGCAATTTATAAAGAGATGGGCGAAGAAAGGGTAAAACTTGCAAAGAGTAATGAAGATGTTCAGAAGTTCATGAAGAATGTTCTGAAGGACGCACGTGCTCTTGAAAGAATGTTAGAAGAGGATTGGTTTGAAACAGATGTAATCCGTATCGGGGCAGAACAGGAATTATGTCTGATCGATGAGCATGGTAAAGCAATGCCTAATGCCATGGAAGTAATGGATGCGCTCGGAGATGGTAATTACACAACAGAGATCGCAAAGTTTAATATAGAGATCAATCTCGAACCGCTGGAGTTTAAAGACAATTGTCTTTCTCAGATGGAAGAAAATCTTCAAAATGAGGTTGCTTACGTACGAAAAAAAGTTCAGGAATTAGGCGGCGATATTTTATTGACCGGAATTCTTCCTTCTATTCGCAAGTCGGATGTAGCAATTGAAAATCTGACCCCGCTTCCGCGTTATAAAGCGTTGTGTGATGCCATAGATAATATGCGCGGTAAAGAATATGAAATCCGTATTCAGGGAATGGACGAATTACTCATGAAATTCGACACTCCGCTTCTGGAAGGGTGCAACACCGGATATCAGATCCATTTGCAAATTAAACCTGATGAGTTTGTTTCTAAATACAACATCGCTCAGGCAATAGCAGCTCCTGTGTTAGCAAGTGCGGTTAATTCTCCTATTCTGCTAGGCAAAAGATTATGGGCAGAAACCCGAATCGCTCTTTTTCATCAATCGGTAGATACCCGCGGAGTAGGTGATCATTTAAGAGATTCACTGCCAAGAGTGACTTTCGGATCGGATTGGCTAAGAGGTAGTATTCTGGACATTTACAAAGAAGATATTTCAAGATATCGGGTTCTGTTAAGTTCTAATCTGGAAGAGAATGTTGATGAACTTTTAAAGAACGGAATACCACCAAAACTGATGGCGCTGAATGTTCATAACGGAACCGTTTACAGATGGAATCGACCTTGTTATGGAATCGGAGGGGGAAAACCTCATTTGAGGATCGAAAATCGTGTACTACCATCAGGACCAACGGTTGTGGATGAAATTGCAAATACTGCGTTCTGGTTGGGGCTAATGAATGGCATGGAAGACGCATACTCTGATATTACCAAAGTGTTGGATTTTGATAATGCCCGTTTGAACTTTTTTGCAGCTTCTAAAATGGGTTTGGATACAAAGTTTATCTGGACTGATGACAGAAAAGTAACTGCGCGCGATTTGATCAAAGAAGAACTTTTGCCGATCGCCAGAGCAGGCCTTGAAAAAGTGAATATTCTGGAATCTGATATCGACACTTATTTAGGTGTAATTGAAGACAGAGTAGAAAGTGCACAAACTGGATCATATTGGGTGGTAAAATCTTATGGGAAGCTTATCAAAGAGAATAACAGAGAACAAACACTTTCGACGATAACCGGAGCAATGGCTAAAAATCAACAAAAAGGAGAACCGGTTCATAAATGGGGTTTGGCGCGAGTGGAAGATGTGGCTTTATGGAAACCTTCTACTTTGCTGGTGGAAGAGTTTATGACTACCGATCTTTTTACGGCGCGCAAAGACGATCTGATTGAGTTCGCTTCAAATTTATTGGACTGGCGGAGGATCAGATATATTCCTATTGAAGATGATCAAAAACATTTAGTGGGATTGGTTTCGATGCGGATGGTGTTGAGAGAATATTCTAAGGCCGCAAATGAAGAAGGGGAATATAAAAGTCATGCGATAGAAGATATTATGATCAGCAATCCGATAACCATACATCCGGAAGCTTCCATTATTGAAGCGATGGAAATTATGCAGGATCAGCAGATCGGATGTTTACCGGTAGTGAAGAACAGCCGGTTAGTTGGCATTATAACGGAAGATAATTTTTTGAATATCAGCAGAAGACTGATCAAAGCGCTGGCAAAAGAAAACAAAAGTAAGAAGGAAAACTGATTGGAAATATTGGCTGAAAAAGAAGAAAAGAATACAAATTCAGTTGCATACAAAGACCGAATAATCGGGAAGCTTGAAGGGAACAAACCGGGCCCAACAATTATTGCGCTTGCAGGAGTTCATGGGAATGAACCAACAAGTATAAAAGCAGTAGAGCATGTGCTCGAAAAGATCAAAGGTCTTGAAGACAAGTTCTGTGGCAATTTTATTGGTATACGAGGAAACCTTGAAGCACTAAGTAAAGGAGAGCGGTTCATAGACGAAGATATGAATCGCATTTGGTTTACATCCATCCTAGACAAAGTAAGGAGAACTCCATTTGAAGAAGTGCTTACGGCTGAACGGAGAGAAACCAAAGCGGTTTTAGAAATTATAGATCCGATTATCCTTAATGAGAATAAAAAAGAACCTGTGATCTTTGCGGATCTGCATACTTTTTCGGCAGCAACGGGTTTATTTGCCATCAGTTCCAGAGAAAAAAAGAATGTAGAACTTTTAAGTAAATTGAATGTGCCTTTGATCTTTGGTATTGAAAAAGCATTGCACGGAATTGCACTAAAATATATTCAAAGTACAGGGAATATCGGCTTCGCATTTGAAGCAGGGATGCATTTTAGCGAAAGTGCGGAATTTAATGCTACTGCAGGAGTCTATGCACTTCTGAATGCGTCGGGATGTCTGGATCTTTCGTATATTCCTGATTATGAACCATATCATGAATTTTTAGCTCAGCAAACAGCCGGTCTTCCTAAAAAAGTAGAGTTCATATATAAGCATATTATTGAAGAAGACGATGATTTTGTAATGAGACCGGGCTTCAAAAACTTCGATAAGATTAAAAAAGGTGATTGGCTCGCTAATGATAAATTAGGCAGAATTGAAGCACAGGCTGAAGGGTATATCTTAATGCCGCTGTATCAGGAACAGGGAAATGATGGGTTCTTTATTGTAAAAGACTTGGGTTGAACCACAGAGGGCACAAAGGTTTGTTATGTTAGAAATGGAGAAATTAAACAAATTGTCTAAGGTTGTAATTGGTGAGGCAATAGAAGTTCATAAAGAGCTGGGACCTGGCCTTTTAGAATCGGCATATCAAGCTTGTTTGTTTTATTCTCTAACTGAAAAGGGCTTAAATGTGGAAAAAGAGAAACCAATGCCAATCAAGTATAAAAATGTTGAATTAGACTGTGGCTACAGAATCGATTTATTAGTGGAGAGGGAATTAGTCGTAGAGTTAAAGGCAGTAGAAGAATTGAATAATATTCATATTGCTCAAGTTATGAGCTATCTTAAAATGAGTAATTTCAGATTAGGTTTGCTGTTAAATTTTAATGTCAAATATTTGAAACAGGGAATCAAAAGAATTATAAATTAATCTTTGTGAACTTTGTGGTTAATTAAATGAAAAACGATTATCAATTTGTAGATGGAACACGATTATCTTCAGTTATTGAAGCGCTGATCTTTGCCAGTGAAGAACCTATTTCGGGGCAGAAAATTAAATCCATCATTGTCGAAAATGAAGAACAGATAGAAATCTCTGAAGATACAGTTAGCGATTTTGTTGATAAACTGAACACTCGCTACGATGAAAACGGTTTAAGTTTCAGGATCGAGCGTATCGCCAAAGGTTATACTTTTGTAACTCAGAAAAAATTCCATTATTGGTTAAGTATTTTTCAACACGAAAATGCTTACAGAAAACTTTCTCAATCAGCAATCGAAAGCCTTGCAATTGTAGCGTATAAGCAACCGATTACGAAGCCGGAAGTTGATCAGATCCGTGGAGTAGATTCAGGGTATATTCTTCGTCAGTTAATGGAAAAAGCACTTATTGAAGTTTCCGGAAGATCTGACAGCCCGGGAAAACCGTTGCTTTACACTACCACTTCTCATTTTCTGAGACATTTTGGGATCAATTCTGTAGAGGAACTTCCGAAGCCAAGAGAAATTGAAGAAATACTTAAAGATGATGATATGGCAGAGCATCGTCAGTTGTTGCTGGAGCAATCTATGATCATGGAAGAGGAAGAAGATGGCTCAATCGAAATAAAAGAAGATCCCGAAGAAGGGAATGAGACAGAGCATAATTATGAAGATGAAGAAAATGAAAATGACTCAAAAAATGAAGAGGAATAATGAATAAGAAGTCAGGACGAGGACCGGCTAAAGGAAAAAAAGACACGAAAAAGAAAAAATCGGGGACTTCACCAAATCGCGTAGATCAGAATTATTCGCAGGACGAAGAAATTCGTATCAATAAATTCATCGCACACGCAGGTTTGTGTAGCCGAAGAGAAGCTGATCAATATATAACAGACGGTTTGGTGAAAGTGAATGGTAAAACGATCACCGAAATGGGAACCAAGGTTCGGCGTCAGGATGTGATTGAGGTAAACGGTCAAAAAATACAGCTTGAGCCATTTGTGTATCTGCTTTTAAATAAGCCCAGAAATACGATCACAACAACAGATGATGAAAAGGGCAGAAATACCGTTTTGGATGAGGTTGAAAATGCAACCGGCGCGAGAGTATATCCTGTCGGGAGGTTAGACAGAAACACAACCGGGCTTCTTATTTTAACGAATGATGGAGACTTGGCTCACCGTTTAATGCATCCAAGTTACAGTGTCAGAAAGACTTACGAAGTGGAAACGGAACGAATTTTGTCGGATGAGGAGTTAAGTATGTTCAAAACAGGAATTCCTCTGGAAGACGGAGATGCAAAAGGACACAATGTAAAACGGTTCATGGATGCTCCGAAAGTTTTTCAACTTTCTGTGTTTGAGGGGCGAAACAGGCTTATTCGCAGGATGGTGGAACATTTTGGGACAGAAGTTACTAAGCTTAAGCGTATTGAATATGCGGGCCTTAATTTAAAAGGAGTTAAAATGGGTAGGTGGCGCTACCTCAGACAAAAAGAAGTGAACAACATCCGTGAGCTCGTAAAATTAGAAACTTTAGATTTTAAAAAATAACAAGCTGTAATGGAATATGATAATTTATCAATCTCGTCGGGACAAATTCTTACAGAAGAAAACCTCCCAATAAAGTATGATCTGTATTCACCAATCAGTGGAACGAGAAAAGATTTCCCTGTTATTATATTTCTACATGGTTTTAAAGGATTCAAAGATTGGGGTCCTTTTCCGGATGCTTGTGAAGATATAGCCCGTCATGGTTTTGGAGTACTGGCGATTAACTTCTCACACAACGGAATTGGCAATGGTAGAACGGAATACGAACGATTGGATCTTTTTCAGAAATCCACACTCAGTAAAGATCTGGACGAGATCGGTGTGGTAATAAGAGCACTTCAAACCGGTGAAATTGATGATTCACACTCCAATTTGAATACTGATTCAATTGGAATTGTAGGGCATTCCAGAGGCGGGCATACAGCAATTGCAGCGGCAGCAGAATATGAATCAGTTAAATGTTTAGTGACATGGGCAGCTGTCGCGGATTATTTAGATCGTTTCAGTGAAAAAGAAAAATCTGACTGGGAAGAAAAAGGCTATACCATCTATAAAAACAGCCGAACCGGACAGGAGATGAAAGTAGACAAGAGTTGGTACGATGATACCAAGGAAAATGCAGATCGTTTAATTGCTCTTAGAAGAGTTAAAGAACTTGTAATACCAAGTTTGTTCATTCACGGAAGAGAAGATGAGGATGTAGCTCAATCCAATTCTGAAGAGTTAGAAATTGCATGCGGCTCAAAAGAAAAAGAGTTGAGACTTATCGCTAAAGCGGGCCACACATTTGGTGCCTCCCATCCGTTTGAAGAGGAGTTTTTCCCACCTCAGTTTAAGGAATTAGTAGATTTAACCGGGGCATGGTTCAGACAGTATTTAAAGTAAATTCCTTTTAAACTTTTTACACCTTACTTAAATAATAAACTTGATTAGCTCCTAGCATAGTCTCACTTTATCTTACTTTTGAAATTTTAAATAAATAAGTAAGAAATGAACTACGGTATTAAATTAATGGGCAGGTTTCTAGCCCTCTCCCTTTGTTTTGTACTAGTTGTTTCCGGTTGTAAATCTTCCGGATCGGCTACAAAACCAGGGAACAGCTCATCAGCTACAAAGAGACCATCTCCGAAAAAAGGAGATATTAAAAAATTCAGTGAAGTAATCACTAAAGACGCTAAAACAGACGAAGGTTTGTTTAACGTGCATAAAGTAGATGACAAATATTACTTCGAGATTCCCAATGAACTGTTAGAAAGAGAAATGCTACTGGTTAGCCGTGTAGCAGGTTCTGTACAAAACTTAAGTTTTGGCGGCGCAGGACAAAAAGCTCGTGGACAACAAGTAGTAAGATGGCAAAGAAAAGACAACAATATTTTGCTGCGTCATGTTTCATATTCAAGTGTTGCTAACGAAGATGACCCAATCTATAAGTCTGTAAAGAATAATAATTTTGAGCCGGTAGTTTATTCGTTCAAGATCGAGGCCAACAATGAAGATACAACCGGAATTGTTGTAGACGTTACCAGTCTTTATACTTCAGATGTTGCTTTAATTAGTGGATTAAGCAGCTTCCAAAGAAGAAACTTCCAAGTAAGACGGTTAGACGGAAGTCGTTCTTTTGTTGAAAGGATATCAAGTTATCCTGAAAATATTGAAGTACGTCATGTATTAACATACGATGCTTCCAGTCCTCCTGATAATGGTTCTACCAATACTATTTCATTGGAAATGAACCAGTCGATGATTTTGTTACCGGAAGAACCTGCTCAGCCAAGAAACTGGGATCAGCGTGTAGGCTATTTCTCAATTAGTCAGTACGATTACAGTTCAGATGAACACAGAGCGGCAACGAATCGCTTTATCACCAGGTATCAACTTATCCCAAAAGATAAAGAAGCTTATTTGAGAGGTGAACTAGTTGAGCCGGTTGAGCCAATTGTATATTACCTAGATCCTGCTACACCAAAAAAATGGATTCCATATTTGTTAGCAGGAATCGAAGACTGGCAGGTAGCTTTTGAAGAAGCAGGATTTAAAAATGCGATCATAGGTAAAGCAGCTCCAACTCCGGAAGAAGATCCTGAATTTTCACCGGAAGACGTTCGTTATTCTGTAATGCGTTACATAACAAATCCTATTCAGAATGCGCAGGGTCCCCATGTTCATGACCCGAGAACAGGTCAAATTCTTGAAAGCGACATTCTTTGGTATCATAATATCCAAAACCTTTTAAGAAACTGGTTCTTTATTCAGACTGCAGCATCAAATCCTGATGCCAGAAATGTAAAAATGTCTGATGAGATCATGGGAGACATGCTTCGTTTTGTTATGGCACATGAAGTTGGACATACACTTGGTTTACCTCACAACATGGGTTCAAGTGTAGGTTACACTGTTGAACAGCTACGTGATCCTGAGTTTACATCTACGCACGGTACAGCTCCATCTATTATGGATTATGCACGTTTTAATTATATCGCACAACCCGGTGATGGCGTAACTCAGTACTACCCACAAATTGGTGAATATGACAAATGGTCCATCAAATGGGGTTATACTTGGTTTCCTGATATCGAAAAAGCGGATGATGAAAACGAGATCCTGAATGAGTGGATAGTTGCTAACGGTGATGATCCTTTATATTGGTTTGGTTACTCAAACGGTGCTGATCCACGTTCTCAAACTGAAGCGATCGGTGATGATGCGATGAGAGCAAGTGAGCTTGGACTCGCAAACCTTCAGGTTATCACTGAAAATCTGGTTACATGGACAGATCGTGACGGAGAAGAGTTTTCAGATTTAGCTGAACTCTATAACAATGTTCTTGGTCAGTGGAGAAGATATATGGGACATGTTACAACTTATGTTGGTGGTGTTTATCAAACATATAAAACCTACGACCAAGACGGCGAAGTTTATGAGCTGGTTGCAGAATCAGATCAACGAAGAGCAATGGATTTTCTGAATAAACATGCATTTGCTACTCCAACATGGGCATTCAATAAAGACATCCTGAACAGAATTAATCAATCCAGTGCGGTTGAAACGTTCCGTGGAGCGCAGGTTGGTGTTCTTAATAATCTGATGAGACCAGACAGGCTCGCAAGATTAGTAGAAGCCGAAGCACGTGCTGACGGTGATACTTATACAATTACTGAAATGATGGACGCAACGAGAAACGGTATTTGGTCTGAAGCCAGAGCAAAGCAAAATACCGGAATTCACAGACGTCATTTACAGCGTGCTTATATTGAAGTAATGGGTAATTTATTAAACGAAGAGCCTTCCGGTTTCTTCGCCCGTTCAGTGGATGTAAGTCAATCTGATATTCGTCCGATCGTAAGAAATGAACTTGAAATCTTAAAAAGAGATATAAACAGTGCTTTAGCTGGTAGATCTCTTAACAGAGATACTAAAAATCATTTTGAAGATGCCAGGGCAAGAATAGATGAGATTCTTGATGGAAACGATTAAATAAAATCTTTTCAAATTAAAGGGTAGCAGAACGCTACCCTTTTTTTATAAACACAAATAAACAGTTATGAAAAAATTATTTACGATTAGTTTTGTATTAGTTCTCTCACTAATGGTGGGCAGTAGCGAATTAAAGGCTCAGCAGTTGGATATGGACCTCCTGAAGGGAATGGAGCCAAGAAACGTAGGTCCGGCTGGTATGAGTGGTAGAATTACTGCCATTGATGTTGTAGAATCTAATAATGACATCATGTATGTGGGATCAGCTTCAGGTGGAGTTTGGAAGTCAGAGAGCGGAGGAATTAAATGGGAACCTATCTTTGATGATTATGGAGCTGCTTCAATCGGTGCGATCGATATTCATCAAAAGAATCCTAGCATCATTTGGGTTGGAACAGGTGAAGGAAATCCAAGAAACAGTCAAAGTAGTGGAGCAGGAATATATAAGAGTATTGATGGCGGGCGATCATTTGAGTTGATGGGATTGGAAGGAACCCGAAACATCCATCGTGTGATCATCCATCCGGAAAATCCGGATGTTGTTTATGTAGGTGCACAAGGATCAGCTTGGGGAGACAGTGAAGATCGTGGTGTTTTTAAAACTACTGATGGAGGAAAAACCTGGGAAAAGATTCTGTATATAAACACCCGAACAGGCATCGGTGATATGGTAATGGATCCAAACAACCCGAATAAGATTTTTGCGGCAATGTGGGAATTCAGAAGGTGGCCTTGGTTTTTTAAATCCGGTGGTGAAGGTTCAGGACTGTATATGACCTTAGATGGTGGCGAAAGCTGGGAAGAAGTGACTTCTGATGATGGTTTTCCTGAAGGAGAATTAGGACGAATGGGAATTGCTATAGCTCCAAGTAATACAGATGTAGTTTACGCTCATGTTGAATCAAAAGAGAATGCAATTTACAGATCTGATGATGGAGGCTATACATGGGAGCTTCGCCAAACCGTTGAAAAGGATGGGGAAGTTGGTAACAGACCGTTTTATTATGCAGAAATTTATGTAGATCCATTCAATGAGAACACAGTGTATAGTATTTATACTTACATCTCGAAAAGTACAGACGGAGCTCGTTCGTTCGAAAGCCTGTATCCTTACTATAATTGGGTTCATCCTGATCATCATGCTTTTTGGTTAAGCAAAGATAATCGTGGATTCATGATCGATGGTAACGATGGTGGTTTAAACATTACTTATGATGGAGGAGATAGCTGGAGATTCATTAACAATATTCCGGTTGGGCAGTTTTATCATGTAAATGTAGATAACAGAATTCCTTACAATATTTATGGTGGAATGCAGGATAATGGCTCGTGGCAAGGACCTGCATACGTGTGGCGTTCCGGTGGAATCAGAAATGCATATTGGGAAGAGCTTTATTTCGGTGATGGTTTTGATGTGATCATGGATCAAAGTGACGATCGCTACGTTTTTGCAATGTCGCAGCAGGGAAATATTGGTAGAGTAGATCTTGAAACCGGAGCCGGACGTTTTGTTCGACCTACACATCCGGATGGAGAGAACTTACGATTCAACTGGAATTCAGCTGTAAATTTTGACCCTTTTAATGAAGAGACGATCTACTTCGGCTCTCAGTATGTTCATAAAAGTGATGATCGTGGTGAATCCTGGACAATTATTTCTCCGGATCTGACAACAAACGATACCACAAAGCAAAAGCAACATGAAAGTGGTGGTATCACCATGGACGCTACCGGCGCTGAAAACTTTACAACTATTCTGGCTATAGAGCCGAGCTCTTTGGAGCAAGGATTGATCTGGGTAGGTACAGATGATGGAAAAGTTCATATCACCAGAGATGGCGGAGAGAACTGGACCGATCTTACTAAAAACATAAAAGGAATTCCATCAGGAAGTTGGGTAGCTCAGGTAAAAGCTTCCAAATTCAATGCAGGTGAAGCTGTTGCAGTGATCAATAATTATCGTCGTGATGATTGGGGAACGTATGTAATGCATACCAAAGACTACGGCAAAAAATGGACAAACATAGCTAAAGACAAAGGTATGGAAGGCTATGCACTTTCTTTTGTTCAGGATCCTGTGGAACCAAATCTTATGTTCGTAGGCACTGAGCTTGGACTTTATGTAAGTATTGATGGAGGAAAAGCCTGGACCAAATGGACAAATGGATACCCAACCGTATCTACTTATGATATGGTAATTCACCCGCGCGAACATGACTTGGTAATTGGAACATTCGGACGTGCGTTTTGGGTTCTGGATGACATCCGGCCATTAAGAGATCTTGCTAAAAATGGTATTGATGAGTTAGATAAAGCGATCAGAGTTTACGCAGCTCCGGATGCTTATCAAGCCGATTGGAGACAAGCCAGAGGCATGCGTTTCTCAGCGGATGGTGTTTTTGCAGGGGAAAACCGATCAGGTGGTGCTCGTTTAACTTATTCTGTAAACAGCGAAATGCTGAAAAAGGATGATGATGGAAAGGAAATGAAATCATCCGATAAAAAAGAAAAAGTGACAGTAGAGGTTTTCAATATGTCGGGTGAAAAGATCCGAACTTTTGAAAGAACTCCTGAGCATGATGGTATAAACAGAACATCATGGGGAATGGATAAAGCAGGGATTCGCGGCGCTAGCAGACGTAAAGCACGTCCAAATGCTCCGGAACCTTCAGGTGGAGATGTATTACCCGGAACCTACAAAGTTAAGTTTACTTATGGTGAATTCTCTGATTCAACGACAGTAAAAGTAATGAGTGATCCACGGATCGAAGTTACTATGGCTGCTCTCAGAAAAACAGCTGAATTGAGAGATCAGGTATCACAATTAAGCGCAACTTTAGGAAAAGCTACAAATCAATTAATTGATGCTGAAGAGATCGTGGAAACACATGAAGCTCTTGCAAAAGCTGATACTCGTGATAAAAAAGAGTTGAAGGAGATCAATGAAGCCAATAAAGAGATCAAGAAAAAGATCGAGGATCTCATGAATATGGTGTTTGGTAAATCTGATGATCGTCAAGGTATTACGAGAAATCCTGAACCAACTACGATGCAGGCGATCTTTGGTCCTTTCCGTTATTTAGGTAACGATTATGATGGTCCGGGTACAACGGAAGAGAATCTGCTTCGTTTAGCTGAAGAAGAAGTTGAGAAGGCACTTACAAAGATCAACGCTTTCTTTACTGAAGACTGGCCGGCATATCAACAGGCAATGGAGAATGCTGATTTCAGTCCATTTAAAGAGTTCAAAACTGTAGATATGGACTAAGCTTTGAATAAAGAATATTCAAGTTTTAGTTTAGAATATTGATGTAAAGCCCCCGATCAGAAATGTTTGGGGGCTTTTTTGTTATTCATATTAAAAAAGGCTGTAGGGATAATTCATGAATTATCCCTACAGCCTTTTATTTTCGTTAAACTCTGGATTGAGCTTGATCAAAAGAATAGTAAACGAGGATATCAAGATGATATCCTCGTGAGACATTCAATTAATCATTCGTCCAGATAAGGTCAACATCAACTTCATCCTGGCTTGTTATTTCAGGATTCAGGTTATTGATCAAATGCTGAAGACGCAGTTTTTGATAATGGCGCCCGTGTGCTCCTCGAATTCCGTGTCGGTTTCCGGGGTACATCATCAAGTCAAAGTTTTTGTCTGCTTTGATAAGAGCATCAACCAACATAGTAGTGTTAGCAGGATGAACATTGTTATCAATGGAGCCATGAATCAGAAGCAGCTTCCCTTTCAATTGATCAGCATATGTCATTGCAGAACCAACATCGTAGCCTTCTTTATTCGCCTGAGGAGTGTTCATATAGCGCTCAGTATAAATAGTGTCATAACTTCTCCAATCGGTAACAGGAGCTCCTGAAACGCCAACATGGAATAGGTCAGGGTAGCGAAGCATAAGTAATGCAGTTGCATATCCGCCATAAGAGTGGCCATATACACCAACCCGATCTCCATCAGCATAATCACGTTCAGTAACTTGCTCAATTACAGCTGCGTAATCATCAATTTCTAAGGTTCCGAGTCTGCCGTAATGAAGAGTTTGAAATTCTTTACCACGATTTCCGGAGCCACGGTAATTTGCTCGTACAACTACAAAACCTAGCTGTGCCATTCTTTGATAGCCATCGTAGTTTTTATAGGTGTTGGAAACATCCTGAGAACCAGGACCACCATAAAGTGGCAATAGAACAGGGTATTTCTTTGACGGATCAAAATCTTTTGGTTTATATATAAGAACAGGAAGATCCGTTTCGCCGTCCGCAGCTTTCATAACAGTGAACTCAGGTTTCTCAAGTCCTGCATCTTCCACATTACTGATGTCTGCTTTCATGACGTTGCGAATCATGTTTCCTTTATTATCATATAAATTGGCTTCATATGGGGAATCGAAAGAAGAATGTGAACACACATAATACTCTCCGGCTTCATTCATACTTACATTATGTCGACCATCACCATTTGAGAGCTTTTTCATATTCTTTCCATTCATATCAACGGAATAGAAGTAGCTGTCTAAGCCCATGTTTTGGTAAGCTGTGAAATAGACCTTTTTATTTTTCTGATCTACATTTTCAATATTTCCGACCGGAAAATCACCTTTAGTAATCTGATTGATGAGTTTACCATTGAAATCATAGTGATAGATGTGATTGTATCCACTTACTTCAGAAGTCCAGATAAAAGTCTTGTCATCATCCAACTGGATAAAATTGTCATGAAGATCTATATAAGCATCTTCTTTTTCTTCAAGAATGGTTCTTACTTTTTTGGTCTTGATATCATAAGCCAGAAGTTCGAGATGATCTTGCTTTCTGTTCAAGCGACGAAAAGTCAACTCACTTCCGTTATTTCTCCAAACCGGTCTTACAATATATGTATCAGGATCACTGTTGGTCGGGACTTGCTCGATTTCACCCGTTGCAATATCAACAATAAACAGATTTACGGTAGGGTTGGTTTCTCCGGCTTTTGGATATCTCATTTGCTCTAGTCCGGCTTCAAATGTTAGCTCGTGAACTATTGGAAACTGATGAACGTCTTTTTCCTGATACTGTAAATAGGAGATCTTTGAGTTATCAGGAGAAAACCAGTATGCTTCACGTTGCCCAAATTCTTCAGGATAAACCCAACTTGGTCGCCCGTTCATCTTTTCTTCACTTCCGTAAGTAAGGCGTTTTTCTTCTTTGGTCTTGGTATCAACTACGTAGATATCATATTCTTTGATATAAGCGAACTTGGTATAGTCATGAGAATAAGTTCCGTTCCAAAGCTGACTTCTTTCCATGCCTCTCATCAATTCGTCGGTGTAAAGAGGGCGTTCTACTTCAGGCTTGTACAGCTTTCTTAACTTTCTGTCCTTAAGATCAAATACGTAATCAACTTCATCTTGAGTAAAGAAAATGGCTTTATCATCCATTACAAATTCAAAACGATCGAAAGGCAATGCAGAAACATCAGCATCTGCAGCAGTATTATATTGGCTGATCAGAGCATCAGTAGTTTTTTTGTCAAACAGTAATGTCCTTTTTTCCGTCTTCGGATCTACTTTATAAAAAACAGTATTGCCATTTTCGCCTTTTTCTGTTTCCATGTAGCCAAGATCGCCGGGAAGCCAGCTTAAGCTGGAACCGTCAAAATTGACAAAGCCACGCTCGCCCATCTTTGCATAAAGTTCCAAACCTGTTTGGGCGTTTGAAACACTTGAAAGTGATACCAAAAGTATCAGCGTAAAAATCGATTGAAATAACCTTTTCATAAGAGAATGTGTTTTATGTTATTCTGCTGAAGATGTCGCAGATAGTTAGTCTTTAAATATAAGGGTTCTGAATTAAGTTACCGTCAAATTGCGTAAATGGTTTTTTGGGGAAGAAGGGTTTAGATATATCGTTTCTGTAGGCGCGAAAGATTTTACGCGCCTACAGAAATAGATACAGAAATGACATATTGAAAAATCAAAGATGGGTAACTACAACGTCAGAGATCTTACGACCTAAAAAGCGCTCTGCCAATTCCTGAAACCGTTGAGGTCGGTCACTTACAAAGCACTGAAAATCACCACCTTCGGTATTCAAAAGCTCAAGGGCATTCAAAGTGTTCTTTGCAGTGAGGGCTATAGAGTCTGCTGAGTCTATAATTTTGATAGTATCTGATTTCAGGATAGAAGGAATAGCTTTCTTGAAAAGAGGATAGTGCGTACAACCCAGGATTAGTGAGTTGATATCTGAGTTATCAAATACGGACAAATAACTTTCCAGAGTTTTTGTAGCGACTTCATTATCTATCCAGCCTTCTTCAGCCAAAGGAACCAACAATGGACAAGCTTGCTGCGTTACTTTTATTTTAGAGTCCAGCGCATGAATGGATTTTTCATAAGCTTTAGAATTTACCGTAGCCAATGTACCGATCACTCCAACATGATCATTGGGAGTTTGCGATAACGCCATTTCCGTTCCGGATGTAATCACGTCTAAAACTGGAAGAGAACCTGTTTTCTCTTTTATTTCATTTTTTGCCGAAGCCGAAACCGTATTACAGGCAATGAGGATCATTTTAACGCCTTTGGAAAGTAGAAAGTCTGTGATTTGGAGTGCGTATTCACGGACAGTTTCTTCAGACTTTATTCCATAAGGCACACGAGCGGTATCTCCAAAATAGATGATATCCTCGTTAGGCAAAGCTTTCGCTACTGCTTTAGCAACGGTTAATCCTCCGATTCCGGAATCAAAAATTCCAATGGGTGCTTTACTATTGGTACTCACTAGCTGTGTTTATAATTTATTACTGAATGTGATGGAAATGTAATAGAGTTTTGCCGGAACTCCATCTATCTTATTATGATTTACGTATTTGATATTAACACTTCATAGATCAATTCCCGACAAAATTGTTCCACAATATAGAATCTTATTTTTTTGATTAGAAAAATACATCTACAAATTTTATTAGCAGTTTTTATTACTTCATTCGGATTTGAGGTCGCTGCTCAAGATAATCCCGACACTCTGAAAGCTAAACTGGATGAGATTACCGTGGTTGGTTTTAGCGGGAACAGAAGCATTATGGAAACTCCGGGCTCCATTTCTTATTTGGATAACAAGCTTATCAACGGATTTAGTGATCAATCATTGGTTTATGGTCTTAACACTGTAGCCGGTGTAAAAATGGACGAACGGGCTCCGGGAAGTTACAGAATCGCCATCAGAGGAAGTGCAATTCGTTCACCGTTTGGAGTCAGAAATGTGAAAGTATACTGGAATGATTTTCCACTCACGTTGCCATCAGGAAGCACACCACTTAATTTGTTGAACAATCAGAATATCAAACAGGTCGAAGTAATCAAAGGACCTGCAGGCAGTATTTATGGAGCGGGGACAGGAGGTGTTTTGTTGATCAACAGCTTTCCGAAAAACCCGCAAACAGAGCGAATAGTTGATGCTTCGGTTGGTGATTTTGGTTTATTCAAATACGGAGGAGAATACAACACCAAAAAAGAAGGTATGATCTCTCAGTACAAGTATGCTTCTCAGGTTTCTGATGGATACAGAGACCAATCTTTTTTTGAGCGAAGAACATTTGAGACCGGAGTGAAAGTGTTTACCCCATCAAATGCATTGGTGAGTGTTTCCACATTGTATTCCAATTTGAACTACGGTATTCCGGGCGGATTAAATCTGCAACAATTTCAGGATGATCCCACACAAGCCAGAGCCGGCAGTGTGGAACAAAATGCATCAATAGATCAGGAAGATTTTATCATTGGTGCGAACATAGAAAGCGAGTGGTCAGAACATTGGTCAGGTGGAACCAATATTTTTGCAAACATCAGTAAGTTTGAAAATCCTTTCAATTTCGATTATAAAAGTGAAAGCAGAAAAAGTTGGGGAAGTCGACCTTGGGTGCAATATAAGGATACATTCGGAGATACAGATCTTAAACTAAAACTAGGGGCTGAAAATCATTTTGGGAATAATAATGCAAGAAATTATGATAATGAAAATGGAATCAGAGACTCTCTTAGATTCGAAGATGAGATCGAGATCAAGAACAGAAGCGTATATTTGACGGGAGAGCTAGATCTTCCCGGAAAAGTGTTCATCAACGCAGGAATTAGTGTGAACAGAGTGAACTACGATGTGACCAGAGTAGCAACTAAGGAAGGCGGTGTAGATCCGAATCTGATCTCCAAGAATTTTGAAACAGCTATTTTGCCCCGGATTGCGATTGCAAAAAGATTGACTGACTTTACTACACTCCATGCCAGTGTAAGCGCAGGGTTTTCACCACCAACCCTGGAAGAATTCCGGACTAATGATGGCGAGTTAAATGAAAATCTGGAACCCGAAAAAGGAATCAATTACGAGATTGGAACTCGTGGAAATACTGGAAATGGCTCTTTCAGATATGATCTGGCTATCTTCTATTTCAAGTTGAAGGAAAGTATTGTACTTACAGAATCGCAACGCGATGGAACATTAGCATTCGCAAACGCAGGAAGCACCAATCAAACCGGATTCGAATTTTCCACCAATTGGATTGCCATCAATAATGAGAATGGTTTTTTAAATTTGCTGGAAATTCAAAGCTCTTACACTTTCCATAATTTCAAATATGATAACTATATAAAAGAGGGAGATGATTTTTCTGATAACCGGTTGCCGGGCGTAGCTCCACATACCTTTTTCACATCTCTTTCAGCCGAAACAAATATCGGTTTATACGGACTGTTATCCTACAATTACACAGATGAAATTCCATTGACCGATGGAAATACAGTGTACTCAGATCCCTATCATTTGATGAAAGGAAAATTCGGTTTTAAGCAAATACTGGGAGAGAAATTCGATCTGGATATTTATGCGGGTGTAGATAATCTGCTGGATCAACAATACAGTTTGGGCTACGATATAAATGCTTTTGGAAATCGTTTTTACCAACCTGCTCCGGGAATCAATTGGTTTGCTGGAGTGAAGTTGAATTATTTAATTAAGTAAGAAAGGTGTCATTTCGAATCCTCTGAAAGAGGTGAGAAATCTAAAGATTTAGTACAAAGTAGAATTTTAGATTTCTCGCTCTGCTCGAAATGACAGGATACCTATCCATCATTTCGCTGAAAGCGGGGTGATGGAGTTAGTGGAAATAATTCTAGGTCGCTGTAGTTGGAAGCTTTTTCCCAAATCGGCAGGTTTTAATAGGTTTAGCTAAATACTATGTCCGACTTTTACTAGAATATTAATCACTAAGCGTATCTATCTGTTTTGTAACAAATAGCGCTTTGAGCACTCTTTAAACTAGGCCATAAACAGCAAAGGAAACAATGAAATGTATCATACTTTTCTTATTAGTCTCATTTAACCTTAATGCTCAGCAAAAAGAAGAGATAGTTTTTTTATATCAGGAGGAGAAAGACTCCATAACCGTAAAGAAAGATGAGAGAGTTTATGATCTTGGGAACGATCAAACATATAGATTTATAAAAGACCAACATAAAAAAACAAGGATCACATACAGTTCGATTAAAGAACAAATAGTAAGCATTGATGACTTTTTGAAATTAAATGACAAAAGAAAATTTCCTGAGTACTATGAAAAGTATTCGTTCTATATATTTATTAAGGAAGACGATGATTATGGTTATTTAATGGAAGTGGAACGAATATGGTTAGTAGAAGATCAAATTATTGATTGATACTAATTATAGGACAGCATAAAGATAATTTTCCTGCATACGACTGAACATGTTTTTGGACTAGATAAAGGAAAGATAAAAGCAACCGGTTCCCAAATTAGCAAGGAATCTTATGAGGAGATTAAGAGTGGGAAGCTAAAAATGAGTGTAGATTGTTATACCGAAGTTGTACATCATTATACAGACTGGTATCAGGAATATAGTGATGGCACAGTAGCGTATATTTATACAGAATACAATGGCTCTACCGAAACACAAGTATGTTATGACGACCCACCCACTGGAAGCGGTGGTGGAGGTGGTGGTTCCGGTTCTACTTATGATGAGTATGTTGGTAAACGGTTAATATTAATTGATAGCACTTTTAAGAATAACCCGTGCTTAGATTCGGTATATCAACAGGCGGGTCAAGCAATTACTTTTAAAAACATTCTTCAAAATTTTGATGAGGAATTTTCCGTTGCGCACTTGAAACTAAGTGCAGGAGTAAGTCAAACAAATCCAGGAGCTAATGCAGTTACTTTAGCTCCTAAAGATTATATAATTGAGATTATGTTTAATCCAAATAAGCTGAATCGCTCTAAACTTGAAATCGCTAGAACATTAATACATGAATTGATACACGCGGAAATGTGGAGAAAAGTGATGTCCCTACTTGATAATGGCGCAAACTTAGATGGTCTTAAAAAATCAGAATGGACACAAAAGTTATCAAATGGTGATTACCCAGGTATCTTTGATTACTATACAAGGTTTGGAGTTAACGGTTTCCAGCATGAATCAATGGCGGCTCATTATCGTGGTATAATAGAGAATGCAATAAAAGAATTTGATTCTAGTTTGAATAACCAAACATATGAAGCGCTTGCATGGGTTGGGCTAACAAATACAAGATCTTGGACTACTAATTTGACTCAGGCTCAGCGCACTTATTATACAAATGCTTTAACAAACTATAGAAATAATGCGAGTACAAATTGTAATTAAATCAATAATATTAATTTCGCTATCTCTCTATTCTTTTTCATTAGAAGGGCAAGGTAGAGAACCGGTCTACATCCTTGCTAAAATATCGGATACGATTGTTCTTAATGAAAACTATACTGAAAAAACCATTACAGATAATAAAATTGTGTTCTCAATTGGCCTTGAGACTCTCGGTGTGATAAATCAATTTACTTATGACAAAAAATATGGTCGCAAGGAGAACATTGATGAGGAAAGATTCAGTGAATTGAAAATTTCTTCAATTGATGATTTAAATAAAGTATTGGTCGATAAAGCTGCATTCAAAGAACCTCAATCAATATTTGAAGAAGTATATATTGTAGAGCAGAAAAATAATAGGTTTACTATTTATGAGGTAATCTGGAAGAAACTTCTTTTTGAGGAATAAGGGCATTACCAACCTGCTCCGGGAATTAATTGGTTTGATGGAGTGAGGTTGAATTAATTAATTAAGTAAGAAAGTTGTCATTTTGGATCCTCTGAAAGAGATATGAAATTTGAAGTTCTATATTAGCAGCATCAAATCAATATTGTAGCAATTAGATAAAATGAATAGCTCCAAAATTATATTCTATTCTTTGATTAGCTTATTAATAATCATAGTTGGCTTTTTTGGTTGCAATAATCAAATGTCTGAGATTGAAGAAAAAGAGGAGTTACTTGAATACTTCTTATCCAATCTAAATGAGAATGATAATCCGATCTACTATGAAACTTTACCAAAAGAAAAGATCGTAGACTATTTGGATGAGGGCTTCTCTTTAGATAATGTATTTTTTCTATCCGAGCCCTCCGATAGCTTGGAGATTTATTTTTCCAAAGAGGTTATATCTGGATTTTCGGAAAGTATTAAGAACTACAAAAAAATAATTGTTACCGAAGAGTTGACAGACGGCCACAAAGTTGTAGAACAGAAAGAAATCCCAGATTTTTTAAAAGATTCATCAAATCCTCCGCCATTTAATTATTCAGGTTTTAATAATGTCTATTTTTTATCCACTCCAATTATTTCTGAAAACAGGGGAATTATTTTTATAGACAGCTATGGCGAAAAAGGATTAGGCATCACCATTAGGTTTTATATAAGAAGAAATAAAAATGCCCCATGGGAAGTTATTGGTACAGGTAGTGTTCATGAAGTGAGTTATTACAATGATTAAGGGGTTGAAGAGATAATGGTTATTGTTCAGCACTCTTATACCATGATTTTAATTGCTTCTGCAAATCTATATGGTTTCCTTTGTTGGAGTAGCATTCACTCCGCTTAAGAAAACGGCATAAGGTTCTCCATCAAACGGCGATAAATTCATCAAATTCTTCTTGTAATTAACTCAATGAAATTGATAAAACAAATATCTTTCATATTAATTCTTATAAGCATTTTTTCATCTTGCTCAAGGTTAACAGATTCCAGTGAGGAACAACTTCAATTACTAAAAGTTGCCAGCGAATTATTTATAGATGATAAAGAAGTGCTATTTCAGAATACATTTGATAAAAAAACTGTTAATCAAGTTCTTGGTTCTCCTCTTTCAAAAGAATTATTGATACGAAATCCGGTTTCCACAGAGGTAGATATAGACTCTCTTTTTGATGAGTCAACATTGAAGCAGCTTAATCAAACGCTAAAGGACTATAAATCAATAAATTTACAGACATTAAATATAAATTCTGTTGAATTGGTTAATGATAAACAAATACCTGACTATGTACGTGACCAAAGACCAGTACCTATTTGGGAAGCAGAATTTACCTCGGTATTATACTTATCGACTCCATTAGTATATAAAAATCGAGCAATTGTATTGTCTGATAAAAGCGGAGATGGTCTAATTGGAATTAATTTTTTTATTAAGGAAAATAAAAATTGGGTAATGGTTGGAAGTACGTTTTAGCACGGTTATCGATTAAAATTGGAGATGGAGTAGCATTCACACCGCTTAAGAAAACGGCATAAGGTTCTCCATCAAACTTCTAAAACTATGAAATTATATTATATACTTATTTTATCAATGCTAGTATCTTTGAGCTGTAAGAATAATGAGGCCCTATTCTCAACTTATAACAAAAGTGCTTACAGCTTAACATATGCTGATTTGAACAGCGAAAAAGAACCAAATCAACCCGACAGTGTTACCATTAAAATTGAAATAGAAGATGTAAACTCTGATTCAGCTTATATTTTCTCTCATGTTAAAGTGGGGTGTCGTACTTTCAAAACAGATAAGAAAGTCATTAAAACTAAAGTCCAGAGATCAAATTATCCTATACAAATTATTATTAGATCTGTTGGATATTTTTCAATTGAAACACAGCCGATTTTGCTTGACGGTAAAGATGTTTATTTAAAAGCCTATTTGGCGGAGCAGGATCTATTTTTTGACAATTGTGAAGGCGTATTCAAAGATGCACAAATAAGATGTTGATAATGCTAAAGAGAGTATGCATGCTAACTGCTAAGAAATATTATCTGTTATTTATGATCACATGTATCCTTTCTTGTGCTTCCTCGGGAAAACAAGATTCAGGAATTGAAGAAATAGGAATTACTAAATTACAAAGCTACAATGGTTTTTCGAGCTATATCCAAATAAATACCTTTAGTTATGAATCTAAAGAACAGGAGCTTCCGGCGTACTACAGGATAAATGGTATTCTTTTTCAAAATTCAGATTTTAAAAAATATTTTATTGTTCCAGTTAAAAAAGGTTTCTATCAAATCGAAGCCGGTTTTATTGGTAAAGAAGAAGTAGCATTAGATGCTCTTGAAGTAGGGAAAGGAGATTCTGTATTAGTTAAATTTTACTTAAAAGATGATCCTGAGCCACTGCATGAATAAAGGGCTTTACCAACCTGATCTGCGAATTAATTGGTTTGGGGGAGTGAAGATCAATTACTCAATTAACAATGCGACAATTAATTCTTAATTGTTAATTGAAGCATTCCTAATTCCCTCAAAACTTCCTCGCAATAACCACGGTTTCTTTAAACGTTCGATCTCTTCCGGCGGCGCTGTTGTAAGCTTCAAATAACACGATATAAATTCCCACTCTGTTTTTGTTTCCGGAATCTGTTAATCCATCCCAAATTAAGCTCCCGGAAAATCCTGCAGGTTTGCCGTCTGCTAATTCACGGACTTCTCGGCCATACCGGTCATAGATTCTGACTCGTAGCAAATAATCAGCTTCATCCAGTGTATAATTGATAGTTAAGAAATCCTCAAACCCATCATCATCGGGTGAGAAAGGATTGGGAGTAAAAGTAATTCCTGAGTTATCCGGAGCAGAACCGGGTTCCTGAAAAATAGAATTTTGCTGACCGGGAGTTCCTCCGCTTACTTCTGTACTGGAACTCCAGTTACTTTCATCGTTACTTGGGCCGGCAGGATTGATCTTTTCCAGAGCTACCCCATCAACGCTTACACGATTCGGATTTTGCCAGCTCTCATCATAAAAAACAGAATCGATAGTAGTTCCTGAACTGTCAGAAATGAAGATCGCATCTCCCGAAGCAGATAAGCTTAAACTGGAACGATCGATCTGCATGGTAAACTGATCCGATTGAGATTCTAGACCAAAATATTCGGCAAGTTGACTTTCAGAAAAATCAAAAGTTTGATCTTCAGCATAGATCAGAAAATATCCATTAGGCTGAATCCACTTGAATTCAGATGAAACCGGATCAAGTCGATTGACTTCATTGTCCTCATCGGGAGCGTCATTCAGAAAGATCTCTTCCAATGAAATAGCGTAATCCTGAGTGTTGTACAGTTCGATGTATTCGGTTTGATCGGGCAGGTTGTCTTCGTCGTCAGAAAGCGGATCATACAAGATCTCATTAATGACCACAGAGCCGGGAGTAATTTTTTGAGAGATCTGTCCGGAAGCAGATGAATTTACATTCCCGACTACATCCGCAAGATCCGTAATTGAAACTTCAATGTGCTCATTCGTCGACAATCCCGAGCCATCCACTGTTACTTTATTTGCTACTGATGGGGAGAAATCAAGTACAGAACGCTGTTGTCCGCCTGCACTTATTGTACTTCCTGAAAGGTCCACAAACTCCGAAAAAGCGATAACCACATTTCCGTTTTCCTGAAGCTTTGCAAAAATGATCTCAGGAGAAATAGTATCTAACTGAAAAACTGAATTTTCAACACCGGCACTGTTTCCGGATTCGGAAGTGTTGCTGTTCCAATTGTTGGGATCATTGGAAGCTCCATCAGGATCTTTTTTCTCAGCAGAAATTCCATTCTGATTTCCACCAAAACGTTCGGTGTAAAACAAGCTATCTATGGTAACTCCGGATTCATTTTTAATGATAATGCCATCGCCGGAATCGTTGAGCGAAGGAAAACCTAAAAGGAAAATTCCGTTGGAGAGTGAGTTTGCAAAACTCTGTCGATCTGTTAAAACCACATAATTTCCGGCTTCAAGAGAAGTTCCTTCAGGCAGTGTGGCAGAATTATTAGCAGCATCAGAAATGGTCCAGTTGCTCAGATCAAAATTGTTTTCAGAATTGTTAAACAGCTCGATGAATTCCGGAGAGTTTTCATTCTCCTTTTGATAGAGAATTTCATTGATGACAATGTCTGAAGGCTGGGGAGGAGAAAATTCCAGATATCGTACCGTTGTGGAAATTTGTGTATTCGTGTTTCCGAAAATATCCCGCTGATCGTTTATCGTTATGGAATACGTAGTTTCATTTTGCAAAGTCTCATTAAAGATCAGGGTTACTTGATTTCTATTCTGAGAGATCAAAGAGACAGACAAGGATGGTGAAAATGAGTAGTTGGAGACATTTTGAGCTGCACTTTGCTCCAGCCGTTCGTCATAAATAAGCACAATAGAAATGTTATTAAGAGCAAAAGCATTTTCTAATGTGGGAGCTTCGTTATCCCGGCTCACAAGGTTGGGCTCAGATGGCGTGGCAAATTGAGCAGAAGGACTATCACCCCAGTTTTCCTGAAACTGACCGGTTACAGAAACAGATCTTCGCTCCAAAGAAACTTCATCGCCTCCCCAGTCTTGATTGTAGGTTAGTGAGTCGATAGTAACTCCCTCAGCATTTTTTAAGACGATAGCATCAGTAGTATTATTCAAGGTTGGAAAACGGCTTCCCATTACTACTCTTCGATTTGGTTGACCTATGCTGATTGAACTGTCGGGAGTTAAAATTATATACGGATTATCCGGAAAACCTGAAGAGGGTTCTGTTTTTCTGAAAAAGAAATCTTCGTTTGTTAAAACCACTTCATTGCCGGAGTTGTCACTTAAAGTCCACCCTTTCAGGTTAAATGCTTTATCTGTTGGATTATAAATCTCTACAAATTCAGTAAGCGAGCCCGGAGGATCATATACAAACTCATTGATAAATATGTCGCCCGGTTCGGCTGTTTCTGTTTGTATGTATTGAAAACTTCTGCTTATAGATGGATTTATGTTACCAAATATATCTGCCTGATTGTAAATGACAATTTCTCCACCACCGGGTGTATTTGGGATTCCACCTTTAACAACCAGCTTTACAGAATCAGGCTCCAGAAAAGTAGCCACAAAAAAATCGTTTTCTCCCTGAACGGATTTGGTGTTCAGAGCGATGTCGTAGTTATCCGGATTAGCGGCAGAATCGGGATTGATGCGTTCTGTGAAAGTGAGGATAAATGTAGAGTCATTAACGATACTCAAAGCTTTCAGATCTGGTGGTGTATTATCCGGTTCAACTTCATTTTCCACTCCGGCTGTTCCTGAATTTGGATTCGGTGAATCACCCCAGTTCTCCGTAAAAACAGATGGAGCCGTCGGGCTTCTGCGCTCCAACGCCACATTATCGCCGCCCCAATCGGGTGTGTATTCTAAGGAATCAATGGTGGCACCATTCTCATCGTAAAGACGAATCTGATCAGTTGTGTTATTGAATGCCGGAAGAGAAACCTGTGTAGCATACACATTTCCAAAAACACTTTTCAGTGCGGCTGTATCAGAAGTAATAACTACAAAACTATCGGGTAAAAGTGCAAGATCCTGATCGGATATTGTGCTTAGAGTACCGTTATCACCTAACTCCCAATCTTTTAAATTGAGTAAACGGGACGAAGTATTTTTCAATTCCACATATTCTTCAAGTGCTCCGGGTGGATCCTTTAAAAATTCATTTATGATGATATCACCGCTCTGATATTCATCAAATCTGAATAAAGTAATGGTAGTATCAGTCAGCGTGGTTTGGTTGTTGGAATCTTCTATGGAAGTAATATCAAGATCAAAAGAACCGCTTGGTAAATCACTGCCAAATACCAATTCAACAGAGGAAGAAGAAGGCTGATCAATAGATGTCGGGTTTAAGTTTCCGGGTGATATCGTAAAATCGGAGTTTTGTATGGTCGCAGGATCATAATCTTTGCTGAAGGTTACATTAATAGTGTTTGCGTTCAGTACTGTTGCATCATCAATTTGTATAGGAGGAATATCAATTTTAAAATCGAAGAAAAATTTATCAGCTCTGCTTACTGTATACGTATTTTTAAACCCAAAAAATGAAGTGGAACTGTAGGTGTTATCCGTGCCTGTTGCTTCTTGTACAGTTATACCCGAATAAGAATTTGCCACAGAAAGCGCCCAGTTTCCGGAAGCGTCTCTGTTCACACGAACTCTGAAATCGCCACCACCTGAAATATCGGTTGTTCCGGTTAGTACTTCTCCGTCTTTGGCTCCGGCTGTAATTCGAAACAACCTAAACACATCTGCAGATAAGTCCTCACCTGCTTGCAACATATATCCATTCAAAGGTTGATTTAAGTCTTGTGTATCGCTCATCAAATAGAATTCGGTTTTATTTCCATCTGAAAGAGTGGTGAAGTCAAAACGAACAAAAAACTCCCAAAATCCAACTACGTTTGTTGATGGAATGCTCAACTGAGAAGAGCCGGCGGAAGCAGCATCCTGCTGAAGTAATACGTTGCCGGATTCAGTTACAAAAGTGAAGTCAGCATTATCTCCGGTCCAGTCAGAAATATCCTGATCGGAAAAGTCATCCTGAAAATTTGCCGATTGAGCAATAATCAGAGACGGGATAAATATAAGAATTACAATGATGAGACCTCTCATGCACAGAGAATAGCAGAGTGTAAGCACTTAATCAACAAAAGCTAAAAAAATGCTTTTATGAAGGTTCAAAAAAAAGAGGGTAAAAGAATATTCCATCTTTCACCCCTGGAAGGACATTGAGGGCTGGACCCTCAAATGTATGATTAGTAATGTTCCCCTCAACCGTATAGTTAGACAGTTTCATGAGGAAGTCCTTACAGATTTTTTGTACCTTTTTATAAATAATTATTTCGACAGCTAAGTCAATAAAAAACAGTTAAAAATATGCGAAGCTTACCATTTGAGATCGATCAATTGAACGGCGGATTTATGTTAGTGGAAGGAATCCTGAGCGTGAAAGGCCAAAAATTGTTCATCGAATTTCAGAAAAAAGATGCGATTATGGGAGCTTATAAATCAGACTTAGCTACCGTAGAAATTCCATTTTCAGAAATTGATATGATGGAATACAAGAAAGGGCTCTTTTCTACTAAATTGATCATTCATGGAAAAAATGCAAGAGCGCTTTCTGAACTTCCGGGAGACGAGCTTACATCAAGAACAATGAAAGTGAAAAAGAAGAACAGAGATATCGCTGCTAATATTTCTTCCAAAGTAAATCTCGAGCTTTCAGAAATGAAATTGAAAGAGTTGGATGAGTGAATAGAAAATCCTCCTTCGAAGGGAGATTTTTTTCAAATATACTTCTCAGCCCAGGTTCCTAAAACTTTTCCTATATACAGGCTGTCTTCTTTTTCAGATAACAGATGATCCGCTTTGTCGAGAGATATAAAACTCTTCGGGTGTTTAGCGGCAACGAAAATTTTTGAGGCATTATCAATTCCTACTGTATTGTCGATAGGAGAATGAAATACGATCAAAGCTTTACCAAGGTTATGAATAAATTTTTTCATGCGGTTTTCTTCAAGATCATCAATGAATTGTTTCTTGATGGTGAACGGACGTCCGGCCAAGCTTACTTTTGCTTCTCCTTTTTCGTTGATCTCATCAAGGCTCATTTCAAAATTCTCTTTAACATGTGCCGGTTCCGCAGGGGCAGCAATGGTTGCAACAGCTTTTACTGCTTCCATTTTATGAGAAGCCTGAAGTACAGCAGCTCCGCCTAAGGAATGTCCGATCAATATGGAAGGGGCTGAAAACTCTTGATCCATGTATTCATAAGCCTTAACCAGATCATCAACATTGCTTGAGAAATTAGTATCAGCAAAATCCCCTTCACTTTGTCCAAGCCCTGTAAAATCGAATCGAAAAGTAGCAATCCCAATGTCTGCCAACGCTTTTGTGATATTACCCACTGCTTTCAGGTCTTTTGAACAGGTAAAACAATGAGCAAATAAAGCACAGGCTTTAGTATCTCTATCAGGTAGATCAATTTTTGCTGATAAACTTTCACCTGTTGATCCTGTAAACTCTACTTTCTTGGATTCCATGCTTTTTTATTAAGGATTATGAATTAAAAGATGCCACTAAAACAAAGAATCACAAAAAATAATTAGTCTAAATTTTTTAAGTTAGGGCAATCAAATTAACGTCGCTAAGCCAAAATCTTCAAAGTAACTAGTTAGTGCTTTCGTGATTCCATGGCTTCTTAAAACATAAGATATGAGTAAAAACATTCCACCATTTCATCTGGCTTTTCCGGTTAAAGATCTCGAAGAAACATATACTTTTTATACTGAAATTTTAGGTTGTTCAACAGGCCGTTCCTCCGATCATTGGATCGATTTTAATATGTGGGGACATCAGGTAGTAGCACATCTCAGTCCTGACGAAGCAAAGGAATCAGCGAAAGGAGCCGTAGATGGAAAAGGCGTTCCGGTTCGACATTTTGGTGTAATTCTGGAAATGGATGAATGGCAGGCACTTTCAAAAAGAGTGGAAGAAGCAGGAATAGAGTTTATCATTGAGCCTTATATCCGCTTTAAAGGCGAACCGGGAGAGCAGGCAACCATGTTCTTTCTGGATCCCAGCGGAAATGCACTAGAGTTCAAGGCATTCGGAGATAAGAGACAGATCTTTGCGAAGTAGTTCACTTTGCGAAATTAAGAATTTCGAAATCAGCCGGGAGTAAAGTCTATTTTTCAACCACCTTCATTTCAGAAGTCAGATATGCTCCAAAGGTCACTACGTTTTGTGATTCCCAATATTCATTAAGTTCACCTTCAGGGTTGTAATAGTGATAGGTTCTGGAATTTTCACCATCAAAAACGGCAATTTTATATGAGCGGGATTGATTTGAGATCGGAGCCGGCTTGTGATTTTCGATTTCCTTTTGATCAGGTATAGTATAGATCATAAGAAACTGAACCACATCTTCGAAGTCAGACCAACCATAAGCAGGAACTAAAGGAATTTCACGGACTATCTTTCTTGTTAGCGGGTCGTTTGTGTCGTATTGCAGAACAACTCCTGTCCAGGAAGTATCAATTTTAGTGAACTCATACTTAACACGATCATTGATGGTTACGGCAACCGAACTGGTAGTATCGGGTTTGTCAACTGATTGTTGAGTGTTATTCATCTCTGAAGAAAACTCAGGTTTTAGCAATGCAGGTTCTGATGTTCCACAGCTAATACTTATGCTTGCAATGCAAAGAGATAATAGTAGATACTTAGTAATTAATTTCATGCAATTTCTTGTTCTATGGCTTCAATTCTATTTGCATATTCTTCCCATTTTGAATACTTGTCTGTAAGATCCATTTTTATATTCTCATATTCTAATGAGGTTTTCTTAACCCTGTCCGCATCATCGTAGAAATCAACTTCTGCCATTAAAGCTTCAATTTCATTTTTTCTGCTTTCGGCTTGCTCGATCTCCTTTTCAACTTTTTCTAACTTCTTTTTAATGGGATTTACTTCTTTACTGATCTTATTTCTGCGTTCAGCTTCTATCCGGCGTTGTTCTTTTCTTGAAAGAGAGCTGTCATCTGAAGATGCTGATTTAGATTGCTCTGATGCTCCCGAGTTTTTTTGAGCTTCAGCTTCTTCCTTTTTCTTATCAAGGAAATAAGAAACATTGCCGAGATAGGTCCGAACTCTGTTTTTTTGAACTTCCAAAACCTTATCAACAATAGGATCTAAAAAAGCACGATCGTGAGATACAATTACACAAGTTCCTTCATATTGTTGAAGAGCTTGTTGCAGGATGTTTTTACTACTCATATCCAAGTGGTTTGTAGGCTCATCAAATATGAGAAAGTTGGCAGGAGAGAGTAACATCTTTGCCAGTGCCAACCGGCTTTTTTCTCCACCGGAAAGAACTTTAACTTTTTTGAAGACATCATCACCACGGAAAAGGAAACTTCCCAAAATAGAACGCAATCGGCTTTCTTTTTCGTTAGAACCCGCGCTCATCATTACTTCAAGTGCATCTTTTTTAAGATCCAGATCTTCTGCCTGATGCTGAGCAAAGTAATTTGTAGTTACTTTATGCCCTTCGTTTCTTTCCCCGCCCTGAATAGATTCTATCCCGGCAAGAATTCGGATCATTGTCGACTTTCCTGCGCCATTTGGTCCAACCACAGCAATTTTATCACCGCGTTCGATTTCATAATCCAGTCCATCAAAAACTACATTATCACCGTAGCTTTTCTTGATGCTTTCCAATCTCATCACAACCTGACCACTTCTTTCAGGTTCCGGGAAGCTGAAAGAAACATTAGCCAGCTCATCTTCAACTTCAATGCGATCTATTTTCTCAAGTTGTTTAACACGACTTTGAACCTGCCGGGCTTTAGATGCTTTATATCGGAAGCGCTCAATAAATTCTTCTGTTTCTTTGAGCTCTTTAGCCTGATTTTTCTGTGCATTGATCAAAAGCTCACGCTCTTCTTCCCATTTTCTTTCGTAAAAGGAGTAATTTCCGGAATAGTCACTCATTTTCCCTTTCCGAAGAGCAAGTGTTCTATTGGTGATGGTATCCAAAAACGCCCTATCATGTGAAACTACAATCACAGCGCCTTCATAGGAATTCAGGAAATTTTCCATCCATTGAAGAGATTCGATATCCAAGTGGTTTGTAGGCTCATCCAAAAGAAGGTAGGTAGGTTTTTTCAGGAGAAGCTTAGCCAAAGCAATTCTCATTAACCAACCACCACTGAATTCGGTGGTCTTTCTGGAAAAATCTGATTCTTTAAATCCAAGACCCATCAGGATCTTTTCAACGTCAGAACGCAAAGTATAGAGACCGGAAGCTTCCAGTTTGGTTTGCAAGAGACCGTATCTTTCGAGTAACTTTTCATGTTCGTCAGATTCAGGATCTGTTTCTGCCAGTTTTTGTTGAAGTTCATTTACTTCTTCTTCGAGATCAAAGATCTCAGAAAAAGCTGTTTCAACTTCTTCGATCACAGTAAGCTCAAAATCAGGATCAACACCATCCTGAGGGAGATAGCCAAGAGTTTCTTCGTTGGAGAGAACAATGGTGCCCGCATCCTTTTCCTGAATACCCATGATAATTTTGAGTAAAGTCGATTTCCCGGCACCGTTAGGGCCAACCAAACCAATTCGTTCACCCGGATTTATCAAGGTTGAAATTTCGTCAAGTAAATCCCTATCGCCAAGGGCAAGAGATATTTTTTCTAATTGGAGCATTTAGTCATTTTATTCAAAGACTTCTAAAATAGCCATAAAATGAAGCCTTTAACACTAAAGCTTGATAATTTTTTATACATTGTTTTAGGATGAGTGTTTAACTCTGGTATTCTTGAGATGAAGAGAAAGGTCTGATAGACATTCTTGAGAAGCCTGCCTGCGGCATAGGCAGGGTAGGAATCTGAATTGTACATTGAAACTGAATTTCTTTGGCTAACATAGATCAAGATTTCAGGCATATGCTGTGGAATGACCATTGTGTAATGAGAGTTGTATTTTCTCAACTCAGCTTAAAATTGAATTAAAAACCAATCAATGACTTTACTGATATTTTATTTGATACTGGCAATAGGTGTTTCTTTTATGTGTTCGATTCTGGAGGCGGTTTTATTGTCAATTACTCCGTCTTATGTTGCTGTATTAGAGAATAAAAATGCGAGTTCAGGTAAAATGCTTCGCAAACTCAAACAAGATATAGACCAGCCTTTATCAGCAATTTTGAGTTTGAATACAGTTGCTCATACAGTTGGTGCTGCCGGAGTTGGTGCTCAGGCTCAGGTTGTATTTGGGAATGCATACGTTAGCATCACATCAGCAGTACTCACTTTACTGATTTTGGTGCTTTCTGAAATTATCCCAAAGACTTTAGGAGCTACTTATTGGAAAACTTTAGCCGTTCCATCAGCAAGAGTAACTGGTGTGCTTATTGTGATTACTTATCCGCTTGTAGTATTATCGAGATGGATTACAAGATGGTTGTCCAAAGAAGAAAATCAACCGTCTGTAAGTCGGGAAGAGATCGGGGCAATGGCAGAGCTTGGATTTGAAGAAGGAGTATTTGAGGAAGGAGAGTCCAATATTTTTAAAAACCTGATTCGGTTTAGTTCTCTTAAAGTTCATGATATCATGACTCCAAGAATTGTGGTGGTTAAATTTCAGGAAGATATGACCATCAATGAAGTTCTTGAAAATAAAGAGGAACTCAGGGTTTCCAGAATGCCGGTTTTTGGAGAAAATGAGGAAGATATTACCGGTTATGTTTTGAAGAATGATTTATTTCTGAATCAATCGGAAGGGAAGGGAGAAAAAAAATTAAAAGAAATTCGAAGAGAAGTCTTGATCATTCCCGAAGTGATTTCATTGAAAAATGTGCTCGAAAAACTATTGGAAAACCAAGAACATATTGCAGTAGTTGTTGATGAATATGGAGGACTGGTTGGAGTAGTTACTATGGAAGATGTAGTCGAAACTCTGCTTGGAATGGAAATAGTAGATGAGATAGATGCCATCGAAGACATGCAGAAGTTGGCCCGGGAAAAATGGAGAACCCGTGCCAAATCGCTTGGTATTGTTATGCCCAAAGCATCTGCAAAAATTCAGCCGGTCAAATCAGATAAAGAAAATACTCAAAACAGAGAAGAGTGAATTTTCTGTGCTGTATCAACCATGATTTTTTGGTCAACCGCTAAATTCAGAATTCTTTTTTGTTTTGTGAACGAGATCATGTCTAAAGATGCAGGTTGTATTGCATCAAAAATATCATTGCAAAGTTCTGTTGTCTCAAAAGATTGATAGCCAATTATACTGATCAATCCTTTTTCTCTTTCAAGGTCAACGGTGCCGATCTCGATCAGGCTTTTGGCAATTTCATCCAGTTTTTCTGAATCAGAAAGAGCAATGGTAACCGAAGCTTCAGTTGTATTGACCGCATCAACAGCTAAACGATGATCCTCGAGGACTTTAAAAACCCGGGTAAGAAAGTTATATCCCATAACCGTTTCGTAAGCACTCACCGTTAAAAGCGCTATATCTTCTTTGAAAGAAACAGCCAAAGCTTTTTGAGTCTGTGCGCTTTCTCTGATGATTCTTGTTCCGGTTTCCTCGGGAGTGAACATGTTTTTAACAAGAACAGGAATATTACGTTCTTGGGCGGGTTTCAGTGTGGATGGGTGTAATACTTTAGAACCAAAATAAGCCATTTCTGTGGCATCAAAATAACTGAGCTCAGGAATGGGTTTCGCATCTTTTATGAACCTTGGGTCACTTGTGAATACTCCGCTTACATCTGTCCAGATTTCTATACTCTTTGCATGTAGAGCTCCACCAATCAGGCTGGCAGAATAATCAGAACCTTCAAATCCAAGTGTTGTAGTAGTTCCATCGGGAGCTTCTCCATAAAAACCACCTATGACAGGTGTAAAACCACCATCAAGAAGAGTCTCAAGGGAACCGATCCTTTGATTTATCAACCCAAAATTAGGAAAAGCATTTCCATAGTTGTTGTCTGTTTTGATGATCTTTTTAGCATCAACAAATTGAGTAAGCTGGTCAGTTGCCAAACCACATTGAGCGAGTAAGTAAGAAGAAATTTGCTCACCAATGGATGCAATGGCATCTTTCATAGCAGGAGTTAGTTCTCCTACCTTATGAGTATAGGTTAAGAATTTGTGGAGTAATCCGATTTTTTCATCCAGCTTTTTCTCGCAACTTTCTTCAATGAGTGCTTTTTTAGGATGAGGGTTTTCTCGGAGGAAATTATGGAGAATTCCAAGATGGCGAAGCTTAATGGACTCACCCATTACCAAAGCTTTTTCAAGTTTATTATCCGCAGCAAGTTTACCTGCTTCTATAAGCTGTCGAGTAGTTTTTGCTGTTGCAGAAACCACAACGATGGGATATTCATAATTCTTGATGATCTCTAAAACCTGCTTCCAGGTTTTGTGATCATTCATTGAGGTGCCGCCAAATTTTAATACGTGTAGATCCATTCCGATATTTATTAAGCGATGAAAATAAGGGTTATTGAATCGGATTGCATTCTTAAAACAGGATTAAGTTCCATAAAATTAAATGATGACTTAAAGAACTGTTATCTTGTATCTAAAAACATGAAAGTTGCTGTTATTGGTGGTGGAGCTGCCGGTTTTTTTAGTGCTATTTCTGCTAAGACACATAATCCTGATGCGCAGGTAACGATCTATGAAAGGTCTGACAAACTCCTTTCGAAAGTTCGTATTTCGGGCGGGGGTAGATGTAATGTCACACATCATTGTTTTAAGATCCACGAACTGGTAAAATTTTATCCAAGAGGAGAGAAGCCGCTTAAAAAAGCATTCGGGATATTTTCCCCAACAGATACTATTTCCTGGTTTAATGAACGAGGCGTTGAGCTAAAAACCGAGGAAGACGGTCGAATGTTTCCGGTAAGCGATTCTTCCCAAACGATCATTGATTGTTTAATGAAGGAAGTGCATAATTTGGGAATTGGAATTAAAATGAAGTCTGCAATCAAGACTTTGAAAGAAAGCAAAAACGGTTTGATTCTTGGTTTTAAAAATGGAGAAACCAAAGAAGTAGAAAGGGTTGTTGTAGCTACCGGAGGAAGTCCCCGCCCCGAGGGCTTTAACTGGCTTCGTGAACTGGGACATAATATCGAAGAGCCGGTTCCTTCTTTATTTACATTCAATATGCCGGATGAATCCATTACAAAATTGATGGGCGTAGTTGCTGCCCCTTTGTCTGTAAAGATCATGGGTTCAAAACTTAAAAGTGAAGGACCTTTGTTGATTACGCATTGGGGAATGAGCGGCCCGGCGATCTTAAAACTTTCTTCTTTTGGAGCCAGAGAACTGAATGAAATGAATTATGAATTTAAGGCTCTCATAAATTGGACAGGGGAACAATCAGAGCAAGAAATCCGTGAGGTTTTGAAGGGAGTGGCGGAAGCGCATGGTAAAAAGAGAATCCATAATGTGAATCCTTTTGAGTTACCCGGAAGATTGTGGGAATTTTTGATTGAAAAGGTAGAAGTGGGTGAGAACATGATCTGGCAAAATATGGGGAAGAAGAATATTAACAGAATGGTACATATTCTGATGAACGATGAATATTCAGTTAGAGGAAAAACTACTTTTAAAGAAGAGTTTGTTACTTGTGGTGGGGTTTGTCTTCAGGATATTGGTATAAAGACCATGGAAAGCAAAAAAGTGCCAAATCTCTATTTCGCGGGCGAGGTTTTAGATATAGATGGAGTAACCGGAGGGTTTAACTTTCAGGCTGCATGGACAACGGGGTTTATAGCAGGGAAGCTGAGATAAGAATACCTATGAGGTATATAAAATCATTCAATCTCATCCGAAAAAGCAGTTCCTATCTCATGACGTAAGTTATATCGGCTCTTCATTACTTCACCATAAGCACCACAACTTCTGATGGCAAGAATATCACCTCGTTTCAATTCAGGAATCTCATAATCCGTTCTGAAAACGTCTGAACTCTCACAAATCGGACCAACGATATCGTATTGCTTGTTGGTTCTTCCGGATTGATCTGAAATGATCTGAATTTCATGTTTTGCCTGATATAAAGCAGGGCGGATAAGCTCGGTCATGCCTGCATCAATTATGGCAAAATTTTTCTCGATCCCTGTTTTGGTATAAAGTACACGGGTAATAAGGCTTCCTGATTGACCAACAACAGAACGGCCTAATTCAAAATGTAATTGCTGATGAGATTTAAGCTTCAGGTGCTTTTCAAACGTTTCGAAGAATTTTTTGAAATCAGGAATCCCACTACTATCCGGGCTGGAATAATTTATCCCGAATCCACCACCTACATTAATAATCGTAAGTTTATATCCTTTATTTTCAAAAGTTTCGTTTAGTTCATTTGCTCTCAGGCAAAGTTCTTTAAAGGGTTTGAGTTCTTCAATTTGGGAACCAATATGAAAATGAATTCCAATCAGTTCTATATGCTTTAAAGATGGGAGTAATTCGAAAATATCAGGAAGATCTTTTTCGTTGATACCGAATTTATTTTCCTTTAAACCGGTAGTGATATATTTGTGGGTGTTGGCATCAACATTAGGATTTATTCTTAGTGCAATCTTCGCAACTTGATTGTTCTGAGAAGCTAATTCGTTGATTACTTCCAGTTCCTGAACCGATTCTACATTAAAGCATTGAATATTATTTTCTAAGCCAATTTCGATCTCTATATCTCGTTTTCCAACACCAGCAAAAGCAATTTTACTTGGGGAAAAACCGCATTCGATGGCTCTTTCTACCTCACCTCCACTTACACAATCAGCAGATAAGCCGGCTTTAATGACTTCATCCAAAATCCGAGGATGTGAATTTGCTTTCAAAGCGTAGTGAACATGATAACCTTTAGAAACGCCATGTTCCTTTATCTGGTCAAGAGTTTTTCTGAACAAGTTCAGATCATAAAAATAAAATGGAGTGGTTCGGTCTTTGAAAGAGTCGAGTTGGTAGTTAGAAAACATCAGTGCGGCAAATTTGGATCTAGTTTTTGATCCGTTTCAATATCTGATGGATTCTTTGAATCAGCATCTTCTGAGACAAGACCTATGATTGTATCTCCTGCCTGAGGTGAAGGAGGATTATCAAGTGAAAAAGGTTCTATTGTATTTGAACTTGAGACCACAAATAAAGGTAATGCTTTATCACCATATTTTTTTTCATAATTTTCAAAAGAAAATTCAGATGTAATAGGGGTTTTTCGAATACCTGCCCCGGATCTTAAAAATTCTGAGATCCTATCAAAATTCATCTCTTTTGAGAATAGTGTTCGTCCACCAAGGGAATCATTTGATTCCAACTCTTTTTTGCTTGCTGTTGAAAGCGGTGGTAACTGGAATACCGAAGAATTACCGAAGATCTCTGCAAATTGAATGGCCGTTAATGAATTTACTTCATCATTAGGAGTCAAGGCCAAAGTTTTTCCAATGCCATCCAGATCAATTTCGTCCATAGCATATTCTGAAAGGATATTTCCATAATAGGTATCCAGACCGGACTTTCTGGCTTTAGTTATATTTTCCCAGTTAGAATCGGCAACCAATACTTTAAATCCAAACTCTTTGATAGCATGAGCGATCATTCTGGCCCAGTTGTGGGCACCAACAATAACCACACCTTTAGGAGCAGCTTTGGCAACACCTAAGAGCTTTGCAACCGGGCTTGCAGATAATCCATAAATAGTTACAGTAGCAATAATTACAATAAAGGTGTATGGAACTAGTTGTTCGGCTTCAGCATAACCTTCCTGTTCTAAACGGAGAGCAAATACCGCAGATATTGCAGCAGCTACAATACCTCTGGGAGCCATCCACGCTACAAAGGCTTTTTCTCTCCAATTAAGGTTAGAGCCAAGTGTTGAAAAGAAAATCGCAGCAGGACGTATTACCAAAATAAGAGCTAGTATAAATAAAGCAGCACCCCAATTAAAGAATTCAAGTGCTGATACTTCTAGTCTTGATGCCAGAAGAATAAATAGAGCGGAAATCAAAAGTACCTGTAGGTTCTCCTTAAATTCTATGATGTGTTTAATACGGGCAGATTTCTGATTAGCAAGTATGATACCCATCACAGTTACGGTTAAAAGACCCGATTCATGCTGCAGATGATTTGAAATTACAAACACTCCAACAACAACCATCAGGGTTACGGGATTTTGCAGGTAATCAGGAATCCAGTGTTTCTTGAGAGTGAAGTACATAATTCCTGCACCAATTGCGCCAAAGAACGTTCCATACGCCAGAGTTTGTATAATTACTAAACCAGCGTGACCATCCATATTTGAAAAGCCACCTGAAATGATGACTTCAAAAACAAGAACGGCCATCATAGCTCCGATCGGGTCGTTTACAATTCCTTCCCACTTTACTACAGAGCCGGCGGTTTCCGTAGGTCGTACCTGCCTGAGCAAAGGCACAATAACGGTTGGTCCGGTTACAATAAGTATTGCTCCAAACAGAACGGATAACTCTAACCCAAGATCCAAAATATAAAGCGCTGCCAACGAAGCTAATGTCCAGGTAACAACAACTCCAATAGTAATGAGCTTGATTACCGTACCGCCAATTTTTCGGAATTCAGACATTTTCAAGCTGAGTCCGCCTTCAAAAAGAATAATAGCCACAGAGATAGAAACAAAAGGGCTTAATAAATCACCCATAAGTTTATCGGGATCTAGTAAGCCGGTGACTGGACCGGCAATAATTCCGAAACCTAATAAAAGTAAAATTGCAGGTAACTTTGTCCTCCACGCAAGCCATTGAGCAGATATCCCCAATGCCAATACACTTGCAAGACCAACAGCTATATATTCAGACATAAATTAAAGTTAGTTTAATTATCCATTTGGAGTATAAGTCGGAATAACTCTTTTTACCAGTATGGCGTTTGTTTTTTATTGAGAAAGTTTGGATAAAATTTCATCGATCGTTAACTGAGCTTCTTCACTTTCTTTCATGTTTCTGAGAGTGAATTTCTGCTCCTTCAGTTCATTGTCTCCAACTATCAATGTAAATGAAGCATTTTCTCTATTCGCATCTTTCATTTGAGCTCTCATCGAGCGGTCAAGATAATCCATTGTAGCTGAAACCCCATTTTCCCTGAATAAAGGCAAAGTTTTTAATGCCCATTTTCGAGCATCTTCCCCAAGGCTAACAATAAATACATCAACTTTTTTTTCATCTGCCAAAGAAATCCCAAGTTCTTCGCATGCAATAAAAAGACGTTCCATTCCGGCTGCAAATCCAACGGCAGGAGTAGGTTTGCCTCCAATTTCTTCTACAAGCAAATCATATCGACCACCACCTGCCAGCGCATCCTGAGAGCCAAGGTCAGAGCTTGTTAATTCAAAAGCGGTTCTTGTGTAATAATCCATACCCCGAACTAAAAGAGGATCAAGAGTGTATTCGATATTTAGTGAAGAGAGCATTTCGCAAACCTGTTCAAAGTGGGCTTTCGATTCTTCATTTAAATGATCACTTATTACAGGGGCGTTCTTGATGAATTCCTGATCTTCGGGTTCTTTTGAATCCAGAATTCTCATAGGATTTTTTTCAAATCTCTTTTGGGAGAGCTCACTCAGCTTATCAAAATGAGGTTTGAGGTATTCTTTTAAAACAGACTTATAATTTTCTCTGCTTTCAGGATCACCGACTGAGTTTAATTTCAATTCGAAATTTTTGATTCCAATTCTTTGATAAATGCGAATCATAAAAGCAATACATTCTACATCTGCAACCGGATTATCAGTACCTATAACCTCAACTCCAAATTGATGGAATTGTCGCTGTCTTCCTTTTTGAGGTCGCTCAGCACGGAACATCGGCCCAATGTAATACAGTTTTTGAGAACCTCCTCTTTGGTCCAGGTGATGTTGAACAAATGCTCTTACAACAGGAGCTGTCAACTCAGGACGAAGTACATAATTACTTTCCCCTTTGGTAAATGCAAAGATCTCTTTCGTTACAATATCGGTAAGTTGGCCGATGCCTCGTTTAATTAGTTCAGTTTGCTCCATAATTGGAGTTCTGATCTCTTCAAAATTAAACTTTGCTGCTTCTTCGTGAATGATATTTTCCAGCGCTCTCCATTTTGGGGATTCATCCGGGAGTATATCTACCATTCCGAGGTGTGTTGTGTATTTTGCTTTGGCCATTAATTAGTTCTCTTAAAATTCGATTTAAGATAAGACTAGATATGGAGAGTTTCTTTACTAATGAAAATCTTACATCAGTTTTTTTTTCTTTTAACGACCCCTTTTATAACGCTATTTATTTCTTCAGAAAGATTAAAAACCCAAACTGACCCCATATAAAGAACAGCCATCAGTAATGATCTGATGACTACATCGAAATATATATTAGAAAGTTGGGGTAAAAATGTCGATATATAAAGTACAGAAATCCCCAAAGCAATTACACCAAGTGTCTTCCAAGCAAATGGTTGCATGCCAAATTTTGCCCAAACATAGATCATTTTAATTATGTTATAAATTCCAATAGAAGAAGCAGTAGCAATTGCTGCTCCTGTTAATCCGTAAACAGGAATCAAAATGGCATTCAGTATTATGGAAACGATCATAAGTATAGAGGAAGAAATGAAATCAAATTTATAGTATTTGGAAGAAATAATTATTTGTCCATTTGCTCCTGTTGCGACATCAAAAAGATTTGCAAGTCCTATGATAATAATAACGATGCTCCCTTCGGCAAAAACTTCAGGAAGAAGTGCATATAAATTATCAGTGTTTGCAATGACCCCAATGTAGATAAGAAGCCCTATCAAAAGCTGGTTTAAAGAAGACTTTTTATAAACATCGTCAATATTATTGAGATCGTTTTCTTTAAAAGATCTTGAAATTACTGGGAAAGATATTTTAGAAATCGATCTTCTTGGAATTGAAATTACAGCACCTACATAGAGAGCTACAGCATAAACACCGGTTTTTTCCAGACCTTCAAAGATGTCAACCATAATCAGGTCAATATTCCCAACCAAGATGGTTGTAAATCCGCTAAAAAAAGCAAAAAAACTATATTGTGAGATGTTTTTTCGGGCGGTTTTATCGAAAGGCTTTTTTGATGGGCTAAAGTTTAGATACCCTTTCTGAAGAGCGTAAGCAAACAAGATAATGTATTGTAGGGTGTAGTTTAAAACAAAAATGATTATGAATTGATCAAAGCTAACAAGACCGAAATAGAATAGAATCAGGTCCGCAATAACAATTAGCCTGAGCAAAATCTCTTGAAGGAAAGAAGCAAAAACAGTATTAAATGAAGCTTTAATAAACGAATTTAAAAGTCCAAATGCCGCAACAGAAAATACCAAAGGGATTATAAAATAGTAGTAATCAGTAAGTAAAGAGCTATCAGAATAAAACCCCAATACGGTGTCTTTGAATCCTAAAAAAATTAGAACAAAAACTAACAATCCAATAGAAGGAGGGATAATAAAAAGCCAAAAAAGTCCTTGAGGGTTTTTAGTTTTTTCAGCCAGAAATGGAAAAAATTTAATTATGGAATTTGGAATTCCAAGGTTTACCAATTGAACACAAATGGTCATAATAGCAATAAGTGTTCTTGTAAGACCGAAACGTTCTGCACCCAATATGAACGGAAAAAGGATTATGGTAGAAATGAACCCGATTATAATACCGGAATAGGATATTATCGCGTTTCGTATGCTTTGATTTATAATTATTCCCAAAAAATGCCTTAGTAATTGAGCAAAAAATTTAAGTGTATTTAATGCCGGATTGATTCTTCTTAAAGTATTACATGTTTTTATGATGCTTATTTAATATCATCAAAAAAATTCACTGAAAATATATCAGTTTTTGATTCTCCATATTTCACCAAATGTCGTTTTTATTCACCAGTTTATTGGTTTCGTAGAAAAATCTTTCTCTGAACTGGAGATGAAATATGTGATATTTCAAAAAGATCAGAAGAAAAGACTTCCTGAGAACTCAAAGGTACAAAAACTAAATTATTCGTTAACTAAAATCGGATTTGCTTCCTTAATATCTTTAATAAGGGATATAAATAAAGCTGATCGTATTGTTTTGCATGGCTTGAATGAGGCTATGACATTTTTACTTCTTTTTCTGATGCCCTGGAATTTAAAGAAAAGCTATTGGTTTACTTGGGGGGATGATGTTTATAAGGAGGTCTTAAGGAATAGCTTAAAGTTAAAACTACTTTCTTTTTTTAAGAAGTTTGTAGTCAGAAATCTTGGCTTTATTGTAGTAGAAATTGATGGTGAGTACGAAAATATAAATAAGTTTTTCAACCCCAGAGGAGAGAGGATTAAAAGTTTTAAATACCCTAGTAATATTTTTACTTCTACTATTACAGAAGGTATAAATCAAGATAGTCTTAATATATTAGTTGGTAATTCTTCTGACCCAGGCAATTGTCATCTTGAAATGTTTAGGGCTTTAAAAGAAGAATTAGCTAAGAAAGGCTTACAGAATTATAATATAGTTTGCCCACTTTCATATGGTAGTGATGACCATGCAGAAAAGGTGATAAAAGAAGGCGAATTATTGTTTGGAAGTAACTTTATGCCGCTTACAAATTTTTTACCTTTGGATGAATATCAAAAAATGCTCTCAAGCCTTGATATAGCTTTATTCAATCACCAAAGACAGCAGGCAATGGGAAATATCATAAACCTTATTGGTTTGGGAAAGAAAGTATTTATAAGAAAAGAAGTGACAACTTGGGATTATTTCGAACAACTGAATATAAAAGTATATTGTACATCTGAGCTGGAACTTGAGCGAGTAACAGAAGACATCGCAAATAAAAATTCGGAAATAGTTAAGGCTTATTTTTCAAAAGAAAAACTTCAATCTGATTTAAAGCAGGTCTTTACAGCATGATTCCTTTTAACAAGCAAAATTTGTTTGGCAACGAACTTGAATATATAAAAGAGGCGTATGCTGCTAATAAAGTATCCGGTGATGGGAAATTTACGAAATGGTGTAATGATTTTATAGAATCAAAATTTGAAACAAAGAAAGCATTATTGACCACTTCTGGTACCCATGCTCTGGAAATGGCGATGCTGTTGATAGACCTGAAGGAAGGGGATGAAGTTATTTTACCTTCATATACTTTTGTGTCTACCGCCAATGCAATTATACTAAGAGGAGCTGTTCCTGTTTTTGTAGATATCAGAAAAGACACCTTGAATATAGATGAGAGTTTGATTGAGGGTGCAATAACCGGCAGAACCAAAGCTATATTTCCGGTTCATTATGCTGGGGTATCATGTGAGATGGATGAAATATCGCGAATTGCAAAAAAGCATGATCTGTTTGTAATCGAAGATGCCGCACAGGGAGTAAATGCAAAATATAGAAATTCATATTTAGGGACATTAGGAGATATTGGTTGCTATAGCTTTCATGAGACAAAGAATTACAGTATGGGCGAAGGCGGTGCAATCCTTATTAACAACGAAAGATTTATTGATCGAGCTGAAATAATAAGAGAGAAGGGTACAAACAGGAGTAAGTTCTTTAGAGGAGAAATTGATAAATATACCTGGGTTGATGTAGGATCGAGTTTTCTTCCTTCAGAAATTAATGCAGCAGTTTTAAAGGCACAGTTTGAGAATCTCGATGTAATTCAAAATAGAAGAAATGAGATTTACGGAAGATATAGAAAAGGATTAAAAGACCTTGAAAAATCAGGAAGTATTGCATTGCCAAACGTTCCGGAGAATTGTACGGGTAATGCACATATGTTTTATGTTATTACTAAAAACCTTGAAGAGCGAACAAGTTTGATAAAGTATTTAAGAAATGCAGGTGTTTATTCTGTTTTTCATTATGTGCCTTTGCATATAAGTGAATACTATAAGAAAAATTTTGGGGAGCTGAATCTTCCTATTACAGAAACACTTTCTTCTCAATTGATTAGATTACCGATGTTCTATAGTTTAGAAAACGAAGCGGTTGATCATATCATAGAGTCAGTGATTAATTTTTATACAAATAATTAATACTTATTTAAATGTTATCCAGTAAAGCAAAAATCGGAAAAAATACAGATATCCATCCTTTAGCGTATATAGAAGAAGGGGCAGAAATTGGAGATAATACCAAAATCGGACCATTTTGTATTGTTAGAAAAGGTGCCAAAATTGGTGCAAATTGTAAATTCACAGCCTACTGCGAGATCAGAGAAAATGTAGTGATTGGTGATAATACTTCTTTTGGGAGCAGATGTACGATCTCAGCTAATGCAACTATTGGCAAAAATGTCACAATCAAGTATAGTTTTGTTTTAACTGATACTCCGGATCTTACCAAAGGAGATAAAAAAGTAGTTGCCGGTGTAGGTGATGGAGCTTTAATCGGAGCCAATGTAACTTTAATGCCGGGGTTTTCAATTGGAAAGAACACAATAATCGGAGCTTGTTCTCAGGTTCGTGCTCATGTTCCGGATGATGAAATATGGTATGGTAATCCGGCAAAATTCTTTAAAAAGAAGGGATGAAAAAAAACGACTGGATGACAGATTTCTATGGAGTAGACTGGTTTGAGATAACATCTATAGATGAATTAAATCCAGGTGTTGAAAATGCATTGATTGAATGGAGGGTTAGTGCACAAAATCCGGATTCTATAAACAAAGCTGAAAGTAATGGATTCAAGCTTGTAGAATCAGCAATAGAATTTGAAAGCCAAGTGTCTCCGGATATATCTAAGGATACTTCAGAGATAGAGCTTGCGAAAGAGGAGCATTTGGATCAGATAATTGATATTACCCAAAAATGCTTTTTAGATAATAATGACTTGTATACCAGATTCAAGAACAAAGAGTTTTTCACCGGAGAACAATGCAGGTCATATTATGAAGCGTCCATTAAAAATAATTTTTCTAAACAAAGCACAGTAACTGTAGTGTCGAAAGATGAAGAAGGAATATCGGCTTATTATATGATCAGAAAAGTAGATGAGAATATCTACAAAGGTGTAATGACCGGGGTATTACCTAGAGCAAGAGGAAAAAGACTACACGCCAAAATGCAACAGGCGAGTTTTAACGCAATTGGGAAAACAATTACTGTAATTAATAGTACGCAATTGAGTAACTTCAACACTATTAAAAGTCATATCAGAGCAAATCGTATTTTGTCTAAAATAGATCATATCTTCTATTTAAGGGTATAAGAATTTCAGAAATAAATAAATGGCTATGAGTTTGAAAGGAATTAATAGAGTACTAGTTTTAGCACCACATACTGATGATGCAGAGCTAGGGTGTGGTGGTACTATGGCTCGTTTTTTTGAAGAAGGAATCGATATTTATGTAGCGGCTTTTTCTACTGCCAGAGCCTCTTTGCCTGAAGGATCTGATCCAGATATGCTAAAAAAAGAATTTTTAGCTTCCATGCGGATTTTGGGACTCCCTGCATCAAACCTGCATGTTTATGACTACCAGGTTCGTATGCTTTCATATCATAGACAAGAAGTTTTAGAAGAGATGGTGAAATTGAAAAATTCAATATTACCTGATCTGGTTTTGGTGCCTTCTGGAAGCGATCTTCATCAAGATCATGAAGTTGTCTACAATGAAGGGTTACGTGCTTTTAAACATGCTAGTATTTGGGGTTATGAATTACCTTGGAATCATGTAAGCTTTTCAACACAAGCATTTGTTAAACTTAGCCAGCCACACTTAGATAAAAAATGGGAAATGATGCAGGTGTATGAGTCTCAGTTTATAAAACAGCGACCATACTTTACCAAAGAATTTATGGAAGGCTTAGCAAGAGTAAGAGGAGTTCAAATTGGAGAACCTTATGCTGAAGCATTTGAAGTTGTTAGGTTGAAGGTCTGAAATATATTTTGATGGAAAAACTTACTCTGGAAAATATTAAAAAAGCACTATCAGTTGATTTCGAATTCAAAGGAAATAGTAATCTTGATTACGTAGATAATTTCAAGAGTATTATTGATGCAGAAGAACATTCAATTGTTTGGTGCAGTCCTGATAAAGAAAACAAGCTGGAACTTATAAGCCAAACTGCATCAAAGTTAATTATTTGTGATAGTACAGTGCAGCTGAACGAATCTTTACTTGAAAAAAAAGGATTTATAATAGTTGAAAATCCTAAGCTGGCGTTTACCAGATTGATGCGAAGAATTTTTCCAGCTAAAACAGAATCAGGTATTCATAAATCAGCAACTGTTCATCCTGAAGCTGAAATAGCATCTTCAGCATACATTGGCCCGAATACATACATAGGAAAATGCAGGATTGGAAAAAACACGGTTCTGCAAGGTAATAACTATGTATACGATAATACTACTATCGGAGATGAAGTGATTATTGAGGCAGGTGCGATTTTAGGAGCAGAGGGTTTTGGAATGGCAAAAACTGATGATGGAAAATGGGAGAGACTACCTCATATTGGAGGTCTAGAAATCCATGACCACGTAGAAATTGGAGCTGCCACCACTATCGACAGAGGAACATTAGATAACACTGTAATTGGTGCCGGTACTAAGATATCCAAATCGGTTCATATTTCGCATAATGTTCAAATTGGTAAAGATTGTTTGATAACTGGTTGCGTTGCCATAGCAGGTTCTACAACAATTGGTAATAATGTCTGGATTAGCCCTAATGCTACATTGCTCAACAAGTTGAAAATAGGAAATAATGTTTTTATTTCAGTTGGAGCTACCGTAACTCAGGATATAGAGGATAATTTTCAAGCATTAGGTAGAAAAGTTTTACCAAAAAGGTAATTTAGATTGACAATTTTATGAAAGTAGAAGACATTATCAGAGAAGTTCTTTACTTAGACGAAACAACAGAGCTATCAGATGAGATTGGCCCCGGACAGTTAGAAGCTTGGGACTCTTTAGGCCATGTAAACATTATTACAGCTATAGAAGATGAATACGATATTGAAATTTCACCTGAAGAAATTGGTCAAATAAATTCAATAGCAGCACTAAAAAGTATCGTACAAAAAAGGAGTTAAATCTAGAAATGGAAGTTAACTCAATAGTTGAAGGGTTTTTTAAAAATTCAGCGAATAACCCTGATAAAACCGCAATTATTTGGGGGGATGAAAAGGTCTCCTATGCAGAAGTCTCAGTTAATATATTAAAAGTTGCAGGTTTTTTAGATAAAGAGGGTGTTTCTAAAGGTGATAGAGTCGTTTTCTATGGAGAAAAAAGCCCCTTATTTCTGTATACATACTTAGCCATACATCTCGTAAATGCTATCGCGGTTCCGGTTGACGTTAAACTTCCAGATAACAGATTGGCTGATCTTATTTCGAAAACGGAACCACATATAGTGATTCACCCAAAAGAAATTGAACATCCATTTAAACAATTTCCATTCGGAAAAAATTTATTAGATGGTCAACCGCTTAAGAATTTTAAGTTTCCTGAAAAAGACACGATAGCGGATATACTTTTTACTACGGGAACAACCGGTAACTCTAAAGGAGTTAAATTAACACACGAAAATATTTTAGCGGGAGCAGAGAACTCTAACATATTTATCGGAAACAATTCTTCTGATACTGAGATCATACCTTTACCATTACACCACGCATTTGGTCTACGGAGATTAAGGACGAATATGTTATTGGGAGCTACAGTAGTTTTGGTGGACGGTTTTGTTCGTCCCAATCTTTTTTTTGATGCGATTGAAAACTATGGTGCAAATGGGATATGTATGGTTCCGGCTGGTTTCTCAATCGTGAAAAAGCTTATGAAAGATACTTACGTTAAGCACTTTAGTAAATTAAAGTATATAGAGTTTGGTAGTTCACCAATGGAAAACTCTGAGAAAAAGGATCTGGCTGGAGTGCTCCCAAATACAAGGATTTGTATGCACTATGGTTTAACAGAAGTGGCCGCAAATATTTTTATTGAGTTTCATGATTCAAGATCAAAATTGAATGCACTGGGAAAACCGAGTCCAAATACTTTTGTAAGTATCATGGATGAAAGTGGGGTTATGCTACCAGAAAAAGAAGTAGGAGAGATTGTTGTAAAAGGTGGGGTTCAAACTCCGGGTTATTGGAAGATGCCTGAACTTACCAATGACTCATTTATTAATGGTTGGTTCAAAACCGGGGATCTAGGTTATGCAGATGAAGAAGGATTCATATTCTTAAGTGGCAGGAAGGATGATGTAATTAATATTGGTGGGAAAAAGGTATTTCCGGGTGAAATAGAAATGATAATTGATCAGCATGATCTTGTTAAAGATTCAGCCTGTATATCGGTAAAAGAAAGCGGATCGATTACAGGAGAGTCGATCAAAGCATTTATTGTACCCGTAAATAAAGAAGAATTTGATGTAAAAGAGCTAGTGACTTTTTTAAGAGGAAAACTAGAGCCTTATAAGATTCCGGGAGATATTACTTTTATTTCTAGGATACCTAGAACTTCATCGGGGAAAAAACAAAGAGACAAGTTGAAATAAGAGGCAACAGGTTACTTCCTTTCGATTTGATGTTCTAATATTTCAATAAGCTGGGAAGACAAGTTTTTAAAGCTATATTTATCTACTTCATCTTGATCTCTTTCAAAAAGAGTTTGTTCTTTCTTGGAAGCTTCAAATACCTTCAGAATAAATTTAAAAACGCCGGCACTATCGGTGTGTTCAAAAAACTCCCCAATATTAGTTTTTTGGACAAGTTCTGATGCAGCACCATCAACAGGTCCAATACCAAGTACCGGCTTTCCTGAGATCATGTACTCAAATACTTTGGTAGATAAGGCAAATTTGCTGTTCCTGGATTTACCTATTGTGAGCAATAATAAATCTGATTGAAGAGTCAATCTCATCATCTCTTTATGTGAAATATAATCGGTAAAGCTAAACTCAATTTTGGAAGAGCTTTTCTTTAATTCTGCTTGAATATCAGGATCAATGCTGCCATAAAATTCGAACGCTAAATTACCAGCTATTTTTGGATTCAAGTCTTCAATATTTTTAAGAGCAGATATAAGAGAGTCTGGTTTCTGATTGATCTTCATACTACCGAAGTATCTAATCGTAAATTTTGAGTTCGTTACTATTTGCTCTGTATTTTCTACAATATCATCAGGATCAAAGCCATTTGTGATTCGCGTAACTTTACCATCGATGTTATTTTCAGGAAAAAAACCATTATTAACTACAGTAATGTGATCTGCTTTACCTAGAACTGCTGCTTCAAGCTTCTGATTTTTCTTTTTTGCTCTTTTACTCTGAGGGTTATCATCATAATAATATATGTTCGTCCAAGGGTCACGAAAGTCTGCTACCCAGGGAAGTTTGCTCCATCCAGCTAATTTTTTCGCAATCAAGTTTGTAGTAGGAGGCGGGGATGTTGATAAAATAATGCCGGGATTTTCCTTCTTAATAATCTTTTTCCCTAATGGTACTGCGAACCATTTCCAGGTAAATTTGGCATCAGGAACCATAAGATTGAGCCTGGTCCAAACAGCGAGTTTTGATTTCCAGTTAGTGTTTTTCCTGTAAAATATTGATGGATTACTCGTTTTTTCTTTTTTCTTGTCGCCAGAACTAAGAAGCCCTACGGGCTCTATAATATTTGATCGGTATACCTTACATTTTTCAAAAATTGGGTGATCAGCTTGTTGGTTTATTCCTGAAGCTGATTTCTTAGTCGTAAGTATCACTACTTCCCAATTATTTTTTAATAGGTATTTTACAAATCGGGAAATACGGTAAGCTCCTACTCCTGCAAAGGGATACCAGTAATAAGATATGATGAGTATCTTTTTACGACTCACCTAATTTCTTTCTTTTAATATAATTAAGACCAAATAATAGAGCGATTAAAGTTTGTAATCCCAGAGAAACCCAAGATAAAGTTACACCAATTGAGTAAGATTTCGGCTTGAACTCTAATTTTAATGTATGTTCTCCTGCGGGTATTTCTAGTCCACGTAGTACAAAGTTAGTTTTGTAGATAGGGATCTCATTTCCGTTTAAAGTTGCAACCCAACCGGCCGGATAATAGATCTCGCTTAGAACTAAAAACCCGGGCTTGCTTCTATTTAAGGCCAGTGTCATTTCTGCACCTGTATATTCTGTTATCTCTGCTTTCGATGTACTATCTGATGAAGTTGAAAGTGCTTCTGTAGTCTCGACAACTGCAATCGAAGAGTAATCGACATTTGGTTGTTCAACAAATTCAAAAGCCTCGTTTGGGGTAGAGACCGTCACTAATGAGTCTACAAAGAACGCTTTCGGCAATAGTTTTTCATTTCTATATACAGTACCTGAAGAGCCATTGAAAACAGGTGTAAGACCAGGAATACTTAAACCCTGTTGATAGGTTATGTATTTGATATTTAAAGCACCCAAAAGATCAAGGTTTAAACCCGCATTGCCTTTGAACAATGGTCCGCCATTTGCCTGAAGATCGGCAACTATACTAAGTTTTGCACCTGTATAACCTCCAATTGTTGGGTAAAAGTAAGAAGGAACTGCATTAGTGAAGGCTCCGTCCATCAATGGAAATACTCTGTATTCATATTCACCATTATCAGAGTAAATATTATCCATTATATATTGGTCAATATCTCTTTTCTGAGTTTCTATATAGCGTTCGGGACTCACATTTGCATTTACGATAACCCGCTCCGGTACATAGCGCTTTCCTACACTTATCATGTCTATAGCGGTTAATATTATTAACCCGATAGATGCAATAGTAACTGATATCTTTTGTTTTAAGGCGAACCAGATTATTGCACCAGAAAAGACTAAAAACAAGCCAAATCTGAACAGGTCTTTATTTGCTCCTTCTTCTCTTTCAGGTACAAAATTTTGGTCGACATAACTGATAGCTCTTTGTCTAACCTGAGGATTATTCGGACTGACATTGTTTTGTTGAGCGATCTGGTTAGCAATATTCTCGATCTCTCCAGGCTTGGTATAGTCCATGGTTTTTACCTGAACCAATACAAAAGCAAAAATCAACACAGTAACCCCAAGTGGTAAGTATAATTCTTTTAGGGTTGCGGATTTATTCTTAAGGAATTCGAAAAACCAAGAGAGACCATACAGTGCAACAATTGAATAGCAAAATGCAGTAAGAACCAGCCACGTTTCCGGAGCTCTGAATTTGTCAAAGAATGGTATAATATCAAATGCCAGTTCGTTAATTAGGGCAAAATTTTCTCCCCAGGAAAAAATAAGAGCCAGAGTGCCGGTGCCAAAGAAGACAAGCATGGTTCTTCCCCTTTGATTAAATAAGGCCATTAAAAGAAATGGAAGAGTAATCGCTCCAAGATAATGAGGACCTGATGTTATTGACTTTGGCCCAAAATAAGTGGGTGAAGCACCACCAAAAAACTCAGGCACAAGCAGAGTCAACGATTCTTTAATTCCTTGAGACCAAGCAAATGCATAGCTTGTTGACAAACCGGAAGACCCATCAAGCGCCGATCCACCTCGTATACTAAATTGAGAGTATTCTTGAAGAGTTAGAAAACTTCTTGCATGCCCTAATATCCCAATAATTCCACCTACAAATAATAAAGCAGTTATGATGCCAAACTGTTTAAGTTCTTTTTCTTTTATGAGTTTCCAAGAATCTGAAATCCAAAGAAAACCAATTAAGTACATGAAGTAGTAAGTGATCTGAGGATGACCTGCCCGAACTTCTAAAGCCATTGCCACAGAGAATAAAAGCAAACCGGCTAATTTATTTTTTGAGTGAGTAAGTTTCCAATAGCCAGCTAATACCCATGGTGCAAATGCAAGTGCTGCAAATTTTGAAGTATGCCCCGCACCAATAATAACTGGGAAATAAGTAGTTAGAGAGTAGAGTAAACTTCCAACAACAGCAGTAAGAGGTCTGAAACCCATTAATATCAGTAAAAAGTACATTCCTGATAGCATAATCCAATATGGAAATGCTGGGTAAATAGAATAGAAGACTCTGTATAGTTCATCCAGATGTGGTACAGATTTTATTACAGAGACAACATATGCAGGCATACCCATATACATATTTTCAACCCAGAGCGGATCTTCTCCAAATGTTTCTCTGTATTCTATTACGGATTCTGCACCGGCTCTCCATTGGGTAATATCATGCCGCTGAAATTCTTTTCCCCCAATGGTTGTTGCCGTGAATAATATAAATGGCACTAAAAAAAGTACAGCCAGTGCAATAAGGTGTTGTTTAACTTCCGAAAGATTATAAAAGAAGCCGTCTTGAGAAGTACTATTGTTTTCTTGGGACATAATTACTCAATTACTTTAGGTACGCGGAAATAATCAGAGTCGGCATCGGGGGCATTCTTGAGAGCGTCTTCGTGAGATATAGGTTCCTTGGCTTCGTCTTTTCTGAATCTGCTGTCCAAATCAATTACGTGTTCTAAGGGCTCTACATTTGAAGTATCTACTTCATTTAAAAGCTCCATATAATCTAAAATACTGCTCATATCCTTAGCATAGGACTTCGCTTCTTCATCAGTTACCTGAAGCCTTGCAAGGTTAGCTATATAATGGACATCTTTTTCTGATACAGACATATAGTATTTATTATTAATTTAAATGAAGGTGAATTTAAGAAAGATTATGTGAAAGGTTAATTCTATATTCAAAAAAAGACTTAATGCTTGGGAAATCATTGAAATTATACCCATTTTCGCACAGCTAATTCATTAAGAATGATAAAGAAGAAAATAACGATTAAAAATTCATCAGGTTTACATGCCAGGCCATCGGCAGCATTGGTGAAAACTGCGAGCAAATTTTCATCGGATTTTTTTATTCATTTTTATGGATATAAAGTTAACGGCAAAAGCATTTTAGGAGTGATGACCTTAGCCGCTGAACATGGTGCAGAACTTGAACTTGAATTTGATGGGAGTGATGAGAAAGAGGCTATGAAAACAATTACTGAGCTAATTGATAATAAATTTGGCCTTAAGGATGAGTAAAGTTGAGAGTATTGATCATAAAGTTATCAGTGGGATTTCAGCAAACTCCGGTATTGCTATAGGAAATATTGTTTGTATCAACAGTAACAGAAGAAAAGTGCTTCCCAAATCAATATCTGAAACGGAAGTAGATACTCATCTGAAAATATTTAAAGATGGAAGATCAGCTCTATTAGATGAATTGTCAGGTATGTTGGATTATCTTGATGAACAATCAGGATCAATTATTGATACCCAAAAACAAATTGTTTTAGATTCTGAAGTTGAAAAAAGGGTAGAGTCTTTGATAAAGAATGAGTTGCTCTCTAGTGATTTTGCTGTTTATAAAACCTTTTGTGATTTCATAGAGCGCTTAAAGGAAAGTGGGTCAGAGTTATTTCGGCAACGAATAGTGGATCTTGAGAATTTAAGAGATCGGTTCATCGATGTAATATGTGATGACGATAATAGCTTTTCTGTTAAAAAAGGGACTATTCTTGTAACCAAAGAGCTAAGTCCTACAGAACTAGTGTCCCTCCATGCTGAAGGCCTTTCCGGGTTGGTGATGGAGAAAGGTGGGATTACATCGCATGCTGCATTAATAGCTCAATCTCTGGAAATTCCGTGTATTGTGAGCGCTAAAAGTGCAACATCTAAAGCATTTAATACAAAAGGAGTACTGGATGGCCGGGAAGGAGTTTTGATACTTGATCCTGAAAAAGAGTTGCTTGATAGTTATAAATCAAAGCTTAAAAAATTTAAGAGAGCCCAGAAAAGATTACTTGATAATATTAATGAACCATCTGAAACTAAATCAGGAACCGAATTTTTTCTTTCTGCAAATATAGAATTTGAGTCAGAGCTGAATCAATTGAAGAAATATAATGCAACAAATATTGGTCTGCTAAGAACGGAAGGGTTGCTTTTCAGTAATAAGACTGCATTTGATGAACAAGTATGGTTTTACGAATCAGTATTATCAGCAACTGAAGGAAGTGTTACATTTAGGCTTTTTGATGTTGGTGGTGATAAATTAAATGCTAAAATCCCGGAAGAAGCGAATCCCTTTTTAGGTTGGAGAGGAATCAGAATGCTTTTGGATGAAAAAGAACTGTTGGAAACCCAGCTGAAAGCATTATTGATTTGTGCAGGAAAGAATAAAGGTCGAGTTAAAATTTTGGTTCCAATGATCTCTGTTGAGGAAGAAATCATAGCATTAAAAGCCATAATTGAAGAACTTCAAAATAAATTGAGAAATGAAGGGATTAAGATTGATGAAAAAGTAGCTCTCGGAGCTATGATCGAAGTTCCAAGTGCTGCATTGAATGCCAAAAACCTTGCAGAACATTTAGATTTTATGAGTATTGGTACTAACGACCTTACTCAGTATACAATGGCTGTGGACAGGGGAAATGAAAAGATATGTTCACTGTATCAACAGCAACACCCAGCAATTTGGGAACTTATTAAGATAACAGTTGAAGCAGCTGTAAAAACCAATACAGAAATTGCAGTTTGTGGAGAGCTGGCAGGAAATGTACTTGGCGCATGCGGTTTGGTTGGATTAGGTATCAGAAATTTAAGCATGATCCCCAATGCGATACCAAGAATAAAAGAAGAACTTATAAGTCATAATGATTCAGAGTTTAACGAACTTGCGGAATCCTTTTTGGCAGCATCAAATACAACACAAATAAAAAAAATATTCGAAGACTGGAGAGTTCACTAAATGAAGATCAGTAAAGAACTAATAAACAAAGTAGACTCGGGAAATATGTGGGGATTAATGTCTGACTTTCCAAAGCATTGGAAAGAGGTGATGAAACTCACAGAAGACGTTGAGCTAAATATTGATAGATCGAGGATCAAAAATATTTGTTTTGCAGGCATGGGCGGTTCTGCAATTGGCGCGGATCTTATTCGGGCATATTCCTTAAAGTCTTGTCCTTATCCGGTTCAGGTAAACAGACATTATGAAATTCCAAATTACATAGATGAAAACACCCTTTTTATAGCCTGCAGTTTTTCGGGAAATACAGAAGAAACTTTAACTGCCCTGTACTCTGCGATGGCAAAAGGTGCTCAGATCATTGGGGTTACTTCCGGCGGAGAATTAAAGAAGCAAGCCATAGAACATGAATTTGACTATATACAAATTCCGGGCGGTATGCCTCCTAGAGCAGCTTTAGCATATAGTTTCGTTCCTCTTTTCAGAATATTTCAAACATTGGAATATCTGGATGAGCCAGACAGTGTTTTAGATGATACTTATAATTTATTGAGAGACGGTGTATCAAAATTTAATGATATCGATGATAACGATGCTTTAGCTTTGGCTCGCGAACTAAATGAATCTCTTCCAATTATTTATAGCGATGCATTATTAATGGAACCGGTTAATTTGCGTTGGAGAGGACAGATTGAAGAGAATTCCAAAATGTTAGTGTATGGAAATCTTATCCCGGAAATGAACCATAATGAAATTGTGGGTTGGGAACATATTGCTCATCTGGCAGGTAGACTTACAGTAGTAATGCTGAAGGATCGAGACGATAATCCGAGGGTTACTAAAAGGATGGAAATAGTAAAAGAGTTAGTTATGGATCAGGCTTTATCTGTTATTGAGATCTCAACCATAGGAAACAGCAGATTGGAAAGAATGTTTTCGTTAGTGCAACTTGCAGATTGGGTAAGTATGTATTTAGCGTTGTTAAATGAAATAGATCCAACTCCAATTGCAAAAATAGACATCCTGAAAAGTAAACTTGCAGAAGTTTAGTAATATTTAAAACCTCAGCTTTGTTTGATAACAAATTATTTCAACAACTGCTTGACACTAGTTGGGTAGGTCACGAATTAATACTTCTCGAAGAAATTGATTCAACCAATAATTATGCAAAGCAAATTGCAAGAGCCGTTCCCGGTACAATCATCTTAGCTGAGGATCAAACTGCAGGGAAAGGGCAACACAAAAAGGCTTGGGATTCAGAGCCCGAAAAAAATCTTACTTTTAGTATAATCTTTACACCAACACAAGCTGACAGAATATCACTTTTGACGTTGGCATGTGCTTCTGCAATTGAAGATGTAGTATGTAAGCATTTTGAGAATTGCTCAATAGACCTGAAGTGGCCCAACGATGTAATTTGTGATGGGAAAAAAATATCAGGATTACTAACAGAAGTTATTCATAACGGAAATAAGGTAGACAGAGTGATAGTAGGGATTGGCCTGAATGTTAATCAAGAAAGATTCGAAGGAGAGTTGAACAAAACAGCTACATCTATGAAAGTTATTTCCGGAAAGGAAGAATCCCGGGAGCAGCTGCTATGTGATCTGCTTGTCCGCATAGAGTACAATTATCAAAGATGGGTAAATAATAGCATAGAGCTTGTCAAAGAGATAAATCCAAAGTTACAAGGCTATGGTAATTGGGTTACTTTAGAAATTGACAAAGAAATATTACCGGACAAAACGAAGTTTTTAGGGATGAATGAACTTGGTTCTCTTCAGGTGTTGAATAAAGAACTTGGAGTAGATACCTTCTCCTATGAGCAAATCAGAGTACTTGTTGATTGAACAAGTAATTTCAAATAAAGTAGACAGGCATTTTCCCGGAACACCAAACTTCGTTATTGGGGTAAGCGGTGGTGCTGATTCTATGGCGTTGTTGTACGCGTTCAAGCAATTAGAGATTTCCTGCTTTGTAGTACATATCAACTATGGTTTAAGGGGAGTTGAGTCTGATAAAGATCAGGAATTAGTTGAGCAAATGTCCTTTCAGTGGGGGTTTGAGTGCTGTTCTGTGAGGTTAAATACAGAAGAGATGCAGTCCGGAAACTTTCAAAATTGGGCAAGGAACGAGCGCTATATGATATTTGAAGATTTAGCAGAGGAGCTAAAAGCAGATGCTATTGCCGTAGCTCATCACCAGGATGATCAAATAGAAACTATTGTTCAGAAGTTATTCAGAGGGAGTAGCCCGGAATCCTGGACAGGAATGAAGGAATGGGATGCTCCCATATTTCGTCCGATGTTAGAATTCAGCAAAGAAGCTATTTTGGCTTACTGCGATGAAAAATCCATTCCTTACAGAGATGATGAGAGTAATAAAGACCCGAAATATTCAAGGAATTTTTTACGGGGTGAGTTTTCCGAAAAAATGAATAAACTGTTTCCCGGTTGGCAACAAAATGTACTGGGGCTTTCCGACTTTGGAATGTTAAATGAAAAAATGCTGGATCAACTCTCAGAAGTGTATCTGGAAAAAGAAAGACTAAAGTTGGCTCCATTAGAAAAAATGGACGAATTTTTAGCTCTGTCTTTGATAAAAAGATTTTTAGAGCAATTTATTCCAGTAGCTTCGAAGGGAATTATCAGTGAAACATTTAGTCTATTTTCAGCGCAGACTGGATCAGAGTTAAAAGTTTCAGATTCTGTTATTCTTGTAAAAGACAGAGATTATATTGTCCTACAAAAAAAAGCAGAGTTTACTGAGGTCATAATCAAAAAGGAAGATATTGAGAACGTGTTTTCTGTGCAGGGAACAGAATTTCGAGTATCTGAACAGGTTGAATCAGAGTTATATTTAGATGTTGATAAACTATCATTTCCATTAACTCTGAGAAGGTGGAAAGCCGGTGATAAGATCCAGCCACTAGGGATGACAGGAACTCAAAAAATATCTGATCACTTAACAAATCGGAAAGTTTCAACAGCAAACAGAGAAAAATCTTTGGTATTGAGCGATTCAGATGGTACTATTTACGCAATTATTTTTAAAGGAGACGATCCGAGCTTGGGAACAATTTCCGAGCTTTGTAAAGCAACCGATTCAACAAAACGTTATCTTTCGATAACATCAAAAAAGCAGGCATGAGTTATTACTTACCGGAAACCGTTGATTGCAACGGCGATACATTTAAAGTTTTTATTACCAAAGAGGAGATTGAAGCAAGAGTCTCTCTGTTAGGAAAAAAATTAGACAAAGATTTTGAAGGCAAGCGCCCGATCTTTATTGGGATTTTGAACGGCGCTTTTATCTTTCTTGCGGATATCATGCGCAGCGTTTCCATCCCTTGTGAGGTCGATTTTATGAAACTTTCGAGTTACGGAGATGAAAAAGTTTCTTCCGGTCAGGTAACAGAGCTCAAAGAGATTGACGCGAAAGTGAAGGGAAGACATGTGGTTCTGGTTGAGGATATAGTTGATACAGGGCTTTCTATGAAATACATCGTTGAAAGAATGAATAGTTACGATCCCGCTTCTGTTTCGGTAGTAACTTTACTACATAAGAAAGATGCTACAAAACACGAAGTACAGATAGATTATGTGGGATTTGAGATCCCAACAAAATTTGTTTTGGGCTATGGTTTGGACTTCGCACAGGAAGGAAGAAATCTCGCTCAGATTTATGTCTTAGATCCTGAGAAGGAAAGTTAAATCTTAGATTGATTAGAGGTATTAACTAACGTATATTTGTTGCCCTTGTAAAGGAGAGGTGGCTGAGTGGCTGAAAGCGCTCCCCTGCTAAGGGAGTTTATATGGAAACATGTAACGAGGGTTCGAATCCCTCCCTCTCCGCAAGCCAATGTAAAGTAGCCCCGCACATAATTTATGTGTGGGGTTTTTATTTATCTATTATGTTCAGCCTGATCCCTCCAATTCTTATACCTGTAATTATATTTTTTGCTCGCATTATGGATGTGAGCCTGGGTACTCTTCGTATTGTAATGGTATCACGAGGGTATAAATATAAAGCCGCATTATTAGGGTTTTTTGAGGTACTGATCTGGGCTTTTGTTGTCGCAGAATTGCTGAAGAATCTTAACAATTGGGTTAATTATGTAGCTTATGCCGGAGGATTTTCTGTGGGCACTTTTGTAGGTATGTACATTGAAAGTAAAGTGAAAGTAGGGACTATTATCGTTCGCATTATTACTCAGAATAAAAGAGAAGAATTGATAGAAAGTTTGAAAGAGGCAGGTTTTACAATAACGAGCATCGCTGGAGAAGGTGGGTTTGGACCGGTAAATATCATTTTTACTGTGCTCAAAAGGAGACGCTGGAATGAAGTTGTTTCTATTATAGAAAAGAATGACCCTGCCGCTTTTTATTCATCTGAAGATGTTACATACGCAAACTCATCCTTAGACTTGAGTAAGCTTGATTCAGACCGTGGGTCTACCAATAGGCTATTGGGTCTGCGAAAAGGAATCTAAATCATGGTTTTGCCTTGAATTTTGGTTGTGTTCTAATAGCTCATATACCTAAAGAGTAGAAGATCTCAGAAGTTCTTCTAATTAGTTTTTTACATAGTTATTGTTTAATAACGGGTAACCAAAAACTAACACTTACGAGGTACAGAACATGTTTGATGAAATCAAAGAGGTCTTGGTACAATCCTATGAGACTTTTTTCAATGAATTAGCTTCCTTTCTACCCAATATTATTGGGGCATTGTTGATTCTGATAATTGGTTGGATAATAGCAAAACTGGTAAAAACAGCTGCAGTAAGATTATTAAAATTAATTCGCTTGGATGTTGTGACTGAAAAGGCCAAGATCGATCAATTTTTGAAAGATGGTGGAAGTGATAAATCAGCCATAGATATTTTAGGAGGTATTATTTACTGGTTAATTATGCTGATCGTGATATTGGCAGGGCTAAATACTTTAGGCTTAGGTGTAGCATCTGAACTTGTAAATCAGATAATACTGTACATTCCTAATGTTATTGTAGCGGTTTTAGCACTTATTTTTGGAGTATTCCTGGCCGGTTTTATTGCTCAGATCGTAACCACATATCTGTCCAATGTGGGTGTAGAGAATGCATCTGTCGTGGGCGCAGTCGCTAAATATGCTATCATATTTTTCGTAGTGTCTCTTTCTCTATCTCAACTTAATATTGGAGATGAACTAGTTTCAAATGCATTCCTTTTACTATTTGGATCGGTTTGTCTTGCTCTTGGTTTAGCCTTCGGTTTAGGAGGAAAAGAATGGGCCGCAAAAATGATAGAAAAAATGAGCAACAGAGATTAATGAATAGTTAGTATATAAAATAACCTAAAAGCCTTTCCGGTTCGGAAGGGCTTTTCTATTTCAAAGCAATTTTTTCTAAGCGTTGGTAATGTGGCAGAGATTCATTTAGCAAAGCGGTAAGATTTTCCGGGAATGGTTCTGTTTTTGGTTGATATTTCATAAACCCGGTTGATTTATGAATATTACCATACCAATATTTGGCCCAAACTCCATCTTCAGGCCTTGCACCTTTTTCCCAACTGAGCATATTTTCTTGATAAGGGATAGATATTTTTTCACAAAGTTTCTTAAGGATCCGCTCCGGATTTTTAAGAAAAATTGTAGCATCTATAACTGCAGGAGTAATGTTTTCCTTTTCAAAATGCTCCAAAAGTTCGGTGTGATCCTGATAACCTACATCTTTCATAGAAGGATTTTCAATGACTTTATCAAAAGATGGGAGCATTTTTTTGGGGTTTCTGGTCAGGATCACATTAACAACATCGTGCATAAAATCTTTATTCAGCTTCAGTAGATGATGTGTCATGTTTTTAAAAAAGACAATAGGTTTGTCATGATTTCCCATCATCATTTCAATAACTTTATTCCCGTCCGTTTCCATGTCATCCATTATTTCCTTTGCACCGGGATGATATTCGTCGGCATCAGTTTGTGACAGATAATATCCATAAAGCGGTTCGTCAAAAACTCTTGTATCTGATCTTTGAGCAAATGAATACATTAATGCCGTAGATATATTTCTTGGTCCTGACCACAAGCAGATCCTCGTAATACCGTCTTTACTTTTCATGCTTTATTTCCTTTAACTTCTTCTTCAATAAGCTGATTGTATAACGAGCTCAGTTTTTTAGTTGAAGCACCAGATGTACCATCTCCGATTACTCTTCCATCTATTTTAGTAACCGGAGTCAATCCACCAAAAGTACCGGTTACGAAAGCTTCATCTGCTCCATAAACATCATATAAAGAAAACTCTTTTTGGCGACACGTTATACCAAATCTTTCACAGGCTTCTATTACTTTTCCTCTTGTTATGCCGTTCATGCAATACTGTCCTGTAGAGGTCCAGACTTCATCACCTTTAACAATAAAAAAGTTAGTGGCATTACAAGTGGAGACAAATCCATGGATGTCGAGCATTAAGGCTTCATCAGCGCCCGCTTCAATGGCTTGTACCAAGGCTTGTACTTCGTGAAGTTTACTGTGGCAGTTTAATCTGGGATCTAAATAATCAGGAGATCCTCTGCGGATAGTGCTTGTAAAAAGAGTGATACCTTGCTCTTTAGTTTCAGAAGAGGCTTGTTTGTGTTCGGCAATAATTACAACATTAGGTCCTGATATAGTAAGTCGTGGGTCTTGAGAAGGTGTTTTTTTGATACCTCTTGTAACCATTACCCTGACATGAACATGGTCACTCATTTCATTAGCATTCAGAACCTTTCGTATATCTGCTACTAGATCTGCTTTAGTAAAAGGTAACTTCATTCCGACTGTAGCAGCAGCTTCCCAAAGCCTGGTCAAATGCTCATCCAGAAATACCAGTACACCTTGATGCAATCGAAATGCTTCCCATATGCCATCTCCCACAAGGTATCCACTATCAAAAACGGATATCTTCGCGTCTTTTCTGTCAAATAGTTCGCCGTTTATAGAAATCTTTATATGATCGTTTCTATCATCATTTACCGCATTGTGAGTTCCGTGTACCATATTCTAACTTATTTTCTTAAGAATGTAGTAGGATTTATTGAGTACTTCATTTTTAATTTTACTCATGCCGATCGTTTTTTTTTAGAACTCAAAAATCAGAAATAGAGGAAGTGATCACAACTCCATCAAAGGTATTTGATAACATTGAATTAAACGAAATAAATTGGTGTTAGTAATATAAATTTCAAGAAAAAAAGGGATAGTAATGATTAACAGAGACACCATACTGGAACTAAATGAGATTGCGGGAAAAATTAGTATTTCAATATATATGAGTACCAATAGATCAGAGCCGGAAGCCGGGCAGGACTCTTTACGATTTAAAAACATTTTAAAGGATCTGAGAAATGAACTATCCGAAAAGGGCGTAGATGATAAGAACATTGATGAGTTGTTATCAGAAGCAGATTCTTTGCTAAACGAGTCAGAATTCTGGCGATATAATGATGAAGGTCTGGCTTTATTCATCACAGAGGACTTTTTTAGATATTATCGCTTGCCTTTTAAAACGGATGAGAGAATACTGATTGATAATCACTTTTTGGTTACTCCATTGATTCGAATGATGACTCTGGAAGGTACTTTTTGCATTTTATCAGTGAGTCAGAAAAATGTTCGTCTATTAAAATGCACTAGTGAAACCGTAGAAGAAATAGAATTAGAAGAAGCACCTTCTAACATGGAAGAGTTTAGAAAATTCGATGTTTACCAAAAAAGTGTTCAGCAACATTCCGGTGAAAACAGAGGTGGAGCAATTTTTCATGGCCATGGTGGTGGAGATGATGATACTAAAGTGGTTGAGGAATATTTACGAAATATCGAAAATGAAGTCACATCAATTCTGCGCAAAAAAGAAGACCCTCTGATTCTTGCGGGAGTGGATAAGGCTGTGGCTCATTATCGAAAAGGAAATCATTATCACAGACTAATGGATGAAGCAATTATTGAAAACCCTGATCTCCTGAACAATAAGGAACTCAAAGATAAAGGTTGGGAATTGATACAATCGTACTTTTTGAAAGGCATGTATGATGACTTGGAAAGGTTAGGAAACGCGTCAGAAACTGATAGATATTCCGGTGATTTACATGAAATTATTGAAGCGTCTTACTTCGGAAAAGTAGATACACTCTTTATTCCTACAGGTAAAGCTGTATGGGGCAATTATAAAGCAGAAGAAAATCAATTCAGTATGATGGATTCTGAGAACGGTGGATATAAAAGGGACCTGCTGAATGCGGCGGCAATATATACGCTGAAAAAAGGCGGAAATGTATATTCACTAAATGAGACCGAAGTGCCGGCAACGTCCGGTATGGCAGCTATTTTCAGGTATGCCTGACCTGATTTTTAAAGGTCAGAAGATCTAAGTTCCTATCAGAGTTACCACAATTTTACGTGAGCCTCCACGATTACGATGTTCACAAAGATAAATACCTTGCCATGTTCCAAGGTTCAATTGACCATTAGTGATGGGAATACTTACAGAAGATCCCAGCAGTGAACTTTTTATGTGAGAAGTCATGTCATCGGTGCCTTCTAAAGTATGTTCGTAAAGGCTAGTATCTTCCGGAACGGTTCTGTTGAAAAATGTCTCAAAGTCTGTACGGACGGTAGGGTCGGCATTTTCATTAATCGTTAAACCGGTGCTCGTGTGTTGAATAAAAACCTGCATAATTCCGGCGTTCATCTTTGCGACTTCCGGTACTTGTTGCAGAATCTCCCGGGTAATAAGATGAAAGCCACGGTTTCTGGGCTTCAAAGAAAATTCTTTTTGAAATACAGTCATTTTTTGTTGGTAAGATAACAGATGTAGAATGGTTTTGCTATGTGATGAAACATCGAGCCATTTGTCTTTAATCCGGATCAATCAGATTTTTATCTCAAAAATTTTTTAAAAGAAATGAAAAAAGAAACCCGCACAAAAATTTATAAAACTAAGGGATTTATCAGCTGAAATTGATTAAACAGCTTTGGCTTTTATAATTGATTTCTCGGCTATCTGTGCACAAAACCGCTTCCAACACTGAAATTCATTTAAGTATTAATTATTACTTATTTCTCATACCTGATTTGTAAAGTCCTTAACTTATAAAGCTCAAAAAGAAACGATTCATCAACGAGAATTCCGGTACGAATCTAAAATAAAGTTGTGGAATTTCTCGCCTATTAACATCAGGAATGAAAAGACTACTTAACCTCTATCGGTTCGATTTCTCGGAGCCGGTAAATTATAAAACAGAAATTTTATCAGGTGTAACAGTATCACTGGCACTGGTTCCGGAAGCAGTGGCATTTGCTTTAATAGCAGGATTGTCTCCGCTTACAGGATTATACGCAGCGTTTGTGATGGGGCTTGTGACTTCGATCTTTGGTGGACGTCCGGGAATGATCTCCGGTGCTACCGGAGCTGTTGCAGTTGTGTTGGTTACTTTAGCTCAATCGCATGGAGTAGAATATATCTTTGCGACAGTAGTTCTGGCTGGGTTAATTCAGGTAACCGCAGGAATGTTAAAGCTCGGTAAATTAATGAGGTTGGTTCCGCATCCTGTGATCTTCGGTTTTGTAAATGGATTGGCTGTGATCATATTTATGTCTCAATTAGCTCAGTTTAAGACTCCAACCGGTGAATGGATGACTGGAGATTCTTTATATATGTTACTTGGTTTAGTGGCGTTAACTATGCTGATCATTTGGGGATTACCCAAATTAAGTAAAGCACTACCGGCTTCTTTAATTGCAATTTTGGTGATTTTTGCTGTGGTAGTAACTTTTAATATCGACACAAAAACAGTGGGTGATATTGCATCCATAAAAGGTGGTTTTCCTCCATTTCACATTCCGGAAATCCCGTTTACGCTGGAAACTCTAAAGCTGATTTTTCCATATGCTTTAATTATGGCGGGCGTTGGTTTGATCGAAAGTTTATTAACACTAAATATTGTAGATGAGATCACAGAAACCAGAGGTCATGGAAACAAAGAAGCTGTAGCTCAGGGTGCAGCAAATATTTTGTCTGGATTTTTCTCAGGAATGGGTGGTTGTGCAATGATTGGTCAAAGTTTGATCAACACTTCGGCAGGGGCAAGAGCTCGTTTATCGGGAATTGTAGCTGCGGTGATGCTTTTGGTATTCATAATGTTTGGATCAGGTTTGATCGAAAAGTTACCGATGGCAGCACTTACAGGTTTAATGATCATGGTTTCGATAGGTACTTTTGAATGGGCTAGTTTCAGTACGATAAACAGAATGCCAAATTCTGATATTTTTGTAATGGTTTTAGTGACTCTGGTTACCGTATTCCTTCATAATTTAGCTTTGGCTGTAATTGTAGGTGTAATTATTGCAGCGCTTGTATTTGCTTGGGATAACGCGAAAAGAATTCGTGCCAGAAAACGAATCGATGAAGACGGAGTGAAGCATTACGAGATATACGGCCCTCTTTTCTTCGGTTCGGTTACAGTATTTAACGAAAAATTCGATGTGTTGAATGATCCGGAAGAAATTATCATAGACTTTGCTGAAAGCAGGGTTGTGGATATGTCAGCAATAGAAGCTTTGAACAAGATCACAGAACGTTACTCTAAAGTCGGAAAGAAAGTGCACCTCCAGCATTTGAGCAAAGATTGCATCAAACTACTTGAAAATGCAGAAGCCATTATCGATGTGAATGTTCTGGAAGATCCGAAGTACAAACTGGCTGTAGATAAGATTTAATTATAGTCAATGTTTTGAATGATTAAAGCACTTCATTTGTATATTAAGTAATGAAGTACTGGAAAATATTCAAGAAGACGTTATCAGAATATGGTGTTCAGGATGCTATGAATTACAGCTCCTCAATAGCATTCTATCTTATCTTTTCATTACCCGCAATTCTTATCATCACCATTTACATTGCGGGTTCTGTATATGAAGATCAAGTTGTGAGAGATAGTCTTCTTGAACAGTTTAATAACTTTTTTGGACAACAGAGCGCAGAGGCGATCGACAAGATCCTTAGAAATGTGAATGAAGCTAGCGACTCAGTGATAAATCAAATTATTGGTTTTTTAACACTGATAGTTAGTGCTACCACAGTCTTTGTGTCATTACAGGATGGAATCAATAAAGTGTGGGGAATCGTCGCAAAACCGGACAGCAATCTGTACAGAGTGTTAAAGAACAGACTACTTTCCTTAGCAATGGCTGTAAGTGTTGGGTTCTTACTTCTGGTTTCATTGGTGATAGAAGCTTCATTGAATTTCTTTGATTCAAAAGTGATAGAAATTTTCTCTGAGTCAGAATTCTACATAGCCAATATTATTAGCTTTAGTTTTTCTGTGATTGTAACAACATCAGTATTTGCCTGTTTATTCAAAATTATTCCTGATGCAGAAGTAAAATGGAAGAATGTATGGATGGGTGCAGTTATCACAACGGTTCTGTTTGGAGTCGGGAAATATATGATGGGCTTTTATTTAGGTGTTAGCTCGTTCGGGAGTGTATATGGTGCAGCGGGGTCTTTGGTAATCCTGCTTACTTGGATATTTTATTCCTCCATGATCGTTTTATTTGGAGCTCAATACACCGCTGTATATTCTAAAGAAATAGAAGGAGGAATTAACACCTCAGAAAACGCAGAATTAGAAAGCGAAAACGGTTGATCATTTTATTGGCACCCAAACTTCTTCCTGCGACTCAGGATTTTGAGGACCAAGATATCTGTAGTCAAGCACTTCAAAATGAGGTCGGTGATCCAATTCAAATTCTGAATCAGGAAGCCATTTCAGATGAATAAAATTTAAAGTCTTCTGGAAGTTAGCCATGGTACCTTTGTGAATAAACACAGCATATTTTCCACCAGGCAATTCCAGTGTTTCCATTTCTTTCGGGACAGATTCAAAGCTTTGTACTTCGGTTGCAGCCCAGTATTTAAAAACCAGTTTGGGATGAAAATCAGAATAGCTGAACAGCTTATCATATATCTGAATCGAGTATTTCTCACCGCCAATTTTGTTTTCGATGGATTTTACCTGGGGCATAAATCTCTGCCAAAGTCCAGGAGCTCCATAATCTGCTATTGAAGTATCAATACTCATACCGATCAGCTTTTTTGGAGGTAGTAATTTGATGTGTGGACTCATAGTTTTCTAAATCAGGACTAAAGTTTTATTTATCGCTTCTTTTAAATCAGAATGAACCGAGAACTTTTCAGCATAACTATTCCATTCAGAAACAATATTGTTAATCTCATCCAAGATTTTCGGCGCTTTTTTCACATTCATTTGATAGGCAACATCCAGAAGATCTTGTCTGGTAATATCAGACCGTTTTCCATTTACACTCAATGAATGTTGGCTTACCCATTGGCTCCCCGGACGATAAGCATGACAAATATCATAAGCAGGTGCCAGCTTCCATCCTCCACCTTTCTCCATCATAAAAGCAAAGTTCTTGGTATGGTCGTCACAATTTCGGCTCATTACGTTAAACGCCATTCGTCTGTACATTTGTTCTGCCTGAGAGTAAGATAGGCGAAGCATTCTCATCGTCTCAAATAATTGCTCATAACTGTATTGAAGCACATTATTGAAATCGAAATGGCGAAGCGCACAGAATGATTGAACATGAACTTTGTCTCCTTTCGTTGTTCTGTCAAAGCGTTTGGTCATAAAGTGAGCTCTGTCATTTTCTTCAAGTAAACGGGACTCCATCATTTCAATTCCGGCATCTTTAGCCATTTCATAGTAAGCCATTTCAACCCGGCCATAACCGTTCGAGGTGCCAAATTGTTTATCAATCACTCCGTCGAACTTGATCAGCCAATGTTCGAAGCCTTCAGGAGCAAAATATTGTCCACTTCGAATCTCTTCCGTATCCTCATTGAAAGCAATTACCGCTTTAGCTCTTGCTCCACCTGCAGATGTTCCTATTTTAAGAATGTCATAAAACGCACGTTGTTCTTCCCGATTAGTAGAAAGATTAAAGTTTTTCCTTTTACTCAGGATCTTTTCAGCAACTTCAATAAGAGAATTAATGTCAAGGTTTTTAGAAACACTACCGGATCCTCCCTGAGCAGGTTCTATTTCCAGAGCGCCCATACCTCTTTTGCCGATAAAGCAAAGTGTCTCAACAGGATTTAGACTATCAGTTGGTCTGCCTCGGGTAGTCAACCAAGTATTGATCAACGCATTTCCATAGTGGTCAGGTAGGATGTCAGCCAATAAACCGGGTAGTCCTTTAAAGGTTTCATTGTCTCTTAATTCCGGAAAACTAAAAATTCTTTTCTTTGCATTCTTAATGGGTAATTTGATTGGAGACAAGTCTATATCTTCAGAAAGAAAAGATGGCTCGTATTCGAAAGAACCAAGCCCGGTGGTTGTATCCCATGCGACAGCTCCTATTCTTTTACCCCAAATATTTATATAAGCAGTCGTAATCATTACCAATCTACTCCGGGTTCCTCAACTTGATCTGAAGATTTTGATGCTCGTTGCCTTCGGTCTTTACTTTTCTTTGCAAGCTCCAAAGGACTTATCTGTTTTTGTACCGTAAAGGCTTCCAGAGTATGAAGAAGATCCAAAGCTCTAAGCAACTGAATGAATGTGATCATGTTTACCCGGGTGCCTCTTTCAAACTCACTTAATGTGGATCGATTGATATTCGCTTTATGAGCCAGATCTGATTGAGTAATATTTTGCTCTAAACGATGATGTTTAATGAACGAGCCAAGAGACTCTATAATAGCAGCGTCGCTTAAATTTTGCCATTCGTTGTTGTATATATCCATCATTAATATAATTATATGATATTAATGTATGTTTTTTCCATCAAAGTTGCATTTCATTTAGGAAAATATTTTTAAAACTCAAAATAAGTGAAAATAGTAGATAGGCAATATGTAAAATTTAATGTAGTAATTAACCATCATTAATAATTATAACTGTATATTATGATGGAATTATCCGTCTATTTCCAAAAATCAGATCATTCGAACTCTTTGAATGAGCTAGGTGGAAGGGGTAAATAGTATTTCTAACAATTTATTTGTGAACTGAATAAATAAATATTTCATAATCATTATTTGTTCAAAATAGCTGTATATTTAAGGCTTGCTACTTTTAAGGAATTCTTCGCAAGTAGGAATCGGGTAGTGCAAATTTCATTTCAATAAGAATAATGTCACAAGATTTAAGAAATATCGCCATCATCGCTCACGTAGATCATGGCAAAACCACACTCGTAGATCAAATTTTAAAACAGAGTGGAACGTTCAGAGAGAATCAAGAAGTTGAAGATCGAGTTATGGATTCAGGAGATCTTGAAAGGGAACGTGGGATCACAATCAGCTCTAAAAATACAGCGGTTAATTGGAAAGGAACTAAGATCAATATTGTGGACACACCTGGTCACGCAGATTTTGGTGGAGAAGTTGAGCGAATCCTGAAAATGGTAAATGGAGTTATTCTATTAGTGGATGCTGCTGAAGGACCGCTTCCACAAACAAAGTTCGTTCTTAGAAAATCATTAAGCCTGGGATATAAGCCTATCGTATTGATCAACAAGATCGATAGAAAAGATGCACGTCCTAATGCGGTTTTAGATGAGATCTTTGATCTTTTTGTGATGTTAGATGCAACGAACGATCAATTAGATTTTCCAGTGCTTTATGCAGTAGCAAGAGATGGGATTGCAAAGCTTGAGTTAGAAGAAGATAGTGATAGTCTTGCACCGCTTATGGATACTATTGTTGAGCATGTGCCTTCACCTGCCCAGCCTGTTGATGAAACGTTCAAAATGCTGGTAAGTAGTATTGATTGGAATGATTATGTTGGCCGAATAGCGGTTGGAAGAGTAGAGCAAGGTACTATAAAACTTAATCAGGAAGTTGCTCTTGTAAGTGGAAAAGGTGACCAAAAGATGAAAGGGCGTGCAACCAAGCTCTTTACTTTTAATGGATTGAACAGAGAGCCGGTTGAAGAAGCATATGCAGGAGATATTGTTGCTTTAGCAGGTTATGATTCAGTTAATATCGGTGACACTTTAACTGCAGCCTCTGATCCTACTCCACTCGAGTATGTTGATTTAGATAAGCCAACAATTGCAATGTATTTCCGAGTAAACAATTCTCCTTTTGCAGGTCTTGAAGGAAAGTATGTGACTTCAAATCAAATTAAAGACCGCCTTGAAAGAGAAGTGCGTACCAATGTTGCAATGAGAGTGGAAGCAACGGATAGTCCTGATGTGTTCAAAGTTTCCGGACGTGGAGAGCTACAAATGGCAATTCTTATTGAGACAATGAGAAGAGAAGGATTTGAATTCTCAGTTTCTCGCCCGGAAGTATTGATGCAGGAAATTGATGGAGTAATTCATGAGCCGGTTGAAGAAGTAGTTGTGGATGTTCACACGGATTACAGCAATCGTGTAATTGATAATCTTCAACAGCGTAAAGGTATTATGCAGGGTATGAGCCAGGAAGGCGAGAATAACCGAATCGAATTCAGAGTTCCATCCAGAGGTTTAATTGGTTTCCGTGGGGAGATGTTAACGGAAACACGAGGAACAGGAATTATGCATCAGCAATTTGATGCTTATGAGCCGTATGCAGGTGAGATTCCGGGAAGAAATCGCGGAGCTTTAATTGCTCTTGAAAAAGGTGATGTGACTGGTTATGCTCTTGAAGGAATTCAGGACAGAGGTAACTTTTTTGTAGAACCGGGTGATAAAGCCTATATGGGAATGGTTGTGGGTTTAAATAATCGTACTGATGATATGGTGGTAAATGTGGTAAAGAAAAAGAACTTAACAAACCACCGTGCTACACAAACTGCAGACTCAGTCAAAATATCACAGGCTAAAAAAATGAGCTTGGAAGAGTGTATAGAGTTTATTGCAAACGATGAATTACTTGAAGTAACGCCGGAAAGCCTGAGAATTCGCAAAAAATATTTAGATCACAACGAACGTAAGAGAGAAGAGAAGAAGAAAGCGGGTGTTTAAGAAGGCTTTACTTAATGAATAAAAATCTAATGAATTGTCATTCATTAGATTTTTTGGATATAAATCCAATCTTCAGTAGCCTTTGATACCATTTCAATTGCTTTTTTTCAGCTAAATGTCCTTCTCTACGTGTTATTTCACTGTTGTTCAATACGAAACAAGTTTGGCAAAGTAAATCTTGTTTGCCTTTGTAAATAGTAGGTTTTAGTTGAACAATAATTTTACCAACAGGTCGCTCTTCGCCGTTCTTGGTCCCACACATACCACAGTACTGAGCTGATTTCTCTTTAGTTTCCCGAAATTCCACTATTTGTCCTTCTTTAGATTATTAGCGTGTAAGAGCATCGATGCTAATTATAACATTAAAATTTATTAATTGAACGCTTAATCTCAAGAAAAAAATCAAATATGTACTAAATGCAGATTATTTGTAGAGATATTATCTGGGATTTGAAGAATGAAGAATGACAAATAGATCATTTGCCTAATTCTTCATTCTTCATTGTAAATTTCTAAAAGCTAACTACTTGATTAATGTTAGCTTTTTGCTGATGATGGTGTTCCCGGCTTGCAGGCGATAGATATACATTCCTGAAGACAGATTTCGTGCATCAAAGTTAACGGTATGTCTCCCCGCATTTTTGTTTTCTCCATTCAAAAGTGTTGCCACTTTTCTACCCAAAATATCAAACACTTCCAGAGTTACTTTGCCTGAGATTGGAACACCGAATGCTATTGTAGTATTAGGATTAAATGGATTTGGATAGTTTTGACCAAGTTCTACAGTTGTTGGAATTCCAAGTTCATCATCTGTAGATAAAGCAAGCCCATCAACATTGATTATAAAACGGGATGCAGATGAACTATTTTCCCCAACATAACTAAAGGGAGTTGTTGGTTTATTTAACACACTTGAAGGAGTATTCGAATCAATAGAAGCATCAAAACTAACGCTGCCATCTATATTCAGATCAAAATTCGAGCTGGTTTCGCTATCAAAAAGTTCGAAACTAGTATTTCCACTTAAATTGCTGGCATCCCAGGATAGTGTAAGGGAAGAATTAACATTTTTGGCTTCTATGTTTACATCGATTCCAAAAGTTCCAAGTGCTTCAGGAATAGCTTGAATACTCATTGCAGGTTGATCCTGTAAAGTGGTTGCTAATGAAAGTGTTGTATCGTTGAGAGAAGACAATGCAAGAGCGTCATATTTATCAAACGACATACTAGCCATGCTTTCATTAAGAATAAGAATACTTGCTTTGGAATAGTATTTTCCATCAGAAAGAGTAAACTCAATTTTAGAAGGAGCTTCAGTTTTTCTGTAAACACCGCCGGAAGTTTTAACAGAATCAGTAAAAACTAATTCGGGGTCTTCGTTTGTAGCTTGTACCCAAAATCCTTGCCAGGGAGCAATTTTGCCATCAGGAAGAGTTCCTGTAATTCCATTCCAGGTCAAATATGCACCTTGTCCGCCACCGGCTGAATCACTCCACACGTAAAAAGAATTGCTGATACCTTTTTTAGTCCATCCAACTGGAGCGTTCCAGTCAATAGATTCAGCATAAGGATTTCCTACGAAATTCCAATTTGAGCCTGAGGTTGAAAAAGCCAGATTCGCAGCTGTTCTTCCGGTATGTTGTGGCAGATTAGTACTGAGTTGTTTGGGGAATGTTTCCGGAGTTCCATTGTTGTCGTCATCAGCAAAAACATAAACCATCACACCTTGTCCGTTTACCAAAGGCTGATCAATAGAAGAAGGAATATCCCATTCCTGAGTAGTGCCGTTCCATAAAAATACATTCGAAGAATCGGCGGTTACACTTGCTCCGGGAAACCCTTGGGTACGAATATTTCCGAGTAAGCTGTCTAAGGTAGCGCCTTCTACCGGACTTGCGAGCATTCTCCAGCCTTCATTTCCTGTAATTGCCAGTGTATTGAAATCAGATCTTTGATGGAAGGGATATCCGGTGCCTTCATCAATAGTCCAAATGGTAGCAAAGTCCCAGTTAATGAAAGTAGCTCGTTGTTTCATTTGTTCGGTAGTAGCTCCCGTTACGCCGGCAGAACTGCCACTTTCAACACCTATGTTTACACCACTTGCTTCTTTATCCCAGTAACTACTTATCACCGTGCTTCCACTTTGGACTCTTGAAATAAAACCGGCAGGAGTGAAGTTACTTGTAACGGCTCCGGTAGAGTAAGAGTTAACAATCGTACTGTCATTTGTTCCGGTAAAACCAGCGGCACTAAAGGTTGAGTGGACATTTCCATTAGAATAACTATTGATGATATCACCACGATTGTATCCTACTAATCCACCGGAGGTATTATTTCCATTTACATTTCCGGTTGCGTAACTTTTTGATATAGAACCACGGTTGCTTCCTACTAAACCCCCGGCATAAAGACTTGTGGATGTTACGTTTCCTGTTGCGTAACAATTGATAATTGTAAGATAACTGCCACCGACAAGTCCACCGACATCGCTTCGTCCGGATACAGTTGCAGTAGAATAACTATCACGCACTATTGTTTCTGTAAATGATGATCCTATTAAACCACCCACATCAGAATCACCGCTTACAGTTCCGGTTACATACACATTCGTAACAGAGTTTCCGTCAAGATCTCCGGTAAGCCCACCTACAGATCTGTCTGCTGTAATATTAACATTAGTAATACCAAGATTAGATACATAACCTTCACGAATAGTACTGAAAAGCCCGACATTATCAGCTTCAGGTCTATTTATAAACAGGCCGTCAATTTTGAAATTATTTCCATTTAAACTCCCCGTAAATCTGCTGCTAGGAAATGCTATTGGAACGAACCCCGCTCCGTTATTCCAATTTTCGGTATCGGTAGCATCAATATCATTGATGAGGACGAAATGAGATTCCAAATTCATATTCATAGCTTGAAGCTGGTTAACATCAGCAATTTGAAAAGGAAAATCTTCGGTACCAAATCCTCCTGCATATATATCAGAGGGGACGGATTGAGAAGCAAATACTTCAACCGGATCTCCTTGGTTAAAAACATCGCTTGGAGTAACTACTACACTCAGGAAAAATGCTTTGTCAGATTCCTGAACGGTGTAAGAAATTGAATCAGCGTTTTCAATAAGTTGCCTGTCGGTACCCAAAGTATCTTTTGAACGAAACCACTGAATGCTTGAAAGATATTCGGGGTCGTTATCGGCATCAGAGTAGGAGTAGGAAACCGAAAGGGAATTTCCAACTTCTATTGTCCCCGAAATCGTTACGTTATTTGCGACAGGAGCGTTTGGTGTTGGTGTTTCAAAAATTCTTAAAAAAGGATAGCCAGAGTTATAATCAGGATGTAATCCCCAAACACTTTTTAGTTGCCATGTAGCAAAAGTAGCAACAGTGTTCATTTCTGAAGTGGTTTTTGCAGCGCCTACAGCAGAAGTACTTTGGCCACTTGTTTGAGAATCCCAGTAGCTGTCTACAAAGGAACTTCCAGTTGCTTCACCAACTAAACCACCAATAGCGCTTGTTCCGTTGTCAACCAAACCAATGGAGTAACTTTGATCGATAGAACCATCATCCTTTAAACCTACCAGACCTCCGGACTGAGTGTTACCCATTACATGGACATTTGCATAGCAAAGGGCAATGTGTCCTTGATTATTGTGTCCTACTAATCCGCCAATTGCAGAATTAGCTTGAATATCACCTGTTGCATAACATTGCGAAACAGAACCGGTATTTTCTCCAATTAAAACTCCTGCGTAATCATTGGATTGGATTGTAGTATTCTCGGAATAACTTTTCATAACAGTCCCGTTATTTTTTCCAACAAGAGCACCCGTTCTAAGCTGACCTTTCACATCCGCATTTGTTAATTGAGTATTTGTTACCATTGAAGATGCTGAAGTAACACCAAATAACCCGATCAAGTCTTCTGAAATACGGTCTATAAAAAGGCTGTCAATTGTAAAGCCGGCTCCATCAAATTTACCCGAAAAAGAAGTGCTGTTATTTCCGATAGGAACAAAACCGGCTCCACTGTTCCATGTTGAAGTAACAGCAGCATTGATATCGTTATTCAGGATATAAAACGATTCTAAACCTGTGTTGATGTTTTGTAATTGATCGATAGTTTCAATTTGAAATGGATCATTTTCGGTTCCTAAACCTCCCGCAAAAATAGAAGCCACACTTTGTGGAGTAAACTTCATAACAGGAGAGCCTGCAGCAGTAAGATCATGAGGAATAACTTCAACGCCGATATAGTGGGCTCTATCAGCTCCGGTTATGGTGTAAGTTGTGTCGTTGGCGCCTTCAATAAGTGTTCGATTGGTACCTGCAACATCCGATGAACGATACCATTGGATTTCCGGAATGTATTCAGGGTCGCTGTCAGCATCAGAATAATCGTATGCTAATGCCAACATACTATCTACTTCAATAGCTCCTGATATATATAGATTAGAAGCAACAGGAGCATTAGCTGAAACTTGAAAATCTTGGAAAATGCGTAAAATTGGATATCCGGAATTTGAGTCGGGAAGTGTTGCCCAAACTGAGTAAATGTCCCAATCTGCATGTTGATAGGTAAAAGGATCGTTCATTTCAGCTGTGGTTTTGCCTTCCCCACCGTTAGAACTTGTTAGTCCGGATGTTTGAACATCCCAAAAGCTGTTAACTACATTTGCGTTTTCTCCGGAAATACGACCTACTAAACCACCTTTTGTTCCGGCACTCGTTACAGACCCTTTGGAATACGAATTAGTGATAACTCCTCCACTCAAAGCTATTAAACCACCCGCATCTCTGTTTGAAGCGTGAACATTACCTAAAGCAAAACTATTTGAAATATTTGTCGATCCTCTTCCTACAATTCCACCTGAGTAAGTACTTCCAGAAACAGATACATCTGTAAAGCAATTATTAATAGCACCTAAAGATCGACCAATCAATCCCCCGGTTGCTGAATTTCCTGATACTCTACCTGTTACTGAAATATTAGATAGTACTCCAAAGCGATCTTCCCCTACAATAGTACCTGTATTTGAAAACCCCGAAATATTCACATTGGTTAAAAGAACATTTGAGATAGTGGCATTTTCTATATATCCGAACAAACCTACATACGATGAACGATCAATAAAAAGGCTGTCAATTGTATAAAATTGACCATTAAAGCTGCCGGTAAATTTGTTGGAAATATTTCCAATTGGTTCGAAACCATCACCGTTGTTCATTGTATCGGTGCGGGCTGCATTTATATCATTAATAAGAATAAAATTAGCACCCAGATTATTTTTCATATTTTGAAGGTGCTCCAAAGTACTGATTTGAAAAGGATCACCTTGAGTTCCGCTTCCACCGGCAAACTGAGCAAAGGAGATGGATGGGAATAGAACAAAAATAAAAAGTGAAGCGAAAGCCACCCACTTTTTTATAGTTATAGGGAGTAAAGTGGGTGATTTTTCGTTCATAACAAAGGTTTTGAATTTAAAATAAAGTGGTATCTAAAGTGAAAACTAAAGTTAATATAATAATCAAATGTAAAATATAGATTAATAAATACTGTAAATAATTGTGTTACAAGAAATCATTGAAATAGAGATTATTAGGTCAAAGGTGAGGCGGGTTTATGCTTCATATAGGTTGGAGTTGGTATACGAAGCCCGAAAAAAATCATCTTTAAAACATTTATCGGTTATTCTTTCGCTAGTTTCAAGAAAGAATTCAGGTATTCATCGTCTGAAGTAAAGAATAAACCCGCTAAATATTATTTGATAGATAATCACCCCATCCCGTAAAACTCAGCCTTCTCTTTGTGATAAGGTTCAAAGATCTTTTTGAGTGATTGATGCTCCGGTAAGTCAAGATCAGCATCTTTTTGGATCAATACTTTAGCCTTTTCTTTTGCTTGTGCTAAAATGAATTGATCTTCTACTATATCAGCTACTTTAAAATCAGGTAGCCCGCTTTGTTTGGTTCCGAGAAAGTCACCGGGACCACGAAGTTTGAGGTCGGCTTCGGCAATCTTAAATCCATCGTTTGTTTCTTCCATAGTTTTAAGACGAAATGCTCCGGCTTTGCTCACTTTAACGTCAGGCATAAGAATGCAATAACTTTGTCGCTCGCCACGACCAATTCTCCCTCTAAGCTGGTGAAGTTGTGATAATCCGAATCGTTCAGCATGTTCAATGATCATCACTGAAGCGTTTGGTACATCCACACCCACTTCAATTACAGTTGTAGAAACCAAAATCTGAATTTCATTAGCAATGAATGCTTTCATAACGGCATCTTTTTCATCGCTTTTCATTCTGCCATGCAATAGCCCAACATTAAAATTTGGGAATCGCTTTTTGATATTTTCATAGCCCGCGGTAGCATCTTTAAGATCTAAAGCTTCAGATTCTTCCACCAATGGATAGATCACATAAACCTGACCGCCATCATTAACTTCGGTTCGAACAAAATCCCAGACACCTTCTCTTTTTTTGTTTCCGCGGATAGCGGTTTTGATCGGCTTTCTTCCGGCAGGTAATCCTTTGATGATGGAAATATCCAGATCAGCATAAACCGTCATCGCCAAAGAGCGAGGAATAGGAGTTGCACTCATTACTAATATATGAGGATGTGATCCTTTATTCAGAAGTTCGGCTCTTTGCTTCACTCCAAAACGATGTTGTTCGTCAATAACGGCAAGTCCGAGTTTGTGAAATCTTACATCTTCCTGAATGATAGCATGCGTTCCAACCACGATCTGACATCCACCACCTTCAAGGTCTGTGAGTACATCCATTCGTAGTTTTGATTTTTGTCCACCCACTAAAAGGCGAACATTTATATCCAATCCTTTTAAATGGTCAGCTAAAGTTCTGTAATGCTGTTCAGCCAGAATTTCAGTAGGAGCCAAAAATGCAGTTTGGAATCCGTTATCCAATGCCATCAATAAAGCACCGATTGCCACAATGGTTTTTCCGGCACCCACATCGCCTTGAATAAGTCGATTCATTTGTTTTCCGGAGCGGACATCCTTTTTAATATCGGTTAGGCAAGACACTTGTCCTTCTGTAAGCTGAAAGGGTAGGAGCTCATTAAAGTATTTGGATGTGTAGTTTCCGGTTTCTGAGAAAATATGACCTGATTTTCTTTCTTCTACGGTGTGATGAATTTTTTCCATACTCATTTCAAAAAGAAAGAGTTCTTCAAACTTAAATCGGTTCAAGGCTCTTTTGTGCTCAGAATGATCTTCCGGAAAGTGGATCATTCTGTAAGCTTCAGCTCTGGATGGAAATTTCATTTCCTTTACAAGATCTTCCGGTAAAAATTCAGTAATAGTAATCTGATTCAGAAGTGTCTCAATCCAACCTGCTACAATTTTATTGGTAAGACGGGTTTTGCTGAACTCTTTATTGCCGGGATAAATTGGAACAATTTTGGAGAAATTGCTGACATCACCCTCTTCAGAAAGTTTGTCAACTTCAGGGTGAGCAATGGTGATGGACTTACCGTATCGTTTAGCCGGACCGAAAAAAGCAACCAGATCGCCTTCCTTAAATATCTTCTTGAAATAGGTAGCCCCGCGAAACCAAACTCCCTTAACAATTCCGGTTCCATCATTGATGGCAACTTCCAGTCTTTTACTTCTTTTAAATCCTACTTCCTGAAGATTTACTACTTTACCAACTACAGTAACTTCTTCACCCGATCCCATCAGGTGGTTTATCTTTTGGACATTACTTCTGTCCAGATAACGGCGGGGGAAAAAGTCGAGCAGATCCCTTTCAGTACGGATGCCTTCAGTAGCGAGAGCGTCCAACCGTTTAGTGCTTAAACCAGGTAGTGTTGCAATACTCAATTGATATAATGTTATGTATCAGTTAATAAATTAATGAAGCAACATAGAAAAGAAAATCCTTTAATTTGATGTTTCACGAGGTATTCTGAAATATTTAAGAAATAATGTTTAGAATTATTTTTAGAAGTACAGAAAAAAGCTATATATTTGCAAGCTCTAGATTTGATGGCAATAACCAAACAATTTGAACCGTGCCAACTATACAACAACTTATTCGAAAAGGTAGAAAAAGCAAGACTCGAAAGACAACTGCTCCTGCAATGCAGGGGTGCCCTCAAAAGCGTGGCGTTTGTACTCGAGTTTACACAACTACCCCTAAAAAGCCGAACTCAGCTCTTCGTAAAGTAGCTCGTGTTCGCTTAACTAATGGAATTGAAGTTTCAGCATACATTCCGGGTGAAGGTCACAACCTGCAGGAGCACAGTATTGTGCTTATTCGTGGTGGGCGTGTGAAGGATTTACCTGGTGTGCGATACCATATAATCCGTGGTACACTTGATACTGCAGGTGTAGATGGAAGAACTCAAAGCCGTAGTTTGTACGGAACTAAACGCCCAAGAGGGTAAAACTAGAATTTTAGATTGACCGACGATGCGTAGAAAGACAGCAGAAAAACGAGATGTACAGCCGGATCCAATTTTTGAGGATAAGCTAATTACACGTTTTGTAAACAACTTGATGAGAGACGGTAAAAAGAACGTTGCTCGAAAAATTGTTTATCAGGCATTTGAAATTATTGAAGAGAAAACCGGCGAAACCGGTATAGACATTTTTAAGTCAGCAATGCAGAATGCAACTCCGGTTGTAGAAGTTAAATCTCGCAGAGTTGGTGGAGCGACGTATCAGGTTCCTATGGAAGTTCGCCAAGAGCGTGGTACTGCATTAGGGATGAGGTGGTTGATAAGATCTGCTCGTTCTAGAAACGATAAGTCAATGTCATTGAGATTGTCTCGTGAATTGATGGATGCTTCAAACAATGAAGGTGGAGCAGTTCGTAAGAAAGACGAGGTCCACCGTATGGCAGAAGCAAACAAAGCATTCGCTCACTTTAGATTTTAATAGTATTTCAAGATTATCATGGCAGAAGTAAAACAACAAGACCCAAAAGTTATCGACAAGATGCGCAGAACGCGTAACATTGGTATTATGGCTCATATCGATGCCGGAAAAACCACAGTTACTGAGCGTATTCTTTTTTACACCGGTCGTAGTCACCGTATTGGTGAAGTGCACGATGGTGCTGCTACTATGGACTGGATGGAGCAAGAGCAAGAGCGTGGTATTACCATTACTTCTGCTGCAACTCACTGTATCTGGAAAGATCACCGTATTAATATTATTGACACTCCTGGTCACGTTGACTTTACTGTAGAAGTAGAGCGTTCATTGCGTGTTCTTGATGGAGCTGTTTTTGTGCTTTGTTCTGTAGGTGCTGTTCAGCCTCAGTCTGAGACTGTATGGCGTCAGGCTAACAAGTACAAAGTTCCTTGTATGGCATTTGTTAATAAAATGGACCGTACCGGAGCTGACTTCTATAATGTAGTTGGTCAACTAGACGAGAAATTAAATGCTAACCCGATTCCAATTCAAATTCCTATTGGTTCTGAAGAGAACTTCAAAGGCGTTGTTGATTTGATCAACATGAGAGGAATTGTTTGGGATGATGCATCTCTTGGCGCAAAATACGACGAAATTGATATTCCAGAAGATCTTGCAACCAAAGCTGCAGAGTATAGAGTTCAATTGATCGAGGCTATTGCTGATCATGATGAATCATTGATGGAAAAGTATCTGATGGAAGAAGAAATTTCAGAAGATGAAATTCTTGCAGCTATCAGAAAAGCAACTATTGCAAAAGATATTACTCCGGTAATGTGTGGAACTGCACTGAAGAATAAAGGTGTGCAGGCAATGTTGGATAGAGTTATTTCATTTATGCCATCTCCGCTAGATGTTCAGGCAGTAAAAGGTGTTAAGCCGCATACTGAAGAAGAAGTAGTGAGAGAAGCTGATGTTACCGCTCCTTTTTCTGCACTTGCATTCAAAATTATGACTGATCCTTACGTTGGTAAGTTAACTTTTGCCAGAGTGTACTCAGGTACATTGGAAAAAGGATCATATGTATTGAATTCTTCAACAGGAAATAAAGAAAGAGTTGGGCGTCTGCTTGAAATGCACGCAAACTCTAAGAAAGATATTGAAGTAGCTCAAGCTGGTGATATTGTTGCTGTAGTTGGTGTAAAAGAAGTTTATACTGGTGATACACTTTGTGATCTTGACGATCCTGTTATTCTTGAGCAGATTACATTCCCTGAGCCGGTGATCAAGCTTGCTGTTGAGCCAAAAACTAAAGCTGACAGTGAGAAACTTTCTGCCGGACTTCAAAAACTTGCGGAAGAAGATCCAACATTCCAGGTTAGAACTGACGACGAAACTGGTCAGACTACTATTGCCGGAATGGGTGAGTTACACTTGGAGATCATTGTTGATCGTCTTAAGCGTGAATTTAAAGTTGAAGCAAATGTTGGTGCTCCTCAGGTATCTTACAGAGAAACTATCTCTAAAGCAGTTGAGCACAGAGAACTTTACAAAAAGCAATCTGGTGGACGTGGTAAATTCGCTGATATCCAGTTTGAAATTGCTCCGATCGAATATTTTGCTGATTACGATGGTAAAAAGGATCGTATTTCAGAAGAAGATGGATTTATGTTCATCAATGAGATTGTAGGTGGTAATATTCCTAGAGAATTTATCCCTTCAGTTCAAAAAGGATTCAAAGCAGCGTTAGAAAATGGTATTCAAGCTAACTACGCTGTGCAAAACGTTGGTGTAAGACTTTTTGATGGTTCTTATCACGATGTGGATTCTGATCAATTGAGTTTTGAGCTTGCAGCTAAGCTAGGATTTAGAAATTCTGCTAAAAAAGCGAAGCCTCAACTACTTGAGCCGGTTATGAAAGTAGAAGTAACTACTCCGGAAGAATATATGGGTGATGTTATTGGTGACCTTAACAGTCGTCGTGGTATCATTCAGAGTATGGACAATCGAAATGACGGTTCTGTTGTGAAAGCACATGTTCCACTTTCAGAGATGTTCGGATACTCAACTGACGTTAGATCTTTGACTCAAGGTCGTGCTGTTTACTCAATGGAATTCGAAGAGTACACTGCTGTTCCTGAAAAGATTGCTCAGGAAATTATCGAAAGTCAATCATAAAGAAATTTAATAAAAACAAGACAAAGACATGGCAAAAGAGACCTTTCAACGCACCAAGCCGCATGTAAATGTGGGAACGATTGGACACGTAGATCACGGTAAAACTACGCTAACGGCGGCAATTACGACCGTAATGGCGAAGACATATGGTGGTGTAGCGCAAGCATTTGATCAAATTGACAACGCTCCGGAAGAAAGAGAGCGTGGAATTACGATTGCAACGGCGCACGTAGAGTACGAATCAGAAGAGCGCCACTACGCACACGTAGACTGCCCGGGTCACGCGGATTACGTAAAGAACATGGTAACGGGTGCGGCGCAGATGGACGGAGCTATTTTGGTAGTAGCAGCCACTGATGGTCCTATGCCTCAAACACGTGAGCACATCCTTCTTGCACGTCAGGTAGGTGTACCTCAGGTAGTAGTGTTCATGAACAAAGTTGATCTTGTAGACGACGAAGAATTATTAGAGTTGGTAGAATTGGAAGTACGCGAATTACTTTCCAGCTACGAATTTGATGGCGATGAAATTCCTGTGATCCAGGGATCAGCCCTAGGCGCTCTTAACGGCGAAGCTCAGTGGGAAGAGAAAGTAGTAGAGCTGATGAAAGCTGTTGACGAAACGATCCCAACTCCGGAGCGCGATGTAGACAAGCCGTTCTTGATGCCGGTGGAAGATGTATTCAGTATTACCGGTCGTGGAACCGTAGCAACAGGTCGTATCGAGCGTGGTGTATTGAAGCTGAACGATGAGATCGAGATTGTAGGAATTGTAGAAGCTCCGATGAAGAGTGTAGTAACCGGTATTGAGATGTTCCGTAGATTGTTAGATCAGGGACAAGCTGGTGACAACGCGGGTATTCTACTTCGAGGAATTAACAAAGAAGACTTACAGCGCGGAATGGTGCTGTGTAAGCCGGGTACGATTAACCCACACAAGCAGTTTGATTGTGAGGTATACGTACTAAGCAAAGATGAAGGTGGAAGACACACGCCATTCTTCAAAGGATACCGTCCACAGTTTTACTTCCGTACAACGGATGTAACGGGCTCATGTGAGCTTCCGAGTGGAGTTGAGATGGTGATGCCGGGAGATAATGTAAAGCTCTCAGTAACATTGATCCAACCGGTAGCAATGGAAGAAGGCCTGCGTTTTGCGATCCGCGAAGGTGGACGTACAGTAGGTGCTGGTGTGGTAACTAAAATTTTAGACTAAG
>JAEPPZ010000003.1:0-14923 GCA_017640785.1 Balneola sp. | reverse complement strand
GAAGAAGGCCTGCGTTTTGCGATCCGCGAAGGTGGACGTACAGTAGGTGCTGGTGTGGTAACTAAAATTTTAGACTAAAGAGGTTCTGATCCGTGGCAACACAACAAAAAATCAGAATAAAGTTGAAATCATACGATCATAACCTGATCGACAAATCAGCTGAAAAGATTATTCAGACTGTGAAATCAACCGGAGCAGTTGTATCGGGTCCAATCCCGCTTCCAACGCGCAAAAGTATAATTACTGTTAACAAGTCTGTGTTCGTAGACAAAAAGTCTCGCGAGCAGTTTGAATACAGATCTCACAAGCGTTTGATCGATATTCTTTCAACAGGTTCACAAACAGTAGACGCTTTGATGAAGCTTGAGCTTCCATCAGGTGTAGATGTAGAAATTAAAGTTTAACTGAAAGGATCAGAACACGATGAGTGGTTTGGTAGGAAAAAAAATTGGGATGACAAGCGTCTTTGACGGCCAGGGAAGAAGTATTCCTGTTACTGTTGTTGAAGTACCAGCCTCTGTAATAACCCAAATCAAAACCGAAGAAACGGATGGCTATAATGCTGTACAACTTTCTTCTTTTGACAGAAAAGCAAAGAACGTATCTAAGTCTGTAAAAGGACACTTTGATAAAGCAGGTTCAGAAACTAAAGCCGTTGTTAAGGAATTCAGAAATTTTCTTCCTGAAGGACTTGATGTAGGCGATGAGCTGAAAGCAGAAGACGTATTTCAAGTTGGTGACGTAATAGACGTTGCAGGAACTTCGAAAGGACGTGGATTTGCCGGAGTTATCAAACGTCACAACTTTAGTGGTGTTGGTGATGAAACTCACGGTCAGCATAACAGATTAAGAGCTCCTGGTTCTATTGGTGGAGCTTCAGATCCTGCACGTGTATTTAAAGGAATGAAAATGGGTGGTCAGTACGGTAACTCAAGAGTTAAAGTAAAAAACTTGAGTGTTGCCAAGATCATTTCAGAATCAGATTTAGTTTTGATTACTGGTTCAATTCCTGGTCCTAATGGTGGATACGTAGAATTATTATCGAAACCGTCAGCATACTAAGATCATGAAATTAGATATTTATAAAATAGACGGAAGCAAAACAAGTAAAAAAGCGGAGCTTAGCGATTCAATTTTTGCAATTGAACCTAACGAAACTGCTTTGTACGAAGATGTACGTCGTCATATGGCGAACAAGCGCCAGGGAACTCACAAGACTAAAGGTCGTAGTGAAGTAACCGGTAGTACAAAGAAAATGTATCGTCAGAAAGGAACCGGTAATGCCCGTAGGGGTGATATAAAAGCTGGTATTCTTAGAGGTGGTGGAACCATGTTTGGGCCACAGCCGCGCGATTACAGTTTCAAGTTGAATAAGAAAGTTGTTCAATTGGCTAGAAAGTCAGCTCTTTCAGTGAAAGCGTCAAAAGAAGCTATCACTGTGGTAAAGGACTTCACTTTTGAAGCTCCAAAAACTTCTGAAGTTGCTAATATGCTTTCAGCTTTCAAATTAGATGGCAAGAAAGTATTGATCATAACTTCTGAAACAGATATGAACATTTTTAAATCTGCCAGAAATATTCTTGGAGTAAGTGTTGTAGAGGCCAATAAGCCTAATACTTACCAAATATTGAATGCAGATATGATTGTTATTCAGGAAAGTGCAGTATCAGTTCTTGAATCCACAATTCAACCTAAAACTGAAGAGGCTGCAGCATGAGTATCCTAATCAGACCGGTAATTACCGAGAAATTAAGCCGCATCCAGGAAGAAAGCGGTAAAGTAACTTTTGAAGTTGCACAAAAAGCGAACAAACCTGAGATCAAAGCTGCTGTTGAAGCAACTTATCCGGGGGTAAAAGTTGCTAAAGTGAACACAATGATTATGCCATCTAAGCCAAAAGGCAGATTTACAAGAAGTGGTTATCAGGGTGGAAGAACTAAAACCTGGAAAAAGGCAATCGTAACATTAAGAGAAGGCGAAATCGACTTCTTTGAAGAAGTATAGATCTGAATAGTTATGGCTACAAAGAAATTAAAACCAAACACTCCGGGAACCAGGCACAGAATTGCTCCTGTATTTGATGATGTTACTGTTTCATCTCCTCAAAAGAGTTTAACAGCTGGCAAGCATCAATCCGGTGGACGTAATCATCACGGTAGAAAAACATCTCGTCACAGAGGTGGAGGTCATAAACGTAAGTACCGTATAATTGACTTCAAAAGAAACAAGTTTGATATACCGGCAAAAGTTCAAACGATCGAATACGATCCGAACAGAACTGCCCGTATTGCACTACTTGCTTATGCTGATGGTGAAAAAAGATATATAATTGCTCCAAATGGTCTTAAAGTAGGAGATACCATTATTTCAGGAGAGAGAGTAGAGCCGGATATGGGTAATGCTCTTCAACTGAGATTTATGCCTCCGGGTACTTTTATCCATAACATTGAATTGTCACCGGGAAGAGGTGGAATTCTTTGTAGAGGAGCAGGAACGGTTGCACAGTTATTGGGTAAGCAGGAAAAATATGTTAGTGTGAAACTTCCGTCTGGTGAAGTTCGCATGATCTTAGGTACTTGTATGGCTACCGTTGGTACCACAAGTAATCCTGATCACATGAACACTACGAAAGGTAAAGCAGGACGTAGCCGTTGGTTGGGTCGTCGTCCTCAAACTCGTGGTGTTGCGATGAACCCGGTTGATCACCCGATGGGTGGTGGAGAAGGTAAATCTTCCGGAGGGCACCCACGTTCGCCTTGGGGACAAATGGCCAAAGGTAAGAAAACAAGAAACCGCAAGAAGTTGTCTTCTAAGTACATAATTAGAAGAAGAAAAGCTAAGAAATAAAGAAATAAAGTATGCCACGTTCATTAAAAAAAGGGCCTTTTGTAGACTACAAGCTTCAGCGTAAAATTGACGCTGCTAACGAAGCAAGTAGTAAAAAAGTGATCAAGACCTGGTCTAGATCCTCTTTAGTAACTCCAGATTTCATCGGTCTTACTATTGCAGTACATAATGGCAAACAATTCATTCCTGTTTTTATAACAGATGAGATGGTAGGACATAAGCTTGGTGAGTTTGCGGCTACAAGAACTTTCCGTGGTCACCCAATGAAAAAGGCTAAATAAGGTAATTTAGAAATGGATACACCAGTTTTAGAAGCACGCGCAGTGCAAAGACATTTAAGAAGAGCTCCTCGCAAAGTAAGATTAGTTGCTGATGCAGTAAGAGGATCTCAAGTTGACAAAGCTCTAAAGAGACTTGAATTCACAAAGAAAGGTTCAGCGGCTGAAGTTGCGAAAGTGATTAAATCAGCAGCGGCTAATTTGCGTGACAAATTTCAGGAAGAGCGTTTTGATGATGAGAACTTAGTAGTTAAAACTATCTATGTTGACGAAGGAGTAACGTTGAAAAGAATTCAGCCGGCTCCAATGGGTAGAGCTCATCGTATTAATAAGCGTAGTTGCCACATCACAGTTGTTGTAGCAAAGCGTGACGAAGAAACTGTAAAAAACTAAACGGGTAGTAACTTGGGACAAAAGACAAATCCAACAGGTTTTAGATTAGGCATCATTAAAGGATGGGATTCTAACTGGTATTCAGATGATAACCAGCCAAATCTTATCATGGAAGATGAAAAGCTACGTGAGTATTTACGTGCACGTCTTCGCAATGGTGGACTATCAAACGTTATTATTGAAAGAACTCCTAAGCGTATTCTTTTAACTCTTAGAACAAGCCGTCCGGGTGTTATCATCGGTAAAGGTGGTGAGCAGATCGAATTGCTTCGTGAAGAGCTTAAAAAAATTACAAGCAAAGAAGTTCAGATCAATGTAAGTGAAATTAAAAGACCTGAGCTTGATGCTAGTTTAGTTGCACAAAATATTGCACAGCAGTTAACAAGTCGTGTTTCTTTTAGAAGAGCGATGAAAACTGCAATTGCTTCTGCAATGAGAATGGGAGCAAAAGGAATTAAAGTAAGATGTGCTGGTCGTTTAGGTGGAGCTGAAATGGCTCGTACCGAGCAGTACAAAGAAGGTCAGATTCCGTTACATACACTTAGAGCGGATATCGATTACTGGAACACAACTGCCAATACTATTTATGGTTCAATTGGTGTAAGTGTTTGGATCTTTAAAGGTGAAATTATCGGTGATGTTGATTTAACTCCTGGAGCTCAAGCAGCTAAGGAAGCAGAATCAAAAAGAGGCCGAAGAGGTGGAGACGATCGCGGTAAGAGAAACAACCGTCGTCGTAGCAGAAACCGAAATAGACAAAATAATTAACACAGCTAGATAGATAACGATGTTAGAGCCAAAAAGAGTAAAACGCCGTAGAGTACATCGCGCTAAACTTAAAGGAAATGCGAACAGAGGACATCAAATTAATTTTGGTGATTTCGCTCTGAAAGCAATGGAACCTAAGTTTATTACGTCTCGTCAGATCGAGGCTTGCCGTATTGCTATTGCACGTTCTTTGCAGCGTGACGGGCAAACGTTCATTCGTATTTTCCCGGATCAACCAATGACAAGTAAACCAGCTGAAACTCGTATGGGTAAAGGTAAAGGTGCTTTGGATCACTGGGTTGCAGTTGTTAAGCCGGGCAGAATTTTATTTGAAATAGCCGGTGTAACGGAAGAAAGAGCTCGTGAAGCTATGCGTCGTGCATCTCACAAGCTTCCAATTAAAACTAAATTCGTAGTTCGTAGAGACTACGTAGGTAAATAGGAGGCGGTACGATGAGTAAAGCGCATGAATTAAGAGATTTATCTATTACTGAATTAAGTGCACGTTTGAAAGATGAAGCGGAAGCACTACAAAAATTAAAGTTTTCAAAATCGGTAACCGGACAGCTGGAAAATCCTGCTCGTATCACAAATCACAGACGTGAAGTTGCCAGATTGAGAACCATTATTAATGAAAAAAATAGTGCTGAATAAGCGTTAGGATCATTATGGCAGAATTAGAAAGAGCACAACGAAGAGAACGAACAGGTCGTGTGGTTAGCAACAAGATGGATAAAAGCATCACGGTTGCTGTAGATCGACAGATTAAGCATGCTATTTATGGCAAGTTTATTACTAAGACTACTAAGTACATGGCACACGACGAAAACAATGAAGCGAATATTGGGGATACGGTTCACATTATGAGTACCCGTCCTCTTTCCAAGCGCAAGACATGGCGCCTGGTATCAATCGTAGAAAAAGCTAAATAAGGACTTATAAGCGATGGTACAAACGCAAACAGTATTACAGGTAGCAGATAACAGCGGAGCTAAAAAAGTTATGTGTATCAAAGTGTTGGGAGATTCCCGACGCCGATATGCACGAGTTGGAGATTTGATCTCAGCTTCAGTAAAAACTGCACTACCAGGCGGTAACGTTAAGAAAGGTGACGTTGTAAAAGCCGTAATAGTTAGAACTAAAAAAGAGTACCGCAGAAAGGATGGTAGTTATATCCGTTTTGATGAAAATGCTGCGGTAGTAATTAACAAAGACCAAGAGCCGGTAGGCACACGTATTTTTGGACCTGTTGCTCGCGAATTGCGAGAAAAGAGTTTCATGAAGATTGTGTCACTTGCTCCGGAAGTACTTTAAAGAGGTTAGAGTAATGCCACGAAGGTTTAATAAACAAAAGAAATTGCACGTAAAGAAAGGCGACGAAGTTAAAATTCTCGCTGGTAAAGATATTGGTGAAACAGGCCGTGTGCTTATGGTTTACCCAGACAAGGAAAGAGTTCTTGTTGAAGGTATAAACATGAAAACACACCATGACAAACCATCTCAGGAAAACCAGCAAGGTGGTCGCTTAAAAAGAGAGGGTTCAGTACACATTTCAAATGTTCAAGTAATTGACCCTACAACAAAAGAACCAACAAGAATTGGTCGCAAGCGAATTGAAGAAGATGGCGGTGGCCGTTGGGTTCGTTATGCTAAGGCCAGTGGCGAAATTTTGGATAAATAATTTAGTGTGAAATAAAATGGCTGAAGCAAGACTATACACACAATACAAAGAAGAAATTACTTCGAAGTTGACCGAAGAGTTTGGATACGAGAACAAAATGAGTCTCCCAAAACTTCAAAAAATAGTGATCAACGTAGGAGTAGGGGAAGCAATTCAAGACAAGAAAGTACTTGATACTGTTGTTGAGAATATTGCGCAAATAACAGGTCAGATGCCTGTTAAAACCAAGGCTAAGAAATCGATCTCGAACTTTAAGTTGAGAGAAGGAATGCCCATTGGTTGTAAAGTTACTTTGCGTGGTAGAATCATGTTTGAATTCCTGGACCGTTTGGTAAATTTAGCTTTACCGAGAACTCGTGACTTTCAAGGAGTTCCTGATAAAAGCTTTGATGGACGCGGTAACTATACAATGGGAATTAAAGAACACACGATCTTCCCTGAGATTGATACAGATAAGGTTTCAAAAATGCACGGTATGGATGTGACTTTTGTAACCTCCGCAGAAACTGACGAAGAAGCATACGCTTTGCTTAAGCATTTCGGTATGCCATTCAAAAACAGAAATTAAGAGATACTCTATTATGGCTAAGAAAGCTTGGATAGCACGTAACGAAAAACGTAAAAAAACAGTAGAAAAATACGCTGAGAAAAGGAAAGCTTTGAAGGAAGCCGGCGATTATGAAGGTTTGCAAAAACTTCCCAGAAACGCTAGTCCTACTCGTGTAAGAAACCGTTGTAGCATAACCGGACGTAGCCGTGGTTACGTTGGTCGCTATGGAGTATCTAGAATTAAATTCCGTGAATTGGCTTTAGCTGGTAAGATACCAGGCATAAGAAAAGCCAGCTGGTAAACATTATATCTGAAGAGAAATGAACGATCCGATAGCAGATTTTTTAACACGTATTCGAAATGCCCAAACTGCAGGGCATCGTAAAGTTGATGTTCCAGCTTCAAAGCTGAAAAGAGCAATGGCCAAGATCTTAGTTGATAAAGGTTATATCTCAAAATTCATCAATATTGAAGATGGTAAGCAAGGCGTTATCAGAATGTTCCTTAAGTATGATTCTTATGGACATCCTGTAATTAAAGACTTAACACGCTTCTCAAAGCCGGGATTAAGAGTATATAAAGGTTCTAGTGATGTTCCTCGTGCTCAGAATGGTTTAGGAGTAGTGATCTTATCTACTTCAAAAGGTGTGATGACAGATAAAGAAGCTCGCAAGCTGAAAGTTGGCGGCGAGATACTTTGCACGATTTATTAAAACAGAGTTTAGATTATGTCTCGAATAGGAAAATTACCTGTACCACTTACCGAAAAGGTTGATTTTAGCATTGGTGCTGACAACATGATTACTGTAAAAGGTGATAAAGGTACCAGTACACTAAAAATTCATCCGAATATTTCGGTTGAGAAAAATGAAAACGAAGTTATTGTAAAAAGAGCAAGCGATATAAAAGAAGACAGAGCTCTTCATGGTTTATATCGTGCTTTGATCAACAACATGGTTGTTGGAGTAACTGAAGGTTATACAAAAAAATTAGAGATCTACGGAGTTGGTTTTAGAGCTGCAATGAGCGGCGACCTATTAGAACTTAACTTAGGTTATTCTCATCCGATTTTCTTTGTGCCACCAGAAGGGATCTCAATTGAAGTTGACACAAAAACAAGTAAGCAACCGATTCTGGTTATTTCAGGAATTGACAAAGAATTAGTAGGTCAGGTTGCCGCAAAAATCCGCTCATTCAGAAAGCCGGAACCATACAAAGGTAAAGGTATCAGATATTATGGTGAGCAGATCAGACGTAAAGCCGGTAAATCAGCTGCTAAATAAGGAATTTTGATATGAACAAGTCTCAAAAGAAAACAGCACGTAGAAATAAGATAAGACGCAGAATCAGTTCTACTATTCGTGGAACAGCAGAACGTCCAAGACTATGTGTTTACAAAAGTAACAGCAATACCTACCTTCAGATAATTAACGACATGGAAGGCGCTACTTTGGCGGCTACTGAAGTTAAGAAAGGGGTAGAAAATGCTAAGAAAGCGGGCGAAGATATTGCAAAGCTTGCTAAAGAAAATGGAATTACTAAAGTAGTATTCGACAGAAGCGGATACAAATATCATGGAATCATCAAAGCAGCTGCCGATGGCGCTCGCGATGGTGGTCTTCAGTTTTAATCGAACGGTTTAAACAATGCCTAAAGTAAGAAGAAAACAATCTGTACCAGCTGCGAACCTTAACTTGGAAGAAAAGTTAGTTCACGTTAACCGTGTATCTAAAGTAGTTAAAGGTGGTCGTAGATTTAGTTTTAACGCCATTGTTGTAGTTGGTGATGGAAACGGTGTATGCGGTCATGGTCTTGGAAAAGCAAATGAAGTTTCTGATGCTATCCAAAAAGGTTTTGATAATGCAAAAAAGAACCTGATCCGAATTCCACTAACAAAGACAAAGAGTATTTACCATCCGGTAGTTGGTAAAGCAGGAGCAGGAAAAGTGTTGTTACGTCCTGCATCTGATGGTACCGGGGTAATTGCAGGTGGAGCGGTTAAGAATTTACTGGATGTTGCAGGTGTACATAACATTCTGTCAAAATCTCAGGGTTCTTCAAACCCACACAACATGGTAAAAGCTGCTTTTAAAGCTCTTAGCGAATTAACCGATCCGGTTGAAGTTGCTAAAAGAAGAGGCGTTTCACTTAACAAAGTATTTGAAGGTTAATACCTAATTAATTTTGATCATGGATCTACATAATTTAAAAGCTCCGGCTCCGAACAATAAGAATAGAAAACGCGTAGGTCGCGGTGAAGGATCCGGACACGGTGAACAATCAGGTCGTGGACATAACGGACAAAAATCTCGTTCCGGTTTTAAAAGACGCCCTTGGTTTGAAGGTGGTCAGATGCCACTTCAAAGACGAATTCCTAAGTTTGGATTTACAAACCCAAACAGATCAGAATCACGTCCTTTGAATGTTCAAACTGTTGGTGAATTCATAGAAGCTGGAAAGCTTGGTACAACTATTACTATTTCAGATTTAGTTGCAGCAGGATTAGCTCATAAGAACGACCATATTAAGTTGCTTGGAAGAGGCGAAATATCTACAAAAGTAGAAATTGAAGTTCATGCTGCCAGTAAATCAGCTGTTGAGTTGATTGAAAAAGCTGGTGGAAAAGTAAACGTAATCTAAAACTAATTAATCGGACCTAAGGGCTAATGAGTCTTATAGAAAACTTCCGCAATATTTTTAAAATCGAGGACCTGAAGAACCGAATTCTGTATACGATCGGTATTTTGATGGTCTATAGAGTTGGTAGTTACATAACACTACCGGGTGTAGATGCCTCTGCACTTATAGCAGGAGCGGGAGATGCTTCGAGTTTATTAGGATTATTTGACCTGTTTGTAGGTGGAGCCTTTTCGCGAGCGGGTGTGTTCGCATTGGGAATCATGCCTTATATTACGGCATCGATTATCATTCAGCTTGCAGGAGCAATTGTGCCTTACTTTCAGAAACTTCAAAGAGAGGGTGAAGAAGGAAGGCGTAAGATTACACAGCTTACACGATATGGTACAGTAGTAATTACAGCATTTCAGGCAATTGCATTCTCAATCAATTTGATTGCGACAGCACCACAAGCCATCGTAGTAAATGAATTTGCATTCACTTTAACTGCAATGATCGTATTAACCGCGGGAACAGTATTTGTGATGTGGTTAGGTGAAAGAATTACAGATCGTGGGATAGGAAACGGTATTTCATTGATCATTATGATCGGTATCATTGCGATACTACCGGCAAACTTCTATAACGAAGTTACTACTAAAACGAACTTAATTTTAGTGATCATTGAATTGGCTGCGTTAGTCGTAGTAATTGCAGCAGTAGTAATGTTGACTCAGGGCGTTCGTAAGATTCCTGTTCAGTACGCAAAAAGAGTAGTAGGACGTAAAGTTTACGGAGGTACAACTCAGTATTTGCCATTAAAAGTAAATGCTGCGGGTGTAATGCCGATCATCTTTGCACAGTCCATCATGTTTATTCCGAGTACTATCGGACAGTTTTTTCCTGAAAATGAAACGGTACAATTTTTAACTGCATGGTCTGCTGATTTCACAGGCTGGACGTACTCAATCATTTTCTTTTTCATCTGTGTGTTTTTCACATTTTTCTATACAGCTATCGCCATCAATCCAAAAGAGATGGCCGATACTATGAAAAGACAAGGTGGTTTTATTCCTGGTGTACGCCCGGGTAAAGCTACTGTAGAGTTCATTGATAATATATTGACAAAGATCACATTACCAGGATCTATATTTCTATCATTGGTAGCAATTCTTCCAGCCATTGCAACGAATCTTCTTGGGGTTACCCCTGGATTCGCACTGTTCTATGGTGGAACAAGCCTTTTAATTATTGTTGGTGTGGCATTAGATACACTACAACAAATTGAGAGTCACCTCATGATGCGTCATTACGACGGGTTTATGAAGACTGGAAAGATTAAAGGACGAAGAAGAGCGTAACAATGATTTACCTGAAGAGTGAAAATGAGATAGAAAAGATGCGCGAAAGTGCTCTGCTCGTCTCACGAACACTTGCTGAAGTAGGTAGATTAATTGAGCCGGGGGTTGAAACCGGAAAGTTAGATTTAGTAGCAGAAGAGTATATTGCAAAGCATAATGCTCGCCCGGCTTTTAAAGGTTACGGTCCTAAAGGAAGTGAATTTCCGGGGACATTATGTATCTCGATTAATGATGAAGTTGTTCATGGAATACCGGGAAGCAGAAAGCTTGAAGAAGGCGATATTGTTTCTGTGGATTGCGGAGTAGAAATGAACGGTTATTTTGGTGATCATGCATTTACTTTCGCAGTTGGCGATTGTGATGATGATGCGATTCGATTGTTAAGAGTTACACTCGAATCATTATATAAAGGAATTGAGCAGGCAACTCACGGCAATAAAATGGGTGATGTTGCAAATGCGATTCAGGTCCATAATGAAAGTCATGGATTTGGAGTAGTAAAAGACTTAGTTGGACATGGGATTGGAAAATCCCTTCACGAAGATCCTTCAGTACCAAATTATGGTAGAAAAGGAAAAGGTGAGCGACTAAGAGAAGGAATGACTCTCGCAATTGAGCCGATGATTACCATGGGATCATGGAGAGTGAAAACATTGAATGACGGTTGGACAGTTTGTACAGCCGATGGGAGTTTAGCAGCACACTTTGAACACGATATTGTTGTTCGTGAAGGAAAAGCTGAAATTCTCAGTACTTTTGATTATATTGCTGAGCTCTCACAGAAACATGAAAAAATAATGACACATGGCTAAACAAGAGCCCATTAAACAAGACGGAGTAATTTTAGAAGCATTGCCAAACGCCCAGTTCAGGGTAGAGTTGGATAATGGACATGAATTACTTGCGCATGTTTCAGGAAAAATGAGAATGTATTACATAAAAATATTACCTGGTGATCGTGTGGCGGTAGAAATGTCTCCGTACGATCTTAGTAAGGGTAGAATCACTTACAGATACAAATAAGGTAGATATGAAAACAAGATCTTCAGTTAAGAAAAGAAGTTCAGACGACAAGATCGTTAGACGTAAAGGTCGTTTGTACGTAATAAACAAGAAAAACCCGCGCCATAAGCAGCGTCAAGGTTAATATAATAGCATTTATATATGGCACGTATTGCTGGAATTGACTTACCAAAACAAAAACGAGGCGTTATAAGCCTTACTTATATTCATGGAATAGGATTAACTACTTCAAGACAATTGCTTGAAAGAGTAGGAATTGATCCGGATACCAAAGTTCAGGATTGGGATGAGGCTCAGGTAGTTGAGTTGCGTCAAATTCTTGATGATGAATTTAAAGTAGAAGGTGCGTTACGAAGTGAAGTAAATGGCAACATCAGACGACTGATAGAAATCGGAAGTTATAGAGGTGTTCGTCATCGTAGAGGACTGCCGGTAAGAGGGCAGCGTACACAAACTAATGCGCGTACCCGTAAAGGTAAAAAGCGTACAGTTGCTGGTAAAAAGAAAGTAACGAAATAACAGAGTTTAATTATGGCTAAGAATCAATCAAAAACTTCAGCAGCAGCTTCTAAAAGAAAAAAGAAGAAGCAGGTAACTGATCCTAACGGAATGGCTTTTGTAAAAGCTACTTTCAACAATGTAATTGTTACTATTACTGATGCCGACGGAAACGTGCTGGCTTGGTCGTCTGCAGGTAAAGAAGGTTTTAAAGGCTCAAGGAAAAATACTCCTTATGCCGCTCAGTTAAGTGCTGAAACAGCATCAAAAACAGCTTATGAAATGGGGCTTCGTAAAGTTGAAGTTTTCGTTAAAGGACCGGGTTCAGGTCGTGAAGCAGCTGTTAGAGCAATGTCTAGTGCTGGTTTGGATGTGTCTTCAATTAAAGACCGTACTCCAATTCCACACAATGGATGTCGCCCACCGAAACGTAGAAGAGTTTAATTAGTAAGTCTATTTATAATGGCAAGATACAGAGGCCCAAAACAGAAAAAAGCTAGACGATTCAAAGAAGCAATCTTTGGACCTAGTAAAGCATTAGAGCGTAAACCTTACGGTCCGGGACAGCATGGTAGATCCCGTTTTAACAGAAAATCGGAATACGCAATTCAGCTTGAAGAAAAGCAGAAAGCAAAATACACATATGGATTATTGGAAAAACAATTCCGCAATTTGTATGAATCAGCTAGTGCTAAGGAAGGCGTAACCGGTGAGATTCTGCTTCAACTTTTGGAAAGCAGATTGGATAACACAGTCTTCAGAATGGGTTTTGCAAAAACCAGAAGACAAGCTCGTCAGTTGGTAAGCCATAAGCATATTGTTGTAAACGGTGGAGTTTTAAATATTCCATCTTACGCAGTAAAGCCAAATGATGTGATTTCATTGAGACCTAAATCAAGAAATCTTGAAGTTGTTGAAGATGCTCTTGACGGTGCATCAAGAAACAAATACAAATGGGTTGAGACTGACGTTAAATCCCGAACAGGTAAGATGTTATACGTTCCAACAATGGAAGAAATACCTGAAAACATAAATGTTCAGCTTATTGTTGAGCTTTATTCTAAGTAATTCTAAAATTTTATTTTTGATATGAGCAATTACAGTATCCAAATGCCAGACAGTTTAGATGTCGTTAAAGATGACGACAGCTTTGGTACGTTTGTACTTCAACCGATGGAAAGAGGATTTGGTGTAACAATTGGTAACTCTTTTAGAAGAGTACTTCTTTCATCTCTTCCCGGAATCGCTATCACAGCCGTTAAAATTAACGGTGTTGATCATGAGTATTCCAGCATCAAAGGCGTTAAGGAAGATGTATACGAAATCATTTTGAACTTCAAGCAGGTTCGCTTTAAGCAAGTTGAGCAAAGCAGTGGTGTAATTCACATTTCTAAGAAAAGTGGATCTACATTAACCGCAAAAGACATTGCAGATGCAACTGCAGAATATGAAGTATTAAATCCAGATCTAGTGATCGCGCACCTTGCTGACGATGCAGAATTGGAAATAGAGCTTCGTGTTGGAAGAGGAAGAGGTTACGTTCCTGCAGAAGAAATGACTGTGGAAGATGATGATGTGAACGTTATTCCAATCGATGCAATTTTTACTCCTATCAAATCAGTTAAATTTGATGTTGAGAATGTTCGTGTTGGACAAAGAACGGATTACGAAAAACTTGTAATGGACGTTGAAACCGACGGATCAGTAAATGCAAAAGAAGCTCTTACTATTGCAGGTAAGATTCTGAAAGAGCATATCGAAAAGTTCATTACTGAAAAAATTGAAGAGCAATTCACTCAGGAAGAAGAAGAAGTGGATGCTGAAAAACAGCGTGTTGCTAACCTGCTTCGAACAAGTATAGAAGATTTGAACTTAAGTGTTCGTGCTTATAACTGTTTGAAGTCAGCTAACATCAATTCTATTGGTGAATTAGTAGCTCGTGATGAACAAGATCTTTTAAAATTCCGAAACTTTGGTAAGAAGTCATTAACTGAGCTTCAGGAAGTGATTGAAGAGAAGAATCTTCAGTTCGGAATGGATGTATCAAAATTTTTAGACTAAGCGGTAGAGGATTAAACAATGCGCCATAGAGTAAAAGGTAGAAAATTAAGCCGTACGGCAGCTCATAGAAAAGCTACAATGAGAGCTTTATCTATGGCTCTTATCAGAGAGCATAGAATCAGCACTACCGTTGCAAAAGCAAAAGAACTTCGAGGATTTATCGAACCTCTTATTACAAGAGCAAAAGAAGATTCTCATCACAACAGGAAGCAAGTCTTTTCTTCTTTACAAAACAAGGATGCTGTAACAAAATTGTTTACAGAAATTGGTCCTAAAGTTGGAGACAGACCTGGAGGGTACACGAGGGTTATAAAAACCGGGTATCGTCAGGGTGATGCTGCTGAGATGGCAATTATTGAACTTGTAGATTTCAATGACGTTGCACCAGAAGGTGGTAAAACTACCAAGAAGAAGAGAACCCGTAGAGCTGGAAAATCTAACACTTCTACAAGTGCTGTAGCTGAAGAGACTAAATCTGAAGTTGCAGAAGAGGAGAAGCAAGAAGTAGTTGCTGAAACTGAGGTTGAAGAAACATCAGAGAAGGAAACAGAAGCAACTGAAGAGTCTAACGAAGAAGAAAAGAAGTAATTCTTTCTAAGAAAATTTAAGAAGTGTATGATAATTTATCAGGCACTTCTTTTTTTATGCGTTGTATTTGATAAGGAAACGCATGATGTCAAAAAAAAGTGAAAATATTTCAAATAAAACTGGCATCAAATCTAAACATCCCTTATCTTTGGTTTCTGTCACAAAAGCGAAATTTGTGACGCAGTTCTTTGGAAATTATTGAAGCATAAGACAGATTGTTTGTGCGAGCTTTATGAAGTTATTCTTTTGAATGATGGAG
>JAEPPZ010000002.1:95747-362701 GCA_017640785.1 Balneola sp. | reverse complement strand
GTATAAGGTACAATACAGCACTTGTAATGAACATGTTCTTATGGAGAGTTAACCCCAAAAGAGGCATTATTACCCAAAAGAAAAGTGTGTTTCTGATATAGAATGAAGAAAAATCAGGTTCAGATATTTGAAAAAAAGGAGCAACCAATAGATTTACTAATAATATCAGTGCAAACAATGAAAGGCTGAATTCAATTTTTGGCTTTTTTACTAAATGAAAGATCAAAGCCAAAGAAGTTAAGAAACTGCAGGCAACATTCATGAGAGCAAGCTCATAAGAAACAGGAAATAACAATGCGTCAATTATATATCCTATTAAGCCGATGAGCCCAATAACAGAAACTATCCTAGGATCTTTTATTGAAAGTTTAGCCATTTTCAGATTGCCTTAAGAAAGGCTTTAAGCATTTGTAATGTTTAAAAACCATTTTAATATACTCGATTATCGTAATTTAAAGCATTAATTGAAAATTAAATGCCATTGCTGTTATGAACGTTATTAAATAAAAAAGTGAATGATTCCGAACTAAAAATGTTAAGTGGAAAAATAATCATTAAAATATTGTATGAACTTAAAAATCATTAGTGGTACTGATCGACCAAATTCATGGGCGCTTAAGCTCTCTAAGTATATTTCTAATATTTATACTCAAAAAAATATTGATGCAGAAGTTATTAGTCTAGAAGACTTTCCATTAGCAGATGTAGTGGGTGGTAAATATGGAAAAGAAATTCCATCTATAAAAAAATTCAGAGACCCCATTTTGAATGCTGATGCGCTCATATTCGTAATTCCTGAATACAATGGTGGATTCCCCGGAATCCTCAAAATGTTTATCGATTACCTTCCCTTTCCTGGAGCATTTGAAAAAATGCCAATGGCATTTATAGGTGAAGCTTCCGGAGCATTCGGAGCCCTTAGATCGGTAGAACAATTTCAAATGATCGCTAATTACAGGAATGCTCTACAGTTCCCGGAAAGAGTATTTATACCCAGAGTATCAAAAGAATTTGATCCGGAAACAGGATTAAAAGATGAATTCAAGCAAAAACTTTTAGATTCCCAGGTTGAGAATTTTATTAAGTTTGTTCGGGATAACTCTTAGTTCGATTTTAGCATATATCCGACTCCGTGCAGTGTAATCAGATAGCGGGGATCATCGGGATGAACTTCGATTTTAGCTCTTAATTTTGAAATATGAACATCTACAGTTCTGGTATTTGTGCTGTATTCATATCTCCATACTTTTTCGAGCAGTTCATCTCTGGACACCGGGTTGTTGGCATGAGAAAGTAAGTATCTGATAAGTTCAACTTCACGGGCTGTAAGTTCTACAACTTTATCCCCGGGATGGATAGCCTCGCTTTCAGCCAGATCCAGTTTAACTTCACCTAATTGAAGAATATCAACTTCACCTGCATTCGAGTATGTGCCGGCTCTTCTCAAACGTGCTTTAATTCTTGCAAGAAGTTCTTTAACTCCAAAAGGTTTTGTAAGATAGTCATCAGCTCCAAGTTCAAGTCCTTTAACTTTATCGGTTTCCTGATCTTTAGCAGTAAGCATAATAATTGGAAAGGTATACTTAAGTTCACGTACATCTTTACAAATATCATATCCGCTTTTCCCGGGTAGCATAATATCCAGAATCATTAGGTCAGGGTTATGCTCCTTTACCATTTCAACCGCACTTTCACCATCTTCACTTACAAATACGGTAAATCCTTCACCCTCTAGTGTATCCTGAAGTGTAAAAATTAGACTTGGTTCATCCTCTACTATCAGGATTTTAGAACTCTTCTCTGCCATATCTTATTAGTTTGAGATTGTAAAATTGGATAATACTACTTTTTTTCGAGTAGTTTTAAATTTCTTGGGTATTAAGTTTTGGAAAAGAGAGCACGAAAGTTGTTCCTATACCATATTCACTTTCTACATGAATATCACCTCCATTCAACAGAACAAGGTTTCTTACAATACTCAATCCTAATCCATGACCTTTTGTTTTAGCAACCAGAGTTTCTTCCACTCTGTAAAATTTCTTAAATATGTTTTTCAGTTCGTTTTTTCGGATACCAACACCATGATCCCGAATAGAGAGTTTGATCTGAGATTCATCTTCAAATAATTTTATAACAATCTTTTTTGTTTCAAAGCTATACTTAATAGCATTTTCAAAAAGGTTACTTAAGATGGTTTCTATGCTATCTATATCTACTAAAACATTAAAATCAGTTTCCTGCTCTGAGTTGTAATCGAGTTCAAATCCTTTTTCTAATATGAACTCCTCATTCTCAGCCAAATAATTGTCGATCAATATCTTAAGATCTTGTTGAGTTTTATTAATGAGAGTTTGACCTGCGTCATATTTAGCTACATCCAGAAGTTTTTCGATCATTTTTCTCAGACGAATAGATTCATCGTAAATATGAGCTCCATATTTTTTGAGACGGGCAGGCTCGGTGACTCTTCCGTCAGAAATGTTTTCCCCTGCAGCCTGCATAACGGCTAATGGAGTTTTAAGCTCATGGGTAACATTCGCCAGAAAGCCCGCTTGCCTCATTGAAAGCTCTCGTTCTTTTTGAGCAGTATAAAACATGAACAGTAAAGAGCCTACTAAGAAAAGAACAGCAAAACCTAGAACTATAATGTTCTTTCTAAAAGTATCCTGATAGGCGGATGTGATTGGTGGATTCAGGAAAGCTACTTTTATGATCCAATCACCAAAGAATCTTGGAAAACGTACTCGGTTATCTACTAGATCTACACTAAAATCTACCGAAGAGTTATTGGAAGCCAAGACAATATCTCTGCGATGATCATGTAGCCATACAATGGTTCCATCATTCTCAACGCCACCAAAATATTCATAAATGAGTGGGGCTATGAGCTTATTTACAATTGCTTCCTGGTCCAGAATAAATGTAAAATACCCAATTACTCTGTTTTCAGTTAAGTTGATCAATCCAATATTCATGCTACGATGGGCGTCAAATTCTATCATCGAACGCCATCGCAAATCAAAATTATTGATCTGAATTCGTGTAGCAGAACGTATAAGACCAACTCCATCACATACCAGACTACTATAATCACTGGTTGTTTCCATTTTTTTATCACTTTGATTAAAGTAAAAGATGGAGGTATCGGTTTCACAAGGATCTTTTGAAGCAGGAGTATAATAAATAGAAGAAGTGTATGGATTATCAGCGAGGTCGATAAAGATCTTTTCTAACGTTTTAGATAATTTGCCATCATCCTGAAGTGATGCTTCCGCCTGGTTGTCAATATTTAACAGCTTGGTAAATGGTTGATATATTTCGCTCTGAACCAAAGCGGTGATTTCTTCGGCTTTTTTAAGCTGTCGTTCACTCTCGCTCTCTGTTACTCTTTCGCGGATATCATAAAGGCTAAAGACATTCATTCCGGTGAGGGCAATAATAGCAACCAGACCTCCCATCAGGAGTATCCAGCGCAATAGACGATTGCGACCAATTTTTTTGGCTGTATTAATGTTCATATATATAAAATAGGAGAATCTTTGATCCCATCCATTTTAATGGTGGTAAAAAAAGATGAAGAAAGGAATTGAAGTAAAGTTCTAAAGCTTTTCGAAGTTTTTCACTAAAGATTCCTTCAAAACATCAAATTCGATAGGTTTAACCAAATAATCCAGATAATTGGTTTCTTTTGCTCGTTCCACGTGATATGGGTCTGAATTACCTGTAATATAAATTACGGGTACATCTGAGAATTTTCTAATCTCGAGCATCGCGTCAATACCATCCATTTCTCCTTCAAGAGAGATATCCATTAGGATCAAGTCCGGCTTGATACGTTTTGCAATTTCTATAGCAGTTTTTCCGTATACGAGTTCGCCCTCAGCCCCGTAGCCCAGTTTTTCCAAATAGCTTTCGTAAAGCAGATTTAGGATGAGATCGTCTTCAACGATCATAACCGTTTTCTGTTTTTTGTCCATATAATTAGCTCTTCTTAAATCAGCTTATATAATAAGAGGTTTAATGGATAAAGAAAATTCTTATTACCAAAGAATTTTAGATTAAAATAATTTCAAAAAAGCTTTTTGTTAAGTCTATTTAAGGTTAAAACTAAATAAGTTGCCTCATTTAAGTTATTATAGTATTCTGTTTTGATTTCTAGTAATGTTTTGGGGGGAGAATTAGGGTGCAGTGATCAAATAAAAGAATGAAGGACATCAAAAACCTGTATAGAAAAAGATCCATCGGCAAGCTAAATGTTGATAAGAAAGTGGTAAGTATTTTACTGGTATTTATTGTACTGGTGATATCTCTTCTTATTTCTATTGTTGTATCTACTAATTCATTATCAGCATTACGGGGCTTTGCATCTTTCCAAACAAACTGGACTACAGCACGGAAAGACGTAACATTCAATTTGGTAAACTACCTTCGTACACAGGATCAAGATTATAAAGCGAAAGTAGATAGTTCTGTTTTTCTTATTAAAGAAATGGAGCAGATCAGGGTCGAGCTAATGAAAGATAATACTGACAGAGAACTGGTAATAGCTTTGTTAGAAAAAACACATTCAGTACCTGATGATATAAATAGAATGATTACTACATTCGAAAATTTTCACGAATTCAGTGAATTCAAACATACAGTTGCATTATGGATTGAGTCTGATTCAATGATCTACGATTTGGAACTAATTTCGATCCAAGCTGAGAATCTAATGCAGGAGAATAGTTTTACCGAGGCTGATCAGGAGGATCTGATTTCGAAAGTTATAGAATTGGATGACGAACTAACAGAAATGCAGTTTAAATTATCCAGATCATTGGCGAGGGGAACGGATCTGCTAAATTTGGTAATTATATGCGTGATTATTTCTCTAGTTGTAATAAGCATTATTGTTGGGAGTATACTTTCATTCAGATTTTTGAGAAGCATTAGAAAATGGAGTGAAGAAATTGAGCTTAGTGAGCAAAAATACCGATCTCTGTTCGACCAAAATCCCAATGCAGTTTTTTCTGTATCACCAGTAGGAAAACTAATTAATGCCAACAAAGTACTTGAGCAACTCATAGGCTACTCTGCCAGAGAAATGAAAAATTCTACTTTTCAAAGATTCGTAGATAAATCTCAAGTAGATAGAGTTCGAAATCATTTTCTGTTGGCTTTAAGAGGGAGATCACAGACTTATGAAACACAGATATTAAAAGCAGACGGAAGCTATATAGCCGCTGAAGTCACCAATTTACCTATCATTGTTGATGGTGAGATCACGGGTATTTATGGTGTAATAAATGATATCACGCACAAAAAAGAAGCGGAACAGAAAATTAAAGATCAGCTGGTAGAAAAAACATATCTATTATCAGAAGTGCATGATCGGGTAAAAAATAATTTAGCTTTGGTTTCCACCTTAGTTCAGTTGCAACAGAATGAGATTGAGAAAGAGAACAGGGGTGAGAGTTTTGTAAATACTGTATCCAGGATACGTTCTATGGCATTAGTTCATGAGCGTTTATATCAAAACGAAACGTTCTCCAGCATTAGAATGGATGAATACATAAATGATCTTATTGAGAATATTCAACTCAAGGGATATCAAAAAATTAAAAAACCGAGGCTGGAGCTGGAAACAAGTCCGGTTAGTCTAAGTATTGAACAGGCTATTCCAACGGGATTACTTTTAAACGAAGTGTTGGTAAATGCTTTTAAGTACGGTTCTGATGCTTTAGATCCGGTGATCAAGGTAAATATGTTTTCTGTTGATGGAGAAGTGACGATTAATGTTGAGGATAATGGTCCCGGGCTTCCCAAAAACTTTGAGCTGGAAAAGCCGGAAACATTGGGCTTCCGATTGGTTTCGGTACTATTGAAACAGTTAAAAGCCAGTTTTGTCATTAACAATGATAATGGAGCGTCTTTTACGTTCAGATATAAGATCGAAAAGCCGGTGACATCAAAGAGAGCAATGAAGCGACGGCTTGTGAATTAGATATAGAATGGGACTCACAGACTATCGTTGCTGATGCTTTTAAGTTGTGAACTTGAAAGAGCTGTGCGTGTAATTATCTTTCGAACAAGGATGTCTGTATTTATTGATGGAAGCGTTACAATAGGTATAAGAACATTTCCTCATTGGACAGCATATAAGTAAAGAATGAACATGGAAAAAGTAATAACTGTAATAATTTTAAGCTTTGTATTTTCAATAACCATTAACGCTCAACAACAGTATGTTAAGCTGGTAAACTTGAGTAAGTACAAAAATATTCAAGGAGTAATCTTTCAGGGAGAATCTCAAAAGACGTGGTCTAATAAAAAGATGCAAGGTATGTTTTCACCAGAACTAAATGATTTGATAAAAGCAGAGGATATTATCATAGATATTTGTTCAGATACTAAGAAAGCACACTATGTATGTTCAAAAATAGGGGAGTTTAAATTCTATAAAAGACAGTATATAGGCCGTTTAAATAGTTCTAAAGAAAAGATTTTAGAAATTCAGTTTTTAAATTTTAAAAATAAAAAGGCGAGAGAATTTTTCAATGATTGGGATAAGAACTACATAATAGCATCAGGTGATTTATTCTATGATAACTCATTCTTAATTTATATAAATCTAAATACTGGTGAGATTGAGTAAAACAGACTTAAATTGCCGATATTTTCAAGTTACTAACTTGAAAGTTCTACAGAAGTAATTCCTTAAAAAATATTTTTGAAGCAGAGCTTCAGGTGGTCATTCCGCAGCAGAGCTACGTAACGAGGAAAAATTCTGTGTCCCCCATGTTGCCCCTAGAAAGGAAAGCATTGACAATCATGTGAAAACAAAAAAGCCCTGTAACTCTATAAATATATGAGCTACAAGGCTTTAAAGTACCCGAGGCCGTAATACCGGAGTCTAAAATAGACGAAATTACATTTCAAATAGCAAAAAGATGTACCTATTGTAATTAATATTGCGAAATCAATATTATTTTTTACTATTTAAGATATCAACATCGACCAATATGGAGACCAGATTATCGCTCTTTTTGCCTTAAAAATATTTGGCAGATAATGGAATTTTAGCTATTGATTAAAATCAATAATTTATGTTGTTTAATTCCGTAGTTATTAACTAGTATAAATTGTTTTACAAAAAATATTTTTTAATAGTTTAGATATATCTTAACTTGATAGAGCTGGAAAAACAAGGTAAAAAACACTTAGTCGTAAGTGTAAACAAAAATTTAGGTAACAAGATGAGTTACTCGGATTTTTGTGCAGATGAAAATTATGTTAAGTCTAGTGATATAATTATAAGTAAAATTGACTCCTTAGCTGATAATGGGTACGAAGTTGTTAGAAGACAGAAATGTTATTCAGTGGCTCAGGGTCATACAAACTTGTTGTACATAAAAGAAGGTTCAAAAGTTATAAGAATACCATTCACAATTGAGGAAATTTGTGATCATTCAGTTATAATTTTAACTCATGTTTTTGTTAAAGATAAAAAGAATAAAGAAAACCTTGAGTTCAAATCAGCTGATAAAATTATTACGAACACTTTAAAATGGATCAGTGAAAATGAAAAAAAGTTTCAGAAACTTATTAAGTAGTTATCCAGAAAGTAAAAGAGATAGATTCTCTAAACGATTAACTAAATTTGATTTTAGAGCTAGCCTGTTTCTGGAAGAATTTTCTGCATCAATATTAAAACAACTCAAAGACAATAATGGAAAAAAGAAAGATATTGCAGAAAAATTAGATATTTCTAAATCAGCCGTTACGCAACTATTAGACCCAAAAACTAATATTTCAATATTGAAAATATTTGAACTAGCAAATGCGGTTGGAATGACACCTGATTTTTTGGAATTGATTGACGTGTCTGATTGTTTAGAAGAGGGTGTTGAGGTTGAGAATGAATCGCATATTGACACTTCAAATAATTATTTTATGACTCTACATAAAAATACGAATTCAAGCACTACTGAAATTAGTAGTAAGGACTCAGATGAATTTGTTCTAGCATTGGTTCAATGAAAAAGAATATTCAATACCGTTATACAAATATTTTTTTAGTGAGTTCAAATATTATCGAGCCCCGAGTTAGTGACATTAATGAGGCTATTGGAGGACAACCTATTAAAATACAGACTGAAACATCTTATGATAAAGATACAAATGAATGTTTTTTGGATATAAGAGTAATGTTGCAATCTAAATTAACGAATGAAGAGCTTATCGATGTAAGGTTGAGAAGTTCTTTTATAATAAAAGGAATTGAAGCGGAAGACATCGATAAGGAAGAAAATATAGGGATATTGGAAACACTAGTTTCTTTATCATATTCAAGTACAAGAGGTTATTTAGCATCACTACTTACAAACTATCGATATAAAGATAAAGTTTTCCTTCCCGTAGTTCCTCCTAAAAAGTTAATCGAAAAAAAAGCTAAAGAGAATAAAGACGTTGAAAAGAAATCTTGATTTAGTATAGACAGACAATTGTGTCATTTCTTTATTAAGTATGTCTATAATTACTACAGCATTTTAAAAAGCTGGAATAAATTATCTTTTGTGCTCAAAAAAAGAGGAATTCATTTTATTGAGCAGTACTCTTCAAGCTAAATAAATTTAAAAGAGGCTACAAAGTGTAGACTCGAACATCGACCAATACTGCGACCAAAACAAAAATAGCCTTCTGTAAGTTATTATAAAAATTAAACTTACAAAAGGCTAAGTGTACCCGAGGCCGGACTCGAACCGGCACTCCAATTTAATTAGAATTGGATTTTAAGTCCAACGTGTCTACCAATTCCACCACTCGGGCTTGGTTTGTTCTCCCAAATTGATTGTCAGTAGTTAAAAACACTAACCATTCGGAAGGCGCAAAATATACAACTTAATATGGGACTACTTCAATATTGTTTTCAATAAATTTCGGATTATTTCTGGTATCTGTTTTGTACATTCCTGAAAACAAAAAAAGATTCTATAGACATGATCAAGAAGATATTTCCCATTCTGCTTAGTGTAGTGTTAATTAATACAGCTTCGGCACAAATTGAAGTCGGCGCTTCTTTTGAGCTTAGAGATGAAGAACCACAAAGCGGGTTTGGAGTGCGCATCCAATCCGGGTTTTTGAATTCGATACCGGTGGTGAATTTTGGGCTTCGGGCACATTTTAGTTATTTCAGTGAAACCAATACCGTCGATGAAACAACTTTCTCATATGACAAAAGTATCGAGAACTATGATTTTGGATTGGCTGCATATGCGGGAGTAACCCTTGGTTTATTGGAGCCATATATTGGCGCAGGGTTGGGCTCAGAAACGGTAGATCTAAGCGCAGAGGATTTTTCAAATCCACCACCACCAAATCAACAACCAAGTGAAGAAGAAGAATCTAATATCTATTGGAATACATTTGCAGGAGCAAAAGTGACTGTTATTCCGTTGGTTAAGCCTTTTGTTGAATATAGATTCTCAAGCCGGAATCTTGAAGTTCCCGATCTCAATGACAAAACGGGTAGAATTATTTTTGGGGTTGTACTTAGTTTTTAATTTTAGTTAACTACAAACAGCGGTTTTGTTCACACTCAACCGCTTTTTTTATACGTTTTATATTCAACTTTTTTAGTAGGATGAAACCTTATATAAAGGGCAATTGTTCGCGTTAAATAATGAGTGATTTAAAAGAAATAGCACGTACGGATTTAGAAAGTCTCAAGCTTAAGAAAGCTCAGAAACAAGATCTGAAGCAACTTCTGGAAGAATGTCGGGAGTATATCGGCGAAATAAATGAGGAGCAGGTAGAAAAAGCGTTTAAGCTATGCTACTTGTCTCATGATGGAATGGTCAGGGCTTCCGGAGAGCCGTATTATTACCACCCCGTTGAAGTAGCTAAAATTGTAGCCAGAGAGATCAACATTGATGAGATCTCTGTGATAGCTGCTCTTTTACACGATACCGTTGAAGATACTTCTGTCACACTTGATGATATAGAATACTGGTTCGGTAAGGACGTAGCCGTGATTATCAATGGAGTTACGAAAATAGAAGGTGTTTTTAAAAGCAGAGACAGCAAGCAAGCTGAAACGTTTATGAAGCTGTTGCTGTCGATGGCGGAAGATATCCGGGTTGTATTAATAAAGTTTGCGGATCGTCTTCACAATATGAGGACCATTCATCATCTGAAAAGAGAAAAACAAATGAAGATCGCGAACGAGACAATGGATCTGTATGCTCCACTTGCTCATCGTTTCGGGTTGTTCAAGATCAAAAATGAATTAGAAGACCTCTGTTTTAAAACGCTGGATCCTACATCTTTCAAGTTTGTTGCAAGAAAGCTTAAGGAAAAGAAGGAATCGAGAGAAAAGTTCATTAAACAATTTATGACTCCTGTTGAAAAGCAGCTAAAGGAGTTGAAGTTAAATTTTGAGATAAAAGGCAGGCCAAAGCATATTTACTCCATTTATAAAAAGATGCAGCGTCAGCAAAAGCCATTCGAAGAAATTTATGACCTGTTTGCGATAAGGGTAATTTTGGGAGAACCTCATTCTAAAGAAGATTGCTGGCGAGTGTATTCTATTTTTACGGATTGGTATACTCCAATCCCGGAACGCTTTCGTGATTTTATTTCGGTGCCAAAAGCCAATGGATATCAATCATTGCATACTACCGTGATTACCAATCAGGGCAAAAAAGTAGAAGTGCAGATTCGTACACGAAAGATGGATGACATAGCAGAAAAGGGTTTGGCTGCTCACTGGAAGTATAAAGAAGGAGCCCAAGAAGGATCTGAAAGTCTTGATAAGTTTGTAAACTGGGTAAGAGATGTTTTAGATAATCCCCGGCCTGATGCAGCAACCGATTTTGTTAAGGATTTTCAGCTCAATCTGTACCAGGAAGAACTTTATGTGTTTACTCCAAAAGGAGAGCTAACTACGTTGCCAAATGGAGCAACAGCTATTGATTTCGCTTTTGATATACATAGTGAAGTTGGTGAACGTGCCATGGCTGCTAAAGTAAATGGTAAAATGGTTCCGCTCCGACAAAAACTTTCTAATGGGGATCAGGTTGAGATACTTACAGGTAATAAGATCAATCTGAATGTAGATTGGATTGATGATGTAGTTACGCATAAGGCAAAATCCAGAATTCGTCAGTATATAAAGCAAAAAGAAAGAGCTGTTTCTGATGAAGGAAAAGCTATTTGGGATAAAAGGATTGATCGTGGTAAGATCGAGATCAGTGATCAGGAGCTTACTAAATTTGCAAAAATGTATGATTTCACAACCACGCAGGATATGTTTTATGCGATCGGGGTAGGCTCTTTTGATGTCAATAAATTGTTCAATGAAGTAAAGAAGTATAAGAGTACCGGCAGAATTGAGGAAGAACAAAGTGAAGCTACTAAAGCTACTGAAGATGAGATCCAGCAAAAGTATATAAAGGAAGCAAGGTCTGTAGGAGACGGAAAGTCTTTAATAATTAATGGCGAGCTGAGTAACGTAAAATATTCTTATGCAAACTGTTGCAATCCGATTCCCGGGGATGATGTAATTGGATTTATAAGCAGAACGGGGGATATCAAAATTCATAGATCAATGTGTAATAATGCACTTCATCTAATCAAAACTGAAGGCGAGAGAATTGTAGATGTTGACTGGTCTAAGAATATTGAGACGAAATTTCTGGGTGCTGTAAAAGTGATCGGAGAGGACAGAGTAGGAATGATCAACGATATTACTGATGTATTGTCTAAATCCTTATCAACAAATATGAAGAGTATAAATGTAAATAGCGACAGCGGTATGTTCGAAGGAATTATATCTCTTTATGTTGATGGATTATCACACCTTAAGAAGATCATGAAAAGGTTAGAAAGAGTTGAAGGAGTAAAAAATGTTCTTAGATATGAATAACTTTAACAATATTAATTTTTGAGAGTCTATAGTTGTAAGTATATTGCCAACAATGATTAGAATCGCTTTTAGGTTTCAAAAATAAGCAAAAAGTTAAAGAGCGGATAAATCAGAAGGACAACGCGAGATATACTCGCCTAAACTAAACTACTATTATTATGATGACATACACCAAACGGGATGTTGTTCGTCGTGTTGCGGAAGCACAAGACGAGGCAATGATAAACGCTGAACCATGGGTAGATGCGGTAATTGTTGCGTTAAGAGAAATAATGATGTCTGCAGACACAGAATGCAGAATCGAAATTAGAGATTTTGGCGTGCTTGAAGTAAAAGAGACTAAAGCAAAACCAAAAGCCAGAAACCCGAAAACAAATGAAGTGATTTACGTGCCCGCTCACCGTAAAACACATTTCAAACCAAGTAAGTTAATGAAGTCGTTTTTACGCCAACCTCTGGAAGACGTAAAAAAGAAATAATAGTGCAAAACTATGCACGCTTGATCGGTATCGACGTTGGTAAAAAACGTTGTGGGTTAGCCCAAACCGATCTTCTACAGACTATTGCCTCGCCAGTTGGGACTTTTTCACCAGATGAGATTATTGATAAAATAACTCATATAGTGGAAGAGTCTCAGGTTGAGGGTTTTGTAATAGGCTGGCCTCTGATGCCAAATGGAGAAGAAGGAGAGGCAACCAGAATGGTTCAGGAATTTATAAACCGTTTAAAGAATCTATATCCTGATATTCCGGTATTTAAAATTGATGAGAGATATACTTCTAACCAAGCTCTTGATGTGATGATAGAAATAGGAGTGCCTCAAAAAAAGAGAAGAAAAAAAGAACGTGTGGATAGAATCGCCGCAGCCCTTATCTTACAGACCTACTTAGAGTCTAAACATTAATTTTTTATGTCAATTTTACCCATTGTAACCTACAATGATTCGGTTTTAAGAGATAAAACCGAGCCAATAAGTGAACTAACTGAAGAGATTTCTGAGCTTATAGAAGATATGATCGAAACTATGTACAATTCTGATGGAGTAGGTTTGGCCGCTCCTCAAATTGGAAAATCTCTAAAACTCTTTGTTATGGACGGAGATCCGGTCGTTGAAGATGAGGAAGAAAAACACGGGGTAATGGTCTTTATCAATCCTGAGATCGTTGAGAAAAAAGGGAAAAATATTCCCATGGATGAAGGATGTCTTAGCATACCTGAAGTTCGTGAAAAAGTATTCAGGCCGGAAACGATCGTGATCAAATACAGAGACATAGATTTTAAAGAAAAGGTGGAAGAATTTTCAGGTTGGATCGCACGAATCATTCAACATGAAAACGATCATTTAAATGGGATTCTTTTTATTGATTATCTAAGCTCTTTTAGAAAAAGAATGGTCAAATCAGATCTTGAACAAATAGATTCGGGAAATATTGAAGTAGAGTATCCAATAGTTTCAAGGGGATAAGATGAATATTGTTTTTATGGGATCTCCGGATTTTGCAATCCCAAGTCTTGAGAAAATATTTAATTCAAATCACACTATTCAAGCAGTAGTAAGTAATGTAGATAAGCGAAGAGGGAGGGGTTCTGAATTAGCTCCTACTATAGTGAAATCAAAAGCCTTAGAACTAGGCTTACCGGTAATTGAAGTCGAAGATCTGAAATCTGAAGAGTTTGAAAAGACTTTAAAAGAATTAAATCCTGATCTTTTTGTAGTGGTTGCCTTTAGAATATTACCAAAAAATATACTCGAAATACCCAAGATCGGAAGTATTAATCTTCATGCATCTCTTTTACCGAAATTCAGGGGAGCCGCACCAATTCACTGGGCTGTAATAAAAGGTGAAGTAGAAACCGGTTGCACTATTTTCTTTCTCGATGAAAAAGTGGATACAGGCAATATTATTCTTCAAAAGAAAATTCCTATTGGTGATAATGATACAACAGGTGATATCTATTCTAAACTTATGGAAGAAGGAAGTGAGCAACTTTTAGCAGCGATAGATCTCATAGAGTCAGATAATTATGATCTGAAAAAACAAGAAGACTCAAAGGCTACACCAGCTCCAAAACTGTTCAATGAAAATACAAGAATAGATTTTACTAAAACTGCCGGGGAAGTTCATAACCTAATCAGAGGATTAAATCCTTTCCCTGTTGCCTGGACTACCTGGAATGATAAAAAAGTGAAGATCTTTAGTTCAAAGCTAGGTCCTGAAATAAAAGTGGCTCCATCCAAACTATTAGAAAAAGAAGGGAAATTACTGGCAGGATGCAGAGAAGGAACCATTGAGATTACAGAATTGCAATTACCCGGTAAAAAAAGAATGAGTTCTGCAGAGTTTATCAATGGGTATACTGTTGAGGGCTACTTCAAATAGTTTAAATTTTATTATTTATTAATTTGAGAATACAAGCACGTTTTTTATCATCGGGAAAATATCACTATAACAGAAACACTTTATGGATCAACCTCAATTAATAATAGCTGCTAAATCCGGAGATGAAGCCGAAGTAGCTAAGCTTATTAAAGCAAAAGCAGATATAAATGAATCTACATCTAGCGGAGCTAATGCTCTTATTACCGCTGCTGAGAAGAATCATCTGAATATTGTTAAGCTTCTTATTAATGCTGGAGCTGACTTGAATGCCGAAACTAAAATGGGAGGTACTGCTCTCAACAAAGCTGCAGAAAACGGCAATATAGAGATGATGAAATTGCTGTTTGATAAAGGAGTGCAAATTGGTGATATGGCTGTAATTGTAGCTTCAAGAACCGGAAATTTAGAAGCTGTAGAACTATTGGTTGAGAAAGGAGGAGACGTAAACGCTCAACAAAGATGGGGGCATACAGCACTGATGCTTGCAGCAAAAAATGGTCATCATGATGTAGTGAAGTTTTTAATCGCTTCAGGGGCTGATGTAAAGTTACGAGATAAAAACGGTGATACTGCAATGATGATAGCCACAGAAAATGAACAAGATGATATAGCGGTACTCTTAAGAAGAGCAGGTGCAATTACTGAAAAGAAACCCGAAAAAGAGAAACCTGCCCCAATTGATATCGAAGAAGTTGAGGACGACGATGATGATATGATTGACGATTCAGATGTCGATGATCTAATATCAGATGATGATTCACCTGATGATATCGAACTAGACTAAATCGAATAGTTCATCAAGTTCCTCAGTTGTATTAAATACGTTTGGTGAAATTCGAATAGTTGAGTATTGATCAAAAGGGCGAAATACAAATCCATGTAGTTCAAATAGTTGTTTAGCGAATTCAGAAGCTTTCACTCCTGCTAATTCGATTACAAATAAAGAACCGGAAAGCTCCCAATCAGTCGGAGACCTCCAAACGGTATTATTGTTTTGTTCGCATAGATTTTGAGCATGATGCCACAAATTTTTGAGCTTTTCTTCTTTTAAAGTGCTATCAATTTTACTCTGGTATTCTATCGAATGGCCCAGTGTTAATACCTCAGGTAGATTTCTGGTTCCGTAATCTTCATATTTTCTGGCGGAGTCTTTCCAGCGTTCTTGTCCCCAGGTTACCCACATCGGATCTAATTTTTGATGAATTCTTTTATTGAAATAAGCTACACTAACTCCTTTTGGCGCTTGAATCCATTTATGTGAACTTGTTCCAACGACATCAATATCCAGATCTTTAACATCGACAGGAATCATTCCCATTGTTTGTGCGGTATCCAAAGAAACAAATTCTACTCCTTTGGATCTGGCAAGAGCGGTTATTTCTTTTACAGGTTGTCGTATCCCAAATGTATTATCGATATGAGGAATGACTATAAGTTTCGTTCTGGATGATATATTAGCCTCGTAAAGATCCAGAATATCTTCTTTAGAAATGTTGGTTAGATCATGAACAGGAATATCAAAGACTTTTACGGAATAACCTCTTTTCTGTGAATGAATATGAAAAGGGATGCTTGCTCCGGCATGATTCAAATTAGAAAACAGAACTTCATCATTAGATCCAAGCGGTAAGCCTAAAGCCAGAAGATTATATACTTCTGTTGTATTATGAGGGAAACTGATTTCAGTTGCATCAGCATTTAGAAACTCCGCTGTTTTTTGCCTCACGTTCTCGATGGGTTCTTCCCACTCGCCACTCCACATATAGAACCAAGGATTGGATTCACAAAGCGATAGATATTCCCGATGAGCTTGCTGTACAATTTTCGGAATTGTTCCAATAGAGCCATGGTTTAGATACTTTATCTGTTTATCCAGAGAATAGTCATCTTTAGTGGGTAGCGAGCCATCGGAGAATTTGTTTTTCAGCTCTTCCTGAAATAATGTTTCAACAGGATTGAGCATTGAAAGCACCGAAACCGTGGAGCCCGTAGCTAATGTTTTTAGAAAATCTCTTCGTGAGGTATTCATCTTTGTTAGTTTGATGTTAGTGCTTGAACTAATTTATTTAAATCATTCGAATCGTTATATATATTTGGAGAAACTCTTATCGCATCTCCTCTGTAAGAAACAATGATATTTGATTCCAATAGCTTTGCTTTCAACTCGTTCATTTGATGATGTTCAGCTAAACGAATTCCAAATAAGTTTGAAGCACGGTATTTTGTTTCTTCAATAATAAACCCTGATTTCCGTAATATAGAAATTGGTTTTTCCACTAAGTCGATTAAATACTGTTGAATATTTTCGGGTTTCCATTCATTTAGTTTTTTAATTGCTTCCAACATCATTGGAACTAAGATAAAATTGCTGTGCTCACCTACTTCATATCGGAGAGCGCCCGGTTGATAATGCTCATTATAATTGATCAGATTTGAGAAGTTTTCACTTTCGAAACGGTTTATCCAATTCTGTTCAATCGGATTGCCATCGCTTAATGCTGAGCCATAATAAGCCATTCCGATACTATACGGTCCCATTAAAGATTTATATCCTGCAGCAATCAATGCATCGGGCTTTAGTTGCTGAACATCGAATGGTAAAGCTCCTAACGACTGTGTGGCATCTACTGCTAACCATGCACCTACTTCATATGTTTTCTGTCTAATTGAGCGTAAATCGAAAATTGTACCATCTGCCCAATGAATGTGGCCACAAGCAACAAGCTTTGTTCGCTCATCTATTGAATCCAAAATCTGTTTATTCCAGAGTTCGCCTCTTCCTGTTTTTGTATCAGGAGGAGAAATGGTTTTGATCTCAGCTTCTGCCTTTTGTGCAACTTCCATCCAGGGATAAACATTGCTTGGAAATTGTTCTCCTACTACAATGATGTTATCTCCTTTCTCTAATTTTAGATTATTAGCAACATTTGCCATACCGTAAGAGACAGATGGAATAACAACACATTGATTGCGTTGTTCAGAATTGATAAGCTTTGAGAATTCTTCTCTTAGTTTATCTGATTCAGAGAAAAAATCTTCCCCGGAAATTATATTGGGTTGCCTTTTCTTTTTGATTCCAATTATTCCTGCTTCTTCAACAGAGGACATAAGCGGGGACATATATGCACAATTTAAATATGTAATATTGGAATCAAGGTTAAACTCTTTTTTCTTACAATCCATGAAGCTGGTTTTTGATTAAATATAAATTTCGTGTTCTGATCATAGAGTAGAATTTATTTTAGAAAGGAATAGTTAAAATATTAAAACGATTAAATAACTTATGGTTTTAAGTGCCCTTTTAACGAAAACTATTGTACTATTAAGGGTATCTTAGTCAAGATTTATTAGAGAAGATGATAATTAGAGAAGCGATTACAAAAGATATTTCTGAAATCTGGAAATTGAATGAGGCAGAAGTGCCCCACGTCAGTAGTATTAGGAGAAAGGACTTCCTGAGTTTTCTGGAAATAGCATCCAATTTTGTAGTTATAGATATAGATGGAGAAATTGCCGGTTTTATGATCTCGCTAAGAGAAGGAGCAGACTATGGAAGTGTGAATTACAAGTTCTTTAATAATCATTACAGGCAGTTCGAGTATGTTGACCGTATAGTGATTAAAGAAGAGTTTAAAGGCAAAGGGATGGGAAGAAAGCTATATGAATTTCTCTTTGAAAAAAATGAAACTGATTTAGTTTGCTGCGAAGTTAACTTGAAACCTAAAAATCCGGATTCCATGGCTTTCCATCAGAAGTTAGGGTTTAAGGAAAAAAGTAAGTTGATAACAGAAGACGGTAAAAAAATGGTAAGTATGTTGGTGAGAGACCAGAATTCTTAAGGTTTCAATATTATCCGAAAAGAAAGCTTTTAAATTCCTTAAAGCTACTGCTCATAGTTATACTCTTTTTGGGCTTACTCATTAAGTTAGAGACAAAATCAGGTTGAGATAGAGGTTTTTCTAATGCTTTTTCAACCGTAGATACAAACTTGCAATAATGAGCAGTCTCTAAAAATATTCCATTCTCATCAGCAGTCATTATATCTTTTAATGCTTGATAGCCAATGGCACCATGAGGATCGGTAATATATGAGTTTTGATCAAAGCAGCTTTTGATAGTTTCCAGTGTTTGAACATCATCCATTGAAAAGCCTTTAACTACACTTTGTAACTCTGCATGGTTTCCATTTACTAGTTCCATTAGTCGGGGGTAATTGCTTGGATCGCTAACATCCATAGCATTCGACAAAGTGGGAATAGTTTTTAATGGTTCATATTGCTCTGTAGTTAAAAATCTGGGTATCACATCATTTTGATTTGATGCTGCTATAAAATGTTTTACCGGCAATCCCATTCTATGAGCTAATAATCCTGCAGATAGATTACCATAGTTCCCTGAAGGCACAGAGAATACCAGATTATCCCGATTTTGTAACTGCTTAAATGCTTCAAAATAATAAATAGATTGAGGTAGCCAGCGAGCAATATTTATTGAGTTAGCGGAACTGAGGTTTAGAGTTTCATTTAGTTCTTTATCTAAAAAAGCTTGTTTTACCATATTTTGGCAATCATCAAAAGTACCATCTATTTCAACTGCTGTAATATTTTTACCAAGAGTGGTTAGTTGCTTTTCCTGTAATTCACTAACCTTACCACTTGGATATAAAATCACAACATTGACACCATCAACATCATAAAAACCCGAAGCAACAGCTCCACCTGTATCCCCTGAAGTTGCAACAAGAATGGTGACTTCCTGATTATGTGATTCATTGAAATAAGCCAAGCAGCGAGCTAAAAATCGAGCTCCAATATCTTTAAAGGCATAAGTTGGTCCATGAAATAATTCCAGACTATAAATCCCGGTTTCAACTTTTTTTAAAGGAACATCAAAGTTAAAAGCCTCTTCTGTTATATTCTTAAGTTTAGCTTTTGGAATATCCTCATGAGTAAAAGGAGTGAGTATCTTGTAGCCAATTTCAGAAAGGGTATATGAATTCAATTCCTTAAAAAAATCACTTTCCAAAGTTGGGATTTTTTCAGGAAAATAAAGACCACGATCAGAGGGGAGACTATGAATAACCGCTTCTTTAAAAGATAGGGGAGCTACTTTTTTATTCGTTGAATAGAATTTCATAAGATCTTACAGCCCTCTGAGTTAATACCTGAAATATGGATCTTTACAGAAAGATCAATTGAAGAGTAGAATTGTTCAATTTTTTCAGAACATGATGTTAAGTTGCTTTCATCTGTGAATAAAGCAAACATCGATGGTCCCGAACCCGAAATATTAAAACCAACCGAACCGGATTCGGATGCTATTTTTTTTACTTTCTCGTAACCGGGAATAAGATTTTTTCGAACAGGTTCAGCAATTCTGTCAGTGATTGCTCTGTTCAGTAATTCATAATCTTTGGTATGCAAAGCGTGAATAACTGCAGCAACATTTCCCCATTGCTCTCGGGCATCTTTTATGGAAAGGGTTACAGGAAGAAGCTTTTTTGCTTCTACAGTTTTGATCTGGACGTCAGGAAATATGATCAACACGTGTAGTGCTTCTAAATTTTTAATGCTGAAAATATCGAGAGGTTCATAACTTCTTACTGCTTGAAACCCTCCAAGAAGTGAGGGAGCTACATTATCTGCATGATAGCATTTTGAAGCTAAGGCTTCACCTTCTAAAGCATAGGGGAGAAGTTCTTTTGTTGTGTATGGATACCCTAACAAAGCATTAACAGCAAAAACAGAACCTGCCGCACTTGAAGCACTGCTTCCGAGTCCACTTCCAGGACGAAACATTTTCTCAATAGTAATATCGAAGCCTTGAGTGGAGCCCAACTTAGTCAAAAACGATTGAATGGCAACTCCGGCTACATTTTCTGAGGGTTCAACTGGTAATTCAGCACCTATAGAAGGTAGAAAATTTAATTTCTGATCGTTTCTTTTTGAAACAGTAATAATATCACCTAGTTCTTCAATAGCGAAGCCAAAAGTATCATACCCTGGACCAACATTAGCTACTGAAGCAGGTGCAAAAACTTTTATTTCATTCATTATAAATCAGATTGGGAAATTCGGAGGACATCTGCAAAAATTCCTGAAGCTGTTACATCTGCTCCTGCTCCCGCGCCCTTAATTACCATTGGTTGTTCTTTATATCTGTTAGTGTAAAATAAAACGATATTATCTTTACCGTCTAAATTATAAAAAGGATGACTGGATTCAATAGCTTTTAATTTTACCGAACCCTTTCCATCTTTGTATGTTGCTACAACCTTGAGGCGGGTATTATTTGATTGGGCATTTTTATAAAGATTTAAGAAATGCTCTTCTTCTTTTTCAACCTGTGCGTAAAAATCATCGAGCGATGAAGTTTTGATGCAACTTTCAGGTAAAAATGATTCGAGGACAATGTCTTCATACTCAAATTGATAGCCACTTTCTCTGATCAAGATTAGAATTTTTCGTTTTACATCTGAGCCAAACAGGTCGAGCCGGGGATCCGGTTCTGTGTAGCCCAATTTTTTTGCTTTTTTAATAACATCCACAAACTTTGTAGACCCGTCGTATTCATTGAACAGATAAACTAAAGTTCCGGAAAGCACAGCTTCAATTTGATTTATCTGATCACCACTCCGAACGAGGTCATTAAGTGTAGATAAGACAGGTAATCCTGCACAAACATTTGTTTCAAAATAGAATTTACTACCAAATTTCTTACTGGATGCTTTCAAAGCAAGATAATCAGAATATGAGCCGGTAGCAGCAATTTTATTCGGAGTTACAACCGAAATACTTTTCTGCAGGATCTGTTGATACAATGATGCTATATTTTCAGATGCTGTTATATCAATAAAAATGCTATTTCGTAGGTTCATAGAATACATATTATCGAGAAATTCATTTTCCGAATATGTATCGCCTGTATTTAATACAGATTCCCATTTTGATAAGGGAATTCCATTTTTATTGAACTTCATTTTTCTTGAATTAGCAACACCAATAATTTTGATATTGAGTTGATGATTCACTTTTAAAAAAGAGAATTGCTGGGTCAGTTGATCAATAAAAGCTTTACCAACATTACCTGTGCCAATGATAAACAGGTTTATACGTCGCGTTACATATTGGAAAAAACTTTCATGAAGTACATTAAGGGCTTTATCTAGATCAGTTTGGTTAATTACAGCTGAGATATTTCGTTCAGAAGAACCCTGAGCAATTGCTTTAATGCTTACACCATTCTTGCCAAGTACATTAAACATTTGGCCACTTACCCCAACTTGATTTCTCATGTTCGAACCAACAAGGGCAAGAATAGACAAACCATTTTCAACTTCTATGGGATCGATCTTTTTAGATCTAATTGATTCACTGAATTCATCAGTAAGTACTAGTTCAGCTTTCTTAGCGTCTTTTACATCAATGGAAACACTTATTGAATGTTCTGAACTGGATTGAGTTATAAGTATCACATTGATCTTTGCAAGAGAGAGAGCTTTAAATAGCCGGGAAGAAAACCGGGGAATACCTACCATACTACTACCACTTAGCGTAACCAGCGACACAGATTTTATACTAGAAATGCCTCGGATCAGTTCTTTGTTTTCATCCCATTCTTTAGTTATTAGAGTTCCATGATGATCAGGATTAAAAGTATTCTTTATCCTGATAGGAATACCTTTACTAAGAGCAGGGTGGATGCTCGGTGGATATATAACTTTTGCTCCAAAATGAGAGAGCTCCATGGCTTCTTCATAAGAAACATGTTCGATGACTTTTGAATTCTTTACGATTCTTGGATCTGCTGTCATTAATCCATCTACATCAGTCCATATCTCAAACTCTTCAACATCTAATGCCGCGGCCAGTATAGCTGCAGTGTAATCTGATCCGCCTCTTCCCAAAGTTGTTGTTACTGAATCGTTATTGGAAGCTATAAAACCCGGAAAGAGGTTTATTCTTTTGAATGATTTCTTAGCTTCTTTGATTCGTTTGTTTGTTTCAGTGAATTCTACATTGGCATTTCCAAAATTATCATCGGTTTTTATAATAAAACGGCTATCAAATAATTGAATGTCCAACCCCTCAACTATAAAAAAGTCGTTTAGAATCAGTGAAGAAAGGCGCTCCCCTATACTTAAAATATAGTCAAAACTACGAGGGGTAAGTTCTTTAATAAGTTCAACACCTTTGCAAATTTCTTGTAACTCAAGGATGATTTGATGGAAAGTTTCATCCGGTTTCTTTCCGGTCAGGCTTAGGTACAGTTCTTTATGGAGTGTTACTAATTTCGATAACAAAACTTCATAACGTTCATCTGCCTTAGCAGCTAACTCGCCGATTTTTACTAATTGATCCGTAACCCCACCTACAGCAGAAGTTATAATTACAACTTGTTTTTTTTGCGTGCGGATAATTTCAGCAACTTTTCTGATTGCATTTTCGGAGCCAACAGATGTGCCTCCAAACTTTAATATTTTCATTGATAAATTATTTGATGTAGCTATGATTTTAAGTCAGATCATATAGCTAAACAGATCCGGTTTTATATTAATATATTCTCCAAAGAAGTTTTTCAATTTCATTTTTTCAATCAAGGGTTCAAGGTCATCTTTTGATTGTAGTTCTATACCAACCAAAGCGGGACCTCTTTCTCTGGATGTTTTTTTAGTGTATTCGAAGTGAACTATGTCATCGTTTTGTCCCAAAATTTCTTCCACAAATTCTTTTAGAGCACCTGCTCTTTGCGGAAAACGAACAATGAAATAGTGCATTAGACCTTCGTAAAGCAGTGACCTCTCACGTATTTCTTCAGTTCTGGTAATATCGTTGTTACCACCCGAAAGGATACACACTACATTTTTATCCTTTATTTCATCTTTAAATTTATCCAGAACAGCAACAGAAAGTGCACCGGCAGGTTCCAGTACTATACCATTTTCGTTGTACATTTGAATAATCGTTGAGCATAATTTTCCTTCATCTACTAAGGAAATTTCGTCCATATTATCTTTACAAATAGGAAAGTTCAGTTCGCCTGCTTTTTTTACAGAAGCTCCATCAACAAATTTATCGATTTCCCTTAGTTCTTGTATTTGTCCATGTTTAAAAGCATTAAACATGGCAGGTGCTCCTGTTGGTTCAACACCGATAATTTTTGTCTCCGGACTCAGAGCTTTAAACACACTTGAAACTCCTGATGAAAGCCCGCCACCTCCAACGGGAATAAATAGATAATCAATTTTAAAGTCAGTTTGGTTGCAAATTTCTAAGCCAACGGTTGCTTGTCCTTCAATTACTAACTCATCATCAAAAGGATGTACAAAGACTCCATTATTTTTTTCGCAGAATGTTTTTGCCAACAATGAAGAATCATCAAAAGTATCTCCATCAATAATCACCTCAACCATTTCTTTTCCAAACATTTTCACTTGCCGGATCTTCTGTTTAGGAGTGGTTGCAGGCATAAATATTACGCCTTTAATTCCGAGTTTATAGCAGGATAGTGCAACACCCTGTGCATGATTACCGGCACTTGCACAAACTACACTTCTCTTAGTGTCTTTTATTGAGTTTATCTTATTGAATGCACCCCGAATTTTATAGGAACGCACTATTTGGGTATCTTCCCGCTTTAAATAAATATTCGAGTTATATCTTTCTGAAAGAGAGAAACTTTGCTGTACAGGAGTTTTATATACAACAGATTCTAACGTTTCAGCGGCTTTTTCGATATTTTTTAAAGCAGGGTAGTAGGTTGTTTTAACTTTCACAAATACGAGATTTGGTTTGTTCTACATTGATCAATTATTCTCGGGACGTAGTTTTCGAACCGTTGCTCCAGCTTGCCACATTTCAGAATCTCTCAGTTCTTTGAGTTCCTCCTCGAGTTTTTCTCTGTAATCGTCTTGGCTATTGGAATCTATTGATCTTTGAGCTTCATTTCCGGCAGCTACTTCAGAGTAAAGCTCTTCAAAAACAGGTTTTGATGCATCTCGGAATTTTTTCCACCAGTCCAGTGCTCCTCTTTGTGCTGTAGTTGAACAATTAGCGTACATCCAATCCATTCCATTTTCCGCAACCAAAGGCATTAATGATTGTGTTAATTCTTCAACAGTTTCGTTAAACGCTTCAGAAGGGGAGTGCCCATTTGATCGGAGTACTTCATATTGAGCTGCAAAAATACCTTGAATAGCTCCCATCAAAGTACCACGCTCACCGGTCAGGTCACTAAATACTTCTTTTCTAAAATCGGTTTGAAACAAGTATCCTGATCCAACGCCAATTCCTAATGCAGATACTCTTTCCTTTGCTTTACCGGTAGCATCCTGAAAGATGGCATAGCTGGAATTGAGGCCTCTGCCTTCAAGAAACATTCTTCTTAGCGAAGTGCCAGATCCTTTTGGGGCCACCAGAATTACATCTACGTCATCAGGAGGGATAATGCCAGTCCGTTCTTTGTAAGTAATTCCGAAACCATGTGAAAAGTATAATGCTTTCCCTTTGGTCAAATGTTTTTTAACTGTGGCCCAAAGAGAGATCTGTCCGGCATCGGATAATAAGTATTGTAGAATAGTCCCTTTTTCACAGGCTTCTTCGATATCAAAAAGTGTTTCACCCGGAACCCATCCATCATTTTTTGCTTTATCCCATGTTTTGGAGTTTTTTCTTTGTCCAACAATTACATTGAATCCATTATCCCTGAGATTCAAAGCTTGTCCTGGGCCCTGAACTCCATATCCGATTACAGCTATAGTTTCATTTTTTAAAACCTCTTGTGCTTTTTTCAGAGGAAATTCTTCTCTGGTTATAACGTGTTCTTCAACTCCACCAAAATTTAAAAGTGCCATTTATTTATTGTTTGATTTGTTATTTGATATAGATTTTTTCGGTTCAATTCTTTGATAAAATTTGTTGAACGTATTCTCCTATTCCATGCTCTTCTCTGGATACTGCAATACGTCCGGATCGCACAAACTCATTAATGCCAAATGGAATCAAATCGTCAAATAATGCTTTGGTTTCTCTTCGGAACCCGGCTTTTTCAATAACCAGAAAGTCTTTTTCAATGGTTAAAAAGCGTGCATTATGTTGTCTTACAATCCGCTCTACTTCGATGCCATTTGTCAATGATTTACTTGGGATCTTATAAAGAGCTACTTCCTGCTGAACCACTTCTTTATTTTTGTAGTAATCTGCTTTTAATACTTCAACTTGTTTTTCGATCTGCTTAACTATTTTTTCAACAGCTTCTTCAGTTTCTGTTACTGCAATAGTAAATCTGTGAATCCCTTCTTTTTCGCTTTCGGAAGCAGTAATACTTTCAATATTCACTTTCCGTTTGGTAAAAATGATGGTAATACGATGGAGTAATCCAACATGATTTTCTGTATACGCTGTGATCGTAAATTCTTCTTTTTCCATTCTTGTCACTCCAATCTTATTTCAGAAACTCCGGCACCACTTGGTACCATAGGGAATACATTGTTTTCTTTGCCTACCATTACTTCCAGAAAATAGGCTCCGTCAAAATTCAAAAACTCTTCGATAGCTTTTTCCAGTTTATCCCTTTCCGTTACTTTTTTGGTTGGGATATAGTAGCCCTTTACAATAGTTTGAAAATCAGGGTTTATCATTTCAGTTGATGAATACCTTTTCTCAAAAAAGAGCTGTTGCCACTGCCTAACCATCCCTAGGAATTCATTATTAAGCAGCAGTACTTTTACTTTTGCTTTGGTTTGATAGATGGTAGCGAGTTCCTGAATGGTCATTTGAAAACCTCCATCACCAATTACAGCAATAACAGTTCTATCAGGGGCTCCAAGTTTAGCTCCTAAAGCAGCAGGCAACCCAAAACCCATTGTCCCCAAACCTCCTGATGTGATATTACTTTTAGATTTTGAGAATTTAGAATATCTGCAAGCCACCATCTGATGTTGACCTACATCGGAAACAATAATTGCATCACCTTGTGTATGCTTATTAATAATATTGATGACTTCACCCATAGAAAGAGTTTCAGAATCAGGGTTTAGTTCTTTATCTATTACTTTCTCCTGCTCTATTTTTGCACAATCGATAAATCTCTGGAGCCAGCTTTCATGGCTGCTTGGCTTCACTAGTTTAAGTAAGTGTGTTATCGTTTCTTTGGCATCACCCAATACTGGGATATCTGCTTTAACATTTTTGTTTATTTCAGCAGGATCGATTTCCAGATGAATAACTTTAGCTTGTTTAGCGTATTTACTCAGGTTTCCGGTAACTCTGTCATCAAATCTCATACCGATAGCAATAAGAACATCGCATTCGTTTGTAAGTAGATTGGGTCCATAATTACCATGCATACCTAACATCCCGACATTTAGGGGATGGTCAGTTTCCAGTGCTGATAACCCGAGAATAGTCCAGGCAGCAGGAATTCCTGTTTTTTCTATAAGCTTTTTAAACTCTTTCTCAGCGTTTGCAAGGATAACACCCTGTCCAAATAAAATAAGGGGACGTTTTGCATTATTGATGGCTGAAGCCGCTTTCTCAACGCTGGAAGGATCTATTTCAGGTTTGGGTACATAACTGCGAATTTTCTTGAAACAAGTGTAGCTATAGTCAAATTTTTGAAATTGAGCGTCTTTGGTAATATCAATTAAAACGGGACCTGGTCTTCCGGAACTGGCAATATAAAATGCTTTAGCAAGCACCTCAGGTATTTCATTTGCATCCGTTATTTGATAATTCCATTTAGTAACAGGCATTGAAATTCCAATTACATCGGTTTCCTGAAATGCATCACTACCTAAGAGTGAAGAAGGAACCTGACCTGTTATACAAACAAGGGGAGTGGAATCAATTTGGGCATCAGCCAGACCTGTAATCAAATTCGTAGCACCGGGCCCTGATGTAGCTAAACAAACTCCAGTTTTTGTAGTTACTCTTGCAAAGCCCTGAGCTGCATGAATAGCTCCTTGTTCATGTCGTGCTAAAACGTGTTGTATACGATCCTGTTCATCATAAAGAGCATCGTATATAGGCATTATTGCCCCACCCGGATAACCAAAAGCGACTTCTACCTGTTCTTCAATTAAAATTTTTACTACAGCTTCTGCACCATTGATAAACTCAGTATTAATTTTTTTGTTTTGTTCAGTAACTATTTGTGATTCCATAATTTTCATCAATGTTTGAGAAATTAAAATTCATCAGTAACACAACCTTGTGATGCAGAAGCAACAGTGCGTGCATATTTATAAAGCTGTCCGCTTTTTTCTTTTATTGGAGGTGCTGTCCACTTAGCTTTTCGTGCCTTTAGCTCGTCATCAGTCAATTGAACATTAATTGTATTTTTGACAGCGTCAATACTGATTATATCACCATCTTTAACCAAGGCTATGATTCCCCCGGTTTGGGCTTCCGGAGTAATATGACCAACTACAAATCCATGAGAACCACCTGAGAATCTTCCATCTGTAATCAAGGCAACCTCTTTACCTAGTCCGGCTCCCATTATAGCTGAAGTTGGCTTTAGCATTTCGGGCATTCCAGGACCACCCTTAGGCCCTACATATCTTATTACAACAACGTCTCCCTTTTGAACTAGTCCATCCCGAATTCCTGCATTTGCTTCTTCTTCACTGTCAAAAACTCTTGCGGCCCCTTTAAATATTAGTCCTTCTTTTCCTGTGATCTTTGCTACAGAACCTTCACTGGCAAGGTTTCCGAATAAGATCTGAATGTGTCCATTTTCCTTTATCGGATCTTCAATTGGTTTGATAATTTTTTGATCATTTGATAGAGGAGCTACTTCAACAAGATTTTCGGATAAAGTCTTTCCGGTCACTGTCAAGCAATCACCATGAAGCATATTCTTATCCAGCATATACTTCATTACCGCAGGCACTCCACCTATTTCATGTAGATCTTCCATCACATAAGAGCCGCTTGGTTTTAGATCAGCCAGAAACGGAGTTTCATCACTGATTCTTTGAAAATCAGCAATCGTAAAATCTAATTGAGCAGCTTTCGCAATAGCCAGTAAGTGCAAAACGGCATTTGTAGATCCCCCTAATACGGTTACAACTCGAAACGCATTCTCTAACGACTTTTTCGAAAGTATATCCAGAGGTTTTATATCATTTTCAATGAGGTTTTTTAAATGATATCCTGCTTCTTCGCATTCAATAACTTTGCCACTATTTGTAGCAGGAATCGAAGAGTTGTAGGGAAGAGCCAAACCAAGTGCTTCAATAGCAGATGACATGGTGTTGGCAGTATACATCCCGCCACAAGCTCCGGCTCCGGGGCAAGCTTTTTTGATTATTTTTTTAAACTCATTGTCATCAATTTTGCCTGCTACTTTTTGTCCCCAGGATTCGAATGCAGATACAACATCCAATTTTTTCCCATTGTGATGTCCGGCCGCAATAGTACCTCCATACAACATTATTGAAGGTCTGTTAACTCTAAGCATTGCCATTACAGCACCCGGCATATTTTTATCACAACCTACAATTGCTATAAATCCATCGTAGCTCATACCTTTGACTACAGATTCCATGGAGTCAGCAATCAGGTCACGAGAGGGTAAAGAATAACGCATTCCGGGAGTTCCCATAGAAATACCATCGCTGATACCAATAGTATTAAAGATCAAAGGCGTGAGATCTGCTTTTTGAGCTCCTCTTTTTACATGGACAGCCAGATCATTTAGGTGCATATTGCAAGGATTTCCCTCATAACCTGTACTGGCGATGCCGACCATTGGCTTATTCAGGTCTTCATCATTTAAACCGATCGCATGTAACATTGCTTGTGCAGCAGGTTGTGAACCATCTTGAGTAATCAGTTTACTAAACTTATTTAATTCAGCCATTCTATAGATTAATTGTAAAAAAAAAGCCTTCCGGATTAGGGAAGGCTTTTTTGTAGAGTATTAAGATCACACATTACTTCCCCGGTCGGTATTTGGTACCAATGACATTAATAATGACCGTGATAGTAGTGTGTGTAATCATTCTTGAATTAGTTTTGTTGAAGCAAAGAAATGTCTAATTCATTTAAATTTCAAACAACAGGCACTCAAATATTATGCTTAAGTGGGATATCCAAACTTTGTGAATGTAAGCTATCTGGATCTGAATTTACCTTTAATGATCTCCTGAACTGATTTTTCATAAATTTTAGATTCCAACCATGATACGATGTCCAAATATAAAAATGGCCTTTTTTGATATGGCATTTTATTGATTTCAAGAAGCCTGTTGCGCAAATTAAGAAAAGCTTCTTTAGTCTGATCTTGTTTAAGGTTTCCTAAATTCTGTATAAAGTTCAATATTTCTTGTTGAACAAGATTCAGATCATTCATTTTTCGTAGAAACCGATAAACAGAACGAATCTGATAATCCACCAAAGTTTGATTCCCCATTTCAAAATGTGCAATCAGATTCAATATTCGGGCAAAGCAATGAATGTCTTCCCTTAATCTTGAATCAGGATAATTGATGATCTTATTGAGGAAGTGAATGGATTGTTTATTATTTCCGGCTCCAAAATAAAGGCAAGCAATCTTGTAGTAAAAGATTAAAATCCTGTGTGGATCTACCTGGTCTGCGAACTTATCCAGTTTTTTAAGTAACTCCGGAACTAGCTGTACACCTTCTGTAAAACTACCATCAATAAAGTGTACATTTATTTTGGATGTATAGGAATAAATAAAACCTACAGTTTCTAAATTCTCGTCTATACGGCTTGGTGGATTGGCGAGAAATTCATCCAGTTTTTCAATTTCCCGAGAGTGCTTTTCTGCGTGTCCAAGTACAAAAAGTGCTTCTAACAACACATGCATTCCTTTTAAATACCAGATAGGTTCTAATGCCAGCATTTCAGGGTTATTTCTGAATAACTCAACCCACTTGGTAGCATGTCTGTATTGAAGAAGAAAATCCTGTACGATCAAACTATACCACGCATGAGATACATTTAAATAATGTTTTCCAAAGAAATCCAGCTTTGAAACATCGATACTATTAATTGATTCAGAGAAAAAAGAGGATATATTTTCAAAGTCTTCTTTATTACGAACATGTCCGGCTTTGATGTAAATACCATATAATCTCAGTGCGAGATTACTCAAAGCCGTGTATTCTGTCATTGAGTTCAGCGTTACTCGTGTTTCTCCAATAAGTTCATCAGCTCTGTTTTTGAGACTCCTTGTTATATATTGTGATTCGATAATCTTTTCGAAGACCAAAACTTCGTAGCGTAAAGTAGCCCGATAATGTTGAGTTGCTACTTCTTTTGTTTTTTCAAGGATCTTTAAGCTCTGTTGATAAAGCCCTTTGTTATATAAAATTCGGGCGTAATCAAGCTGCTCGCGAAGTTGAATATCAATATTATGATTTATGTTGATCAACCTTAAGCTGGTAAGTATTTGCTTATAAAGGTGTGCTTTTAGATTTGATAGTTGACGCTTATGTATTCCACTTACCTTTTTAATAATGGCAGCTTCATCATAAGAAGAGGCTTTATCCAGAGCATCAAACAATTTGATAAATTTGGCGCTTTCATTCCCTGAGCGAGTGGCATAGATCTTAAACCCTCTTTTCTCCGCTTTAGTAAGTGACTTTATTAGTTGATAAAGATGATCATTTGGTTGGTTAGCCATTGTAAAAAAGCAAATCTAAAATAACAATTAAGTAATTGTTAAAATTAATTTTAATTCTATCAAATATTTTCTTGGGTGTCGTAATTAATCATAAATCTTGTTTTTTAAGATTACAAGGAGAAGGTAATTTCTGCGCATAAAAGAACCATCAACGACAACGCTTTAGAATATTTAGTTAAGTTAGAAATCCCAAGTATAATGCCAAACAAGCGAATACAAATTTTTGATACCACACTAAGAGACGGTGAGCAAGTACCGGGATGTCAACTAAACACAAAAGAAAAAATTGAAATCGCTTTAGCTCTGGAAGCTCTTGGCGTTGATGTAATGGAAGTTGGATTTCCTGTATCCAGCCCGGGAGATTTTAAATCTGTTCAGGAAATATCCAAGGTTATTAAGAATACAAGGGTATGTGCATTATCAAGAGCTGTTAAAAACGATATAAAAGTCGCCGCAGAAGCAATTGAAGATGCAAAAAATAGCAGGATCCATACCGGTATCGGTACTTCAGACAGTCATGTGTTTGATAAACTAAGAACTACCAGAGAAAAGGTAGTAGAGCGGGGAGTGGCCGCAGTAAAATATGCCAAGACTTTTGTTGAAGATGTTGAATTCTATGCGGAAGATGCAGGTAGAACAGAAAACGAATTCCTTGCTACTATTTTGGAAAAAGTTATTAAAGCCGGAGCAACAGTACTGAATATTCCTGATACAACCGGATATTGTATGCCTTGGGTGTATGGTGAAAAAATTAAATATCTATATGAGAATGTAAAAGGCATTCAGAATGTGACTATTTCTACTCACTGTCATAATGATCTTGGCTTGGCAACTGCAAACTCTATATCGGGAGTAGTGAACGGCGCAACTCAGGTAGAATGTACAATGAATGGTATTGGAGAGCGAGCCGGTAATGCTTCATTAGAAGAAGTTGTCATGATACTAAGACAACAAAAAAGCTTAGAATATGACACAGGTATCAATACAAGATGTTTGAAATCTGTAAGTGAATTGGTCTCTGAAAAGATGAAAATGCCGGTTCAGGCTAATAAAGCAATTGTTGGAGCTAATGCGTTTGCGCACTCGTCAGGAATTCATCAGGATGGAGTTATAAAAAATAGAGAAACCTACGAAATTATTGATCCTCTGGAAGTGGGCGTAAGCGAATCTTCTATTGTTCTAACAGCCCGAAGTGGAAGAGCTGCTCTTAAATTCCGGGGAAAGAGACTGGGTTTTGAAGTAAGCAAAAATGAATTGGAAGAACATTACAAAAGATTTTTATCTATCGCAGACACTAAAAAAGTAGTAACTGATAAGGATTTGATACAGTTATTCTCTCAAACATCTGATTCTCTAACAGCATAAAAATATATTATGGGCAAAACCTTTTTCGAGAAAGTTTGGGAGAGTCATATAGTTGATTCTGTAGAAAATGAGCAGGAAATATTATACATAGATCGACATTTTATCCATGAAGTCACAAGCCCTCAGGCATTTGAAGGATTAAGACGAAGAGGTATCGAACTATTCAGAAAAAATAAAATTGTGGCAACTGCAGACCACAACGTACCTACCAAAGATCAACATCTTCCTATCAAAGAACTTCTTTCTAAACTTCAGGTTGATACACTTATCCAGAATTGCAAAGAATTTGGCATTGATCTTTATGGACTTGGGCATCCTTATCAGGGAATAGTTCATGTAATTGGACCCGAACTGGGAATTACAAAGCCGGGAATGACAATAGTTTGTGGTGACAGTCATACATCCACTCATGGAGCTTTTGGGGCAATTGCTTTTGGAATTGGCACCTCTCAGGTGGAACAAGTAATGGCGACTCAATGTTTATTGTTAGAGCGACCCAAAACAATGCGCATAACTATTAATGGAGAACTTCAAAGGGGCGTTTCTTCAAAAGATATCATTCTGTATATCATTTCAAAATTGAGCACAGCAGGTGGTACAGGTCATTTTGTGGAGTATGCGGGGTCTGCGATTACTTCACTATCTATGGAAGCGAGGATGACCATTTGTAACATGAGTATTGAAATGGGGGCACGGGGAGGAATGATCGCTCCCGATGAAACTACTTTCGAATATATCAAAGGGAGAGAGTTTGCTCCTGATGGGGCTGCATTAGAAGAAGCGATCAATTATTGGAAAACTTTGTATTCAGATGAAGACGCATATTTTGATAAAGAGTACACGTTTGAAGCTGAAAGAATTCCACCAATGATCACATATGGAACCAATCCCGGAATGGGTATTGGTATTGATGAGACTATTCCTGAGAATGATTCTGAGTCATTTAAGAAGTCATTGAAGTATATGAATCTGGAAGCAGGTACTTATTTGTTAAACAAAAAGATTGACAATGTATTTATCGGTAGTTGCACCAACAGCAGAATTGAAGACCTACGAATTGTTGCTGAATATGTAGCCGGGAAACAAAAAGCAGATCATGTAAAAGCTATGATCGTCCCGGGATCCAAACAGGTTGAGAAACAAGCACGTGAAGAAGGGATTCATCAGGTGCTGGCAGATGCCGGTTTTGAACTTCGTGAGCCGGGATGTTCAGCTTGTTTAGGCATGAATGAAGATAAAATACCTGATGGTGAATATTGTGTTTCAACATCGAACAGAAATTTTGAAGGCAGACAAGGTCCCGGAGCAAGAACAATGTTGGTAAGCCCTTTAACAGCTGCAATAATAGCTATTGAAGGTAAAATCGTAGATACCAGAAATTATGTAAATAAGGTCGTAACGGCATAATGGAAAAATTTAAAACTCTTACCAGTACAGTTATACCACTTGCAAACGAAGACATTGACACAGATCAGATCATACCGGCAAGATTCCTGAAATCTACTACACGAGAAGGGTTTGGAAATAACTTATTCAGAGACTGGAGATATGATTCACAAGGTGATTTGAAAGAAGATTTTATACTAAACGACCCATCTTATTCCGGAAGCATTTTGGTGACAGGTAAGAATTTTGGATGCGGGTCGAGTAGAGAACATGCTGCATGGGCACTTTATGATTTTGGTTTCAGAGCTGTAGTATCCAGTTATTTCGCCGATATTTTTAAAGGGAACGCACTTAACAACGGTCTTTTACCTGTACAGGTAAGCGATGCTTTTTTAGAGACCATTTTTGAATTGGTTAAACAAGACAAGAATACAACGCTAAAGATTGAATTGATCGATCAGCAGATTTCGATTCCAGGAACAAACCATAAAGAGAAATATAATATCAACGCATATAAAAAAACCTGCTTATTAAATGGATATGATGATATAGACTATTTGATAAGTAAAAAAAGTCAGATCGAACAATTTGAACAAACACACAAAGAATTTTGAGAATGAAGAAAAAGATAGCTGTTCTACCCGGTGACGGGATTGGCCCCGAAGTAATTAAACAAGCTAAAAAAGTACTTGAGGGGGTTGCTTTGAAATTTGATCACGAATTCGAATACGAATATGCTCTGGTTGGTGCTGATGCGATTAACAAAACCGGTAGCCCTTTACCTGAAAAAACGATCGAAATTTGCAGACAAGCAGATGCTGTCCTTTTTGGTGCAATAGGAGATCCTTCTTACGATAACAATCCAAAAGCAAAGGTGAGACCTGAACAGGGGCTGTTACAACTAAGGAAGAGCTTAGGACTTTATGCAAACATTCGTCCCGTTAAATTATTTGATTCATTAGCCGATCGTTCTCCTTTAAAAGAAGAGTGCATAACAGGAACAGATCTGATTGTGTACCGTGAATTGACCGGCGGAATATATTTTGGAGAAAAGGGAAGAAGTAAAGAAGGAACATCTGCATATGATGTATGCGAATACAGTGTAAATGAAATTGTGAGAGTTGCAGTTATGGCTTTTGATGCTGCAATGAGGCGACGCAAGAAATTAACATTGGTTGATAAAGCAAATGTATTGGAAACATCCAGGTTGTGGAGAGAAACAGTTCAGGATCTATCAAAAAACTACCCTGAGGTAGATGTAGAATATTTATATGTAGATAATGCTGCTATGCAGATAATCCAAAGACCTAATCAATTCGATGTGATTTTAACGGAGAATATGTTTGGCGATATTATTTCCGATGAAGCAAGTGTGATAACAGGTTCAATAGGCTTGCTGTCTTCTGCATCAGTAGGTGATCAAACATCGTTATTTGAACCTATTCATGGTAGTTATCCTGAAGCTGCCGGCAAGGATATTGCAAACCCCATTGCAACCATTTTATCGGTAGCGCTGATGTTGGAAAGTTTTGAATTATACCGGGAGGCAAGTTCAATCAGAAACGCAGTCGACAGATCTATTGCTCAAGGCCTTGTTACACCTGATCTGGATCCTATCAGCCATGTTACTTGTTCTAAAGCCGGAGATGTAATTAGTCTATTGATTGAAGCAGAAGAACCCAAAGAAGTTAATTTCGAAAATATGTTTGAAGGTAGTTTACCGGTAATTTAACTTCAAAAAGTTCAAACAAACTAATTTGATGCAAGATTTTCGAAATACCAAAAGCCATCAATGATATCCAGATAGACGCCGTCAAAACCGGCGTCTATAATCATTTGTGTGTAAGAATTACTTTCGCCATAAATGATCTTTTTCCAGTCTTGATTCCAGTATTTCACTTTAAAATTACCGGGCCAGTCTGGATTTTCTGAGTCGATCCATTTTAACTCCTTTTTATCCCAACTTTCATCCCAATAGAATCTGTAATCTTCAGCTTCTCCAATACTCATATAACTGATAAGGAGTCGCTTTCCTCCGTCGCTTTTCATTCGTATCCGATCCAGGTCTTCCTTGGTAAATATTTTACCCCAAAAGAACGCATCCATGATAAATACATCAAAATTTGTATCAGAAAGTGAAGAAAGCAGCTCTTCTTTTGAATCATAGTTTTCATAATTCAATAAGTAAAGAAAATTTCTGGCATCAGAAAGGGTTTGTATATCTCTGCTATTTTCATTTTTCACAAACTCAGATGGTTCCGGTATATAAGTTAGTTCACGCTCAGGCGCAGAAAAAGAAATGAACCCATTCAGAGAATTTCGCTCATAAGAACGTTTAATTTTTTGATCCTCATCGGTATAGTCTGTAACAAGTACAGTTTTGCCTTCACGTTTGCCGGTCCTAAGTAACTGGAGCAGATATTCTCTGCTGTCGGTTGGAGTGATCGTGTTATCACCATAATAGCCAAAGATCAGGCTTTCCTGTCCCAATCCATCTACGGCAGAGAGGTAATCTTGAGCAATGCTACTGTCGTTCTTAAGAATTAATTCATGACCATTTTGAGGGATTACAATAAAATCGGAGTCTTGCTCTCTGGCAAACTCTGCTATTTCAATAACAAAGTTTCTCATCTCTTCGCGGTAGTCTATTTTTTCTTTAGGAGAAGATGATGCACAACTCAGGAATACAACTAAAAAAAATAGATAGAAAAATTGCTTCATGTTTTTATTTGATGAACAGAATGATATCAATACTTTTGGGAAAAGAAATTGAGGTTTAAAATTGCAGTACCAATTTAATCAGGCATTAGAACATTTAAAAGAGTTTTGGGGATATGAATCGTTCCGGGAAGGGCAGGATCTTGCAATAAATTCTGTTTTTTCCGGAAAGGATACTTTAGTGCTTTTCCCAACCGGCGGAGGTAAATCTCTTTGTTATCAGGTTCCTGCGACTGTATTTGAAGGAATGACCTTGGTTATTTCACCCCTTGTAGCTTTAATGCAGGATCAGGTTCAGCAATTAAATGATCAGGGTATTTCAGCAACATTCATAAATAATACAATTCCATTTTATGAAGTTGAACAACGATTGGTGAATGCCAGAAATGGAATGTATAAACTATTGTATTGTGCACCAGAGAGGCTTGGAACGGAACTCTTTCAAAACGAACTGCATAACCTAAATATTGATCTTGTTGCTGTAGATGAAGCACACTGTATATCTGAATGGGGACATGATTTTCGTCCCGCTTACAGAGATATAAAAACAAATCTGGAATCAATTTCGGATTCTGCATCCTGGATCGCATTAACTGCAACTGCTACTCCTGAAGTTCGAAAAGATATCCTTGAGAATCTGAGCTTCCATCAACCCGAAGTAGTATCGCTAGGATTTAAACGACCGAATTTAAAATGGTGGGTGGTCGAAACTGAAAAGAAGAGAGAGAAACTGATAGAAGGCGTTACCAGAGCTTCTAAAAAGGGAGATGGTTTAATTTATGGTGGAACAAGGAAAAATTGTGAGTATTGGGCAGACTTTTTTACCAAAAAAGGGATAAATACGGAAGCCTATCATGCAGGTATAGAAAGTGAAACCCGAAAGAACATTCAAACTCGTTGGATAAAAGGAGAAACGCCTTTAGTTGTTGCAACAAATGCTTTTGGAATGGGAATAGATAAACCTAATTGCCGATACGTAATTCACGAGTCTATGCCGTATTCAATTGAGGCTTACTATCAGGAAGCAGGGAGGGCAGGAAGAGATGGAAAAGAGGCATATCCGATTTTATATTACAAACCATCTGATTATTCAGGAGCAAAAAACCGAATTGTTCAAAATTACCCAAAGAGAGAACAATTAGAAAAAGTATACCAAACATTGTGTGACAGCTTTGAGCTGGCAGAAGGAGCAATCATGTTGGATGCTTCAGAACTGGAACTAAAGGCACTTCAAAAGAGGTCAAAAGAGTCATTCAGCATTATAAGAACCTCCCTAAGACTTTTGGAACAATTCGGCATTATTTCCTGGATTCAGGATGTTAAACCTGCCTTTTCTATTCAATTTACTTTGAGCCAGGAAATGCTTCAAAAGTTTAAAGAGCGATGTAATAATCCTGATAAAGCTGAATTCGTAGATAAGTTAGAAAGGACTTTAAATAGTCAGGCATTTTACGATATGATAGAGACGGATGAAGAAACTTTGTTGTCAGCTTTAGATATCAACAGAAACGGTCTTATTAAAGCACTGAATGTATTGATGCAGAACGATCATGTTTTGATCTTTACGCTTATAGAGGAAAGAGATTTGGTAAGAATTCTTGAACCCCGATCATCAAGGCTACCCATAAATAAGCAAGAAGTGGAGCAACATCGGGACGTGTTACTGATGAAGTTAGATAAAATGAATAGCTTCATTAACTCAGACACATGTAGAGAAGTTTTTCTAAGAAACTATTTTGGAGACACTAAAAACGAACCGTGCGGGCATTGCGATAACTGTTTGAAAAGTAATTCAAATGTAGCTAATAAGACATTCGATAAGCAATTAATCACGGATGTAATTGAATTGCTTAAAAACGAAGATGAATCATTGATCAGTATTGCCTCTAAACTTTCCATCAATCAAAATGCAGCAAAGCAGATCCTTTCTTATTTAGTAAAAGAGAATGTAATTGAAGTAAGTAAGGAAGACTTGAGTTATTACTCTTTAACAGAGTCTTCCTGAGTTGTAAGCGAGTCTAATTTGTCAATTGCTATTAGATCCCTTTCGATCTTTTTAATAACTGAATCAGTACGAATTTGCTGTTCTGTAATTTGGCTTTGGTAGTATTTATGACTGCTCATAAAAACATCTTTGTCTGAGTTATATTTTTTAAAGATCTCCTCATACAGAGAGTCAACAACTGAGCCTTTTGCACCTCTATCCTGATAAACACTAAGTAATTCTAATTCGTAAAAAAGATCCAGATACAACTCTTCAGCCATTAAGTTATCCGGCTTTTGAATAGGATGATCATTATTGCAATTAAAAAGAATAATGCACCCTATCAAAAGAGGTATCATATTTCTAAACATTTACCCTGGTTTCTTTGGATTGAGTGGACGCATTATAATTTCGTTTATCAGAAAATTATCCGGTGTTTCCAAAACATGGACCAATGTGTTAGAAACGTCAGACGCTTGCATCATGTTCGGATGCTGATCCACTTCATCAATGGCATCAAAGAAATGAGTGGCAATAGAGCCCGGGAAAAAGCAGGATACTTTGATCCCGTCATATCTAAGTTCTTTGAACAGAGCGTCGCTGAATCCTCTTAATCCGTATTTTGTGGCGTTATAAGCAGAAATTTGAGGATTTCCCATCAATCCGGCTATGGAAGAAATATTTACAATATGGCAAATATTTTCATTTTGCTTCATTAAAGGAACGATAAGGCGTGTTAGATAGAAAATTCCGGAAAGATTTACATTCAGCATCTTATCCCACTCAGAAATTTTCAAATCATCTACGTTTGCAAAATATCCGAGTCCGGCGTTGTTAATTAAAATGTCCGGAGAATGGTCATCAGAAAATGTTTCCTCAACCCAGGTTTCCAGGCTTTCACTATTAGTAACATCCTGCTGAACAGGAACGAAATTATTTCCTATTTTTTCTCTGATACTATTGAGCTTATCGATACTTCTGGCTAAGCCATATACTTTAGCTCCTTTTTTAACAAGGTCTTTTGAAAATTCTGCACCAATTCCACTACTTGCTCCGGTAACTATCGCAATCTTTGATTTTAAATTCATACTATCGTTTAGATTGATTATTCTCTTATGTCTTTAATGTAATACAAATTCATGAGCAAAATCGATTCACAAAATTCAAAAAAAACGCTTTTTCTCGATATTGGTAATTCTTCCATAAAGGTGGCTTTCAGGAATAATAGTGTTTGGGAAAAGTCTACTGATAATTTTAAATCAGTAACTTATTTGATTTCATGGTTGAACCAACATAAAGACTCAATTCAGAATCTTGTAGTCGCAAGTGTTCGAAAAGATCACTTTGAATTATTAAGGAATCAGATAACAGACTTCGAAATAAAAAGTATCGAAATTAATGATATACCTGAACAAAATTTGAGTTACCAAACACCAAAAACGTTGGGAATCGATCGTTTCTTGGGCTGTTTAGGGGCACATAAACAAGAGCAAGGATCTGTTGTAGTGGTAGACGCAGGTAGTGCTTGTACAATAGACATCATGAGCGAAAATGGAGTTTATCAGGGAGGAGTTATAATGCCGGGTTTACAGAGTATTTTGAATATTTTCAAAACTTCAGCTCCGGAACTTCCTGCAATTGAAACTGAAATCCCTTTAAGGTTTCCGGGAAAAAGTACTGTAGAGTCATTACAATGGGGGCAGGTTGCGTTTTTTGTGGATGGGATCAATGCTTCATTAAAACGATATCAGGAAACTTTTGGTCATTTTAATCTTTATTTAACCGGAGGAGATGCCAATACACTTTCGGATTTGATCTCGATGAATTCAAAAAGAGATGAATTCCTGATCTTTAAAGGAATGGAAGCTTTTATTCGCGGTTAGAAAGCTTTTCATTGATCAGCGCCAGTACCATATCCAGCGCGACTTTATTTTTGCCCCCTCTGGGGATAATCACATCAGCATATCTTTTACTTGGTTGAACAAATTCCAGATGCATTGGACGTACAAATTTTTGGTATTGTTCCATTACGCTTTCAACAGAACGCCCTCGTTCATTTATATCTCGTTTTAACCTTCTTAGTAAACGAATATCATCGTCTGTATCAACAAAGATCTTCACATCCATCAATTCCAAAAGCTCAGGTTCGCTGAAGATCAGGATTCCATCAATCAGAATCACTTCTTTAGGAGTAACAGCTGTGGTTTGTTCTTTTCGAATGTGCTTGGAAAAGTCATATTGAGGCACTTCAATCGGGTATCCTTCCACCAAAGCATTTATATGACGAATTAGAAGTTCAGTTTCTAGTGAAGCTGGATGATCAAAGTTATGTTTTATACGTTCCTCAAAGGGAAGGTGTTTAAGATCACGGTAGTAGGAATCGTGCTGTAAAAGCAGGTGTTTGTTTGTACCAAGAGTTTTGGAGATGGTACTTACAACCGTAGTCTTTCCTGAGCCACTACCTCCGGCAACTCCGATGATCAAAGGTTTAGTCATTTGCTGAAGTCGCTTTTAAAGAATAGCTCTCGTCTTGTTCTTGTTTGTATTGTTTAATAGCTCTGTATATAGCTGATGCGATTAAACTTTGCCCCCAATCGCTTGTCAGGTATCTTTTTTCTGCCGGGTTTGTCAGAAAGCCTGTTTCAACCAGAATAGCCGGCATGGTTGATTGATAAAGTACAACTAGACCTTTCTGGCGAACCCCACGTGACTTTCTCTGAGCTCTGTTTTTAAGTTGATCTTCCACCATATAGGCAATGCGTTCACTGTTTGCGATATTCCCACTATGAGCCAATTCATAAACAATCAGGTCCTCTTCAGATAAATCCTCAACTACTTCATGATCAGCATAGATCTGATTTTCTTCTTTCATAACCTCAAAAGAACGATCACTTCTATCAAGCCCTAAGAAAAACACTGATGCACCACGTACTGAAGAGTTAGTAAAAGCATCAGCGTGAATAGACACAAACAAATCCGCTTCAGCTCTGTTCGCAATACTTCCCCGTTCCCAAAGATCAATAAACTCGTCTGTCTCCCTTGTATAAATCACTTCAACATCCGGGAGATTCTCTTCTATATAACCACCCAATTTTTTTGCTATCGATAAAACAACATCTTTTTCTTTAGCACTTCTTTTGTAGCCTAAATTCCCGGGATCATGTCCTCCATGTCCGGCATCGATCACGATCTTATCAAACTTTAATTTATCCCGAACGGGATTATAGCTATCTGTAACTGAACCGGTATCGATGATTGTTGTAGGAGTAGGGGCTTCAGTAAATTCAAAATTTTCGTACCAGGTTTTGGCCAGAAATTGTTGAGAATAGGCGTCCAATTCTTGGTAATTGGTTTCGGTAAGGCCCACTAACAGATGTTTTCCATTTTGATCAGGATAAGCATCAGCTATATATGCATAGTCTTGTCCCAAATAAATATCTACTCCAAATCCATAATCCTGTTTGTAGAGGATAACCTGATTTACTTTATCCCCGTAACCCGGTAGCTGAATTCCAGTGGTATCAATATCACCGTATAAGACCATTTGGACAAGATCAGGAGCCGGTTGAATGACTTCAAATGAATCAACAGCTTCTGAAAAGTGATATCTGATTACAGCTCCTTTACCATCGCTTCGGTCAACTGTTGATATCCTCGAAAGACTGTTCTGAGCTGATATTGAATCACTTAATGCTAAAAGAAAGCAAAGAAAAACAAAAAAGAAGGTACGCCTAGAATGAATTTTAAACATTCTTTTCAGGGTAATTTTGTTAAACATAATTTTGTAGATGATTTACTCAATTTAATACATTCTGGGATGCATAAAAAGCCTCATTTTTAATACCTAACGGTGAGCAGAAAAATAAATTTTTTGTATATCTATGGAAGGTTTTGCAAAAATGGTACATTATCGAATAATAATTTAATTCTACAGAGATCAATAAACGATCCAAACTATATATACTAAGGCTTAAACGTTGGGCAGGAAGGGTTAAGAATCTTTCAATTGCTTATTGGGCTAAGACAGTTGATGCTACAGCAGTATTTCTAAGATTTGCCAGTAGAAAACTACGCCAGATCATTATCCCGATCCAAAGAATTTTTGGATTTAAGATCATTGATGATAAGTCAGTTCAAAAGAGTGTTGGATTAAGCACTTTTTTAACCGAAACAGATCAAAAGATCCAGGAACTTCCTAAGTCTTACAGAGAACTATTCGACCTGAGTAAACAAATAGATCTTGAGCTTTATGTTAATGCATCAGACAATATAAGAGCGGTAGGAAAGGCTTTTGATGCATGGAAAGAAGGGTTTCCAAGCAGCGTAGCGTTAGTTGGTGAAAAGGGCAGTGGGAAGTCAACTCTTTCCAATTTGTTAACGAATGAGATCTTTAAAGAACAAAAGATCATCAATATCGAAATTAAGCAATCCACCTGGAAGATCGAACAGATATTAAGCTTATTCGGTAGTGCTTTTGATATTAAAGATGTAAACCGGCCGGAACATATAGTTAACGCTTTAAATGCACTCGAAGAAAGAATAGTTGTGAACTTGGAAGGTTTACAGAAACTCTATCTTAGAAACATAAACGGTTTTGATGCACTTGATGCTTTATGGTTGATCATTTCTGAAACCAAGGGAAAAGTATTCTGGATAACTACGTGTTCCAGGTATGCATGGGAATTTTTGAACAAAGTTGAAGGGGTAGAAACTCATTTCACACATGTCTTTTTTACTGATGCGTTAAGTGATGATCATATTCAGTCCGTGATAATGAACCGACATCAGAAAAGTGTGTACCGTTTGAATTTTGAGGCGGACGAATCAACCAGAAAATCTCGAAATTATAAAAAGAGGTTGAATGACCCGAAAGCTGTTCAGGAGTATTTGAAGGAAATATATTTTGAGAGATTAGCAGACATAACGGAAGGAAATACCTCTGTTGCTACCATTCTTTGGCTTCGTTCTATCAAAAAAGTGGAACGAAGAACTATAACTATTTCTCCGTTTCAACCTGTTAATATTGAGACACTGGAGATATTAAAGCCGGAAACATTATTTACCCTTGCAGCTATTGTATTACACGATACTTTAAAAGTAGCTGAGCTTTGCAGAGTTCTGAATTTAACACTGGCTCAGAGCAGAGTACTGCTTACAAGATTAAAATCACGCGGAGTTTTGATCGAAGAGGAAAGTGGATACTATCTCAATCAATTGGTGTATCGTCAAGTATTACGATTACTGAAACGAAGAAATATTATTCACTGATATGAAAAGAATACTTACATATTTCATGTTTCTGGTTTTCAGCTTGAGCTCTTTTGCTCTGAGTGCTCAGGATTCGCTCAGTACCGCTCATGCTGATTCATCTGTAACTGACTCGTCTAATGTCATAAATCTTAAGCCAAAGATCGTTCCATTTGAAGAGCTCTTTTCTACGGGAAAGATCATTTCTTCGTTCATTGTACTGATATTTGCATTCTTGTTGAACAGATTTATAACGTTCTTACTTGGTAAACTCGCCGAAAATCAGGCTTCGTATCGATTACTTATAAAGAGATTGATCCCTTTTTTAAATGTGATCCTGTGGTCAGTTGCTCTGTTTATTGTTATTGGAGGAATTATAAACCCTCCTGTTGAAACCATTCTGACAGTTGGAGCTTCCATAGGTATAGCAGTTGGTTTTGCAGCTCAGGATATACTGAAGAATATTTTCGGTGGATTTATCATCATATTAGACAGTCCGTTTCAGGTTGGTGATAAGATCGAAATTGATGGGTATTATGGAGAAGTAACCGGAATAGGTTTACGATCTACCAGAATTGTAACTCCTGATGATTCTCTGGTAACCATTCCAAATGCGGATATCGTTAATAACTCAGTTTCCAACTCGAATACAGGGGCCCTCGATTGTCAGGTTGTAGCTTCGATCTATTTACCGGCTGATACTAATATTGATACCGTAAAAGAAGTAGCCTATAAAGCAGCGATTACGTCCAGATATGTGTACTTGAATAAACCGGTGGTTGTGATCACAGAAAATCAGGTTATCGATAAAAATTACATCATTCACCTGAAAGTGAAAGCATACGTTTTAGATATCCGCTACGAATTCCTGTTGAAAGGAGAGATTACAGAACTTATTCTAACAGAGCTAAACAGAAGACAGTTATTGCCGAGTAGTGTTCCTATCAAACAAGTTGAGGTGTAATTCTAACTCTTTCCCAAGCTCCTGCTCGGGAAATTAGTATGGAGCTCTTGCTCCAAATACATTTATTTTGAAACTTTAATGCGTGGTTGCTCTCGTTTCGGACGTCTCAGTTCGGAATTTGAATTTGAGGCTTTGCCTTAATGAAGGGAATTCATGTTCTAGGTTCGTCTCCATAGGGAGCAGGAGCTCCCCGTCGTCATCCCAAGCAGGAGCTTGGGAGAAAGATAAATTCTCTGTGCCCTCTGAGGTTTCCCTAAATCACTTCGCGTAAATAGAAAAAATGGTAGGTCTTTTATGGAGATCAGGTTTTTCTGCTGATTTCCATTCTGAAACCGTTTTTGTAGCAATTTCTTCAGTTTCCAGAGTAATATCAGTGGCAACACTTAACCAGGTTTGCGGAATACAGGTTTCAAGAACTGCTTTGAATAGTTCGTTATTTCTATGCGGAGCTTCCATGAACAGCTGAGTTCGGTCATGTCTGCGTGATTCGCCCTCCAACTGGATCAGCAGTTGCTTTCTTTTGTTGGCATCGATAGGAAGATAACCATGAAATGAGAACGCTTGTCCGTTAAATCCGGTAGCCATCAATGCAAGTAAAATAGAAGAGGGCCCAACCAAAGGAACTACTTTAATTCCATTCTGATGCGCCATTTTCACCAGCTTTGAACCCGGATCAGCTACTGCAGGAGCTCCAGCTTCGGATAACAATCCAACATCCTTGCCGGCTTTCAGCGGCTTCATAAAAGAAAAAATCTCTGTATCAGGTGTGTTTTTGTTCAACTGATAGAAATCGATTTTGTATTCCGGGATGGTATCACCTACCCATTGCAGAAATTTCACAGAAGTCTGAATATTTTCTACCACTAAAGATTCCAATCCTCGAAGAATTGAAAGTGTATATTCAGGAATAGCGTTGTTTTCGGAAGTTTTGCCCAGTGTTGTGGGTATTAAATACAGTGTTCCTTTCATGAATCAACTCTTTCTATGTTAAAATCATCGCCGGTTTCATCAGCGCTTTTTCTGTTGATATATTTTTGAACCCTAACACCTGCAATTAAAGTCACGATCAATCCCAGAAATGCTACGGATCCATTAAATAGCGATGTTTTAACCTGAAGTTCATAGGTTGGGAGAAGCACGATTTCAGGGTAACCACCTTTTCGATAACTGAGTTTTACCTTAGAGCTTTCAAGAAGTTTTTGTGCCATTTGGATAGACAATGTCATTTTCCTCTCGATTCTTGTCCCTGAATTCGTTTCAAAAGCGATCACGATGTAGCCATTACTTTGAGCAGCGATCTGCTTTACTTCCATATCCAGAACGTCAGCTTCGTAGTGAATTCCTTCCTCTACGGTATCTTTAGCTCCAACATAAACCATGGCTTGTTGCGATACCAGAAAGAACAGGTACATCGGAATCAACCAATAAAAAGTGAGTAATCTGTATTTTGACATCAGTTATTTTTTTCGATTTCATTTACAGTTGTTTCATACAAAGCGGGATCCCAAATAAGACGCTGTTGATAGTCTTCCTGCATGTGATTTGCCGATAAATGGATAAAGAATGCAACAGGCAATTGGTCAAAAAAGACAGCTTGAGCTGAAGTATGTCCGTCATAGATGGAAGTTCCAAAATCAATTCCACTCAGCATTCCCATTCGGTTATCATAAATAGCTCCGTAGTTGCTGAAACTACGTTGTATAGCTTCACCTCCAAATACCCATTTCATTTTTTCTTTTACTGCTTGTGAAACTTCAACAGATATCAGATCATCTTTTTGAAGTTGAGCCATCAACGTAGCCATTTCCATTGCTGTAGTTTGAGGGAATTCAGCCAATGCATTTTTTTCCTGTATGAAACTCAGATTCAATCGCTCTTCTCTGAAAAGCTCTTTGGTTTCTGAATTAAAAGTATCATCAGAATTAAAACGTGATGCCAGTTCAATGATCTTATCATATGATTTTGTTGTATTAGTATCTGAGATGGTTGGCTGGATTGCCAGATAAAGTCCGGAAAATGGAAGTGGTGCTTCGGTTACTTCCAATTGTAGCTCATCAATCAAATTAAAGATATTCTCCCTTCCCAATTTGAACCAGACATAGTCTGCAATAGCTAATCCGTTTGATGATATCATCGTTGCAACTGCTTCATCCAAAGTAAGAACACCATCTTCTGATTTAGCCTCAAGAAGCTCAATACTGGAATTATACGCGTTTTCACTGATCTGAGGAAGGAAGAAACGTTCAATATCTGAAATCTGTACAGGCTCATCAGGATCAATTTTTCCTTCCAGAACTTGTCGTTCGTATTCTATAAGAAGAAAAAGATTCGAAATAGCTCCCTGTGCACGTGGGATATCTGCACCGTAATAAATGCCTGAATCGGGTTCATTAACATTAAAACTTACTACCGACATATATTCCGGGTGCTCTCCGATGAATTCGGTTAGTCCTCGGAGCGAGAATGTCTTTTCTACATATTCATAGCCCTCTCTCATACCATCGGTATTTGAGAAAAGTGTTTTAAAAGCTGAGTAATTCGGAATTCCGGCAGCGAGTACGATTACAATGGTAGCTGCTATAAAAACGAGGAGGAACTTGAGGGCTCTCTTCACAACAAAAAAATGGTTAATTATTTAAATTCTGGTATCTGTAAAGATACGAATAACCTGTAACCATATTTGAAAAAGGATCGTTGATTTTGGAGGAGAGTTTTTGTCACTAAATCACGGAAGCAGGAGAGTGAGAATATTACGTCATCCCTGTAGATGTCATGTAATTCGTTGACAGTTTAGCAGTGACAGTTCGAAGAAACATACTTCGGCTTGAACTTTTGTCCCGTTCGAATGGGATATCAAGACAATATTAGGTGCTTTATGTTCAGCTAAGCCTTTTAATCTAGTCCCGATGCTATGAGTTGGAAACGGACCTCCCCGGCTACGAAACAGATTCTTTGGTTCTGAGTAGGTCGCCCCTCCTTGGATAAGGAAGGGAATTCCAAAGTTGATTCTAATTCTTATCAACGAGTCCTCCTCCTGTTGCAGGAGGAGACAGAGGAGGTCTTTCTTAGGAGCGTGTGTACATTTACTTGGCAATGTACTTTTGTTCCGCAGCGGAGCTACGGAACTAGTTATTATTTAGATCAAGAAATAAACTTCATCACTATCGCACACCAGTAAGCTACAAATGTACCGACTCCGTATCCAAGTACTGCGAGCAGAACACCAACCGGAGCAAGCGCAGGAGAGAAAGCCGAAGCTACAATCGGAGCAGAAGCGGCGCCTCCAACATTGGCCTGGCTTCCTACTGCTGTAAAGAAGAAAGGAGCTTTAATAAGTTTTCCGACTCCAAGCAAAACGATCACATGGATGATGATCCAAACAAAACCGATGGCGAAGAATCCGGGAACTTCTGTAAAAGCGCCAAGGTCCATTTTCATTCCAATGGTCATTACCAAAATGTATAGAAAAAGACTTCCGATCTTGGAAGCTCCGGCGCCTTCTAATTTTCTAGCTTTTGTAAATGACATTGCAAATCCACCTAAAGTGGCAACAACGATAATCCAGAAGAACTGAGAGTTTAAGCTAAGTTCTTTCAGTCCCGGATAATTATTTTCAACAAAAGGCTTCATAAAATCACCAACAATATGGCCAAATGCAGTAATTATAAATGCGATGGCTGCTATTTTAGTCAAGTCAACAAGTGTGGTTACTTTTGCGATACTAGCCTGGTAGTCAGCTACACTCTTTTTTAGTTGATCAATAGCAGAAGAATCAGCTTTAAACCATTTATCTACACGGTCGCTTATTCCTGCACCGTAAAGCAAAAATGCCATCCAGATATTTGCAACGATTATATCAACAGTAATCATTGCGCTGAATAGTGTGTCACTAGGTTGAAAAACTTCGTACATAGCCGTTTGGTTAGCTCCACCACCAATCCAACTTCCTGCTACTGTAGAAAGTCCACGCCATACTTCTTCAGGACCGGCACCACCTACTATATCAGGATTGATTGCCCCAACAATTAATAGCGCTAAGGGACCTCCAATAAAAATTCCGAACGTTCCTGCAAAGAACATCATCACAGCTTTCCATCCTAAATTCATGATCGCTTTAAGATCGATGCTTAATGTTAGTAATATTAAACTGGCAGGTAAAAGAAACCTAGAAGCAACGTAATAAAGATTAGATCCATCCGGTGAAATTACTCCAAGCGTTGTAAAAACAGAAGGCACGAAATAGCAAAGTAGGAGCGAGGGAACAAATTTGTAGAATTTTTGCCAGCCCGGTTTGTCGCTGTGCGAAGTAGTGAAAATTACGGCCAGTATTGCCATCAGCAATCCAAAAACTACAGCATCATTGGTAATCAGTGGTGTTTCCATAAATAAATCAGTTCTGTTTTATTATTTCTTAAAAAATTGAATGAGAATATCGTCCATTTGAGCACTCCACGCTCCCCATGAGTGACCTTCACTTACTTCCATGTAATTCATGTCAAGATCAAGTCGCTCAAACTCTTGTTTCATAAGTCTGGCGTCAGGCATGTTATCATTAATGGTGCCTACGCTCATAAAAATATCAAAATCTGCTTGTTCAGTTCCTCTGACTAATCCGAATATCTCTTTTTCTTTGTACCAATACGCAGGTGCTTGTATTGCTAATTTCCCGAATTTATCAGGATTTAAAAATCCAAGGTAAGTGGTATTTAATCCTCCCAAAGAAGTCCCCAAAAGTGCAGTGTCGTTTTTCTTTGTAGAGATCTTATAATCAGATTCGATCTTTGGCATTAATTCCTTGGTGAAGAAATCGTTGTAATCTTCATTGGTGCCGAATTCATCTCCTCTGCGATTGCTTTCCGGATCTGCCGGGTCTCTTGGATCAATGAATACAGCTACAACGGGTTTAATTTTTTTCAAATGGATGAGATTATCCAGCATAATTACTGTTCCACCAAGCTTGTCGTCAGAATATTCTTGTCCGTCCAGAATATAAATTACCGGTAGGTTTTCCAGACTCTCATAACCAACGGGTGTGTAGACCTGATACTGAACATCATAACCCAGATGAGTACTTTTGATCAAGATATTTTCGGTTACTGATCCTTTTGGAGCTTCTGGAATTCGTTCTAGTAAAGGTTCAGGTTTCCATTCCGGCATTCTGAGCTCGGAATTCGGTCCAAAACCACTCCACTGATAATGAGGATTTACCGGATCCAGTATCCAGCTTTCATCAATGGTAACTTTGTAGTCAATGCGGGCATCCGGAGGAAAGACAGCTTTCAACATCCAGATATTGGTTCCTTTAATTCTGGTACCTTCGTTATCAAAACTCTTATTTCCACTCCAAGAATTGAAATCACCATTCCAGCTTACTTGGTCTGCTTCACCTTTAAAGAGAAATACCGCAATAGAATCTTGTTTGAACGGAATCTGATCTTCAAGAGCGAGTTTTTTCCAAAGGGAATCTGCTTCCGCTTTTCGCTGAGAATCATCCTGTATAGATGAAATATCTTCCAGACGTTCTTCTAATTCAGTAATGGTAATTCCGTCTTTAGTTGACTCAGAAGAACAGGAAATCCCAAAGATTAGTACTAATATTAAAAAGGTGATTCTGTTTTGTAGCACAAGTTTTTTCTTAAATAGTTAACTCAGAGAGAATAACACATTTTAGGGACGATTTGAAAGGGAGATCACTAAAAAATCAAAGCTGGTAAAAAAAGACGATTTTTTTGCTTTACTAATCTCTGAGCTTCTTATTTTCAAGCCTAATCATTAAGAGGAATATGATCGTTTCAAAATTTGGTGGAACCAGCGTAGGTGCTTTTCAGGCAATGAAAAACAGTGCTGAAATTGTTGGTGCAGACACAAACAGAAAGTTAATTGTAATTAGTGCAACTTCCGGTACAACCAATGATCTGGTTGCTCTCGGGATTTCAGAACTGGATGCTACATCTCAGGAAGAGATCTTGATTCGCATCAAAGAAAGGCACCTTTCAATAATCCATGAGCTGGAAAATAAGGAAGAAGCTGAAAGGGACTTTAAAGAAGAGCTTACTCAGCTACGACAGCACTTGGAGCAGGTTGCCAGAGATAAGCGATGGAAAGATCGTTTAGTTTCCTTCGGTGAATTGATGTCTACAAAGATCTTTATCCATGTTCTCAAAGAGAATGGAGTGGATGCAAAGTGGTTAGATGCCCGTGAATTTCTGAAAACAGATTCTAATTTCGGAAATGCAGTTGTTGATCTTCCAAAACTGAAGAAAAATATTAATGAAAAGGTAAATTCAGATTCAGTGTATTTAACACAGGGATTTATCGGTTCGGATATATTTGGAAACACAACCACATTAGGCAGAGGAGGGAGCGATTTTTCAGCAGCATTGTTTGCAGAAGCTCTTGAAACAGAGAAGTTGGAAATCTGGACTGATGTTGCCGGAATCTATTCTACGGATCCAAGAGTTGTGAAAGAAGCCAGACCTATCAAAGAGATCACTTTTGATGAAGCCGCTGAGCTTTCGGTATTTGGGGGAAAAGTACTTCATCCCGCCACTTTAAAACCCGCAATAAGAGGTAAAGTTGATGTAAGAGTGGCTTCAACCAGTGAGCCTGAAAAAGAGGGAACATTGATCGTTCATGAATCAATGGAAAGACCGGTAATAAGAGCATTGTCACTTAGAAAAAATCAAACCCTTTTGACAGTTAAAAGTTTGGCGATGCTTCATCAGTATGGATTTCTTGCAAAATTATTTCAGGTATTAGCGAATTATAAAATTTCTGTGGATCTGGTAAGTACTAGTGAGGTAAGCGTATCTTTAACGCTTGATACAGCCGTTAATGCATCGAACAAAGTAGAGTTAACTTCGGATGTAATTAACGAATTGAAAAAGTTTTGCGAAGTTAAAATCGAAAAGGAATATTCTTTGGTAGCACTGATCGGGAATAATCTGAATAAAACCGCAGGAATAAGCGGAGCTATATTTGATAAACTAAAGGATTTCAATATCAGGATGGTTTGCCATGGTGCCAGCGAAAACAATATCTGTTTTCTAGCTGATGAATCGGAAGGTGAAGCTATTGTGAAATTGTTGCATAAAGAGTTTATTGAAATATGAAAATCTCAGTAATTGGTACCGGTAAAACCGGAAGTAAAGTAGTTGAAATGCTGGGCGATAATCTCGCTTATGCATTCGATGAATCCAATCCCCCAACAGTTGAAAAGTTAAAAGAAAGTGATGCTGTAATCATTTTTGTTCCCGGAGATGCTGTAAAAGATATTTTACCTAAGGTTTTAGAATCCGGCATTCCTGCTGCCTGGGGAAGTACCGGATTTTCCTGGCCGGAAGATCTGGAAGATAAAGTCCAAAAAATGGAAACCAAATGGGTGTTGGCTACCAATTTCAGTTTAGGGATGAATATTATCCGAAATGCAATTGAAGCTATTTCAGCTGGATCAGTAATATTAAAAGAACCAGAGATCAAAATTCATGAAGTGCATCATATCCACAAAAAGGATGCTCCAAGTGGCACGGCTCTTTCCTGGAAGGAATGGTTAAATAAAGAAGCTGAAATCACTTCAGCAAGAGAAGGAGATGTGAACGGTATCCATGAATTGACAGTATCGACGGCAAATGAGAGAATAACACTTAAACATGATGCTTTAGACAGAGCTCTGTTTGCAGAAGGCGCAATTTGGGCAGCGGAACAATTGATCAAAAATCAGAATTTAACAAACGGTATTTATACCTTTGGACAACTGTTTGATTTCATCACAAAAAATAATGAATAGATTAGAATTCCCAGTTTTTACAGCAATGATAACACCTTTCAATGAAGATGGAAGTGTGGATTTTGAAAGTTTTGAGTACTTATTGCTAAAACAGCAGGAAGCTAAGGTTGGTACGTTAGTTCTTGGAAGTACGGGTGAAGGCCTGAATCTTAATGCGCAGGAAAATAGAGCGATCGTTAAGTTCGCTAAGGAAATGAATCTGGATGTTCCATTGATGGTTGGAATTGGTGGACATAGTATTCAAGCTCAAAAAGAATTTATTACTTACTGTGATGAAGTTGGTGTTGATTCGCTGCTATTAGTGACTCCGCTATATTCAAAACCGGGGAAAGAAGGTCAGTTTGAATGGTTTTCGGAATTACTATCAACTACTGAGACTACGTGCATTTTATATAATGTGCCTTCCAGAACAGGAGTGAAGTTGCACCCGGAAGTGCCTGCGAGGCTTTCTGAAAAATTCTCTCATGTTGTTGGAGTAAAGGAAGCTAGTGGAAGTGTAGAAGAATTTAAAGAATTCAGAAAGCAAAGCCCGAAACTTAATTTCTATTCCGGAGATGATGTTTTAACTGAGGCATTTGTGAAAGAAGGAGGAGTCGGACTGATTTCAGTGGCTTCAAATGTCTGGCCGGCTCAAACCAGAAAAATGGTAGAGTTAATGTTGAGCGGGAATTTTGATGAGCTTTTTGAAGACTGGGAAGAATCCGCGAACGCACTTTTTTCAGCGTCAAATCCTGTTCCCTCAAAGGTTTTACTTCAGCATAAAGGCTGGATCACACATACGAACGTACGATTACCACTTTCATTAAAAGATTTAACTCACGAAGGTGAGGAAGCACTACTGGAAGCGGATAGAAAAATTAACTTATGGATTAAAGAAGTGGCTAAGTAACAGAGTTACATCAACGCGTTGCGTTTAGTTACAAAGTAAAAGTACTAGCTTTTACTTTGTAACTATGTTACTTAGACACTTTGCAACTTAAAATAGAATGAACTACGAAGAAATTTTAGACAAATTAGAAGAAGGCGAACTTAGATCAGCTGATAAAACTGAAAACGGCTGGAAAGCCAATGTGGAAGTTAAAAAAGCGATCTTAGAATCCTTCAAGAATGGTGAAAACACTTCCTACGAAGGGATCTATGAAGGTTTTGTGGATAAGCATAATCTCCCTCCGAGATACTTTGAACCTGAAGATGGAGTACGACTAGTTCCGGGTGGTTCCTCAGTTCGACGTGGAGCTTACGTTGCTCCGGGAGTGATCATTATGCCACCGGCTTATGTGAATGTAGGTGCATTCGTAGACGAAGGCTCCATGGTAGACAGTCATGCGCTGGTGGGTTCATGTGCTCAGATCGGGAAGAATGTGCACTTGTCGGCAGGAGTTCAAATCGGTGGAGTTTTAGAGCCGGTTGGAATGAATCCTGTAATAATCGAAGACGATTGTTTTATTGGTGCGGGAGTTGTGATAGTTGAAGGAATCCTAGTCCGTTCAAAAGCAGTAATTGCTCCCGGTGTTGTTCTGTCAAAATCTATTCCGGTTTACGATGCTGTTAAAGAAGAAATCAGAGAACGCGGTTCTGAAATTCCGGAAGGAGCAGTAGTAATTCCGGGTTCACGTCCGGTAAATTCAGACTGGGCAAAGAAACAAGGTCTAAGTATGGATTGCCCGATTATAGTGAAATACCGCGATGAAGGAAGCAATGCATCTTTGGAGCTAGAAGAAGCGCTCAGATAAAAAAAGGAGTTGTCTAACAACTCCTTTTTTAACTAGTTAACTAAAGGTTCTTTTTTTATAGAGGGGTAACTACACCACCATCATCGTCTGAGCATTCAACTACGTATTCAAAGTATCCCCACCAAGCACCTTTTTGGGAAGTAAAGCCTAAACCACCAGCATAAGCAGTCTCTCCTGCATTAGACTTTGGCGCGATAGTTTTAAAATCAGGATCGTTTTCACCATTATCACCATCGTCGTCATTGTCATCATTATCATTATCTCCATTATCATCTCCATCTCCATCATCTTCAGGATCTTCCTCAGTTCCGTTTTGTATAAGAGCGGCATGAGTTGAGATATAAAACTTTCTGTCACAAACTATAGTCTTTGGAATAGAAATAGAGTAGATATCAGCATTAAGGTTTTCTGCTTTAAAAGGAGCTTTTCCGGGAGCCGGACGTTTGTTCGGAACTATATTCTCATGATCCCAAACATAAATGTGAACTTCTTTTAGATCTGCACTGGCATCTGTGTTGTAAGTAATGCTTAATTCATTATCATTATTAGTAACAATAACTTCACCTGCATAAGAATCCTGGCCGGCCCATAGAGAATGTGAGTAAACAGAATATGAATTGTTTTCATCTTCAGTTACTTGTTCCAGTTTTGTTCCCGTTCCGGTATTATTGGAATTAGAATTGTTATTTGTTGCGGACTGTCCCTTGCCACCTTTTTTAGCAAGCGCATCATCACTAACAGATGTTTCTACATTATTGTTAGATAGAGAATCTTCCGAACAGTTTGAAAATGTAATTAATAAGACTGAACATAGAAGAAAATAAAGTACCCGTATATTTTTCATGACCTCGAAAATGTATTTTAAATTGTATTTAAAATAACTATTAGGATGTTTTATAGATAATTAGCATTTATTAATCTTTATTAAATGATAATTCTGAATTCAGAACCATTTGTAAAGTAAATTCATATGAACGAGCGGTATTAGTTAATTTCTTCCCACCACTTCTCAAAAATTCTGGTTGAATCATCTAAATTCACTTTTTCTCCAATTTGAGGTGTAAATAAGGAAATAGGATTTTTACTTTCTTGATTTAATCGGCTTACTCTATTCAAAGGCTCATCCCAAGGATGCATAGCCAGTACATATTTTGAAGAATGAACAGGGAAAAGACGTTTTGCTTTGAGATCATTTGCAGCTTGTAAAACCTGATCCGGATGCATGTGTATTTCTTTCCAGGCATCGTTGTATTGCCCGTTATCCAGAATAGCTAGGTCAATAGAATCGAACCGTTTTCCGATCTCTGCAAAGAAATCTCCATAGCCACTATCACCGCCAACATAAATGGTCTGGGATTTGAATTCTAACACATAAGAAGCCCATAATGTGTTTTTTCGTTTAAATCCACGTCCGGAAAAATGACGAGTAGGCATGGTATGAATAGAAAAACCGGAATCTAATTGTAGCTCACTAAACCAATCTTGCTCGGTGATCTGTTGATCAGAGAATCCCCATTTTTTAAAATGTGATCCAACTCCAAGTCCGCAAACTACATTCTTGATTCTATCTTTTAATCCCGTGATGGTTTTGTAATCCAAATGATCGTAATGGTCGTGGCTGATAATCAAATAATCTACTTCAGGAATATCATCGATTGTGTAGATATCTGTTCCCGGAAAAGATTTTACCGTTCCGGGAATTGGAGAAGCATTGCCACTGAAAACAGGATCAACCAAAATCTTTTTTCCATCCAGTTGTATGAAATATGAAGAGTGACCAAACCAAACCAATACATTTTCATGTTCAGGAATAGAGAACAGATCAGTCTTTACAGATGGAATTACACCTTTTGGTTTAGTTCTTGGATGTTTAACAAAAAGTTGATCATATAAAATGCTGAAATAAGAATGTCCCTCGGAAAGATCAGGAGTAAGTTGAAGGTTCTGAAACATACCATCGTTGAAATTCTGTGATCTTGAAATTTCTTCGAGATGTTGTCCGGCAGGAGCTTCTCCGAATTTGTCCTGTCGCATATAGAAAAAAGTAGCAATTACCAGAATAACTGCTAAAACAAAAAATGTTGTCATTATATACTTTAAGATTTTTATCAATTGTACTGCTAGGATAAGATGAAGGAGTGAAAGTTCATGGGGTATATAAAAAAAGTGTTAAGGTGTGATAGTGTTAAGGTTGAATTGAGCAACCATAACACTATAGCACCATCACACCAACATTTATACCGCCAACGCTTTATTTGCTATTGCCAATCCATTTACGAACGCCTGAATCAGTGCTTCTATAGTATCGGGTGAAGCTCCTTTTGCTGTAAATTCATGTCCTTCTTTTTCGAGGGTTAAAGTTACAATAACAAGTGAATCCGTATCAGGGCTTAAAATTTCTACTTCGTGATTAAGTATCTGCAGTGCCAGAAATGAATCTGTTTCGGCTTTCATAGCGGCAAGAACTGCGTCCATAGGGCCAACACCTTGTTCAAGAGAAACGACTTCTTCACCGTCATTGATCTTCATTTTAACAGCAGCGGCAACTAATCCATGCTTCCGCATAGTAATTTTGTAATCAACAACCTCAACCGGGAATTCAAGATCAGCATCTGTTGCAGAAACCATTGATTTAAGAGCTTTTATCTCTGCTTCTCTAAGGGTTTTTCCCTTTTTATTGATCCCGTTAACGTATTCCGTATAGAGCTTTTCATGATTTTCATCCAAAGTGACATTCCCTGAGAAAAGATCTCTGGATTGCCCCCAACTATTTTTCTGCATATCCGGGAATCCGGATTCTATATACTGCTGAATGCGTTCCAGTTTTGGAGAAAGGATAGGAGAAGAAAGGGAATACTTAGCTACAATATGAGCGGCTTTTAATCCTGTTCCTGTAAGAACAAACAGACATTTCTTACCTTTAAAGATATCCAGATTATTTTTGAAGCAAGCCAAAGGAATTGCACATGCCGGCTCTGTGAAAATTCCTTCCTCCACGGTCATTTCTTTCATTGAAGACAATAGTTCATTTTCGGTAGCCGTAAAAGCATGTCCGTTTGTTTCGTTGATGCCTTCCAGAACTTTATAGAAATCGAAAGGATCAGCAACCGCTACGGCATCAGCCATTGTATTTACTTGGTCCTTAATGATTTTTTCTTTTTTGAAAATGCCCTCAACTACAGGAGAACTTTGTTCAGGCTGAACGGCAACAAAACTTGGGATTTTGTCTATTCTTCCGGCTGCTTTTAATTCCACTAATCCTTTATAAATAGCAGCAAAGTTAGTTCCTGCTCCAATCGGCACAAAGATATAATCATAATCCATTGCACCTTGCTCAATCAGCTCATAAGAAAAGGATTTTTGTCCTTCCTGCCTGAATACATAATCGCCTGCTAAATAATAATTCCCTGATTTGGCGAATTCACGACAAAGCAGTTCACAAGTTCTGAAATCACCTTTTATTCTGATTATAGTGGCATCGTAAATAGTGGATTGAGCTAGTTTAGCATCCGGTGTTTGTTCAGGCACAAAAACAAAGCAAGGAATTTTAAAATAACAGGCATACGCTGCTACAGAAGCTGCCATATTTCCGGTTGATGCTAAACAAATGGCATCAGCGCCTAATTCTAAAGCTTTAAGTACTTCAATATAACTTCCGCGATCTTTAAAGCATCCCGTAGGATTTTCTAATTCAAGTTTAGCATAAAGATCAGCTTCGTATAATTCAGAAAGTCTTTCCAGCTTCTTTAAAGAAGTGAAATCTGTTTTTAACGGATCAGGAATAATATTCTTTAAAGGATATTGAATTTCTTCCCGGGCTTCTTTGTAGTCAACGGTTAGTACGCCGCCGCAGTTAGTACAGTAGGTGCTGGTGACGCGCTCGTCATTTACTGTATCACAAATAATGCATCGAACAGTGTAGCCGGAATTAGAACTCTTCATGAAAAATAATTTTGAAATTTATCCAAAATACAAAGCTTTTAAATAGGAATGAAGGATGGAAAACCGCTTTTTTGAGCTATCAGCTAAAGCGGTAATAAAATAATCTCTTCAAAGTCCAGATCAAGAATTTCAAAGATCGGAGTTGCAATCTCTTCAATTTCTTCTTCAGGATATTCATCCAGGCCTTCGAGTTTTACATACAAAGTATCATTGTGGTCATCCACAAAATATTGAACATCCGTGGACTCGAAGCTCTCTTTTAACGTTTTAATTAGAAATTGAAGATCTTCTTCAAAGGATTGATGTTCTGTTTCTTCTATATTATTCATGCAGATGGATTTGATTTGAAGCAAAAATACCCCGAGTTTGAGTCATGAACAAGCAACTTCTTCGACTAACTGAGATTGCCCAAAAACCTCAGAGAACTATTATTGGGTTGATGTCCGGAACTTCACTGGATGGACTGGATATTGCTATGTGTAAGTTCAAGTGGAAGAAGCCTCAGTTGCTGAATTTCAGAACTGTAGAGTATTCCCAAGATTTAAGAAACAGAATCAGGGCTGTTCAATCACAGATGCAGGTTAATCTTCAGGAAGTTTGTGTTTTGCATACAGAGTTGGCTCATTTATACGCTGATCTGGTTTTGGAATCTCTGGAAGAATGGGGAGTTGAAGCGCATCAGGTAGACTTGATTGCCAGTCATGGACAAACGATCTATCACCATCCCAATAAAAAAATGAACAGCACACTTCAAATCGTTGATGGAGATCATATTGCCGAAAAAACAGGAATTGTTACCATCTCTGATTTCCGCCAAAAACACGTTGCCAAAGGAGGAGAAGGAGCACCATTGGCAGGTATCATGGATGAGGCTTTATTCCGATCAGAAACAAAACACCGATTGCTCTTAAATCTGGGAGGAATTTCAAATTTTACCTGGCTACCGAGTAAGGAAAGTAGTGAGGATATAATGACCTCAGATATTGGTCCGGCCAATACGCTCATCAACGAAGCAATGAAGAAGCATTTCAACAAACCTTTTGATGAGAATGGAAAAGTGGCATCAAACGGAAATGTACATTCCGGATTGCTGAAATATTTATTACTGGAACCATTTTTCAGAAAGCCTTTTCCGAAAACCACGGGACAGGAAGATTTTAACCTGGATCTGGTGGAAGAATTAATGACCGGATTCAAGATCGAGCTGGAACCCGAAGATCTTGTGGCCACACTTACTCATTTAACAGTTCAAAGTATTACACGAGCTTTTGAAGAAGTTATCGGAACTAAGCCTTTTGAAATTTTTGTATCTGGTGGGGGAGTGCATAACACAACCGTTATGGATGGACTGAAAGAGAGGATTGTTAATGCTGAATTCAAAGACTTTGAAGAATCAGGAATTACTGCAGATTCAAAAGAAGCGGTGTTGATGGCATTTCTTGCAAACGAATGTGTTGTTGGAGGAGAGTGGGAGCTGGGGAAGGTTAGTTTTTAAAGAAATACATTATTTAAGCCATTTACTCAAACTTTTCTTTGCAACAGAATGTGAAATTATGTTCCCTTCGCGAATTGCTTTTTCTCCTTTAGCTAAACCTTGCATTGTTTCAGAATAAAAAATTTCTGTGGAATGAAGTAGTTTCTCGAGTTTAACAATGATTTTATCTCTAATCGGTTTCCCTTTCTCAAAAATAGCTTCCTGAAGCGCCTTGTATTCTTTTCTTCCCTCTTCTGTTTCGATTTTGATCGGTTCTAAGCCATGATCTTTTAAATCATAAGGACTTGCCTTCATGTCAATGGTTCGGGCTTCTAATGCCAGTTCAAATGCTTCCAGGATAAGATCGCTGCTTACCCACGGATATAATTTGAATGCCCATTTATACAGATCCATATTAGAATGAATACAACCCGGCTGTTCGGTTTCTGAGAATGTATCTCTGGAAAGCTCAAAGCGATTCATGGGCTGTGCAGGTTTTGTAAAAAAGCGGAAAGCATCAAAATGTGTACAAAGCAGAGGTCGAGATTCCACAAATTCAGCAAGCTCATCCGGCTCCATTCGTAGTGGAACCTGATTATGTCTTGGTTTTTCGGCTTTGTAGACCATAGCCCATTCATGCATACCAAAACATCCAAAAGACGGGCGACTGTTTTGAGTGTTTTTCAGCATTTCCAGAATCCAGGTAGCAGACCGAATTCTTCTTTCCGGAAAAAGATCCATATCGATCCACGCTTTATTATCTGAGATCTTCAGCTCCTCAAAATCGGGGAGAGTTTCCACGTCAGAAAACTCAAGAGCGGTTCCAAATCCTGGCGACCATCTCTTCAGCATTGAAGGACGAAAGGCGTAATATTGAAACAAGAAATCCATTACCGGATTCTTTTTGTGTTGAGAACGCTCGATTAAATATCGACCGACTAAATTATCTACTTTGGATTCGTGGTCTGTTTGTCTGGACTTCCATTCTTCTTCCGAAAGAACCACGTCTATATTTATGTCAGGTATAACTGCTTGCATATCCAAAGATAAGGAATTGGATTTAACCCTTTCAGGGTTTTTGTGGGAAATATCTTACATCTATTGACATTGAATCCCTTCGGGATTAATCAGAAATTATAGGCTTGGTAAATTTTAGTTCAGCTTGTCTAATTAAAACTCTTTGTTAATATTAAATAAGTCCGAAGGACTTGAATATGAATAGATTAATGAAATTGTGATATTGAAACCCCAAAGGGGTTAAACAGAATGAGCACGTATACACAAATTATTTATCAGATTGTTTTTAGTACAAAAAACAGAGTTCCTGTTCTGCATAAGAAAGGAAGACCTGATCTTTTTAAATACATCTGGGGTATTTTAAAAAATAAAAAAAATGTCATTTGTATCAGATAAATGGGGTTGAAGATCATATTCATATTCTAACACACATCCATCCCAGTGTTGCACTTTCACAACTTGTTAAAGATATCAAGCTTGCCAGTTCGTTTTATATCAAAGAGAACAAATTATTCTTTGGCTTTCATGGATGGCAAGAGGGGTATGGTGCATTTACCTATTCTTTGAAAGAAAAAGAGCGACTAATAAATTATGTCAAGAATCAAGAGGAGCATCATAAAAAACTTCCTTTCGTGATGAGTATATGTCTCTTCTTAATGAGTTTGAGATTGATTTTGAAGAAAAATACTTGTTTTAAGCTTGTCTCAATAAAATAGACTATCAATCTTATCACATATATCAATCAATTGTGATAGAAATAGTTTATAAGTTTGGTAAAATTTTAAATGAGACAACAAATGATGAAGTCATCAGCTATTACCAACGAAGTTCTTACCAAGGCTCTTAACTATGAAAGTTATACGAAGCTGATAGAAGATCTTTTTTCTGAAAACAGAACAACCAATGACGATAATTCTGAAAGTCAGCTGAACTATACCAAGCTGAATATTCAGCGGGCTTCAAGATGGCAAAAGAGAGCTAAGCTGAATGATGATCTGAAGGAAGTGGTCAATAAGATTAATAATGATCAGATCTGGTTGGTGATCACAGAAGGGTGGTGCGGAGATGCTGCTCAGATACTTCCTTTTATAAATAAAATATCAGAGCTTAATGAGAAAATTGAGCTGAAACTCATACTCAGAGATCAACATCCCGAAGTAATGGATGAATTTTTAACAGACGGAAGTAGGTCGATTCCGAAAGTTGTTGTCCTGAATAAAGAAAACCTTGATGTATTGGGGAGCTGGGGACCACGTCCGAAAGCCGTTCACGAAGATTATGTCAAAAAAAGGAGAGATCCTGATTATGATAATAAGAAAGCAGCTGAAGAACTCCATTTGTGGTATGCCAGAGATAAAGGCAAAACCACTCAGGAAGAGTTCAAAGAATTTTTAGAATCATTGAACTGAATCAGTATTCAAAGAAATTCCAGGGTTGAAGATTTGGAACATCTGCATTAAAAGTCATTTTCTTTTTAAGAGTAGGATGCTCAATAGTCAACCCAACGGCTCTTAAACCCATTTCTTTGCCATCTTTGTTTCCTTCTTCTCCGTATCGATAATCGCCCCATAATGGATGACCTTCTTTAGCCATTTGTACCCTTATTTGATGAGGTCGACCAGTAAACAAGTCTATTTCAACCAAGCTGTAATTGGCATTTTGTTTGATGGTTTCAAAGCTGAGCTTAGATTCTTTGGCTTTGCCCCTGGGCTTTTTATATGCGGAAACGTTATTCGAACGATTGTCTTTCTCCAAGTAATGAACCAATGTGTCACTTGGCGGAGTCATACCCTCAACCATAGCCCAGTAAGTTTTGTCCATTTTATTATTTCTAATCTGTTCAGATAGTCGAGACGCTGCTTTTGAGGTTCTGGCCAAAACCATTACTCCACTTACAGGTCTGTCTAATCGGTGGACCAATCCCATCCAAACATCGCCCGGTTTGTTATATTTCTTCTTAATGTATTTTTTACAAAGAGTTAATACATCAGGGTCTCCGGTATGATCTTCCTGCGAAAGAACACCGGCCGGTTTATCAATCACCAATAAATGATTGTCTTCATAAATAATAGGAATATCCGGATTGGTACGTGTAGTCTGTTTTTTCATATTCATTCTCAGGATTCTTATGGAAAATACATCTTTTTAAATATTGATTTCTATTTGCTTTTGATTAATCTATTGAGTTTCAATGAATTGAAATGCTTTAAATACTTTCTTATAAATCCTTAATATTAAAAGAGTGAAAAGTTTATTAATGAAAGTATTCTTAATTTATAAAGGTGAGCAAATAAAAGTTAAGGTAACCCGTTCAATTCTGTAATTGTAACATCGGGCACTATTCTCACTCTTTGTATAGTAGTGATTATAAAACCACAAAAGAGAAAAAAGTTCATCTAAAGACTAAATATGTTTAATTGGTTCAAGAAAAAGGAAGTATTTAGAGAAATTTGTATTCCAAAAGTATTTTTGGATAATGATATTGACTTCCGTTACCAGCACTCCATTGAGATCGCTACCATTCAAAGCAAGAGTAAATCTATATTTAAAGATATTTCTAAACTTGTTCAAGATAATGATAGTCAATCTTTGAAAGACCTTTCAAGTACAATCGCGAATGAAGACTCTATTAAGGTTTACAGTTTAATTGGGTCACAAGAAAATCAAAGAATGTTAATTGCCATTCTGGATCCTGTTAAGAAAGGAGAAGAACCTAGATTGGTAGCTTACAATCTGATGAGTACTTCCAGTCAAATGAGCATTAAAAAAGTTAGTAATTTTTAGAGCATTAAAGGTTCTTCCTTTAAATCTAAGAAGTTAATTCATACTAACATTTTATTACTTTTGATTTAGTTGCTGAGATTATTTTTGATTTCAGATGTAAAAAAAACAATACAGGTCTAGAGAATTTCTAAGCACCCAAAAGTGGTAAATACTTCACTTTATGATAATTGAGAGCCAGTTTTACACAATGCTTTAGCTCGTTCTCGGGGATTTTTTCATCCAGCTTAAATATAATGGCTCGGTCGCCTTCAAAAGTGAATACATCCGGATAGAGTTCTTTGAAAGTAGGGACTAACTTGGAAGTGTATTTGAAATACATGGCATATTGATCCGGTTTCTTTTCTTTCCAGTCCATGCGAACGGTGCTTCCGTGTTTGGTAAGATAACTGGGTTCACCCCATTTCAACGTTTCCTCCAATTTTTCTATACCATCAACTTCTGAAGCAGCTTCCAGTACCAATTCTCTGAGCTTCTCCATTTGAGAGCGAACAGAACCCGGATAATTCTCGAAAACTTCGATGGTTTTTGGGTTGGTGGATAGGTTCATTTTTTAAACTTCTTATAAAATGTTGTGTATAGTGCTTTTTAAATTTTCTTTATTATTCTTTTTGGAATTATTTGTTCAATAATAATTTGTGTATCGTCTTCTTTCGGTAAAAATTTCCATTCTTTCAAAGTTGGTTCAAGTATGGTATAAAACTCATTTGTCATGGAAATTTTAACTATATACTTGTCTTCATTAAATATCACATTGTCTTCACCGTGTTCTTTATTCAATTCAATTAGCATAAATGAGATAGCAGTTGATGCTCCACCTTCATCTTTCATGTTAGACATGTCCATTGAAATTTCTTGTGTAAAGGTCAGCAATGCATAACTTGATTTGTTCTCAGTATAAATTTTAGAAACAGAAACCAATTTTTCATTTCCAACTTGAATCATTGGATTAGACTTCAGCATTTTGAAAGCCAATAAAAAAGTATCTCTGGGGAGATGTTTAAATATTTCAGGATGATAATAATCGAGCTGTTCTTCTATATTTTCTGATTTTGTAGCTTCTATGTATTTGTCAAAGGTCTTGGTGATTTCACTTTGTTGTCCTTTTACATTTTGAAGTCCACAAGTCAGCACAAGAATAAGAATGGTAAATATTTGTTTCATAGTTTCTGTCATCGTTGTTTTACATTAAAGCCTAACAATGAAATAACACGCATTCTATTCATGTTACTCCGCAAACAGATATAGTAACATGAATGTATATAATTTTAAAGTTCTGTATACCTTTCAATTCGTTCTCTATCCTCAGGCTCGGTGGTCAAGCTAATTCCTATCAATAAAGCCAGATTCACAATCAATCCATAAATTCCCTCATGCATAGGAAGTGGTTTGAATTCAGGATTGTACAGGAAGAACAGCGTGACCACAATCCCACCGATCAATCCTGCCAGCGCACCTTTTCCATTTGCCCGTGGCCAGTAGAACATGGCAAATACCAACGGGAACATCTGAGCAATTCCGCCATATGCTCCCAGCAATAGAGATACAATATCCGTTTCTGAAAACACCGCGAAGTAATAGGCGATCAAACTTATTACAATTACTAAAATTCGTATCAATGTCCGTTCATTGCCTTCTGCTTTCATCCAGTTTGCAAGTGATGGGGATTTTGAAAGACCGTCCCGAACAGCAACCGAAGCCGCTGCGTGAACAATAGCATCACCCGAAGACATGGAAGCCGCCAAAGTCCCGGCACAAACCAAGCCGATCAGAATTACCGGCAAATCCATTTGAAGCAATACATGTGGAAGAATAGAATCAGCCGGAGTTACATTCGGAAAAGCAAGAACGGCAGCAAAACCGATGATCAAAATCGGAACCAAAAAGATCTGAAAAGTAGGGTAGAGGACAACCGTTAATTTAATAGTTCGATCACTTTTTGCAGCAAATGCTTTCATAAAGAAATGTGGCCACATGGAAAATCCGATTGCAGAGATCAACACGGCAGAACTGAATCCCCACCAATCCCAGGCGGCTCCGCTACTGGTTAAACCCGGAGCAGTAAGTGCGTCACCAAAATCGGAAGCTATTAATTCTTCAAACATCGGCCCGATTCCACCATACATCTTTTCAGGAAGATAGATTCCCAAAAACCACGCAATGATCAGCATGAAAATTCCTTGGAAAGTATTCGTCCACCCAACCCCCATCACTCCACTAAAGAACACGTACACAAGCACGACTCCGTACGCAATTCCGGCGCCCAACCATTCAGGAATAGTTCCTTCGCTGATCGTATTCAGGACCAATCCGGCGCCTTTCATTTGCAGTGTTAAATAGGGAATCAAAACCACTACAGTTAGAACTGCTAATAGAGCTGAAAGTAGTTTACTGTTGTAGCGATCCTGAAGTAATTCGGCTTGGGTAACAAATCCGTGTTTTGCACCAAGTTTTCTGGCTTTGGGGCCAAAAAAGTAAAAGGGAACCATTCCCAAAGCTCCGTAAGCGATGATGTAGAAAGCAGCAGCTCCACGGGAATACGCCCAACCCGGACCACCCAAAAATGCAAAAGAGGAAAAAATGGATGCGCCCAACACGAAATAGAGAATGAACACATTCATGGAACGGTCACCAGCTACATATCCGGCGGCACTGTTGCTCACTTTTCTTCCCGGGATGATTCCCATCACCAAAGTGATCGCCAAATAGATTCCACAAATTCCGAGAATAATGATCCAGTCAGCCAATTAGCTTTCCTCCTCAGTATCTTTTCTGAAAAAGAGAAAGAGTGCTGTAAAGGAGCAACAAACCATCAGGATAACCCAGAAAAAGGATAGGGGCAGCCCAAGAATTAGTGGCCTTGCTGAACTCATCAATGGATAAACCGGCCAGATCAGGCAAATTTGAATTAGTATCAGAATCGGAACTAAAATAAATGCACGTTTTCTTCGCTTTGGTGATCGAGTAGAAAAAACTAAGCCGTTTGGGATCTTGTTGTTCATATTTAAAAAAATATTTCGCTATAAATACGAAAAGAAGTTTTGAATCGAAAGAGGTTTAATAAAACCATAAGCTGAAATAAGCAATCCAAAATCAGCGGAATCAGTGTTCCAAAACCACTACCTTTAAACCGTGAGCAATCCAAAGATCAACATAGAAGTTTCTGAAAAAGTAGCGAATCTACCGCTTTCACCCGGAGTTTATATCTACAGAGATAAAAACGGAAGTGTGTTGTATGTAGGTAAAGCCAAGAAGTTAAGAAACAGAGTTCGTTCTTATTTTCAAGAATCCCGTAATGTAGATGGACGCATCAAAACGATGGTTTCCAAGATCGATGATCTGGAAGTGGTAGTTACTGATTCAGAAGCGGAAGCTTTGATCTTAGAGAATAACTTTATTAAGCAGTATCAGCCTCGCTACAATATTATGTATCGGGATGACAAGTCGTATCCCTACATTTGCATCACAAAAGATGATAAGCCAAGAGTGTTTCCAACTCGAACTATCGTGAAAGACGGAAGTAAATATTATGGTCCGTACGACAGCGTTATAAACATGAAGCGGATGCTGGAAACCATTCGAAAAGCTTTTGATCTTTGTACCTGCGCAGTTTCAATCAAGAATATTGATCGAACTCGTGGGATTCCTAAGTGGCATTCCTGTTTCGATGATTATTTAGAGAACTGTTCTGGCGATTGGGATAATGAACGCTATAATGTTGTTGTATCTAAAGTAGAGCGATTGCTGAATGGACAAACGGAGGTGTTGATCCGTGAACTGAAAGAAGAGATGGAAATAGCATCTTCCGCTTTAGCATTTGAAGAAGCAGCTAAGCTTCGGGATAGCCTTATTGCCGTTGAGCGCTACAGCAAGAAAATGAAAATGGTCGCGGACAAAAAAGTAGATCGCGATGTATTTGCATTGATAATCGATTCGGAACTTGGAGAAGCCTGTGGGGTTTTATTTAAAGTGCGGGAAGGCAAGTTGATAGGTAAATTCCATCGTTTCTTGAAAAATATTGATGGACTGGCTGAAGGTGTTCTGCTTCAGTCTTTTGTGGAAGATTATTACACCGGACAATATACAGCTGCCATTCCTGATGAGGTGTATATCAGCAAAGAGATGGAAGATGATGAAGCATTGGTACAGTATCTATATCAGGAAAAAGGAAAGAAAGTACCGGTTCATGTACCACAGATTGGAGAAAAGGCCCAGTTGATCAAAATGGCCAAATCGAATGCGAAACTACATTTAAACGAAAGAAGATTAGAAAAAGAAAAAGCAGAACGCGATCGTATTCCTCATGCAGTAAAAGAACTGAAAGAACATTTAGGTTTACAGAGACTTCCCAGAAGAATTGAGTGCTTTGATAATTCAAATTTACAAGGATCAGATCCTGTAGCTTCTATGGTTTGTTTTGTAGATGCAAAACCTCGAAAAAGCGAGTACAAGCGATTCAATATTAAAACGGTTGTAGGTCCTGATGACTTTGCTTCTATGAAAGAGATTTTGACGCGGCGCTACTCCAAAGTGATGAAAGATGGATTGCAAATTCCGGATCTTATTATTGTTGATGGTGGGAAAGGACAACTTAGTTCTGCAGTGGAAGCCCTTAAAGAAATTGGGTTCTACGGTGAATGTGAAATTATCGGCTTAGCAAAGAGATTGGAAGAGGTATTTATACCTGGTAAAATGGACTCGATAATGATCCCTAAAAAATCAACTGCCCTTAAACTGATCCAACAAGCCAGAGATGAAGCGCACCGTTTTGCGATCACTTTTCATCGTCAAAAAAGGTCCAAGAGAACATTGATCACAGAACTCACTGATATAGAGGGAGTGGGTGAAAAAACATCACAAGCACTGTTGAAGGAATTTGGTTCAGTAAAAAAAGTAAAACAAGCCGAAATAGAAGAGATTCAAAAAGTGATCGGGAAAAAATCCGGAGAAAAAGTTTACAACCATTTCAATAACTAGCTCGTCTTAGATTTTGATGTGATTAAACGGCTAACATCATCATGTGATATGAAGGTTGAGTATCATCAATTAAAATAGAACCAAGCCAATTGTCTTAGCTCTTCGTACAATAGTGCAAGACAAGAGGTAAAATGCTCTTTGTGTTAATAAATGTTATTGATTGAATGTAATCGAGGTATTCAGAGTTTAATCAATACGTTGGCAAAGAGTTAACCCCAAAATACACGGGTGAACACAATGGAACTATTAAAGAGAACTACAAAGGCATCTTATAAAGATCTTCGGGACAGAGATCTGGTACGTTATTTCAGAAAAAAAGCTGACGAAGCTGCATTCAATGAATTAATGAACCGTCACCAGGCAAAAATTTATTCATACATTTATAGTATGATCAACAACCCTGAAACAGCTAATGATATTTTTCAGGAAGTGTTTACGAAGGTAGTCACAAAAATGGATGACACCTACAACGAACAAGGTAAATGGATTGCGTGGGTAATGAGAATTGCGCACAATGCAACAATTGATCATATAAGAAAACAAAAGCGTTACATTGACGTTAACTCTTGGTACGACGATGACGATTCTCGCTCAGATTACTTTGATAGAATGACGGACGAGAGTTGGGTAGACGCTGATGAGCAATTAGTTGAGGGCGAAACAAAGTCCAGTTTAATGGCTCATATAGCTAAATTACCTGAGGAACAACGCACCGTTGTACTTTTGAGGCATTATTATGAAATGCCCTTTAAAGAAATCGCAGAATTGACTAATGTATCAATAAATACGGCACTAGGTCGTATGCGTTATGCGTTGATAAATTTGCGCAAGCACTTTGAGGAAGAAAGACAACATGAGTTTAAACATGCAAATAAACGATGAAGACTGTATTCGGTACCTCATGAGGGAGATGGATCCCTCTGAGGAGATCGAATTTGAAAGAGAAATGATGAGTAACGAAAACTTACTCATAGAAGTTGAAAGTTTAAGGAGCACATACAATAAGGTTAAAAAGTTACCATTAAAGCAGACACCTGCTGAAATACTCAATAAGGTTAAAGAACAAGCCGTATCCGACCAACAAAAGCGTCTACGTAGTTCGTTTAAATTAATAGGTTGGTTTGGAAAAACGGTAGCAGTAGCTGCAACTATCCTGCTTCTTATTTCGGTTTCTGTGTATTTCATTGATTTTGGAACGTTAACAAGCTCACCAGCTCAAACCACTGTTATTTCTGCCGGCACCGTTCAGCCATGGGTTGACAGGAATGAAATTATTAATATATCAGACCGTACCGATGCGGTTCAGGCACAAAGAATTGGGGCCGAGTACGAAAAGAGTTATGAAAAACTTATCCCTGTAAATAAAGTCGATGAACCCTCGAATCAAAGACAGGGAGTACTATTAACCAGTTCTCCGGTTAATAACTGATCCCAATTGTGGATAACTTACTATATGGATGTGAATAAGTATTTTTGTATCGCATGATACCTCGCTTTATATTGATTTTAATGTCAAAGAACCAAAATAAGCGAGTATTTAATGGGTAAAGTTATCTCTATAGCAAATCAAAAGGGAGGAGTAGGTAAAACAACTACTGCTATCAACTTAGCTGCTAGTTTAGCGGCCATAGAGCACCCAACACTTGTAATTGATATAGATCCTCAAAGTAATACAACTAGTGGATTAGGTATTGATGTTAAGACCGTTACCAATTCTGTATATGAGGTGATGATTGGTAGCACTGACACTACTGAAACGATACGTTCAACAGAATTAGATTTTCTGGATTTGGTACCGGCTCATATAAATTTGGTAGGTGCGGAAATCGAAATGATTGACAGAGAGGATCGCGAAAGAATTCTTGATAAGGCAATCGGTGATCTAAGAGATAAATATGACTTTATCATTATTGACTGTCCGCCTTCGCTGGGACTTTTAACTATCAACGCGCTTACAGCATCGGATTCAATTGTAATACCAGTTCAGTGTGAGTACTTTGCATTAGAAGGTCTTGGTCAATTATTGAATACGATCAAAATTGTAAGACAACACTTGAATCCTGACTTGGATATTGAAGGCGTTTTATTGACGATGTATGATACCAGAACAAGATTATCCAATCAGGTGGCTGAAGAAGTAAAGCGTTATTTTGATGACAGAGTTTTCAAGTCGGTGATTGCCAGAAATATCAGGCTCGCTGAAGCTCCAAGTTTTGGTAAACCGGCGCTTTTATATGATTCTACCAGCACCGGAAGTAAAAATTATCTGTCTTTAGCTCGTGAGATCATTAAGAAAAACAGAAAGCTATTTAAGGATAGTCCTGTACTTTCTAATTAAGGAATAATAGAATGGCAAAGAAGGTTTTAGGAAGAGGTTTAGGTGTTTATTTCCCGGAGTATCAATCCGATGAGGAGAAATCCGAAGAGAATAAAAGAGAGCCTATAGCAAAACAAAAAGGCTCCGATTCGGAAAAACCGGTTGAAGTTGATCCTGCCGAATTAGTAAATGTAGTTCTTCATATTCCTGTAGATGATATCAGAGCAAACCCACACCAGCCGCGTAAGGAATTCGATGAAGAAAAGCTGGACGAACTGGCTGATTCTATTAAAGAGCATGGAATTATTCAGCCACTTACGGTAAGGTATATTGGCGAGAGAAAGTTTGAGCTGATAAGTGGAGAACGCAGATTAAAAGCATCGAAACTTGCAGGGCTTAAAGAGGTAGCAGCATACGTTCGTAAAGCCGATGATGAGCAAAGCATGGCATTTGCTTTGATAGAAAATATTCAACGGGAAGATCTGAATGCTCTTGAAGTTGCTTTGGCTTACAAAAGGCTTTTAGAAGAATTTGATTATACTCAAGCTCAAGTTGCTGAAAGAGTAGGTAAGAACAGAACAACTGTTACAAATATGTTACGGTTATTGACCTTGCCGGATTTCATTCAAACAGCATTAAAAAAGAATGAAATAGCAATGGGGCATGCTCGTTCTCTTATTACTATCGAAGATATTTCTGATCAGCAAAAATTGTTGAAAAAAGCGGTTACCAATGAATGGTCAGTACGACAAATGGAAGATGCGGTAAGAGCGTTATCTTCAGCAGGAAAGAAAAAGAAAACCTCGTCTAAAAAAGATCCAAACAATCCATTTTACGAAGAAATATCTTCAAGACTGAGGCATACTTTTAGTACTAAAGTGCAGGTTAACCCAAAAGCCAAAGGTGGAGAAATCAAAATCGAATATTATTCAGAAGACGACCTGGAGCGCATTCTTGGGATCTTTGATTCGATTTAATATCATTTTTGCAAGCTTAGTTCTTTTAAGCAGCGTAAATACAAAAGCACAGTATTTACAAAAAGCAGATTTAGAAAAATATTCTTATAGCTATTCTTTAAATACAGATAGTACAAAAACTCAGTACCCTGATCCTAAATTAGTAGTACGAAGATCTCTAATAATTCCGGGCTGGGGACAAATAACAAACAGGCAAGCCTGGAAAGTCCCCATAGTTTATGGTTTGCTAGGCGGACTTGGATATTACAGTGTATATCTTACAAAACAATATCATGATTACAGAGCTGCTTACTATAATTCTTTTGATTCAAACACAGATATGAGATTTGGGCCAACTCCTGATCGATTAAGTGGTCAAGGTCAAACTGCATTAAAAAGTAACAGAGATTTTCTCAGAAACAGAAGAGATTTTATTTATGTAACGATATTTCTCTCATATGTGTTAAATGCAGTAGATGCATATGTTTTTGCACATTTACGGCCATTTGATGTATCAGATGATCTTTCAATGAACAGAACATTTAAACCCAACAACATTAATTCTCCTTTACTCGGAGATGTACCTTCAATTTCACTTTCAATTAGTTTTTAGTATGAATAAACCCAAAAAATCAGAAGCACAAATACAAAGGCAGTATGAGGAAGGGAGTAATAAGGATATTTGGAGTGTCTTTAAAATTATGGGAGAATTTGTTGAAGGCTTTGATACCTTATACAAAGTAGGCCCATGTATTTCTATTTTCGGATCTGCAAGAACAAAACCCGGCGATAAATATTACGAGCTTGCTGTTGAAACGGCTAAACTAATTACAGAAAAAGGATTCGGAGTAATTACAGGAGGGGGACCCGGTATAATGGAAGCCGGTAATAAAGGAGCGGCGGATGGAAATGGTCGTTCAGTTGGATTAGGAATCGAACTACCGTTTGAACAGGGGATGAATGAATTTGTAAACAAAGATTATTCAGTGGACTTCAATTATTTCTTTGTCAGAAAAGTAATGTTCGTAAAATATGCTCAGGGATTTATCGTTTTCCCGGGTGGGTTTGGAACTTTAGATGAACTTTTTGAAAGTTTGACACTGATTCAAACTCATAAGATTTCAAAGATTCCGATTATCCTTTTTGGATCTGATTATTGGGCAGGCTTAGTTGATTGGATTAATACTACTATGAAAGAGTCGGGTACAATTTCGGAGAAAGATTCTGATTTATTTCATGTTACGGACAGCAAAGAAGAAGCTGTAAAGATAATATGTGACTTTTATGAGAAAAAGGAACCAAAACCCAATTTTTCATTTTAAATCACCAAAGATGAGTATTTGTACTAACATGAATATGTGAGAAATATTCATCAGAATAAACGGGTTATTAATTTTAGATATGAAGCTTTTTTTTATTTAAATTAAAAGCTTTGAAATAATTAACACTAGACATTAGAAAAATGAAGTTTATCAATAAAAGTTTATTGGTTTTATTTGTGGGGCTGTTATCAAGTGCTGTTTATGCGCAAAGCACTTATGAAGATGCAGTAAAATTATATAATAGTGCTGCTGAACAAGCATCAGCAAAGGAATACGACAAAGCTATTTCTACATATATGGAAGCAGCAAAGATTGGCGAAGAACTGGGAACACCACAGGGAGCGGATATCAAAACACGTTCTGAGCAACAGATACCAAAGGTTCAACTAAACAAAGCAGGAAACCTATTTAATGCATTCAGATCTTCTAAAGAAATTCCTGATCTTGACAAAGCAATAGCTGAGTTTGAAAAGACTGTAGAATTGGCTGAAGAATATGGTGATGATCGTGTTATGCAAACAGCACGTGGCTACGTTCCTCAATTATATTACCAAAAAGGAACTATGTTATTTAAAAGAGAAATGTACGAAGAAGCGGATGATGCTTTAAATAGTGCTATTCAAGCAAATGCTAATTATGCTCAGCCTTACTATACAAAAGGTCTTGTTGCTAAGAAATTATCTGATGATATTAATGACGCTTTAAGATGGTTTGATCAAGCAATTGCAGTAGCTGATAAGACTAGTAAAGGACAGATTTCTAGACAAGCAAAAAATGCTGCTCATGACGAACTTCTTTTCAGAGGCGCTAAGCTTATCGAAGCAAAGAACTATAGCGAGGCAATTGATCTTCTAAATTTAGCAACTGAATATGATGCCGAATCTGCAGATGTGTATTACAGATTAGCGGAGGCTTATAATAAGCAAAGTAAATATGATTCAGCTATTTCTAATGCTAAAACTGCTCTCACCTATGAAAAAGGAGGGAAAACTGATAAGGCTAAAATTTATTTTGAAATGGGATTCGCTTACCAAATGAAAGGTAATAAAGCAGATGCTTGTAGTGCTTATACGAATGCATCATTTGGATCATTCAGTGCTCCTGCAAAGCATTCAATGGAGTTCGAACTAAAGTGTAGTTCAACTAACTAGCATATTATTTAATGCATCTTAAAAGCCCAATGATTTTTTCATTGGGCTTTTTTTATTTAAAATAACTTCTGGAAAAAGGCTTATCTTTTTTGATCGAAAAGACCTTCGTTATCTTAAATTTTAAAACTAACTACTCTTTATCTATGGCTTCTTTAGATCAGCTGTGTGTCAATACAATAAGAACTCTTTCAATAGACGCTGTTCAAAAAGCCAACTCAGGGCATCCGGGAATGCCAATGGGAATGGCTGATGTATCCTATATTTTATGGACAAAATTTCTTAAACACAGCCCGAAAAACCCGGAATGGTTTGACAGAGATCGATTTATCTTATCGGCGGGTCATGGTTCAATGCTTATCTATAGTCTTCTCCATCTAACAGGTTATGATCTGAGTTTGGATGAGATCAAGAACTTTCGCCAGATGGGGAGCAAGACCGCAGGACATCCTGAGAAGCATTTAACACCGGGAGTAGAGATGACTACAGGGCCTTTGGGGCAAGGATTTGCAACCGGGGTTGGTATGGCTATGGCAGAAAAATTTCTGTCGGGTAAGTTTAATACAGATCAACATAAGATCGTAGATCATTACACATATGCAATTGTTAGTGATGGAGACCTGATGGAAGGGATTTCTCATGAGGCGGCATCTTTAGCGGGGCATTTGCAGCTGGGAAAAATGATCTATCTTTACGATGCTAATTCTATTTCCATTGACGGTTCAACTGATCTAGCATTTACAGAAGATCCTGTAAAAAGGTTTGAAGCATATGGTTGGCACGTACAGGAAATTGATGGTCATGATCATGATGAAATTGAATCAGCAATAAAAAAAGCGCAGTCAGAAACAGCAAAGCCATCTATTGTAATTTGCAGAACCCATATTGGATTTGGAAGCCCTAACAAACAAGATTCAGCTTCTTCACACGGATCTCCATTAGGAGAAGATGAGATAAAGCTCACAAAAAAGGCCTATGGCTGGGATCCTGAGAAAAAGTTTTTCATTCCTGAAGAAGCTCTTAATTTGTTCAGAAAAGAAGTATCCAAAGGGATAGCTTTGGAGGAATCTTGGGGGGAAATACTGAATGAATATAGATCAGAGAACAAAGAGCTTGCTTCTTTATTCGATGACTGGATGAATGGAAATATCTCTGAGAATCTTGAGACGCTGTTACCTACTTTCGATGAAGATCCAAAAGGAGTTGCTTCAAGATCCGCATCAGGTACGGTGCTAAATGCTTTGAAAGACGAAGTAGCTAATCTATTTGGAGGCTCAGCAGATTTAGAGGGTAGTGTTAAGACCAATCTAAAAGATGAAGGTGTATTTAGCTCGGAAAATTCCGTAGGCAGGAATGTGCATTATGGAGTTAGAGAACACGGAATGGTTGCAGCTCTGAATGGAATGGCATTACATGGTGGTATGATTCCTTTTGGTGGAACATTTTTTGTGTTTACAGATTACTGTAGACCTTCAATTCGTTTGGCTGGTTTAATGCAGACGCCTTCCATCTATGTTATGACTCATGATAGTATTGGATTAGGAGAAGACGGGCCAACCCATCAACCGATAGAGCATTTAGCTAGTTTAAGAGCAATGCCGAATGTAAATGTAATAAGACCCGGAGATGCTAATGAAGTTTCATATGCATGGAAAATAGCCATTGAAAGTAAAGATACACCTACCATCATTGTTTTAACAAGACAGAATATCCCAACATTCTCCAGAACATCAAGTAATGCTGCAAGCTTAACCGAAAAAGGGGCTTATATTCTATCTGATTCAGACAAGGAAATTCCTGATTCAATTCTTATTGGGACAGGATCAGAAGTTCATTTAGCGATGGAAGCTAAAGCAATTTTATCAGAAAAAGGAATTGATGCAAGAGTTGTAAGTATGCCTTGTTGGGAGTTATTTCAAAAACAAGATGCCGAGTATATCGAGAAAGTACTACCCGGATCTGTAACAAATAGAGTTTCGGTAGAAGCCGGCACAACCTTTGGATGGAACCAATGGATAGGTAACACAGGTATTGCTATCGGTATTGACTCATTTGGTGAATCAGCTCCTTATGAAGAGCTGTATTCGCATTTTGGGATTACAACTGAAAAAGTAGTTGAAGCAGTAGAATCCCAGAGATAAACTCCTTTAAATTTCGTTGAAATAAAAAAGCCCCTTTTTATAAGAAAGGGGCTTTTTTGTGATCTATGATTTTTTATTTGATCAAGGTCATTCTTTTTATTTGATCAAGGTCATTCTTTTTATTTGAGAAAAAGAACGATTTTGAGAAACGGAGTTAGCATCAATTCTGTAGAGATAGACTCCACTAGCAAGATTGCTGGCATCAAAACTTAAAGTATGATTTCCTGCAGTTTTAGATTCTCCTGCAAGAAGATCTGCTACTTTTCTTCCGTTTATATCATATACTGAGATATTCACTGTACTGTTTGAGGGTAGCGAATACGAGATATTTGTAGATGGGTTAAAAGGATTTGGATAGTTTTGATCTAGACTAAATTCACCGGGAATATCAGTAAGATCAGCTATTTCATTAGAAACCGACATTGATACGTTGCCGATAAAAATACCTCTACCATGTGTTGCTATTGCTAATGTTTTATCGGAAGATCTATAATCTAAATATTCGATTACAGAGTTACCAATAGTTGAAGTCCCTTGGAGTTTCCATTCTGTATTGGCACCTGCGATGGTATTCGTTGCATATAATCCTGTGCTGGTTCCAACAAAATATGTTTTTTCCCCTGAAGCAGTTTTAGTAATTGCTGCAGTTCTCACAGAGGGTCCATTCCCATTCGAAGGTTCAAGGTTTCCTCCAATTCCTGTCCAGGTGTTGCCTCCATTCGTGGAGTAATAAATACTTTCTGTACTATAATTAGATACTACAGCAATAATCTCATTACCATTATCTTCACTTACTGCAATATCATGTATGTAAGCACCTTCAGGCGGAATAGAGTCCGAATTCACAGCTGTAAAGGTTTGTACCTTAAGATCGCTGGTGGATGAAGAATTGTTAGCATTAGACAATCTGTAAATTTCAGGTTTTTGGGATGCTGAATATGAAGCATAATAAAGTACATTAGCCGGATTAGTAGAGCTTATTGCAAGAGTAGAAATAATTGTACCGGCAGGCGTTGCCATATCTGTTAGTTCAGACCATCCTTCAGAAGTACCATCCGGATTATTTTGATTTACCTGAATTAGTGTTGCCGATGAATTTCTGAATAGTTTATTACCTCCGGGATAAAAAATATGATTCTCACTATTAGGATTAACTAAATAGGGATGGATAAATAACTGATTAGAGGCATCTATCGGAGCGATATAAGAGAATGTCGTCGGATCTCCGTCCAAAGTATATCGGTACTGTATTAATCGGCCTCTTTGGGATGAGGTTGTAAGATAATTTTCTCCAAGATAAGCGTAGGCTCCATCACCTGAGGATATATCAAAAGATTCACTGGTACCTAAAAGTGCTGAAAACTCAAAAAACGGAGAACCATTATCCTGAGTACCTCCCAGAATCCGGTCGTCTCCGGCATCAGGATGTATCGAAACAGTATAGAACTGAGTTATATTGTATCCATTGTTTAGATCTTGCCAACTTATAGTATTTGCTTTAATATTTGAAGTAACACTTATTCCTCCATCATGACTACTGAAAACACGATCCGAATCATTTGGATCAAAAACTACAAAATGTTGATCAGGATGATGATTCGGGTATTGTGATATATTGTTCTGAGGAGCATAGCCGCCTATCCAATACTTGTCTTTTTCAGTGTTATCCGTATAACCATCACTGCCTGCATTTCCATCTTGATCTTCATTATCTGCCGGAGTAGAAGTAAATCCATCAACTGATCTGAACAAGTTAGTACCACCAATCAAAACAGTATTACGGTCAGTAGGGTGTACTTCACAAACCATGTTATATCCACCTTGCAGATTTAAACTCCCTACTTGAGGTCCAAAATTAGGAATATTGTCTGTTCGATCGAATGACAAAACATTTTCAGGATCGGAAATATTAAAACTAAACAAAGTAGGTTGATTAGAATTATCAGCCGCAAATACATAAAAGAATGCAGGATCAGATTCAGATACTCCGATCACAGCTCTTCCCGGATTAGATGGATAGGTAGCAGGTGTAACATCTGTCCATGTGATACCATCATTTGTTGAAATATAAACTCCGGAAGAGTTTGCTTGGGAAAAGCCATCAAAAGGCCTTGAAATAGCAGCTATAACAACTCCATCAGAGGCCACTTGAACATCACTGTAAACATGTTGGTTAGTTCCACCTAAAGCAAGAGAACTGCTTACAAAGTTATTGATCGACCTATGAACACCTATTGCGTTACTGGCAAAAAATGTAGTGCCTGTAGTAGGACTAACTTCAATTCTTGAAATATAATCGAATTTCGAGTTGAAGGAGACGTCAGAATCATCAGTAGTAGGAATTTGAGCCCAACTATCACCATTATCAGTTGATACATAAATTCCGGAACCGTAAAGTTGACCACCACCGCCTCTTGCTCTGGCTGAACCTCCGGAAAATTCACCGGTTGAGTAATACCAAATGTCTAAATTATTAGGATCCTGAATCAGAGAGGTAACTCCTAAATTTTCACCTAAATCACTTGTTTGAGACCAATTTGCACCTCCATCAACAGACTTCCACATGCCACCTGAGGCACCTCCGGCAAGTATTATATCTGAATTTCTTGAATCAACTCCCAGGCCTCTTGTACGACCACCAACATCATTCGGGCCGGCCTCCATTATTAAGATCTCATCCTGAAGGAGTGTATTGGTTTTGTAATTAAAAGAATTTTCAAGCGATTTGGCATGAGAAAGCTCTCTTGATCTAATATTTTCAGGGATAGTATTAGTGTGAGGGCTTCTTGTTAATCTGAAAAAGTGTTCTTTGCGGGCTTGCGAATTTTCAGCTCTGTCGTTGACGGACTTTTCCTGATCAGGAACAAAACTATCATTCGAATTCTCAGAATTCTTGAAAGTTGTTAAAGTGGTCAAAAAAACTAGCGTAAGAGCTAATAAAAGAGCACTTGAAATGGTTTGTAATCTTCTCTTCATTGTTAGTTGTTGATAGTTATTAGTTTCCAAAGTTTTGGCTTTTCTTGTCCTCCCATCATCATACCACTTGCTTGTTTAGAAAGTATTGCGGTAAGAGTGCCATTCGATTTGAATTTGGAAGATGAACTATTGTAAAGTTCTTTATCAATAGTAAATTTAAGATAAGTTCCTTTGGGTACGGGGTCTGTAGAACTTCCGTAGTTTAGAATTTCTAAAACTTCAGAAGAAATGATCTTTTGTTCACCGTTATCCTCTATATTCAAAATCTTTAGATAAGCTTGAATATAACCGGGAGCCAAGCTTAGTTCAGCTTGTGGGCTTGGTTGGGATGTATCGGTTGTATTTTTTTTATTCGCACAACTTATTAAAAGGAGAGCACAAATAGCTAAAAGAACATGTTTTTTCATTTAAAATGATGATTTAATAGTTGATACAATATTGTAATTTACAGCAACTATTACCGTATTAATTTATAATATTTTGATTAATAACAGCAACTTTGAATAAACACTTATTCCAACACATAATTGCACAAACAAGTGATTCTCCAATGGCATTAGAGATATCTAAAGCAAAGGGCTGTTATATTTATACCAGTTCCGGAAAATCGTATCTGGATTTTATATCAGGAATTGCTGTAAGTAGTTTGGGGCATGGACATCCAAAGATAATTAAAGCACTACACGAACAGATTGATCGCCATTTACATGTTATGGTATATGGGGAGTATATTCAAAAGCCCCAACTTGAATTTGCTCAGTTACTTTTGGATCAACTTCCTGACTCAATGGAACAGATCTATCTGGTTAATAGTGGTACAGAAGCTAATGAAGGTGCTTTAAAATTAGCTAAGAAATATACGGGAAGGTCTAAACTTGTGGCTTTTAAGAATAGCTATCATGGTGACACTCAGGGATCTTTGAGCGTAACCGGAAGAGATATTTACAGAGATCCGTATTTACCTTTACTTCCTGATGTGCATTTTGGGGAATTCAATTCTGACTCGGCTCTTGATTTGATCGATGATGAAACAGCTGTTGTAATTTTGGAACCTATTCAAGGAGAGGGTGGAATAATACCGGCAAATAAAGAATGGTTGGCATCACTTCGAAAGAAATGCAATGAACATAGTGCTCTTTTAATTTTTGATGAGATACAAAGTGGATTTGGAAGAACAGGAAAACTTTTTGCCTTTGAGCATTATGGAGTGACACCGGATATTTTATGCATGGCAAAAGCGATGGGTGGGGGAATGCCAATTGGAGGATTTGTTTCATCAAAACAGATATTCCAGACTTTTAAATACGATCCACCTTTAAACCATGTAACAACTTTTGGTGGACATCCGGTTAGTTGTGCAGCGGCTCATGCAAATTTAAAAGAACTTCTGGAGGGAAGTTACTTTAACAGAGCACAGGAAATTGAAACGATTATGAAGTCCGGCTTAAAAGGTAAAGGGATCAAGGAAGTACGTGGAATGGGAGCTATGCTTGGTCTTGAGCTAGAGAGTGTTGAGCTAACAAAGCACGTTGTTGATCACTGTTTTGAGAATGAAATTTTATTAGGTTGGACTCTCCACTCAAATCAACTGATCAGACTAGCTCCACCATTGATAATTTCTGATGAACAACTAAATTTTGTTATCAATACTATTTTGTCAGCGCTAAACAATTACTGAATAAGGGTCAGGGTTTAAGGGAGTAGTTTACCATCCATTTAATTCCGAACTTGTCTTCAAGCATACCAAATTTAGCATTCCAGAAAGTTACATCTATAGGCATTGTAACTTTACCACCTTTAGCCAGATTGTTAAACACTTTCTCCATATGGTCCTCACTTTCAAAGTTCAGATTGATCTGAATATTATCTCCAACCGTTACCTTTTTATGTGGGGCACCATCAGAAAACATGATCTTTCGATCACCAATGCTTAATTCCGCATGCATAATTTTGTCTTTATAATCTTCATCAACAGGCATTTCAGTGTCCCCAAAACGTTTTACAGACAGTTCGCCTCCTAAACATTGATGATAAAAATTGACTGCTTCTTCACAATTTCCTTGAAAGATTATATAGGGAGAAATTAAATCCATAATTTTATCCATTAAAGTGTTGTAAGCGCATATACTAAAATATTCGTCCCCATCCTTAAAGCTTGTTGACGAACAGAGGCGGGATTATTATGGATCTCCGGATCAGCCCAACCATCTCCCAAATTAGATTCATAAGCATAAAAGACAACTAATCTTCCATTTCTGAACAGCCCGTAACCCCTCGGAGACTGATTGTCATGCTCGTGGATCTTTGGCAAGCCGTTTTCAAATTTATATACATTCGTATAGATCGGATGAGCAAAAGGGATCTCAATGAAATCTTCATCGGGAAACACTTGCTTCATCATTTTTCTAGCGTGTTCATCAATGCCGTAATCATCATCAATAAATAAGAAACCTCCATTATCAAGATAGCTTCTTAAATTATTTGCCTCAGACGAATTAATAGCGATGTTTCCGTGTCCCGTTAAAAATAAAAAAGGATAGCTATGTAAATCACTGCTGCCAATGGAGACATCTTTATATTTTTCAGCAATACTGATCGGGATCTGATTTTTTGCAAACCTGATTAAGTTTGTAAGAGCAGAAGGATCATTATACCAATCTCCGCCACCACGGTATTTTACCCGCGCTATTTCAAATTCTCCGGATACTTGAGAAACAGCGGGTTGGCTGAGAAAGAAAAGAAAAAAAAGTAATAAGCAGTATTTCATACAATAATAATTCTATTCAGGTCTTTTAATATAGGTTTGAATGGTATCTGCAGCAAGCGATCCGAATACACCAATTCCACCTTCAATTCTGTAAAGGGCATTCGGGATTTCTCCCGGAGAAAGTGTAGAACCACCTAGTTGAACAGATTGTGATCGCAGGTAATCATAAATATTATCATCAATTATATTTGCTACGATCTTATTGTCTTCAAAGAAAGCCACTGCCAACCAAGGATATTTCAACCTGATGGTTCCATTTGGTGTTTGTTCAAAATTCGCTTCATTAACTATGCCAGAACTTGTTTTAGCAAATTCTTTTATATCTCCTTCTTCCTCCTCGAAGAAATCAGCATAAAGAGGAGTGAGATTTTCAATGCTTGGGTTCTGGGATATTGTTGTAAATACAAAATAACTTTGACGCTCAGAATTTTTGCTAGGAGTAATGTCTATTTCAATCTGATTCTCAGACTGATAAATCACGGTATCCTGAACCTGACTTACGGTGCTGAAGGTATCCGGTACAGTAGTGTAAGCTACAATAGAGGCTTCAATATCTCCGGGAATATTATAGATCGTCAATTGATAAGTTCTATTCGGTAAAGCTCTATGAGCTACCAGAGGGCTATAAACACCCGGGTCATTCATTTCATAAGGAAACTCATCTTCGATAGAAGAGCCAACTCCCTCAGAAAGCAGGTTTACCTGAACGCTGGCATTTCTGACAGCGAAGTCTTCAAAACTGTATTCTATGTTTGCAGGTGCAGTAGTTGAAAGATATAAATTTGATAGTTCATCCAACGCTGTTAAATAATTTTCAACAACATAAAACTCTTCATATTCATCCTGAGGATAAAGTTCACATGAAATGAGAAGTGCAGAAAAAATCAGTAAGGCTAAAGTTAAATGTCTCATGAATTAAAAATTTACGGTATAAGAAATTGTAGGGAGTAGTGGGAGTAGTGGGACTGCTGATCTGGAAACGGGGTTTTCATCAAAATCGAAATTATAGAACCATATATTTCTTCTTGAATATACATTGATTATCTGGAACTGCCATTCGGCTTCACCCATCCCAAAAAAGGTGCCGCTTCTAGCAAACGAAACATCCATTCTGTGATAGGCCGGTAGTCGGGATGCATTGATCTTACCCACCGTAAAAGTGTTAAAATCGGCATTTGACCAAGGAGTGTTGCTGACAGAATAGCGACCTAATACTTGGGTGTAAGCTTGCCCCGTAGCATAATTAAAAGACAAAGTAGATTTCCAACGTTTACTAAGCTGGTATGAAAGAACCAGATTTACATCATTTCTACGATCGTACTTTGGCGGATATTTTCTGCCTGCTCCGTCTGGATTACCAATGTCATTATTGTAGTCATCAAATTTTTTCCACGTGTAAGCAAATGTATATCCTATAAATCCTGTAAGATCACCGACTCTTTTTTCAAAGAAGAGTTCAGCTCCATATGCATCACCATTTCCTATTCTAAAGAGTTCAGGATAATCTAAACCCGAAACATCTTGTAAGAAAGGATCCAGCTCAAATATATCATTCATAGTACGGTAGTAGAATTCTATATCTAAACCATAACCAGAAAAAGGAATTGTTTTTGCTCCTACAATAAATTGATCCCCGAAAGAAGGTTTTACTCCATCATCAGCAGTCAGCCAAACATCAAATCCGGAAAAGGCTTCATTTGTTATCAATGTCAGATATTGATTGTATCGCCCATAAGCGGTTTGGAGCCGAATTCTATCGTTAGCTTTATATTCGAGGGATAAACGAGGCTCTAAACGAAAATAATCTCCATCAGATAAGTAAGAGGTTCTAATACCGCTAACAATTTTCCATTTATTTGATGGGCGCCAAGTGTCGGATAAATACACCGAACCATATTTGGAATGGCTTCTGGAACTAAAACTTGGTTCGTCATCAAAGCGATCGTTTAATCTAATAGTAAGTGTTCCCGCCCAAATTCCTAGGGCAAGTTCATGCTTTTCGTTAGGAAGATATTCCAAGTCTGCTTTTACTGAATAGTCGTAAATATTATTTCTTCTTTCGATGGGAGTGCCGCCCAGTTCAACTTCCGGGTAATTGAAATATTGAGAACCAGTAAGAACAAAATTCGAAAAAAGTTTATCGCTGAAAATATGAGTCCAGTTTGTACTCAGTGTCCTGTTACCATAGTTGAGTTTGAATTCAGCGTCATCTGAAAAGGGGAAGTTCACTTTATCCTGTCCGGAATAGAAAGCCAAAGACAGCTTGTCGTTTTTAGAAGCGTCAAAATTTACTTTACCGTTAAAATCTAAGAAATAGAAGCTGGATGGGATGTTATCACTTGTACTTCTTAAAGCAGCAAGCACCGGTTCTAAAGTGCTTCTTCTGGCTGATAACATCCAGGATCCTTTTTTGTAAGGTCCTTCTATTGATACACGAGATGCCAGCATCCCCAACGTTGCCGTTCCCTCTGTTTCATTTCTATTTCCGTCTTTGTTATAAATGGTAAGCACTGAACCTAACCGCCCGCCATATTCTGCAGGATATCCACCTTTGTAAAGGCGTACATCTTTAATAGCATCCGGATTGAAGGTCGAGAAAAATCCGAAAAAGTGGCTCGGGTTATAAACAGTATTTCTGTCAAGCAGGATCAGGGTTTGATCAGGACTTCCACCTCGGATATACAAACCACTTGAAAAGTCAGAAGCCGCTTTTACACCGGGGAGCAATTGTATAGAACGAAAGACATCTGCTTCAAAAACTTTGGGAAGTGATTTTATAAGCTCAGTATTAATTTCTGCGGTTCCAATATCTTTTTGCTCTTCTTTCACACGATCGCTGGTTACAACAATTTCGTCGGTTGATACAACATTCGGCTCCAGTTCAATATCCAGTCGAAGCGTTTCATTAGCCGAAAGAGTGATAGTTTTTCTGAAGAGCTTAAATCCGATGTAAGAGCCTGCAATGGTATAAGTGCCGGGTTCCAGATTCGTGAGTGAAAAGTAGCCAAGGGTGTTTGTGGATGTACCCCGGTTATTTTCGAGTAGGGCTACGTTAGCACTTATAAGAGTCTCTCCTGAGCTTTTATCTGTTATGTAACCGTTTACCGAAGCATTTTGGGCGATCAGCATTGTTGGCATAAAAAGCATCAAAAATGCAGCAAGTTGTTTTATCATAAATTAGAGTCGGTAATAATTTTTTTGGTCTTTAACGATAAAGCGCTCAAAAAGTTAGCGAAATAAAGAGCTTTTTATTGTTAAGAATATGTGATTTATAGATCCAGTTTTGGGGGTTCAGGATCTTTGTTAGGTAAATCCAGATCTGTGCCTAGAGCTTTGTTTAATTTCTCAATGAAATAAGCTGAGAGTAAAGGAGATTCCTTCTCTACATTTTGATGAACAAAGAAGTACAGATTTCTTAAACCAAGATCCTTCCAGATCTTAAGTCTGTCTACCCATTCATCCAATCTGGAATAATCTGTTTCATGATTTGCACCTACATATCTGATAAAAGCATCCGGAGTTGTAAGTCGCATATGAAGAAGATCCCGTCGTCCGGCAGTATCAGTGATGATATTTGACACGTTATGCTCTTCGAACAATTTATAAGTTCGGGCAGCCACGGTTTCATCATTGTACCAATCTGTATGTCGGAGTTCTATTGCCAATGGAAGGTCCTTCGGCCAAATTTCAAGAAAGCGTTCCACTCGTTCAAAATCTTTGGGTTTGAAATCATCCCGAAGTTGCAGGAAGATCATTCCCAATTTTTCCTCAAATGCTCGAATAGGAAGTGTGTATTCTTCAACTAATGCTTCAACGCCTTTAAGTCTTTTAAAGTGACTAATACTGTTAACCACTTTTGGGAAGAACTTAAAATTATCTCCGGATTTCTCTCTCCATCCGGAAATTACATCCTCACCATATATTTTGTAATGTGTAGCATTTAATTCAATAGAGTTGAACTGTTGTGCATAGTATGTAAGCTCATTTTTAGTTCCACGAGGATAAAACCCTTTCAGATCTTTCTTGTTCCACTTAGCACAACCCACATATATTCCTTCCAGCTTTCCCTGTTTATTCGATTCCAACACTTTATATGTATCAGGATGGTCTTGAGGGAGTGAGAGGTCTAAATTTCCAGGGTCGTCAACGCTTCCGAATTTCATTGTATTGAATTATGAATTTTAAATTATGGATTTTGAATTTGCCCTCTAGTTAAAGAAGATCTTAGTATTAAATGTGTAACCCAAATTCAAAATTTAGAATTCACGCATTCAAAATTCTTATTTTATAGAGGAAAATATTGTCTCAAATTATTCGTATTTTAGGTGCGCAACAAAGATGGGGGTGTTCTGGCTTCGACGGGACGCGTAATATCGCAGGTTGCATGTCGAGATTGTCCAATGGATCTCGTAATAATAACCATTATGGAAATTAATGTAATTGACAATAATTACTCATACCGCCTAGCAGCGTAAGCTGACTAAGCTGTTCCCCCGGTTAGCGTGCCTATCAGTGCCGGGCTGAACATCATACAAGATAGGATAGCGTATTGGTGTTTTCTGTCTGCAATGCGTAAAACTTAAACAGAATAGCTTGAAGTCGCTTTGTTACTGGGCTCGGCTTCTCGCGAAATTTAATCAGTAACTAAACATGTAGATGTTTGTAGGTTTACTGTTTCGGACCGGGGTTCGACTCCCCGCACCTCCACAAAATTAAAGCCAATTCGAGAAATCGGGTTGGCTTTTTTTGATGGCTGGTTTTGTGATTGTTAGTAATTTTCGCGGATGGGAAATCAGCGTAAATCAAAAAAAATCAATGCAATCAGTGATCCTTACTCAGGCCTGTGTACGCACGTAAAAGTCACGTCATCAAGAGGAGCTTCCTGACCGATGAAGGCTTCTAAAGAGCTTTGGAGTTTTTTAACAATGGTTTTGGCATGAAGTGAACCATAGATCTCCATCAAGGACTGAATACGTTCTTCACCATATTCTTCACCACGATAGTTTCTGGATTCGTTTAACCCATCTGTATAAAAAAGAACAGAATCACCGGGTTTGAAATGAAATTTCTTTACTTCAAGATGTTTTGCAAGCAAGGCACTGTTAGTCATTCCTAAAGCGAATCCTTCAGCTTTTAAATTAAACGTAGTATCTCTTTCTCTGCTGTAGTAGATCGGAATATTATGTCCGGCGCGAACATATTCGAATTCTTCTTTGTCATTTGGGAAAAATCCCACACATCCGGTTACAAAGGTCTTATCACGGCTGTTACTTTTTACGTAATCGTTTAATTGAATGAACAGATCTTTTGGTGAAGGGTGTTCTTTGGTGACCAACATATTTACTAACGCCTGCATCCTTACCATATACAGAGCCGCAGAAAGTCCTTTTCCGGAAACATCAGCAATAATTACATAGGTACCTTTTTCAGTATCGATCACATCCAGATAATCACCGCCTACTTCTTTAGCTGTGTGCGCAAAGGAATAGACTTCTAAATTCTTCTTATTAAGTGATGTGCTTGGCAACAGGCTTAACTGAATATCCCTGGCAAGATCGATCTCTTTTTGTACGTCAGATTTCTCAAGTAACTCTACTAATAGCAGCAGAAACATAGATACAAAACCAAAGGGGAGAAGTAACTCAGAAAAGAAAACAATTCCCTCTAACCCAAAAATATTTACTAAATAGTGAGATACAAATCCAACAGAGCCTAAACCGAATGCTAACCTTCTTGTAGGATTAAGGCGTTGAGTCAGATCTGAAAATACTCGAAGGAATTTAACATGTCCCGGAAGATTTTGTCCTTGTTGGCGTTCAATGTCTTCAACAGCTTCTTTGTATAACAGTTTTAAACGATCGGTATCGGCGGTGAGCTCTTTGGAAATACGGTCTTTTGACATTCCGGAAACATATTCCTGATAGAATTTCTTGGTTCCGTAACCCGACTGTGCTTCGTTTTTTAAACTCAAAGTATGTGCTTGTGATTATTTATTTGTGCCTTGTTCGTAATAATAGTCAAAAAGTTTTGAATTGGCTTGATTAATCTTTCGATGTTAGGAGTTAGGAGTTAGGAGTTAGGAGTTAGGAGTTAGGAGTTAAAATCGGCTTTAAACTAGGAGGACGTTTACGTCCGTGTTGGTGGTACAGAATTTGGAAAAGGAAAGGGGCGTTGTTGAAAAAGCGCAGAACCTAAAGGATCTGCTGGTTAAAATGTCTGCAACTAATCAAAGAGATTAAACTAGGAGGACGTTTACGTCCGTGTTGGTGGCACAGAAGAGTTTGGAAATGGAAAGAGGCGTTGTTAGAAAAGCGCAGAACCTAAAGGATCTGCTGGTTAAAATTCCTGAATATAATCATAGAGATTAAACTAGGAGGACGTTTACGTCCGGAATCAATTTAATATTGATCAAGAAGCTTCTTTTTCAAACTGGTTTTAGTTTCCTCATCCACAAAGGCAGCTTCGATGGCGAAGAGATTGGTTGCTAAGTAGTCTTTAAGCTTCCAGTCAAAATGGGTGTTCAGGTTTTTGTATTCATCAAACAAACTCACATTGGAAAGTGATCTGCCGTCTGTATTCACACTCAGAGAAACTCCGGATCTGTAAATCTTATCGATATTATGATTTGCCAGTTTCGGATAGATTCCCGTTTTGATATTACTAGTTGGGCAAACTTCCAGATGAATATCTTTTTCTTTGAGATATTCCATCAGTGTAGAGTCTTCATAACTTCGCACTCCGTGACCGATTCTCCGGACATGAAGCTCATCAATGGCTTCCCATACATTTTTAGGTCCACATGCTTCTCCTGCATGACAAGTGCAAGGAATTTCGTTTTCTCTTGCAAATTCGAAGGCTGATTTATGCTCATCAATTGGATAGCCGGCTTCATCCGCTGCAAGATCAAAACCAACCACATTTGTGCCTTTGAAATCACGAACCAATTGAACGGTTTCTAAACTCTGTGACTCCGAAAAATGGCGAAGAGAGCATAAGATCAATCGAACTTCTATCTCCAGTTCAGCTGTGGCTTTCGAAATGGTTTCGTTGACGGTTTCAACAACTTCTTTTGCAGTTAATCCTTGATTCAAGTGCTGAAGGGGTGCAAAGCGAACTTCACAATAAATAACATTATCCGCTTTTAGCTGCTCAATAAAATCCAGTGTAACTAATTCCAGTTGCTCTCTGGTTTGCATGATGTCTATGCTGGCAGAGGCACATTTTATGTACTCAACTAAGCTACCGCAGTTTTCGGGAGCTACAAAACGCTCGTTGTATTCTTCCTGAGTTGTTCCGGGGAGTAATTTCTGAACTACCTGAAAGCTCAGTGAGCAATCCAGATGAACGTGCAGTTCTACTTTTGGGAGTTGTTGAAGTTGTTGAGTAAAATTATTCAAATGATTTAGAATCTGAATTCGGAATTAATGTCAAAACCTTTAGTTTCAAAGACTACAATTTCGACAAATAAAAGACTACATGTCAAAGAAACTTCTTTTTTTACTTGATGGGATGGCACTGGCTTATCGTGCTCATTTCGCATTTGTTAATTCTCGACTTAAAAATTCTGAAGGAATAGCCACCGGTCCTGTGCTTGGATTCGCGAACACATTGGTTCGTATGCTGGACGAAGAAAAACCTACACACATTGCCGTTGCCTGGGATACCAAAGCTGCTACATTCCGTCATGATGCCGACGAAACCTACAAAGCTCAACGGCCACCACAGCCTGATGAACTAAAAGTGGGAATTCCTCTGATCAAGGAAATGGTAGAGAATTGGGGAATCAAGAATATTGAGCAGGATGGTTATGAGGCTGATGATATCATCGGAACCATTGCTTCAGGTGCAAATGCAGATGATGTGGATGTGTATCTGGTTACTCCTGATAAGGATTTTATGCAATTGGTGCACGATCATGTGAGAATGATGAAACCCGATAACAAAGACGGCGGATTTAATATTATCGACAGAGAAGGAGTACATGATTATTTCGGAGTGTATCCGGATCAGGTAATCGATGTGCTGGCAATAATCGGTGATGCTTCAGATAACATACCGGGAGTTCCGGGCATCGGAAAGAAAGGAGCTCCTAAACTGATCAATGAATTTGGTTCTTTGGAAGAAGCCATCGCCAAAGCGGACACCATTTCCGCAAAAAGACAGCGTGAGGGATTACAGGAATTTGCAGATCAGGCGATGCATGCCAAATTCATGGTTACCATCAAAACGGATGTGCCAAATACGGTCGAATGGGAAGAGTTGGAATGGAATGGCCCCAATAAGAATGATCTGGGAGCTTTTTTCAAAAGAATGGAGTTCAGAACTCTGACAAAGAGATATTTAGGCGAAGAGCCCATCGAAAATAAAGCAGGTGGTCAGGGAGATCTTTTCGGGACTTTTGTTGAAGAAGAACCGATTGAAAAGCTCGACGAAGAAAAGAATGCATATGAGCTGATCAAAGACATAGATGGGGTTAAAAAGCTTGTTGAGGATCTAAAGAAAGAGTCCGTGATCTGTTTTGATACAGAGACAAATTCTCCGAATCCTGTTTCGGCTTCATTGGTAGGATTTTCATTTTCAGCCAAGCCCGGAATGGGGTTTTATATTCCTGTAAATGTTGAAGGAGCTTTGGATGAAAAAGAAGTGGTGGAAGTTATTCGTCCGTTGTTTGAAGATGAAAGTAAAACCCTTGTGGCACATAACTATAAGTTCGATTGGCTGATTCTCCATCGAGCAGGAATTCAGATCAAAGGAAAGCCATTTGATACCATGATCGCTGCATATCTCATTGATGCAACTCAAAAGATCAAGATGGATGAACTGTCGAAAAAGTATCTGAATTATGAGCCTGTTCCGATTGAAGCATTGATCGGAAAGGGAAAGCGACAAATTTCCATGGCAGATCTGACTCCTGAAGAAGTGTATTTGTATGCGTGTGAAGATGCAGATATAACTTTACGATTGTATGAGATCTTTAGCGAACAGCTCACCAAAGATGAATTGGATGAAGTTGCGAAAACAGTGGAATTTCCGTTGATGGAAGTACTTGCCGAGATCGAATATCAGGGAGTAAAGCTGGATGTTGGCATGCTGGAAGGGTTTTCCGAAGATCTGGCAATGGATCTTAAAGAATTGGAGAAACAGATCTATGAGAAGGCTGGAGAGGAGTTTAATATCAATTCTCCGCAACAGTTGGGAACCATTTTATTTGATAAACTGGGATTACCGGCAGGAAAGAAAACCAAAACAGGTCAGTATTCTACCAATGAATCGGTGTTGACAAAACTGGCTGTGAAGTACGAAATGCCGGATCTGATTTTGGAATATCGTCAGTTGGCGAAACTAAAATCTACTTATGTAGATGCTTTGCCTTCCATTGTTGACGAAACAACCGGAAGAATTCATACAGATTTCAATCAAAGTGTTGCGGCAACCGGTCGACTTTCATCTTCCAATCCGAATCTTCAGAATATTCCGATCAGAACAAAGCGAGGTCGTGAGATCAGGAAAGCATTTATTGCTGATGAAGGATTTAAAATGATGTCTGCGGATTATTCGCAGGTTGAACTGAGGGTGATCGCTCATATCGCTAAAGATGAAGCGATGATAGAAGCGTTTAAAAACGGAGAAGACATTCACTCCAGAACAGCTAAGGAGATCTTTCACTTAGATTCACTGGATGATGTAACTGCTGATCACAGGCGTAAAGCGAAAGAAGTGAATTTTGGAATTCCTTACGGATTAAGTGCATATGGATTGGCTCAAAATCTCGGCATCGAAAATTCCGAAGGGAAGGAAATGATCGATGAGTATTTCGAGAGATTTCCGAATATTCTGAATTACATCAATGACACCAAACAGTTTGCCAAAGAACATGGTTATGTGAAAACATTGATCGGAAGACGTCGGTATGTGCCGGATATCAATTCAGGAAACTGGAATGTCCGTGGTTTCGCTGAACGTGTAGCGATCAATATGCCTATTCAGGGAACGGCTGCAGATGTGATAAAGCTGGCGATGATCAATATCCACAACTGGCTGAAAGACAACAACAAAAAAAGCCGGATGTTACTTCAGGTTCATGATGAACTGATCTTTGAGATCCATGAAAGCGAACTGGATGAAGTTCCGAAGAAGATCGAAGAATTGATGGAATCGGCGTTTGAGATGGATGTTCCGTTAAAAGTTGAAGCGGGGATTGGAGAGAATTGGCTGGAAGCGCATTGATCAATTAAGAATGGCTCAATGAAGAATTAAGAATTTTTCAATTAGTAATAATTCTGATTTACAAATTCATGACCCAAAAAGGACGTCATCCCGAATTTATTTCGGGATCTTTGTAAGGAATGGTAGTCCAATCTGTCTTACTAAGCATGAGCAAAGGCTATGTATATTTTCTTACTAACTTTCAAAGAACTACACTTTATATAGGGTTTACTTCAAATCTTGCAAGAAGAATCTGGGAGCATAAGCAAGGAAAAGGATCAGAGTTCAATTCAAAGTATAAGCTAACTATTCTGGTTTATGCAGAAGAGTTCGATTCAATAGTGGATGCCATTGATCGCGAAAAGCAATTAAAGAATTGGCATAAAGAATGGAAATGGAATTTGGTAAAGCAACACAATCCAAAGCTGGAAGATTGGTATGAGACTTTAAGAGGTTGAATTATTGATTCATAGATATGAGGTAGCTCATAAGACCCTGAAACAATACTGAATCAAGTTCAGCACATGGTTCAGGATGACGTCAATTAAATGGAACACTTTAGCTAATAATTGTTGTTCTGCATCCATGACTATCAAAAAAGACTACGACGTAATTATTATTGGCTCGGGAATGGGTGGAATGAGTGCAGGGGCGATGCTTGCCAACGACGGATACAAAGTGTTGATCCTGGAAGCCGCGGCAGTTCCGGGCGGATGCAGTTCATCGTATTACCGAAAGGGATTCACGTTTGAGTCGGGTGCGACTACACTTATCGGATTTGATGAAAATCAACCATTGTGGAAACTGGAGAAAGAAACTGGAATTCAGATTCCAAGAGAAGAGATCACTCCAAGCATGACAGTTCGATTAGATGGGGAGGAGATAATCCGGTATAAAGATCGGGAAGAATGGATAGAAGAAGCCGGACGAGTTTTTGGAAATCCTCAGGCACAACAAGCATTCTGGGAAGAAGCGTTAAAAGTCTCTGATACCGTTTGGGATGTATCACTCAAAAATCCCTTTTTCCCACCGCAGAATATAACCGATTGGGGAAGACTGGCGATCTCAAATTCTCCCTTAGATGTTTGGGTGTTACCTTATGCAATTCAGTCGGTTGAGGATGTGATGAGAAAGTTCGGTGTGGATACACCTAAGTTTCGTCGGTTTGTAGACGAACAGTTAATGATCACAGCTCAATCCAAAGCAGAAGACACACCGTTTTTATTTGGTGCAGCCGGTTTGACCTATACCAATTATTCTAACTTTTATGTACCCGGTGGATTGTTGGAAATGATCAACTCCATCCGAAGTTTTATTCAGGAAAAAGGAGGGGCACTTCATACTCGAGAAGCAGTTACTCATCTGAGTAAAAAAGAAGAAGAGTTCATCATTCAAACCAAAAAAGGAAATATTTACCAAGCTCCGATCGTGGTTTCCAACATCCCGATATGGAATATGAAAGACATAACTTCATCAGAAATGAAAGAGTATTTTGTAGAAGAATCTGAAGATTTTGATGAAGCGTGGGGAGCGGTAACATTAGGCATTGCAACCACGGATACTTATCCCAATGAAATGAGTTTACACCATCAAATTCATTTGGAAGAAGGAGATACTGTTCCGTTTACAAATTCAGATTCGATATTTGTATCTATGTCAAGAAGAGGAGATGTCGAACGAGCTCCGGATGGAAAACGAACGCTCAATATATCATGTCACGCTTCACCCGAATATTGGTTTTCATTAAATGGTGATTATGCATCTGCTAAGAAACAAACGGAAGAGTTTATAGTTGAAGCACTAAAACAGAAACTACCGGGTTTTGAACAAAGTGATATCGAAACAATTCATACGGCTACTCCCATTACGTGGCAAAATTGGGTATACCGCAAAAAAGGCAGGGTTGGTGGTATCCCGCAAAGCATGGCACGCAGCTTGCTTAAATGGACACCAAACCAAACGCCATTCTCAGGATTATATCTTGTGGGCGATACAACTTATCCCGGACAAGGAATTCCGGGCGTAACTTTAAGTGGTATCAACGTATATTGGCGTATCAAAAAAAAATCAGAATAGAATTAAAAATCAGCGATAAGGTTTTCAATTGAATCAATTTTCTCCAAATACTCAGTTTTCATTTTTTCCTCCTGCAATTAAGTACTTATTGATCTGGAACGGGATCTTCTTTTTGGCCACCATTAACATTTTTGGTTCAGGATGGACTCCAATGGGTTCGGCTCTGGCTCCGTTACTTGTTTTGCAGCCTTTCGGTGATGGGTTTATGCCATGGCAGCTGGTAACTTACATGTTCTTACATGCGGACTTTTATCACATCTTTTTCAACTTGTTTGCGCTTTGGATATTTGGTCAGGCACTAGAACAATTATGGGGAACTAAGCGCTTTTTGATGTACTATTTTTTAACAGGAATCGGAGCAGGTTTGATTCAGTTATTTGTGAGTAGTGGTTCAACTATCGGTGCTTCCGGTGCTGTGTATGGGATCTTGTTAGGTTTCGGAATGATGTACCCAAACCGTAGGATCATGCTTTTATTCCCGCCAATACCAATAAAAGCTAAATATTTTGTTGGTTTTTATGGTGCACTTGAATTATTTAATGGATTAACCAGAGCTGATAGCGGTGTGGCACACTTTGCACATTTAGGTGGATTATTAGTAGGTTTTATTTTGATCAAGTTGTGGGGATTAAAAAAACCTTCGGATTACGCTTAAGCTTGGATAAGAAAATAAGATGAGAAATCAATCATACGATTCATTCGGAAATACTTTTAAGCGAGGCTTCATGCGAATGCCTGTTGCCATTCGTACGATCATAGCTATCAATGCAGTTATATTTATAATTCAATTGTTGGTAGGTCCAAGTATCAATTCTCTGATAATAGGAACCTTAGGCTTTTCACCTGATCCTTCTACAGCAATAACTCAGCCTTGGAGAATCATTACCTATGGATTTCTGCACGGTGATTTCATGCATTTTCTATTCAACATGCTTTGGCTTTGGTGGATGGGAAGAGCGGTGGAAGATACAATTGGACCAAGATCATTTTTAACGATCTATTTTTCTGCATTGGTTGCCGGAGCAGTTTTTCATTTTTCATCGGCATTTGTATTTGACTATAATTTAGTGATTGGCGCATCTGCAGCTGTAAACGGAATTATGGTAGCGTTCGCTGTTCTTTTTCCAAGAACGCCGATCATGCTTTTGCTTTTGCCACCGATTGAAGCCAGATATTTAGTCGCCGGATTGGTTGCGATCGATGTGTTGCTTCTGAACAGTGGAAGTAATGTTGCTCACTTTGCTCATATTGGTGGAGCTTCGGTTGGATATTTATTGACTACAGCCCATAAATCAGGAACAGATCTGAGTAAAGTAATTCGATATTTTGAGTATCTTTTTGGTCGTTTGAAACCAAATCCTTCTTCAAAGCCGAAAAATAAAAATATGAGCATTGTGAAGGATGTTGAGATCGTTGAAGAAGTTGATCAGACTGAACTAGATGAAATTTTAGAAAAGATATCCAAGAGCGGATACGATGCTTTGACGAAGGAAGAAAAACAGAAATTATTCGAATTAAGTAAGAAAAATTAGGGCATACATGGCTTCTATAAAAAGAAGAAAGTCAATTCAAGTAATGGTTGGGGATGTTCCGGTTGGTGGGGGAGCTCCGATCGTGGTGCAGTCAATGACGAACACAGATACCGCCGACATTGATGAAACGGTAGAACAAATTGATCATCTGCACAAAGCAGGTTCTGAGATCGTCAGAATTACCGTAAATAATGACGCGGCAGCGAAAGCAGTTCCTCATATCAAAGAGAAATTGATGAATCGTGGAGTTCCCGTGCCTATCGTTGGAGACTTTCATTATAATGGCCACGTGCTGTTGACGAAATATCCCGACATGGCGGAATCTTTGGGAAAGTTCCGTATCAATCCCGGTAATACAGGGACGAAAACACGAGACGAGAACTTTACCACCATTGTAGAACAAGCCATCAAATATGACAAACCTGTTCGAATTGGTGTAAACTGGGGATCGCTGGATCAGCAGTTACTGGCTCAAAAAATGGATGCGAATAACGATCTTCCAGAACCAAAATCAGCCAAAGAAGTGATGCTGGATACTATGGTTGAAAGTGCAAAGCGTTCTTCCAAATTAGCCGAAGATGTTGGATTGGCATCGGATAAGATCATCATCAGTTGCAAAATGAGTGGTGTTCAGGATGTGGTAAATGTATACACAAGAATTGCTGAAGTTATTGATTACCCGCTCCATGTTGGTTTAACGGAAGCCGGAATGGGTATGAAAGGTATAGTGGCAAGTGCATCGGCGCTTTCGGTGATCTTACAAAGAGGAATTGGAGACACGATAAGAGTTTCGTTAACACCTCAGCCAGGCGCTGACAGAGCATTGGAAGTTCAGGTTGCTCAGCAAGTACTTCAATCGCTGGGAATCAGGAGTTTTATTCCACAAGTGACTTCCTGCCCGGGATGCGGACGTACAAAAAGTACATATTTCCAGGAATTAGCTGAAGAAATTCAGGATTACATAGTGGAATCTATGCCGGTATGGAGAGAAGTATATCCCGGTGTGGAAGAAATGGATGTTGCGGTAATGGGTTGTGTAGTAAACGGCCCCGGAGAATCACGAGCGGCAAATATAGGGATTTCTCTTCCCGGAACATTTGAAGAGCCCAAAGCTCCGGTTTATGTAGATGGAGAGCATTTCAAAACCCTTAAAGGTGAGGGGATAGGAAAAGAGTTTAAATCTATTCTGAATGATTACATTGTAAAAAATTACAAGAACTAGGTTTTTGTAAGCGAAAGATCGGTTACATAAAAACAATCAGTTATTTACCCTTTCTCAGAATATTATCCTTTTAGTTAAGGTGGTATTAAAGATTATTTAAGAAATCTTTAAAAATATGTTGAAAAATGTAAGCGCTTTCATTATCATTATTGAACCTTGGTAAAAAACTGTTAGCAATCAATGCGTGATCATTTAATTTTATTATCCGGTTTGCTGTTTCTTTTTATGGGAGCGCTTTCCTGTAAAGAAAAAGTTGATGATAATGTATTGGCGCAAATTAACGATTACTCGATTACCAAGATTCATTTCGAGAATGCTTTCAAGGAATATTATTACCGCACCGGAAGAGCCATAAGTGCAAATCCTTCTACTAAACTTTCCGTTTTAAATGCAAAATTCGATAATTACGTACTAGCAACCTACGCTGAAGACAGAGGTTTGGATAAAACGGAAGAAGCTTTTCAAAAAAAGGGGGAGATCGAGAGGAGAGTTTTGAACGAGGAATATCTCAATCAGATCATTCTTAAAGATATACAGGTAGATGATGCCGAACTCAATCAATACTTTGTTCGATTCAATACAACACTAAGAGCTTCGCATTTATTTGCTCATGATCTTGAATCAGCGAATCAATTATATAAGAGGTTACAAAACGGCGAAAAATTTGAGGAATTAGCAAAAGAAGTATTCCAGACTCCTTATCTGGCAAACAATGGTGGAGATGTAGGTCGTTTTACTACCGATGAAATGGATATCGCTTTTGAGGAAGCTGCTTTTGGATTAAAGATCAACGAAATTTCAAAGCCTGTTCCTACAGCTCAGGGATATAGTATAATCAAGCTTACTAACCGTTTCACAAAGCCTATACTCACCAAAAATGAATTCGCTATTAAAAAAGCTGAAATTGCTTCTTATGTCTATAAAAAGAAGAAAGAGCTTGCAACCAGAGAACATTTATACAATTTCAGAGATAATTTAGAATTCAATTCTGATGTTTTTGACGCACTTTGGAATAAGATGAATGAGAATTATTCCTCAGCTGTTTCTAAGGATGCTGAATTCTTATCTAATCTGGCTTCAGATGAAATTTTAGCTGTGTATAACGAATTCGAATTTACTCTTGATGATTATGCTTTGGAATACAGATTTACTCCATTAGCTCAAATCAATGCAATAGAAGGGAAGCAGGGTTTCGAAAACTTCGTAATTGGGACTGCTTTAAGAGCTTATTTATTTAAGAATGCAAAAGAAGCAGGAATAGATGATCAGGAAATTGTGAATGAGTCGATTCAGGAAACTTTTAATACTTATTTGGCTCAAAGCGCGGTTAAAGATCTTAGAAGTTCCATTTCAAACTCAGATCAGGAATTGAGAACTGCTTATCAAAACAACAGTGAACGCTTTTATAAGCCCATAGAGGTTAATCTTTCCAGAATAGTTGTTGATACAGAAGAAAAAGCAAATTTTTTAATCTCTGAGCTAAAGAGTGGGGCTGATTTCAAAGCATTGGTGGAAAAGCACACTATTGTAAATGAAGACTTGCTTACAAATGGGGAGTTGGGTTTTGAAAGTATCAAAAATTATGGTTCCTATGCCGCTAAAATTTCTGAACTACAAGTAGGTGATATTTCAGAAGTGATCAATTATCAAACAGGTCAATACACCATTTATAAAATGAATGGAAAGATCGAAGGTCGCCATTTGACATTTGATGAAGCCAAAGAGTCAGTTGATGCGTTTTTGTCGAATAAGAAATTGAATGCCTTAAAGGACAAGACAATTAAGGATGTTAAAGAAAAGCATAATGCTCTTATTGATATCGAAAAATTAAATGAAGTTACTATTCAAATTTGAAGCAGTGTATGAACATTAAAAAGCTACTACCGGTATTATTTCTATTAGTTAGTGTTGGGGTGCAGGCGCAGTCAGGGAAAATTACAGGTAAAATTCTTGATGCTGAAACCGGAGAGCCTCTGATAGGTGCAACAGTTGGTATAAAAGGGTCCACAAAAGGCGCAGTTGCCAATATTGATGGTAATTATCTGATGTTAAATGTAGCTCCGGGGACATATACGCTGGAAGCAAGGTACATCGGCTATGCTACTCTGGCTGTACAAGAAGTGATTGTAAGGACTGATCTAACTACGGAACAGGATTTCAGGTTAGAGCTGGAAGCATTTGAAGGTGAAGAAATTGTGGTAGTGGCAACTCGTCAACCAGTTTTAAAAGATGTGACCAGTTCTGAATCCAGAGTAAGCAGCGAAGAAATTAAAAAATTACCTGTTCAGGAAGTTTCAGATGTGATTGGTTTACAGGCGGGAGTTAATGTTGATAATGGAGGTGGAATCCATATCAGAGGTGGACGAACTTCAGAGGTTTCCTATGTAGTGGATGGAATCCGTGTTACAGATGATTATGACAGATCAAACGGTGTAAGAATCGAAAATGAATCTGTTCAGGAATTACAAGTTATATCAGGCTCTTTTAATGCAGAACATGGCCAGGCACTTTCAGGAATTGTAAATGTAGTTACCAAATCGGGAGGCAGCCAGTTCGATGCTTCTGTAAATGCCTGGACAGGTAGCTATATGGCAACCTCGCAAAGTGGTATATACGATGGTATTGGAACGGGTTTTAATAATTTAAATCCGAACAGAATGTATAACCTGTCTGCTTCTGTATCAGGTCCTATTATAAAAGACAGACTTACATTTTTTGTAACAGCCCGAAGATTTGAGAACGAAGGTCATTTAACAGGTAGAAATGCTTTTTCACCTCATGGACAATTCAGAGATACACTAGCACTGGGAACTGATTTTGATTCTTACAGAACTATATACAATGAGAGAGTTGATTTTGATAAGCCTTGGTATTCAGTTGATACAGTGAATTTTCAAGGTACCGACCGATTGGTGTTAACTGATGACGGTACCAGAGATAGTTCTTTGGTAAACATGAATAACTTTCAAAGTTCCAGTTTTCAAGGGAACCTGGAGTATCGTTTTTCTAAGTTACTGAAATTCAATTTAATAGGCTCTTATGGCCTTGAAGAAGGGCAGGGATATGATCACCAAAATAAATTAGTTCCCCTTGGCAGAGGTACGAATTATAGAAATAATTATGCTTTAAATTTTAAAACTACCATTACTCCTTCGGCCAAAACTTTCCTAACCATAAATCTTGCTAACAGATACAACGAGCAAAAAAGCTACTTGTATGAAAATCCATGGGATCCACGGTATTTTAATTTTGATCGGGTATCAGATTTCTACTCACCGGGCGAACGCAGTATACCGGGCGCGGCACAGTTTAGTTTTTACGGAACTGATAACAACAGGTTTTTCAGATCTACGGATACATTTATTGGAAAAGCAGAAATTTCAAGCCAGGTAAATGAGAACCATTATGTTAAAGCAGGTATTAACCTTCAGTTTGATGAAGTCAGCTTCGAAAATATCTCTTTAGTTCCTTTTACTGATCCATCCATAAGTTTACCTCCCGGCACACCTGAGGAACTGAAACCATTTGTAAAGTTAGGTTATCCGGAGTTGAATACACCCGGTTATCAAAAATATTCTGAGTCGCCGAGAAATTTTAGTGCTTATGTTCAGGATAAGATCGAATTTGATAATCTGATCATAAATGTTGGCTTAAGATTCGATTACTTTGATCCGAATTCCAGAGTGGTTTCTGATCTTGAAGATCCTGATATCACTTCACCTACAAAACAAGAGAATCAGTACAGAGATCAAAACGGAAATGGCCAGCAAGACCCGGGCGAACCTGATGTTACTTTAGAAGAACGTCAGGAATATTGGTATAAGGATACCAGTGTTAAAACTCAGTTAAGTCCTAGAATCGGAGTAGCTTACCCGATCAATGATCGTGGGGTTTTGTATTTCTCTTACGGTTACTTCTTTCAGGTGCCTTCTTATAGCTTTATGTATACAAACAGCAGGGTTTTTGTAGGTGAAAGAAGCGGAAATTTAGGTTTATTCGGAAATCCGGACCTGAAACCGGAACGATCTACTCAGTACGAATTAGGTTTAAAGCAGGAAATTTTTGATGGGACAGCAATTGAGCTTACCGGTTATTATAAAGACACCAGAGATTATGTTTCAAGTAGACCTCAGGTTACTGGAGCAGCATCTACAAACTATGGTATTTATTTTAACAGAGATTTTTCAAAATCAATTGGATTCACATTCGCGTTCAACCAATTTGTAAGTCAACGTTTTAATTTTGGTTTGGATTACACATTCAGTTCGGTTGAAGGAAGTAACTCAGATCCTAATTCAGAGTATTTTGATATTGTTAATGCAGGAACTCAAATTGATTCAACTAATCAAACTTCATCAACAACTAAGTTGATACAGCCTCTCAATTGGGACAGAACTCATATAGTAAATGGTTCAATGTTTTATTCCGGAAATAATTGGGGAGCTAACTTGGTAACCAGATTCAGTACAGGTACGCCATATACTCCACAAACAGACATCCCGGGTGTGGAAATTGGTGTTGGAGCGAGTACAAGAGATCTTAGAAACACTTCACGTCTACCGACGCGTCTAACTGTGGATCTTAATACATATAAGAACTTTAATTTGCCAAACGGTTCCAGTATGGAGCTTTTTCTAAATATTTATAACCTGCTCGACAGCAAAGTTATCAATAGTGTATATGGAGATTCAGGAGAGGCAACGGCTCCTTTACCAATAAACACTGTTAGTTCTGCCGATCCCGGATTTTATTCCAATCCGACTTTCTATGCAGAACCAAGAAGAATTCAACTAGGACTTTCAATCTCTTTTTAAACAATGAATAAAAACACATTTAATATTAAAGGCTTATTCATTTTTCTTACGGTATCGATGATCCCTGTAATTTTAGCGGCTCAGGATTATACTCCAAGTGATGAAAGATCTTCTTTTGAAGACAGAAAAAAGTCTACGATGGATGCCAACCGATTAAGAGCATCTTATTTCAATACCGGACATGCAGGGCGTAGAAATAGTACCAGTTTAGATGAGCTGATCTTTGAATTTCCAAGAAATACAAACCGTGAATATATGTACTTCATGAGTGTTCACTTTGGAACAGAAGTAGAAGCTCAAAACAGTTCTGATGTTCTACAGCTAGTTGATGTAGCATCGTTCAAAACAAACCGAGATGGTAGTCAGAACTGGTCTCTCAATCCGATAGAAGGGTATTCCAGAGACGATTCTAAAGAATTAGCAAGAAGTGACAGAGGTCCAGGTTCTCCACTAGGTAATACTTGGCCTGATTCCTGGCCGGATAAGTTTAAGGATGGAGGAGATGGATGGGCAGGCTCATGGAATGGTTTCTTTGGTCGCGATCAATTTAACGCTGATATAGAGTTTTATTACAAAGCCGGAGATGACAGATATACACGTTATAGTAATACCGGAGCATTCAGACCTGATGATACAGACCCTACAAGAGGTGGTTTAGCAATAGTTATGGATACAAGAGTATTAGCTTGGTCTCAAATCCTGATCAACTCTGTACACTTTAACATTTTTGAAATAACTAATGATGGAAGTTATGATTATCCGAGAATGTCATTCGGACTTTGGATTGCAGATTTCGTTGCCGGAGGTGGACCAACAGACCAGCCCGTATTTGATAACCTTAGAGCGATTGCATATTTGACGGATACAGACCGAAGCAATGCACCATCTTCATTCGATGGATTACCCATAGGTGAAATGGGACTTAGTTTTCTGGAGACTCCCGGAAATGCAGGCGATGGTATTGACAATGATGGTGATAGTGATACTTACGATGTAGAAAATGCTCAGTTTTATGATCCGGACAATGCAGATCTTTTTAGTTTATTGCTAGAACCAAATGGAGGGTTTTATTCAAGTGAAACGCTCAGAGATACAGTAGTTCGGGAATTTATAGCTACAGACTTTGATTCCAGAACTATAAATATTGGGGATAAAATTGTATTGATCGATGAGAATGGTACCAGAATCATTAAAGAATATGATGGAAATGCGTTTGAATCTCAGGGAATCACGTATAATTTAGGTGCATCTTTTACTGTTCAGGAAGAAACACTACCTCTTTCAGACCCAAACTTTGGAGTTCATATTGATGGGCTGGATAATGATTTCGATGGATTGATCGATGAAAATACGCCAAACCATCTGGAGAAAACTACTTTTGTTAATGGAGTTTCGATTACCAAGCCGGTAAGATTCATTAATTATTTATACTTCAATGATGGAGACAGTCTCCAGCAAGGCTTGATCGTATCCAATCAGGAAATCAGAAACAGAATGTCATCTGATCAAGATTTTGAAGATCTGGTTAATGATACGTATGATGGAAGATTCCAAAATCATTTTACCAGTGCTCCAATGATTGATGAAGGTCGAGGAGATTCCTTCGATAATGATAATGATTGGAATGAAAATTTTGATGACGTTGGAATAGAAGGTGATTCTGACTCCCCAAGTGATGGACAAGGAGATGGAAAAGCGACTTCAGGAGCAGGTTCTAATTTCCCCGGAGAACCTAATATTGATAAAACAGATGTTAGTGAAACTGATCTTATCGGGGTTTCAAGAGCTATAATATTTTCAGCGGGAGCACTTCAAGTTAGTTTAGACTCTGATATTTGGTTTAACTATTTGATACCGGGTGAATTTGATGTAGTTGGAGATCCGGGCACTGATCAGGATATCTATGTTTCTTCAGGTTTGTTCCCTCTTAGAGTTGGTGAATCTCAAAGTTTTGCAGTTGCGGTATCTGCAGCAGCTTCAACTTCTCCAACAGGGACCGCCGCTCAGGACAGAGCTCAGCTTAATGATAATTTAGATCAGGCACGTGTTGCATATGAAGCAGATTATCAATTCGCAGTAGCACCTGACCCACCGGTTTTAACAGCTGTTCCGGGAGATGGTAAAGTAACTTTGTATTGGGAAACAAATTCAGAGTCTTCATTCGACCGATATTTGAATAACATTTCAGGAAATGGTTTTGATTTTGAAGGTTATAAAGTTTACAGATCAACCGATCCATCGTTTGAAGACATTTTTAATGTTACTGACGCTTATGGAAACGCAACTTATTATAGCGATATAGCCATTTTCGATAAAAATAACGGTATCCAGGGATTGCATCCGGTTGATGTAAATGGTGTTAAATTTGACTTGGGTAATGATAGTGGACTCCGCAGATCATATGTAGATACAGATGTTGTAAATGGTAAGACCTACTATTACGCAGTAACAGGATTTGATTTTGGATATGTTCCTGCGGGAATTTCACCTTCGGAATCTCCTATTCAAATCAGTCAGGGTCCGGATGGATCGATCACTTATGGTGTAAATGTAGTTCAGGTTCGTCCGTCACGTTCACAAGCGGGTTATATAGCTCCTGATAAGCCACAAGCTACAATTGTTCAGGGTTCTCCGGGAGGTACAGTAACAGTAGATATTATTGATCCGTATGAATTAAAGGCTGATAACTTATATGAAATTACATTTGAAGATACACTTATCGATGGTGGTTCTGATCCGGATACTTTGAGAACAGAAAACTTTACTCTTCGAAATGTTACGGAAGGAGCTAATGATACATTAATTGCACGTTCTCCAAATGTAAATGGAGGAAATAACCCTATTACGGAAGGTTTTTCAGTTTCGCTTACCAATATTGAGTCTTTTGGAGTGAATGAGTCAAGGTCAGGCTGGAATGAGACAGGAAATCCAAAACCGCACGAGTACTTTTTTGCAACTCAAGGTGTTTCGAAAGTTTCCGATTACCGAATTGTAATAGGTGAAAATATAGGTTTCGGAAGATCAACTGAGAGGGAAGTTGAAGTAGGTACAGGAATTTTTCTTACAGCTCCATCAATAGATACTAATTTTAAAGTCTTCAATATTTACACAAATGAAGAGGTTGATTTTGCATACTTTGATTTAAACAGAGATGGAGCTACTATTAGAGCTCAGTCATGTGATCCTTCTGGTAATAATGCTCCTAGGGATCCACAGCAACCTGATTCAGTATACCAAGCCCCTCAACAAGGTGTATTTTCTTCAGTTTCAAGTATTACTGGTCAATGTTCAGATTTAGTTTATGTAATTGAAGATGCTCGAGAGTTTCAAGATACTCTAACTTATCGTTTTGAATTAAGGACACTGATTTCTAATAATATATTAGCGACTCGAAATCCTGAATTTGGTGATACTTTAGAAGTATTTACTACCAAGCCTTTTTCCAGAAACGATCGCTTCCAATTCAGAATGGACCCTGAGAATCTTCCAAAAGTTGATGCAGATTCTGCAAAAAGTGCTTTGGATGATATTTTAGTTATACCTAATCCATATAAAGTTTCCAGTATCTATGAACAGGAAGCAGCAGGAGGTAGCAGACAACAAAACAGGGAGATCCATTTTACTGGTTTACCGGTTCCTTCAAATCTAAAGATATTTACTTCAGCGGGAGTTTTAGTGAGAGAAATCGAGGTGACCTCAAGAAATGTTCAGGGAGATAACGGAGGAACCTATATATGGGATCTGTTAACTAAAGATAATCTGGAAATCGCATACGGAATTTACATATATCATGTGGAAGCTAACGGTGTAGGAAACAAAACCGGTAAATTTGCGGTGATCAAATAATGAATGCTATGAGAAAAATATTCTACACTGGTTTAGTTGTATTGTTGTCAGGGATTGGGAACAGTAGTTTTGCACAAATTTCAAAAGTAGGTACAACGGCAAGTAATTTTTTAGAAATGCCGGTTGGTGCCAGGTCTTCTGCGATATCTGCGTTTGCAGCCATCGTAAATGATCCTTCTGCAATGGTATTAAATCCGGCAGGTTTGGCAGAATTAAACGGTCAGGAAATACAGATCGAGTTCACCGACTACTATTTGGATTTTACCCATAGTTACGTAGGAATCGGTTTACCAACAAAAAAAGGGGTAGCCGGAATTCATGTATTAGCAATGAACTATGGTGAGTTTGAAGAAACTACCGAGCAAGCTCAAGGCAAAACCGGGAGAACTTTTGGGGCATATTCAGTTTCAGTTGGGGGTTCTTACGCACAAAAACTAACAGATAAATTATCGGTGGGTGGGACTATAAAATTCCTGCACGAACAAATTGAAGATGTATCAGCTTCAGGTCTGGCCTTTGATGTTGGTACCTTATTTATCACTCCATTTGATGATATCCGATTTGGGGTAAGTGTTACAAATATTGGTTCAAAAATGCAGCTAACTGGAAATGGATTGATCACAGAATGTGATCTGGATGATAGTAGCTCCGGAAATGGTGATACTGATTGTAATTTAGCTACCAGAGAATATGATTTACCATTAATGCTGAGAGTTGGTTTTGCCTGGGATGCTTACACAAGTGACGATATCAGAGCAACATTGACTATTGATGGTAATAATCCATCAAATAATGTGCAGAGCATTAGTGTGGGAGGAGAAATTTCGCTGTTAAATGATACGGTATTTCTTAGAGGAGGAGTTCCTTATATCGGTCAAAACAACAGCAAAGAGACATTCAATGCCGGGATAGGGGTTAAATATCAGGTAGACAGTTCTTTAAAACTTGGATTTAACTACGCATATCACGGATATGAATACTTAGGCGACGTTAACAAACTTAGCCTTCAGATTTATTTTTAATACTACTAAACAATAACAACAAAACAAGGTACATGATGAATAAAGCTACTAAACTTGTGCTAACATGTTTGCTGATGGTCTTCGGGATCTCTGCTACATCTATGGCTCAGGTAACAAAAATACGTGACGCACGTGGCATGGATGGCCAGGAAGTTACGATCGTAGGTATCATGAATACGCCAGACTACGGTTTTAATGATGGACAATTTTTTGTTCAGGATACAACCGGAGGTATAAACGTATTTTATGATGACGTTGGAGGAGCGAACAATCAGGATAGTTCAGCATTTTTAGGTTGGACTAAAGGTGATACTCTTCAAATTACAGGAACAATTGGTTCTTTTGGACAGCAAATACAAATTGCCCCAAGTTCTGTAACCATTTTAGGTACAGGAGATGCTTCAAGTGTTCCTGTAGCAACAATAGCACAAGCAGATCTTAGTGTAGATTCCAAATATCAAGGTATGTTAGTGAAAATTGAATCAGTTGGTTTGGCTGATGGCGAAACATGGCCGGCTGATGCTCAAACATCATCAGGAGTAAGTGTAGATGTTGCTACAGCTGATAGTACATTTATATTAAGGATCGACAGAGATGAATCCTATTATGACGGTGCACCAGCTCCTACAGAAGCGTTTAATCTAACAGGACTACTTGCCAGATTTAATTCTGATGTACAAGTTATGCCGTTTGACTCTACCGATATTCAGAACATCGTTAAAGTTACTTTCATGGTTAATACTTCAACTGCAGCTGATACTGTAATGGAAAACCATTATGTTGGCGTGTTTGGAGCTATTTCAGGTCCAAACGGTGCAGGAAATCCATACTTAGGTCAAACTGTTGATTGGAATAACTCTACCGATATTGTTGCTGAGAATCAAGGTGGTGACTATTGGTCAGTTACTTTTGATATGGCAGCTGGTGATACTTATAACTATAAGTATTGGTTAGGTTCGGATAAAGATACAGAACTTCCAGCAGGTGGATGGGAAAGTGGAGATAACAGAGTGTTCACTTTAGATTTTGATCAAGCTTCTGACACGGTTGCTCCAATGAATTGGTATGAAACCAGAATGGCTCCATTTACTTCAGAAGAAGACAGTGTTTCTCTTTTCTTCAGAGTTAATGTTGGAGCACAAGCTCAGGATGGATCATTTGATCCGGAAACCTTTAAAGTAGGTGTAAGAGGAGCTGGTTCATTCTTTACTAATGACTGGGGAACTGGAGACTTCCTTGAAAAAGGTGGACAAACGGGTGATAATTTATTCTATGAAGGTGTTGTAAGAGCTCAGAAAGACTCTGCTGCAGCAATTGATGGATCCATAAATTATAAATTTGTTTTTGAAGCAGCTGATGGAACAGTAACCTGGGAATCAACTCCTGATAGACCGATAACTATTCCTGCTCAGGATTCTACAGTACACTGGGTATTTTTCAATAATACTCCTCCAACGGATGCTGTAATTGTAAATACTACACTTAGCTTCGAAGTTAATGTTGGAATTTTGGAAGGTCTGAATCTATTTAATTCAAGTATTGATACAGTATCTGTAAGAGGTACATTCAATAGCTGGGGAGAGAATAGAATGAACTTCAATCAGGTGTTGGGTACTTATGAAGCAAACAACTTGCCTTACACAAAAGCTGAAGGAACCGAAGAGAAATACAAATACTACATTAAGTGGGATGCTCGAAGAGATTCCTCTGAAAGTGAGTTTTTCTTAGAAGGAATTCAATCGGCAAATACAGGTTGGGAAGAGCCCGGAGTAACCGGTGGTGCTGACAGAACCTTTACCGTTGAGAATAAAGACAATCAGGATAAGCTTTCTGAATTCTATAATGGTGTAGAACCGGAAGCATTATTAACTGCAAACAATGTTGAGTCAGGTGCTATCAGTGTTACTTTCAGTATTGACATGTCACCTGCGCTTCAGCATACAACTCCGTTTGTTCCTGCATCTGATTCAGTATACCTTTTTGTAGATACTCCATTCTTTGCATTAACAAATGGAATTACAGTTCCTGGTGATACTGGTGAGAACTTTATCACAACTTCGGATGCTGAAAAAGAAAGACTTCAGTTTACTGATGGTGATGGAGATATGGTTTATGAGCTAACTCTGGATCTGGTATTACCAACTCTAAACCATATTGGTTTTAGAATAGCTTATGGTGAGCCAACTTCAGCTGATGGTTCTCTGGTTGTTAATGGCGGTGGATTTGATGCCGGTCGTAGATATTACCAATACATTTCACCACAAGTAGATGCACAAGGTAATGTTACATGGGCTTCATCATTTACTTTCCCGGAATTAACGTGGAAAGCATCTGATCTTCCATGGGAAACTCCACCTGATTACCATACTGTTTCTAACGAAGAAGTAATTGGTGGTGTAGAATCATTCAGATTAAATCAAAACTATCCAAACCCGTTTAACCCAAGTACTAACATTAGTTTCAACCTGCCAAATGCAGCAGATGTGTCTCTAACTGTGTATAACGTTCTTGGACAGCGTGTTGCTACATTGCTAAATAACAGAAAGTATACTTCTGGTAGCCATACACTTAGTTTTGATGCAAGCAACCTTGCTTCAGGTATTTATATCTACCGTATTGAAGCTGGTTCTTTTGTAAGTCAAAAGAGAATGACTTTAATCAAATAATTTTTCTCTAATAAGTCTTCGCAGATGCTTTGATCGGCATCTGCGTATTTAATCTGATACAGAAATTTGGCATCAACTATATACGATATTGCAGAAAAAGCAGGAGTAAGCATAGCTACTGTCTCCAGAGTTTTTAACAGGAGAGAGAGTGTTTCTGAACGGACACGAAAAAAAGTTATGGCGATAGCAGAAGAAGTGGGTTACCATCCACAGGCTAATGCTCAGGGTCTTGCAAGCAGAAAAACCAATAACATTACCGTTGTTGTTCCTGTGATCTCTAACTATTTCTTTATGGAAGTATTAGGAGGCATTCAGGATAAGCTTAATAGCTTTGATTATGAACTCACTATTTTCAATATCAGTCCGAGTAAGGATACGTTTTCTCAAGTAGAGCATGTTTTAAAGAGAAGAGCTTCAGAAGGTTGTTTATTCATTTCAATTCATTTAGAGCAGGAAGAATGGCATCAATTAAAGCGCTACAACATTCCAATTACTTTGATAGATGAATACTACGAAGGATTTGATTCTGTAAGTGTTGATAATACTGAGGGCGCTTATAAAGCAACAAAATATCTATTAAACAGCGGTTTAGACCGTGTAGCAATGCTTTCGGCTTTAATTACTTCTAAACCTATCCAAAGCCGAATAAAGGGTTTTAGAAGAGCCTATGAAGAAACAGGAAAAGCTTTTTCGCCTTCATTGATCGTAGCCGGAGATTCCACTTACAGAGATGGTTTTACTGAAAGAGGAGGATACGAGGCGATGGTTAAGATCCTAACTATGAAGCCTGAAGTAGAGGCTTGTTTTTGCGCTTCTGATATTCAGGCATTTGGAGCTTTAAAAGCCATGCAGGATATGAATAAAAGTATTCCTCTTATCGGTTATGATGATATTGAACTAGCTGAGTACATGGGGCTTTCAACGATTCGGCAACCAATGAGAGATATGGGATTTTTTGCCACTCAAAATCTAATTGACAGATTAGAAAATCCGAAAAAAGCAGTTTCACAAACCGTTTATACACCAGAATTAATTTTAAGAGACTCCACTGAGTAACTTTATTATGAAGAATTTTTTAGCAACAGCATCACTATTTTTAGCATTTCTGTTTTTACCTGTAATTACTTTATCTCAGGTAGTTACATTTGAACCCTCTTTTGCAACTCAGAACGATACATTAACTCTTACTTTTGATGCAACTCAAGGAAATGGAGAGTTAGCTGGTTTTTCAGGAGATGTGTATTTACATACGGGCTTAATTACTGATAAAAGTTCAAGTCCATCAGACTGGAAATATGTTCAATCAGGTTGGGAATCTTATCCTGCTAAATTGAAAGCCACACCTCTTGGAAATGATAAATGGGAATTTAAATATCCGTCATCGGTAAGAGAATTCTATAATGTTTCAGCTGCAGATAAAGCTGAAGAAATAACATTGCTTTTCAGAGGCACGCTTGACGGAGCCGGAGCACCTGACAAGGTTGGAAGGGCGTCAGGAGGTGAAGATATTTTTCTTGAACTTTTTGAGAATGAAGTATCTGTGCAGTTCTTGAATCCGGGAGAAAAGTCTAAGATCGTTAAAACAAATGAGGAAATTGAGATCGAAGGGATTGGAAATTCTCCTGCAGGAAACCTGAATTTAAGTTTGAAACTGAATGGTACTGAAGTTGCACAAGCTTCTGTTTCTGATACAGTAAGGTACGTTTTTTCAGCGGAATCTGAAGGGAATTATAGGTTTGATCTTATAGGTGATGACGGGGCTGGTGAAGAGGATTCAACTTCTGTTACAATAATTGTGACGGATGGCGCAGTTATGGAAGCCCGACCAGCAGGACTTGAAGACGGAATTACCTATGGTGAAAACGGGACGTCTGTTACTTTATCACTTTTTGCCCCGGGTAAGAGGGAAGTATTTGTAGTTGGAGATTTTTCGGATTGGGAATTAGATTTCAACTACCAAATGAAAAAAGATTCTCTTAAAGCAGACAGTGTTTGGTTCTGGACTGAGATTACCGGCTTAATTCCGGGAGAAGAATATGGCTTCCAATATGAAATTGATGGGAGTTTAAGAATCGCTGATCCTTATTCAGAATTGGTACTTCATCCTAATGATGATAATTTCATTTCTGAATCCATATTTCCAAATTTAAAAGAGTATCCAAACGGAAAAACCACAAACTATGTAGGTGTTCTGTTTCCCGGAAAAACCCCGTACCAATGGGAAGCTACAGGTTATGAGAGACCCAAAAAAGAAGATTTAGTTATTTACCAACTTTTAGTCAGAGATTTCTTAGCTGATCACAGCTATTCGTCACTTATAGACACTCTGGACTATGTAGACAGACTTGGAATTAATGCCATTGAATTATTGCCTGTAAGCGAGTTTGACGGAAATGAAAGCTGGGGATATAACCCAAGTTTCCATCTAGCATTGGATAAATATTATGGTACTCCTGATAAATTCAGAGAGTTTATTGATGAAGCGCATAAAAGAGGAATAGCGGTTATTTTGGATGTGGTAATGAATCACGCTACGGGACAAAATTCGTTGTACAGAATGTATGAAGTGGGAAGCAACCCATATTTCAATGTGGAAGCTAAACATGAGTTTAATGTGTTTAATGACTTCAATCATCAGTATTCGGGAACTCAGTACTACAACAAAAAAATGATCGAGCATTGGATCAATGAGTACAATATTGATGGTTTCCGATGGGATCTTACCAAAGGGTTTACACAGAATTGTAGCCCGGCAGGCAATGGATGTACAAGCTCATATCAACAAGACAGAGTCGATCTTTTAAAGAAATACGCAGATTATCAATGGGCTGCTGATCCGGATTTTTACGTGATCTTTGAACATTTAGGAACTTCGAATGAAGAAAAGCAATGGGCTGATTACCGTGTTGATGAAGGAAAGGGAATCATGCTATGGGGAAAGATGAACCATCCATACAATGAAGCAACGATGGGGTACATAACAAACTCAAACTTATATGGAGTGCTTTCTGAATCAAGAGGATTTCAGGAAGAAAGATTGATCGGTTACATGGAGAGTCATGATGAGCAATGGTTGATGTTCAAGAATATCAGCTTTGGGAATTCATCCGGGGATTACAACATAAGAAATCTGAACACAGCTCTTGGAAGACAAAAACTTGCCGGTGCTTTTTTCTTTACACTTCCTGGCCCCAAAATGATATGGCAGTTTGGTGAAGTTGGATATGGATACGGAGACAATGGAGAACAATGTTTGAATGATTCTGAAGATTGTCCGGCTAGTGCTCCTGGTAGAGTTGCAAATAAGCCAATTCGATGGGACTATTGGAATACCAAAGGAACGGAAAGAGTTAAACTATACAAAACATGGGCAGCTCTCATCAATCTTCGTAACAGCAGTCCGGCGTTTACTGAACCGGAAAGCACTACGTATGCACTTTCCAATCGCATTAAGCGAATAATTTTGGAACACTCTGATACGGATGTGGTCGTTGTAGGAAATTTTGATGTCACTGCAATCACAACAACTGGGGATTTCCCGCAACTTGGAACTTGGTACGATTATTTTGAAGGATCAGAGTACGAAGTAACGGATTCCGAACAAGCAATTAAGCTAGAACCGGGAGAATTTAAGGTATATACAACTAAGCAATTTGATGCACCTGAAATGGGAATAGCTACTTCAACTGAAGAGTTGCCAAGCGAAGGTCCTGAATCATTTAAGCTTTACAACAACTACCCAAATCCATTCAATCCATCTACAAACATCAAGTTTGATGTTGCGAAGACGGGAGTAGTTAAACTGGAAGTGTTTGACATACTTGGAAGAAAAGTCGCCACGCTTTTTGATGGTAAGAAATCTGTTGGGACACATACATTAACATTCGATGCGTCTTCACTTTCAAGTGGGGTTTATTTCACCCGATTTACAGCCGGAAATACAGTGCAGGTTCAGAAAATGACATTACTAAAATAATTTAGAAAGCATAGCATGAGGAAATTAACCGGGTTATTAGTACTGTTTTTGATTTGGGGATGCTCCTCAGAAAGTAATATCAATTACGGAGATCAGATCGTTGGATTGGGATCTCCAATTACTTTAGGATATGATTCCACGGTTGTGATCATGGAAGACTATTTCATGGATCCATCAGCAATCGATGATATTTCTACACCTTCTTCTATCACGTATTATTTGACTGATGACAATTCAGAATTAGTTTTGAAAGGTGATATCTCAGGAAAACTTGATATCATTTCTTTTCATGACGGCGATGTTTCTTACGATATACTGTTAAAAAAGACTTCAAAACAGGAAGTTACTTTTAGTTTAGAGGATAAAGGTTATGATCTTGTACAGATAAAAGGAGAGATGAATGCCTGGAATCCTAATGCTTCGGATTTCAAAAAGGAAAATGGCGCGTGGACTTTCAGCATGTTGGTGAACGAAGGTTTATATCAGTATCTGTATGTGGTTGATGGAGATGAAATGAAAGATCCATCTAATTCAGAAACTGTTTCAAATGGGATGGGCGGATTTAATAATCTGCTTATAGTTGGTAATACTGATGCTGAAAAGCCGAAATTAGATACATATGATTTTTCAGACGAACGAGTGTATTTGCAGTCTGATGAAGCCGAGAATGTAATCGCTCTTTGGGAAAATCATCAGCTGAAAACAGAATTTAAGGATGATATTATCAGAGTGTATTTACCGGAGAATTCTGATCTTGAAGGGAGAACGCATATTCGCGCATGGACTTTTAATGAAAATGGAATCTCAAACGATGTGCTTATTCCTTTGGAAAACGGCAAAGTCCTGGAAGGTTCTGAAAGTCTTACCCGAAAGGACGTAAGAGCCTGGAACATGTATTTTGTTCTTATTGACCGCTTCAAAGATGGAAATCCATCAAACACCAGAAAAGTTGACGATCCTGATATCCATCCTAAAGCTAATTATTATGGTGGAGATCTTGCCGGAATTACACAAAAGATCAAAGATGGATATTTTGAAAAGATCAATGTAAATGCGCTTTGGCTTTCACCCATTTCTCAAAATCCGGAAGACGCATGGGGATTATGGGACAAAGGAGGTGTAAAAACTAAATTTTCGGGTTATCACGGATACTGGCCAATCTCATCTTCTAAGATCGACGATCGATTCGGAACATCAGAAGAGTTTAAAGAATTACTTAGCGTAGCCCATGAAAACGGAATGGCAGTGATTCTTGATTATGTAGCCAATCACGTTCATAAAAATCATCCGGTTTATCAAAGAAATCCTGAATGGGCAACTGATCTGTATCTACCCGACGGAAGAATGAATACGGAATTATGGGATGAACAACGTCTAACAACTTGGTTTGATACTTTCATGCCTTCGCTGGACTTTTCAAATCCTGAAGTAATAGAAACCATGACAGATTCAGCACTATTCTGGGTTGAAGAATATGAATTGGATGGTTTTCGTCATGACGCCACAAAGCACATTCAGTTAGAGTTTTGGAGAACATTGACCAGAAAAGTAAAAGAAGAAATCGTAGTTCCTGAAAACAGACAAGTATTTCAGGTGGGAGAGACTTACGGAAGTCGTGAGTTGGTAGCCAGTTATATCAATTCCGGAATGCTTGAAAGTCAGTTCGATTTCAGCATGTACGATGCAGGCTTGAATGCATTTGGTCAGGATCTTTCTTTTGAAGGATTACAAAGCCAGCTTCAGGAAAGCTTCAATTACTTTGGTTATCACAATATGATGGGAGTCATTTCAGGAAATCATGACAAACCTCGATTCATAACGCTAACCAGTGGCGAAGTAAAATGGAATGAAGATTCTAAACTAGCAGGATGGACCAGAGAGATCGGTTCACCTCAGGCTTTTGCTTATGACCGATTAAGTTTACTTCTGGCTTTTAATCTGACTATTCCCGGAATTCCGGTTACGTATATGGGCGACGAATTTGGAATGCCCGGCGCCAACGATCCTGACAACAGAAGATGGATGCGGTTCGAAGATTCTGAACTGAGTCAGCTTGAGTTAAGGAACAGAAGCATCTATTCAAAATTGTCGGAGTTGAGAACATCAGAAATGTCCATTCTTTTTGGTGACTTCCAATTCCATAAAGTTGAAGATGATGTTATGGCATATTCCAGAGCTTATTTTGCACAGCAAACCATTGTAGTTTTCAACAAAAGCAAAACACAACAACAAGTTTCAGTTGACCTGAGACCGGGTTTTGATTATTCAAGTTTGGCAAATCATTTTGGTAATTCTTTTTCAGTTGAAGGAAATACTTTGACTGTGACTTTACCTTCAAATTCATTCGAAATTTTAACGCTTTAAAAAATAAATATGCTTAAGCGAACTTTACTTTTATCCATTTTTGTAGCCTCGGTATTTGCGGCTTGTTCACCTGCAGAAAAACCGGTTGAGAAAAAACCAAGTCAGGTAGTACATCCTGAATGGAGTAAAAATGCGAATATTTATGAAGTGAATATCCGTCAGTATTCTGAAGAAGGAACATTCAAAGCTTTTCAGGAAGATCTTCCGCGATTAAAAGAAATGGGTGTTAAGATCTTATGGTTGATGCCTATTCATCCGATTGGAAAGATCAACAGAAAGGAAACTGAAGAAAGCAGAGGCAGTTATTATTCTGTAGCGGACTACAAAAAAGTAAATCCTAACTTTGGAACAGAAGAAGACTTTAAGAATTTGGTTGATGCAGCCCATGAGCAAGGCTTTAAGCTGATCATTGACTGGGTTGCTAATCATTCAGCTTGGGATAATCCATGGACTGAAAACAAAGATTGGTATGAGTTGACAGAAGATGGAAACTTCATGCCTCCAAGGGGAACAGATTGGTCTGATGTTATTCAGTTGAATTATGAAAGTGAAGAAATGCGTGCAGCAATGTTAGATGCTCTCGAATTTTGGGTTAGAGAATTTGATATAGACGGATATCGTTGTGATGTTGCAGGAATGGTTCCAACAGATTTCTGGGAAAATGCCAGAGTAGAGCTGGACAAAATTAAGCCGGTATTTATGTTGGCTGAAGATGGAGAGCCTGAATTACTTCACAAAGCGTTTGATATGAATTATGCATGGGAATATGCTCATGTAATTCGTGAGATTGCTAAAGGAGAGCAAACATTCGAAGATCTGGACTCACTTTTTGAAAGAGACAGTAAACGATTTCCTGACAATGCATACCGAATGTATTTCACTTCCAATCATGATGAAAATTCATGGAATGGAACCGATCCTGAAATGTATGGCGATAATTTTGAGAATTTTGCAGTTTTGTCTGCTACCGTGAAAGGAATGCCGTTGATCTATAACGGGCAAGAAAGTGATCTGGATAAAAGATTGGAGTTCTTCGAAAAAGACGAAATAGAGTGGAAAAACTATAAGTATGCTGACTTCTATAAGATGTTGCTGACTTTGAATACAGAAAACGAAGCACTTTGGAACGGAGATTTTGGTGGAGAAACGATCAGAGTTGAATCACCTGAAGGCACTTATGCTTTTAAAAGAAAGAAAGGAGATCATGAGATTTGGGTAGCGATCAATAATAATTCTGAGACTTCTACAATCAGTTTCCCTGAGTGGAACCAAGACAAACTTAATGTATATGGAGAATTGGTTGGTATGTCGGAATTTTCTTCAATAGAGTTGCCGGCGAATGAATGGATCATCATTTCAACAAATTAAAAACTAATAAAAGGGATACTTAAATGTCTGAACAGCAACAAGATACTAAGCCACGCCTGAGTTTTTGGCAAATATGGAATATGAGTTTTGGGTTTTTGGGAATCCAATTCGGATTTGCACTACAAGGTGGATTCATGTCCAGGATTTTCCAAACACTAGGTGCTGCTAAAGATGATATTCCTTTACTTTGGATAGCGGCTCCGTTAACCGGATTATTAGTCCAGCCAATTATCGGATATTTGAGTGACCGTACTTGGAGCGTAAAGTTTGGTCGCCGCAGACCTTATTTCCTGATTGGAGCAATTCTTAGTTCAATTACTTTATTGTTTGTTCCTCATTCACCTATTCTTTGGGTTGCTGCAGGTTGTTTGTGGATTCTGGATGCATCCATCAACATTAATATGGAACCGTTCAGAGCTCTTGTTGCTGATAAACTTCCTGAGTCGCAACGCTCATATGGTTTCGTTGTGCAGACGCTGATCATTGGTATCGGTACCTGGATTGCCAGTAACTTGCCTTGGATGGTGAGCCAGCTTGGTGTTGCAAATGATGCAGCTCCCGGAGTGGTTCCTATGTCGGTAAAAGTGGCATTTGGAATAGGTGCTTTTGTTTTTATTTCAAGTATTCTGTGGACGATTTTCACTACCGAAGAGTATCCACCGGAAGACATGGAAGCTTTCGAGAAAGAGAAAAAAGAAAACTCTGGATTTTTTACCGGAGTAAAGGAGATATTTTCGAATATCGGTAATATGCCGGTTGTAATGAGAAAATTGGGAGTGGTTCAGTTTTTTAGTTGGTTCGCTTTCTTTACCATGTGGAGTTTTGCCGTTCCGGCACTTACAGAACATGCTTTTTTGGCTCCCGTTCCAATGCCGGATGCAGTAGATTTTGATACAGCCAATGTGGCCTATAACAACGCTGCAAATCTTGTTGGTTCTTATATGGGGACCTATGGATTGTCTTCCATGTTTTTTGCGCTGCTTTTGACTTTTGTAACCAGCAAGATCAGGATCAACAGAAAGTTGGTTCATTTTGGTTCGCTTTTAATTGGCGGAGCAGGATTTATAAGTATGTACTTCGTTTCTCCTGAAAATACCGGAATGCTGAATTTGAGTTTTATTTGCGTGGGAATTGCCTGGGGAAGTATTCTCTCTATGCCATACGCCATGCTTTCGAGTAGTATAGATCCAAAGAAGATGGGTTTGTATATGGGACTCTTTAACATGTTTATAGTAATTCCACAGATCATTGCAGCTTTAGGCGGAATCAACTTCCTCTATAAAACGATCTTTGGAGAAGCTACGATAGGAACCATGCTTCTTGCCGGAGTTTGTTTAGCAATCGCCGCCTTCAGTAACTTCCTTATTACAGAAGAGGAAGCCATTAAGTAGCAGTAACCTTGATTTGAATAGTTGCAACTTTTATTTAAATTGGTTGCAACTATTATTTTATGTGATCATTATGGCAAAGAAAGACAAAGATATTGTTTGGTTTGGGATGAAATTAACTCCTGAGGAAAAGCAAAAGATCGAGTTACTTGCTGAAAGAAAAGGTGTTTCTAAAAAAGAAGCAGTAATGAATGCTGTAAATGAACAGGTTACAGAATACGAGATTGTAGCCAAACCGGGGTCAACATTAGAAAAATTGCAACATATTGTTGGTATAGCTGATGGCCCAGGAGATCTTTCAACGAATCCTAAATACATGGAAGATTTTGGCAAAGACAGCCTTTCTTGATACCGGTCCATTAGTCTCTTTCATCGACAAGAGGGAATATCATCATACTTGGATCAAGTCTGTTTTTTCTGAAATTGATGCTTCATTAAAAACTAATACGGCAGTAATTACAGAAGCGTTCTTTCTTTTGAAGCGATCGAATCGAGGAGAGGAGGGACTTATGAAAATGATAAATAGTGGCTTTTTAGATATTCAAGATCCATTTTCTTCAAATCAGAGATTCGTTTTGGATGTAATGAATAAATACAATGACGTGCCATGCGCATTTGCCGATGCAAACCTACTGGCAATGTTTGAAAATGATAAAAAGTCTGTAATTATCTCCACTGATTCTGATTTCCTGATCTATCGAGATTCTCAAGGAAAAAAACTCAACTTGATTTCACCTTATTTAAAATGAAAGTACTCTATTCCGTTCTTATAACATTAGTTTTTTCAGGTAGCTTATATAGTCAGGAAAATGAAAATATCGTTTCGGCTTTTATAACCAATGAGAAAACCATCGCAGTAAAATTCAGTAATCAAATTGTCACAAATGATATTCAGATTATATCAGGAGGAGAATCTCTTACTGTTTCAGATATTCAGGAAATCAAATCTAAGGAATATCGTCTTACTGTAAACCGGACTTTGGATTTTACTAAAAAATATGTGGTAAGAGCAGGTGATACCGAAAAGCAGGCTCAACCTCACTGGAAAGCTATCGACAAGCTTTATACATACGAAGGAGAATTAGGCTCATTCTATAATTGGAACAAAACTGACTTTAAATTATGGGCTCCACTCGCTTCAAAAGTAGTTCTGAATTTGTATGAGAAGGGATTGGATGAAGAACCATATGAAACAATTGAATTAGGCAGAAAAGATAAAGGAGTCTGGCATACTTCAGTTCCCGGAAATCTGAAGGGAAAGTATTACACCTATTCTATAACTAATTACGGAGTAACTAAAGAAGTAATGGATCCCTATGCCAAATCAATGGCTGAAACAGTACGAGAAACATTTTTTACACCTAGAGGGGCAATTGTAGATCAATCTTCCACAGGTCCAAGTTTAGATTACGCACAAATTGAAGGATATGAAAAAAGAGAAGATGCCATTATTTGGGAAGCTCATGTTTGGGATATTACCGTTGATCCTGATATTCAAACAAAAGCTCCTTATGGAACATACGATGCATTTTCAGAACGACTCGATTATATCAAAGATCTTGGAATAACCCATATTCAATTGCTTCCGGTACTCAGTTACACCTATTCAGATGAAATAGATCGGGAGCGAAATTTGAACTATGAATTGGGAGCAAACTATAACTGGGGTTATGGACCCGATAACTATTTTTCTCCGGAAGGAATGTATTCCGTCGATCCAACAGATCCGGAATTGCGAATTAAAGAATTGAAAGAACTCATTAAAAGCATCCATGAAAAGGGAATGGGTGTTACTTTGGACGTGGTTTATAATCACACCGCCAGACTGGAATTTTTGGAAGATATTGTTCCTGGCTATTATCACTTCATGGATGCGAAGGGTGTCGCAAAACAAAGTTATGGAGGAGGGCGTCCGGGTTCTACTCACGCAATGGCCAGAAAACTGATCATTGATTCAATCATATACTGGACACAAGAATATAAAGTAGATGGTTTTCGATACGATCTTATGGGAGATCTTGATGCTGAAACTATTCAAATAGCATACGATGAAGCCAAAAAGATCAATCCGGATATTCTTATGGTTGGAGAGTGCTGGAGAACTTTTGCCGGAGATGATGGAGAATCAGTTACTCCTGCCGATCAGGACTGGATGGATCAAACCAATAGCGTAGTGTGTTTTTCTGATGAGATCAGAAATGAATTGAAATCCGGTCATGGTATTGAAGGCGAACCTAGATTTGTTACAGGCGGTGCAAGACCGATCCAAAACATCTTCAATAATGTAATTGCCAAGCCTGATAACATGACTGAAGATGATCCGGGAGACGTGCTACAGTATGTAACTGTGCACGATGGACTTACTCTTCATGATATGATCGCTTATTCTATCAAAAAAGATCCGAAAGATCACCAGGAAGAAATTCATAAAAGGATCAGATTGGCGAATGCGATTGTGTTAACCAGTCAGGGAGCTGCCTTTTTACATGCAGGTCAGGAATACGGGAGAACTAAACAGTGGTTTTCTTCAACTCCACCGGAAAGAGAATTTATGAAAGCAGATGAGTTTGAATATCCTTACTTGATTCGAAACTCCTACGACGCTTCAGCTGCTGTGAATATGTTTGATTGGGATAAGGTGACTGAGGAAGGAATTCACAAACAAACCATGGAATACACAAGCGGTCTTGTTGCTTTGAGAAGATCCACAGATGCATTCCGATTAGGAAATGAAAAGCTTGTCTCAGAAAATGTAACATTGATAGAAAGTAAAGACATCAAAGAAGAAGATCTGGTTCTGATATTCAAAGCTGAATCTACTACAAACGAGATTTATTATGTTATTGTAAATGCGGATTCAGAACAAAGAACGATCTCTTTAAATATCGATCTTTCTTCAGGAACTGTGCTGGTAGATTCTGATGAATCAGGAACTGAAGCTGTATCTGAAGTTTCGGGGATTCGGATCAATTCGGATTCAATTATAGTGGATCCACTTACATCTGTAGTAATAAAAGCCAAGTAATTTCAGAAATATTCTTTTTGAAATAGCTTAATCATTGAAGACAGATTTCCTTAATTTCAGATCATGAGATTAGATACCAAATACTTCCCAGCATTTATGGCGGTAGTAGCTGTGCTTACTGCTTTAGCCATCGTTTTTTCTTCATTGAGATACAAAGAAACTCAAAAAGAGCGATTTATTGAAGCAATTCAGGAAAGTGATTCTTTACTAACAAAGCCGTTGCTGGTTATTAATGAAAGTGATTCTGTTTCTATCGATGAGTACACAGGAAATGATATTGTTGTGGTTTTCTGGTCAAGTTGGTCCGAAAAATCTGATCTGCTACTTCAGGAAATATATACACTACAGGATCAAACGGATTCACTGGTAGTGATCTCAGCTTTGGTTCTGGATGCAACCGATGATATTTCTAACACTAAGTTTCTAGATGGTTTTGTACATGTAGATGGAGCTTCCTTATATAATGAACTAAAGGTTCCCGGAATTCCGTCTTATGTACTATTAGATAAAAAAGGTGCTTTGAAATACGCTCATGTAGGATATCAGGAGAACGCGGGATATAGTTTGTTGAGAAGTAAACTCACCGAATGAGTAGTTTTGTAAACATAAATGGAGCCTTAATTCCTGAAGAAGAAGCTTCACTTCCTGCAACTTCAAGAGCGCTTTCTTATGGTGATGGATGTTTTGAAACGTTAGTTAGCTACAAAGGTAAATTCCTGCATTTTGAAGATCATTTTGCCCGACTCCAATCCGGTTTGAAGTATCTGGAAATGAATCTTGATCTGACAATAGATCAACTAAAGTCAGAGGTCCAAAAGTTGTTGGAAGAGAATGTAATTGAAGACGAAAATTCTGTAATTCGAATTCAATGCTATAGAGAAGGACATTCCGGCTATTTTGATATTTCAGATCGTTCAGGGTTCATTATTTCAAATCGATCAATTCCGGAAAGATCGGAATCGATCAAGCTAAAAACAGTTTCAATACCGACTATTCCTTCCATTGCTTTAGAAAGAAAGGTGAAACTCAGCAATTCCATCAATTATATCAAAGCTGCTCAGGAAGCCAAGAAGAAGGGAGGAGACGATGCTTTAATTCTGACTATTGATAGAAAGATCAGCGAGACATGCATTTCAAATATTTTCTGGATAAAAGCCAATCAGGTTTTTACACCATCCGTCAATTGCGACCTTTTGCCCGGTGTAGCCAGATCGATATTAATTAAATTAATTGATCAGGATTCGGAATTACAGTTAATCGAAGGAGCTTTCGGGCTGGAAGATATTTATAGTGCTGAAGCTGTTTTCTGTACTAATTCAGTAATGGAGATGAAGTCTGTATCTAGTGTAGATGATCATTTGTACAAAACCGAACATTCTGTGTTTGAGAAGCTAAAAGATGATTTTAAAGTGTATAAAGAGAAAAGGCTTTGTTGAACGACCTTTAGAATTATTTTCACCAACTCCATCATCCCGATTTCAGCGAAGTGATGGATAAGCTACTTCGCCGTCTGTCGGGCTTTGCACGGCCGACGGATTTTGGTTGTTTAGGAAGGAATAAGCCCCCCCGGCTAAGAAGCAATTTATTGGTTCTATGTACTTTTGTGCCGATACTGAGCTTCCTCAGCACAGGCTCCAGTACCAAAAGCTCCCGGCAAGAATTATTGGCGCGAACTTCATTACATCGACTAATCATTACAAAAGGTCTTCGGACGTGTGATACATATTCAAGAATCAGCCTGAGTGTAATGATTGCTCCTGGGGAGCCGTCGATTTCATTGCGTTCTTGTCTCGCCAATAATTCTAAAGGTCGGTTTTGATTGTATTTTTTTGATGCTGATTATTTCATGTCAGAACCTTTTTGATAAACACAAAATTACATTAATAGGTCATCCTGAACTTGTTTCAGGATCTTCGCGAGGTTCATTTCTAGTTGAATATCCAGTCCATCAACCAGCGTTTAGAGTTTTAATATTGCTGAAATAAGTATGCCCTTAGTATTTAACACAGGTTCACTGACTCTACGCTGAATAATTCCAAAGATCTTTGTTCTTTTAGATATATTTTCTAAGCTCCTCATTTTAAGGAATTATTCCTGCTCCGTAGACGCATACGCATAATGCTCTCTTCTCCGTCTTAAATACTAAGTGCAGTTTTTTTGAACTATCAATACTAAAATTGTTAACAAAATAATTAACTTATCAAATACTCATCTTACCTTAGAATCTTATGAAATGACCCTTAACTTCCTTAAATGAAAACATTCAAAAACATTAAAGATGTATGGGAATACCTGGATAAGATCCCGAAATTTCAGGATAAGGGAGCGTCAGCATCGAACTTTGAATTGGAGCATATAACCCAGTTCTGTAAATCGATTGGTGATCCTCAAAATTCATTTCCATCTATTCATGTTGCAGGAACCAATGGAAAAGGAACTACGTGTCATTTACTGGAAACGGTTTACAGAAAAGCAGGTTATAGAACCGGATTGTTTACTTCCCCACATTTACTCAGATATCAAGAACGATTTCGCATTAACGGAGAAGAGGTTCAAGACGAGTTGATCCTGAAATTTTTCCAATCCTATTCGGAAGAACTGGAAGAAGTTCCGTTGACTTATTTTGAAATAAGCACCGCGTTGGCTTTTTGGATATTTGCAAAAGAAGAAGTTGATATCGCAATTATTGAAACCGGATTAGGAGGGAGGTTGGATTCCACAAATATCATTCATTCTGAGCTCTCTATTATAACGAGCATCGGTCTGGATCATCAGGATATTCTAGGGGCAACTGAAACAGAGATTGTAAAAGAAAAGGCCGGAATTATTAAATCAGAAAAACCGGTGGTTTTGGGAAATATTTCAGATGAAAATTCCAGATTGATTTCAGAGATTGCGAACATGAACAATGCAGAAATGATCAAGACTTCAGAATTAAATCCTGAGTTCAATAAAGGCTTATTCTCATTAAAAAATGAATCACTTTCTGTTCAAACCCGGCTGTTAGAAGAAGTGAATAAATGGAATTTTGCAGCAGTTTATCAGGCGGTTAAAGTTTTAGATGATAAATTCCCGGTTGCTGAAAATAATCTTCTGGAAGCTTTTGAAGAGTTCAAAGGCGTTCCGGCTCGGTTTGAAAAACTGGATGAAAACAAGAACTGGTATTTTAGCGGGGCTCATAATGTTCAGGCGCTTACATCCACTCTCAAGACAATGGATGGCTTTGGGGGTGAGCAAGGAGTAATCATCTTTTCTCTGATGAAAGATAAATTAGTACCTGAAGTAATTGAAACTATTAAAGAAAGAGAACATAAATTTTACTTCGAACTAAATACAGACCGCGCAGCATCGTTTAAAGAAGTTAGGCTGAGAATTCCAGCAGAAAAGATCGATGAAAACACCTACAAAAGTATTTTGAAGGAATTTGAGACTTCATTAGTTATTTTTACAGGAAGTTTTTACTTTTACAGCACAGTTAAGCGATGGGTTAGTAATTGTTAGTCCCATCAATCTTTCCTTACCTGATAGAGCTTCGCAGGAATTATCCAAAATTGATAATGTGAGGCTCATCCCAAACTCAGTAAGAATCATTATTTATACAATAATAATATCCACAATTTTATATGTCAGATAATCAGACCGTAAATCTAACGGCTGGGGAATTGGAATCCTTAGAGAAGAAGAAATTACCCGAGTTAAAGATCCTCGCCAAAATGATTGGTGTTAAAAGGGTGACCGGCGTTAAGAAGCAGGAATTGATTGATAATATCCGTGAAGTTTCCAGCTCTAAACCAAAAGGAATAACTGTAAAGTTACGACCTAAGAGTGAACGCCCACCACTTCCTAAAGAAGTGATTCCTACAAAGGCAAAGGAAGAGAAAAAAGCCAAAACTGCAAAAAAGCCCAGAAAGAAGGCGGAACCTGAAAAAGTTGATATAAATGAAAATCAGGAAGAAAATGGCAGCAAGTCTTCTCAAAAGAATGACGAATTAGCTACTTATGGTGGCGACTCACATATTGTATCTTATAAAAAGAAAGAAGAACCTAAAGAGAATAAAAAGCCGCGCCATAACAACAACCGCAACAACAATAAAAAGAAGCAGGAACACGATCTGCTTCCGGAATCTGAAGCGGAAACGTTGGAAGAACGAATTAAAGAACTGGAGCCGGAATTAGGCCAGTATCTGTTTAATGAGGGAACTTTAGAAATTTTACCGGATGGTTATGGATTCCTGAGATCTGTAAATTATAATTACAAAGCCAGTCCGGACGATATTTATGTATCACCTTCACAGATCAAACGATTCAGACTTAAAAGTGGTGATTGTGTAATCGGAATTATTCGTCCGCCAAAAGTTGGTGAGCGATATTTTGCTTTACTGAGAGTAGAAGGAGTGAACGGACGTATTCCTCGTGATATGGATAATCGTCAGGAATTTGACGATATGCTTCCGATACACCCGGATGAGCGATATGTGATGGAGTTTGATCCAAGTAATTATTCTACACGCTTTATTGATCTTTTTGCACCTATTGGAAAAGGTCAGCGTGGATTGATCGTTGCACAACCGAAAACGGGTAAAACCACTTTGCTTCGTGGTATTGCAAATGCAGTGGCTACCAATCATCCGGACGCAAAGATCTTAATTCTTTTGATTGACGAACGACCTGAAGAAGTAACCGAAATGGAGCGCACAGTTAAAGGTGCTGAAGTAGTTGCTTCTACTTTTGATGAAAAACCGGAAAACCATATCGATCTGGCTGAAATCACCTTCCAGAAAGCCAAGAGATTGGTGGAGAGCGGTCACGATGTTATTTTGCTACTCGACTCCATTACCCGTCTTGCACGCGCTTACAACGTAAAAGCGAGCAACAGAGGACGAACCATGAGTGGTGGTGTGGATTCAGAAGCGTTGAAGATTCCGAGACAACTATTCAGTTCTGCCCGCAATATCGAAAATGGTGGTTCTTTAACTATTCTTGCAACAGCTTTGGTAGATACAGGCTCCAGAATGGACGATGTGATCTTCGAAGAGTTCAAAGGAACCGGTAACATGGAAATTGTTCTTGATCGTCGTATTTCTGATAGAAGAATGTATCCGGCTATTGATGTTTTCCGAAGTGGAACTCGTCGTGAAGAATTATTGGTTGCGGAAGAGGAGAGAGAAAAGGTGGTACTGCTTCGTCGCTACATGACTCAAATGAATGCATTTGAAGCCATGGAATTCTTGTTGAAGCAGATCAAAGGCACGAAAACGAATGAAGAATTCCTGATCTCGATGAATAAGTAGGAAAGGCAACATTCAACAGCCAATTTCCAACATTCAAGTTCCATTGCTCAATAATTTATTGAGGAGCTACTAAAATAAGCTTGTGGAGATGATATTTTTGGTTGTTTTAAGCTCTATTTACGGAACTAATTTTACGCTAGAAGGATATTTATGTCCGCCTTATTGACCATCTTGTATTTGCTGCTTATGTGTCGTCTCGCGGCGTATGCCCGAGATCCGGATCAACATAAAGATTAGATTATCAATAAACGTCTAGAAGGCTATTTAAAACTTTCATTAGAAAGAGCATTATATTTAAGCTATGCAATCAAAACTCCTTTTAGTTACGCCACCATTTACTCAGTTGAATACGGCATATCCCGCAACTGCTTATCTGAAAGGATTTTTGGAAGAACACGATGTTTCAGTTTCTCATTGTGATCTGAGTATTGAGCTTTTTACTTCCGTTTTTACAGGTGAGTTCTTGGCCGACATTTTTCAGGAAGCCGAAGATCTGGGAAATGATCTCTATCCTGAAATGAGAGAAATGAAAAAACAATACATTTACCGAGTTGATAAAGTCATTGGTTTTCTTCAAAAGAACGACATCGAAACTGCTCATGAGATCTTAGAAACTGATTTCTTGCCTGTCGGTCATAGACTGAAGGACGTGAACACAGAGATCAAATGGGAAGCCGGAGATGAAGGTATTATCGATAAGGCAAAGCATTATTCAACGCTATTTATTGAAGAGATAGGAGATTTTATTCAGGCGAATGTGGATGAATTCTTTGCATTCACAAAGTACGCCGAACAGATTGCCACATCAGCCAGTAGTTTTGATCAGTTAGACGAATTTTTGAGATATCAGCCTACGCTTATTGAAGATGAGATGTTGAATATTTTGGAAGAGCACATCGAGACCCATGCTCCAAATCTGATCGGCTTTACTATTCCTTTTCCTGGAAATTTATTTGCAGCCCTGCGATGCGCTCAATTCATTAAACAGTTCTATCCGGATATTCAGGTAGCTTTCGGCGGTGGATATTGCAATACCGAATTACGCAGTTTAGAAGATCCAAGAATTTTTGAGATCGTTGATTTCATTTCTCTGGACGATGGGGAAGGGCCTTTGCTGAAAATGCTCGAGTATCTGGATGGAAAGGTTGAGATAGATGAGCTGGAAAGAACCTACGTTTTAGAAGATGAGAAAGTTGTTTTTAAAAACAAACTGCCGAATACTATTCATCATCATCAGGACTTGCCCGCTCCAAATTATTTAGGTTTACCGTATGATAAATACGTCTCTTTTCTGGATGTGGTAAATCCCATGCATCGTATGTGGACAGATAAAAGATGGAATAAATTGACGATCTCACATGGATGCTACTGGAGACAATGTTCCTTTTGTGATGTGAGTTTGGATTACATCGGGAATTACCAAAATACAACGGCTGAAATTTTAGTCGATAAGATCGAAAAAATTATAGCGGATACAGGAATTTCAGGATTCCATTTTGTTGATGAAGCCGCTCCGCCTAAAATGTTGAAGGCGATGTCAAAAGAATTGATAAAAAGAGATCTGTCGGTTACCTGGTGGACCAACATAAGATTCGAAAAGACGTTCAATTTTGAGTTGTGTGAATTAATGGCAAAAGCAGGTTGTATTGCGGTTACTGGAGGATTGGAAGTAGCATCAGACAGATTATTGGGAAAGATGAAAAAGGGAGTGGATATCGCTCAGGTTACCAGAGTAACCAATAATTTCTCTGAAAATGGCATTATGGTTCACGCTTATCTGATGTATGGATTTCCAACCGAAACTCAGCAGGAAACCATTGACTCTTTGGAGGTTGTAAGGCAATTGTTTGAGAAAAACTGCATTCAGTCGGGATTTTGGCATCTATTCACAACAACGGTTCATAGTCCGATTGGTAATAATCCGGATGAATTTGGTATAAAAATAACCGGACCGGAATTTCAGGGCTTTGCTCAGAATGATCTGTGGCACGAAGATCCCGAAGGAACCGAGCATACTACCTACACACAAGGACTAAATCGAGCTTTAAATTCTTATTTGAATAGAGAAGGGCTTGAAAGAGACATTGAAGAATGGTTTGATTTTCCCGTTACTCCAACCAGCCATCCTGAAGATCTTATCGAGAGTTTTTTGAGTTAGGTCATTAATTTATTCCGTTTCTACGACATCGGTCAGACGGCTCCAAACCGTCCGGCCGATAAGCAATCGAAATAGATTCAAAAACCTCATTCAAGAGTGATATTGAAGTGATCTCTCTATTTTTGTGTGATTCTTATTTAGCAGTATTCGGAGCAGGAGCTCCTATGTATTCTCCCAAGCAGGAGCTTGGGAAAGAGATGATGGTTTACAGTACCGTTACTTCTTTTTTTTCGATTTCTTCTCTTTTTTGAATAGCGGACTGGTGTATTCGTTATACAGCTCGAATAAAAACTCAATTCGATTGGTCTCGGTGGTGAAAGGCTGTGGGCGGTAACACAGATCTACCGCTTTGTCGAGTTCCTGATGCGCTTTTACCAATTTGGGTGGCATAGTTAGCGGATGGTACAGATCGGCTAAGCTGCTGTCCGGAAATTGTTCACGCACATCCAACACTTTTTGGGCTTTGGTCTCTACCAGTTTTTTATTTTTTGCACTTGGCTCTTTTGCCCAAGGATAGTTGTTATAAACAATTTCATTGCTGTATCTATAGCGACCTTCAAGCCTACCGCATACATAGTTTACCCAAGTCATATGCATAATAGAATGCATTACACCAAACTCATAAAGAGTTGCATCTGGAATTACACTTGCTGTATTGTTAGGTATATGTGAGCTATCAAAAAAAGCCATTGGTATATAACGCCTATTTTCAGAAGTAGTAAGGGGGACAAAAACAAAATCACTTTTTGGTTGTCTTATTTCACCAAACAGAGTAGGAAACTCCGCTAACTTTTGAGTTGCAGCTCTTGAGCTGTTGGCTCTTGTTTCTTTTACTTTTTGAACTCTTTGATTTACTAATTTCAATTCACGAAGTAAGGCAGGCGAAACCCCTTCAAGCCAAATGCACCATCTTGTTTTGTTATTTAAAACTTCATTTGCCGAGAGTAACGGTTTGATAATTTGAGCCGCTTTAGGTTCTAAACTTATTAATTCATCTTTTTCAGAATCATTGAGCAACAAATAGCCTCCATCATTAGGCATGCTGCCAAAAGAAATTTCTGATACGTTACAGATTGGTTTTCTTCTTTTTAAAATAACAAGGTCATTACCTTCAACTAGGTAAGGGTTTATATTCTTTACGGAAATTTCATGAGGTTCTGATTTTACGTTTTCATATTCAAAAATCCGTTTGTTTTTTATGTCATGATTGGCAAAGCCAATAATTACCACATATACTCCTGCATTTCCTTTTGCTTCATTACTCCATTTAAAAGTCCTATGTGCAAAGTGTATTTTAATACCGTAATTATTAAAAAGTTCATTCCACAGGATTCCTGTTTGCTCACCCTGGGCAATAGAATTTGTAGATACAAAAGCGGTTTTAATGGATGTATCCTTGATTAGTTTTGATGCTTTTAAATACCAAGCGGTTACATAGTCCAAAACACCAGCTCCTTTTACACCATTGAAAACAAGTGCCATATCTTCTTTTTGCTCTTTACTTTGGTACTGCTTTCCGTAAAAAGGTGGATTACCAAGAATGTATGAAAGTTCAGCTTTTGGAACTACATCTTCCCAATCTGTACGTAAGGCATTTCCATGAACAATAGTGGCAGATTTTTTTAATGGTAAACGTGCGAAATACAGCCCAAATGCTTCGGAAATGACCAAGTTCATTTGGTGATCCATGAGCCATAGAGCAACTTCTGCAATTCGTGCGGGGAATTCATCATATTCAATGCCAAAAAACTGATCGACATCTACATTTAATATGGCTTCAATGTCAATGATCTGCTGTTTACCGTGTAGCTTTTTTAGCACTTCCAATTCCAGCAATCGCAATTCACGGTAGGTAATAATTAAGAAATTACCGCAACCACAAGCAGGGTCAAGAAACTTTAGTTCTCCCAGTTTTTTATGGAACTCTTTCAGCTGCTTTTTGTTGGTTTTAATCTTTTCGAATTCCTCATGAAGTTCATCCAGAAAGAGAGGTTTAATGAGCTTGAGGATATTTTTCTCAGAGGTGTAATGAGCTCCTAAATTTCTGCGCTCTTCGGGATTCATCACACTTTGGAACATACTTCCAAAAATTGCAGGGGAGATCTTTCCCCAATCTAAGGCACTGCATTCCAATAAAATCTCTCGCATTCGGGAATCGAAAGCCGCAATAGGTAATGATTCTTCAAAGAGTTTCCCATTCACATAAGGAAAAGCCTGCAAATGTTCATCCAGATTGTTTTGACGCTTGTTAACAGGGGTATTTAATACTTGAAAGAATTGAGCCAACAAACCACCAAGATTACTTCCATCATCAGCAGTTTTAACTTCAATAAGTTCTTTGAAGGTATCTTTTTCAAATATTCCGGTGTCATCAGCAAACAAACAGAAAAGTAATCGAACAAGAAACACTTCCAGTGGGTGACCTTCATAACCGCTTTCTTCCAGCTGGTCATGGAATTTACCCATCAACTCTGCGGCCTTTATATTTACCGGGTCTTCGTCTTTAAAGCTTCGTTTTTGATAACCTGCTATAAAACCAAAGAGTTTTATATTTTTATGGAAGTCTTTGAGCTTGAATTCGTGCTCCGTTTTCTCATCCAGATCATATAATCGAAAGTTCTCAAAATCTGATACCAGAACATATTTAGGAAGGTCATGTTCTTTTATGCCATAAAAATAGTCTGTGGCTTGTTCAAAGGCGGCATCAAGGTCTTTACCTCTGGATTTGTGTTCTACTAAGAGTGTTCCTTTCCAGAAAAGATCAATAAAACCCTGATGGTCATTAAGTTTTTTAACAGGTTCTTCAAATGTGGCAAGTCTTCTACGACTAATACCAAAAACATGGAAAAAGTCGTTCCAAAATGTGTCTTTTTCCGCTCTTTCACGGCTTTCACCTTCCCATTCTTTTGTGAATTTTAGAGCCCGATCTTTTATTTCATTCCAACTTAAAGCCATTAGCCAGGTAATTTACATTTATTGCTTTTAAAATTTCATGCTAAGATGAATAATTTAAAGAGAATAACAAAAGATATTGCTAAAGAATATCACTTTGAATCGGTCGGACGGCTTGGAGCCATCTGACGGATAATGAATGAATTGATAAATAGTATTACTGCTTCCAAAAAGCAGGAGAGAATATGATAAGAACGGTAAAGATCTCAAGTCGACCGATCATCATCAGCATGATCATAACCCATTTTCCGAGATAAGGCATTTTTGCAAAACTGTCGGTGGGACCGAATTCACCCCAACCCGGACCGATATTCCCAAGTGCAGCTATACTTGCTCCGGCCGAGGACATGATATCATATCCGAATAGTGAAATGATAAAAGCTCCCAATCCAAATATGAACATATAAAGAATGAAGAAGCTCAATACTGTTCGCTGAATATTCTGATTGATGGCCTGATCTCCAATTCGGACAGGAAGAATGGCTTTCGGGTGAATGATCTGTTTGATCTCGCGTCCTGTGTTTCGGATAAGAATCATCCAGCGGATCATTTTGATTCCGCCACCGGTAGAGCCCGCACTTCCTCCGGTAAAGAAAAACAGAAGCAGTAAAAAAGCCCCGAAAGAATACCAGAGTTCGTAATCATCGGTACCAAATCCTGTAGTAGTAATAATAGCTACCGCCTGAAATGCTCCTGACCGAATAGCTTCAAGAATAGTGTATCCATCAAAAAACCAGAGAGAAAAGGAAATCCCCAGAATACCGATCATAGTGATCAGAGTGTAGAATCTGGTTTCCCTGTTTGCAAAAAAGGGTTCAAATTCCCCACGAAGCAATCGGAAATGCATAGCGAAGTTAATTCCTGCCAAAAACATAAATATGGTAATGATGGTATCGATGTAAGCAGAATCAAAGGCAGCGATACTAGTATTTTTGGTGGAGAAACCTCCGGTTGCAAGCGTGGCAAAAGCGTGATTGATCGCTTCAAACCAATCCATGGAAGGGTGGAGCCACAGAAGTAAAAACTCAGCTGCTGTAAAAGCTACATACACTACCCAGAGTAATTTCGCAGTTTCCTGAACTCTGGGCGTTAATTTATCGGCAGTAGGTCCCGGTGACTCCGCTTGAAAAAGCTGCATTCCACCAATTCCCAAAAGCGGTAGAATAGCCAGAGAAAGCACAATGATTCCCATTCCACCGAGCCAATGAGCAAGGGATCTCCAGAACAAAAAGCTTTTTGGGAGATCCTCAATGGCAGGGTTTACAATTCCAGTACTGGTGGTTCCACCCATAATAGTTGAACCCGTAGTAGACAAACCACTCATGGTTTCAAAAACAGCGTCGGTATAATTTGGCAGAATACCTGAAATAGTAAAGGGGAGTGCGCCTACCAATGAAAGAACAAGCCAGGTTAAACTAACGACCAAAAATCCTTCCCGAATTCTGAGTTCTTCTTTAGGTTTAAAGAAAAACCATAGCAAACCACCTAATATGAATGCGATTCCGGCAGAAACTACAAAAGTATACCAGGTATCCTGTCCATAGATCAGGTCAATACCTGCGGGTAACAGAAGTGCGAAGCCCATAAAAAAGATGAACGCACCCAGAATTCCCAATACAACCAAAAAATCAATGGTAGGGCGGTTAAAAGCGCTTATAACACTTTTACTTTTAGGCATTGCTGAACAGCTTAGTTACTTTATCTATGGCTTCAGGTAAGCAGAATACCATTACCCGATCTTCTGCTTGTATAACGGTTTTACCGGTAGCAATTTCTACCGATCCATCACAAAGAACTCCACCAACTATACAGCCGTCAGGAAGTTTGATCTTTTGAATTTGTTTATCTGCCACTTTAGATTTTTCTGAAACCAACAGCTCAATTACTTCTGCTTTAATTCCCCGAAGTTCTGTTACAGAAATCACATTTCCACTTCTAACGTAGCGATGAATTTCATTCGAAGCAGCTACTTTTTTGTTTACGACTGCATCAAGACCAATGGTTTGTGAAAGAGGAATAAAATCAGGTTTGGAAACGAGCGCAACAGTCTTTTTTACATCCAAGTGCTTCGCCATCAAACAGGAAATAATATTTGATTCTTCATCATCGGTTACCGCAATAAATGCATCCATATCCGTAATTCCCTCAGATGCTAACAGATCAGGATCGGTTGGATTTCCATGCAGGATCATTGCATTTTTTAATTCAATGGCGAGTTCTTCTGCTCTTTCGTAATTCGGCTCGATCAGCTTTACTGACCAGTCCTTTTTTTCATCTCCACACAAGATACGCGCTATGGTTGTTCCAATTCCTGTACCTCCGGCAATCATAATTCTATTCAGATCTGTTTCCGATTTACCGGTAGTGGCTATGATAGCAGGGATGTCTTCCGTTTTTGCCAGAATAAAAACCTGATCAAAGGTTTGGAGCTTCATGGGCCCGCGAGGCATCAGCGTTCTTCCACGACGTGCAATGGCAACTACACGAAAGGTTATATCTTCGTTTTCAGATGCGTATTCGATCAGCGATTTTCCTATCAAAGGAGCGTTTCTGTCTAACCGGATTCCAACAAGCTGCATGAGGTCATCAGCCAAATTGATCACATCACTAGCGGCTGAACGTTTTAAAAGCTGAGCTATTTCCTGAGCGGCACTTAGCTCCGGATTGATCATTACGTCGATTCCCAGATCGGTAGCTTTTAAAGGGGAATCACGATGCGAAAACTCATCATTTCTAACTCTGGCGATCACCATTTTGGCGCCCAGTTTTTTACTGATCATGGATGCGATCATATTTACTTCATCCACACTGGTAACAGAGATCACAATATCTGCTTCAGAAACACCTGCTTTGTTGAGGTCGTTAGCTGATGTAGCATTTCCTTCTTTACATAGTACATCCAGAGTTTCTGATGCTTTTGATAACGATTCTTTGTCGCGATCTAAAATTATTACATCGTGCTTTTCTTTGGAGAGTACACTAGCAAGGTCGTACCCAATTTCTCCGGCACCAATTATTATGATCTTCAAAAAGAGCCTTTTTTCGTAATTTGTTAACGAATTAAACTACTGTGTTTTTGAGTGAAATGAAAGATTTTGAAGCGGTATAACTGAATAGTTATTCGGTTATAATAACCACGTCAATAGTTATTGGGCTTGATCTTGCTACCCGTTGATCAGTTACCTGAACTGTAAATCTATTCTCACCTTTAACCAGTTGAACGCCAATCTGTTTTCCGGTTCCAAGAGTGCTTCCTCTTTGCTTCCATGTATAAAGTACGTCTGAGTCTTCCCGGTTAACAGAAGGAGCTCTGAGTATCATCGATGGATTTGCAGGATTCCATTCAATAGTTTGTGTTTCCGGGCTTTCAGTGAAACTAAGTCGGGGAACAACCTGAAGAGTAAATTCTTGTGATACTAACTCAGAACCATTTTGAACATATGCAAGAGTTAGAGTCTTATTACCCGGAGTTGTTGATGCCCAGGTTAGTGAGAATTGTCCCTGATTCTTAAATCTCCAAGGGTTTTCCATTCTGATATCAGCTAATGATAAAGCTCCGCCAACAGCTATCAGTTTTGGAAGGTCAGGATTTGCAACAGGTAATACTTTTGGTGTTACACGAATTACAGCACTGTCTACTGAGTTGGAAAGCCCTCTGTTGTCATTCTGAATCAGAACAAGTTTATGACCTTGTGGGTTTGTTACTTCAAAAGTCGGGCTTGGAATTACATTTCCATCTAGCTTCCACGTTGATGTCAATACATCTTCATCTCTGTCTAACGTTGATGCATTTCTGAAACTGACAGTCTCATTCAGATAGACTGCTTCAGGAGCAATAATTGCAGGAGAAGGTTTACTATTGGCAAAGAATGTTTTTTCGACTGAAACAGTGTTATTTGTTGCTGTAGTATTGTCGGTGATCTCCAGTTTAACGGTATGATCTCCGGGCTGAATTGCCTTAATGATCTCAGCAGCATTTTCACTGATCAGTTGCCCGTCCATATACCATTTGTAAGACTTAACGAAGCCATCAGGATCTCTGGAACTCAAAGCGTCCAGTTTTAGATCTGTTCCGGCCGGTATATTCGTAGGTAAATTCCAGTTTATAACCGGTGGTGCATTGACCTTTATACTTTTGGTTATGCTTACGGTATTACAATTTGTTTCTGAATTGGTTTCCAGTTCAAGGCTTACAAGATATTCACCTGGTTCCTCAAAGGTATAAGTGGTATTGAGTCCTTCTACAACTTCTTGTCCTTTTTCAGAATCAATAACCCATTTAGCAGATTTAAAACCACCGTCAGCTGATGATGCGGATCCGTCCAGTGTTACAGCTTTTCCGGGAATTGTATATTCAGGAAGTTCAAAACTTGCTTCAGGACCTTCAACCACGGTAACTGTTGCGGTTGTTTGACTAATGTTGCTGCAGCGTCCTGAGCCCGAACCTTCAACGGTTAATGAAACGGTATACACTCCGGGAGTAGTAAAAATATGATCTATCACAGCTCCTGTTTTTGTTTTTCCATCGCCGGTATCCCAACTAAAGGAGGGGAGGGAGCCGGAAGGATCTGTACTTGAGGAGCCGTCAAACCTGATGCTGTTATTTACGCAAATTGTAGTATCGGATAAATTTAATTTTGCTACGGGAGAACCTTCAATGATAACAGGAATAGTAGCTACAGTTTGTTCTTCGGTAAAGCCATCATTCAAAGTAAGTTTGGCTTCATAAATTCCCGGTGTTTCATACACATAAGATGGATTAGCCTGATCAGAAGAAGCTCCATTTCCAAAGCTCCAGTTTACACTGAAAGGATCTCCGTCTGGATCGTAGCTCTGTGAGCTGTTAAATAGAACGGTTTGTCCTGTACAGGAGGCAATTTCAGATGCTACCACTGCTTTAACCGGTCTGTTTATCAAAACTCTGATAGATTCCTCTGCTATACTATTTTCAAGCCCCAAACCATCATCAACAGTAAGCCCAATGAAATGCACTCCGGGCTCACTTGCTTGCCATGTAAATGAAGATTCATTTCGTTTTGTGCCGTCCGGTAAAGTCCATTCAAAAGTCAATGGATTTTCATCCAGATCATAACTTGAGGTTGCATCAAGTTTTACTGAAAGCGCATTAGATCTCAAAACGGTTTCAGTTACAATCAAAGGCTGGTGATTTACTTTCAGTTCACCGGATACTGAAGAGCTGGAATTAGATAAACCGTCATTATCTGTTACTGTTAATGTGAAAGACTTGGTTCCGCTTTCTCTGAAAGTTCGTTGTATTACACGTCCACGAAGCGTTACACCATCATTAAATTCCCATCTGTATCGAGCTATACTACCATCCAGATCGTATGATTCTGCGGCAGAGAATCTGATTTCTTTGTTTGGAGCAACATAATCTGCATCAGAAACCCAAACAGCGGTAGGAGGGGTGTTTACCCGAACTTTTTTAGTTTTAATTCCTTCCGCAAGTTCGTAACCGGAATCGTCTTTTACCCTTAGCGAGATATTTGCGTTTCCTGTTTTACTTAAGCTGGTGGTAATTGTACTGCCTGTCCCAATTAATTCTCCTTCATTATACCACTCATAACTGGTAATCAATCCGTCGCTGTCTGTACTTAAAGAACCATCTAAAGTGAACTCCTGTCCCGGAGCAACAACTACAGGTGAATTAAAATCTGCAATCGGATATTGGTTGATCAATAAGATATGCTCGGTAGTTCTGGTGCTGTTTGAAAGTCCTTCGCCATCGTTTACCTGAAGAGTAACTCTGTACTCTCCCGTCTTAGAATAAGTATGTTGAACTCTTGGTCCCGTTCCTGTATTTCCATCACCGAAATCCCAACGGTATGAACTTAGCGTAGATTCCGAATCGCTGCTTTGCTCCGCAGAAAATGTTACTCTAGAACTTGAAGTTACTTTTGCAGCAGTAATAATCGGCTGTGGAGGAGTATTTATCCGAACAGTTTTAGTTAGTTCCTGCACCGAATTTGAAACACCTCTGCCATCATCAACTATAAGTTTTACACGGTAAGTACCAGGATCTGAAAATCGAAATTCTGTTACGGCTTCAGAAGCTATTAAATTATCGTTCACAAACCACTTGTAAGTCAATGGGTTGTTGTTTCCATCCGCAGAACTTCGGCCATCAAAAGTGAGATTGTCTCCCGGAGCTGCTTTTTCCCTTAATGTGAATTGTGGCACCGGAGGGGCATTAACTTCATATCTTTTGTTAATGGAGTATAAGCCGTTACTGGATCCTGATCCATCATCTAAAGTAAGGTTAATTGTATATGAACCCGGCTCTGAGTGACTTACAGTTACCGTTTTACCATTTGATGAACCCGTTATACCAACTCCTCTCCAGGAATAGACTAAAGAATCATTATCAGCGTCGGTTTGATTACTTACGGTAGCAGTAACATTTTCATTTGTACCAATTAATGAAGCAATATTTAATTCAGCATATGGCTGTGTGTTAACCCGCATTTGAATTTGACGCTCATCAATAGCGCAAGTGGGATTGGAACCACCATCAGAAACTCTGAGGGTTACATTATAAGTACCGGAAATTGTACTCGTAAACCGGAAAGACTCTGAATTACCTCTTGGTGAACCATTCACATACCATTGGTACGTCAAAGGTTTGCCTTCAATATCATAAGAATTTGAACCTGACAGCAAAATAGTTTCAGTAGGGGAGATCACTCTTTTTGATACAGATACTCTCGCAACAGGTGGTGAATTTATAAACACTGATTTAGAATATGTCCAGTATTCGGGAAAAAGTGATCTTTGATTTGGAATGAGTACTGTATACTGAAGCTCACCGGGAGTATCAGAGGAAATAGTTGGCGTCTTACCGGAAGCAACTTGTTGGTTATCCAATATCCATCTGGAGTTGCTGATTTCTGAGTTATTAAAGTCGTTCCCGGCTAATTCAAATGTTTTCTCTGTACACTGTTGAGTAGGCACTTCATTAATGCCTAGATTCGGTTTTCTGTTATTCTCACTTACAAAGGGCTCAAGCAACCAAAGAACCGGGGCATCAAATCCATATACTGTCATTGTATTGATTCGTTCTGCTGATCCTGTAATATTCAATCCCCAATTATTTTTTAAACCAAATTTTGATGAAGGGATACCGGAACGTGACAGGTCAAAGATCTCGCCAAAAGAATCTATTTTACGAACTCTGGAGTCTTCTTGTCCACTGGCAACCAACCGGGGTGAGTCTGAAGTTTCCTGCAACAAATAAGGTTTGAGTTGAAATACAGAACTTCTTTGCGAATTAAATAGCCCTATTGAGAGATCAACTCCAATAATTTGCCAATTTTGGCCGGATAAAATTTGTCCGGTTGGCGAACTAACTCTGAAGTTAAAACTATTTACGTCATCTCCGTTGTCAGTTGTGACACGGATTATATAACCGTTGGATGATGCATTATCGATATCAGATAAAGCAACCCATCTGTTTTTAAACCGTTCTTCGTTTTGGGTTGTTAACTGAGTAACTCTATTTGTTGGATTGGACTTAGATCGCAGAGTTCCGCTTTCAATGCTGTAAACTTCATCGAAAGGGAATAATGAAAATGAAGTAGAAGTATTGGCACCGTTTTGAGTAACTATATCTACAGCACCGCCCAAACCTGCATCAAAGATCTCAATTTTTCCATTTTGAGGAGTGCCGGATGGTTTGATCCAAATATCGTACTGATTTCGGCTGTCACCACTAACTATAGAAGTATTTCTACCAGATATAGAAAGGTAGACTTCCTGAGCTAAAATAGAGTGCGAGACAAATAATAAAGTAAGAACGAGTGTTAGTCGTTTTATCATAATAACCCGATCGAATTTACTTAACCGTATAAGATTTGGACAATGTTTCTATACCTGTTTGATTTGCTTTAAATGTAATGGAAAGTTTGCCTTGTTGCACGTTCATTGTTACACCCCATCTTCCTTGCGAATCAGTTTTTACAGTTTTTATAGTATCGCCATTTTTTAACTCTACTTCCATTTCAGGAAAAGCACGCCCCGTTATTGTTTTTGTAGAATTTGCGGCAGGAATATCTTCTTTTATATCCAGCCCATCAAGTTTAACTTTAAAAAGATATTCCTCAGTTAAATGTACAACACGAAGTTCTTTGCGAGTGGTATTCTGAGAGCCATCTGTTGAAGTTACATTTATGATCTGATCATTTGATTCTAACGAAACAACTCTGTTGAAAGCCCCGGAACTTGAAACCTCAGTATTTTTATCATTTATTAATACAGCAGCATCCGGTTCGGTTACACCTGATATGGTTACTGAGTTTGATAATACAAAATGAACCTTTTGGTCAAATTGATCACCAAAAATTGGGGGAGACTTTGTGTCCTGATTTCTTATAACCAAAAATTTATCAGAAAATGGACCTTTAAGCCCCAGATTATCTACGGACTGGACTCTTACATAAGTAGTACCAAGGGGAAGATTTTCTGCCACGACCCTGCTATTAGTTACTTCTTTAATAACTACATTTTCATCAAAGTTATAAGCAGTACTATATTCTACTCTATAACTTACAGCGTCATCAACTCCTTCGAAATTCAGAAGAAAATCATTTTGATAAATAATGGTGTCCAACTTTGAGGTTAAGTATTTGGGCGCGGGCAAAAGTTTTACAGGAGGTAAGGGAGCCGTATTTCCGCGAATGATTGTCCCTTCATCTTTTCTAATAGTTACAATAACGTTATTCGCTGAAACCAGAGCCTCGCCATCATAATTAGAGAGCCTAACATTTGTTCCACCTGAATTTTCTGCCAGGAAATTTTGTGTATTCAACTCGGTAGTAGAATTTCCTGCATTCAAAACATAGCTGCTTCTCTCTTTACCAACAGCGGACAGCTTTGAAAGCAAGCCACCTTCCACCAATGTTATTTCTGCATCGGCACTTTTATCAAGTTTATCTATTCTGGACTTTCGGATAATTGCTGTTGTACTGGGGTTAACAACGATATTACTTCCATCTGTAAAAGCTAAAGTAGCATAACTTTCTTCTTGAGTTCTAACGCCATGCGATTCTTCAAACAGATCACCCACAAAAGCTTCATTCCAACCGGCAAGCAATCCCAATCTTTTATCAACAAGTCCGTTTTTGGAAATCAATTGCGCCTGAATGGCTACCAACCGATTACTATTCAGGGTTCTCTCCAAAGCATCAACAGAGGGCTTTAGTTGTTCGCTGATAGCCAATGCATTTTCTAAGTTTCCATTTCTGATCTCATCTAGGTAATCACTAAACAACTTATTGGTATCATTTAATTGATTAGTAGCAAAAATGGTAGCTCCCTCACCAATAAGTTCATTAGTTCTTTTTTGTTGATCTTCAAAAATGATTGTGGAATTGGTGAGGCTTCTGAGTTTAAGTAGATCACTACTCGAAAGTGTAAATGTGTTATTCGTAATATTATGCTCAGCAAGACTTACAACAACAGGCCAATTCAAAGAACTTCCTGCATATCTTTGTGAAATTTGTTGAAGCTTCTCGCTTGAAAAAGACACAGGAGTCTGAGCTCTTACATCCAAAGAAATAAAACTTATTAGAAAAGCTATGGTTAGTAATTTCATTATCCTGATTTATATTTTTTGGGGAAAGTTAGTATAAATCTACTTCCAATATTAGCTGAAGATTCTAAAGCAATATCACCATGATGACGTTGCATAATTTGTTTCACATATGCCAAACCGAGTCCTGTACCTTTTTCACGAGCAGCTTTGATATTGGATTTTACCCTGAAAAATTTCTCAAATACTTTACTCTGATCTTCAATACTTATTCCGTAGCCGTAATCGGTAATTGAAACGATAACGGAATCACGAGTTGATTTAAGGTCTATATCAATGACTCTTTCCGGTTCTCCATATTTTACAGCATTGCTGAGAATGTTTTGAATGGCATCAAACACTAGATCTCTGTCTGCCTCGATGTTAAACTTTTTTCCGGTCTCTGAAACTGAAAGCGACAAACTCTTGGAAGAAAGCAATGGTTTAGACAACATCGTAACGTCTTCAATCACTGCTTTCACATCAATTTCCGAAACGTTGAGGGAAGTATTTCCTGCTTCAAGTTTTTGAACTTCCAGAAAGCGGTTTACTAATTCATTCATACGCTCACCAGAATTAAGTACTTCCTGCATCAGTGTTTTCGATTCTGCAGGTTCCATATCATCAGTTTCAATAATCAGTCTGGATAATCCAACAACACCTGTGATCGGATTCTTAAGCTCATGAACAATCACATTGATCATATCATTACGTTTGATGTCCAACAAGCGGTCTTCAGTCTTATCATGGATGATCACATAGGCTCCGATCTCTTTGTTGTTTTCATCCAGAATGGATAGATACTGAAAGTCATAGAAGTAATCTGTGCCTTCATTGGTTGAGTGAGTTAATGAAGACTGGTTTACTTTAATGGTGAAAGGATCCGGATAATGTAAAGCCTGGCTGGATTCTGAAACTTTGATATTAGGATGATTAAGGATTTTTTCCAGCGATGTATTCTTTGGGTTCAGTTCTAGTTCTTCTAAAAATGAAATAAACTGATTATTGATAAAAGTAAATGTTTCTTCTTCACCGATTATACCTATCAGATCTTCAGAATAGGTTACCATATATTTATTTTTCCACTCTTCTAATATGATCTTTTCAACGTTTAGCTTTTGATACCGGCTTAAGGTAGCTCTGATATTTTCAAGTGTATCATGCATTGGCTGGAATTCAGGAAGAGAGACTTGTTTGATACGGTGGTCGAAATCCAGATTCCCTAAATACTCCACATCTTCTAAAAGAAGTTTTATGGGTTTATTTACACGCAAACTTACATACCAGCTAAATCCGAACATAAATAGTAATACCACAGCAGCTGTGTAGTAAGAAAAAAGCAGTAGTTGATTTACGGGTTCAAGTATGAAAGCATCTTCTACAGCTACCAGATGCCAAAAAGGAATTGTTTCAAACCGTGAAGAAAGGATATACCAGTTTTTTGAATCTATAGTTATCATCTTTTCATCTGAAAAACTGGTCTCACCAATTAAGTCATTCGGAAATTTAAAGATAGAGGAGGGAGTAACATTTTCTCCCATTGAGTTCGAGATGCTGGTGAAATAGGTGCCTCCAAGAGGAATGTTGGTAAGGCTGTAATTCAGATTCTGAGAGTTAAAGTATAACCGAAGTTTGAACACATTTGAACCGATCTGAAAAGCTCTTTCCGTAATAAAGAAATCTATAGTTTGTTCAGGCCGATTTATCCACGCTGTATTAGTTGTTTCATCAATTCGGGACGGGTACCAGTCAATTTGTTCAACAGAGAAATCAATAGAATCGTAAATAGCGCGAACCAGATCAATTTCTTCGTCACTTTCAGTGTCAGCAATAATTACTCTCATTAAGCCGGGAGTGTAATTTATAGCTTTGTTTGCCAATTCAGGAGCGTTGGCAGGGTCCTGAGAAAGATCTTGTGCAAGTCTGATGGTGGAATTTAGCCAGTTTCTTATGGTACCGTCTGTCTGTCGCAGAGTATATTCCTGAAGCTGAGATACGATGGTAGTTCTCTCTTTGACGATCTTATCCTGATATTCGGGTTTTATAAAAACCCATATCAAAGTAATCGCTGCCATAATAAGAAGCGATGAAATCAAAAAAATTCGATCTCTGAGAGTTAGTTTTTGAAACATGTACGATTTAGTTAACTGACCAAAGGTCTGCTTTTATACTTAAAAATACGATTAGAAAGATATCATAATTCAAAGTATGATGTCTCGTACCGGATTAATGTGTTAATGAAAGGATAATATTTAGTTAACAAAAGTTTAAGCTGAAAAATAGATTTTTTCACTGAACGAATAGATAATCATTGATTCTGGGAAGTGATTTTAATTTGAAGGCCAAAAACATTCTGAAAAGAATGTATATCGACTCTGATGGAGAGGAGGGAGTGCGTGTTTCTGTTAAAGAAATCTCTGAAGAACTTGGTATAGATAAAACGGAAGCCAGGAATTTATTCGAATATCTAGAGTCTAAGAAATGTTTAAAGATCGAGACATTAGGCGGGGAATATTTATATGGTCATGTTTCTCTTACAAAAAAAGGATTAGCGCGATCCCAGAAATAAAAAAGGCCCCGAATCGGAGCCTTTTAAGATTATCTAAAAGCTGACTTTATTTATCGGCTTCCAAAATAGCATCAATTCTGATTAAGACATCCTTTAAATGAGCTTGGGTAGCCGCATTTGTACGGAACGAAATATCATTTTGAACTGCGCTTCTTAATTCTGTTAACTCATGACGCAACGCAGGTCTGATATCAGAATCTTTGATATCAAGAGTAGGACCTCTGAATCCTCCACCTTGAGTATCTTCCTCAAACATAGCAGCTATCGAACTCAGATATTCTCTTTGGAGATTTCTTCTGAAAGCATCAATATTATTTGTACCTGATTTATAAACTTCGCTCCAGATTCCTTTTCTGATATCTTCAAGTGCTTCATGAAGCGGATATGAATCTTCATCAAATTCAGCTTGCTCTGATAAGCGGATCATAGCTCCGGCATTCATAGTAGAGCGTAAGATTCCTGACTGAAGATTTTTGATAGTGTTTGTTACACCCTGAGCCTGGATTCTATATAGAATTTCTTCATCCAATAACCAATCTGGTGTAGTAAAAGCATGCTCGTTCAGGAACGCCATTGCTTTTTTCTGGTATTCTTTTGAAACAGGAGTATAAACCCATCCTTCCTGATCAGAAGCTTTTCTGGATTGATAAACTCCTCCGATATTAGTAGCAACGTGGCGAGCATAGCGCGACCATTGTCCGATCAATTCACCATAGATCTCTTCCAGGTCATCGTAGCCTTCACCATCAGTAGAAGTCCACTCAATTAAGTTAGGAACAACCCTTTTTAAGTTCATCAAACCATACGTACTGGATTTAACAGGATCGTCTCCCAGATCTTCAGTTTGTGAAGAGGGATCATAACCTGTTGAAGATGCAAATCTGTATACAGGGTCATCAGCTTTGGCTTCGATCCAACTGTCAAGTGTTTCCAGTTCGTCTTCAGGAGTTTCTGCGCCTGGGATTACTCTGTAACCCCAGTTAACGGAGTATTTGTCGTAAGGCCCGATCTGCCTGATAAATCGAATGTTCTCATCACCGGGTTGTGCAATGTAATTCTGACGGGCGTATTCCATAATGGTTGTTGCGATTCCCCACTTCTGAGTAAATGAACCTGATCTCAAAGAATCGGTAGGGTAGGCAGAACTTGATTGCATATTATGTGGTAAGCCAATAGCATGGCCAATTTCGTGTGAAATTACACGACGCATTGTTTCACCGATCAGGTCATCATCCAGCTTAAGTTTTCTTGCCGCCGGATTTGCTGCACCCGTTTCGATCATTAAACGGTTTCTGTAAGATCTCATGTGGTTGTGATACCATACAATATCGCTTTCAATGATCTCACCTGATCTTGGGTCAGATACACTTGGTCCAACAGCATTTCTGACAGTACTGGCAACCCATCTCACGGTAGAATATCGAATATCTTCTGCGCTCCAATCCGGATCTTCTTCTTTTGTAGGTGGAATTTTGGCTTGAACCGCATTTTTAAATCCGGCTTCTTCAAAAGCTTCATTCCAGTCTAAAATTCCTTCAATAATATAAGAGCGATATTTTTCAGGAGTAGCCGGATCTAGGTAGTAAACAATGGGTTTAACAGGCTCAACCAATTCACCACGAGCGTAAGCTTCGGGATCTTTAGGCTCTAATCTCCATCTTCGGATATATTCTTTCTGAGCCGCTTTTTGTTCATCAGAACCATAATCAATTTGTCGAATGCTGAAATATCCTACTCTGTAATCAGCGTATCTTTTTTGCATGGGTTCTTCAGGCAAGAGTACAAGAGATTGACTTACTTCAACCGAAAGAGTTTGAGTATATCCTGCACTTGGGGGATTTGCAGCAACGTACGTCATAACCTGACGGACTTCTATATTTTCCGGGAAGCTTTTTATTGACTCCACGAAACTGCGGTCTGCATCCAATCTTCGTATCTGATAAGTCCTTCTCAAATAAGAGGGTATTCCACTTATCGCTTCCACATCTTTTGTGAAAAGATCGGTTACATCAATAAGCACTCCGGATGAATCCTTACTTAAAGCTTCGATATCAAAAGCAGCGATTACAGGCTCATAATTATTTGCACGAACTGATTCATACACGGGAAGTTCTTCATCAGCAATAGCCTCATAAGATTTTTTCCTCATTAAGATCTTGTCCTTATTTCTGGAAAAACTAACTACCTGTTCAGCAGATTTAGATCCCGCAGAACTAAAACCTGAGAAACCGGGAGGCACACCGGCGATTCTGCTTACCATTAACATTTCTCGATTTAAGAGGTCATTACTGATCTCAAAGAAGTATTTGCCTTCCTGCTCATAAATAGTGAAAACACCTTCATCTTTAGTAGCGCCTTTTTTGATAACTTTATCAAAGGATTTAATGCCTCCTTTAGCGGAAGGTCGGGAAGTGCTTGGAGTAGTTGTTTTATTAGATGTTGATTTCTTGGCTCCTGTACAACCGGCGAAACTAAGTGCCGAAGCAAGAATCAGACTCAAAAAAATATTGCGATATTTCATTTATAGATAGTTAATGTAATTTGATTGCACGAAAGTATGTAAAAAAAGAAACCGCATTCGTAAAATGGTTTTATTTATCCAGATTTCTGACAGAAGCTTCACTTTCAAATCCGAACCTGTCTATATAAGTAACTTGGATTTCCTGAAGCAGAGAAACTTCAGTTACTTTCAGGGAATCATTACTCTCTGATTGAACTTCGATCGTGTATGGAAGAACCAGCTGTTTTCTTTTTTTGCTCAGAATTCTTTCAGACCAGGTATCATCATACTTATAATAAACTATCCAGTTGGATATTTCTGTTTCAGGATTATTAAGTGAAACAGAAACGTTTTCTTCAGAAAAGTCATAGTTAACATCTGGTATACCGGAGTTTTTTTGGTCAAGCCACGAAAGTGAGGGAACCACTGCTTTTTTTCTGTAAGGCTTGGTTTTTAGCTCCGTTTGAAGGGAGTCGTTTCCTATTAATGGCGCTACACTCCAGTGAACCAAACCGGGCGCTTCCGGGAGCATTCCTCTGGTTATCATGATATTGTTAAGTATTTCATCAGCCTGTTTCTCACCTTGGAATCGTCCGATACTGATTCCGGGCCAAACATGCCTGTTTTTATAGTTTTGTTCTGCCCACCAACCCAATAGTACCGGGAAACTTTGCTCAACCTGATTAACAGGCCAGTATAACTGAGGGGAGAAATAATCGATCCAACCCTCGTTTAGCCACAATTTAGCATCTGCATATAAAACGTCATATTGATCAAATCCCTGAATAGATGAAGGATGTCCTGGTCGCCAGATACCAAATGGACTCAATCCAAACTTTACGAATGGCTTTTCTTTTTTAATTGAGGTGTAAATATTTTCAATGAATTGATTTACTGAGTTTCTGCGCCAATCCCCTCGACTTAAATCTCCGCCATTTTCAACATATTCATTCCAGCTTTTGTCGTCCGGGAAATCTTCATCATTGTTATATGAAGGGTATGGATAGAAGTAATCATCAAAATGAACACCATCTATATCGTATCGTTTAACAATATCCATTACCACATCGATGCCATGATCCTGAGTTTCTTTCATGGAAGGGTCAAACCACCAGTAACCATTTTTCAATTCTACAACAAGATCACTTTTAGTGTTTACGAGTGAGCTATCTGAAACAATACCTCCTTTTGGATGGTGCGCTCTGTATGGGTTTAGCCACACATGCAGTTCCAAACCTCGTTTATGTGCTTCATCGATCCAGAAATCAAGCGGGTCGTAGTAGGGAAAGGGAGATTCTCCCTGTTCTCCTGTTAGATAATAAGACCAAGGCTCCAGCTCACTTTCATATAAAGCATCAGCCTGAGGCCTTACCTGAAATATTACAGCGTTAAAATTATTATCAGCCAGCAGGTCAAGTATTTCTAAAGCTTCTTCTTTCTGAACAGTAACGGGCAACCCCGGAGAACTGGGCCAGTTAATGTTATCTACAGTAGCTACCCATGCAGCTCTGAATTCTCTTTGTATTTCCGGGTGCGTTGGAGTAGTAACTTTCTGTGTAGGTTTTAGAAACTGACAATTCAGAACCAGTAAAACAGAGCACAGTAAATAGAAGGTTTTTCTATACATAAATTAATTATAAAGGATTTTTGAAGACGTAAAGGTTATATAAACCGAAGATAAGAGTCATTATTAAGTTTGAAGATTCCCAAATTAAACATTTAACAAAAAAATGGAAGCGTTTTTTTATGAAAAATACCTACCTTTAAGTCTTTCAAAATTTTAAGCAACTAAATTCCCAACGTTATGATTATTGGTGTACCGAAAGAAATTAAAACACACGAAAACCGAATCGCTCTTCAACCGGGTGGCGCATTGCAAATGAAACGCAATGGACATGAGGTTTTAATACAAAAAGGCGCAGGTATTGGAAGTGGTTTTTTTGATGAAGATTATATTGAAGCAGGTGCAACCATAGTTGATGATGTAGAAGAAGTGTGGAAGCGCGCTGATATGATCATGAAAGTAAAAGAGCCTATCGCTGAAGAGTATCCGCGAATGAGAGAAGGACAGGTTATTTTTACTTATTTCCATTTCGCTGCTGATGAAGCCTTGACCAAAGCAGTTGTTGATTCAAAATGTATTGCTATTGCATACGAAACAGTAGAAAAAGCAGACGGATCACTTCCTTTGTTAATTCCGATGAGTGAAGTTGCAGGAAGAATGGCTGCTCAGGAAGGAGCTGTATACTTAGAAAAACCAAAAGGCGGTCGTGGTATGTTGATGGGAGGAATTCCCGGAGTACAACCTGCTAAAGTATTAGTTTTAGGTGGTGGAATAGTAGGTGTGAATGCTGCTAAGATCGCTGCAGGTATGGGAGCTGATACAACGATTATGGATATCAATATGCCAAGACTTCGTTATTTGGATGATGTAATGCCAAAAAATATTCACACGTTCTTTTCTTCAGAAGCGAACATCCGTGCAATGTTGCCAAGTGTTGATGTGATCATCGGCGCTGTTTTAAAGCCCGGTGCTAAAGCTCCGCATTTGATCACCAGAGAAATGTTAAAAGAAATGCGTCCTGGCACTGTTCTTGTTGATGTTGCTATCGACCAAGGTGGATGTTTTGAAACTTCAAAACCAACTACACATACTGATCCTGTTTATATGGTTGAAGATGTAGTTCATTACTGTGTTGCTAATATGCCGGGAGCGGTTCCTTACACGTCTACTTTAGGCTTAACAAATGTAACGCTTCCTTATGCTGTTGCACTTGCAAACAAAGGCTGGAAACAAGCTCTTAAAGATGATAAAGAATTGCTTCAGGGTTTGAATATTGCAAATGGTACTATCGTGTATGATGATGTAGCCGAAGCATTTGGTATGGAATGGGAACCTGTTGATTCTGTATTGAATTAATTGGTCCTATATCTTGAACTTATTTTTAAAGCCTTAATGGAAACATTGAGGCTTTTTTTATTAATATGATGTTATCGAAAATTAAAATTTTATGTTCAACAAAATATATTTTTCATTATTCATAATAGTCATTGTTTGTTCATGCAATTCATCAGATCAATTTGATTATGAATTTAAGCTGACTCTTGAGAAAGGTTCTAATCCGGCAAAGATATTTCTCAATCCGGAAGGTAATTATGACCCAGAGCTTCTTAAGTTTGTTATTAATGACTCAGCGTTAACAGCTTCTGTTAATCCATCAGGTGAAATGTATTATTATGCTAACCTTGATGGGTTTCCGGGGATAGGGGATAGTGTTCCCGAAGAAGCTAAGATTTCTTACAATGGAAAAGAATCTCGAATAGTTTTTACAATTGAAAATTGTAGTCCAAGAAAATATGCAGGTAATATATTTTATGTTGCCCCTACTGATGATGATGAATTTCTTTTAAGGTGGAGAACTTGTGATCAGGCAAAATCAGATTTTGAGAATTTAATCTTAAATACAGATTATTCTTTAATTGAATTGACTACCAGACATTTGGATGTAAATAATCATTATGAGGAAATCCTATCTATTGATACATCTTTTGTTAGTTTAACTGACTCACTTTTCGTTGATAAAGATTTCTATCCCAGAAGAATAACTAGTGATACAGAAGATATTTTAGTTCAGACTAATATTAAGATAATAAATATTCAAGGTCCGCTTCCGGATCAACAGGATTATCTTGAAGGTCAAAAATTACCGATCCTGTTTTATGATAAGTCAAGTATTTCAGGTAGCGTTCAAGTTCAAAATTAGTCCTGTTTATTAGTATTTATACTTAATGAAGTCATTCCTCGGCGAATGCTAGCAATCTAAATTGTAATTGAACTTGATGAGTTTTTAAACGATCCAGATCTCGGGTATACACTGCGAGATGACTATTTAAATGGAAACATTGAGGTTTTTTATGGAACTCTATGTCCTTTAGAAGCCACCCAGATCTTGTACCATTGCTCTAAACTCATCTTTATCTTTTCAGCCTCTACAGCTGATTTAATACGTTCTATTTTACCTGAACCTACAATTGGTAGAATTTGAGCAGGATGATTTATTAGCCAGGCATATATCACAGAATCGATATGCTGCTGATCAAGTTCTTCAGCTACCTCTCTTAAAGTCTTTGCTAAGCGATGTCCTTTTTCTTCTTTTGGATCAAATATAGCTCCACCGGCTAAAGGTGACCATGCCATAGGTTTAATACCTTCCTTTAAAAAGAATTCAATATTACCGTTATCAAAATGTTCGAGATTGTAAGGTGATATCTCAACCTGATTGGTAACCAATTTTTGATCCAAATGTGATTGCAATGATTCGATTTGCATTGGAGAAAAATTTGAAACGCCAAAGTGTTTTACTTTTCCGGATAAGTGAAGATCATCGAATGCTTTTGCGACTTCAGCGGGGTCATAGAAAGGGGCGGGGCGGTGAAGCAGAAAAACATCAATATGATCGGTGGATAGATTTTTTAGAGAAAGTTCAGCAGACTGAATTATGTGTTCATAGCTATAATCATAATAACCAATTGAACGCTGAGGAAATTTATCAGATAACTTCATTATACCGCACTTGGTAATTATTTCGATCTTATCTCTTAGAGAAGAATCTAATTTCAGAGCATTCCCAAATTTCTTTTCACATCCATAGTCTCCGTATATATCAGCATGGTCAAAGGATGTTACTCCTAAGTCTAAGCATTGTCCTATAAAACTTAAAAGTTCCTGATCAGATAAATCCCATTCCAATAATCTCATTTGGCCATGAATGATTCCGGAAAGCTCTAATTCTTCAGATAATTTAATTCTCATATTGTATTACTTTTGATTTCGAAATGGTTTACTGTTTAGTTTTTGACTCGCTTTATTTCTTATTCCTTTAACAGCACCATGTTCGGATAAAAAAAGCAGATCTTCTCTTTTTACATCTGCGTGATCTAATAACAGATCCTGTAGTTTTTTGTGATCGGACTTCAAAATCTCAGATCTGACTTCATCAGAAATCTTTGTTTCGAGCAACTTTATTCTGATGAGTTCCGCTTCATCATCCACCACGCCTCGTGATTTAAGAATTCTGGGATCTTCGTAAGACGGTAGTTGTAGCATCAGCTCCTCAATTTCGGATACAACTTTTAATCGGTCTCTGGAACAAAATTCGTAATGAGGATTTTCCCAATCACCAACCAGATCAAAATCCTGGGTTTTTGAGTTATAGTGCTCCTCCAGATTGATTACTCTGAGGATAAATTCACCATCGTAATCTTCTTCAGGCCTCCATTCTAAATTAATAGCTCTTTTAATATTTCTGTTATAGGCATGTAGCAAGCTACTTCCTGAAAAGTCAGTCATATCATCCGGATGAGGATCCGTTTTCATAAACGTATTCCATTCAATAGTCCAGCCTGATGTGATTCGCAGAGGTTGAAAGTTTATCATGTCTGAAATTAGAATTCATATTTCTTAAAACAAAAAAAGCCGGATCTTTTTTAAGGATCCGGCTTTAAGAAATAGAAATAGGTTATTTAATGAGGGTAAGCCTTCTGGTTTTAACAAATGTACCAGACTGCATACGATATAAGTAAATACCACTCGAATAAGAACTCATATCAAGAGTTATTTGGTACGACCCAGCCGTTTTACGTTCGTTAACTAAAGTAGAAAGCTTTCTTCCCAACATATCATACAAAGTGATAGTAACATTCGCTGTTTCAGGTACTTTATAAGTTATACTTGTTGAAGGGTTAAACGGATTTGGGTAATTCTGCTCAATAAAATATTGTTCAGGAGTTTCAGCTTCATCAAAAATATCCGTGGTGATGGTTGTACTGGATTCATTAGAAGCTTCACTTAGGTTTCCTGATAAATCAAATGCTTTTACCACAAAGAAATATTGAGAACCTCCATCAGGTAAACCGGATAATTCGAATTCATCAAAAGTTGATATTGTAATCGGAGATTCTCCTTCGTTCGCATCAACCCCATCATAAACACCACTTTCAGATCCATAATACACTAAATAGCCGGCCAAATCGGTTTCTGAATTCAATGACCAATTCAGAGTAATGTTATTCTCGTTTTCAGGCGAGATCATTGAACTTAAATTAGACGGAGCAGATGGAGCGATAAGATCAGGAATGCTTATAGAACGGTTTGCTTGCTTTGCTTCTGCATTATCAGCATCAACGAAAACTGTATATCTGTTTGGGCCTGAAACGCTTTTATCTGCTCTGACCATCCATTCTACAGTAAGAGATTGTTGTCCCGGAAGTGCAGCTTCATTGATAACTGAGTCTTCCCCGACTAAAGTGAGCCCGTCAAATAAAGCGATCTTTACGACTACATTCTCAGCATCAACAGTTCCTTGATTGAAGATGTTTGCTGTGACTTTAAAAGGATTTCCGGCAAGGCTATCTCCCTCGATCTCTAAACCACTTGGAGCAGTAACTGAGATAGGAAGAGGAGGTAGTAGATCTTTATTAGGTACAAGGGGTCTTATGATAGTGTTATTTGAACTATTTGATTCTTGAATCAGGTCTTCAGGATCAACTTGAAGAGATAACGTTCTGAATTCAGGATCACGGGGAACAATGAAATCAACACTGATTATTGCCGAATCCTGTGCAGCAACCAGAGGTATTTCTTCAAAGCCAATAACAGGAGCGGTTCCTTCGCTGGAAATATCGCCATCATAAAGAGCTACAACCACATTTTCTGCGTCAATCGGCCCAAAATTTCTAACAACTAGTGAAACAGTAACTTCATCTCCTTCGCCAAAAACACTATCAGGCGGTGTGAAAGATAAACCGTCTTCACTTATAGCCAGATCCGGAAGCTCCTGAGCAAAGCTAAGTGGCATGAAATCAGCTCCGGCTCCGCCATTACTCTGAAGAACCGAAGTGTTACCGGTGGATTCAACTTTATAAACATGGTTCCCGCTTAATGTAAAGAAGTTATATCCTTCGCCGGCATTAAGAGTGCCTTCATAAACAGTGTCTTTTGTAGCTGTGTATGGATAATCTTCCTTATCACCTAAATAAGTGATCATAACTTCATTGTCATCATCAAACGAAAAGATATCCATTCTGGAGTTAATGGTTGGAACATAGAATAGTTTTCCGGCTCCAATTCCGGTTTCATCCATGGCTCTTGTCATGTAATAGTAGTTTCCATTCCAGCCCGAATATGGGATATTTGCTACTGTAACTGTTTTTTGAGCTTCGACTTCCCAGTAAGTTTCCTGAGTAATAGGATAGGTAAGCACTTCACCTTGTCCTAAGGTGTCAGCAACTAAAGTATCTCCGGTTTCAGAATTAAAGGCATAAACGATGTTATTATCATGATAAGAAGAAACTGTTATGCTATTTGTCCAATTTCCGATATGAGCTGAAAACCCATAAAATGTAGTGCCCGAAAATCTACCATTAGCTGCCGGTACATAATAATCCTGATCACCGTATGATAAAGCTGAAACAGGCTTGCTTGCTGAAACTTGTAAATAAGTTCTGTGTGGCGTAGTAGGTAATGTGTAATGTTCTCCCTTATTCAGAACTCCGGCAAAAAGTATGTCTCCCGTCGACAAGTTCTTAATATTAAAACTCGTGTTATCCTGATAACCGAATACGATGAAGCGTTCTTCTCCTTGATACCGTCCAACCATATATGTGTTTAAAAGGGTAGAAGTACCTCTTCCGCTTTGGTCGATTGCAAAATAACCTTGAACCAAATTCGATATGGCATCGCCTACTAAAGCTGTGTATGATTTACCACTACTAATTCTGAAAATACCGCTATTGGCGTTGAAGGTAGTAAATCCATTTGCAGCCAGTGTATCTGTAAACACAGTATCCCCGGCAGAACTTGTTATCAGGATATCGGTGTCGTTGAAATAGGAAAATATAGTAATGTCATTAAAAGTATAGACCGTAGTATTAAAGGTGGTTTCATCGGCATTAAAAATACCTTTATAAAACCTTTGAGTTTGTTCAGCTTGATTGGATTGATTTAGCTGATGTTCTGTTGCACCGCCGGCTTGTTGAGCTATTGATTTCTGTATGGGAGTAATGGTTAAAATCCCAAAAACTAAACAGACTAGTGTGCTTTTTTTTATATCTAATAAGTTTCTCATGTACCCTCTTTTATTATTCTCAATTAGTTAATTAGAAACAATAAATGATGAGATTGTCAAATAAAAAAGTATGAATGAGTAAAAGGGGGAGCAGAATATTTGTACTGCTCGAATTAATTAGGAAATGATTTGTAAAGACTTAACGTCCGTATGAGATAACTTTAAGAGGATCTGTTTTAGCCGCTATTCTCGCCGGAATCCACGATGCCAATCCACACAGTACGAATGTGACAACAGTGACTATCAGGAAGTCAAGAAGATGAGGCTCTACAGGTACATAACTCATATAATAATTCTCTTCAGAAAGAGGAATAAGTTGAAATTCTAACTGCAAATAAGCAAAAAGCAGGGAGATTACTATACCAAAGATCATCCCGACAAAAGAGACCAGCAGTCCTTCAAGTAAAAAAATCTTTCTTACAATGGAGGATTTTGTGCCAATGGTCTTAAGGATACCAATATCGCGGGTTCGCTCAAGGATCATCATTAAAACTGTTCCAATAAGATTGAAAGCAGCCACAATGATCATAACTCCAATCACAAGTGGGATCATTTGTTCCTGAAGTTCAACCCATGCAAAGATGGAATAAAACTTTTGTAAAATGGATTCTGAGAAAAAGGGAAATGAAAGTGAATTATTAAGCTTCTCTTCAAAAGAATTAATAGCGTTCTCATCCTTCAGTTTTAATTCAATAGCATGTGCTTCGGTAGGAGAGAGATTAAAAAGTTCACGGGCTTGTTCTCTTTCAACAACTACGAAAACATCATCAAATTGGTCTATTCCGGTTTGATAAATTCCCGTTACAAGAAATTGCTTGATCTCAGGTGAGCTGATCAAAGAGGGTACTTCATTGACAGTATAGGTTGTTACTATGTCTCCAACACCGGCAGATAATTGTGAAGCAAGCTTTGAACCAATTACAATTCCAAACATTCCGTTTTCTTGCTCAGAAAGATCAAACTGTCCCGAATTAACATATTGGGTTAAATTCGATACCCCACCTTCTTTGTTTACACCTTTTAGTATAGTACCGCTTATCTCGTCCTTAGTTTGGATCATTACCTGACCTTGTATCACCGCCTGTTTTTCAAGGATCTCAGGATGTTTTTTATCCAGATAAGTGACCAGTGTGTCGGCACGTTCCAGCGTTGTTCTTATGAAAGATTGGGATGAAACAGTGTAATGAGGCGCAAACCCCAATACTTTATTGTTGATAGTGGATTTAAAACCATGAACCACTGATAGCGCGATCAATAATCCGGCAGAACCAATAGCTACTCCTGTTATGGACATGATCTTAATGAACGATAAAAAGCGAGCACCTTTTCGGTTGCCTTTAAAATAACGCAGCGCTAAATACCACTCAAAATTCATAGAATTAAATTTCAAATTCCAGTGTACAAATTTCAAATAACATCAAATTAAAACTATATGGCTGTAATTTGATATTTGAGTTTTGAAATTTTCGCACAGCGATTATTCCGGTTTCATTTGTGGGAAGAAAAGTACGTCTCTGATGGATGCAGAGTTCGTCATGATCATCGCTAAACGATCAATTCCAATTCCTATTCCGGCAGTAGGAGGCATTCCGTATTCCAATGCACGAATAAAATCTTCGTCGATTGTCATTGCTTCATCGTCACCGCCTGCACGTAGCGAAGCTTGTTCTTCAAGACGTTCTCTCTGATCGATAGGGTCGTTAAGCTCAGTGTATGCATTTGCGATCTCTTTTCCATTACAGATACACTCAAAGCGCTCAACTAATCCTTCTTTTGAACGATGCTTTTTTGTAAGCGGGCTCATTTCAATTGGATAATCGGTAATAAAAGTAGGCTGGATCAATTTTGATTCTACATACTCTCCGAAAATCTCATCAATGATCTTACCTTTACCAAAGCTTTCATCAATTTCGATGTGAAGTTCTTTTGCTACTTTCTTCATTTCTTCCAGTTCCATTCCTGAAAGATCTTTACCGGTTTCTTTCTCAATGGCTTCCAGTAGTGGAATTCTTGGCCAAGGCGCTTTGAAATCAATCTCATGCTCACCAACAGTTACCGTGGTAGAACCATGAAGATCAAGAGCTACTTGTTCGATCATTTTTTCAGTAAAGTCCATCATCCAGTTGTAGTCTTTATAAGCAACATACAACTCAACTTGTGTGAACTCAGGGTTGTGAAATCTTGAAAGACCTTCATTTCTGAAATCCTTTGAAAATTCATAAACGCCATCAAAACCACCTACAATAAGTCGCTTCAAATACAGTTCGTTAGCAATTCTCAGATATAAGTCCATATCCAGAGAATTATGATGAGTAACAAATGGCTTTGCTGAAGCACCACCATATACAGGTTGAAGGATTGGAGTTTCAACTTCCATATAACCACGATCATTCATGAAATTTCTCATGGTTTGTACTAGCTTTGTACGTTTTCTGAAAGTATCACGCACTTCAGTATTAACGATCAAGTCAACATAACGCTGGCGGTAACGCAATTCTTTATCAGCAAAAGCATCATACACTACTTTTTCACCATCTTCATTTTCCACTTCTTTTGGAATTGGGATAGGTCGAAGCGTTTTGGTCAAAAACTCAAATTCTTCGGCATGTACGGTAGTTTCACCGGTGCGTGTTTTGAAAACAAAACCTTTGATACCTACAATATCACCAATGTCTACCATTTTCTTGAAAACCGTATTGTAATTTTCAACACCTACATCATCACGGCGAATATAGATCTGAATAGTTCCCTCGGAATCCTGAAGATTAAAGAAAGCAGCTTTCCCCATAATACGGCGAGTCATTACTCTTCCCGCAACGGAGACAACTTCTGACTCAGGACTTGATTCTTCATCTCTGATCAGACTTTCATCAGCTAAGATCTGTTTACTGGAATGAGTTACGTCGAAAGAGTATGGGTAAGGATTTACTCCAAGTTTATTAAGTTCAGTAAGTTTTTCTCGGCGTATTTCTTCTTGTTCAGAATGTGTAAGTTCTTGGTTCGACATGTAATCGTTTAATTAATAAGTTGTGTTGCGAATCAGAAGCACTGAAAATACCGAATTAAGCGGAAAATTGTGGCATTAACCTTAATCTTTATTCAATCTTTTGGAACTGCTGAATACATCTTCAATAACTAACTTTCCTGAACATGTAATCTTGGGATATACAGAGATCAGATCCGGTTTATCTGATGAAATGCTTTCTGAAGACGAACAAAAAGAGTGGAATGGTTTCACCAATCAGCAAAGAAAAAACGAATACTTGTCAGCACGCCATCTGTTTAAAGAGATGTTGTCTGTTTCGGGATTAAATTCAGATCACGAAATATTCAAACATCCACTAGGTAAGCCATACGCTCAAAATGAAAATGAAAAAATCTTCGTGAGTTTTAGTCATTCCAAAAAACATGTTTTTTGTGCGATTTCTGAATCGGTGGATATTGGTTTAGATACTGAGTGGTTGGACAGAAAAGTAGACCAAAGAATTGTGAAGAGAATACTTGGGGAATCGGAATGGGAAGTGTTTTCAGATGAGGATCCCATATTGCTTTGGACGATAAAAGAAGCTGCTGTAAAATGTTTGGGAACGGGGCTGAGAACAAACTTAAAAGAGCTGGAAATACAGAAAAAAAGCGAAATTGAATTCTTAGTAAGAATTAATGATGAAAAAACATTTCAAATTTGTAGTTTCCAAGAACTGAATCACCAAATTTCTATTGCTTATTAAAGCTTTAAAAAACGGTTCTGTAGTATGTAGACCTGAAGAGACTTAATCTCATCTAATGGGATTAGTGTCTTCAGGTTTTTTTATGCCTAAGAGTTAAATAAAATATCAGCACATGGCTTTTGCAAATATTTCCAGAGAGGAACTTGAATTTTCATTGAACAAAACGGTTCCGGTTACCAGCGGACTGAAAAACATAAAGATGCTTTTTGTTCCTACTCATATTGATCCCAACAACCCGGAAGAGTTAACATCCATTTATAAGAATATTTGTTCTTCAGACTATGAAACACTTGTTGTTATCGAGTCTTACAAAGGTGAGCTTGAAAAGAAATTAAGCATTCCTTCAAATCATTCTTTTACTACACCATTTGGTGAAGTTTCTGTTAATGATAAACTCAGAAATGAGTTGTGTGATGAAGAAGATGATTTTTATATAAATGATGGAGGCATGAGCGATGAGATGAGCTTATATACTCAATTGATGATGTTGCAGGTATGCCAGGATAACTTTGATGTGGTAAGCATTCAAATAGGAGATTACGACCCGGCCATTATCAAAGAATTGGCATTTGCTCTGGATGAGCTGTTCAGAAACCGAAACGCTTTATTAGTTTTTTGTTGCGATCTGCCAAGTTCCAATCCCTCAGAACTGGAAAAACTAAAAGGGTTAATAGAAAGCAATAATGAATCCGGCTTACATCATTATCTGAATAGTAAAGAGAAAGAAGTAGAAGGAGCCCGTGCTTTTATGACCGGTATTCTGGTTTCAAAATACTGGGATCTTGACATTTGGTTTACACCGGTAAATGAGAAAACAACCTACACCGGTGGGTTTGCTCATATTCCAATAGCCCAAACCGTAGTCTGATGGAAAAACCTTCGATATCAATATTTGGGCTTGGAAGAATCGGAGGCGCGTTAAATAAAGCTCTTTTACAAGCCGGGTATAGCGTACATTCGAAGTTTAAAAGAGGTTTATTTCCCGATTCAATTGATGAGTTGGGAGAAATTATCTTTTTAGCCGTTCAGGATGGAGAGATAGAAATACTTTCGAAAAGAATTTCCGAATCATTTGGGACTTTTGAAGGAAAACATATCGTGCATTGTTCCGGAGCTCTGAATAGTTCAGTATTAGAGTCAGTTTCCAAAAGAGGAGCTAGAACAGCATCTTTTCACCCAATGAAGGCAGTTACACATGATGATAGTTCATTGGATGGCGTTTGGTTTGATATGGAAGGAGATTCATCCACTCTCGTGGTGTTAGAGCAGTTAGCGAAAGACCTGAATGCTCACAGTTTTGTTGTTAAGCCCGATGCAAAGCCGTTATTACATGCAGCAGCAGTTGTTTCGGCGAATTACTTGGTTACGCTTTTAAAGTTGGCAACTGATATAGCAAGGATAGGAGACGTAGACGAAAAAACCGCTCTAAAAGCATTGCTTCCGTTATCGAATTCTTCATTGAAAAATGTTGAAGAGAATGGATTTGAAGGTTCGTTAACAGGACCTATTTCCCGTGGAGATGTAGAAACCATTCGGGAGCATGTTAAAATTTTGAAAAAAGATCCTGAGCTTTTGAGTGTATACAAGAAATTAGGTTATTTAACTCTTAATCTGGCTGAACTAGATTCAGATACGATAAAAGAATTAAAAGAATTATTCGGCTAGGCACATAAAAGTGAGCCTTCAGACCAATTATTTAACCTGATCACTAATTGAGCCCGGCTTTTACCCGTAATATTCTGTTAACTGATTTGTCAATTCTCTCTTCAGTGATGTCACCATTTTCTACTAATTCCTCAATAGTGTTGATTGCATCTGCCAGATCTATTTGCTCTTTAAGTAGATTGTTTCCGTAGCAAAACACATCTATTCCTGCTTTTAATCCAAGTTTCAGAGATTCTTTCATTCCATAATGATCAGAAATTGCTCTCATCTGCATATCATCCGAAATTACAATGCCATCAAAGCCTAACTGATCTCTCAGTAAATCCTGAATAGTTTTTTTGGACAGTGTTGCCGGATATTTATCATCAAAATTCCCATTGAAAATGTGCGAAGTCATTAATACAGGACAAAGATCTTTTTGAATCATGTATTTGTATGGTTCAAGTTCATCGCTTTCCCAGGTATCAGTTACATCCACAAAGCCGGCATGAGTATCGCCTGCAGCACTTCCGTGTCCTGGAAAGTGTTTACAGGCTGTAAGTACATCATGTTTTTGGTGTCCCTGAACATAAGCTTCTGCGTGTTTATTCACTTCAGATGAAGTCGACCCAAAGCAACGTTCACGTTTTGCGATAATCGAGCTTTCAGCATTTAAAGCAAGATCCACACAAGGCGCAAAGTTGATATTGATCCCATGTTGTTTCAGAACTTCAGCGATCAATGATCCTTCTTGCTCTGTGACAGTAGTGTCGTCTATGTTTCCCAGCTCATGATGAGACTTGGTAACCGGAAAGCCGTATTCAGGTTTTAACCTGTTAATAAGTCCACCTTCCTGATCAATACCAATAAATAATGGAATCTCAGAAGCCTCTTGAAGTTGCGTTGTTAAATTTCGGAGCTGTTCCGGAGATTTGATATTATGAACCGGTTTGTTGAATACCATATCTTTATCAAAAAGAATGACACCACCGGGTTTAACATTTTTGATCAGTTTTGATATTTCTGAGTCACTATCACATTCATTTCCGTGAAATCCGATCAGGAATAATTGAGCAATTTTTTCTTTCAGAGATAAGTCTTTTTTTAGAGACTGATTAACCTTCATTATATTGAGAGAATCGATTTAATATTTAGTTACAGAAGTTCAACTTCAGATGGTTTAACTTCAACTCGATTTGAAAATAAAATGTAATAAAAAGCTATATATGAATATCAAAAATCCGTTGGTTTTATTAACGACTTTGTTTCTTTTCGGAGTCGCTTGTGCTCAAACCCAAAAACAAACAGAATCGATCAAAACAGGCATTGAGGTCCTTCAAAACAATAATTTTGATGTATTGAATGGTAAGAAAGTAGGCCTGATTACAAATGCTACAGGACTGAGTTCTTCATTAAAGCCAACTATTGATATTCTTTTTGAAGCAGAGAATGTTGAGCTTGTTGCTTTGTACGGTCCCGAACATGGTGCGCGGGGAGAGATTGCGGCAGGAGATAAAGTTGATGATTATGTAGATCCGGTAACTCAGGTTCCGGTGTATTCTCTGTATGGAAAAACCAGAAAGCCGACCAAAGAAATGCTCGAAGATGTGGAAGTGCTTGTATATGACATTCAGGATATTGGCGTAAGATCTTATACTTATATCAGTACAATGGGCTTAGCTATGGAAGCGGCAGCTGAACACGATATCGAGTTTGTAGTTCTGGATCGTCCAAACCCATTGGGTGGAAACAAAATTGAAGGTAATATTGCAGAAGAAGGTTATTTCTCTTTCGTTAGTCAGTATCCGGTTCCATATGTGTATGGAATGACGCCGGGGGAAGTTGCGATTATGATCAATGAAGAAGGATGGCTTGGTGAAGGAAAAAAAGTAGATTTGACTGTTGTGGAAATGGAAGGATGGAACCGGTCAATGACTTTTGAAGAAACCGGATTACATTGGATTCCGACTTCACCGCACATTCCTCACGCAAATTCCGCATATTTTTATGTTTCTACAGGTATAATGGGAGAATTGGGAGTATTTTCGGAAGGAGTTGGATATACACTTCCGTTTCAGCTTTTTGCAGCAGAATGGATCGATGAAAGAAAGCTGGCAGAAAATATGAATGCGCTCAATATCCCGGGTGTTGAATTTCGTCCTATCGTTTTCAAACCGTTTTATGGAAGAGATCAGGGTAAAACATTGCATGGTGTTCAGATACATTTTTCAGATTATACTCAAGCACATTTAATGAGTTTGCAGTACTACTTTATGCAGGTTCATAAGCAAATGTATCCTGAAATAGACATTTTTGAAGAAGGAAAAAATCGTTGGTCAATGTTTGATAAGGTTTCGGGTACTAATGAAATCAGAAACAAGTTTAAAGAATCATATAAGGTTGCAGATATCGAAGAATATCTCAATAAAGACGTAGAGTCGTTTAGAAAAAAATCATCACAATATCATCTATACAAATAATTCAATGAAGCAGATCGGGCTACTTTTTTTAAGCTGTATTTTAATTAATACCGTTACTTTAGGGCAGGAAATCGAAGAATCGAAAGATGATTCTTTATATCTAAATATTGTAATTCCGGAACAGGATACTGTTGTGTATTCTTTCTCCAGATACAGAGTTGCAGCGAATACCAATCCGGGGGCAACAGCTTACATAAATGGAAGAAAAGTGAAAGTGTATTCATCCGGCGCTTTTATTACAATGATCGATCATGATAATGACACAACAGATATAATCTTCCGAGTGGAAATGGATGGCGAAAGCCTTTCAGACACTATGATGTTGGTTCAACCAAAACCGGAAGAACCTGATCTGAGTAAAAACATAATATCTGAATTAATGGTAGAACCGGGCAGTGATGTTTGGCTTGAACCAGGAGAAGCTTTGAATGTTCAATTTCAAGGCAAACCCGGTGAAGATGCTTACTTCAACATAAACGGTTTTACTGATAATATTAAGATGAAAGAAGTTTCTCCAAGATTGGTTGGGGGAAAAGAAGGTGTTTACAGAGGAACTTATTATGTTAGGGAAGGAGATAAGGTTAAAGATGCTGCTATTACCTTCAAAATTAAAAAGGGATTACTCGGTTACCACAAAAGAGTAAGCACATTCAAAGTAAGTTTCTTGCCCGAACCTATTGTCGGTGTTGTAATTACTGATGATGCATATCTGAATGTGGGACTTGGAACAGATCGTTTGGGTGGTACAAAATATGGAACCATTCCTGAGGGCGTTAAGCTAAATATTACAGGGATGCAGCAGGGAATGTATAAAGTGCGTCTTTCAGAAAGTTTGGATGCCTGGATTCCAAGACGTTTTGTTGAACTGACGGATGAAGAGCTGGAACCGGTTTCGTCTCTTACAGGAAATATCAGGGTTTCAGGGAATGCGAGACACGATCTGATAAGAGTAACACTTTCTGAAAAACTTCCTTACATAACTACTCAGGAGATCGATCCTAATAAAATTATTGTAGATATTTTTGGTGCTACTTCTAATACCAACTGGAAGATCAAATATCTTACATCCGAAGGCATTGAAAGTGTTGATTGGGAACAAGTTGAAAATGACAGATTCCGATTAACGATCAAACTGAACCATACTCAAAATTGGGGTTATTCGATTGATTACGGTTGGGGTGCCATCATGGATATCAGAATTAAAAGACCTCCAACTATCACAAGCGTTGTAAAGCCTTTAACAGGGAGAGTTATTGCAGTTGATGCAGGGCATGGCGGAAGCAATAATGGTTCTTTGGGAGCGGCAGGTTATCAGGAAAAAGACGTTACTCTGCAAATATCGGAGCAATTGAAAGCCCAGCTTGAAGATGCCGGCGCTGAAGTTATAATGACAAGAACAGACGATAGTTATGTTTACATGTCGGAGAGAAGAGAAATGACAATCGAAACAAGAGCTGACCTTTTGGTAAGCATTCATACCAATTCAATTGGATATGGCAGTGATCCTTTAGATATAAAGGGGACCGGATCATTTTATAAACATATCGCATTTAAGCCATTAGCAGAGATCATGTACGATCGAATGACAAGCTTAGGCCTTGATGATTATGGTCTTACCGGAAGCTTTAACTTTTCCTTAAATGCTCCAATAGAGTTTCCGAATGTATTGGTTGAGACGGCATTTATTTCAAATCCTGAAGAAGAGATCTTACTTACTGATTCTGATTTTCAATCTAAGATCGCTGAGCAGATCGTTGCCGGTTTAGAGCAGTTCTATCTGGAACACTCATTTATTGAGTCAGTTTCAGAAATGCCGGAAAAGTAAGGATATTATAAAACCGGTAGGGGTATCATGAATTGTCCCTACCGGATTTGTTTGAGGTAACAAGTGTAGAATTTAGATACTTCACTTACAAAAATTGACTTGTTTATAATTCTGACTATTCAGAAAAACCTCCAACACCACCGACCTTTAGATTATTTCCATTAGCTCCATCACCCCGCTTTCAGCGAAATAATGGATAGGTACTTCTCCGTCTGACGGGCTTTGCACGGCTGACGGATTTTAGTTGTCGAGATAAGAACAAGACCTCGGAGTTCGCACCAATAATTCTAAATGTCGGATTTGATTGTATTTTTTTGATGTTAATTATTTCATATCAGAACCTTTTTGATAAACACAAAATCACAGTAATAGGCCATCCTTGTAGATGTTTTATAATTCGTTGACAAAATTTCTTTATACCAATCTCAATAGTACAAGCAGGTCATCCCGAATTTATTTCGGGATCTTACGTAAAGACTTTTAGTCTGTTCTTGTTTACCATCCTCTTAAGGTATCATACCAATCTTCTAACTTTGGATTGTTTTGCTTTACCATATTCCATTTCCATTGTTTATGCCCATTCTTTAGCTGCTTCTCCCTTGCTATAGCATCACTTATATTATCGTATTCTTCCGCATATATAAGAACGGTTAGCTTATACTTTGAAGTAAATAAAGAGCCTTCTCCCAATTTATGTTTCCACACTCGTGAATGAATGTTATTGGTGACTCCGATATAAATCGTAGTTCTTCGATAGTTAGTAAGAAAGTACACATAGCCTTTGTTCATAGGAAGTAAAACCATTTCAAAAGCAATTCCTTACAAAGATCCCGAAACAAGTTCGGGATGACCCTATATATAAAATCCTGTAGGGGTAATTCATGAATTACCCCTACAGGATTTGTTTGTGGTAAAAGGGACAATTCATGAACTGTCCCTGCCATATAAATCGACCTAAATATGTTATTTCAACAAAGTCATCTGTTTGGATATCATACCAAAATCAGTTCTCAGCTGATAGATGTAAATTCCACTGGAAAGGTTGGAAGCATCAAACTGAACAGAGTGGAAGCCCTGAGGCTTTGTGCCTGCAAATACAGTAGCTACTTTTCTTCCCAACATGTCATAAACTGTAATATCCACCTTGCTGTTCTGCGGTAATCCAAAAGTAATGTTAGTACTTGGATTAAACGGATTAGGGTAATTCTGGTTTAATTCTACATCGGATGGAATATCTGTAAAAAGTTCATCTTCATTAGAAGTTGCAAGCCCCATTTCAACGGCTCTAAGATCATCAAAAAGAATAAATCCTGAGGAAGGTTGACCCGGAGTATAAGTAAGTTGGTAGCTGTCCAGATAAAGTGTGCCATTCAGGATTCCGTTACCATTAGCCCATGCAACAACAGGATCGTTAGCCATGTCCCAGGAGATTAATTTCCAACCTAACCAGTCAACGGTATACCATTCACTGGCTTCCAGTTCTCCGTTACCATCACGAACTACAAACCTGAATTTATTACCATTTCCATCACCAAATACATAGGATTGCAAAATTCTTGCATTTCCAAACTTTGGATTAGTAACACTGCCTCTGTAAACACGGATCAAATGGTCTGAATCTGAACTTCTCCAACCATAGTTTATTCTCATGGATTGAGTACTTTCTGTTAACAGATTAACAATATCAGTTTCAACTTCTTTGCTTGTAGCTTCTGCTTCAACACCTGTTGTGCTCCCTGATTGACTTGGTTCCCACCAGGCACTTAATCCTCCGTCAAAATCATCAACTACAATTTCGTTGCTAATTTCTTGATCCGAAGTTGGGAACGTTCTGTTTATATCAGATCCAAGTGCATTGCCAACGGTATCACTTATAGACCCGCTTAGTTTTAGTATATAATTTGTGCTCTTATCCAATCTTTGAGAAGGGAAGAAATTGATCACACTTTTTCCAAAAACTTCATAATACTTTACCGTTCCGGGAACAGAATATGTTCCTTTTTTGATCTCAATAGCGGAACTCAGATTTGAAGTATCCAGAAACTCATTAAATGTAGCAGAAGCTATAGGGTTAAGTTCGTTTAGTTGGGTATTAGTTGGTCTGATATCAGAAACGATTGGAGACTGGATATCAGCATTTCCGGTTTCGATATTCAGAACAAAAGAATCTCCACCAACACCATCACTATTACCATCTAATTGATGCATATAGGAAGACCGATCGATAGCAGTAGAATCAATTTTTAATACATAATTGCTTTCAAATTCCAATTCATTAGTAATGATTTCAAGCCTTGAATCATCTTTCCAAACTAATCGGATACTATCAGCAGGGGTAAATGAAAGAGCATTTTCTACAGTGGACTTAACCATTTTTCTATTGAATTGAAGCACAAGATTTTCTCCGGGATTAACCAAAAGCGTATCCGTTACATCAAGACCGGTGATAGAAGGAGGGGTGGACGAAACTAAACTTACATCGTGAAAAGTAAAATCATCAGTTAGTACATCTATAGTAGCTGTATCAGAATAAAAACCTTCTGCACTTACAATTACTTGCTGATCTCCATTAGATAGATCTTCCAGATAGTAAAACCCATTTTTAAGTTCTTCAGGGTCAGAGGAATACTGATTAAACAAAGATTCAAAAGTATCTGTAGTATAGGATTGGCCGTCAATAGAAATAGTTGCTCCATTCAGAGGCTCACCGTCATCATCGTTTGATATAACTCCGGTAGCAATTCCAACTACAGGGCGCCCAGTGGCACCAAAGTATTCAATCGCTGTCCAGAAAGCTGCTTGCGCTTCTAACCGTTTGTATTCTGCATTAAGATTTCTTTTTTGTTGAAACGGATTAGTATGAAACCCGCCTTCACTTAGTACAGAAGCCATATTGGTGGTTCTATTTACATGCAGATAAGGGAATTTGTTAGAATGATTATCCGGAAAACCCTGATAGAAAGTACGATCGGCATAATTACCAATGGTTGGGATTCTCATAGCATCGGTGAGTTCTTCAATTAAGATGTCGCCAAATGCTTTTCCGCCATTTGGAGTTTTCTCTACTGTATTACCATTGGATCTCCAACCGCCGTGAAGCATCAAAGTATTATTTGTGGATGTTGCTCCGGCATTACTATGAATAGAATAATAAAAATCTGCTCCTGTAGCATTTGCTAGATCGTCTCTTTGTCCAAGTGGTACTTGTCGTTGATCAGTTGTACGTGACATGTACACTGTATCAATATCAGTTTGAGTTTGGAGCATTTCTCGGAGAGCTAATCCTATTCGCAAAACTTTCTCAGGCTCAGAGTATCCATAAAGACCCTGATTTTCAGTTTGGCTATGTCCGGGATCTATAAAGATGGAAACTCCATCAAGTCCGGTTACTTGTTGAGCTTGTGTTGATGTTGAAAAGCTGATTAAAACAATACTCAGCAGGGAATAAAAGGCAAATAATTTCATTATTGTTTTTACTGATCTAAATTTCATGGTTATAATTTCTTTTATACTTATTGCTGAATATTTAATACATAGATAGCGCCTTCAGTGGGTACGTCGAACGCAATTTTAGAACCATCAGGCGACCAGTTAGGGTTTTGAGCGATCAAACCGGATTGTTCAGTAAGGTTAACCTTTTCATTTCCATCAATACTGAATGCGAATAGATCTCCTTTGGTAATGTTGTATCCATCGTCTTCACTTACAGATGCTACTACATATCTGCTGTCAGGTGACCAGTCCGGTCGGTTTGCTTTTCCCAAATCTACCAGATTAGAGCCATCAACATTCATTACGTACAGATTTCCTCCGTACACTTCGAAAGCGAGTTTTTGTCCATCAGGAGACACTTCGAGATTTAAATATTGTGCATCATCAAAAGGAGAGATGTTTTCTGTGGAATTAGTCGGGATCTTTCCCTTTGCGATCTCATTACTTTTCAGAACATAAAAAGCTTGGCTTGGCTTAGACTTAAATTGTTGAGGCATTTCCATTCCGGAATCAAATGCTTCAATTTTGTCATTCTGAATGAGAACAACTTTTTCTCCGTATTGAGCCCATTTTGGTAACGCTTCCATGGTTGGGCGAAAATCTGTGATTTGGTCGGGAGCGCTTCCATTCGTATGAAAAATAGAAATAGCATGGTTTCTTCTGCGATTTTCAAAAACATTAACCCTTGTTAAAATAGATCGAGAATCGTTAGACCAGGAAAACCCATATCCGGCATCTGCATCAGTCAGTTGTTTCAGGTTTGAACCATCAGCATTCGCAAGCCAGATTCCAACATAACGGTCTGCAGTTACTGCGAGAGTAATGCCATCAGGTGACCAGACCGGAGCCTGGAAGTTAACTCCATCTTGCTTCAACAGAATTTGAGGTTCCCCGGCTACTCGGGGTTGGGCTTGTACTTTAGAACTGACAAAAGCAGTGATTAAAAGTAGAAATGCTATAGATGTATATTTCTTGAATCTCATAGTTAAATAGTTTTTTTATATGCTCTTAATGTATAATTACGAAGTTTATTTTAGTTCCTTTTACTCGGTAGTTGTTTTTTCTTTTTTCTTACCGAAGTCGTTTTCAATTTTGATAAATGGGGTTATTAGAAATATTGGAATGGTTGCAATCATTATCCAGATGAAGAACTCTTTATAGCCCAACCACTCTTGTATATAGCCACTGACGATTCCGGGCAACATTAGTCCAAGGGCCATAAACCCAGTCGCAAAGGCATAGTGAGATGTTTTGTATTCTCCTTTTGCTATATAAATTAGAAACATCAGAAATGCAGCGAATCCAAATCCATAACCAAATTGTTCTAGTGCTACCAATGAGCTAATCAAGAAATAAGAATCGGTCTGAGTAAAGGACAATATTACATATGATAAATTAGGCACATTCATTGCTATTATCATAGGCCAGAGCCAGAATTTAAGACCATTTCTTGAAATTAAAATTCCTCCAAGTATCCCTCCAAAAACTAAAGCAAGAACTCCTATAGTACCACTTATTGTTCCAAGGGCTTGAAGGCTTAGTCCTAATCCTCCTTCTTCGATAGGAGCTAAGAAGAAGGGAGAGCTCATTTTAACTAATTGAGCTTCACCAAATCGATAAAAAAGAATGAATAATAAAGAAACCCAGATATCATCTTTTTTGAAAAAAGTAACTATTGTTTTTAAAAACTCTGTTAACTGATCTTTTACAGTATCATACTCTGTAGAGACGTCAGTATCAGGTTTTGGTAAAACAATACTATGATAGAAGCTCAATAGAAAAAACAAGACAGCAACTATTCCAAAAGAGATTGACCAGGCATTAAGGGTGTCTATTCCGGATTCTATCATATAACCGGCGAGCACAATTAAACCTCCTTTCCCACTAATAATAGCAATCCTGAAAAAAGTAGATCTTATACCAACGAAAAAAGCCTGTTTTTCTTCACTCAATGCAAGCATATAAAATCCATCTGCAGCTATATCATGTGTAGCTGATAATAATGCAATGAAATAGAAAAGAATTACCGATGCTAGAAAGAAAGAACCGGATATAAGAGCGAGAATAATTCCGGCAAAAAGCAAACTCATTGTAAATTGCGTAGCTACCGTCCACCATCTTTTGGTCTTATAAGTATCAACTAAGGGGCTCCAAAATGGTTTTATTACCCAAGGCAAATAGAACAAACTTGTATAGAATCCGATATCAGAATTAGAAATCGAAAGAGTTGCATACATTGCAACTGAAACTTCAACAACCATTACGTTCGGAAGTCCTTGGATATAGTAAAGCGTTGGAATCCATGACCAGGGATTCTTTTTAAAAGTGGCAATAAAACTCATAAATGGATTCCTTCTATTTTATTAATGTTACTTTCTGAATATCGGTAAAACTTCCCGTACTGTTTTCCGCTTTTACTTTTATTAAACAAACTGCACCTGTATCAAAAAAGGGTTCCCGATCGAAAGGATAAGTTTCTGAATAATTTTTAGATTTTAGTCCAAATTCTTTAACAATTGAGCACATTTTGACCCAATTATTTGTTAGTATTGGATAAATAGATTTAGAAAAATTCAACGATTGAGAATGATCGACAAAAACGATACGAATAAACATCTTTACGAGATTATTACTGAAGACCTTATTGAGAAAATTCTTGATGATCATTTTGGGAAAAGTGGAAGATTGCCTAATTATTTACAACTCACCGAGATGTATGATGTAAGTATGTCCACGATCAAAAAGGCTATGCAACTGCTTAATGATAAAGGATATCTGGTTAGTAGAGTTGGAAAAGGTACATTCATAAATAAAAAACATTTAAAATTTAATGAGGAACAAAGACAACCTGCCAACAAGATCGTTTTTGCACTTATTAATTATAATGACGCTAATTTTTTTGACATCCTTACCGAAGTAGAAAAGTTGACCAAACAACTTGGAAAGGAATTGGAAGTTCATGTATCTGATAGTATTAATGCTCATGAGGAACTAATTTCTAAACTTGTTTCAAACAAGGAAGTTGATGGATTGATTTTGGGTACTTCCAGAAAATCTGTGTTTGGGGTAAAGCTGTACAACAATATCTTAAAACAAGTCCCTGCTTTTTTCTGCCATGATATTTATGATTCAACGGTTCCAATTGTTACTATAGATAATTATAAAGTTGGTCGGTTAGCTGCCCAGGAACTATTAAAGAAATCCGAGAAAAAAATCTGCATCGTTTTGGACGAAAACGGATATAAATCAGATGATTTAAAACTGGAAGGTTTCTTGGATGAACTTGAAGAGCAGGGTGCTAGTGGACGTTGTGTAGTAATCAGGAATTCTTTCAAAAACAAAGGATCCACATACGAAGATGGGTTCAATATTGGAATAGTTTTAGACTTCGTAAACTCAGAGATCGACGCCATTTTTGCCTCTAACGATGAAGTAGCCAGAGGCTTTAAAAATGCTTTGATCGAAAAGGGATATGAATTTCCACGCGATATTTCGATCCTTGGTTTTGGGAATGTTAAACAGACACTTGAACAAGATTCTTCTTTAGATACAATTGGCATTGATTCAAAAGAACTTGGAAAAGTTCTTTTTAACAATTTTAAAATCATATTTGAAGAAAGTGAATACAAAGTGCCGTCTAAAGTTTTAATTGAACCAAAATTGATTATAAGGTAAAAGAACCGGGATTAATCCAGTTCTTTCCACCTTACAAAAGCTTCCATAGCTTCATACTCAGCAAGCCCTAGTTTATCATAGAGTTTTGCTGTTGTTTTTGTTCTGTCGTCAGCACGTTGCCAGAATTCTCTTTTATCAGTACCTGGGAATAATGGTCTGTCCTTTTGTGACTGATGCTTGAATATTCCGGTTCTTTTACGATCAGTTTCTTCCGGACTTAATGGAACTGCCATTTCAATTTCTTCAATTCCCCATTCCTGCCAAGCACCTCTGTAAAGCCAAGTCCAGCAATCTTTCATCCAGGGCTCATCTTTTAGTTCCCTCAATGAATCGAATACGGCATTTAAACATACTCTGTGAGTTCCATGAGGATCAGACAAGTCTCCTGCAGCATAAATCTGGTGAGGTTTTATTTTAGAAATAAGATCCTTAGTAATTTTAATATCTTCAGGTCCTATAGGATTTTTTCGAACTTTTCCGGTTTCATAAAAGGGAAGATCGAGGAAATGAATATTTTCATCTGGCAAACCAACATAACGAGCAGTTGCTTTCGCTTCTCCACGCCTAATCATTCCTTTGATTGTTTTTACGCTATCAGAGTCTACTTGTCCGGGCTGTTTATTTGCAATAGAAGTTCTTACTTCTTCATAAAGCTCACTTATTTCATCTGACCCTGAACCAAAGTTATTATGATAATCCATAACAAAATCAGCAAAACGTAAAGCTTCGTCATCAAAAACAGCGATATTTCCTGAAGTTTGATACGCTACGTGGACTTCATGTCCCTGATCTGCAAGTCGAATAAAAGTACCACCCATAGAAATGATGTCATCATCGGGATGAGGACTGAATATTAATACTCTTTTTGGAAAAGGTGACTTACGCTCTGGTCTGTAGGTGTCATCTTCATTAGGTTTACCACCCGGCCAGCCGGTTATAGTATGCTGTACTTCGTTAAAGATCCTGATATTTACATTGTAAGCACTTCCGATAGTGGTAAGAACATCATTCATACCATGTTCACTGTAATCTTCTTCTCGAAGCTTAAGAATTGGTTTTTCTAAGTAGAGACTTAACCAAACAACTGCTTTTCTAAGCGTAGCATCATCCCATTCAATCGGGCCTACCAGCCATGGGGTTTTTACTCTTGTTAAGTCAGCTGAAGAAGCTTCATCAAGTATTATTTCTACATTATCGTGCTGCTGTAGAAATGTTGCCGGTATATGAGGAGTTTGTTCTCCTTCTACAGTTTTTTGGATAATGGATGATTTTGATTCACCCCAAGCCATCAAAAATATTTTATCAGCATTCATAATGGTTCCAACACCCATTGTAATGGCACGTTTTGGAACGTTTTCAACACCGAAAAAACCGCTGGCTGCATCTAAAATGGTAAGACTGTCTAAGGCAATTAATCTGGTTTGAGATGTAATTGCTGATCCAGGTTCGTTAAATCCAACATGTCCGGTACGACCAATTCCCAAAACCTGAATATCAAGTCCACCTAAGCTATTTATCTTTTCTTCGTAATCCTGACAAAATGCATAAATGTCTTCTCTTTTTAATGTACCGTCAGGTATGTGAATATTTTCAGGTTTGATGTCAATATGATCAAATAAGTATTCCTTCATGAAATACACATAACTATGGATCGAATCAGGATCCATTGGGTAGTATTCATCAAGGTTAAAGGTTACTACGTTTTTAAAACTCAAACCTTCTTCACGGTGCATTCTTACCAATTCATCATATACCTGTGTAGGTGTTGAACCGGTAGCAAGGCCCAGAACAGCCTGTTCACCTTTCTTGGATTTTTCTTTAATAAGATCTGCAATCTGATGCGCTACATGAATGGAAGCATCTTTTGCATTTGAAAAAATTGAAGTTGGAATTTTTTCATATTTCTGTGACTCAGGATTCGTACTAAATTGAGACATTTCTTTATTTACAGTTTATTATTTGTGGGCATTTTCTGCCACCTATTAGACGGAGCAGGAATAATAACGTTAAGTCTGCTCAAAGTCACATTGAGAACATTGTGACCTTTCAAAAATTTATAGGACTGGATATCGGTGATCTGTCAAAGAATACACACTCAGAATCTTGAGTGATCAGGTCCCAATTTTACCCAAATAACGCATTTTCATATACAAATAATTATTCTAATAAGTTACTAATCGACAATAGGAAAAGAGAGGGCATCTTGTAAACAAACAAAGTGAATGAGTAAAAGTTTTGAACAGTTTAATTCTATCAAGAAATCATTAGATATATTGATATCTTTGGTGGCATAAATCTAATCGTGAATATAATAGAGTTATCGAAAGTTGAACAAGCAATCTAAAGAAAGAAAACCAGGATTTTGGGATAGAGTAGGAATTGGCTTATCAGGTATTTGCGCAATTCATTGTTTGCTGGTGCCGGTTATTGTTGCACTGATACCATTATGGCCTGCTTTTGAGGAGTTTCATGAGTATACACATTTTATTTTCTTTATCGCTATAGCACCTGCTGTTTATCTGTCGTTAAGAAAGCGTCATCAATCTCCCAAAATTACAATACTATTGCTTTCCGGACTGTTTGTGATTTTTTTAGCTTGGTATTTTAATGAAACTCTTGGTGAGTATGGTGAGGCCGGGATCACTTTAGTTGGTAGCATACTCTTAATAGCAGGACATTGGTTGAATTATAAATCTAAATCTACCATCAAAGCTTAGTTAATTCATTAGCTAAACTAATCAGTGCCTGTTCTGGGGTAATATCAGTGTTTGAAATCTCCGTCTTTTTAATGATCATTTGAAGCACAGAGAAAGCACAGCCCCAGCTTAACGTAACTCCGGCTCCTCCGTGTCCATAATTATGAATTATTAATCTGTCGGAAGTATTTTCCGATTCTATTCGAAGACCATTTTTTCTATTCCGAACGTACCGATAGGAGTACTGATACTCTTTCTCACTAAACTCTGAAAGGTCTGTGCCGAAAGTTTCTTTGATAATTTCTGAGTTAAGAGATTCAATTTGTGGAGGAAATTGTTGTGAAAGTTCGTCTTCAGAAATCCAATTTCCTTGGTCATCAAGTGTTCCTTTGTAGCGACTTCCCCCAAGAATCCAGTCATCTTTACGGGGATAACAATATACATCAAAGGGAGTGCCGAAAGAGTCCGTATAAATATCAGATCCGGGACTAAAATTATAAGAAACGGTATTTCCACTTGGGGACTTTAATTCGACCGCATTGTTTACTTTCAGCAAGTGACCTTTTAAAATCAGAGGGCTTTTGTCTTCATTTATCAATTGAGCTGATCCAAGACCTGAACAGTTAATAATGATGTCTTCATCTATTGAAGCGTATGAATTGAGATCAATAGTTTTGTTTATAAAAGTCCCGTTATTTTGTACAAAACTATGCACCAGTTTTGGAAAATAATCTGTCCAGTCGGCAAAAAAACAATTAAACTTCCATCCGCTTTTAATTGGAATGTCAGGATGCTTTGGATGCCATTCCAGATCAGTAAGAGTTTCATAGCCGTCTATTAAAGGAGGGTAATCAACTGCTGAATTTTCGAAAGCAAAAAGTTCGAAATGTTCATGTTTGGTTAATCCGGCAAAAGAGATTTCATGTAGTTTTGAAAAAAAAAGCTGACTCAGTTTGAAAATTTCATTTAAATCAGGATGGAAGACGGAATGAGGAATAATTGAAGCGGAAGGAAAGAGACTTGAAAAATAAGGGTTTTTAGTTTCTTTTAAAGGATGCTCGTGTGCATAAACGGATACTTCATAACCACTTTGTTGCAATAACACAGCTGTTGTTATCCCAGAAATCCCCGCACCAATAACAGCTACTTTTTTTTTCATCTAAACTTTAAAAAAATATAATGCACAAAGGTAAAGAACTTTAGTAAGATTATTGTGGTAAATATGAGGTTTGGGTAACTTCTATTAAGGACGAATTACTGTGATTAGAAAAGAAATTGTTTATCTGTTTATATTATTTACAGCCTGTTTTTTGGGTTGTGAATCTTTATCTCTTGATGATAAAGTTGATGGATACCCTGTCACTATCGATCGGTTAAATATTTCAGATCTTGAGGTATTAAACCAAAAATATCATGAAAAAAATAACAACTTGATCTGTTCAACACTAAATGAATATGGATTCACAGGCTATAGTAGAGTTCTTTTTCCTGATAATGTGAATCCATGTTTAAGCCGCACTGAATTAAAGCAGGAAATACCGTTCAATAACGACCTTTTAAATCTGGCAAAACAAGTCCTTAAAGAAAATTTTGAGTATACCGGTGTTGAAATTACAGAAAGCTTGGTAATCGAGGATATAACTTCTTTAAATGGTTGTACGATTTGTGAAGGCGATATTAATAGTGTTCCATTACAATGGAAGTTCACATTTCAACCGCAGAAAGTTAATGATCTTGAAGTAATGGACAGCGAGATATTGGTTTATATTGATAAAAATGGTGTAAACAGAATCTGGGGTAACTGGTTTCCGGTAACAGATCCCGGTTTTGTTGATTTTGGTTCTGTTGCTGCTAAGGAAAAAGCTCTTGGTATGAAAGTCAGATATGCAGATTCGAAGAATCAGGTATTTGAACAGGAAATAGCTCAAGAACATTTATCCGGAGAGCCGGAATTGAAATTTGTTCCTATTGAAATTGATGAAAAGCTGGAGATCCATAAAGCTTGGGTATTAAATGTATTACAGGAGAATACTCAAGAAGTGAGGTGGAAAATTTTCATCAGCACGGTTAGTGGAGATGTTTTAGAGGTTAAATTATTGTAAAACAGGTTAATAATTTTTGTACCTTAGCTTAAGGTTTCGAAAGAATGTTCGATAAGCGTTTAAAAATTGGTTCGAATAAATGAGCAATAGTAAAAAAGTACTAATAGTGGAAGATGATATGATCATTTCACTGGTAGTAGAAAATATGATTAAGGAGCTAGGCCATACCGTAGTTGGTAAAGCTGTTTCAGGTGAAGAAGCCATTGATATTGCAAATAAAGAAAAACCTGATATTTTGCTTATGGATATCCGCTTGAAAGGCGAAATGGATGGCATTGATACCGTGGCAAAGATAAAAGAAACGATCGATTCACAAGTTATTTATTTAACCGGAAATTCAGATCGGTTGAACTTTGAACGTGCAAAGGATACCGATTTTGCTGACCTTATTGTTAAGCCATTCACAATAGGTGACCTTGATAAGTCGCTAAAGCTTATCGCTTCTTCATAAAAAAAATTGCATCTTTTTAGCTAAGCTTCCGTACCTGTTTTGGTAAATAAAAAGGGCGATTATGAGTACAAAATTCAGAAATTTAAAAAATGATCTTAAAGATCTTGAGGACGACACAGTCTCTCAACTCAATCAAGGTTCTTTAGATAAGAACTCAAACTCCGGTAAGCTTTCTAACTATATACTTCTTTTTGCTTTTATAGCCACACTTACATTCTATGTTGGTTCCAGAATAGATTTTAGTGGTATTGATAATCCGATCGAAAGAATTGAACAGGCTATAAATGAGCCTAATGAAGAACTGTTACAAGGTATGGGAACCTGGATGGCAGATATGGGGTACGGTGAACTCAGCAGAGAAGAGCTAATAGATCTCAGAAGGGAAGGGGTTACTGCTACAGAAACTCAAAAACTGCACGATATTGGCTATACAGATATTACCTTAGATCAACTGGTTGAATTTCAAAATGCAGGAGTGAGTGCAGATTACGCTAGAATGATGAAAGAGCTTGGTTATGATCTGTCGATTGAGGAATTAGCAGAAACAAGAAGGGCGGGTGTTACCGCATATTTTACAAGCAGAATGATGGATTTGGGATATACAAAAGAGGAATTGACCAAAGAAAATCTAATGCGGATGAGCGGAGTGGAAGTGACAGATAGAACGGCTGCTCGGCTAATCGAACAAAGAGGAGAAAGACCTACCATCGATGAGTTAGTAAGATACAGGATCAGCAATCAATAGCTGAAAAGAACGGTATTAGTATTATTTAATGGAACTTACTTAACCCAATATCCATTAAAGTATTATCTAACAACAACTAATACTAATTATGAAATTTTTTATATCTACTCTAACATTTGCAGTTTTATTAACATTTTCATCTCATACAAACGCGCAAACATCAGCTCCAACTAAAGACAGATCGGGAATTGGTCCTAAGATCGGGTATTACAAAGCCCCTGATGCGGATGATGGAACTATGTTTATTGGATTTCAGACAAGAACCCGTGGTGAAGTATTCGGATTTGAATTCGCCGCAGAGTACAGAGGTGAACAAAGTTACTCAACTACAAATGGTGATCTAACCATCAAACAAATTCCGGTTACTGCTACATTATTAATGCATGTACCTTTAGCTTCTAATTTCCAACCGTATGGTCTTGCCGGTTTAGGGGCTTATTATACTTTTTATGACTACGATGGTGGATTCGTTTCTCCTGGTGATGATGCAGAATTCAATATTGGTTATCATTTAGGATTTGGACTTGATCTTCCTCTTAATGAAAGTGCCGGTTTAAATGTTGATTACAGATATTTATTCCTGGATGATCAGGGAGACGATCTTGATGATACTGAGTTTAGCGGTAATGTTATATCTGCAGGATTAACGTTTTATTTCTAAACTAGAAAAACCTTACTTTACAGATCCGGTATTCAATCAGAGTACCGGATTTTTTTATGCATTTAAATCTAATTATTGGAATGGCAGAGATTATCCTACCGGAAGTAGAACTGAATATTTATTCACCAAAAAACCCTGTAGAAGCAACTATTGTAGAGAATTATGTTTGCACGGCAGAAAATAGTCCAAATATAGTTCGACATATTACATTTGATATTTCAGGTACTGATTTAGTAGATAGGATCAGAGTTGGGCAATCTGTTGGAGTACTTCCTCCCGGTGAGAATGAAAAAGGACGTCCGCATAAATTGCGTTTATATTCGGTTTCATCCCCTACAAAGGGAGAAGGAGGAAAATCACATTTGGTTTCCACAACTGTCAAGAGATCTATAGATGAAATAGATGGCAAACTCTACCTGGGAGTTGCATCGAACTATCTTTCTGATCTGAAGCCCGGTGATAAAGTTCAACTTACAGGACCAAGTGGAAAACGATATTTGCTACCGGAAAATGCTCAGGATTTCAATTACGTGTTTTTTGCAACCGGAACCGGTATTGCACCTTTCAGAGGTATGATCATGGAGTTGTTTGAATCGGGTTATAAAGGCGATGTTGCTTTGGTGTTTGGTTGTGCATACAGAACGGATATTCTGTATCCGGATTTCATAAAAGAAATGACCGAGAAGCACTCTAATTTCCATTATTTGAGTTGTGTATCCAGAGAAGACCGTCGAAGCGATGGAAGTAAATATTATGTTCAAAGTGTGATCAATGATCATGCAGATACTTTGAATCCAATTTTTGAAAAAGAAAATACTCTAATCTATATCTGTGGAATGAAGGGAATGGAAACAGGTATTTATCAGAATCTTGCATTACAAGGACATATGGAATATTTGCAGGTTCGTGGTGATCTTGCTGAAGTTCCGCCTTCAGAATGGGAATGGGAAGACCTTAAAAAGAACATAAAGCCTTCGTCAAGAACATTCGAAGAAGTTTATTAAGTGAAAAGTGAAAAGTGAAAAGTTAATCTTGAGTAGGCTCAATGATACAGCGCGATGTTTTCAAGAAAAAACCCAAGGACTTCCTTCCACAAGCTAAAAAAGCATTTAGTATTACTCTAGCTTATTTAAATTTGATACACCACCGGAGACCACAAATTTCATAAAAGTAGCCGGATCTTTTTTGATCGGTTTCACATGAATTTTATCCACTATGTAAAGATTTCCGGAGAAATTGTAAGAATGAGGGCAATACACAGCTACTTCATCCTCAAGCCCAAGATCTGTAAGTGATTCCTGTGTTATAAAACCTAAACGTTTTACACCAGGAACACCGAAATCCACTACCACAGGAGCTGTGAACTTTTTTTTATCTCCTACAAACGCTTCGGTAAGATCTCTTAATGAGCTGTAAATAATACTCACCAAAGGGGTTCTGGTAAGAAGTTTCTCAAATAAATGAACAATGGGTTTTGTGAAAGCTCTTGTAAACACAAAACCAATAAGAGTAATGGCTATAAAGCCGGTAATTATCCCTAAGCCGGGAATATTATAATCGAACCAGCTGTAAAACAGATAATTGAGAGATTCATTAGCCCATCCAATTGCTATTGAAACCAAATAAATGGTGGCGCCAACAGGAAAGACAATTAGCATTCCACGGAAGAAAAAATTGAGAATAGTTTTCATAGCTGTCTGATAAGTTTAAAGTCCGAATAAATGTCGCCACTAATTCATAAAGCACAAAATGTTTATTTCAGCTTTTTGATTCCCACTTTTCAAATAATTCATTAAACATAAATCTAACATCGAGTGTGAAGTAGATTTTTTTTATCTTCACCATCTTAATTTTCAACCGATTTTTTAATTCAAATTGATGTCCACTAAGACTTCATCCCAAATACGTCAGGAATTTCTGGAATTTTTTAAAGAAAAAGGGCATGCCATAGTCGATAGCGCACCGGTAGCTCCTAAAAATGATCCTACGCTGTTATTTACAAATGCAGGGATGAACCAGTTTAAGCCAATATTTCTAGGGGAAGAAAAGTCGCTTTCTCATGAAGGGAAAGAATGGAATCGTGCTGCAGATACACAAAAATGTATTCGTGTTAGCGGAAAACACAATGACCTGGAAGAGGTTGGATACGATACTTACCATCATACTTTGTTTGAGATGTTGGGAAATTGGTCGTTTGGCGACTACTTCAAAAAGGAAGCTATTGGTTGGGCTTGGGAGCTTCTGGTAGATAACTGGGGCTTAAATCCCGATCAATTATACGCAACCGTTTTTGGCGGCGATGATGAAGACGGACTTCCGGTTGATGAAGAAGCAATTGAACTTTGGAAAAGCGAAACTTCAATTGACCATGCTCATATTTTGAAATGCGGCAAGAAAGATAATTTCTGGGAAATGGGTGATACCGGACCTTGTGGACCTTGCTCTGAAATTCATATTGATCTAAGATCAGTAGAAGAGCGCAAAAAAGTTAATGGAGCCAGCCTGGTAAATGCAGATGACCCGAGAGTGATGGAGATCTGGAATCTGGTATTTATTCAGTTTAATCGTCAGAAAGACGGTTCACTTCAACCATTGCCGGATATGCATGTGGATACCGGAATGGGTTTTGAAAGAGTTTGTGCTGTCCTTCAGGGAAAGACTTCAAATTACGATTCAGATATTTTCACTCCGTTATTGGATAAAATTTCAGAACTAGCCGGAATAAAGTACAGCAGTTCCGATAGTGAGAAAGATATCGCAATGAGAGTTATTGCCGATCATATTCGTGCAGTTGCATTTTCTATTGCTGATGGTGCTTCTCCCGGAAATGATGGCCGTGGTTATGTTATACGCAGAATATTAAGACGTGCAATTAGATACGGTTGGGATAAGCTGAATTTCAAAGAACCATTTTTCTACAAACTGGTTGATGTTCTTGCTGATCAATTCAAGGACGTGTTCCCTGAAATGGAAGCTCAGAAGGAATACGTTATCAACGTGATCAAATCGGAAGAAAAGAGCTTCTTAAAAACATTAGGGCAAGGAATCCAACTCTTTAAGGAAGTCACCAAGGGCAAAGAAGTTATTTCAGGTGATGACGCATTTAAACTCCATGATACTTATGGATTTCCTATAGATCTTACTCAATTAATGGCTCGTGAGAAGGATATTAAAGTTGATGTAGATCGATTTGACGAGTTGATGAAAGAACAGAAAGATCGGGCACGAGCAGCCGGTAAGTTTTCTGTTGATCAGAGTGGGGGTGGTGATTGGGTATTAGTTAATAGTAAAGAAGTCAGCGAGACTCACTTTGTTGGGTATGATAAACTTAAAGTAGAAACCCAATTCGCTTCATTCAGAAAAGAAGGAAAGCGTTTTGCATTCAAGCTTGCTAAGACTCCATTTTATGCAGAGAGCGGTGGTCAGGTTGCAGACACAGGTTTAGTAACAAATGGAAATGAATACATTCATGTTACTGATGTCCAAAAGGTGAATGGAGAATTTGTGCATTACACTGAAAATCTTCCTGACGACCTGTCCGGAGAATGGATTGCTCAGGTTGATACAATCAGAAGAAAAGAAATTCAAAAGCATCACTCCGCAACTCATTTGGTTCATGAAATACTTCGTCAAGAATTAGGCGATCATGTAGCTCAAAAAGGATCATTAGTTGATGATCATCATTTAAGATTCGATTTCTCTCATTTCGAAGCAGTTACCGATGAAGAACTCAAAGTGATCGAGCAAAGAGTAAATGAAAAAATTCAGGAAAACATTCCGTTAGATGAACAGAGAAGCGTTCCTATCGAAGAAGCTAAAGAAATGGGAGCTATGATGCTTTTCGGAGAAAAGTACGGAGATGAAGTTCGTGTTATCACTTTTGATCCTGAGTTTTCCAGAGAACTATGCGGTGGAACTCATGTAAAAGCTACCGGTGAGATCGGTTACTTCAGATTTACTCAGGAAACTTCAGTAGCTGCAGGTGTGAGAAGAATTGAAGCGGTTTGCGGTAAAGCAGCTGATCAGTTATTGAGAAATGAACAATCGCTTCTAAAAGAAATTAAAGGAGTAATTGGACAAAGCACCGATCTGGTAGCTGACATCAAGAAACTTCAGGAAGAAAAGAAAGCTTTAGAAAAAGAACTTTCAGCTCAGAATCTTCAGAACACAGGAGCTAAACTAACTGAATTATTTTCGAATCCGGAATCATTAGATGGAAATATCACTCTCGTAAAAGGAGAAATTCAGGGTGCTGATATGGATGTACTAAAGCAACTGGGTTACGATGCTCTGGAAAAATCTTCCTCTAATACAGTAACGGTATTAGGATCGAAAGATGAAGAAGAAGGAAAAGTATATCTGATGGTATCAGTCACTGACGATCTGATAAAAGAAAAAGGATTAAAGGCAGGAGCATTAGTTGGGCAACTTGGACGGTTAGTTGGCGGCGGCGGTGGTGGACAACCAAGTCTTGCTACTGCTGGTGGACGTCAACCTGAAAAGCTAGAAGAAGCACTATCTAAAGTGAATGAAATCATTTTAAATACCATTTAACACTTGTAGTCCAGAGAATTACGAAATCTTCCTAAAAATTGAATATATTCAAGCCCATTTTTGAAGGGTTAAGGTTATAAAAAACGAACTATGGCAAAAAAGAAAAGCGGTAATGTTGAATTTGCTCCAAGAGGTATTGGAGATGAAAAATCAGGTGCAGTACAGAAAGGGGTTGATCTTCCGGCTGCTACGAAATCAAAACATAAAGATCTGGGTCTTTCAGCTGCAAAGCTAAAAGCGATGTACGAGCAAATGTATTTGCAGCGTCGTTTTGAAGAAAGAGCGATGCAGCAGTATCAAAAAGGAAAATTTGGCGGATTTCTTCACCTTTATATTGGTCAGGAAGCGATCTCTACAGGGACAACTTTTGCATTGAATGATGACGACGATATCATTACAGCATATCGAGACCATGGTTGGGGACTTTGCAGAGGAATTTCAGCAAATGAAGGAATGGCTGAACTTTTTGGTAAAGCAACAGGATGTTCCAGAGGTAAAGGCGGATCAATGCATTTCGCTAAAGCAGAAAATCATTTTTGGGGTGGTTACGGAATCGTTGGTGGACATATTCCAATTGGTGGTGGTCTTGCATTCGCCAATAAATATGAGCAGAATGGCCGAATTTCTACCTGTTTCTTTGGTGATGGAGCTGTTGATCAGGGAGCACTACACGAAACTTTTAACATAGCTCAACTTTGGAAGCTTCCGGCAATTTTTGTTGTTGAAAACAACGGATATTCTATGGGAACAGCAGCCCGTCGCCATACAGTTGCAGATATTGTGGACAGAGCTGATGGTTACGGAATGAAAAGTGCTGTGATCAACGGTATGGATGTGTTCTCTGTGTATGAGAAGATGAAAGAGATCGCTGATGATGTGCGCAAAAACTCAGAACCTTGGTTTGTTGAGATCAGAACGTACAGATATCGTGGACACTCAATGTCAGACCCTCAAAAGTACAGAACTAAAGAGGAATTGGAAGAATATCAGAAGAATGATCCGATCGAAAGATTGAAAACATATATTCTCGAAAATGACATCGCCAAAGAAGCGGCGCTTGAGAAGATCGAAGAAAAAGTAGAGCAGGAAGTATTAGATGCAGTCGAATTTGCAGATAATTCTGACTTCCCGAAAGATGAAGAGCTCTACGAGGATATGTTTGTAGAAGACGATCCATATTTCCATACCTAAAAAGAATTTCAAAGAATAGAATAATGGCTGAATTACAATTTAGAGAAGCAATAAAAGCTGCCATCGATGAAGAAATGGCAAAAGATGAGAAAGTCCTGATAATGGGTGAGGAAGTAGCTGAATACAACGGCGCTTACAAAACCACCGAAGGACTTCTCGATAAATACGGATATAAAAGAGTGATCGATACTCCAATTTCTGAGCTTGGCTTTGCCGGTATCGGAGTGGGAGCTGCTATGAACGGTTTGAGACCAATTGTAGAGTTCATGACGTTCAACTTTGCAGTATTAGCAGCAGATCAGATCATAAATCACGCTTCTAAGGTTAAGTATATGACGGGTGGACAAATAGATTGTCCGATCGTCTTCAGAGGCCCTAACGCATCAGCAGGGCAGTTAGGAGCTACGCATTCTGTTGCTTACGATTCCATGTACGCTCACTTCCCGGGTTTGAAAGTTATTTATACTTCCGAACCAGATGACGCAAAAGGATTGCTTAAATCTGCCATTCGCGATGATAATCCGGTTCTGTTTATGGAATCAGAGCAAATGTATGGTTTGAAAGGAGAAGTATCTGACGAAGAAGATTACATCATTCCAATCGGAAAGGGTAAGATCAAGCGGGAAGGTGAACATGTGACTTTAGTAGCTCACGGTAAAATGTATCACTTAGCTGTTCAGGCTGCTAAAGAACTGGCAAAAGACGGTGTGGAGTGTGAAATTATTGATCCAAGAACTGTAAAGCCTTTAGATCTTCCGTTGATCATTGAATCAATTAAGAAAACAAACAGATGCGTAATTCTGGATGAAGCTCATCCGTTTGGTGGATTGGCTGCTGAAGTTGGATTCTTAATTCAACGCGAAGCTTTTGATTATTTGGATGCACCGGTTCAGCGCGTAACACTTCCTGATGTTTGTGCACCATTTGCTAAAAACCTTTTTGATCTTTGGTATCCTTCTGTTAAACAGGTTGTAGATGCTGTGAATCAGGTTACTTACAGAAATTAATAAACTCACTAACTCGAAGAAATTATGGCTATAAAGATAGAAATGCCGAAGTTGAGCGACACTATGGAAGAAGGTGTGATCGCTAAATGGAATGTTAAAGAAGGCGACAAGATTTCTGCCGGTGATATCATCGCTGAAGTTGAAACAGATAAAGCCACCATGGATGTGGAAGCTTTTGATGACGGAACGCTTTTAAAGATAATTCCACAAGAAGGAGATGCAGTTCCTTTAGGTGGACTAATTGCTGTGATCGGTGAAGAGGGTGAAGATATCTCAGATATTCTTGATGGAGCAGGAGGGGGCGAAAGTTCTGAAAGTTCCAGTTCTGAAGGTTCTGATAAAAAAGAAGAACAAAAGTCTGAAGAATCTAAAGAGGAGAAATCAGAATCAAAAGAGTCTTCTTCTGAATCTGATAACGGAAGAGTAAAAGCTTCTCCATTAGCCAAAAAAATGGCTGAAGATAAAGGAATTGATCTTACTTCTGTACAAGGTTCAGGTCCTGATGGCAGAGTTGTTAAAAAAGATATTGAAGATTATAAAGGTGGAAGTAGTTTGTCTAAACCATCGAGCTCTTCAACTGCATCTAAATCTTTCGAAAGTTTAGAAAGCAAAGAAGTGAAAGTTTCTCAAATGAGAAAAGTGATTGCTCGCAGACTTTCTGAAAGCAAATTCACCAATCCACATTTCTATGAAACTATAGACATTGACATGAAGGCTGCAATGGCAGCTCGTTCTTCAATGAATGAAGCGAATGATGTGAAGATCAGTTTCAACGATATCGTAGTGAAAGCTTGTGCGATCGCTCTAACACGCCACCAAGCAATAAACAGCTCTTGGCACGACGATGTGATCAAAGAGCACGGAGACGTTCATGTAGCGGTTGCTGTAGCAATTGATGAAGGTTTAATGACCCCGGTTATCACACATGCTGATAAGAAAGGGCTGTCAGAGATTTCATCCGAAACCAGAGAATTAGCCGGATTGGCAAGAGATCGTAAACTTCAACCTGAACAAATGGAAGGAAGCACATTCACTATCTCGAATTTGGGAATGTTTGGCATAGAAGAATTTACAGCTATTATTAATCCGCCAAATGCTTGTATACTTGCTGTTGGTGCGATCCGCGATGTTCCTGTGGTAGAAAACGGAGCTGTAGTTCCGGGTAAACGTATGAAGATCACTCTTTCAAGCGACCATAGAATTGTTGATGGAGCAAAAGCAGCACAGTTCTTAAATACAGTTAAGAATTTACTGGAAAATCCATTATCAATGTTGCTCTAAGCGACATTTGTTTTCAAATAGAATTTAAAAGCTCTGATGAAAATCAGGGCTTTTTTTATATCCGCTCATTTAGGAATATAACAGGAGATAATTCTGAGCTATCACGATCAAGAATAGTATATAGTTCGTTAATCTCATCCCATTCCGTATAAGGTCTGGTCAGTAGATAATAGCGTCCGTTACTAAAGGTTCTGATACTGCTTTGTACATTCAGTTCATTTCTAAGCCGTTCGGAAAGTTGATCTACTTCCTGTTTCGAAGAAAAAGAACCCAACTGTATTTGGTAGCTAAACGTATATTCTGAAACTGTAGATGGGTCATACTTTATAAAAGCGTCTTTAAGTATATCAATATTTTGTATAGCCTCTAATCTTCGTAAGGCTGTTGAAATATCGTTTATTGAAGTCGTTAGTACTGTATATGCCTGAAGAGATTTTTCTTCTACAATTGCTTTAATATTGTACTCCTGAGCAAGCATTTCTTTAAATGAAATAGCTCCTTGTTCATTTTGGAAGAAAGCCAACTGAATTTGATATTTAAGAGCCTGAGGCCGTTCCTTTCCATTGTTATAGCATTGTTGAACAAATCCTGTTATTTGGCTTTTTCCCAGTTTCTCTTCGATAGTATTTTGCAAAGCCATAGTTTCAGAAAAAGAAGTACTACTGGCCGTTCTGGTTGAAAACAAGAAGTTATTATACATTATCTCAAATTCGTAACCGGTTTTTTGTTCCATTTCTTTGGAAAAAGCTAAGCTGTTAAAAAAGGATTCAAAGCCTCCGGCCTGAACTGAATACCTGCAACCGTTTTCAAAATTTCCGGTGTTGACGTTTCTGATTTCTGGTTTAGAAACAGGATTGCTTGGGATAGTGGTGGGTTCAGAGTTTTGTGCTGGTGTTTCATTCGTTTTTTGTACAGTAGGATCTTCATTCGATTCTGTTTCATTATCAGCTTCAGTTAGTTGATCTGCTTCTGCTAAATCATCAGAACTATTTGTTACTGCTAATTCTTCCTGAACTTCAGTCTTTGTTGAGTCGTCACTTGATATCAATTCAGGTTCTGTGGATTCAAGATCAGTAGCCACGGAATCTGCTTTTGCCATTTGTTCGGGGCTTGAATAAAATAATCTGAGAACAACTCTTCTGTTCTTATCTTTACTGGCAGGATAAGGATTGCCTTGCTCATCAAATTCAATCAAAGGTCTGGAGTCAGCATAACCGGATGCTTTTAAGCGTTCCTGAGCAATCCCCATTTCACTGAAATACTTTACAATATTGGATGCTCTTGAAGTAGACAGTTCCCAGTTAGAAGCAAAACTGGATGAAGAAATAGGAACGTTATCTGTGTGACCTTCAACGTCTATTTCAAAATCATTATAGGATATGATCCTGAAAGCAGCTAAAACACGGTTAAGGATTTCAAATGCTTCGCTTTCTAAATTAGCACTTCCTGAGCTGTATAAATCGTCACTTTTAAATCTGATACGTACATCGTTTAGTTCTCTGAAGATTTCAAGTTTTCCTTGTTCAATTTCAGGAGCAAGCAATCCTTCAAGTTCTTCTTTAATGTTTTCAATTGGTGTTGTAATAAACTCAGTTTCATTCGTAGAAGACTTGAATAATTCGGAAACAGAAAAGGGTTCTCCATCATTTAAGTCAGAGAAAGAAAGCAAAATGACCAAAAAACCAAGAAGAATGGTTATAATATCGAGATAACTTACCTGCCAACTGTCGTCATCTTCACTTTCAATTTCCTGCTTAGGATAGAGTGAATTTTTGGTGTTATTTGTCTGATCTAAACTCAATTTCCGTTACCCTAAAATTGTTGACTCGTTCTGTGCATATGAGCTTTGAGTTTGTCGTAGATCTGAAGTGAGGATTTTTGTTGTTGAATCAACAGAATTCCTTCCAATATCAGTTTTTCTCTGAAAAATTGAAGAGAAGCAATATTATTCATCTTTTTTGCCATTGGAATAAAGATGAAATTCCCAATTATTATACCATAAAGTGTAGTCATTAATGCAGCGGCAAGTCCTGTTAACAAAGAATCCATTTCATTAAAACCGGACAGAATAACAATAAGTCCAAATAGTGTTCCCAGCATACCGAAGACGGGTGCCGTTTTCCCCATACTTGCAATTATTTGATTGATCTGCTGCTGACGGGTAAATGTTTCCTGAATATTTATTTCGGCTAATTCTCGAAGGTCTTCAGTTGAATAATTAGTATCTAAAATTGAGAAGAGATAGCCTTCAAATCGATTTCCATACTCTTCACTTAATTCCGAAACAGCTTTAATTTTATTGGCTCGTATTCTTTTCTGCCACTCTAAAATTTTTTCAATATCCTTTTCAAGTAGCTGATCATCTATATTACTTTGAGAAAAAAGCCTTGTACTTTCTCGTAGCGCTATTATTACTTTTTTAAATGGATAACTGATAAATACACTTGCAGATATACCACCAAATACTATAGCAAGACTGGGGAGGTTCAGAAATTCATATTTTGATGGAATCATATTGTATTGAGCGAACCCAACTACAAGTAGAGCTCCCCATACTAAAATTGCTAAGGAAACTAAGAAACAAAAAATGTTTAAAAATGATGTACGCATGTCTTAGTTATGGTTTAATAATTCTTTCATTGTTTTCATTCTATTAAGCCTTGTCTTTTCAACTCATCAACGATGGCAGGAGAGGGAGGTATGGGTAAGTCCTCATCCATTTCAAGAGCTCTTCTCCAAAAAGCCACGAAGTTTTCAATAGAACCCAAACCCAAATAGATGCTTCCTTTCAAAGCAAGTAGATCGGCAGTTTCCTTTACCTGCAAAGCTCGGTTGATTAGAAACATTGCATCCTGATACTCACCGCTATAGAATTTTTGTTGAGAAAGTATATAAAGGGTAGTGATTCTATTGGCCTTGGTTTGATAGTCTTTGTGAAGTTCTTCTTTATAAACCTGCATCAGTGAGTCTCTTCTAGCTTTTTCAAGATCAACTTCATCATTACTGCTTTTATTAGAACTCTCAGTTTGAGTTGATGCTTCTTCATTTTGGCCTGATGTGACAGGTTCACTAACCGACATATCTTTAGAACTTCCGCAAGAAAACAGAAATGAAATCGACATGATAGAAATGCCGATAATAATTACATTCGATATGTAGTGATTATTCCTGATCTGCTTTACTTAGTTTTATAGATTTTCGGAGAGAACTGACCAATTTCTTTTTGGCCTCTGCATTAACTTGATGTTCACCGTTTATAGATTCAAGTTCAAGACGAATTAGTTGTTGCTCGCGTTTTGGTCTTCCGTTTAAGATCTTATCAATAGATGCCGGATCAAGCCCAACCAATGCTTCCAATAAGGTTGAAGTGTCTATTTCTTCAACACCATTTTTAACTACTTCGTCTTCTAATTCAGGAATCTGGTCTATAGTAAAAAATTCTTTTTCTAAAATGGTACCTACTGGTGAACCTGTCGATTTCAACTGTTCGATATATCTTCGTTGCTCGTCTACAGGAAGATTTTCAAGAATTGGTAAAATGTTCTCAACACCAAAATTGTCTTCATGTACATTGTCCCTTACTAAGATTGCTTTTTCGAACAATCCACTGGAAATTATACTCTGTTCTTTATAGGATAGCGTATGCAGAGTAGACATTTTAAGCATAATTTCAGCTGCTCTGGATCTTTCAAACGTATTCAAGATAGACGCGGCTTTATCTTCGGGTAAATAATCAATTATGAGGGCGGCACTTACATTATTCTCAGTTTTTATAAGCTCTGTTAACAGATCATCAGATAGATGAGTCAGAAATTTGAACAGCCCCAGTTTAGCATGTTTTTTGTTTGATTTTTCATCGGTGTTTTCGTCCGCTATAACCGAGTTAAAATACTTGGCAGCTCTGTATTTTTCATCAATTGACATTGGAGGCAGGTTTCTTATGGCAACCTTAATAGTTTCCAGTTTTTCTTCGTCAATATGATTTTGGAGTAATTTAAGTGAGCTGGAATCGATAGCTGAAACAACTTCAGCAACATTTGAAGGCCCATTTTTTTGATCGCTGTCAATCCAGAATTCGAAAACCAAAGAAACTTCCTGTGGATATTTGAAAAAGTTTTCTGAAACTAATTCGAATTCGGAAACTATATCACGTGAATGTTCTTTAGAGCTTCCGAAAAAGGAAAGATTACTTTCAGGATTTAAACTTCCTTCTACTGTAATATCGCTTTTTAGAGTCTCCCTTTGCGACTGGAAATCAGATTTATCTCTGGAGTTTCTGAACATGCCATAGCCAAATAATCCAAGTAGAAATACAGTAAGCAAAATTATTTCAACCAGATAGTCTCTGAAAGAGCTTAAGAGGGATTTAGGTTCAGGTTCTTGGGTATTAGTTATAACTACAGCTGGCTTAAAATCAGGGTCAGGGATGGCTAGTTGAGTGATATTGATTACATCACCTCTGGTAAAATCAACTTTAGCAGCAAAGCCGGTTACCCTTCTCATAAAATCTAAATCGGTATCAGAAAGGGAGGTATCTGCATATATGTTAATCGCAAGACTGTTTAATTGTAAAGTCTTATAAGTAGTTTGGTTTGTAGTGTTTTGAGGGGTTGCCTGTGCAGTTTGAGAATTTTGAAGATTTTCATCCGGAAGAAAGGGGAGACCGGGCAAAAAGCTTTGCGAGTTTCTTGTTATAGTTTGACTACCGGGTGTTAACAAAGTTTCTTCTATAAACTCAGCGTCAATATTGACGTCTACAAAAAATTTCTTTCTGTCAAAGTGATTAGAAAGTATTAGAATAATCTGTGAATCGTATGCCTGTTCAAGAGAAGCAATTTGTAACTGACCTGATTGGGTGATGACACCGGAAGATTGAGCTTTTAATGAAAAATCTGAAACGCACAAGAATATTAAAAGAGAGAATAGATATCTCAGCATTAAATACTTGCTCAAAGATTTTTTAACCAACGTATACATTCTAATTGCCATAGGAACTTTCAATACTCCTAGTTTCCTGGTTGAGTTCTAATTAATTGGTCTAATACTTCAATATCCGGAATAAAGATATCCGGATTAAATTCTACAGCCAGATCCCAGTTCTTTTGAGCTTCTACTTTATCGCCTTTTAAGTAATACAGACTCCCCTTTAAAGCATAACCCTGGGCGGTTTCAAATAAACTTAAAGACTCGTTGACTAATGACAAAGCTCTATCAATATCTCTGTTATAAAAAGCAGTTTGTGCCTGTATAATCAATCGTAATGTCCGGTCAATATTTTCATCATATTCTTCCTGAAGTTGAATTATCTCGTCCAATTGTCTGATATCTGCCATTATCGTTGTATCAGGAACTATTTCAAGGTCAAGTTGGTCAAAATCTTTTGGAACAAGTGCTATATTAAGTCCTTCGATGAAATCTCCTTCAGGTATAGACCTTACCTCAAAGTTAGGTAAACTATCACGTATTTTTGAATCTAAAATATCTAACTGGCTCTGATCAATACTTAATTTATATTTTCCGGGAGGTATCTCGAAAGAATAAAAACTCCCATCTGAAAATGTCCTGATTTCTTTAGAAAAGTCACCATCAATTGAAGTAATTAAAACTTTAAGACCGGCTATTCCAGATTTTCTTCCATTTTCAAAAAATCGTTCAACTGTTCCTTCTACAACACCAGACATATAAAACGGAATTTCTACTTTTTTGAATCGATTTGGATCAGTAATCAGACCAAATTTTTCAAACTCCGGTACTAGCATAGGGTTTCTGATAGCTCCCTTATTCAATTCCATGTTATAGTAAAAATAAGGTTGCATCTGCGTGAAATAATGAACCCCGTTTTTGGAAAAGTTCATTGCACCTGATCTTGTAACACGTAAAGCATTTTCATTTATCGGGTCATCTTCTTCATCAAAAATTCCGTTATTATTGTTATCAACGAAAAGTTTAACGGCCGTACCTGATCTGCCAACTTGTTCTCTACTGGTGAATAAGAAATTATTATAATTTGTATCGTAACCTATAGATCCTCTGAGATTCTGTGTTAAATTATAATTGTCCCGAATGGAACTAAAGTTTGAACTGGATCTTATCTTGTTGAAATCAATACTAAAGCTAAATCTGACAGAGTTAAAATGATTAAAGAAATTTCTGCCAACTGAAAATTGAAATCTTCCATTTCTAAAAATACTTCTTGAAATAAATAATTGTGCAGATTCAACTTCTTTTTGAATAGGCAGATATCGCATTTGAGCTCTCAAAAAAGTTCCTTTTAAGTAGGAAGGGATATTGCGATTACGAGAAAGTGTATATGTAACTGAGTTTTCAATTGCTGCTAAACTGGTGGGTGAAAGAATATCAAACCTTCCAAAATATCTATCGATATAACCTACTCGGATATTAAATTTACTAAACCTTGAATTAGCATCTGCTCTGAATGTTGTAATACTTGAGGATTCACCGAAACGAGAAAAGGCAGAAACTCTCAAATTAAAAGGGGTAGATCCGAATGAAAAAGGATAGAACAGAGTGCTGCTAATTCTTTTATCATCATTAGAAGGATTATAAATACTAAACCCGGAAGAGTAATCTATAAAATCAACATTAAAACTTGCTGAATTAGGATAAACAGCATTCAATGTAGTTCGATAGAAAGCATCGGTAGCTCCTTCAAGAGTAAAAATATAATTCGTGGATAATCTGGATGAAAGAGAAGAAATAAAAGTAGGCATAGAAGTATGAAATCCTTCATAATATTCAATACCTGCTTTTGCAGTAAGCCAATCAGTTAATCCATATGATCCCGATCCCTGTGCAGTTAGTACCCGGTTGGATGTACCAATCAATGGATTATCAAGTTCTCCGAGGTTTACGATGTAATTAAACTCGCCGGCCGGCTGAAAGTTAAAAGGAACCTGAATACGATTTGACCTTTCTATGATTTGGCCGGTAGGTCCATAAATTCTTAGATCAAGTTGGGTTGCACCATAAGTGAGTGGGGCTAAGAACCTATAGTCACCGGCTTGATCAGAAATTTGAAAATCGATAAGCGCATTGTTAAGATATAGTTCCACTTCTGATTGAGGAATAGTAGTGCCCCGTACTTCAAACTCATCAAACAGCCGTCTAGGCTCCACAGGTTCATTTGAAAAACGAACTCCTCTGTACGGGCTTTTATTTACACCATCTGTAAGAGTTTGACCAATGGTTAATTTTGTAATTATATTTTGATCTCTAAAGTACCTTCTCCACCTAAGGTTATTAGTGGAAAAGTTCGAAAAATTTTCAGAGAAGCTCCCAAATAACGAACCCTGAAGATCTCCTCCATAAAGTTGTAAACCAATATTACTATTATAATTATAGATATTAACTTGATCGGATAAATTGGCAGAAAGATTGTAGTCTACAAATCCACCATCTAAGAAGGGTTTTTTCCTCTTAAATTTCAGGTCATAATTATTTGCAGAGAAACGGTTGTTGTCAGCAATTCTTCTTTTTTGATTTCTTAATACTTTTTGTATTGCCGGAAGTTCTTTTTGTGTTATCAGGCTAAGTCTTAGATTCCCGAAGTCAATCATAAAATCCAGCTGAAATATATCGTAGAAAAGTTCAGGCTTTAAATAAAAGTCTATTTCTTTGATTAAAAAATCGTCTGAAGAAATTTCATGAGTCTCATCTCCGAATCTGATAAAATTGTCTTGGAGGTTTATTGTATATGGAGTTTGTTCTAAAGAGAAGTTTCCTGTTATAATTAAACCATCCTGATTATTTTCTATACCGAGGAGGTTGAAGATCTCATTTATAGGCAGGTAAAAATTGTTATCTCTATAATATGAGATAACAACAGTATTTATTATTCCGCGATGCCTGAACTCTAGATATACTTCGGATTCATCAGAAGTATTCTGAGCGATGGCTTCAGGTTGTGTTAGAAGTACACAAAAGAGAAAGAAGCATATCTTTACAGCTATTTTGAACCAATCTCTCAAAAAAATTACTTTTATGTTTTATATACTTCTTCAAATTTATTGTATTTGAACGGTGGTACTGGAAACTGAAGGTGACATTTGGACTAGATCTTGTTCAGATACGTCGTTACGTTCTGATACAAATTCTACTTTAACCTGGTAACTGCCAGGTTCCATATCTTCAATGTTAAAGTTTTGCCCATGAGTACCGTCAAAATAAAAACTGGTAGATAATGATGAAGTTCTCATAATTTTCCCATCTTTAATTATGGACGTAGTAACCGTACCCAAAAAAGGTGAGTTTCCAGTGCGTTCAAAATCAGATAATATCTGTATAGTATTATCATCAATCATTCTTGTTCTGATTTGATTGATATTAATACCGGTATTTGTTTCTCCAACCTTATAAAATAACCCGGTTATTTGTTCAAACTTTACTCCAATTTGAGCATTTACAGCATCAGAAGCTCCAAGTTCCAATGGAGGGCTTTCAGGTGTTGAAGTAGTTCTAATACGAGCCCAATAAGTTTGTTCAACCAAGTCTTGTGATGCGTTTATTCTTAAACGAACGATTTGACGATCACCACTTTGAAGTACAAAATTTTGAGGGAAGGCCCTCACGCTTTCTGCGATGGAATAATTTTGTGCAATCTCTGAACTATCCCTCACAAAACTCTTATCGCCAAACTCGTTGGTGTCAAAATATCCGAATAGAAAATCTACAGAGATTTCTTGTGGTTGCTGTGAATTATTGATAACCATAAATGTTCCAAATCTGGAATTGTCATCAAGAAACATATTTGTAGGTGCAATTGTAACCTGCGACAGAACTGTTGCAGATAAAATTGTACATAGAAATAACCCGCTTATTATAACCCTAATTATTTTCATGACTGCTTTTTAGTTGTAAATGATGCAGTAAAGTAAAGAATTAAAACCAAATATATTTTGGATAGTTTTAATAAAAAAAAAGTCCCGCTTTAGCGAGACTTTAAATTCATTATAAGACTAACTATTACTGATAATTAACAGTGAATGTTAAGTCTCCGGAAGCACCTGCAGTACCACTGTCAGAAGTATAAGTTCCGGCAGCTTGGCCTGAAAGTGTACCTAAATTACCACCGATGTATACAAATAAAGCACCACCAGCAGAAGTTTCAGTAGCTGCACCAGCAGTTGCTTTAGTAACATCACTTGAACTAGCAATTGCATCTGTACTATTCGCAGAAACATCAGGAGTGAAAGTCATAGAATTAGTTCCGTCACTAAGTGTAACTGTTGCTTGATCCCAGTCAATAACTAACTGAGTAGAGTTAGCAGCAGAAATAGAAAATTTTCCAAAAGTTGCAGCACCACCAACATCAGCAGTGTTAGTTCCTTGAGGGTCAAGTACAGGGGAACCTGTATCCTGAATGTTACCGAAATTTACATCAGAAACAAAGGAAAGTGCAATATCAGCAAGTATGGTAGCAGAAGCGTTTATGTCTTGTGTTTCTTGTGCATTAGCTACAGGATTGGCAAAAGCAACAAATGCTAAAGCAGTAACAATATATTTTAAATTTTTCATGATTTTTTAATTTGTGTGAAGTAGAGTTGTATTCTTTAATCAAGCTAATGACTATCTAATTTGTTTCAAATTAGAGTGTTTTAATGAAGATTTTTTAATGTTTCTAAAGAACTATTGTAGTTATTCATAGGTGACGCTTACAACTACTTCTGCAGTGTATATTCCATTAGGGATGTTTCCTACATCAATCCCTCCATACACATAAAGGAACATTTCCTGCCATACATCTCCGGAGGTGGCAAGATTCTCATCACCATCATAGATTGATATTAGTCCTTGATTATTGGTTAAAGGCACAGCATTATTGATATTATTTAATCCTGAATTGTTATAAGAGGCTTCTAATTGTAAAGGGATACGTTCCGTGATTGCAGGATTAATATTAATGAGCTCTTGAGGAACTGAGATGTTAATTTGAATATTTTGAGTGTAATAAGCTCTTATTGAAAATACTCCCATTCTTACATCGCCTAATTGAACTTCTCTGTACCCCGAATTAGAAACCACATTTCCGAAATCGAGTGATTGTTCAACGGAAACATTTAATTCAGGTTCAATTTTAAGGCGTAGATTGATAAACTGGCTATGAGCTGGTAAAAGATCAATTGTTACCCAGATAAAGCTTATGAATATTATGATCGACGACTTAATCATAATTTATCGTTACGGAAATACTTGAAGTGTAACTTCCTGCATCAACGTTACCTACATTAATTGATCCATATATATATAGATATGCAGTTTCATTGAATATATTCGGATCATAACCTTCATAAACAGGTGTAGGGGGAGGTCCGGGAGGACCATTAGTTCTTTGTAATATCTGGAACTGAGCACTTGCTACATTAGATAACACAGTGATACTGACCGATTCATTAACATTGTTATTACCCCGGTTAGCATATGCAGCTTGTAAGGTAAAAGGGATTCTGCAAGAGGGGTCTGTTTCACATCCAAGATCTCCATTTAACAAAAGATAATTATCTGCTGTAATGTCTACGATCACATCGAGATATTTAACACCCTCAAGGGTTAATACTTTTGCATTAACTAAATCGATAGATGTAGGGCCTTGATTTTGTATCAATGTGCCAAACTCTAATTCTTCAGAAGGATTAAACTCCGATAATGAAATACTATATGCACTACTATACTGACCAAAGTCTATCTCCTGAGCAGAAACAGATGTAGAACTACTAATACTTGTAATAAAAAAAACGATAGAACAAAGAATAGAATACCTAAAATATGCTGGTGATTTTTGAAAAGAAGTTATATTTGTTGAAATGTTATTCATTTAATCAATGTTTACGGTCATTAAAATTACAATGCCAACATCATATATAATCAATCTCTATAGTAAAGTCTCCTTCGTAATTACCTGGAACTGCATTTGTAATATTAATTCTTCCACCAATCCAAAAATAATATCTGCCTTCAAGGCTAAATTGAATAGATCTGTTCTCTGTATCTAAAAGCTCTGATGTAGATTGGTTTTCAATAGAATTGCCGGAAATCTCATACATAAAAGTTAATGTGGATGTACCATCAACTTGAGTTAATACAATTTCCGGAAGATATGTGAGTCTGAAAGCTGCTTCGGGATTACCTGTAGCAATCATAAAGCCCGCATTAATACTGTTGATCGGATTTACATATAGTTCTTGTTGTCCGGGCTGTACATTTCCAAACGTCATCGACTGAACAGTAATTAAATCAATACTGGAAACTATATTAGCACTTACTTTGATGTCTCCAGAAACTTGAATGTTTTGTTCTTGGGCAAACAAAAAATGACTTGTAGTAACTATAAATATGATTGAAGTGACTAATTTTTTCATGCTTAATAATTGCATATAAAATTAATAATTACCAGTTAATTCTTTTTAATAAGAACACTGAAAATCAAGATTATTTAATAAGAGTCATTCTTTTAATAGAACTTCCTTCAGATGTAAGAATGCGATATAAATAAATTCCTGATGCCAATGAACTAGCATCCCATGTTATATCATGACTACCTGCTTGATACGTTTTATTTTGAATAACGGATGTTATTTTTCTACCCAATATGTCATAAACCTCTAATGTAACTGGAGATTGCACAGGTAAGTCAAAAGCAAAAGTAGTACTAGGGTTAAAAGGATTTGGATAATTCTGTTTTAAATTAAACTGAGAAGGAATTCCTGAGGCGTCGTCACCGGGTTGAATTTTTAGAATAAAATGGGGATTAGTATTGTTTTTAGCTTGTTTTACTTTTAATCCTGTACCTGATGCTGTTTTAGATTTGCTCGATCTGAATGAGAAATTCAAAACCTCACCCTCTTCAAGTGATTTTTCAATTCCTGTTGAGACATCTTGAAGATTAAAGCTCCATCCTTCAGGGATATTCTTTACTGTGTTTAGATTGAGTGAAAAACTACCACTGTATCCGGTTCCGTTCTTGTATGCATCTATATAAATGGGAATTTCAATTTCCTTACCGAATTTTCGGGGTAGATGGTTAATAACTAGCGGTGATCCATCTTTATGTTTTGTATATAATTCCAGATAAGAATCGGTAAAAGGTACGAGCTGATAGGCATCAAAGGGATCTTTTCCTACAAGTCCTTGCTCCGAGAACATTATGAATGACTCCTTCCTTAAGCCATTTGTAGTAAGTTCAAAGCCTAGAACAGGAGATGTCCTCATTTCTTCTAAAGGGTCATTTTTTTCAGGATTAGTTTTGTAGAAAACTCCACCATTTGTTTTAACATCTGTATCTACAATTAAAGAAGGAGAAGATGCATTAGCCTTTACCCAGAATCCCTGAAAAGGAGCAATCAGACCATCACCTAAAGAACCTGTTAAGCCATTCCAAACCAGATATTCACCGTTTCCTCCGTTTGCAGTTTTATCCCAAACGTAAATAGTGTTGTCGACATTTGTCTTTGTCCAATTTCCGGAATCATCCCAATCTAGAGTAGCGCCATATGGGTTTCCGACTAAATTCCATCCAGTATCTGCTGATGCGGTATAGGTGATTCCAAAATCAACACTTGAGCCAGAACCGGTAAATTCAGTACCTCCAACATCTAATGTATCCGGAAGAGGATTGTTATATCTGGTATCAGCAGCAATGTCACCAAAAACATAAACAAAATAACCAACACCTTGTGCTACATTATCGGAAGCATTTCCCGGAGCTCTCCAACGTTGTAGATCTGTTCCTGTGAATGTTTCATCATAATACAATACGTTGGGTTGTAAGCTGTCTAATGGAGCATTACCTAATGTTGAGCCTGTATATCCTTGGGTCACTACCGAGTCTAATAAATTATCGAAAGTTGCTGCAACAGGAGATGAAATTAAGTACCAACCTTGTGAAGTCAGCTCTCTTAGAAATCGAATTTGACCACTCGTGATTGTTCTGGTTGGGGCTAGTAAATTATGTCCGGAACCAATTACAAGATCTCCCTGAGTTAGGGTTAATGTTCCTGAAACATCTACATCCGTATTTGCTATCAATTCTCCGGAAGACTTATTTATAGTAAGATTGGTGAATTGATCAAAATCAGAAAGATTTTGGTCAGAAGTCCCGTTAAACTCTACTGTTGATGGGGCAGAAGTAATATTGGTAACATCCAGATTTCCCGATATTCCAACAGTTGCCCCTGAAGCTACCAATGTATTCGCGGTTAGGTTGCCATTAACTTGAATTGTTGACCCTGAGGTTAGCGAGAGTGTATTATTTACAGTACTATTATTTTGAAAGGTTACTCCGGCACCTGATGTATTTGTAACGGATAAATTTTGGTAAGTGAATTCAGAGTCAACAGTTTGAAGCGCTAATCCATTTAATTCTACATCTGAAGTACTGAAATTCGCATTACTTAATGAGATATCTCCACCTATTAATATATCTGAATTAGATGTATTTAATGTTCCGGCTCCAATCAGGTCGCCAAAAATTTCCATTGTCGAACCGGTTGCTAAATTGAGTGTGCTGCCACTTTCAACCTCCAGTTGAGTATCAGCATTTATGTAACCATTTACGGTTACACCGGATCCTGAGTTTGATATAGTAAGAATATTGCTAACTATATCTCCATCAACTATTTGCTCGTCTGTACCATTTAACTCAACAGTGGAATTACCTGCGTTGAGGTTTGCTATTGAAATATCTCCACCAATAGTACTGGTTGCATTGTCAAGAATTAAAGAGCCATCACCCGAAACACTTCCGGTAATAGTTATAGAGAAACCTGGGTCAGCATTTAAAGATGCTCCTGATTCAATTTCAAGAAAAGCTATGGTTGGGCTGGTATCTAAAATCGGAAATTTTGTAGCGCCTGTGGGATTGGTTGGAATGATAACTGCTTGTGTTGATGTAGGTGTTCCAAGAGTCCAATTTGAGCTTCTAGACCAGTTAGAAGGGTTAGAGCCTCCGCCACCCGAACTGGTCCATTCATTAAACTCAGTAAAGTAAACTTTTGCATCATCACTAATGGATGAGGCATTTAATAAGCCTGAAATAGTAGCCTCACTAATAATAATACTGGACTGTAGAGTTTGGGTATAGGTTCCGTTACTATTATCAGAAACGGAGCCTTGTAAAGTTCCTGAGGTTGTAATTAGAGTTACGGTTTCGCCACCCGTTAAAAGGTTATTTCCATACTGGTCCTTTGCTTGAACGGTAATTAAAGTTGTGGAAGAGCCCGTATTTTCTATAAACCTATTTGCCGGAGTAATGGTAGTAGTTGTAGGATCAACTGTTCCTGGATTAATAGTAAAAGCATTACTACTTCCGCTTTGGGAGCCTGCTGAATTAGTAGCCGTTATAGTAGCGTCTGCAATTCCGGACTCGGTTAATGTGATTGTGTGATTATCTAAAACACCGCTTGATAAAGATAAAGTACCAGTGCCTGAAGATGCTATTTTATTGGCGGTCAAGCTTACATTTCCATTAAATGAAGTAACGGTATTTCCATTTACGTCCTGAGCAGTAATTAAAATATCAAATGATGAGCCTGCTGTTTGTGTACCAATGGTACCACCACCGGCAGCTTCAACGGCAAATTTATCTAACCCACCATGAACAAAAACAACTGTGTCAACTGCGGTAATAGTTGCGGCATTTACAGTTGCTGAAATAAAAGCACTGTCAACGGTAGTTGATGATTGAAGAAACTGCTCATAAGAACCATTAGAATTGTCGGTCACACTTGATAGCAAAGTTCCAGCAGTTGAACTAATAACGACGGCATCTCCACCCGTATCCAAAAAATTTCCGTAAGCGTCTTTTAGCCTAACAGTAATTAATGAAGTAGAACTTCCATTTGCAACTATGGTAGGGGGTAAAGCCTCAAGTTCACTTGTAGCAATAGCTGCAGCGCCCGGATCAACATCAAAAGCATTACTTGGTGTTGAAATGCCATTTCGGGAAGCTGAAATCGAAAAATTACCCGCAGTTTCCAATGTTAAAGTATGGCTAGCCTCTCCACTTGAAAAAGAGATAGTACTGTCATTAATACCCGTACCTGTATTGCCGGGAACAGTTATATAAGCTTTACCATTAAAGTCATCCCTTCCTCCTAAACCGTTTAATGTACTTCCGGTTCCATCAACAGCAGTAATATCTATAGTGAAAGAAGTTCCGGCAGTTTGAGAAGGTATTGAACCTCCACCTGAAATTTCAATTACAAAATTCGATAAAGTTCCTGAAGTTACAATGGAAAAAGGGTCACTGGTGACAGGAGTAAGTGCAGAAAGGTTATCTTCGGCTTGTATCGTGTAAGTTCCATTTGTCTTAAATGCCAAATCATCAAAAATAGCTGTACCTGATGCGTTGGTTGAAACAGAAGTTGTGGAAGAATTAGAAAAACTATTAGAAACTGAAGCTATCAGATCAATAGTAGTGCCCGATTGAGAAACATCATTTCCATACACATCGATTATTTGAACCTCAGGAGAGGGGGCCAGTGTATTGTTTTTTGAACCATTCGGTGGCTGTACAGAGAACTCCAAAGCTGAAGCGGCCGCAGCCGATACATCAATTTGCGCGGAGTGAATAGAAGAAAAACCAACTGCAGAAAATTGGATTTCTATTGAATTGGCAACATTGTGTGAAAGATTAGTAAATGTAGCCACACCGGAAACTACGGTTTTGGTTGTAGTTCCCTGAAGATCTCCGGTTCCTAAGCTCCTTGCAGCTGTTATTTGAGTAGAATTATCACTTGTAACTATATTACCAAAAACATCAACAATGTTAACAACAGGTTGCTGGGCGAAAGCAGTACCCGCTGTAGCAGTAGAGGATGGCTCTGTACCAATTACCAAAGCTGAAGCTGTCGAATGTACAACAGTAATAGTACCAGATGTTACAGGGGTTAAAGCACCTTCCGATGCTTGAATGTTTCCCGATCCTACTAAGTTTGAGGAAAGAGTTGTACTGGTTGAATTTGTTTGATTAGTTAAATCGGTACTTTCTACATCACCAGTAGAATTGGTTATGCTCCATGTATCCGCTTCAACATTTGAGAGGAAATTACCGAACTGATCTCTGGAAATAGAATATACTGTTAAGGAATTGCCGGCTGTAAGATCCTGAGCTGCTACAACGCTTCCTGTTCCATCACTGGCCGTTTCCACTCTAACCTGGCTAGCAGCTCCTTTAACAATACTTAAACTTCCATAATTAGTAGTTCCGGCAGGAGCTGTAGTTCCGGTATTTGTAATGTTACCTGAGTTGGGGAACACGCCACTGGTTGGTCGGACTTGTAAATTACCGATAGTAATTCTACCTGCTCTGTTACCACCGTTGTCGCTTGTTTGAGTAACTTCAACTCTTACAACAGTAGAACTAATGCTAATAAATGAAGCCTGCAACTTTGTTTTTCCATTTAGTCCCGGAGCTAGTGTTACTGTAACAGTTGGGGTTGCTCCGGTATTCCATTCAAAACCGGATGGGACTGTAAAATCTATAAAACCTAATGAAATTTGACCTGCAGACGCTTCCGTAATAACAGGTCCCGTCAAAGATGTGTATGCTCCGCCTACATTATCCGCAGAAATACCACTACCGCCGGTAGCCGCAGTGATTGATTGACCAACTAAAGTGCCGGGGCTGATTATTACCAACAATAATACAGCGGTAGTAAATGATATGTTTTTCAGGAATTTCATCTGTATAATAAAGCACTATAATATAATTAGCTTTGTATGATAGTTCATTTAGATTAACTAATTCTAACACCATTCATTTAGGTCTAGTTCAAGAAAAAGTGATTCTTCTTTTTGGTAACATTTGATTTGATATATATACAAGAAAGGATAGTTTTAGAATAAATATGAAACTATAAACTCAGATGTCATGAAAGGTATTATTTTGGCAGGCGGTACAGGATCCAGACTTTATCCTTTAACCAAAGTGACGAATAAACATTTATTACCGGTTGGTGAAAAACCAATGATTTATCATCCCATTGAAAAACTGACGGAAGTAGGTATTGAAGAGATATTAATTGTTACCGGTACAGAGCATATGGGAGATGTTGTGAATCTATTGGGTTCTGGTAAAGATTTTAATTGCCGGTTTACTTACAAAGTTCAGGACGAAGCCGGTGGGATTGCTCAGGCTTTGGGACTTGCCGAAAATTTTGCAGGGAATGATCCTGTAGTGGTGATATTAGGGGATAATATTTTTGAGCATTCACTTCAAAAAGCAGTTAGTAATTACGACGGTTCCGGAGCACAGATTCTTATTCAGGAAGTAGAAGACCCTGAGCGTTATGGGGTGGCTGAATTAGATGGAGATAAAGTAATTTCAATAGAAGAAAAGCCGCAAGAACCCAAATCCAATTTTGCGGTAACAGGCATTTATTTTTATGACAATAAAGTATTTGAATGTATTAAAACGCTGAAGCCTTCCGGCAGAGGTGAGCTAGAAATTACAGATGTAAACAATTTTTATATAACACAGGGACAAATGAAAAGTTCTGTATTGGAAGGTTGGTGGACCGATGCCGGTACTCCTGATTCTTATAAACATGCAAATAAACTGGTTCAGGGTTAATTTATGAAGCTTTTGATCACCGGAGCCGGAGGTCAGCTGGGAAAGGAGTGGATTGATTTCTGCAAAGATCATAGTGTCAGTTACAATAGCTTTTCTTCAAATGAACTGGATATTACAGATGAAGATAAAGTTGCTAAAGTAATTGCTGATGTAGCTCCGGATGTGTTGATAAACTGTGCTGCTTACACAAAAGTAGATGAAGCTGAAGACAACAAACAAACTGCATTAAAGATCAATGCGGAATCCGTAAAAAAACTCACCAATATTTGTAATAGAAATAACGTAAAACTGGTTCATTATTCTACGGATTATGTGTTTGCAGGTAATAAATCAGATAAAGAAAATAGTCCCGAAGGTTATAAAGAAGAAGACTCTACAGATCCTGTAAATGCATACGGACATTCTAAACTGAAAGGGGAAGAGGCTATCAAAGACTCCGGTTGTAAATTTCTGTTATTACGTGTTTCCTGGTTATGCGGGCAGTATGGACACAATTTTGTTAAAACGATGTTGAGACTGGGAGCTGAAAGAAATGAATTGAATGTTGTAAACGATCAGTTTGGCAGCCCGACTTTTGCGGATCAGGTTGTAGAACAAACCTTTGAATTACTTCAACAAAACAAAATAGGAACCTATCATTTAAGTTCTGGTGGAATGACAACATGGTTTGATTTTTCTAAGGAGATTTTCAAACAAAAGGGAATAAATGTAAAGGTAAATCCGGTGAGTTCGGCAGACTTTCCCACAAAAGCCAAAAGACCATTTTTTTCCAAGTTAAGTACTCAAAAAATTAGTAATGTTGACGGCATTCTGATCCTGGATTGGAAAGCAGGTTTACAAAGATTGTTAAAACAGTTATAAGAATGAAAATCTCAGAAAGCAGAATAAAAGGAGTGTTCGTTTTTGAACCCAATGTTTTTGAAGATGACAGAGGATATTTCTTCGAGTCCTTTCGAAAAACTCATTTAGAACAAATAGGATTTGATTTAGAGTTTGTACAGGATAACGTATCTAAATCTTATGAAGGAACGATCCGAGGTTTGCATTATCAGATCGAAAGTCCACAGGATAAACTAATTACCTGCATAAAAGGCGAGGTTTTAGATGTAGCTGTTGATATCCGAAAAGATTCTCCCACTTTTGGAAATTATGTTGCATACAAGCTATCTGAGAAGAATCACCGTTCCTTGCTGGTTCCGAAAGGTTTTGCTCATGGTTTTTCAGTTTTAAGCGAAGAGGCCATCATTTCTTATAAATGCTCAGATTATTATAACAAAGAAGGAGAAAGAGGAATACGTTGGGATGACCCACTCATAAGAATCAACTGGGACGTGACTAAACCTATTCTTTCCGAAAAAGACAGAAAACTCCCACTATTTTCATCACTTAAAGAAGAGGATACATTTTGAAGAAGATCATAGTAACCGGAGGTGCCGGTTTTATTGGTTCAAATTTAATACTGAAATTATTCAAGGATCATCCTGACTGGACCATTATGAATATTGATAAGCTGACCTACGCTTCAGACACAGGCTACTTGAAACCTCTCCGGGATTCTGAACGATATTACTTCAAAAAAATCGATCTGGTTGATCGTGATGAGGTTAAGGACATCGTAAAAACCTTTCAGCCGGACGGAGTTTTTCACCTGGCTGCAGAATCACATGTAGATAACTCCATTTCGGGGCCGGAACCGTTTATTTTATCTAATTTTGTAGGGACTTTCAATATTCTGGAAGAATGCAGACAGCTTTGGCAGGAAGATGAAGAAAGCTGGAAGGAGAATCGATTTGTGCATGTATCCACCGATGAGGTTTACGGTGAACTTGAAGACGATGGTTTCTTTACCGAGCAAACTCCTTACGCTCCGAATTCTCCATACAGTGCATCAAAGGCGAGCAGTGATATGATTGTAAGAGCGTATTTCCATACGTATGGAATGAATGTGGTTACGACCAATTGCTCTAATAACTACGGACCGCATCAACATGATGAAAAACTGATCCCAACTGTGATCCGAAATGCGATCAATCACAATCCGATACCGGTGTATGGTAAAGGAGAAAATGTTCGTGATTGGCTGAATGTGATCGATCACTGTTCGGCGCTGGAAACAGCATTTCTGAAAGGAAAAGCCGGAGAGGTATATAACATTGGTGGAAACAACGAGTGGAAAAATATCGAACTGGTTCACAAACTTTGTGATTTATTGAACGAAGAAGTGGGCAACGGGCCTGATGGTGATTACAAGAACCTCATCAGTTTTGTAACCGATCGGTTAGGTCACGATTTCCGGTATGCCATTGATGCCTCAAAAATTAAAAATGAATTGGGCTGGGAGCCGTCAACTGATTTTGATGGAATGCTGAGAGACACAGTTTTGTGGTATGTACAGAAGTACAAATAACATTCAACAATGATTCAAATATCAATTAAGAATGCAGATTAGTTTTACCTAACTCTAAACTGCATTCTTAATTATTAATTTTTAATTCATAATTAGTGAGCGATGAGCGAACGTAAGTATTGGTTAATGAAATCTGAGCCTGATGCGTACAGCATTGATGATTTGGAACGAGATCAGGTTGAGCCCTGGGATGGAATAAGAAATTACGCAGCACGAAATTACATGCGGGACGAAATGAAGGTAGGAGACAAAGTATTGTTTTACCATTCGCGTATTTCTCCACCTGAAATTGTAGGAACGATGGAAGTAGCCAGTGAGCCGTATCCTGATCCGACTCAATTCGATCCTGATTCAAAATATTTTGATCCGAAAAGCAGTGAAGAAGATCCCACATGGATATTAGTGGATGTTAAATTTCTTCAGAAGTTTGAAAAACCTGTGGATCGTGAAGCCATGAAAAAAGAATCGGCTTTAGATGATATGGAATTGTTCAGATTGTCTCGATTATCCATCACTCCGGTTAGAGAAGCGGAATGGAATAAAATTATGGAAATGGCCGGGGTAGAGGAGAAGTAACGGAGCGAATTCTTCTTCAACACTGGGTTTGTAACGATCTTTGATTAAGGAACTATACCGCAGTTATTTTTATACGATGTTGTGCGCTGGCTTCTAATCAGTGTTTTGTCCAACGCTATTTACTTCAATCCAATATCCATTTGGGTCTTGAAAGAAAACTTGTTTAATTCCATCTGTTCTAACATTTATTTTATTCACATTTCCAGGCCAATCAGAGTATTCAATTTCCATCGATTGAAGTTTAGCAATTAACAAATCAAAATCAGATGTTGTTAGTGCCAAATGCACAGCTTTATTTATTTTTATTTCATCCTTTAAAATTGAAATCAAATGCAATTCTTTTCCTTCTCCTAATGATAACCATCTAATTCCGTCAATTATCGTTCTGTTGGTAATTTCATCCAAATTGAGTACACTCTTATAAAACTTGGCAGATTGATCAGCGTCTTTAACTGATAATGCAAAGTGATTGAAATTCACAGAAATTTCATTCTTATCCTGTGCGAATACAAGTCCGAAAGATTGGAGAAAAATCAGAAGAGCGATTATTTTTTTCATATTTTTATTTTTGATGTTTGGTTCTGTTTTCAGCTTACGCACAACGGTCTGTGTATGGTGCGTATACCAGAGGGTATGCACTATACACCTTGTTGTGGTGTCGCTTTTATTTCTTGATGTATTTGCTTAATAGTCGAAGTCCATTCTCCTTCAGGAATTTCGTCAAACTTGCTTAGTATAGCCATCAAAAACTTTCTAAGCTCTTTCAAACTCAATCCGAACATTTCGTAGGGTAGCCAATCGTCGTTAAAACAATCTTCAACGTCATTTATAGTATCAGCAAGTAAGTTGTAATCTTCATTAGTTCTAAATCGCACCATTGAATCTGGGGAATTTACTCTTTCCCCAATATCCGCAATCTTCTCGCGTGTCGGATTGTTTTCATTATCCCACCTTGGAGAGTAAACAATGTCTGTCAACAATTGCTTGTAATGATTCAAAATTTTCCGATTATCCATTAATGTTCTTTCATTTCAATGCACCACAAAAGAATATGACGCATTGTATTCATCATATCCCAGTTTTTAATGGTTAAGTTTTATTGATGTTATCCCGGTAAAATAGCAGAATATCACTAATAATTATTAATTATTCTATCAGTTATATCCCTTCATCGAAATCACTTAACATCTTCCAGTACATACTTTCGATCTACATCCTTCAATAATCTTCCGGCTTTGGTATGAATGGAGTGATAGAAAAGTAGCACCGCATTTTCTTCATAAGCTTGTCAGAGCAAAAGCGCTATAACTTTTTTGGACTAAAGTTTCTGATAGACTCCGAATATGAAATCAGAAGAATTGTTAGCTAAATATTCATCTTCTAGGGAGAAGAGTTTTTCTAAAATTTGATTTTTTTCCGAATCTAAATTTATGAAATGATGAGATATGTCTTTTAACACATTCATAAGCAGGTTTCCGCCATAAGGCTATTCAATAATTGTATGAAAATTTGAATGAATAGCTGGTAATATGCTTGCAGAATCTACACATTCTGAAGGATCTGCTATAATCATTCTTATAATACCCGATCCATAATACTTCTTTTTTAACAGATTAGATTTGTATCTGGTTTTATACTCTCTTGGTATTATTTTTAAAGCCTCATTAATCTTTTTTATTTGATGTTTTGGAAATTGAAGTCTGGTTGCCCCTACAAATTCATTTATAACCAGTAGTCCATTTGTTTTTAAACTGTTTTTAATAGTGGACCCTACGAAGCTCTCAATATTATCAAAATGATGTAGTGATGCATGAAAAAAAACAATATCGAAATATTCTTTCGGAATACTGTAATCATTAAAATCAGCACAAACGAACTCTATATTTTTAAGCCTAAGTTTGTTTGCTCTGGCTTCAGCTTCAAGCATTCTGTCTTTTGCAATGTCAACACATATGATTTCTTCAAAAATAGAATACTTAGCTAACTCAATCTCATGATGACAAGTGCCGCTACCTAAGGAAATTAATCTAAGTCCAGTACTGTGTTGCAGATGATTTTTAACTAAATACTCTTTGTAGTCTAGATCCTTGTTACCGGTGAGAAGCAGGTTCCAACGTTGCCTAACTTTAGGAATTATCCACCAATCTGCACTTTCGTATTCTAATTGGTTAAAAGATTTCTCAGTTCTCTTTATTCCATAGATGTTGAGTTTAGATAGTAGAAACCCCAATCCTCTTTGTTTAAACTTATGCAGAACATCAATTATATCGTCTAATGTTAAAATTCTTTTCATTTTATAATTATTGCAAGTAAGGCATTAAATCTTCTCAACTGAATCACTTAACATCTTCCAGCACATACTTTCGATCTACATCCTTCAATAATCTTCCGGCTTTGGTATAAATAGAGTGATAGAAAAGTAGCACCGCATTTTCTTCATAAGCTTGTCGGAGTAATAGCGTTTTAGCCTTTTTAGATTGCAACGGCTCCACGTCCATCTGCTTCATGGCATATTGATTTAGATGATCTTCACTCGGAACCAGATCTCCTAAAATATATGCAGTATCACCTTCGCTCTGAATTTTAACGATTTGATGTCCGGGTGTATGACCACCGGTTCGTATAAGTTCAATTCCCGGAATCAACTCAAAGTGAGCATCTACTACAAAAACCAGTTTTTCATCAGCAGCAAGTTTATAGAATTCATCCAGATCGTAATGACCACCTTTCTGCAGTTGTTCTTCTCCAATCTGCTGAAGTGCGTACGCCCATTCTTTCTTTTGCACGAAGTAATTAGCATAGGACATGGTCGGCTGAGTACTGGTGGATTTATCCACATAAGTGGATCCTCCGGCATGATCGAAATGTAAATGAGTGAGCACAACATGCGTGATATCTTCGGGATTCAAACCAAAAATATCCAGATTGGTTTTAAGGTTTGAGGTATTTACATAAGAACTTTTAGCATCCAGTCCCCAGCCCAATCCTGTATCAACTAAAATGTTTTGTTTTCCGGTTTTAATAAGGATGGGGTCGATACCGATTTTTGCAGTCAGATTTTTACCGTATCCATCTTCATTCGAACCAGTGATAGTCCCTGAGTCTACTTTCCGAAACGTACCATCTTCGAAGGCTTCAAAGATGCCCTCACTTAAATGTTCAATTTCGAATGTTCCTATCTTCATTGTAGTTGTTTTGTTTTCGGGATAATAGATGTTAGATAATTGACTTACAAAAATAGTTCTGTTTTGTTGAAAAGGACTTATATATAAAACGAGTCAGTCATCTCGCGGCGTATGCCCGAGATCTGGATTTATATGAAGGCTGTACTCTTGATAACTATCCAGATTCCTGCCTTCGCAGGAATGACCATAAAGCGGAGTGAAGGAAGTTCCCCAACTAACGCAAGCGTCTCGCTTGTGCATTTCTTGCAAAACATTCGTCCAAGCGTGACGCTTGAACTAGAAAGAGACTTTGATTGAAATTTTTACAAGTTCAAGACCTCCTGCAACAGAAGAGGGCTCGTTGATAAAAATTAGAATCAACTCAGGAATTCCCCTCCTTAACCAAGGAGGGGTGAACTATTCAGAACAGAAGAAATTGTTTCGGAGTCGGGGAGGTCTGGTTCCGACGCAGAGCATCGGAACCAAATTTAAAGACACGTGCATAAGCTAGCAAGGGCTTCAGCCCTGCGTTTGTATGGATGAGAAACCTCTGGACATACCATGAAGCTCAGTAGCGGTACAAAAGTACATACACAAGTGGTTGTTCTCACGATCTTGAAATAGAAAAGACCTCCTCTGTCTCCTCCTGCAACAGGAGGAGGACTCGTTGAAAAAGTTTCTAAACCATTCGGGAATTCCCCTCCTTAACGAAGGAGGGGCGAACTACTCAGAGCAGAAGAGTTTGTTTCGGAGTCGGGGAGGTTTGTTTCCTTTCCGAAACCAAAAAACCGTCAGCCGTGCCCCCAACTAACGCAAGCGTCTCGCTTGTGCATTTCTTGCAAAACATTCGTCCAAGCGTGACGCTTGAACTAGAAAGAGACTTTGATTGAAATTTTTACAAGTTCAAGACCTCCTGCAACAGAAGAGGGCTCGTTGATAAAAATTAGAATCAACTCAGGAATTCCCCTCCTTAACCAAGGAGGGGTGAACTATTCAGAACAGAAGAAATTGTTTCGGAGTCGGGGAGGTTCGGTTCCTTTTTTCGCAACTAGAACAAGTTAACGTCATCTCGCGGCGTATGCGCGAGATCTGGATTTATATGAAGGCTGTACTCTTGATAACTATCCAGATTCCTGCCTTCGCAGGAATGACCATAAAGCGGGGTGAAGGAAGTTCTTACAACGTTGATCGGTGTGTTGGATATAACAGCCAGAAATAAACCTCACAAAGATCCTGAAACAATACTGAATCAAGTTCAGCACATGGTTCAGGATGACTTTAAATAAAAGTTATTTAAAAACAATAAAATAGAAAAGGATCGCACATAAGCTAGCAAGGGCTTCAGCCCTGCGTTTGTATGGATGAGAAACCGCTGGTTACATCGTGTATTGGCTAAAAGTTCGGCACCCCAAACTAACGCTTGAACTAGAAAGGTGCAGATCCTTCTCCGTCAGCCGATGGATCAGGATGACATTATTATAAAAAAGATTATTAAACCACTTAATAAATCTTTGGTTTCAATCAATTCATTTTATCTTTGACGCATGAATAAATACGACGCAATAATTATTGGTTCAGGCCACAACGGATTAACGACCGGTTGCTATCTGGCTAAGGCGGGCAAGAAAGTTTTGGTGCTGGAAAAATGCGATACCATTGGTGGTGCAGTTCGTACGGAAACCATGTTTAAATCGCCTGAAAACCCTAATGGTTTTAGAATGGATGTTGGGTCATCTGTTCATATTATGATCCATCAAACGGGAATTATAGAGGAACTGGAACTCGAGAAATATGGACTTGAGTATATTGAGATGGATCCCATCATGTCGTATCCCGTGCCGACAGGAAAAGGCGTTATTCATTTTTTTAAAGATCTGGACAGAACATTAGAATCCATTTCAAAAGTAGCTCCTGAAGACGTTAAGAATTACAAAGAGTTCGTAGAATTCTGGGGAAAGATCAATAAAGGCGTTCTTAAGATCTTCACGACGCCGCCTTCTACTAAGAATATTTTTGCTGAAATGGCACTCAATCAGATCAAAGATGGAGCCATGTTCAAAAAAGGGGAACAAGTTTCCGGATTGCAAAAGATCTTATCCAGCTATGGAAAAGTAGTGGAGGACTCATTTGAAAATCCGTATATGAAAGCCGCTTTATTATGGTTTGCGGCTCAATCAGGACCATTGCCGGATCACTCTGCTACAGGGGATTTTGTGGGATGGCAATCTATGCTTCATGAAAGCGGAGCCAAACATCCGAGAGGAGGGAGTGGAATGCTCACTCAGGCTATGAAGAATTTTATTGAAGCTCATGGCGGAGAAGTAAAATCAGACCATCCGGTTGAAAAGATTCTGGTTGAAAATGGCAAAGCATTTGGAGCTAGAACAGAAAGTGGAGAGGAGTTCAGAGCGGAGATCATCGTCTCTAACGCTCATGTGCAAACTACTATGATGAAAATGGTCGGGCGGGATCATCTGGATGATTCGCTCTTCAAAAAAGTGGAAAATATTCATGTTGGTAATGGTTTTGGGATGGTGATCCGGTGTGCCGTAAAAGAACTGCCTCAATACACTGCCGCTCCTGACGATCCATTTATTCATAATGGAATTCAGTTACTGGCTCCATCAGTACAATACATGAAAAATGCGATCGGAGATTACACCAAGGGGTTTCCCCCTGAAAAACCGGCTGCATTAGCGATGACTTTCTCAGCAATCGATCCGGACGTAGCACTTGATGGAAATCATACTATGTTTGTGTGGGCACAGTGGCATCCGTATGAATTGGCAAATGGGATGAATTGGGATGACATCAGAGAAAAAGAAGCCCAAAAAATTTACGATGTAGTGGTAGATTATGCTCCGAATATGAAAGATAAACTCATAGATTGGTATATTCAGTCTCCGTTGGATATAGAGCGTAAACACGGTTTACTTCGTGGAAATGTGATGCACGTTGAAATGAGTTTTGATCAAATGTTTATGTTCCGTCCGATACCGGAAATGAGTCAGTATGAAACACCGATAGAAAATTTATATCTATCCAGCGCTTCTTGCCATCCCGGAGGTGGAGTTTTTGGAGCAGCGGGACTAAATGCAGCTTCGGTGATATTAAAAAAGCACAAAAAGAAATGGTTTTAAAGGAGTGAATAATTGAGATCAGAAATTATCGTTGATCTGTCAAAGTTAGACGGAAATCTTAATGCTATAAAGTCCAGGTTAAGATCGGGCGTAAAAGTGATGGCTGTAATAAAGGATAATGCGTACGGTCATGGAGCTGTTCCAATTGCAAGACATTTAAGCCCTCAAGTTGACTGGTTTTGTGTGGCAACATTATCTGAGGCTATTGAACTTCGGGAAGGTGGAATTAAAATCCCAATACTTGTATTTGAAGTTCCGGAAACGCAAGATGCTGACAAATATCTGGACTATAGTATTACGGCTACTGTTTCAGATATTTCAACTTTTGAAATTTTGAAAGCAGGAACAGAATATCAGCTCAATTTTGATACCGGAATGAGACGCTTAGGAATTCCTGAAGCGGATCTTGAATCAGCATTGAAACTATTCAATAAGCATACTGAATTAATTTGTACAGGATTATACACTCATTTTTCATCTGCGGATGAGCCGGATAATGAAAGTGTAACCAACCAATTACTCAAATTCAGATCATTTGCTGACCGTTTTCCTAGGGAACTTATGAAACACACAGCCAATACCGGAGGTATTTTTTATTATCAAAATCTGGATCTTCAGTTTGATGCGGTTAGACCCGGAGTTTGTTTATATGGATACTTGGCCGGAGAATCGGAAACATCTGATCTAACTCCCATTATTGAATGGAAATCGTATGTAATGCAAACCAGAGGTGTTAAAAAGGGGGAACCGGTAGGATACGGCGGAACCTGGAAAGCTCCAGAAGATGGAATTGTGGGAACAATACCAATAGGCTATTCGGATGGTGTTCAAAGATTAATAGGAGGGAAGTTCCAAGTTGAGGTAAACGACAAACTGGTCGATCAGATAGGTCGGGTTAGCATGGATTATTTTGGCATTTATTCTGCAAACACAAATATCAAACAAGGAGATATAGTCTACATCTTTAACGAGAAAACACTGAATCCAAAAAATTGGGCAAAGATACTGCAGACTATTCCTTATGAAATTACGACAAGCTTAAACAGTAGAATTAACAGGAGTTATTTAAAAAATAATAGACTCTAATTCTACATCAAATACTAAGGTGTCTTCTCTAAGGGAGTTGGTCGTACCTGCATAACCTAATTCAGGAGGTACAACTAACACTCTTTTTTCACCTTCTTTCATTCCAATCAGACCTTCTGTAAACCCATCTATTAAATTAGAAACAACAAACTGAGCAGGGTCTAGTTGAAGGTTTTTATAGGAGCTGTCAAAAATATCTCCGTTTGTTTTTCTACCGGTGTAATACACTCTTACAATATCTCGAATAGATACTTCTAATTCGTTGCTGCCTTCTTCTAAATGATATACAATCAGTCCTGATTCAGTGGTATCTGGCGTTACATTTTCAACAGAAAATGGATCAGGAACAAGAGAGTAGTCATCTTCAAAACTGAAAGGATCGTCGTCGCCACAAGAGCTGATCAGTGCTAAAAGTAAGAAGCCAAAAAAAGTATTTCTAAGATTCAAGAGTGTAGAAGTATTTTGATTATTAGTTCGTGCTGTATAACATTTTTGCACGATGTTTATTACACAGAAAGATAAAAGGTTTATAATTAAGAAACTGAAAAAGGTTAGTCTTCATTATCTGAAAAAGCTTTCTCCAGGTTCTTCTTTCTTTGTTTAACAGCAACCCTGCTTATGAGAATAGAAAACTCATAAAGTACAAGCAAAGGAATTCCTATCAGGATCTGTGATACCGGATCAGGTGGGGTTAAAAAAGCAGCTAATACCAAACTGGCAATCACAGCATGCCTTCTGAATTTTCTGAGGAGTTCAGGGGTTAACAAACCGATCTTACTAAGTGAATAACTGATAATCGGAATTTGGAAAATCATTCCGCAGGAAATCACCCAAGTAGTGAGAGAACTAAAGTAAGCGTTTATATCAAAATCGTTTCTTATCACATCGGAGATCTGGAATTGAGTAAAGAACTGGAGCGCAAATGGAACCAGAATTAAGTATCCGAATGAAATTCCGATCACAAAAAAGAAGGTGATAAAGAAAGCTGTTAAAAAGGTTTTTCTTTTGGTCGTAACTTCAAATGCAGGTTCAATGAAAGACCAGATCTGATAAAAGAAGACAGGAGATCCGATCACAAAACCAACCACAAATAAGACTCCCCAAAAGGTAAAGAACTGTCCCGGCAACCTCCTGCTTTGCAAAGTAAGATCAATTGCATCGATCCGAATCAGATCATACATAAAGAAAGTTGATTTAGTAGGACCTAACAGAACATCATTCACAAAAAAATCTGAGAAGAAGAACGCAATAATTACTCCAAACAGAACTCCAGCCATACCTTTTATGATTCGCCAGCGGAGTTCCTCTAAGTGCTCCAGAAACGACATATCTTTAGTGCGATCTTCCACTTCCGGAGCTTTTGGGAGGTTTTTTTCCATTATTTGTCGTTCTGCCAAATCTACCCCTTAAACAGTTGCAAAGTCATACAATGGAAAATTTTCACAAAGTGCTTCTACTTCTTTGGCAACAGAATTGTGAACTGATTCATCATTTGGGCTTTGTATCACTTTATCTACCAGTTTTGCAACTTGTTTGAACTCAGCTTCACCAAATCCTCTGGTTGTCATTGCGGGCGATCCTATTCGGATACCTGAAGTTACGAAAGGACTTTCTGTATCGAATGGCACCATGTTTTTATTAACAGTGATAGCCGCTTTTCCGAGCGCTTCTTCTGCAATTTTTCCTGTTACTCCTTTATTTCTCAAATCGATGAGTATAAGATGATTATCCGTTCCGCCACTTACGATCTCATAACCCATTTCCATGAACTGGGCTGACATAGCCTTGGCATTTTTCTGAACCTGAGTTTGATACTCTTTGAAATCTTCCTGTAAAGCTTCACCATACGACACTGCCTTTGCTGCAATAATATGCATCAGCGGACCGCCCTGAGTTCCCGGGAACACTGCTGAATCCAACACTTCACTCCAGTTTTTAACTCTGCCTGATTTAGGAGCTACCACACCTAACTCATTTTCACCATCTTTACCAACCAGGATCATTCCACCACGTGGTCCGCGTAAAGTTTTATGCGTAGTAGTAGTTACAACATGAGCATGGGGAAGGGGATTCTTTAAATTACCGACAGCTATCAATCCGGCGGTATGAGCCATATCCATCCACAAAAAAGCGCCTACCTCATCTGCAATACTTCTGAAAGCTTCGTAATCATAATCTCTGGAATAAGCAGAAGCTCCAATTGAGATCATCTTTGGGTTTACAGCCTTAGCTTTTTCACGGATCTTGTTGTAATCAAGTCTTCCGGTTTCTTTTTCTACACCATAAAATTCAGGCTTAAAATAAATTCCGGAAAAATTTACATGAGAACCATGAGTTAGATGACCGCCATGCGAAAGATCAAAACCAAGAAGTGTATCGCCCGGTTTCATGAAAGCAAGATAAACGGCAGCATTTGCAGTTGCACCGGAATGCGGCTGAACGTTTACCCAATCAGCATTAAAGAGCTTTTTAGCACGATCTCGGGCAATATCTTCTACAACATCAGCATATTCACAACCGCCGTAATATCGTTTTCCGGGATAACCCTCAGCGTATTTATTGGTTAAAACACTACCGGCAGCTTCCATCACTGCTTTTGAAGCAAAGTTTTCGGAAGCAATTAATTCCAGATTAAAATTTTGTCGGTTTGTTTCTTTTTCGAGTTGTTCAAAGACTGCCGGATCCTGCTGCTTTAATGATTTCATTCCAAGAATTACTTTTGTGTAAGAGTTTCAATTTTATTTACACGACGCTCATGTCGCCCACCTTCAAATTCAGTATCTAACCAAACCTTTAAAATTTCTTTTATCTGATTTTCGTCTAATTCGCGGCCCGGAAGACACATTATATTTGCATTGTTATGTAAGCGGGTCATCTCTGCGGATTGAGAAGAGTACACTAAACCTGCCCGCACTTTCGGATACTTGTTTGCAGTCATGCATACACCCTGACCGCTTCCACAGACCAGAATTCCCTGATCGTATTCGCCATCATTTACTCTTTTTGCTACTTGAACTGCAAAATCAGGGTAATCCACTGAGTCTTCAGAATGAGTACCAAAATCAACAGGAGTATGCCCCATATCTTCAAGTATTTTTCTTACAGTTTCTTTGCCGGAATATCCTGCGTGATCGCTTGCTATGGGTATGATCATGGGAACAGATTAATGTGAAATGATTAGTTCAAATATCTCTAAAATTTCACTTAGTTTAAAGAACTCAATTCGGAAATAGTTTAACAGTAAGGTCAGTGTCAAAAAAATATCAGAAAGAACTCGAAACAGCTAAAGAAGCAGCTAAAAAAGCTTCTGAAATAATTCACCACTATTCTTCTTCAAAGTCATTTAGTGTAGAGTTGAAAGGAAAAAATGATCTGGTTACAGAAGCAGATGTGGCTTCAGAAAAAGAAATCATTCGTGTTATAAAAAAAGAATTTCCGGAAGATGATTTCTTAGCTGAGGAATCGAATACAAAAATAAAACTACCGGATGGGAGAGTTTGGATCATAGATCCTATTGATGGAACTACTAATTTTGCACATGGTTTTCCGATCTACTGTATTTCAATTGCGCTTTGGGTAGACGGTGTTCCTAAAGTTGGTTTGGTTAAAGAAGTTGCAAAAGGTGAACTGTTTTGGGCAATAGAAGGGGAAGGGGCTTTTCTGGATGGTAAGAAACTTAAAATATCAGACCAAGCTGACCCTTCTAGATCTTTAATTGGAACGGGCTTCCCATACACTGCTTTTGAGCATGTAGATGATTATTTAAATCTTTTAAAAAGTCTTATGCAAAACACTCATGGATTAAGAAGACCTGGAGCCGCTTCATATGATCTTTGTTGTGTAGCCGCCGGACGGTTTGACGGATTTTTTGAATATGGACTCAGTCCATGGGATGTTGCAGCAGGAGCATTGATCATACAGGAAGCAGGTGGATTGGTAACAGATTGGAACAGCGGAGAAGACTGGTTATTCGGAAAAAGTATAATTTCCGGGAATGCCGAAATAGTTCAGTTTTTACAAAGTCAGATAAATCAGCATTTCAAATAAATGTGGTGTTTTTACCTTGTAATAAATTGATGGTTACTGTTGCATAATCAGTATCCGGGAATTTTCGACAAAGTTTGTTATTGGCAACCAAGCCTGCTTCATTAATAATTTTGTTGAACACTTCAACTTCTACTATATATTGATCAGAAAAACCATGAGTGGCATCGTACGCTGTTGCAGCAGTTTTACCAAGGTTATCAGCTGTTATTTTTGGTGGAACGGTATGAAGTTCAATAACCAGTAAGCCAAACTTTTTAATGTAAGGCTCCCATTTTTTGAAATGCTCGAGTAAAGAATCTTCAATTGTATTGTTGCTTATGCGTTCTCCCCGAAATGCAAAAGCTCCCGTTGACTCACTTTCTCTGTTTTGAGTTTTAATTTCAGGTTCTTCATAGATCCTGTTGTGGTCCAGAAAAGTTCTGACATTCAAAAGATCTTTTAGATCTACATCGTAATTTTCGATCAATTCTTTGGCAAGCAGATCAGGTTTTCCAATGTCTCCCCAGATAACTTTTGCCCAGATATCAGCTTGAATAAGATTGGCTTTTGTGATCTTTAAAGCCGCTTCGTTGTAATCTGAACCCACAAGTATCAGTGGGTGTTCGTCTAACATTTTCCCGCGAAGAGTGTGTTTCTCGATTACATCAAACAAATGCTGAATAAAAGCTCCGTTGCCACAACCCATATCCAGCACACCCTTGGGTTGATCGGTTATGGGTCGATTAAAAATCTCAATTATAATTTCATCCACAACTTTAAAATAAGCGGAATGTGCTCCTCCGCTGCCCCAAACATTCATCTCACGATCGACATGTTTCTCGGGTTCACCGGGCTTTGTATCTCTTATTTTTTCAGGATCGCCGAAAATGAGTTCTTCAATATTTCTGAACATGGGCAGGTAAGAAACAGTAACTCCGTATGCACTCGCTCTTTTTGCGAAAAACAGTCCAATATCAGTAAATTGATAAGTACCATTTTTTTCCTTGAACCATCCCAAATATCGCAACATATCAAGGATCTTCTTGAATCTTTCCGGTTCTTCATGGAATTCTTCGGGTCGGAAGTTTGCTTCCATAAAATATTTATGAAACATGCCGCTCATTCCCAGAAAAACGATAACCGGTCCTAAAAGAACTCCTTCAATGTGTTTTAAAATCTGTTCCTGTACTTCTTTTTCAATTCCTTTTACGGTTTGATCTATACCATAGCTTTCCTGATATCCGGAGAAAGCTTTTCCCATTTTGGATAATGGTACATCACCGAAATTTTTGGGATGAAGTCCTTCATAATAATTGATCAATTCTACTGCGTCTTCATAAAGGGGGATATATTTACAAGCGAGTTCGGTCTTTTCGTTTACAGAAAAAGTAATTTTATCAGACTTATTATCAATATTTTGAACAAACCAACCTTGTGATGCGAGTATTCTGAGGGCGACATTCAAATATCCTTCATTGGCATCGAAATTCTCAGAAATATCAGAAAGTGATGCCTCTCTATTTTTGATCAGATAATCCAGGATCCCTTTTTTAAAAAGGATCAAAGCTGAAGGAGCAGTTCCAATTCCATCTAAGTGACGAAAGATTGTACTCCGGTGTATTTTTTGGTCTTCTTTGCTAAGCATCAGCTGTTAGCTTTATTACTAAAGAATTCATCAAACGAAGATAAGGGAGAAGGTCCGTTATAATATTTCAGAGGCTCGCCAAATTCGAATCCCGCCAGATGACCAAAATACCGAGCTCGTGCTTCAAGCTGTTTGAAATATGATGGAGTAGAGATATAAGTCTCAGGTTCTTGTCCTGCATTTTCAACATTGAATTGTGTATCAAAAGCTAACACCGCTTTCTTTTTAGATTCCCAGGTCTCAGAAATATCAAAAATAAAATCCGGCTCAAATGGTCGGTCCTGCATGTAATGTAAGATATGATTCGGGCGCCATTCTTTTAGTTCATCGGTTTCAATTTTTCTGAGTCCTGAATAAAACAAAGAGTCCAATACAAGTTGAGTAGACTTACCATGATCCGGATGTCGGTCATGGGGAGCTCCGGTAATGCAGACAGAAGGTTGCGTTTTTCTGACCTCCGCTATAATTTTTAATTGATTGGCTCTGGTATTTTCAAGTATTGAATCTCCAAGGTTCAGGTTTTGTCTGTATGACAATCCCAGAATTCCGGAAGCAAGTTCAGCTTCTTTTTTTCTGGTTTCCGTAGTTCCTCTGGTTCCCATTTCACCTTGTGTAAGATCAATTACACCAACTTTTTTTCCCTGACCTGTTAGTGCACAAATGGTTCCACCAATATTTAATTCAGCGTCATCCGGATGTGCTGCAAATACCAAAACATCTAATTTCATAAAAATGAGATTTTCATCTAAAATTAATTCATAAGTTAGTGCAACGTAATTGAAATACGCCCGTACTAGCTCTACAATTATACCAAATTATCTTATGAGATTTTTAAATAGCTTGCTCGAAGGGATCAAGATTGCTTTTTTAGCACTCAGTATCAATAAGACGAGATCTTTTCTTACCGCGCTTTGTATCATTATTGGAATTACTATGGTTACTGTTGTGGATGCGGTAACTACGGGAATGGATGAAACATTTGATAGCAGCATGGCAATGTTGGGTACAAATGTAGTTTATATTGAAAAATGGCCATGGGATGATGATCAAGATTGGTGGGAAATTGCCGGTCGTAAAGAGATGCAAATTGATTACGTAGATTTTTTGTCGGAACGCAGTAAGTACGCTTCAAATGTTTCAGCTTCTGCAAATACCAATGTAAGTATCCGATATAAAGAAAATACAGCGGACCGTGTTCAAATGAGTGGCACAACAGCTAATCACTTAGAGTTGCAAGGATTGGATATTGCTGAGGGCAGAATGTACACTCAGGAAGAGGTAAGAACAGCAGTAAATGTAGTTGTAGTAGGGGCATCACTAAAAGAAGCTCTTTTTGAAGAACAAGATGCCCTTGGAAAACAGATCCGAATTGGTGGGCAAAGATTTATAGTCATTGGTGTACTGGAAAAACAAGGTAGTTTTTTAGGTCTGGGAGACGCCGACAATGTAGCTTTGATTCCAATTTATTCATACAGCCAAATATATGGACTGCGAAGAGGAATTCAGATAGGGGTAAAATTTCCAGATGAAACCAATTTTGAAGAAGGTCAATATGAGATTGAAGGCTTAATGAGGCAGGCAAGACAATTAGATGCTGCTGAGGAAAACGATTTTGCTATTAACAAGCCGGAGGTTTTTAAAGAGATTTTAGAAGGTTTTAAAAATGGTCTCTATTCAGTTGGATTCGGGCTCGTGGCTCTTTCATTATTGATAGGAGGAATCGGAGTAATGAATATTATGTTTGTTTCCGTGAGAGAGCGCACCAAAGAAATTGGTATTCGTAAAGCGGTTGGAGCAAAGTCATGGGAAATTCTTACACAGTTTTTAATTGAAGCTATAGCAATATGTATTGCCGGTGGAATTTTTGGTGTTTTACTTGCTTCAATAGCTACGTTTTTTATTGATCAGGCATTTACTGCAACTATGAATTTTGGAGTTATAGCGATTGCGTTCTTAATCTGTACAATGGTAGGGTTAGTTTTTGGTTTTATACCTGCATACAGAGCTGCAAAATCAGACCCAATTGAATCACTTAGATTTGAATAATGAATTTTAAAGAAACTTTTTCTCAAGCGTCAAGCTCACTCAGAGCAAATAAAATACGGTCTTCTCTAACTCTACTGGCATTGGTGATTGGAGTTTTTTCGGTGATTGTGTCCACTACTGCTGTAGCGGTGTTAGATAACTTCTTTAATAATACTATGAGTATTTTGGGAAGTGATGTGATCACAGTTCAGAGAAACCCGGCTGTTCAAATGGGGCCAAGAGACGCCAGTTTAAGAAACAGAAAGCAGATCAAATTTGAAGATGCGGAAGAATTGGATGAGCGAATGAGAATCGGGGAAGGAATGACACCGGCAACCAGTTTTAGTTTCACAAAAGTTGTTTACAAAGACAATGAGACTGATCCTAATGTAAGCATCAGAGGTGGAAACAAAGAGTATTTTGCAAATAATGCATACGAGATTGAAGATGGTAGAAACTTCAATGAAGAGGATATTCAGTATGCCCGACAGGTAGCCATTATTGGTAAAGATATTCAGAATGAAATTTTTAAAACTGAATATCCACTTCAGAAAACAATAAGAATTGATGGTCGACCATATACTGTTATAGCTATTCTTGAAAAGAAAGGTCAAATATTCGGAAATTCATTCGATAATATGGTTGTTATTCCTTACACAGCCGGAATTAATGCTTATGGTGGAAACAGAGGGATCGGAATTCAATTGCGATCTCCTGAGATATCAATGATTCAACAAACCATAGACGAAGTCACCGGAATAATGAGGGTGATCAGAAAGGTAAATCCTGCGGACGATAATGATTTTGAGGTTATCACCAACGACTCGTTAACCGGTACTTTTGATCAGTTTACATATATACTTTATTTCGCAGGTTTTGCAGTTGGATTTATCACTCTTCTTGGGGCAGGTATCGGAGTTATGAATATCATGTTGGTTTCTGTAACTGAAAGAACAAGAGAGATCGGGGTCAGAAAAGCAGTTGGGGCTACTCGGAAAGCAATCGTGAATCAATTCCTGATGGAAGCGGTGTTTATTTGTCAGCTGGGAGGCTTAATCGGGCTTGTTTTGGGTATAGCCGGAGGGAATGTCATGGCTATTTTAATTGATACCGAAGTGGTAATCCCGGTATATTCGGTTTTACTCAGCTTTTTTGGCATGTTGATTGTAGGGTTAGTTTTTGGAGTTTACCCAGCTTTTAAAGCTTCAAAGCTGGATCCGATAGAAAGTTTACGCTACGAATAACTTTTTGCAAAGGAACGATTTAAGCTTCCGTTCGTATTTGTTATCTTAAAAGAAAAAGGGCAATCATTATGAATGATGAAATTGTAAAAAATGTGACTGACAAGCTTGACCTAGCACTTGAAAGAGGTAAGCAACTTATTGAGGATGAACATGTTCAGGAAAGAATTCAGGATCTGAAAAATGTAGCTGAAGAAACTGTCAGAAAACATCCTATCAAAAGTATTATAGTAGGTTTGGCGGTTGGGTTTTTAGTTGGCAAAGCTCTTTCAGGAGATGATGAGTGATTATGGACCAACTAGCACAACGTATTAAGCAAGTGTCAAACGAATTAAAAGGATATGTGGAAACACGCATTGAACTTTTGATTCTAAACCTGAGCGAAAAAGGAACGCTTTGGTTAGGCGACCTGATACAACATACTTTTAATTTGGTTATCCTTGGAACCGGATTGTTATTTGGCTTAATAGCACTTGGTTTCTATTTAGGAGAACTTTTAAATAGTATGCCGGCTGGTTTTGGAATAATTGGTGGATTTCTATTTTTAGTTGGATTGATCCTCATACTCTCCAAGCCAAAAAGTATATCCAGAAAAATTCAATCACAGATTATGCACGACGTAATTGAAGCTTTAGACGCTAAAAAAGATACTGAAGAAATTAAATTTCTCGAAGAAAATAAAAACAGGGAATCGTAAAATGGGCAGCTCAAGAGTATCAGAAATAGAGAAAAAGAAAATCGAGCTAGAAAACGAACTGGCACGAATTCAGGAGGGAATAGATAAATCTATTGACGGAGTTAAGGAAGAAGTAGTAGAAAATCTTGACCCCAAAACAATTATAAGAAAGTACCCACTGCATATACTTGGTGCATCGGTATTAGTTGGTTTCCTGATAGGGAAGCCAAAATCGTCAGGATCTTCATCAGATTCTTTAATTGCTTCTGAACTAAAAAAAGCTCTTGCCAAAAAAGGGCTGTCAATGCTTAGCGATCTTATCGAAGGAAAAATGAATTCCCGAGAGAAATTGAGATAAATCTCGCCTAAACAATCGGGATGTTTTCATTTTACTTAAAAATATCCTCAAATACTGAAACTATATATTTATCAATTCGTGAAAGCGAATCATAAACACAAAAAGAATATTTCAATGAAAAAACTTTTTCTTTTAGCGGCATTTTCTGTGCTCTTCATCAGCACATCCATTACGGCACAACAAAAAAGAACTATTACTCTTAACGAAGCAATTCAACTTGCTTTAGAAAACAACTATCAGCTTAAACAAGCAGAAAATAATCTGGATCTGGCTGAATACAGAATTATTAGTGAGAAGGCTGATTTTCTTCCAAGTATAAGTTCCAGTGCAGGATATTCAACTCAAACAGGACAGCAGTTTGTACAAGAAACATTATCATTCACTGATGTTACATCATCAGGAGCGAACGGTAGAATCAGTGCAAATGTGCCCATTTTTACCGGTTTTTCAAATATACTGACACTTAGATCAAGTGAAAGAAACAAATTGTCTAATGAAGAAACGCTCAAGAGAGCTAAAGAGAATATTATCTTTGAAACGGCAACACGTTTTCTAACCGTTTTATTAAATAAGCAACAACTAGAAGATGCCAAAGAAAGTCTTGAGACGTCTAAAAAATTACTGGAACAGACTAAAGCACAAGTAGAAGTAGGATCAAGGCCAAGCGTAGATTTATACAATCAGGAAGCTACTGTTGCAAATGACGAGTTTACTGTAACTCAACGCGAGAATGCATTAAAATTATCAAAACTTCAGTTAATACGATCTCTACAGATCGATCCTTTACAAGATTATGAATTTGCAGTACCTGATTTCGACCCTGAAACTGCAAAAAATTCTGTTTCTGTTTCTCAGGATGTCAATTCATTAGTTGAGCAAGCATTATTAAATCGCTCTGATATCCGAAGTTCTGAGTATAATATTGAGTCTTTAGAATATCAGCTTCAAATTTCTAAGGGAAGTTTATTACCTACGTTAAGTGGTAGTGCATCTATCTCATCAAGTTATAGTGATCAGGATCCAAGAGGTGATTTCAGTGAGCAATTCTTTGATCAAAGAGTTAATAAATCACTTGGTCTTTCATTAAACCTTCCAATTTTTAATAACTGGAACAGAATGACGCAAATTCAATCTGCTCAAGTGAATTTAAAAAATGCTGAACTTGGATTGGAAAACACAAAATTGCAGGTAATACAGGAAATTACTCAAGCTTTAAATGATTATTCATCATACTCATCACAGCTTAAAGCAGCTGAAAAGTCGTTAATATTCTCTGAAAAGGCGTTTGAGACGCAACAAGAAAGATATAATGTTGGAGCAAGTACACTTATAGAATTAAGTCAGGCTCAAACTCAATATTTTAACGCTCAATCGGCAAGAACGAGCGCTCTTTATAATCTCATCTTTCAGGAAAAACTACTGGACTACTATGTAGGTAAACTTTCCGGCGACGATATCGATTTTTAATAAATTAATTAATAGAAAATAAGTAAGAGGGTAGGGAAATAATGGCAAAAAAAGGATCATCAACGGGTAAAATACTTTTGTATTTCGGAATTTTTCTAATTGTTATAGTTGGTGCAGGCTTTGGATTAAGAGCAGCCGGTATAATTGGTGGAGCTGAAGAAGGTACTTCAGTAGAAACAGAAAAGGCGAAACTTAAAACAATAACACAGCTTGTATCAGCTTCCGGAAAAATTCAACCTGAGGTGGAAGTAATTATTCGACCAGATGTTTCCGGAGAGATCATAGAACTTGCTGTGAATGAAGGAGACTTTGTTCGTAAGGGAGATCTTTTGGTTCGTCTTAAGCCGGATATTTTTAAAGCCCGAATTGATGAATTAAACGCTGTATTGTTAACCCAGAAGGCTCGTTTAGAACAAACAAGAGCTAGTTTGATTCAAGCTGAAGCAGCTCATTTAAAGAACAAAGAGCTGTACGAGAAGGACATTATATCTGAGTTGGATTATATTCAAACTAAATCGAATTACGACTCACAAAAGGCAAGTCTGAAAGCTTCTGAGTATCAGGTTCAGAGTGCAGAAGCACAGCTGAGAAAAGCAGAAGAAGAGCTTCAGCAAACGGTTATCCGCGCCCCTCAAGATGGAACGGTTACAGGCTTAGCTGTAGAATTTGGAGAAAGAGTTTTGGGTAACTCACAAATGGCAGGAACTGAGATGATGCGTGTTTCCTTACTTGATAAAATGGAAGTTCTGGTTGAAGTGAATGAAAATGATATTGTAAATATCTCTTCACTTGATACTACAAGAATAGAAGTGGATGCTTATCCGGAAAGAAGATTTAATGGTATTGTTACTGAAATCGCAAATTCTGCCAGAATAACCGGTGCAGGATCTAACGAGCAAGTAACTAATTATCAGGTTAAAGTTAGAATTATCACTCCTCACAACCTTTCAATGTCGGGAGCAAAATTAGTTCAATCTGAAACCGCTGAAAATCCTGAAGAGAATTTTTCACCCAACTTTAAGCCGGGAATGTCAGCTACAGTTGATATAGAAACAAAAACAGCTAAAAATGTGGTATCTGTTCCGATACAGGCGGTTACTGTAAGAGATTTTGCAAAGGATAAGAAAGACAGGAAAGATAAATCTGAAGATGATTCAACTAAATCGGAAGAAGAATCGTCTGAAGAAATGGATGATAACCTGATCATCAAGAAAGAAGATATCAGAAAGGTGGTGTTTATCGTAGAAAACGGAAAGGCAGTTAGATATGAAGTTGAAACCGGGATCAGCGATAATACTCATACTCAAATTCTAACGGGTGTAAATGCAGGTGATGAAATTGTGATCGGAAGTTATCGTACCTTATCCAAAAACTTAGAAAATGGCGATAAAGTGAAAGTGGATAATAATTCAAATTCATTCGCTTCAATAAATTAAAGGGCGCAATGTCAAAAAGACCAATAATTCAGATTAAAGATCTTACCAGGTTCTATCAAATGGGAGAAACCGAAGTAAGAGCTCTCAACGGTGTGACTTTTGATGTACTCGAAAATGAATACATCGCAATTATGGGGCCATCAGGATCAGGTAAATCAACATTGATGAACATGATCGGTTGTTTGGATACTCCCACAGGTGGAGAATATATTCTGAACAATAACCGTGTAAGCCAAATGGACGATGCTGAACTTGCTGAAGTAAGAAACAGAGAGATCGGATTTGTGTTCCAAACCTTCAATCTGCTTCCCAGAACCACTTGTTTGGCTAATGTGGAGTTGCCTCTGATCTATGCCGGTGTAAAGGCTTCAGAGCGTAAAGAACGAGCTTCTGAGGTGTTGTCTAAAGTAGGATTGGGTGACAGATTGGATCACAAACCCAATGAATTATCGGGTGGACAAAGACAGCGTGTTGCAATTGCAAGAGCTCTTGTAAATAGTCCGTCAATATTATTGGCAGATGAGCCAACAGGTAATCTGGACACAAAAACAGGGGATGAGATCATGCTTTTGTTTGAAGAACTCTACAAAGCAGGAAATACCATCATCTTGGTAACTCATGAAAACGAAATTGCAGAATACTCCCGAAGAATTGTAAGATTAAGAGATGGGGTAATTGAATCGGATGAAAAAGTTGCAAACCCGGTCCTAGCTGCACATTGATCAAAAAGATATAAAAACAAAAAAGCCGCTTATCAAATGATAAGCGGCTTTTTTTTATAAACTTAATTCAGCGTTAAATTATCTGAAACTGATACCAACACCGGCATTTGCAGTAAAATAGTTTGCTAATGTAGCTTCACCATAGAACGCTAAAATACCAAGTCGCAATCTGAAACCACCTAATAGGTGCATGTTACTTTCACTTTTAATTTCGAGAGCAAATGGATCAGTAATTACATTATAATCTTCCTGTGGAGTAGTAGGATTGAAGGAAGCAACTGGATAATCACCAATCATACTAAGTTCAAAGTCCGCTTTTTGGTATCCAACACCACCATATACTGAAATGAATGGCAATGACTTTCCAACTAAAGCATTAACAACAAATGTATTAGTAGTGGTAGTAACTTCCTGAGCTGAGAAATCAGGGTTTGGGTTGGAAGTTAAATTAGGGTCATTAGGGTCACGGGTAGCATTTTGATCAGGCTGGAGATCAAGGTTAGCATCTACAGAGATTTGATTAAAACCTACCATCAGAGAAACATCTACAGGAAGTAGCTTTCCACCGGGTACATATTGAGTTAGCTCATGTTTAACAGCACCACCTAAAACACTCATGCTTCCGAAATCACTTACATCAGTTTCAGGTAGATATCTTACAGTAACATCGGTTTTCTTGATAAGGCCAATGCTTGCCTGTACTATTGGTGCTGGAACAAATGCGAATCCGGTTCCTCCGGGCATTTCAAATTCACCAATCTTTGTATTGGGATCATTAGGATCAGCAAAGATCTCTAAAAGTGGCCCACCGTCTTTACTTCCCGAAATAGTTTGAGTAACAGGGTTTTCGCCTGAAGCTACTCGAATTTTTTCTAAGTTAAGAGTTGAAATATCAAAACTTTGGTCGCCTGAAGGTACTACGGCAACAGAAGGTCTTAATTGAATGCTGAATCCAAATAGTTTCTTTGGGGCTGCACTTTCAGTGAAACCAGCGTTTAATCCGGTTCCAAAACCGGTTGGAAAAGGCTTAATGTATTCTCTGGTAAGAATGGATGCGTCATTTGCACCAGCTTCTAAGAATGCACCAATATCTCCGAATTGAGCTTTTGCCGGGGTAATGGCCATAAACCCAAGCAACAATGTGCTCAGAATAAGTTTTGTAATAGTCTTGTAGCGATGAATCATGTAATCTCCTGTTTTAATGTTTAGAGGCTAATATCCGTATTATTTTTGAGAGTTTGAATACCCTTTTTGAGGTATTTGAAAATCTTAATCTTCCAGCGATTCCAACATATTGATATATGAATGATATCTGTTAGGATCTATTTCCCCATTTTCAAAAGCAGCAATCACACCACAACCCGGTTCATGAATATGAGTACAGGTATTGAATTTGCATGTTTCTCTGGGCTCTAACATCTCCGGGAAGTAAAGCGATAATTCCCAGTCTTCAATATTTACAAGACCGAATTCCCGGATTCCGGGAGTATCAGCAACGAATCCTCCTATTTCCAATGGAATTAAACGCGCAAAAGTGGTGGTGTGCTTTCCCTTATTGGATGAGCTGGAAATCTCTCCGACTTTTAAGTTATAATCTGGATCAATAGCGTTTAAGATACTTGTCTTACCAACTCCTGATGGACCAATAAATGCAGATATTTTATCTTTAAATAAAGATTTAAGCTGCTCTATTGACTCATCATCTTCAATAGAACAAGTATACACTGGGTAACCAATGGATTTATACACTTCGATCATATCTTCCATGAAATCATGATCTCCTTTTTTAGCCAGATCCATTTTGTTTATGATGATTCCTGCAGATACATCATATGCTTCACAGGTAACCAGAAATCGGTTGATAAACCCTTCATTCAGCTTTGGCTTTCTGATAGATTGAACCACAAAAGCCTGATCCAGATTGGAAACCAGAATATGTTCGCCTCGCTTTCCATGGGTTGCCTGTCTGGTGATGTAGTTTTCCCTGTCATGAATATTCAGAATATTACCCGATCCATCATTATTGACTTCCAGATCAACCATATCTCCTACAGTAATAGGATTAGTGACCTGTTTTTTATCTAAGCGGAATTTGCCCGGGAGTCTACTGTTTATGATCTCGTCTCCGGTATCGACCTTATACCAACTTCCTGTAGATTCTAATACTCGTCCTTTTTGCATTCCTAAAAATACGGAAGAGTATGCTATAGGCAAGAAGAAAACTTATAATATTGGATAATTCCGGATTTTTAAGTTCTTTAAGAATCAATTTTATCATTTAAATCGATACTATGTTCAAGATTTCATTTCTGCCTTTAATAATATTGGTTCTTTTTAGCGCTGTACAAGATCCTGAATCAGAGTTAACCAAATTCTGGGAAGAAGCTTCAAGAGCTGTACAAGATGGAGATTTCAAAGGTTATGCAGATACTTTTCATAAAGACGCAGTTTTGGTTAATGGTATTGCAGGAAATAGTTATCCGATTTCTAATGCTTTGGAAGGGTGGAAGAAAGGATTTGAAGACACTAAAGCCGGGAAGATGAAGGCCAGTGTTGAATTTAGATTTTCAGAGCGATTTTATAGTGAGACCACAGCATACGAAACAGGAATTTTTAAATATTCATCTCAAAATAAAGGTGAAGAACAAAGCACAGTGTATATTCATTTTGAGGCGTTGTTGACAAAAGCGAGTGGAGAATGGAAGCTTTTGATGGAGCACCAGGTTTCGGTAGCTACAGAAGATGAATGGAATAGTATTAAATAAAAAAAAGACCCGATTAAGGGTCTTTTTAGTTCGAATTATTTTGAAACGGTTACATTTTCCAATTTACCGTTTTTACCTGAAACGGAGTTTTTATGAGCATCACTCACTTTAAAAAACTCTTTAGGATCGTTTTCAGGATCTTTCTCAAGCATCTGATCCAGTAATTCTTCCATTCTTTCCAGATAGCTCACTTTTAGATCGCCGATCACATCTTTTTCGATCTCAGCAACATCTTTTTCGTTTTTCTTTGGAAGCAGTACTTGTTTGATTCCCGCTCTTTTTGCTGCAAGTACTTTTTCTTTAATACCACCAACCGGCAGTACCAATCCACGAAGTGTAATTTCTCCGGTTAGAGCTATGGTTCCTTTTACTTTTCTTTGAGTAAAAATAGAAGCGATGGCTGACATCAGTGAAACTCCGGCAGAAGGGCCGTCTTTTGGAACAGCTCCTGCAGGTACATGAATATGAAGATCCCAGTATTTGAAAGCTTCTTCAGGAATACCAACTTCATCAGCGTGAGCTTTTAAATAAGAAATAGCCAGCATCGCTGATTCTTTCATCACGTCACCAAGTTGTCCGGTAATGTTAAGCTTTCCTGAACCTTTGGATACACTTGCCTCAATAAAGAGGATATCTCCACCGAAAGGAGTCCATGCCAATCCTGTGGCTACGCCGGGAACAGTTGTTCTTTCAGCTGCATCACTGAAGTATTTCTGTTTTCCAAGAAACTCTTCAATGTCATCTTCTTTTACAGAAAACTCTTCTATTTCACCTTTTGCAATTTTTGCAGCTACTCCACGACATACACCGGCAACCTGCCGTTCCAGGTTTCTTACACCAGACTCACGAGTATATTGATCTATCACTTTGTGGATCGACTTTTCATCAATAGAGATTTGCTCAGGTTTTAGCCCGTTTTCTTTGATCTGTTTAGGGATCAGATATTTTTTAGCAATTTCAGTTTTCTCTTCAAGAGTATAACCGCTTATGTTTATGATCTCCATTCTGTCTTTTAATGGAGCAGGGATCGTATCCAGACTATTCGCAGTTGCAATGAACATCACCTTTGAAAGATCATATTCCAACTCTAAATAGTTATCACTAAACGTGTCGTTCTGCTCAGGGTCAAGAACTTCAAGCAGGGCAGAAGTTGGATCTCCGCGATAATCGGATCCTACTTTATCGATCTCATCAAGCATGATAACCGGATTACCTTTTCCAGCTTTCTTCATGGAGCGGATAATTCTTCCCGGAAGGGCGCCAATATACGTTCGTCTGTGACCTCGAATTTCCGCTTCGTCTCTGATTCCACCTAAGCTGAAACGTTCAAATTCACGGTTTAAGGATCTGGCAATAGATTTCCCTAAGGATGTTTTACCAACCCCGGGAGGGCCGTAGAAACACAGAATTGGAGCCTTCATGTCTTCTTTCAACTTCAAGACCGCCAGATATTCAATAATACGTTTCTTTACTTTATCCAGTCCATAGTGATCTTCATCCAGAACTTCTTTGGCAAATTTAAGATCCAGTTTGTCTTCAGAATATTCATCCCAGGGAAGATCTAGAATCCATTCTACATAACTGTGAATGATTCCATAATTAGGGGATGCATTAGGTGTCATTTCTAATCTTCGAAGCTCTTTTTCAGCTTCTTCTCTTACGTTTTCAGGAAGTTTTTTGGCTGCTAATTTCTCTTTGAGTTTTTCTACTTCCTGATGTTCAGCGTCTTCACCCAGTTCTTCCTGAATGGCTTTCATTTGCTGACGGAGATAGAATTCGCGCTGCTGATCATCAATATCAGATTTTACTTTCGTTCTGATCTTTTCACTCATATCCAGCACCTGAACTTCCTGCTCAAGGAATTCCATTACCTTATTCAGGTTATCAGAAAATTTTTGAATTTCAAGCAGCTGTTGCTTTTTCTCAATACCTACATTCAGGTTTGAAGAAATAAAATTCAACAGAAAAGTAGGACTGTTGATATTATTTACAGCAATTGTCGCCTCAGAAGGAATATTTGGGGACAGGTTAATTATCCTTGTTGCTGTTTCTTTGATATTCCTGATAGAAGCATCCAACTCTACACCCTGAATATCCATTTCTTTTGGAAATGCTTTCACTTTGGCTTTAAAGAAAGGATTACTCTGAGTGAATTCTTCCACTTCAAAACCGGACTTTCCCTGGATCACAATACTTTTACTGCCATCAGGCATTTTTATAAGCTTGATGATGCGAGCCATGGTTCCGATGCGGTGAAGATCCTTATCTTCCGGTTCTTCAATATCTTCATCTTTTTGTGTAACCACCCCAATGATCTTATCACCCGCATAAGCTTCTTTCACTAATGCAAGCGAACGGTCTCTGCCAACGGTAATTGGAACTACAACTCCGGGAAACAGAACTGTATTTTTTAAAGGAAGTATAGGAAGTTCATCAGGAATCACAGATTCAGTGAGTTCCTTTTCCTCTTCCTCAGACATTAATGGAATGGCTTGTTCAAAATCATCAAAACTAGCGTCTGATTCATCAAAACTATCAAACGTATTAAATCGGTCTTTCATAAATATTATTTCAAAATTTCTTTATTAGTCAAATTAACGCAAATACAAAGCCAAACTCAGGTGTAATACAAAGCGTCATACTTTTTTAGTTGCTGGCAGTAAGCCAAGGCAAAGTGTCAGTTACAGATGAAACTGTAGTACCGCTACACCTGCTCCAGACAAATTTGTAGCGGTGGTAAAAGATCTTGCAGATACAGTAAGTCCTAAGGAAAGATCCCAAAATCTGGTTTCAATAGCACTTCCTACATTAAATGATCCGGGCAAACCGGGACCAAATTGTAATCCTCCGCGTAACGGAAGGAAATTTAAAGGTCTGAGCTCTGCACCTAAAGAGGTAACTAATCGGGTAGAATTAAATGCATTATTAGATATCCCGATACTCATGTCTCCCATGATCTTGATCCGGTTTAGTTCAATTAAAATTCCTCCATTAAACGAAGTAGGCAACAGTGTTGAAAAAGAACCCGTCTCAAAATTCGATGAATTATCAGCAAAGGGATCTCCATCACCGTGTTGTTCAACAAAATTTAGATATTGTCCGGGAGCGCCTGCAAAGTATTCATCAGCTTCGGAAGGAAAGGAAGCTGTTGTAGCATTATTCGTGGTTTCTTCAAGATGTAGCGTTTTGTCCGAATAATGTACAAATCCAATATCGTTTATCGAGAACGAAAGTCGGACAGATCGTTTTATTGGCTGTTGGTTGGTATTTAAAGTGGATAAGTCACTTCCAAAAGTTAACAGGTAAGTAAAACCTACATCCACACCTGCTCCGTAGCCATGAATATTGGTAAGTTCATCTTGAAAAGGTTCCAGAGACTGATTAACTGCTTGATTTGCTAAAATCCCATTCATATAAGATTGAGTGGCTTCAGTTAAGTTACCGGCTGATTGATGATTGAAAACCTGAGATCTGTTAATTTCCGGCGATCCATTTTCACGGGAATACTCGTTTCTCCATTCTGTATTTTGATAAGGTCCTGCAAGGATAAATTTAGGAGCAAATCCGATTAAGAAATTATCTAAACGAGAGCTTAATCCATTGATAAGACCGACAGACTCAGAATAGCCAAAAGAAAATTCGTGCAGAACCTGATATCGGTGAACGAGATCCTGATTAGACATTGAGACATTGTTTTCTACTACCAATTGATCAGTATACCAGTTTCGTCCGGCTTCAAATGTTGAACCAACTCTGGTTCTGGTAGCAATAGAATAAGCTCGGTTATTACTTATCCAGTTAACCCCAAAAGTGGTTGCATCAAACCGAGATTGATGTACAGAGTTTAATCTTTCTCTTTTATAATGGGTATCAATGATAAGATCTTTGTTTGCCTGAGTAAGGTCAAAGTCGCCGGAAGAGAACTTATTAAAATACTTGAGATAATTATCTTTTTGATATAATGGATTCTCAAAGTTCAAAACCCCGTTAAAAGTAGAAGTTCCTGAAAGAAAACCAATATCCACCTTTTTTGTTCTGTCATTAATTAACAGGTTTGCCGGGTTATAGAAGTTGGCATGAAAGTCGGTAATATAAGTAGTTCCACCACCACCAAGAGCCAAATTCTTTGGTGTAACAACGGGTTGCGCAAAAATATTAATTGCACACATAAAGCCCATAAAAATGGTTGTTAAAACCTTCCACATAGTATTAAAAGCCGTCCTTTTACTAACCTATTACCTGAAGAGGTGCTGCCTTCAGCATCAACTTCTTTTGTCCTCTTGACTTGAAAAATACAACAACTTTTGTATCCATTCCTAATCCGGTTCTGCTTATGATCTTACCAGGGCCGAATTTTGCATGCTCAACAACAGCTCCAACCTGAAACGGATCGTCTCCATCCTGAAGGTCATACTCAATAGTATTTCCGCTGGCAGATTTGTAAGTCTTTCCACTAACGGGTGTTTCCCAATCATATTCTATAGAAGTTGCCCCCGTAGATTTTTTGGATGAAGAAGACTCATCCAAAGAAAATCGGTCTGCTTTTTGAGTGATAGTTGCTCCGGTTTCAGTTCGAACTACTCCCGAATCAACTTCATCGATAAAACGGGAGCGAACCTGTCGTTGTTCTTCTCCGAATTTATATCTGTTTCTGGCATGGCTGAAATATAAACGTTCTTCAGCTCTAGTTATGGCTACATAAAACAACCGACGTTCTTCTTCTATATCAACTTCAAATCCAACACGAGCTCCGACAGGGAATAGGTTTTCTTCTAATCCCACTACAAATACAGTAGGGAATTCCAGACCTTTTGAGCCATGAACAGTCATAAGCGTTATGGCAGGTTTATTTTCATCAAATTTATCAGCATCAGTGATCAAGCTGATTTCCTGCAAAAACGCACTCAGAGAAGGATTAGAGTTTCCCTTTTCATAATATGCGATGGCATTCTGAAATTCCAGGATGTTGTCTCTCCTCATCATTGATTGCTGAGAATTTTCTTCAACCAAAGCTTTTACATAGCCCGACTGTTCCAGAACTGCACGGGTCGATTCGGTTAAACTTAAACCGTTTTCCATCTCTGAACGCAACCGGTTGATCATATCCACAAATTCGCGAATTCGCACTTTTGCCGGTTTATAAACATCAGTGTTTTCAACATCCTGAAGAATGGTCCATACTGAACGTCCTTCAGAGCGAGCCTTTTTTCTAAGGTCCTGAATTGATTTATTGCCAATTCCCCTTGATGGCTCATTGATGATCCGGATGAGATTAGTTTCATCGTTAGGGTTCACTAACAAAGTGAGATAAGCAAGAACGTCTTTGATCTCTTTACGCTGATAGAAGGAGAGCCCACCCACCAATTGATAAGCCAGATCACGTCTTCTTAGTGCTTCCTCAAAAACACGGGATTGATAATTTGTGCGATACAGAATGGCAAAATCATTGTTATTGTATCCGTGCCTTATTTTCAGCTCATGAATATAACTGGCAACTCTGTTTGCTTCATCTCTTTCATCATAGTTATCCAGAAGAATAACCGGATCGCCGTAATCCTGTTCGGTCCAGAGAGTTTTATCCAGTTGCTTTGAGTTCTTTTTGATGATAGAATCGGCACACTGAAGAATAGATTTTGTGGAACGATAATTTTGCTCTAATGGAACTCTTTCAGCGTCTTCATAATCCTCCTGAAAATTCAGAATGTTCGAGATATCAGCTCCACGGAATGAGTAAATACTTTGTGCATCATCACCAACCACGCAAATATTTCCGTACTTCTTAGCCAGCATTTTAGTGACTTTATACTGAGCATGATTGGTATCCTGATACTCATCGATCATAATATATTTGAAGCGATTCTGATATACTTCCAGCACTTCGGGAAATTCTTCAAACAGTTGAATCGGCTTTACCAACAGATCATCAAAATCCATGGCATTACTTTCTTTTAACCGCGTAACGTAAATTTTGTAGACTCGTGCGGTGATGTCATCTAGTGTACTGCCCACAAACTTATTTTGATAGGTATCAGCATCAATAAGTTGATTCTTTGCATCACTGATCTTATTACGGATCGTTTTTGGCTTGATCTCCTTGGGATTAAAATTCAGTTCTTGGAGGATCTGTTTAATAACGGTTTCAGAATCACTGGTGTCATAAATGGTGAAGTCTTTACCATAGCCTAATCTGTCTGCCTCAAACCTTAATATCTTTGAAAAAATAGAGTGAAAGGTTCCCATCCAGAGCTTGGAAGCTTTGTCGCCAATCAATCCTTTGATCCTGTCTTTCATTTCACGAGCTGCTTTATTCGTGAATGTAAGAGCTAAAATTTCATTAGGCGCAGCTTTAAATTGCTGAAGGAGGTAAGCTATCCGAAAGGTTAATACCCGGGTTTTACCACTACCTGCACCGGCTATAATTAACAGCGGTCCATTAGTATGAGTAACAGCTTTTCTCTGTTGTTCGTTAAGACCTTTCAGAAAATCAGGTTTTCCTTGAGGTTCTTGAGATTGTAGGGTAAAAGTTTTCAACGAGCTAAAATTATTCTGAGCTTATCTCAATTAAAAAAGAATCTGTTTTCTGATTACAACCATCAGAAATGATGACATTAGCAGATGTATTAAGGTCTCTTATTGCTTTAAAGCGAATGATATTTGCTGAAATATCAGTAATCTCAAGAGCAACGAAACCACTTGATTCGGAAGCTCTAAAGCTAAGTATTTTATCTTCAGATTGACCGAAATATTCGGAGAAATCTATATCAATGCTTTCCTCTAATACAAGTTCTATATCAGGAAGTGGTGCAAGCTCAATAATTTCACCCGCACAGCTATCATCTCCGGAAGCTGAACAACCATTTAGAATTAAAAGTGCCAGTAAAAAGATCAACAGGTTTTTCATAAACAGAAAAACACTCCGAATTTATATTTTTATAGTTCTGAGCTAAATTACTGAAAATCTTTCAGCTGTTCTTTAAGCTTTTCGAGATTGGCTTCTCCATCCCGTTTTTTGTTACGTTCGTTTTGAACCACCGCTTCAGGTGCGTTGTCTACAAAATTCGAATTGTTAAGCTTTCCGTTTACACTTTTCAAGAAACCTTCAACACGCTGTATTTCTTTTTGAATTCTTTCAATCTCTTTATCAACATCAACCAGATCAAACATCTGAACATAGATCTCATCATTACCAACAAGAGCAGAAGCACAAGCTTTTGGCTTTTTTAGATCAGTAGCTATAAACAAAGACTTTAAAACTTGTAGCTTTCTGAGGATCCATTCGTTTTCTTCAATTTTTTCTGCATTAGAAGACTTAATAAGCACTTCAATGTCCTTTTTAGGTGAAACACCCATTTCAGAACGGATATTTCTTAATGCAGATATCATTCCCTGCATACTTTCGAACAGAGTAATGTCTTCTGTAATGATCTTGCTTTCATCATACTTCGGCCAATCTGAAATACACAATGCTTCCTCTGAAGATCTTTCGTCAATATGCTGCCAGATCTCTTCACTGATAAACGGCATGAAAGGGTGGAGTAGCTTCATCAATTGCTCAAACATTCCTAAGGCAACGTTCAGACGCTCTTTATCAAACTTATCACCGTAATTCGCTGGTTTAGCAAGTTCGATATACCAGTCACAGAAATCATCCCAGATCAATGAATACACTTTTTTGAGAGCGTCATTCAGTTTATAGTTCTGAAAATCTTCTTCCACTTCCTTAATGGTTTGATGGATTCGAGACATCATCCAGCGGTCAACCAGATTTTTGGGGTCTATTTCAGTAGTAGGAGTGTATTCCACATCTTCTTCCATATTCATGGATAAAAAGCGGAATGCATTCCAGATCTTATTACTGAATTTACTTCCTTGTTCACAAAGTTTTGAATCGAAGGGGAGGTCGTTTCCTGCAGGAGTTGCAAACAACATTCCCATACGGATTCCATCCGCACCATATTGTGAGATAAGCTCTAACGGATCAGGAGAGTTTCCTAAACTCTTGCTCATCTTGCGACCTTGTTTATCGCGAACAATTCCGGTGTAATACACATTTTTGAATGGTAATTCACCGCGATATTCATATCCGGCAATGATCATTCTGGCTACCCAGAAGAACATGATCTCCGGAGCTGTAACCAGATCATTGGTAGGGTAGTAGTAGTCTACTTCGTCTTTTTTATAGAATCCGTCAAATACAGAAATTGGCCACAACCATGATGAAAACCATGTATCCAGCACATCTTCTTCCTGTTTCAAGTCAGTAGCTGAAAGCTTTTTGTTTCCGGATTTTTCTTTAGCAGCTTTTACTGCTTCTTTCAAAGTTTTAGCAACAACAAAGTCATCATCACCTTCGCCGTAGTAGTAAGCAGGAATTCTGTGTCCCCACCAAAGTTGACGTGAAATACACCAGTCACGAACGTTTTCCATCCAATGACGATAAGTGTTCTTGAATTTCTCCGGATGAAACTGAATGTTATCATTCATTACATTTTCAAGAGCAGGCTCACTCAATTCTTTCATCGCTACCCACCATTGAAGAGAAAGTCGTGGTTCGATAACAGCGTCAGTTCTTTCAGAATACCCAACTTTGTTTTTGTAATCTTCTACTTCTACAAGATTGCCTGCTTCATCAAGGTCTTTTGAGATCTGCTTGCGAACATCAAAACGGTCCATTCCAACATACAGTTTGCCTTCTTCGCTGATGGTACCATCCGCATTCATCATGTTGATGGTTTCCAGATTGTGTCGCTGTCCCAGATCATAATCATTCAGATCGTGAGCAGGAGTTACTTTCAGGCAACCTGTTCCGAATTCCATGTCCACATAATCATCCAGGATGATAGGAACTTCGCGATTTACCAACGGAACGATCGCTTTTTTACCATGAAGATGAGTATATCGTTCATCATCAGGATTAATACAAACCGCAGTATCTCCCAGAATAGTTTCAGGACGAGTAGTGGCAATAGTTACATATTCATCGGAGTCAACGATCTTGTAGCGAACGTGATACAGTTTGGAATTAACTTCCTTATGAATTACTTCTTCGTCACTAAGCGCTGTTTTTGCAGCAGGATCCCAGTTGATCATCCTCGCACCACGGTAGATCTTTCCTTTATTGAAGAGATCGATAAAAGTATCAATTACACTTTCAGAATACTTCTCATCCATTGTGAAAGTAGTGCGATCCCAATCACAGCTGGCACCTAATTTCTTAAGTTGTTCAAGGATGATGCCGCCGTGTTCGTGCGTCCATTCCCAGGCATGTTCCATGAACTCATCACGGGTAAGATCTTTTTTGGTAACACCTTTTTCACGGAGCTTTCGCACTACTTTTGCTTCAGTAGCAATAGAAGCATGATCTGTTCCGGGAACCCAGCAGGCGTTAAAGCCTTGCATTCGAGCTTTACGAACCAATACATCCTGAATGGTATTATTCAACATGTGCCCCATGTGCAAAACACCGGTTACATTTGGAGGAGGAATTACGACTGTAAATGGCTCTCTTTCATCAGGTGTGGAATGGAAGTAATTATTGTCCATCCAATACTGATACCATTTGTCTTCAACTTGCGAAGGATCGTACTGTGCGGGAATTTCTTTTTTTGTGTTCGTTGAATCGCTCACTTCAGCTACTAATTAAGGAATTTCTCTTTTCTAAATTTTAAGTGACAGAGTAGCAAAGTTGCAAAGTATTCAACTTTGTCACTTTGCTACTGTATCACTCTGTCACTTTCTCTTACTTAACTCTTTTCAATAATACACCAAAATGTCCGTCACATCCGTGTTTGTGAGGATAGGTTTGATACGCTTTACCGTCTTCAATAAGAATTTCTTCAGGCACAAAATCCTCAAGCGGTTGCAGCTCAAAGTTATCATCCATTTTTTCCAGAAGCTTATGGATCTGTTCCATGTTCTCTTCCGGTTCTAATGAACAGGTGCTGTATACTAAACGTCCACCAAGTTTTACCATGTTTGCTGCTTCTTCCAGTAATTTCTCCTGAAGTTCTACTGCATTTTTAAGGCCTTGCTCGTCTCTTCTCCAACGAAGGTCAGCACGTTTACTCAATACTCCGGTTCCAGTACAAGGAGCGTCTAAAAGAACAGCATCCGCAAGAGGAAGTGATAGTTCCAGAATATCACCACGACGAATTTTAATATTTTCGGCACCAAAGTTCAGCGCATTTTCTGCAAGTAGTTCCAGTCGTTCAGCTGAAATATCCACAGAAAGGATATCGCTTTTAGCTTCAGTCAGATCAGCGATCATAATTGATTTTGTACCCGGAGCAGCACAGAGATCATAGATTTTCTCTTCAGGCTGAGGATCTAAGATAAACGGAGCAAATCCGGCTGCAAGATCCTGCACATGGCACAAACCTTTTGCAAACAAACCTTTTTCGATGAATGGCTGAACAGAATCTACTTTATAAAAATTTGGCAACCAGTCACTCGCTTCAAAGTCGATGCCCATTTTTTCCATACGCAGCTCAAAATTTTCCGGCTTGGTACGGATCGTATTCACACGAACATAATAATTTGGGCGACTGTTGTTTGCCTGATACATCTGAAACGCTTCTCTTTCTCCAAAACGCTTATTCCATCTGGCTACCAGCCACTCCGGATGGGAGAAAGTAGTAGCTACTAATTTGGTTCTGTCTTTGAAAGCCGGTTTTGGCAAAGCGCCTTCTTCGCGTTGCATATTACGGAGAATAGCATTTACGAGGTCGCCGGTTTTAGAACCGAGCATAAATTTAGCTATTTCAACGGCCTCATTGATAGCAGCATAATCAGGAGTGCTGTCCATAAACAGCATATCATAAATAGAAAGACGAAGAATGTTCTTCAGCTCCGGCTTCATTTCTTCAATTCCAATTGAAGAAAAATGATCGATTATAAAATCGAGGTAACTACGCTTACGGAGTATATTTTGTACGTATTCTCTTACCTGAGCTTTTTCACGAGTATCCAGCTCGTTTGCAAGTGAATAGTTCAGGTTTTTTTCACGGTCGAATTCGATTAAGATTTCTACGCTGACTGATCGTGCTGATAATTCGGGTTCCAAGGTGCTCAGGATTTAAATATTCAAGTTAGGTGCTTATAAAAAAAGGTGATCCAATCACCTTTAGTTGCATAAATGCGTCAAATAAAACAAGCTGGTATTTTGCCAGCTTGTAGAATCCCTAAAGATAAAATATTAAGAGGGGAGTTGCTAATTAGAACTCATAATTTCACTTCATTATTTATTTGGTACCAATCAATTTTTCTTGAGAAATACATAACAAGAGAAAGTATGATGAACAAACCAATGCTTCCCATCAGTAATGCATAATCTTCAAGTTGTATGATCACATAAATAAAGAGATATAAAATGGTGAGAATACCTGACATCAAGCCTGTAAGGGAAGTACTTTTTAAAACTGTTTTGGTGTAAGCAGAAATAAGGCCAATTGTTAACACTGAAGATGCTAAATAAGCAAAATTGAATGAACTGTGTTCAGATATGGATAAAAGTAACGTATAGAATAAACAAAGCGCTAAGCCAACAAGGATATATTGAATAGGATGTACTCTCTTTTTGTTAATTATTTCTATAAAAAAGAAGACCAGAAATGTTAATCCTATAAATAAAATAGCATACTTAATACTTCGTTCAGACTTTTTGTAATTATCTACCGGAAGTAACAGGTCTACGCCAAAAGCCGATTCTTGTACTCGGTGTTCTGAATTCAACCAAGCCTGGGGATAATTTCTGTTTAAGTGAAGAACATTCCAGTTTGCTACAAAACCGGAGTCAGAAACAGTTCGGTGATCAGGTAAAAAAGCACCGTCAAAGCTTGGGGTGCTCCAATCTGATTTAAGTTCTACATCCGTTATTTTTCCTACCGGGACAAATCTCAGATATTCACTTCCCTTAAGTTTTACATTAAATGCAAAAGGTTCAGACAGAATATCACCATTACTGTTTACCGAAATATTGAGGGGTGCATTTATCCCTGAACTTATGATGTTAGTTGTAATAGTTCCGGGATTAAAGACTTTAGTATTTTCTCCCCATTTCAGATCTATTTGTTCTTCAATACCTCTAAGGTCAGAAATACCAATACTAAGAAAAGCATTGTTGAGATGGAGGTCCTTTGCTTCAATATCAAAATCTTTGATATTCAAAGTGGAAAAATCTCCATCAAGAGAGATATCAGAATTATAAACAATTACTTCAAAAATACCCCGGTATCTTTTTTCGGGAGCGATCGAACCTGATATATTTAAATTTTCCGGTAACATATTCAGATAATCCGTTCTTTCGATCCAGACATCGGTAGAATCTTTTGGTGAATATCTTTTAATGTGTTTTGTAAAAGGAATAGTCAGAAATGGCCCCGTTATGGTCTGTTCTTTACCCCATTTTTCTCCAATTTCATTAATGGCTTCATTCTTAGTGTTTTGTCGTTCATACACTAAGTTGCTAATCATAGCAGCAGGTATAAGCAGTAAGAGTGTTATAATTGCTATAAATACTGCTTTAATCATTACAGTATTTCGCTCTGAAAAGCTTTGTTTATTTTGACCGGAGATTTCAGACATAATGTTGGATTGGTTAATTGTTTATTCTTTTTCCTTTTGGATATTCAAGCTGATAGTTCAATATAAGTTTTTTTGTTTCATTTGGTTTAAGATTCAATCTCCAAGTAATAATACGGAAGTCTTTGAATTAAGCTTAGAGCCTATTGCTAGTTTCAAGATAATCAAGTTAAGAAGAGAAGACTTCAGTCCGATTGGTGCGAGTCTAGATTTAGACTAGAATAGTTTCTTAAAGCTGCGGGACAAATCCCTCGCTAGTGAACCTGATGGAATGTGTTGGTTGTTCACTTATCATCAAGTTAACCAGAGAGGACTTCAGTCCGATTGGTGCAATGCAAGGGATTTATCTCTGCGTTTTGTGAGGGTAAAATCATTAATGAATAACAACAGAAATTCCATCCACTATTCGTATCTTTGGATATGTTCAAAGTTCAAGACACCATTCTTACAGAAGAGATTGCAACCACGAAATTCGCATGCGATCTGCCGCGATGCAAAGGAGCATGTTGTGTAGTGGGGGATGCCGGAGCTCCCGTTGTAAAAGATGAAATTCCCGTATTACATAAAGCTTATCGGTTATTAAAAGATGAACTGAGACCGGAAGCGGTAGAAGTTGCCGAACGAGATGGCGTAGTCATCGGAAGCGAAAAAGCCGGATATGAGATCGCTTGTGTAAATGAAGCCGAATGTATTTTCGTGAAATATGGAGATAACGATGTTTCATATTGTTCCATCCAACAAGCTTATTTTGACGGACGCATTGACTGGGAAAAGCCATTGAGTTGTCACTTGTTTCCGGTACGGTTAAAGAAGATAGCTGACTTTGATTACGCCAATTTCGAATATGTAGACAGTTTGTGTTCAGCTGCATGTGACAAGGGAAGCAAAGAAGGAATTTATTTATCCGACTTTCTGGAAAAGCCATTAACAAGACGGTACGGAGAAGATTGGTATGATGAATTTAAAGCTGCATGTAACTATATACGAGAACAGGAAGTAGACTAGGCATGCTTCGGAATCAACAAAATATTAGCCAAAAGCAGCAACTGGGTCAGCAGCAAAAACTGTCACCACAGCAATTGCAGTTTATCAAGTTGCTTCAGTTACCGACTATTGCTCTGGAGCAAAGGATCAAAGAAGAGCTGGAACTGAATCCCATTTTGGAAGAAGCAGAACCGGGGGAAATTCGTCAGGAGAGAGTTGAAATTGAAGATGAAAAACCAATTTCCCAGGAAAAAGAAGACGGACTGGAAACACTTGAAGAACACGAAGTAGATTGGGATGATTTTGATACCAATACTGAATTTGAGGGAGAATCATATTCCACTCCCACACATCCGGATATGCAGGAGTGGCAGGATCTTCCCGATCCTTATCATGCATCCTTTTTGGAAGAACTGGAAGAACAGGTAAGCTTGCTGGATCTGACCGAGGAAGAAGAATTGATAGCCGATCAGATCTTGGGTTCGCTGGACGAAGACGGCTATTTCAGACGAGAACTTGAAGCCGTGGCCGACAACATCGCTTTTAATCACAGCGTGTATGTAGAAGTGGAAGATGTAGACCGAATCCGAAAACAAATTCAATTGCTTGATCCCATCGGAATTGCATCTATGAGTTTACAGGATTGTTTGTTGGTACAGATCGAGCAATCCTCCAATGAACTGGATGGAAGAGAGCTGGCTATAGATATCGTTAAGGATGCCTGGGAAGCGTTCGAAAAAAAGCATTTCAATAAACTGCTTCAGAAATTCAATGTATCAGAAGAAGAACTAAAAGACGCTTTTGATGTGATCAAGGGAATGGATCCACGTCCCGGTGCAGTATCAACCGGAATGGAAGAATCCCAGAATTATATTGAACCCGATTTTGAAGTGTACTGGAGAAATACTGATGAATCGAATCTGGATAAAGGAGAATTCCTCATAAATCTGAATCAAAGAAATTCACCCTCGCTTAGGATTTCCCCTGACTACAAGGAGATGTGGAAAGACATCAAAGAAAAAAGGGAAAAACCGGATCAGCAAACACAGAATTTTATAAAAGGAAAGATCGATTCGGCTAACTGGTTCATTGAATCCATCAAACAGCGACAAAATACGTTGATGAATGTGATGAAGACCATGGTTGCTCTTCAGGAAGATTTCTTCAAATACGGCGACAGTCTGAAGCCTATGATCCTGAAAGATATTGCAGAGCGGATCGGGATGGATATCTCCACGATCTCAAGAGTAGTGAACGGGAAATATGTACAAACCAATTTCGGTGTGCATGAATTAAAGTATTTCTTTAATGAAGGGATGGAAACAGACAGTGGGGAAGAGGTATCTAACAGAGAGGTTAAAAATATTCTTCAAACCATAATTGATGAAGAAGACAAACGAAACCCGATGAGCGATCAGGATCTTGCAAATCAGCTCAATGAAAAAGGATATAAAGTTGCCCGAAGAACAGTGAGTAAATACAGAGAGCAGTTGAATGAGCCGGTGGCTAGACTTCGAAAACAGATATAGATCACTGATTTGCTGATTATTTTTGATTACGCTGATTGGATTAGTGTTCGTTAACCTTTTTGTCTACAGTCATCTCGCGGCGAATGCCCGAGATCTGGAACTCCCTAAAGATCAATACTCTATTTATGATCCGGATTCCTGATTTTCCCTAGTTCTGTAGCTCTACTGCGGAACTAACTATTTGAGCTCATATCCCGGGATGTAGTAAAAGCGGCGAAAAGATGAGGCGGAGTCTCAAAACCGCATTCCGAACGGGACGTTCAGAACGAGGGAAATCGTTTGATTGGGATTGCTCAATTTATTTAAAAGAAGGGTCGTCCTGAACCATGTGCTGAACTTGATTTAGTATTATTTCAGGATCTTTGTGAAGCCTAGATTCCATTGACTAGATCAAGCTCAGCTCCGCGATGATATATATTTAGCTTTAAACTAGTAGAGCCTTCAGGCTCGGCGGTATGCACCTGAAATAGCTAAGACTAATGGAAGCAGAGCTTCCGGGGGCATTCCGCACCGGAGGTACGGAACGAGGGTAAAAACTCATTCATAAACTTGACGTTTGCGCTGTTTTGAGGGTGAATTTACAATAATAGAGTCTTAGGCTCCGAATATTATCCTCGAACAAGCATCAAAATCTGAGTCAATTAAACAGATCGTTATCTGGAAAATATAGCTTTGTATTTATAGAGAGATGATCCATTTCGTACTTGTTCATAACTTAAGTTGAGCGCCTAAGTTTAATTAATACTTGCATATAAATTTAAAATAACCGTAATTATATCTAATAAAAAAAGTAGGACATACAAAATATAGGTTTCAAAATAAGCGTCAATATTAACCGTGAACTTATTTTGTATGGAAGAGATAGAAAATGCTTTAAAGGTGCTTAAACCTAAAATAAGAGAAGTACGCACTGTTCAAGAGTGGTCAGCTGAAATGGGTTGTAGTGATCCTAAATATTTTGCACGTCTGTTTAGAAGACACTTTGGAGTAACTTGTAAGGAAGCCCTTATTAGAGTAAGGGTCGAGAAACTTTTCGATTGCATTCAGAAAAACCCATATCAGAAAAATTATTGTGATGCTCAGGAGGTAGGACTTCCTGATGAAGTAGCTTTGAATAAATATTTACGTACGCATGTGGGGAAAAATCCAACAGATTTCAAGAGGGCAGTACGTACAGGAGAGATCACGAAACGAACTATTTGGAAAAACCGGCTAGCAAAAAAAGGTAGAAAAATATACTAGAATTTTCTGCTACACTAAAAGACTACTCAAATTTTTTGCTACTAATTTCATGATTTAGAATACTTGAAGAAGTCAAAATTCAAGCAATAGAATCATGGATAATTCATTAAAAAAATACTTCACTTGGATACTTTCATTCATCTTTATTGCTGCTGGAGTGCTAAAGATGTTTAGCCCCGATAATACTGGGGACATTTTGATTTTCTTATTTCATTTCAGTTATTCAACAACACTTATCCTAGTGTATTCCATTGCAATAATAGAAACATTATTAGGAGTGGCTCTATTCTTTAATTTTAAAGTCAAAGTTACGAAGCCTTTAGTAATTTTTAGTTGCTCATTGTTTTTGATCGTAGCTGTGCTTGGGTTCTTGAATGATTGGCAATTTGCATGTGGTTGTTTCGGAAAGTTTTCTTTTGGAAAATTTGATCCAGCAATGGTGTTTAGAAATTCACTTCTATTGCTTATGGCATTATGGATCACTGTAGACAACTCAATATTTAAGAAATTGATCCAGACAGGATCATTTATTAACAATAATAAATAGGAGAAAACAATGAAAATTAAAAACTACATCAATAAAATTGTAGCAATTGCAATGGTAGTTGCTCTTGTAAGTGGATTTCAGCTGGAAAATGCTGAAGGAACAATGACAACATTCGAGTCTACTATAGGAATAGAAGAAGCTTATGCTGGTCCATGTGGAAGAAGAGGATGTGATGGAAGAATTAGCGATTGCGATGGAACAAGCTATACAGTTTTTGCAGTGGGTAATGTTGAAATTACTAGATATTGCACTGGAGTAAAATCAGATCCAGAACAAATAGAAGCAATGTAAATTCTCAACACCGCATCAATAACTTTTTTGTGCGGTGTTTTTAAAATCTAATAACTATGAAATATTTAGTTTTATCTATATCAGTAATGTTATATCAATATTCTGATGTATTCAGTCAGAATGTAAATGCTTTTTCTGAAAACTGGGAAGCTATAACTCAAGTCGAAAGTGTTAGAAATGGTCTAGATACATTGGAACATATTGAAACTTTATTTTCTCTTGAGGATATAGATTTGTTTGAATTTGCATACCTGACGGCCGATAGTTCAGGTAATTTGGCCGGATATGATTTCAATCTTGAAAAGATTTTGTTTTTCAAAAAGGATAATTACCATGATATTCAATTTTTGACTGATGGAATTGGGAGAGGGCCAAGAGAGATGAAACTAGTCAGGGATATTGAGTTCGATAAAAACGGAGATTTATGGGCTATAGATTTAGAAAGTGGAAAAATAACACTATGGTCTAAAAATAATGAATTGTTAAAATCATTTAAGCCTAATCGAAAGCATGCCAGACCATATCGATTAGCTTTATGTTCCAATTATTTAACAATTCTCTCCGAACAATATTTAGCAGAAGGTTTATACCATAGTTTTGATCTAGAGGGAAAGCCTAAAAACTCATTCATGAGCTTTAGTAATATCAATAGAGATAATTTAAGAATATTTACAAATGCGTCTTATTTCAGGGGAGATTTAAAGTGCTATAATAATTCAATTTACCATGTAGGTAAGTTCAAAAACTATATCAGAAAATACGACAAAAATGGAGATTTAATTTTCTCTAAGAAAGTAATTGAATTTCAAGGAAATCCAGAACCATTATTAGAAATTGAAAAGAGGTCATCAAGAAGGAAAGCAGATGTTAAAACGATTAGTGGTAACATAGAAGTAGTTGAAGATAATTTATTAATTTCATTTTCAGGGAAAAGAAACTCTTACTTTTATCTACTTGATGTATATGATCAAGATGGTGATTATAAAATTTCTTATCAGTTTAAGCATCCTACTAATGAGTTTACTACTGATGGTAATTACATATATACACTTGAAACTCATAGAAAGGATAAAAAGCAATACATCTCAAAATATAAGCTCCCGAATTTTTAGTAAAGACTATAATGAGGATTGTTTCCTGTATAGCAATATGTCTAATTCTAGGTCTAGGGTTTTATCTTAAACCCTTCAAAATATCAACGCAATCTATGGAAGAAGTAATCGAAGCAGGTGACATTGCTTTGACTGCAAAAAAAACTTTTTTGAGTTATTACAAAAAAAATGACGTTTTATCATTCATCTATGGTGAAGATAAGACAACATTTATAAAGAGAATAGTAGCATCAGAGGGTGATACATTAAAGATATATAGGAATGAAATTAAAATTGGAGAAACAGGAATCCCACACGATCCTATTTTTGAAATGATGGTTGAAGACCCTGATAGATCGGATTCCACAGAAATATTTTCTGCATCTAAGTATCTGAATTACATTTTAAGAAACCTTCCGGATATAGTTAAAGAACGCAGTTTGTTGGAATCAGAAAACAGCCTTATCGTACCAGAAGGTTACTATTTTATGGTGGGCGATAACTATTATGAAAGTATGGATTCCAGATTCTGGGGGCTTATCCCAAGAGAAAATATTGTTGGAAAAGTAGTACTCATATTCTGAAGCGTATTGAACAGATGGAATTATTTACAAGAACAGCAGAACAAGAAGAGCCTCGAAACTGCATATTAAGCTAGCGGTTCGTAATAAGAAGTAACCATGTTTTCAAAAAATGCAACAAAGGGATTTAAACTAGTAGAGCCTTCAGGATCGGCGGTATGCACCTGAAGTAGCTAAGAGCAATGGAAGCTGAGCTTTCGAGGAGCATTCCACACCGGACGTACGGAACGAGCGCAAACCGCATTCCGAACTAGAGGTGTCTTGTCAAGTTTATTATTAATTGATATTTGCTTCTAATCCATAGAATGATATACTGTATAGTATGAGATTAATAATTACATCCTTTCTAGTAAGTCTTTTGCTAACAGGTTTACCCAAAAAGGGTAACGAATATTCAGACGTTCAATTTCAAAAAGAAGTTGAGTTTGGGACCAACAACGAAATAATTGTAGGAGATGTCACTGCGTTGTCAGTTGATGCTAAAGGACAAGTCTTTATCGCTGACGGAACTCAAACAACGATCCACATTTTTAGCCCCGATGGTACATATATCCAATCAATGGGCAGGGAAGGGAAAGGTCCGGGAGAATTTTCCGCTATTACTTTTAATACCTCAATAGAAATTCATCAAGACAAACTATTCATTACAGATACCCAAACCTTTTTTCCGCATAGAGCTCATGTTTTTTCATTACAGGATTTATCATTCGATTATACACTAAAGCTCCTGGCTGAAAACAGAGGCGATTACGAAGAATTAAAAGGACATTATCCCAAAAGAGTGATCCCTCAAAAAGATGGGACTTTTTTAGTGTCTTACCACAAAACGCCACATCAGTATAAAGACAGCACAAGTTACATTAAGTATTATGTACAGGATATTTCCGGTAAAATTGTTTCCGGGCCGATTTTCAAACAGAAAGACCGCACTAATTTAACTTATTTAGTGAGGGGTGAGCATCCTTATTTAGCTGTACATTCTTTTCCTTTTTTTGAAAAAACAATTTTTTCTGTTTCAGAAGGTGAATATTTATATGCTTTGAAATCGAAAGAATTTAAGATCGATATTTATGATTCAAACGGAGGTTATTTAAGGTCTATTGAACATAAATTCGAGAATAGAATATTTAGTAAGAGTAAAGTTTTAGATCGGTACAAGGAAACGGATTACGGATACAATCTGGGTGATGGAGTAGCTTTAAAAATGATAGAGCAGGCAGAAAACCTTCCTAAAAGCTGGCCGGCGATAGATCATATGTTTATTGATGATGAGAACCGTATTTGGGTTTCAACTATTGTTGGTAATGATGAAGTATATGAATGGTGGATCTTAGAGAACACAGGGGAACTAAAAAATAAATTTGAATGGCCAAGAAATAAACCAATTCAAACCGTTAGGAATAATAAGCTGTACACTATTGAAGAAAACCCAAAAACATTCGAAAAGGAAGTGGTCCAATATCAGATTCTAATGAACGAATAATTTTCCGCATTATCATCAACACAACCAAATGGACTGTGGACCCACTTGTTTTCCAATAATAATGTAGCACTGTAGGATTTAAACTAGTAGAGCCTTCAGGCTCGGCGTTATGCCCATGAAATAGCTATTACTAATGGAAGCAGAGCTTCCGGGGGCATTCCGCACCGGAGGTACGGAACGAGGCTAAGAAGAAAGAGAAAGTGAGCATAGATTTAAGAGAAGTATGCTTGGTCACAACATAACTCTATCAGCTAAGTATAACTATCACTTGCATATAAGATTAAAATAACTTTAATTGAAGTAAATACAATAGGAAAGACATACAAAATTTAGGTTTCAAAATAAGTACTAACAATAACGTTTAAACTTATTTTGTATGGAACAAATAGAAAAGGCTCATTCGTTGCTCAAAGAGAATATCTCAACTATTGGGAATGTCACTGAATGGGCTTATAAAATGGGATTTAAGAAGCCTTCTAAATTCTCTTGGGAATTCAGAAAAAAATATGGTGTAAGACCCAGTGATGTGCTTATTGATATTAAAACTGAGAAGGTTATTGAATATATAAATAAACATCCTGATGAGAAAAACTACTGCATTTGTTTGGAGTTTGGGTTTGCACATGAAAAGGCATTGTACAAATTTCTTAAAAGGCATACAGGAAAATCACCTACTGAGCTCAGAAAAAGGATAACGAAAAAGGATAACGAAAAAGGATAACGAAAAAGGATAACGAAAAAGGATAACGAAAAAGGATACTGTTTTCATTGGTTTTAGTAACTCCTTAAAACTATACTCAGTCAGGTTGCTAATTACTCAAACCCTGTTGTATGGAACAAGTTATAGTTGATTACCTCAAACACCTCGATATTCCCATTTCCGAGGCCTATTGCAAAAAAGTAATTTTATCTCATCCTGACTACCCATCGCTACTTAGTGTTTCAGATTTGCTCGAACAATTAGGGGTACCTTGCCAGATTGGTAAAATTGAAGAAAAACATCTTTCTAAAGTTGAGTTTCCTTTTTTGCTACATTTGGATACTGCGAAAGATGGTTTGGTATTAATTAAAGACCTAAAAGATCTGTCTAAAGATCATATCGATTTAAAAGAATGGAAAGGCATTGTATTAAAAGCAGAGTCGGTTGAGGAATTAAAAGACAGCGACCATAACAAACAATATAACAAAGAGCGGATTACAAGAAATGCAGCATTAGCACTTGCAATATCCATAATTGCTGCTTTTACGATGCACACCTTAGTTTCATTCTCTTGGACCAACCTGATACTTCTTACTACAAGCATCTTGGGAGCAAGCATTGGGTATATTCTGATAGCCAAGGATTTGGGTATTATCTATAAACCGGTGGAGTCTTTTTGTAATACTAGTACAAGGGTTAATTGCAATAAAGTGTTACGATCGGAAGGTGCACAGATATTCAGTTTTTTTAGTCTCTCAGAAGCTGTAATTAGTTATTTTGCTTTTCAATTAATCATTACCGGATTATTAATTCCGGTGCTAAGTAACCCTATACCATACTTTTGGGTACTGTTGGCAGCCAGTGCATTGTCTATTCCCATTATATTCTATTCCATTTTTTATCAGGCAGCAAAAGCAAAAACATGGTGCAGGTTGTGTATGTTGGTGAATGCTGTACTTGTTGTACAAGCTGGATTGTTAGGCTTTTTATATGTAGATGGAGTTTTTTCCATATCGGAAATTGAAGTTATGCCCTTCTTTTTTTCACTGTTTCTGTTTTCTGCGCTTGTTGCTTTAGTGTTACTTATAAAAGGTAAAATAGAGAGTATGAGTGAAGCAGTGAATGCCGAAATTGCAGCAATGCGTGTAAAAAACGCTCCTGAAGTTTTTACACATCTTCTTTTTCAGGGAAACAAGGTTGATTATTCAAGAAATGAATATAGAATGGTAATTGGGAATCCTAATGCTCCCATAAACCTATTGATGGTAGCAAATTTAAATTGCCATCCTTGTAAAACTGGGTTGAAACAAGTACTTAAATTGGTAGATCAATATCCTGAACAGGTTAATGTGTCTTTTAAGTTTTTGATGAGTGGAAATATGGTCCATAATATTCCTGTAAGCTCATTCTTGATTAACTACTGGAGTCAGTTTATATCGGGAACTCAGGATGAATCCAACAAAACAAGAAAGTTAATCAAGGATTGGTATGAGTATATGTCCACAGAAGAATTTGAAAGCATATATACTGAATCGCTTGATGTAAGTGACAGTGCAGTAGTATCGCACTATCAATGGATTGCAAAACATAAGATTGTTAAGACACCTACTTTTTTTGTGAATGGTTATGAGTTACCGTCTCAGTATCGAATTAGTGATTTGAGCTCATTACTCACTGGAATGATTCCAATATTCGATGAAGAAATTAAAGCACTGAACAAGCCAAAAGAACTTGTTTAACACGCAAGATTAATATTAATTAAATCAAAGAGGATTCTATTATGGAATTTTTAAATGTATTAAGTAGAGAAGAAATGAGGAATGTTAAAGGGGGAAGCATGGGTGTGTGTAGAATATATGGTGAAAACGGCTGGTCATCATGTGGTTTTTCGCCTGCGGCAGCAGAGAGCTTCTATAACGGTTTTAGTGAAATAACCGGATATTGTTGTGCTAGCTGTGGTACAGGTAATTTTTCTAACGCTGAACCCTGTTACTCATAATATTAAGATGAAAAGCAGTGATATTAAACTCTTACTGCTTTTCACATTTAATTAATTGCGAGGCATAAATGCAAAAAATAACTGTATTGTTTTGTATTAATAATCAGATAGATTTTAGTTCGAAAAATTCATCAAATTAGGCGCTAAAATTCATGTGCAAATTAGGCTTTGCAAAAAATATTATTCTAACGATAGGTTTGGTGTGTATCTTTTCGTGTAATGAAAAGGCAGGTATACAAGACAAAAACCTAAAAGAAAATAGTTTTAAAATTAATACAAACTCAAATATAGCTCTTGATTCAGTTGTTTTTGTTAAGGAAACAATTTATGAAAGTAACAATGATGTTTTATTAGAAGGAATTATTGGTGGAGCTGATGTTGATAATGAAGGAAAAGTATTTATTAGTGCTGTAGCTCCAGGGATAAGCGCTATATATGTATTTTCATCAGAAGGTAAGTATTTAAAAAAAATGGGTAGGTTTGGTCGAGGACCTGGTGAGTTTGAAAGTATATCATCGCTGTCTATTTCAGGAGAAAAACTATTTGTATTAGATAGCCGGCAACAAAGAATAAGTATCTTCTCAACCCATAATTTGAGTTTAATTGGTGACATGACAATTAGGAAAGATAGTACAGATAGAACAGATGAGTTTTCTCAGACGATGAAAGCAATGGAGTTATATAGTTCGAAGTATGGTGATGAGGTATTGCTTGGAACAGAAGTAAAGAGCCTATATGATTTAAATAGATTCACAAAGAAAAGAATTTATAGTATTAGCAAAGATGGGCAGTTAAACTCTGAATATATAGTGGAAGCAGATAGATATAAATTTTATTTACCTACAAGAGCAGATAGAACAGGTGTTAGGTGGGGATTTACCCCAGCTTTTAACAGGCAATCACTCATTACCGTTTCTAATCAAGGTATTATTTATGTAGCCTGGACTGATGATTTCCAAATTGAAAAATATAATATAGATGGTGTTTATAAAGGAGTAATAGGTTTTTCTATAGAAAAAAGTAAGTTGGATCTTGAGTCACTGGATATTTCAAAAGGTAGAATGAAAATCATAAAGGATGTTGGTTATCCTGAAACATGGCCAGCTCTACATAATATGATAGTGGACGATCTTGGGAAATTATGGGTGGCAACGATTACTGAAAGTGATAGCACATTTAAATGGTACATTATAGGTGAAGATGAAAAATTAAAGGCAAGTTTTAATTTTTCCGGTATAAGAGCTAACCAAGAGGTGTTTGCAAAAACTGATATAGTCATCATAAAAAACGGCTATTTTTACAACAGAGAATACGATTACGTTGAAGGGATTGATAGAATAGTTAAATACAAAATAAACTTCATATCTGAGGAGCGTTCAAAAGAACTTGTCGAATAAGCAAGAATGGTTTGCTTGTTCCATTTCAAAAACAAGATTAAACATTAATTAAATCATAGAGGATTCTGTTATGGAATTTTTAAATGTATTAAGTAGAGAAGAAATGAAGAATGTTAAAGGTGGAAGCATGGGTGTATGTAGGGTCGCATGGAGGAATGCAGATGGTTCCTTTGCGGGTTGGTCGTCAAGTTGCACAAGCGTGTCGACTGCTCAGGACTCATACAATTCGAGTTATACAAATTCCGATGGTCAATATGTTTCTGGTTACTGCTGTGAAAGTTGCGGCGACTCACCTGGGGGTATGTGTTATACTTAAATATCAATGGGCTCCATTAGGAGCCTGTATTTTAGCTTTTATGATCAAAAATATATTGACCTTACTAATACTAATATTTGTTCTTCTGAATAGCTGTGATAGCAGTAAAAATAATCAAGTGCAACAAATCATAATTCCTGCTTCTATTGACTCCTTAGAAAATCTACAGGTATACCCTTTACTTGACAATTCGTCTTTAGATACAGTCATTTTAGAAAGGGTGTTAACTATCAAAAGTAACGAAGAAGTATATTTCGAAGGTTATATAAACCTATTTGATGTTGATGACAAGAATAACATATTTGTTGTTATTCAAAACCCGAGCAAAATTGATATAAAAGTTTATGATAGTTTGGGAAACTATAAAACGAAAATTGGAAGGTTAGGTAGAGGACCTGGTGAATTCCAGTCCATTGGATCAATTGATGTTTTCAATGACAAGATTTATGTACTTGACACCAGACTTCAAAAAGTCGTTGTTTATTCAACGATTGATTATTCATTAATACATGAAAATAAGTTAAATAGCACCAATCATTTAGGTGGTATGTCAAGTGTAATGAGAGCACGTGAAATATCAGTATTAAAAGATGATGTAATACTACTTAAATATGAAAGTAATATTGGTTCTAATGATTACAGAAGAATCTTTTATTATAAACTAAGTAAGGATGGGAGTACAATTGAAAACAAAGTTTTAGATCTTGAAAATTATTTTCTGTACCTCCCGGAAACACAGTTAAATTTACCACTTAAACCTCCTTTTTTAAGAAATAGTTTGGTGGCCTTATCACAAAAAGGTTTAATATTTACATCGTGGAATGAAGATTTACTAATCAAAGCTCATGATGAAATGGGTAACTATAAATATTCATTCTACTATCCTTATACTAAAAGTTCGCTATCCCTAAGTGAGCTTAATTTTAGTAGAGAAGAGCAAAATCTAATTATTAAACATGGGTTGCCTGATACATGGCCTGCCATTCACACCATAGAAGTTAGTAGCGATGATAAAGTATGGATTTCTACAATAACAGATTCCGATTCTACTTATGATTGGTGGATATCTGATTTAAAGGGTGAATTGCTCGCAACATTTTCAAAGCCGGGGTATAGAAACAACAGAAAAGTATATAGAAAACCTTTAATCAAGATTAAAAATGGTTATTTCTATGAACATGAATTTGATTTTAATCAAGGTATTGATCGAATTATTAAGTATAAAATTAATTTAAAGATAAGGGTGTAATCAAAGAGCTTGTTGAATAAACAAGATTAACATTAATCAATCAAAGAGGATTCTAATATGGAATTTTTAAATCTGTTATCACGTAAAGAAATGAAAAACGTAAAAGGAGGAGCCTGGGAAACTTGTACTTGTTACAATATACAAGGTGAATCTCAAGGAGATGTAACTTGCTCTGACGAAATGGATAAGAATCAATGTTGCCAAGTACATCATTCGGAAACTTTTGCAGCAAATTGCGAAGCTGCAAGTCTACCTGGTCAAAATCAATAAATCCCGATGGAATACTTAAGTTATCTCACAAGAAATGAAATGAAGATGATAAAAGGCGGAAGTGGCTGGACAAGATGTGAGTGTGTTGATCCATTAGGCCATTCTGAGGGTAATGTTCTTTGCTCTGAAGATATTGAATCAAATCAATGTTGTGAGGTTCAATATGAAGATAGTAAAGCTATTAATTGTGAAGCGGCAAGTCTACCTGGACAAAATCAATAAACCTTAATTATAAGCAAACTCTAATCTAGAGTTTGCTTATTAGTCTATAAAATAAAATTAAATGGATTCAAATAAGCTGTTATTCTTTATTTTATGTTTAATCTCTTTATGTAGTTGTAATGAAAGCAAAAAAAATCAATCGGAAAAACTATTCTACCAAAATGAAGACTTTCAATACCTAAAAGACAAAGAGGTTGTAAAAAGAATTGAGCTAATCAAAAATTTCGAAATCGAAGAGAAGATTGAAATTCAGTTTAAAAGAATATCTAAAATAGCAGTTGATAAATATGATCGATTATACTTAGAGAATAATAAAGGAGTTCATGTATATCAAAAAGACGGTAGATATTTAAAAACAATTGGACAGAATGGAAGAGGTCCTGGAGAATTTCAAACAATTCATAATTTAAAAATAAGAAACGACAGTATATACGTATATGATGCTAGTTTAGGTAGAATTTCTGTCTTCGATATAAAAACTCATGATTTAATCAACGAGATAAGCATACCTTCAACCAATGGACTAATCGGTCTGGGAGACTTTGGTATTCTTGAGGATGGTAAAATTGTAATTGGTTTACGTGGTACAAAAAAGAATAAAAATTCTGTTGTAACAGAAAATTTTGTAGAATATTTTTTTTTAACAAGAACTGGAATACTAGTAAAACCTTCCTTTCATACTTCTAATCTGGTAAGTGACTTTATTATTGTTAACAATAAAGGCACTTCTTATCCTCCAATCCCATTTGATCGAACAACTTTTTTTACTATTTCTGATAAGAATGAGATTTATTTTGCTTGGACTGGTGAGATTGCTTTCAAGAAATATAATTCTGAAGGTGAATTTATTAAAGGCTTTCATTATTCATTTAATAACGTAAAAGTATCAAATGATGATGATTTTCCGGAATTTCATAAAAATTTAGGTTTTGTATCAGATACTAAAAGAATATTAGGTAATAAATTACCTAAAACATTCCCAGCAATAGCGCACTTCTTTACTGATGATGAAGATCGACTTTGGTTGGCTACAATAGTTCCTGATGAGAAGAATTACGAATGGTGGATCCTTGGAAATGATGGAGATCAGATTGCAAAATTTCTCTTGTCTAAACACTCTGTGATCCGAACAGTAAAGAATAACAAAGCTTATGTAGCTGCTTCTTCTTTGGATACTAGAGTGCCTACCATTATTTCATATGAGTTAAAGTGGATACAGAACTAGATCCTAAAGAATAGATATTATAACTAAAATGAAACCATTTAGACTATACCATCAACACGACCGGATGGATTGTGGTCCTACCTGTTTGAGAATGGTCGCAAAGCATTATGGCAGAAAGTATACATTAGAGACCTTACGTAAGAAAAGCGGGATTAACAGAGAAGGCGTTTCTTTGTTAGGAATTAGTGAGGCTGCAGAAAATATCGGGTTTAGAACCGTAGGCGTTAAACTTACTCCTGAACAGCTGTTTAAAGAAGCTCCTTTACCTTGTATAGTATTCTGGAATCAACAGCATTTTGTAGTGTTGTATAAAGTGAAAGGCGACAAGGTTTATATTGCAGACCCGGCTGCCGGCAAAGTGGTTTATTCTAAGAAAGAGTTTTTAAAAAACTGGTTAAACAACAAAATAGATAGTCAGGATAACGGTATTGTACTGTTATTATATACTACTCCCAAGTTTTTTGAACAAAGGCATGAGCAGAGGGATCGTTTAGATTTTACCCGGTTATTCGAATACCTAAAACCGTACAAAAGTTTGCTCGGACAGCTTGCTTTGGGGCTTGGGGTTGGAAGTATCTTACAGCTTATTTTTCCATTTCTAACGCAATCTATAGTAGATATTGGGATCAACACCCGGGATCTTAATTTTATTTATATCATTCTTATTGCTCAAATCATGTTGTTTGTAGGGCGAACCGGAGTTGAATTTATACGATCCTGGATCTTACTCCACATGAGTACCCGTATCAATATCTCTATTCTTTCCGATTTTTTGATTAAGCTTATGAAACTCCCAATGCCGTATTTCGACGCCAAGATGACGGGGGACATTATGCAACGGATGGAAGACCATGTACGAATCCAGAATTTCTTAACCAGTCAAACGCTCAGCACGTTATTCTCTTTTGTAAACCTGTTGGTATTTGCGGTTGTATTGGCTTATTACAACATGCTTATTTTTACCGTGTTTTTAGTGAGTAGTATCTTATATATAGGTTGGGTGTTACTTTTTCTTAAAAAGCGAGCAGAATTAGATCATAAACGTTTTGGAATCTCCTCCGGAGATCAGAGCAATGTGATTCAGCTAATTCAGGGAATGCAGGAAATAAAGCTCACCAATTCAGAAAAACAAAAGCGATGGGAATGGGAACGGTTTCAGGCAAAACTGTTTCATTACAGAGTCAAGAACTTGTCTTTGAATCAATATCAGCAGGCCGGGGCTTTTTTCATCAATGAAGGGAAGAATATTGGGATTACCTTTTTAGCTGCGGTTGCTGTAGTAAACGGGCAACTTACTTTGGGGGCAATGATGGCTATTCAATATATTATTGGGCAGTTAAATAGTCCCATACAACAAATCATTGGATTTGTACAATCTACTCAGGATGCCCATTTGAGTCTCGAAAGATTGAACGAAATTCATAAACAAGAAGATGAAGAACCGGAGAACAAGTCATTTGTTTATGAGCTTCCTGCTATGAAAAGTATCGAGGTTTCCAACCTGAGCTTTACCTATCCGGGAGCAGGAAATGAGCCGGTTTTGAACGATATCCATTTATCTATTCCGGAGGGGAAAACTACTGCTATCGTTGGAATGAGCGGAAGTGGGAAAACTACTCTTCTGAAACTTTTGCTGAAATTCTACCCATTAGATAACGGAGATATTCGTATTGGAAGTACTAATCTTGATTTAATAAGTCACAGAATCTGGAGGAAAAACTGCGGAGTGGTAATGCAGGATGGATTTATCTTTTCTGATAATATCGCTCGGAATATCGCAGTTGGTGAGGAGCAGCCTGATATGGTAAAACTTAAACATGCGGTAAAAGTAGCAAACATTCATGAGTTTGTTGATTCTTTACCTCTAGGGTTTAATACTAAAATTGGTCCAGAAGGTAATGGAATCAGTCAGGGGCAACGCCAAAGAATGTTAATAGCCAGAGCAGTGTATAAAAATCCCGAATACATTTTCTTCGATGAAGCTACCAATGCATTAGATGCTAATAACGAGAAGGTCATCATGGAAAACCTACATGAATTCTTTGAAAACCGTACAGTAGTGGTTGTTGCTCATCGGTTGAGTACCGTCAAAAAGGCGGATAATATTGTAGTTCTGGATGAAGGAAAGATTATTGAAGAAGGCACACATCAAGAGCTTACTTATGCAAAAGGAGCCTATTTTGAATTGGTTCGTAATCAATTAGAACTTGGGAATTAATTATTATGAACGACTTCAAACCTAAAATTCCTGATATGCTGAAGCCTCAAAACGGAAAAGAAAAGAAGGTTTCAAATTTAGATCTTAATATAAGAAGTGAGGAAGTACAGGAAATTATAGGCAGACCGCCTCATTGGTTGGTACGGGGAGGAATTGGTGCTCTATTTGGAGTACTAGCGTTAATTTTTATTGCAGCTTCTTTCGTTAAATATCCCGAAGTAATAAAATCTCAACTAACTCTAACGGCTATAAACGCACCGAAAACGGTAGAAAGTAAAACCAATGGGAAAGTCGTTCAGCTTTTTAAGAAGAATAAGAGCGAAGTAACTGAAGGAGAAGTTTTAGGATGGATGGAAAGCACAGGAAGTCATTCATCTGTTGAATTACTAAGCGATCAAATTGATAGCTTGCAAAAATGGATTATGAACGAAGAGTTTTCGAAAATAGAAAGCATCCAGATATCTGATATTCAACAGTTAGGGGAGTTACAATCAACTGTGCAAGCGTTTAATAAGGTATTCAGAGATTACATTCTTTATCTGCCGGGGAATTATTTTGATCAAAGGAAAGAAATATTAAAACAAGAACAGGAATACACAAAAGACTTGTTAAAAAAGTTAGAATTGCAGCAAGAGATTCAAAAGTCTAACTATAAATTGGCAGAGCAAGAATTTGAAGCAAAGAAAAAGTTAGCGGAAAAGGGATTAATTGCTCGTTTGGAGTTCTTAGATGCAGAAAGTGAATTTTCGAATAAGAAGATGCCTTTACAACAAACTGAATCCTCAATTATCAACAATAGAGTATCCCAAATTTCGAAGCAGAAAGAATTGTTGGAACTTATTCGGCAAGAAGATGAGATAAGTTCAGGATTCAAACAATCATTACAGTCTCTTAAAAGTTCGATCAATGACTGGGAGCATCAGTACTTGTTGAAAGCACCGGTTTCAGGCTCATTGGTTTACTCAGGGGTAATTCAGGAACAACAAACATTACAATCCGGACAGATCGTTTTCTTCATTGTTCCTTCTAACACTGATTTTTTTGGAGTGATGAAAATTTCTCAGGCTTCTTTTGGCAAAATAGAAAAAGGACAAAGGGTGTTGGTTCGGTTTTCCGGGTACCCGTACCATGAGTTTGGTTCAGTGATGGGTGAAATTGAATATATATCAGAATTTCCGGTTGGAGAAGGTGAACTTTTCGCAAAAGTCAGGTTTCCAGAGGGGTTAAAAACGAATTATGGAAACAAATTAACCCCTGCAAATGGGATGGAGGGCGAAGCAGAGATTATAACACAGGATATGCGTTTACTAAAAAGAGTGTATAACAATTTAACAAAAGAGCTTAGGTAGCAATACCTAATTAGTAAAAACATAAATAAATCAAAGAGGATTCTATTATGGAATTTTTAAATGTATTAAGTAGAGAAGAAATGAGAAATATAAAGGGGGGGAATGCTTGTGCCGATGGTTGTCTTTCTCTTTATGGTGGTTACTACGAAGAATGTGATTCAACTTTTCCTCCTTCAACTGATGGGAGAAGTGCTTGTTTTTCTGAAGTACATGAATTAAATATGAGATGCATTGGATGGTGTTTTGAATAACCTTGTCTTGTAATAAAGGTATGACCACCTTTCTTAGAAAATGCAGTAAGATTAATTTCATTAATATAGTTCTGTAGCTCCGCTATGGAACTAACTGTTGGAGCACAGCTCGGTGGTGATGCTTTTTTCAATATATATACTAGTAGAGGCTTCAGGCTCGGCGTTATGCATCTGAAGTAGCTAAGACAATGGAAGCAGAGCTTCCGGGGGCATTCCGCACCGGAGGTACGGAACGAGGGTAAGAAATGAGAAATATTAAAGGGGGTACTTGTGGCGTCTACTACAATGGAGAATGGTATTGTGGGTTTACCGTATCAGAAGCACAAAATTGGTATAATAATGGTGGAGCTTCTGGATATTGCTGCGCTAGCTGTGGGCAAATCGGATTTTTAGGATCTGATTGTGGTTCTAGGCAGTCAACGTAATTAAAAATAAGGAGATAATTTAAATCAACAAATTATCTCCTTATTAAAATTGGTCTTGAAATCTATGTTAAAATTATTAGCAATAATTCTCTGTTTGACTTTTTTGAACTGCGCTAAAGAGTCAGCTGAGGAAAGTCCGTTAATTATACCAGATTCAAAAACAACACAATTAGAATTAGACCCACAGTCAGTTGCGAATGCTGATACCGTTGAACTAATATTAGAAAATTCTTTTGAATCTAACGAACAAGTATTTTTAGACGGATCTTTAAGCAAAACCATTATTGATGATAGAGACCATGTGATAATAGCGGTACAACGGCTGGGTAAACTTGGGATCTATGTGTTTAACCCCAACGGTGTTGTAGAAGCTGTACTGGGGCGCTATGGAAGAGGTCCTGGAGAATTTGAAGCAATTGCTTCAATGACAATTTCTAATGACACTTTGTGGGTGCTAGATAATAGGTTGCAAAAAATAGCCTTGTATTCAATGATGGATTACAAGCATATAAAAGATGAGTTACTTGATAAATCATTAGTTGTAGGAGAGGATAAATTTACTAGGTTAATGAAGGGAACAGAACTATTCACACTTAATAAACATGAAGTATTGCTGAAATTTGAAGTGCTATTATTTTTTCAACCCAACATGTTTACCAAATCTGCATACTATAAAATTTCTGCTGATGGTGTAATAGAACCGCCGGAAATTTTAAACCAAAAAAGGTACGTTATGTATATATTTAATAAAGGAGATAAGATAAATAGGGGTTTCACAGCTCCATTCACCAGAACTTCTTTATTCACAACCGATCAGAATGGGGACATGTATTCTACATGGAGCGAAGATTTCAGAATTAAAAAATATAATACTAAAGGAGAGTTAGTTAAAGAATTTTATTACGAAATCAATAAAAGCAAACTTGATTTAGATAAGGTTAAAATATTTAAAGAAAGAAAAGAATTTATTGAAGATCAGGGAGTACCGTATACATGGCCAGCTTTAAATACGATTCAGGCCGATGATAAGGGAAGATTATGGGTTTCAACCATAACAAATAGTGATAATACCTTCAAGTGGTATGTTATTGATGAGGATAATGGTGATTTGATTGGTTCATTTACATTTCAGGGAAAAAGATCTGACATAAGTCCTTTTGTTGGCCAGCCTTTTTTCGAAATTAAGAACGGGTTTTTCTATACCCGCGAATTTAAATATGATCAAGGAATAGATAGGATAAATAAATACAAAATAGTTTTTAAAGAAAGAGAGTAACCAAAAGAACTTATTTAACACGCAAGATTAAACATTAATTAAATCAAAGAGGATTCTATTATGGAATTTTTAAATGTATTAAGTAGAGAAGAAATGAGAAATATAAAGGGTGGGCTGATGCCAACATGGACATGTGAATGCGAGTATGGAGATGATTGCCATGTTGAAATTGATCAATATGATAATCATTGGGAAATGACTGTAAGATGCGGTAATGCAGGCTCAGGATACAGCGGAACTGGAAACTGGGCAGGAAGCGCCTGTGGCGGAGGGTGCGTTGGTGAGTCCTAAAAATCAAATAAGAAGGGTAGATAGAACCTGCTCTTCTTTTAAAATTCTTCGTGGAAGAATGGTTAAGACAACATGTTTACTGTTATTAATTATTGGTTGCAGTAAAGCAATGAATGAAGAGAATTACCCTGTAACCGAATCTGAGGTTTTGAATAACTTTATACGCTTAGCCCCTGTTCAGTACATCAATTTGGACAGTCTAAGCACCGTTCATATTGAGTTATCCGAAGAGGATTTAATTTTCAATTCCGAAAACCTAGACATGAACAGCCTTATTGGGTGGATGATGTATTCAATTACCACAGATGATGCATTTTATGTTTTTGAGAAGTCAGACAAAAACATTATTCAGATAAATTTTGATGGTCAAATCACGAAAACGGTGGCGGCAAATGGTAGGGGGCCGGGTGAAGTTCTCTCTGTTTCTTCAATGGCAAAAAACTCATCAAACATTTTTGTTGCTGATCGGGCTAATGCCAGAATCAATATTTATAATCATGATTTTAAGTTAGAAAAAACATTGGCCTCTTTTATGGTAGAAGATATCAGTGTTAATGAAGAATATATAGCATACAATGAAGTAACCTATCAGGGAATTAAAACTTCAGGAATGGTTACCATTGCAAAACTCTCCTCTCCTCAGGACAGTATTGCCAAAGTTATGCCCAAAATTATTCCGGATGGTATGCAACCAATGGTATTTAACAGTGTGAGTTTTGATATGAATAATAAGAACGAAATAGCAGCTTCATCAGATCACTTGCCATGGATCTCGTTATTTGACAGCAATTTTTTAATAGAGAGAACACTGATATTTGAAAGTTCTGATTTTGATAACCGTAATTTAGTTGAATTAAAAATTCACCCAGCTGATCCTAATAATAAAGCCGGTGTAGGTGGAGCATTCATTATGGATAATTTCAAATATTTAGATGATGGAAGCTTAATCATTAATGATAATGATGGGATAATTTACTTAAGAAGGAACAAGGATAGAAGTTATGAAGCAGTTGCAAAGTACGTTGTGGATTATCCTAGGAGTGAGAAATCTTTTTGGGTGGGTAGCTTGGATGTCTCTGATTTGGAAAATATAAAAGCATCGAACTGGTATTATTTATTTCAATTTAAACTACCTGAGTAATTAATTTAAAAACCGTACAATCTTTAAAAAAAACAAAGAAAGGTAAAGGTGGTAATATTTTCCTAGTTTAGTAGCTTAACTCCTGAAATGTACTAAAACAGTGATGTTGTTTTCCAATAATAATTTAGTACTGTAGGATTTAAACTAGTAGAGCCTTCAGGCTCGGCGTTATACAAATGAAATAGCTTTTACTAATGGAAGCAGAGTTTCCGGGGGCATTCCGCACCGGAGGTATGGAACGAGGGTGAAGAGCAAGAAGTTTTAAATATATTCGTGATATAGTTTAACGCTAAGTATAACTATGACTTGCATATAAGATTAAAATAACTTTAATTAAAGTAAATACAATAGGAAGGGCATACAAAATATAGGTTTCAAAATAAGCGTCAATATTAACCTTGTACTTATTTTGTTTGGAAGAGATAAAAGGGCACAATAAAGTGTCCTTTTCAAATTTAAAAACTTAGATGAAAAAAGCATTTTTAGTACTTCTCGTTTTAGGATTATTTATTTCTTGTCAAATTAAGAAAGAACAGTCTCATTTTTTGGACGTTAAAATACAGGATTTGGAATCAAGAAGTTTTGGTGGACAAAAGCTAACTCTTGAATTCGAAAAAGATTTAGAAGCATTAGGTATTTATACTTTTGCAACATTTGCTGAAACTAAGGATCACTTCATTGTAGTTGAAAATGAAGAGTTAGTCATTAGGTATTTGAATAAGTCTGATTTGACTGTACAAAAAGTTTTTAAAATAGAAAAAGGAAGAGGACCTAAAGAGCTTGAATATATCATGGCATTTGATGCCTCCGATGATTTTATTGCTCTTGCGGATAATAACTTATTAAAAATCATTCTTTTTGATCATCAGGGTAATTTAATTAATGAATTTTCAACTAAGAGAAAACCTTTTCGGTTAAATGTATCTTCGGACCGAAGTCTAAATTTATTATTCATATATTACATTGATGAAGCAGATAGCACTTTCCTATTCAATCTAAATGAATTTGGTGAGGTAAATTTTGCATTTGAAAAAGAAAATTATGCTGAAATGCACCCTTTTTCTACAAACGGTACTATTAAAACTATAAAGGATACTCTCTATTATGTTGGTGGTTATGACCCATATATAAAAAAGTATGTTGATGGTGTTAAATCTTATTCCCGGGCAACTATTGATAATCACGATAGCTCACTAAATTATATTACCGTAATTAGCAATGATAGTCGATCTACCAGCTTAAGCCCTGCTGCAATCTTTTCTTCTAGAGACTTTGACGTAAAAAAGGGATCCATTTTTGTTATACCATATAGCAATGGAGATAATGATTTTTCATTTATTGATGTATATGCTTCCAAAGATGGTTCATATATTAAATCATTTCGAACTATAGATGTCCCTGACAAAATCAATGTATATGAAGAGGAGAGATCTATATTGACTATAGAAAAAGTAGGGGAGCTGGAAAAGCCCGTATTCAGAAAGTATAGCTATTAGTATCAAATGAGAATGCAAAAGAGACAGGGCCTCAAAACAGTGTTCCGAAGGGTACGTTCAGAATGAGATGTAATCTACTAGGAATTCTTTCAAAAGCTTTCAAATACAATTAATTTATACTATACTCCTAAGTGCCTATAAATTAATCATCTCGTTTGCTCTTACGAAAGCCAATAGCTTCTATTATTCTTGTTTTAGCGGTGCTCATTTTTGGTGGGATTACGCTGTCACGACTTTCGATAGAATTGCTTCCAAATGTAAACCCGCCTACACTGTTAATCAGTACGGAATATAAAGGTGCTCCGGCCGCAGATGT
>JAEPPZ010000002.1:0-95737 GCA_017640785.1 Balneola sp. | reverse complement strand
TGTGGAGTACAGAATCAATGAGCGACTGGAAGGGACACTCGGCTCCGTTCGTGGAGTTCAGGAAACACGAAGTCTTTCCAGACAAGGACAAAGTCTCATTTTCCTCACTTTCAAATGGGGAACCGACATGGATCTGGCATTTCTGAATGTCAGGGAGAAACTGGATCAAGCAAGACCGTTGCTTCCTCAAAATGCAGAACGACCTCAACTGGTATATTCTTCAGCTTCTGATGAGCCTATAGCTACAATCACAGTCACTTTAAAAGATGCAGAAAACCAAAGTTTCGGAAATCGCTTGGCTACAAAGCGATGGGCAGAGCAAGTTTTTACGCGTCGGTTGGAGCAACAGGATGGAATTGCGCAGGCACTGTTGGTAGGAGAAGTGGAACCGGAAGTACAGATCAATTACGATCCTAAATTATTGGATCGCTATGGGCTAACACTTACTCAGGTTCAGCAAATCATCAGCAATGCAAACGTGTTTTCTTCCACAGGAGAACTTCGGGATGGTTGGTATCGTTATGCTATAAAGATCCAAAGCCGAATTGAGACCATCGAAGATATTGAATCGATTCCGGTTATTTCATTGGCAAACGGCCGCGTGCTTACACTATCAGAAATTGCAGATGTAGAGATTAGAGAAGCCGATCCTTCTTCTTTTGCTTTGCTGGATAATCAGGAAGTCTTGAATGTTTTGGTTAAAAAAGAATACGGAGCAAATACCGTTACAGTGTTTGAGACTTTACAGAATGCCGTAAACGAGATCAAAACCCAAAACCCTGAATTCGATATTCAGATCATCAGGGAAGACGCTACCTACATCGAAAACTCCATTTCTAATCTTCTTCAAACGCTGATCATTGGTGGAATACTGGCTTTTATCGTTCTGTTCTTGTTTCTGGATGATATTCGGAGTCCTTTTACTATCGGGATCTCTATTCCTGTCAGCATTTTTCTCACTTTCGTGATCATGTATTTATTTGATATTCAATTGAATATCATTTCTCTGAGTGGACTTACACTGGGAATCGGTTTATTACTGGATAACTCCATTGTAGTTTTAGAGAATATCAATCGCTATAAAAAACAAGGATTGGATAAATACGAAGCGGCAGCCAAAGGGACGAAGGAAATAGCATTGGCAGTAACAGCTTCTACATTTACTACCATTTCTGTATTTCTTCCGCTCATTTTCCTGGGAGGATTTGAAGGGGCTTTTTTCAGGGATCTTGCAGCAACTCTTTCCATAAGTTTACTTTCATCGCTGCTGATTGCATTAGTGATCTTACCGGTTTTTGTTGTTCAGTTCAGTGGGAAAGGGACTTCGGGTTTTCTTTCTAAGATCTCATCCGGATTAGATACTGTAATCGAAAAGTATGAAAGAAGTTTAGCGAAGGCTATAAATAAACCACTTCTACCTGTTCTCTTTACTTTAGTAGTAAGCGTAATTGCTGTATTCTCTTTTTTAAATATTCAAAAAGATGCCTTGCCCGAAGGCGAACCTGAACGCGTTGAATATCTGGTAACTCTACCCGGAAATACTTCTTTACGATCTTCAAAAGACGCTTCTAAAACCATTACAGATTTCATAAAAAGAGAGACGGATTCTGTTCAAATTCTGTCGGTTGGTGGATACACCGACAACACAAGTTTAAGTTCTATACAGGATGAGGGTCTCAACAAATTTAAGATCACAGTGCCGGTACAAAACTGGCAGGAAGCTTATCGGGTTGAAGATCTTTTTTCATCCTTGCAGAAAACGTATCAAACGTGGTCGTTCAGTAAACAGGGAGATTCACGTATTGGAGGAAGCAGTTCATCGGTGGAAGCTCCTGTACAGTTCAGCGTAGTCGGGATAGACCGCAATTTCAGTAAAAGGATCGGCTTGGCTTTGGAAGATTACATGAGTAAGGGCTTTAAAGAAGTGTCACTTTCAGAAAAATTTCCTCAAACCGTAGAAGCTTATCAATTACAGCTGAAAAATGATCGATTGCTGTTTTATGAGATCAGTGAACGGGATGTAATTGCATATTTGGAGTCACTAACCCGGGGAATGTATGTAACAGACTGGAACAGGCAGGATGAGCAAATTGCTATTCGGCTATTGGGAGAGGGCGAAAATCTTACAGATCCACAGGAAATAAAGCTGAACATAAAAAATAAAGTGATTCCACTTTCTGAAATTGCAATTATTAACGTTGTAGATGAAGCAGAACAGATAGAGCGGCTGGAACAATCAGCGATCTTAACATACAATTCTGATTTTACTTTTGTGGATTGGTGGTGGAATTCGGATGAGATCCAAGAGCAGGTAAATGATTTTATGCAACGAACCGGGCATGAGATCAAAATAGGGGGAACCGCACTCCAGTTAATAAACCTATTGAAAGAATTAGGTCTTTTGTTGTCCATAAGTGTACTGTTGATCTATTTGATCCTTGCCATTCAGTATGAAAACCTGAAATATCCGTTTATCATTATTCTGGCAATTCCTTTTGCCTGGATCGGTTCCGTGTTTGCACTTTATCTTGGTGGTGTAAGTTTAAACGCACTGTCTTTTATGGGAATTCTGATCCTGACCGGAATTGCGGTAAACGATTCCATCCTGAAAGTGGATTTTATGCGACGCTATTATGAAGAAACCGGAAATCTGGAAGAAGCGGTAAGAGAAGCAGGAAAAAACAGATTTCGTCCGGTTGTAATGACCAGTTTAACAACTATTTTAGGACTGATCCCCATGTTGATTCCGTTCGGCGATGGCTATGTTTTAAGACAATCATTGGCAATTGCTTTGATGGGAGGGATGGTAACAAGCACGCTTTTAACTCTGTATTTGATTCCAATGGTTTTTAAATGGATTGAAGGGAGGAAGAGAATTAAGAATGTGTCAATTAAGAATGTGTCAATTAAGAATTAAGAATGATTCAATTAAGAATGATTCAATTAAGAATGATTCAATTAAGATTGGTTCAATCAGGAATGTGTTAGTTATGAATGAATTTAAACTTGGAGATCTTTCAGGATCGATGGAATTAAATCAAATTTTAGCAGTAAACCGGAAAGGGTTTTAACCCGCAGTGTTAAAGGATACGAAATGAAAAAAATATTCAGAGCATCATTTTTAATAATATTCCTTGGAGGGCTTTTGATCTCCTGTAAAGGGAAAAAAGAAAAAGTGGAAACTCCGGATCTGGACAGTATCGAAATTCTGCCGGAAGTGGTGTTTACCGTAGTTGACGATGAGCCACTTCGCTATTATATCGAAAGTAGAGGAGTTGTAGAGCCCGACAAAAAGATATTGATCACTCCGCGTATCGGCGGTTTTGTGGAAACTCATAATGTTACTGACGGTAAGTGGCTGGAAAAAGGTGACATCATTCTTCAGTTTGATAAAGAAGAATGGGAATTCAGAAAGAACGATGCCTACAATAAATATCTGAAAGCAAAGAATGAGTACGAAACAGAACTCAGACTAAGGGGAGAACTCAATCAGGATACCACTCAGAATTCATTGATGAAGATAAACACGGGATTATCTGAAGCGGAACTGAATTACGACAGAGCTAATCTAGATCTTAGTTATACAACTATTAAAGCTCCGTTTTCAGGATACATTTCAACCAAAGAAGTTGTAACAAACGGTGCGTATGTAGGAGCAGGAAAGGAATTGGGAAGTTTTGTTAATACCAATACAGTAAAGATCCGCTTCGATGTACTTGAAAAAGAAATCGTTGATCTGAAACCCGGAATGGAAGTAGAACTGGAAGGACCTGCTCAGGAAAAATACACAGGAAAGATCACAGCCATTTCTCCTGAGATAGATCAGGAATCAAAAACCGGTCAGGCAATCGTTGAAGTTGATAATCCTGATGGCTCACTTAAAACAGGAATGACGATTGAAGGAAGAATCTTTGTACGAAGTGCTACATCCAAAGTGAGAATGCCGAGAGAAAGTTTGCTGGCCAGAGATGGCAGAACGCTCGTGTTTAAGCTGAACAAAGGCGAAGTGGAATGGATCTATGTAACTCCGGAAGAAATGAATACCGAATGGGTGCTTATCGATCATGAAGAGATAAATCCGGGTGACACACTGGCTGTTGACAAACATTTTAGTATCAGCCACCAACAGAAGGTAATTCCATTAATGGATAATTAATGTGATGAGAGAACTGCTGCGACGTAAATATCTGATCTCTTTTTTTTATTTGATCGTTTGTATCGTCGGGCTTTCTACGTGGATGATCATTCCTGTTGAAAATGCACCGGAACTTAATCTTCCAAGAATTACGGTGTTTTACAGCTGGGGAAATACAGCCCCGGAAATTGTTGAGCAGGAGATCACTCGTAAAGTTGAAAGCGTTTCTAATAATTTGCGGGATGTTAAAGAGATCCGGTCTTTAACCCAGTCAGGCAGATCCAGAGTCACAATCACATTTAATAAGAATGCTCCGGTTGAATTCAGGTCGTTGGAATTGCGCGAACAATTATTCTCAATTGAACAAGCATTACCTCCGAGCGTTTCTCCGGCTCAAATCACCAGAAGTGTACCTGAAGAGCTGGAAGATCAACAAACGTTTATTGTATATACACTCAGTGGAGATATGGATGGGAAAGCATTGCTGGAATATGCCCGACAGTCTATAAAAACAAAGTTGCTGGGTATTGAAGGTATTTCAGAGGTTGCTCTTGAAGGAGTAGATGATCCGGCTTTGATCATTGAATATAACCGGCAGGCACTTGAAAAATATAACTTGGTCGCATCTGTAATTTCAAATGAAATAAGAGAGAAACTTAGTTGGAGAACTTCAGGATATATTGATTCCGGAAGTTCGCGCTTTGGTTTAGTGTTGCCTCCTGATTTCAGAAATACAACAGAAATCTCAAATTTGAAGATTTCTCTCCCGGGGAGCGTTCGTCAGTTAAGGCTTAGCGACATAGCTGCCGTTTATGTAAGTGATTATCCCTCGAAAAGCATCAGAAGAGTAAATGGAAGTACAGCTCTCACTATTCGCTTGAATAAAGAACCGGGCGCTGATGCGATGGGTTTAGCAGAATTAGTGCTGGCAGAGATGGAAGAAATAGAACGTATGCTTCCGGATGGGATGGAACTGAGATTACAAGTTGATTCTACCGAAGAATTACGTGAACAATTTGATCAGTTGTCAAATCAGGCAATTTTCAGTGCGTTATTAGTATTTATGGTGGTGCTTCTGTTTATAAGAAAGATCCGTGCTCCGATTGTAATAGTCGGAAGCGTGTTCTTTTCCATTCTTATGAGCATAATTGCTTTGTACCTTTTTGATTATACGTTAAATGTGATCACTCTGGCAGGGTTAACTATTGCCTTGGGTATGCTAATCGACAACGCGGTAGTCGTTTTTGAACAGGTTAACCCCGGATTACCAAAAGATCGCTTAGATAGAGTGGAGCATGTGAAGAAAGAGTTGCCCGGATCATTTGTTCCGGTATTGGGCAGTACGCTAACCACAGTCGGTATTTTTGTTCCGCTTCTATTTGCTATGGAAGAATTGAGACTGTTTCTGGTACCATTAGCGGTTGCACTTACCATTACTTTATTATGTTCTGTGATCATTGCATTTACATGGATTCCTTATGCACTGATATGGTTAACACCTGTTTCAAAAAAGGAAAAAATGAAGGTCAAAAAGAAATCAATCAGTAGTCGTTTGAAGCATATAGCGCTTCGGACTCTGATCTTCAGAAACAGACTTAGATGGATTTTACCGGTTTTACTAATTACTGTAATAGGAATTCCACTTTTTGTAATAGAAACTCCGGATGATTGGGAGGAAACATCTTGGCCGGAATTCACCCAGATCTATTTCGATAATCGGGATGATATTGATCCGCTGATTGGTGGATTAACATATAAATTTGCTAAAGAAACCTATTTTGGAAGTCCATGGAGGCGTGATACTGAGGAAAAGATATCGGTGTATATCCGTAGTCCCCAAGGAACACCATTGAGCGAAATTGATAAGATCGTAAAGAATTACGAAGCGATCGCTAAGCCATATACCAATGCATTTTCCTATTACGAGGCGCAACTTTCTGAAGATTTTGGAGCCTATCTTACTTTTTCGGTGAAAAATGAGTATTTGAGTGAAGTAGATCCATACTATTTTTTATTTGAAGCGATTTACCTCTCGGCTCAAACCGGGAATTTTGCCACATCTGTATCCGGATTGGCGCAGAGTCACAGTACAGGTTTTGGTGGAGGTTCATCATCTCAAAGAATTACGCTTACAGGATATGCTTATAACGAACTATATGATTTGGCGCGCGAAATTCAACGCAGGCTCGAAAAAAACCGAAGGGTCAGAGAAGTAGATATAAACAACAGTTCGTATTACAGTAGAGATGATTTCTATCAGTATAATCTGGAACTCAACGACAAAAAATTGCTTGCAAGCGGACTCGACAGACGAACGATGTTGAGCGCTTTAGCCATGGATATTAATCGAGAGAACTCTTTGGGAAAGGTAGAATTTGAAGATCAGGAGATGTATTTGATCAGCCGAACCGAGAACGATCGTTTGTATGAAGAGGATCTGATGGAAAGAATGCGGAAGAGTAAGGATCTGAGCTTTGATCTGGCGGCTTTTGGAACCATCACCAAAGAAAGAGCGCTCACTGAAATTCGCAGAGCGGATCAGTCATATGAGCGGGTGATCACTTTTAACTTCTTAGGCAATTATCGAATGGCTCAAAACTTTACGGAAACAATGCTTGAAGAAGTTCCGGTTCCTGTCGGAGCTAAAATAAAGTACGGTTATTCGGGATTCAGCTTTAACGATGACGAACAAACAAAGAATCTTTGGCTGATTGCCATGCTAAGTATTCTAAGTGTTTGGATGATTATTTCAGCTTTGTTGGAAAGCTGGTCCGGATCATTGTTTGTTATATTAACCATTCCATTCAGCGCAGTTGGAATTATGTTGGGAACACTTGCTAACGATTTAAGTTTTGATCGAGGAGCAATAGCAGGAGCTTTGTTGTGTGTGGGAGTAGTAGTTAACAATGCAATACTGTTAATTCATCAAAGGAAAACAGAAGGCGAAAGAGGAATAGGAGGAGTGAGAGCCTGGTATAAAGTATTCCGGCAAAAGCTAAGACCTGTTTTGATTACAACCACAACCACGGTAATGGGATTGCTTCCCATGGTTATTTTCGGAACCGATGAATTCTGGCAAAACTTAGCAATTGTAGTGATCTGGGGGCTGTTATTCAGTACAGCATTATTATTTCTATTCTCGGGATTATGGGATAGAAAATTGATTCGAGATAAGTAGGAGCATAACTTCCGGTGGTATGGAACGAGGAAAGTCATTCGATTGGGACTATTCAATTTCTAAAAATACGGGTCATCCTGAACTTGTTTCAGGATCTTTGTGAAGCCTAGATTCCATTAATTAGATCAAGCTCAGCGGTGATATATATGTAGCTTTAAACTAGTAGAGCCTTCAGGCTCGGCGGTATGCAACTAAAGTAGCCAAGATAAATGGAAGCAGAGCTTCCGGGGCATTCCGCAGCGGAGGTACGGAACGAGATGCAAAATTAAACCGAGACGGTTAATTTCAAAATATCCCACCATTCATTAAACACGATCAGCAGTACAACAAGGGCGCAACTTACCAAAGTATGTAATCCGATGGTTTTGAAAAGGTAGGAATTGCGATGCATTCCTAATCTTTTGGAGGCATCAAAAGCAGTGATATTAAAGCTTGAGAACCAGATAAGCAGGTAACTCAAAGCCAGAAAAGAAATTAAAGTAGTATTCCAATCCCCAAAATAGCCGGTTACAATTGCGGTTACTATAATGAAGTCAAGATGGAATATGGAGGTAAATAAATTCAAACCCTGATTAAAATGTGTCATTTCTTTATTCGGGACATACAACCAGATCAACGCAATGAGCTCCACAATCAGAACCAAAACAGAGCTTAGTACAAACAATGAGAAATAGTTTTTACCCATCACTGCGATATAGGGAATATGGTGATACAAAGCTTCTAAGCCGGTATCACTTATAAATATCTTAGAGAGTATATAAACTACCAAGCCACCAAAAATGGCATGTTGAAATAAAAGAAATACTGCACTTGCAGATGAACGCTCTCTGTAGCTCATAATATCATCCACATAAAAGCGATGTGCTGTAAAATAACGAGGAATAGTTTCCAGATACGTAGGATTTGAAGCAACATTTACTGCAAGACTGATCCAAAGCAAAACCAGAACCAACACTGACCAATGAATGAGAGGAGTCTGGTCGGGGATGTCAGGCACCGCAATAGTTTTCGGATCCATTCCGGAAGTGCCTTCAAAAGTACTTTTTAGATCAGCATTCTGAGCTAACACAGATTTGTACCACTCACCATCTAATAACAGAATCAGTTCTGAATTAATAAGCTGTTCTTTTAAACGGGAAAGACTTTCTGCGTATGAATCGGATGTTTCAAAAACACTGAAGAGTGGTTGTGGTTCAGTATTTACCGAATAAACTGTATTCCCTTTGATTTCCAAAATTCCAGCATTTGGAAAAACATTCGGAGCAATAACGCTTTGGGAAAAAGCTACTATCCCGTTAAAAGCGGAAGAAGAATCGTAATAAGCTTTGGCATTGTTTACAGATTTCAGATACTGATCAGAATTGTTAATAAATTCATTTTCAGTTATAAATTTGTGATCCAATTTCACAAAAAAAAAGATTCCTGCGCTGTCTAATGAAGCTATTTCATCTGCAGTTAATGGATGGCTGACAAACAGATATGAGACATTGTGATAGCTGAAGAAATCCAGCTCACCGTTAAAAGCTTCTGAATCAGCAGGTTTTTCCCAATCTACGGCTACCTTCTTTTGAGCATAGCTTAAGGAGTGACAGAATATCAAAAAGAATACAAAAAGCACCCACCGCAAAAGATATGTTCTGCGGGTTTTCACTTATGCTTCTACAGCTACTCCGAAAAATTCAGAAATACTGCTTTTTTTGATCGGTTTTGCAAGAAGGGTAGCAGAGGTACAATCTGTAATTTCAACTTCTACATAATCGCCCGGCTCAAAATCTCTTCGGTCAAATACACAGATCTTATTTGTATCTGTACGACCGCTCATTTGCTCTTCAGATTTCTTACTGGTTCCTTCTACAAGAACTAGATGGCGTTCTCCGATCTCTTTCTTGTTTCGTTCACCCTGAATATTCATTTGCTGAGTAATGATCTCGGATAGACGTCTCTTTTTAACTTCTTCAGGAACATCATCTTCGAATTTACGATGAGCTAATGTTCGTTCTCTTTCGGAATATGCGAACATGTAAGCCAGGTCATAACCAACTTCTTTCATCAAGCTCAGTGTTTGCTGATGTTCTTCTTCAGTTTCGTGGCAGAAACCTGCTATGATATCGGTTGAGAAAGAAACTCCCGGAATAATAGCTCTCATCTGATCGATCAGTTCCAAATATTGCTCACGGGTATAAGGACGACGCATTCTCTCCAACATAGAATCACTTCCTGCCTGAGCGGGAATGTGAATATAGTTGCATAAATTTGGCTGCTCAGCTATGATGTGAAGTAATTCGATCGGGAAGTCCTTTGGATGCGGAGAAGAGAATCTGAAGCGAATTTCAGGATTAACCTGACTACAAGCCAACATCAGTTTAGCAAAAGAGTTCTCACCATCCTTGTAGGAATTTACGTTCTGTCCAAGCAGAGTGATTTCTTTAATTCCTTCCTCACTTAACTGACGAACTTCTCTTAAAATGCTTTCCATTGGTCGGCTTCTTTCGCGACCACGTGTAAACGGAACCACACAAAAAGAACACATATTGTCGCAACCACGCATAATGGAAACAAATGCAGAAACGCCGTTACCAACGGTTCTTACCGGAGTGATATCAGCATAGGTCTCTTCAAGAGAAAGCAATACATTTACTGCTTTTCTGCCGTCGTCCACTTCTTCTAACAGGCGGGGGATATCGCGATAAGCATCAGGGCCAACAACGATATCAACTAAGTGCTCCTGTTCCAGAATTCTGTCTTTAATGCGCTCAGCCATACAACCAAGTACACCAACGGTAAGTTCTTTATTCGATTTTTTGATCTTCCGAAGCTCTTTTAACCGATTCCACACTTTTGTTTCAGCATTCTCACGGATAGAGCAGGTGTTAACCAATACAACATCGGCGCTTTCCGGATTTTCGGCCAATTGCATTCCGTCTTCGATCAGAATTGAATTTACCACCTCCGAATCTGCGAAATTCATTTGGCAGCCGTAGGTTTCAATAAAAAATTTCTTGTTACTCACTGTACTTCTCTTTTCAAACTAAAATTCTATTTTGGCCAGGTATCCGGGTTGTCTCTCCAGCTGGAAAGCAGATCCAGATCATCGCCTGTAACGATTCCTTTTTCAATAGCTACATTGATCAACGTTTTATAATCGGTGAGGCTGTACACAGGAACGTTTACTTTTTGGAAACGTTCATCTGCTTTTGCAAATCCATAAGTGAAGATTGATAACACACCTTCTACATTAGCTCCAACAAACTGAAGTGCTTCAAGCACAGAGATTGCCGAGCCACCTGTTGAGATCAGGTCTTCAAGAACGATAGTGCTTTGTCCTTTATCCACACCACCTTCAATTTGATTTCCCATTCCATGAGCTTTCGCCTTAGCGCGTACGTAAGCCATTGGTTTGTCCAAAGCTTCAGAAACCCATGCAGCATGAGGTATACCGGCAGTTGCTGTTCCGGTGATGACATCCACATTCGGAAATTTTTCACTTATAAAAGCAGTAAACTGCTGAGCAATTTTCTTTCTTACTTCCGGATGTCTTAAAGTTAATCTGTTATCGCAATAAATTGGCGAATTCCACCCTGACGACCAGGTAAATGGATTATTCGGTCTTAGTATAACTGCGTCAATATCTAATAAGTCTGCCGCTAGTTCGCGTGCAAATGAATCGTTAATAATCATAAATGTCTGTAATCTTGTTTTCTCTTCTAAAATCCCGAGAATAGGTCTTTTTTTACGACCAGATGAAAATAAGAGTTTTTAGGCAGATAAGCGCATATAATCCTGCAAGTAAATCATCGAGTAAAATACCGGCTCCGCCTTCATATTTTTGAAGCTTATTGATACCTAAAGGCTTTAAAATGTCAAAAATCCGGAATAATATGAAACCAATCCCTAAAATCATTAAATCTGAATCGAGCACACCGGTCGATGAAATTGATATAAATGTGAGCGCCTGACCAGCCCATTCGTCCATAACAAGTTTTCCGGGATCTTCACCCCATTGTTCTACACAAGCTGAAGTCACCCATAACGAAAGGAGAGAAGTTATTAGCACAAAGAGCGGTACCAAAAAAATGTTACCGGACATCATCAGAAAGTAGATAGGAACTAATGAGAGTAAACTACCCCAAGTGCCGGGTGCAAATGGAATTAATCCCGAGCCGAATCCTGACCCAATGAAAAGTTTAAGCGATCTCATGAAGATGCCGAATTGCGAAATAGCTTTTTATTAGTAAACACATATTCTATTCCGGAATAAACTGTGATAAAAGTCACAAACATCATCAACCAGAACATAACACCGGTTGAAAGAATGATTTCGGACCAGTCCGCCAGAATATTTCCTGTTCCTTCAAATACACCAAGGAATAAAGCGATATACAGGAATGTAAGCTGAATGGTCGTTTTCGTTTTTGCAAAAGAACGGGTTTTCATCTGCATATCCTTCTTATTTGCATAAACACGTAATCCGGTCATAAATACATCACGGATGATGATCAAAATAACTGCCCACCATGGAAACTGAGAGGGATCGATGAACGGAAGCACGATAAATGCACTGAATGTGAGGACTTTGTCTGCAAGCGGATCGAGAAATACTCCCAAAGAAGATTCAACCTGATATTTCCGGGCATAGTGGCCGTCAAAATAATCAGTGATTGCAGCAATTGTAAAGATCAGGATGCTTAACCCTCCCCAGATCAGTCCTCCCTGCAAATACAGATACAGAAATATCGGCGCAAGGATGATGCGAAGGGAGCTGAGAATGTTCGGAAGACTTTTCATTGAACGAAGATAGGAAATAGATTGGATATAATAATATGAAAACTAGCTTTTGGACAAAGGAATTGTGAATTTTACAGGTATGAAAGTTCAGATCATCTCAATCGGCAACGAATTACTTATTGGAGACACTGTAAACACCAATGCTACCTGGATGGGCGAGTTCATGACCGGTTTAGGTTTTGAGGTTACAGAAGTGCATACTATCTCGGATGAACTGAATCTCATCAAATCGACGACCTCTTATTCAATGAAGCATGCTGATGTTGTGCTTTGTACCGGAGGATTAGGTCCCACACACGACGACATTACAAAAGCAGCGATTGCTGAATTGTTTGGTGTGACAATGAAGTCAGATAAACGCGTTCTGGATTATATCAAAAAATTATTTGAGAGCAGAAATATCCCTTTTTCGGAGTCGAATAAGATACAGGCTGAAGTTCCCGAAAATTGCGAGGTATTGTTTAACAAGATGGGAACAGCGCCCGGAATGTGGTTTTATGAGAACGATTGCTATCTGGTTTCTATGCCGGGAGTGCCTTATGAAATGAAATACTTGATGGAAAATGCAGTTTCTCAGAAATTAAGAAAAGTATTTGGAGACGTTGGTTTCTTACATTCCAGATATCTGAAAACAGTTGGAATCGGAGAAAGTACTTTAAGTGATACTATTATAGGTGATCTGAATTCTTTTTTTAACAATGGTGTCAGTCTGGCTTATTTGCCGATGCCGGGAGGAGTGACTCTCAGATTAAACGGTAAAGGATCAACAAGATCAGAGGCAGAGGAATCAGTAAATAAACTCGCCGACCATATTTATGAAAAAGCTTCTAAGTATATTATCGGAGAAGGCAAACACCTGACCATATCGGAAGCTATTGGTAAAATTTTGATCGAACAGAACAAAACAATTGCTACCGCAGAAAGTTGTACGGGTGGGATGATTGCAAATGAGCTCACGAATATAGCCGGAAGTAGTTCATATATGTTGGGTGGAATTGTTTCTTATGCCAATTCAGTAAAAATAAATCAATTAGGTGTCTCAGAAAATGATTTGAATGATCACGGTGCAGTAAGCAGAGAAGTAGCATTAAAGATGGCAAAAGGAGTAGCAGAAAAACTTGGTTCTGATATCGGTATTTCAACTACTGGAGTTGCCGGTCCGGACGGAGGATCGGAAGAAAAACCGGTTGGTACCGTATGGATGGGATACTGGAGCAAGGATGAACATTTTGCCATAAAAGCTTTGTTTACAAAAGATCGGTTGTTGAATAAGGAACGAAGCATGCGAACGGCTTTGGAAATGGCGCGCAGAGTGTTAAAGGGAATAGATGAAATGCCTTATAATCTGGAGAAACAATATCCTTGAGAGTTATTATATCCTTTTATATCGCATTGATTGTAAGCTCAACAGCATTATTTGCACAAGTTGCAGATTCTGCCAAAACAGATTCGGTTAAGATCACATCTCCAAACACAGAAGCCAAAAATGACAGCGTGCTGGCGTCTCAGAAAAAGGAAGTAAAAGTAAAAACTGTAAATCTCTGGAAGAATCGTATCCCGTCATTTTCAGAGAAAATAACTACCGACAGTCTATTGCGATGGAATATTTATCCGAACTGGGGAGATTTTTACGCCTATCAAAGTAACGTGATTTCTTACAGGCAAGGTACAATCGGGAGGACTGATGCATTTAATATCAATGGTTACGATCAATATGAACAGAACTTATGGCTGGATGATATTCTTCTGAACGATCCGGTTACGGGGCTGATCAATTACAACTATGTGCCGCATCACAAGATCGGAACAGTGTATCAGACTTATAACGGAGATCTAAATTCATATGTGAATATTCGTGATTACTACATAAATGAACCTGTAAGCTATCTGAACTTTGATGAAGCTTCTAATGATTATAGGAATCTGGAGTTCTTTGTAGCTCAGAATACGGCGCCCGGAACAAATATTGAGTTGTCGTACTGGGACAGGAGAGATGGAGGTTTTTATCCAAATAATTCCGTTCAAGGAAGTCAGATCATGGGGCGGATTTACCATCATTTGGGAGATAAATATCAGATTCAGGGATTGATCCTACGAAATGATTTTAATAATGATGAATCCGGTGGATATGTAGATAATGATCCTTCAACTTTTGGTTTTGGTGAGTTTACTTCAAATCCTGTAAGCAGTTCCGGAAATTCAGAAATACTCAGAAATGATATAAAGCTGGGTCTCTACCAAAGATCGGACACAGCTACGGCTGAGTCAGGTGGTTTGATATTTAACAGAACTAAGAACGACAGGTTAGTTCGAATTAGCGCTGATACTCTCAGCAGAGAGTTGCTAACACATGGTGCTCAAATCTTCAAGAAAGTGGAATTGGGTTTGCTTTCAATACAAGGTGATGCCGCGGTTAATTTGTCAGACCTGAAATCAGGGAATTCCATTACCCGGAACAATTGGTTTACATCAGAAGCAAAAATGACTACTGAATTGAAGTTGTTTGATGGATTAAAATTGATCGGTTCGGGTAATGTAGTATCGCGAAATACAGGCCATTCAGGTTCGGAATTTTCATCAGGTATAAACATCGGAAATCCTGGAAATTTGAATCTGAAATTAACTGCGAGTGTGGAAAGCAGGGTTCCGACCATTCAGACTTTGTACTGGTCATCGAAGGACTATTCGGGGAATTCAAATCTTAAAAATGAGAAAATAACATCGCTTTACGGGGAAGTAAATTCTTCGCTTGGTAGTTATTGGAAAGCAGGAGCTTCGGGCAGACTCAAATTTACTGAAAACCGAATAGTATTAGACTCAGACAGTACCTTTAGCAATACAAACTCTCAGGATCTGGCCTTTATTTCCGGTTTTGTCAAATTTCAGAATCCCAATTTTGAGATCGAAAGTTCAGTAGCTTATGAAACAACGTTGAGTTTTGAATCAGATCAAAGTCACTCAACATTTGGTTCTGTTGATACTAAATTATGGATCAGAAATGCGCTATTTTATAAGAACTATGCTTTCAACAGGGCCGCTTTTGTTAAGATCGGTGTGCGCACGTTGCTCTCGCCATTCGCTTATGAAAGTCAGTTTTATAATACAGAGTTAGACTATTGGCAATCCAATTCATTAACCAATGACGGAAGCATGCAATCATTTGTACCTGCATTTTTCAGAATGGATGCGGAACTTTCTGCCAGAGTTCGTGCAATAATGGTAGTGATAAGATGGGAAAATGCACTTGACGGTTTAGGTCAGGCAGGCTACTTTGAGGCGTCATCATTTCCGATGCCACCTCGAAGATTAATTGTTGGAATAAGAGCACAATTCAGAAACTGATATGAGTCTAAAATATGTAATAAAAGAAGGGACAGCCGGCTTTAAGAGAGCTAAATTGGCTGTTACCACATCTATATTCTCCTTGTTTATAGCAGTGCTGTTACTGGGCATTCTCGGGCGTGTATCGTACAACGTGTATACACAAGCTATGAGTTTGAAGGAGATCCAGATTGAAGTTTTCCTTTTTGATATGGATGAACGCTCTGTGGAAGAAGTGCGTAACCAAATCGAGGGCGAAGAGTTGGTTACGAATGTGGTTTATATTTCCAAAGACAGCGCGTCCGTGATTGCAGCTAAAGAATTAGGAGCGGGCGTTACCGAACTGATTGAATTGAACTTTTTACCGGCTTCTTTTAAAGTAGATGTGAATACTGATTCGGGATCTGAATTGGTAGAAAGTTTAGCTTCCCGAATTCAAAATATCCGCGGAGTAGACGAAGTAGAGTATAACAGAGCACTGCTGAAAGCGCTGGAATCAAATCTGAGTATTTTCAGCTTGATTGGCAGCGGTTTGGGAATCTTAATTTTACTGGCAGCTGTGGTCTTGGTCTATAATACTATCCGCTTGACTATCTACGCAAAAAAGGATCTTATCAGAGCGATGAAGCTTGTTGGAGCTACGAATGGTTTTATAAGAAGTCCATTTATTGTGGAAGGAATTATTCAGGGATTGATTGCCGGTACTTTAGCGGTGCTGAGTGTATTTGCGATCTTTGAGTTTTTGGTTCCGATCTATGTTCCTGACGTGGGAATTGTAGCATGGCCATTCGGACGTTGGTACTTCTTAGTTGGAGCGATGGTCGGTTTATCAGTTTTGATGGGTTGGTGGGGCAGCAGACTCGCTTCCAGAAAGTATATTGCTGAAACTTATATTTCTGGGTAATTAAGAATAAGGGAATTAGGAATAGGTGAATAATCGAATTAGAAATAAGGTCTATCGGTCGTTAGGGGGCTTCTTTTCATTATTAGTTCTAATTAGTCCAAGTTTATTTAGTCAGGAAGTTGATAGGAATTGCGAGTCAAACTCTGAATTGATCGATATTCTCAGGAACTCTTTTGAGGATCAAATAAAACAAGTATATGATGTTTCGAACGATGAAGAAATCTATTCAAGTTTTCTGAATTTTTTGAGTTTTGATCCATTGGTTAATTCATGGTTTGTGAATATTAGTAAAACTGATGTTCCGGATAGTTTGAAAAGACATAATAATTTTCAAAAAATTTGGACTAAGGATCAAAAAGAATCGGATATAATTTTAGAAGAGGTCATATCAAATGACGGTTATGAGGAAGAAAATGAGAACTCTGAAATTTGGGATGTAGACACTGAAAGCAATTATTTCATCTGTCTGAAAGAAAGTGATTCTAAGAAGCTTCAAGAGCTACTTGATGGTGTAGAAGATGTTGGCGGGTTTATAAGTCCAAGATTTCTTGCTGGTACATTAATAAGAATTCTCGATAAGGAAGATTATACGAAAGAAGAAGTTCAAAACTTTATAGCTATCAACTTATACTTTACAACTTTATTAAATTTGAGCCAGAATTGGGAATAAACTATTCCTAATTCACCTATTCCTAATTCCCACCTACGCTTCAGCGCTTTCCTTTTTAGTGTTTTCTTCTTGACGAGCTTCACAAGCTTTTTCATCTTTGCAGGTTCCGTAAAAGTGAAGAGAGTGAGAGTCGATATTCATACCATGGATCTTACCGAGTAATTCTTGTATCTCTCCAATTCTGGGATCGCAAAATTCCAACACATGCCCACAATCGTTGCAGATAATATGATCGTGCTGTTGGTAAGCATAAGCGCGCTCATAGTAATACTGACTTTTACCAAATTGTTGACGCTGAACCAGTCCGCATTCAACTAAAAGATCAAGTGTGTTGTACACCGTAGCGCGTGATACACGGGTCCCAACTTCTTCCATTCTGTAGAATATATCATCCGCATCAAAGTGGCCGTCGGCACGGTAAATTTCTTCCAAAACCATAAATCTTTCGGGTGTTTGGCGTTGTTTATGCTCTTTCAAATAAGATCTGAAAATCTCTTTTACTAACTGTATTGTTTCTTCGTGTGCCGGATGTGCCATCTATGAAATTTTTCTTTTAATATAAGACTTGTATAGGTGCATTTGAAACACAAGAATTTCTTTCTATATATAGTATATTCCAATCGGAAAAATATTGATCAAAATTTACAAGCATGCCTACAATCGTACCATTCGAGACATTAGCAGAACTTCCTGTAAACCTGGCGAATAAGTTTGCTGGAAAGAATAAAGCTGTATTTCATCGTAAAACAGATCCTAAATCTGAATACACACCCATTTACTGGGATCAGGTGATCGAGGATGTCCATTCTTTAGCATCTTATATGCTTTCTCAAGGAATTGAACATGGCGACAGAGTTGGGATTTTAAGTGAAAACAGATATGAATGGGCGGCTGTTGATCTTGCGATCCAAATGATCGGTGGAATCAATGTATCTTTATACACTACACTTCCTGCCGGACAGTGCGAATATATCTTACAGGATTCTGAAGCCAAGATGTTCTTCGTTTCTACAGGAATCCAGTTAAAGAAAGCTGTAGAGGTTTATGATAATTGTGAGCATTTAAAAACGATTATTGCATTCGATAATCCGAAGAATAAAAAGCATGCCGAAAAGGAATTTGTTCTTCTTTTCGAAGATGTACTGAATGAAGGTGCAAAGCAGGCTGAGAAATTTAAAGATGAGATCAGAAAAAGAGTACAGGCTGTTTCGGTAGAAGATATTTCGACGTTGATCTACACTTCAGGTACAACAGGAAGACCAAAAGGAGCGATGCTTACCCATCAAAATATTGTGAGCAATGTTAAAGCTGCTACACAACATATTTATTGGGATGATAAAGATCGACTTCTCTCATTTCTTCCACTATGTCACTCTTTTGAGAGAACAGCAGGTTATTATGCAATAATTTCCTGTGGAGCTGAGATCTATTATGCTGAAAGTGTAGATACGGTTTCTAAAAATATGCCTGAAGTGAAGCCAACGGTAATGATAAGTGTGCCAAGACTTTTCGAAAAGATCTATAATCTGATCGTTAAAAGTGTAGAAGAGGGTAGCGACACCAAGAAAAAGATTTTTAACTGGGCTGTTGAAACGGGACGAAAGTACTCATCAGGTAAAAGAGGTTTTGTATCTGTACAAAAGAAGATCGCTGATAAATTGGTTTTTGATAAGCTGAAAGAGCGCACTGGAGGTCAGGTAAGGATATTCGTTTCCGGAGGAGCGGCTTTGCCACCTGAGATCGACGATTTCTTCAAAGCTGCGGGTTTAACCATTTTGCAGGGATATGGATTGACAGAAACTTCACCGGTAATGGCTGCAAACAGAGTAGGTGAAGAAGTAACCGGAGTTGTTGGAGCTGTGATACCCGGCGTTACAGTAGGAATTAAAGATCTGGAATCCGGTGAGATCATAGCTCAAATAAGTGGAGAAGATTATCCTACAGAACTTTCTTCTGAGCCCGGAGAGATACTTTGTAAAGGGCCGAATGTAATGAAAGGTTACTGGCGTAACGAAGAAGCTACAAAGGAAATGATCAATGAAGACGGTTGGTTACACACCGGAGATGTTGGACGTTTTGTAAAAGGAAATTTGAAGATTACGGATCGTATTAAGCATATGATCGTTAATGCAGGTGGTAAAAATATTTATCCCGGCCCAATTGAGGATATGTTTAAGACCAGTAAATGGATCGATCAAATGGTTGTGGTAGGTGAAGCTCAAAATTTTATGGCCGGATTGATAGTGCCTGACTTTGAAATTCTTGCAAAGTATGCCAAAGACAATGGACTTGAATATAAAACCAATGAAGTGTTGATCTCGCATCCTGAAGTGAATGAACTATTCAAAAAAGAGATACGGGCTTTTTCAAAAGATCTGGCTTCTCATGAGAAGATCCGTGATTTCAGATTACTACCCGATGAATTTACAGTGGAAACAGGAGAGATCACTCCAACCATGAAAGTAAAGCGCAGAGTTATTGCAGAAAAATATGCAGATCAGATTGCTGATATCTATAAAGATGACAAAAACTGATCAATGGGTTTTATAAAGCATGACTTACTTGTTCTTGGATCTCAGAATGCTAAGGAACAAGATCAAAAGTTAACCAGAGAGCAAGTAAGGCCGGTACAGATTTTATACAGAGATGGCTCAATTAAACCCGTGAATTTCTTCAATTCCTGGGGTGAAGTTGGTGTTAGCTCTATTGCCTGGGATTCAAGGTATGCTGATGAATTTTTTGTTTCCGAAAATGAAGAAATAAGAAGGCTTAATGTAGCTTCAAGATCTTTTAAAACTCTAGACATCGGAAAAGTCGGTGATATCCATGACATACATTTTCTAGATGATATTCTGTGGATATCTAACACTGAGCACGATGAAGCAATTGGATTCAGTCCTGAGACTAATAAGGTAAAAGAGAGAATTTCTTTAGCTTCGTTTAGGACAGAGTATGAGAAGTGCGATGATCTGGAAAAAGTAATAGACAGATTTCACTGTAATCAGATTTTTCTGAACTATAAAAACCAGAAGTGTGCATTAATTCATCATGTTAGTGGCTGGCAGTACTACAGGATTCTTTTCGAAGCGCTGGTTAAACAACAAGGGGATGGAGGTGTTTTAAATCTGGATACACAAGAGGTTTTCCCGCTAAAGCTACAAAGTCCGCATTCAGTTCGGTTAATAAATGGAAATTATTGGATTCAGGATAGTGGAGATAGATCTGTTAAGATATTTGATCAGAAATGGAATTTAATGTCAACTATAGAACTTGGCGGATTTGGAAGAGGAATGGCTTTCTCAGAAAAAGATAACGTTGGTTATATAGGACTTTCCGCCACCAGAAAAAGATATTTAAAAGTAATTCCTACCGGTAAATATCTTCACAACCGAGTAGTTGCTGTCGATTTGGATAAACAGCAGGTTTCAGGAGAAGTTGTAATCCCAAACATCGAACAAGTAGACAACGTGTATATTTTAGACAATGAAATGTTGTCTAAATTTGAATCTCTATCCTAGAACCAGCCCGCACCGGTAATTCTGAAAGGCCATGGAATAGAGGATAGCATGATTAGTAGACCTATGAGGTAAAACACTGCTACTCTTTTGAATTTTGTAATACTTTCCGGCGCTCTTTTGGATAATGAAAATCCTAGTGTGATCAACGCAATTGCTATGATCATCATAGAAAAGTGCTCAATTGTATAAAATCTGAATATTTCACTTTTGATAGCTCCCTCTTCAAAAGAGACCAAAGGACTAATGAAGTAGAGGCCAAGTCCGAGTATCAATTGAATATGGGTAAAAATGAGTGCAAACAAAGCACTTTTTTTATCTGAAGCTGTGAATTCTTTTTTCCCGAACCAACCAGAAAAAGCCTTAAATAACGCCAAAACTATTAATATTAAAACGATCCATCTGTTCACTGAATGTAAGTGTAATAGTATATTGTACATGGCTTTTACGGTTTATTAATCTCTTTTCGAGCGTGTTTTAAAATTGTGTTTACTCTTCTTTTGTTAACTCCCAGATCGTAGTAACCTTCTCTGCTGGAGCTTTTAATATGAACGAATGTAATGTCTGCATTCGATGAATTTGAATCAACATGAATAACAACATCATCTAACCATCCGAATATCGGGATTTTAAAAACAGCATTGATGAGTTTTTTATCAGAAATATTTACTTCTTCTATTTTCTCAGCATTATTTAAGCTAAGTGATTTCAGGAATGCTTGCTGAACAGTTTCAGGCGCGGCTTTTAGAGCCTGAGTTGTCCTGAAGCAATTCGGACTTTCCGGACAGGGAGCTAAAGTGTTTTCAGGAATTTTCAATTCTGAGTTTATTGGTTTAATAGAGTTATTACAGCTAATAATCACAGTAAAAGACAGAAAAACCAAAACTGCGAAGAATATTTTCATGGTTATAGCTTTTGCTCAAGTACTGAAATCGTTTCTTCTAGGTTTGAAGTTATTGAAAATAATTCACGGTTATCCCCTCTAACAAAATCATGATCTATAGCTGTATCCACAAAAGAAGATAATCCATCAAAATATCCGAAAGCGTTTACAAGAATGATCGGTTTATCATGAATTCCCAGCTGTCTCCATGTAAGAATTTCAAAAAACTCGTCAAGTGTTCCGAAACCTCCCGGAAGCACAACAAATGCTGATGATCTTTTTTCCATTAAAGCTTTTCGGGTATGCATATCAGGAGTTTCTATGATCTCTGAAACACCTGTATGTACGACTTCTGCTCTTTTTAAAGCGGTAGGAATGATGCCAATCACTTCGCCTTTCTTTTCAAGTGCTGCATCAGCTATTACACCCATCATACCAACCTTGCCACCACCGTACACCAAGCCCCAGTTTTTTGAAGCTATTGTGGAGCCTATTTGTTTTGCGAGGTTTTCAAATTTTTTGTCTTCCGGTATTCTTGATCCGCAGTACACACATATATTTATACTCATGCTGTGGCGAACATTCGGGTTAATACATTATTTAATTTCTCAACAAAGTAAATTACATCCTTTTCGGTGTTCTTTTTCCCAAAGCTAACCCGGATGCTTGATTTAGCCAGATTATCATTTAATCCTATTCCTGCTAGAACGTGAGACGGCTCAACAGCCCCGGAAGTACAAGCTGAGCCATTGGAAACACAAATACCATCAATGTCCAGATTTAGTAAAAGCATTTCTCCGTCAATAAAGTGTCCATCTTTATTCGAGAAGGAAAGGTTTAGAATATGAGCAACGCCGGTTTCAGGATTTCCATTGATCTTGTAATCCACATCCAATTCCGAGTCCATCTTTGAAAGCAGGAGAGACCTTAATTTTTTATAGTGATTGGTATTCTCTTCCATTTCATTGGTCATAAGCTCAAGTGCTTTTGCAAAACCAACTATACCGGGAACATTTAAGGTTCCTCCCCGACGTCTGCGTTCCTGTGATCCTCCTGTCATCCAGGGCATCCATCTGGCTCCGTTTCTTACGTACATGATGCCTACGCCTTTAGGCCCATAGATCTTATGTCCGCTACCACTCAGAAGATCGATTCCCAAGTCTTTCACATCAACAGGAATTTTACCTAAGCTTTGAACTGCATCAGTATGAAAAGGTATGTTTTTTCCTCGGCATAATTCCGCGATCTCTTTGATATGATTTATGCAACCAATCTCATTATTAACATGCATAATACTAACAAGAGCAGCTTTATCAGAGATCTTTTCTTCTACAGCCGATGCTGTAATTGTTCCACACTGTATTGGTTCAGCAAAAAGATTTTTAAAGCCCTTCATTTTGGACATTTCAACAGGATGAAGAACGGCATGATGTTCTAGCTCTGAAGTAATGATCTCATCTTTGTCTCCGGCAACAGCCAAGACTCCTTTGATAGCAGCATTATCGCTTTCTGTACCACCACTTGTAAATATAACTTCAGATGGCTCGGCTCCAATTACAGAAGCCACAAATTCACGAGCATCTTCTACTGCAACTTTGGCTTTTTGGCCTAAATGATGAGCAGAATTTGCATTCCCGAAATCTTCGCGCATAAACGGAAGCATTGTTTCCAGTACTCGCTCATCAATTGGTGTGGTTGCTGCATTATCGAAGTAAACTGTTTTCATAGATCGGAATGTAGAGTTAAAATCACCTGTGAAAATATTCAAAATAGCGTTGAATATCACCCATAAAAAAAGCCTTCCGAAGAAGGCTTTTAGAAGCTCTGATCAAATATGATTATTTAATGAGCATTAACTTTTTGGTTTTAACCACATTCCCGGCTTTCAGTCGGTATATATACATTCCGCTTGCCAAAGAGGAGGCATCCCATGTAGCAAAATGATTTCCTGCAGCGAATTTCTCATTAACGAGAGAAGTGACTTTTTGGCCTAACATATTGTAGATAGTAATTTCAACATTCGCAGCTTCTTTTAAACTGAACGGAATAGTTGTGGAAGGGTTGAATGGGTTCGGATAATTTTGACCAAGAGTGGTTTCACTTGGAATATCTGTAAGTTGCTCATCTTCATTCGAAGTGATAACCATTGCATCAATCACAGCGCCTGTTTCTGCATTGATAAGATATTCAGCACTTTCGTGTTCGTATTCCTCAGTGGTCTTATGTCTCGAAGTTCTTAAAAAGCGAACAGTCCACGTAACCAATGAGCTATCAACTCCTTCAGGGTGTAGCCAAAAGCGATTACCTGCCTGAACCTGTATATCGAGTCGAACCAGATCGAAATCAGCGCCCAGATTATCCCTGAAATCAGCAGCTCCGGAAGCATCTGCAATAGCTACTGCAGAGTCGCTATCAATAATGTTTTCAGAAATGCTTGTCAGATCAGCGTAACTAACTCCTTCAGGAATAATATCAAATGAATTTCCTGAGAAGTATGCTTCACCGCTTGCATCTACAAATATCGGTGTTTCAGAATCATTCATTTCTGAGTAGAATCTATATTCTACAAAGAAGAACTTTCCTTCAAGAAGATCAGAGTTTTCCTCATTATTCTTTAAAGCTTTTTTCTGTTGATCAAGCGCAGGATCTGAAAATATATTTCCAGTAGCGTCAATGAAGTAAAGCTTGTTATCATCATAGATATTTATAGCTAAGGTGTCGGCCGCAGCTCTTCCATCTAATGCAGTAATTGGCTCATCCTGATCAATATTTGAACCCAGGAATGTTCCATCTTCAAAATCCAGAAATACTTCAAATCCGGTAAATTCGTAATTGAAGGTTTGCTCATTAAAGCTCTCTTTGGAATAGATCACCCCCCAAACTCCACCATTGGCAGTAATACCTTCCGGTAAAAGAGAAGGAGCATTTATTGCTATATATTCAACGTAAAGGTATTCTGCATCTCCTTGCCTGAAGTCGCTACCACCATTTTCTTCAGCTACAATTGCTGCAGAATCGGAATCAAAGAAAGAAGAAGGGAGCGGAGACAGATCATCAAAAGTGGCATCCTCTAACTCCAGATCGTAAAGGAATTCTTCTGTGTCTAATGTATCAACGAATCCAACTCCGAAAGGATTAACTCCAAATGCTAAAGCAACCTCAGTTGTTGAGTTATAGTATAGTAAACCCCATTCTTCACCGGTACCGGTTGGAGTAGCTATCTCATCATCAATTTTAAAATGGCTGAATGAATATTTTTGGAGTCCTTTTTTCTGATAGACCTCATCATTAAAGTCATCATATTCTACCAGTTCCTCTTCGGTGAACATAAAGTATAGTTCCAATCCGGGATCTAACTCTGCAGCTACTGAATTTGCTAATGAAACGGCTGTACTTGCCGAAATTGGCTCAAATGCTTTAAACTGAATATCTATATCGGTTAAGTTTCCACCTGAAACGGTGATCGAATTCAGTGCGCCATCGTTGTCAGGATCATAAAATCCGATTGCAGAAGGTGTTTCATCAAAGCCATCTTTAATCAGATTAATTGAAAGTGGGAAATAAACTCCGTCTCGCACACCAGTAAGAGTATAGGTTCCTGTGGTAGTATCTGCAAGAGTTGCTTTAGCAATAGTAAAGCCAGGCCCTTCAGATTCACTCTCATTTTCATTATCTACAAATGGATTGGATGTAAATAACGCCACCATTACCCCGTCATATTCATTTTCAACAGACTTAGCGGGTGTATCAGTATTTGTATTGATAGAACCTGAAACAGATTGACTGCCTGAAGCAGATGCAGTGGTATAGTTAAATACATAAGGTCTTTCGAGAATGCCGCCTGCAGTATTTTTTGCTTTACTAACTAACCATGTATAATCAGTATCAGGTGAGTGAATTACTTTAAAGTTGATAGTTCTGCCCACATCCGTTAAAGTGAAATCCACAATATAAATGGAATCAAGAGGGAAAGGGATAATTTCGAGTCCATCCTCAAAAAAACCATATTCGTTCCATTTTACGGGTGCATCAAAGGTAATACTAACAATTGAAGTATCACTGCTGACGGCAACATCGCCATCAGAGGGGGAGCTACTCACAACATTAAACGAAGGGCCGTTTTCTAGTTTATTTCCGGCTTTGTAAAGAATTTCTCCGGTTGTTATGTCAATATAGAAAACAAGAGAATCTTCGCCGAAACCGTCATGATCGTTAGTTTGTTTGAATTCAAAATTAAAATTCTGAGCTTTGTAATCAATTCTCCAATGTGTAGGTGCCGAAGTAGTATTATCTAAAGGATATTCCCAATAAGCATGAGCTGCGGCAAAATCAACACTTGCAAAAGTGGCATTACCGGCTTCCTGCCTGAATTGAGCTCCTCCATTCATTTCAGCTATAGCAGCTGCTGAGTCGCTATCGATCATGTTTTCAGGTAAAGAGTTTACCGTACTTATTGAAACAGGAATATCGAGATCGTCAGATATAACGGTTTCAATTAATTCTGCTCCGAATGGTGAGATTCCCACTAAATGAACAGAGTCTTTTACAGTATCGTAAAAGTACATACTCCAGATTATACTCTTTCCATTTTCAGGCTCGAAAAATGGATTCTGATGATCATTTAAAGTAGCTGTTACAGGGATTCCTTTAAAAAGTTGTTTTGGTTGAGGCTCATCGAAAGAATCAAAAACCAATGGAATTAATGCAATACCTGCTTTAGCTTCTACATCGCTACTAAAATTCAGGCTGGAAGTTCGTTCATAAGCTTCACCAAAAGTAAATGGTTCAAAAATTAACTTTCTGAGATCGATGTCATTTAAAGTGTCAGTTGGTACATCAGTGCTATTCACTTTAATGGTATCTAAAGAAAAATCTTCATTCGGATCGTGAATAAATAGCTCCGGAAATCCTTCGTTGTCTTGTTCAATAGAAAAGATATTAAGGCCAAAAGCGAAAAAGTCTCCTTCTCTGATACCGTCAATAGAATATTCTCCGGTTTCAGGATTTACGAAAGCTATATGAGATGCGTCTAACGGATCATCTTCTTCATTTGGCTCATCTTCAGTCCCCTCGAAATCTAAACCGATATCCAAAGTTTCTTCGCTCAGGATAACCGTTAGTCCACCCAAGTGATCTAAAGAAGAATTGGCTTTCAATTTCGACATTTCTTCTTCTGTTATTTTACCATTTACAACAAATTGACCTGCAGTAGGATTAGTAGTAAATCTGAACAGATAGGGCGCTCCAAGTTTATCTCCGTCCTTTGCGTGAGCATCCAATAAAATAAAAGTGAAATCAGTATTATCTGCTAAATCTCCATCTATGATCATAGATAAAGAATCTTCACTTAGTCTCAACTGGTTTATTTGAATTGAATCAAAAGGAAGGATTAGAAAGGGGATTTGGAGTTCTTCTGTAAAAGAACTGTCATTGAAAGTGATTTTCTTGTTGAATGTAATCATGATCGAATCCTGATCAACATCTTCAGCTCCGTGGGCAGGGCTGGTACTTGTTACAAATAGGTTTTGAGCTGAAAGACTTGTTCCTATTCCAATAAAAAGGAAAAATAGTATCAGTTTTTTCATTTGATCTCCATAAGTTTGATTTATTAACTAAAATAAAACACAAAGAACTATACAACTGTGTATTTTACCCCGAAGTTGTCGCTGATGAGTAAAGTGTACAATTGAGTTATTGAATCTTATTTAATCAAATAAGACAGTTAAAAACAACATTCCTTACAAAAAAAATGAAAAAACTTACCCTTACCGATATCCAAGTAAAAGATAAAAAAGTACTTATGCGCGTTGATTTTAACGTGCCTTTGAAAGATGGAGTGATCACAGATGACAATCGGATAGTACAGGCTTTACCATCCATAAATTATGTAGTAGAACATGGCGGTTTATTGATATTAACAAGTCATTTAGGCCGACCGGATGGAAAATCAAATCCAGAATTCTCACTCAAACCGGTAGCAGATCATTTAGCTACTTTGATAGAGACTAAAGTTCATTTTGCTACTGATTGCATCGGTGATGAAGCTAAAAAGGTAATAGAACAAGCTGATTTTGGTGAGATCGTTTTACTCGAAAATGTTCGATTCCACAAAGAAGAAACTGATAATGATGAGATTTTTAGTGGTCAATTAGCCAGCCACGCTGATATTTTTGTAAACGACGCTTTTGGAAGTTCTCACAGAGCACACGCTTCTGTAGCAGGGGTAACTAAATTTATGGAGCAGTCTGCTTCGGGTTTTTTACTGGAAAAAGAGATCAAATATTTAAGTGAAAGCGTAAACAATCCCGATAGACCTTTTGTGGCAATTTTAGGAGGAGCTAAAGTTTCTGATAAGATCGGAGTGATCGAAAATCTTCTGAACAAAGTAGATACCATTATTATTGGCGGGGGAATGACGTACACATTTTATAAAGCGTTAGGATTACCAATTGGTAACTCTTTGTTAGAGGAAGACAAAATCGATCTGGCAAAAGAATTGATCCAAAAAGCTAAAACAGCAGGTGTTAAATTGATGCTGCCTATGGACTCAGTAGTAGCCAAAGAATTTGACAATGATGCAGAACATAAAGTTGTAAATGACAATGGAATAGAAGATGGTTGGATGGCACTTGATATTGGTCCACAGTCAGCTATTTCGTATGGTAATGTGATCAAGATGGCGAAAACGGTACTTTGGAATGGTCCGATGGGTGTTTTTGAAATGAGTAATTTTGCGGATGGTACTTTTGCCGTTGCTGAAGCACTTGCAGAGGCTACAAAATTCGGAGCAACAACAATTATTGGTGGTGGGGATTCAGCTGCTGCAATTAAAAAATCCGGATTGAGTGATCAGGTTTCTCATGTTTCAACAGGAGGTGGAGCCAGTTTAGAGTATCTGGAAGGTAAGGAACTTCCTGGGGTTAGTTCGTTGACTGATAATTAAATAAAAAAAGCAGTGTTTTTTTTGAACACTGCTTTTTAAATATCTGGACCTTAAAAATTACTCCCCAAAAATCTGATTCAGGTATTCGGCCATACGGTAGCCAGAAAGTGCCATTCTCATTTGAGCGATCTTATAGGCCATTTCTTTGTATTCCTGAGAAGGCTGTTCATCTTGTTTCAGATCTTCCGGATATACTTTTTCCATGGTGATCTCTTTTCCTTCTTTATTCCAAGCTGTAGAATTCTGAAGATCTATCAAGCCCTTAAACTCAGACTTTGGGTGCTTCTTTTCGATCATTTCCGCATTGGCAAGATAGTAGTCGAAGTCGTCAACGTCATCGTCTTTAGGGTTTGCTACATCTATGATGCCATCCCAGTACGCGTGTAAATTCCAAGGCCAGCTGTCTCCAAATCTGAAACTATTTCCACCACGGTCACCATCCGGAGTTTCTTCTGTAACGCGAGAAGTATTGTGCAACGGCATATGAATATCACCAACTAAATGAAGAACCCATGCAATTTGAATAGCTTTTTCTTCTGCAGATACTTCAGAACTGTTGAGGGTTTCTCTGAATAAAGCGATGCGCTCCACTATATGCTCATCATCAACAAAGCCTTCTGCATCAACTGGGCCGTCTTCTGTCTGCTTCCAGTAAGTGCCTACATAATGCCACGGACCTTTGTGGTATTTATTGTAACGAGCTTGCTCATCTCTGTCACGAACCACATCAGGCCAATACGCAGCATTCATAAAATAATATTTATCTGCGTTTTCACTTTCTTCATCATAGAATTCCATCAGATCAGAGTCCTCAGGAGCTTGTTTGAGAATAGACATAATATTCTCTTTAGCAACAGGAGTAAGGTTATCCCAGGCAATAGCAGCAATAACACGGTGACCGGTAGCATTCCAGGAAATACCAGATGTTGGATTTAATGTTAGCGTTAGAAGAAATGAGAGTGCAAGGGTAGAAGCTAGAATTTTTTTCATGAGCCAGATTTAATTTCAATTTTACTAAGGATACGAAACAACCATTATCAAAACATTAAAAGAAGGCAAAAATTATATAAAAAAAGCTCACTGTTTTCACAATGAGCTTAAAGGCATTAATTAAAAACCAATTACATCGCGTTCATTTCTGCCAATACTTCCTGCATCTGAAATGTATGTCTCTGGCTGTGAGCAGAAATTACCAGGATGATCTGATATACATCTGCATCACCGAAAGGAAGAGTAGTAACATGACCTCTGAGATCAGCATTTGTAGAGCTTAAGAATTCAACGAGTTTAGTTCTCGATTTTTCTAATTCTGATAACATTTCAGCTTTGGAAGACCATTTACCTGATGGCTCGAATGGTGGAGCCGTTTTAACTTTAGTCCCTCTGTTTGCAAGCATGCCGATCAGTACTGCGTCCTGAGCGGAAAGATCCTTCTCTGACATTGCTTCGTCATTAGCTAATGTTCCTTGTGCCATTCCAAAGAAGGCTGTTTCAGTAAGTAAAATATGTTCTAATGCATTCGAAACAGACCATCCGCCATCTTTAGGGGTATAGTTAAAAGACTCTTCCGGAAGATCTTTTACAGCTTCAACAATGTTTGCATGCGTTGTTTCGAGATAATTTATCGCAAAATCTCTTTCGGCTTGACTTAACTGGGCCATTAAAGGCATAGTTAAAACCCCCAATCCAATAATTAGTATTAGTTTTTTCATGATGTTCGAATTAGTTAATAGTTACCTGAGTAACAATTAACTATATAAAAAGGGGACTTACAAAAAAGAGATTACTAGAGTCACATAAAATCATAAAGAAAAACTGTAAATAATTAATTATGTTCGCTTATCAACTAAAAAAAATATCTAACTATTCTTGTGATGATTAAAAATTGTTCCCTGCTATTGATTGTAATGTTCATGTTTATCCCGCAACTAACAGAAGCCCAAAAAAGAGATTTCGGCGATATTTCAAAGCAAATGATTGAAATGGATGTGTACGAAAAAGATTCTACTGCCAGTGCAGTTGTGATCTTTGATGTGGGAGATGCAGAACTGGATAATAGGTTAGAAGTTGAGTTCAGAAGACACATCAGGATCAAAATTTTGACTGATGAAGGATTTACATATGGAGATTTTTCAAAAAGGTATATAGAGAAGAACCCAGAACAAGATATAACAAAGATAAAAGCTGCTACTTACAATCTGGAAAATGGCGAGATTGTAAAAACCGAATTGGATAAAGATGATATCTTAATTGATAAAGAGGGAGAGGATTATACTGAAGTAAAGTTTACTATGCCGGCTTTACGCCCCGGCTCTATTATAGAATATGAATATCTATTCAAATCTGAATCTCCAATTGATCTGCCTGATTGGGACTTTCAAAAATCAATCCCAAGCATGTGGAGTGAATACATGATCAGAATTCCGGAATGGTTCAGGTACTTAAAAGTATCAAGAGGATACGAACAGTTCTTTAGTATTGAAGAAAAACCTTACCAAAGTGGAGGTCGTCAAAATTATGTTGGTACAGAATCTACCTGGATCATGAAAGATATACCCGCGATAGAGGAAGCCCCTTATATGAAGTCCGTTGACAATTATAGATCAGCTATTAAATTCCAGCTGGCTTCTATAACAGTACCGGGTGTTGTTTATGAAGATTATTTATCTGATTGGCCAAGAGTAGGGGGAGCTTTAGCGGAATCATCGAGCCACGGTAAAACACTCAAGAGGAATAAGTTTTTAGCCAAGGTCTTGGAAGACATTATTTCCGAGGAAGATTCTGAACTCGAAAAAATGAAAAAAATTTATAACCATGTTTCAAGTCAAATGAATTGGAATGAGATGCTTTCATTTAATGCTTCACAAGATTTGGAAGATTCTTATAAAGAAGGAGATGGGAATAGCGCGGATATCAACTTGATGCTCGTTAATATGCTTAAAGAAGCTGGTTTAAGTGCTCATACTGTGGTTCTGAGTACAACTGATCATGGAGATGTTATTCGGATGTTCCCTTTGATTTCACAGTTCAATCACGTTATTGCATATGTAGAAATTGGTAATGAGTTCTATTTTTTAGATGCAAAAAATGAGAAAAGGCCATTTAATTTACTTCCAGCAAATTCTATAAATAGTGTAGGGTTTTTGATCGATATTCCTAAAGAGCAGTTTAAATGGATAAATATTGAAAACAAGGATGAAAACAATCTGAGTATTTATATAGATGCTACAATGAATGAAGATGGCAGATTAGTTGGAGAGTTGAATTCCAAATCAAATGGATACTATGCACATTACACCAGAGAAGAATTTGAAGATGAAGACGATATAAAGGAAAGCATTAAACAAAATACATTTAGTGACCCTGTAAATACTGTAATAGACTCTGTGAATATAAAAGAAAGTGAACTGCATGAAGATCTTAGATACAGTGCACATTTTGAGGTTTCAGCAAATACATCAGGAAACGTAATATATTTAAATCCCATGATTGTGGAGCGTTTAGTAGATAATCCATTTAAAGAAGAGGAACGTGTATTTCCTATCGATTTTGATTATACATTTGATGAAACAGTGACTTTGAGATTCACAATACCTGAGGGCTGGAGTGTGGATGAAATTCCAACATCGAAAATTTTTCGAACACCTGATGAAAGTGCAAATTACAGAAAGCTTTTCCAGGCAGCGGGAAATACTATTATGATGCAGTATAAATTTAGTATTAATAAGCACAATTATAATCCTGAGGACTACTTGTTCTTAAAAGACTTTTTTAAAACACTAATTGAAAACCAATCTGAGCAAATAGTTTTAAAGAAAAATGAAGAATAAAATTAATGTCTGCCTAAGCACAATTCTGATATTGCTGTTTGTATTGAATTGTGGCGGTACTAAAGAAATTTATGAAGCTGAAACACTTTCATATTCTTATGAGATGTCTGAGTGGGATAAAGATGTAAATTCAGTTGTCAGAAATCATGAAACAGTACTGGAATATATAAACCAAAATAGCGCTGTTCTAAGGGTTAAAGAAGCTATAACAATTCTGGATAAAGAGGATAAGCATCTTGCCAATGTCTACCTACACTATGATAAATTCAGAAGCATTGACTTCATAAATGCTAATATAATTGATAAAGATGGTAATCTTGTAAGGTCGTTTACTTCGGATGATGCCTATGACTTCAGTTCGGCTGATGGTTATACTTTCTTTTCTGATAGTAGAGTAAAACTTTTAGAGCTTTTTCATAACGACTTTCCATATACAATAGTTACTGATTATCAGATCAAGTACAACGGGTTGTTGAATTTACCGACTTGGTATCCGTTGTGGTACGACCAAATCGTTGAGCAATCAGAATTGAAGATCATAGACAGAACCAACGGAAGTTTAAAATATCATGCTGATGGTTTTAATGATAAGCCTACCATTTCTGATTCCACAATTGGTAAGATATACACATGGAGCTTTAGTAATGATGAGCCAATGACGCATGAGCTTTTGAGTCCGCCTGCGCCTGAGGTGCTACCAAAAGTGTTAGTCGCTCCCGTGATTTTTGAAATAGAGAATACTTATGGATCAACCAGTTCATGGGAAGAATTTGGACAATGGTATTATCTATTGGGTAAAAATGAGAGAGAACTGAGTGACGCTGCAAAAAGAGAGGTAGATGAAATTCTTGAAGGGGTGGAAAACGAAAAACAGAAGGTAAAAGCTCTTTACAAATATCTGCAGCAAAAAACGAGGTATGTTAGTATTCAACTAGGCATAGGAGGATGGAAACCCTTTTCTGCAGATTATGTTTTTAACAACGAATACGGAGATTGCAAAGCTTTAACTAATTTTATGCAGGCCGTACTTGAGTATGCAGGGATAGAATCTCATCCGGTACTCATCAGAAATGGTGCTGATGAGCCAGAATTAATAGCAGATTTTCCAAGTAGTCAGTTTAATCACGTTATTCTAAGAGTTACACTTTCTGATGGAGAACATATTTGGCTGGAGTGTACAAGCGCATACATGCCTTTTGGCAGTATTGGTAATGGGAATGAAAATAAACAAGCTCTTTTAGTTACTCCAACAGGAGGAGAACTAATTGAAACGCCGAAAAGACCTTATTCTCTAAATAATCAGGAAATCGTCTCGCATGTATTGTTATCAAAAAATGGCGAAGCGAGTATAAATGTTAATATTAAAAGTGAAGGGGTTGTTCGCGATCAGGTTTTACATGAAATCTTACCCAAATCAGAAAAAGAAAGAGTAGAATGGTTATCTACAAGTTATGATATTCCCAATTCTGATATTATAGGTATCAATTTTGAAGATCTTATAGACGATGATCCTAACTACAATTTTGATTTTTCGTTTAAAAAAGAGAGCTATGCTTCAACTTCTTCGAAGCGTTTGTTTGTGCCTGTTAATGTATTAAGCAATTGGAACGTTAGTTTTTCTAATGAAGATGACCGAAAGTTTGATGTTTGGTTGCCTGTTGCTTTTCAGGAAAAAGACAGCACAGTTTTTAATTTACCTGAAGGCTTTGTACTTGAAGGAATTCCGAGGTCAGAAAATATTGAGAACAGCTTTGCTTCTTATAATGGCTCATTCGAAAAATTAGACTCAAACAAAGTTCTTTTTACAAGGTCATTCAGTATTAAGTCAAGAAAATTAAAACCTGAACAGTATTCGGATTTTATAGACTTTATGAACGAAGTTTCACGATTAGATAATCAACAAATGGTACTTGTATTGGAATAAAATGCATACCCAAGTATTAATACTTGAAATTTTTTTTAAACTTTTTTTGTAAGGAATTCTTCTGAGCTTGTCTTACTTTACAAACAAAATAACTTAATCCAATACGTAATGAGTTCACTAAATAAAGCACAATTAATCGGAAGACTCGGGCAAGATCCTGAAGTAAGATACACGCAATCAAACACAGCTGTGGCTACATTAAGCATAGCTACAAGCGAGCGTTATAAAGACAGCAACGGCGAGCAACAGGAAAAAACTGAATGGCATCGTGTGGTTGCATGGGGAAGACTGGCTGAAATTTGCCAGCAGTATTTAACCAAAGGTTCTTTGGTTTATATTGAAGGTCCGATTCAAACCAGATCTTGGGAAGACAATCAAGGTCAAAAAAGATATACCACTGAAATTAAAGCTCTTCAAATGACCATGCTTGACAGCAAGGGCAGTGGTGGTGGAAACCAGGGCGGTAATCAAGGTGGAAATCAAAATGCCGGCAATCAAAATCAACAGATGTCCAGCAATGTTGAGCTTGGAAAAGATTTTGATAATATGGATGATGATCTTCCATTTTAGATAAAATTGAAACATTTCAGGCGGTGCGAAGTCATACTTTCACCGCCTTTTTTTATTTTTGTTAGGAAGCGTTCACCTAGTTAAATTCCCCCCAATCAAAATATTATATAATTGAGCACCCTCTTAGAATTTCATAATTTAATTATAGCCCTATTGTTAGATATTTCTGTGTCAGGCATTTCAGCAGAAATAGATTATGTTGTGATTTCCATACAGTTTGTGGTAATGATATTCGGGCTTGCAGTATCAGCAATTTTCTCAGGATCTGAAGTTGCTTTTTTTTCTCTTTCATCACGTCTTGAGAGTTTAACCGGCGCAGAAATCCCTCACGCAGCTGATTCCCGAATATTAACAATGTTGGATAAACCACGACGATTGTTAGCTACTATTTTGATCGGGAATACTTTCGCAAACATAGTGGCTTCAGTAATGGCTGCTGTAATTACAGGCTCTTTTGTGGCTCACTTTGGGTTGTCGGAAGTAGTTGTATTTACTGCTGAAGTTGTTGTGTTAACATTTATGATTTTGATCATCAGCGAGATAACCCCAAAGATCATTGCCATAAATGATCCTCTAACGGTTTCCAGAAGATGGAGTACTTTTATTTATGTGCTTTTTGTTTTGCTTAAACCGTTTTCAAAATTGATTGCTGACAGCACTATTTTTATGGAAAAATATCTTCCAAAGCCATCTAACAAGATGACTACTGATGATATCAGAACCATGGCAGAAGTGAGCGAACAGGACGGTTCAATTAAAGAAGATGAAAGAGAAATTATTGAGAATGTAATAGAATTTGGAAATATAACCGTTCGGGAGATCATGACCTCAAGGGTTAATATAATTGCAGTCTCAACTCAGGATTCCTTGTCCGATATATTAAGTATTATTCAGGATAAAGCGCTCTCAAGAATGCCTCTCTATGAAAATGATCTGGATAACATTCTGGGTGTAATTTATGCAAAAGACATTTTGCCATACCTGAATGATCAGAGAGAGGAGCCCTCATTTAACTGGAAGACTATTTCCAGAAACGCGCTGTTTATACCTGCCACAAAAAAATTGGACGATCTTTTGAGAGATTTTCAGCAGGAGAAAACTCACATTGCAGTTGTGGTCGACGAATATGGTGGTACGGAAGGAATAGTTACCATGGACGATATTCTGGAGGAATTAGTAGGTGATATCACCGATGAATCATCAGATGACCAACAGTTATATACACAATTCAAAAACGGTATCTATATTTTTGACGCACAGATCGATCTTGATGATATGGAAGACGTCGTAGATTTAGAATTGAGCACTGAAAATGATGATTTCGAAACTTTAGGCGGGTTGATCTATCATCTGACGGAAAGCTTGCCAACGGTAGGAGAAAGAGTGATCTACAAAGGATTGGAATGTACCGTCCACTCCGTTCAGAATAACAGAATTAAAAAAGTTCGTGTAAAGCTCGTAGAGGGACAAAAAGAAACCTCTGAAAAAGAAGATTAGCCTCAATGTCTACTAAGCTTTCTATTCACAAAGATTTTGACCTGTCTTCCTTTAACACGATGGGAGTTTCTTCAAAAGCTGCATTTTTCGTAGAAGTAGCTTCTGTTCCAGAACTTCAGGAAGCTATTAAGTTTGCTAAAGACAAGAATCTGGAGATCTTGGTTTTGGGAGGAGGGAGCAACATTCTTTTTAAAAAGGATTTTGATGGTCTGGTAATTTATAATGCACTCAAAGGAAGAGATTTTCTATCAGAAACGGATTTGAAAATTGCTTCAGGTGAGAACTGGCACGAACTCGTTTTATTTTGTGTAGAAAATGGCTTGGGTGGTATCGAAAATCTGTCACTCATCCCGGGATCAGTAGGTGCAGCACCTATTCAAAATATCGGGGCTTACGGAGTAGAATTAGAAAATGTGTTTTTAAGTCTTGAAGCATTTATGATCGATTCCGGTGAATTAAAAACTTTCACCAAGGATGAGTGTAAGTTTGGTTATAGAGAAAGCATCTTTAAAAAAGAGCTTAAAGGAAAAGCCGTTATTACATCTGTGACTTTACGCTTATCCAAAGATCACAACGTGAATACTTCATACAAAGCTTTATCGGAGAAGTTGTCGGAAAAGGGGATATCCGAACCTGATATCAAGGATATAAGTGATTGCGTGATAGAAATTCGTCAGAGTAAACTTCCTGATCCTAAGCAAATTGGTAATACAGGTAGTTTTTTCAAGAATCCGGTGATCTCTGTTCAGCACTTCAATCAGTTAAAGTCTGAATATCCGGATCTGCCAAGCTATCCTGTTACTGAAAGACAGGTTAAAGTTCCGGCAGGCTGGTTGATAGAAAAAGCAGGATGGAAAGGTAAAAGGATTGGAGATGCCGGTGTTCATGTTAAGCAGGCTCTGGTACTCGTAAACCATGGAAATGCGACAGGAAAAGAAATTTGGAACTTAGCAACGGAAATTTGCCTTTCTATAAGTACTGAATTTAAAATAGACCTCACTCCGGAAGTAAATGTGATAGGTTAAGGTTAACAAAAAGGTATTATGAATTCATTTATTAAAACAACAATACTTGTTGTAATTACAGCTTTGGTGCTTCCTAGCTGCGTATCTATTCAAACCAGTCCTGTTTCGGGGAATAAAAGAGCTTATGGTTATTCATGGGAACAGGAATTACAACTCGGTAAAGAAGCAGATGCAGAAATAATTGCGCAATATGGATTATATGATGATGAAGAACTTGCGAATTATGTGACTAAATTGGGAAATGAGCTTCTTGAAGTAAGTCATTTCAGCAGAGAAGATACTCCAAACGAATATAAAAACACGGAGTTTACTTTTAGAGTACTTGGGAGTCCGGTTGTAAATGCTTTTGCACTTCCGGGAGGATACGTTTATGTGACAAGAGGCTTGCTGGCTCATTTAGATAACGAGGCTCAGTTAATGGTTGTATTGGGACATGAAATCGGACACGTAGCTGCAAGACATGCTTCTCAACGTGCTGCAGAACAGCAATTTGGGCAATTAGCTATAATTGGTGGTGCAGTATTGGGAGAGTCAATCGGATTAGATGGAGGGAATATTCTTCAGTTAAGTAGTCAGACTGCACAATTGTTATTTCTAAGCTACAGCAGAGATGACGAAAGAGAATCTGATCAGCTAGGGGTTGAGTATTCTGCAATGAAAGGATACAAAGCAGCAGAAGGGGGAGAGTTTTTTACTTCCCTGAAAAGAATTTCCGAGAAATCAGGTCAGAGCATCCCTTCGCATTTGTCTTCACATCCTGATCCCGGTGAAAGAGAAAAAAATATTCCTGAACTAGCTGCTGAATGGGCTCAAAAAGGATATGAACAAACTATTGTAGATAATGAAGAATATTTAAACATGATCGACAATATCATGTATGGACAAAACCCAAGAGAAGGGTTTGAACGGAATGGAATATTTTACCATCCGGATCTAAAATTTCAATTCCCGGTACCTGCTGGTTTCAGCGTCATCAATCAGGCTTCAGCAGTTATTTTGGTGAATGAAAATCAGGATGCTATTGTGCAATTTTCCATTGACAATGAGAATTCAACTCCGGAAGCTTCTGTTAAGGCGTTTTTGAATCAGGAAGGAGTAAACACTACTGAGCAAAGCTCAACCAACCCGAACGGTTTGAATGGTTATGAAGCCGAAGCTAACCTCCAACAGGAAGACGGAACTTCATTGACGATTGATATAACCGCTCTGAGTTATAATGGAAATATTTACAGGTTTCTGAGTTATACTATATCTCAGCAGTTCGGTGAATATGAACAACAGTTTGCTGCAGTTCCTAATGGTTTTGACCGACTTACCGACTCGTCTATTCTGAACATAAAACCTGTAAGACTGGAACTGGTAAAAACTACAAGATCAGGTTCCTTTTCCAGTTTCCTGCCTTCAAATCTGCCAATGAATATTGAACCGTTAGACATAGCAATTATTAATCAAGTTCAATTGGACCAGAATATCACTGCTGGCAGTTGGATAAAAATACCAAAGCAATAAATGAGAAAACAATATCATATACGAGAAGTTAATGGCGATACTCTGGCATGGGACATTGATAGACTCGTAAAAATTTCAGAACATTATTTACCAAAAGAAGTGATGATTGAGTCGATTGACGATATCGACAAAAATTTTTGGTTTCAGGGTAAAGATGATGTGCCTTCAGTTCGTGAGATAGCAAAACACATTGAATATGCAGAAAAAACAAGTTTTAAATATCCTGTTATTCTTTCTTCAGATGGGAGTGTGATGGACGGCATGCATCGTATTCTGAAGGCTATAATGAAAGGGAAAGAAACTATCAAAGTAGTTCAATTTCTGGAAGACCCTGAGCCGGATCATAAAAACAAATCCTTGAAAGAACTTAAGTATTAGTCAGAGGTTTAACACCCAGCTTTTTAAACACATTAAATTCATTCAGTAAAGTTTTGTTCAGACTGATATAGGGGTATTCATATCTGTAAGGACGATCTGTTCTGAGTTTCTGGAACAGAATTGATTTGTCAGGGCGTAAATTCAGATCTCTAAGATCAGCATCATATTCTCTCAGAGGATGTAATCTGAGAAGTAACTCATAAGGTGTGTAATTTAAATCAGCCAGATCTATTTTCTTTGACCGGTAAAGCTTTGAGGAATCGGCAACTTCTAAATCAAAAAAATCAGAAAACTGATCAACTAGCATTTTTGATGCATTTAATTTTGCTTGTTCTGAATAGCCGGCTATATGAGGAGTTGCAATAAATGCTGCTTCAGCGACTGCTGTATTAAAGTCCGGTTCACCTTCCCAAACATCTATAATTATATCCCCAACTGTATTTTCATGGACGGCATTAAGAAGAGCTAGTTCATCAACAACTCCACCTCGGGAGGCATTAATGATCAGTTCAAAAGAATTGGCAGAGAGTTTAGATTTATCCAACCAGTGAAATGTGGAATGAGCCCCTTTTTTCTCCAGTGGAACATGAAAAGTAAGAATATCACACTCAAGAATATCTTTAAGAGAAGCCGAGCTAAAATTTTTGTCTCTTTGTGCTCTTGGTGGATCATAACTCAGAAAAGGAATTTCAAACTGTGATAGTTGATCAGCGACTGCACTTCCTGTTGCTCCTGCTCCAATTATTCCAACTGTCATTTCTGATAGCTCAATATCTCTTTTTATAGACCACAGCAAAAGTGATGTGATTACGTATTCACTAACCGCATCAGCATTTGAGCCTTTAGCATCAATAACCTGTACACCTCTTGACTTGAAATACTCTTTCTCAATATGATCGCTTCCGGATGAACCGGTTCCAATGAGCTTTAATGAGTTGGGTATTGCTTCTAAGGTTTTAGAATTGAGTTTTGTCACCGTTCTGACAAAGAGGGCATCGAATGTTTCTAAGCCCGGTAACTGATCATTTGGATCGAATGTGGTTAGTTTCACATTGTCATTCAAAAAATGATCTAATTTATAAATGTTTTTATCAGCAATAATTTTCAGCAAATTAACTCTGTTGAGTGAAAAGGTTATTTAATGATTACAGATCCCGGGCAGGCATCAGAAGATAGATCTTCGAAATCGCACTCCTCATAATAATATTGAATGTTGGTAAGATGCCAATAGCCTAAAAATACAATTATAAATTCAGATCTAAATTCATCGGAAAGTTCAGTATTAGAAAATAACGTAAAAGACTGTCCGTAATTAGTTTCCGCTCCCATTCTTTTTTTAACAGGACTTCCCTGAACGATCAAAAATCTTTCATTTGACTGGTCAATATAATCCCAGCTTCCACCCAAAGGATAGTGATGCCATTCATTGCTATCCTCTGCTTTTACTTTCTTCACAGAAGGAGGCCAAAAATCCTTAGCAATAATTTGATAATTAATTGAATCTGATCTTGCTATAGTTGCGTTTTGAGAAGTGCCTGTAATTATATATTTGTGCTCAGAACTTTCTTTTTTGCGAAGAATCACCTTGAAGACATCTTCTCTTAATTGGTCATCAAAATATGCTTCGGAAGTCACAATGAAGCCGGAGCCGGAAAAGGGGGCTGAAAACTGATCTTCTTTTTTTAAACGGTAAAAACGTCCTGTATCAAGATATAAAGCTCCTTCTTTATAATTCAGATCTTCAAAAACTTCAGAATCATCTCTGTTTGGTAAATATTTAATTTTACCATCTTTATGGAGCGTTATATCGTCTTTATAACTGTTTATGCTTTCTTCAAATTCCTGAGGATAGGGATGAACTATTGTTTTAAAGCTACATCCTGTTGAAAATAATAACCCAAAAAATAAGAGCAGATAAGCTTTTCCGGAATTGAAGTATGAAAAATCTCTCTTCATGTAGAAGAAATATTAGTTTTTTGGCTATACTTGGGCTATGAATTCAAAGTACAATATTGTTTCCCTAATTCGCAAAAAACGAGACGGAAAAGTTCTTTCTAAGGATGAGATCCGTTTTTTAATTGACTCTTACACTGCTGATGAAATTCCTGATTATCAGATCAGTTCATTTCTGATGGCAGCTTTCCTCAATGGATTGAATGACGAAGAATCTGCTGCATTAACAGAATCCATGCTTCATTCAGGTATAGTTGTGGATCTTTCACATGTATCAGGAAAGAAAGTAGATAAACATTCTACCGGTGGAGTGGGTGATAAACTATCTCTTATACTCGCACCAATTGTAGCAAGTGCCGGAGTTCCGGTTCCTATGATATCAGGTCGAGGACTTGGACATACCGGTGGCACTTTGGATAAATTAGAATCTATTCCAGGTTTTTATGTGGATGTGGATCTTGCACGTTATAAGGAGATCCTGGAAAAACAGAATCTGGTGCTTGTTGGGCAAACTGAAGAAATTGCACCTGCTGATAAAAGACTTTATGCACTACGTGATGTGACTGCAACGGTAGAATCCATTCCGTTAATTGCCGGCAGTATTATGAGTAAGAAACTTGCCGAAGGAATTGATGCCTTGGTGCTGGATGTGAAATACGGTTCCGGTGCATTTATGAAGACAGAAGAAGATGCTGCTAAACTCGCTCAGGCTTTGGTTGGTATTGGAGAGCAATTTGAAAAAGAGACCATCGCGTATCTTACCAATATGAAACAGCCTTTGGGATACAAGATCGGGAATTGGTTTGAAGTGGAGGAATCCATAGATGCTCTGAAAGGTGAAGGACCCGAAGATATAATGGAGATCTCACACCTGCTTTCCGGAACTATGATCTATTTAGGAGGAAAAGCAGATTCAGTTGAAAAAGGAATAGAAATTAGTAAACAACAAGTTGAAAACGGCGAAGCTTTTCAAAAGTGGCTGGATATTGTGGAAGAGCAGGGTGGAGATATTACATACATCACCAATCCCGGTAAATATCCGACTGCTGATTACGAATTTGAATTGAAATCATCTGAAGATGGATATATCTCTGAGATGGATGCTTTCGAGATAGGAACTGCTTCTGTTGAACTGGGAGCCGGGAGAAAAATCAAAGAAGATGACGTGGATCCTAAGGCCGGAATTGTGTTAAAAAAGAAAGTAGGAGATAAAATCACAAAAGGTGAAACAATTTTAGTGGCATATACGAACAAGCCAACCACGATCGAGCCTGTGACCGCACAGTTGTATGGAGCAGTAACGATCTCAGATACAAAACCTGAAAAGGAGTTTCTGGTTACAAAAGTAGTTGACAAAAACGGGGTTCGGGATTTCCGGCTTTAAAATGTTGAATTACACTAATAATCAGTTAATTTGTATCTAATGAACATAGGGCATTAAAAAAAGGAAAAAATCATGTTTAAAAGATTCATACGTGCATTAAAATCAATGTTTGGTGGGGTAATAAGCTCCATGGAAGATCCAAAATTAATTTTAGAGCAAAACATTCGTGATCTGAACGATCAAATTCCGCAAATGAATGAAAACATTGCGACGGTTAAAGCAAACTTGATCATGCTTCAGAAGGAGTCTAACCGAAATGAAAAGTTGATCGGTGAACTAACTTCTAAGATCAAATCTGCAATTCAGGCAAATCGTGATGACATTGCTGAGGGATATGCACTTCAACTAGAAAAGGCTAAAGAGAATTTTGCACACACAAAAGACCAGTTAGTTTTTGCGGAAAAAGCGTACGACAAAGCACTGAAAGTGAAGAAAGTTTTCATGCGTGAAAAAGACCGCAAGATTCAGGAAGCTAAAGAAGCTTTACGTGCCAGCGAAAGAGCTGAATGGCAGTCTAAAATTGCTGATACATTAGAGCAGTTTGAAGTTGGTGGTATGGATCAGACTCATGATGAGATGATCAACCGATTAAACGAAAAAACGGCTAAGAACGAAGCTCGAATGGAGATTGCGTTAGATGGTATCGATACTGAGACCATGGAAATTGAAGCGAATGCTGAAAAGATCCGTGCTCAATCATTGGTAGAGCAATTCAAGCTTGAAATGGGTGAATCTTCCGGTTCAATCAACATAGATGAAGAACCTGTTGCAGAAGAATCTCCAAAGAAATCTGTTGGGAATAAAGAGAAAAACTAACGGAGACTCTTATGAGTAACAAAAGTGAAGAAGAACGAGAACGCCTGAAGCAGGAATACAAGGAACATTACCGTCGCATCAAAGAAATAAAAGAGCGCGGTAAAAGGGCTGAGCAAAAAGGAAAGATCGCTCAGGCTGTCAACAACATGAATCCGGATAGTTTATTGGAATCAGTTGATGAGTTTCTGGGAAAAGTTCGCGATAAAGTTACTCATGCGGAAGCCAGGCTAGACGTTGCTATGGATAGCATGGATGAAGATTCCGAACTTGAAACAGAAATAAAGAATGAACAGCACGAAGCTGAGTTGAAAAAGCAAAAGGCCAAACAAACTTTACAACAAGTTAAGGCTGAAATGGGGATGCTTTATTCCGAGATCGAAAAAACCGCAGACGAAATAAAAACGGAAAAAACGATCGGTACAAAAAAGGATCAGGAAAAGAATAAAGAAACCGATTCATCACCAGGCAACGATACAGAAATAGAGTAATGTCAGCAGACGAACTAAACATCAATTATACTCGCGAAGCATTTATGAATCCTATTAACCTGGGAGGATTATTGATCGCTACACTTACCGCTTTTTTCATCAGCGATTTTGGAGATGCTTCAAGCGTGATGCTAACCACAGTGTTTGGTTTGGAGCTGATGTACTTGGGTATAGTTCCTAAGCTGCCTCGTTTCAGAAAAAAGACGGAGCTTAAAAAGATCAAAGAGCGCCACGCTTCCAGTAATGAAAAAGATCTGTTTCAATCGCTGGATTCAGCAAGCCAGAAACGCTTTTTAGTACTTAAACATCTTGCTAAAATGGTGCAGGAAAACTTCGAAAAACTTCCGTACAGCTCACAGGGATTGCTGGATAATATTGGTAAGAAAATTGAAGAACTGTTGGGGAATTATCTGACACTTCTGGATCTTATAAAGCGCTATGAAGTGTATTTAAATACTTCTTTGGAAACAAATCTTAAAGAAGAAGTAATTCGACAGATTGAAGAAATTAAGACGATCGAATCAGAAAAACTGAAGCGTACAAAAGCACGACGTGTGGCGATCATGCAAAAAAGGCTTCAGAAATTTAAGATCGCAAAAGAGAAATATTTAGTGTGTGAAACTCATTTGGAAACCATAGAAGACGCTGTCAGATATATCTACGAGCAATCTATGACCATGAGTAATCCGGAAGAAATTGGCTTCCAATTAGATAACTTGTTAACCGAAGTGGATGAAACTTCGCAATTGATTGACGACTTAGATCAGGATATCTTACCTGAGTACACCACAGAATGGGAAACTGAACTGGACTTTGATTCTATTTTAGATGAACTTTCTGATGATGTATCAAACGTGTCAAGTACAAAGAAACAAGTTAAAGAATAATTCATGAGCTTATCATTTGAAACACTACTTCTGGATGTAGATGAATCAGGAGTGTGTGTACTTACAGTAAACCGTCCCGACAAAATGAATGCGTTAAATAATCAGGTTTTTGAAGAGCTTGATTCAGCGCTTGATCATATCAGAGAGAGCAAAGAAATTAAGGCGCTTATAGTAACCGGTGCTGGGGATAAAGCTTTTGTAGCCGGAGCTGATATCAAAGAGTTAAACACTCTGGGAGATTCTGAGGCAAAAAAGAAATCACTTCGTGGGCAAAGGGTTTTTCAGAAACTTGAAGACCTGACCATTCCTGTGGTTGCAGCCGTTAATGGCTATGCTTTGGGAGGAGGGTGTGAACTCGCGATGGCTTGTCATATTCGTATTGCTTCTGAAAATGCACTGTTGGGCTTGCCTGAAGTTAGCCTTGGTTTAATTCCGGGATATGGAGGGACTCAACGTTTACCTAAATTAGTGGGAGAAGCTAAAGCTCTTGAATTGACGTTGACAGGCAGATTTGTAAAAGCCCAAGAAGCCAAAGAAATTGGATTGGTGAATCAGATAGCAGAAGAATCAGCTTTAGAGTCAGCCAAAGAAATGGTCAAAAGCATGCTTAAACAAGGACCACTTGCTTTAAAAAATGCTATCTTGGCAATTAAAGAATCAGGTAATGAGTCAGGGTATAATTCTGAAGCAAATTTATTTGGAGAATTGTATAACACTGATGATTTTAAAGAAGGTACAAGTGCGTTTCTGGAAAAACGGAAACCAACTTTTACCGGTAAATAAGAACTAACATTTCGTTAATGAAAGACGAACCTCCATCGAGTTTCACATATTGTAAAGAAGTAGAAAAAGGAGCCAGGTAAACTATGGAATGGCTTCTCATTACCGGAACTATTTTACTGAGTGGATTTTTTTCGGGATCCGAAATTGCATTTGTAACTGCAAACAAACTCAAACTTGAAGTAGCTTCCCGAAAAAATAATCTCATCTCCAGTTCTATCGGATTCTTTACTAAAAATCCGGACACTTTTCTCACAACTACTCTAGTTGGAAATAACATCGTAAATGTTGTTTATGCTACTTTAATGGCTCTGTTTCTTGTAGAACCCATTATGCATTACACTGAATTGTGGTTTGGTGTTGAGCCGTCATCATTTCAGATTTTGGCAATACAAACATTTATAGCTTCACTCATTATTATGCTTTTTGGCGAGATACTCCCTAAAGCGATTTTCAGAGCACAAGCAGATATCATGGTTAATGTGATAGCACTTCCATTGAGGTTATTTTATTGGATCTTAAGACCTTTGATTGCTCTGGCAAACGGCTCTTCAAATATTCTTATCAAATGGTTGGTTCCTGATGCAGAGAAAACCGAACAATTTTATCGACGACAAGATGTGGAGCTGATCGTAAAGGAACTCAGGGAAAGCGGAGGAAGTGAAGATATTGATGAAGATGATTCTGAGATCTTGCATAACGTCCTCGAACTTTCAAATATGCGTGTGAAAGAATCCATGATTCCCCGAATCGATATCGAAGCTGTGGATAAATCTACGCCAATTGAAGATGTGCTGAATACTATGATCGAATCGGGTCATTCAAAATTACCGGTGTACCGGGACAGTATTGACGATGTGATTGGTGTTGTATTTGCTCACGATTTTTTCAAAAACCCAAAGTCGTTGCATGAGATCATTCGTCCTATAAAACTGGTTCCTTCCAGTAAAAAGTCGAAAGACCTGATGCAGGAATTTCGTCAGTCTAATTTATCTGTCGCAATTGTTCTGGACGAGTATGGCGGAACGGCAGGAATGATCACAATCGAAGATCTCCTCGAAGAAGTAGTCGGTGATATTCAGGATGAATACGATACCGATAGTGAGGTAATGAAACGAATCGCGCCAAACAACTTTGTGGTAAGCGGAAATGTTGAAATTGACGAGTTAATGAATGCCTTCGAAGAAATTAAAATACCTTTGGAACCTTCTCAGTATGATACCGTAGCGGGTTATGTTATCAATCATTTGGGGCGCATTCCAAAAGTGAATGAAGAAGTGCTGATTGAAGGCAATAAATTCATTATTAGTAAGGCAACTCAAAGCCGAATTGAGACAATAAGACTAACTATTATTGAGTAGGGCATATGTTTGATCATTATCCGAAGTGGTCGCAGGAATTTGCGAGAAAATACCTTAGCAGAACCATAAATACTTTTTTGATTCACGGAAACGTGCACGATATGGTTGCACTCAAAACCGATGAAGGAACAGAATTCAATCGTTTGAAGTCGTTTCTGTCAGACGAATTTTTTGGAGCCCGTGATTTTGTTGTGTTCTACGACAGAGCTTCCGGAATTTACTTCAGAGACAAAGAATCTCAACAGGATTTTAATCAGGCTATAGCAGGCCGAGACAGCATTGTTGGAACTGATTATGCCAAAAAGATGCCTAAGGATCCTGTCCGTGTGATGTCTTTACTGGAACAGTACTTTCGACTTCGTTTAGATCAAAAGAAAAGCATTGCACTCATTATCGATTATGCTGAAACCATCATACCAATGAGTGATGCGGGTTCAACAGGAAATGAGGACAGAACTTCTCAGGTGTATTTATCCCGTTGGGCACACGATCCTATGTTTTTGGCGTCGGATTTTACTTGTGTGATGATCACCGAAAATCTTGCTGATCTGAATAAAACTATTGTTCAGAATCCATACACTACAGAGATCAAGATCAATATCCCGGGAGAAGAAGATCGGTTGGAGTTTGTGAAATTCGAAACCAAAAACGACGATTTCAAAAAGCTTTCAGAGGTTTCTCCTGCAATCATAGCTCAGCAAACGGCCGGATTGAATTATGTGAATATCCGAAGTGTGCTTTCGAATGCTCGTGAGAATCAGGAAAAGATCACTTTTGATGGATTATCGGAAAACAAAAAAGATCTGATCGAAGCGGAAGCATATGGATTGTTAGAATTTGTGGAAACGCCGTATTCGCTCGATAACGTTGCCGGACACACTCATGTGAAGCAACACCTTCGTCAGGCGGTTAAAGCCCTTAAAGCGGGCCGACAAGATGTAATGCCGATGGGTTATCTGGTTTGTGGTCCGGTAGGAACGGGAAAAACGTTTTTAGTGACTTGTTTTGCGAGTGAAGTTGGAATTCCGATGGTAAAACTGAAGAATTTCAGAAGCCAATGGCAGGGTGTAACGGAAGGAAATCTCGAAAAGATCTTGTCGTTGTTGAAAGCGATGTCGCCGGTAGCAGTGATGATCGATGAAGCGGATGCTTATCTCGGAGATCGAAATGCAGGAGGAGACAGCGGAGTTTCCAGCCGTGTATTCTCACAGATCGCTACTTTTATGAGTGATACCACCAATAGAGGTAAAATCGTTTGGTTCCTAATGACGGCTCGACCGGATCTGATGCCAATTGATTTAAAGCGACAGGGTAGGGCGGAAGAGCATTTAGCATTGTTTCCACCTCACACCAAAGAAGAGCGGATCGAGCTTTATGAAGCAATGGCTAAGAAGACTAGCTTGAAGCTTACTGAGGATTATATTCCTGCAGTTGTTCAGCAAGGTTTAAAAACATTCTCGGGAGCCGATATGGAAGCGGCTTTAACACGAGCAAAATTCCGTGCAGCTGCTGAAGGCAGGAAGAAAGTCACACCTGAAATTCTGGATGCGGCACTAGCTGATTTCATCCCACCAACCTACCCGGAAGAGGTGGAGTTACAGACTCTGAATGCAGTGATTGAATGTACTTCAAAAGAACTATTACCAGAGCGCTATCGCGAGATGGACAGAAATGAGATACTTTCAACAATCGAGGAATTGAAGTTTAGAGTAGGCTAGAGTTTCTAGAAACAAAGGACAAAACCCAAATTTCAAATTACAAAAGTGTGGTTTTCGGGTTCCTTTCTCCATCCCAAGTTCTTGCTTGGGATTATAAGAAGGGAGCTCCTGCTCCCAGTACTTTTTTGATTACTCTATGGATTCTGAAAGTAGTCTAACACTATCTTATCCTCTGTTAAAATATGATCAGTAATGTGAAAGACTTCATCGATCCATTCATGTTCAAGTGATTCTTCACGATCTAAGAATCTCCCAAGCAATTCAACATTTGACCAAGGGGAGTTTTCTTTATTTACCATTCCTATTTGAAAGTTATCGTCATCCATTCTTATTTCAAATGGGAATGCAAATCTATGTTCAGGAATTTCATTGATTCCCCAATCACCTAAACTAATAACCCCAAAGGCAAATTTATCATCATGATTCTCTGTGAATTTAATGTAATAAACGGAATGGGCATTTCCGTTACTGTAAACAAATCGAGTTAATGTAGTAGATTCATGCCCACAACATTCACATTTATTTTTGACTGGTTTACTGAATTCTATTTCAATCACATTTCTTAATTCTAGTTTTTCGATTCCAAGTTCTTGCTTGGGATGGCAATAAAGGAGCTCCTGCTCCCAATAAATAATGTTTAATATTTTACGGAATTGATCTGATCATTTCTAATCACATTCGGAAAGTAATCGTTAAAAAAGGCAACTGATTTAATGAAAGTCTGGATTCTCGAGCAGCAAGCTGTTTACTTTATAAATCCTAAGTTTCTAATTTTTACCCAATATTTTAATAATTCGACCATAAACAATATCCGCTAAATTCCAGTTGTATAACTTGGGATCGGTTGTGCTTGTAAACTGAATAACCACTGCATCAATATCTTCGTCGTATTCGGCAATACTCTGATAACCGGGAACCCATCCTTTGTGATCATATTGATAAATTGAAGAGTAGATTTCCTGTTCTCCTTCTTCAAATAATGTCCCATTATTCAATGCACGCAGAAAGATCCCGACATCTTCAGCGGTGGCCAGCATACCATGCTCGTCTTCTTTTAAATCAAAAGGATGTCCAACGTGATAACCGCTCATCACGCTGTCAATATTTACTTCATCTAGTGATGCGAAAGTATTGTTAAGATTCAGCGGAGTCAGAACTTCTTCCTGAATGAACTGAAAGGTCTCATAACCCAGAATATTTTCCATGATCTTATTGATTAACAGATAATTAGTATTGCAATACTCATAGTCTTCATCAGGTTCAAAGTTAGCCTGTTTGTCCAGAATCAGTGCAAGACTTTCTTCGTAGGTTTGTGTTGGAGCAGCCCAAAAATTCGGGGCATCTGTAAAATTGGGAATACCGCTTCGATGCTTTACCATCATTCTCAAAGTGATTGTACTTGCATTTTCGATCCTTCCATCAAGTTCGGGTAGGTAATCAGTAAGAGTTTCATCGAGTTCCAAACGACCGTCATTAACCAATTTAGTAACAGCAACGGCAGTGTAGAGCTTGCTGATACTGGCGATCTTGAATAAAGCTTTAGGATTGGCGGGTATTTTATTTTCCTTATTGTGAAAGCCCGCTGCATAAAAAGCGGGAGGTTCATCTCCTTCATCTATATAAATTATTATTCCATCAAAGCCATGTTCGATCGCTTCATTTGCTTGATCCTGAACCGAGTCGGGCAGAGGCAATATCCACGCCCACACTAAAAGCCAGGGCACAAAGAATAAGGAAACTATAGTTCCAACCAGCAATACTATTCTGAGTACAAGTTTTTTGGGTTTCTTTTTCATGCGATTTCAGGACTTAAACTTATTCTTACCGGAATTGTTTTGGTTTCTTGTTTTGACCGGCGTTTTCTACGATCTGCTGAATTCTCTTTTGCCTTGTCTCATCTCTTTTAGCAGAAACTATCCAGTACAAGAGTTGTTTTTTAACAGATTTACTCAGGCTGTTAAAGTATTCCATTGAGCCTTTATACTTTTTAAATGCTGATTGCAGATCATCAGGAATTACAAGTGCTTCAACTTTATCTAAAATTGTCCAGGAGCCGTTTCCTTTTGCGACTTCAATAGTTTTGTAACCCGCTTCTTTCATAAGTCCCTGATCCATTAAAGTTTTCACTTTATCCTTATTGATCTTAGACCAATTACTTTTTGGTTTTCGCTTACAGAAATACTGTCTGTATTTTTCATTGTCTATGGCTTTTTTGGTGCTGTCTATCCAGCCAAAACAAAGAGCTTCATCTACTGATTCACTCCAGCTTAAATTATAGTTCGGAGACTTTTTCTTATAAAAGATAAGCCAAACCGCATCTTTTTTATTGTGATTCAATTCGAGCCAATCTCTCCAATCCTTTTTGTCAGAAGGACAAAACTCTTCAACATCTTTCATACTGTGTTTCGCATTTTCGCTAAGGATACTCCAATACCCAATAATTGTTACTAATATTTTAAGGCTTTGATCTGATCTTGTCTAGTTAGAACCGAAAAGTAAATCTGAATTAACAGGAATTGTAGTATGGAGTTTAGAAGAATCTACTATTTCAAGATCTGATCCATCACCCAGGCAGTATGAGTAGCTGAATTTTCGGAAGAAGGGTGCAAAAAGTTCCTGTCCATCAACGCTTTTTTCATATTCTCAACATGATAAAACTGAATGTGTTTGGGATGTTCTATAAAGACTTTCTCTTGTTTGGTTTCGCTATTCAGTTCAACATCCTCGTTCTTAAAAACAGAAAATCGGATCGTTCCTTTACTGCCGATGATCTCAACTTCATCTTCATAACGATAACTTCCAAAATTCCAGCTTCCCGAGCCGGTGATTCCATTTTCGTAAATCCATGAACACGTAACCGCATCTTTAGCAGTGTATAAGCCGAGTTGATTGGTGCTTATTCCTTTAGCTGTTTGAACAGATCCGAAATAGAAACTGAATAGATCTAGTCCATGGCAAGCCAGATCGTCGAAATAGCCGGCCTTGGCTATTTTGGCATCAGTACGCCAATTATAAGTACCAAGAAGATCGATATCCTTTGGAGGGCAGGAGTAGTTCCAGTTTATATGCCTGACCTCTCCGATGTACTTTTGATCAAGCCATTCTTTGATTTTAAGAAAACGGGGCAACGACCGGCGATAATAAGCTACAAACAAAGGGATTTTTTCGATTTCGAAAGCCAGTGTAATCTCTTTACATTCCTCATAGCTTGGTGCCATAGGTTTTTCAATACAGCACGGTTTTCCGGCTTTTGCAACTTTGAGAGCATATTCTAAATGAGAGTCGGGAGGAGTGGCGATATAAACAGCGTCAACGTCATCATCATTGATCAAGAGATCAGCATCGGTGTAATGCTTTTTTACCTTATGGCGTTTAGCATAATCTTTCACTTTTTCTTCATCACGCCTCATTACAGCGATTAGCTCAAACCCATCAACTTTTTGGTACGCCGGACCGCTTTTAACTTCCGTTACATTTCCACAACCTATAATTCCCCAATTGATCTTCTTGCTCATAAATTAGATAGTAATGAAAGATAAATTATAATCCTGATGCCGGAATAATCTAGTAATTATGAAGCTAAAATGATGATAGCTGACGGTTTTATTTGGGTAAGTCTGTACCCCAAAGTTTCGCAATATTATTACCGGCACTTTTATAGTCTGCTTTCTTTGCGTTTTTATTTCTCTCGTCGCAAAACTGTGGGTCTTCATTGAATACTGATTTTGCAAAATTACGACCAGCCATTGTGATTGCAGTCGTTTTATCAAATCTTATTTTTTGGAACTGACTAAAGGCCTCTTCGGTAGTTTCAGCTTTTTCTAAAATTGAAGCAAAATGCCACGCATCTTCTATTGCTTGGCAAGCACCTTGACCCGAAGTTGGTAAAGCAGCATGAGCGGCATCACCAATTAAACACACATTGTTTCTATACCATTTGGGAATAGGGTTGTGGTCAAAGACCTCAATGTATTTGATGTTTTCTTCGTTGGTCAATGCGATAACCTCTTTGATATTTGGAGACCATGAACCAAATAGTTCAAATAGCAGATCTTTCGGGTTCTTATTTTTGAAAGATGAATTTAGAGGTAAGGATTTTCCTCCCGCCCAGTAACCTTTGTATTTATTTATCGGTACGATTCCGAAGCGTTCACCGCAACCCCAATAGTCTAAAACGTTGTTTTCCGGAAAAACAGGATGTTCACTTTCTACTATTCCAATCCAATTGACAAAATTTTGATAGATCGGCTGATTGGTACCATTCACATATTTTCGGGCAACAGAATTCATTCTTCCATCTGCGCCAATTATGATGTCGGATTTAACTGAAATCTCATTACCAAAGTTTATGAAAGCCGAGTTTTCTTGTGTGGAAATTTGTTGTGCATTGTGATTGTAGTATATGGGAATATTAAGTTTATCAATCTTTTGAAGCAGAATTTCTTGGAGATCTTTACGGCTTATAGCAAAGCTTTTTGCTCCCGTGTAAGAGTCAATTTCATTAATATTTATTGAGCCGATAAACTCACCTTTTTCTGTCCAACGTTGCATTTCATTTATTGAACCACCAGCTTGCTCGATCTCATTTATTAGATTCAGCCTAGTGAAAATCTTACTCGCATTTGCCCAAATAACGATACCGGCTCCAATCGTTGTCGCTTCATTTCTACGCTCATAAATTTGAATGTTTTTAAAACCTCTTTGATGAAGAGCTATTGCCGTTGTTAATCCACCAACACCGGCTCCTAAAACAGCTATTTCAGAATCTTTCATATTAGGTTTGTAGTTCCTCTGATTATTTATACTTTTGTTTTGCAAGTAAAATATAGAATAACTTTCATAATGCAAGTGAAAATCAAAAAATAATGAAACAAAAATTCAGGTCGAATTGTCCGATTAGTTCAGCACTGGACTTAATAGGGGATAAGTGGTCATTATTAATTATTAGAGATATGATGTTCTCCGGAAAGAAAACGTATAGTGAGTTCAGCAACTCCAACGAAAAAATAGCTACGAATATACTTTCAAACAGACTTTCAATGCTTGAAGAACTAGGCATTATTAACAAAGGTAAACTTGAAGGAAACAAAAAGACCAATATTTATAGTCTAACACAGAAGGGGAAAGAGCTGTTGCCGATCATATTGGAAATTGCCCAATGGAGCGACAATAACTTGAATGATCATTTGAAAGATGGAGCCAAACCATTTGTCAATAAATTCAAATCAAACAAAGAAAGCTTCATTCAAAACATGTACGCTCGTTTTGAAAAACAAGAAGGTTGATTTTGCTTGCAGCTAGCGGTTAATGTAAAATGCGTTTTAATGCATCTTTACATAGTGTTAGCTATTGTCGGCTTCTTTTCTAAAGTTACGCTAAACAGTTCTTCTTTCTTATTTCTTCCTTTCAGTTCTATCTCTCCTTTAGAGAAATATTGATAGTTAGTATGGGGTAATAATTCTTTAATTGCACCTGAGATCAGTAAGTCAGATTCTAATTCCTTACAAAGACTTTGGATTCTAGCGGTCGTATTTAAGACATCCCCGGTAAATACAATTTCCTTTTTTAAGGCTCCAATTTCTCCAATAGTGACTTCACCAAAATGAATCCCTGCTTTGAAACCAATTTCAAAGCCAAATTCATGAAATAAAACTTCTTTTTGTTCATTGAGATGATCTTGTATGTCAAAGAAGCATTTGATGCAGTTTGCCTGGTTAGTTCCCTTACCGGGTTTCCATGAAATCACGATTTCATCTCCTATGTACTGGTATACTTCACCGAATGAATTGATGATGGGGTCTGACATAATATTGTAATAGGTGTCCAGTAATTTGAAGTATCTTATGTGTCCTAGAGTTTCGGCTATGGTAGTGGAAGATTTCATATCCAGGAACATGAAAATCCGCTTTTCAATTTTGGGTTGGTGATATTTCCCGGAAAAAAAATTTAACAGCACCTGATGTCCTAAGTTTTCACTTATAGCTGAATATATCAAACTAACCATAAGCTTTACAGACAAATGAAATAAGGTGATAAGGAAAGAAATACTTATCAGGAATCTGTACAATTGTTGCCAAGTATCAACTTTTAGCAAACTTGTGCCTGTTTCGAGCGTAAATGCGACAGGATATAAGATGACTATAACAGTAAGAAATAAGCTAAGGTAGATTATGAATTTGTAAAAAAACTTGGCACTCAATGTCCGGTTCGAGAATCTCTTTTCTAAATAAACCACCTCCAGAGTTCCTATAATAAGCCCAACCACGACATTTGCCAGGCTAGCAAAAATCAGCACCGGGATGGTGAAGGTAATATCAGTATCTGGATTGAGGTTTTGGTTACGTGTTGCATCGAACACCGTTATATCAATAATCCATCCAATCAATAACCAGATAATAGCAAAGGGGATGATCCTTGAAATGTTCCTTTTCGCTGTTGGGGATATTCTCACATTAAGTTGACGATGTTAGTTAAATACGAACGTTTTGAATAAAGGCAGGGCGGTTTCATCCGTGGTGTTGTGAAGAAACGAAATGTTTCTCTGCCAACCGAAAAACCCCAAGCGGAGCGGGATGAATGCCGACTTGCGCATTAGTTATAGCCACTTTTACACCTCTTTCTTATAGCAGACTATTTATCCAATTCATACAATCTTTGGTGTCCATAATAGACCAGGAATGTGGATGCCTTCTACCATCAAGTCTGACACCTTTACCCATTGTAATAATGACATTTGCATCTTTATTTCCCATTAGCTTTAGTTCGTTTATCATCGCAACTATATTGGTGCCATTCCAATCGTATAAGTCTCTGTTTCTTTCGTTGAGTAACCAGTTTACGTCTAAATCGGTGTACATCCGAATAGGCATATCTTTTAAGTAAACAGCATTTCCTCCATTTTCGACACCATGCGAATACATTGACGCTTCAATATATTTTTCTGGAAATTCGGAAGGTGAACCTCCATACATTTGGTTATACTTATTTATCATCCATCTCGCTTCGTTCATTCCGGCTTCAGAGAAATTTCTTTTAATTTCTCTTTCTGCATATTGATAGAGGTGTGCAAGGTCTAACGGGGTGTCTAATCCAAAAATACCGAGTGGTTTTAAAAGTGTTTGTTCAGGGTTTTCTACAGATTTTTCGGCATATTTAATTGCAATCATTCCACCATTTGAAAGTCCTCCGAGGATGAATTTATCTTTTGGTACATTGAATTCCCGGATAACTTGTGCAAATATCTTATCAAGAATTTTAAACTCATATATTCTGTCATCATTTCCCCAATTTATTGATGGTACGATCACAATTAATCCTTGTTCAACGGCTTTTTTATGAAGGTCAATTTGTAGTAAAGTGTCTTCAACTTTTTCATAACCTGAAGGTAAAATTACAAGCGCGCCAATCGGCTTGTTTTTGGGTGCCAATCTCAAATAGAATAGTTCATCTGATTCTTCGTCATTGAGATATAAATTCCATTCGTCTTTTACGTCCAATTTAATCTTTTCAATTTCTTGGCTGTAGCAAGCAACAGAAATCAGTGCAAAGCAGAGTATCAATATTATATTTTTCATAATCGTGGTCTTAAAAGAGGTATACCAACATTGTAAAGTATTCTCTATTTAATTTACTCCTTTTTCATTTTTAGTAATGTTCATTTAATTATTAAAATTAAGAATATAATATTAATAAAATCAGTTATTTGTCAAATATTTAAACCTTTCAGAATCTTTCCCAACACCCCATCAAAGTCTTTCTCCAGCTTGGGCTCAAAATCTTCTCCGGTTAGCAAGCCGAATAACTCCGCATAACGCTCATATACTTTTAATCGGAAGGAATCGGGGAGATCGGGGAGTGTTTGTCCGTCTAAACCCTGAAAGTTATGCTCCATCAACCATTCTCTCAGGAATTCTTTGGAAAGTTGTTTTTGGGGCTCGCCTTTAGCCTGACGTTCTTCATAACCATCTGAATAAAAGTAACGGGAAGAATCGGTGGTATGAACTTCATCGATCAATGTGAGTTCACCGTTGTACAATCCAAATTCGTATTTAGTATCTACCAGGATCAACCCTTGTTTGGCAGCAACTTCAGTACCCCGCTCAAAAAGTTTAAAAGCAGTTTCTCTGATCTGATTCCAAAGTTTTTGATCAACTATTCCGCGCTTCAGAATATCGGCTTCTGAAATGTCCTCATCATGACCTTCTGTAGCTTTGGTAGCAGGGGTGAGGAGAGGCTCCGGAAACTTATCATGCTCTTTCATTCCTTCAGGAAGCGGAGCACCGCATAATTCTCTCAAGCCTGACTTGTAAGTTCTCCATGCATGTCCGGTTAAATAACCACGGATCACAACTTCAATAGGAACCGGATCACATTTTTTGGCGATCGTTACATTCGGATGTGGAACATCAATAATGTGAGTTGCAATAATGTCTTTTACTTTATCAAAAGAAAAAGCAGCCATTTGATTCAGTATCTGTCCCTTAAAAGGAATGGCTTGTTTCATGATGTAATCGAAAGCAGAGATGCGATCAGTTACAACGATGCCAAGTTTATCTGATCCAAGATCGTACACCTCCCGGACTTTTCCTTTGTAGGATTGTAATCCTTCAACAGCTGTTTCTGTAATACAATGATCGAGTGCTTCCTGAGTAGTAAAGTTTGCGTTCACTTTATTTTTTAGAATTTTTAGTTGATCCCCGTTCTATAAGTTCAGGATCTATAGTTGTTTGAATGAGATTCTGGTCCGGATTTCGAATAATTTCTGCTAATCTGGAAGTAGCCTGAACTCCGGTGGAATACATTTTCTGATTCACGGTAGTCAGGTCCATATACTTTGAAAATTTGATGTTATCATAGCCCATCAAAGCGATGTCTTCAGGAACACTCATCCCAAGTTTGTTGATGGCATGAATAGCTCCAAGTGCCTGGGTATCATTAGCGCAGAAAATAGCATCCGGAAAATTACCCATTTCAGCATATTTATTGATGGCTTCAAATCCTGCTTCTTCCGTAAAGCCACCATGCTTTTCAGAATCGCCTGTAATGAAAAGGCTTTCATCAATATTCATTTTATAATTCTTTAAGGCGTCAATAAAACCTCGCTCTCGTTCAGAAGAGGATTTGTTTTTGGTAACAGTACTTATCATTCCAATGTTCTGGAATCCATTTTTCACCAAATGTTCACCCGACATATATCCGCCTTTGTAATCATTCAGCATAAAATAATTATAGCTTTCATGTGCAGAGTTTACCAATACAACGGGTGTTTGTGTGGCTTGCAGAACTTCATGAATTTTGTCAGTTACATCGATGGAAAGAAGAATAAGTGCATCAGCGGTTCCTCTGTCAAAGAAATTGTGAACAGCTTCTTCAGGATTCTTTGATCCGGTGTTATACAGGATGATATCCAGATCCATTTTACTGATCTCATCTTTTACACCTTTCAGTACTTCATTGAAGAACGGGGTGGTAAAAGAAGGTACGGCAATGGCAAGCATTTGCGGTTCTTTGCTGGCCAGTTTGCGTGCATTTACCTGTGGACGGAAATTCAGTTCCTTAATTACATCGTTAACTTTTACTTTGGTGTCCTCAGATACATTTTGAGAACCATTCAATACTCTCGATACGGTAGAGATAGCAACTCCGGCTTTTTTAGCTACCTCATAAATTGTCACTTTTTTATTCATAGACACTCCTGATGTAAGATGAACTCACCCATTTATCTTTAATTTTCAAAGCTGTAAAACACACTTTTGAATGAGCTTGAAGATAGTGAACTTTTTGAAAGATATTTATTATGGTAATTTTAAATCTGAAGAGGAACTTTTATCGTAGAATTTAGCATTATAGCCATTGTACAATGACGAACCTTCTACAAATACCGTACTCTCTTTTCAGGCCGATCTATGAAATGACCTCGTTCCATAGATCAGTGATCGAAGACTTATGTGATGAAGAGCTGAAGCAAGCTTATAGTCATTGCAGAGCTATAACCCGTTATCACGCAAAGACTTTTTATTTAGCTACACGATTTCTGCCTAATGATAAGCAAAGAGGTATTTTCGCGATCTATGGAATGTGCAGGTATCTGGATAACCTTGTTGATGAAGCTGAAGATCTTATCAAGGAAGAAAAACTCACGCTCTCAGAAATAGATGAAAAGCTGGATGAGTTTAAAAAAGATCTGGATAAGGTCTATAGTGGATACACCGTTCAGGATCCGATTCTTAGTGCATACGCCGATTCTTTGAAGAGATATAAAGTTTCTAAAGAATTACCTCTGTTGTTAATAGATGGAGTTCGTCAGGATCTTGAAATAACAAGATTTGCCAATTTTCAGGAGATCTATGACTACTCTTACAAAGTAGCTTCTGTAGTGGGATTGATGACTATCGAAGTTTTTGGATATAATTCTGATGCGGCAATTGAAAAAGCTACTGATCTTGGAATAGCTATGCAGCTCACAAATATTCTCAGAGATGTGGGAGAAGATCTAGAACGCGGACGAATTTATCTTCCCAAAGAAGACCTTATAAAGTTCGATGTTACAGAAGAGGAGCTTTTCGCTAAAAAGAAAAGCGAAAAATTTATTGAGCTTATGAAATTTCAGATTGCACGAGCCCGGGAATATTATGATCGAGCTTTTTCAGGAATTGAGATGCTTGATAAAGATAGTCGGCTTCCCGTTTATCTTGCTCATAGAAATTACAGTCGAATTCTCGAAAAGATAGAAGAAAACGATTTTGATGTTTTTAATAAACGTGCCTGCCTGAATCAATCAGAGAAACTATACATTCTTCCCAAAGTGTTGCTCGACTTAAAAAAAGCAGTGTAAATCCACTTGGAGAATCTCTTAGTAAAGCGGTATTATTCCTTAAATAAAAAACCGTTTTTAAATGCCAGAAATAAAGAAAGTACTTATTGCAAACCGTGGTGAAATTGCACTACGAGTAATTCATTCTTGTAAAGAACTAGGAATAAAAACAGTTGCTGTATATTCACGTCCAGACGCAGCTTCACCACATGTGCTTCACGCCGATGAATCTGTATTTATAGGAGAAGCAGCCTCATCAGAGAGTTATCTGGTTATGGATAAGATCATTGATGCTGTTAAAAAAACTGGAGCTGATGCGGTTCATCCCGGGTATGGTTTTTTGAGCGAAAATGCAGCTTTCTCTGAACGATGTGAAAAAGAAGGCATTATCTTTATCGGCCCGAAACCACATGCTATCACTGTTATGGGGGATAAAACGGCTGCTCGTGAATTGGTTACAAAATTAGGTATTCCAACGCCTCCGGGATTGAAGTCTGAATTAAAAGATTTGGAAGAAGCATCAACAATCGCAGATGAGATCGGATATCCAATATTGGTAAAGGCGGCTGCAGGTGGTGGTGGTAAGGGAATGAGAATTGTTCATAAAAAGGATGAATTCGAAAGCAGTATTAAGGCAGCTAAGTCGGAAGCAAAAAATGCGTTTGGTGACGACAGGATCTACATCGAGAAATATCTGGAAGAGCCAAGGCACGTAGAATTCCAGGTAGTGGCTGATATGCACGGAAATGTAGTTCATGTTTTTGACAGAGAGTGTTCTGTACAACGAAGACATCAAAAAGTAATTGAAGAAGCTCCGTGCGCATTACTTACTCCGGAGTTAAGAGAAAAAATGGCAGAAGCTGCAATTAAAGCTACTAAGGGCTGCGATTATATCGGGGCAGGAACCATTGAGTTCTTAGTAGATAAACATCTGGATTTTTATTTTCTGGAAATGAATACCCGGCTACAGGTAGAACATCCGGTTACGGAAATGATCTCGGGAGTTGATCTGGTTGCAACTCAGATCTTAGTAGCTGAAGGTAAAAAACTTCCATTTACTCAGGAAGACCTGAAGATCAACGGACATTCTATCGAGTGCAGAATTTATGCCGAAGATCCTGAAGATAATTTTTTACCAAGTACCGGAATGTTGCATAAACATCGAGTGCCAACAGGAGATGGAATTCGTGTAGATGCCGGTGTGGAAGAAGGGCAGGAGGTAACCATCAATTATGATCCGATGATATCAAAGCTTACTGTACATGGCAAAGACAGAAAAGCTGCTATCAGTAAAATGCTAAGAGCCCTGGATGAATATGAGATAGTTGGTTGTAAAACAACGATCCCTTTTTGCGAATTTACATTAAAACATAAAGATTTTGTTGAAGCCAAATATGATACTCACTTTGTTAAAGATCACTTCAATCCTGAAGAGCTTGAAAGCAAGGTGGACGAAGAGATCCTAGCATTGGCTGCTACATTATTAAAACAAGTTGAAACAGAAGACCCCAAGGAAATGTTATCAGCCGGAAACAGTACTTCCGATTGGTGGCTAAACAGGAGATAACAAAATTATATGACTGAAGAACAAGCACTATTCAATAAAATATCAAAGCTGGCAACTGAACAAAGAAATGAGGCCAGCATGAAAATAGATGTTGCTTCACCAGAAGAAATTGTTCGCATAATTAATGAAGAAGATCAAAAAGTAGCTAAACTTGTTTCTCTGCGTTCTGATGTTATTGCAAAAGCTGTTGAAGCGATCAGTGAAAGCTTTAATCTTGGAGGCAGATTGCTTTATTTTGGAGCAGGAACCAGTGGCAGGTTAGGTGTAGTTGATGCTTCAGAATGTCCACCTACTTTTGGATCAGATCCGGAGCTTGTACAGGGCTTTATAGCCGGAGGAAAAGACGCTATGTATGTGGCAAAGGAAGGCGCTGAAGATTTTGAGGAGAACGGAGCCGCTGATATCAGAGACAATGAGATCTTTCCACCCGATGTTGTTTGCGGCTTAGCCGCCAGTGGCAGAACACCTTATGTAGTTGGCGCTTTGAATGAAGCAAAGAAGAGAGGGTGTAAAACAATAATGGTTTCTACAGTTCCAAAAGAACAAATTGACGTAGATGCAGATTATATAATAGATGTTCCTGTAGGTCCCGAAGTTGTTATGGGAAGTACAAGAATGAAAAGTGGAACTGCTCAGAAAATGGTTCTGAACATGCTTACAACCGGTGCAATGATCAGGCAAGGTAAAGTGTACGAAAACGTAATGGTAGATCTTCAGCTTACTAATAAAAAATTGGTGGAAAGAGCAAAGAAGATCATTATGATATTCACAGACCTGAACTACGAAGAGGCAACTGAATATTTGAAAAAAGCTGATAATCATGTTAAAACAGCTATAGTAATGGCTGTTGCAAATATCGAAAAGGAACACGCAGAAGCTCTTCTGAACAAACATAATGGTTTTATCCGTAAAGCAATTAAGGATATCTAGTTAAATGAAGGCATTATTCAGTGTTTTTCTCTGGCTTTATTTTTCATTTCTTTTCGCTGTCTTTTTTGTACTGATCTCAATAGTATTTGTATTTACATTTCCGTTTGACCCGTACAGAAAAGCACCCAACAGAGTGCTTGCTATAATGGCAAAACTTATGATGAAAGCCAGTCCTAAATGGAAGATCGATATTGAGGGAACAGAGAAGTTTGATCCCGAAGTGCCAACTGTATTCGTTGCAAACCACCAGAGCTTTTTGGATATGGCACTGGCGTATCATTTACCATGGCAAATGAAATGGGTTTCAAAAAGAAGCCTTGCTTTTATTCCTGTAATGGGATGGTTAGTATGGCTAACAGGGCATCTAACTATCAACAGAAATAGTAAATCGGCTATAAAAAAATTAGAAAATCTGGTTCAACCTTTGAAAGATAAAATTCCGGTAATGATATTTCCGGAAGGGACCAGGACATTAGATGGAAAAATTAAAAGATTTAAGAATGGGGCTTTTCTATTGGCTCATGAATATGGATTTAATTTACAACCGATTGTTTTAGAGGGTGGACATTTAGCCATGAAATCAGGCTCTAAGATCGTCGAACCTAATGTGAACTTTTCCATTTCTATTCTGGATCCAATAAAATCTTCTGATTTTGAAGATATTAACATATTAAAAGACCATACTTATCAGTTAATAGATCGGGAATTGAAACGAATTAGGTCTAAGTGAGTTTTTTTGATCCGGATAAAATATATAAGGAAACAGAATATCAGCATAGGTTAATGCTATGTTTGATGTTCTCGCTTATTGTTATGATTCTGATCTTTAAATTATGGCCTGAGATTACAACAGAAAAAATGGATAAAGTTTATATTGAGCCTACTCAGGAAATCTTTGTAGAACAGTCTATTGTAACAAAACAAGAGACAACTCCCGCCAGCCCTCCAAAACCTCAGATTCCTGTTCCTGTTCCCACAGATGAAGTAATAGAAGAAGATATCGAATTGTTGGACTTTGAAGATATGTTGTCTCTGGAAGAATTAGGAGAAGGAGAGGTTGGCCAAACAGGAGATTCGGATCAACCGGTAGCGAGTCCTCAAAGACCACCTACTCCGTTAAAGATCATAGAGCCCGCTACTCCGGAAGAAGCACGAAATGCAGAAGTAATCGCAGAAGTGTATGTTACATTTTTGGTTGACAAAAATGGAATTGTAGAAGAGATATTTATTTCAAATATCCGAAAGTATAAAAAAAACGCACGGGATTACGAGATTGTTCAGCAAATTGGTTATGGAATAATGGGCGCCTCACTCACGGCTGCAAAGAAATGGCGGTTTAATCCTGCTATAGATAACGGAAAGCCTGTTAAGGCCTACACAACTCAGGTTTTTTCTTTTGGTTTTTAAAGGTTGATATAAGTTAAGAATAGCTATATCATTGACGCCCAATCTTATTGATAGATTAAACGGAGAGGTGCCGGAGCGGTCGAACGGGCTCGCCTGGAAAGCGTGTGTGCCTCACAAGGGTACCGAGGGTTCGAATCCCTCCCTCTCCGCTCTTATCAAGTTAATTAGATCCCACCTTATTTAATTCAGAATAGGTACTAGTACCCATAGATATGGGAAGGTGTTCCCATTGATTAAGCCAATTATATAAAAGATATTCCAAGAAAATTATATTTAATCGTTGGTGTACAATTTTTTTAAGAATGAGTATTACGAAATAAATCTTAGATACTACCGAAAAAGGCAGTACCTTTTTTTATTACATATTCTTAATGTCTTTGCTAAAAAAAACTACGTATAATTTTTTTGGTGTAGTTTCATTCACAAATTAGATTCTAATTTAAATTAAAATATATAGATGGCTAAATTCAAATTGCTCGGGTTTGCAATTATCATAGCAAGCTTTATTGCTTCTTGTGATCTAAGTGTACCCGAAAAACCGGACTTTACAACGGCACACACGGTAGAAATACCTATAATAAATAATAAAACCTATGTATTTCTTGGGGATAGTACGGGGGCTTTAGTAGATTCAACAAGTGAAGATCTAGATTCTTTATTTGTGGTTGATCCCACAAGCGGTTTAATTTCAATAACAACAGAAGAAGAGTTTGATTTCGGAAGTTTGGATGATGCAGTTCCGGAAATAGATGGGACAAGTGCTTCTTTCAATTCTGAAGTTGGTGAAATTGAGATTGGCGACTTTTCATCCGGAGGGGGCGACTTAGGTTCCACTAACTTTGCGGAAATTACAGGTGGTGCTACTCCACCCGCCGGTACACTTGTTCCCGCTGGAGATAACTCTGCAATGCCTGTTAATATTGATATTGGAGCAAGCTCTGATTTCTTTACAAGTGCAACAATTAGAGATGGCTCACTTGATATCGGAGTTACTAATGAACTTGGATTTGATATACAAAGCTTAGATATAACTTTATTGTCATCCGGGGTACAAGTTGGTACAGTTGCAACTTTTAATAACCTTATTGATGGTGCTTCTGAGACCGCAAGTATAGTTTTTTCGGAAGGGGATGAACTAAATAACATAACGGTTGATGTAGTTATAACCTGGGATGCGTTTAATTATCCTGCAGACGATGGCGACCTACTCATTAATACAGCAAGTGGTAACAATCTTTTTGCTTCATCTGTTACAGCAAACCTTAAACCACAAGATTTCAGTACAACAAGTACATCTACATTTGATGATGCAGAATTCAGATTTACAGATCCTTCTCATTATGTTGAATTGAATGCAGGTCTTATTTCCGTAAATAATCTTGTTAATAATATGGGGATTGGGATAGAAACACTTGTGATCTCTTTTCCAGGAATCAGGAACGATGATTTTGGAGTAGAAGACAGCCTTGTTTTGAGTTACCCTTTTATCGCCGCAAATTCTACTGCACCTGATATGAATATTGACTTATCCGGTTATAGAATTTTTGCAGAGAATAATGAAGTTAGTTACAACATTGTAGCAGCTACGGAGAACACACAGAGCGGACCAAACGCTGGCCCTGTTACAATTTCAGAAACAGATGAGATTACAGCTAGTGTTGATATTTCAGGTTTAACAATTGAATCTGCTTTTGGGATTGTACTAGCTCAAACTGTGTTACTTGGTGACAACGACGTTAGTAATGATACCGGATCAGAAATTCTTGATGTTTTTAATGATAATGAAGCAGAAGTAACAACCATTGATGGGTTAGATGAGTTTTCTGACCAAATCGATGGTTTTAAGTTTACAGAGCCTATTATCAATATAAATTACACTAGTAATATTAAGATTGAAACCACAATTTATGCTGCTTTAGTTGGTGTGGATGCTGATGGAAATTCAGTTTACTTATCTGGAAATGCGGGGGGACCTAATGAGGTTACTGCAGGTGACCCTATTACAGGTCTAGTGGCCAACGGGCAGCAACTTTTACCTGAACAACTGGTTAAGTTCTCTATCGATAATGTAAGTGATTGCCAGAATAATACTTGTCAGATATCATTTAATATCAATACTACGAATGTAGATGAGTTCTTAAACAATCTTCCAAGTGATATTCGATTTGTAGGAAGAGCTGTAGTTAATGAAAGTGAAAACGAAGCTACCATTACAACACCTTTGGAGTTTGATCCAGGTTTAAATGTAGATCTTCCATTAGCTTTTAGAACTGAGCTTGGAAATCCCGCTAATTATACAGACACCACTGATGTAGGCTTGGATCTTGGAGAAGATACTGACATAACCGAAGGGCAGATATTCTTTTTATATACAAATAACCTTCCTATAGGGTTAAATGTCTTTTTATCTTTTCAGGATTCTACGAATACCGAATTATTTACGTTACCTAATCCGGGCAACGAATATAGGTTGGTTGCTTCCCCGGTAGATGATGTAACCGGATTTGCGACCGGAGGGCAGGAAAACAACAGCTTTGTTGCAACTTTAACTGAGGAGCAGCTAAGACTACTAAAAACAGCTGATATAGTTGAGTTTTCAATTAATCTCAGATCGTCTGAAAATAAGGCTGTGAGATTGAGAGCAAGCGATTCGTTCAGAATTAGCTTAGGAGCTAGGATAAAAATTGAAAACAAATTTGGTGGCAAATAGGGGACTATGAAAATGAAAAAAGTTTTAACAGTTAGTTTATTAGTTATTATGGCTGCCTCTTTTGAGGGACTAAGCCAATCGAGACATTACGATTCCAGAAGTTTAGGAATGGGAGGCGGAGGAACAGCATATTTAGATGGATATCATGCAAATTTTGTAAATCCGGCCAACTTAATGATCAATTCTACTAAGAAAAGACCTAAAAGAAGTTTAGGTCTTGTTGGTGGGGTAGGATTCAGAGCAGGAGGTACCTTAATAAACTTGGATGTTTATGATGAGTACTTTACAACAGGTCTAACTTTAGAAGGGGCAGTAGCAGAAAACATGCTTACCGACCTTTTTGGAGGAACAAGCTCTGACCTTACAAGAAATCAATCAACTACTTTCAGTATTGTTCCTTTTGGTTTCTCGAATCGAGGTAAAAAATCAGCAGTAAGTTTGGCTACAAGAGTTAGAGTTACAGAAAACTTTACTATGAACAGAGGTTTTGCTGAAGTTGGAGTGTATGGACTTGATCCACAGGAGTTAAACGATGTAACACCTGTGAATTTTGATTTTGGTGCAGTGGCTTTTTCAGAAATATCTGTAGGCTATGCTCGCCAAATATTAAGTTTACCAAACCTTCTGTTTGCAAAAAATGTAAAGCTTTATGCCGGTGTAGCACCTAAATATATTATCGGTATTCAGAACTCTAATCTTGATTTCAATTCAACTATTGAAATACAACGAGCTACAAATAGCCAATACGCTAACAGAATAATCCATAATTTTGATTATCGATTGAATACTGTAGGTAACGTATCAGCTGATTTAAGAGAATTTGAAGCAGCTTTTGAACAAGATAACTCAGTAACTCCCGGTGATTACTTAAGCGGTGAGTATGCCAATGTAAATGCTTCCGGATTTGGATTGGATATGGGAGCTACATTGGAGATGGATATTTCCGGTATACCTATTATAGATGGATTTTTCGGTAAGACTAAAACATTACGTGTTTCAATGTCTGTTACTGATATCGGAAAAATAACTTACGACCAAAACCCAACTTCATTTGTTGCAAGTGGAAGATTTGATTTCACTGGTGCAGGCAATGATGACGAACCCGGAGATTTTTACAGCGATCTTGCAGATAGTTTGAAAAATGAAGTCTACGGGGATTTTGATGCTGAGGATAGTGAAGGAGTAACGTATGAGTTACCGGCTATGTATAACTTTGGAGCTTCTCTAACTATGGGTAAACTTACCACATCTGTAGATTACGGTATTGGTTTCAATGAAAGCGGTAATAATTCTAAAAGAAGTACTTTGAACCTTGGTTTAGAATACAGACTGTTGGGTATGGTTCCTTTACGTTTTGGTACAAGAGTTGGTGGTTATTCTTCAACAGTATACTCTGCAGGAGCAGGTGTAGATCTTAACTTCTTGGAATTATCATTTGGCGCTTCAATAGTTGGTAAAGATACCGAGAATGGTGGTTCTGTTGCCGCTGCTTTTAGTGGACTGGTTCTGAGATTCTAAAAGAACTGGTTATGTTTTTAAAGGCTCATCTTTTTCAAAGTTGAGCCTTTTTTATTTCAACTATTTTGAGTTAAACCTTTCCAGTGATATTTCGGAAGAGAGAGTCGAGTGATCTATCAGAAATGGGGATATTTCTTTAGCCAGTAAACTACTGTAGAGTAAACCTTTCGATCCCAATCCTGCAAAAACCGAACAATTTTCTATAGAAGGATGACGACCAATTATAGGCATTCTGTCAGGGGTAGAAGCTCTTACCCCAGACCATTGATCAATTAATCTATACTTTCCTTTAAGTTCAGGCATCACTCTAAGCATTCTCTTCTCTATATATTCCTTTCCCTGCAGATCGACTTCTTCATGAGTAAAGTTATGTTCGTAAGTACTGCCGGCAACAAAGGTCTTTGAATCTAGTGATGCAAAATATCCTAAAGCAGAAATAGCAGCTTTATAAGGAAAGCTATCTTCGCACTCAAATATGGCAACCTGACCTTTTACAGGATGGAGAAGAAGTTCTTTCCAGAAATCGAATTCTTTGGTTTTGATACCAGCCGTAGTTATTAAATGTCCGGCTTCAAATTGGGTGCCATCACTAAGTTTAATATTCCAGTTACCGGATGAGCGATCAAGTTCAAATTTCTTTTTTTCCAGTATTTCTACTCCATTTTCTTTCAAATAACAGGATAAAGCCTGAAGGTATTTTGGAATAGCGACCGTGATTCCTGTTGAAACCCAAACTCCACCATACTCAGAGTGTAAATCAGGAAAACGGGTTTTAATTTCATCTTCTGAAAGCCATTCACACCAATCATCAGGCCATTCGTTGGATTCAAGATTTTCCTGCATACGTCGGGCAATTTTGGAATCCATGGCAGGTCGCATTACACCGGATCGAGAGAATAATTTCTCTGAACTGTATGGGGAAACATCTACCAGGTTTGATCTTATAGCCTCTATTGATTCTTCTGCTCTCCACGATTTCGTTGCAAATCGTCCGGTTGCAGGGTTAGCCAGACCAATCGGTGACCCGGAGGCTCCACCTCCAATTCCGTGAGGATCAATAACGATCACATTTACATCAGGAATAGAACTTAGTTCTTTAGCAACAGATAGTCCTGCTAAACCTGCTCCTAAGACGCAGAAGTCATATTTCATATCAGTTGTCCAAAAGAGGAATTAAGTAGTCCGACAAGATGAATTCTACACCTGCATCGTACATTTCTTTCATTGCAATTTGTACCGAATTATCAATATCTATTCCTTTAACAGCATCGCAAATTAAATAGGTGTTATATCCGGATTTTATGGAATCCAAAGCGGTCCATTTAACACAGAAATCAGTAGCCAACCCACAAATAAAAACAGTACTTATATTCAATGAATCCAAATATCCTTTAAGTCCGGTGCTAGTGGCTTTGTCATTTTCAAAAAAAGCAGAATAGGAATCTACTTCCGGACGGAATCCTTTTCTGATAATGATATTTGTATGAATGGTTTCCAGATCGGGATGGAATTCAGCCCCCCGGCTTTCCTGTACGCAGTGATTAGGCCATAAAACTTGTTTTCCATAATCAAGATCTATAGTATCGTATGGATTTTTATTCTTATGATTTGAAGCAAAACTTGTATGGTTATTGGGATGCCAGTCCTGGGTTTGAATTACATTTTCAAAAAAAGGAGACAGTTTGTTAATAGGTGCAATTACATCATCACCATCGGGGACTGCGAGTTTCCCGCCCGGACAGAAATCATTTTGAACATCTATGATCAATAGAGCATACATATCAATTCGAATTTGTTTCGATTAATTGATCCCTGAGTGATTTTAATTCACGACTGATTCCCACTTTATATACATGAGGATTGTCAAATCGTTTGTACTCAGGATTTAATTTTAGTAACTGTTCTTTACAATACTCAGCACTTTCCTGAGCAGATGGAATATCAATTTCTAGTTTTCCATTTTGCATCACTCGTTCCATAAGGGGGGAAGAGTCAAGGTCATTAACCTTGGTTTTTTTAATAGGAAAATGTGGATGCTCAATTACTGAAAATTCATCTTCATGATTAAGTGAAATACCATCCGCATAGAAAGAACCATCTTTGTTGAAATACCTGGTTACTTTTTTAATTCCGGGAAGGGTTATTTTTTCTACATTCTCAGATATTTTTAAAGTAGGCAGGCTGTTTACAGAAGCTAATTTATATACACCATCCAAAGCAGGATCGTCGTAAGCTGTTACCAGTTTTGTGCCGACACCAAATATATCAATAGGTGCTTTTTGATCGAGTAAACTTTTGATCAGATACTCGTCCAGCTGGTTAGAAGCCGCGATCTTCACATCTTTAAATCCTTCTTTATCAAGTAGCTTTCTTGCTTTTTTGGATAGGTAGGCCAGGTCGCCACTGTCAAGTCGGATTGCTTTTAATGAGTATCCGGACTCTTTGAGTTCTTTTGCTACGGTAATAGCATTCGGTATACCTTGATTCAAAGTATCATAAGTATCAACAAGAAGTATCGTGTTTTCAGGAAAGTGTTCTGCATATGCCCGGAAAGCTGTGAGTTCATCCGGAAAAGACTGAATCCAGGAATGAGCCATAGTTCCACTCACGTTCAAACCATGTACCAATCCTGCATAAACATTAGAGCTTCCATTTAGTCCGCCAATGACAGATGCTTTGCTGGCTTGTATACCTCCAAACCCTTGAGAACGTCTGAGCCCAAAATCAAGAACAACTCTTTCACCTGCTACTTCACGAAGTCTCGATGCTTTTGTAGCTATCAAAGATTCAAAATTCAGAATGTTAAGCAGGAGTGTTTCAATAATTTGAGCTTCTATTACATTTCCTTCTACTCTGACAAGAGGTGTATTATTAAATACAATTTCCCCTTCTTTGGCTGCGTGAATATCACAGGTTAACTCAAAGTTTTTCAGATATTCTAAAAATTCATTTTTAAAACCCTGTGAGCGTAAATAATCTATTTCGGTATCACTAAACTTAAAATCTTTTAGTATTTCCAGCAGATCACCTAGTCCTGCAAACACAGCATATCCACCTTTAAAGGGGAGTTTTCGGAAAAAATAATCAAAGCAGGCAGTATCTGATTTACGACCGGATAAAAAATATCCCTGAGCCATTGTAAGCTCATAATAGTCGGTATAAATGGCGGGGTAGTTTTTTAGCATATCTGTAATATTATGCCAAAATAAACAAAGACTTCCAGAAACTGAAAGCCTTTGATTTAATTCTTATAAAAAAAAGAGTTTTAAAATTTATGGCATGCCTCTGTAATTTCTACGCTCTATGAACTTTTTGATCTTTTTGTTCCCGATCCAAACTTTTTGATTGGTTTGAATATTTACAAATTCCAGATTTACAGTGTAGAATACTGCAAGTGTTCTGCTGTCAACGGCTTCATCAACAATTGAGTTTATGTTTCCGATCAACATGAAGTCAGCACCAAGTTCCTGACCTAATTTCTTAGTTGTTTCATAAGACGCATTGGCTTGCTGATCTAATCTTTCATCCCGAATATCTGCACGTTCTTCTGAACTAGCTACCACAGAGATTTCTCCGGAGTTCACAAATGACCGCTCAAGTTCTTTAGTGAATACTTCGGTTTCGATATGCTCCATGCTTTCGTTGCGAACACGTCCTACAATTACCACAGGCGGTTTCTGATTGTTTCTGTTGAATTGATTCAGCCAAGGTTTTGATAAAGCATCGGTGATCATTTCTTCTGCTACCAAACGTGCATCGGTATCATTCCATTTGCCTGAAAGGTCTGTTGTTGTGTTCGGGTTTATACGAGTTATTTTTTGAGATGGCCGGCATCCAACTAGTACAAAAGCTAGCAGCAATCCGGTTAATAGTGAATATTTCATAGTAGTAGGTTTTGTTTTAAAGTTAAGTTCTTAATTAGCGTAGATAGATTCTACTAATTCAAGCTCTGTGTTAGGAGTAATGGTTACTTCAAATTCATCGAAGTATCGTACTCTTCCATTTCTTCCAATATATTCGATGCGTACCGTATTTATGCCTTCCGGAAGTTTGATGGTTCTCATCCAGGATTGTCCGGGCATTGTTTGCCAGCTTCTCAGATCTGCTTTTTCGGTGGTTTCCTGAGCAATAAAGCCTAAAATCTGTAACAAATCCCCTAGAAATTCATTCTTTTCTCTGACGGCTCCCGAAATTAGTTTAGTGCCAACTGCTTTTGTACTTGCACGTACTAAAGCTCTGGAATAAATAATCGGTTGCTTGGCTTTATATACTTCTGCTGATACTTTATCCATTTGTTCAATAAGGTCAAGTGGGGTGGTTATAGAATCATTTACTACTGCGCGCACATAATTTACTTCAGAATGATATGTTTTGAGGACAGGGAATGAGAACTTCAGGTAGAATTCATTGTCTTTTTCATCATCATAGTCATCCATAAATACCCTGGCATCCTCCTGAACTTTATAAGGTGCTCTTCCGGTAAAACCCGCAAGCAGTACATTATATGTATTTGGGTTCTGCAATTTTGATAGATCGCTTTGGACGAGATTTCTACCTGAACTTAAATTAGCTTGTTCCTTTAAGGCGATTTCAAGTTTCTCTCTTTCGATGCGTGCGTCATCAATATCACCTGCTTTAGCATAAAGAACAGTTGAAAGATAATGTCCCATAGCACTATTCTGAATATTAACATCACCTGTTTCCCAATCTGTTTTACCTGTGGAATCGGATTTTGCGAAAGAACTTGCCAGCCCTTTTATTTTTATATCAAGTTGAGTCATTTTGTACGTCATCCGACGAGTTTCCACCAATGCCGCATCCCAATCCTGAAGATGAATAAAATTTAGTGCTTTAAATGCATTCAGGTATACATCTTCGTAAGGTTCGCCGTCATATACCAGCTTATTGTCATTGGTTAAAAAAGCACCGACTCCACGGCTCACACTTTTTGTGTAATTCTGATCGATTTCATTTTCTGCATTGGATAGATAAAAACTGCTGGAGTCATATTTGTTTGAAAAGTGGTAGATCATGCCGCTTTCAAGATTATATAAAACCTGATCTTTGGAGCGGTAGATGTCTTTTTTCTTAAATTTCTTTAGCAGTTCTTCAGAGGATTGATAATCTGCTGCGGTAAAACTATCTCTTAGATCGAATTGAGCATCATCAAGCAAATAAGAATGGCATCCTGTAAAAACAAGTCCGATCATTAAAAAGCACGGAATACTCAATTTTTTTAACTCAATGAGGTTCAGTATGTAATTCCGAAGTTGTTGCAATCTAAATTAAATAAGTTGTTGACCGCTTGTTATATTAGCGAGATAAATCCCAAAACCATAGTACGATAATTCATTGAGATTGATACATCACATAAACGTGTTACTTGTTGTAACATTATTTTTTTCCTGTGCTACGCCCATTGCTCCAACAGGTGGTCCGGCGGATAAAGTTGGTCCTAAGGTAGAAGAAACCTCCCCAAGAACAGGAACCGTTAACTTTGATGGAAGGGAAGTCAGTTTTGAGTTTTCTGAGTTTGTTAACAGATCTTCTTTCGAGAAAGAATTAATAATAGAGCCAGATCTGAGTATTGATTACGAAGTTAAATGGAGACGAAAAACGGCTACCGTTGAGTTTAAAAACGATCTCCCCGATTCAACAACAGTGATAATAACGGTTGGAGGAAATACCACTGATACTCGAAGTAATAAAATTGGAGCGCCAATTCAACTAGCGGTATCAACAGGGGATGAGATCGACAAAGGTGAGATATTAGGTAGATTACGAAACGCTGAGACAGGAGAAGCTCAAACTGGAGTCAAGGTTTTATTATACAGGGAGCCTTTTGATCTAACAAAGCCGGCCAATTATTCTTCGGAGCCTGATACCGGTGGAGTGTTCCGATTCGGATATTTACGTGAGGGAAGGTACAAGGCGTTTGCTCTGGAAGACAGAAACAGGAATAAGATATGGGATCCTGAAAATGAAACTGCGCGTCCATTGAATACAGAGTTCATCAATTTATCTGACAATGGAACAGACACTCTGGATGTTGCATACTGGTTTGAAGTAGACACTTTAAAGCCAAAACTTCAGGCTATAGGCTTGCTTTCTACTCAGCGAATGAGATTGCGTTTTGGTGAAGAAGTTAGATTTACGCCACAAACAAACATTTCAATTACAGACTCATCAGGAAATGAGTATACAACAGCTTTTCCTCTATATATTCCTGAAGAAGACCCTTTTATCGCTTTTGCATATGCAAGGCAACCGCTAATTGCCAATTCGAGTTACAGACTGAATATTACAGGAATTTCAGATCCTTCGGGAAATGAAGCAATTGGCCTGGGAGAAAGCTTTTTAGGAAGTGATCAGGAAGACACGGTAAGTCAGGATATTTTAACTTTTAATGGTGAAAACGGCCTCTATCCTGATCAAAGTTTAATGGTCGAATTCATTCGTCCAATTTCGCAACAGGAAGTTGTCGATTCAACGGTGGTAATTGAAGGAGATGTAGATTTTAAGAATTGGCCGAATATCAGTATTCAGGATAATAAACTCACTATTCCGCCACAGCAAAATTGGTTAGAAGGTGTAGATTATAAATTTCTTGTTTGGAATCCCAAAAGCAGAAGACGTCAACTCATTGCCCCTAATATCTGGGATCCGGTTAATTTTGGGGGCATTGAAATCGATGTAACATCTCCAGATTCAACAAAGGCATTCAGGCTTCAGTTATATGATGATAAGAATACATTTTCTATTGATTCTACTTTCTCGAATTTTATCTCAATAGAAGATATACCTCCCATAAAATATACATTGGTTTTATTTCAAGACCTGAATGGGAATGGTATCTGGGATTATGGTTCGGTTGACCCTTATATAAAGCCTGAACCTTACTATATTCAGCAAAACATCAACATCCAGCGTGGATTTACTTCAGAAGTAAAAATAGATTTTAGATAATGGACGCGATTGAAGACTTGATACCCGAACAATATTTGATACTTGTATCCATAGGGATAATTCTCTTTTTAACAATACTGGCTGCAGCTGTATCGGCGAGACTTTTCAGAAGAGCAATTAAGAAATCGGAACGAGAAGAGGGGCTTTCAGACCTCACCAACCTTAAATTCCTGAAAAGAGGAGTAACCGTTCTGATCTATTTGGTTGGAATAGGTTTTTCAATCTACATAGTTCCTGAATTCAGAGTGGTTGCAAAAGGGATGTTTGCCAGTGCCGGTTTATTGGCTATTGCCATTGGTTTTGCGGCTCAACAAGCGCTTGCGAATATTGTAAGTGGTATTTTTATCGTGATTTTTAAGCCGTATAAAATCGGTGACAGATTATCACTGCAAACTACTTTAAATGGAGTTGTAGAGGATATCAACCTAAGACATACCGTTATTCGTAATTTTGAAAACAAGCGTATTATTATTCCTAATTCGGTTATCAGTAACGAAGTACTCATTAATTCGAATTACGGTGATGATAAAATCATAAAATGGATCGATCTCGGCATCAGCTACGATTCTGATATTGATCTGGCTCGTAAGATCATGCAGGAAGAGGTAGAAGCTCATCCGAATTTCATTGATGGCAGAAATGATGAACAAAAAGAGGCGGGAGAACCTTTAGTGCCGGTCAGAGTCATTTCTTTTGGAGATTCTTCTGTGAACCTAAGAGCCTGGGCATGGGCCGAAGATCCTCCCAAGGCATTCGTATTGGGAACAGACCTTAACGAAAGCATCAAAAAACGGTTCGACAAAGAAGGAATTGAAATTCCGTTCCCATACAGGACATTGGTTTATAAAGAGAACAAGAATAACAAGGAGATATAATGAGGGTCGGTGTACAATTTTTCAAATCAGGAATATGTGTAGCATTTTTAATGGTCCTGACTACGAACGTTAATGCACAGCATGAAATTAGATCACTTAGCACCGCTGAAGTTGAAAGTTGGATGAAAACCAGAATCGAAACTCATAAGCTTGAGAGAGAATATCGGGCTAATGCAGAAAAGTATGACAGTGTGGTAGAAGCCTATTTTAAAGCCAGAGATGAATATCTGGTGAAGAATGGTTGGGATGTTCAGGAGTTTAAGGATATTGAAAGCGCGATCTATGATACCATAACTGGTATAGATGAACAGGAATTCATCGACGAAGAAAAAAAAGAGTTGCAATCAGAGGTAGACGCTGTAAATAAGAATGAATATCTAACCGCTGAGCAGAAAAAAGAGATCGTGGACGGAATGTATAAGGTCTTTGAAATACGCCAGGAAATGGTGGATTCTACAAAGCACAATTGGCCCGCAGTAAAACCATATCGTGAGAAAATAAGAGTACTAAACGATTGGATGGCCGGTAATATCTCTGCCCCACCAACAATAGAATGATTTTTATCTCATTTCTAAATAATCCCAACTAAGTAAGACTAAACATTTTACAGTCGCTCTTAGTACTTGTTTTATTTGATGCTTTTGCTATCTTGAGATTCAATGCTATACGACGTCTTATAAGATAATCCATGTCGTATATTAATATGTTAGTGGGCTTAACTAATGAATCAAATGATTAAATCTATCTCAAAAATCCTCTCTTTTTTACTAGGATCTTGTGTAGCTATTGGAGCATTTATGGCATACTTCATGAGATCGGTAGATACACAGAAAGGAATTGTATATGATGGACTCGGGAGAGTATTAACTGAGCCACCACTTTGGGCGAGCTTCCTTATTACATCAGAAAATTCATGGGCAGGTTTAGGTTGGCACTTATTAGATGTTATCTGGTTCTTTGGTGGCTTATTTATAGCCTTTAAATTGTACGATTGGAGTCTAGAATCTAAAGCTAAGTAGTTAACAGGAGATAAAATGAAAAAAAATGGATTTTGGTTAATTATTAGTGTTCTAACACTTCTTTTTTCATGGTTATTCTATCCACAAGAATTCGGTAATCGAGAAACTTATTTAGTGATTTCTTCTTACTTGGGGAGAGTCGCTGGCTTCTTTCTTTTACCATTAATTGTGGCTTTGATTTTCAAAGGTATAACTAAACTCTTTAAAAAAGATTTTAACAGTAAATCATTTCGAACAACTTTTTTAGTTATTTGGATTCTTCTCTCATTATCCGGTTTAACCAATTTCCTTTATGATTCAAGTCAAACTCCGTTCTCAGAATCTTATACAACAAATTCACAAGACGCACGGTTCATTTATTGGGGAGAAGGAAACGAATATTCAGTGTCATTTAAAGAAGAACCTGAAACTAAAGAGAGCTATTTTCTTGGAAACGATCTTACTTCAGAAATAGCTGAACTTGTTCTACTTGAAGATGCAAGCTATGTACGATCTGAAAGTGCTTTATATACAGATTCATTTTCAAGAGAAATGATAGATAAACAATATGTAATCCAAATGTTGCAGGAGTATGCTAAGTATAATGGTTTGCTATATCCGGAATTTGGATATGAAAAAAATGAATTGGGAAAAATTGGGAATTTAAGGGGATATAAAACTCTAGAGGATAATACTGGAAAAAAAATAGAAGTTACTTTTAGTGTTAGGGCATACTTTGGTGAAAAATCACTATTTATTCTTCAAGGTACTAGTCCATCACAAATTTTTCCTACTTCAGAAATCGTTACTTTTTTTGAGTCAATAGAAAAACCAGGCAACTAATAAGCATTTCAAGCAGTCACGTTTAGGGTTCGAAACTTTAATAAATAAAACAAGACTGGCCGTTTAAACCGGTTTGTTATACATTTTCAACCATTACAAGATGGGAAATCTTCAAAAGAAAATTATTCTTCCACTTACAAAACCTAAAAGTGCTTTAGAATACGAAAAATTCTATTTAGGAGATTTTATTGAAAAACTACTATTGTTTGATAATGTAATTGTCAAATCCCAGAGATTAAATGAAATAGGATATCTGATAAATAATTTTGGCTTTGACAGTACTATAAATTTGTTGCAAAACCGATCAATAATTTTCCACGATCAGATTTTACAAATCGGTTCTTTTAAGCTTGAGAATGCTTATTTGATAGGAAAGTGCAGATTTGAAATAGTGACATCTGATCACAATCATCATTTAAATAGAAGTCTACAGCTAATTAAAAATACCACAGATTTAACATCTGGTGAATTCAAAAAATTAGAAAAGTTTTTAGTTCCATTGGTCAATCACTATGAAGATCAAGCTCACGTAAACCATTTTATTCAATTTAATAATGATATTCTCAATAATACCAGAACTGTAAAACAATCATTAAGTAACAAGATTTTTCAAGTTAAAAACGTATCAGTTGAACCTGAAAACATTGAATTTGCCATCGAAAAATTATCTTGTGAAAATAACGAATATCTCTTTGATACAAATATCCATCACTTTCTTGATATAACCGCAAAAGAAAAGCATTCTATTGTTCTCCAATCACTTCTTTCGTTTGATAGCATGAATCAACGCTTTCTCGAAATGCAAAATTATAATTCACTTAGTGGTTTCAAAGACAATGAATTAAATATTGTAGATGAAAAAATTAAATTTCTATTGTCCGCTGTAAATAATAAAGCAGATCAAGAAAATTTTAGACGAGTTATAAATTTAACAGATCTGCCAGATTTCAATAATATTTCCGCAACTGAAATTAATTTAAACCAATTGCTTGAGATTCGTAACTCTGATGAATTAATTCATTTCAGAGAATGGTTATGTGATATCAATGAGGCATCTGATGAGGAGATTAAAGAGATGATTACCTCATATAGAATAAAAGTTGGTAACTTTATATCTACTAAAATAGGAAAAGGACTACGGCTTATATTTTCTACAGCACCAGATTTCATTATTCCAGGACTTGGTGTTACAATAGGGGCTGTGGATACTTTCTTGCTTGAGAAAATTTTACCAAATAACAGCGCAATTAGTTTTCTAAATAACAAATTACCTTCAATACTTGACAATAATACAAATGTATAACAAAGTGAATCAAGCGAACACGTTCCGCTGCGGAACGTAATGTGTGAGCTCTGCTCCACATTCTTCGCTATTGTTGATTATCATTAAAAAAGTAAAAACCATGATTCCACAAAACAGAATTACCACACATCCCGGGACGATTTTACTGAAAGAGTATCTTGAACCAATGGAATTAACGCAGAAAAAATTAGCTGACCATCTTGATATACCCAAACAAAGGATAAATGAAATTGTACGAGGGAAAAGAGGCATTTCTTCGGACACTGCTTGGCTACTATCGAAGGCTTTAAATACCTCTCCTGAATTTTGGTTAAATCTACAGGCTATGCATGATTTATCCTCACATCGCCCAAGTAAAGAAATTGCTCCACTTAAGGCTGCTCAGGCATAACTGAGTGTTTTAAATCGGACAGGAAGGTTCGGAAATTTAATTTTAATCCCAAGCTCACCATTTAAACGACGGTTCGCTAGTGTCTCACAGTCAAAATTTATCCCGCGATTGCATTCGAAGTTCTTTTTGTTCAAATTATTGTATCTAATTTAATTCAGTCATTATGGAAGACACTCTGATCAAAGAACTATCACGACTCAACAAAAACGAGAAAATCATTTTAGTAGAGGCTTTGTGGGATTCTATAGCTTCTGATCCTGAGCAAGTTGATGTACCTGAGCATCATAAAAGTATTTTGGAAGAGCGTTTACAAAGCCTTGATAAAGATACAGCGAATGGAAAGTCATGGGATGAAATCCGAGATAAGTATTTATAGATCGTGCTTAAAACGCTAATTCTTACCCCAAAAGCTGAAAAAGATCTTGAGGATGCATATGACTGGTATGAAGCCCAAAATTCAGGATTGGGGAAAGAGTTTGCTCGTTGTGTAGATGTAAAGATTACATCTCTTCTTCGCGCTCCTAAGCAACACCAAGTTGTTTACAAAAGTAACATTCGAAGAGTTTTAGTTAACCGATTTCCGTTTTCTATTTACTATGTTGAACAAAAAGATGTGATTTCAGTATTTGCCATTTTACATCAACATCGGAATCCAAAAGCTTGGGAATCACGCGTATAATCTAACGAAATCTGTGAACCCAGCTCTACATTTCTTATCAATAGATTTTTCAATAATCATTTTACAGCTTCTTATTTAATAAGGGGCTTTTTTTTGGTATTTTGGAATCGCTTCCATGAAATCATAATTAACGCACACGTATGTCGATCAAGACAGAAAAAAAATCTACAGAACTTAAAAAAGATAAGTATCCATTTAGCTTAACAGAGCCTCATAAGCCTACACATAAGGTTCGTTTTGTAACGGCTGCCAGTTTATTTGATGGTCATGATGCCAGTATCAATATCATGCGTAGAATTTTGCAAAGCAGTGGAGTAGAAGTTATTCATCTTGGTCACAATCGCTCTGTTCATGAGATTGTTAATTGCGCCATTCAGGAAGATGTTCAGGGAATTGCCATTAGTTCGTATCAAGGTGGACATGTTGAGTATTTCAAATACATGATCGAATTGTTGGAAGAGCAAGGTGCCGGGCATATCAAAGTATTTGGCGGCGGCGGCGGAGTGATCGTTCAGGACGAAATCGACGATCTTCATAATTCAGGAGTGTCCCGGATCTTTTCTGTGGATGATGGTAGTGAAATGGGATTACAGGGAATGATCAATTATATGATCCACGAATGTGATTATGATCCCGTTACAAAAACTGAGATAGATATTGAAAAAGTACTCGATAAGGAGCCAAAAGCAATTGCAAGAGCAATAACTGCACTGGAAAACGGAAATGGAGAGTTATTAAGTTTCTCTGATAAACAGCTGTTAAAGAAAGACGGAAAACCACTTAAAGCGAAATCCGAGAAAACGATTCCGGTATTAGGAATTACAGGAACGGGTGGTGCAGGAAAGAGTTCATTAACTGACGAGATCGTATTACGCTTTCTGACAGAGTTTGAAGACATCACCATTGGAATTATTTCTGTAGACCCTTCCAAAATTAAGACAGGAGGAGCGTTGCTAGGTGATCGCATACGAATGAACAGTATCGACACAGAACGCGTGTATATGCGAAGTCTGGCGACCAGAGCGTCGAACAGAAGTACAAGCGCAGCACTTACAGGTGCGATTGAATTGTACAAACAAGCCGGGTTTGATCTGATCATCGTAGAAACCAGTGGAATTGGCCAAAGTGGTACTGAAATAGTAGATATATCAGATATACCGATCTATGTAATGACCAGCGAATATGGTGCAGCCACACAGTTAGAGAAGATCAATATGTTAGATCTTGCTGAAATTGTGGTGTTAAACAAATTTGAAAAGAAAGGTTCTTTAGATGCTTACAGAGACATTCGTAAGCAAATGATTCGTAATCGTGGTGAATGGCATGCTAAACCCGAAGATATGCCTGTTTATCCAACGATAGCTGCTCAGTTCAATGATAAAGGGGTTAACAACCTTTTTGCTGCTATTGTTGAAAAGATCAACGAAAGATACAGTTTTGAATGGGAGCCCAAGCTCTACACCGACGCTTCGCCTGCAGAAGATATTCAGACTCAGGCGATCATTCCCGGAAAGAGAGTTCGTTATTTAAGTGAGATTTCAGAGACCATAAGAAATTACCATGATTGGGCAGAACAACAATCTGAAATTGCCTCCAGATTATCTGAGGTTAATGGTACACTGCATCAGTTAAGTAATTGGAAGCCAGATAATAAAGAAGTATTAGAAAACGATCTTTCCAAGATGAAAGAACACTGGATTTCTAAGCTGGACGTAGCTCCAAAAAAGATCTTAGATGGCTGGGATGATCTGTATGAACGATACAAACAAGAGACGTTTGATGTAAAGATCCGTGATCGGGTAATCAAAAATGAATTGTACCGTGAATCTTTAAGTGGATTGAAAATTCCTCGCGTAGCAATGCCGGATACCAAACACGAAGGAGAGAGGCTTAAGTTTGCTTTAAAAGAAAATCTCCCGGGTTATTTCCCATATACCGCAGGTGTATTCCCATTCAAGCGCGAAGGAGAAGACCCGACCAGAATGTTTGCCGGTGAAGGAACTCCGGAGCGAACCAACAAGCGATTTCACTATGTAAGTGAAGGACTTGAAGCGGCACGACTATCCACCGCATTTGATTCGGTAACACTATACGGAGAAGATCCCGGTTACCGCCCTGATATTTACGGAAAGATCGGTAATTCCGGTGTGAGTATTTGTACGCTGGATGACATGAAGAAACTTTATTCCGGTTTTGAGCTAACCAAGCCAACTACTTCTGTATCAATGACTATCAACGGTCCGGCACCAATGATCTTAGCTATGTTTATGAATACGGCTATCGATCAGGAAGTAGAAAGATATCTGAAGTCAGAAGGGAAATGGGAGCAAGCGATCAAGGATGTTAAAGCGAAATATGAGAAGCTTGGATTGCCGGTTCCAAAATATTCAAACGAAATTCCTGCAGGAAATGATGAGTTCGGTTTAGGTTTACTTGGAATGACCGGTGACGAAGTTATTGACGCTGAAACCTATAATCAGATCAAGGAAAAAACACTTTCGTCGGTTCGTGGAACTGTTCAGGCTGATATCCTGAAAGAAGATCAAGCGCAGAACACCTGTATTTTCTCTACAGAATTTGCTCTTAAAATGATGGGAGACATACAGGAATACTTTACAGAGCATAAAGTTCGTAATTATTACTCGGTTTCTATTTCCGGTTATCATATCGCGGAAGCGGGAGCTAATCCGGTTACTCAGGCTGCGCTTACACTGGCAAACGGATTTACTTATGTAGAATACTACTTAGCCCGAGGATTGAGTATCGATGATTTCGCTCATAATCTGTCGTTCTTCTTCAGTAATGGATTAGATCCTGAATATGCAGTGATCGGACGTGTAGCGCGTCGTATTTGGGCGGTAGCAATGAGAAAGAAATACGAAGCCAATGATCGTTCTCAGAAGTTGAAATATCATATTCAAACCAGTGGTCGTTCGTTGCATGCACAGGAGATTCAATTCAACGATATCCGTACAACATTGCAGGCATTATTAGCAATTTATGACAATTGTAATTCATTGCACACCAATGCTTACGACGAAGCAATTACCACACCGACTGAAGAGTCTGTACGTCGTGCGTTAGCTATTCAGATGATCATCAATAAAGAGATGGGTACGGCGAAAAATGAGAACATCAATCAGGGTTCTTATTTCATTTCTGAACTGACTGATCTTGTTGAGGAAGCCATCCTTACCGAGTTTGATCGAATCACGGAACGTGGTGGAGTTCTGGGTGCAATGGAAAGCATGTACCAACGCGGAAAGATCCAGGATGAAAGTTTGTATTACGAAACCAAGAAACATACCGGTGAACTACCGATCATTGGTGTAAATACCTTCCTGAAAGAAGGAGCCGGAGAAGAAGAGCAAAAGCCGATCGAGCTTATCCGTTCTACAGAAGAAGAGAAGAAGCAACAGATCGACAACTTAGAAGCCTTCTGGAAACGAAATGAAGACAGAAATGCTGAAGCTATTGAGCGCTTGAAGGAAGTAGCCCGAAACAACGGCAATTTATTCGATGAGTTGATGGAAACGGTTAAAGTGGCCTCGCTGGGACAGATATCTCATGCCTTGTATGAAGTTGGTGGGCAGTATAGACGTAACATGTGATGATCACTGATTGCACTGATTAGTTTTTGATTTCGCTGATAAAGAATCTCCCTTCGAAGGGAGACGATCATCCAAACGGTTCTTTGGATGATCCGAGGGATGTCGTAAAGTTTATGAAATGGTAAACCTCAAGATATCCAAAATTCATACTTAGGACGCCCCATTTGCGAGGAGGGTTGGAAATAGTGAGGGTTTGAAAATACCCGATGCGGCAATCTCCTCGAATAAGACTGTGTCATTCCGCGGCGTATGCCCGGAATCTGGATTTAGCTTAACGCTTTGAACTAGTTTAAGCAATACGCTTGTTTATTATGCTTTACCGCACCAGCGAGACGCTGGCGATGGGTTGGGTTGCTTTGACATTGCAGAGGTCGCTGGGTTATGCTAAAAAAATCTCCCTTCGAAGGGAGACGATCATCCAAACGGTTCTTTGGATGATCCGAGGGATGTCGTGAAGTTTATGAGTTGGTAAACCGAACGACATCCTCCGTCCGCCAGTCGGCGGACACCTCCTTCGAAGGAGGATTTTGGTTTCCGGCTTTATGTAGAATAACAAAACAAAGTCATCCTTGTAGATGTTAGGTAATTCACTTACAAAAATTGACTTGTTTGTAATTCTGACTATTTCAGAAAAAGCTTCCAACTACACCGGCCTTTAGAATTTTTGGCAAGAAAGAACGTAATGAAATCGACGGCTCCGAAGGAACAATCATTACACTCAGGGCGATTCTTGAATGTGTATCATATGAACGAAGACCTTTTGTAATGATTAGTTGATGTAATGGAGTTCGCGCCAATAATTCTTGTCGGGAGTTTTTGGTACTGGAGCCTGTGCTGAGGAAGCTCAGTATCGGTGCAAAAGTACACAGAGCCAAAGTACTGAATCCTGTATACAAGTTTAACTTAGCACAAGGGTACCTACTTTTGTCTTGATATCCCGTTCGAACGGGACAAAAGATCAAGCCGAAGTATTTAAGACGGGTTCACTGATCCTACGCTGAATAATCCTAAAGGTCTTCGCTCATTCTGAGAAAGTTACAATACTACTCACCAGAAAGGATTATTCCTGCTTCGCTGGCGCATCCGGATCATGCTCTCTTCTCCGTCTTAAATACTAAGGGCGAGTTTTTATAGAACAATCACTATTAATCTGTCAACGAATTACCTGACATCTACAATCCTGAGGCTACTGCCGAAGGATCTGCACAAATAGATACAAATACTAAGTGTTTTTTAGATTCAGAAACCAGTTCAAGGTTTTACTTGGACAGTTACATAACCGCACCAGCGATACGCTGGCGCTAGGTTGAGGAATTTGGTTTCGGGCTTTAAGAAGAATAACTAAACAACGTCATTCTGATTTCGAAACTTCGGGAGAAAGAACTGCAAAGCTAGTTCGTGCATCTAGTTTGCTAATTCAGTGGTTTGCATATTCATCTTTCTTCAAATACTTAGCTTCCAGGTAAAACGTGCCAAACGGTATTAGCGAAGCCAAAAAAGCCATAACACTAAAGCCGAATTTCCATTTGTAGTGGATAGCGCAGCTTAGTCCCAATATACAATACAAGATGAATAACAGACCATGCGCCATACCTACATAAAAGTTGGGTTCTAAAATATCATACATATACTTTAATGGCATTGTAAGCCCAAATAACAAATAGCTTATACCTTCTAGAATGGCGGTGTAACGGAAGGCTTTTAAGAGTGACATATTGTACATTTTTTTGAGTATGAATTTATTGAAGAATATAAGTGCATTAAGACTCTTTATGCATCTACTTCGTACCCATTTTTAAGTTCTTCCTGATCCGGAATTTCAAATCTTGGCTCCATAAAATTGATCATCGTATCAGTAACTTCAAAGGCATATACATTGGGGTCTTTTTCAAGATTACGTTTCTTAATACGCTTTACACGGACATCTTTTGGCACATTCAGGTAATGAATTTCGGTATTTATATTTAACTCTTTGGCTCGCTCAGAGAATAAAGTTCTTTGTTCTTTAGTGGTAAAACCTAGATCTAAAACCACGTTTCCATCAAGTGCTAGAATTTGCTTACTTACTTCCCAAATTTGCTCATAGCAGCGATTTACTCGTTCAATCATCCAGGAGTAGTCTAGTGATGTCATATCATCCGAGAATAATGTTTGCATCCATGGGTCTATAGAAAACTTAACTGCACCAATTTCTTTAGAAAGAGAGAGTGAATATGTTGTTTTTCCTGCGCCAGTAGGTCCGCAAATTAGAATTAATCTTGCCATTCAACTTTGATTTTTTTGAGAAAATTTTTGTGTAAATCTGAGTGTTTATACTCTTTTAAATATAACATTGAGAGTTCTGATATCACAGCTATAGATAGAAGCTTAATTAGTTGAATCACTAAAACTAACATCACCTGGCACTAGAAATAATTCTTTGGTTAACCTTCGTCTGCAAATCTATAAATATCAAATTTAAAGGAAGTTTTTATGGTTTTCCCAAAAAAACAGTTCAATCATTTAGGCTCCAAACCCATCACATAATCATAGCTCTCATCGAGTAGTTTTGAAACGGGATTCAAATCTTCCAGCATTTCATCCGGAATCAGAATATAACCCTGCATTACAGAACCATAGGATCTATAGAGTGTTGTATTAAAATCTTCCAGATATTTTTTCTGAACTTCTTTGGAAAAGCGAATGCCAATTTCACCGGATTTATTCATCTGTGAAAACATATAACCATTGGCAGAGGTGTAGGGCATGGTTTTACCTTTACGTTCAAAACGGGAGCATTTTGCGACCAGTTTATCGTAAAGTTTAAGTCGTTCTTCCCATTTAGTCATTTCTTTCAACGAAGTCTTTAAATTGTTGCATCCATTTATCTCCGTGTTTGCGATACATTCCGGGAAACAAAACAGCCATCAGTTTTGGCATCACCCAGTCAATGCGAGTGTATTCAAATTCGTAATCATATCTGGTGCTGGTCTCATTCAATGCAGTAAAGTTACACTTCATGGTATTATCCATGTGTTTGTGATGATAGAAAGCCTCAAATGAGTGAGGAAGATTATTAGAAGTGATGGTTTCAGTAAGTTCCATTTTTCTCTTTCCATCATCGTAATACATTTTGGACACGGCTCCATTTTTACCGGATTCTCCGCTGATGAGTTCTTTTCTTTGAAAACCATCCTGATACTCTTTCAGGTTAGCAGGATCAGCAAAAAGCCTGGCTACCAACTCAATAGGTTTGTTGATTACAATGGATCCTGAATGTTTCATACAGACTCCTTTTTGATCTGATTGAAGTATACTATTTCAAGATAGAATCATTTGCCAAATTTCATAATCAGCCTTTTTTAGAACAAGAGATCTTCCAGGTTGGATAAGAAAACGTTTCACCAAGATTCACCCATTCACCGATCCATTTAAAACTTTCATCGGTAATTTCATAGAACGTCAGACGATAATAGCCATCAGTTCCGTTTGGGGCTGCTTGGCGCCTGTAAAGCACGATCTTACTTTCATCAGTCTTAGTGCCTTCCCATGTACTTAACGAGGGAGAGGCCGGCACAGAGGAGTAATAGTGTACATACCATTTACTGCTGTCTGCATTAAACTGGCGAATACTGCCGGAATGTAAGCCATCCGCTTTAAGTGTTTCATCCTGAACAGCCATTCCATTCATTATATATTTCCATTTCCAGAGCATATCAACTTCATCATTCCAGGAGCCGTCAGGAGCTCTGCTTTCAGAAATACATTCACTAACACCAATTAATGGAGCAAAGTCTCCGGTTTGTGGAAATGCAGCCGGATTTAACTGTCCGAATGGATTTTCTTTGTTTGGCTCATATTTGTATTGAGCAAATGTCGGTACTGCAATAATGAAGAATAGGATAGTGAATGAAATTATTTTCATGGTTTTTTATTTTAAATAAACCATCAAATTTGATACGAATCTACTAAATGCAGTAAATCAGCCTGCATTTGCAGTTAATTAAATGGAACTTGCTTTCAACGCTTTGCGAAGTACCTGAGCTCCCGATTTTGATAGAGGCAGTTCAGAGGAATCTTGCAATTTTATAAGTGAAGATTCGAAGTCAACATGATCAAGATATCCAAGATTTAACAATGCTCCTCTGTGAACCCGAATAAAGCGATACGACGCTAGCTGTTCTTCCAGAGATTTCATGCTTTTTCTCATTGAATAAGCTTTACGCTCTGTATGTATTTTTACACAGTAATCATCTGCTTCTATCCAAGTTACTTCATTCAGAGGGATCAACTTGAGTCTGTTTCCTATTTTTATGCTTATTTGAGGATGAGGAGAGATTTCGTTGCTGATCTCAGTATTTGATTTTAAGTCTTTGATCTCAATCCATTGAGCGTCAATAACTAAATTTTTGGAACTACTGTATAAAGTTAAAACAAGAACACAATACGCAAAAAGAAAGGTTATCCCTTTCTGGTAAACAAAAAACTCAGCAGTTGATAATAGTTCAGTGATGGATAAGCCTTCATCATATGAAAGTATAGCGATCAGGCTGATTAATAAGATCGAAACGATCCACCCAATGACACCAACTGTTAATATGACTATCCAATGAGATGAAGAAATTTGTTGATTCGACTTTGAAAACTGCTTCCAGGAGACAACAAGCAAAGGAATCCCACAAACACCCCATGCAATCCATCGAATAAGGTGATTAATAAAAAGGGTTGAAAAAGCGATGTTTGCTCCATCTTCTACAATATCATAAGTGGATAGATAATATTGTTGCTGAAGGGCATCAAACAGAATGATACCTAAAATGAATATTGAAAAATAAAGTGTAGTCTTTCTAAAATTCATAGCTGATAATCGTACCTTTTAACGATTTTCAAAAATATAAGTGTGTAAATGTTCGCAAATCAAAGATTACTAATTCTTGGAACGGTTTGGCCGGAGCCTGAGTCTTCAGCCGCCGGAACCCGGATGATGCAATTAATAGAATTTTTTCAGGATAACGGATGTGAAATTACATTCGCCTGTTCTGCATCTAATCTGGAGTTTTCTGCGGATATTAAAACACTTGGGATCGAAACTGAAAACATCAAAATAAATGATTCAGATTTTGATCGTTTAATACAGGATCTAAAACCTGATATTGTACTTTTTGACCGGTTTATGACGGAAGAACAGTTTGGTTGGCGGGTTTCTGAACATTGCCCCGAAGCACTGAAAATACTTGATACTGAAGATTTGCATTCTCTGAGGTACGCCCGACACAAAGCTTTGAAAAAAGGCACTGAATTCAAACTTGAGGATCTATATTCGGATGAAGCTCGCAGAGAAATTGCAGCTATTTATCGTTGTGATATCTCGTTGATCATTTCAAAATTTGAATACGAGTTGCTAACAGATTTTTTCAACATTGACGCAGAAATTTTGCATTACCTCCCGTTTATGTTTGAAGAACTAGATTCGGATCATCTTTTTGATATTCCGAAATTTGAAGAGAGGCAAAATTTTATATCGATCGGTAATTTTTTGCATGAACCGAATTGGGACGCCGTGCGATTTCTGAAAGAAGATATCTGGAAACTCATCAGAAAGGAATTACCTGAAGCAGAATTGCATATCTACGGTGCATATACTTCTTCGAAAGTAGAGCAACTTCATAATGAGCAGGAAGGATTCCTGATAAAGGGGAGAGCAAAAAGTGCAGAAGAGGTGTTGAAACAATCCCGGGTTTTATTAGCACCGTTACGCTTTGGAGCCGGTTTAAAAGGAAAGTTCGTCGATGCTATGAAATTTGGAACTCCATCAGTTACTACAAAAATCGGGGCTGAAGGAATGAAAATAAACCAAGGTTGGTGTGGAGAGCTGGCTGAAACTCCGGATGACATCGCCCCAAAAGCCATTCAGCTATATTCGGATAAGTCAGTATGGGTTGAAGCGCAAAAAACAGGAGTTCGGATATTCAATCAGTTGTTTAAAAAAGCAGAGCACGAAGAAAGTTTTGGAGTAAAGATCGAGTCAGTGACCAAAAGCCTTCAGGATCATCGAAAGCGAAATTTTATTGGATCCATGATGCTTCAGAATACGCTTCAAAGTTATAAGTATATGAGCAAGTGGATAGAAGAAAAGAATAAAAACTTATAAATTGATTCATTACTTTCCTGAAACAGCTTTTGATTAAGAGACATGAGCAGACAAAGAAATAAAAACAGACTTACCAACGATCTTGATTCTAGTGAAGAAGAAAAAGATTTCTCTGATTTTTATAGTGAAGAAGCTCCCAAAGAAAAGCGAAAACCTTCAGATCCGGAAGATATCTTATCCAGAAGAAACACCTGGGTTATCGGGATCTTCATTATAGTTGCAGTTTTGTGGCGCTTTGATTGGAGTCCGATGAAAGCTGCATATGGTATTGGAACTTCTATAACTAATTTATTTGAGAGTGAAGAGACTCAGTCTTTTGGTCAAAATTCCAATTCAGATGTTATGAGCATCCCACAACTTGACTATTTGGATCGGGTAAGGCAATTGGATTTCGGAAGTACTCCTTCAACGTCTCAAATTACAACCTTGTATAACAGCGGAGTTTCCATAGATTATCTTGAAGCTCTGGATGATGTTGATTATTTGGGGGAGTTAAATTATTCCAGTGTAATTGCTTTAAATAGTAATGGAATAACCAGTGAGTATATCAGCGGTCTTGAAGATCTGGATTATTTGGACGAAGTTAATTATTCCGGTGTTATCGGTTTATACACAAGCGGGGTACCGATCAATTATATTGAGCATTTAGAAAATATAGATTACCTGGATGAGGTGAATTACTCCGGAATCATTGGTTTATATACTTCCGGAGTACCTGAAAGCTATTTATCTACGTTGGATGATGTAGACTATCTGGACGAGGTAAATTATTCAGGGATAATCGGTTTATATACATCAGGTGTATCTGAAGGATTTTTGCAAGGTCTTTACCAAAGAGATCTTCTAGACGATATGAACTATTCTGAAATCATCAGGTTACATCAAAGTGGCGGTTGATCTACTACTTACTTAGACTTTTCAATCCTTTCCAGAGAAGCTCTGATGTCTTTCAAAACTTCGAGTACATTTTCAGAATTATCAGAACTTGTTGCAGATGAGGTATTTTCTGTTACAACATCTCTTTGGTCGAGCACTTTGTCTCTGAAATCAGACGCGTTAACTATTCCGATCAAAGACAAGTCTGCTGACGCGGAAGCTGAACTACCGGCAGTTTCAATTTGAAGAATACTTAAACCGAATGCTTTTAAAAGAGGACCTTCTTTAAATGTAAGATCCTGAATTTTGTCTAGGGGGATTGTTTTTTCGGTTCTGAAAATATATCCCTTGTTAAATTTTAGTGAACGGGTTGTAAGTTCGCAATGAAGTCTCTCAAAGTATTTATTCACAAAGTAGGATGCGAAGATCAACCAAATTGGGATAAAAGGAATCGTGAATATCATAACAACACACATCAACACACCATACCATAACAGATATGATTTAATCTTTGGGTTGAAGCTGGCTTCTAGTAAAGTTTTTGCCGGTTCTGTCATGATTTCGAAATTTAGTTATAAAAAAAGGCGAGCTTAAAAATAAACCCGCCCTGAGTATAATTAAAAATGTAGTTCAGAACTATTGCTCTTTACTTGCTAATTCATTTTTCGGAATAAAGTCCATAGCTGCTGAATTCATACAGTATCTCAATCCCGTTGGCTCCGGACCGTCATCAAAAACGTGACCTAAATGTCCACCACAGTTTGAGCAAACAATTTCAGTTCTGGTCATGAAATAACTTTTATCTACTTCTTCAGCGACCAAGGAATCAGCCAATGGCTTCCAAAAACTTGGCCATCCAGAACGGCTGTTATATTTATGTTCAGAACTGTAGAGTTTCTGTCCGCACCCGGCACATACATAAAGTCCTTCTTCTTTGTTGTCATTGTATTCATTAAACCAGGGTGCTTCTGTACCTTTGCCACGGAGTATTTTAAATTCTTTAGCTGTTAAAATTTCTTTCCACTCGGCTTCAGTTTTTTGATAGGGATATTTTTTATCCGGGTCGGGTTGTGTTTGAGTAGCCATGATATTGTCGGTATGATTATGCTCTAAGACACCTTCGTCAGAATGTGCTGTTATTAAAAAAAGTGCTGCAAGAGCAATTGAACCAAATATTGCTAACGTTTTCATAATTATTGACTGTTTAAGTTTCATCTAACATAACAATAATACGAAATGAATTGTTTCACAGATTTATAACATCTTATCAGTCCCAACCATAGTCAAAATCATATTCGTTGAGAAGGGGAAGGTTTTTTTGCTTAAAGAACCTGACTCCAACAGTAAATCCAACCCACATACGATACTGGCGACCATTCCATTCGGGGCTCCACAAACTATACCATGTGTAATCATTTGCTGGGTTTACTCTGGTAACCTGGATATTATAGCTAGGTCCTCCGTATAGAGATAACCCGGAATTAAATCGATTTCCAACCATATATTTATAAGAAAAGATCAGGTTTGTATTTTTACTCCAGTTTTCTTCAAAGTGGTGAAGCACTGTAAATTCCTGGTTTACAAAAAGGTGATCACTTTCAATTTTTCCGAATGAATCATTGATATTTTTTTCCAAACCAACACCCACTCCAAACCGGTATACATTTCTATCGAACGAAGTGTTATATCCAAAAATAGCCATATTATATACTCTGTGTGTACCTGTCGTTATTCCGATATCAGTAAAACCTGCATCAGAATAACGCACATCGAAATTTTTACGTCCATTACCATACAAGCTAAAAAAACCGTAGGAAGCGCCTTCAAATTCTTTGGCAATATTTATAATTCCAATTTGAACACCTCTTGCGGTAGTGGCATAATTCAGAAGCCCTCCGAATTGCATTCCTTCCATCTCTTGAGTTATGTTTGCGCCTGCTGATATCATTAATCCTTCCTGATATCTGGAGTAGTTTAATCCTCCGGTAATCAGTAAACCACTTGAATACTCTGATGAAACGTTGAACAATGAAGAGATCATTAGTCCTTCCATATCATCTGTTGCAATATTTCCACCGCCGGTGATGAATAAACCACTTGCGTCTCCTTTTGCAGCATTGAATATTCCTGATATCATCAGTCCCTCCATATTGTCTAAACCAACATTTCCCCCTCCGGTTACTTGAATCCCACTCATATTACTTTTAGCCAAATTGAAGAGACCTGATATTTGAGCACCTTCAACTGAGCCTTCTGCAATATTAGAACCAACAGATCCCTGTAATCCGGACAGATCGTTTTTGGCATAATTAAACAAACCGGAAGCTTGTAGTCCTTCTATATTGCTTCCACTTATGTTGGCTAAACCTGCAATTTGAATTCCGGACATTTCATCTACTGAGTAGTTAGCAAGCCCTGCTAAATTAATTCCTTCAAGATCTCCACCTGTAGCATTAACTAATCCGGCTATCTGAAAACCGGAAGCATATTTTTTGTTGTAATTGTACAGAGTCCCGATCTCAAACCCATTTAAGGCACCGTGATATCCTCCTAAAAAATTTATAGAGTACTTAGCTGTGTATTTGCCTGCTGCAATACCATTTGTACCAATTGGGTTGATAAGAGTTAATCTCCATTTACGATATTCAAGATCATCATATCTGTTTCCATAGTTTTGAGCTGATACAGAATTTGAGCCAATGATTAGCAGGAGGGAGGCTAAAAAAGACAGAGTAAATAAATGCTTCATAATTGAGTTCGGTTATAAATTCGAACTCAATTACGAAGTTGAGTTAAAAAGGTTTCTAATCAAAAAAATCTATAGAAGAAGAATTTGATGATTAGTTTGGAAATCGTTCATCCAATACTTCATTCCACATAGACACCTCATCAACTCCGGTAAGTAAATCATCAACATCACCTTCAATGCTTATCGATTTTATCTTGTCGCCTTGAGTGATGGAATTAACAACCTCTTGATCTGAGTCAGAAACCACTTTTCCGAATACGGAGTGTTTTCCATCCAGCCAGGCTGTTTCAATATGAGTTATAAAAAATTGACTACCATTTGTGCCCGGACCAGCATTTGCCATTGAAAGAACACCTGGTGTATCATGCTTTAATTCCGAATCAAATTCGTCTTCGAAAGTGTATCCAGGACCGCCTCTACCGTCACCATTTGGACATCCACCTTGAATCATGAAGTTGTCAATTACACGGTGAAATGACAGGTCATTGTAGTAGCCTCGCTTAGATAAGTTGACAAAGTTAGCTACTGTTTTTGGAGTTTTGTTAGGGAACAATGTAAGGTTTATGTCGCCTTTGGTTGTTGAAATAGTTGCTTTCATAGAGTTAGTTACTTAATAGTGATACTTAAAAATAAAAAATTTGAATCCAATCCGGGATTTTCTTTTCCTGTCTGTGCATTGGAAATATGATGAAATTTATAACCACCGGATAAATTTACAGATTCTGAAAGATTTGCTTGAAGAGCAAAAGAAGGATCAAAAGTGAAATTAAGTTTTCTTCCGTTATCTGTAGGAAACTCATCGTCAATTAGAATAAAAGAGCCTGAAACTGATAGTTCATACGAAAGAAAGCTGTTGATCTTCTTTTCCAATAAAAATCCAATAGGAGAGATTCCCAGACCTTGACGTTCAGTAGGTCGGTCATTGTCGTCTCTTTTTGGGTAGTCAAAATATATGTAAGGGATCAAATCTGTGGTATAATACAAAAGCACATCTGAGCCATATTTTCGTATAGGAGTTTTAAAACCAATTCCAACAATTGCCGATTTCGCATTCGTTGTTTTTCCTAAAAAATAAACAGAGTTAAAAGAATAACCAGACCAAACTCTGAATTGTATGGGATAGTCAGCTAGTTTTTTTTGCGCACTTAAATTTCCGGATAGGAAAACCAAGAAAAAGAGAATAAATAGAGTAGCTTTACTAAACCTGATCAAGATTTATTCTGTTTTGAAAGTAGGAATATTGAAAGAACCCAAACTAAAATCCATGCACCTGCTAAATACCACTTTTCGATATATAGCAATGAACCAATCGAAACAGCATAAATTAAATGATAGATCCAGTTTGGTGTATTAGTTTTAGCAGCTTTTTTTTGTAGAAAGGGCATAAATAATGCAAGTATTTTACTTGTTAGTAAAAGACATGTATATACCCAAATTATTATAAAAGCTGTGTTGCTTGGAAAGAAAAGAGTAGAAATAATTACTCCCATAAATATTACATCCAAGACAGAATCTTTAAGCCAACTCATGAATTCTTTTTTCAATAAGGTAGCTGTTAATTCAAAAAAGTGACAGTATTTTCTATTTTTTTGTCAGTGATGTTACCCAAAATATGTTATGATCATTACCAAAGGCGTCCGTTTTAGAAGGCGAAGATGCAGACTTCCATTGTAAACCTGCCTTTGTAGTGACGTCTACTATATATCCGGATATCTCAATTATATGACCTTTTCTTAGGGTAAAAAGGCTACTTTTGATTTCTTCTGTAGCAGGAATCAAGTGCCAAAGTAAAGTCTGGTTATTAATAAGATCAGAATTTAAGGGGAGTCTGTAATTTTTATATTCAAATGTTCTATTGCCAAGTTTAAAGTTGATATAGTCTAAGTTTTTTTGATCAGAGACTTGCCCCCAGCCAACCAGTACATCATAAGAAGAGAATTCCGACATGCTATCAAAGAAATACCTTTCCTTATCTATAACCCGAACTTTTGCATCTACTTTTTTATGAGTAGTGTAGGTGTTTCCGTTAAAATTTATTTCGTCAGATGAGATAAGTTTCGAAATCTTTGGTGCTTCTTTCGCTAATATCCCGGGACCTCTTGTAATTGGAATTTCAGACCACGCCATTATAGATAATCCAATCACTAAGCAGAGGAATATATACTTAACCATTTTGTCTCCTTGATTTTGTCCTTTTTGTTAAAAGAGTAACAAGGAGTAATGAGCGTTACAAAAAAGAGAGTCTAGGATGTTAAACTTTTGTACTTGAGATAGAATTTTTCGAGATCTTCAACATAAAAATTGTGGAGAGCTGGATTCCCGTCGTTTCCAAGAATATCAGAAAAAACGAATGATTGGAGATTTTTATAAGTAAAAAGTAGCTCTCCATTTTCAAAAGAAATACTTTCAATATCATCAAATGAATACTCCAGTTTTTCTGAACTCAATAATATCACATCACCTAGAAGAAAATGACCTTGTGAGTCGATAAATTGACTTGCTTCAACACTATGTCGATGAGCAATTTCCTGGTTCATATTATTTTTAACTGAACTCTTCATTAACATATACACAGAAGTTTTGGTAAGGCAGAGTTTAACTTCGTTGTACTTATCTTCTATTTCAAATACAGCAGGCTTTTCATTTATAGGATCACTTTTTCCAGCAAAAAGATCGCTACTGAAACAGAGAATGCAAACAAATATAAATGAGTACTTTAAAAATCGCATTTTAGACGTGAATCTATGTACATTGATGTAATCAACTAAAAGTAAGACGTACTAAAAGCTGAATAGTTTCAATTTATTTTACGTTTTTTAAAATAATACAAAATTTCAAGAAAAAAATTAGAATTCATGGCTCAAAATGAAGTGAATCCATTAGATTTTTTGATTCTTGTTGTAGATGATTCAAAGCC
>JAEPPZ010000001.1:641989-667546 GCA_017640785.1 Balneola sp. | reverse complement strand
AAAAATTGGGAGTAATTGTGTGCTTGGTCAAAATGTATTTGTTGGAGGAAAGGCGGTTTTAGGAAATAATGTAAGAGTTCAGAATAATGTGTCTATTTATGATGAAGTTATATTAAAAGACGATGTATTTTGCGGCCCGTCCATGGTTTTTACGAATGTAATTAATCCCAGAAGTCATGTAATCCGAAAGGAAGAATATAAAAAAACAATAGTTGAACAAGGGGCTTCTATTGGAGCAAATGCTACAATCGTATGTGGTAATAAAATTGGTGAATATGCATTTATTGGAGCCGGATCAGTGATAACGAAACCGGTGAATCCTTATGCTTTGGTTGTTGGAAATCCGGCTAAACAAATTGGATGGGTTTCTAAAGCAGGTCAAAGGCTAAACTTTGATGACTCAGGAAGATCAGTGTGCCCCGAAACTGGGGAGGAGTATGTTTTAAAGGAAGGGAAAGTTTCTCTAATTCAAAATTCAAAATGAAAAATTTAAGATAGACTACCTTACACATAGTAAGTGTGTATTTATTTCACTAAAGGAATCTTATATTCTTAGTTAGATCGTGAGATAGTATTTTTTAATTTTTTAATTTTTACATTTTGAATACCCCTATTCCATTACTGGATTTACAAGCGCAATACCTTTCTATTAAAAAAGAAGTGGATGCTAGCATTCATGAGGTCTTGGATTCCCAACATTTTATAATGGGAGATTCAGTAAAGAATTTTGAAAATGAGGTAAATCGATATACAAAAGCTAACCATTCTTTGGGGTGTGCCTCGGGTTCAGATGCATTGCTTTTGGCATTGATGGCAATAGATATTGAGCCCGGTGATTATGTTATTACTTCTCCATTTACTTTTTTTGCTACTGCAGGAGCAATATCCAGATTAGGTGCAATTCCGATCTTTATAGATATAGAACACGACAGTTTTAATATTGACCCCGAAAAGATCAGGGAATTTCTGGAGGGTAAAAGTGGTCTGGCTAAAAAACTTCAGATTCCGATCGAAAAGATAAAAGCAATTATCCCGGTTCATTTATACGGACAAATGGCTGATATGGATCCGATCATGGAAATCGCTAAAGAACATGACCTTTTTGTTATTGAGGATGCTGCACAATCTATAGGATCAAAATATAAAGGAAAGGATGCAGGAACCATTGGAGATTTTGGTTGCTTTAGTTTTTTTCCAAGTAAAAACCTCGGTGCCTATGGCGATGGAGGCTTGATCACTGTTAAAAACGATGCATTAGCAGAAAAGACTAATATTCTAAGGTTACATGGAGCAAAGCCGAAGTACCATCATAAATACGTTGGTATAAACAGTAGACTAGATGCCATTCAGGCTGCTGTTCTAAGCATCAAATTGAAGTATCTTAATGAGTGGTCACAGAGACGAAACGAAATTGCTCACTTATATAATTCTTTATTTCAAGAATCAGGTTTGGTTTCAGAATATGAGGGCTGTTCTGAGTGTAGCTCACTTGCAAGTTGTGAATTTCCTGACGGGAAAATAGTTTTACCTAAAGAAACTACAGGTGCTCCTGAAGAAAACGGATTTCATATTTATCATCAGTACACAATACGAGTAAAAAATCGCGATAGTCTTTCAGAATTTTTGGATTCGGAAAAGATTGGAAACGCTGTATACTATCCTGTTCCACTTCATGTTCAGGAATGTTTTTCAGACCTTGGATACGAGGCTGGAGATTGCCCTAATGCTGTATGTGCAAGCAGAACTGCAATTTCGTTACCTATATTTCCTGAGTTAGCAGATGAACAGGTAAAAGAAGTAGCACGAAAAATCACACAATTTATGTCATGAACATTTCACTAAAATCTCCTCTCACAAAATTTATTCTTAAGGCATTAGGATTTTTTGTAGTCTGGTATATAGTATATGAGCTTTGGTTGCTTCCTGATGGTAGTCTTGATGAATGGATCTCACATAACATCATTTCTAACAGCAATGGAATTGTGCAATGGCTGGGATATGAGACTTTTGCTTATAACCGAATAATTGGGATTTATGGCAACTCTGGAATTGAGGTGGTTGATGGATGTAATGGTATTGCTGCAATGGGACTTTTCCTTGGGTTCATTCTTGCTTATCCGGGTTCATGGAAAAATAGATTAAGCTTTTCAATTATAGGAATTTGTGCGATCTATATTATTAATTTAGTCAGAATAGTAATACTTACTATTACTCAGGCAGAATGGTCTGCATTTTTTGATTTTACCCATGATTATTCCACAACAACTATTTTTCATATCTCTATTTTTCTGTTGTGGATGATTTGGGTTAATTTTAATGAGTTACCTAAAACTCAATCAGCTTAATGTGTTGAAGCGCATCTTATTAATAATTTTATTCGTCGGATTTTACTTTATCGGTCTCCGTCCGATCAGAGCAAATGTTGCTGATCTGATAAAAAGTAAGATCGAAGTTTCAGGAGTGGATCAGTTTCAACAAAGCTCTGTAGGAATTACTACTGTTTACAGTGATGGGGATTTTTCAAAGAAATTTGTGTTTAAGGTGCCTTTTGGGATGTTCTTCCTTTTTAGCTCTGTTTGCCTTATATGGTTACAGGCAAGATGGAAAGATTTTGGTATTCTTATTCTCATTCAAATCGGATTTTGGATAATAGCTTTTTTGAGTTTTATACCGGGAAGCAATGGGAATCTTTTTTTTCTGGAGATTATGGATTTCTTAACTAGATATTTAACACCCCTGGGTAGTCTCGGATTGCCAATTTATATAATGTACCGTCGAAAAATTGAAGACGCAGAATGAAGGAAACACTTGAAAAACAATACAAAGTGCTTTCACAAATTCCGGAATTGGTTGTATCTGACGACGAAAAGAAAGTGCCTTTTGAAATTGAAGACAGTATCCAGGGTAAAATATATCTGGTTGCTGTAGGAAAAGGCTCTTTGAAAATGGCTTCTCAAATTGTTGAGAAATATGGCAATCAAGTATATGATGGAATAGTAATATCGGGAGATGATGAGGGTTTTATTTCTGACAAAATTCAGATTTTTGGCGGTTCTCATCCGGTGCCGGATTCAAACACAGTAGCTGCTTCATATGAAGTATTAGATTTTGTGCGTAGAATACCCGCTGGTAACACACTGATATTTTGCATTTCAGGAGGAACATCTTCGATGCTGACAATTCCTCCATTTGGAATCGAAATTGATGAAATTAAAGTGCTATATAATCTGCTTCTTAAATCAGGCGCTTCTATTCATGAGATGAATATAGTTCGTAAACACGTTTGTGATTTGAAAGGTGGAAAGCTTGCTGAAGAGATAGAGCACATCAATCTGATATCTTTGATAGAATCGGATGTTCCGGGAGACGAAATAAGTACAATAGGAAGTGGTCCCACAGTTGCGGATCCATCAACTTTTGTAGAGGCTGTTCAAATTTTAAAGAATTTAGAGATTTGGGACAGTGTTCCGGTTTCAATTCAGGAGCACTTGATCTGTGGAGTTGAAGGATATATTCCAGAAAACCCTAAACCTGATGAGTTTAAACCAGTAAATCATACAACTCAGCTACTGTCAAGTTCAGAAACATTGAAGAAGAGATTAGCTAAATATTTAGAAGGGGAAGGTTATAATACCTGGATTCGAAAAGAAGCGTATTCAGGCTCTGTTCAACAGGTGGCAAAAGAAATTTGTGGAAAAGCTATATCTATATTGAGTGGTAATAACGAGATTACAAAACCGGCAGCATTAGTTTATCAGGGAGAAAGTACTGTACAAGTTAAAGGCAATGGAAAGGGAGGGCGAAGTCAGGAGTTGGCTTTGATGGTTGCATTATCGATTGAGGGACAGCATTCAATCTCATTATTAAGTATGGATACGGATGGAATAGATGGTACAACTGATGTCGCCGGAGCAATTGTAAATTCAAATACGACCTTGTTGGCCAGAAAGAATAAAGTTGAACCGGAGAAACTTTTGTCAGATAACAATTCATATGAATTTCATAAAAAATCCGAAACGCATTTGCGCACCGGACCAACTGGAATTAATCTTATGGATTTGCAGATAGTACTTATTGACTAAAAATGTTGAGTTAAGAGTTTTAAGTGTTCAGTTTTAATTTTGTTGTCTTAACAATAGATGTTAAAATTCTTACCAGTTCTTTACACTTTCGAATTTCATTATTTAGCTTAATTTCGATCAATTCACTTTCTTGAAGTAAGTATAACCAATATAATGTTTCACGAGCTTCTTTTGAGGAAATGGCCATTTTATGAAGAAAATCTTTTTTGGATTCAGCAGCAGAAGCCTCGTTTACATTTGCTCCTATGCTTGTTCCTGACCGTAATATTTGTTTCGAAATTACATATTCATTTTTTGCTATCATCACTTTGTATAGAGATATGATGAGTAGGGAAAACTCAAAGCTTTTTTTGTAGACCGGACCTTTGTTATTCATAATAATTTATTTTTTTGTATTACTTAATAAGACAGCTTCAATAACAAATCCTTACAAAAAAAACTCAAAATTAAGCACTTAAAACTCTTAACTTGTATTCATGATCTGGCAGTCCCCATTATTACTTTGGTTACTAATCCTCATTCCGGTGTTGATTGCAGGAGTGTGGTTAAGAACAAAAGCCCTCAAGAAAAAGAGAGAGAGCATCTTTAACGAACAACTTTTCGCTAAGCTAAGGAAAGGTTTCTGGAAACCAGGTGATGTACTGAAAACCGTTTTTGTTATTACCGGATTGTCATTTCTGTTACTCGCTATGGCCGGTCCAAAAATTGGTACTGAGGTTCGGGAAGTTAAAAGGCAGGGCGTTGATATGTTGATTGCGCTAGATCTTTCTGCGAGCATGAATGCAGAAGATGTTCGACCGAGCAGATTAGAAAAAGCTAAGTTCGAGATCAACAGGCTTATTGAAAGGTTGAAAGGAGATCGGGTTGGTTTAATAGTTTTTACCGGAGAAGCATATCTTCAAAGTCCAATGACTTTAGATTACTCAGCGCTTAAGCTTTTTCTCGATATTGCTGACACGGATCAAATGCCAAGCTCTGCTACTGATTTTAAAGCAGCAATGGAAACTGCAATAACTGCGTTTGAATCTCTGGAAGAAAATGAAACCGAAGCAGCTAAAGTACTTTTGATAATTTCTGATGGGGAAGATCACGGACAATCTTATGATGCACCTCTGCAAGATCTGATCGATAAGAATATTTATGTATACACATTAGGGATAGGAACGGATGAGGGAACTACAATTCCTCTTTATGAAGAAAATTCTTCAAACTTGATTGGTTATAAGAGAGACAGATCCGGTAAAGTAGTAACTACTTCACTACAAAGTGACGAGCTCAGACAAATAGCGAGTAAAGGAAACGGAACCTATTACGCAATTGAGAGAGGAAATGATGGAATCGATGCTTTTCTTGCTCGAGTAGATGAACTTGAAAAGGGAGAATTCTCAAGTCAGGAATACGCTGACTATAAAAACCAATATCAATGGATGGGGGCATTAGCATTGTTGTGCTTTACATTTGCTTACCTTGTTCCGGCTTATCGAAAAGAAAATAGATGATTAAACTTTTTATTACGGATTTGGACGGATGCATAAGTATGCCTTTCATTCCTCCAAAGTGGGAAATAATTACCGAACTAAAAGAGCTTAACGAGCTAAGTAAAACTGATGAAACGGTTCCGCCTTTAACAATATGTACCGGTCGACCGATGCCATATGCGGAAGCAGTTTATCAATGGATGGGTATGTATAAACCTTTTCTGTTTGAAAGCGGGGGAGGCGTTTATGACATGGCTAACAATACACTGCACTGGCACCCAACTTTCGATTTAGACAGAGAGCGTGAATTGGGAGAGTTAAAAGCTCATCTCAAAATAAATTTCATTGAGAAATATCCCAATACGATACCGGAGTTTGCCAAACACACCGATTCGGGAATTATAAATCAAACACCGGCAGTTATTCATAAGATGTATCCCGAGATTAGGAAATATGTGGATGCCAACTATCCCAATTTTGAAGTACACTACACAGACGTTTCCATTAATGTGATCTCAAAAAGTACAAACAAAGGAGAAGGAATCAAGTTTCTTTGTGAGCTTCTTGATCTGGACTTAGACGAAGTTGCCTTTATTGGAGATACAGGAGGTGACAGGCCGGGACTAGAAATAGTAGGGAAACCATTTGCTCCTAATAATGCAATGGAATCAGCTAAAGAAGTTTCTGATGTAATGAATGGGGAAGATGCTGATGCTGTTCTGGAGGCTTATAAAAAAGTGATTGAATATAATCGGAGCCTTTAAATAAGAGACCTTTTAATACAACTTGTAGGGATAATTCATGAATTATCCCTACAAGTTGTATGACTATTTAAAAACTAACTATTCCTCTCTTGTATTTTTTTCAACAACTCAAAATAACGCTCTATCAATTTCTGATAATCCGGTGAATATTTTGTGAAGTTAGGGTCATTAAGTCTTGAACGGATTTGTTTTTCCAGTTCTTCAAGAGTGATGTTCGATGGAGTTACTCTATCAAAGCCTTTAGATGGATTCCCTTCTCTTTTTTGCTCTTCCTCATTTCGTTCCTGCATCGATTTTTCCGCATCTAGCATTCTGGTAAGAATGTTTTGTTGTCTCTCAATCAAGGTTGGATCTACTGCTCCTCCGCGAAGATCATTTATAGTGTCCTCCATTTCTTCGATCATTCTCTGAATCTCACTTCCGGCACGATCGCCTTCTAAGCCACCACTCTCACGTAGTTCCTGAAGTTGCTTCCTTATTCTGTTCTGTTGCTTTGCAAGCTGATTTAAACGCTCCATTTGATCATTTGAAAGTCGTTCTCCCTGCATATCATTGATCATCTGTTGAAGTTGTTCATTCAACTGTTGTTGATTCCCTTTCATTTCGCCAAGCTGTTCTATCATTTGCTGAATAGATTGAGGGCTACCACTTCCACCTTTGCCTCCGCCTTGGTTATTCTGAAGTTGCTCCAAAAGATTAGCGATCATAAATGCGATCTCGTTAATTCCACCAAACGCTTGACGCGAAGCAACCGAGGAATTTCTTTGGTCTCGTTCAGCCATCTGTGTCAGGGAACGATCCAGCTGCTTCTTAAGCTCAATGGTTTTTGAATTAATTTGATTAGAAAACTGAGGAATGGATTTTGAAAGATTAAATAACGTATCAGACAGAGCCCCAAATATTTGTTCTACATTTTTTTGATCCCGAGCAAGCTCTATATAGGCTAAACTTCTATCCTCGGTTTGTTGTGAAAGGTAAACCAGGTCCTCTTGTTCAGTTGAAAGTGTTAATAATGAATGCAAGACATACTGAAGTCCTGCAACATTAATTTGATCTTGTTGCTGCCCCATCGCTTTCATTTGCTCGCGGGTTTTAGCAGCTAATTCCTGATAAGGCTGCTGGAGATTGGGTTGCTGATTTTGAGGTTGTTGAGATTCATTGTTTTCGTCCCCCGATCCTTGCTCCTGATTTTGGTTCTCCTCCAGCCAGTCTTCAATTTCTTTTTTGATGCGGTTTTCTAATTCTTCCTGAGTTTCTTTTTGAAATTCAGAAACAGGTTTTTCTGTTTTCTCAGAAGTGTTCTCGGATAAATTCTCAATGGATTCCCTAAGCTTTTCGATCTGCTTCAGATCTTCTTTTCTCTTGTTTTCAGCTTCTTCGTCTGATGGAGGATTTTCTGATAGCTCTTGTTCTTGTCTGGCTTGGTCTTCAAATGACTTGGCGAGTTTTTCCATATCAGACATAAGCTTCAGTTGCTTAAACAATTCGATTGTTCGCTCCAGTCTCTTTTTGAAATCTTCCTCACTGAACTGTACATCTTCCATGGCACGACGTAGTTGCTCAGGATTAAGTTGCTGCATATTTTCTCTGAGCTTTTCTAAAGCCTCACGCAAACCCGGATCATCAATTTCTTCCATGAGTTTTTTAAGCTCATCGTAGGCTTTTTGTGTTTCTTCACTCAGTAAGTTATTCTCACTAAGCTCATTTTTGATCTCTTCAAACTTTTCGTTGAGTTCGTCTATTTTTTTCTGAACTTCCTCCTGTTTCTTTGAAGCCTCTTCAACTTGTCTCTGATTTTCATAATTTACTTCGGGGTTGTCTTTCAGGCTTTCTTCAAAATCATCATAAGCTTCGCTCATTTCCTCAAAAGATTCTGATATCGACTCCAGATCGGTGTCAACTTCATCTTCCTTTTCATCCAGAGATTCAAAATAATCCACTAAAGAAGGAACTGTTAAAGTAATCTCCTGTGAACGAGATGTTTTTCGACCATTGTAACCGTCATTATCAGAAGCTTCTATCCAAAAAGTCAGTTCGTCTAGAGGAGAAAGTTTCAATTCAGAAATATCCCACTCATATCGCTGAAGAACTCCATTTACCGGGCGATCTAGGTGGATGGAGCCGTTCCGAGGATCATCGACATAAGCTTTTTTGAGTTCATACTTAAGTTGACCTCGAGTAATATTAAAATCGTCTGTAGCTTTGTAAGTTAGGGGTAGATTCTTTGGCTGGACCATTTCGAAAGAAGCAGAGGGTTCTACTAATTCTACGATCGGATACTCATCAATAATTGGTTCAATGATAAACTGAAACTGGTTTTTGTTTTGCAGTCCGCTTTTATCTTTAAGGAGGAAGGAAATGGTATCAGGCTCAGTTACTAAAAATCCAGCATAAAATTGTTGACGGTCAATGGAATTGCTGTCTATCGAATTCGAACTTGAAATGATTTTCCATTGATCAATTTCTTTATTCAAAGAGCCATTCAGGCTTATCGAAGATCCCTGATAAGCTCTTATCAGAGAAAATGGGTAAGACTGAGATGTTGAGTCCAAGCGAGTATAATCCGGCGGAATTGTGGTGGAGATCAGTTCAGAAAACCGGGGGCGCAGTTGAACAAAAGCTTCATAAGTTTCAGATCTGAATCCATCCATTTCAATATAATATTCCAGATCGTTATTCAGATTAAAAGGGATTGAAGTAAACCCGGATGCCATGGGATCCATGTTCAAAGACCTGAAGTCTTCCTCAACCGATGTTTTAACAAAAAGATTTACATTTTCGGGGGTTTGATTATCACCGAAATTGATACTCGCTGAAAATGGTGAACCTTGTTCCAGAGTTACATCACCGGGGGTAACGGTAAAAGTGTAGGGATTTGGTTTTTCAAAAGCTTTCCAAAGGTAAACACTTCTTTGGGCTCCATCAGGAAATGTAAAAGCTGTTACTATGAAAAACAGAAGCACTACTCCGGAAACCTTGATAGAATTTCTGAAAAACCGGGTTTGAGATTGAGAATTGGAATATGAGTCAAGACGTTCTTTAAACTGCTGATAATCAATTGAAGAAAGATTCTTTTCGATAGCGGCTTGAACAAGGGCTGAATCAGCTAGCTCGTCTTTCTCCAGATCCAGATAATAATTGATCTCTTCCAACTGCTGACTGTGAGCAAATTTTTTGTAGAATGTATGAAACGGATCAGGCTTGTTTTGGGAACGTAACCACAAGTACAGCCCGATTGCTGAAGCAAGTGCCAGCAATACAGTTACGGATTTTACAGCAGGGCTCAGAAAACCAAATTGTTCGATTGCGATAAGTACAAGTATCACACTCAAAAGAGCAGAAAGTCCGGCCAGAATTTTTGAAATGAAAAATCGACGTTCCAAGTCATCAAAGGCTTGATGAAGCTCTTTCTTTATTTGTTCTGACTTTGATTTTTGATGGTCTTCTCGCATACCCATAAGAAAAGGAAATCCTGCTTAATATGTTCTAAAAAACCGTAAATGAGAAGCTTTATTGCAGCTTATACTTCATTTAACAAAAGTGATTCGGCTACAGAATATCTTCCGTTATCTGAACTGAGTTTGATGATCTCTTTATAATAGTCGTGTTCCAGATATAAATGGAAGTCTTCGCGAACTGCACGTTCCAGAAAACCCTCTTTTTCTTTAAGAGTTTCAGCCGGATACATATCATATCCCATTACCCACGGAAGCGGTACATGGACATGAGTGGGAAGAAGATCAGCAACAAAACAGATCTTTTTCCCATCCCCTTCAATGAGTGGAAGTTGTTGACCGAGCGTATGTCCGTTTACAATAATTGCTGATAAACCTTCTTCATAAATATGACCTTCATCTACAAGATTCAGGTTATCAGTCTCTTTAAGCGGATCTATATTTTCAGGAAGAAAGCTGGCTTTTTCACGGGCATTAGGATTGGTAGCTGTTTCCCAATGAGATTTTGTTACATGATATTCAGCATTAGGGAAAGTGTATTGTTGATTTCCGTATTCATCATAGTATGAAGTCCCACCACAATGATCGAAATGTAAATGAGTAAAGATCACGTCGGTCACATCTTCGAAACTAAAACCATGTTCTGCAAAGGATTTTTCCATGGTATGTTTACTGAAATCCACCTGATAGATCTTCATGAGCTTTTCGTTGAACTTTGTTCCAAGTCCGTTATCAATCAAATAGAGCTTACCCGTAGCTTTCGATTTGATCAATAAACAGCGCATGGTCATTTGAATACGGTTGTTTTCATCGGCTTCGATCCCACGTGACCACAATGTCTTAGGAACAACGCCAAACATCGCACCGCCATCAAGTTTGAAGTCACCGGTTTCGATGGTATACAATTCAAAATTTCCCAGTTTGGTTTTGGTTAAGCTCATAGATCAGTGTTTTTATATTGTTGTGATAAAGTCATTCCTGCAGAGGCAGGAATCTAAATTGTGCTTTAAAGCTATATTTTTATAAGTATTTAAAATCCAGATTTCAGGCATTCGCCGTGGAATGACCTTTGAATACTACAATTTGTACTTTTTATTTCGAATAAACGAAACTCATTGTCGAAATATCTTTCCCAGAACCAGTTCAGCAACTTCTTGTTTGGTTCCGCTGAATTCAGTTTCAGAATCTTTGCTGATCAAGTGCACGTGATTGGTATCAACTTCAAAACCAGCACCTTCAGTACTTAAAGAATTTGCGATGATCCAGTCTGCATTTTTCTTATTAAGCTTTTTTTTCGCATTTTTGATCAGATCTTCTGTTTCCATGGCAAAACCGATCAAAACCTGATCTGGATTTTTATTCTCACCAAGCCATGCCAGAATATCTGTGGTCTTTGAAAGCTCAATGGAAGCTGAACCGGTTTCTTTCTTCACTTTGTGTGAATATGTTTTTGAAGGAGTAAAATCTGAAACAGCAGCTGCCATTATAATTACATCTGCATCAGCATGGGTTTTAACAGTTTCAAATAATTCGGCAGCACTTGTAATGGAAGTTGTGTGGATGCCTTCAGGAATAGGAGCTGTGACAGATCCATGGATAAGTTTGACCTCAGCGCCTAATCTTTTTGCAGCTTCTGCCATTGCAAATCCCATTTTTCCGGAGCTTGGATTTGAAATAAAGCGAACAGGGTCAATGAATTCTCTGGTCGGACCTGCGGTGACCACAACTTTCTTTCCCTTTAAAGGTCCTTCGATGGAGCCAATAATTTCTGACGCTTTTTCCAGAATATCTTCGAATTCCGGAAGCCGACCTTTTCCTTCTAGGCCACTAGCCAAAAATCCGGTAGCTGGTTCCAGTATATGATATCCGAATTCCTGAACTTTTTTAAGATTTTCAGTTACAGTAGGAGACTCATACATCTCCCCATCCATCGTTGGACAGATCAAAATAGGTGAACGAGCTGCAAGAACTGTACTCGTAAGCATGTTATCTGAAATTCCAGAAGCGATTTTGGAAAGAGTGTTTGCTGTGCAAGGAGCGATCACAAAAAGATCGGCCCACTCTCCCCAGTTAATATGACGGGTCCAATCAGTTGATTGAGTGTCGTCGGGAAAAATTTCAACGGCAACTTCATGTTGAGAAAGGGAAGCAAAGGTTTCTAAACCAACAAAGCGAGTGGCTGAGGGAGTCATAGTGACTCGGACTTCAGCACCCGCTTTTTGAAATTCTCTTAGTAAAAAGACAGCTTTATAAGCTGCTATTCCTCCGGTGACACCGAGAACAATGCGCTTTCCGGAGAGCATTTTTATTCCTCTACTTCAGGACGACGGAAATAAGTTTTACCGGCTTCCATTTCAGTAATAGATCGTTGTACTGCATGAGGAAGTTTTTCAAAAGATTTTGAAATTTGCTCTTGTTCTTCATTGAATGAAAACTCGTCTTCGTCTTCAAAACCTTCGAAATATTGTAGCTTTTCATCAAGCTCTAATTTTTCATTTGCGGCAATCTGACGAGCTCTTTTAGACATGATCACTAGTAACTCATATTTGTTACCGGTTGTCTTTTTCAGCTCTTCGATGTCAAGTGTACGAATTGGCATATTTTCTAATTTGTATTCATGAATTCGAGAACAGCTTGCTTTATTTGAGAGTAAGCAGTCTCTAGGTCATCATTAATAATAACCCGATCAAATCGATCGGCATATGTAAGTTCTTCTTTTGCACGTTCAAGTCGTAAGGCAAGAGTTTCTTCATTTTCAGTGCCTCTGGCTATTAAACGCTGCTTTAAGACTTCGAGTGAAGGAGGTTGAACAAAAATGCTCAAGCACTCATCACCGTATATTTCATTGATATTTACGGCTCCCTTTACTTCGATGTCAAGCAGAACAAAATAGCCTAATTTCAGGCTTTTATCAACTTCTGATTGCAAAGTACCGTATCTCTTTCCACCATAGAATTCTTCCCATTCCAGGAAGTCATTCTCATCAATTCTAGCCTGGAATTCGTCATCAGATAAAAAATGATAATGTTTACCATTTTCTTCGCCTTCACGGGGAGGTCTGGTAGTAGCAGAAACAGAAAACTTGAGATCCTCAAAATCTTTGAAGAGTCTTTTTGCAAGCGTGGTTTTTCCGGCTCCACTGGGAGCAACAAGAATTATAACTTTACCTTTCATATTAGTACCGAGTATTTAGTATTGAGAAAAGCGTCTCAATACTAAATACTAAAATCTAAATTTATTCTACGTTTTGTACTTGTTCTCTGATTTGCTCCAGCGTTTCTTTAGAACGAACTACGTGATGCGCAATTTCAGAATCATTTGCTTTAGAACCAATGGTGTTCAATTCACGGTTCATTTCCTGAGTTAAGAAATTAAGCCTTCTTCCTGCAGGTTCAGCTTGTTCAATTGCTTCAATAAAGAACTTTAAATGGGCACGCATTCTCACAATTTCTTCTGTGATATCCATTTTGTCTGCAATAACAGCAACTTCTGTTTCGAGGCGTTCTTTATCAAAATTTTCGTCGTCGAATAATTGTTGAATTCGCTCACGAAGCTTATTTCTGATCTCCTCAACTCTGCCGTTAGTTACTTTCTCAATATCTTTCAGATTGGTTTCGATATTTTCAATTCGCTCAATAAGATCATTCTTTAACTGATTCCCTTCCTGCGTTCTCATAGCGATCAGATTTTCCACGGCGCTGTTCAAAGCTTTTAAAGCAATCGCCCATTTTTCAGCAAGGATCTCTTCATCATCCTCCTGAGTTATAAAAACATCTCCAAACCCGGTAATATTTCTGACGTTCAGACCGCCTTCAATTCCCGCCGCTTCCTGGACTTCTCGCAAAATACGAGCATAAGCTTTTACTTTAACTTCATCTACTTTGATGTGTGGCTCACCGGAGTCAGACTCAGTGACGTGAACATTAATATTCAGTTTTCCACGACTGATGGTTTTCTGAACTAATTCTTTCAAAATAAGTTCTTTGTCTTGAAGTCGTTGTGGAAGCCGTATAGAAAGATCTAAATATCGGCTGTTTAAGGATTTGATTTCAACAGTAGCGGTTATGCCATTTTCAGTAGCTTCGCCCCGTCCAAATCCGGTCATAGAAATAATCATATATGAATCGCAGATGAATTTTTAAGAAAAACAAAGGTACAAAAGTAACAGACGGGAAGAAACTACTTGGCAAGTATTCCACGATTCGTATCTTCTTGCAATAATTTTACTTTTCGGATGAATATTCTAGGAATTTCTGCTTTTTATCATGACTCTGCCGCTTGTTTAATACAGGATGGAAAAATTGTGGCTGCGGCTCAGGAAGAGCGATTTACACGAAATAAGCACGATGCTTCCTTTCCGGAAAATGCGGTCAAATATTGTTTGGAACACTCCGGATTAAGCATCGATGAAATGGATGCCATCGCTTTCTATGACAAGCCTTTTCTTAAGTTCGAGCGACTTCTTGAAACATATCTGTCATTTGCACCAAAAGGAGTTCGGTCATTTGTCACAGCTATTCCTGTTTGGTTGAAGGAAAAGATGTTCCTGAAGAAACTGATCTACGATTCTCTAAAAGAAATTGAAGAATATGACAAAGAAGATGTCACTCTGTTATTTCCGGAGCATCATTTGAGTCATGCAGCCAGTGCATTTTATCCTTCTAAATTCGATGAAGCAGCCATTCTTACTATTGATGGAGTTGGAGAATGGGCAACGGCTTCTATCTGTCACGGAAAAGGAAATGAGATAAAAATTCTTCGCGAACTAAAATTTCCGCATTCTCTGGGATTGTTGTATTCAGCATTCACATACTACTTGGGTTTTAAAGTAAACTCAGGAGAGTATAAACTTATGGGATTGGCTCCTTATGGGAATCCCGAATCAGAATTACTTCAGGATTACATCACTAGAATTAAATCTGAGTTGGTAGATATCCGAGAAGATGGTTCGATTTGGTTAAACCAAAAGTACTTTGATTACGCCACCGGATTGCGAATGGTGAAGGATAAAAAATGGGAAGAATTATTTGGCTTTCCCCGTCGCGAAGACGAAGCAGAACTTGAGCAACACGAAGCAGATCTGGCTTTAGCAATTCAAATGGTGACAGAAGAAGTTGTAATTTTGATGGCGAAGGAGGCTAAGAAATTAACCGGAGCCAGTGCTATTTGTATGGCGGGTGGTGTGGCACTTAATTGTGTTGCTAACGGAAAACTTCAGAACGAAGGAATTTTCGATGAAGTGTATATACAACCGGCGGCGGGAGATGCAGGCGGAGCGGTTGGAGCTGCTCTTGCTGCTCAATACATTTATTTCAAAGACGAAAGAGTTCTGGAAACTCCGGATTCAATGAATGGAGCGTATTTAGGTCCTGATTTTCATAAAATTGATGTAGAAAGATCTTTACGAAAGTTTAAACCCGTATTTAATGAGATATCAGGTTCCGAACTTTATGAAAAGGTTGCAGAGATCCTTGATAATGGAAATGTAGTTGGATGGTTTAACGGAAGAATGGAATTTGGTCCACGGGCATTAGGAGGAAGAAGTATTATTGCCGATCCAAGGCGTGTGGATATGCAGAAGAAGCTGAATCTGAAGATAAAATACAGGGAGTCGTTCAGGCCTTTTGCACCATCAGTCCTTGCAGAACATGCAGCTGATTATTTCGAGTTGGATTCTGATTCACCATATATGTTGCTGGTTCAATCCATAAAAGAGGAATTGAAAAAAGATTTGCCGGAAGATTATAATCAATTACCGCTCAGAGAAAAGCTTGCGGTACAAAGATCTGATTATCCAGCAATCACACACATCGATTTTTCTGCGCGTATTCAGACCATTCATAAAGAGACGAATCCTGAGTACTGGAATTTAATAGAGGCTTTCAGAGAACGAACAGGATGCGCAATGGTGGTAAATACCAGTTTCAATGTTCGGGGCGAACCGATAGTATGTACACCTGAAGATGCTTACCGTTGTTTTATGAATACAGAGATGGATTATTTGGTAATTGGTGAGTATGTTTTTGCAAAAGAAGATCAGCCTGAATGGACTGATAAAATAGAATTCGATAAAGATTGATGAATGCCACGGAAACACAAAGACACAAATTTTATAGATACTTTTGTGTCTCAGTGCTTTAGTGGCGAATAAAAAGAACATGGATTTACTTAAAGACTTATGGCTGTTTATGAAGGAGCGGAAGAAATTCTGGTTAGCTCCTGTGATAATAGTGCTGTTGCTACTCGGATTTTTAATTGTGATCGGTGGCGGATCTTCAATCGCTCCGTTTATTTATACTTTGTTTTGATGAAAGGAATGAATTTTCTTTATACCGAAATGCCTCTGAGTCATTCCTGCGAAGGCAGGAATCTAGATCGTGTTTTGCAAAAGGATCTTCGACTTATCAGCAATCGAGATTCCGGGCATACGCAGCGGAATGACCTGAAATATATCACGAGTGACATTTAGCAATGCTCCCAAAAAGAGATCTTAATTTTATAAAGACCGATCCTGAAACACCCAAAACGCAATTGGTGATCGTTACGGGATTGTTGGTTATAGCTGCCATTTTTCAGGATGAGACCTTTGCTTATATCGCATTAATCATCGGTGTATTATCTATAGCGATAAAACCGATTGGAGATCGCATTGTTTGGGGATGGTATAAACTGGCTGAGTTGTTGAGCAAAGTGATGAATCCATTGATTCTCGGGCTTCTTTATTTTCTTTTTATTACTCCGATCGCACTTCTGTTTCGTTTATTCGGAAATGATCCGTTAAGACTCAAAGACAATAAAGGGAGTCTTTATGAGGTGCGGGATCATACATTTAAGAAAAAAGATCTGGTTAATCCTTGGTAGACCTTCGCCAACAAGTTGGCGGAATTAAGAATTAAAAATTAAGAATGTTGAATTCTTAATTTTGGATCTCAACTTTCTGATTTAATGTGATTAAAAAAGTTGTTTTGGGATAAGTAGTATTTATTGTTTTGATATAATCTTCATAACCGGAAGGAGGGAGATGGGTTGCTACAATAAGCTTTGGGTTTATCCAAGTTCTTAGTTGTATTATTTTTTGGTGATTTAATAACATCCAATAAGGGAAAATGGCAACATCAATATTCTCTTTTTGTAGATTTAGCTCAGTAAATGCATCTTCAAACCAGTTTGAATCTCCTACATGTAAGATCTTTTTTCCTTCCAGTTCTATGAGATATCCAACATTTTGCACGTTACCGTGACGGTTTGGACTAACATGATTCATATAAAATCCAGTGATTGAAATATCTCCGATTCGAACAGTTTGTTTCTGATAAGTTTTAGTTTCGATGGTAATGATTCGGTCATTGTTATTCGAACCGGCTTCTTTAACAAGGTCCGTGGATTGCTTGCTTCCGAAAAACAGTACTTGGCTATTTATATCTAAGAAAGTGCTTACCTGTTCGCCATCAAGATGGTCGCCATGATAATGTGTGGCAGCTATCGCTATGATCGGGGGAAAGTCACCTAAGGAATTTGTAAGAGTATCTACCAGACTTTGAGGAGGGAAGAGGTAATATTTCTTGTTGTATTCGGTATGCAAGCCATCAATCAAAACAGAAGATTCTTCTCCGGAAATTAGAACGCCCATATTGCCAATATACCGGATTTCAAGTTGGGCACTAACATTCAGTGAAAAAAGGAGAAGCGAAAATATGATTGTTAGCTTCTTCATTTCTGATTATTTATCCAGCAACCTTCTATGATAATTGATCTGCCCTAAATGATAGCTGAAATGACTGTATAAATGAATCAGGAAATATTCTGTACTCATTTCAAAACCGAAAGGTTGAAGAGGATATGTTTTTGAGAAGTCTTCAGGGGTAAGGTTATCCAATGTTTCACGAACGGTCTTTCTGGAATCTCTGATCCTGTTGATCAATTCATCACGATCTACTTTGCCGTTGAACTCAAATTCACGATCGCGGATGTAACCACTGTTATTGAGAATTGCTCCTAAAAAATGAGCAAGATTACCGGCTAAATGCAATCCCAGGTTTCCGGCGCTGTTATTAATTCCGGGTTCTTTGATCCAGAGATTTTCTTCAGTGGAGTATTCAAATATCTCGGATTCCAGCGTTTCAAAATCACGTGCAAATAATTGAGTGAGCGTTTCAGTGGTCATGTTTTTCCTCTACTTTTTTAAGACTTACTGCATTAGCACAATACCGAAGTCCGCTTGGTTCAGGACCATCGGGGAATATATGACCTACATGAGAATCACAGACGTTACATGTTACTTCTACACGGATCATTCCGTGAGTATCATCTTTGTGATAAGCTATTGCATTTTCTTTAATCGGCTGATTGAATGAAGGCCAACCTGAACCGCTTTCGAATTTTGTATTGGCATCAAAAAGGAGAGTGTCACAGCATACACAGGCATAAATACCGGGCTCAAATTTACTGCAAACGTCACTTGAATAAGGTCGTTCCGTTCCTTTTAAACGGGTAACAGCAAACTGTTCGTTGGTGAGCTCTTTTTTCCATTCTTCATCGCTTTTCTCTACTCTGCGATCCGGTTCAGGATTGCCGTTTCTTGCGTAGTTGAGAACATCCAGCCATTTGATCATATACTGTGTTTTTATTTTAAGAACGGTGTTTATTGGTAGAAAGTAAATAAGGAAATGATCTTGACGAACTCATCCCTGTCCCTTCCCTTTCCAAAGGGAAGGGAATTCTTTTACCGATAAAAATCCATTTAAAAAATTTCCCTCCCTGATTTTAGGGAGGGAACAAGGGTGGGTCTTAATATTTTATTAAGCCAATTTATAGGATTCAGTTACTTTGTTCTGTGTACTTTTGTACCGACAAAAGTACCAAAAACTCCCGACAGGAATTATTGGCGCGAACTCCATTACATCGACTAATCATTACAAAAGGTCTATGTTCATATGATACATATTCACGAATCAGCCAGAGTGTAATGATTGCTCCTTAGGAGCCGTCGATTTCATTACGTTCTTGGCTCGCCAATAATTCTAAAGGTCGGTGAAGGTGGAGGTTTTTATGAAATCCTGAGGTTCAATAAAAACCATCCATTTTTAGGTGAATTATCCCATATCTACTATTAATATGGATAACTGGCTTTCGGATTTGTAAAATGATAAATAATCAAATCTCAACAGGTCTTGCAATCATGATCCCGGTATTCTTGGACTCAGGCTTCAGGAATGAAGAAATAGGCTCGTCTGAAATTTCAACTTTTAGCTTGGATTGTGATGCATGAAGCAGATGTAGTTTTCCTTCCTGCTCAACCAGAACTCCCACATGAGCAACATCAAGTCCGTTAATACTTGTTGTAAGTCCGATTATGTCTCCCTCTTTTAGAAGATGTTCATATTCAGTAATATTTTCTTTCGGTATAAAGAAATAGCTTTTTTCATTGATCTCTTTTTCCTGTTGTTCAATTACTGAAACATAATCCGGATTATTTTTCAGATGCTTATAGCTGTCCGGGTTATTACTCATGAAACTCACTTTGTTTGGAAATGGATTTCCAAAACTATCAGCGGGAGTTGTTACCAAGTCATTTTCTTTGTTGTTGTAGATCCAGTCACTGAAATAATGTAATCTGGATGGATACTCATCTCTTTTCCCGTCTCTGTATCTGATCTTTTCGATCTCTCTAGCAAATTGTTCAAATGACTGGTTTTCAGATTTGATGGTTCTAGCCAAAGCCAGAAGGTTTTCAGCGTAAGTAGTACAATCTAATTCCCGAAGATTCACGATTAGCTTTTCTTCCTCATTTACTTCCAGCGTATGAGCAACATATTCTTGTCCAAGAAAATACTTACCGAGCTCAGGGATAAGAGTAGCAATTGGTTTTTTGGAATCATTCTTGTACTTACTAAGAATATCAGCAAAGATCTCGGCATCTTTTTCAGTGTAACTGATTTCAGTAGTGGGCGATGAAGTTTCGGTTTTCTGATTTTGGGCACAGGCTTGAATCAGGAAAAAAATGCTGAATAAAAAGAGAAACTGCTTTTTCATAATTGAATGGTATTAAAAATTAAAGATCAGAATAAATTTTTGACTTTCTGAGCAAATGCTTTTGCTTCTTCCGATGATTTTCCTTCCGTATAAATTCTGATGATAGGCTCGGTGTTCGATTTTCTTAAATGAACCCAACCTTCTTCAAAATCTATTTTCACTCCGTCGACCGTATTAGGGTTCAGATCAGCATAATGTCCTTTTACCAATTCGAGAACTTCGTCCGCTTCCTTTCCAAGCTCGTCTAGTTGGATCTTACTTTTACTCATGAAATAATCAGGGTACGATGCTCTAAGCTCTGATGAACTAACTTTCTTTTCAGCTAAATGTTGCAGAACACAAGCTATTCCAACGAGCGCGTCTCTTCCGTAATGCAGATCCGGAACGATGATTCCACCGCTTCCTTCCCCGCCAACAACAGCGTCCATTTCCTGCATTTTCTTAACCACATTGATCTCTCCAACGGCTGAGCGATGACATTTTCCACCGTGTTTTTCCGTGATATCATCAGCTACTCTGGAAGAGGATAAATTGGTAGCAGAATCACCGGATTTCTTCCCAAGAATAAAGTCGAATACCGTTGCTTGTGTATATTCTTCTCCAAACAAAGTACCGGTATTATCCACCAAAGCAAGACGATCAGCGTCCGGATCGGTAACCACTCCAATGTCAGCACCTGAACTGTTTACCAGATCACAAATCTCGGTCAAATGCTCAGGTAGTGGTTCTGGGTTATGTGGAAATAGTCCGTTTGGAGTGCAATGAATTGTATGAACCGTTTCAATTCCAAGTTTTTCCAGAAGTAGAGGAACTCCAACAGAACCGGCTCCATTTACAGCATCAACGGCAACTGAAAGTTTTGCAGAGCGAATAATCTCAGGATCAATGTAATCCAGTTTTAGAATTTCTTCAATATGATACTCAAGCAAATCATTGTCTTCTGAAATGCTTCCGATCTCATCATACATTTTATAATTGAATTCTCCGGAATCTGAAATGGCGATCATTTCTTTTCCTTCAGCCGCTGTCATAAACTCACTGGTCCCGTTCAGCAACTTTAAGGCATTCCATTGAGCCGGATTATGGCTGGCAGAAATGATAATTCCTCCATCAGCATTATGACGCAAAACACCCATTGCAACCGTTGGTGTTGGAACAATTCCGACTTTTATCACATTACAACCAACACTTGCCAACGTTGAAGCCACGATGTCTTCACAAATTTGTCCGGTTACGCGGGAATCTCGCCCAAGAACAACTGTACCTCCTTTAAGCCAGGTTCCGTAAGCCGCTGTAAATCGGGCTAAATTTTCAGGGGTGAGGTCGGTTCCAAAAACGCCCCGAATTCCGGAGACAGATATCATTAATGCCATTGTATTATTTCCTTGATTTAATAATTTGTTCTAATTGAAGCATCCAACCACGGAGCCCTGGAAAATTAGGGCTTAGTTCTTGAACTCTTTGAGCTGTTTCCATCGCTTTTTCAAATTGTTGATCTGTTCCATAAGCACCTGAAAGATTAAATAATGCCTGTGGGTCTTTCGGATTTATAGCTACGGATTCTTCTAAAAGTTGAATTGCCGTTTTTGCATTTCCTCTGTTCAGTTCTATTGCACCCAGCATTTTGGTTATGAACGGTTCTTCAGTATTGATGGAATAAGCTTTTCGTAACAATGGTTCTGCTTTGTTAAACTCATTGCGATCTAAATGAAGTCGTGCAGCAAATACATAAGGGGAATCATTCCATGGTTGATTTCTTATCAGTCCGTAATATTCTGCAAGTGCAAGATCAATTTGTCCCGAACTCTCGTAATAATTGGCAACTTCCACTTTAGCTCTATCCCAACCCAGATTTTCATGAACCGAAGCATAAGCTAAGCTGTCTACATAATCAGTGAAAGAATACGAAAGTTGGTACGGAGTTGGCTTTGGTCCCTGAACAAAAGGAAAACCCTGCTTTAATGTAGAAATTCGGTGCCACTGAACGCGGTGATCAAAGTATGTGAGATACATTTTTTCGAAATAGTTATTCCAGTCTTCATTTCGGATTTCACTTCTTGTAATACCTCTTTTTTCCAGATCATTCAAAATAACTTCAGAAAATGTTTTTCCGATCAAAAAGTAACCTTCCTGATTGGGATGGAGATGCTCCAGCATCAGATCAAAGCCAATTAAACCTTCATCAGAATTTTCTTCAAAAGCTTCGTGAACGGGAACGTATGTTGTAAGAGTATTTTTGTCAGCTTGATCTTTTATGATCTCATTTATTTCAGACGGAGCTCTGAATTTTAGTCCATCCAGATCTTTGGCAAGATCGAACTTCTCCTTTGCAGTGCCAAAGTCATCAATTTCCAGAGCATTTTGTGCTTCCCGGTAAGTGGCAAGAGCGGATGGTTGCTCTCCATCTGTTATATCAACAAACGGCTCCTGATCTTTAACGTTGCTGGCAACACTGCCTATAAAAACCGGGATTCCTTCTTCTTCAAAAGTCTCTATAATGGTTGAAATATTGCTTTCAAACTGGATCATAGCCAGCTCATATTTCGGGCTGTCTAATTCAATAGACCGTGAATCAACGATTCTCTCCATAAGTGTCCCGCTTTCTTTGACCTCTTTGCCTGAAAAGGCAGACGCGAACCATTTACCCGTATCCACAATAATAGTTCTGAGAAACAGAAAGGTTTTGAATCGCTGAAGTTTTAGATAGAATCGAACAAATCCGGGAAAAGCACCAAGATTTTCATTTGAACCAACTCCAAGTGCTCCGTAAAACTCATTATGTCCGGCATAGATCATAACAGCATCCGGTTTATGCTCGATGATCTCATCCAATTGGTCGTACAAGGTATAAGTGTTGATCGCCGAAATACCCACGTTCACGACTTCCACATTTTTGTCCGGCATGGCATCTTGTAAGACATCATCAACCACACGAGAAAATGTACCATTGAATCCATAAGGATATCCGGCTGCCGTTGAGCCTCCCATAGCAAAAACTCTGTAGCTGTCTTTTGGTTTTTCAGCTAAGAAAACATCTATAGAAGGACTTGGAATTACATTTGTGTAGAAGAAATATCTGGAGGCAAAATTCGGATTTGGAATGCGATATTCATCCGTAGGAATATTCGGATCGACGAACAGGTCGGTATTCCCTAAATAATTAGTACTTCTCAGGATCAATTCAAGGACCAGAAAGAACAAAAAAGGAATGGAAATGGTGATTCCGTAAAACAGCACTTTCTTTTTTAGCGGAAGTGGTTCTTTGAGCTCATCCAGATACGTTTGTACTTCCGTTTCCTCGAGATTCAGGTCCGAAGCTATTTTCTTGGCACTTTTCTTTTTGCTGTGCTTTTTAATGTAAGACTTCTGCTTGTTACTTAGAGCCATAGATCAGGAATTTGGCAACCACTTTGTTTCTTCATTTCCGGATTGTTTGTTCTCAAATCTTGCAAGGACAAACAGGAAATCAGAAAGTCGGTTCAGATATTTTATAGCTTCTTCAGAGATCTCATCTTCTTTTGAACATTCTACTGCTAATCGTTCAGCTCTTCGGCAAACAGTTCTGCCGACATGAAGATTTGCACCAGCCGGAGATCCTCCCGGTAAAATGAAGCTCGTCAAAGGTTCGAGATGATCTTCGAGTTCATCGATAGCATTTTCCAGAAAAGTGATCTCAGATTCCTGAATACGCTCGATCTTTATCTTTTTTGATGGAGGTGTAGCAAGATCAGATCCCAGTACAAAAAGCTGTTTTTGAATTTCATCCAAAAGTTCTTTTGATCGTTTATGAACTCCGTGTGATAACGAGACTCCAATAACAGAATTCAATTCATCCACTGTTCCATATGCTTCAATTCGCAACGAGCTTTTGGAAACTCTCTGTCCGCCAAACAAAGAGGTGTCGCCCGTATCGCCTTTTTTAGTATATATCTTCATAAATAATCTTTTGCTGAAAATAGCTCTTTAAACATAAACATTCTGATTCAGCTTTAATAGATTTTGATGGTTCTTAATTCCTGAGATTACTACCATTCAGGTAATAAATTTAGTACATCTATTTATGAAAAAAATACTCCTTTCAATTCTATTTATTGTTACCCCTTTTATTAACGTTTTAAGCTTTCAAGCTAAGGAGGTTGAATCCGGAGTGGATGTGCTTTCAAAGATGCACGAGGAGTATAAGGGAAAGTGGTATACCAACTTTACTTTTACTCAAGAGACGATCTTCTATGGACAAAATGATGAAGTAGTAAGAACCCAAATGTGGTATGAGGCTATGAGTCTTCCCGGGAAACTTGCTATTAAGTTTGACGAAAAGAATTCAAACAACGGCATTCTGTTTAATAGTGGAATGCAATATGGATTTGTGAACGGGGAAAAGATACAGGAATTTCCGAGAGTACACGATCTTCTGGTTTTGGGATTTGATGTGTATCATCAATCTGTTGACAGTACCGCTACCCAACTTTCAAGAATCGGTTATGATCTTAAAAAGGTTTACATAGATGAATGGCAGGGCAGAGACGTTTATGTAATTGGAGTGGACGAAGCAGATTCAACTACTCCTCAGTTTTGGATCGACGTTGAACGCTTAGTTTTTGTACGTAATATCACGGTAGGAAGAGCAAATACTTTACAAGAAGTTCAATTCAATAACTATGAAAAATTGGGAGAAGGTTGGGTTGCTCCTGAAGTGATCTTTAAAGCCAATGGGATGCTCGGTTTAGTAGAAAAATACACCGAAATGGAAATCCCAGATTCGATCAATTCTGATATTTTTGATCCGGAAAAGTTTGTAGAGGTGGCGTGGGAGTGATTTCTAAGTTGTTCATCCTGAGGATACCTCCGAAGGATCTGCACAATTAGATAATAAGGATGGATGCTGTAATTCGGATGTGACAACGATTAGCTCCTTAAATAAGCAAATCCTTTAGGTTTTGCTTACTGTTGATTGCAAGAATGAAAACCTTTATTCGATCGGGCTAAAGTCCTCTCTGGTAAACTTGATATAATTATAACTCGTAATGAATTAGGTTTACAAGCAGGGAATTTAACTTTGCTTTTTAAATACCGTAGGGGCGCATCGCCATGCGCCCCTACGGTATTTAATTATCAATCATGTTTAAGCCGAACAACTGGCTCCACCCAATACACAAAATTGAGCGCAGTAAGGATGATTCAGATATACCTTTTGGAAAGATTCCTTCAGCGTGGTTCCAAGCTCAAACTGCTCATCATAAGCGATTAACGTACATGGAAGCACAACCGGAATATCCGTTCCTTTTCGTTTTACCACCATGCGTTCTGATGCACACATTTGATGTTCAGCTTTAACATTCAAAATATCCCAGCAATCGGTAGTGATTTCAGGAACATCCTGATCGGTAGTCATTTCAGGGAAGATCACAATGTTTTCTCCGCCTGTAACCGTGATGCCAACTTCATATTCATCCAAAATAGATTGGTAGCCTTGTAAAGCTTCATCTCGGGATTCATTTTCTAAAGAACGGCCTGCAACCGCAAGATTAAAACCCATTTTTGAAAGGGTATCCATCGTAGTCAGCGTTCTGTTGAAAGTCTTTGGACCTCTTTCTCGCTCATGAACAGATTCCGTGTGGTGATCTAAAGAAATACGAAGCGTTAATTTTCCGGGATATTTTTTATTCAGTACATCCAGTTCATCGAAATGCTTATCAATAGCGCGGTATGCATTGGTGAGAACTAATACGTTAAATCCTCGCTCTAA
>JAEPPZ010000001.1:540181-641979 GCA_017640785.1 Balneola sp. | reverse complement strand
GCCACCGGTGAATGAGATCTGCTTTGTGCTCAGTTCAAGATCACGAATTTCATCCAGATAGGTTTTTACTTCATCCGTAGTGATATATAATAACTCATCGTTGGTTGGAGAAGATTCGATATAACAGTTTTTGCACTGAAGATTACATCGGGTTCCCGTATTGAACCAAAGCGTATCCAGATTGGTCAACTCCACATAAGCGCGATCTTCACCTTTGCCCGTAGTTGTTGGTTCTCTGAATTTCCCTTTGTCGTGAAAATTCTGTTTTATTTCCTGTTCTTTAAGAGATTTCGTCTTCAAATCTTTTAGCAGCATGGAGCAGCCTCGTCTGAATTAGTATTTTCTGTGTTGAAGGGGGCACTTCCACCACAACCTTCAAAAATTCCGTAATGGGTGGAAAAGTCACCCCAAAAATCAAAGTGTTCTTTAAATCGTGTGTCGTGAAGCATCATATACGTATTCCCACAAACCGTTTTAATGCGACCGGCTTCAAATAAGTGATGGTCATCCAGTTCAAAAGCATCTTTGTTATGATCGATGGTTCCTTTATAGCGTACTGCCTGACCATAATCTTCACAATCACTTTCCAATTTTGGTAATTTCATTAAGCGATAGGTAACGGAGTAGAAATTGATATTTCCTACCTTTTCCATAAGCTCTTCATCTTCGATGGTGATTCTGTTCGAACTCACTGTCCGCGGATCCAAAAAACCAACATCCTTTGAAATGGTTAAAAAGTCGTTCCAATAAAGAGCGCCACTCAAACATTCTCCGTATAAAACAGGGTCATCAACAAGATCCTGAGGAACTCTTCGATCGGAATACACATCACTAAAGTAAATTTCTCCGCCTTCCTTCAAAAGGTCGTAAGCACCTTGGAGTACAGCTTTTTTATCTGTTGCCAGATTTATTACACAGTTAGAAATGATCAGATCAAGCGATTCTTTTTCAATATTCAGTTTTCCTAGTTCTTCGATGTTTCCTTTCTGGAACTCAACATTAGCAAATCCGAATTTTTCTGCATGAAAGTCTTTGTGAGCATCCGCTACTTTTAACTGTTCATCAGTCATATCCACACCTATAACATGACCATTTTCTCCAACCAACTTGCTTGCTACATAACAATCTCTTCCGGAACCGGATCCTAAATCCAAGACTCTTAAGCCATCAAGATTAGTTGGAATAGTAAGACCACAGCCATAATACTTAGACATCGTTTCATCGTGTAGCTGACTTAGAATATCTTTGATGTGTCGTGGGTATTCTATATCAGTACAGCAGGCGTTTGTTTTAAGGTCATCAGATGTCTGCAGAGTTTCTCCGTAATAGGATGAAACCTGATCGTGAATATCGTTTTTCATAGTTGATCAATTTTGGCTAAAAAGTGAAATAAATTTTTCGAAAATACTTAAATAAAAGAACGTAACAACCAAGTTTCCGGATTGGTTCAATTGAAAATTATTATAGTTAAAAGGCTAGAGGTATATATAACTTTTATGTAACATTTTATGAGAGATGGAAAGATGTTCTAATGCTTCTAAACTGGCCTTAAAAGTTGAAACGTTTTTTACAGGGCAAGCAAATAGTTTTGATACGTTTGCGAGGTAATCTGCTTCTTGCTCCTCAAGTTCATAATCAAGTATTAATTTGTTGATCGTATTTTCTTGTGAGTAGGGATAAGTGACTTGCACAAATTGAACTAATTTTATCTCAAGCAGTTTTGCAGCTTCAATAGCTAATCGAATGGATTCACCATACGATTCAATCAATCCTGACTTTCCAAGCTTGGTTCCTCCGAAATAACGTACAACCACTGCACATACATCCACCAATTCATTAGACCGAAGTTGATTTAAGATTGGAAGTCCGGCCGTGCCGGAGGGTTCTCCATCATCGCTGCTGAATTCAGTCGTGTCACTTGCACCGATTCGGTAAGCATAGCAATGATGTGAAGCATCCCAAAGCTCGGTTTTAAGTTTTTGAAGTTGCTCATCAAACTCTTCCTCAGATTTTGCAGGAATGAGATATCCAATGAACTTAGAACCTCGTTCTTTAAATTCAGAAGTAAATATTTCGGTAACAGTTTTCAGAAAATGATTGATTTATTAGCTTGAAAAGGTAAAAGAATATTTATCTCCGTTCATACTTAATATTTAGAGTGAATCCACCTTGCCATTGAAAAGGGAAAAAGCGATTTTTCAAATCTATAAAAGCGTAATTTAGTTTCACTTTAAATTGAAACTAAAGCTTAAACAAGCTTGTTTAACATTTTCAGAACTAACTATAAAAACCAGCATGCCCTCATTTATAAAAGCGATCAATTCGCAGGTAGGCCGCAAAATCATGACGGGGATCACAGGCATCGGTTTGATGCTATTCCTTATCGGTCATATTGTAGGTAATCTAACTATTTTCGGCGCTCCAGAAGCCTTTAACATTTACACCAAAACTTTAGAAGATCTGGGTCCTTTGCTTTATGTGATTGAAGCGGGATTGGCTTTTTTCTTTTTATATCATACCATTTTAGGTATCTCCATCTGGTGGAACAGAAGAAAATCTCGCCCGGAAGGATACAAGAAGTATCAAACCAAAGGCGGTCCAAGTCATCAGTCTTTAGCTTCCAAAAGTATGGTTTATACAGGAATCATCATTTTAGTTTTTCTTGTGATCCATATCTGGACATTTAAATTCGGTGATACTGAAATGGTAAAGCTTGCATCGGGCGAAATGGCTCGTGACCTGAGGGCATTAGTGATCGAAAAATTTACTGACCCGCTATATGCATTCGGATATACATTTGTATTGAGTTTATTGATACTCCATTTGTCACATGGATTCTGGAGCGCTTTTACCTCGCTTTCTATGAAAAGCAAAGAAGCTTCAAAAAAAGTACAAATGGGTGCATACGGTTTCGCAATCGTAATTATGCTCATGTTCATCTTCATTCCGCTGTATATCTATTTCACCGGCGGTGAAGGCTCATTAATCTCATATTAAATTTAAATGCCACTAATTCACGAAAACACAAAAAAGTATGAGGCTATCCCTGACCGATTAAATTTAATCGGCAAGGAAATTGTAGACTCCGCTTTTAAAGTGCATAAGGAATTAGGTTCAGGATTGTTGGAAAGAGTTTATGAAGTTTGTTTAGCACATGAGATTCAGAAAAGAGGATTTGAAGTAGAAAGACAAGTTGTTGTGCCTGTCAAATATGATGGGATTAGTTTTGATGAAGGATTTAGGTTAGATCTTTTGGTTGAAAAAGAGATTATCTGCGAATTAAAGGCAGTAGATAAAATGAATCCGGTTTGGAAAGCTCAGGTTTTGAGTCATTTAAAATTGACGAATAACAGGTTGGGCTATCTTATTAATTTTAACGTAACAAATATTGGAAGAGGCATTAAGCGAATAGTAAATTAATTCGTGGTTTTGTGATTCCGTGGCAATATAATTATGAAATTAGATTCTAAAGCACCTGAAGGACCATTAGAAGAAAAGTGGCGCAAGCATAAAAAAGAAATGAAGCTTGTTGCTCCTAATAACAAGCGAAAGTATGAGGTTATCGTTGTTGGAACCGGATTAGCCGGCGGAGCTGCTGCTGCAAGTATGGCTGAGCTTGGTTACAATGTGAAAAGCTTCTGTATTCAGGATTCTGCCAGACGTGCACATAGTATTGCTGCTCAGGGTGGAATTAACGCTGCAAAAAATTATCCGAATGATGGAGACAGTATCTGGAGATTATTTTATGACACCATTAAAGGTGGCGATTACAGATCCAGAGAAGCAAATGTGTACCGTCTTGCTGAAGTAGCAAACGAAATTATTGATCAGGCAGTAGCGCAGGGTGTTCCTTTCGCTCGTGAATATGGTGGATTGCTTGCAAACCGATCGTTTGGTGGAGCTCAGGTTTCCAGAACATTTTATGCTCGTGGTCAAACCGGACAGCAGTTACTGTTAGGTGCTTATCAAGCGATGATGCGTCAGGTAAATGAAGGTGGAATTGAATATCACCCACGCCATGAGATGCTTGATGTTGTGATCATTGATGGGCAAGCTCGCGGTATTATTACAAGAGATCTGGTTTCAGGTGAATTGAAAAGATGGGAAGCCGATGCTGTTGTATTAGCCACAGGTGGATATGGGAACGTATTCTATCTTTCAACAAACGCTAAGAATTCAAATGTAACAGCTGCTTGGAGAGCTCACAAGAAAGGAGCGCTTTTTGCAAATCCGTGTTACGTACAGGTTCACCCAACATGTATTCCGGTTTCCGGAGATTATCAATCCAAACTAACACTAATGAGTGAGAGTTTAAGAAACGATGGTCGTGTTTGGGTACCTCGTAAAAAAGGAGATGATCGCCATCCAAATGATATACCGGATGATGAGCGTTTCTATTATCTGGAGGAAAAGTATCCAAGTTTCGGAAACTTAGTTCCCCGCGATGTGGCATCCAGAAATGCTAAGATCGTTTGTGATGAAGGATTAGGTGTGGGACCAACAGGATTGTCGGTTTATCTGGATTTCCGCGATGTTATCAAGCGTGATGGAAAAGAAACTGTTGCTGCAAAATATGGTAACCTGTTTGATATGTATGAAAATATCGCCGGAGAAAATCCATACGAGCAACCAATGAGAATTTATCCTGCAGTGCATTACACGATGGGCGGTCTTTGGGTTGATTACAACTTGATGACCAACATTCCGGGGTTATTTGCCACAGGAGAAGCTAATTTCTCTGATCACGGCGCAAACAGACTTGGAGCCAGTGCATTGATGCAAGGCCTCAGTGACGGATATTTTGTACTTCCGGCAACCATTGGTAATTATTTAGCTGATGTTAAACCGGGAACTCGTTACGGTACCGATCACAATGCATTTATTGAAGCAGAAAAAGCTGCTCAGGAACAAATCGATAAACTTCTGAACATCAACGGAAAAAGAACCATTGTTGATTTCCACAGAACGCTCGGGAAGATCGTTTGGGATAACATCGGTATTGCCAGAAACAAGGAAGGTCTTGAAAAAGCGATCAAAGAAATTCAGGAACTTCGTGAAGAATTCTGGACGAATGTGTATGTACCGGGCGAAAAGAATAACTACAACAAATACCTGGAATTTGCAGGTCGTGTAGCTGATTTCTTTGAGTTAGCAGAGTTAATGGCAAAAGACGCTCTGGAAAGAGAAGAGTCTTGTGGTTGTCACCTTCGTGAGGAATATCAATCTGAAGAAGGAGAAGCGATCCGTAATGACGAAGACTTCTCGTACGTAGCAGCCTGGGAATTCAAGGGTGTGAACGGACAGCTTCAGGAAGAACTGCACAAAGAAAATTTAGAATTTGAATTCGTTGAACTAAAACAAAGATCATACAAGTAAAAGGTTTGCCACAGAATCACCAGAACACAAAAAGTATTTAGTGATTTTGTGCTTTAGTGGCTGAACCAAAGGAAAAGATTATGAGCAAAGATATGACCATTCATTTGAAATACTGGAAACAAGCAGGACCTGATGTTCCCGGTTATTTCGAAGAGTATACTTTAGATACTGTAAACGAGCATATGTCCTTCCTTGAAATGTTGGATGTACTCAACGAAGAACTTCAGCTGCAAGGCAAAGAACCTGTTGAATTCGATTATGATTGTCGCGAGGGAATTTGCGGTTCTTGTAACTTAGTGATCAACGGACAGGCACACGGACCAAAGTCCGAAGTTGCTTGTTGTCAATTGCACATGCGTAATTATAAAGATGGCGACAAAATTACCATCGAACCCCCAAGAGCAGCTGCTTTTCCGATCATTAAAGATTTGGTTGTAGATCGCAGTGCTTTTGATCGAATCATTGAAGTAGGCGGATATGTATCGGTAAAAACCGGTTCCGCTCAGGAAGCTAATGCCTTGCCGGTAGAAAAAGAGAAATCAGATGAAGCTTTTGAATATGCTGCTTGTATTGGATGCGGCGCTTGTGTGGCAGCTTGTCCAAATGCGTCGGCTTCGTTATTTACGGGAGCGAAACTTGCTCACTTAAATAAATTCCCTCAGGGAGAAGTGGAAAGAAGTAATCGCGCGGTTGCAATGGTAGATCAAATGAAAGAAGAAGGATTTGGTGACTGTTCCAACTTTGCAGAATGTGAAGCTGTTTGCCCGAAAGGAATTTCTATCTCCGCAATCGCTGAAATGAGAAGAGACTACATGAAGGCGTTGGTAAGCTGATCTAACCAAAACCAATATGTCATCCTGAGGATACTTCCGAAGGATCTAAAAGCCATCTCAATTTGGGATGGCTTTTTTTGTTGTAAAATCTTTCTTATCCCGAAGTATCGGGACAAAGGATCTGCAGAATTATCGAAATAACTCAAAGCTTTAAAGAGTAAAGATTGTAACTTTTAGATTGATCCTCCGTTTTGCAACTAGACTAGATAGCAGCCAATAAAAAAAAGATTAATAAAAAAGACTCTTTATGAATAAGAAAAACGCAATGGCTTTTGGGATAATTTTTGGAACGGTGATTGGAATTATTACCGATAACTTAGGGATTTGGTTGCCACTAGGAGTTGTTTTTGGAGCTGCCGCCATGGCAAAGTTTTCCAAAGATGAAAAAGAAGAAACTCCGAAATAGTTTTAAGTTTTAATTTAAAAGCCATCTCATTAGAGGTGGCTTTTTTTTGAATAGATAACCTCAATACTACTAATCCAGTAAGGGCGTATGGCGATACGCCCTTACTGGATTATCTTGTCATTTAGCCCAGAGGGAGGAATCTAAAGATGTACTTATAGGAAAATTTCCAGATCTCTCACATGCGTTCGAGATGACAAAGAGCTAACAAGAAAATTTAGTGCCTTAGTGTTTTTTTTGTTTGCAACTGTGGGATATCCCACCTAATTTAATTACGAACCATTATGTCTACTAGTAAAAATAAATACGAAGCAAAACTAGATTCGAAAAAACGGCTTACCATCCGAAGTCCGCGGACAGAGTACTATCATGTCACTGAAAAAAGTGATGGCACGGTTATTCTTAAACCCAGGATTTTAATCCATCCGGATGAAATCTCGAAGCGTTCTCTTGAGATGATGGATAAAGCTGTTAAACACTTAAAAGATGGTAAAGCATCTGATTATGTTGACTTGAAAGAATTAGATGAGCTCCTGAAAAATTAGTAGAGAATATGTTCAAAATAAGATTCGGCATTCCGGAAATGGAGCAGTTTTGGAATGATCTACTTTCTTCCAAAAAAGACGGATCGATTTCTAAAGAAGATGAAAAGCTGTTCAAATTATTTGGAAAAGCAATTCGATTTTTAGCTTCAAATCCGCGGCATCCGGGATTGAACTCACATGAAATTGACTCTTTGACCAAGCGATATGGAGTAAAAGTATTTCAATCATATCTAGAGAATAAAACACCTTCGGCGGGAAGATTTTACTGGGTATATGGCCCCGATCAAAAAGAAATAACAATTATTGGTTTGGAGCCTCACCCCAAGGATAAAAAGAAGGGAGCATACGATCGAATTAAACTTTCTGATCTGCCAAACTCGTAATAGCTGTATTAGATAACAATCCTTACTGGATTATCTTGTCATTTCGCCTGGAGGGAGAAATCTAAAATTGGACTTATAGGAAAATTCCAGATCTCTCACATGCGTTCGAGATGACAAAGAACCAAATAAGAAAATTTAGTGCTTTCGTGCTTTTGTGGCAAACCCAAGGCATCAAGCTCTAAACTTCTCCTGCAAACCGGAAAGAAAATGTCGCAAGTACTGATCATTGCATTCCCGGTATTTACCGGAAGTGGGTTTTCTGAAAAAGGCACTGAGTTCGTGCGGACTGATGCTCTTGTCAACCAGATCAAACATTTCCAGTATGTCATCACTTTGAAGATTGTAAGCGATACGTAATTTTCTGAATACGATGTTGTTATTTAATACTTGTTCAGGAACAGGCTGTGGTCCATCTTTCTTGCCACGCTTTTGAATGATCAATCCATTCAGAAAAGTAGCCAAGGCAACATCAGGCATTTTTACAAAATCAGAATCTTCATCTTTCTTGAGCCAGGTTGTAACTCTAGCCTGATCAATAGGATCATTAGCCAAAGCAAATACCTCGGCCATTTTAAGATCGTTATAGCCTAGAATGTATCGTAATCGCCTGAAGATGTCGTTGCTGTCCATTTTGGGAACTGAAGAATTAGTTTTTCTGATTAAAGATCAAGGTAACTAAAATTGTGCTGGAAAAAGGGTTTTTGAGTGATAAAGCAGTTCTTTTTGTTACTTTATTTGATACTATTTATAACATTTGATCCAAAGATGTAACTTAAAAATACTTTACAGTGCACTTAAATTTTTAGAAAAGCGCTTTTCTACTTGTTCATGTTTTTCTATTGCTATCATAAGCTAAAATCATTGAATATGGCGACTAGTAGTGGTATTTTCAGAGTCTGAAAAGAAAGTTATTTAATGGGTTGGTTCTGTAAATGATATCCGAATTGACCATCAAAAAAACAGGTATAAAATGTCAAAAATAAAAGTCGGAATTAACGGATTTGGTCGTATCGGTAGAATGGTTACCCGATCAATTCTTGCAAAGTATAGTGATAAAATTGATATCGTTGGGGTAAACGATTTAACAGATACTAACACTTTAGCTCATCTTTTCAAGTACGATTCATCTCAGGGGACTTTTGATGGAACGGTTTCAGTTGATGGAGATAAGATCACTATCAATGACATGAGTTTTTCAGTTACAGCTGAAAGAGATCCGGCGAACTTAAACTGGGGAGATCTTGGTGTTGATATCGTAATTGAATCAACAGGTTTTTTTGTAGACAAAGAGAGTGCGGGAAAACATATCGAAGCAGGCGCTAAGAAAGTGATCATTTCAGCACCGGGAAAAGGTGGAGTAAAAACAGTAGTGCTTGGTGTAAACGATGAAGTGATCGATGCTGAAACAGAGATCTACTCGAATGCAAGTTGTACAACAAACTGTCTTGCACCGATGGTAAAAGTATTGGATGATACTTTCGGAGTTAAGAAAGGATTTATGACGACCATTCACGCGTACACAGGCGATCAAAGAATATTAGATGCACCGCACAAAGATCTTAGAAGAGCTCGCGCTGCTGCCATTAATATTATTCCTACTTCAACCGGAGCTGCAAAAGCAGTTGGTCTAGTGCTTCCGCATTTAGACGGGAAGTTAGATGGAGGAGCTGTTCGTGTTCCAACCCCAACAGGTTCATTAACTGATTTTGTTTGTGAAGTGAACAAAGAAACTACTGCTGAAGAAGTGAACGCAGCATTCAAAGCAGCATCTGAAGGTTCTATGAAAGGAATTCTTGAGTATGCAACAGATCCATTGGTATCAACGGATATCATCGGTAACCCACATTCAAATATCTTTGATAGTGATCTAACCAAAGTAGATGGTAATCTTGTAAAAGTAATTGGCTGGTACGATAACGAAGCCGGTTATTCTATGAGAACCGCAGATCTGATCCTGAAAATAGCTTAATAAGCGAATCTTTAGCCCCGGCAGTTAACTCTGACCGGGGTTTTTATTTTCTTACAACTTATAAATTACGGTGTGGCAATTTTTTTGGATTACTGAAGTTGCCATCCAAAATATTCATCAAAACATATTCTAATGAAGAAACTTATATATGGAGTTTTACTCCTTAGTGTAACTTACGCGTGTTCGCCAAAAACAGGGGACAATCTTTCAAAAGAAATGAAAGAGCTAGCTGCACAAACTCCAATTTCCACCTCAATTGACCTTGTAAATATTGATAATGACCGGGTTTGGGTGGAGATCGATCCCGGAATGTTTTCTCAAGACACCGTTACATACAGAATTCCAAGGGTTGTTCAGGGAACTTATGATATCAGTGATTTCGGAAGTTTCACAGAAGACTTGGTTGCTTATGATTATTCAGGAATGGAAATTGAAGTAAATCGACCGGATGAAAATACATGGATCATTCCAAATGCTCAGAAATTAGATAAGTTGGGCTACTATGTAAACGATACATTTGATATCGAGAACACAGAAAAACCTACACCATTTTCACCATCAGGTACAAATATAGCTGACGATAACTTTGTACTTAACCTGCATGGTTTTATCGGGTATTTTGAAGAGTTGAAAGACAATAGCTACAAATTAGCTGTTACCGCTCCCGCCGGAATGAAAAAATCATCAGCGCTTCAAACAAGCAGTTCTATGGTTTTAGAAGGAGATTCAACAGTAGTAGATAACTATACAGCTGCCAGATATTTTGATATTACTGATAACCCGATGTTTTACGGAAATCTGGATATTGAAGAATTCCAAGTCGGCGATATTCAGATCGTGTTAAGTGTTTATTCACCAAACGGAGTGCATTCCGCAGCAAAGATCAAAGAGACCGTTTTTGAAATGATGCAGGCTCAGAAAGAATATTTGGGTGACCTTAACAGTACTCCGCGATATGACATCTATCTCTATCTGTCAGAAGGTACTGAAACATCACCACAGGGTTTTGGAGCACTCGAGCATCAGACTTCAACCATTGTTGTACTTCCAGAGCAAATGCAGGAGCCACAGTTAAATCAAGCTATGATCGATGTGGTTTCGCATGAGTTTTTCCATATTGTAACTCCATTAAGCGTGCACTCAGAAGATGTTCACTATTTCGATTACTATGAGCCGACATTCTCGAAGCATTTGTGGATGTATGAGGGAGTTACGGAATATTTTGCGAGCCACTTTCAGGCCTACGAAGATCTTCAACCTAAAGAAGAATTCTATAATAAGATTCAGAGTAAGATCTCAAGTTCATACACTATGGACGATTCTATGAGCTTCACAGTAATGAGTGAGAACGTAATTGACGAGCCTTATGCATCAAATTATTACAATGTGTATCAAAAAGGAGCTTTGATCGGGATGTGCATTGATATTCTGATGAGAGAAGAAAGTAATGGCGAAAGAAGTATGCTTTCGTTGATGAAAGAATTATCAGCAAAATATGGAATTGATAAACCATTCGAAGATGATAATCTGATCGCTGAAATAACTGAGATGACTTACCCATCAGTTGGTGAATTTCTGAGAACTCATGTTGAGGGAACTACACCTATCGATTATTCAATATTCTTTGATAAGGTCGGTCTTGAAATGGGAGTGGAAGAGGTGCAGACAAATCTGTTTTTGATAAATCAGCAAGCAGCATTTATTAATGTAAATCCGGAAACCAGAGAAATTTATTTCGAAAATATGGACTTGAATACTTCACTGATAGAATTAGGAGTTAGACCGGGAGATATTCTGAAATCCATTAATGGATTAGAAGCTTCATTGCAAAATATCCAACAGGTTATCCCGCAGAGTTTTCAGTGGACGCCGGATACAGATATCTCAATGACGTTGGAAAGAAATGGAGAAGAGGTGAAACTACAAGGAAAAGTTGGAACGCCAATGTATCCACAGCAAAATTTACAGGAAGTTGAAAATGCTACAGATGAGAAAATTCAATTAAGAAATTGGTGGTTGGAGAAATAATTTTTATCAAACTATAAATATGAAGCCTTTCTGATCAGGAAAGGCTTTTTTTATGCTGAATACCTTGTACCTTTGGTGTTCACAAATTCAGATATGACAGCAATTACTTTTATAGCCGGATTGGCGGCACTTATTGGCGGAGCAGAATTATTTTTAAGAGGTGTGGATCACTTTGGTGTGAAATGGAGAGTCTCACCTTTAATAATGGGATTGACTGTGGTCGCTTTTGCAACCGGAGCTCCCGAACTGGCGATCAGTTTGCAGGCAGCCATTGCCGGGAATGCCGACTTAGTTCTGGGAAATATTGTGGGTAGTAATATCGCAAATATACTTCTGATTCTTGGGATTAGTGCTATTATAAAGCCTTTAGCAGTAAAACTCAGAGTGGTCCAAATTGACGTTCCGATCGTAATAGCAGCAAGTGTATTATTGTACGTTATTGCTTTTGACGGTGAGCTTACAACACTGGACGGAGTGTGGCTGTTATTGGGATTAGTAGCATATTCAGTTTTTACTTTTTTCCAGATAAAGAAAGAAAGAGACAATCAACCCGAAGAAACAGATTTCGAAGCAGAGCAAAGAAAGCTCTCAACTGGTTGGTTCTTTTATGTGAAAAATATAGGATATTTGGTAGTGGGTATGGGATTGATCATTCAGGGATCAGACTGGATGGTAAAAAGTGCAGTTGAAATTGCTACAATATTAGGACTTTCAGAATTAGTGATTGGTTTAACAATTGTATCGATAGGAACTTCATTACCGGAAGTTGCTACGAGCATTGCAACCATCCGAAAAGGAAATACAGATATGGCTGTGGCAAATGTGATGGGAAGTAATCTCTATAATATTTTGCTCACCCTTGGGCTAACAATTGTAATAGCTCCGAATATATTAGAAGTTTCACCTGCTGCTTTGGCATTAGATCTTCCTTTCACGGTTGCGGTAAGTATTATGTGTATCCCGATATTTATTGCCGGCTTTGATATTACTAAATTTGATGGAGCGATGTTACTGTTCTATTATGGTTCTTACCTGACTTATCTGGTTCTGGATGCCGTGGGTTCTGCTTTTGAGCCCACAATGGAATGGGTTATGCTTTATGCTGTTTTACCTTTAACTATCGCATATATAATTTGGCGTGTATATAAATACAGAAGACTCGTTAAAAAATTAATTTCTTAGGAATGGTGCATCACAGTTTTAAGTTCTGTTTCAAAATATTGCTATGAGCATCTTATTTATACATATCGTAAAAACACTTACTACAGGTAGATCACAAAATTTTTTGTGTTGTCCTACAGCTTTATTTTTTCCATCTCAAAAGTGTCCTCAGCATCATTTTGAAGAATGTAGTTGATTTATAAAATCACTTTCTGCCCTTTAAATAGGGGTATACAAATCAACTTATTACAAAACACTACATTTTTAAAATTATGGAAAAGACTTCATCAAAAAAGCCTTTGGCACCAATACAAGAATTCATTAAAACAGAATCATTTTCAGGAATTCTTCTACTTTTTTCAGCAGTATTAGCACTTGTAGTAGCAAATTCACCTTTGGCAGATTGGTACGTTCAATTATTTCAAGCCAAGCTTACCATAGGTTTTGAATCCGGAAATATTTCGAAACCACTAATTTTATGGATCAACGATGGATTGATGGCGATTTTCTTTCTATTGATCGGTTTGGAGATAAAACGGGAGATAAAATATGGGGAGCTTTCAACTGTGCAATCGGCTCTGCTTCCAATAATCGCTGCATTTGGTGGCGCTGTTGTTCCCGGATTGATCTTTTACGGATTTAATGCCGGTACTGAATTTATGGATGGTTGGGCCATTGCCATTGCAACGGATATTGCTTTTGCTTTAGGAATACTCGCTTTACTCGGAAGCCGGGTACCGGTTTGGGCAAAAGTGTTTCTTACAGCAGTAGCAGTAGTAGACGACTTAATTGCTGTAGTAGTAATCGCTCTATTCTATACGAGTAAAATATCATTGACTGCACTTGCAGTTTCCGGTGGTGCTATATTGGTACTAATGATTATGAATTGGGCAAATATCCGTTCAATAGCATTATATCTTTTCGTAGGATTAATTCTGTGGGTTGCCGTACTTAAATCAGGTGTTCATGCAACCATAGCGGGTGTGGTTTTAGGATTTATGATTCCGGCCAGCCCCCATAAAAACAGGGAAGGGTTACTGGATACCATCGAGAATGGAGTTAAATTGTTTCGAAATTCTCTTAACACCCCTGACAAAGAAGATGATGAAACAGCTCTTCACTATTTAGAAGAGGGCATAGAAAAACTTGAAAGTCCATTGCACAAATTAGAACATAAGCTGCATCCGCTTGTAGCTTATTTTATTATGCCTGTTTTTGCTTTCGCCAATGCAGGAGTAGCACTTTCAGCCGAACAGACTGTAATAGCTTTTTCATCAACTTTGACCCTTGGAATTATCTTTGGTCTGTTTCTTGGAAAGCAGATCGGTATCATGCTTTCAGTATGGATATCAAGTAAATTAGGCATAGTTAAGTTACCCGATTCAGATAAAGTATGGACTATATTTTATGGAATTGCCTGTTTAACCGGTGTTGGATTTACCATGTCCTTGTTTATCGGAGGACTTGCATTTACTAATCAGGAATTCATAGAATACTCTAAAGTGGGTATTTTTGTGGGCTCTTTGTTGAGTGGGTTACTCGGTTATTTCTTTTTGAGATCTAAGCTTAAGCCTGTAGAATAAATTTAAAAGCCTCATAATTTCAGAGGCTTTTTTTGATCTTAACATATAAGACTTGTGGCGCTGATAAATGTGAGTTCGAACTTGCATCAACTGCTCTATTATTTATAGGAACATATCATTTTTAATCTCTATTTAAGTGAGTGTTACCATTAATAAAAACTATTCAAGATGAACTTATTCAAGAGAGCAATAAATTTATTTACATTAGCGCTGGTATTAATCCTTTCGTTCGAGGTTAAAGCTCAGGAGGAAGCAAATATTCTTGAGTTAACTTCTGAAACAGAGACGTTATCAACATTAGCTACTGCAGTAGAAGCAGCTGATCTGGAGGCAACATTTCAATCGGAAGGACCCTACACTGTTTTTGCACCAACAAATGAAGCGTTTGAAAATCTTCCTGAGGGAGTTTTAAATGAGTTACTTAAGCCAGAAAACAAGGAACAGCTGGTAGCGGTGCTTACCTATCATGTAGTTCCCGGTGAAGTAATGTCGGAAGATGTTACTAAAACAATGAAAGCTAAAACAATTCAGGGAAGTAATGCATCCATAAAAAGTAATGGAGAAAGCGTTATGATCGAAAATGCGGAAGTAGTAAAAGCAGATATGGATGCCAGTAATGGTGTTGTGCATGTAATCGATGAAGTGATTCTGCCACCAAGTATCAAAAAAGCACTGAATTCTTCAAAGAGTGATTATTAATCATTCTTTTAAACCAAATTAAGCCGATTGTGAATGCAGTCGGCTTTTTTATTTGTAAATAAATCATGAAAACTAATAAGTGATTTCGATCTATTTTAGTGTAGAATACAGTTACTACCTATCTGTTTTTTCTCTAGCCTTCTTCTCTTTTTCGCTGATGATCCAATTCACATATAAAAACTCCAATGCAGCCCCTTCAAATCCATTCCAATTTGAGATCAAATTTTGAAACTTCTTTTCACTGATGGTGTGCGGATTTTCACCATAACTGGCAATGATCCAACGGCGCAGTCCTTTTTCTTCATCTTTCTTTTTGTTGCTGGGAAAAACAGCATCCGGTCTGCCTCTCATCATCATAAGATCTTGTCCTGCAGTAGGACCAATACCTTTGATACTGGTTAGCAGATCATAAGCCTCTTGAGGATCACAATTTGTAATGTGCTCCATATCAACATTTCCGCCTACCATATCTGAAGCCAATCCCGTAAGATATTCGCCTTTTCTTTTGGTAGGGCCAAGCTTACGAATGCTCATTGGATCTGCTTTCATAAGCTGATGAGCTCTTGGCCAGGCAGGGATACTTTTCCCGTTATGAACCAAAGCAGTTCCATATGCTTCACGAACTGCAAACATCATTTTCTTTGCAGTGGGCTTATGATTCATTTGCATCTCCACAATTCTATTCTGAATATCTTCGAATAAATTAGCTCTGGTCATTCTTTTCAGTCCGTACAACGAACTTAGTTTATCAGCTAAAAGTGGATCTTCTGAAGCCTGATCGTACAGAGGTCGGATATCCATTTCAGTTCCTAAGATCTTAGACAAACTTTTATTGGCTTCAGTGATTTCTTCCTTTGATAATGATTCCTTGGTTTCGATATGGAACTCAGGCGAATCAGGATCACCGTTAAAAAATACTGTTACGATCACATCTGTATCACCAATCGGAACGGGACGTGTAAATCCTTCTTCAAATATGGTTTCCACATCATGTTCATGATCGAAATAGGATTCCACATCAAGGCAAATAAACCAGTCGTGCGGCGGAATAGATTTTAGTGTCCAGGAACTCATAGAAAATTATAAATGGATATTGCAATAGTGATTAAAGTAACCAATAGTTTTTAACACTAATTCCATTAAGCGTATCAGTCTTCTGAATTTTTGAATAATCTATTAAGACCCGGCTAATTCTATTTTTTCGGATTCTTTTTTGAATGGATTCCAGTTGTAAGCTTTCAATTTATCAACTACCTGATCAACTGAAACATACACTACAGGGATAAACACTAGTGTTACTAAAGTTGATGCGGTAAGTCCTCCAATTACAACTCGTGCAAGAGAAGCTTGTATCTCTGCTCCGGCTCCAATTCCAAAAGAGAGTGGAAGTAAACCCAGAACGGTTGTTAGTGTAGTCATCAAAATCGGGCGAAGTCGTAAACGTCCTGCTTCTATAACGGCTTCAATCACAGGTAGCCCTTTGTCTCTTCTAAGAAGATTCACATAGTCAATTAACACGATGGCATTATTTACTACTATACCTATCAACATAATGATACCCATCAAGCTTTGTATGTTTATCGTAGTTCCAGTGAGAAGCAAAGTGGGTACAACTCCGATTACAGCCAGAGGAACAGAACACATTACTACCAGTGGATCCAGAAATCGCTCAAATTGCCCTGCCATTACCATATAAATGAGAATCAGAGCCATAATAATCGACATATTGAAATCAGCCGCCGCTTTTTGTTGCTCCTGATATTCTCCGCTGAATACAATACTATAACCTTCAGGCAGTGGATAATCAGCAAGATTAGCCTGAGCAATTTCTACCGCTTCTCCTAATGCTAAACCACTTTCCAGGTTCGCCGAAATTCCGGTTACTCTTTGTCCATTTATTCGGGTAATATCTTCAGGACCTCGTCCCGGATTTCTCTTAATTACCGAAGATACAGGAATAACCTGTCCACCGGGAGTTTGGATAGAAATGTTATCAAGATCTTGTGTATTTAAACGATCTTCAGGTCGCAAACGAACCGTGATTGGGTATTCGTCTCCGCTAACTCTGAATGCACCTGCTCTGCTTCCACCAATATTGGTTTGAATGGTTCTGGCAACACTATTAATAGTTAAACCAAGTTGAGCGATCTTTTCGCGGTCAAAAACTATATTTTCTTCAGGTGTTCCTTCACTACGATCTACTTCAACTCCTGTAATTCCTTCAATTTTTTCCAGTTCCAGTTTAATATCCTGAGCTATCTGATACGAACGGTCAATATCATATCCACGAACTTCAAGCTGAAGGTCTTCAGCTCCGCCTGAGCCAAAAACGCGGCGCAAGATCCAAAGGCCTGACTGAGCACTAACTCTGATATTAGCTCCTGCAATCGCCCCTTCTACTTTCTGTTGAATTTCCTCTGCAAGATCAGAAGTGCTTCGGGATCTTTTAGAAGCTTCCACCATGGTGATCTCAACTTCAGCGCGGCCGTCTCTTACATCGGTTGTCAAATGTTCTATATCATCAAATGGGATAGTACTTCTGATAACCTGCTCTAACTCAGCCAAATACTCGTTAATCACAGTGATGTTTGTACCATCAGCCATTCTCAGATCAATATCGATCTCATCGGCATCGGTTTGTGGAGCAAGTTCAACCGGTATGACAGGTGCAAGTAAAAATGATCCAATAACCAAAACTCCGGTTACTGCAAATACCAATTTTCTGTATTTCAGAACAGATCTTAGTGACGATGAATATTTATTCTCAAATTTGTTAAAAAACTTTTGAAACCAACCTTTTTTAGCGCCTTCAGAATTCTTTTTAACATCCAGAAATCTACTGGAAAGCATCGGCACTAAAGTTAGTGCTACCAGAAGTGAGCAAACAAGTGCGAAAACAACAACCAGAGCTAATTGCTGAAACAATAAACCGGAAATAGTCTGCATAAAAATCACCGGCAGAAAGATCACAGAAGTTGTTAGTGTGGAAGCAATGATGGCTCCTGAAACTTGTTTTGTTCCAATTAGTGCACTTGTTTTCAGATCTTCGCCTTCTTCTTCACGGAGTCGTATTATATTTTCCAGTACAACAATGGCATTATCCACGATCAGGCCTACACCAAGTGCCAAGCCTCCGAAACTCATCTGGTTTAAAGTAAGTCCGTTAAAGTACAACAAAGCAAAAGTAGCGATGATCGAAATAGGGATAGAAACAGCAATAATAAACGTCGAAGATCCATTTCTGAAGAAAACGTAAAGGACGACTACCGCAAGTAAAGCTCCCCACATAGCTGAACTCTGAACGTTGTCAATAGAACTTTGGATGAATGTACTTTGGTCAGTAGTTACAAAAAGGTCAAGATCATTTCTTTCCGAATTAATGAGTTCAACTTCCCGTCGAATATCTTCGGCAACAGCTACTGTATTTGCTCCGGTTTGTTTACGGATTCCAAAGCGCACCATAGGTTTTTCATCAATAGTCACCAAGCGATCCAGATCCTGATATCCAAAGTTTACTTCAGCAACATCTTTAACACGGATAGGCTTTCCGTCAACCGTAGTAATAACCGTATTTGCAATTTGATCAATAGACTCAAATTCTCCCTGAGTTCTGACATATAATTGTTGTACTCCGGAATTTACGTTTCCACCCGGAAGGTTTGCGTTTTCACTGGAGATGGCTTGTTGAACATCGGCGGATGTCAATCCACTCGCTATCAGCCGGTCACGCTTCAGATCAATTTTAACTTCACGGTTTATGCCTCCCCAAATATCAATGGAGCCAACCCCGTTTATTTGTTCAAATCTTTTAGTGATCTCACGATCCAGAAGCAGCGTTAGATCCGCTAGATTTTTATCAGAATTAGCCCCAACAATAACAATCGGGAAGTTATTGGGATCAAATTTCCAGATTCTCGGAGATTCAACTTCGGGTGGAAGAGCACTTCTTAGGCGATCTAAAGCTGCCCGTACATCATTTGCGGCGACATCTACATCTACTGATTGAGCAAATTCCAGAGTTACTCTACTCCGGCCTTCACTGGATTGAGAACGTACACGCTCAACTCCGGGAACTCCCGCTACAGCATTTTCAACTCGTTCAGTAATGATTGTCTCAATTTCCTCAGGTCCAACATTTGGGTATTCGGTACTTACGGTAAGTTGTGGATATTCGATAGGAGGAAGCAGATCAACAGGTAAATATCGAAACCCGATCACACCAAGAGTGATAATGATCAGAAAGAACATTGTAGTTGCAATCGGACGTTTAATTGAAATGTCTGTAAGTGCCATGTCAGTTAAGCTAAAATGTTAAAGTGTGGGTTTTTCAGGAGTCTGCTGTTTATCTTTCATTACTTCATTGAGCAAATCTTCACGTTGCATTTGCTGCAATCGGATTACATGTTCCCAGGGAATGGTTTTAACCCGTGCTTGTTCTCTTCCTTCAGAAAGCAGGTTTTGTCCTAATGTGACCACCCATTTCCCGCTTTCCAAACCGTTTACTGCAACTTCCATTTTACCTCGGGCAATCACATCAATTTCCTGAAAAGTAACATCTGTAGGAGAAGTTAAAGAAGAGACTCCGGATGCAGAATCGCTTACCGGTTTGATTTCTGAACCAATAGAATTGGCAATATAAATTCCTTCTGTACCGGTATTAGGATCGATAAAAATAGCGCTGGTTGGTATTAATGTAGCTTGCTGACTTTCACCATAAAAAATATCAACAGGTACGTACATTCCCGGATTTAATAATCCATTTTGGTTATCAATATCGATTTCTGCTTCAGTACTTCTTGTAATTTCATTTAAGAAAGGACTGATTCGGGATAATTCACCATTAATAGTGACGATCTCTCCATTTTGATCAGTTACCGATATTGCGGCGGTTTGACCAACTTTAATTTTATTAAGCATACTTTCTGTTAACAGGATCTCAACTCTCAGCTTTGACAGATCTCCTATCATAAATAGCGGAGTAGAAGCTGAAGCCTGCATACCGGGTTGGGCATTTCTTTGTCCAATAGTTCCTGTAACAGGTGCTTTTATCAGTGTTTTTGTAAGCTGATTTTTTCTCTCATCCACTAAAGCTGCTGATTGTTCTACCTGCGCCTCGGCTAACTCCACATCTGCTTCAGCAGAGATCTTTTCAGCATTGATTTGCTCCAATTCCAATTCGCTACTGAGATCTTTTTCAGCAAGAGCCTGTATTCTTTTGTATTGAGCTTCTAAAGTGGATAACTGAGCTTTTGCTTGCTTTAAACGAGCATTATTGATTTTGAGATTAGCTTCAGATTGTTGCAACTGCTTCTGGAAAGGTTCGTCCTGTAGCTTTACAAGCACATCTCCTTTATTCACAAAGTCGCCATTTTCTACATATACTTCAGCGATCTGGGCATTTACTTCCGGATAAAGTTCCACCTGGTTTTCAGAAACCACATTTCCACTAAATCGTTCAACAAGCGGAAGAGAGCCAAATTGAGATTGAACGGCTTCAACAGCAGGAATTACAAGGTTTCCCTGATTTCGTTGTTGATCCTGCGATTCGTTTGAGCAGGATATCAGGAATAACAAAGGCAAAATAATTGTTAGTATTTTTCTCATCTGTATGTTTTAAGAGCAATTTTAAAGCTAGAACCATAATCTAGCATAATGAGGTTCAGAATGGTTGTTAAAACTGATTAAAAACGTAAAAATTAGTTACGTGAAGGCAGATAAAACGAAGGATTTTTGCCTTGCCTCGATCTTTCTTCATCAATTTTTTGCAGATACATCCGTTCAACATCTTTCAAGGTGTCTGCATCAGATGGGGATAAATCCCAGCGAATGGCTTTGAATCTCGGGAAACGAAGTGTGTATTTCGCCTTGGTTCTTTTGTTGATCTGGATGTCTTCAAATTCCAGTTCTATTACTAAGTGAGGTTTCAAAAGCAGTGTAGGGCCGAATCGTTCTAGTGTAATATCCTTGATAAGCTCATTCATCTTTTTGAGTTCTTCATCAGAATAACCGCCGTATGCTTTCCCTATTGGGATGAACTCTTCTTCATACCGATCATCATCTTTTACCGAAATTCCCAGCGTAAAGTCAGAATAAGTTCCGCCACGTTTACCGCTTCCGGCATGTGCGTACAGCATAACAGTATCCAAAGAACCACTGGGTTTTTTAACTTTTAGCCAGGATTTTCTGCGTTGTCCGTATTCATACACAGAATCTTTTCGCTTCAGCATTAAGCCTTCATTTCCATGATCTAACGCCCGCTGAAAAAGCTCTTCCACATCGTCCTGATTATAGATTTTCATCTGCGATGTGATAGGAATAGAATGTTTTTTTGAAAGCTTTTCGAGTTTATCCCGACGAACCGATAACAAATCATCAAATAGCGGATTCCCATCTTTATACAAAATATCATAAGCGATAAATAGTACAGGATATTCAGTAAGCAGCTTTTTAGAGGGCTTTTTTACGCCCATTCGTTTTTGAAGAAGCTGAAAGGGGAGAATGGTGTCATCTTTGAAAACACAGATCTCTCCATCCAAAACCAGATCAGGAAGCTCTTTACCGGAAAAGAATTCGATAATCTCAGGAAATGAAGAAGTGATTTCATTCAAGTCCCGGGAAAATAATTCTATTCTTCCATCAGAAATATGAGCCTGACATCGCATTCCATCAAACTTTTCCTCAGCGATATATTCTGAAAGATCTGAAACTGCTCTGCTTTCGATAGGAGAAGCCAACATAAAAGCAATGGGACTAAACATCTTAAATATCGCTTCGTCGAGCGTATCGTTTTTTGCCATGATTGCTGTTTTGCCGATGCTACCGGAAATCATTCTGGCATAGCGAACCGTTTCTAACTCTTTACCATAAGTTTTGGCAATGGCATTTTCCACGCTCTTAGTTTCGAAACCTATTCGCAAAGATCCCTGACCAAGAATTCGGATAAAATATTTTACTTCCAACGGCGACATTCTCATCCATGCATCCAAAAGTATTTGCTGCTTAGCGTCTCTTTTGGAAGTGATATACAGTGACTCAAAGATCTCATTGATCTCCTGTAAAGTCAGGTTTTCGCTTTTCCATTTTGACTGTGCTTCAGGTATATTTTCAAACAAACGCTGAATAGTTTCAGAAGAAGAACCGCTCGCCGTTTTACTTGGCTTGAAAACTTTTTCATAATCGATCTCACAGAATTCAGCAGCTAAAGTCGCAATCGTTCGATGTCCCACAGAGGCTCGTTTGCCTGAAAGGGAAGAAAAAGCTCCTTCACTCAAAAACTGAGTCGCTAATTCCACATCTTTGTCGGCTTTCAGCTTGGATAGATAATCTACAAACAGCTTGATCTTCCCATTATTCCCACGAGTTGATGAGATGGATTGGGCGGTTTCGGCTAATCGCGTAAACGAGTTTGAATTAGTAATCATTGAAACATCCATTTTCTGTCATGTAGAACGAATGTGAGACATCTAAAAATATCTTTAATAACTCTGAGTACTTTAGATTTATCCCTATAGTCGAAATGACAAATAGTTTGCAGGATTTGTGGTTGACCCTCTCCTTTGTTTCCTCTCCCGAGAGAGGAAGACTCTTTGTTGTAGGTTTATTATTAAACCAAAGAGCTTCCCCTCCATAGGAGGGGATTGAGGGGAGGGTCAACCTAGAACTACTCATGATCGCCCGCCTCCAAATCTAAAAACCCCGAATTTATCCCCAGCTCCTCCAGATAATGTTGTACCACTTTCGGATTAGGCGTATGCGTGATCAAAACTTTCTTCGGATGTAGCTTTTTGCACAGATCGATCAGCTCAAAAAAATCTAAGTGATCAGACAGAGGAATCAGCTCGTCTACAGTAAGTTGTGTTTGTCTGGATTCATTTGCTGCCCAGCCGGAGCAGTATGCGATTCGCTTTTTCTTTACATTGGATGCAAATCCGTTACCCAGAGCAGAACCGGGTGTGATCAGGATCTTTCCTTCACAATTCTCGCGTTGATAGGTTTCGTAGTCACCAAGTGGAAATCCAAAGTCTTCATAAACAGAACAAAGTTTAAATCCTGCTCCGTGAATTTGCATTGGATGGTTCAGCTCTTTCAGGATATACATCAACTCCTGAGCTTTGCCCAGATTATAAGCAGTGAAAATGGGAGTAAAGCCTTGTTGAAGATTTCGGGATGCAAAATTTCTTATTTGCTCAGCAAGTTCTTCTTCCGGTTTCCATTTGTAGATGGGCAGGCTGAATGTGGCTTCGGTTATAAAAGTATCGATCTCTGCATACGGTAACTCAAATCCTTCGGTAGCAGGGGCGGGTGGAGTCCGGTAATCGCCGGTGTACAACAGATTTCCCAGATCGCTTTCCACAAAAGTTATGGCAGAACCGAGAATATGTCCGGCGGGATAAAAAGTGATCTTTGCCTTATCCGTTTCCAGTGTTTGTTTGAACTCCAGCGGTTTTACTTCTCCGCCAAAACCTCGCAATTTCATGAATTTTGCAGTTGGGGGAGTAGCATATACGCTCAGCTTTTTATTTCGGGGAACATGATCGGCGTGGGCATGAGAAATAAAAATATGCTCGGCTTTGGTTCCCGAATAGTCCAATCCTAGTCCCAATTCGGGAAGGAGTATTCCATGATATCCGGCTTTGGTTACTTTGAGCATATTTGTTTTTTGGTCATCCTGATCCGCCGGCTGGGCGGAGAAGAATCTGCACGAATTACCTACGGAGACGTTATTTCGCAGCCCTGAAGGGCTTGCTAGTTTAAGGTCTTAATCTACTCACTAAACTAAAAAGAGGGAGTGACAGTTTGTGGCAGTATAAACTATTGTAAATTTTATATTTGATTTAAAAAGCAAGAAATATAACTTCTAGTAGACTTTAATTTGTGAGGTACAAATAATGAATATTGAAAGTGTTTTAAGCAAAATAAGAAAATTTGAGGATCTAGTACTTGATTCGGGATTTAAGAGAGATGTTGATGATTATAGCCAATCAATAACTCAAACCCAGAATCAGAATTTAGTTTTCATGAAAGGATTGTCAGAAAAGCTAAAGAAAGAACTCTATAAATTTGAAAATAATTCACTTGAATCTGATTTAAAATCTGTATTGAGAAAGCAGACACCATTTTCTCCACTTCAATTTTTAAAAGAATTAGAAGAGATAGATAATAACAAGGAGGTAAATGCTCAGGAATATTTTAATGCTTTTAATACGATTTTGAATAGACTGAAAAAAAGTATTCAATTGAATGAAAATGAGATTATTGAGGTAAAAACTGTTTTTCAAAAATATGTTACACCTCAAGATAATTTTGAGTCTGAGGAGGGACAAGCTCTAATTTCATTGATATTTTCCGATCTAAAGTCTACTAAGAGTTTAAAAGAGTTTTCAAAGGTTTTAAATAGGTGGAACGGTACCCTTTTGATTTACCATTCATTACTAAAATCAAAGGCCCCCAGTGAAATCTCGTTATATGAAGTTCAGAACGGTTCAATTGATGTAATTCTAAATATTGATTTAGATATTGCAATAGAATTGGCAGAAGTGTTTAAAGTGGGATTAAAAGTATATGGAGCTTATCTGCTTTATAAGTCCAAAACTGCAAAAACTATAATAGCCTCGTATTTAGGAAATGAGGAGTTGATTGAAGGAGAGAAAAAGCGAGAAGAATTGATGCTAAATAATGTTTACGAATCAATGAAAAATAAAGTCTTAGAGCAATATGAAGTAAGAAAGACCAAAGATAATAAGATTTTGAATGAAGCAATTCCAAAAAAAGCTGATCATGTGGCTAAAGTGATAGCAGATCATATTGTAAAAGGAAATGAAGTAAGATTGTTAACCGAAATAGCGACTCAAGAAGATGATGGTACTGAAAAGAATGATATTACAAAGGAAATTCAGATTGAATCAGCAAACGTAAGAAAATTAACGAATGATATAGACGAAGATGATAGAAAGCTTCTTCTAGAAAAGTATACTTTTGATGAAGATGAAGATGAAGATGAAGATGAATAGAAATTAAATTTTCAAAACCCAGCGCAAGCGTCCCGCTTGTGCGATTAAAACACCTTTCAAAAAAGTATTACCAACTCTGTAAGAAACCCATCTCTTTCTGTTACTAATTAAATAAAGAAACATGCAGGCTAAGCCTGTTCATCTAACAGACTTTATTATGGTATTCAGAAATATCCTTCCGTTGGTAATGAACCTTGAATCTATTTCTACGGAAGAGTTGAATGAGATTCTACCTCAGGAAAATGTTCATGTGTTTGATATGAACGATCCTACGCGTTGGCAAGCAACCCATATTCCCGGAGCTCAAAATTTAGATCCGAATTCATTTTCAGAAAGCGATCTAAATGCAGATAAAAACTCAACACTCGTTTTCTATTGTTCCAATCCCATGTGCAGGAAAGCACCCAACGCCGCCAAAAAAGTAAAAGGAATGGGATTTAATGACGTGCGAGTTTTATCTGCAGGAATTACCGGTTGGATGTCGGATGGGTTTGAGGTGGAAGCTGCGTAGCTTCGACAATGAATCCTAGCCGGTTTTTGAGTCTCACTAACAGATTCATCAGACGGGAGATCCGTCAGATGAATGGGTGAATAGGAACCAAATTGAGAATATTCGCAGGACTAAAGTCCTTGCTTGTTTATGTACGAGTTTAAGACAAGAACATAAGCTAGAAGGGGATTTATCCCCGGGTTTCTAATACCAAAGCTGAGTTTTATTATACAATAAACCCTTGCTTAACAGGTCATCCCGTCCGCATGCTGGCGGACGGGATGACCCTATATGTTTTACTGCCAAAAACCGTCACCAAGTTAACTAACATCTACAAGGATGACGTTGGTTATAAACTAGCTACTCCTTCCCAAAACTTTTCCTCAAAAATGGCGTAATCGCCCAAAACAAATAATTACACTATGACGATTTTAGTTGTTGGGGCGACGGGTGCAACGGGCAGATTATTAGTAAAACAATTACTGGATGCAGATCATGCAGTGAAAGCAGTGGTTAGATCTAAAGATAAACTTTCTGACTTAGCTCAGGAATATCCAAAATTGATCCTGACTCCCGGAAATGTGCTTGATATGAGCACGATCGAACTTGCTGACCTTTTGGAGGATTGTGAAGCTGTCTGTTCTTGTCTTGGGCATAACCTGACGTGGAAAGGAATATTTGGGAAACCACGAAGACTGGTTACGGATTCGGTCAAAAATTTATGTACTGCAATTCAATATAACAAACCATCCGTTCCCGTAAAGATGGTTCTGATGAATACGAATGGAAATACGAACAGAGATCTGAATGAGAATTATTCATTCAAAGATCGACTTGTAATTACTTTGCTAAGATATTTGTTGCCACCTCATGTCGATAACGAAAATGCAGCTGACTTTCTAAGAGCCGAAATCGGTCAGGATCATAAATACATAGAATGGGCAGCCGTTCGCCCGGATAATCTAATCGACGAACAAGAAGTAAGTGAGTACATGGTCAACCCATCACCGGTTCGGGGAGTGATTTTTGATTCCGGAAAAACCAGTCGAATTAACGTAGCACATTTTATGAGAAGACTTGCAACAGAATCCGACATTTGGAGCAAATGGAAAGGGCAAATGCCGGTGATTAATAATGTGGAGTAGTTTTTATAATTAGTTTATCAATAAGTCGTCATCCTGAACTTGATCCAGGATCTTTGTGAGGTTTATTTCTGGTTGTTATATCTAACACACGGATCAACGCTTTGACAAGCTCCATCACCCCGCTTTCTGCGAAATGATGGTTAGCCATACTCCGTCTGTCGGGCTTCGCACGGCTGACGGATTTTGGTTACAGAGAAAGGAACCGAACCTCCCGACTCAGAAATAAGTTAAGGATGACCATGAATTTAATTTGCGTAACAGGTCAGTTACATATATATTGGTAACCAATTCGTTACATTTTAAATAACAAAAAAATGAGAAGGGATGTGTTTCAGGCAATAGCTGATCCGGTTCGGAGGGAGATTATTGAGATTCTATCCGAAGAGCCTTTGAATCTAAATGCCATCGCGGAACAATTCGATATCAGTCGACCGGCAATTTCACGTCACATTAAAATCCTGAATGAGTGTGGACTGGTCGCTATTGAACAACAGGGACGGGAACGGTTTTGTATTATAAAACCTGATACACTTGCAGAGATAGCTAACTGGATCGACCCTTTCCGGGAGTTATGGGAACAGAGATTAGATTCTTTTGAAATGTATTTGGAATAACTTCAATCAAAACAAAACAAAGAAGAAAATGGAAAAGACTCAAACTAATGACCCTCGGGTAGCCACTATGGTTCGCACTTTTAACGCTCCAAGACAATTGGTTTGGGATGCATGGACTGAAGCAGAACATTTAGTGAATTGGTGGGGACCAAAAGGTATGAACACCAAAGTAGAAGAGCTGAATTTTGAAGAAGGTGGTTCGTGGAAATATACAATGATGATGCCGGATGGGAATGAATTTGTGACTGAAGGAACTTTCATCGAAATAAAAGAACCGGAAAAGTTGATTACATCAGCAGACTTTAAACCCATGACTGTAGATGTAGTGCTCACTGTTTTGTTTGAAGATCTGGGAGAGCAAACTAAGATGACATTCTCGGTAACTCATAAGACTGAAGAATATCGCCAACAACAAGAAGAAATGGGTTTCAGAAATGGTTGGGGTTCTACTTTTGATCGTTTGGAAGTATATTTGAAAGAGAAATAAAACAGAACTTATGATAGCAAGGATTTGGAAAGGTCGTACAAAACCGGAACATTTTGAGGAGTACTCTCAGTTTATGAGAGATCGAGCAATTCCTGATTATAAAAAGCACTGAGGGATTTGTAAAGCTTACGTTTTTGAGGAGGAGAGATGAAGATTTTGCTTACTTCGAATTAATTACTTTTTGGCAAAATATGGAGGTGATCAAAAATTTTGCGGGAGACGATCATCAAAGAGCTAAATATTATCCTGAGGATAAAAAGTATTTGATCGACTTTCCCAAAGAAGTAATACACTATGAAGTTTTTGCAGAAGAGTAAGTTCTTTAATTACTGTCCAAAGCCTTTTTGATTTCTTCTTCACTAAGATTCGGAAAGAATTGCTTAAGAACATTCAAATAGAATTCTATTTCTTGATCACTATCAACGGTAATGTTTTTCTTGATAAGTGATAACTCAATTTCGGCAAGCTTCTTTTCACTGAATTGATCGTTGATCATTGGTAAATGTTTAGCGCTCATTTCGGCGACGCGTTGCATTATACTTGCTCTGTCTGAATATCTATCAGTAAATCTCTTGAAATTCAGAAAATTATTTTGACTGGCTAATACAGCCATATCATTATTATTTAAATCAGTAGGCACTGCTTGATACTGCATAGCTATCTCGGTAAGCAGTAATTCAGCATGTTCAAGTTTTTTTAGCTCCTGATAGATCTCAGCAATTGCAGAATTAAGTTCAAAATTAATTACCTCAGCGTCGGAGGCTAATGCATATTCTATTGCGATGTAGTCGTATTGAGGTTGTATAAACCTCCATGTTGAAAAGTTTGTATATCGTTCATTCTTGATCGACTCTCTCCATTCCTCTACTTGGGAAGTACCGGCAAAATCAGGAAAATAGATTCTGAAATATTCAAGATCTTCCTTTAGACCGATCATTATCTTCTGTTTTTCTGCGTCAATTCTTTTTTGTTCGCTATAACTTTGAAAAAGAAATGCCAAATAAACACCCAGAAAAACAATCAAAAATTCAAGCATTAGGAATTTTACACCTTGCTTTGAGAATATTCTGAATGATTTCTCCAGTCTGCTCATAGCTTAATCCACTATCATCTCATCCTTAACATTTTTCAACTCATCAGGGATGCTGTCTTTAATGGTCTCAACAAAAGCGTTAACAATGTTTTGTTTCAGGAACTCGCGACTATATACCAACCTGATCTTTCTTGTAGGTACTGGATCCATAAACTCTTTGATAACACCATTGGCACAGCGAGTATCATGATCTTGCATAGCCAGGTAAGGCATCAGCGTAATTCCATAATCCTGTTCAACCAAGCGCTTCAGGGTTTCCAGATTTCCGCTTTCGAAAGAGATATTGGAATGCTTTAGTTTGTCGTTGTTCTTCTTACACAATTTTATAGTTTGATCACGGAAGCAATGTCCTTCATTCAGTAACCATAAATCCTGAGAATAAAGATCATCTATACAGAGTTTGTCTTTGGAAGCAAAATCGTGTCCCGGCGATAAATAACCCAGAAATGGTTCCGAAAACAGTTCATGCTCGTATATATGCTGATTTGTGGAAGTAGCGATGATGCCAACATCAAAATGATCTTCATGCAAACCTTCCAGAACTTCACTTGTTAATGCTTCTTCAAAAACCAGCTTCACATTTGGATGTCGCTCAGAAAATGGTTTCAGGAAAAGAGGAACCAGGTAAGGTGCGATAGTAGGTATGATACCGATTCGGAAAGACCCTTTCAGTTCACCATCTTTCACGGAAACCATATCTTCTATATGTTTGGAACCGCTTAGTATTACTTTGGCCTGATCGATAATTTGTTCGCCAATTGCAGTTGGCACTACCGGAGATTTAGACCGGTCAAAAATTAAAACACCCAATTCATCTTCAAGCTTTTGTATCTGCATACTTAAAGTTGGCTGGGTGATATAGATCTTCTGAGCAGCAGTAGCAAAATGCCTGTACTTATCAACTGCTACGATGTATGAAAGCTGAGTAAGGGTCAATGGTCCGTTTTTAAAATATTATTTATCTAATAGAGAATCATAGAATTCGAGAAGTTCAACCGCATCTTTCTCGGACTTCACCTTATTCTTGTTATCCTTAGTAAATTTTTCCAGTTGTTTTTTATGAGTTCCAAGATCGTTGATCATATTCTTTTTTCTGATTCTCGTTTTCTTGAATGAACCATCAGTTTTTTTAATGAGATAAGTCTCACTTTTAGAATAACGATCAGTTACTTTTCCGGTTAGTGGGTCTTTAGTGTTTCCTCTGGTCCTAACAGTTTGATGTAAAACAAGTAGTTCCACTTTTCCATCATAAATAACTCTTAATGGTGTAGCAGGAGTTATTTCAAATTCTTCTGAAGTATTTCCGTATTTAAAAGTTTCACCTGTTTTTGTGAAAACAAACCCTTTGATCTGCTTAGGGTCCAATACTTTAATGATTTCTTTTTGTTTAAAAAACAACTCCTGAGTATAGCTGTTATAGCTCAGAGGTACTTCTTTACTGAATTTTGAATTGTTAAAGATCACCTTTCCCATTTGCCAGTCTTCACTGTAAAAAGGAGTTCCTTGAACGTCTTTATCGTTGTTCGTTGTATAAATTTGTGTTCCGGTGGAGTTTGTAACCTGAACCTGATCCAAAGTGATTTGCTGGGCATCGGTTGCAGTTATCAGGAACATTGCAATCGCAATGGATAGAGAAATTGTTTTTAAGTTATTCATGGTGGTATTAAAGAGTTTGTTAATAGAATACAAACTGAATTAAAGTTGAAGTATTACTTTAAACTATCATAAAATTCCAAAAGCTTAACTGCATCCTCTTCAGATTTTACTTTATTTTTAGTTTCCTTAGTAAATTTTTCCAGTTCTTTTTTATGAATTCCAAGATCATTGATTAGGTTTTTCTTCCTTAATCTTGTTTTTATAAGCTCGCCATCTTCAGTCTGAATATAGTAGGTTTCATCTCTATTAAATTTTTCATCCAGTTGACCGGTCATAGGGTGTTTAGAGGATTTATGTTCTACAGCAAGATGTTCGTACAATTTTACATCACCATCATATATGAGTCTGAAAGCTTGTTTACCATCAAATCTATATTTGGAAGATGTTATGCCAACCTTATAAATCTCTTCCTTTTTATTAAATACAAAACCTTCTATTTCATTAAGGTTGATCAATAAAACTTTTTCTCCTTCCTTAAAGAACAATTGATTAGAATATGAGTTAAAACGCAGGTTTATATTTTGGCTCTGGCTTTTGTCATTAAAAATAACTTTTCCGATTTCCCAATTTTCATTCAGAAAAGGATCTCCTTTTATGTTCCCGTAATCCAGCCTGTAAGTGTCTGTATTCGCATCATACTCAGAAGAAATATTTCTCATCTCAATATAATACTGTGCATTTATATTTATTGATGCGACCGTTAAGAATAAAAATATGGTTGTAAGTACGTTTTTCATGGGTTTAATCAACTAATTGAAGAGGTTCTTATTGATTAGTAACTTAGTTTTTTAAAAATAAGTAAGCAACTTAAAGAACCTTTGCTATCAATTTTTTAGGTTAATGTTTATACTCGGGTATGTATTTAATTTTCGATACCGAGACCACCGGACTACCCCAAAATTTTTCAGCCCCAATAACCGATTTAGAAAACTGGCCAAGACTGGTTCAGTTAGCCTGGCAACATCACGATCATACAGGTAAGTTGCTATCGAGTGGGAACTATATTGTAAAACCGGAAGGGTTTACGATTCCGTTTAATTCTGAAAAGATACACGGAATCTCTACTAAGCGTGCACAAGAAGAAGGGGAAGATCTCGAATTTGTTCTTCACGAATTTCGTAAAGCTATTGATAAAGCTCATTTCCTGATAGGACATAATGTAAGTTTTGACGAGAAGATCATGGGAGCGGAGTATATCCGTAAGAAGATCCCGTCCGCTATCATGGATAAAGCAAAGATCGATACTAAAGATGATGGAACTGACTTTTGTAAGATCGAAGGAGCTCGTGGTTACAAATGGCCAACGCTTACCGAATTACATTGGAAACTGTTTGATAAAGGTTTTGAAGATGCTCACGATGCAGCAGCTGATGTAGAGGCTACCGCCAGAATCTTTCTGGAAATGGTTCGCTTAGGCGTAACCAAAGTCAATTTTCCGATCGATGCGAAATTATATGAGCCTTCCGCAAGCTACATGAAGCGGGAGCATTACATTGATCTGAGATCTCCGTCACGCATTAAAAAAAAAGATGAGGTAGCAGAAACCTCCGCCGACGATGGTAATGAGATCGATCTTAAAGTTGAGATCGACGAAGATATTGCATTCACACATTTACATTGCCACTCTAAGTTTTCGGTACTTCAGGCTACCGCAGGAATAAAAGAACTGGTAGCAAAAGCCAAAAAAGAGGGAATGCCGGCCGTTGGGCTTACTGATCTTGGTAATATGTACGGAGCATTTTCTTTTGTTTCAGCAGCAAATGATGCAGGTATAAAACCAATTATTGGTTGTGAATTCTATGTAGTAGAAGATCGTCACCAAAAGAAATTTACAAGAGATAACAGGGATAAAAGATATCAGATCCCACTTTTAGCTAAGAACCAGAATGGGTATAAAAATCTCGCAAAACTAAGTTCTATCGGTTTTACTGAAGGGTATTACTACAAATTTGCCCGTGTAGATAAAGAAGTGATCAAAGAATATTCCAAAGATCTTATCTGTTTGAGTGGTGGTGTTCGCGGAGAACTTGCCGATCTTATCCTGAACAAAGGTGAAGAGTATGCAGAGGAAGCATTACAGTGGTGGAAAGAAGTTTTCGGGGATGATTTTTATTTGGAGGTTATCAATCATGGACTGGATGAAGAACATAAAGTAAACGAAGTATTTAAGGAATTTTCTCAGAAATACGATGTAAAACTGGTTGCTTCCAATAACGTGTTCTACTTGGAACAAGAAGATTCAGAAGCTCATGATGCCTTGATATGTATTGACGACGGAAAGCTGAAAAGTACTCCGATAGGAAGAGGTAAGGATTTTCGCTGGGGTTTCCCGAATAACGAATTCTATTTCAAGACTACGGAAGAGATGAAAGCGCTGTTTCCGGATATGCCGGAAGCGATATTGTCTACCAAAGAAATTGTAGACAAAGTTGAGCCGATCAAGCTTTCAAGAGATGTGATCCTTCCTAATTTTGAACTTCCGGAAGGATTTGAAACTGAGAACGATTATCTCCGACACCTGACATTAGAAGGAGCTAAACCCAGATACCCTGAATTTACTGATGAGGTAAAAGACAGAATTGATCTGGAATTAGGTATCATTTCGGATATGGGTTTTGCAGGATATTTCCTTATTGTTCAGGATTTTATTGCTGCCGCTCGTGATATGGGCGTTTATGTAGGGCCTGGACGTGGTTCAGCTGCCGGCTCAGTAGTCGCCTATTGTACAGGAATTACAAATATCGATCCTCTAAAGTACGATCTGCTTTTTGAGCGGTTCCTGAATCCGGAACGTATTTCCATGCCGGATATCGATATTGACTTCGATGATGATGGTCGCCAAAAAGTGATCGAATATGTAGTCAATAAATATGGAAAAGATCAGGTTGCTCATATTATCACATTCGGATCTATGGCAGCGCGGTCTTCTGTTCGTGATGTAGCCAGAGTGCTGGATCTGCCTTTATCTGATGCCGATCGTTTGGCAAAACTGGTTCCTGAACGTCCGGGCACTTCGCTGGACGACGCTTTTGGAGAAGTGAAAGAACTTCGTGATATGAAAGCCGGAGAAGGTCTGGAAGCGGAGACTTTAAAAATGGCTCATGTACTGGAAGGCTCTGTTCGGAATACAGGAATTCACGCGGCGGGAGTGATCATCGCACCGGATAAACTCACAGAATATATTCCGGTTAGTACTGCAAAAGACGCTGATCTGTACGTAACCCAGTTTGATGGTAGCGTAATTGAAAACGCAGGAATGCTGAAAATGGATTTTTTGGGATTGAAAACTCTGTCGATCCTGAAAACGGCTATTGCATATGTGAAGGAAAATCATGGAAAGGAATATGATCTGGATGAAATTCCTCTTGATGATGAAAAGACTTATAAGCTTTACCAAAAGGGTGGAACCTTAGGAACTTTTCAGTTTGAGAGTGAGGGGATGCGAAAGTATCTCAAAGACTTGAAACCGACTACCATTAATGATTTGATTGCAATGAACGCATTGTACCGACCGGGACCGATGCAGTTTATTCCGGATTACATCAAGCGTAAACACGGAGTTGAAAAAGCGGAGTATGATCACGAATTGATCAAAGATATTTTGGAACCAACGTTTGGGATTATGATCTATCAGGAGCAGATCATGAATGTAGCTCAAAAAATGGGTGGTTATACACTTGGCGGTGCGGATCTGCTCCGAAGAGCGATGGGTAAGAAAAAGCATGAAGTGATGGAGGCAGAGAAGCCGAAATTCATTGAAGGTGCTCAGGCTCAGGGCGTTGATGAGAAAACGGCGATTTCTGTTTTTGAGAAAATGCAGATGTTTGCCAGCTATGGTTTCAATAAATCTCACTCGGCGGCTTATTCGGTAGTAGCTTATCACACCATGTATTTTAAGGCGAATTATCCGGCTGAATATATGGCTGCGGTAATGAGTCACAACATGAGTGATATCAAAAAAGTAGCATCATTTATTGAAGAATGTCACCGCTTGGGAATTGAGGTTGATCCGCCAAATATCAATACGGCGCGTGGAAAATTCGTAGCCAAAGACGGACGCGTTCAATATGGAATGTCGGCAATAAAAGGAGTGGGTTCATCAGCCATTAAACAGATCGTTGAAGAGCGGGAATCAAAAGGACTGTTTAAAAGCATTTTTGATTTTGCAGCACGAATAGATTCCAGAGTTTGCAACAGAAGAACTCTTGAAAGTTTGATCGCTGCAGGAGCTTTCGATGAGTTAAATGACAATCGTGCCGAGTTAATGATGGGAGTGGAGGATATTCTCCAGTACGGTGCCCGTAAACAGGAAGAAGAGCGATTAAGTCAGGTTAATATGTTTGGGGGAGATGCCGGTGGAGCAATGTCTCAGGAACCAAAACTGAAACCCGTTCCCAAATGGAGTAGTATTGAACGGCTTAATAATGAGCGTGAATTAATTGGATTCTATCTGAGTGGACATCCGTTAACAAAGTATGAAGAAGATATAAAGCTATTTGGAAGTCAGAATCTGAGTGATGAGTGTATGAACAGACTTCAGCACGAATCGACGATAAGGTTTATTGCTATAATAACAAGCAAACGTCAGGCAACTGATAAGAAGGGCAGACCGATCGCATTTCTTCAGGTAGAAGATCTGCACTCTTCAATGGAATTGGCGGTGTTCAGTAAACAATTCGATCAGTTCTCAGCACTTCTGGAAGTTGATAATGTAGTTTTTATCTCCGGAAAGTTTGTGAAGCGTGAACGGGGCGACAGCGTTATTGTAAATAATATCGAGCGTGTAGAGAATCTCCGTGAAAAAAATCAGGATAATCTGAATCTTAGATTAAAGCTTGATACAGCATTATTAGATGAAGAGATTTTGAACAAGATGGAAACCTTGTTCACAACGAACCGAGGTAGCACTATGGTAAAGATGATGGTACACAGCCCTGAAGCAAATGGACCGATCAGAATGAATATGAGAAACTTTGTAGTGGATCCTAATCCGGAATTAATGAAGGGTTTGCGGGATGTACTCGGAGAAGAAAGTGTAGAATTGGTGATGGGCGCTTCATAAAGGGGTGCAATCAAGATGATAATTACAAACAATGTGACTAGTTAGCAGATTTATTCGCATATTTAGCGCAGTAACAAAAAAGACATTTAATTTAATTTTTGAACAATGGCAAAAGCATTAGAATTTACAGACGGCAACTTTGAAGCTGAGGTACTTAACTCAGATAAACCGGTACTTGTAGACTTTTGGGCTGAGTGGTGTGGTCCTTGCCGCATGATTGGTCCGGTTGTAGAAGAGATGGCTGGTGAATACGAAGGTAAAGCAAAGATCGGAAAAGTAAATGTGGATAATAATCCTGATATATCTGTGAAATACGGAATCAGAAGTATTCCTGCATTATTGATCTTTAAAAATGGTGAAGTAGTGGATCAGATTGTTGGTGCGGTTCCAAAACCACATCTAACTAAGCAATTGGATGCTCAACTTGGTTAAGATTAAGTGATTTAAAAAATTCAAAGCCATTCTGATAGTTCAGGATGGCTTTTTTTTGTTTAATCTTTTTTATTAGCAAAATACCAGATCACCCAACATATTCCGAAAATGGCTAAAGCGATTCCAAATCCGCCTAAGAAAGCGTAAAGTAGGTAGGGAATGATGATACTTACTACAATCCCGGTAATGGCTTTAAGTGGGGAAGCGGCAACTCCGGCAGCTCCAAGAAATGATTTTAATACACGTGCTAATCTTGCCAACATGATGTCTCCTTGTTTATAAACTTTTTGAGACTACGATGTAAATTTAAAAAAGATTCGCTTAGTAATAGCCACTAAAACACAAAGACACAAAAAAGAAAAGGCTAAGTGTTTTGCACCTTTCCATTGGTCTGACCAATTTTTCTTAACCACCCTAAAAGTTCCGTAAGGGCGAATGGCCATTCGCCCTTACGGAAAGTTAAAGTGTAGCCTTTAAAATATAATTAGGAATCATTCTGTTTGGGGGCGTGCTTACTCCATACAACATATAGGAGTTGTAATTTCCACCGGTAAATACTGTGATCATATCCAACTCAGGCCAAATATTGATCTTCTGTCCACCATTGCCTGAAGCCATATAAGAATCAAATCTTTTACCATCCACCATTATATATTTGTGTTCCCATAGATAGCCGAATTCACCGATTCCATAAGTTGAGAACGATTTGTCTACCCAATCAGATGAAATAATTTGTTCTCCATTCCACATGCCTTTATTCTTATATAAAAGCGCCCACTTTACCATTTCTCTTGGAGTAAGAGACTTTTGACTAAATGTCGTGCGACTTGAATAATCGGGTGCAAATCGCCACTGATAGTTCTTAATACCAAGCTTATCGAAAAGGTTTTCTTTCGCAAATGTTTCTAAATCTTCACCTGAAACGATTTCTATGAGTTTACCGATTGTTAATGCGGTTCCTGTGCAGTAAGAAGAAGTTTTTCCAGGCTCTCCTACCATCGGTAAATCAAGGGTATATTTTACCCAGTCATTACTTCGCATCATGGCCATTTCATTACCCTTGCTGTTAGGATTATTATTCTCACAATCCATTCCATGCTGATAGGTTAGAAAATCTTTGATCGTTATTTTTCTTTTCCGATCGTCCACATTTTCTATTGATTCATATTCATCTTCGAAAAAAGGTAATAAAAGCTCGTTTTCACTTTTGATAAATCCTTTGTCAATTACTATACCAAGCAATGTACCATACAACACTTTTGTAGCAGATCTTAACTGATGAGGAGTAGTGCTATCATATCCATAGAAATATTCTTCCAGCACAAGTTTATCTTTTTTGTATACCAAAGTGCTGTGAACATCAGGGAATTTTCCCTCAATAGTTTTTCGAACCATATCCAGAATCAAATCAGGATTTTCAAGTTCGGTGATACTTCCTGTTTTCAATCCGTCATTTAATTCTTTGGGAGTTTCATATACATATCTTTCTGCATCATTATTTAAATCAGCTCTTGGCTCCATATCAAGACTATCGAAATCTCTTGAAAGTAATTGAAACGAGTTTCCATTTACAGAATAGCCAATGACTTCGTTTTGAGTATTTCTTTGGAAAATGACCACGTCTCCCTGATTATTTCTAAATGAGTCTACAGAATCGTAATAAAGCGGATACTTTGCATGGTCAATCACTGCATATAAAGTAGTATCCATTTTGGAAGCCTGAAGAGTAAGGGTTGTTTCACCTTGATACTCATAAAGTCCTTCGTACTCTCTTAGTTTTTCAAGTAGATCAATTTGTGATGAAGTGGAACAGGAAATCAGAAGAAACGCACAAAATATAGCTCTGAGCATTAAAGAAAGAAATCGATTTAATTAGAGTTGTCAATTATTACACTTGATGAAAATAAAAAGGTTACGAAATGGATTCGAAAAACTTTTACCTCTATAAAGTTTGAAGCACGAAAGAGAATTAAAATCTAGTGTTTCCGTGTTTTTGTGGCACATAAACTCATCAAGCTAAAGCAAAAGTATCTTCTTCCTTGAAGTTGAGAAGGATTTCCAGAATCGGATCCATCGTATCATGTTTCATCAGCTCCATACGGAGTTTTTTCCCGTTATAAATGCCTTTCAGATATTGGCCGTAATGTTTTTTCATGATCACAACGCCGTACTTTTCGCCTTGATGAACAACTGATTTACGAAGTTGTTCTGCGCAAACATTCAGCTTTTCTTCTAAAGTTGGTTCTGGTAATAACTCTCCTGTTTCCAGATAATGTCTGGATTGTTCAAAGATCCAAGGATTTCCGATGGCGCCCCTGCCGATCATAACTCCATCAACACCGGTTTCGTCGAACATCTTTTTTGCGAGTTCAGGAGAAGTTACATCTCCATTTCCAATAATGGGGATTTCAAGTCCGGGGGTGTTTTTAAGTTTTTTTAGCCATTCCCATCGGGCATCCCCTTTATATTTTTGACAACGTGTTCGGGCATGAACCGTTAATGCTTTCACTCCCAGTTTTTGAAGCATCAAAGCCACTTCCTGAATTTTGATAGTATCATCATCCCAGCCGAGTCTGGTTTTTACGGTTACAGGTCTGTCAGTAACGGCATCTACAACAGTTCCAGCCATGCGCTCCATCATATCAAGATCTTTGAGACAAGCAGCTCCGGCACCTTTGTTGACCACTTTATAAACAGGGCAACCGAAGTTGATATCAACTACATCAGGATTGTTATTCAAAGCTACTTTAGCAGCGCCATGCATGGCTTCTTCACGCCCTCCAAATATCTGAACTCCAAATGGTCGCTCACTCTCATCAAAGCTCATTTTATGAAGTGCGATCTCAGAATCACGTATAAGTGCTTCAGAGCTGATAAATTCAGTAAATACTATATCGGCACCCTTTTCTCTGCAAATCTGTCTGAAAGGCGAATCTGTTACGTCTTCCATCGGTGCTAGGAAAAGCGGTTTTTTCGGTAAAGTGATGTCATCAATATTCATAACTCAAAGTTAAGGAATGTCCGACAATATTTTCAGCATCGATTTTGATAGTCTTTGTTAGTCATTTCGTAGATTAACTACTATATTTTAGCCTTTAAAATTAATATCAAATTTATTGTAACTATGTCACTTGGAACAAAGAGTATAGAAGAACTTTTAGGGGATGAAGCATCTTTCTTACTAAATCATACCAGCCAAACTATTAAAAAAGAGCGGTTGATCAAGCCATCCGGTAATTATGTTGATGAGGTTTGGTATCACTCAGATAGAAATAACAGAGTGTTAGGTAACCTTCAGTGGTTGCTTGATCATGGAAGACTTGGTGGAACAGGATATGTTTCTATTCTTCCTGTAGATCAGGGAATTGAGCATTCAGGTGGCGCATCATTTGCAAAAAATCCGGACTATTTCGATCCTGAGAATATTATCAAGCTTGCAATTGAAGCCGGATGTAATGGCGTAGCTTCCACTTTTGGAGTACTTGCTTCCATGTCAAGAAAATATGCCCACAAGATTCCATTTATTGTTAAGATCAACCATAATGAATTGTTGACATATCCGAATACTTTTGATCAGATCATGTTCGGTAATATTGAGCAGGCGTACAATATGGGAGCTGCAGCAGTTGGAGCTACTATCTATTTCGGTTCTGAAGAATCTAGCCGCCAAATACAGGAAGTTGCTGAAGCGTTTTCTTATGCACATGAACTTGGAATGGCTACTATTCTTTGGTGCTATACCAGAAACAATGCTTTTAAAGTGGATGGCAAAGATTACCATACATCAGCAGATCTTACCGGTCAGGCAAATCATATTGGTACAACTTTAGGTGCTGATATCATTAAGCAAAAACTACCTACTAATAATGGTGGTTTTAAGGCTTTAAACACAGGTGATTCAAGTTATGGAAAGCTGGATGAGCGAATTTATTCTGAACTGACTTCAGATCACCCAATCGATTTAGCCAGATATCAGGTTATAAACTGTTTTGCAGGTCGTGCCGGTTTGATAAACTCAGGTGGTGCTTCCGGAGATAATGACTTTGCTGATGCTGTAAAGACAGCAGTTATTAACAAAAGAGCAGGTGGCATGGGACTTATCAGTGGTCGAAAAGCGTTCCAACGTCCGATCAAAGATGGTGTTAAGTTATTGAATATGATTCAGGATGTTTATCTTGATGAAGATATAACTTTAGCTTAATTAGCACGTAAAGAGTTATGCCTTGTCGTTATTCGACAGGGCTTTTTTTATCATCTAAAAAATGAATACCAGATTATTTGAGTTCAGAAGCTATAAATAACACACAGCCACAAAAGTTCGTATCCAAGAAATATCTGATTATATCAATTGGATTGAGTATTGCTACAATGGCTGGGGTAATCTGGTATACTTATACTCCAGGCGTTCTTGAGCACTTGGTGCCAAAACGATTACCAGGGCTTTTTATAGCCCTTTTTGTTTCATTTTTGAGAGTGTGGTTTTCAGCAGCTAAGATCCGGTTTCTATCTGAAAAACAAATATCATGGCTCGCATCATTTCGCGTGATTTTAGCTTGGGATTTTACTTCGGCAGTTACTCCTTCTTCTGTTGGTGGGGGTGCCCCTATGGCTACTTATGCTATGAACAAAGAAGGAATGAAGTTAGGATCTGCTACAGCTATAGTTTTATATGGTGTACTACTTGACCAGATATGGTTCGCTGCAGCTATTCCAATTTTGCTAATCGGAGGAGTATTTTATGAAGTTGTTCCTCCTGAAATCGGATTGGTTGGGGAAGCTTCGATGGTAATTTTGTATGGTTCGTTATTGGCGTATGCAGGTTTATTGGCTTATGGAGTACTGATCAATCCTGCAGCTATTAAAAAAGTAGTGCTTTATGTCTTTAAGCTTCCTTTATTGAGAAAGTACAGAGATAAAGTTGCTGATGAAGTCGAGAATCTGGAAGAATATGCTCATCAGTTAAGAAAAAAACCTCTTAGCTTTTTGATCAAAGCTTTTGCCCTTTCCACGATGTCATGGATCTGTAGAATTGCGCTTGCAACAATTGTTATTTTAAGTCTATTACCTGCACCTGAGGTACTATCTGTGTTGAGAAGTTTAGCAATGAATTTAGCTTTTCTGGTTGTACCTACACCCGGCGGTAGTGGTGGCGTTGAAGGTTTATTTGTTCTTTTTCAGGGGCCATTAATTTCAAGACCTTCGTTTATTGGACTTGCAGTATTCCTTTGGAGGATCATCAGTTATTACATAAGCATTGCATTTGGGATGATGGCAACCACATGGTACATAAATCGTTCTGTTGTTGAGAACCAGATAATAAAAGATTGATTTGGCAAAGCAGAGAACTCAATTTGATTGTAATAATTGCGGGCATACATCAGCAAAATGGCTCGGAAGCTGTCCTTCTTGCGGAAAGTGGAATACTTTTGAAGAATCTAAAGTTGAAGGCAAGTCTGTAAATCATAAGGCAAAAGTCGAAGGGTTGGAAAATTCGGCTAAACCTCAGAACCTGAATGAAGTAGAAACGTCCGAGAAGTCCAGATTTTTAAGTAATATCAGAGAGTTTGACCGCGTGCTTGGAGGAGGTTTTCTAAATGGGGCATATATCTTAATCGGAGGAGAACCGGGAGTAGGAAAAAGTACTTTAACCCTTCAAATTGCCAAATCTAATCCCGACTTAAAGATATTATACTGTGCGGGAGAGGAGTCTGCAGGACAGATAAAACAGAGAGCAAAAAGACTGGGGGTTAGTTCCAACAATCTTCTGATCTATAATGAAACTCAGATCAATAAGATCATTGATGAGGTACAGAAAATACAACCGGATCTTTTGATAGTAGACTCTATCCAGACCGTATATAGAACTGAGCTCCAAAGTATGCCCGGAAGTATTCAACAGGTAAAGGAATGCGCGGCTTTGTTTCAGCAGCTAGCAAAGAAGAAGAATATTACCACTATTGTGATCGGGCATGTTACGAAAGAAGGAGATATTGCAGGCCCGAGAGTATTGGAGCATATGGTAGATACCGTTCTTCAGTTTGAAGGAGATAAAAATTATACCTATCGATTGCTTCGGAGTTTAAAAAACCGTTTTGGTCCGGCGCAGGAAGTTGGCGTTTTTGAAATGAAAGAAGATGGTTTGATAGAAGTTTCAAACCCGTCAGAATTGTTCATTTCTGATAAAACCGAAGGAGTAAGCGGAAATGCCATAGTATGTACAATGGAAGGCTCAAGACCTCTTTTGATTGAGGTACAGGCTTTAGTTACAGCTTCTGCTTACGGAACACCTCAGAGAACTTCTAATGGTTTTGACAGAAACAGATTGGCGCTTTTATTAGCGGTTCTGGAAAAAAGAGCGGGTTATAGTTTTTCGAATCATGATGTGTATTTGAATATAGCAGGTGGGTTCAGGTTAAACGATCCCGCCGGAGATCTGGGTGTTTGTTGTGCGTTGGTTTCCAGCTTAACAGATAAAGCCATTAATCAAAGAACAGCATTTATTGGTGAAGTCGGATTGGGAGGAGAAGTTCGAATCGTGCCTCATATTGAGCAAAGGAAAAAAGAGGCAGCAAAATTGGGTTTTAAAAACTCAGTAGTTCCTCAGGGGAAAGGATCAGAAGGAATCAGATACGTAAAAGAAGCTATAAAAAAAGCCCTTAGATAAAATCCAAGGGCTTAAATTTGTGATGACAACGGGAATCTAATAATTCTCTCGTTGACGGCGACGTTGCTCGCGCACAGCTTTTTTCATAGCTTCGCGACGCTCCATAGAAGGCTTAGTAAACTGTTGTCTGTCCTTATATTCATTAAGAATACGAGAACGAGTAATAAGCTTCTTAAACCTGTTTATCGCGCGTTCAACACTTTCGTTGTCTTTAACTTCAACACCTAGCATTGAGTCTCACTTCCTTTCGTTTGTTTTTTATCCCATAATTGGGGTTGCAAATATACAAAAAATGTGGCAAAATCGAGAATTCTAAATTTTCCTTAACTAACTACCGATTTAATGGACGAAGAACAGGCAAAGCCACCACAGCAAACACAGCATAAAGGCTTTCTGGAAGAGCTTATGGGTGATGTATTCAATCTGGATCGGGGATTACCGGGAACCATTTGGGGAATGATTAAAACTCCGGGAGTGGTGATAGATGCTTATTTTACAGATCGGGGTAAATATGTGACTCCGCTTCGCTATTGTATTTTTATTCTTGCAGTCACCACTTTTATTTCTGTGAGATTCGTTGACTACGAGGAAATGATGAAGAATGCGATGGAAATGGGTGCAGGGGGAGGGTTAGAGGATACCATTGAACAGCTTTCAGAAGCAATTCCATCTTTTGATTGGAAAGCATATTTCGAAGCTGTTACAGAAATTAGTGTTTCCTTACTTCAGAAATTTAATCAGGTTTTGTATCTGGTTCTATTAGCACCACCAATGGCTTTTTTCTTGAAGCTGTTTTTTAAGAAAAAGAAAGGTCGTTTTATTGAGCATTATGTACTTATGGTTTACTCATTAACAACGTTATCGATCTTTGGGCTATTAATGATTCCATTTATGTTGACCCTAGAAAATGCGGATTCCTGGTTAAGCTTTCTTTTTGGTCTTCCAGTCACTTTTATCTTTTTGATGTGGACAAGTATAAAGTACTTAGGATTGAAAGGCTTTTCCGAATATCTACAAGCCTTTTTAGCGTTATTTTTGGGTTACTTGGTTTTTGCTATTGTTCAGGCAATAGTGACCTATATAGGAGCTTATTTGATGGTTGTTTTCTAAGGAATTTCCAAACCGCTTACACCTAATCCAAACAAAGCAAAGTCGTATTTAGCAGGATCTTTAGGATCCAGTACACGAAGTTTTTGGGTTAGCTCCTGAACTGCTTTCCAATCGTTTTGTTTTCGTTTTAGTATTCCTAAAGCTCGTGCTTGTCTGGCTACATGCACATCGAGAGGTATCATTAACTCAGAGGCTGGCATAAAGTTCATCGTATTCAGATCAACAGAACCACTTCGGATGCACCATCGCAAATACATATACAATCGCTTGCAGGAGCTGTTCTTCTCAGAATTCGAGATATGTTTTCTGGTTCTTTGGGGAGTCTCAGGATGGATAGCGAAGAACTGTTCGTGAAAAACAGCTATCAATTCTCTATCCTGAGTTTTGGATGTTTTATAACACATCTCCCAAAATCCTTCAAAAGTCTTATACTCTTTTAAAATACTTTGTAGTGTTTTGATGAGCCAGTAGATATCTATTGGTTTAAACGTTCGATGTTTAAAACCGTCCAGCTTTTCCGCGTCTGATTCATTGAAATTTAAAATGAAATCAGCAGGTTTGTAATCCATTCTTTTGAGAAGATCATCCACTTTGTTGATCACAATGTCACGGCGCCCCCAAGCCATGATGGCTGCAAAAAATCCGGCAAGTTCTTTGGCGTTCTTATCCTCAAAAGCATACATGAACTGGATGGGATCGTTATCGATGAATTCGGGTTGTTCGATTCGATTTACCAGGGTGTCCAGCTTGGGTTTGAGCTGAAGAAGTTTTTGCTGTTTTTTCATAAAGAAAGCAAGGGTTTTAATTCTGTGGATGATTGAATGCTATTCCTCCATTTATCCAATGCCGAACTTTTAGATTTTCGAAATAAAGTAGCAATCTATGGCTATTCTAAAGTCCCCTCTTGAGAGGGGACTTTAGGGGTGTGTCAATCTTCAGGTATATCATTGACGAGCCTCTCCGTCAATACTTTATTCGCTTTCGGAAACGGATATTCTTCAAGTTCAGATCTTTCAACCCAGCGTATTTCCTGGCTGCTTCTTGGCTCTGGTGTTCCTGAAATTAGTTTGCAAAACCAGGCATGCATTGTTATTGAAAAATGGGAATAGGTATGCTTCAAAGTCATGAATTCTTTATAAGCATGAACTTCAACTCCCAGTTCTTCAAGAAGTTCGCGTTCTACGGTTTGTTGTATGGTTTCTCCTTTTTCCTGTTTACCGCCGGGAAATTCCCATAATCCGCCAAGCATAGCATCTTCAGGTCTTAGTGCAATTAAAAGTTTACCATCTTCAGCTTCAATAATTCCAACACCAATTACTTTGTGAGGCTTTTTCTTTGCTTTAGATTTGTAGGGAATGATATCGGTCTTAGCAATTTTAGTAGCAATACATCCTGATTGAATGGGGCAGTTCAAACAATCCGGATTATGCGGAGAACAGACAGTAGCTCCCAGTTCCATCATCCCCTGATTGAATTCGGCAGGCAGTTCCTGACTTATAAGTTCGCTTACCAGAGATTGAACCTCTTTTACTGTTCCGGTTTTTCGAACATCATCTTCAATCCCAAAGTATCTGGTGATAACCCGAATTACATTTCCATCTACAACGGCATTAGGTAAACCAAAAGCTATACTTGTGATAGCAGCAGCAGTGTAAGGTCCAATCCCTTTTAGTTTGATGATCTCGTCATAAGTCTCAGGAAGCTTTCCATTATAATCCTCTACGATCATTTTTGAAGCTTCATGCAGATTCCGGGCTCTGCTGTAGTAGCCTAAACCTTCCCAAGCCTTCAAAACTTTCTGCTGATCTGCTTTAGCCAGATCAAACACCGTCGGAAATACCTTCATGAAGTTTTCAAAATAAGGCCAGGCCTGATCAACTCTGGTTTGCTGAAGCATGATCTCAGAGATCCAGATCTTATAGGGATCTTTCTCTCCCCGCCAGGGCATTTCCCGCTTATGTTCTTTGTACCAGTCTAAAAGATTCTCAGTAAATTCTGAATTTGAAAGTTCGGCCAAACTTAATTCCCGTCTCCTCTGGTGATATCCAGAACAGTTAAGGTGACATCCTGTGAGGAAGCTGCCCCAAGTTGATCAGAAGCAATAACACGGAATGTGAAATCTCCGACTTGTCTTGCATTCGGGGTCCATGTAAACATTCCAGTTTCCTCATTTATAGAAGCACCTTCAGGGAGATCAACACCTATATAGCGGATCAGAGAGCTTGAAGGTTCTTCAGGATCAATGGCTTGAATTTGTAAAGAAAATGGTTCATTCACCGCAATATTTGAAACCCTTACAGGACTAAATCGAGGTGGAGTATTAAATGAGCGAACATCAACAGTAAAACTGGTGCTGTCTGATTGACCCTTGGAATTTGTACCTACAATTGTAAACCAGTTCATTCCGATTTGATCGGGTCTGGGTTGCCAGTAAAATCCTTGCTTTTTAATTACAGCAGATGATGATCTGGAACGTATAGAAAACTCCACATCGTTTGCTGAATGTCCATTTTCTACTTCTAATCCAAGTAATAATGAGTTAGGATAAGTAAGCACTTGGTCGGGTATATCTTTTAGAGAAAATGGACCAACGGGTGCAGACTCAATATTCTGATCAACAGTTGATACTGCAAGGCGAGTTATTTTATTGTTTTCTACAAGCCATAATTTATCACCACTTTTAGCGATGTAGTTACCTGCATGTGTATCTGTTTTCCAGGCGATCAGTGGTTCCCGATTTTTAGAATACCATAATTTCCCTGTTACAGAGCGGATAAATGTGAAACCATTCCAGGATTTAATGGTTTCGACTTTTTCGTTTATGGTGCCGACTTTTCTTCCCAGTCCATTTCCGGTAATTTCAAAAACATCTCCACGAGCAGTGGCTCCCCAAAGTCTGTCACCGTCAATAAAAAGATCAGATAAACGCTGAGAAATATTTTTGCTTTCGCTGAAAGAAAGTTGATTGTCTTCAGACTTAAAGACATCCAGTTTGGAGTTTCCGGTAAGTACAAACAATTGATTCGTTGTCGGAGAGGAAACCAGATCAATAACTGACACATTATCACCAACATCAGGAATTATTGTAATTTCAGAATCAACACTTTCGGGAGTGTCCAGAGAAAGTGAACCCAGACCAGCTTCTCCTAAAGCGACGTATAGTTTATTTTGTAAACGAGCAGCAGCTAAAGGTTTTTCCCTAAGAAGAGTTGCCGAGTATACTCCCAGTATAGATGTAGGCTCTAATATGGTTAATCTTTTATTTTGTCCAAACATGTAAGCAAAGCGGACATCAGCAGAAAGGTTATATCCACGACGCTGCATACCGGAAGAGGTGTAAAGCCATTGAAGTTCGTCCGGTTTTATTCTGAAAACTGCCATTCCATCTGTATCAGAAAGTATATAGAGATGTGTTTCTGAAGCTTCGATAGCTTTCACAGAGGGAATATTCATCAATTGCGAATAATCCTGAACGAGCGTTTGATTCTGGGCCTGAATGGATAAAGATGTTATTAAAACAAATAGAAAACCTGTAACAAATTTAAATCTCTTCATAAACTTATAGCCAATTATGTTTTTTGTACCAATGTATAGTTCTGGAAATACCTTCTTCCAAGGTAACTTGTGGTTTGTAGCCTAATTCTTTTTCTGCTTTTTTTGATGAACACGTCCATTCCAAAACCAGTTCATTGGTTTTTTCTTTGTTTACAACGGGATATTTTCCAATTAATGATGCGGTATTTTCAATAATACTACCAATCTTTTTTACCAAAGCAGGCTTTAATTTCAGTTTAAAAGCTTTTTTCCCCATTACAGTTTGAGTAACGGAATGAATTTGATTCCAATTGTAAGTCTCGGCTGCTGTAATAAAATAGGTGTGAACTCCAGGATCCATTTTTTGTGATGCTTGTAAAATTCCGTTTATCAAGTCATCTACATACACCATAGAAAGGCGGGGATGGTTCCCGTCTCCAACAATTGTACTCAAACCTTTTTTGAAAGTACTAAAATAAGTGAATATCTGATCTTCCCTTGGACCATACACTGCCGGAGGGCGAATGACCTTTATGGAATCATTTTTTTCTGCTAACTGATGGATTGTTGTTTCCATATCTCTTTTCGATCGCCCGTACATACTAACCGGAGTTAATATTTTATTCTCATCCACAGGAGTTCCCTGACTCGGGCCGGCAGCTGCAAGCGAAGAAAGTATAACCAGGTTCTCAACACCATTTTTTTGTGCAATCCTGATGATATCTTCAGTTGGCTCCACATTAGCCCGTGTAAATTCTTTTTGCTTCGATGCTTTTACAATTGCAGCTAAATGAAATACTATATCAGCGCCTTTAATTCCTTTGGAAAGTGCACTAAAATCATTGAGGTCTCCTTTAATTCGTATGAAATCTTTTCCTTCAAGCCATTTATCTGTTGAGCGAACCAAACAGCGTACTTCAGTAAACTTCTCATCCGCGATCAGACGATCTGCCAAGTGGCTTCCAATAAAACCTGTGGCTCCGGTTATAAAGGCTTTCATTTATTGCTTATATTCCTCAGTTATTTTTGCAGAAATTTTTAATTAGGTGTGGTAAAGATACACATCTGCTATTTGCTTTTAAACTTTTATGAAAGAACTTCGAGTTGCTCTTTTTACGGGCAATTACAATTATATGAGAGATGGTGCATCTTTAACTTTAAATCGTCTCGTAAAGTATTTAGAAGGTCAAAACATTCCTGTGCTTGTTTTTGCTCCTCATGTAGACGAACCTGCGTTCGAACATAATGGTAAAATGATCGGTACTCCATCAATACCAATGTTGGTTCCGGGTAGAGATGAATATAGGATAGCATATAGTTTTCCAAAATCAGCCAAAAAAAAGTTGAAAGAATTTGACCCTACTATTGTGCATGTTGCAACTCCGGATGGTCTTGGTACCGGAGCTTTGAGATGGGCTGAAAAAAACAATATAGCTGCAGTGACTTCATACCATACTCATTTTTTGAGTTATGCCAGTTACTATACATTACTACAAGGACCAATAACGGTTTTCACAAAAATATTTATGAAATGGTTCTATCAAAGGTTTATTCATACTTACGTTCCAAGTCAGTCTATGATAAATGAATTAAACGATTTTGGTTTGAAAGGAGAAAAAAGGATTTGGGCTAGGGGAATCAATCTGGAACTGTTTAATCCATCAAAGAGGGACATGGAATGGAGAAGATCAGTTGGTTTTAGTGATGATGATATCGTAGTTACATTTGTATCCAGATTAGTATGGGAAAAGGAACTCAATACCTATATAGAGAGCGTGAAGAGAATTCAGAAAAAAAATCCCAGAGTTCGTGCGTTAGTGGTAGGTGACGGACCCGCACAAAAAGAAGTTGAAGAGAAACTTCCTCAGGCACATTTTACGGGATTTGTTACCGGAGAGGAGCTTGCTAGAGCTTATGCCAGTAGTGATGTATTTCTTTTTCCTTCACATACGGAAACATTCGGAAATGTAACTTTAGAGGCCATGGCAAGCGGTTTGCCTTGTCTTGTAGCAGATGCAATTGGTAGTAAATCCTTGATAGATGATGGGATTAATGGTAAATGGGCAGAAAAGCAAAATGTAGACGATTTTACCAAAAAACTTGAATGGTTAATAAGTGATGAAGAAAGGCTAAAAGAAATGGGAATCAAGTCGAGAGAAATGTCTCTTGAATATGATTGGGATAAAATAAATGCCGGCTTGGTGGAAAACTACAGAGAAGCTCTACAATATTCTAAATCATAATTTAATTTTTCAGATTTGCGCATCCTTTACGTTTCACATCTTCATCCACCCGAAAATGCACCTTTAGATAATATGGGAGGGATGCAACGAGTGAGCATGCAGCTTATTGACGAATTAAGCACCAGAGAAGACATTGAGATAAAGACAATAATACAGCATGCTCCATGGAAAGGAATAGAAGTTAAAACTGCTTTTTTTCTAACTAAACTCGTTTTTAAGCTCCCGAAAATTGTAAAAGAGTTTAAGCCGGATGTAATTCTTTTTTCATCAATGGTAACGGCTTCCTTAGCCAAATTTTGCAGAAATAAAATTGATGTACCTATGGTGACTATCAATCATGGTCATGATGTAAAACTGTCGATCGGTATTTATCAGAATTTTGTACCTAAGGTATTTGAAGCATTGGATGGTGTGATATCTGTTTCGGAAGCGACAAGGCAGGAATGTATCAAAAGAGGGATGTCTCCGGAAAAAGGAGTGGCTTTACCGAATGGTTTCGACATGTCAGATTTTAAAGATGTGCCGGATAAAGCCGAGGGAAGAAAAAAAATTGAGGAAGCGTTTTCTGTTGATCTAAGTGAAAAGTCATTGTTGCTCACTGTTGGCAGGCAGGTAAAACGAAAAGGTCATGAATGGTTTATTACAGAAGTACTTCCAAAGATAAAATCTGAGGTAGTTTACTTAGTGATCGGGGCCGGACCTGAGCACGATCGACTTAAAGAAATAGTTAGTACATCCAATCTTCAGGAAAAGGTGTTGATGGTGGGCAAACAGCCCGACGAAGTTTTAAAAGATGCTTATGCAGGGGCTGATATCTTTATTATGCCGAATATTCCAATTCCGGGAGATATGGAAGGTTTTGGTATTGTTTTATTGGAAGCAAATTTGGCAGGAACACCTGCTGTAGCGGCTGATCTTGAGGGAATAAAAGATGTAATTGAAAATGGAAAGAATGGATTTAAAATTGCAGTCAGAGACGCTGAGAATTTTTCCGGTCATATAGACTCTTTGATAGAGAATGGTTTAGAGGAAATGAGTACCTCTTCCAAAAAATTCGTACTGGAAAACTTTACATGGAATAAAGTAGCACAGCAATATATTTCTTATCTTAAGGAAATTGTTGAAACCAAGAAAACGTTAGACTAGCCGGTACATATTTAATCAAAATTTGATAGAATATTAATACTGGGTATATTTCACCGTTACAAAAGAATTTTTTTTAAGGATAACCTGCATGGCAGATACGAAAACTGAAGTAGCCAAGAACGACATTTTTGCAAAAGCTTATAACTTCACGAAAGCTGATGAAGTTAAAGAATTAGGGCTATATCCGTATTTTAAGCCTTTGGAAGCTACAGATGGTACAATTGTAGAAATTGAAGGACATGAAGTTATCATGGCGGGTTCCAATAATTATCTTGGACTTACGAATGATCAAAGAACAATAGAAGCTGCACAAGCTGCACTCAAAAAGTATGGTACAGGTTGTACGGGTTCTCGATATCTGAACGGTACGCTGGATATTCACTTAGAGCTGGAAGAGAAGCTCGCTGCGTTCATGGGAAAAGAAAATTGTGTTCTTTTTAGTACCGGTTATCAAACCAATGAAGGTACTATCCAAACTATTGCTCAACGTAATGACATCATCTTTTCTGATCGTGATAATCATGCTTGCATTGTTGTAGGAACTTTATGTTCAAATGCTAAAACGATGCGTTACCAGCATAACGATATGGAACAGCTTAGAAAATTGCTCGAAAAAGCAGATCCGAATGCCGGTAAGATTATTATCACTGATGGAGTTTTTTCGATGTCAGGTACACTTGCAAAAGTTCCTGAATTAGTAAAATTGGCTAAAGAATTTAATGCCCGGCTTTACTTGGATGATGCTCACGCTGTTGGAGTAATTGGAGACGGTGGTCGAGGTTCAGCTTCTGTGTTTGGACTTACAGATGAAGTAGATCTTATCAGTGGTACATTTTCAAAATCGTTTGCTTCATTAGGTGGATTTATTGTCGGAAATAAACAAGTAATTGAATACATAAGGCACACTTCTCCGGCACATATTTTCAGCGCATCCATGCCTCCTGCAAATGTAGCTACTGTATTAAAAGCTCTGGAAATTCTTCAAGAAGAACCATGGAGAATTGAAAGGTTGGAAGAAATTTCAATTTATATGCGTACCGAATTAAAAAATCTTGGATTTAACGTTTGGTCAAGTGAATCTCCAATCGTGCCGGTTGTTATAGGCGATATGATGGATTGCTTCAAATTCTGGAAAGATCTTTTTGAAGAAGGAGTTTATGCAAACGCTGTGGTGCCTCCTGCGGTACCTAAAGGGCAGTCATTGTTAAGAACCAGCTACATGGCCAGTCACACAAATGAACACTTGGACAGAATTCTTGAGGCGTTCCGTAAAGTTGGACTAAAACACGGAATTATAGATCAGAACGGAAATTCCGGCACTTAAATCTTTTGATGTATGAATACGAATGGGGTTACCATCGTAACTACAGACGATGAGCGGAAGAAATTTATAGAATTCCCTTACCAACATTATGTTGACAATGATGTTTGGGTACCTCCTCTCAGAATGGATCAAAAAAAACTCCTCAATAAGGAGAAGAATCCGTTCTTTCAAAATGCCGAAATGGCATTATTTATTGCTGAGCATAATGGGGAAATAGCCGGCCGAATTTCAGCAGTAGTAGATCACAGGTTTAACGAACATCATGGTACGAAAACCGGACATTTCGGATTTTTTGAATGTATTGATAATCAGCAAACAGCAAACCTATTATTTCGTGTAGCATCAGATTGGCTAAGAGAAAAAGGAATGAAGGACGTGCTTGGTCCTGCAAGTCCCGGAATGATGGATACAATCGGGCTTCTGGTTGACAGCTTTGATAAGCAGCCTTATCTACTGATGCCCTACAACAAGCCTTATTATGAAAAACTGATCAATAATGCAGGTTTCGAAGAAGAAATGGATCTTCTGGCGTTTTATGTAAATAGGGAAGACATTGACTTATCTCGGTTTGAAAGAGCTTTAGAAATTGTATACAAGAGAAATCCGGGACTTAAAATTCGTGAAGTAAATATGAAAAAACTGAACGAAGAAGTTGAGATCGTTCGGAATATTTATAATCAAGCCTGGAAGGATAATTGGGGCTTTCTTCCACTTACTTATGAAGAATTGCAGCATACAGCTAAGGATTTTAAAATGATCCTGGATACTGATTTTGCTCATATTGCAGAAATAGATGGTGAGCCCGTTGCTTTTTCTATTGCGTTATTAGACTACAATCAGTTATTCAAAAAGATGAATGGAAATCTATTTCCATTTGGGATCTTTAAATTCTTGTTCGGCAAAAAGAAAATTGACCGTTTAAGAACAGCTTTACTTGGAGTTATCCCTGAATATAGGGGAAAAGGTATCGACGCTTTGTTAACCCAAAAAGCAATTGAAAAAGGGCTGCCAAGAGGATTAACACAATCAGAATTAAGCTGGGTTTTAGGAACTAATACCGAAATGATCCGTCTGGCTGAGCGCATTGGTGGTTCGTTGGATAAAACCTATAAAATGTATAGGAAACAGCTTTAGTAACTTTTATTAAGAGAAGTTCTTAGCAACAACAGTGAGCTTCTTCATGATCGTGTTGACTATCCTGAGAACTTGATGCAAAGAAAGAAAAAAGAGAATTTGTTTCCGAAAACCTGTTCTGAATTCGAATTGCATTTCCAATTGCTATAAGGGCTACACCCACATCCGCAAAAATAGCTTCCCACATAGTGGCAATACCAAAGCTGGCCAGAGACATTACTAAGACCTTTATTCCTAAAGCAAAGAAGATATTCTGCCAGACAATACGATGTGTAAACTTTGAAATGTCGATTGCCAATGGAAGTTTGGATGTTTGATCATTCTGGATTACAATATCAGCAGTTTCTACGGTTGCATCAGAGCCTATACCTCCCATGGCAATGCCAACATCCGATAATGTAATAACAGGAGCGTCATTAACACCATCTCCCATAAAACCTACTACATTTCCTTTACCGATGGCTTCTTCAACAAGTTTAAATTTTTCATCCGGGAGGAGATTTCCATGTGCTTCATCTATACCAAGTTGGTTGGCGACATAAGTAACTACTTCCTGATTATCTCCTGAAAGCATTACTAACTTTTGAAGGCCTCTTTCTTTTAATTCTTGAATGGCTCGTTTACTGTCCTCTTTGATTTCATCAGCTATACTTAAAGTACCGGCATGTTCTCCATCGACAGCAATATGAATGTAAGTGTATGGTTCTGAAAACAGACCTTCGGAAAATTTAACCTGATGATCTTTCAAAAGATCCATATTTCCTACAAGTACGTTCTTGCCATTAATAATGCCCTCCAAACCTTTCCCTGAAACCTCCTGTTGTTCGGCTACCGGGAGTAGCTCTTGTCCATTTTTATAACTGAGAATTGCTTTTCCGATCGGATGGGTAGAATGTTGTTCCAAAGAAGCGGCATATTTGATCAACTCACTTTCACTGAAACCATTGTAAGTTTGAACAGATTGTACCTCGAATGAACCTTTGGTCAAAGTTCCGGTTTTATCCATAAAGAGGATGTTCATCTTTCGAAGTTGATCAAGGTAGTCTGATCCTTTAAATAAAATTCCGTTTCCTGAAGCTGCTCCAATTCCCCCAAAATATCCTAGAGGAACAGAAATAACCAATCCACAAGGACATGAAACAACCAGAAAGATAAGTGCTCGGTAAAACCAGTCCTGAAAAACATATGACTCAACAAATAAATATGGAAGAAAGGTTATCGCTACAGCCAGCCAGACCACGATCGGGGTGTATACTTTAGCAAATTTTGTAATGAACCGTTGTGTTGGTGCTTTGCGTTTTGATGCTTCCTGAACCATATTAAGGATACCTGAAAGCTTTGTATCTTTAAAAGTACTGGTAACTTTGATGCGAACTACAGTGTCCTGATTTATAGAACCTGCCCAAACTTCTTCACCGGCATTAATTGTCATAGGTTTGGATTCGCCGGTAAGTGCTGCTGTATTAAATGATGCACGTTCCGTTATTAGCTCACCATCAAGTGGTACTTTTGCGCCTGGTCGAACCAATACTACTTCCCCTGGATCTAATTTTGAAGGGTGAACTTCAATGGTTTCTCCATTACGTTCTACAAAAGCAATATCCGGTTGTTGATCGATTAGTTTTTTAATGGAATTTCTGGCTCTGTGAACAGCTCCGTGCTGAGCATATTCCCCAATGGTATAAAACAGCATCACTGCAACGCCTTCGGCGTATTCACCCAAAGCGAAAGCGCCTATGGTGGCAATTCCCATTAAAAAGAACTCACTAAACAGCGTTCCTTTTTTAAGAGAATTAAAAGCTTGGATCCAAACAGACCCACCAACCGCTAAATAGGACAATCCATAAAAAGTTAGATACAGATACTGGCTGCCTTCAAACGGAACAGAGTGTTCAAAAATCAAGGCTCCGGTAAGCAATAATGTGCTTATAAAGGCCTCTTTGTATTTTTTTATGAATGATAACATTGGGTACATATTTTTTTAAATGGTACCCATTTGATTCTTAATCTGATTGCAGGTTTTTGTAATTCTTGTGCATTATTACGTCAAATCTGGTCAATCGAAATGCGCTTATTTTCTTTTATTTCTTTAAAGTGAGAAGGTGAGAGCCCGGTTTCAGTTTTAAATTGTCTGGAAAAGTGTTGTTGGCTGCTGTATCCTAATTCGTAGGCTATTTCTGTCAGATTTAATTCTCCGTAAACGATCAGTTCTTTAGCTCGTTCTATTTTCTGCAGGATGAAATAGCGCTCTATAGATTTCCCTTCCACATTTGAGAATAACCGGCTCAGATGTTGATAGTCTTTATTCAAATTTTTAGCCAAGTATTCTGAAAGCTTTCCTTTCAGTTCCTTATTTGTACGAACCAACTGAATTATAAGCTGTTTGATCTGTTCAACGGTTTTACTGCCCTGATCGTTAATAATTTCGAATCCGTTCTTTTGAACTACATTTATTAAACGCTGATATTCTGCATCGGTAATGGGTTCATCCAGTGTTAATTCTCCAAGCTCGATCTTTTTAACCTGAAAATTTGAAGATTGAAGTTTCTCTTCCAAAACCTCTGCACAATGGCTGCAGACCATGTTTTTTATGTGAAAATGCTGTTTCATTTGGAGTGATTTTCTATTTCTATTAATGAGGATGTCTTTGTATCTAGTTCTACCTCAATGGTAGAGTGACTAAAATTGTAAGGTTTTAAAATTTCTCGAATCTCTTTTTTTACTCTAATGATTTCAGAATATTCTGAGACTCCTTCTAAAATCAAATGAGCAGTAAAGACATGGCTTTCACCATCAAGTGACCATAAATGTACATGCTTGGTTTGGTTTATAAAGTCCTTTTTCAGAAATTTAGTTTCCAGTTCTTCCACACTAACATCATCAGGACTACCTTGAAGAAACACATATAACGTTTCTTTTAGTCTTTTGATAACATTCCAGAGAACATAAGCAGTAATTAGAATTGAAAGTGCAGGGTCTAAGTAATGAATATCTTGAAATATCAAAACAATCGAGACAATCAGTACGGCAGCCCAGCCTAAAACATCTTCTAACAGGTGCCAGGAAATAACTTTTTCGTTGAGAGTTTTTCCGTCGCTAACCTTCCACGCAGCGTAGCCATTTACACTTACCCCAATAATGGCAAAAATAAGCATTCCTTGAGCGTCTGTATGTTCCGGAGTGATAATACGAGCGACCGCTTCATTAATAACAAAGATGGAGCCCGCTATTAAAACAAGGCTGTTGATTAACGCTCCGAGAAGGGAAAACCGTGTATAACCGAAAGTGAACGATCGATTTGCTCCTTGCTTAGATTTGTGATCCAAATACCATGACAATCCAAGTGAGATACTATCACCAAGATCGTGTAAAGCATCGGAAATAATGGCAACACTGTTTACATACAATCCACCAAAAAATTCGAGTATGGTAAAACCGAGGTTAAGGAAGAAGGCGATTTTAATATTCCCTTCTTGATTATGGTGATGATCATGTGTCATGGGATATGAATTTGAGTGTCACTAATTATGTTACCTACTTAATTGTAGGATTTTTATGGCTCCACGAATCACAAAACTGAATACAATCGCCCCGATTATCAGATCTGGTAGTTTACTATCAAACCAAAAAACAAGTACTCCGGCTAATATCACCCCACCATTCACAATAATGTCATTGGATGTAAATATAGCACTTGCCTGCATGTGAGCTTCATCGCTTTTAGCTTTATTGATCAGCCAGAGCGAAACCAGGTTACCGATAAGGGCCAGTAATGCTACGACGATCATCCACTCAAAAAGAGGTGTTTCGCTTTCGCTGAAAAATCTCCGCAGTACCTCTGAGAAGCCTAAAAGCGCCAATCCCATCTGAAAATAGCCACTAAATTTAGCTACTTTTTTCTTTCTGTAAATAGTACCGCCAATCGCAAACAGACTTAGTGCATATACGATGGAATCAGCAAGCATATCGAGTGAGTCTGCTATCAAACCCATAGAGTTTGAAATCCATCCGGTGGTCATCTCTACTACAAAGAAGCCGAAATTGATGCTAAGCACCCACCACAATATTTTTCGCTGTTTTGACTCATTAGCAGCCAACGGCAACTCTGCTTCATCTTCCGTGTTTTCCAGCCGGTCGTTGAGTTTGAGTTCGCTAATGGCCTGATGGATGATTTCTACTCCATCTGTATGATATACTTCCAGTTTGCGATTAGGGATATCAAAAGAAAGTTGTTTTACCTCATTATAAGGTTCCAGCTTCATGCGGATCATTTCCTCCTCTGAAGGGCAATCCATTTTGCTGATGTGGAATGTGGATTTTTTCAATTTTACTTTTTATAAGCCAACAATCGTAACGCATTAAATACTACTACCAGCGTAGAGCCTTCATGAATCAGTACGGCAATACCTATGTTGGCAAAGCTGAAAACTGTGGCTGGTATTAATAAAGCCACAATACCCAAACTAACCCAGAGGTTTTGCTTGATAATGCCTTTGGCTTTTCTACTCAAACCGATAGCAAAAGGCAAGGTCTCCAGCTTGTCGGCCATTAAGGCAATATCAGCTGTTTCCAGGGCTACGTCACTGCCAGCTGCTCCCATGGCAATCCCTACCGTGCTGTTTGCCATTGCCGGGGCATCATTTACGCCATCGCCCACCATCGCTACTTTGGATTCTTTTTCTCTAAGCTTTTTTATTGCTTCAACCTTTTCTTCCGGCAACAAACTACCCCAGGCATCCGTAAGGCCAATCTCTTTGGCTACTGTATCCGCTACTTTCTGGTTATCACCCGTTAGCATGATCATACGCTTGATACCGATTTCTTTTAATCGTTCCAATGTTTTTTTAGCTTCTTCCCTCGGGGTATCCATCAGGGCAATAATGCCAATGTATTTGTCATTTTGACGGATTAGCATGGTAGTATTGCCATCTGATTCCAGTGATTTAACTTTTTCTTCTGTTTCCTTCTCCGGCTTATTATCATCCAGGGATTCAAACAAGTCTAGATTGCCGATGTACACTTTATCATCACCCAAGGAGGCTTTAATCCCCTTGCCAAGCACAGCTTCCAGATCTTTCGCCTCTGGTACGTCAACATCATCCAATCGCTCTTTCCCATCCCGTACCACGGCCTTTGCTAAGGGGTGGTCACTAAGGTTCTCTACGGCTACTGCGATTTTCAACAGTTTTTCCTCGTTTATATCACCCAATGGAAATACTTTAGTTAGTTTGGGCTTACCTTCTGTTAGCGTTCCGGTTTTGTCAAAAGCCAGGGCGGTGAGTACACCCAGATCTTCCAACGGACGACCACCTTTGATAAGCACCCCGCTTTTAGCTGCCCTTGCCACTCCGCTTAATACTGCACTTGGGGTGGCTATCGCCAAAGCACAAGGGCTGGCTGCCACCAATACGGCCATTGCCCGGTAGAAGCTTTCACTAAAGGTTTCGTCCAGTACCAAAAATGCGAAATTGAGTACAACTACCAAGACTAGGACAGCTGGTACAAAATATTTCTCAAATTTATCGGTGAGTCGCTGTGTAGGTGATTTCTGAGTTTGGGCTTCATTCACCAATTTAACTAGACGGGAGAGGGTTGAATCCTTCGCAACTTTAGTAACTTTGATTTCCAGCGTATTGTTCCCATTGATAGTGCCAGAAAAAGCACGGTTCTCATCTTTGATGTCGTCTTCCTGCGACCAGTCTTTCTCGGGATTATCCACCGGTTCTTTATCTACCGGTACACTTTCTCCGGTAATAGGAGCTTGATTAACGCTACTTTGACCACTCACCACTACACCATCAGCAGAAATTTTGCTATTGGGCTTCACCACAATAATGTCACCGATGCTCAATTCCTCAATACCGACTTCTTCAGTCTTACCATTTCTCTTAAGCAACGCGGTTTTAGGAGCGAGTTCTGCCAAAGCCTTTATAGACTTTCTGGCTTTGTTCATAGCATAATGTTCCAGAGCGTGTCCCATACTGAACAAAAATAACAGCAAAGCACCTTCTGCCCATTCGCCTAAAATAGCAGCGCCAATGGCTGCAACCAGCATAAGGAAATCAATTTCAAAACCGCCTTTTGCCACTGTTTGAATGGCTTCTATAGCCGTAAAATAGCCGCCAAAGAAATAGGCACCGATGTATAATGCGAGGCTCACCCAGGAAGGCAGAGCATCTACATAAGACAGTCCAAAGCCAATACCGAGCAATGCTCCACAGATAATGGAAAAGATGAGCTCCGTATTTTTACCGAAAATACCACCGTGAGAGTGTTCATGATTTTCACCTTCCTCATGGTCGTGGTCTTTTTTATCTTCTTTTTGATCTTCGCCCTTTTTAGTTTCTTCTATCTTCTCAAGAAATAGTTCGGCACTTACATGAGTTTCTAGTACATCAAGGCCCTTATTTTTCAAGGTTTTCAAGATTTCTGCTTCATCTAATTTGGTCGTATCAAATTCAACCCGAACCATACCGGAAGCTGATATGGAGATTTCTAAAATGCCCTCTATTCCCTGAAGATTATGTTCAATATTTCGAGCATGGCGGGTATGCCGGATTCCATCCACTTCTATAAGTTTATGTCCAAATTTCTGCGTTATTTCCGCCCCGCTTTGCTCCGCCAAGGTCTGTATTCGATTTATCGAGATTAGCTCCGGGTTGTAATGAAAGCATAGCTGAGGTACGCCATCCTCCGTTTTATCTGCTACATGCACTTTTTCAAGACCTTTCTTGTCATTAAGATGTTGAATGAGTTTTTGCACACACTGATCCTTCTCATCCGGTACCTCTGGCAAGAGCAATGGTATTTTTATTTGTATCTTTTTCATGTGTATTGTGCTTTGTTAGTTATAAAATTTTAAACTCAACAAAATGATAACCTACTTTTACTATACTAAACTAAATTGTTACACAACTCGTCGAGGTTCAATATTGGCAGTAAATGCTATGTAATTGTATCTAAATTGCTCTGGAATCAATTAGGAGTTTAAATATGTTCTTTGCTTTCTTTTTCTATTCATAGTTATTTTTTCCGTGTTAGATTTTTATTGATATACTTGAGTGCTTCAGGTATGTCAAGCTCTCGTGTGCCATTACCTGTACGGATATAAAAATAAGAACGGTCATTATCTCGCAGATATACTGGTGAGTCGCTTTTTAAGATAAAAAGATGGCAGATATCAACGCCATCCATTTGGAATAAAGATACCTCTACATTAGAGCAAAAATTAGTACCTAACTTAGTAGATACTAATTGCATAATATATTGTTCAAAGCTATCTCTATCTGGTTTCTTCAGAGTTGCATAATCTTCCTGTAAACCAAGAAGGTTTCCATCATCATCAATGCCAATAAAAAGATGTCCTCCCTGGGTATTCATAAACCCGGCAATTGTTTTTGCTACAGTGTACTCCAAAGCTTTATTTGTCTTAGATTGTCTTAAGTCCCACCTCAAGGTAGATTTGAATTCTACTTGTTGGTTTTCTCCAGTCTCAATCAATTTTTTTATCTCTTTAAGCTTTTCTTGAAAACTGTTAGATTTGAATATTTTTTGTCTAAACATATATATAATTGACAGAGTTACACCAAACAAACCAAATAAAGCTTTAGTAATAGTCTGGTCTAAATCCCAGGAACCAAGCACCTGCTGATAAGAAGTAAGCAGAAGTTCCCCCCAACTTCCGTAATCTCCTTGAATGTCAAATATTTGAAGTGTAATAGCCAAGGGTTGTATTATAAATACACCAATGACTATTCCACAAAGGATAAAATAAAGTAATTTTTTTTTATTCACTGCATTCTGTTTTAAGGTGTCTTAAGAACGTTTTTGATATGTAATGAATGAAAACTATTTATCTAAAATTTTAACAGAGATTGGAGCCATTTTATCTTCCATTTTTTCAAGCTCAACTTCAACTTTTGTGCCTTCTTTTAACTCAGAAAAAGGAACTGTTTCTTCGTTTTTTTTAAGTGTAGTTTCACCAATAAAATTTAAACGAACTAAAGAATCATCATTTAGTTTTAGATAGAATTCCCGTGCAGGTTCAACCGCATCAGTAACTATGCCGGTATAAGTTCCCGAACTAACTAAAACAGTATCTTTTTCCTTTCCACAAAATTGTAAGATAGTTAAGCTTATTAAAATTAAAGCTATAAAAACTAAAGGTGTTCTTATTCTTTTTTTTATTTCTTTAGGTTTAAACATAGATATAAAATTTTAAGTGTTAGGTTTATACAAGATGCAAAGGCTCTCCGTTTTTTACCCGATATGCTTCTTTTATATCTGTTACATAAATAATCCCATCAGCAGGGTTCGTTGTTTTAGCATGCTTACAGATAAGAGCTATCACAGTTCCTACCTCCTCATTGTGGCAAACAAGCTCTAATTTTACAATCGGGCTGTCTGTAAAGTGAAAGTCCAAAGATGGAGAAGCGTCAGGATTTTTGTAGGCTCCTGTTCCTTCACCTTTAGATAATGTAACACTGTCGAAGCCTTCTTCTTTTAATGATTCTACTACAATCTGTACACGTTTGGGTTTTATAAATGCTTTTATTTCTTTCATAATTCTGATATTTAGTTTGTCCTTAACCGGTTTTTTCTACCGGTCAAGGATCTTTATTTCTATTCCTTAATTAATGACCGTGAGAAGTCTGACTTTTCTTCATCTCAGCAATAAGGGAATAAGCGTTATTCCATGCAACTTTTGTGTCTGATGGTAAAGTTTCTAATAACTTCACTTCCACCCATCCGTCTTTTTCCAGGCCAGTTTTTATCTCAATCGGCGTAAATTCCCATTCTGTTTCTCCATTTTCCTGATGCTCTTCGGCACTAAACATATACGTTTTACCTTCGTCTTCAATGATGGCACTCTCGGGTAAGGCAAACACTTCTTTGTCTGTGGTATAGATGTTACCGTTGATATACATTCCCGGTATTAAATACCCTTCTTTCTGATCAATCTCGGCATGTACATGAACTGCTTTCGGGTTTTGCTCGAACTGCTTTCCTACGGAGTATATTTTCCCTGTTAATCTTCCATCAGGGACAGATTGGACAGTAAAAGAAACTTTCTGTCCCTTTTTAACCTGATACACATCTTTTTCAAAAACCATCAAATCAGCATGTATATGTTCGTTATTAACGATCATAAATAATTCAGTTTGTGGTTCAACGTATTGTCCGATTTGAATAGTAACGTCTTCAATGTATCCGTCAATAGGACTAACAATGGGCACGGTCCCGTAAATATTTCCATTTCTGATTTTTTCGACGCTCAAACTCAATTGCTTTAACTGCGCCTCATACCCCTTAACTTCTGCAACCGTAGCTTTGTGCTCTGCTTGTGTTTTCTGGAGTGTCTGACCGGAACCAACCTCTCCTTCATATAATCTTTGTTGCCGTGCAAGTTCTTTTTCCAGATACAGCATTTGCTCGTACGTACGCACGTATTGTGTTTGGATATTGGTAAGATTTGGATGAGCTGCGTAAGCGAGCACCTGATTTTTAGTAACTTTATCTCCTTCAATAACTTCAATGGAAGTAACATTAGCTCCTAAAATTGCAGTTACGGTAGCCTCATGTTGTGGAGGTACTTCCAGCTGCCCGTTTGCTTTTATGATGCCTGAAAGATTACGGGTTGGGAGCGTATCAACATTCATTTCAAGACTGTTAAATTTTAGTTGCGAAAGGTGTGCAGCATTTGCTTCTTCATTTTCTTCACTTTGCATTAGTGATGCATTTTCGGTTTCTATGGCTTCGTTATCTTTAACTTTTGATGTGTTGCAAGCCGCAAAAAAAGAAAGAAGAAGGATTAGTACGGTTATATTTGTTCGTTGGATATTCATGATATTGTTTATTAAAAAATTAATTACTTGTTAGGAGTATTCAGGTAGTATTCTAATTCATATCTACTATTCAGATAATTGCTGAAAGCGTCCCATGAATCTACCTCTATCTGTATGGCATCTCTGATATTTTGAAGAAACATTACGTAGTCAATAGCTCCTTCTTTATATGCGGTGAGTGCACCTTTTCTTTGTTCTTCTGCCAGAGGCAGTGCTTCTTCTTTATAATATTCCCAGGAATTAAGCCACTTTAAGTAGTTTTCCTGCATACTGTTGTACATACTGTTCAACTCTTTTTGAGCCTGATTAAGGTTTTGGCGGGCAATATTAGTTTGGATTTTAGAGGACTGCGTTTTTCCAAGGTTTCCCCAAAAAAGTAATGGGAAACGAACACCCAACTCATATTTATAGAAACCGGATTGATTTGCTATCTCCTGAAATCCATAACTTGCACTAAATTTTGGCAGAAACCGGCTTTGATCTTTCTTAACCACTGCTTCAGCCACCTTAACTTTTTGCTCCATCATAGTTAAATAAGGATGATTATTAAGAGCATCTTTATTAAAATTGATTGGCTCATCTAACTCTTCAACCGATACATTTTTTACGGTGTAAAGAGAATCGCCTTCAAACCATTTATTAAGTTTTCGAACAGCACTCAGATAGTCTCTGTATGCTTGCTCTTTCTGAATCTTTATTTTATTAGCCTGATTTAGTGTTGAAAGATACTCCAGTCTGGAAGTGGCTTCCGTTTCAAGGCGTAGTTCTGCGGCTCTGGAAATATCAGTAAACTGTGCAAATAACTTATCCAGTACATTATATTTTCGCTTTGCACTGAAAACATCCGCCCAGTTTTGCTTTACCATCAATTCTACCTGAACGTAAGTGAGTTCGGCACTTTGCTCTGCAAGCTGTTCGTTTTCTTTTTGAAGCTTTAAGCGGGAGGGGATTCCCAAAAGGTCAAACTCCTGAGAGACTCCAAATTTAGTTGTAACTCCATCTGAACCATTGCCCACTTCTTCCTTACCGGTGAACACTTGAGTATCTCCAATTTCCCAGGCGGTTTTCCGGAGTGCCTGTTGACTTTCTATCTCAAGTTGTGCTGCTTTTATAGCCGGATAGTTATCCATTGCTTTTTTAACAGCTTGCTCTAAAGAAAGCTCTTGAAGATTAGTTGTTTGAACGGGCTGTGCTTGTACCATACCTGACACAAATAAACTTCCGGCCGCCAATAAAAGAGCCACAGAAGCCGTAATTGATTTCCTCTTTAACTTTCTCAGGTTTCTTTTTTCAACAAAAGAATACAAAACAGGAAGTATTATCAGTGTAAGCAAAGTTGCACTAATTAAACCACCAATTACAACCGTTGCTAAAGGTCGCTGAACCTCGGCACCGGCGGAGGCTGAAAAAGCCATCGGAGTGAATCCCATAATAGCGGCAATAGCCGTTAATAAAATAGGGCGAAGTCTTTCTTTGGTTCCTATTAAAATCCGTTCTTTCAAATCAGTAACTCCTTCTTCTTTTAATGAATTAAATCGGCTTATGAGTACGAGTCCATTGAGTACCGCTACTCCAAAGAGCACAATAAAGCCCACTCCCGCAGAAATACTAAACGACATATCTCTGAGTGCCAGGAAGAATATTCCTCCAATTGCTGCCAATGGTATAGCCAGATAAATCATGACCGATTGAGAGAATGAATTCAGTGCAAAATAGAGCAGGATAAAGATCAGAAACAGGGCAATTGGAACAACAATTGATAATCTGCTTTTTGCACGTTGCAGATTTTCAAATTCTCCACCATAAGTGATATAGTAACCTACGGGAAGCTCTAATTCTGCATCCAGTGTTTGCTGAATATCCGTAACCACAGATTCCACATCCCTACCGCGGGTGTTTATACCGACAGATGTTCGCCGGAATGTGTTATCACGGGAAATCTGCATGGGGCCGGGTTGGTAGCTGATATCTGCGATTTCTTCTATAGGCACTTGTGAACCGCTCGGCAGATCAATATATAGTGAACGTAAATCTTCGATACTTTGACGGTTCGCTTCGTCAAAACGAACAACTAAGTCAAATCTTCGCTCTCCTTCGAATACAACGCCAGCCGTTCCTCCTGCAAATGCAGTACTTACGTAATCGTTAAGTTTGGTGATGTTAAGACCATATTGAGCTACTTTCTGTCGATTATATCTCACCGTCATCTGTGGAAGCCCAGCTGTTTTTTCAGGGTTTACATCCCCAACACCAGACACAGTTTGAATAAGAGAGGACATTTCTTCAGCTTTTTGTGCAAGAATGTCAAGATTGTCGCCATACAGTTTCACGGCTACATCTTCTCGGACTCCTGTAATTAACTCATTGAATCGCAGTTCCACTGGTTGGCTGAATACCAAATTAACTCCTGTAAGCTCTTGGTCCAGTTTCTCTTTAATTTTAGCAATTAACTCATCTTTAGTTGATACCGTTGTCCATTTGGTTTTGTCTTTCTCTAAGATAATTGCCATATCTGCGATATCCATGGGCATAGGATCAGTAGGGATATCCGCTACACCAATTCGAGATACCACAGTTTTAATCTCAGGAAAATTATTTAATAAAATATCCTGTGTTTTTGTAGAGATATCAATGGATTCACTTAATCCACTTCCGGGTCTTATTAATGCTTGCATGGCAATATCACCTTCATCCAGTTGAGGAATAAATTCACCACCCATGCGGGAAAAGGTAAGTAGTGATGCTAAAAACAGAATTACAGCGGCACTAATTACAATTAACTTTCTCTTTAATGCTAATTCTAAAAGAGGATTGTAAACACGTTGAAGTGCTCCAATGAGCTTATTACTCAATTTTTCGAGTGCCTGCTCAAATCGTGCAAACCATCCATTTTTATTAACAGAAGGCTTCATTACTAATGCAGAAATCATGGGTACGTAGGTAAGGCAAAGAATAATAGCTCCTATCACTGCATAGCCAAAAGTAAAGGCCATTGGGCGGAACATTTTACCTTCTACGCCTTCAAGAAAGAGAATTGGAGCAAATACGATGAGTATAATTAATTGGCCGAAAAAGGCGGAATTCATCATGGTACTGCTGGCTTTGTAGGTAATCTCATCCATTTGCTTCTTGCCAAACTTACCTTTGCCGGATTTTACTCTTTTTTCTATCTCGTGTACCGTACCTTCCACAATAATGACAGCCCCGTCAACAATAATTCCGAAATCTATAGCTCCGAGACTCATTAAGTTTGCCCAAACTCCGGTTGCCTTCATCATAATAAAAGCAAAAAGTAGCGATAAAGGGATAAGAGATGCAGTAACTAACCCGCCCCGTAAACTTCCGAGTAAGATCACTAAAACAAATACTACAATTAAAGCTCCTTCAATTAAATTTTTAGAAACGGTGCTTGTAGTTCGTGCAATAAGATTACTTCTATCCAAAAAAGGTTCAATTTTCAGTCCTTCCGGCAGAGAAGTTTGCACACTTTCAATTCGCTCTTTTACATTTTGAATAACATCATTAGGATTTGCTCCTTTAAGCATAAGAACCATTCCACCAACAGCTTCGTGTCCATCTTGTGTGAAAGCTCCATATCGGGTTTGTGTACCAAATTGTACTTTTTCGGCAACGTCATTGATAAGAATAGGAATTCCATCTTCGTTTTTTATTACAATACTACCGATATCATCTAAAGATCTAATCAACCCTTCTCCTCGGATAAAATTCGCCATTTTATTTTTCTCGATGTAAGCTCCACCAGTATTTACATTGTTCATGGCAAGGGCATCATATACTTCCGAAATGGTAACTCCCATAGCATTCAATTTGTCGGGATCAATCGCTACTTCGTATTGTTTGATACTTCCCCCAAATGAATTTACTTCAACAACTCCTTCAACCAAGGTCATTTGGCGTTTAACGATCCAGTCTTGAATGGTTCTCAATTCAGTAGGTGAATATTCATCTTCAAAGCCCGGTTGGGGAACGATGGTGTATTGATAGATTTCTCCTAACCCGGTTGTGATAGGTCCCATGTTCGGAGAACCGAACTTTTCGGGAATGTCTTCTTTAACTTCATTGAGTTTTTCTTGCACTAATTGACGGGGCAGATACGTGCCCATGTCATCTTCAAAGACGATAGTAACCACTGACAGGCCGAATCTCGAAACAGATCGGATTTCGGTTACCCCGGGAAGATTTCCCATTGCCAGTTCTACCGGATACGTCACGAATTGCTCAATATCTTCGGTAGCTAAATTCTGCGAAACGGTAATTACCTGAACCTGATTATTGGTGATATCAGGTACAGAACCCAAATTAATGGTCATCATGGAGTATGTTCCAACTCCAATTAAGGTTAAAATGAATAAGCCAATAATGAACTTATTCTTTATTGAGAACGATATTATTTTATTAATCATAAAAAATTAAAACTATCCCATTTCTCAGGGAATGTTGAATAGAAATCAGATTTAAAGACTTGATTGTATAAACCTGTGTGAATGTGAAGACTGAAAACTCTTGGAAAGACGCTTGCACTTTGACTGATGTGAATCAATCAAGTTCAAAAGAGTTTTAGTAAATAGGGAGAGGCTAATTCAGCAGAACTACCGTTCTAAGAGAAGCTAATTCTTGATGTTCTATTATAGGTGGGATAAACTCAGCTAATTGCTTTTTTGCTGAGTTTGGTAGAATTGAAACCAACTGATAAAGATCATTGTTGATCTTCTCGATGGTTTTATCCTGATTAAAACGATTTACTCTATTGTCTTTGGCACAAGTTTCATCGAGCTCCAGATCGTTGCAGTCTATACAATAGTCAGAGTCAGAATGGAATTCAGCATCAGTGTCAGAAAAAATAATATCTGCATGCAAATCACAGTCTGAAGCAATTCCAAAAGAAAGAGGGGATGTTGATTCTATGTTGATATCCCCATTCGATTCAAAACAGTAGATCAATGAATCGGCAAAACCATGTACACTCAGGCTGTGTATGCTAAAGAATAGCAATAATGCTACTGAAGTAACTTTTATAATAGTATGTGAGTTCTTGATCATGATTTTTAAGTGAAACCAAAGATAAGATAAAAAAATTCACATAACTTATATTTTCTTGTTTTAAACTTGATGTATTTTGATGTAGTAGTATACTAGTTGATGTATAAAATTTCTTATTTCCCGTATAGAATTTTTGAAGCACTTCTTAAATAAGTTTCTTTTTAGTATAATTGATTTGTGAAAATTTCAGCATCATATAAATTTATTTCAACTCTGTTGAGTTTAAGTATAATCTTAAGCTTCACGGTTTCTCTTTGTTCTATGAGCACTATGGAAGAAGTGTGTGAGCGGATGATGATGCATAGTTCAATGGAGATGACTGTAATGGGGCATGATGCCGGGCATCAGGATATGATGTATGAAAAGATGACCACAACTTCTTCCGATTGTGAAATGACCGTTGATTGTGATTGCATGACCGACAAAACCCTGATTGCTACCATTGCACCAACTGTGGTTTTAAAGATCAGTACACTATCTTTTCAATTTACTTTTGAGGAGTTTTCTTCAGTTAATAGTGATCAAATACCAAGAAATTCTGACCTCACCTTAACAAATTCTTATTCGCCGCCACCTCTCTTTTTGGCGAATGAATCTTTCCTGATTTAGGGATAACTACGTCCAATATTTATCATTTCTGTATTGCTCACTGTTGAAATTCAGTTCAGAAACCAGAGTGTATAAATAAATATGTCATTTTAGACAGATCTAAATCTCGGGCATTCCACGCGAGATGACTTATAAAATTCATTCATAGTTATTCTTAAATCATACCAATGTTAAATAAAACCATACGCTTTTTTCTCGAAAACAAATTAGTTGCAGTGTTACTGCTTCTGATTCTGGTAGGATGGGGACTGGTTACCACCCCATTTTCATGGAATCTGGATTTTCTTCCAAAAGATCCTGTTCCTGTTGATGCTATTCCTGATCTGGGGGAAAACCAGCAAATTGTTTATACCGAGTGGGCAGGACAATCACCACAAGATGTGGAAGACCAGATCACCTATCCATTAACTACACAATTACTTACAGTTCCCGGAGTAAAAACAATTCGAAGTACCTCAATGATCGGGATCTCCAGCATTTATGTGATCTTTGAGGAAGGAGTGGAATTTTACTGGAGTCGCTCCCGAATTCTTGAAAAACTGAATTCATTGGCTGCTGGGACACTTCCACAAAATGTACAACCGGCTTTAGGACCGGATGCTACCGCACTTGGACAGGTTTTTTGGTACACATTGGAAGGAAGGGATAAGGAAGGAAATCCTGCCGGGGGATGGGATCCACAAGAACTGAGAAGTATTCAGGATTTTTATATCGGATATGCACTTTCAGGAGCTCAAGGAGTGGCAGAAGTTTCACCGATCGGAGGTTTCGTAAAAGAATATCAGATCGATGTGAATCCAAATGCCCTTTTGAATTATGATATTTCTCTTTCTCAGGTTTTTGATGCGGTTCGCAAAACAAATGTGGATGTAGGGGCTCAGACTATTGAGATCAATAATGCCGAGTATCTGGTTCGTGGACTAGGATATATCGAAAATATTGAAGACATCGAAGAAACGGTATTAAAGGTGGCTGATAACGTTCCCGTCCGGATCAAAGATGTTGCTTTTGTAACCACAGGACCGGCTCAACGTCGCGGAGCGTTAGACAAAGCGGGTGCGGATGCAGTTGGTGCCGTGGTAGTGGCGCGACAGGGAGCAAATCCTCAACAAGTGATCGACAATATCAAAGAGAAGATCAACGAACTATCAACAGGTTTACCTTCCAAAACACTGGATGATGGCACGGTTTCTAAAGTCACGATTGTACCGTTTTATGATCGTTCAGAATTGATCGGGGAAACTTTAGGGACTTTGGAAGAAGCTTTATCTCTCGAAATTCTAATCACCATTATTGTAATTGTGGTGATGGTAATGAACTTAAGAACTTCATTTTTGATCTCAGCCATGTTACCTATTGCAGTACTGATGACATTCATTGCCATGAAGTATGCAAATGTTGATGCAAACATAGTGGCGCTTTCAGGAATAGCCATTGCCATAGGTACCATTGTGGATATGGGGGTAATTCTTTCGGAAAATATGCTCCGGCATATGGAGAACATGAAGGAAGGGGATTCACTTCTCGAGGTAATTTACACAGCCACGGTAGAAGTAGCTTCTGCAGTAATAACGGCGGTTTCAACAACTATTGTAAGTTTTCTGCCGGTATTTACCATGATTGCGGCCGAAGGTAAATTGTTCAAACCGTTGGCATACACCAAAACATTCGCGCTGATCGCTTCTATCATTGTTGCCATTACTTTGATTCCACCTTTTGCACACTGGGTGTTTTCCGTCAAGATCAGCAACAAGAAAATAAAGTTAGTTTGGAATAGCCTATTGGTCATTTCTGGATTAGTGATTCTATTTACAGGTCCGGTTTGGGCTGCCCTAGCATTGATAGGCTTTGGGCTTATAAATGGAGCATCAACTGTTCTTGATTCTGAGTATGAATCCAAAATTCCATTGCTCAATAATATTTTGAGTGTGGTTATTGTGACCTGGCTGTTAGCAAAGTACTGGTTGCCATTCGGCCCTTCAGTAGCATTGATCTGGAATCTGTTATTTGTTGTGTTGTTAATTGGGGTTATCCTGTTTTCATTTTGGTTAGTGATCAAATATTATGACAAGCTTATTGCCTGGTGTTTGGATCACAAGCTCGCATTTCTGTCTATACCGACCTTCTTCATTGTTCTGAGTATGATCATCTGGCTTGGATTTTCGAGTGTATTCGGTTTTGTTGACAAAGGATTCGATTCAATTGGTGTAGATGTCAAGAGCACGAAAGTTTGGACAGCAGCTTCACGTACATTTCCGGGTTTAGGCAAAGAATTTATGCCGGCGCTGGATGAAGGTGCATTTTTGTTAATGCCAACAACATTACCTCACGCGGGAATTGAAGAGTCAAAAGATGTAGTACGTAAAATTGATATGGCGGTATCATCTATTCCGGAAATAGAGAAAGTAGTAGGAAAACTTGGACGTACAAATTCGGCATTAGATCCTGCACCCATTTCTATGTATGAAAATGTGATCCAGTATAAATCGGAATACAAAACGGATGAAAACGGACGCAGAATTAGATTTAAGATAAATGAAGCTGGTGTTTTTGAGCGAAATGAAAACGGTGAATTAATTCCTGATGAAGACGGTAAGTACTTTCGTCAATGGAGAGATCATATTAAATCACCGGATGATATTTGGGATGAAATCGTAGCAGTAACCAGAATTCCGGGAACGACATCAGCTCCAAAACTTCAGCCTATTCAAACAAGATTGATTATGCTCCAGTCCGGGATGCGGGCGCCCATGGGAGTTAAAGTAAAAGGCTCTGATCTCGAAACTATTGAGGATTTTGGTTTACAACTAGAAGAAGTTCTTAGAACTGTACCTGGAGTAAAACCACAGTCTGTATTTGCTGACCGAATCGTAGGTAAGCCTTACTTGGAAATTGATTGGGACAGGAAAAAATTAGCTCGATACGGTCTTACCATTCAGGATGTACAGAATTTTGCTATGGTAGGAATCGGAGGAATGCAGGTTTCTACTTCGGTGGAAGGTAGAGAGAGATACCCAATCCGGGTTCGCTATGCCAGAGAATTGAGAAATGATCCTCAGGCAATTTCTAAAATGTTGGTTCCAACCAAATCAGGAGCTCAGATCCCATTAGAGCAATTGGCAACTATTGAATATCGGCAAGGGCCACAAGCTATAAAAAGTGAAGACACCTTCCTTATCGGCTATGTGATCTTCGATAAACTGGACGGTATTGCAGAAGTGGATGTAGTTCGAAATGCACAGAAATTGATATCAGAACGCATCGAAACCGGTTCACTGAAAGTACCTGCAGGAGTAAGTTTCGAATTTGCCGGAAATTATGAAAATCAGGTTCGAGCAGAGAAAAGACTGGGCATTATTCTGCCCATTGCTCTTTTTGCCATTTTTCTGATCATGTATTTCCAGTTTAGATCTGCAGCAACCACTGGGATGATCTTTACCAGTATTTTTGTAGCCTGGGCAGGAGGTTTTCTAATGATATGGTTGTACGGACAAGGCTGGTTCCTTAATTTTGACTTATTTGGACAGAATTTGAGAGATCTATTTCAGATGGGCACGGTAAATTTAAGTGTGGCTGTTTGGGTAGGATTTATCGCTCTGTTTGGAATTGCATCAGATGGCGGAGTAGTGATGGCAACTTATCTGGATCAAATTTTTGATAAACAAAAACCAACCAATAAAGCAGAGATCAGATCAGCTGTGATCGAGGCAAGTTCACGAAGAATTCGCCCGACACTGATGACGACCGCAACAACCATTCTTGCGTTGATCCCAATACTTACTTCAACAGGTCGTGGAGCAGATATCATGGTTCCAATGGCGATTCCAAGTGTAGGAGGGATGTTACTTCAGGTAATCACACTATTTGTAGTTCCTGTGTTGTACGCGATCTGGAAAGAATTTCAATTAAAAAGGAGTTTGAAATGAGACAAATATTTCAAAACAATTATTCAGCTTTAGGTAATGTTTCATTCCGACGCAGAGCATCGGAACTAGCTAAAGAATACAGTTCTGACACCCCTTGGATCAAATCGGGAACAGCCGATTCGATCAGCTCCCCTCAAGGGGAGAATTACGAACAGGTTAAGAAAGCAAATCTCCCTTCGAAGGAACAAAAGAAAAAGTCCCCTCTTGAGAGGGGATTCAGGGGTGTGTTTTATATGTTCATAATCCTGATACTTTCTTCAACCCTAAACGCCCAAACACTCCAAAGTTACCAACAGGAAGCAGCTCAGAATAACCCCGAGCTCAAAGCTTCTTTCAACAGGTATTTATCAGAATTGGAAAGCAGACCTCAGGTTGGGTCATTACCTGATCCCGAAGTGGCATTCGCGTATTTTATTAGTCCGATTGAAACCAGAGTCGGACCGCAAAGAGCACGGATTTCGGTAACACAAATGTTTCCGTGGTTTGGAAGTTTGTCTGAAAAGAGGTCGGTATCTGAAGCGAATGCGAAAGCACAATTTGAACAATTTCAGGAGCAAAGGAATCGCATTTTCTATCAAATGGAAATGATCTGGAGCGATTTATTTGAAGTGGAACAGCAAATTCGCATTGCAGAAGAAAATCTCAGAATCATAAATACATTACTCGAAGTGAGTTTGAGTAGGTATGAAAATGGATTGACTTCGCAGGTTGATGTACTCAGGGCACAGATCGAACAAGAAGATCTTAAAACCCAAATCGAACTTCTGAAGGATAACCGTAGACTGCTAAAGGAGCGTTTTAATGAATTCAGAAATGTGGATGAAAGCTCAGAGGTTATTATTCCGGACAATCTCTCGGCATCAATGGCACTCAAGAACAAGGATGAACTCAAGTCAACTATCATTCAGCAAAACCCGAATCTTAATAAACTCAGATATAGAGAAGAAGCTTCAAAGGAAATGGTGTCTTTAGCTGACAGAGAAGGAAAGCCTTCTTTCGGAATTGGTTTCGATTATATAGCTACAGGAGAGCGTACAGACGTTACAAATCTTTCGGATAACGGAAGAGATGCTTTTGTAGCCCGAGCCAGTTTTAAGATTCCGCTTTTCAGAAATAAATATAATGCAAAGGTGCAGCAGGCAGAATTGAACCTGAATTCGGTTCAGCAGGATATAATCACATTAGAAAATAAGCTGGAAACAGATCTTTACACAGCACTCAGAGATCGAAGTGATGCTCAGAGAAGATTCAATTTATACGATACCAAACAAATTCAACGAGTTGAACAAGCCATTAACATAATGATGGAATCCTATTCTTCTGACGCATCTGATTTCGAAGAAATACTAAGGTTGCAAAGAAAATTACTTGAGTATCAGCTAAAACGAATTCAAGCTAAAGCCGATCTGTACATGGCGAACAGCTATATCAATTATCTCTCGGGCGTGAATAACATCACCGAAAACGAACTTAATTACTAAATAAATTATCATGAAAAATCTAAAAAAATACAGCCTATATATAGCAATTGGAGTGGTGGGCATTCTCCTTGGTGCTTTAATATTCGGAGGCACAGAAACAAAAGTAGAACTTCAAACTCCGGATGAACACATCGCTGACAGTCATACTGATGACGAGGGAAATGTCATTTACTCATGCAGTATGCATCCGAGTGTAAGACAAAGCGAACCCGGTGATTGTCCGATCTGCGGAATGGAACTCATTCCGGTGAATGACAATTCAACCGGTGGAAATCCCAATGAATTAACGATGTCGCTGGCTGCGATGAAGTTGGCTGAAATCGAAACTTCCGTTGTTCGCTCAGGAAATCCGGTATCAACGATCTATTTACCGGGAAAAATAATGCCAGATCAGAATAAGGTATCCAGTGTTACTGCTTTATTTGGTGGAAGAATCGTAAACCTATATGTGGATTACGAAGGAGCTTTTGTTAGAAAAGGGCAAAAAATTGCTTCTATATACTCTCCGGAGCTTATTTCCGCTCAACAAGAGCTGTTGCAAGCGGCTAAATTCAAAGAGCAAAACCCTGTATTGTATAAATCAGCAAAACGAAAGTTAGCTTTATGGGAATTGCCTGTTCAAACTATAGAAGAAATCGAGTCAACCGGTGAGATTAAAACCGAACTAGATATCGTCTCTCCAGCTACCGGTTATGTTACCAAGCTGAATGTTTCCCGTGAAGACTACGTAAATCGTGGAAGTATGATATATATGGTTGCAGATCTTTCCAGTGTTTGGGTGATGTTTGACGCATATGAATCTGATCTATCCTTAATACAAGAAGGGCAAAATATTATGTTCACTACAGCAACGTATCCCGGAGAAAAATTTGAAGGAACGGTGAGCTTTGTAGATCCATCAGTAAACAGTATGAGCCGAACAGCGGACGTGAGAGTAAAGGCGAATAATCCTGAAAAGAAATTAAAGCCGAACATGTTAGCGGAAGGAATATTGACAGCCAATATCTCAAATCAGAAATCTTTACTGATTCCAAAATCAACAGTGCTTTGGACCGGTCCACGATCCATCGTTTTTGTGCAGATACCAAACAAAGAAGAGCCTACTTTTATAGCTCGTGAAGTTACGTTAGGTAAACGGGTGGGTGAGCAATACATCATTTTGGAAGGATTGGAAGCCGGTGAAGAAGTAGTAACCCATGGTAATTTCAAATTGGATGGAGCTGCACAGCTTGCAGATAAGTTAAGTATGATGAACAGGAATCCGGGAACGGGAGCTAATCGCACGGGACACGAAGGTCATAACATGGGAGCAGGCGATTCCGGCGAGATGAAGATGGAAATGAACTCACGATCAATGAATGAAGAGGATCATTCCAATCATCAAAATATGAATACGGAAACGAAATCGGTTCCTGCAGAATTTAAATCTCAGTTAAATAATGTAGTTCAGGAATATTTGAAATTGAAAGACGCATTGGTAATGTCAGATAAATCCAAAGTTACTGCATATGCGAATAAACTTGAGAATGAACTCAAAAATGTAAACATGACGCTGGTGAAAGGAGAACTGCATACCACATGGATGAAACAACTTGAAAAAATTGACTCATCTAATAAAGAGCTAAAACAATCTCAGAACATCGAAGCTCAAAGGGCTGCCTTTCTAACGCTTTCATCAACCCTGATAGAGAGTGTTAAAACCTTTGGCATACCAAGTGTGATATTCCAACAATATTGCCCTATGACAGATGAGGGAAAAGGAGGGTATTGGCTAAGTGAAACTGAAGAGATTGCCAATCCTTATTTCGGAGACCAAATGCATAATTGCGGCGAAACCATTTTAAAAATCGAATCATAATTCTAAATACAATAAATAATACTATGAAAACTTATCTAATTGCACTTATAGCTTTATTAATGAGTACTGCAAGTGTACAAGCTCAAGATAAAAATAAGCACGCTCACGACGATCATTTATCAATTTTGATCAGTGAATACATGGATTTTAAAAATGCTCTGGTAGTAGATGACTTTGATAAAGCACAGAGACATATTTCTAAATTTTCTAAGGAAGTAAAATCTAATTATGAGATGAATGAGCACAATGAGCATCAAAAAAAGCATGAAACGCACCATGCTAAAATGCTCGCTGCAGTAGAAACTGCAACAGCTTCAAAAAATATAGAAGAGTTGAGAAGCTCATTACTTTTGATTACAGAAGAGCTTGTGAAGGCAGTGGAAAATCAAGGGTATGATAAAAATGCCTTATATGTTCAATTCTGTCCAATGGCGAATAATAGACAAGGAGCGAAATGGTTGAGTGAAAGTGAGAAAATTGCTAATCCTTATTTCGGACAGAAAATGCATAAATGTGGGACAACGGTTAAAACTATAAATTAATTGAATTATGGAACATGAACATCACCATCATCAAGCCAATAAAGATGATCATGAAGGTCATGATAATAAACACAAAGATCATGGCAACCATCATGCACACATGGCACAGGATTTCTTAAAACGTTTTTGGATATCCACTGCTTTAAGTTTGCCGATTATTGCGCTTTCTCCAATGATTCAAGGGTTACTTGGATTAAGGGAAAGCTTATCTTTTCCGGGTGATGTCTATGTTTCGGCACTTCTTTCAAGTATAGTATTCTTTTACGGAGGCTGGCCTTTTTTAAAAGGGTTGGTAAACGAATTAAGGAACAAAAAGCCGGGCATGATGACCCTTATTGGTATTGCCATAACCACAGCTTATGTATATAGTATGTTGGTTGTATTTGCAGTTGAAGGGAAAATCTTTTTCTGGGAGCTTGTTACCCTTGTAGATATAATGCTTATAGGGCACTATATCGAAATGAAATCCGTAATGAGTGCTTCAAAAGCTTTGGAGGAACTTGCAAAATTGATGCCTTCGGAAGCGCATTTGGTTCAGGAAGATGGATCAACCAAAGAGGTGGCTCTTGAAGAGCTAAAGAAAGGTGATCGGGTTCTTATAAAACCCGGCGAAAAAATACCCGCTGACGGATTCATAGTTAAAGGTAAGAGTTCCGTGGATGAATCTCTCATGACCGGAGAATCAAAGCCGGTAAATAAAGGAGAAGAAGACGAAGTTATAGGTGGGTCTATTAATGGAGAAGGTTCGTTAACAATTGAAATTAATAAGACGGGCGAGGATTCATTTCTTTCTCAGGTTATTACTCTTGTAAAACAAGCTCAGGATAGCAAGTCAAAAACACAAGATCTTGCAAATAGAGCTGCGTTCTGGCTTACCTTGATAGCGCTTGGTGCAGGAACTATTACGTTCTTTGTATGGACATTTCTTACAACTCAGGATTTCGTATTTGCTCTTGAACGTACAGTAACTGTTATGGTTATTGCTTGTCCTCATGCATTAGGTTTAGCGGTACCATTAGTAGTAGCTGTTTCGACTAACTTAGCTGCTAAAAATGGGTTTCTGATTAGAAATAGAACTGCGTTTGAAGATGCCAGAAATTTGGGAGCTGTAATCTTTGATAAAACGGGAACACTCACCAAAGGTGTTTTTGAAGTTACCGATATTATGACATTTTCAGAAGATTACAAGAAAGAACGTTTGCTACAATTAACAGCTTCTTTAGAACAAAATTCTGAACATCCTATCGCTCAGGGAATTGTAAAATCTGCTGACTCACTTCTTGAAGTAAACGATTTTAATTCTATAACAGGGAAAGGAATTGAAGGTAATATTGACGGACTTTCAATCAAAGTAGTAAGCCCCGGTTATTTAAGAGAGAATGATATCGAATTGCCAGATGATCAATATCAAACCCTCTCAAAACAAGGTAAAACGGTTGTATTTGTTATTGTTGAAGGCGAACTAAAAGGGGCAATTGCACTTGGTGATACCATTAGAGAAGACTCCAAAATTGCAATTAACCAGTTGCATGATATGGGTATCGAATGCATTATGCTTACAGGAGATAACAAACAAACAGCTGCTTACGTGGCTAAGGAACTGGGTCTGGATGACTACTTCGCTGAAGTTTTGCCCAACGAAAAAGCAGATAAAATTAAGGAAGTCCAATCACGAGGATTAAAAGTTGCCATGACAGGTGATGGTGTGAATGATGCTCCGGCACTTGCCCAAGCGGATGTGGGAATAGCAATTGGAACCGGTTCTGATGTAGCTATAGAAACAGGAGATATAATTCTCACACAAAGTAATCCCAAAGACGTAGCAGCATTAATAGCTCTTGCTAAAGCTACCTACAAAAAAATGGTGCAGAACCTGTTTTGGGCCACCGGGTATAACGCCGTAGCTATTCCATTGGCAGCAGGTGTATTATTTTCGTTTGGGGTCATATTAAATCCGGCTGTAGGTGCAGGTTTGATGTCGATAAGTACCGTAGTTGTTGCTGTGAATGCACGACTTCTTAAAATTGAAAGATGAATCTATAAATCAAATAAAAGACTTATGAAAAAAGAAGAGAAGAATACCAAGAAGATTAGTAGAAGAGCATTTTTCCGTTACACAGCTTCTATTGGGGCTGTTGTGGGAATGTCAACTATTTTGCCGGCATATGCTTTTGCAGGATTTGGGGAAAGAGATGTGTTGGAACCCAAAGGTGCTGACAATATTTTAGATCTAACCATAAGTGAAATTCCTATCAACATTGACGGGAAAACAAGTACTGCCATTGGAATAAATGGAAGTGTTCCCGGACCGCTTATCCGCTTAAAAGAAGGCGAAGATGTTTTACTTAGAGTTAAAAATGAGCTTAAAGAAGATACATCTATTCACTGGCATGGAATTATTTTACCGTTTCAAATGGATGGAGTTCCGGGAGTAAGTTTCGATGGTATTAAACCGGGAGAAACTTTTGAATACCGCTTTCCGGTAACTCAAAATGGTACATACTGGTATCACAGCCATTCAAAATTACAGGAACAGTTGGGACATTATGGACCAATGATTATTGAACCAAAAGATAATGATCCTGTTGAGTATGACAGAGAGTATCCTGTGTTACTATCTGACTGGACATTTGAGAGTCCATATGATGTAATGAACAATATGAAAAAAATGGATGGTTACTATAATTATCAGAAGCGAACGTTTGGCGAGTTCTTTAAAGATGTTTCGGAAGATGGTTTTGTAAGTGCATTTAAAAATTATACATCATTTGCACGAATGCGTATGAGTCCAACCGATCTTGCAGATGTTACAGGAGCCACCTACACCTACTTAATGAATGGTCGTGGTCCGGAATCGAATTGGAATGCTCTTTTTAAAAAAGGAGAAAGAATACGTTTACGATTCATCAATGGTTCTGCAGGATCTACTTTTGATGTTCGCATTCCCGGATTGAAAATGACGGTAGTTCAGGCAGATGGACAGAATATAGAGCCGGTTTCTATTGAAGAGTTCAGAATTGGTATCGCCGAAACGTATGATGTAATTGTTGAACCAAAAGAAGAGAAAGCATTTACAATTTTTGCTGAATCACTTGATCGAAGCGGTTTTGCGCGTGGCACGTTAGCTCCTAATGAAGGAATGGCTGCGGCAGTTCCTGTTCTTCGTCCAAGACCAACCCGTACTATGAAAGATATGGGGATGAATATGAGCGATATGAAGATGGACGGCATGAAGATGGATAACATGGAAAAGAAAGACAACGCCATGGAAGGAATGGATAATGGAAACACGGACCATAATATGATGGGTATGTCAGGTATGAATTCAGATCCTGTAAAACATGGTCCTGATCGACATGGAGTTGGCGCAGCAGCGATTGCCGATAATCAATACAATCGCTTAAATGAGCCGGGAATAGGGTTAGGAAAAGACGGGCGTAAAGTTCTTGTGTACAATGATTTGAAAAGTCTTGAGCCAAATATTGATGAGAGAAAACCGGAAAGAGAAGTTGAATTACATCTTACAGGAAATATGGAACGCTATATGTGGTCTTTTGATGGTAAAGAATTCAATGAGGTAAAAGGACCTATTGAATTTACTCAGGATGAAAGACTACGCTTGATTCTTGTAAACGATACGATGATGGAACATCCTATCCATTTACACGGAATGTGGATGGAATTAGAGAACGAAAACGGGATCTATAATCCTCGAAAACACACTCTTTTAATACAACCGGCACAGCGAATCTCTGCACTAGTCACACCAAGAGATAAAGGGCGATGGGCTTTTCATTGCCACATTCTATATCACATGGAAATGGGGATGTTTCGAGTTGTACAGGTTAGTGATAAAAATGGAGGGATCTACTAATGAAACAAGTAAATATCATTGTTAAGCGAACCCCAAAAATTTTCAGTAACAATATTATGTTAAAGATAAATTTTCAAAAAATAGCACTCATTTTGTTACCCATATTAATTTTAACCGGTAACTCAGTGAAAGCTCAAAAGGCTCCGGAATTTAGCAACAAGATTCTTCCCGATAACAAAACCTATTTCTACTTTGTAGCTGACAGGTTTGAATACTATTCTAAAGAAGGCACAAATCCCTTGGTTTGGGATGTTCAGGGGTATTATGGAAAGGATTACAATAAATTCTGGTTTAAAGCAGAAGGGGAAGCCCTTACTTCAGAAAAAGAAGGAGAAATGGAATTTCAAGGGTTATACAGTCGCCCGGTAACTTCCTATTTCGATGTTCAAGCAGGTCTAAGATACGATGTTGCCTATAACAGCATTACCAGTAATTCAAGAGCTTTTGCAGTTTTGGGTTTGCAAGGTTTAGCTCCTTATTTATTTGAAGTGGATGGAAGTATCGCAGTAAGTGAAGACGGAGATTTATCGGGTAGTTTTGAAGGTGAGTTAGACTTGCTGATGACTCAGCGGCTCATTATCCAACCAAGATTGGCCACAAGTGTAGCGGTTCAAAAAGTAGAAGACTTCGGAGTGGGATCAGGGCTCAATAATATCCAGCTTGGTTTAAGATTGAGATACGAGATTAAGCGAGAATTCGCTCCTTATTTGGGAATTTCCTGGAATAGGAAATTGAGCGAAACAGCAGATCTGGCAAAACTTGAAGGTGCAGATGTAAGTGTATTTGGAGTAGTTGCCGGGGTAAGGTTGTGGTACTAAATACGGTTACATAGGATTTTATAATAACAATAATGATTAAAAAGAGGTTTTATGAAACTTATTAAAGCTTATATACGACCTATACTACTTGAAGATGTTTATACGGCTCTTAGAGCAGCCGGGCATTTTAGCATTACTGTCTTTAAAGGCGAAGGCGCCGGGCAATACTCTGATCCTGCTCATGAACACGGCTCTTTAGACTTCCCGGCTATGCATTCAAGGGTTATTAAAATAGAAATCGCTGCACAGGAAACCTCTATTCAACCTATTATTGAAATCATACAAGAGATCGCTTCAACAGGCTCTTCCGGGGACGGAATTATTTTTGTATCCCCCATTGAATATGCATTGCGCATACGCGATGGAAAAGAAGGCCCAGAAGTGCTTTTATAAAACTAAAGATGATAGCCATGAAAAGACATTATTTTTGGATGATTATTGGATGTGTTGTACCTCTCTTGCTCATTTTTTTGGCACCAAGTTTCGGGCTGGAGAGTCCGATCACATTCTTTCTATTCATCCTCATCATGTTTGGTGCACATCTCATGATGTTCCGTTCAAATGACGGACATAATCATGAGGACACTAACTAACAAAAAACAGGAGAAAACATGGAAAAATTAAGCATTAAACGGTTTGGAATGGCAGTTGGGTCAGCCGGAGCAATACTCTATCTGGGATGTATACTGCTCATGTTAACGGTAGGCAGAGAAGGAACCATATGGTTCTTCAACAGTCTGCTTCACGGTCTTGACACAACTTCAATCATAAGAATGGACGTACCTGTTTGGCAGGCACTATTAGGAATTGTGCAGACCTTTATCCTAGGTTGGTTGATGGGGGCATTTATGGCCTCTGTCTATAACATTGGGCTTAAGCAGGACAATTGATAACCATGAAAAAATTTAATCATAAGAAGACAAATAAAAGGAGAAACACTATGAAAACACTAAAACATATCATACTCACATCAATGTTCACCGTTCTTTTGATCGGCTTTGCTCATGCACAACAAGATAACATGCATGATGGCAAGAAAGAACAAATGATGGAAATGATGAAAGATTCTACCATGAGATCCATGATGATGGATCAGATGATGAAAGATCCAAAAATGCGAAAGCAGATGATGCATAAGATGATGAATATGGGTTCCGAAATGAATATGGGAGATGGTCATATGATGATGCAAAACCCAGAAATGAAAGAAAAAATGCAAGCCCATATGCAAATGATGCAAGCCATGATGGATGGAAAGGAAATGGATCAGGCAAAAATGAAGGGAATGATGAATGAGCGTGCCATGAAAATGCACATGATGTGCATGCAAATGATGAAGGGCGCTATGGATATGCCCGAAGGCTCAAAGTCAGGAGATAATCATTAATCATAGAATAGTGCCTGGTGAATAATGCATCAGGCACTGTTTCTAACAGGACATAACTATGCAGTGCTTAAATGGATTTGGAGGAGGATGGATGATGATTCTTTGGTGGCTTTTGATCTTTGTAATTGGTTACGGATTTTTTCAATTTTTCAGAGCTAATCAACAACAAAAATTGAATAGCGAAGAAAGCCCTCTTGAAATACTTAAGAAATGGTATGCCGGGGGAGAAATCAGTAAAACCGAATTCGAACAGAAAAAAGCAGAACTCGAAAATTAAGGACAATCATGGACTATTATATATCTAAAACAGTAAATCAAAATTTTGAAGATGCTATTCAACATGTAACTGAAAGGCTCAAGGACGAAGGTTTTGGGGTACTCACAGAAATTGACGTGAAAGAAACGCTTAAAAATAAGCTGGATGTGGATTTCAAGAAGTATAAAATTTTGGGATCTTGTAATCCAAACTTTGCACATCAAGCCCTTTTAAAAGAGGATAAAATTGGAACTATGCTTCCTTGCAATGTCATCGTGGAAGAGCACGAAGATGGAACGGTTGAAGTTTCCGCAGTCAATCCACTGGCTTCCATGCAGGCAGTAGAGAATAAAGAGCTGAATAATATTGCTCAACAAGTCCAATCAAGTCTCAGTAAAATCATCGAAACTCTGTAAAGAACAATTATGAATAGAAGAAGCTTTATAAGAAACATTGCAATAGGATCAGGTGCACTAGCTTTAAGCCCTTTCATAAGTAGTTGTCGAACCAATCAGATGATTGGTTATGATGAATTTATTAACAACTTGGGGCAACCCCCGCTTATAAATAATCAAAATTTTACTCTTGCTGCTTCTTCGGAGAATTATATTATTGGAGAAAATTATCAAATATCAGGCTTTCAGTTTAATCAAAGTTATCCATCACCAACGATAAAATGTCGACATGGTGACAGAATTAAAGCAATTTTTGAAAACCAAATTGGCCAAGATAGTATCATTCATTGGCATGGATTGATCGTCCCTCCGGATATGGATGGTCATCCAAAAGATGCTATTTCTGGTGGAGCTTATGAGTATGACTTTTTAATCAACCAACGGGCGGGTACCTATTGGTATCACCCACATCCTGATCGAATAACAGGTGATCAAGTTTACAAGGGCTTGGCTGGATTCTTTATTGTAGAAGACGAAGAGGAAAAAGCATTAGATCTGCCAAATGGAGAATTTGAAATTCCTTTGCTTATTCAGGATAGACGTTCAACTTCATCTGGTGAGATAGTATATGATCCTTCGATGCACGAACAAATGATGACGGGATTTTTGGGTGATAAAGTTTTAATCAATGGTACACCGGCGGCTATTAAAGACGTAAAAAAAGGAATGTATCGCGTTCGGTTACTAAATGGCTCAAATGCCAGAATCTATAATATCGCTTTTCAAAACCAACTCCCGTTTACTTTAATAGGTGGCGATGGCGGGTTACTTCCAAAAGCATTAGAAGTTGATCAACTTTTACTTGCACCCGGGGAAAGAGCAGATATATTGATTGATTTTTCTAAATTCAGTCAAGAAAGAGCTTCTTTGGTAAGCCTTCCTTTCGACATTCCATCTTCAGGGGGCATGATGAATGGTATGGGCAATATGATGGGAGGGAGCAGCCCGGAGCAGGGAGCGAGCTTTAAACTGATGGAGTTTAAAATTATCGATGAACGTGTTGGAAGCATTCCAGAATTACCCAAAGAGCTTTCAGTTTCGACCTTTCCTGAAGAAAAAGATGCGGCCTTGAGACGACAAATTGATCTTAATATGCAGATGATGAAAGGGCACACGATCAATGGAAAGCAATTTGAAATGAACCGTGTAGATTTACAGGTTAAGCAAGGTCAAATAGAAATCTGGGAGTTTATTAATGATACACCAACTCCTCACCCAATGCATATACATGCCATACAATTTAAAGTACTAGATAGAAGTGGAAGTAGAGGGATTTTACCTCACGAAACAGGTTGGAAAGACACCGTTTTAGTAATGCCCGGAGAGCATGTTCGAGTGATAATGAAGTTTGATGCACCTAAAGGAATGTATGTATTTCATTGTCACAACCTCGAACATGAGGATAGCGGTATGATGGCTAATTATGAAATAACATAAGCTAACTAAGAAGTATTAAAAAATGAATGAATTCATACAACTTTATGGAGAGTCAACAAAAACGGCGCTGGGTTTCTTTTGGAAGTCAGGTTGGGCATTCATTTTGGGATACTTTGTTTCCGGAATGATTCAGGCATTTGTGTCTAAAGGAAAAATGACAAAATATATGGGTGATGCTGACTTCAAAAGTATTTCACTTTCTACTTTATTCGGTTCAGCCTCATCATCTTGTTCCTTTGCTGCATTAGCGGCGGCACGGTCTTTAGTAAAAAAGGGAGCACATTTTGTAGCTGCGGTTGCATTTATGTTCGCTTCTACCAACTTGGTTATTGAGTTGGGAATTCTAATTATGATCTTTTTGGGATGGCAATTTCTTGCGGCAGAAATTATTGGTGGTCTCATATTAATTGCCATTAGCAGTGTGTTAATTAAACTCACCTATCCAAAGAAATGGATTAAAGAGACACGCAATAAACTTGAAGAAGAAGACTCATCTATGGATGATGACTTTAACTGGAAAGAGCGTATCACCAGTAGGAAAGGATGGCATCTGGTTGGCCAGAAGTTTGTAAACGACTGGAAGATGGCTTGGGAAGACATTCTTATCGGTTTTACCATTGCAGGATTTGTTGCGGTAATGGTTCCTGCAGATTTCTGGTCCGCTCTTTTCTTAGCAGATGCTACAAATATACCGAGTTGGTTAGTAACCCTTGAAAATGCAGTTATTGCTCCTTTCGTTGCCGGGGCAACTTTTATTGGCTCGATGGGAAATATTCCTTTGGCAACAGTATTGAATGAGAACGGAGTTATGTTCGCCGGAATTATGGGCTTCATTTACTCAGATCTGATGGTCCCACCGTTGGTTCATATCAACGCTAAATATTATGGATGGAAGGTTGCTCTGTATATCGCAGGTATAATGTTTGTGAGTATTGTGGCTACTGCATTAATTCTGAACAGTGCTTTTTCATTTTTTGGGATCATCCCTGAGTCAGCAAAAGTGGTTCAGGAAGTTACTCAGTTTAAGATTGACTATACCTTTTGGATGAATATTGTTTTTGTTCTGGTTACAGGATGGTTGATCTATTTATACAAACAACACAAAAAAGAACATGGGGCAAGCATGAATATGGATATGGAAGGCGGCGGAAAATTTAAGAAGGTCGCAGTTACTCTTTTTATTCTTATTAATGCTGTAGGAATATCTCTTTTTATTTACAGTACATTTTAAACTATAAAAATTAAATATTATGGAACTTATACCTGAATGGGCACCAAATATTCATCCGCTATTGGTTCATTTTCCAATTGGGATTATCATTCTAGCGGCATTGATGAACTTTATTTCTCTCTTTATTCCCGAAGAATGGTGGGACGAAAAGAAGAATACGATTATATATATAATAGGATCTGTTTCTGCAATAGGAGTTTATTACTCCGGTAAATCAGCAGCGGACAGTGTTTTTCTTCCTACGGAAGCTCAAACAGTATTAAATAATCACGCAGACTGGGCCCTTTGGCTGGTGTGGTTTTTTATAGCATATGCTGTCTTAAGAATCGGACTACATTATTTTAAACTTTTTGAGAAATCGATAACTAAATACGTGGCTTTTGTAGCAGTACTTCCGGGAATCTTTTTGTTATACGAAACGGGAGAACACGGAGCTGAAATGGTATTTGGTTATGGAGCCGGTACCGGACAATTACTCGAACAAGAAGAAGTTTCTCCTGATTTAACGGATTCAAACCCGACTTCCTCTGAATCTTCTTTTACACAAAAAGAAAATGGTGATTGGTTCTGGGAAATGAACGAAAATGCAGTAACTGATTTGATAGGAAACTTTCACTGGACAGAAGGCTCAGTTAATGAGCTTAATCCTGAAGCAGTAGCTTCAAATAGTACTCAGTATTTGAAACTAAGTATGGATGAAGGATCAAACACTTTCGTCACACATAGCAATTATCAAAATGTACAGGTCGACTACTATATCGACATGACTGACCTTGATGGGGACTTGATGTTGATTCACCACTTTATCGATAATGAAAATTTTGATTATGTACAGCTCAAATCTTCAGGTGTAATAATACAGGGAAGAAAAGAGCAAAGTGAAAACAATGTGTTTCAGGAAGGTAAATTTGAAGCAGGTGGAGTTCAGTTTTTTAGAGTTGTCGGAAACGGTACTCATTTCAGGGGATATATAAATAAAGAAATGGCTGTTCATGGACACGGCGATGCTCCGGAATCAGGATCTGTAGGTTTAAGAATTGAAGGAGAAGGAAGCATTCTTATTTCAAAAATCGAATTATCACAACTAAAATAAAAGGGTAAATAACATGAAAACAATACTATTAACAGGTTTATTATTGCTGTCAACGGGATACATATCAGCTCAAAATATGGATCATGAGAATCATAAGGAAATAGCTTCTTCCGAGGAAGTGGAAGCTGTAAAAAAAGTACTGAAAGCGTATAAAAACGCACTCGAGGCTTTAGATGTAACCGGAACACAAGAACTATTTACAGAAGATGCAGACGTTTTTGAAAACGGAAAATATGAAGGAAGTTATCAGGATTATTTAGATCATCATATTGGACCTGAATTGGGCCATTTTAAAGAATTTTCGTTCATCGATTATAAAGTGGATGTACAAATTGAAGGAAAGATTGCAGTAGCCTTTGAGACGTACAACTATAAGATCGTGACCGGAGGGGCTGACAGCAGAACTATAGAAAGACAAGCCGTAGCTACTTCAGTTCTTAAGAAAACAGAATCGGGATGGAAGATCATGCAGAATCATGGTTCATCCAGAGCGATACGAAATTAACATTTTGAAAAAGTTAAAGTCATTCCTAAAGAACCGCACGATAAGTGTAGTTCTTTGGGCTTTTTTGCTAAATACACTTTGGGAATTTACACAGTGTGTATTTCTTTATGACATGTGGAGTTGGCCATTTTGGAAAGGAACTATATGGATGTGGGCAGCTGTATTTGGTGATATATTAATCGTTCTCACACTTTGGAAAGGGATCACCAAAACTTTTAATTCAATACATTTTTTTAGAGGACACTTTAGAGACTATTGTGTATTGGTTTTGATAAGTTTTCTCGCCGCTATATTCTTGGAATGGATTGCCATTTACTGGGAACTATGGAGCTATAATGAAAGCATGCCGTCACTTAATATTGTAGGCTTACAGGTAGGTATTTCCCCTATTTTGCAGATAACTATATTACCTGCTTTAAGCTTATTTTTTGCGGAAAAATTTCAAAGCAAAGCAACTTATGATGAAGTCTAAAAATATATTTTTTGTTCTTTTTTTAGGTATCAGCCCACTTGTTTGGGTAAGCTGTGGAGAAAAAGAAAAAGAAACAAAGGCTGTTGATGGATCGATCACTTTTAAAGAAAGTCGTTGGTACACCCAGCAACAATTTGAACTAGGTAAACAAGTATTTACTGCAAACTGTGCTCAATGTCACGGAGGAAAAGGTCAAGGTTTGGTAGAAGATTGGAAAACACCGAATCCTAACGGGCAGTTTCCGGCACCGCCACTTAACGGAACTGCACATACTTGGCATCATTCTACTGAAGTGCTGATGGAAACCATCAACAAAGGTGGAATTCCTTTAGGAGGAAGCATGCCTGCTTTTAAAGAAGTGCTTTCTGAAGAAGAAAAGCTGGCTGTTATTGCTTTTGTTCAAAATCTATGGGACGATGAAATTTATAATAAGTGGTTGAAAATTAATAATTCAAACTAGAAGGAATTAAAAATGAAAAAATTAACATACACACTAGTAGTACTGGCATTTTCAAGCATTGCTTTATTTGCTCAGCAGTCAACAGAAAAAGAGATGATTGCAAAAACATTGAACGATCTTGAAACGGCAATTGTAGAGAATGATTCTGAAAAAGCAGGAGAGATACTGCATGATGATGTCACAATTCTTGAAGGTGGCGGCATGGAAACTAAAAGTCAGTATTTATCTCATCATTTTCATTCAGATGGAAAGTTTTTATCTGCAATGAACAGGGAAGAATTATCTCAGGAAATTAGTGTAGAAGGAAATATGGCGTGGGTGACTTCAAAAACAAAAATGACAGGAACTTATTCAGGAAGAGATATTGATTTGAGCAGCCTAGAACTTGCCGTACTCAAAAAAGAGAATGGGATGTGGAGAGTAATAGCGCTGCATTGGTCTTCGAGATAATACATTAACGATTTCAACAGCAATCTCTGCCTTTCTGAATGGGAGGGCAGGGAACATCTCCGGAGGAGTAAAAATAGAACCCCTTGATCTGAAGTTGGTGAATAAGATTTAGGTTATCAAACCATTGAGCCAACATCTGATGCCATAGAAGGGTACGAATAAACAAAACTTTTAAGCGAATTGGCTTTTATCTTATTTTTTATCGCCAGTGCAAAAAGGTTAATGGTTTCCTCTGAATGGGGGCCAATTAAATGAGCTCCTAAAATGTAGCCTTCGTCATTTAGTAACACTTTATATGCATAAGTTGATTCATTGATTCTCTTAGCGTTATACCAGTCTTTTGCAGAACCGGAATTTACATGATAAGATATCTCTTTATCCTTTAGTTCCTTTTCTGTAAAACCAACTGCCGATAGAGGAGGTAATGTAAATAAAGAGGAGGGCATTTCAGTATAGTCAGGTTTCTTTGAATTACCTCGTATAATATTTGATGCAACAGCATGTCCTTCCATTACCGCAACGGGCGTAAGATTCAAACCTTGAGTAGCTGCACAATCTCCTGCAGCATACACAGATGAGTTACTTTTACTCTGTAGAAACTCATTTACTATAATTCCTTTTTTACCGTACTCAACATTCGCTTTTTCAAGATTAAGACCATCTAATTCAGGAACTCTTCCGGCAGCATTTACTACCATATCAGTTTGAATTGTTTGGGTTGAATTCTCAGATTTGGCTGTAACTAATAAATGGTTGTTGGTTTTTTCAATGGCTACTACTTCAGATTTTAGCTTAAGGTCAATGTTGAGTCCTTCAGTGGCTTTTACCAGATGATCTACCATGTCCTCATCAAAATTTTCTAAAGGTCTTTCACCTTTGTGCAGGATGGTTGCTTTGCTTCCGGCTCTTGCCACAAGATGTGCAAATTCGAATGAAATGTAACCGCCACCAATAAAAGTAACATTATTTGGTAGGCTATCTAAATTAAGAAAATCAGAACTATCTATACAAAGATCGCCACCCGGTATGTTTAATGTCCGTGCTTTTGCTCCGGTACTAATAACAATTTTATCGCTTTCTAAAATATCATCACCAATTTTGATGGAGTTGGGAGATTTAAAGCTTGCAGCACCATGAAACATCGTGACATCATTTTTTTGATATCCTTTCTCAACTCTTGACGGCATATTGGAAACGAAATCGTTTTTATATGCCATTAATTCATTCCAGTTAATTTCTACTTTCCCGGCAATACCAATGTTTGACATTTTGTTGGCTCGATCGATGATTTCTGCAGCCCCAATCAAAATCTTTTTCGGGTCACAACCTCTTAACGCACAGGTCCCACCATATGGCCTTGAATCTGTGACGGCAGTTTTTAAACCTTTTGCAGCACATTTATTCGCGATTGTCATTCCTGACATCCCGGAACCTATAACAATTAGATCAAATTTCATGTGTCTCCTATATTAAGATTTTTATTTTTTTAATGTCTTTATAGTTCATAACTAACAACAGCTTTTATCTTGTTGGATGGGTGGACAAGCGACATCTCCATAGGAGCAAAACACACAGCAGTCTCCCTGTTTAGGTTTCAGAACCTCTTTACATTCAGGGCATTCCCAGAAAAATTGGCAGGAATCTGTTGGCATGGTTTCTGTGGATTGATTTCCACATTTAGGGCATGTTATGGTTGATTCAGCAATGGTGGTTTTCATATAAATTTAATTAAGTTTCTCGCTTTCTGAAGCTATATAACCGGTTTTGTTTATAGCCTCAATAATAGTTGGGACTGTCGTTTTCTCCTTATCAAATTTGACAACAGCATTTTGATTTTCATAAGAAGCAGAAGCTTCGAGTACACCGTCTACCCCATGAGCGGCACTTAAGACTGCTGCTTCACATCCTGCGCAGGTCATTCCGTCAATATTGAATGAAACAGTTTCAACCTGATCTTGCTGTACGTATACGACTTTCTGATCCGGTTTCGAAGTAAAAATAGTCGAATAGTAAGGGAAGCTTATTAACAGTGCTGCAACTACAGTTACTATTCCCAAAAAGCTTTTAGAATTCAGAAAAGATGGATTTTCTTCGCAAGCACAATCCGGATCCCAATTGGGTTTTAATAACCGATACCATGCATAACCAAGCAATAATACGGTAAGTCCAATTATATAAGGTCTGAATGGTTCAATCCAAGAAAAAGTAGCTGCTGCTCCGCTTACACCGGCTACTATAGCTACAACAGGAGTGATGCAGCATAAAGAAGCTAAAAATGCGGTAAAGATTCCTGCTCCGATCCACTTGGTCTCTGTTTGATTGTTTTTTTGTTTACTCATGCTGCTAAAACCTTTAATAGTTGGTTGTTATTTATGTGTCCAAAAATTGGAGACAGAATTTTCTTAAAGACAGGATTGAGAGAATAAAAAATAACCTGCCCATCTCGGGTTGTATCGACTAAACCACCATCTTTCAATTTTCTAAGATGTTGAGATATAGCAGGTATACTCATATTCAGGATATCCCCAAGATCACAAGGACATAATTTTTCCTCAGCATTTAACAGAAAAAGAATTTTAAGCCTAACGTCATTCGCTGCTAGTTTTAAAATATCAGTTAATTTATAGATAGATGTATCAACCTGTTCTAAGGAATCTATACATCGGTTTATTTGATTGAGATCAGCTACCTCTCTTATACAATCTTGTTTATTCATAATATGGGATTAGTTTATTCAATAGTATAATAAATTTATTATTTAAGCAAATGCTTAAATACTGATTACAACTTGATCTTGTTATCGTAAGTTTTCTCCCATTTTGTTCTCACCTTCTAATGCTTCAAGAATTGGACATTCTCCTTTAGGCCCGCTACCGGAACATGAATCAATCAATTCAACGAGAGTAGTTTTAATTCTTTGCAAATCTTCGATTTTCTCAACAACATCTTTATACTTTTCTTCAGCTTCGGTTTTAACTTCCGAGCAGGTAGTATTCTCATCCATTCTGAGCTCCAACAATTCTTTGATCTCACTGAGAGTAAACCCAAGTTCCTGTGCTCTTTTTATAAATTTTACCTGATCAATATGGTGTTGAGTAAATATGCGGTACCCTGATCTGCGACGATCCGGTTTAGTGATGAGTTTTCGTTTTTCGTAGTAACGAAGTGTTTCTTTATTCACCCCGGCTTTGCGAGCTACTTCTCCGACTTTGTAAGTGATCTTTTCTTTAGTATCCATAGTGTAATAAAACAAAAGACGGGAAATTAATCCCGCCTATATAATTTAACCCTTCTTGATCATTGTTTTTCCGCAACAACAGGTTGGGTTTTGAGTTCCACCACAACTTGGCGGTGCACTCTTAGTTACGGTTACTTCGCATCCACAACCTGAGTCGGGACATTGATAAACTTCTCCTTTCTTAAACGGCATAATTGTTCTCCGGTTTATTCGTATTTCTGTTCCAGAGGCAATATAAGCCCTGTACCTTGGTACGGAGTCAAGTGATTTTTACACCTCTCAATCTCAGTGCATTTCCAATCACTGAAACAGAACTGAAACTCATTGCCAGTGCTGCGATCATTGGTGAAAGTAAAATACCGAAAACCGGAAATAAAACTCCGGCAGCGATCGGCACGCCTACTGAATTATAGATCATGGCAAAGAACAGGTTTTGTTTGATGTTTTTGACCACTTCCGTACTCAGATTTTTTGCTTTAACAATTCCATTCAGATCTCCCTTCACCAAAGTGATCATGGCACTTTCCATCGCCACATCGGTTCCGGTTCCCATGGCAATTCCTATATCAGATTGAGCTAAAGCCGGAGCATCATTGGTTCCGTCACCCGCCATGGCTACTTTCTTTCCTTCGTCCTGAAGTCGTTCGATTTCTTCCAGTTTATCCTGAGGCAGGCATTCCGCTTTGTATGAAGATAAGTTCATTTCCTCAGCTACGGCTTTTGCTGTTTGCGGATTGTCACCCGTAAGCATAATTACTTCTATTCCTTTTTCCTGAAGAGCTTGAATGGCTTTTTTGCTGCTTTCTTTGATTGCATCAGCGATGACTACATACCCAACAACTGACTCATCTACAGCTAACCAGGAAATTGTTTTGGGATCGCTGATCTCGCTGAGGGATTTCTCAATCTTATCTTGTTCTGATGTATCTGAATCACTGAACATTTTTCTGTTACCGAGTTTGATGGTTTTACCATCAATGGTTCCCTGAACTCCTTGTCCGGTTATGGATTCGAAATCAGATACTTTTAGAAACTCGATCTCTTTAGACTTTCCGTATTTAACGGTGGCTTCAGCTAGCGGATGTTCACTTTCGTTGTTTAATGAGCTTACAAATTGGATGATCTGCTCCTCGGAATAATCATCATCCACAGAAACCATTTTCTCCACGGATGGTTTACCTTCAGTGATGGTTCCGGTTTTGTCGATAATAAGCACGTCCATTTCGTTCATTCGCTCAAGCGCCTCTGCATTTTTGATGAGCACTCCGTTTTGAGCGCCTTTTCCAACACCAACCATTACAGACATCGGTGTAGCCAATCCAAGGGCGCAAGGACAAGCAATGATCAGCACAGCAATGGCATTGATCAGGGCGTACACATGAGCCGGTTCAGGACCGAATAATGCCCAAACTCCATACGTGATTATGGCTATTAAAACGACAGCAGGTACAAAGTATCCTGAGATCTTATCCGCAAGATTTTGGATCGGCGCTTTACTTCGGCTGGCTTTATTTACCATATCCACGATCTGAGAAAGGAGTGTTTCGTCACCTACTTTCTCTGCTTTCATGATGAAAGAGCTGTTTCCGTTAATGGTACCTGAACTCACTGAATCGTCTGTCGATTTTTCTACAGGAACAGGCTCGCCGGTGATCATAGATTCATCGATAGAAGTTTGTCCTTCAATGATGCTCCCATCCACCGGAATTTTTTCTCCCGGTTTTACTTTCAGATGATCACCAACTTCAATTTCATCAATATGAATCTCTTCTTCTTTCCCATCTTTGACCCTGATAGCCGTGTTTGGAGCGAGTTTCATCAACTCTTTTACGGCATTATTAGTTTGAGAATGAGCCCGAGCTTCTAATACTTGTCCAAGTAAAACCAGCGTTAAGATTACAGTAGCGGATTCGAAATACAGATGAACAGTTCCTGCATCGGTCTTAAACTGCTCCGGAAAGAAATCTGGAAATATCAAAGCAAACACACTGAACAGCCATGCGATTCCTGCACCGATTCCGATCAGTGTAAACATATTTAAATTCCATGTTTTGATGGAGCGCCAAGCCCGCTCAAAGAACATCCATGTGGCATAGAAAACTACAGGTAAAGAAAGCCCGAATTGAATCCAGTTCCAGATCTGTACATCCATCATTTCATACAATGGATTTTCAGAGATCATTTCTGACATCGCAATGATAAAAATAGGAAGGGTAAAAGCTACTGCGACCCAGAATTTCTTAAGTAATTCTTTGTACTTTTTTTGTTCCGCTGATTCATCGGCTTCTTTTGGAACCAGATCCATGCCACATTTTGGACAAGAACCGGGCCCTTTTTGTTCAACTTCAGGATGCATAGGGCAAGTATAAATATCAGAAGAAGAGCCCGAACTCATATTTTGCTCTTCAACCAGATCCATACCACAAACAGGACAATCTCCGGGTTCATCGTAGGTTTTGTCACCTTCGCAATGCATGGGGCAGTAAAACACACCGTTTCCGTTCTGCTTCTTTTTCTTTTCTTTCTTAGGATGCTCATGATGAGAATGATCGCCGGGTAGTTGGACCGAATAATTTCCTGAAAGATCGTTTAATGCTTCCTGAAGTGTTTCCAATTCTACATGTTCAGACATCTGAATTTCTGCAGTTCCTTCTTCAAGTGATACTGAGACGTCTTGAATATTCTCAATTTCAGAAAGTGCTTCGGTTACATGGCTTTTACAACCATTGCAACTCATTCCGTTAATTTGATAAGTGTGTTTCATGATCTGGTGATTTGTTCGTTGCTAATATGAGACAATTCAATCAGAATCTACTTACAGAATTTATGAATTGATGTGTAGGATTTTTGATCACTGATTTCGTTGATTTGATCACTGATATTGCCGAGGTATGTATAGTAGATGTTTTCTGACCTCATCTGTCTTCTCCTTCATAAGGAGAAGGACTCGTTGATTTAAAACTGAATCAGAAAAAGAACATAAGTATATTCATAAATTCCCCTCCTTATAGAAGGAGGGGCGAGCTAATCCATACAGTGAATGTGATGAGAAATTGGGGAGGTCAAAAAGAGATCAGGTTTTTCAGGATTTTAACCTTTATTTCAGAGAAAAAAGCAGGAGGTATTAATATTTCAAACCTCGTCCAAAGGCTTTCTATTTGAGGAAATGAGCTTTCTGAATTCGGTAGGGGTGAGACCGGTTTCACTTTTAAACTGATTGGACAAGTATTGAGTACTGCTGTATCCCAATTCATGAGCAATTTCGCTCACTGTTTTCTCTCCATAAATAAGTAATTCCTTCACCCGTTCTATGCGTTGTTGAATGGAATATTTCTCAATGGTTCTACCTTCATTTTTTGAGAAAAGTGAACTTAAACTGGAATAACTTTTACCGATCTCTTTTTCCAGATAATCGGTAAGGTTATGGAATGATTCTCCGGTTGTGTGATGATGTATATGATTGATGACAGAAATTTTAATTCTGGAGATAAGTTGAGAAGTGGCATCATCGATCAACTCAAAACCTTCTTCTTCCAATACTTTTGCAAGCGTTGTATTATCGATTTCTACCGGACGATCAAACAGAACTTTACCCAGTTCAATATGCTGAACAGGCAAGTTTTGTTCTTCCAGTTTTTGCCGAACCACTTTTATACAGCGGTCGCACACCATGTTCTTTATTCGGATCTCAGAAATAGCACTCACAGGCGTAATTGTTTTAATTCTGCTAAATGTAACCAAATTCTAAGGAATAGAATTCAACCGATTTTGCCTGCTCATCATTAATAAAAGTGTTATCTTTAAATCTGAGTTTTGCTTTAAAAAAATCTTTAGAGTATATGCAAGGTCATTCCACGGCGTAGGCCTGGAATCTGGATTCTTTGATATATTTCTAATGAGTTTCAAACCAAGATTTAGATTCCTGCCTCCGCAGGAATGACTAATCGGTAAGGTTATACGATATTTTAATAGAACTCAGTTTATAAGAACGTTTAAAACTAGATGAGACTATGAGCGATTTCAGAATTGAAAAAGATTCTATGGGAGAAGTTAAAGTGCCAAAAGACGCGCTTTACGGAGCCCAAACCCAACGTGCACACGATAATTTTCCAATAAGCGGTATTCGTTTCAGCCGTGAATTTATTCAGGCATTGGGATATGTAAAGAAATCGGCAGCACTTGCTAATTCAGGATTGGATCTTTTAGATAAGGATATTGCAAATGCAATTTCTGAAGCAGCTCAGGAAGTAATTGACGGAAAACACGATAAAGAGTTTGTGATCGATATTTTTCAGACCGGTTCCGGAACATCATCAAATATGAATGCCAATGAGATGATCTCTCGCCGCGCAAACGAGTTGAGTGAAGACCTTGGAATTCATCCGAACGACCATGTGAATTTTGGTCAAAGTTCTAATGATGTGATTCCTACTGCTATCAGAATATCCGCTGTTCTTGCAGTTAAAAATAATCTGATTCCTGCACTTGAGCATCTGCGTGATACGTTCATCAGCAAAGGAAAAGAATATGCTGATGTAGTAAAAACAGGGCGAACACACTTGATGGATGCTATGCCTGTAACTATTGAACAGGAATTTGGTGGATATGCACGTCAGGTCGATCTGGGAATAGATCGCGTTAAATCAGCACTCGTCAGAATGACGGAGTTGCCACAAGGCGGAACTGCTGTAGGAACCGGAATTAACACACATGCTGATTTCGGTAAGAATTTTGCAGCAAAAGTTTCAGAACTTACAGGAATCGATTTCAAAGAAGCTGAAAACCATTTTGAAGCTCAGGCGACAGTTGACGCACCGGTAGAACTTTCAGGACAGTTAAAAACAATTGCTGTTGGATTGATGAAGATCGGCAATGATCTGCGTTGGATGAATTCAGGACCAAACGGTGGATTAGGAGAAGTTCAATTAGCGGCTCTTCAGCCGGGATCTTCCATAATGCCGGGTAAAGTAAATCCGGTGATCGAAGAATCTTTGACAATGGTATGTGCTCAGGTTATCGGAAACGACAGTACTATTACAGTTGCCGGACAAGCAGGGAACTTTGAGCTGAATGTTATGCTACCTGTGGTAGCGCATAATTTACTTCAGTCTGTTGAAATACTTGGAAATGCCGCAAGAAATCTGGCTGACCGTTCTGTTTCAAGACTGGAAGTGCGCAAAGATGTTATTGCTGATATGGTTGGAAGGAATCCGATCTTAGTGACGGCGTTAAACCCGATCATTGGTTATGACCTTGCAGCTAAGATCGCTAAAAAAGCGTTTGCCGAAAGCAGGCCTTTGAAAGATGTAGCAAAAGAAATGACAGATCTGTCTGATGAGGAACTGGATAACGCTCTGGACCCCATCAAGATGACGAAAGGTGGATTTACAGAGTAAATCACACCAAAACAGTGTTTATTGGATTAGTGTTAATCAGGCATTAAATAATGTTCTGTTTTTGTAAGAAAAGCGCTTTTCCCGTATTATTGATGCCCCCGATTCGGGCTCTATTCTATTTATTTTGAACGATATAATTTTTGAAGATGGCAGAAACAAAGACGAAGAAAAAGAAGTCAACTTTTAGCGCGGCTAAAAAGAAGGAAATTCTTTCTGATTATAAGCTGGGCTGGTTGAGCCGACATATGTCTTTGATCGGCAGGAAAGAAGTACTTACCGGAAAAGCGAAGTTTGGTATTTTCGGTGATGGTAAAGAAATGCCGCAGATAGCCATGTCAAAAGTGTTCAAAAATGGTGATTTCAGATCCGGCTATTATCGTGACCAAACTTTTATGCTTGCCATAGAAGGAGTTACTCCGGTTCAGTTTTTCGCTCAGCTGTATGCTACTCCTGATACAGAGTTGGAGCCAAGTTCAGGTGGTCGCCAAATGAACGCTCACTTTGCTACACGATTGCTGAATGAAGACGGGACGTGGAAAGATCAGACCAAAATGAAGAATACTTCTGCGGATATGTCACCGACTGCGGGTCAAATGTCCAGATTGCTGGGATTGGCTCAGGCTTCCAAAGTGTACCGAAACGAAAAAGCGCTGAAAGGAAAAGAGTGGGAGAAATTTTCAAACAAAGGAAATGAAATTGCATTCGGTACCATCGGTGATGCAAGTACATCAGAAGGTGTATTTTGGGAAACCATCAATGCAGCCGGAGTTTTACAGGTACCGATGATAATGTCGGTTTGGGATGACGGTTGGGGAATTTCAGTTTCCAAGAAATATCAGACTACCAAAGAAAGTATTTCTGAAGTATTAAGTGGTTTCCAAAGGACAAAAGATCAGACGGGCTACGAAATCCTTACTGCAAAAGCATGGGATTATCCGGGACTGATGGAAACCTATGAAAAGGCAGAGAAGATCGCGCGTGAAGAGCATGTTCCTGTTCTGGTTCATGTTCATGAAGTTACACAGCCACAGGGACATTCAACTTCGGGTTCTCATGAGCGCTACAAAGATGAAGAGCGTTTGAAGTTTGAGGAAGAATTTTGCTGTCTTCAGAAAACAAAAGACTGGATCTTAGAAAATAAGATCGCGACTAAAAAGAAATTAGAAGAGCTGGAAGAAGAAGCTTCCAAAGAAGCTACAGAAGCCAAAAAGGAAGCGTGGGATAATTACATCTCTCCAATCAAGGAAGACAAAAAGCAGATGTTGGAATGGCTGGCTGCTCTGAAAGATGAATCCGGGGCAGAAGCAATCGATGATCTCATTAAGAGATTGAAAATGGTTCAGAATCCATTCAGAAAAGATGTGCTTTCTGCAGGACGTAAAGCATTATATGCAACAGCCGGAAAATCGAGCTCTACCAGAGATTCGATCAAGAGCTGGGTGAACGAAAGTGCAGAAGCAAATAAAGAGCGATTTAATACTCACTTACTCAGCGAGACAGAATTTTCTCCGCTTAAGATCGAGGAGATCAAGCCGAAGTATTCAGATGATTCGAAAAAAGTTGATGGTAGGGTTGTGATCAGAGATAATTTCGATAAGATCTTTGAAAAATATCCGAACACCTTAGTTTTTGGTGAGGATGCCGGAAAGCTGGGTGATGTAAACAAAGGTCTGGAAGGTATGCAGGATAAGTACGGTGAAATTCGTGTTTCTGATACCGGAATCCGTGAGGCTACTATTCTAGGACAGGGAATCGGGATGTCGTTACGTGGACTTCGTCCGATTGCAGATATTCAGTATTTGGATTATGTGCTGTATTGTTTTCAGGGAATGAGTGATGATCTGGCTTCGTTGAGATACCGAACCAAAGGCGGTCAGGCGGCTCCGTTAATTGTAAGAACCCGTGGACATCGATTGGAAGGAATCTGGCACTCAGGTTCTCCGATGGGCGTTTTGATCAATGGATTACGAGGCGTTCATATTTGTGTACCAAGGAATTTAACCGCAGCTGCAGGATTTTATAACACACTGATTCAGGGCGATGATCCCGCGATGGTGATCGAGCCGTTGAACGGATATCGTTTAAAAGAAAAACTACCCGAAAACTTAGGAGAATTCACTACACCACTCGGAATTCCTGAGATCGTAAAAGAAGGCGATGACATTACCATCGTTTCTTACGGTTCTACTTTCAATATCATTGAAGGAATGACTTCTCAGTTCGATGAAGCCGGAATTTCTGTTGAATTGATAGATGTAAGAACGTTGCTTCCTTTCGACAGAAACCACATGATCGTGGAATCGCTGAAAAAAACAAACCGATTATTAGTTGTAGATGAAGATGTGCCCGGTGGAGCAGCAGCTTACATTATGGCACACATTGTGGAAGAGCAGGGCGGATTCAAATATCTGGATTCTCGTCCGCAATGTCTCACAGCACAGCCACATCGTCCGGCGTATGCCACCGATGGTGATTACTTCAGTAAGCCAAATGCCGAAGACATCTTTGAAGCGGTGTACGGAATTATGCAGGAATGCGAGAAAGACCGTTTTCCGGAAATCTATTAAAGTATAAGAACACGAATGTCTGAAAATTTTTCTCTTCCGGAACAATCCAAGATCCTGCAACAGGTAAGTGCTAAATCGGCATTTCGAATCATTGTGGGAGTGAGTTTAGCGGCACTGTTATTTTTGGTGTGGTTGATCTATTGGAAAGAAGGGGCAGAAACTTCCTATTCCTGGGTTCCGTATTTGCCGGCGCTGAATGCAGCATTCAATTCATTGAGTACTGTTTTTCTTTTATTGGGATTGAATGAGATCCGAAAGCGAAATTTCAGCAGACACATGAAGTTCATGACTTCTGCTTTTATTGCTTCTGCACTTTTCTTAACCAGTTATGTGATCTATCATCACTTTCAGGGAGATACGAAATTCCTGACAGAAGGCTTTATTCGTTATGTGTATTTCTTTATTCTGATCACTCACATAGCACTTTCCGTTTTTGTAGTTCCGTTAGTTCTCTCCAGTTTTTATTTAGCCCTCACCGGAAAATTTCAAAAACACCGCAAAGTCTCTAAGTGGACATTTCCTATCTGGCTGTACGTCTCCATTACCGGCGTAGTGATCTTTTTTATGCTGAAGTTTATTGGGTGAATCTGTGGCAGAATTCTTCTGCACATATGGCACACATAATATTCTATTGACTTAGAATTTATTATTGGCTTAGTTATTGTATAGGTAAAGCCATTGTACAATAAACTTAAGGAGAAATATGTCAGAGATAATTCAAAAGCAATTCGAAAAATTTCATGAGAAAATAAAGTTGAAAAGATTCGATGAAAATAAAATCCTCAAGGATAAAAGAGATATTATAACTAATAAATTAAGAGATGGTCTAAAGAAAAAATTTAAAGAAATGGGTGAAAGTGCTCCAAGATGGGAGTTTTTCAATCAAGGAAGTTATGATATTGGAACTGGTATAAAGCCTCTTAATAGTGATTATGATATAGATATTGGCTTGAGATTTTTTATTGACAAAGATGATTATAAGCCGCTTGAAGTGAAGAAATGGGTGTATGATATCTTAAATGGACACACCAAAGAAGTTCGAATAAAAGAACCCTGTGTGACAGTTCAATATCAATCAAATGATGAGCCCGCATACCACGTTGATTTGGCAGTTTATGCAGTTATAGAAAACATGTTTTTATCTAATAGCTATTACTTAGCTCGTGGAAAAGAGCACGCCTCAGAAGAGAATAAGTTTTGGGAAGAAGCCGATCCAATAAGGCTCTCTGACGAATTAAAGAGTATATTTTCAGATGAAGAGGATAAGCAGTATAGAAGAGTAATTAGATACTTAAAAAGATGGAAAGATTTAAAATTTTCCAAGGATGGGAATGCGACACCTGCAGGGATAGGAATAACTGTTGCAGCATATAATTGGTTCTCTCCTGAAATAAGTTTTTTTCATGGTAAACCCGATGATTTGGCTGCTCTCAAGAATTTTGTAGGATCGATTATCAATAAATTCACTCCACGTTATAATAGTGAAGAAGATGAATACTATTATAGATTGAATGTTGAAGTTCCTGTGAAGCCAAAGAAAGATATTTTTTATAAAATGTCAGATAAGCAAATGTTGGAATTCAAAACAAAGCTTGAAACTTTAAAAGAAGTTCTTACTCAAGCATCGAATGAAACAGATCCACATGAAGCTGCTAAAATTTTAGCGAAACAATTTGGTGATGATTTCCCAATACCAGAGAAAGAAGATACCGC
>JAEPPZ010000001.1:0-540171 GCA_017640785.1 Balneola sp. | reverse complement strand
AAAGTTAAGTTCGCAGCTATTTCAACCAATACTTCTCAAGCTTAATGCAAAATGATGATTCACAGTTAGATTTAGATGAAGTATTAAAAAGCTTAATTAGTAGATCTGACATATCGGATTTAAAGCTTGAGAAGGAGTGGGGCAATTCAGAGGGATATGGAATAAGAGCAGGGGCAAGTTTTGTATTAAATTTCAATGGATCAAAGCAGGAAGTCTATATTGGTCTAAATGAGAAATTCCCTTATTCACTACCAGAGATATTTCTTAATAGAAATAAGTTCGGGATTATTCCTCATGTAATGACAAATGGGTGGGTTTGTTATTACAATAATGAAGGGTTAACTATCGATTACAGGAATCCAGAGAGGATAGTAAGTGACTCTCTGGATATACTTAAGGGTAAAATCTTATCACTTTCTGAAGAAGAAATGAGAAAAGAGAGACTATTAGAATTCGAATTTTATTGGAATAAGTTGCCTAAGACAACCGCATTAACATCGTTAATTGATATAGGTGTTGAGTTTAAAGAAATAGAAGTTCTTAAGAATAAGAAAAGGAATCTTAAAGTAGTTTGTGATTCTGCGGAGCAAGTAAAGTCTTATCTAAATACTAATGATTTAGCAAAAGATTTAACTTTATCCAAAGCTGTCTATCTAAGTCTGGATACAAATAATTTGGACACACCTGATCCTAATAACGGATGGCAAATAAAAACAATTAGGGAGATAATCAGGAATAATATTTCTTCCGATAGATACGAAATCGTTAAGAAGAAATTATTAAAGAGGAAAGTTAGAGAGAAAGAATTACTGTTATTATCATTTCCGAGAGATGCTAATTCAAAAACAGTAATAGGACTTGAGTTTCGTAACTCAAGAAAACAATATCCAATCTTGGATGTATCAGAAGTTTTTGATATTACTCCAATAAAAATAAATCGTCATGATTATGACTTTATAACAGAAAGGGGAGGCTCAAGTAATAATTTAAAAGATAAAAATGTTCTGTTAGTTGGATTAGGGTCTATTGGAGGTTTTGTAGCTTCAGGATTAGCTGACTGTGGGATGAGAAAGCTTACTGTTGTAGATAAGGAAAATTTAGAGATTGGTAATGTATATCGACACCTCTTAGGGAGAAGTAGTGTAGGTGATCCAAAATCTAAAGCTGTAAAGAATTACTTAGAAAGAGAATACCCTTACCTGAATATTTCTGAAAAGAAGGGTGATATAATTGATTTGATAAAAACTGAATCGATAGACCTTAGAGTATTTGATTTAATTATTGTAGCTACTGGTCACCCAGCAACAGAGCTTCATTTAAATGAAATATTTAGGAAGTTAAATCTTAAAAAAGTTATTTATACTTGGCTTGAACCATTCGACATTGGTGGACAGATGTTAAAGTTGGATTATAGTAAGAGAGGTTGCTATAACTGCATCTATGATTTTGAAGAAATTGAAGGAAAGCATGAATTAATAAACCAGACTTCATTTTTGAAATCTGGTCAGAATTTTGAAAAGGATTTAGAGGGATGTGGTACTTCATTCTCACCTTACGGAGTGAATTCTGCAAAAAAAACTGCAAGTTTGGTAATAGATCAAGCAGTTGACTTTTTGAATAACCAGAATCTCGAACCCATGATTTTATCTTGGAAAGGTAAATCTGATCAAATTCATAAAAATGGGCATGAGGTTTCGAAAAGATATCACCTAAGCGATGAAGAGTTAAAACTAGGAGGAAAGCAGTTTGTCCGAGAAAATTGTGAAGTTTGTAGTAAAAAAAGAAAAGGTAGAGTTTATACTACCAAATAGAGGTATTCTTAAGATATCTTCAGAACCTTTAAAAATACTAAATAAGTTTCGACAAATTGATATCTCAAATAGGGAAGCTGGTGGAGTTCTCCTTGGTCGTTTTGTTTTAGACTCAGACAATATCGTAATTGATAAGGTTACTTCCCCTCAATCAAAGGACAGAAGATCAAGGTTTGCTTTTAAAAAAATGGATAGTTATCACCAGCATAGAATTACTCAAGAATGGACGGAGACAGGAGGAAAGATAAATTATATTGGAGAATGGCATTCACATCCCGAGATCAATCCAAATCCTTCATCTTTAGATATTCAAGAATGGAAGAGAAAGTCAAAAGAGGATGTGTATGACAATAGTTTTTTGATTTTTATAATCGTTGGTATTGAATCGATTTCTGCATGGACTGTAACTAAAGTTGATCAATCAATAATTAAATTGGATGTAGTACATGGGAAAGAAAAAACCGAATAAACATAGGCAAATACCAATATCTACTAAGAGAAAACTATGGGTTGTTACAGCTGGTAGATGTCAGTACCCTGGTTGTACGGAATTACTTTGGAGAGACAGTGTAACTTATCAGGAATTAAATAAATCTTACATTGCACATATTGAAGCAGTTAGTGAAGGCGGAGCGAGATATAATAAAATTTTAGCTGCAGATAAATCAAAGTTACATGAATTTTCTAACCTAATGTTGCTTTGTGATACACACCATAGATTAATTGACAATGTAAGTAGCAATGGCGTTGAACCTCATATTCATCACTCTGTTGATAAATTAAAGAGAATTAAACGTTCTCATGAGGAAATGATTGAGTTCATGACTTCTTTTAACTCTTTGAGGAATAGCTATCCAATGTTGTTAAAGTGCAATATGGAAAAGTTTAAAATTAATTTTGATATAGATGATATTAGGGAGGCAATGCTTCCAGATAGAAGACCTAAAACCCCACAGACTATAGATATTGATTTGACAAAGTCTTCTATTACCGAAGAGGATGAGAATTTTTGGAGACAGAATGCTTTTGAGATAAAACAACAATTAAATTTTAGAATTCAGCAGGGCCCTGATCGTGATGAAATAAATCATTTATCAATATTTGCTATGGGGCCTATACCTCTTTTGATTTATTTTGGTTATTGTTTAGGAGATATTATTGACACAAATTTATATCAAAAGCACAGGAATGCCGGATGGAAATGGGAAGAAAATAATGAAGACTCTGATTTTGAATATCAAACCATTTTTCCTCAAGATATAGACAATTATACAGAAGGAGTTTTAGAAATATCAATTAGTGGAAACATTACTGATAACCAATATCCTGAGCATTTAAAAAATATCCCAAGATTTACTTTTAAAGCAGATAATCCGGGTTTCTATTTTTTAAATACATATGAGAAGTTTGAGCTTTTTCGAAAAGAAATAAGAGAGTTTATGAATGTTGTTAGAGAAGAGTATCCTCAGGTTTCCAAACTACATTTGTTATCTGCAATCCCTTGTCCTATTGCAATCGAATTTGGTAGAGCGTATATGAAAGAATATGCTAAGATTTTTGTTTATAATTCCTCTAGAGAAGAAAGAATATTTAAGTTTGCATTGGAGATCAATTAAGATGAAAGAGCCAAGGTTATTCTCTTTAATTCGGAAAAAAGATGAATCTGGAATTAGCGGAACTGGTAGAGTTTTAGATGGTGTACTTTTTCACAATGGGCAGGTTGTTATTTGCTGGAGAAGTGATGTAAACATAGAAAATGGATCTTCAAGTTTAGGTGTTTATCCAACGTGGGAGGCTTTCGAAAGTATCCATATTAATCCTCATCCAGACAATAGAACTGAAATTAAATGGCTAGATTAGTTTCTTAATAAACAGCAAGAGATACACTTACTATAATCTTTTAAAATATTAAGAAAACAAATATTTTTATCACTCCCTCCTAAACTACGTGATCTGGTTATTAACCGGTGATTGTGTTTTCAGAAATGCATAAATAGCACTTAATTCTTCTTCGCTCATATTACTGTAAAATCGCCATGGCATTTCGGTATTGAAATCACCGGGTTTAACTACGTTTTTGTTAACAGTAATTACTGAATTCTAATTACATATTGCGCTTTCCGTTTTTGTAGTGCCCTTAGTTCTCTCCAGTTTTTATCTAGCCCTCACCGGAAGATTCCAAAAACACCGCAAAGACTCCAAATGGACATTCCCCATCTGGCTGTACGTCTCCATTGCCGGCGTTGTGATCTTTTTTATGCTGAAGTTTATTGGTTAGAAAAAATATTCTTATCAAAATGTAACAAATACGCTCTTTCTTCCTCATGTAATTAATGTATCTCTAAGTTTATAATAATTTAGATTTACGCAGAGGCTTCTTATTCAGGAGTCTTAAGTAGAATGGGGTACTTATGGTTTCTGTGAGAAATCTTACAAGGTGTTTTGTTTGGTCAATTTTCCCAATGGCCCTATTCATTTCATGCATCCAGCCAACTTATTCTCCACCTGAAGAGGTTGAGGAGTTGAAGATTTTTTGGCACAAAGAAACAAATCTTATCGATGCGCCTGATGCGCAACCATTAGTTATCGAAGAGTCAAAGTTAATTTATACCGGAGAATTAGAATTAGTTGCCATTGACTCCAAAAACGGAGATGAGATTTGGAGAGGTATAATTGACAATGAAAGAGCATTAGTTTGCGAAAAACTAGTTTTTGATGAAAAAAGAAGAAGAATAATTACCAATCACAAAAAAGATATAAAGATTTGGGATTCAGAAACAGGCGAGTCTATAGTTACTTTAACAAAAGAGGATGGAGTTCAATCATTTAATTTGGGTAGGCACGCCGTATTAGAAGACGGGTATGCCATAATAGGCGATACTTTAGACGCATATGTGATCAATCCAGATGGCTCTATTCGTTTTTCAGTTCAGTTTGAATTTGCAAGTGCTGGTTTGGCATATTTAAATAATAAGCTATTTATGACTATGGGTAAAACTATAACCGGAGCACTTACTAAAGGAAAAATAATAGCTTTTGATGTACAGACTGGAGATAGTTTATGGAGTTATATTACTGATAATAGTGGGTTTACAAGAGTAGAGCCGGTAATTTCTAATAGTATATTATACGCAGGAACAGTTGGCAATTCTCCAGAAAATACATTTGTAGCTTTAAATTCAGAAACAGGAGAATTAATTTGGGAATTTTCTAATTCTGAGATTCTTACCCGATCTTTTGTTTTAGGTCCAAAATATGTTTTCGTAAATACCGGAGGCAAATTAATTGCATTAAATAAAACTAATGGTCAAAAGGTATGGGTTTTTGAATGGAATAGTTCAGCTGGATTGATTAAGCCTGTTTACTTAAATGGTTACATTTACCACTCAGATCACAATCGCTTATTTGTGATAGATGCAGAAACGGGAGAATTAGTACATGAAGAGCCGTTACCGGAGGGAGGAGGTTTTTTCTGGCACGTAGCCGCTTCATCAGACAAAGTATTCGCCCAAACCAGTAGTCAGCTTATTGCTTACCAACCGTGGCACTTAAGAGATAATTGAAAATGAAATTCAGATGCTTTTTTCTAAGTCTTTTGGTATGGATTTCATGCATCCAACCAAGTTATTCACCTCCTGAGGAAGCAAAAGAATTACTCAAGCTTTGGGAAGTTCCGCATGGAACTGCCGGGGGGGCTTCACCAGTCGTTCATGAGGATAAAATCATAATGTCTGGTGGATTGTTTGTGTATGCCTTAGAAAAAGACACTGGAAAAGAAATCTGGGAATATCAGTTTGAGGATGACAACATACTGCAGGGGCGATTATTTTTAATAAACGGAAACCAGATAGCTGCGGCTCATATTGATAAGATAAGAGCGTGGGATATTTCTAATGGAAGTTTAGAGTGGGATTTTGATTACGAAACAAATGAACTGGAGCCAAGGCTTACCGGTAAGCATGTTTCTTTTCAAAATAAATATGCGTTTACATCCGAAAATAGCAAGCTATTTATTTTGAATAAATCAGGTAGTATTGAAAACATAAACCAGCTGGATAAAGACTATGGAGTACAAGGCTTGTCCTACAATGCTGATAAAATTTATGTGAGTCAGGGAAGTAATGTACATGGTCTTTTAACCTTGGGACGGATCACAGTGATTGATGCTCAAACAGGTGATAGTTTATGGGTTTACGATACAGAAAGAAGTGGTGTAAGTGCATCGACTCAAATTAGTAATGAAGTTTTATATGCCGGAACAACTGGAAACTCTCCTGAAAATACATTTATAGCATTAAATGCAGAAACCGGAGTGCTTATTTGGGAGCATACAAACACGGAAATATTAACGCAGGATTTTATAATTGGTCCAAACTACTTATATATAAATACGGGCGTGTCTCTCTTTGCTTTAGAAAAAACAAATGGTGATTTAGCTTGGACCTTTACTTGGACAAGTTCAACCATTGTAAAGCCTGTCTATTTAGAAGGCTATATATATCATTCCGACCATAATAATTTGTTCGTGATAGATGCAGAAACAGGTGAATTAGTTCATGAAGAACCATCACCCGGAGGTTTCTTATGGCACGTAGCCGCTTCATCAGACAAAGTATTTGTCCAAACCAGTAATCAGCTTATTGCTTACCAACCGTGGCACCTTAGGGATTAGCAATTGGCATGCCAATAAATCTTAAATAACTAACAACAAAAGACAAAAAGTGGAGAAAGCAATGAAAACATATACAGTTTTAACTGCTACGGTATTAATAAGTTTTTTATGTACACAACATGCTGTTAGTCAGGATTCAACGGGTATATATATAGTTCCTGAAGCCTCTTTGGATTTCGTATTACTTCCGAGTTATATAGAGGAAACTTATTTTGAAGATCCATTTGAGTTCAACGTAAATAGTTATATAACGGTCGGAGCAGAAATAGGAAAGTATTTTGATTTTGGACAATTAGGTGGATATTTCAGATATGGGATAAGTGTTGGGCCCGATGATCTTGAAGAAAGAAACGGTGGACTTAATGGGGAAGTAGAGTTTGATAGTTATTGGAATGTGGGATTAAATTTTCATCGGATTTTGTGGCAAAATAAAAAAACTAAGAATCTAGAATTGGAATTGGGATACAGGGCTGCAGGTGTATTTCTTTATTTTAAGGGAGACAGAGCTTTTGACAATCCTAACTCCAATAATGATAGGATTGAAGAATTTTCTGAAAGTATTTTTGGCATGGAAGGAGCCTTAAATTTAAGATTAGGTTCCAGGAAAGCAGGGAGAGAGAACAGAGTTGTTTTTTTGTGGGAACCAATTTATTTAAGGCTTCAAAATAAAGGGTTTGGATTTGGAGCTCAAAGAATTGGTCTTGAAATAAAAATATAGACTGTAGTTTGAGGATTTAAAATTCATCCGGATGATAAAAACAATATTAATAGGGGCGGGATTAACTGTTTTAATGACCGGGGTTGTTCTGAGTCAGAATTCAGACAGCGCAATATCCGATCAAAAGAGAAACACTACGTTCACCTACTTTTATGCTGTTGAAACTTCATTTATATCCCCCCGCGAAGCCGGTTTTATAAAAATATTTTATGGAGCCGGGGATGCGGAAGAAAATTTTTTCAAGACACATACTTTACATCTAAACTATAAATTGACAGAAAAATATAACCTGGGTATTGGCTTGAAATATGGAAATAATTTCTATAGAAGCAGCTCCAGAAGAAGAAATGAACTGAATGATAATGATCGTGATTACGATAGTTATCTTGGAATAGGAGTATCAGGGAGCATTCAATTATTTAAATTTGGTGCTAAAGAAAAAATGTACCCTTTAAGAGTTACTAACGTGTTCTCACTTCAGTATGTACGTTTTGATGGAATTCAAGTCGAGAAAAACTTTACTCTCAGAGCACAAAAAGAAATATCACTTAAAGGAGTGTTTGCTGAATCAGGAGTGATTATAAGCTACCTCTTTTCTGATGAAGAAACTGATTTTGGAGTATTCTATCAACCCATAAGTTTTCAGTCTGCAACTTATGGGTACGCATTCCAATACAATGGTATAGGTATTTCTATAACCTTTTAGTTTCTATTAGAAAATTTATTCCTCCCTCCTAAACTTTGTAATCATATTATTAACCGGCGATTGTGTTTTCAGAAATGCATAAATAGCACTCAGCTCTTCTTCACTCATGTTGCTGTAAAATCGGCACGGCATTTCGGTATTAAAATCACCGGGTTTAACTACGTTTTTGTTGATCACATTGCTTGTATCCTGGAAACTTTTAAAACGAGCTATAAAAGCTTCTTCCGTCCAGCTGCCAATACCTGTGGTAATATCAGGGGTAATATTAGCTGATGTTACAACTCCCCCTAATTTGAGTTCAAATTCCATTCCTCCGGCAAATTGCATTCCTTCAATAGGATTTCCCTGTTCCATTGGAGTATGACAATCGGCACAACTTGCAGCGGTAACCAAGTACTTTCCATAAGCAATTTTGTCGGAAGGATCAGGTCGTTCCGTAAAATCCGGTTCACCGGGAATGGTGTTTATGATAAAATTCATCGGGAAATCAGATGAAGATTCCGGAACATCATATTCGATCGGCTCCAGTGTACGTAGGTATGCAATAATATCATATATATCTTCGGGATCAACTTTTCTGTAATTGGTATACGGCATAATGGGAAATAACGCATTGCCTTCCTTGTCTACTCCGGTGGTAATCGCTCTGAAAATTTCTCCATCCGTCCAGTCACCTAAATGATATGGAGTTAGATTCTTTGCATAATAATCGCCCGGTAAACCCATTTTTGTGCCAAACAATCCACCGCCTTTACCCTTTGTACCTTCTACAATGGTCAATCCGAATTTGGTGTAATCTTTATCAGAATGGCAGTCTACACATGCGAATACAGTATTAGCAAGATATTCACCCCTTTGTATGCGATCGTCTGTGAGTTCTATTTTAAGGTCCGGAGCCGGATCAACATTAGGTAGTGCAGTGCTTACGTAAATGAGTAGCCCACATATCCCAATTACAACAACACCTAATAATCCCCCAAGTACTTTCAGTAGCTTTTTCATAATCCCAAATTTTTGTTGAGAGGTATTTTCCCCTTGAAATCCCTAATACCTCAGAAATGACATCGGATAATTTGTTTAATTAAAATGAAAAAGTCTATACCGGTATAAAATATCGGTTAAAGGTGCCTTCGTTCACAGTCTTTATAGTTTAGAAAATGCCCGGTTTTGTCTTTTAATTGGATAATTAGTTTTCAATTGGGGTTCATCGCAGACTGGACTTCTTACTTATATAAAACGTTATTGTATTCGCTGTTCAATTTCTTATATTTAAGACAATAAACTCTTAAATAGAAAGTATGTTGTTATCGAAATCTTGTGTTTATGGGCTGAGAGCTTCTATATATCTGGCATCAAAAAGTGATGAAGAATTTAATTCTATTAAAGAAATGAGCGATAAACTTGAGATTTCATTTCACTTTTTAACCAAGATTCTTCAACAGCTAACAGCTGAATCACTCATGGAATCTTATAAAGGTCCGAAGGGTGGTATTCGTTTAACAAAAAAGGGTAGAGAAGCCACATTGTTGGACATGGTGATTGCAATTGATGGTCCTGAATTATTTACTCAATGTGCTTTGGGTTTACCCGGATGTGGATCAGCAACTCCTTGTCCACTGCATGAAAGTTGGATTGAAACAAGAGCATCTATTCAGGGGATGTTAGAACGAACTACGTTAAGTGAGCTCGCAAGAGAGGGAAAGCAGAATAAATTTAGGTTAATGGCTGACGGAAGTTTTAACTGGGATTAAAATTAAATAAACAGACTTAATATAAAATTCATATAAATAAGATAAAATAGTCTTATAACTTTAAATAAAATAAACATGAAAGAATTAGCACAAAGAACAGTCGGTGAAATAGTAGCAGAAGATTACAGAGCTTCTCAAATATTCAGATCCAGAGGGATGGATTTCTGTTGTGGAGGCAAGAAAACTTTGTCATCGGTTTGTGAAGCGAAAAACATTGAACTTGATGAAGTATTAGGAGAGCTGAATCTACTTCAAGATCTGGAAACGGAGCAACATAACTTCAATGACTGGAATTTAGACTTTTTGGTAGATTATATTGTCCAAAACCATCATAACTTTGTTCGTAAAATGTTACCCGAATTAAATTTTTATGCAGAGAAAGTAGCTCGGGTGCATGGAAGCAATCACCCTGAGTTGATTGAAATTTTTGATAAGGTTAAGAAGCTAAGCTATGAGTTGATCGATCACCTGGAAAAAGAAGAAGAAGATTTATTTCCGCAGATCAAGGACTTGGTTCAACTGCAAAAAATTGGTTCAGTTAAAGAATCTCTATTGGATATTCTAGAGTCTGAGCACGAACAAGCTGGTGAGTTGATGGCTGAAATTGAATCGCTTACCGATAATTTTACACCTCCTGAAGGAGCCTGCGCTTCGTACCGTGTGCTATTTCAGAATCTAGAAGGCTTCCAAAAAGACCTGCATAAGCACGTTCACCTTGAAAACAATATTTTATTTCCTAAGGCAATGCAACTTGAAGCCAGAATGAATTGATAGTGATTTCTGAGTTTAAACCTGAATATGAATTTTTAAGAACTTAGGAAAACTATCCCAATTTCTGAAAGATGAACAGGGAGTTATATATATCGCCTTCATCTAAAATTCACATGTGATGGATAAATTCTTGTTGAAACAAATAGTTTAATTATAAATAAGACAAAATTGTCTTAAATCTTAAATACAGAAAAATGAAAAAATCAGCATACATCCTTAAAAAAATTCCTGTACTAATGACTGTGGTAGTAATTCTTGGATCTACTTTCGGAATAAATGCACAGGATAACCCGGACTACTTAAAGCGTATTAAACAGGAAATGGTTGCACCACCATTTTTACCGGAATTTGATCAGGTGGGACCAAAAGAACCTGTTGTGGTTGAAATTGAATTAACTATTGAAGAGAAAAAACTGGAAATAGCTCCTGGAGTATTTATTTGGGCTATGACTTTTGATGGTTCTGTTCCAGGGCCGATGATTGTTGTACATGAGAACGATTATGTAGAGCTTACATTGATCAATCCGGAAAGTAATAGCTTACAGCACAATATAGATTTTCATGCTGCTACAGGAGCAATGGGGGGAGGCGATTTAACTGTTGTAAATCCGGGTGAAGAAGTTACGATGAGATTTAAGGCAACCAAATCAGGTACATTTGTATATCACTGTGCACCGGGCGGTATGATGGTTCCATTGCATGTAGTTTCCGGTATGAACGGAGTTATAATGGTACTTCCAAGAGAGGGATTAACTGATAACTTAGGCGAACCTGTTACATTTGATAAAGCATTTTATGTTGTGGAACAGGATTATTATATCCCAACTGATGAGGGTGGAGATTATAAAGAATATGATTTCCCTTCGGAAGGTTTCGGCGATATGATGGAAGTATTTAGATCATTAACCCCATCACACATAGTATTTAATGGCGTAGAAGGTGCATTAACCGGCGAGAATGCGCTTAGAGCAGAAGTGGGAGACAAAGTGCTTTTTGTATCCGCACAAGCTAACAGAGATACGAGAATGCACTTAATTGGCGGTCATGCTGATCTTGTTTGGAATGGCGGTTCTTTTGGAGATAAACCTTCCACAAACTACGAAACCTGGGCAATACCCGGAGGGGCTGCTGTTCCCATGCTTTACGAATTTAAACAGCCGGGTACATATGCTTACGTAAACCATAATTTAATTGAGGCAATGTCTTTCGGAGCAGTTGGTATTGTAGAAGTTGAGGGTGAATGGAATGACGATTTGATGAAACAAATAAGCGAGCCAAAAAAAATAGAAAAGAAAAAATAATCTTGGTTACTTAGAGTAGCTTAAAAATTACAATAAAAGACACCTTACGAGTACTTGGGTGTCTTTTTTTTAAACAAGAAATTAAAGTTTCTTATCACATTCTTTACAATTCAATAAATAACCTAATTTATTGTGTCGACCCACTTCAGTAGTTACCCATTCACGAATTTGCCAGGGAGGGTTGTGCCGAACATGCTGTAGATGGCCGCATTCCAGATCAGCAACCCAATCCTCTTTTTCATCTTTATGAAAACCGACAATAGCTCGTTTCATTTATCTTTTTGGTCAGCAAGTACTTTGGTAAGATCCAGATTCTGAATGGCACTAATAGCTGCTTCAACTGCTCCTTCATTACATAAACCACTTATGGAAGCATCCATGAAGCCTTCTCTTGCAGCAGATATACAAGCCTCGCGGATTATTTCGGCTTCCGAATTACTTTTGTGGGGCGATCGATCAGAATTCAAAGTCATAGCTTAGTAATTAATGAAACATCAGAAATTGATAGGTATTAAATATTACAGAGATAATCCAATCACGACTGTTATTATTTTAAAGATTTCGTATTAATGGAATTACAGGATATAAAAAAAGCCCTGCTGTTTGGCAGGGCTTTTAACTTCAGAGTAAGTTTGATTTACTTAATCAGAGTCATTCGTTTCGTTTGGATGTTTTTTCCTGCCATTATTCGGTAGATGTAAACGCCACTGGCTAGATTACTTCCATCGAATGTAACAGAATGTTCACCGGAACCCATACGGGTATTAACCAAGGTGGTTACCAACTGACCTGTAATCGTAAATACATCAAGTCTTACATCACCTGATTGTGGTAGCGTAAACTGTATTGTTGATGTTGGATTAAAAGGGTTAGGGTAGTTTTGGTTTAGCTTGAATGTTAACGGTAACTCTTCAGGCTCGTTCGATACACCAATCATTGTGGTGAATGAAATGTTGAAGGCATTTTCAGCCATTCTGGTAGAGTCAGAAGCAACTGCCATTACCGTCCATTTAAGATCTATGCTTTCTCCACTAAGTACACCCAGATCTTTCAGAGTTGAATCGATAACAGCGTATGTTCCTGTTAAGGAAGTCGCTGAACCATCATCGTCAGATTCGATTGTAAATAACGGAGTAGAGAAGTCTGCATTAGCTGAGTCAAACATGAATACATAGGTCACTTCAGCATTTGAATTAGCTTCTTCCCATGTAAATGTAACTTCTGTCTCAGCGCCAGTTCCTAAGTCAAAGCTGGAATCATCTGCAGGTGCAAGTACACTGAAAGCATCAATTGTAATCTCAACATCAGCCATCAATTCAACATCACCTTCAAAAGCACCTTTGTAAGGAGCAAATGAACTTCTTGCGGTTCCGTCGATATCTGTAGAAACAGAAGCAATAGGAATTCCGGCAAGTTCATTGTTTCCAATAGAGCTTCCCGTTAGTCTCAGATCGGTGCCAGAGACAAAGTTAACCTCTGCTTCGGTTGAAAGATTATCCAATCCTAAAGAATCCGAGAATGCAGAAAGAGTTGCATAAACTTCATCATCAAAATTAGCAACAAATGCATTCGTACTAACAACGATATTGTTTGAATTAGTGAATAAGGTGTTGCCATCCCAATCATAAATATAAGAACCGGATCCATCTTGGTTATTTACAAAAATATTGTTGAAAGCTTGAACAGTAGCTCCAGCTGAAGCAGAAGCTGAACGAGCGATAGCCGCATGTGCTCCGGTTTGTCCATTTTCTGTAAAGTTCACAGAGTTATGAAGGAATTGGAACTCAGCAGAACTAGAACTTCCATTATGATAGAAAGCTATAAAGCTATTGTTTGTTCCTGTTCCTGCAAAACCATCATTGGAAAACGTGTTATTTGAAACTTCAACTGAATCAACTAAAGTGTTAGTAGCGTTTAGACCAATATAAGTTCTGTCTTCAGTTCCCGCAGCATCGGCAAATACTATTTCATTACTAGTGAAAGTAAATGCGTCGATTGGTGTATTTAGGTTAACAACCTGGTTCTCTCCGGTTTCTGATCCGTAAGAAAAGATTTTATTACCTGAAATAACTGTGTTGGTATGAGTTTGACTGCGGAAAAAGCTTCTTCCAACATGTGCTTCTCCACCAAGTAACGAAACGTTGAGGTGGAAAAAACTCTCATTACTTGTTGAGCCAAATAACCAAAAAGCATCACGGAAAGGCTTCTCAGCAGTACCTATTGCAACATTTTTAAATGTTACATTTTCCGCACGTCCTGTTTCTGTGCTTGCTTCTCTTCTATTGATAAGTACAGCATATGTACCTAGGCCATTATCTTCGGCATAAGTAAGGTTGATGTTTTTAATGTCAATGAAGCGATTGTAGCTTACAAGTTTTAAAAATCCACCAGCTGTGCCTGATTTTTCAAAAGTAAGGTCACGAGAGTCGGTTCCATTATTAGATCCGTCGATAGTAATGTATCGGGTATCTACAAAACGGAAATCATCGACCTCTACAGTTACTTGTTCTCCGGCCTCTGGTTTGATTGTTAGGTTATTTGTTTCGCTGAAGTCATCTCTATTTAACCTAAGGGTCGAACTTTCAGTAAGATCATCGGTTAGAATTAAATTAGTTGATGATGATATACCATCAGCATTCACATAATGAATTGCTTGATTAAGAGAAATAAATCCTTCTGCATCAGTAGTTCGCTGAGGAATGAAATAATCTCCTGCTAGAGCTGCTTCTGTTTCTGTAGCTACGCCCAAATTGGTGAATATATTGGTATTTTTGATGATCCACTCACTATCATCGAAATTAGTACCGAAAGAACCTAATGAAGCAGTATCACCTTTTGCGACACTTGCTTTTCTAAGTAAGGTAAAGTTTTGTGTTCCTTTTTCAACACCTGCAACTTCCCAACCTGAACCAGGATCATTATTAGGATCACCAAATACATCAACCCATGTAGTATCACCAGTTTGTGAATCGATATGGATAATTCCACGAGCATCATCTCCATTGTGGTGAACAGCGCTTGGATACCCAAGTACTTCATCTGCATTTTCTGCTGCAAAGAATGTTGGGTCTACCGCATCGTTTAGCAATACATACTGTGCGCCTGCTGCGATACTAGCTTCTGCAGCAAATGTATGATAGTATTCCCAACCGCCACCATTTACAGATTGCGCAATTCTGTAATTTTGAAGACTCACAGTTGAATCTGATAGGTTAGTGATCTCAAGAGCTTTATTGTTGCTTGAGCCTTCGATATACTCAGAGAAAATTAAGTTAGAAGGATCGTCCACAACCGGAGGCGCTGCATTTGTAAAGGCAGCTAAGCCATTTACACCTTCCAGTGCATATACGTTGTAAGTGCCATCTTCATTCAATGAAACTTTAGCTTCTCCGTAAATAGAACTATAAGTATCTGTGTCGTCACCCATTAGAGCAGATTCAGCAACTATTGTTGGAGCGGTAGCATCAGAAACATCATAGATATAAACTTTTCCCGTTTTATTTCCACCGCCTGATCCATCTGCTCTGTAGGAATAAACAGCCAAATGATCTTTGCCATCATAAGTAAAGGCTTGCATTCCGTTTCTTGAAGCAGAAGCAAGTGCACTATTATCAACATAAGCTCCGGTACTGGTGTATCTAGCAGGTGCAGAACTGTTTCCGCCAATGTAGAAATCTGAGCTTCTTCCTAATCCCAAAGGAGTAACGTCAGCGTTGCCGCCTACTACTACATTTGTTCCGGACAAGGTAATAGTTTCAGTATTCCAGGTAGCTCCCTGATCAGCAGTTGTTAGTACATAAATAATTCCTGGATCACTAGTTGCTGCTGGTATCCAAACTTCAACAGTATTATCAGATACAGAACCAACAACGGTAAACTTATCTCCTAATCGTTGAGCAGTTGAAGTGGTTAAAACTAAAGAATCACTGTACGTTCCACCTTCAGTAGACCACCAATATAAATGGAATGGACTAGTTGAAGCATTTGTAGTTAGGTTTCCTAAGAAAGCAACCCCATCGTCTGAGAATGCAATATCGTTCATTGCATATGTTCCGCCGGCTACTCCGGTTAAGTCATAAGGAGTTGCTAAAGTAACGTCAGCTCCGGTTGTAGCATTTAATACTCTGATTTGAGAGTTAGCTCTGTCTGCTGCATAAAGGTTTTCACCATGAAGATCCATCCCTCTAACCCAACCAACAGTAAACCAAGATGGTAGCGGTTCCGGTGCACCGGTTCGCGAAGTTCGTTCCCAGACGGTATTAAGCTCCTGTGCTTGTACCGAAAAAGTAATCCCCGTAATTAGTAATAAAACTGCTGAGGTAGTCAACAGTAGATTTTGTAAATGTTTTTTCATTCAATTAAATATTTAGTTAATAGAAAAGATATCGGCTAAAGAAAGGTATATATTATGAAATAAGATAATTATGCATATTATGTATGCCGTAATTGGTCTCAGTTGGGGCTAAACGGAACAAAAAATGTAAACTTTAGCGTGTAATATTAGACTATATTTTCACTGATACTATTTAAGATATTTTAAAATGAAGAAAGTATTTATTCTCCTCATGCTGATATTAACAACCGGGGATTATGTTTCAGCTCAATTCTTTGGACGTCAACCGGATTTCAATCGTCAGGATACGTTAAGAGGAACTATTACTGCCGAACGGTCTTGGTGGGACGTGACTTTTTATCATCTGGATATGGAAGTGAATTTGGAAGACAGCACTTTTTCCGGAACTAATACCATTCAGTACAGAGTCGATTCCCTTACTACTACCTTAATGCAGATCGATCTTCAACAACCAATGCAGATTTCTAAAATAACTCAAGAAGGGAAAGCGCTTTCATTTGAAAGAGAAGGGAATGCTTTTTTTGTTGAAACTTCATCAGATCAAAAAACTGGAGAAGTCAATGAAGTAGTAGTTCATTTTTCGGGGAAACCAAAGAAAGCGGTTAGAGCTCCGTGGGATGGAGGTATTTCATGGACCAGAGATAAAAACGGAAATCCTTTTGTAGCTTCTTCAAATCAGGGTATCGGAGCAAGTATTTGGTGGCCAAATAAGGATCACGCTTATGACGAACCGGATAGTATGTTGATGAGCATAACTGTTCGCGATGACCTGATGAATGTTTCGAATGGGAGACTCCGAAATGAAACAGATAATAACGACGGTACGAAAACCTGGCATTGGTTTGTAAGTAATCCCATCAATAATTATGGAGTTAATATAAACATCGGTGATTACGTTCATTTCGGAGAAGTTTTTGACGGTGAGAAGGGATCTTTGGATATGGATTACTATGTATTGAGTTACAATCTTGAAAAAGCAAAAAAACAGTTTTTAGATGCGCCCCGAACCATCGAAGCATTTGAACATTGGTTTGGACCTTACCCTTTCTATGAAGACAGTTATAAATTAGTAGAAGCTCCGTATCTGGGTATGGAACATCAAAGCTCGGTTACTTATGGCAATGGATATGAAAACGGATACCTCGGGAGAGACCTGAGTAGCACGGGATGGGGAATGAAGTTTGATTTTATCATTATTCATGAAACCGGACATGAGTGGTTTGCCAATAACATCACCTACAAGGATGTTGCAGATATGTGGATCCACGAAAGTTTTACGAACTATTCCGAAAGTTTATTTCTGGAATATCATTATGGTGAAAAAGCCGGAAATGAATACGTGATCGGAACCAGACTGGCAATTCAAAACGACAGACCAATTATAGGTATCTATGATGTGAATTATGAAGGTTCTTCTGATATGTATTATAAAGGAGGAAATATGCTTCATACTATTCGCCAAGTTATTGGTGATGATGAGCTGTGGAGAGAAATACTTCGGGGATTGAACAAAGAGTTTTACCATCAAACGGTTACTACAGAAGAAATTGAGAATTATATCATTGAGAAATCCGGGAAAGATCTGGATTCAGTATTTGATCAATATTTGCGAGATCACAGAGTTCCGATACTTGAATATTTTTTTCGTGACAACAATCTGATCTACAGATGGAATAACTCGGTCCCGAATTTTGATATGCCTGTTGAGGTTACTGTAGATGGAAAAGATATGATTTTAAAACCCACAACCCGATGGCAAGCTATTCCAAGTTCAGGTAAAGACCTTCAGGTTGATATAAATTATTATGTAGGTTCATTTAAGGTGCAGAATTGATTACTGATTCCACTGATTTAAGATGATTAATTTTTAGTCTGGGACTTTAGTCCGCTGTAAAAAGCAATCTACGTCGGACCTGAAGGTCCTCCTAGTTTAAATTCTCAATAAGAAAATTTTTCATTCCTAATTCTTTTAAAATCATCGTACCTTAAAGTTTCTGTTGAATTGCAGAAAATTTCCTCAAATTCAAACTCCCAAGCTAACTACATTCATGGCTGACGCTACTGTAAAAGAACCGGAAGTAAATCTTGAACTCGCACTCGAACACGGATTAAACGAAGAAGAATTTGAAATGATAAAAACCCGCTTAGGTCGGGTTCCCACGTTTACCGAATTGGGAGTGTATTCTGTAATGTGGAGTGAGCACTGTTCGTACAAGAATTCAATCGTTGAACTTAAAAAACTTCCTCGCGAAGGCGAACATATGCTGGTTGGAGCCGGAGAGGAAAACGCTGGACTTGTTGATATCGGCGATGGACTCGGATGCGCTTTTAAGATCGAGAGTCACAATCACCCGTCAGCGATCGAACCTTATCAGGGAGCAGCGACAGGAGTAGGAGGAATTCACAGAGATATTTTTACGATGGGAGCTCGTCCTGTTGCAAGTCTGAACTCACTTCGATTCGGAAGTTTAGAAAATCCAAGAGTCCGGTACTTGCTTGACGGAGTAGTTCGCGGAATTGGAGACTATGGAAACTCATTCGGAATCCCGGTCATTGGCGGTGAAGTTTATTTCGATGAGAGTTACGAAGGAAATCCACTTGTAAATGCGATGAGTATCGGACTGGTGGAAGCAGGGAAAACTGTTTCGGCAATTTCTGAGGGAATCGGAAATCCGGTGATCATAGTTGGAGCAAGCACAGGAAGAGATGGAATTCACGGAGCTACTTTTGCGTCCGAAGAGATCAGTGAAGAAAGTGAAGCAAAGCGACCAAGTGTTCAGGTGGGTGATCCATTTACAGAGAAGTTATTACTGGAAGCCAGCCTTGAAGTTTTGAAAACCGGCGCAGTAGTTGGAATGCAGGATATGGGAGCGGCTGGAATTGCATGCTCTACTTCTGAAATGACTGCAAAAGGTGGCCAGGGTATGTTGATCGATCTGGATAAAGTTCCTGCGCGTGAAGAAGGAATGACAGCCTATGAATTGCTGCTTTCAGAAAGTCAGGAACGGATGCTTATTGTTGCAGAAAAAGGACGTGAGCAGGAAGTTATTGATGTATATGAAAAGTGGGATCTTCATGGTGTGGTTATCGGTGAAGTTGTGGATACCGATAAAGTCACTTACATGAAAGACGGAGAAGTGAAAGGCGACATGTTTGCTGAGCATTTGGTTCTTGGTGGTGGAGCTCCTCAATACATCAGAGAAACCAAAAAGCCTGAGTACTTAGACGAAGTTCAGAATTTTGACATTAGTAGCCTGAAACATCCAAGTGATCATCAGGAAACGATCAAAACTTTATTGAGCTCTGTAAATGTTGCTTCAAAAAAGTGGGTACATGAGCAATATGATACAACCGTAAGAACTAATACGGTTACTGCTCCCGGAGCTTCTGATGCAGGTGTGATCCGCGTAAAAGGAACAAACAGGGGCTTGGTAGCAAAGACTGATTGCAATGGCAGATACGTGTATTTGAATCCTCGTCGTGGTGGTCAAATTGCTGTTATTGAATCCGCAAGGAACGTTGTGTGTTCAGGAGGAAAGCCGTTAGCTATCACAAACTGTCTGAATTTTGGAAATCCTTACAAGCCGGAAGTTTACTGGACATTCAAGGAAGCACTTGGCGGAATGGGAGATGCTTGTAAAGCACTTAACACTCCTGTTACCGGCGGAAATGTGAGTTTCTACAATGAAAATCCGAACAGCGCCATTTTTCCATCTCCGATAATCGGGATGTTAGGTTTGATCGAAGATGTTGAAAATCATACTACAACTCCGGGATTTAAAAATGATGGAGATGTTGTGATGTATATCGGTGCTCAAAGAAAAGGATTAGGTGGGACAGAATATCTGAAAAAGATCCATGGCTTAACAACCGGCGATGCTCCAGAATTGGATATTCCTTTCGAAGTAAGTTTACAGGAAAGTTTGTTAGCAGCAATAAAATCAGGTTGGATCAAATCTGCTCACGATATTTCTGATGGCGGACTTGCAATAGCACTTGCTGAGAAAGCGATCTTTTCTATGAAAGGAGCAAAGATATCAGTTAAAGATCTTGCAGGAACTGACCATGAAGTACTATTCAGTGAAGCACAATCCGGAATTCTGATTACCTTAAAACCGGACGACTTGCCAACTGTTATTTCTCATTTCGGTCAGTATGAAGTTCCTACTCATGTACTTGGTACTGTTACAGGAGATAAAAAAATGGTGATAGAAGAAGTCGGAAGCTTAGATGTTGAAGAAATGTCTGAGATCTACGAAGGTGTTCTTCCCGGGATTATGGGGTAATAGATTTAAGACTTAAGATTTAGGACGTAAGATTTAAGATAGAGGTAGAGTCATCCTGAATTTATTTCAGGATCTTTGGTAAAGGCTATCAAGTAGAATCGAATTGTTAACCTCTTAAGGTTTCGGACTACCTAATAATTTCGATTGTAGCTTTTTAGTAAAATAGACATTATAAAATCTCTCCCTTCATACATCAAAAACTTGGAACGAAATCCTGTCTAATTTTCATTTACCAATCTGACTATTCATCAAGAAGGACAGAGAAGTTATTTATGAAAAATAAGATCGTACTTATCGTAGGTGGCTCAGGCGGAATTGGCTCAGCAACGGCAAAAAGATTTGCCAAGGAAGGAGCAAAGGTAATCCTAGCAGCTCGTAATAAATCCAAAGCAGAAGAAATAGCTAAAGAGATCAATGACAATGGAGGAGAAGCATTTGCCATTCAAGTTGATGCCACCGATCAGAATTCTGTAGCAAATATGGCTCAGGAGATCGAAGATAATCTCGGTAAGATCGATGTGTTGATTAATGCATTCGGACAGGGAATTATAAAACCGTTCATGGATATTGATCCGAAAGCAGCCAAAGAAGTCATTGATGTAAATGTGTATGGTACCTTTTTGGTTACTCAAACCGTGATGAAGCACATGAATACCGACGAGCCAACCAATGTGGTATTTTTCCCCGGCACGATGGGTAAATATGTAATGAAAAATGCTTCGGTTTATTCAGCTTCTAAATTTGCCATTCAGGGATTTGTAAAAGCACTTATTGAGGAACAAAGGAGAGGAAAGATAAAATACTCATTGTTCTATTTGGGTGGAGTAGATACCGCTTTTTGGGAAGATGATCGGGTAGATATGAAAGTGAAAAAAGAGATGATGTTAACTCCGGAAGAAGTGGCAGAAGCAGTGTATTACGGAGTAAATCAACCTTCAGGATCTGTTATGAATGAGGTAGTCATTCAGCCGGAAAGTCATCAGTTAGTCTAGAAAAAATTTAAATGAAATAGTATGGACATGAATACCATGTCCATACTAATAAAGAAACTAGCCAGCAACCGGACATTTATCTAATGCCGACTTATAAGCCTTTTCCAGAATATCCAAACCTTCATCAATTTGTTCAGAAGTAATTGTCAGTGGCGGACGAAAACGTACAGTATTCGTTCCACAAGCTAATATCATCAAACCATTTTCTATACACTGGCTGATAACGGCATCTCTGGAATGAGAATCAGGAAGGTCGATAGCAGCGAACAAACCTTTTCCTCTTGGATTGGAAAGATGCTCATGATCATCTGCCATTTTCTGAAGTTTAGAAAGAAGATGGTCGCCTACTATAGCTGCATTGGCTACAAGATTATCTTCTTCGATAATATCCAGAATTCTACCAAAGCGAACCATGTCTACCAGATTTCCACCCCAGGTAGAGTTAATTCTGGAAGAAACCTGGAAGCAATTTGTTTCTACTTCATCAACACGCGGCCCTGCTAAAATTCCACAAACTTGTGCTTTTTTTCCGAAAGAAAGGATATCAGGCTTTACATAATGTTCGTGGGCCCAGAATTTTCCGGTCATTCCAACTCCGGTTTGAACCTCATCATATATAAGGAGCGCTTCATGCTTGTCAGCCAGATCCCGAAGCGCTTGGTGGAATTCAACTCTGAAATGACGATCACCACCTTCACCCTGAATTGGCTCAATCAAAATACAAGCAATATCATCTTTGTGTATTTCAAAAAATCTTTCTGCTTGAGCAATCGCTAATTTTTCTTCTGCTATTACAGACTTCAAAGATTCCGGTGTTTCCGGGAAACTGGTAGCCGGACTGATAACGCGTGGCCAGTCAAACTTAGGAAAGTATTTTACCTTATTAGGTACGGTATTGGTAACTGAAAGTGTATAACCTGAACGACCATGAAAAGCCTTTTCAAAATGAAGCACTTTATGGCCAATTTCGTGGCGATATCCTTTTTGGAAATTTTTCTGAACTTTCCAGTCAAATGCTACTTTCATCGCATTTTCAACGGCTAATGCTCCACCTGATATAAAGAAAGAGTGGGGGAGATGTTCTGGTACTGCAACTCTGCTGAACGAACTCATAAAACCGGCAAGTTCTTCCGTGTATACATCAGAATTTGATGGTTTGTTGATTGCAGTTTTACCCAACATTGAAACAAAGTCGGCATCTCCTGCAATTTTGGGGTGGTTCATCCCCAAAGGATTAGATGCGAAAAAAGTAAAGAAGTCCAGATATTTTTTACCGGATTTTGAATCATGAAGATAAGCCCCTTTACTTTCTTCAAGATCAAGCACCATATCAAAACCGTCGGTGAGTAGATGTTTCCCTAAAACCTCTCGTACCTGAGCAGGTTGAATAGTTTTCATTTTAGCCATTTAAAGTATTTTTGATGTAAGCAGTTTAATTTTCGCTGATAAGCTATCAAATCAGGAAAAAAACGCCAATAGGTTTAAACGGTTTAAACCTTTATTTGGAAAAATTCTCAAGGGTTTTGCGAATAATTTCCACACAATCCATAAGTTGGGATTCAGTCATAACTAATGGAGGTGCAAACCTTATTATATTTCCATGAGTAGGTTTTGCAAGCAATCCGTTTTCTTTTAATGCTAAACAAAATCTCCAGGCAGTATCGCTTTCAGGGGTGTCATTAATAATAACAGCATTCAACAAACCTTTTCCTCGTACTTTCACAAAAAGATCAGAAGAATCGACAAGTTTCTTCATCTCTGATCTGAATAGATTCCCTAAAGCTCGTGCATTTTGAGCAAGATTTTCATCATCCACTACTTCTAACGCAGTCATGGCTACTTTACATCCTAATGGATTTCCACCGTATGTAGATCCATGTTGTCCGGGCTTTATGACTTCCATAACATTATCATCAGCAAGAATTGCTGAAACTGGATATGCACCACCTGATAATGCTTTACCTAAAATTAGTATATCCGGTTTAGTATATGAATTTTGTCTTTCGCAATGACCGCTACAAGAACAATCACCACAAACTGCCAAAAGACCACCGGTTCGTGCAATTCCTGTTTGGATTTCATCAGCAATAAATAAGGCATTAGCTTCTTTACACAGACGAGCAGACTCAGAAATGAAATTTTCATCAGGTACAACAACACCAGCTTCTCCCTGTATAGGTTCAACCAGAAAACCTGCAACGTTTGGTTGTTTCAAAGCTTCTTGCAGAGCATCCAGATCATTGTAAGGTATCTTTATAAATCCCGGGGTATAGGGGCCGAAATTCTTTTTTGCATCAGGATCGTTTGAAAAGGAAATAACAGTGGTTGTTCTTCCATGAAAATTATCTTCACAAACTATGATCTGAGCTTCATTTTCCTGAATTCCTTTTTTCTCGTACGCCCATTTTCTGCATACTTTAATAGCTGTTTCAACACCTTCAGCTCCTGTATTCATAGGGAGTACTTTATCAAACCCGAAGTATTCACTCATGTACTTCTCATACTCACCTAATACATTATTGTAAAATGCTCTGGAAGTCAGTGTGAGTGTATGAGCCTGATCAACTAAAGCTTTTGTAATTTTAGGATGACAATGCCCCTGATTTACGGCCGAATAAGCAGATAAGAAATCGAAATATTTATTTCCCTCAGGATCCCAAACATAAACTCCTTCCCCTTTTTCAAGTACTACAGGCAGGGGATGGTAGTTGTGTGCTCCGTATTGATCTTCTAGTTGTATTGCGTCTTTTGATGATATCATGAAACTCAGTTTTTAATTTTTACTGAAGATAAAGAATAGAGAGACAAACCTTAATAAAAAAAGCGAAATAAAGGTTGATAGTAACCGGTAATTAATCGTATCTTTAAGACTCAACATCGCGGGGTGGAGCAGCTGGTAGCTCGTCGGGCTCATAACCCGAAGGTCGCAGGTTCGAATCCTGTCCCCGCCACAAAAACTAAAGCCTTATCATTAGATTGATAAGGCTTTTTTTATATCCCAATCTAACGGCAGTTAAAATACTGCATTTTAAAGTAGCTACGGGTCTTATTTTCAAAGGCTAATTACATTGATATGACAGAAGGATCAGGTTGTTTTATCGGAACGTAAAAAATTTACGGAAAATCAAACGTTTCGATTAAAAATCTTATTGCTTGGGGCATGAATTTTTTTTGTAAAAAACTTTTAATCGAGAAAATTATTTCTTTAATTGCAGAGTCCTAACAATAATTAACTAAATACAATAAATATGAAAAAGTTCTACTATCTTTTTGTATTAGGATTGTTCTTTTCAGCCAGTGCATTCGCACAGACTGGAACTATCTCTGGTACAGTAATTGATGATGCAACAGGTGATGCTTTCACAGGTGTAAGTGTTGTGTTAGTTGAGCTCCAAAAAGGTGATCCGTCTGATATAGATGGTAACTATGAGCTTACTAACGTTCCATACGGAACTTACACTCTAAGAGCTACATTTGTAGGTTATGAAACATTCGAAACACAGGTAACTGTAAACAGTTCTTCTACTACTGTTAACATAAGCCTAAAACCAACCGTTGGTGCATTTGATGAAGTAATTGTAACTGCGTTTGGTTTATCGAGAGAAGAAAAATCGATCGGTTACGCAGTTCAAGATGTAAGCGGTGACGATTTAACTCTCGCTAATGAGTCCAACATTGTTGGTGCGTTAGCAGGTAAAGTATCTGGTGTTCAGGTAATTGGTACATCAGGTGCAAACATTGGTGGTTCCAGCAAAATAAGACTTCGTGGAACTAACGGTCTTAGTGATGGCCAGCCTCTTTTTGTAGTTGATGGTACTCCTATTAATAACAGAAGTTTTTCAAGCTCAACAAGAGGTCGTGATTTTGGAAACCTTGCCGGTGATATCAATCTTGACGATGTTGAGTCCGTATCTGTATTGAAAGGTGCTGCTGCATCTGCTTTATACGGGAACAGAGCTTCTAACGGAGTTATCTTAATAACAACCAAAGGTGGAAGCATGGGTGAAAACCAACCGCTGGAAGTTAATTTCAAGAGTTCTACTACTTTTGATAATGTATATATACTTCCTGAGTATCAGGATGAGTACGCTGGTGGATATACTCAGAGCTTTATTCCTGTAGTTGATCCTGTTGATGGTCAAACCTACAACACTCTTAACTATGCTGCTGATGAAAGCTGGGGTCCAAAAATGGATGGTACAACGTATCGACCATGGTATTCTTGGTATCAGACGGATATTGACGGTGACGGTACAAGCGAATACGGTAAAACTATTCCATTACAATCAAATCCTGATAACGTAAGAAACTTCTTTGATACAGGATTATCTTTTGATAATTACCTTTCAATTAGTGGTGGTAGCCGCAATGCTACATACAGAGTTTCTATTGATAACAAGCAACAGACCGGTGTTATGCCAAATTCTGAGCTAGATGTTACTTCTTTAGGATTTAATGGTGGGCTAAGACACAATGATAAGTTTATTTCTAATGTAAGATTAAACTATATCAATACTAAAGGTTCTGGTCGTCCTCCTCAAGGATACTCACCGGGTCAAGGTAATGCTGTACAATCATTTAACCAATGGTTCCAAAGACAGCTAGACATGGATATGTTGCGTAACTACCGTGCAACTGATGGTACGATTACTTCGTGGAATATCCGTTCTGCAACTGATACCCGTCCTCTTTATTGGGATAGTCCTTTCTTCTCTATTTACGAGAATGTTGCAGAAGACAGCAGAGATCGTTTCTACGGTAACTATACAATTGGATATAATATTCTATCAAATTTAACAGTAGAAGCTAAAGTACATGCTGATATTTATGATTTTGTAATTGAAGACCGCATTGCAACTGGTGGTTTAGAGCAAGATTCTTACAGCATAGCTAAAAGAAGTAACAAAGAGATCAACTACGAGATAGGTGTTAGCCACCAAACTGAATTTGAAGACTTTACAGTCAACAGTTTTGCTGGTGCAAATCTCCGTCAGGAAAGATATAATTCTTTAACTTCCTCTACAGTTGGTGGTTTATCAACAGCTAACTACTTTAACATTTCAGCTTCTGTTGATCGTCCAAATGTGAGCTCTTTTAAATCCGACAAAGATGTTCGTAGTATTTACGGAACAACTACGATCGGTTGGAAAGATATTGTTTATGCTGATCTTTCTGTAAGAAATGACTGGTCGTCAGCTTTACCTGAAGACGAAAATTCTTACCTATATTATGGTATTTCAGGTAGTTTTGTGCTATCAGAACTTCAGTTCATGCAATCACAGAATATCTTGAGTTTTGCAAAGCTTAGAGCTTCTTTAGCTCAGGTAGGTGATGATATTGGACCTTACCAAATTCAGCAGACTTACGGTTCAGGTGGAAACTATGGTTCTTCGCCTACACAGTTTGTTCCAAATTCTATAAACAACAGCAATCTGAAAGCAGCTATTTCTTCAGATTATGAGTTTGGTGCTGATCTTCGATTCCTAGATGGTAATGTTAGATTAGATCTTAACTACTACAACTCTGTTAGAGAAGATGAGATCATTAGTTTGACTGTACCGGGATCAAGTGGATATAACACAGCAATTGTAAATGCCGGTGAATTCACAACGGAAGGTTTTGAAGTTCAGTTAGGAGCAACTCCACTTAGCACTAGAGACTGGAACGTAGATCTTACTGCGAACTGGGCAACTAGTACTTCTACTGTTAACAAACTTGCTGACGGATTAACTAGTCGTCAACTAGAACGTGCTTATTTTGGAGTATTCTTATTTGCAAGAGAAGGAGAAGAATGGGGTGCTATTGTAGCTCCTGGTTTTGATACCGATGACAATGGTAACAGAATTGTTAATCCAAACGGTGCATATGCAATTGAAAACAACAAAGATCTTGGATATTTACTTCCGGATTACACTGGTGGTTTCAGAGCAGATGTATCTTTCAAAAACTTCAACCTTGGTACATTCTTTGAATTCCAAAAAGGTGGACAGTTCTACTCTATCACTAAAATGTTTAATGCTTATTCAGGCTTAGGAAGCGGAACAGTAGGAGACAATACGTTAGGTAACCCTTTAAGAGATCCAGTTTTAGACTCTAATGGAAATGAAGTTACTAGTGTAGCTCTTTCAAACGCTGCTTCTAATTCAGGTGGTGTACTTGTAGAAGGTGTTGATTCTAACGGTAACCCTGTAGCTTATTTGACTGAAGCACAAACACATTATGCACGTATGTTTGGTGTTAAGGAAAACTGGTTATATGATGCTAGTTATATAAAATTAAGAGAAGTAAATCTTAATTATAACTTACCACAGGATCTGTTAAGCAAGGTTTCAATCAAAAGAGCGTCTGTTGGTGTAAGTGTTTATAATGCTTTACTAATTTACTCTTCTGTTGATGGTATTGATCCTTCAGCTATTCAAAACGGTACAACCGGTTTCTCATTCTGGGAAGGTGGCGGTCTGCCGGGAACACGTTCAGTATCTTTTAATCTTAACTTAAGCTTCTAAATGATATTTAGAACTAGAAAAAACAAATTAAGTATTATGAAAAAATCATTATTTGTAGGTTTATTAACCTTTTTGATAATCGGTTGTAGTGATTTTGGAGATATTAACGTTGACCCAAATAACCCTTCAACAGTAAAAACTGAATTGCTTCTAACCAACTCACTTACTTCAATTAGTGATGTTGTAGGAGCAACTACAGGTACATTGTATGTACAGTACATGTCGGAAACTCAGTATACTGAGTCTTCCAGATATCAAACTTCTAGGTTTGACTTTAATGGTTGGTATTCTGGTGTATTACAGGATCTTCAAACTATTATTGATCTGAATAGCAACCCTGAAACTGCTCCGGATGTTCTTTCCGGTGGTAGTAATGGAAATCAGCTAGCAGTTGCTAACATCATGCAAGTTTATTTTTATCAACTCTTAACTGACAGATGGGGAAGAATTCCTTACTCAGAAGCTCTTAAGGGTAACGAAAACTTAACACCTGCATATGATGCTCAGGATGCTATCTACGCAGACATGATCCAACGTCTAAAAGATGCTGTTTCAGCTATGGATGGTGGAACAGGCGTACGTGGCGACATCATTTTTGGTGGAGACATGGACAGATGGGAAGAGTTCGCGAATACGCTAAGAATGCGTATCGCACTTAGAATGTCTGAAGCTAATGCAGGTACTGCACAGACAGAATTTAATGCTGCTGTTTCAGCTGGTGTTATTACTTCTGATGTTATGTATCCTTATTTGGCAGAAGCTGCCAATCAGAATCCATGGTACGGTAGGTTCCAAACAAGAACAGATTATGCAATATCTTCTACACTGGCTGATACTATGCAGTCACTAAATGATATGAGACTAACTGTTTTTGCTAACCCGGCTCCGGATTTGGATAACGGTGATGGAACTGTTGAGCTTTCTGAAATCAATGGAATGCCTTATGGTATCTCTAATGCAGGAGATATTACTAATGCTTCTATTTCCTTTCCTGGTTCAGCAATTGGGGCAGGTGGTCCTTCAGTAGGTCAACAAGATGCACCACTTCCAATCTTTACTGTAGCAGAGGTTAACTTTGCCAGAGCTGAAGCAGCTGCAAGAGGATGGGGCGGTACTGCTGCAACCTTCTATAACGCTGGTATTGATGCTTCTTGGGCTCAATGGGGTGTTGATGGAGATGCAGCTGCACTTACAGCATATAAGGCAGATCCAGCTGTTGCTTATAACGCAGCTAACTGGAGAGAGCAGATAGGTTATCAAAAATGGATCGCTTTATTCCCACAGGGTTATGAAGCATGGTCTGAGTGGAGAAGGTTAGGATTTCCTACTTTAACTCCTGCTCCAGATCCATTGAACGATAGTGGATTAATTCCAGTCCGTCATGCTTACCCTACATCAGAATCAGATCTGAATAAAGAAAACTATGATGCAGCTGTTGCTGCTCAGGGTCCGGATGAATTAGATACCAACCTTTGGTGGGATCAATAATCCGAACTATTAAGTTTTAAGTTTCTTTAAAATTGAAAGCTACCCTTTAAAAAGGGTAGCTTTTTTTTTGATAGGCTTTCTCTGGACTTGCCACTTTGGTTAGATTCAAATAAAGAAAGTACTTGTTAACTTCTAAACCCTTTGGTGGGACAGCCTAAAAGAAGTTGTCTATCTAATGGAGACGCTTCATAATGTACTATTGATTCAAACGAATTTACTCTCTAAAGATCATTAATTAATATTTAATGGAAGTGAAGTAGAATACCTTTCTCTTAATTTTTTATAAACGGTTTTAATTTTAAGTATTATAAATCAGGCCCATTCTTTTCTATTCTTTTCCAGCTTAAATTATTTAAGCTCATACTATTCAACACATTATTTTCGAGCTAATTGGGGTTATAAATAAATTATCTTTCTGACTTCTTTAAGAACGAAAGAGGAATAAAGAATAAATTGAGAAATGTCACTAAGCTAAATTTAATTTAGAGCATTAGCTTTAGGTTTTGTTTATATCCGTCTGTGTATATTTTAAAAGTGTATCTTGATAGTCAGCTACTAGCCTTATTAACTGAAAAGCTTATAACTCACTCCCAAACTTCAGTTCTAAAGCCCTAAAAGTAGACTTAGTTAGTAAGAGTTTTCATTTTTTTTATACACTAATTTGAGGGTTTTAGTGAGTCCTGTATACGATTAGTTCTGTAATACATTAAACAGAACGAAACTGAAAGCTTACTATAGAATGCAGCTAAAAATAAACTTAGTGTTTCACAATGATAAGTAGATACGAAATACAATACTTATGTTAGCGGGTAAGAGAAGAGAAGGTTTACTTCCTGTCTTATTCACTCACAATAGATTTAAAAATCAACGTTTCTCTGGTTGTTCCTTCTTTAAGTTATATGTTCTGAATCTTATCAGAAATAGACATTCCCTTGCTGTGAGAATAACCAATAATTTGAATCGGAATTTAAACAAACTTCGTTTTATCTATTTTGGTTTGAATTAAGGTTCTTATAGATGACAGTACCAATTGTCTACTTAATACAGCTAAAATTAATAGCATAAAAAAAGCCACTCTGAAAAGAGTGGCTTTTTACTTAGTTAAAAGAACTAACTGTATTAGTTAGTATAACCTTCATTTTGTTCCATGCTGGAGTTTGCATCCATTTCACTTTGAGGTATTGGGAATGCAGCTCTGAAATCAGGATACACGAGAGTTGTAAACCCTCCCGGATCTTCGTCAGCAGCAATGTCATCACCATTTCTCATTTGAGTAGCAAAGTAATGTCCTTCACCTAAAAGCTCTAGACGTCTTTCTAACAGAACATCATCCAAATCCGCAGTAAGAACATATGGAGAAGTTGTGTATCTGTTATTAGCAAGAGTATTAAGTGTAGCAGCAATGGTTGCACCTGTTGCTCCATTTCTTGCTTGAGCCTCAGCTTTGTTCAAGATTACTTCCTCAATTCGAATCATACGAATGTTATCTTCACCGTTGATCTCATCTGGGTATTTGCCAGTAAGTCTGAATTGAGTATCAGTACCATTAGCGTTTGTACCAAGAAGAGCAAATCTGAAGTCGTTTGCCTGATCATATAGATCATATGTTGCCTCATTTAACTCAACATCACCATAATTTGTATTTTGGTAAATACGAGCGATACTGTTGGTACCTGCATTATTAGTTGAAGTATATCCCAATTCAAAAATGCTGTTGCTGGACTCATCAGTTGCCCATGAAGCTACTAAAGCAGCTTGATCAGCAGGAACAGTGTAAACACCTGAGTTAATAACTACGTCAGCAGCATCAATTGCAGCTTGATAATTACCAACTTCCAGATTAACTCTGGATTGAAGTGCTTTAACAGCATAATAAGATATAGTAGTCTTAGAAGTGTTTGAAGTACTGATCAAACTTTCAGCTGTAGCAAGATCTGCTAACACCTTAGTGTAAACATCAGCAACGGATTCTCTAGCTGGTAGAAAGTTATCCGGCTCATTGTATGTAGTTACATATGGAACACCTAAGTTCGCTGTTCCACCTGCAACAGCATGGTGTTGTCCAAATGTTCTTACTAAGTCAAAGTGTAGCAAAGCGCGTAGTGCATAAGCTTGACCCTTAAGGTCATCGATTGCTGCAGAAGAACCTACTTCAGCAGCAATTGCGATGTTAGCAATTGCAATTGCTCCATAAGAATTAGCCCAAAAGCTATTTGCATTTCCATTTTGAGTAGTGTAAACATGTTGTGAAGGAGCGCCGAATCTGTTAGATGCAGATGAACTCCACATGTTATCAGAACGAACTTCATTCGCAACGATTAGGTCTCTACCATAAAGAGCGGTAGAATTCATGTCATCAAGTATTCCATATACAACTGCTTGTAAATCAGCAGCAGTAGCAACGGCAGTACTTGTTTCTTTCGCTTGGTCTACTGAAGGCTCAAGAAAATCTGAGCATGATGCTGTTAGCAAGCCAGCAACCAAGATTAATAAGTATGATTTTTTAAAAATATTCATTGTAATCTAATTTAGAAGTTAGCTTTAATACCAACAGTTACAGATTTAAGTGGAGCTGAATTTAGATTTAAGAAACCACCAGCGTCTACTTCCGGATCAAATTCTAATAAATCATCAAATGTATATGTCCACAGGTTTTGGCCTAAGAAGAACACAGTTGCAGATTTAACACCTATTGTCTCTAAGTAACGAGCAGGAACATTATATCCGATATTAAGATTTTTAAGTCTTAAGTAATCGCCATCATATAACCTTCTTGTAGAAGTACCTTGGGTTAAACGCGAGTTACCACTTTGAGGTCTAGGGTTTAACGCATTGTCACCAGGTTGCTGCCATCTGTCGTACTGAGAAGCATATTGGTTATATAGGAATGAGAAACGACCATCAGAAGCATTAATAAATGCCCATGTATCATATACTTTGTTACCAAAGCTGTAATAAAGATCTGCACTAACGTAGAAATTAAATACATCAAATCTTGTATTTAAACCACCAAAAGCAGTTGGAAGTGCACTAGCACCTTGATAAGCTCTTTCAGCAGCGTTGTAGTCGTTAGTAGTAGCACCATCTTTACCGTTGATGTACCATAGAGGATCACCGTTGTCAGGATCAACACCTGCCCACTTTTGCATGAACCAAGCATTAGTTTCGTATCCTTCAACTGCAATATATCTGGTAGAAGACGTAATCTCGATATCTTCACCATTAGCATCAGTTGGAAGTTTTGTAACTTCGTTTTCAAGAAGAGTTAGGTTACCACCAAGATTCCATTTGAAATCACGTGTTCTAAGAACATCATATCCAAGTTCGAACTCAAATCCTTGATTATACAATTCACCAATGTTTTGAGTCTGGCTGTTATGACCAGTTGTTCTTGAAAGAGGTACAGCAAACAGAAGTTCATTACTATTCTTTCTGAAGAAAGTAGCAGAACCGGTTAGCTTTTCAAACATTTCAAATTCAAGACCAAGATCGAAAGATTGAGCTTTCTCCCAAGTTAACAATGAATTACCAAGAGTGTTGTTTCTAATGGATGGATTACCGTAGTAAGAACCAGTATAGCTTACAGTTGCCTGGTACTGATTAAGACCTACAGAAGAGTTTCCAGTTAAACCATAAGAAGCACGAACTTTTAAGAAGTCAAGGAAACTTAAGTCACTTAAAAATTCTTCCTCAGAAAGTACATAAGAAAGACCGGCAGAGTAGAAAGTACCCCATCGCTCATCTTCAGCAAATCTTGAGTTACCTTCATAACGTAAACTAGCATCTACGAATAATTTATCCTGGAAACCGTAATTCACTAAACCAGTGAAAGAAGCAATTCCCCAATCAGTTGTTTGAGAAAAAGCAGCAACCGGGTTCGCAGTAGTAGCAAGGTTAACAAGACCTGTAGCAGCTATACCTTCACCGGAGCCACCAACCTGGAATTGATAATTTTTTTGTACTTCAGACCAAACTCTGAAATTAAAGGAATTATCAGTGTTTAGCAGGTAGTTGTAGCTAAGCATGTTTTGCCATACGTAGTTGAAGTTTCTGTACGTGTAATCATCAACTCTACCACTTTCATCATCACTATCACCGTAGAAGATATTGTTGTAGTTTTTTTCTTCACTTAAAACAAAGTCAATTGCGAACTTAGAAGTGAAAGTTAAACTGTTGTTAAACTTAATATCTACTTTAGTGTTGTTTAATAAACGTGCAGTTCTGTTTCTATCAATATCATTCTCTTGAGTATAAAGAGGGTTATAGATAGCATTTGATAGATTAGTGATGTTGTAAGATCCATCATCATTATAGATAGGGTCAATCGGAAGCATAAAGTATTTTGCTAATACCGGACTACCGAAATAACCAGCACCTTCTAAAATACCATCTTGTTCAGTAAAAGAGCCGGTAGTAGAGTTTTGTACTCTAACTCTTTCATCTAATTGATGAGCAATATCAAATTTACCAGTGTATCGGTTAATTTCTGTACCAACAACAGTACCTTCCTGATCAAAAACACTCATAGAAGCGTAAAACTGAGTTTGATCATTACCGCCTCTGGCAGAGAAAGAATATTCTTGCTGAAGAGCATTTTCGTTTCTAGCAGCTTTATTCCAGTCACTGTCAGTTGTACCATCCCAAGGAGATGCAACACCGTATGCTTGCTGGTAGATCTCATCCCATTGCTGAGAATTTAGAGGCTTCGGCCCTTCAATTGCAGTGTTATTAGCACCTCTTTGAGCAGTTACAGAATACGTAGTATTTCCTTGACGACCACTTTTGGTTGTAATAACAATTACACCGTTTGTTCCACGAGCACCATAAGGAGCAGTAGAAGCGGCATCTTTAAGAACAGTAATACTTTCGATATCTGAATTACTTAGTGTAGAAAGAAGACCTAAAGAACTGGTTCCACCGTTTGTACTGACGTTTCCAGATATAACAGGAACTCCATCAATTACAAATAATGGCTGAGTACCAGCGTTGATCGAACTTATCCCTCTAATTCTAATATCCTGAGTAGATCCCGGAGTACCGGATGAAGCAGTGATCTGAACACCGGAAGCCTTTCCTTGTAGAGCTGCATCAATAGAAGCAACAGGAACATTTTCCAATTTATCACTTTGAACTGAAGATACAGAACCGGAGAAAGTAGATCGGTCAATTGACCCGTAACCAGTAACGATTACTTCATCTAATCCAACAAGATCGACAGATAAGTTAACATCTAATACTAATTCTCCGGAACCAATTTCCACAGAAGAAGTATATCTCTTATACCCGATGTAGTTAACACTTACTTCATAAGTGCCGGCAGGGATTCGAGTTATAGCATAGTTACCATCTACATCAGATTGGTCACCTTTTTGAAGGGACTGAATGTAAATAGTAGCACCTGGCAAAGGTTCACCAGTCTTGGCATCTGTTACTTTCCCTGTAAGGGAGCCTGATTGAGCAATTGCTAAAACAGGTAAAAACAAAGCCAATGTTAAAAGTTGTAGCTTTTTAAACATAGTTATGTGATTTAGTTATTAATAAACGGCATTAACCGTATTTACAAGCTTTAAATATGGATAAAAAGGGGACTAAAAACAAACAAATTATCCTTTTTTTCAGCTTGTAAAACCTTTGTAAATTTGGTTATTGATTTAGGAAAAGAATGGAGCCATCGTTCCATGCCTGTATATACTTATATTCTAAATTAGATAGCGATTGATCTCGTTCTATAAGATAGTGGTCAAAGGGGAAGTGTTTTGTCTCTTGTTTGTCTTTTCGAAACACTATTGAGACATCCCGATTTCCTGAATCAAATGGATAGATCCATCTCATGCCATCTATTTGATAGTCTACATATAATGGAGGTCCAAACAATATAAATGCTCTTCCCATATCTGTTTTCCAACCTTCTTTAAAATTTGAAAATTGTTTATTTGCTTGTTCCACTCTTGTATAGAAAAGCTCAATGATCTGACTGGCTTTTGCTTTGTTCTCTATTCCTTTAAGCCAATATCTATCCATTTCCTTTTTCATTAATTTGGGATCACGAATAGACATTAGCTCTTCATGTTCTTTTTTTCTCATCAAGTAAACTAATGGAGCAGCGTACTCATCTATATCTATGAGTGCAGGGAAATTTGTACTTTTTATTGAAAAATCCCTTGCCTTATAAATCAACTTCCCATCAGTATCTGTGGATTCTACTTCTAGTCTGTAGTTACCGCGTTCCAGATTTGCAAAGTTAAAAAATACAGAAACATTTCCTGGATTAACTAAAACACGTCTTCTGCTTTCCAATAATTCTTCATCGTAATAAGTTATTCCCAAATGTTCTATACTGGAGCTATTGTACCTTCGATCTCCAATAGATCTGGATACGGAAGTGTCGGAGTCAAATTTTAAAAGGCGAGTACGCAATATCAGATCATCGCCGGATTTGTTATTAGCTTGAAAATTGAATCGAAGAGAATCGTATTTATCCGAAATATGATATGAGACAAGGTCCTCGTAAGTAGTCTCATTATCGTGTTTCAACACACCAATCATTTGAATGTCAGTTAAAAAGCTTTTTCCGTCATCCGGACTTGGGATTGTAACCTCTTTCGTAGTTTTTGTAGTTTTTTCAGATGTAAGATCAGTCACCGAAACAGATATTGAATATTCTCCGGGATCAATTGGAACAAGTTTCTTGAATCTTTTTACTCCTTCACTTACCAGTATATCAGTTCTAACATCGGTTACTTCAAGAGGGAAAGTGACCGGAGGGACATTTTCAGCTTTATTTTCCGAGAGGTCAATAACATCAATGCTAACTTCCAAATGTGCACTAAATCGATTATCACGGAATTTGTAAATTAAACTGCTGTGAACAATTTCGCCGGCAATCAGTAAATTTTTATCTGATGATTGATCGAAAGTACTACCAATAAAAACTCTGGCTTCCGGGTAGCCCGGTTTGTAATCATTGTCATTCCCTCTCCCTATTTCATCCAAATATGCATTGTTGCATGTAAAGGCAAATGGAGCAACGCAAAGTAGGATCAATAGTAGCTGAAATTTTTTCATAAGTTATAGTCTCTTCATAATTAATCCGGTTCTCCAAAATTCAATTTGTTGGTATTGAACTGTATAATAATCTGAAGATCTCTCTAGTAAGTAATTTTCAAAAGGGAAGAATTTATTTTTCAGTTTTGGAGCCACGAATACAAAGTTTTTTTCGGGGTCAGAAGAATTGTAAGAATATCTCCAAATGGTTCGGTTTAAAGTAACATCGACGTACCATGGAGAGCCAAATAAGATGTACATCATACCTCGGTCCGTTTTCCAACCTTCCTTAAAATTTGAGAATTGTTTATTCGCTTCCTCTACTCTTTGATAGTATAGTTCAACTACACTTTTAGCTATTTGTGAGTTATTTATATTTGAAAGCCAGAATCGGTCTATTGCCTTTTTTAATTCAGTATCATCCTCAATTGCCATAAGATCTTCGTACTCATTTTTAGACATTAAGTAATAAAGAGGTTTTGCAAGTTCCTTAGGAGTTCGAAGTGAAGGGTAATTTTTACTCTTGATTGAAAAGTCTCTCGCTTTGTATAATTCATTTTCAGTGTCTAATCCTGATGAAACTTCAAATCTGTAATTGCCTCTGTCTAAATTAGGAAAGGCAAACTCTATCATTACATTCCCTTGATTAGTCAAAACACGTCTATTTGTGTTAACCTCTATTTCATCAGAATAATCTATTCCCTTATACTCAATACTACTCGGGCCGTAATTATTAAAATTCATGGGTCGAGCAATAGAAGTATCTGACTCAAATTTAAGTAATCGGGTATTGATGGTAAGAGGATCTGTAGATCTGTTATTAGTAATCTGAAATACAAATTTTAAAGAGTCAAAATCGTTTTGAATTACATACGTTGTAACCGGATCGTAGGAAGCATTTTCAAGAGTTTTTTTACTTAGAATTTTAATATTAGTAATGTTATTTACCTCTCCATCAGGGTCGGGTATATAGACATTGGAGGTTCGCTCTATTTGTTTACCGGTATTATTGTCAGTTAAGGTTGTTACGATTTTAAAATTCCCAGGAGTAACTATAAAATCCCGTTCAACTTTATGAGTATTTTGACTATAAGAAAGTTTATTTGAAGTGTCGGTTAGTACAACAGGGAATTGCTGACTGCTAACTACATTATTGGAATTGTCTAAGTCGATGATTTGATACTCGATAATACCCTCTGCTTGGTAAAGAGAATTTTTTCTTTTGTATACTAAGCTTCCTTCAACTATTTCACTGGCTATATTAATTGAAGCCGTATTATCTTGTTCAATAAATCCCGATGCTACTACTCTTAGCTCAGGATATCCCGGTATGTATTTATAACCGGCACCTTTGTCAATATTGTTAACATAAGAATTAGAACAAGCAGCAAATAAAACCAACTGAACTAGTAAAATTTTAAGAATATATTTTGAAGGAAGATTATTCATGTTAGCTATATAATATTGAATAAAAACAATCCGAAATGATAACGACAAATCGGTTATCTTTAGTATAACAAAAAGCTATTTAAATAATTATATGATATCTACAAGACGCAGAACCAAGATTGTTTGTACAATTGGGCCTAGTTGCAACTCAGAAAAGGGAATAGAAGATTTACTGTTACATGGAATGAATGTAGCAAGGTTAAATTTTTCGCATGGAACCCATGAAGATCACGCACAAGTTATTGGTCATATCAGGAAAGTTGCAAAAGCTAACAAGTACAGTATTCCAATTCTGATGGATTTGCAAGGACCAAAAATCCGTGTAGGTTCGATGAAAAATGGGGGGCAGGTTCTTAAAACGGGTAGCTCAATTATTATAACCGGCGATAATATCGAAGGTACTTCAAAAAAAATCCCTATCGATTATCCTGATCTTGTAAAAGAAGCAGAAGTAGGCAACAAAATATTATTGGATGATGGCTTACTTGAATTCAAAGTGATTTCCAAAAGTGAAAAAGATCTTAATGTAGAAGTTGTAGTTGGCGGATTACTGAAATCACGAAAAGGGGTCAACCTTCCAAATGTAAAGATTTCAATCCCGGCGTTAACTGAAAAGGATATAAAAGATTTAGAATTTGGTATAAGCCAGGATGTTGATATAATCGCACTTTCGTTTGTTCGCTCTGCAAAAGATATAAGAGATGTTGTCTCCAGAGTTCGTGCAGCCGGAAGTAATGCTTCTATAATTGCAAAAATAGAAAAGCCTGAAGCTTTGGAAGTAATAGATGAGATTATAGAAGAATGTGATGGAATTATGGTTGCAAGGGGTGATCTTGGAATAGAGATTCCAACAGAAGAGGTTCCGATAGTTCAAAAAACTTTGATCGAAAAATGTAGAATGGCCGGAAAGCCTGTAATTACTGCAACTCAGATGTTAGATTCGATGATCAATAATCCCAGACCAACAAGAGCTGAAAGTTCAGATGTTGCAAACGCAGTTATCGATGGAACTGATGCAGTAATGCTTTCTGGAGAAACCGCATCAGGAAAATATCCTCTTGAGGCAGTAAATGTGATGGATAGAATCTGCCGAAAAGTAGAAGAAAACCGAACAAATTTGTACAATAGTTTAGCTTTTGATAAACCGGAATGGAAAGAAAAACAAGTTGTGGAAAGTCTCTCTTATTCATGTGTAAGTATCGCAGAAAACGTTGAAGCTAAAGTTATAGGAACACTTACTAATTCGGGCAGCACCGCCAGAAGAATTGCAAAATTCAGACCAAATGCGCCAATAATAGCATTTACTGAAAGTCAAAAAGTAAGAAGACAACTAAATCTGGTATGGGGAGTTTATTCTGTAAGAGTAGAAAAAATATTTGATACAGATATGGGAGTTAAATTAATGGAAGAATTTTTGCAAGAAAATGGTTTTGTTAAAAAAGGCGACAGAGCCATTTTGACAACAGGAATACCAATTGCAAAAAGAGGTAGTACAAACATGATAAAAGTAAGTACAATAGAATAAAACATGTAGTTTTGAGTTTGATATTAGAAATTTTTGTATGAAAAAAAGACTCTTACTTTTACTAACAAGTATCGTTTTTCTTGGATGTGGATCAGGCTTGAAGTCTAGTTGGGGAAATTTCACTGCATACTATAATACCTATTATAATGCCAAAAAAAGCTATAATACCGGTGTTCAAAAGGTTTTGGATTCTAAAGTCAATTATAATCCACAGCAACCTATTCGAATTCATGAAACACCTATAAATGCCGGTGCGCAAGATTTTGATAAGGCCATTGAAAAGGGTGCGGAGATCTTAAGGAAATATGAGGACTCGAAATGGGTAGATAACTCCCTGCATTTGATTGGAAAGTCATATTATTTTAAAAAGGAATATTTTTCAGCAGATCAAAAGTTTCAGGAGATCGCTCTTACAACTAATGATGAAGAACTTATACAAGAATCTATTTTATGGAGAAGCAGAGTTTTACTTGAGATGGAACTCTATGGACAAGGGATACAATACATCAATGAGCAGCTGTTGGAGCGGGAAGGTATTTGGAAAACAAACAAAAAAGCTGAATTGAAAACTATACTTGCTCAATACTATGTGGAGCAAGAGAACTTAGAAGATGCGATTGATCATCTTAGTGAATCACTACCAAGCCTCAGCAAAAAGAAGTATAAAGAAAGGGGATACTTTTTACTCGGACAACTTTATGAGCGAAAAGGAAATTACAGAGAAGCTTATAATGCTTACAGAAATGTTGAAAATTTTTACGTTGATTATGATCTTCAGTATTTAGCCCTTCGAAAAAGAGCAGAAACAGCGAGGCTTTTAGGTGATAACGAATCGGCGTTAAATACATTCAACAAAATGGTTAGAGATGATAAAAACACCGAATTCAAGACAGAATTGGATTACGAGATAGCAAAAACTTATCAGAAACAAGGGGAATTCGAGGAAGCAGTATATGTGTATAAAAGGTTACTAAACAATAAAGTTGATAGGCCAAGCACTGAAACAAAAGCATTGACTTATTACGAATTAGCTGAGATCTATAGATACGGATATAATGATTTTGAATTAGCAGCGACATATTATGATACATCATCAAGACAAAATGCTTCTGCTCAAAAGTTACCTGAAAACTATAATGCCAAAGAACTCGCTCTTTCTTTTGGTGAATACGCCAGATTAAAAAACGAACTCCATTACAAGGATAGTTTACTTTGGGTTTCAAACCTAACTCAACCTCAGTTAGATTCATTAGTTGCCGAAATCAAAAAAAAGAAACTAAAAGAGATAGAGGAAGAAAGAAAAAACCTTAGAGAGCAGAATAATACACTGATAAATGTTTCAAATAATTCCGAAACAGCCGCCAGTACAGAGCGGAATGGTTTCCTGAATGTGAATAGCCCCAATCTTCAAGCTAATGCAAGGAGTCAGTTCATAGCCGTTTGGGGTGACCGTCCTCTTGTAGATAACTGGAGAGTCAGAGAATTAATGGCATCTTCTGATTCGGGAATTGAGAATACTAATGAAGGAGAACAAGTTAATCAACAATCAAGATCGTTTGCCAATATTCAAACATCAGTGGATTTATCGGAAGTGCCTTTTCAGGAATCACAAAAGATTGAAACCAGAAACGAAATAGCTAAGCTTAAATACGAATTGGGCAACCTGTTTTTTATCTCTCTTGAAATGCCCGATAGTGCGAAAGTATATTTTAGTGATGTAATTCAAAATTACCCTGAAAGTAAAGAGATACCGATTTCCTATTATTCGTTAATTGAAATTCAGAGTTTACAAGGGAATGAGGAAGAAGCCTTTGAAAATGCTAAAAAACTAGTAATGGAATTTCCAAATTCCAGGTATGCAGAAAGGGTGGCAGAGAAATATGATATTGAAAAAGAGGATGGGGCTGACTCAAATGATATGGAGCTGGCAGAACAGTACAGGCAATTAAAGGCAGATACTTTAATTACACGAGAAGAATTAGCAGAAAAGAGTACAAAACTAGCCTTAGAGAATACCAACAATATAGAATCTGCCTCTATACTTTTTGATGCCACTCAAGTCTATATAAATCTGGCAAAAGAAGGAGAGGTTTATCTGAAAAATTACACTAATTGGATTAGCCAAAAACAAAGTTGGGATCAAGAAAAAAAGAATTTCAAGATACTACAGGACTCAGCAAAAATAAGCCTCAAAGATGATTCCTTAAGCGAATCAAAGAAATTAGAATTCAAGCAACTAGTAGATTCAACCTTAGAAGAACCGGATTTTTCTGATTTGTTTCCATATCGGGGGGAATATTGGGATAAAGCCAGAATTAATTTAGATCTGTTTATATCAAATTTTAGAAATTCTAAATTACTTCCAAGGGTTAAAGTTTTAAAAAATGAACTACAGAAACCGGTAGAGAATGAACCCGGAAATCAAGAGAATCCCGAAATAGAAAATGAAGCCGTTAGTTCTAATGAAAACCTGTTTTGCAGTGAACTTGAACCAACTCCGTTGATCAGAGATGGCTTGGATGATTTTCTAAGTAAAATAGAATACAGTACTACCGTAAATGATAGAGTTATTTATCTACTAAACGTTAACCAGAGGGGAGTAGTGGAAGAATATAACATAGTTTCTGAAGACGTTGATGAGAATGTAGAACGATCTTTTAACTCTGCAATTGAAAATGACCTGACCTTTGAGCCCTTAATTATTGATGGCGAAGCAGTTCAGTTTCAGTGTAAGTTTCAATTTCCGCTTAAATAGTATAGAGGTCATTTAAGCTTGATTCCTTTTTTTAGTCTTCGGATTAAACCGGGACCTTCATAAACCAATCCGGTATAAACCTGAAGCAGATCAGCGCCTGCATCAATTTTTCTTTGGGCAGCCTCAACACTATCTATGCCTCCAACTCCAATAATTGGTTTTGAACCCTGAAGTATTTCATAAAGAGTTAGAATTACCTCGTCACTTTTTTTGGCTATAGCTGAGCCACTAAGTCCACCGTTTCCAATAGTGGTTAATTTTTCTTTTGAAGTAATTAAATCTTTTCTGTTTGATGAAGTGTTTGTAGCAACATATCCGTCAACACCAAAGTTTTCACATATCTCAACAAGCTTCGATAACACGTCAGGTTTTGTATCAACAGAAAACTTAACAAGTGTTGGAACTGTATTTGATGAAGGATCTAATTCTTTTAAAAGCGATGTTAATGCTTCAGGATCTTCAAAAGTTTTACCTTCGCCGGTATTTGGGCATGAGATATTTACTGTAATATAATCGGCTACTATTTGAGCTTTCTCATAACTGTATGCATAATCTAGAATAGCATCTCTGCCGTGGATAGTAGAATCATTGGTCTTAGCGATATTAATACCAAGCGGGATGTCTAAATTTTGAGATTCCAAACGATTTACTACTACATCAGTACCTTCATTATTCAATCCCATTCTGTTGATCAAAGAATGATCTTTGGGAAGTCGAAAGGCTCGGGGCTTTGGATTTCCGGTTGAGGGCTTAGCGGTAATACTTCCTATTTCTATAAAGCCGAATCCCAGTGCTTGCATAGCTTTTGGAGTACATCCGTTTTTATCGAACCCTGCTGCTAAACCGATCGGGTTTTTAAACTTAAGTCCCCAAAATTCTCTCTCAAGATCTGTTCCACCCCCATATAATAGAGATGCTAGTTTTTGGAGCGCAACAGATTGGTTAGTTGCACTAGAAATCTTTAAAGCAAGATCATGAGCTTGTTCAGCGTCTTTCTTAAAAATAAGTGGTTTGATCAGGCTTTTGTATAGCATAAAATTATTTCTGACAATGATAAGAAATCGCTGAAAAAAATGATGGATAACTCTTATAATTCTTTCATCATTATATGACTGATAAAGACCAAATAATATCATCCATTCATCGGCACTATTCTAAGAAAGAAGATTTTATTCTATTAGAATCTCAGATGAAAAACCATCCATCCAGCACTGTGTCATTTATTGCAGCGGGTTCTAAAACCTCGATACGAGCATATGGAAACAAAATTCATCTTCTTGAAAACGGGAGCGTGGCAGAACTAGAGAAAAATCCATGGGAAGCTTTTCAGGATTTCAGAACAAAGTACCCAATGGAATGGATGTTTGGGTTTTTGGGGTACGATCTTAAAAATTCAATAGAAGACCTTGTTTCTGAGAATCCAGCATCATTGGAAGCTCCGGATCTTTACTTCTTTATACCGGAATTAGTAGTAAAAATTTCTGATGATAGAGTTGAGGTTATTAAAGGTGAGTTAAGTAAAGACCTTCCAATGACTGAAATTGAGGGCGAGATTTCTATTATCTCTACTCATCAACTGGAAAAAGAAAAATATCTGGAGAAAATAATTACTGCTCAAAACTCGATTCGAGAAGGGGATTTCTATGAGATAAATATTTCTCACCCACTTGAGTTTAAATTAACAGGACAAGCCTGGGATCTTTACAAGAAAATGAAAGCAGTTGGACCGGTTCCATTTGGTAGTTACATAAAGTTTAATGGTTTAGAGATTTGTTCTGCTTCACCGGAAAGGTTTTTATCAAAGAAGGGGAATAAAATAATATCTCAACCAATTAAGGGAACGGTTTCCAGATCTGAAGAGGAAGACAGTTTAAAAATTGAAGAATTAAGTAATTCTGAAAAAGAGAGAGCTGAGAATCTGATGATCGTTGATCTTGTTCGCCATGATTTAAGTAAAATAGCAAAAGAGGGTTCTGTAAAAGTTTCAAAGCTTTTTGAAATACAAAGTTTTGAAACTGTTCATCAGATGGTTTCAACAATTGAAGCGGAAGCAAAAGCAGCAACTGATCCTATAAAAATATTAAAAGCATGTTTCCCGATGGGTTCAATGACCGGGGCACCAAAGATCGCAGCGATGAAAGCAATTGAAGAAATTGAAGACTATAGAAGAGGAGTATACTCTGGAGCCATTGGGTATTTTACTCCTGAAAATGATTTCGATTTTAGCGTTGTTATTAGAACGGCCTTAATAAAGAGTAATAAGCTGGTTTATCCTGTTGGCGGTGCTATAACAGCAGACTCTATACCGGGACAAGAATGGGAAGAAACTTTACTGAAAGCCAAAGCACTCACAAATATTTCAGACTAATTTCTGATTTGGTGAATGAAGAGCTTTTCATCTCGGTTAATTGATTAAATAGGATATTTATGAATGATTTGCACAATAGAATTTCAACGCTAAAAGAACTCAAAGAAAGCGGCTGGGAATCTCTATCAGTTAAAGATGAGTTAAGAAAGAATATGATTTCCGGGATAAAAACCGGTGAAAAGCTTTTCTCTGGTATTATTGGCTATGATAAGACGGTTGTCCCTCAAATTCAGCATGCTATAATATCGAAACATGATATGATTCTGTTGGGGCTAAGAGGCCAGGCTAAGACTCGTATTTTAAGATCTTTGGTTCAATTTTTGGATGAATATATTCCGGTTGTTAAAGGTTCGGTTATTAATGATGATCCTTTTAACCCGATCTCAAAATTCGCGAAAAACCTTATTGAAGAAAAAGGTGAAGAAACCGAAATTAGTTGGCTTCACCGTTCTTACAGATATGGAGAAAAACTGGCAACTCCGGATACAACAGTCGCTGATCTTATTGGAGATATCGACCCTATAAAAGCAGCAACCAAAAAATTGGATCTGGCCGATGAAAATGTGATCAACTACGGACTGATCCCAAGAACAAACCGGGGAATATTTGTGATCAATGAATTACCGGATCTGCAGCCCAGAATTCAGGTTGCTTTGTTGAATATTATGCAGGAAAGAGATATTCAGATCAGAGGGTTTAACATCCGAATGCCAATTGATGTATCCATGGCTTTTTCTGCTAATCCGGAAGATTATACCAACCGGGGGAACATCATTACTCCTTTAAAAGACAGAATTGATGCTCAGATAATTACTCATTATCCTCGTGAAATTGAAACAGGATTAAAAATAACCAGCCAGGAGGCGTGGCAAGAAAGAGGTGATTCTGTAAAGGTATCAATTCCAGAAATTTACAGAGAGATAATAGAACAAACAGCGTTTGAAGCCCGCAGCTCTGAGTATATCGATCAAAAAAGTGGAGTGTCTACCAGAATGACCATTACTGCCATGGAGCAGGTTTTTTCTTCTGCTGAAAGAAGAGCGGTGATCAATAATGAGAAAACTGCACAGATTAGAATAGCCGATATTTTCCACATGATACCGGCTCTCACCGGAAAGCTTGAATTGGTTTATGAAGGTGAACAAGAAGGGGCAATAAGTGTTGCTAAGCATATTGTTGGAAAGGCAATAAATAAGACATTCAAAAAAGTGTTTCCCGACCCACAGAGCAAAGCTGAAAATGTTAAAGAAATGTATAAACCGATCACCGATTGGTTTGCAGAAGGAAATGAAGTGAATTTGCCCGACACTTTATCAGCAAAAGAATACAAGAAAGCACTGGATGGTGTGGACGGACTCAAAGACCTAGTCAGCAAACATATTAAAGACGCAGGCAAAGATGAATTTTATTCCTGGATGGATCTGGTATTAGAAGCCATGCACCAAAACTCGCTTCTCAGCAAGCAGGACTTAGACGACGAGGCTTTGTATACAGATATGTTAGGCTCTATGTTTTCATCAATTAGCGGCTTAAATGATGATGATGATTTTGATATATAAAATGATTGAATTAGCTCAGATATAATCTTATATTTAAAGCCTTTGAAAAATTCGAAACAGCCAGTATTATGAAAAACGGTATTCATCCAGATTACAAAGAAATTACAGTTGTCATGAGTGACGGTACTGAGGTTACAACCAGAAGTACTATGAACACAAAAGACGGTATTTACAAAAGTGAGGTAGATTCTAAAAATCACCCTTTTTATACCAAAAACAACAACTTTTCTGCTAAAGCAGGTCGTGTGGATCGCTTTAAGCGCATGTACGACAAGAAAAAGTAAGTTTATTTTTTTGAATTAAAGGATGCACTGTAACTGGTAGCATCCTTTTTTTATATACGTCTATGGACATTAAAATTTTTGAAGTAGGACCTTTCGCAGAAAACACATACTTGCTCATTCAGGAAGGTTCTGCCATTCTTATCGATCCCGGATTCTCGAACGAAACAGAATACCAATCCTTTCAGAGCGCTCTCAAAGAAGTAACTTTGGATGCAATAGTACTTACGCATGCTCACGTAGATCACGTTTTGGGATTGCAAAGAGTACTAAAAGATTATGATGTGAAAGTGTACGTGAACACAGATGATCTTTTTCTTTGGAACAATTTTGGAAGTCAGGCAACTATGTTCGGACTTAATCAGGTTGCATTTTCATTTACTCCGGAAACCCTACCAAAAGATGAAAAATTTAAAGTGGGAGGATTTGAGTTTGAATGTTTATACACTCCCGGTCACTCTCCCGATCATACTTCACTTTATTTTAAAGATGAGGGTTTTGTAATCGCAGGCGATGCTTTATTCAATGGGAGTATTGGCCGAACAGATTTGTATCAAGGGAGTTTCGAAGTGTTGGAACAATCCATTAAAGAAAAACTGTATACTTTATCTGGAAATACCAAGGTTTACCCAGGCCATGGACCTGTAACTACTATTGAAGCTGAGAAAGAGAATAATCCGTTTGTGAAGGGATAACTTACTTGTCTATTTTTTCGATCTCAGCCTGATAATGTTCAGCTTTATCGGGATTGATTTCTTTTAGCTGATTATACATTTCAATCGCTTGTTGTTTCTTTCCCTGAACAACATGAATCTTCGCAAGTGTTTCTGATATAATATCGTCTACAGCTTCAGCTTGTTTCGCCAGGTCAGTATCATCAAACGGTTCTCCCTCAGCAGGAATTTTAATTCTTTTGGATTCTACTGCCTCAAGCATGGCGATCAAACTATCCAAATCCAGGATCGGAGACTTTCTGTTCGATTGATTCAGTTTTTTTGACGAGGAATAACTTTTTACCGGAACAGCAGCTTCAAATTTTTCCGGATGAACCAAAAAATAATGCAGATGTTCCATCAAGGGGCTTCCGGGGGCAAATGTTTTTGCCTTTAAAGCCTCTTTTATAGCCAGGGAATTTTGATCATCTAAATGATAAAACCAAGCTAATAGAAAATGCCCGACAGCATCGGGACCTCTTTTTTTAAGATGCCTGCTTAATTTGGTAATCCCTGTTTTAGGGTTTTTTTCAAACCGTTCATTAAAAGAACGCAGCGACTGTGGTATGTTGAAAGGTAATTCTGCCATTATTAGGTTTGCAATAATACGCTATGATGATCTTAGATTCAAAAGCATTACCAATTACTTACCGCGTCGTTGAACATACTATTAGCAATTTGTTCAAGAGCTTCATCAGCGGCGCTTTGTTCACCCGAAATAGGATCTTCGGTTGGATCAAATGTGAAAGAGCCGTTAAAGGGTTTGTCCCATTCCGGTTCACTATTTTTAGTGTATAAAAAACTAGCGCTTACAGTAATTTGTACCTGATTCTGATCTGCTTGTTCATTTCCACCTATACTAAAAGGTCTGTTACTGTAGCTTGATATAAACCCATCCAGAATGGCATCGGCATCTTCTTCAGAGCTTGCAAGTTGTAATTTGCTTTGATTGATGAAACGATCAATAAGGATTCGATTTAATCGATCACTCAAATCTCCAAGCCCACTTCTGGATCTGTCAGCAAAAAAAGGTATGTATATGGTGTTTACTCCGGGAGGAATAGATGCTCCTGTAAAACTATATCTCAAACAACTTGAAAAAGAAATAAAAGCTAAGAATGATATGATTATAATTTTATGCAAGTCCGTATTGATCTAGTTTTCTGTAAAGTGTTCGCTCACTGATCCCTAAAGTCTCGGATGCTTTTCTTCTGTTTCCGTCAAATCTGTCCAAAGCTTGTTTTATTAAGAATTGTTCAGTTGCTTCTATAGAAGGTATCTCGTCACCACCAAAGAAATTAACCAATGCAGATTGTTCGCTTTCCAGAACTTCGTTCTCATCTTTAGTTTCATCTCCGGGCATCTCATGCATCCCTAGAGTCGCATGCTCGTTAAGATTAATTTTCATTTCAGAAACATCAGATTCTTCCATGTTGCTTTGTAAGGCCGGAGGCAAAGCTTTAATGTCTTTGCTCGACATACTTGAGTACATAAAGTTAGCAAGCATTTTCTTCACATCAGAGATGTCTGTTCGCAATTCAACTAAAGCTCGATAAACCAGTTCACGATCTCTTCTTTCAAAATCATTCTGAGAGTCGGATCTTTTTTCCTCACCATTCGGAATCATTGGTAAGTTATCAGCAGAGCCTTGTCGTTGCCTTCCCTTTAGATATTTCTGTAAACGTTCTACATCTATGAATTGAGATTTTTCAAGTACAACAAGTTGTTCAGCTACATTTTTCAGCTCTCTGATATTTCCGGGCCAACGATAGGAGATAAGTAATTCTCTGGCTTCATCAGAAAATCCTTTGAATACGGAATCATACTTTGCTGAGAATTCCTGAACAAACTTTCTGAATATAGGAACAACGTCTTCCTGTCTTTCACGGAGAGCGGGAAGATGAATTTGAACAGTGTCTAATCGATAGTAGAGATCTTCTCTGAATGAACCATCCTGAACAAGTTTCCAAAGATTCAGATTGGTAGCTGCAATTACACGGACATCAGTAGTTTGAACTTTACTTGATCCAACACGAAAGAATTCCCCGTTTTCAAGTACACGCAATAGTTTAACCTGAACATTTTTCGGAGTATCGCCAATTTCATCAAGGAAGATGGTTCCGCCATTGGCTTTCTCAAAATAGCCCTCACGGCTTTCATTTGCGCCTGTAAAAGCACCTTTTTCATGACCAAAAAGCTCACTTTCAATGATGCCTTCGGGAATGGCTCCACAATTAACAATGATAAGGTTATTTCTTTTACGCTCGCTTAAAGCATGAATAGCGCGGGCTGTAACATCTTTACCGACACCACTTTCTCCTTGAAGCAGTACACTAATATCAGTTTTTGCAACCTGCATGATCTTATCGATCACATGGCGCATTTCCTGAGAAGTTCCTAATAGCCCAAATTGTTCCTGAAATACTTCGCGGTCCATTAACTATATAATTTCGTCTGTCATTTTGACGTAAATTTAACGATTAATGCATTACCAAGTAACTTTAATCTCAATAAATTTTGAGAGCTATTTCATTAGTTCAGTAGCCTGTTCTATAGGTAAAGCTCTGGTTTCTTTAAAACTGGAAAGCACAAGGTTTGACCTTGTTTTTTTTACGCCTTTCCATGCCTGAATACGAGAAAGTAAACGCTCAAAAGAACCGGTATTCTTTGTTCGTACTTTTAGAAAATGAGAACCATCGCCGGTAATGGAATGACATTCCAGGATTTCTTTTTCTTGTTGGGCTTTTTCCACAAAAATGGGGTAATGCTCTGAACCGTCAACTTCCACAAACATGAATGCAGTAATATCAAAATGAAAATCTTTAGAATTCAGAATGGCATTATATTCAGTGATCAATCCACGTTCTTCTAGTTTTCTCATTCTCTCAGAGACAGAAGGCACAGACAGTCCAACTAATTCTGCAATTTGATTTCTCTGGGCGCGACCATTTTCCTGGAGGTGGTTGAGTATCGAAATATCGATATCATCTAATAAATGACTCATTTTAACTGATAAACTTAAATATTATTTGTAATGAGTATGATATCCTTAAAAATTTAAGTTTTCAATAAGTAAAGTGATATTATTTTTTCCGGGATGAAATTTTAAAAAAAGATTCAGGAAGATTAGAATAGGTCTTATCTTTGAACGCAAACTTTTAAATAACCGATCAAATGTTAGATATCCAGTTCATCAAAGAAAACAAAGAAGCCGTAAAGCAAGGAATGCTCAATAAAGGAGAGAAGTCAAATTCTTTGGTTGATGAAGTAATTGAAAAAGATGAGCAGTGGAGAACTCTTGTTCAAAAAGTAGATGAAATAAGAACTGAAAGTAATGCCAAGGCTAAGCAGATCGGAGCATTGATGGGCCAGGGTAAAAAGGAAGAAGCTCAGGCAATCATTGCTGAAACATCACAACTTAAAGAAGATGTAAAGGAGCTTGAAGAAGAATTAAAAGTTCTGGCTGAAGAAAGAGAAAATATGCTTCTTAAAATTCCGAATGTTGCGCACCCTTCTGTTCCTATTGGTTCCAAAGAAGAGGATAACGAAACATTTGATACATGGGGAGAACCCAATAAAGAAGAGTGGAGAAAACCGCATTGGGAAATTACTGAACGATACGGATGGGTAGATTTTGAAAGAGGAGTAAAAGTTACAGGTGCAGGATTTCCGTTTTACGTCGGTCCGGTTGCTCAGCTTCAACGTGCTTTGATTAACTATTTCATAAATGAAGCAGGAAATGCTGGTTATACTGAACTGCAGGCTCCTTATTTTGTAAACGAAGATTCAGCTCGCGGCACAGGACAAATTCCTGATAAGGAAGACATGATGTATGTGATCCCGAGAGATGAGTTTTTCGCCATTCCAACTGCTGAAGTTCCGGTTACTAATTTTCACAGAGATGAGATACTTTCCGAAAGTGAATTGCCCGTGAAATACGTTTGCTATACTCCCTGCTGGAGAAGAGAAGCAGGTTCTTACGGAAAGGATGTTCGTGGATTGAATCGTCTTCACCAATTTGATAAAGTTGAACTGGTAAAGATCGTAAAGCCTGAGACGTCTTACGAAGAACTGGAGAGTCTAAGAGAACATTCTGAAAAACTGCTGCAAGCTTTGGAGCTTCCATACAGAACTTTATTGATGTGTACAGGCGATATGGGCTTTACGCAAAGTAAGAAATATGATCTTGAGGTTTGGAGCCCGGGTCAACAGCGATGGCTGGAAGTTAGTTCTTGTTCCAATTTTGAGAGTTTCCAAGCCAGAAGAATGCAACTTCGTTACAGAAAAGGAGAGAAAAAAATTGAGATGACTCACACGCTCAACGGTTCAGCTTTAGCACTACCGAGAGTGGTATCTGCTATTTTGGAAGCATATCAGGAAGAGAACGGAAAAGTTAGAGTTCCTGAAGTTCTGAAAGGATTTATCGGTCGTGATTACCTGTAAATAGATTCAGGGTTTTACAAGGCTTTGCATTGCTTAAGAATGCTTCTCCGAATAATAGAGTTATCTTTATTTGACTAACAATAAATTGATGACTTAATGAAAAGAGCAGCAAGCATAGCAGGAATAGTTATAGTGTTGGGACTTTTAGCTTTTCCAAAAGTAAAGGATTATTTAAAAGCATCAGAGACAGCTTCTCAAAATAATTCCGGTAGTAGCGCCCCTCTGAATGTAGAAGTATATATAGTAAAACCGGATATCGTTGAGAACAAAATATTTACTACAGGTACACTGACTTCAAACGAAGAAGTGGAATTAGCCAGTGAAAGCTCCGGACTGATTCAGGAAATATATTTGCGAGAAGGAGAAGATGTTAAAAAAGGGGAGTTGCTCGTAAAAATAAATGACAGTGAACTGAAAGCTCAGTTAAAACGTGCTGATTTCAGATTGAATTTGGCTGAAGATCGGGAAAAGCGTCAAAAGCAATTGCTTGAGAAAGGAGGTATCAGTCAGGAAGAATACGATGCTACTTTAAATGAAGTAAATGTACTAAGAGCAGAAGTGTCGTTGATCAATGCACAAATAGAAAAAACAGAGATCAGAGCGCCATTTACAGGGAAACTAGGACTCAAATATGTTAGCGATGGAAGTTACATAACTCCGAATACCAGAATTGCTACTCTGCAGGATATTGACCCTATCAAAATTGATTTTTCTATTCCTGAGCGATATGCCGCACAAATCGAAGTAGGTAATAAGGTAAGATTTACAGTTCAGGGAATTGAAGAGACTTTAGTCGCTCAAGTGTATGCCAAGGAACCAAGAATTGATTCTGAAACCAGAACATTACAAGTAAGAGCGAGGAGTTCTAATCCTGAAGGTAAGCTGCTTCCGGGAGCTTTTGCTGATCTGGAACTGACACTTCAAACTATCGAAAATGCAAAAATGATCCCTACAATTTCACTGGTTCCGGAGTTACAAGGTCAGAAAGTGTTTTTGTTGAAGGATGGGGTAGTGCATCCACAAAGTGTGGTTACCGGTTTAAGAAATGAGTCTAAAATCCAAATCACAGAAGGTGTTGAGATCGGAGATACTGTCTTAACAACGGGACTGCTTCAGGTAAGGCCGCAAATGCAGGTTTCAGTTAAGCAAGTAAACGGAGAATAATATGAGTTTATCTTCACTGAGCATTAGAAGACCTGTTTTAGCAACTGTTTTCTCAATTGTAATTGTCTTGTTCGGTATAATCGGATTTAATTATCTGCCGATCAGAGAATATCCTGCGGTTGATCCGCCTATTGTTACTGTTAGTACCAGTTATATCGGAGCAAATGCAGAGGTTATAGAATCTCAAATTACAGAACCTCTTGAAGATCAAATTAACGGAATTGCGGGAATCAAGAATCTTACTTCGGTAAGCAGGGAAGGAAGAAGTACTGTAACGGTTGAATTCGACCTGGATGTGGATCTGGAAACAGCAACAAACGATGTTCGATCCAGAGTATCCAGAGCGGTTGGGAATATTCCTCCTGATGCTGATCCACCTATCGTTTCTAAAGCTGATGCAGACGCCAGCCCTATTCTGTTCTTCAACATCAAAAGTGATTCCAGGAATCTGTTGCAGCTTTCTGAAGTGGCTGAGAATTATTTTAAAGAACGTGTACAAACCATTCCGGGAGTAAGTAATGTTCAGATCTGGGGAGACAAAACCTATTCGATGAGATTATGGTTAGACCCGATGAAACTGGCTGCATATAACTTAACGCCGATCGATGTCAGAAATGCTTTGACGAGTGAGAATGTGGAATTGCCTTCGGGAAGAATTGAAGGGAATCTCACCGAGCTAACGGTCCGAACAATGGGACGGATCACGAATGTTGACGAATTCAATGATCTGATCGTCAAGAAGACAGCAGGAAGTACAATAAAATTGCGAGATATTGGGTATGCAGAGCTAGGTCCCCAGAATGAACGCACTATCTTAAAAAGAGATGGTGTTCCAATGGTTGGAGTGGTTTTAATTCCGCAGCCCGGAGCTAATCAGATCGATATTGCAGATGAGTTCTACAGAAGAGCAGAAAACATCAAAAAAGACCTTCCCGCTGATATTGAAACAGCAATTGGCTTTGATTCTACAACATATGTTCGGGCTTCTATAGATGAAGTAAAACAAACTATTTTCGTTGCTTTCTTTCTGGTGATAGCAGTTATTTTTCTGTTTCTGAGAGACTGGCGTACTACTATAATACCTGTATTGGTAATTCCGATCGCTCTTATCGGTTCGTTCTTTATCATGTATTTAGCCGGGTTTTCGATCAATGTATTAACATTGTTAGCTATTGTATTAGCTATTGGTTTAGTGGTAGATGATGCAATTGTGGTACTGGAAAATATTTATTCAAAAATAGAAAGCGGGCAACAACCCATGATGGCGGGAATATTGGGTTCCAAAGAGATATTCTTTGCCGTAATTGCTACCACTGCGGCCTTGGTTTCAGTATTTATGCCGATTCTGTTTTTAGGTGGAATTACCGGTCGCTTATTCAGGGAGTTCGGTGTTGTAATTGCCGGAGCTGTTATGATTTCTTCCTTTGTTGCACTTTCGTTAACTCCTATGCTGTCAACCAAGTTGTTAAAGAAAAGGGAAAAGCAGAATAGATTCTATGCTGCAACAGAGCCGTTCTTTATTAAAATGAATAAAGCTTATAAAAACTCTTTGCAATCTTTTATGAAAAGAAGGTGGCTAGCTCCTCTAACTATTTTAGCCAGTGGCGGATTGATCTATTTGTTGATGAGTACGCTTCCTCAGGAAACGGCTCCTTTAGAAGACCGAAGCCGTGTCAGGATGTTTGCCCAAGCCCCGGAAGGAGCTTCTTACGAGTACATGGATAATTACATGGATCGTTTGGTGACTTTGGTTCAGGATAGTATCCCGGAAACAAAATCTGTTATTTCAGTAACCTCGCCGGGCTTCGGCGCTTCAAGTTCTGTAAACTCAGGTTTTGCTTTTTCTATTCTAAAAGATCCGGAACTTAGAGATCGCTCACAAAATGATGTAGCCAATGATCTGACAGAAAAAGTAAAACTGTTGAGTGGAGCCCAGACTTTCGTATCTCAGGAGCAAACCATCGGGAGCAGCAGAGGAGGCTTACCGGTTCAGTTCGTTCTTCAAAACCAGGACTTTGAGCGACTAAAAAGTGTAATCCCGGATTTTCTGGAAGCGGTTAGAAATGACCCCGCTTTTACTTATCAGGATGTGGATCTGAAATTCAACAAACCCGAGCTACAGGTAGAAATTGACCGCGAACGCGCTCAGGATCTAGGAGTTTCTGTTCGTGATATTGCTCAAACATTACAGTTTTCGTTAAGTGGACAGCGTTTTGATTTTTTCATAATGAATGGAAAACAATATCAGGTAATCGGACAGGTAGAAAGAAAAAACAGAAACGAGCCTGTTGATTTAAAAAGCCTGTATGTGAGAAACAGTTCCGGAAGTTTGATCCAACTGGACAATCTTGTGAAAGTTGCTGAGCAAAGTAGCCCGCCACAACTGTACAGATATAACAGATATGCTTCAGCAACTGTATCGGCGGCGCTTGCTCCCGGTAAAACTATACAGGATGGAATAGATGCCATGGAGATTATTGCTGAAAATGTGTTGGATGACACTTTTTCGACCAGTTTATCAGGTCCGTCCAGAGATTTCGTAGAAAGTTCTTCCAGCTTATTATTTATTTTCTTTCTGGCACTTCTGTTAGTTTACTTAGTGCTTTCTGCGCAGTTCGAAAGTTTCAGAGATCCGTTTACCATTATGCTTACAGTTCCTTTGGCTTTGTCCGGAGCTTTGGTAAGTATGTGGTACTTTGGTCAAACTCTGAATATTTTTAGTCAAATTGGTATGATCATGCTTATCGGATTAGTTACTAAAAACGGAATCCTTATTGTAGAATTTGCAAACCAAAGACAGATTCAGGGTCTTTCGATAATGGATGCAATTATGGACGCCTCAGCTGCTCGTTTCCGTCCGATCCTGATGACAAGTATTTCAACAGTGTTGGGAATCTTACCGATAGCATTAGCTCTTGGTGCAGGAGCAGAAAGCAGGACATCAATGGGAATTGCGGTGATCGGAGGATTGATCATCGGTAGCTTTTTAACACTTTATGTGATTCCGGCAATGTACTCATATTTGTCACCTGAAAAATCGAAGGATGATATGATCAGCGATGAAATGATAAAAAAGCAGAAAATGAACTTGAAACTCAAATAGCATGATGAAATTGGTATATAAGAGATCGTATTTAGTACTATTTGGTATGTTGTTTTCATTTGGGCTTTCAAACGTCATGGCACAAGATACCTTGCGAATAGAGGAAGCCATCCAAAAGGGACTGGAAAAGAATTTCGCTATCCGAATAGCAAAAAATGTAGCACAAATAGCTAAGAATAATAATTCATTAGGGAATGCGGGACTTCTTCCTGTTGTGACTGCTGACGGAAACATCTCCAAAAGAATTGAAGATAATGAGACTCAATATTCGGCTAATTCAATACCTGACCGAAATGATAAAGGTGTTGAAACCACCAGTTATAATTATGGCATAGATGCAACTTGGACCATTTTTGATGGATTGACAATGTTTGCAACTAAAGACCGGTTGAACCTGGAAGCAGAAATAGGGGAGGAGCAAACTCGTCTGGAAATCGAAAATTTACTTGCTGAACTAATCAATGGTTACTACCAGATCGTTGCAAGACAAAAGGCGCACAAAATACTTGAAAATACTGTACAGGTATCAGAAGAACGCATCAGAATTGCAGAAACAAAAAAGGATCTGGGTTCAGGTTCTGAATATGATCTGTTGCAGGCACGAGCAGATTTTAATGCTGACAGGGCTGCTTTGATTCGATCAGGAACCACATTAAAGCAAGCAAAGATCATCGTAAATCAGATCTTATCTAATTCATCTTTTGAAAACTTTGATGTAGAGCCTGCGATTGAAATGGGAGAAATGTTGGATCTGGAAGTTCTTACTGAACGAGCATTGGTTGAAAATAAATCATTGTCGGTAGCGCGGTTGAATGAAATGGCAGCAAGTGAAAAGATCAATGAATTAAGAGGAGACTGGTTTCCGCAGGTTGATGTAAGCGGGGGATATGGATACAGTAAAACCGAGACGAGTACAGGCTTCGTGGATTTCTCTAATACGTCCGGTTTTAATTATGGTATTACCGCAAGAATTAATTTGTTCGACGGTTTTAATAAAAACAGAAGATCCCAAAACGCTCAAATACGACTAAAGAATCAACAACTGCAGCTGGAAGAGTTGAAACTAAGACTAAGGTCTGAGATTCAACAGGTTTATGAGCAGTATATTGATGCTCTTTCTTTAATTGAACTGGAACAGGAGAATCTGCAATTCACAAAACAAAGTCTGGATATTGCCTTGGAAAGATTCAGGTTGGGAACCATTAACTCTGTAGAGCTTAGAGAAGCTCAACTTAGTTTACTGAATGCTGAAAACCGATTGATAATAGCTCAAATTGAAGCAAAAAATGCAGAAACCGAGTTATTAAGACTAAGCGGAGATTTGTTGAGAAGAGTGAACTAAAAAGAACTAAGATTTGAGATCAAAACTTAGGATCAATCTCCTGCCATTATCCTGATATTCAACTCCGTCTGCATATTCACACATCAGGAAAACACCACGACCGCTTGTATTCAGAATATTTTCTTTTGCAAGCGGATCTGGAACTTCATCCGGATCAAATCCCGCACCTTCATCCTGAGTAGTAATTACAAGATTAGAACCGTCATGTTCTGCGATGAGGGTTACTTTTTTGGATTCATCCAATTCATTTCCATGAACAACGCCATTAGTTGCAGCTTCACTAACGGTGAGCATTAATCGAGCATAAAACTCGTCATCAAATTTTAAATCTGTCTGTAAGTCGTTCAGAAAACCTTCTAGTTTATCTAGGTCTTCATAGGTAGATTTCAGAACAAGTTCTTTTCTGTAACTCATCAATTATTAAGCATAAATACCACGTAGTTTCAGCGTTGTTGCCACACGATCAATTGCATACACATACGCTGCTTGTCTTAGCGTAATACTATACTTTTCACTCACCATAAACAAGTTATCAAAAGCTTCTCTCATCATTCTGTTCAAACGACGATTAACGCGTTCTTCGGTCCAGAAATATCCATGTCTGTCTTGCACCCACTCAAAGTAAGAAACAGTTACGCCACCTGCGTTTGCAAGAATATCAGGAACTACCATAACGCCGTTTTCATCCAGAATTGAATCTGCACTTGCAGTTACGGGACCATTTGCCCCTTCGGCGATAATTTTTGCTTTTATATTAGAAGCATTCTCTCTGTTTATCTGATCTTCTTTTGCTGCCGGAATTAATACATCACATTCAAGCTCAAGCAGATCCGCATTACTAATAGATTCTGCTCCTTCAAAACCTTCTAATGAATAATTATTAGTTTGGGAATAGTGGATTGCAGCAGGAATATCTATTCCTTCCTTATTATAGTATCCGCCGCTTACATCACTAATTGCGATTACTTTTGCTCCTTGTTCATAAATCAGCTGAGCAGAAACAGAGCCCACATTGCCAAAACCCTGAACTACTATAGTCGCATCACTTGGAGAAATTTTGAGCTTATTCATGGCAGCCAAAGCCGTGGTTATTACTCCACGTCCTGTTGCTTCACGTCTTCCTTTAGAACCTCCCAAAATTATTGGCTTACCTGTTACCACAGCAGTTTCATTTCTTTTGCTCTTCATGCTGTATGTGTCCATGATCCAGGCCATAGTCTGCTCATTGGTATTCATATCAGGAGCCGGGATGTCTCTTTCCGGTCCAAAGACATCACTCATATTAGAAGTGTAACGTCTGGTCAATCTTTCCAATTCATTTTTAGAAAGAAGCTTGGGATTAACGCGAACACCACCCTTAGCTCCACCAAAAGGAACATTTACACAAGCACATTTCCAGGTCATCCATGCAGCAAGTGCTTTTACTTCATCAAGGTGTACATCTTCAGCATATCGAATTCCACCTTTGGAAGGTCCCAGAATACTATTGTGAATTACCCTATAGCCTTCAAATACTTCAATCCTGCCATCATCCATAATAACCGGAATAGCAACCATTACTACCTTTTCAGGAGTAGAAAGATATTTAAACATGCCTTCATCCAGATCTAAGATATCAGCGGCAAATCTGAATCTTTCCATCATGGATGAAAAAGGGGAGTCGTCTTGAGTTAGTGGGGCAGGTTCTTTGTAGTACTCTTTTGTGAGGGCGTCTTTAATCTCGGACATTATGTTAGTTTAATTTCAATTCTGTTAAAAAAGCGCTTCCAAATATAAAAACTAACTCAGATAATTATTCATTAAAATCATCACATTGTTAAAAAAATGGTAACACGTGTGTATTTGTTTTTATGAGATAAATATATCATACTAAGGCTTGCCAGCGTTAACTGGTTGAATTTCGATTCATATCTGCATTCTCTATGAAAGAAAAATTAAAGACCTGAAACTTAACCGAATGCAATGAATGCAAACGTATTAGTTCTTAATCAAGATTACCAACCTTTGAGCGTTTGCTCTTTGCAACGTTCTATGAAGCTTATTTTTTTGGAAAAAGCAGAGTTACTGCATGATGATCCTGAAAAGAAACTGAGAACGCCCAGTGACCAATTTGATTTTCCTTCTGTAATCAGATTACGCAGATACATCCGTCTACCTTATAAAAAAGTGGTTCTGACAAGAAGAAATGTGATGCGCAGAGACAGTTTTAGATGTCAGTACTGCGGGCAGAAATCTAAATTGACCATTGACCATATTCATCCCAAAAGCAGAGGCGGTAAAGATACCTGGGAAAACTTGACTACTGCTTGCGACAAATGTAATGTTAAGAAAGGAAACAGAACGCCGAAAGAGGCAAATATGGAACTTCTTAGTAAACCATATCGTCCTATGCCCATTACATTTTTCAGAGATATAAACGGTGGAGTTCAGGAACCCTGGAAGCCGTATTTGTATATGACGTAGGGAATATTGAATATTCAACAAGGAATATCCAATGTCGATTAGCCAAAAACTCTATTTCATATCAGATAAAGAATTCTATTGCAAAAGTTGTTAGAGAATAAAATTAAACGTGTTTTTAGAGCCTGATCTAAGTCATCGATAAACACTATCAGAGATATTTAAACGAATATCGCAATCAGTTAACAAAAGCCTTATCTTTAGCATCAATTAAATTCAAAGAGAAACTCACATCTTGAAATGAGTAAAAAAGGCAGAGTTCTTGTAGCAATGAGTGGCGGTGTAGATTCGTCTGTAGCTGCTGTAATGCTAAGAGAACAAGGATACGAGGTAATTGGAATTACCATGAAAACCTGGGATTATCACCGAAGCGGTGGTGATAACGGGAAAGAAACGGGTTGTTGTACGGTAGAGTCTATGAATGATGCTCGCCACATTGCCGTAAATCATGGTTTCAAGCACTTCATCGTAGATATAAGGGAAGAGTTTGGTGATTGGGTAATTGATCGCTTTGTGGGTGATTATATGGACGGAAGAACTCCAAACCCATGTGTGCTTTGTAATACTCATATCAAATGGGCTGCTTTGTTAAAGCGAGCAGACAACCTTGGGTGTGATTTCATTGCTACAGGACATTATGCAAGAGTACGAGAAGAAAACGGACGTCACATCATTTCCAGAGGATTAGATCCAAAGAAAGATCAGTCATACGCATTATGGGGTGTTGCACAAAAGCACCTTGAAAGAACCATTTTTCCTTTGGGTGGATATTCAAAACCGGAAATTCGTCAAATAGCAGAAGATCACGGATTATTAAATGTAGCAAATAAGCCTGATTCTTATGAGATCTGTTTTGTGCCGGATGATGATTACCGCAGATTTCTAAAAGACAAAGTTCCGGGTCTGGAAGAGAAAATGAAAGGCGGTAAGTTTGTAGATAAAGATGGAAATATTTTAGGCGAGCACGAAGGCTATCCTTTTTATACAATTGGTCAACGACGTGGGTTGAACTTGCCTATGGGTAAGCCCGTTTACGTAACAAATATAAACGCGATAACAAACACGATCACTATCGGAGAGAAGGAAGACCTTGTCAGTTCTACGCTGACGGCTAAAGAAATAAATTTAGTGAAGTACGACAGAATTCCGGAAACCGAAATGGAGATCACCGGCGCAATTCGATATAACGATGACGGCGCGATGGGATATTTAACTCAACTAGGAGAAGATGAGATCAAAGTTCATTTCCCAACCGGAAGAGAAGCCATAACTCCCGGACAAGCTATAGTTTGTTACGAAGGCGATGACGTAGTAGCCGGTGGTTGGATCAAAAAAGTGAATGTGGGAATGGAAGATTTAATTTCTGCGTAACATCCAACTATGTAGTTCGTTAAACTCCTCAATCAAAAACATCCAGAGATAATTATGAGAACCAAAATATATTTAAGCACACTGTTTTTTTTATGTGTCACTTTTTTTTCTAATCCTCTTCAGGCACAGTTTGAAGGTCATATTTCCATGAACCTATATGGTGATAATGAAAATGGAAAGACTTCAGTTAATCAGCTTAATATGTATGTAACTGCAGATCGGATATTTTTGAAAGGTGAAGATGAGATGAACTTTGGTCAGTCATTTAATTCCGGAGGGATGCTGATTCGTAATGACAAAAAAGACTTTGTAGTGTTAATGGAGAATAATGATGCACTTCAGGTTACTAAATCAGAAGTGGAAGGATTATTTAAAATGTTTCTTTCTTGGGGAAGTGATTCTTCACCAAACAGTTCAGAAAATGAGGAAATGAATTTTGAATATACTGATCGGGAAAGAACTATAAATGGATACAAAACATACGAGTTGGTTATTTCAGGTAAAGAAGCTGATTCTAAAATGTCTGTATGGCTTACACCGAATATAGATATAAACTGGGGAATGCTGGCAGAGCCTTGGAAAAATATACCGGCTGAAGCAAACAGAGCAGTTAATCAATCAAGAGATGCCGTTTTTACGGGGAAAAATTTTCCAATGCTCGTTGAGGTAACCGGGAAAAAAGGTACTGAAACCGTAATGGAAGTTACCAATATCAATAAGTCCAGTATTGCGAAAGCGATGGTTCAGGTACCAACAGGAGTTAACCTGATCAGTGTAACAGATCTTATGTTTAAGATGATGTCAGGAAATTAATCTCAGAATATCAGAAAATAGAGATATAAAAAAAAGGGAGTTTGGATGACCAAACTCCCTTTTAATTTGTACTAATTAATATACTATTTAATCAGTGTCATTCTCTTTGTTAAGCTTTGATTGGCTGATTGTAATCTGTAGATATAAATACCTGAAGATAAATTGTCAGCTTTAAAGTTGAAGGTGTGCTCACCTGCACTTAATCTTTCGTTAACCAAAGTGGCAACTTTTTGTCCAAGCATATTGTAAACAACCAATTGTGTTGGTGCTGCTTCTTCTAAAGAAAAGCTAATTTTTGTACTTGGATTAAAAGGGTTAGGATAATTTTGATCTAAAACGAATCTGTTTGGAGTATCTATTCCATCATTTTCATTAGATGTTAATGTTCCCCTTTCCATAGTAACTGATCTTGTATCACTTGATGTTTCGTCACTTCCGTCAGATACAATAACTCTATGGTATACTGTAGCAGAAGCACCAGACTCAACGCCAAGGTCCACTAAGATTGTATCTAGGTCGCCATACGAAATATTGTAATTCAGGTTTGAACCAACGTTCGCATTTACAATAATATCAGCAAATAAAGAATCTGTAGCTGCTTGCCAAGTGTAAGTCAAGCTATCGCCTTCGATATCTGAGCTTGCAGACCAAGTAGCTACTAAGTTTGTAGAAACATCACCTGCAATACTGATTTCAGCATCATCTATAGGAGTTAATAACGAACTCTTCTCTGGGAATAAGTTGTCACCGAATAAGAGTTGCCCCCTTAATTCTCCGGCCGCTTCAGCTTGGGAATGTACATTTATATACAAACCTTGACTGCTCATTGTCTCTAATTGCGCTTCGGTAAGGGTGTAAGTATTGTTTGATACTTCATAAACTCCACTGGTATCATCGGAAACAGTCGCGTTTAATGTAACTTCAACTCCACCACTTGCGGTAACACTTCCAGAGTGTAAATGAGAAGCTGCGTAAGCACTTGAAAGTGCATCAAAACCACCTGTAACAATTGCTCTGTCGCCTGAGAGTTCTACATGAACCGCGCCAAAAGCATCTGTGATAACAGGAGTAGGTTGTTCGTGTAAACCACTTAAATTTGTTTTGAAATAAGCTGAAGCATCACCGAGTACTTGTCCGCGAAGCTCACCTGCTCCAAATGTTGTAGTATGAATATTAACGTAATATCCTCTGTTAAGCAGAGTTTCGATCTGGGAAGCATCAACAGCAAATTTATTATCTTTTGCTAAATATGCTCCAGCCTTTAAATTAGCTTCAACTTCTGCGTTGATTACTATATCAACCATTCCATTTGTTCCTGAATGTCCTGCGTGCAGATGAGAACCACCAGCTACAGAGGCATCAAAATCACCTTGCAATTCAGCAAATGTACCGGTAACAACTAATGAATCGTCTGTAGTTAGTTCAACTACAACTGCACCGCCGGCATTTGTATTTGCAGAAGGAATTTCAGCACTTCCTGATAAGCTCGCAAAGAACGAAGCTGTAACGGGAGGAGTAACTTGTCCTCTTAATTCACCGGAAGCAAAATTCTCTGAGTGAATATTTACATATATGCCTCTATCCATAAGTGCTGATTTTTGATCTGTAGTAAGTTCAAATCTGTTATCAGCTGCTAAATAAACTCCTGATTTATTGTCAGCTGCTACAGTAGCATTTAGAGTTACAGCAACACCGCCTGCACTTCCCGCCATTGCAGTATGCAAATGAGAAGCAGCGTAATTACTTGAAAGTCCATTAAATGAACCTGAAACAAACAGTGAATCTCCATTTAGTTCGAGGATGAGAGCACCATTTGCCATAGTTTTAGCTGCGGGTACTTCCTGTGCACCAGAAACGTTAGTTCTGAATACAACATCTGCTTGAGGAGCTAATTGACCTCTAAGTTCTCCGCCCGCATAAGTTTCAGAATGTATATTAACATAAATTCCGCGAGCTTTTAATGTATCCACTTGGCCACTCGATAATGTAAAAGTGTTATTTGCGGTAGTGTAAGTTCCGCCCATTCCATCACCGTCAACTGAAGCGTTTAACGTGAAAAGAACGCCACCTGCTTCACCAGCCATACCTGCATGCAAATGAGAGGCAGCATAAGCACTGCTAAGTCCTTCAAAAGAACCTTCAATAGTTAGTTCATTTCCGTTAAGTGTAGCGGTTATATTTCCGTTTGCGGAAGTTGTTACAGTGGGTACTTCGTTACTCCCACTAAGCGTAGTTTCAAACACTGTTTGCGCGTTAGCTATTTGGGCTGTGCCAAATAGTAGTAAGCATAAAACAGTTACCAAAAATGGTATCTTTTGTTTTTTCATTATTCTCGTAAGTTTAGTTATTATTATACTTAACTAACGTTACGAAAGAAGTTTCCGTTCAGATTGGATTTGGGATTGGATTATAAAAAAAGGAGTTGCGCTTTCAAGCTACAACTCCTTATCTCTATCACTAAATACAAATATGTAATAGCAAGTACGAAGTTCTTTTGAAGACAGATTGTTCTTTGGTTCAGAAAGCATAAAAAAAACTCCAACCGGTAAGGAAGGAGTTTTTAAAATTCTTGTATGTAAGTTGCTGTAACTGCTACATAGCACCAAGCATATACATATCTCCAGTGGGTTGAGGCGAACCACCCTCAGGCTCAAGTGTAATTGCAAAAGCACCTTGGCTTGCTGATTGATTTAGTTCCTGAATTTTAAAGAAGTTATCTCTTTCAGGGTCGTTTACCGCAAAAACTCCGGCGCTGAAAGGCTGATTGTTTATTACAAACCACAGTTGATATTCCTTAGCGGTTGGTACAGCCGGCATATTAGCAACTTGGAGTAATGCTTGTCCGTTTTCTTTATCCCAAACAACTTTACCGAAGCCATTCGGATTAACTTCCAAGCCGTCCATTAATATTAGGTCAACATCTCTTGCTTCTAGAATGGCCAAAAGCTCAGACTTTTGCTCAACTTCAGTTTCCAAAATACGAATGGTGTTTTCTTTCTGAACTACAAGTTCCTTTTGGGTTTCAAGGTCAGTTTCCAGGTTTTGATTGAAGAAAAACAAACCTAATGAACTTACAAGAAACAAGACCGCTGCAGCCGCTGAAATTCTATATCTGGAAAGATAGTGAACATTAGCACTTCCACCCCTTGCATGAACTGAGGCCCAAGCCATTTCTAACAATTGTTCTTTTACAGACTCTGAGGGCTTTTGGTCGTAAGCAAGTAAAGCCATTTCAGATGCAATACTTTGCATATCCTGATAAAGTTGTTCCTGCTCCTGAGTTGCATTATTTAAAAGTGATTTAAATTCTTCTTCCTCTTCTTGGCTTATCGAATTTAATACAAAACCAACACAAAGTTCTTCAAATAAAGCATTGTCTTGTGTACTCATTGTTCTGCTCCCGATAAAATATCTCTTAGTTTCATCATGCCATCTCGCATTCTTGTTTTTACTGTCCCTAACGGAATATCATATTCTTCTGAAATCTCAGATTGACTTAATCCGCTGAAGTATGAAATCTCGATTACTTTTCTTTGTTTTTCAGAAATTTGTTGCAATGCATTTCTCACCATGTCTGCTCTGTCAGATAAAATTGTATCCTCAAGTGGGTTATTTTCACTTGAATATAATGGATAATAAACATCATCATTGTCCAAACTTGTCGATTGTTTTTTCTGCTCTTTATATACTTTAGACCGCAACCGATCTATTCCTTTATTTCTTGTTAACGAAACAATCCAGGTGTAGCCGGTTCCTCGATCCGGATCAAACTGATCTGCTTTTTCCCATATAGTGCTGAAAACTTCCTGCAATATATCTTCTGCTTCCGTTTTCTTTTTAAGAATGGATACAAGCAGACCAAATAATAGCCGATTATATTGATCATATAAAAGCGAAAGTGCTACAGGGTCTTTCTGTGCGATTCGCCTGAGCAAGTCCTTATCTCTGGAATTGTCCTGGTTTAAAAACCTGCCAATAGCAGATATAATGAAAAACAGCATACCTTATGTTCCTGGTTTAATATTACGAGTTGTATCTCATACCGGATTGAAACTTGATGAATAAATTATACTAAAGAATTCGGTTTCAAAAGATTTTGTATTTGAGACAGGTTGTTAGTTGGGTTTTCACAAGTGTGATTAGAACAAAAATAGAAAGTGATGCTGTTATTAATTCGTTCCATTTTTTCTGTATAGTGGGCTAGTTTGTTAATGTCATTAAGTTCTGAGTTCTTAAATAAACAGACTTTAAATGGTGAGAAAACGGTGTTTATTGATGAAAGAATCTCTTTTCCGGGAGAAGTATTATCAACAATCACAATTTCTTTTGGACTGTTGTTAACATATTGGACAGCCTGTAATCCATGGGTTATACTCGACCCGGACCTGATCAGGTCTGAAGAAAAGTATTCGCCAATAGAATTTGCATAACCTTCAAAATCAGTTCTTCCGGTTATCCTGCTTAGTCTGATTAAAGAAATTATAGCTACAGAATTAGAAGAAGGAACCGCTCCATCATAGATTTGTTTTTGTCTACCTAATAGTTCTTCCGTATTTGTATCTGTGAAATAGAAAGCTCCATCACTTTTATCCCAGAATTTTTCTATGAACTGCTCAGAAAACAAGACTGTTTTTTTTAAATAATTCACATCCAGCGTTGCCTCATACAATTCGATAGCAGCCCAAATCAAAAATGCGTAATCATCAGCAAATGCATTGATCTTATATTCTCCATCTTTGTAGCGATGATAAAGGCTTCCATTATTAAATAGATTTTCTTCAATAAACCGGAAAGCTGTTTCAGCTTTAGTGATAAACTCTTCCTCTCCAAATACGCTTCCTGCTTTTGCAAAAGCAGCTATCATTAGTGCATTCCAGTCTGTGAGAATTTTATCATCAAGAAGAGGGCTGGTTCTGTTACCCCTTTCTGCAAGAAGCTTTGTCCGAATAGATTTAAAATTCTTATGATCAGTTTCAGTTAAAGGTTCTGTAAGGTGTGGTATATTTTTGCCTGTTAACTGTTTAGTTGCTTCATCCTCAAAGTTTCCTTCCGGTTTTAAATTAAAGGCAGATTTAAAGGTTTTGGCTTCAGAATCCGATAGAAACTTGTCTATTTCATTAGTCTCCCAAACATAAAATTTTCCTTCTTCACCATCAGAGTCCGCATCTTCAGCAGAAAAGAAACCACCTTGTTTGTGCGTAAGGTTCTGAGCTACATATTCTGATATTTCAAGCACAGTTTGCTTGAATAAAGGGTTTCCGGTTACCTGCCAACCTTCTGTGTATGCTATCATCATCAGAGCTTGATCGTACAACATCTTTTCGAAATGAGGTAGCAGCCACTCTTCATCAGTAGAATATCTGTGAAATCCATAACCTACGTGATCCCAGATTCCTCCAAGACGCATTTTAGTAAGCGTGTGTTCAACTGAATTTTTAAACCGTTCTTCACCTGTGGCATACCACTGACGAAGCAGAAAATTCAAATTATGGGGTGATGGAAATTTTGGAGATGTTCCGAACCCACCGTGCTTATTATCGTAGCGTTTTGCTAACTGTTCTGCTGCAAAATCTACTGCTTCCAGCCCCGGGAAAAGTCCTTTTTCAAAATGAAGCGATCTATCAAACCCTTCCTGGATACTACTGGTAGCTTTTTTAATTTTCTCTGGTTCGTATTTCCACATTCCGGCGATACCGGGGATCAGTTGTTTTAAACCAACACGCTGAAACCTAGGTTCTTTGGGAATATAAGTTCCTGCAAAAAAAGGTTTTTTATCCGGTGTCATTATTATAGTTAAAGGCCAACCTCCATGACCTGTCACCATTTGGCACACCGTCATATAAGTACTATCTATATCAGGACGTTCTTCTCTATCAACTTTGATATTGATAAACGTATCGTTCAGTAACTTTGCGATCTCTTCATCTTCAAAACTCTCATGTTCCATAACATGACACCAATGGCACGTAGCATATCCAATGGATAAAAAAATGGGTTTGTTTTCTGATGCTGCTTTCTCAAAAGCTTCATCGCACCATGGATACCAGTCTACCGGATTATTCTTATGTTGAAGTAAATAGGGGCTTTTTTCGAATTGAAGTCTGTTTAGCGACATGAGTAAAATTTGATTCTACTATTGATTGAGTAATGTTAAAATAAGCAGTTCTACAGCTAATTTATATTTCAATAGTAATAAATCGGACTCAGAATTTTAATCGTCTAAATCTTTCTTAAATCTTTGGCTGTAATCCACTATAAACCGCTCGTAGTTGGAATTCATAAGTGGGGATGTTATCAGGAAATCTGCTGACGATCTGTTGCAAGCCAAAGGAATGTTATAAACGATAGCTATTCGCTGTAATGCTTTAACATCAACATCGTGAGGTTGAGCTTGAAGAGGATCCCAGAAGAAGATCATCATATCAATTTCATTATCTACTATAGCAGTTCCAATTTGTAGATCACCACCTAAAGGACCACTTTTAAAAGTATAAACAGGAAGATTTAATTTTTGTGCTACCAAAGACCCGGTTGTACCTGTTCCGAACAAATTGTGATTTTTGAGAAACTCGCTATTGAATTCTGCCCAGTCCAGTAAATCCATTTTTCTGTGGTCATGAGCAATCAAGGCTATATTTTTCTTTGCTTTCATATGCAAAGTAGAGTCCTTGATAGAAGGGTGATGTTTTTTTACAGGCATTTTTATTTTAATATAAAACAATGTCTGTAAACTAGCATAGAAGTACAGAGCTTAAATCACAAGTCGTAATGAAGTTCTTTCCATACTGATCTGTTTTACTTTAAAGGTTTCTTTATCAAAGCCCTTCAATTCTTTTTCACTATTTTTTATAAATAAACTCTTTCTGTTGTTAGTCAAATAAAGATCAGTCTCGCCAAAATTATAGAATGGTTCAGAAACTACGATTTCTTTTTCTTCGGCTACATCAACAAGTCTTGAAGCGATGTTTACTGTTGTTCCGAAATAATCTATTCTATCGTTTAAATTTACAGCTGTACAATTTCCCAAATGAATTCCGGCTTTGAGTTTGAAGGAGTCTCCCATTGCAGTTGAAGAAGAAAATATTTGTTGAATACGTTCTACAGCCTTTAAAGCAGATACAGGTTCTTTGAAAACAGCCATAACCGAATCGCCTATTGTTTTAACAATACCACCACGTTCCTCGGCCACAATCTGTTGAATAATTTTAAAGTGGCTCATCAACTGACCGATAGCAAACTCATCACCTTCTTGCAGATAAAGATCAGTAGAGTTCATTAAATCAGTAAACAAAATCGTGAGATTAGAAGCAGTTACCTTTTCGCCATCTTTCAAAGTTTCTTGCGCAAATAATGTTCTGAAGTCGTGAGAAGAGGTTACCTCAGTAGCATAGATAGCTTCCTGGCGCCAGTTTTCTTTTTCGATGTAACAGATTAACTCATGATCTGAATCATTGACAATTGTTAAATTTGGTGTTACAGAGATTGTTGCTTCCTGTCCTTCCAAGTCATCATTGGTTATATAAATAGTGGCTGCATCATCAATATCCTTTCTGAGATGAAGCTTCAAAAACCCCTCATTAGCAGAAGTTTTAAAGAGATAGGTTCCCTCCTCAAGGTTTATATGTAAGTATTTTTGTTGGCCCGGTTTAAGGTAATGCTGTGTAACTCTTTGCGGTGTATTCTGAGGTCCGCCAAAACAATAGGAACTGTTGGAAATTTTACGAACAAGCGGGTTAGGATTAAAGACAAGATGCAGGTTTTCGTTAAAATCAATAGAATAACTGGAGTTACATTCGTCACAGTGAAGATCTGAGTGTATATCTCTCATTCTTCTAAAGCTTTGTCTTGTAATTTTGCAATTCGGGCAAAATACATCCCACCTGAAATCCAGTAAACCAAGTTTTGCAGCGTTTAGAAAAACGTTAAGCACAGAATATTTTTTTTCGCCCCAATATTCAGCTAAGGTATACGGGTGAATTGTTTTCAGATCTTCATCTTCGGCGCGCAACAGATAACTTATTAAATGATTAATAATACGTTGTCGACGGGTTTTCTCCTGAAGTTTCTGTTCAATTTCAGAAATCTTGCTTTTAGCTCTTCTGCTTACCCTGGCTTTCGGATTGTATTCATAAGGCAGTGCTTTTGTATAAGCAGATTGGTCACATTCCTGTACAAAGTTGTAGACCTTTCTTTTTACAATTCTTTCAATGTATTGAACAAGAAAGTATCTGATGAATTTTCTGGAAGTAGTGATCTTCAAATCTATAATAAGTCTGGTTCCAGATTCCTCAGGAATCAAATTCACGTTAAATTTTAAACTTTTTATAAGACTTGCTTTGTATTGTCTGGATGTGCCAAATCTAAACGGTTTTTCCCAAGAATAGGGCTGTTCTACCCAAGCGTATCCGGTATTCATTTTAGTAGAAGTGAGTTCCAGAAATCCTTTTTTAGTATCAGTAAGAAAGGGCTCTTTGCGAACAGAGAATTGTCCTGCTTTTTTTAAAAATTTATTTGTGTCAGAAATAAAAGGCCATAGCTGTGTTGGAGTAGCTTTTAAGCTAAAATTCCAACTAAAACTATGTTCGTAATCATTTTGCATAAATATTGTATCGCCCGCCCTTTATATTCGACAATTAATGTGCGAAATCTTATCTTTAAATACCATTTTGAAGAGGGATTTTCAAAAGGGTTGTTACAAAAAAATTAATTTCAGAAAAAATATAATGGCATTAGAAAGAACGTTGACAATTTTGAAACCTGATTGTGTTCGTAAAGAACTTATCGGCGAAGTTACTAAAAGAATTCAAGAAGCAGGGTTCAAAATTTTAGCAATGAAAATGACAAGATTAACTGCTGATACTGCAGGAGGATTTTATGCAGTTCATAAAGAAAGACCATTTTATGGTGAATTGTGTGAATTTATGAGTAGCGGTGCTTGTGTTCCTATGATTTTGGAAAAAGAAAATGCAGTAGCTGATTTCAGAACTTTAATTGGTGCTACCAATCCTGAAGAAGCGGATAAAGGAACTATAAGAGCAGATTTTGCTGACAGCCTTGGAGAAAATATCATTCACGGGTCTGATTCTGTAGAAAATGGAAAAATAGAAGCTGCATATTTTTTCGCTGAATCTGAAGTAGTTGCAAACGTAGCTTAATCAAATTCAGACTTAAATTAAAAGCAGGCTTTTTAAAGCCTGCTTTTTTTATATGCGCTTTCTGGCCCACTCATAACAGATTAAAGCTGCAGAAACGGAAGCATTCAAAGATTCTACATTATTAACCATAGGTATTCTAAGTGTTTCGGATGTTTTCTTTAAAATTTTTCGGTCAATTCCCTCGCCTTCATTCCCAATCAGAAAAGCAGTAGGGGTATTAAATTCAGTCTCCCAAAAAGATCGTTTAGAATTTCCATCTAAACCATAAATCTTAAACCCTGCAAGTTCCAAGTCTTTAATTCCCTGATTAATATCATGAACTCTGATGATAGGTATTCTTCCGGCAGTTCCTGAAGAAGTCTTAAAGACAGTTGCATTAACGGGTGCTTGTTTTTGAGTAGGCACAAGCACAGCAGAAATGCCTGCAGCAACTGCACTTCTGAGAATAGCCCCAAAATTATATGGATCTTCTATTCCATCCAAAAGAACAACGGCTGGATTTGAATGCAGATCTAACTCTGATACCCAATCAAAGAAGTTGGTGTAAGATATTTGACTTAATAATGCAACAATCCCCTGATCATTTACTCTTCCTACTAGATTCTGGATTTTAATTTGAGGAACCTTAGAAACCGGAATTGAGTTTTTTGAAATTAAATCAGCTAAGCCATCAATGGAATTAAGTTGAATAGAGTTTTTAATAAAAACCTTTTCAACCTCATTGGGTCGATTGATTAGCGCTTCAATTATTGGATTACGACCGTAGATGTAAATATTATCGGTTTTACTCATTTTTATTTTTTTGTTCGCGCTGATTTATTAGATTAGTTAAAATAAAGTGGTTAGTAAAAGGTAAGGACATGAACAAAGAAGAAAAAGAAATGAATTCTTTACTGGGAAAGGATTCAGAGAAAGAGTTAGATATAAAATTGAATAGGCAATTTAAGTCATTTTCTTCTAAAAATGATTTTGCTCCTTTCAATGGTTTCCAGTTAATATCTGCATTCATTCAAATCTTATTGGGTACAACGGTGGTAGCGCTTTCAATGCTGGAACTAATACACCCTGTGTGGTTGGCAACAGTGGTAAGCTTATTAGGTTGTGTTTCAATAATTTCAGGTTTGATTTTGTCTTACTCTGCATTCTCAAGTTCCGGCAGTTTTAATTCATTGATCAATAAAGCAATAAAGAGAGTCATAACGTTTCAGAATTAACTTTTCTGAACATAGTTATATTATCTTGACTAAACGAACTATGTTCGTTTTTCTGCAAAATACAGTTACGTTTAGTCTCTAGAATTAGTTTATTGGAAGGGCTAATAATTTTTGTATTGATTCTAGAAGAATGGACTTTTCTAAAAAAAGATTTTATACGATAGCCCATAGAGGCGCAAGCGCGTATTATCCTGAAAATACGATGTCTGCTTTTAAAGCTGCGGTAGATATGAATGCTGATATGATCGAGCTGGATGTTTTACTTTCAAAAGATAACATACCTGTTGTGTTTCATGATGAAAGACTGGATATGAAAACAAATGGAAGTGGTTTAGTTTGTGATTATACACTTTCAGATTTGAAGAAGCTTGACGCCGGGTCTTGGTTTGATGCAAAATTTAAAAATGAACGAATTCCTACACTAAGAGAGGTTCTTGAGTTTTCAAGAAACAGAATATTAGTAAATATAGAAATCAAACCGGAAGTAGTAACGGGGAAAGAAGAATCGGGGATTGTTGAGTTAGTATTAGATATAGTTGAAGAGCTGGATATGGAAGAAGTGGTATTAATCTCTAGTTTTGATTACAGAGTATTAGAAAGGTTAAGTAAAAGAGAGAATACTATAAAAAGTGCATTGCTATACGAACAAGTACAATCTCATGGAAGAGAACCTTCTCGTCTTGCCAAGGATTATAAAATTGATGCTTTTAATTGCAGTCGTCAGCAGTTAACAGATAACTGGGTATCACAACTGAATATTAATAAAATACCGTTCTTTATTTATACAATTAATGATGAACATACAATGAAGTCTCTCATACAAGTTGGTGCAAAAGGTATTTTTACTGATAAACCAGATGTGCTAAACAAAGTAGTTGGAGAGGTAATAAAGAAAGCAGTATAAATTTAAATTTCTTTGAAAGTTAAATTGAATAGGGCTTATTAGAATACTATCTTTTCCATCCATCAACTTCACTCAAATTTCGCATGTCTACTAAGTATATTTTTGTAACCGGAGGGGTTGCATCATCTCTGGGTAAAGGAATAATTTGTGCCTCATTGGGGCGATTACTGGTCGCTCAGGGTTTAAAGGTCACAGTTCAAAAACTTGATCCGTACATAAATGTAGATCCGGGTACTATGAATCCTTACGAACACGGTGAGGTATATGTAACTGATGACGGCGCAGAGACAGATCTCGATTTAGGCCACTACGAGAGATTTTTAGATATACAGACTTCTCAATCGAATAATGTAACTACCGGAAGAATTTACAACGATGTAATTACTAAAGAGAGACAAGGTGCTTATCTAGGAAAAACGGTGCAGGTAATTCCTCATATTACTGACGAAATACAATCTCACGTATTAGAACTTGGTAAGTCAGGACACTATGATGTTGTAATTGTAGAGATCGGTGGTACAGTAGGTGATATTGAAAGTTTACCATACATCGAAGCTGTTCGCCAACTTAAGTATAATGTTGGCAGAAAGAATACATTGTCTATCCACTTAACTCTAGTACCTTTCTTAGCTGCTGCTGGTGAATTAAAAACAAAACCAACTCAGCATTCTGTAAAAACTCTTTCAGAAAGTGGCTTGCAGCCTGATATTATTGTGTGCAGGTCAGAATACTCGTTGGATAATTCAATTAGAAGTAAAGTAGCACGTTTTTGTAATGTTGATCTGGAAGATGTTATAGCTTCTCTTGACGCTAAAAGTATTTATGAAGTTCCTCTTCTTATGAAAGAAGAAGGTTTAGATAAGAGGGTAATTGAAAAGCTTCAACTGGAAACAGAAGATTATAATCTTGATAATTGGATCGGTTTTGTTGAGGCAGTAACAGCACCATCAGGTTCTGTTGATATTGCACTGGTTGGAAAATATGTAGAGCATCATGATTCTTACAAGTCAATTGTAGAAGCGTTTATACATGGCGGGGCAGTGAATGACTGTAAGGTTAAAATTAGATGGGTTCAATCAGATGATCTTACAAAAGAAAATGTTTCCGAAAAACTAGAAGGTATTTCCGGAGTATTAGTTGCTCCCGGTTTTGGTGGAAGGGGAATTGATGGGAAATTAGCTGCAGTTGAATACGCTAGAATCAATAAGATTCCTTTCTTTGGTATTTGTTTAGGAATGCAATGTGCAGTTATAGAATATGCAAAAAATGTTTGTGGCTGGGATGATGCAAACAGCACTGAATTTGAAGAAGGATGTGAATACCCAATAATTGATATCATGCATGATCAAAAAGATATCGAAAATATGGGCGGAACTATGCGGTTGGGTAAATATGCTTGTAAGCTGGAAAAAGATTCGAAAGCATATAAAGCTTATGGTGAAGAACTCGTTTTTGAACGTCACCGTCACCGCTATGAAGTAAACAACAATTTAAGGTATAAGCTTGTTGAAGGAGGTCTTTCTTTAGTAGGAATGAATCCTGAACGAGATTTAGTGGAAATAGTTGAGATTCCTGATCATCCTTGGTTTGTTGGAGTACAATTTCACCCGGAACTTAAGAGCACAGTGAACAATCCTCAGCCATTGTTCGTAGATTTTGTAAAAGCAAGTTTGAAATATGCTAAAGCAAATGAGCTTTACAGCCCAATAAAAAAAACCAAGAGAAAAGTAGCAAAATAGTTGTCATCCTATAAAGGTAAGTTAAGGTTAAGAAGTTGCGGATTGCTCGTAAAGGGAAATTCGATACTACTTGTTCAACTTTTGTCACCAATTACCAATGAGTTGACATGGATGCCGCCGGGTGGTGGTTTGGAATTTGGAGAAACTTTGGAAGAAACACTGAAGAGGGAGTTTCTCGAAGAAACCGGTTTGCATGTAAAAGTAAAAAGTCTGATGCATGTGAATGAAGTGATCAAAGATCAATTCCACGCTATTGAGTTTTTTCACAAAGTAGAATATTTGTCTGGAAAATTACAAACCGGAAGCGATCCGGAATTAAGTGAGAGTTCTCAAATTATTAAAGACGTAGCTTTTAAAAACAAAAGTGAAATTAAGGGTTTAAAAGTAGTTCCGGATTATTTGAAAGAAGAGTTTTGGAATGATTATGAATCAAGTTCATAGTCATTAATTGGAAGGGTGAAATGGAAGATTGTACCTTGCCCGGCATCGCTTTCAACCCAAATTTTGCCACAATTTTTTTCAATAAATTCTTTACAGAGCATTAGTCCTAATCCTGTGCCGGCTTCATTACGGGTGCCGTTTGTTGAATAGAAAGAGCTAGTAAATAGTAATCCGATTTTATTTTCAGGGATTCCCGTGCCTGTATCTTTAACAGAAAAAGTAATAAAATCGGGTTTTGATTCAGAATAAATTGTCACTTCGTCTTTTTTATCACAATATTTGAGTGCATTGGAAAGCAGGTTTAGAATTACCAAATCAATCATGTTTTTGTCCGCAAAAACGGACAGAGACTTTTCATCTTTAATAATTACAGATATTTCCTTTTCCTTAAATCGGTGAGATAGCAATTCAATATTTTTTCTGAACAACTCATTTACATCGAACTTAATTGGAATTATTTTATACCCTTGCATTTGGCTTTTTGACCAGTTCAATAAGTTATTTAAGAGTGTTGATGTGTGTTTAAATTGTGATACCAGTTCAGGAATGAGGCGCTCTAATTCTTTTTTGTCCGCTACTTTCATTTCCAATAGCGTCACTAACCCGTAAAGCGAACTCAAAGGATTTCTAAGGTCATGAGCGATAATCGAAAATAATTGATTTTTGATCTTATTAGTCTCTTCAAGATCTTTATTTAAACTTTCAAGACGGAGATTCGCTTTCTCTTTATTCTTCTTACTACTATAAAAAACGAAAATAAATACTAAACTGATCAGAAAAAAAGAAGTAACCCCACTGAGAACCATCCTTTGGTTTTTAAGTTTTACACTCTGTTCTCTTCTGAGTTCTTCTTCTTTTCTTTCAAAATTGTATTCCGCCTCTAAAACCTGAATTTCTTGATTTCTCTGATGAATATTCAGACTGTCATTTAGCGCCGTGTTTTTTATAGAATATTCATAAGCTTTTTTATAATCGCCTTGTTCTTTATAAATGTCAGCAAGGAGGCTAACAACAGAGTTTAATTCCGAAAGTGTTTGAGTTTTTTCTCCGATTCTTTCTGATCGTAGAGCTATTTCTTTTGCTTGATCAAGTTTCCCCGTTTTATAATAAACTTCAGCAATGCCATTTAATGGATTCATGGTTTGTGCTTCATTTTCCAAGATCGAAAAATACTCAAGAGATTTGTTGAAATAAGTAAGAGCTTGCTGGTAATCCCTTTGTTGAGTGTAAAGATCGCCTAGCTTGAAACTGGCAATTGCTTTGGCTCTTATTTCAATAGCGTCATCTCCGAAATCAAAAACATCTAAAAAATAATTTTCGGCTTTTTCCAGATCATTTAATCCGAAATAGATAAAACCAAAATTAACTTTAGTGGTAACTCGAAGCGCTTTACTTCCGGAAGCAATATTCATATTACTGAAAACTTCTAGTGCAGATTCAAAATTTCCAAGTCTTATATAAAGTGCACCCAAATTGTTAGCTACAGTATTCAGTTTTTCAAATGAATTTAGTGGAGCAAAGATTTCACGAGCTCTTAAATAATATTCTATCCCGGATCTATAAAGGCCAAGCGAACCATAGCAATTACCAACTGCCAGGTAAAGATTTGCATGGTAATAACCTTCCTCTTCATAATTCTGATTTACCAACGGTAGACCTCTTTCTATACCTGAATAGTAATCACCTTTAATAAAATCAGCATTAACTAAACTTGCGTTGCCTGCCAGTATTCCATTAGAATATTTAAGAGAGTCAGATAGGCTAATCAGTTTTGTAGCATAATAAACTGAGCTGTCAACATTTATGTTTTGATAGTACTCAAGAATTTCAATAAGCGTATTAGCCAGTTCTATGCCATTCTGGTTTTTAAGCTGTGTATCTAAACTATCAATATTTGAGATGGTAAAAGGTTCTGCCGATAAATTTGTAATCCCAGTAAAAAGAAGTACGAAGATGAATATTTTAAATCCCATAAAAGCCGTAGCAAAGTAAAGTTTAGTTATTGTAAAAGCTTTAAATTTGATTTAAGGAAACGATTACCAATACCTATATTACGTTAAATATTTTAATAAAAATCCATATGAAGTATACACAAATACTATTGATAACTATAGCTACAATTCTAATTGCATGTAGCCCGTCTGACGAAACAATACTAATCGAAAATATTAACGGATACACAATTATCGGTGATGAGTTAGTCGAATTTAAATCAGTTGCAATAAAAAATGGTAAGTTCATAGAAACCAGTAATGTTTCTCTTGGAGACGAATTTCCGAATGCAAAAGTGATCGATGGAAATGGGAAGGCATTATTACCTGGATTGATAGACGCACACGGGCATGTGATGGGATTAGGTTTCCAGCAATTAAATGTAGATTTAATGGGAATCAATTCACTTGAAGCGACTTTAGATACTTTAAAAAGTTATGCGGAAGCAAATCCTGATCTGGAATGGATTCAAGGAAGGGGTTGGAATCAAACTCTGTGGGAAGAGAATAAATTTCCAACAGCAGAAGACATTGATAAAGTCATTTCAGACCGCCCTGTTTGGTTGAGTAGAGTTGATGGGCATGCAGGTTGGGGAAACAGCATGGCATTAAGAATGGCAGGAATAAGTAAAGACACTCCAGACCCGCAAGGAGGGAAAGTGATAAGAGATGGAAGCGGTAATGCCACAGGAGTATTCATAGATGCTGCACAAGGTTTTGTGGAATCCGAAATTCCGGCTCCAACAGAAAAAGAACAGCGATTAGCCCTGGAAAAAGCATACGAACAAATGGCTAAAATGGGAATAACATCTGTCCATGATGCCGGCGTGGGGGTTAAGGCGTGGAATCTTTATAAAGAATTTAATGATCAGGATATGGCGAAGACCAGAATCTATGGGATGATCTCTGGCTCCGGCAATACATTTGACGAACTTTCAAAAAATGGTCCAATAGAATCTTATGCTGATGATATGTTGGCTTTAAGAAGCGTTAAACTTTATTCTGATGGGGCTTTGGGTAGCAGAGGAGCAGCTATGTTACAACCTTATTCTGATGATCCGGGGAATGTAGGCTTATTATTTATGGAACAAGAGGAAATGGATGCTGCAGTTTCAAAAGTTGTAGGTAAAGGCTTTCAAGCAAATATTCATGCAATTGGAGATGCCGGAAACAGACAAGTTTTAGATGCACTTGAAAAAGCGCAGAATGAACATGGTGATCAAGGATTAAGAAACAGAGTTGAACATGCTCAGATAGTAGCACTGGATGATATTCCAAGATTCAAGGAACTGGATCTTATTGCTTCTATGCAACCAACCCACGCAACAAGTGATATGAATATGGCCGAAGACCGGGTTGGTCCGCAAAGGATAAAAGGTGGTTATGCATGGAAAACATTTTTGGAGCAAGGAACCGTAGTAGCAGCGGGTTCTGATTTTCCTGTTGAGCATTCCAATCCATTTTTCGGATTGTACTCTGCAGTTACAAGAATGGATCATAGTGGAAATCCCGATGGAGGCTGGTATCCAAACGAATCGTTAACCAGAGAAGAAGCGCTTCGTGCATTTACTCTTGATGCTGCCTATGCAGGTCATCAGGAAGACGTTCTGGGATCAATCGAAGAAGGAAAATGGGCCGATTTTATTTTGATTGATAAGGATTATTTTTCAGTTCCTGCAAGTGATATATGGGAGATAAAAGTCTTGGAAACCTGGGTTGCAGGTAAAAAAGTATACTCCGCGGATAAATAGAATTTGGAACAAATGTTAGGTCTGTAGATTTAAGTAAGAAACTTAAACAAAACGACTTGAAATGAATTTTCGAAGCTTTAAATCCTTAACAGCTATAATACTGATTATGGCTGTTTTTATATCATGTAGTGATTCTAACAATACAAATGAAATCACGCCTGAGATCCCATCGGCGGAAACGATGGCAATAGATCTGTCAGATTTTAACAACAATAGTAATTCTAAGTTAAAAGCCGGTTCTAATTTTAACGCCGCTCTTTTCAGGGCAGGAATCGCAAAGCTTATCGTTGACGCAAATCTGATTATCCCGAAGGTGTTGATTACTGCTGCTCAGAATAAAGATCCTGAAGTAGTGGCCGAAGGAGAATATCAGTGGATGTATACAGCTGAAAATGAAGACAAAGATTTTTCAGTTTTATTAACAGCAGATGTGGATTCTGAAGATAATGTAGAATGGAATTTTTTCGTGACAACCTCTGCTACTGATCCTCCTCTAAACAATTTCCATTTATTCTCAGGAGAAGCTGAGTACGACGGAACTGAAGGTGAATGGACGTATTATGATGCTCAGGAAGAAGGAGCTGTTTCCGAAATAGAATGGGACATAGATAATGACGGAAGTATTGATTTAGATTTTTCAGTGCTAAGCGACCGTAATGGAAATATGGGTAGCGAAATTGATTACGATTTCGACGGCACCATAAAAACTATAGTCTATGTAGACGGCTCTAATGGAAACACTACAACTATAGAGTTTAATACAGAGACGAAAGTCGGTTTTATTATTTCACCAAGTTACAACGAAGGAGTAAAATCATGCTGGGATGAGAACCTAGAAGACACTCCTTGCGCTGATTAAGGCTTGGTTAAACAGTTTAAAGTCCGTGCTTAATTTAAGTACGGACTTTTTTTGTATTTATATCAGAATGAAGTAATTTATATGTATAAAATATGTGTATATGAAACAGCTTCATCAAAATATAAAGGGAAGGGGTTCTTCAGATAATCCGATAAACAGGTTTGAAGGAAACTATATTGATTACAATTTGGATGAGGAAACCGGCGAAAAACCGAACCCGAAAACGAAACTTTTTACAGATCATACAAAGGAGATCATATCATATAATACAAGTCCTGACATACCTTTCAATGCAGGATTAAATGTATACAGAGGTTGCGAGCATGGTTGTATATATTGCTATGCTCGACCTTTCCATGAATATTTAGGTTTTTCTGTTGGATTGGATTTTGAAACCAAGATCATGGTTAAATACAAGGCTCCTGAATTATTGAGAAAGACATTTAATTCTTCAAAATGGGATCCTCAGGTAATAGCAATGAGTGGAATTACAGATTGCTATCAACCTATCGAAAGGAAATTGTTGATCACTAGAAAATGTCTTGAAGTATTAGCTGAGTTCAGAAACCCGGTTGGCATCATTACAAAAAACCACTTGATCACCAGAGATATAGATCTGTTAAAAGAGTTAAATGAGTATAATTGTGTAAGCACTACAATATCGGTGACTTCCTTAGATAACAAAATTACAGAGGTAATGGAGCCGAGAACATCTCGTCCATACAGAAGACTAAAAGCCATAGAAAAACTTGCCAACGCCGGAATTCCTGTTGGAGTAAATGTTGCACCTATAATTCCGGGATTAACAGATCATGAATGTGCTGATATTTTAAAATCTGGTGCGGATGCAGGCGCAACAAGAGCCAGTTTTATTATTGTAAGGTTACCATTCAAAGTGAAGGATCTATTCGAAGAATGGCTACAGCAAAACTTTCCGGACAGAAAGGATAAGGTTTTAAATAAGATCAAGGATATGAGAGGAGGAAAATTGTATGAAGCTGAATTTGGGAAAAGAATGAGAGGTGAAGGAAATTTCGCTGAACAAATAAGAGATCTTTTTAAAGTTCAAACCAAACGATTAGGATTGAATAATGATCATATCAAGCTAACTACAGAGCACTTTATAAGGAGCACTGGCAAGCAATTGCAATTATTTACATAATTTGGATAGATACCTTATTTGAATTTGAAACTTTATAGTATTTACCCAGTCTATATTAATGTAGTATTCCGATATCCTAACTAAAAAGAAAAAGATAGTAGAACTCATTTTCATAAAAGCTAAGGATATCGGATTTTTTATGTCTAAGATTTTGCTAGCTGAATTTTCTTTTCTTGAGGATAGTATATTAGCTGTAAACTCATTTCTTCATCTTCATCAAAGAATGAAATTTTGGTCTCTTTCATTAACTCGATATCATCAATTTCTGAGGGCTTGATTTGTAGAGGTTCAAAAGTTGAAACATCGGCCGCAAGCATGGTTTTTAATTCCTGATTTAGGAAATCCATATACTCGATTTTAAGAGAACCTGATTTAGCAAACGTTATAATTAGGGAGTATGCTACCGATCCTGAATAGTGTAATCGTTCTCCAACATCTTCTGAAAGTTTCTTAACATCTATTTGGCGAGCAAAAAAATAGAATTTGAGTGCTTTCTCAAACAAAATTTTGTCTCTATCATTTAATATCTTAGTAGTAGGCTTCATCGTAGTCTATAATTTAAATAAAGGTAATTAAGGATTTAATAACATGTCAGCTACTTTGTCAACAATGTTGGAAATTGGAACTAAAGCTCCATCTTTTGAACTGCCGGATACGGATGGAAGTAAAGTTTCTTTAAATGATCTAAAGTTCGATAAAGGCGTATTAGTGATGTTTATTTGTAATCACTGCCCCTATGTTAAACACTTAAATGAAGGTTTGGTCGAGTTTGCGAATGAGTACAAACAAAAAGGGATCGAGTGTATCGCGATAAGCTCAAACGATGTTGAAAATTATCCTCAGGATTCTCCGGACTTAATGAAAGAACTTTCTGAGAAACATAATTTTCCTTTTCCTTACTTATATGATGAAACTCAGGAAGTGGCAAAAGATTATAAAGCTGCTTGTACTCCGGATTTCTTTCTGTTTGATAGAGATCTGAAATTATTTTATCGAGGTCAGTTTGATGACAGCAGACCCGGAAACGGAAAGCCTGTAACAGGGAATGATATGAGAGCAGCAACAAATTCTATGATAGAAGGAGAGGAGAATTTTGAGCCACAAATACCGAGTATGGGATGTAATATAAAATGGAAAAGCGGTAATGAACCGGAGTACTTTAAATAATGGATAATAAACATATTCAAAAATTGAGGGAGGATTACTCCCTGAGCACTTTAGACGAGAATGATGTGCATGCTGATTCAATCGAACAATTTAAAATTTGGTTGGATGAATCATTAAAGGCGATGTTACCGGAGCCAAATGCAATGACGCTTTCTACAGTGGATAGCGACCAAAAACCGCATTCCAGAATTGTACTTTTGAAAGGGATAGAGAAGAATGGTTTTATCTTTTATACGAATTATAAAAGCGACAAAGGCAGAGATATAGAAAGTAACCCCAATGTTTCTTTATGTTTTTTATGGAAAGAACTGGAACGACAGGTTCGTATAGAAGGGGTTGCAAAAAAAATCAGCTCAGAGGCTAGTGAAGAATATTTTGTTTCTCGGCCGGTTAAAAGCCAGATAGGTGCTTTGGCTTCTGAACAAAGTTCTGTAATTGAGAACAGAGCAATTTTGGAAGAAAAGTTTGAAGCGCTTACTAAACTATATTCAACAGGACATGTCCCCATGCCGGATCATTGGGGTGGTTATGTTGTAGAGCCAACATCAATTGAGTTTTGGCAAGGAAGGCGTAGCAGGCTGCATGACAGAATTAAGTATGAGAAGGAAAAGAAGAATTGGATCATTAAAAGATTAGCTCCCTGAAATGCCGAAGATTAAGGAAAAAAGGATGGAGGAAGTCAGGACATTCGAAAATACATTCGACTGGCATGACTATAACAGCAAGAACCCATTTCCGAAAGGAAGTTGGAATGCTGATATTTTTAAAAATGAAAACCCCATTGTTCTGGAATTGGCTTGTGGAAAGGGGGAATATTCGACGGGTTTGGCAAAACTCTATCCTAATAAAAATTTTGTCGGTTTTGATCTAAAAGGAAATCGTTTGTGGGTTGGAGCCCAACGCGCACTTGATCAGGAATTAGAAAATGTTCGTTTTTTTAGAGCTTACATCGATCATTTGGATCAATTTTTTGAGAAGGAAGAAGTTTCAGATATATGGATCATATTTCCTGATCCGCAACTAAAGAAGGACAGGAAGAAACTTACTTCTCCTAAATTCTTAAAGTTGTATCGGCCTTTATTAAAATCCGGAGCAACCATTAACCTAAAAACGGATAGTCAGGAGCTTTATGAGTTCACCAAAGAAGTGATCGAAGAACAGAACTTGAAGCTGTTAAGAGATATAAAAGACGTTCATAAAGAATGTCCGGACGACCCCGAACTTTCAATTAAAACGTACTACGAAAAGATGCATTTAGAGAAAGGGAAACTAATAAAGTTCATTTCGTTCAGGCCTTAGTGAGGTTTAAAGCTATAGATGGTGCTTACAGTTCCGTCTGTTGAGATTTTTCTTACTCTTGGTATGATCCCTGGGTCTTCTTCCCAAAACCTCCACCACTTACCATCGCCAATAGTGGATTCCAATACATAAACTTCTCCATTATAGATATCTATTCCGTGTGGAGACCATGGTCTTTCAGATTTCAAAATTGTTCCAGCAGAACCATCAGGCGAAATCTTTATCACCTCTCTGTTTCCATAATATGCCAGATATACATTTTTAGATTCATCAACTACCATATCGAAAAAAATATTTGCTCCTGAAAAAGGAATGTCTTCCGGATTTCGCTTCTTTAAATCCGAAGCTAATAATTTGTAATCTGAACCGTCATAAATATAAATATCGTCACCTGACATAATGTAAAGTTCTTGGTCAGGCCCCCAGGCAGTGAGATTTATTCGTTCAAAATCAGGTGTATTTAATTTAGTTGTTTGATTCAGGCTGTCTCTGAAAAAAACATCAGAATCTTTGCTAAAGTAGATTTCTTGAGCTTTGCTTACAGAAATCGATTGAATATGGAATTGGGTTTGACCAGAGGTAGCAGGAATCAAAGCGCGATTGGTTGGAGTATCAATTTTCCAAAGTGTATTATTATGGTTAGGACTTTGACCACTTCGTTCTGCAGCAAATATTTCTCTGTCTATATTTCTGGAAAGTATTATATCACTGGGAGATCTTCGAGCTTTCAGAACATGATCCATTTCATTATTCGGTGTTATCTTCCATACACAAGCATAATGGTTGTTATCATCATCAATGGGACAGATAAAAGTAAAATATATATTGCCGTCCCGGTCTATAACAAGCCCTCCCCAAGGATGAGATTCCAGTATTGGTGATAAGCTTAATGTCAGAAGTATTAATCCAAATAAGGATTTAGTTTTATTTATTACACAGGAATTCATGAGATTTATTATTTCAAGTATAAATAAGTCTTACTCAAATTAAACGGAGTGAAAAGAAGTAAAAGTAAATTTTATTTTACAATTGCTTGATTTTCGTCTCAGATTAGTTAACTTCGTCTAGTTAACACTGTTAACCAATCTTTAAAATGAGCGAAAAAGAACTCCCTTTAAGAGAAAAAATATTAGATATAAGTCGTCATCTTTTATACAATGACGGACACACTGCACTTTCAATGCGTGGAATAGCAAAAGAAGCAGGCGTATCTGCAACCAGTATTTATCTCTATTTTGATAACAAAGATCACCTTTTGCATACATTGATTGAAGAATCAGTTGAAGCTTTAAGCGTATCCATAGAGCAAAAAGTAGATGCAAACTCAGGAGTAATAGCACAGTTTGAATCTGTAATCAGAAGTTATGCAGATTTTGCTTTTGCGCATCCTGAGAAATACCAGATCATATATATGGTAAAGTCAGAATCAATGGCTCGTTACCCGAAAGAAAAATTCAGAAGGGCACGAAGATCATACGAGCTCTTGGTAAAAATTATTGAATCTGGAGTCCGCGAAGGGTTGATGGAAGAAGAAGACCCGCTAACGGCAGCTTATTCTATATGGGCTCAACTGCATGGTGTAATATCGGTAGTATTAAATCAAAGATTAGATAACAGGATTAACAAAGAACATTTTATTGAAAAATCTATTCAACATATTATAGAAGGATTCCTGGTGAGAACTCAGGTTTCTTAAAATTTGGAGAGCATTATGGAAGCATTATCAGAATTATTCGGTTTTTTTAGCGAAGTACCAATTTGGGCTTCGATCACTGCTACGGCAATAATAGCTATTGGTTTTGCTTATACAGGCGCACCACTTTGGCTTTGGGCTATCGCGGGTTATTCGGGTTTGATAGGCCTTGATGCTCCTCAATGGCTCTTTATCGCGTATACAGTACCTGTATTGGTTTTTAATATCAAACCGGTAAGAAGGGTATTATTAAGTGGTCCGATTATGAAGTTGCTGGATGCACTTAACTTCCTGCCTACAATATCTCAAACTGAGCAAACCGCAATAGAAGCAGGAAATGTTTGGATAGAAGGCGAATTATTTTCAGGTAAACCGAATTTTAAAAGAACTCTGGAGCAACCTTACCCCGATCTGACTAAAGAAGAGCAAGAGTTTTTAGACGGTCCGGTTGAAAAAGTTTGCGAGATGGTGAATGATTGGGACGTCTTTGTAAGAAAAGACTTTACTGAAGAAACATGGGACTTTCTTAGGAAAGAAGGCTTTTTCGGATTAATTATTCCCAAAAAGTATGGTGGACTTGAATTTTCAGCTACTGCACACTCTGCAATAGTAGCAAAATTATCATCAAGATGTGGCCCACTCGGAACTACAGTTATGGTACCTAATTCTTTAGGGCCAGCAGAGCTTTTAAATCACTACGGAACTCAAAAGCAGAAAGATTATTATTTACCCAGATTAGCGGCAGGAGTTGAAATGCCTTGTTTTGCGCTTACAGAACCAAATGCCGGTTCTGATGCTGGAGGAATGACTTCAGATGGTGAGGTATTTAAAGGAGAAGATGGAGAACTTTATCTAAGGCTAAATTGGAATAAGAGATATATTACTTTAGCAGCTATTTCAACTGTATTGGGACTAGCATTTAAACTTCGTGATCCGGAGAATTTACTTGGCAAAGGCGAAGATCTGGGAATTACATGTGCATTAATTCCATCAGATACTGAGGGAGTTGTATTAGGAAAGCGTCATGATCCACTTGGGGTTCCGTTTTATAATTGCCCAACTCATGGCCATGATGTAGTTGTACCTGTGGATGCAATAATCGGCGGAAAAGAAGGCGCAGGTAATGGTTGGAGAATGCTGATGGAATCTCTTGCGGTTGGCCGTGGTATTTCACTGCCGGCATCCAGTTTGGCGGGCGCAAAACTATCCACCCGGGTTGTTGGAGCCTATGCGGCAATCAGAAAACAATTTGGTTTGAATATTGGGAAATTCGAAGGGATTGAAGAGCCAATGGCTCGTATTGGTGGGTACACCTATTTTATGGAAGCTGCCCGAAAATATACTACCGGAGGGCTGGATCAAGGAGAAAAACCCGCAGTTGTAACAGCGATCGCAAAATACAATTTCACAGAACATACCCGCGAGATCATCAATGACGCGATGGATATAGTGGGAGGAGCAGGAATTTCCAGAGGTCCACGAAATGTGTTTGCTCATGGATATATTTCTTTGCCGATTGCTATTACTGTGGAAGGCGCAAACATCCTCACAAGAACATTGATGATATTCGGACAGGGAGCTATTCGTTGCCATCCTTATGCTCTCAATGAGATTAATGCCTTGATGGATAAGGATGTAAAAGGATTCGATGATAATTTTTGGGCACATATCGGGCATGTAGGCAGAAATAAAGCCCGTTCATTTATGCTTAGTATTACACGTGGTTATCTGGCAGGGTCTCCAGTAAATGGTCCTGCTGCAAAGTATTTTCGAAAAATGGCCTGGGCTTCAGCATCCTTTGCATTTTTTGCTGATATCGCTTTAGGCTCTTACGGTGGTGGACTGAAAATGAAAGAGAAGATTGCAGGGCGTTATGCTGATATCCTAAGCTTTATGTATCTGGGAACAGCTACACTCCGAAGATTTGAAGCCGAAGGAAGACGTAAAGAAGATCTCGATTATTTCAAATGGTCGATGGATTATGTTTTCTATAGAATCCAGGAAGCTTTTGATGGTATTTTAAGAGAGATCAAAGTTCCGGGTCTAAGTTGGGTGTTCAGGCTGGCAGGAGTTTGGTCACGTTTAAATCCTATCGGAACTTACCCCTCTGATGATCTAGGCCACCGAGTAGCTCAGGCAATGCAAGAGCCGGGGGAAGCACGTGATCGTATGACAGACGGTATGTATATACCTTCAGATCCAACTGAGGCTGTTGGACGTTACGAAAATGCTTTAACTTTAATAACAAACACGAATCCCGTATACAAAAAGCTTTATAAGGCTATGAAAAAGCGGGAGCTTCCTAAAGATTCGTTTCTGAACTTGTTGAAACCGGCTTTGGAGAAAAATATAATCACAAAAGCAGAAGCTGAAATGGTTGAAAAAGCAGAGGCTGCCAGAACAGATGCAATACAGGTTGATGAGTTTACTTTGGAAGAGTATATGAACGTGACTCCTAAATCTCCGGATGGAGAAGGATTAAAAACCAAAGAAGTAGATAGCTTGGTATAACTTTCCGAATTATTACTCTACATCTAAAGCCCTTCAAGTTAATTCTTGAGGGGCTTTTTAGTATAATAATCTGTATAAAATCTAAATATAGAATATTATTCTTCGGAATTTTTAATCTATGGCATTATATTTAATGAATAGTTAAATATTAGGTTAATTCAACCAAATAATGCCATGAAGCTAGACACAACAGATCTTAAAATAGTGGACATCCTTCAAAAAGAAGGGAGAATAGCTAATAATGAACTTGCTTCCAGAATAGGGTTAACTACTACTCCTACTCTTGAGCGTGTAAAGCGTTTGGAAAGAGATGGAGTAATTGAAGGATACTCTGCTAAGATAAATCGTGAAGCGGTTGAAAAAGGACTTACGGTTTTTGTCACAGTTACATTAAGTGCGCACCAGTTAAACCGAATGAAAGAGTTTACTTCAGCAGTAAAAGCCATTCCTGAAATATTAGCTTGCTACAATACAACAGGTGAAGGAGATTTTTTACTTCATGTAGTAGCTAAAGACACGAAAGATTATGAGCAGTTGATGAGAACAAAGCTCACCACATTACCTGATGTGCAAAGGCTTCATACCAATATTGTATTAAATACCATTAAAGACGAAACAGTGATTCCAGTATTATGATAGACACAAAAGCCAAACAACTTTCATTTGAATCAAGTGCAGTACATGCCGGGTCCGGTAAAAAGGATCAATATGGTTCGCATACTACACCAATTTATCAGACTTCTACTTTTGTATTTAAGAATGTTGATGAAGGATCAAAAGCTTTCGCTCATGAAGAAGGAGGTGCTTCTCATATTTATTCTAGGTTGGGAAATCCAACGGTTGAGCATTTAGAACGTGCTATTTGTGAGCTTGAAACTTATGGAATGGAAAATCCCGAATCTTTTTCGGGAGTAGCTTTTGGAAGTGGTATGGCTGCCATAACCACGGGTATAATCAGCATTGCAAAAGGTAAGCATATCATTGCTCAGGATGCACTTTATGGCTGCACTAGTCAATTCTTAAAAGAAGAAACTGAAATGCTAGGGATGAGCACTTCTTTTATTGATATGACAGATCTCTTTCTGTTGGAAATGGAATTGAAGAAAAATCCTGATATTGCACTCATTTATTTAGAAAGTATCGCTAACCCCACTATGAAAGTGAGCGATATTGAAGCAATTTCAAAACTTGCTAAAGAACATGGTGCTTTGGTTATGGTTGATAACACTTTTGCTACTCCTTATCATTTGCAGCCGCTGAAATTTGGTGCAGATGTTGTTGTTCACTCCACTACAAAGTATATGGGCGGACATGGAACAATTATTGGCGGAGCATTGGTTGCAAAAAAGGAATTATTGGATGAAACCGGTGTCTATCTGTTTAGAAAAAATCTAGGAGGGATTTCTGGCCCTATGGATGCCTGGATAACATTGAACGGAGTTAAAACGCTTGCTTTACGAATGGAAAAACACTCTTCAAATGCGATGAAAGTTGCTGAATTTTTAGAGTCACATCCAAATGTAGAAACAGTTTGGTACCCAGGTTTGGAATCTCATGCCCAACACTCTCTTGCTAGCTCAATTATGACAAAAGGTTTCGGTGGAGTGATCTCTTTTGAATTGAAAGATGGCTTTGAAGCGGGGAAATCTCTGATGAATAATGTTAAGCTTTGTACACTAGCTGTAAGCTTAGGAACAGTAGATACCTTAATACAGCACCCGGCTTCAATGACGCATTCTGTTGTTGACGAGCAACTTCGATGTGATGCTGGCATTACAGATGGATTGGTGAGGCTGTCAGTGGGAATTGAAAGTGCAGATGATATTATTGCTGATCTGGAGCAAGCACTGTAGCTTTTAATTCAAACTTGAAAGGTGTTTTGTAAAACTTTGTTTGGATATTTTATTTTTTAGATTTGAGAGCTTAATTATATATCAATCCAAAAATCAGAAGGTTGATATGAAAAAGTTGAGCATTGTTTCTTTGTTAGTTCTTTTTGCAGCCACTACTTTTGTTGCAACTGATAAATTTGTCGAGAAAACTGAGGTTGAAATTACAGAATGGAAAGTCCCGTGGGAAAACAGCAGACCACGTGATCCTTATGTTGCTCCTGATGGAGAGATTTGGTTTGTAGGACAAAGAACTCATTATGTAGCAGAATTTGATCTGGATACCGAACAGTTCAGGAAAATAGATCTTGAAGATGGAGCCGGTCCTCATACTGTTGTTGTAGATAAAAATGGGAATCCATGGTATACCGGAAATACAGCAAATCATTTAGGGATGGTAAATCCTGAAACAGGTGAAATTACCAAATATGGTATGCCTGACGACATGAGTGCGCGGGATCCACATACAATAGCTATAAATAAAGACGGGGATTTCTGGTTTACTTCTCAGGGAGCCAATTCAATTGGTTTTTTTGATATGAAAACCAAAGAAAGTACCATTATGCCTGTTTCAACTCCACGTTCTCGTCCATATGGAATTGTGATGGATACAGACATGATAACCCCATGGATTGTTTTGTTTGGAACAAATAAACTTGCAACTGTTGATCCCGAAACCAAAAAAGTAACTGAAATCGAGTTACCAAATGAAAGAACAAGACCGAGACGTTTAGCTCAAACTTCGGATGGTGTAATATGGTACGGAGATTATTCACGTGGTTATATTGGAAGTTACGATCCTGAAACCAAGGAATTTAATGAATGGAAACTTCCATCCGGAGAGAGGTCTCGTCCATATGCGGTAACAGTTGACGATAAAGATCGATTCTGGTTAGTTGAAACCGGAGTTGATCCGAATATGTTTGTTGGATTTGATACTAAAACTAAGAAAGTGGTGAGTTCTACTCCGATTGAAAGTGGAGGAGGTACTGTCCGACATATGGTATTTGATGAAGAAACGAATTCAATTTGGTTTGGAACAGATACGAATTACCTGGGACAAGCTAAGCTTGATCAGTAAACCCAGAACTGAAAAGCTCCAAATATTAAACAGATATTGAACCTTGAATGCAAAATTTGAAAGTCAGGATTGGTCTATTACTGTTGATTTGGAGCGTATTTTTCGGATTTTATAATTCCGAACAGGAAATAGCTAAAAAAAATCAATATGAATATCCGGAACATCTGATAGGTGCTTTTACCGGTGGCTTCGGAGAAAAAACCTGCCATAGTTGTCATTTTGATTACGACTTAAATTGGGAAGAGGGTTCATTGGAAATATCAGGACTTCCTCAGGAATTAATTCCAGGTGAGAGTTATTCGATCAAAATTGAAGTGATCAGGGAAGACATGGGAAAGGCCGGGTTCCAAATTTCAGCGAGAGATAAAAAGGGTGCACAGTCAGGAGTATTTAATATTTCTGACAATAAAAGAGTCATGTTAACGAATCAAGTACCTGATTCTTTGCAGTATGTTCAACATTCTTTTTCCGGTACAGAACCTGTTAAGACCGGTGTGAACAACTGGGTTATCGATTGGATTGCTCCCAAAGAACTTCCGGATACAACCTATTTTAACATTAGTTCAAATGCTGCAAACGGTGATGATTCAGCATTTGGTGACTGGATCTATGTTAAGGAAGTTAAAGCTACAAGCACCGGTAAAAAATAAATTACCAGCCTCCACCGGCACCACCGCCTCCGGAACCGAATCCGCCACCTCCGCTAAAACCTCCGAAACCACCACCTCCGGAACCAAAACCGCCTCCGAATGACGATCCACCACCACCTCTTCTTGGTCCTCCGCCTAGTAGACTTCCCCAAAAGAGAACTTCACCTGCGCTAAGTGTCCTTTTTCCTCCACCGTGATTACCACCTCTTCCTTTCCTGATAAGAACAAAGATGATCACGATTATAAAAATGACTATTTCTACAGGAAATGAACCATCATTTGAATTAGACTGTAATTCGGGTACACCTTCAAACTCGCCGGCGGCAAGTGCAATAAGTGCATCAGTAGCTCTGTCTAAGCCACCATATACATCACCATTTCTAAAATTTGGTCGAAGTATATTTTCATAGATACGATTTGCCATCACATCGGGGATAGCTCCTTCAAGTCCATAACCAACCTCGATCCAAATTTCCTGATCTGTTTTTGAAATTAGTATTAAAACCCCATTGTATCGATCCCCTTCCCACATTTTCCATTTCGAAAAAGTTTCAGTTGCCAAAGGTTGTATTGCATTACCATCAAGGGATTCAATGGTAGCTATAGCGATCACATTCGTTGTGGTGTCTCTATAGTTTCGGAGTTTTTGCTCAAGTCTGTTAACCTCAGAACTAGAAAGCATGTTAGCATAATCGTTAACCATTCCTCGGGCACGCTCAGGAAGAATATCCTGACCTAAAGCACTTAGTGAGACAAATAAGATTGTTATAACTAATAATAATTTACGCATCTTTATTATCTCCATAACTTATATCATCCGGTAATTCATTGATGTCATCTTCACCTTGATAAGGGAAAAATTCTCTTAATTTGTCACCTATTTTCAGAACAGCTTCTCTTAAACCTGTTTCATAATCATCAGCCATGAAATATTTGGTAATGAGCTCAAGTTCGTCATCCCAGAAATCCTGACCAACTTTTGAATGGATTCCTTCATCTCCCCAAATTGCAATTTTATGATCTTCAGATGCTACATAAATGATGGTTCCGTTCCGCAGTTCTGTTTCATGCATATTGAGTTCTGCAAAAACTTCCTTTGCTCTTTCAATCGGATCATCTTTATCGCATTTAGCTTCTAAGTGTACACGGATTTCTCCGGAAGAAGATGTTTCAGCCTCTCTGATTGCACGGATTACTGCTTTCTCTTGATCTTCGTTAAGGAATTCTTTCATGGATATAAGCATTTAGCTGTCAGCTTTTAGCCATTAGCGTTATGAAACTCGAAACGCTAATGGCCATCAGCTAATAGCTGTTATTAATTACCAAAATCTACTGTCGGAGCATTTTCTGCACCTTGATCTGCTTCGAAGTAAGCTTTTCTTTCAAAACCACCAATGGAAGCAAATATACTTGTAGGAAATTTTCTTATTGAGCTATTGTAACTCTGAGCTGTATCATTAAATCGTTTACGTTCAGTAGAGATCCTGTTTTCAGTACCTTCTAACTGACTTTGCAAATCTCTGAAATTAGAATTTGCCTTCAACTCAGGATAGCGCTCAACAGAAACCAACAGTCTGGATAAAGCACCGCTTAATTCCCCTTGTGCTTGCTGGAATTGTTGAAATTTAGCAGGATCGCTAAGATCACTAGCATTTATATTTACAGAAGTTGCTTTACTTCTTGCCTCAATTACTGAGGTTAAAGTTTCTTGTTCGAAGTTAGCAGCACCTTTAACGGTATTAACCAAATTTGGTATCAGATCCGCTCTTCGTTGATATTGGTTTTCCACTTGTGCCCAGGCTCCCTCAACTGCTTCTTCTTTTTCAACTAACCCGTTATTTATGCTTATGCCAAAAAAAACGAGCAAGCCTATAACAACAAGCCCTATAATTAATTTACCTTTCATGATTTTGTATTTAGTTGTTTAACTTAAGCCCGCTTACGAGCCTAAATTTATTTTGGTTCATTCAATTCAACAATAATCAAAAACTATTCCATTGTCAGACTTAAAACCAAAATTCATCTACTTTGACCTGGATGACACACTTCTTAATCACAAAAAGGCAGAACAAAATGGACTTAAGGATGTTCATAAACATTTTGAAGAATTTAATGACATTTCGCTGGATAGTCTGATCGCTACTTATCATACCATCAATAAAGGGTTGTGGGAGGAATATGGAAGGGGAGAGATCGATCGGCATATCCTGCACAGACGAAGATTTGAAGAAACTTTTATCGAATTAGGTATTTCTGCAGCACTTTATGAAGAAGCCGGAAAAGTCTATATGAATTATTATCGCAATCACTGGGAATGGATTTCTGGTGCAGAAGAAGCTTTCGACAGAATCAGAGAAACATATAATGTAGGTATAATAACAAATGGATTTGCTGAAACACAATGGATGAAGATCAAACAGTTTGGGTTTGAAGAAATGGTAAGTCAAATTGTCATCTCAGAAGAAATAGGTGTAATGAAACCACACCACAAGATCTTTGATCACAGCACAGAGTTAGTTGGAATTGAAAGATCAGACATCCTATATGTAGGTGATTCTCTTACTTCGGATGTAGAAGGAGGCAAAGCAGCAGGATGGAAAGTGGCCTGGTACACATCAAATCCGGATAAAAAAGGACGGGAATTAGCAGATATTGTATTTAATGACTTTGAGGAATTAATAGACCGTATTAAAGCTTAAAAGTTAGCTCTTACGGCTACGAAAAAGTTTCTTCCCGGGGCAGCAATTCCGGATGAATATGGTCGGTACCTTTGATCTGTAATATTATCAACGCCTGCACTAACTTTTACTGTAGAACTTACCTCATAAGCTGAATTCAAATTCAAAGTGCACCATCCGGGAGAGTAGGGATTACCCGACATATCTTTTGCATATAGATACTCTTTTCCTTTCTCTGAAGGGGCCAATTCGGAATTAGAAAGTTCACCATTGTATTCGGCATAGATATCTACTTCCAGTTTATCATAAGTATAACTAAGATGTGTTTCTCCAAAAGTAGGTGCGGCATGTCTCAAAGGAGCCATAGTGCCATCATCTTGTTCTTCCTCTCCTTTTTGAATATTAATTTGGCTCGAAACTCTAAAACCCGATGGTAGTTCAAGTTTTACTCCGGCTTGAATTCCATATACAGTGGCCTGAGCAGAATTCTGTATTGCTTGAACTCTACTGAAACGACCGTCATACTGAATGCTATCCTGTCCATTTATAGTGAAGTCTCTTCTTACCAAAGCATCTTTTAGAATGGTATAGTAGCCAGTGACATCAATTTTGACCGCTTTACTAAAGACTTTGGCAAATCCAATATCTGCGTTGTAGGCGTATTCCGGTTTAAGATTCGAATTTGGTACCACGACGGAACCAGGTTCAGAATCAAAGACTTTTGCAGCGTCATCAATATTCGGAGCGCGGTACCCTGTTGACAGGTTCGCATTTACTTGCAGAGTTTCATTGAGTGAATAAACCAATCCCAAGCTTCCTGTAAACGAACCCTCATTTATAGAAATGCTATTGAATGATACCGGATAATAAGTTTGATCAAATTCTGCATCTAAGAAAAAATGGCTATAACGAATGCCGCTTTGAATGTTAATTTTATCAGAAAATTTTAATCTGTGGCTTATATATCCTGAAAATGAATTCCAATCAGATCCATCAGGATAACGAGTGGAAGTAGGAGAGGTAGTGTTATCGTCCATATCCTGACTGAATCCAAAAGAGGAAATATCATTTAGGACAATCTCTCCTCCATAAAAAAGCCTGCTAGTTGAGTTCATGTTCTTTTCAAGATCCAGATTTACAGTATACACATCTACGTTTTCCTCTCTGGATACTTTTTCATCAGACTGATATCTACGGGTGTGTCTGCTTTCACGGAAGTACTGTTGTGAAAGAGTTAAACTTGCATGATCAAAAAATCTTCCATCAGATGTGCGAAGTATATTCAAATTGGTCATTTGCCAGATCTGAGGACCATAATACCACTCAGCATAGCTTGGAATTCCTGTGTCATTAGTTAATGTAAGTCTGTCGAAGCGATCCAGATCAGAGGATTCTGAATAATGAAATCCTAAATTGATATCCCAGTTTTCGTTAGGAGAGTAACGCAGTTTTTGCATCAAGTTAAGTTGATTGAACCTGGTGGGAGTTAGTATTTGTGGGTCTGAATTAGAGATCACTGAGTCACCATTCTGATCTTGAGTAACTTCAAAAGTTCTTAAATACTCATTAGGCCCGAACGAGCCAATTCTTAAATCATCAAAATCTGAATAGCTTATACTGGAAAGCGAGGCAAATTTTTGTCTACCTAGATTAACGTCAACATGAATAGTTCGTTCATTGTTAGCCGTCGAAGCTCTGGCAGTACTATTGCCTCTGGCGTACAGATCATCATTGGTTGAGAAAACAGGTCTTGATGTATAAAAGCTCATAACACCTCCGATTGCATCGCTTCCGTAAATTACGGAGCCTGGACCGAATATAATTTCTGTATTCTGAATCGCAAATGGATCCAGAGATATAACATTATGAACATTTCCACTTCTGAAAATAGCTGTGTTCATTCGAACTCCATCTACAGCAATAAGGACACGATTAGTAGCAAACCCTCTTATCATTGGGCTACCACCGCCAAGTTGACTTTTTTGAACGAATACTTCGCCAGAAACAGTGAGAAGATCAGCTGCTGTTTGAGGGTTTTGAAGCTGAATATTTTCGGGATTGATAGAGGTTACTTTAAGTGGAACCTCTCTGGTTTCTTGTTTCCAGTGAGATGCAGATACTACAACTTCATTCAGAGCGATATCTGATGGAGAAAGAGCTACCATAAACTTTAGTTCTTTAAGTTCTTTATAGCTGAAGATCTTTTCTCTGTAACCTATATACCGAATAGAAATATTTCTCGACTCTTTAAATGCAGAAACATCAGCTTGGCCCTGAATGTCAGTAACAGTTGAAATGTCATTTTTCCCATCAAAGATAGTGGCATATTCAATAGGTAATCCCGTCGTATTATCCGTAACCGTAATGGTTTGCGCGTTTGCTATTACTGATGACAACCCAATAAATATGCTAAGTAGTAGCAGTTCCCTCATATAAAATGTTTGCAGATGAATTAAGCTTGAAGATATATAATTACTTTGAGCTCAGAAAATTGTGCAAAATTACGTCTTTTTTTAACTACACACGCATAAACTTTGCTAAAAGTTACTCCTTCATCAACTACTTTAATCAGATATAAGGGTTTTCAGTATTATTATCTTTTATACTTATCTGTATTTATTGATTTTACCAAAAAAAATGAATTATTAGATCAGAACGAATTAATAACTCATTTCAACGATCTTTTTTGCATCATCCGGAGTGATGTTTTGCTTTTCTCCCAATCCTTTCCAATTTCTATCTTCAAAGCGCTCTTTCACAATGGCAGCTGTTTTTTCGTAGTCAACCGTATAATCAGACAGTTTAGTATCCATTTCAAGAGAATGAAAATAATCCTCGGTTTTTCTGATTCCTGCTTCCGCTTTTTCTTCTAAAGAACCTTCTGATACTCCCCAAACTCTTTCCGCATATTGAGCAAGTTTTTCTTTTTTGTCTTCAAGTTTATATCTCAATTGACTGGGATGAATAATGGCCAAAGTTCGAGCGTGATCGATTCCATAAAGAGCAGTTAATTCATGAGCCATCATATGTGTTGACCAATCGTTTGGTGTGCCAACTCTCAATAAACCATTTAGCGCCATCGTACAACTCCACATAAAATCAGAAGCAGCATCATAGTCGGATGGATCTTCCATAACTTTAGGAGCAACTTCGATCAAAGTCTGCATCACGCTTTCAGCAATTCTGTCCTGAAGTCTGGCAGCGACCGGGTAAGTCATGTACTGCTCAATTACATGGGAGAAGGAATCCACTAAACCATTAGCTATCTGTCTTTTAGGAATCGAATGAACGACCTGTGGATCAAGAATTGAAAATTGTGGAAATAATCCCGGTCCACCCATAACTCTTTTTTCTTTTGTTTCTTCGCGTGTGATCACAGAACCGGAATTCATTTCAGAGCCTGTGGCAGGAAGTGTTAAAACAGTTCCAAAGGGCATACCTTCATAAGTACGAATTCCTTTTGCCAGAATATCCCATGGTTCATCTCCATCATAAGTGGCGGCTCCGGACAGAAACTTCACTCCATCGATAACTGAACCACCTCCGACAGCAAGTATAAAATCAATGTCTTTAGTCTTGATGATGTTTAAAGCTTCAAGCAAAACAGCGTATTCCGGATTAGCAGGAACTCCGCCAAATTCTGTCACATCGTGATCTTTGAGGGCTCGTGAAACCTGATCATAAACACCATTCTTTTTGATGCTTCCTCCTCCATACACCATTAGTACTTTTGCGTTTTCAGGAATCTCAGACGAAAGTTTCGAGATCTGATCTTTCCCGAAAAGGATTTTAGTTGGATTATGGAATTCGAAGTTTAGCATAGATTTAGATAAGTGGTTATGGGTTATTAATTGAATTTAGTTACTTGGATACCAGTCTTTTAAAACTACATTCACTTCAGGATTACCAACCGACATAATTTCTTTAAATCGTTGAATGTCCTGTCCGCGATGATGATATGGATACATTACAGTTGGAGAAAATTCTATAACCGCACTGGCCGCCTGATAGATATCCATCGTATAAGGTAAATTCATGCAAACAAAAGCGATATCAATGTTTTCCAGATTTCTCATTTCAGGGATATCTTCTGTATCTCCGGACAGATATACAGTCGTTCCTCCAAAATTGATAAGGTAGCCGTTTCCTCTGCCTTTTTTGTGTCTGGAAGATTCGTCATCTGGCAGGTTGTACATTGCTACTCCGGTAATCTCAATTCCCAATTGTGTAGTTGTTTCTTCATTTCCGATTATCACGATCTGATCCTGCAATTCTTCTCCCATTCGGTCAGCAACTGCCTGTGGAACTACAAATATTGTGTTTTTAGTATCCAATCCCGAAATGGTTTCCGAATTCAAGTGATCCCCATGAATATCGGTGATCAGGATAAGATCGGGAGAATTAAAATCAGAGAATTTATCTGCTCCACCATATGGATCAACGAATATTGTTTTTCCATCGAAAGTGAAGGCTACCGTTCCGTGATTTACAGGATGTACAAGTAGCTTACCTTTCTCGGTCTCATAAGTATCAGGTGAATTTGATAGTTGTGCAAAGGCCGAAATGGATACGAATGCAATGATAGTTAAAAGCGATATAATTTTTTTCATAGATACTAATTTGTTATTTGCACAATCAACAATCAGGAACCTTATTTAATTCATATAAGCAAAGAAATAATCTTGTTTTACAGGATGGTATAAATTGCGCTTCTAAATGGTTTTGTTTTGTCTTTTAATTCTCGATTGATTAACCTGTGTGCATTAAATGGAAGCTATACACAGGTTAATTTTAAAATTCTATGCCATCGGCAAAAAAAACTTTATTGATAAATGCATTATTGGTTACAACTCTGATCTTTAGTGCATGTTCTTCAAGTAAGACCACAAGTTCATCAAACTCAGAAAATGCTTCTGAACAAAGAAATAATCAACCCAGCATTGCAGAATTAGAAGAGATTTACTGGGCAAGAATTGACAGCTCAAAGATGAATTTCACAGAAGCGGATGTAAAATTTATGACCGGAATGATCGGTCATCATGCACAGGCGTTGATCATGTCCGGTCTGGCTCCTGAAAATGGAGCAAGTCCTCAGGTTCAGACATTAGCAGCACGAATAATTAATGCGCAAAAAGATGAAATTGCTTCTATGCAGACATGGTTGCGCGACCGAGATCAACCGGTTCCGGAAGTACATATTGATGGTTTAAATCTAATGATTCATGGCACGGGTATGGATCACTCAAACCATATGAATATGGCAGGAATGCTGAGTCAGGAACAATTGGTGGAGTTAAGTGAAGCAAAAGGGAAAGAATTCGATCGCTTATTTCTTACTTATATGATCCAACATCATCAGGGAGCTGTTACGATGGTTAAAACTTTGATAAGTACTGATGGTGCGGCTCAAGATGAGCAGGCATTCAGGCTGTCTACAGATATTAATGTAGATCAAATCACTGAAATTGAACGAATGAAATTAATGCTGAGTAAAATAGAATCAGAATCTAAAGATTGAGCATCGATATCATCTTCTTCAAATTTTTCACAGATAAAACATAAACTTTAAGGTCAATTATGAAACTTAATAAACTTACAAAAACGGGAGTATTTAAGAGTGTTTGGATATTTCTATTTTCAGCTGCGTTGATGACTTACGCTTGTTCATCAACCGAGCCAATGATGGATGTAGATTATACTTCTCCAACCGTGAATTCGCTCTCTAATGTAGATTCTCCAACACCTGATCCCAGAGTTGGATTGGGTGCAGGACTTTTCGATGCTGAAGAAGCAATTTGGAATCTGAATAAATTATCAAGCACACCACCACCTGAGGCATTTCTTGGAGTAACAAACTCTGATCTTGCTTTCAAAGGTAAATATGCCATTCAGGGAAATTATAATGGAGTTTTAGTTTGGGATATTTCTGATCCTGCAAATCCTGTATTGGTTAAAGATTATTTATGCCCGGCATCGCAAAGTGATGTTTCTGTATATGGTGATCTTATGTTTGTTTCAGGAGAAGGGTTAAGCGGTCGTTTAGATTGCGGTACAGAAGGTGTTCAGCAAGCGGTAAGTGATGAGCGACTTCGTGGAATCAGAATATTTGATATCAGTAATATTGAAGAACCTGAGTATGTAGCTAACGTTCAGACTTGCAGAGGCTCACACACGCATTCAGTTCTTAAGGATCCAAATGATGATGAAAATGTTTATGTATATGTATCAGGATCAGCTTCTGTACGTCCTGAGGAAGAGTTGCCTGGTTGTTCTGATATGTCACCAGACGACGATCCGAATTCTGCATTATTCAGAATAGAAGTAATAAAAGTTCCTTTGAGTAATCCGGAAATGTCAAAGATCGTAAGTTCTCCGAGAATATTTGAAGATCTGAAAGCACCACCAACTCATGGAATGTCACCGGCTGATGCAATTGAGATTGAAAAGGCAAGAAAAGCGGGAGCATTTATTATAGAATTTAATGGGCAAGAAACTGTAGTTCCTGATCGGTTTGTAGCACAGTTAATGACTAATGCTTTGGGAGTGGAAGGTGAGCCAACAGCCGCCGATAGCGCCGCATTACGAGAACAATTACCGGCTATTGTTGCAAGAATGTTTGGTGGAGGTGATGGTGATGGCGAAGAAGATGATCGTGGAGGACCAACGCAGTGCCATGATATCACATTATATCCTGAAATTGGTTTAGCTGGTGGAGCTTGTGAAGGTTATGGACTTTTACTGGATATTTCTGATCCGGCGAACCCAACAAGAATTGATGCAGTAGCCGATTCTAATTTCTCTTACTGGCATTCAGCTACATTTAGTAATGACGGTAAGAAGGTTTTGTTTACTGATGAGTGGGGCGGTGGCGGACAGCCTAAATGTCGTGAAGCAGATCCAATGGAATGGGGAGCGAATGCAATCTTCACCATTGAAAATGGCAAAATGAAATTTCAGGAATACTACAAACTTCCTGCTCCTCAAACTTCACAGGAAAACTGTGTAGCTCATAACGGTTCATTAATTCCAGTTCCGGGAAGAGAGATAATGGTTCAATCCTGGTATCAGGGAGGAATTTCTGTTTTTGACTGGACTGATCCTAACAACCCGGTTGAGATCGCTTTTCAGGATTATGGACCTATTGCGGCAGACCGCATGGCTAACGGTGGAAGTTGGTCTGTATATTGGTACAACGGCGCTATCGTAAGTTCTGAGATTGCTAGAGGACTTGATATCTTTGAACTGGAAGCCACTCCATACATTACTCAAAATGAAATTGATGCAGCGAATACCGTCAAGCTTGACTATCTGAATGCTCAGGGTCAGCCTAAGTTTGTTTGGCCGAAAACCTTTGCTCTTTCAAAAGCTTATGTGGATCAGCTTGAAAGAAATAAAGAGTTGGACAATGCCGCTGTTAAAATGGCTCGACAAAGTTTAGCTAATGCTGAAGCTGCAAATCCGAAGGTGAGAAAGAAAATTCTTACTGAGCTTGCTGATAAAATGGATGGTATGGCTTCAGATAATGAAAAAGTAAAAATGCTTGCTGAATCTGTGCGAGGCTTAGCTTCAAATCAATAAGCAGTAGCATTTATAATTAGTTATTTTAAACCCTGATATAGATTCAATTCTGTATCAGGGTTTTTTATTTCATAAAGTGAAAACAGTTCATGCAAAAAGAGTTACAACTTAGAGTTATTCCCGAGGTAGCCGGAGAAGAGGATAGGCTGAGAGCTTATATCTCCAAAACTACGAATATAAATGTATCAGAAATCACACATGTTGAAATTCTGAAGCGTTCAATTGATGCCCGTCAGCGACAGGTGAAGATCAATTTAAAAGTAAGAGTTTATATAGGAGAGGCATTCGAGGAAGAGAAAGTAACTCCTCCGAAGTTTGAAAATGTACACGACAAAGAAGCTGTAATCATTGTTGGGGCAGGACCGGCAGGACTGTTTGCTGCGTTGAAGTGCATTGAGTTGGGATTAAAACCAGTTGTTTTGGATAGAGGAAAAGATGTGAAATCCCGGATCAAGGACCTGAAGAACATCAATGTAAATCACATTGTGAATCCGGATTCTAACTACTGCTTTGGAGAAGGAGGTGCCGGAACGTACTCTGATGGAAAATTATATACACGATCCAAAAAAAGAGGAGATGTTAATCAAATTCTGGAATTGTTGGTGGCGTTCGGTGCAAAAAAGGATATTCTGGTTGACGCTCATCCACATATCGGGACGAACAAGCTGCCAAGAATCATCGCAAAGATCCGTGAATTCATATTAGAACACGGTGGAGAAATTCATTTCAATTCGAAAGTTACTGATCTGTTGATCGAGAATGATCAGATCAATGGAGTTCAGTTGGCTAACGATGAAGTTTTTGATGCAAAATTTGTAATTCTGGCAACAGGACATTCAGCCCGAGATATATTCGAATTACTTCATAAAAAAGGAATAGAAATTGAAGCTAAGCCCATTGCGATAGGAGTTAGGGTAGAACATTCACAATCTTTGATCGACTCCATTCAGTACAATTGTGATGAGCGTGGAGAGTATTTGCCTCCGGCGCCTTATAAGATCGTGAAGCAGGTTAATGAAAGAGGAGTGTATTCCTTTTGTATGTGTCCGGGAGGAGTGGTAGCCGCTTGTGCAACAAAACCCGGTGAAGTGGTCACAAACGGATGGTCAGGTTCTCAACGATCTCGTCCGACAGCAAACTCAGGAATTGTGGTAGAACTTGAAATGGATGATTTCAAGGAATTTGAAGAATACGGTCCGCTGAAAGTGATGGAATTTCAAAAAGCTATCGAGAAAAAAGCGTGGGAAGTAGCAGGGAAAACCCAGAAAGTTCCGGCTCAAAGATTGGTGGATTTCACCAAAGGAATTGTATCCAAAGACTTACCGAATACATCGTACACTCCGGGATTGACATCCGCCAACCTGCAGGAGGTTTTTCCTGATTTCATGTATGAAGCATTGAAGAACGGGTTTCTCAAATTCGGGAAAACCATGAAAGGATATTTAACCAATGAAGCGGTAGTTCATGCACCGGAATCCAGAACTTCCAGTCCGGTAAGAATTCCCAGAGATCATAAAACATTAGAACATGTCAGGATAAAAGGTTTATTTCCATGTGGAGAAGGAGCAGGCTATGCGGGCGGGATTGTGTCGGCAGCTATTGATGGAAGGAAATGCGCTGCCGCTATCGCGGAATTGAATAATTGGGAATAGGTTCAATTAAGAATGAGAGAAGAATTAGAACTCTACAAAAAAGGAATTAAAAAGAAACATAAGTTTAGTTTTTGGGATACTCCTGAATATGTAGAAGAGATAGGTTTTCAAATTGAGAGTAACTTATTTGAAAGTATAGTTCAAAACGTTATTGATAGTTTAGAGTGGAAGCTAATTAAAACGGAAAAGAATCTTGTAGTAGCAGAGTCTAATGAGAAATGGAAGACACATGGAATAATTGAGATCTCGTTATTTGAGGGGAAAACTCTGTCAGTCAAAAGTAAAACAATGTTTGATCAAAGATGGGACAATGGACAGAATTCAATCCGGGTAAAGTTATTTTTAAAAGCTCTTTTCGATGAATATGAGAGCATCAGCGATGAACAAAAAAAGTTCACTGGTAATTTTTCGAGAAGAAATTACAGGTTCATTGACTATGAATATCCTGTTAAATTACCTCCGGAAGTAGAGTTAGGAACCGGTAAAGTTCTTTATCCAATGATAGCAGGAATCTGTACATCACTATTTTTTGGATTTTTTTCAGGGTATTTAATTTCAAAAGGATTTTTTATTGGCGGCGTTAGAGAATTGATTTTTGGGCTAACTCTTTGGTTCGTTGTTACAACTGTAGCTAAAACTAATAATTTCCTTAATTCTAAGGTTTTAATAAGAATCTCATTATTGAGCATTTTTACATTGTTTCTATTTGGTGAGACTTCAAATTATTTCTTGATCACGGAGAGTTATTCCCTTGGTTCATTTCTAAATCACTGGAAAGAAATGTTTTCTCACATTTTTTCAAGAATAACATTGTCAAATATCCCAAAACTGCTTGTCTTATTATCCGGATTCTTTTTGTTTTACTTTGTTTTCAAAGAAAGTCTATCAAGTAGAATCTATAATATCAAAAATGGAAAAATTCCTTTCGAAGTAAAAGAATTTGTAGAATATTTAGTTTCAGAAGGAAAAAATGAAGAGCAAATTAGAAATGAGCTCAGAAAATTTGGATGGACATCTAAAGAAGCACAGGATTTTCTAATTGAAGAAAAATTAATTTACAGATTCGATAACTAAACATTTGAAATATGAAATACGGTCTTTCGGGAAGTTTTACGGCAGTTGAAGGGAAAGGGGGTGAATTGGCTTCGATCTTAGAAGAAGCGGCTAACTTGATGAAAACGGCAAAAGGATGTCTGATCTATATTGTAGGACAACAGTCTGATGATAAAGATATCGTGCACGTTTTTGAGGTGTGGGATTCAAAACAAGATCATGATGATTCACTAAGCATTGACGGAGTACGCGAATTGATTGGAAAGGCAATGCCCATTATTGAAGGAAAACCAAGAGGGACTGAAATTGATATTGCAGGTGGATGAGAGGTTTTGAATAAGGAATATGAGAATTAAGAATAGGGGATTATGATCATCAAAAAAGCAACATTAGCAGACTTAGAAGAATTCAATGAGTTATTTGACGGTTACAGAGTTTTTTATGAGAAGGAATCAGATAAACCGGCAAGCAAAGCGTTTTTGAAAGAACGTATCGAACAAAATGAGTCGGTTATCTTTATTTCTCGAAATAATGACGGCGTTGCTACCGGTTTTGTTCAGTTATATCCATTGTTTTCGTCAACCCGAATGAAAAGATTTTGGTTGTTGAATGATTTGTACGTGGACTCAAATTTCAGGGGACAAGGTTTTTCGAAAGCACTTATTGAAAGATCTAAAGAGCTTTGTTATGAAACTGATGCTTGTGGTATGATGCTGGAAACAGCGAAGGACAATCATGTTGGAAATCAGCTTTATCCGGCAACCGGTTGGGGTTTAGACAAAGACCACAATTTTTATACATGGGATGTTGAATAAAAAAAGCCTTGATTCGAATCGAATCAAGGCTTTTAAATAGTGCTGATTTTAGAATCAGCTCACAACAAATGTGCCCTGCATGATGCCGTAGTGTCCGGGAAAAGTACAAATAAATGTGTATGTACCTTTTGCAGGAGCTTCAAAAGTAATGGTGTCAGTTTCACCACCGCCTAATAGCTCGGTTGCAACAATAATATCTTTTGAATCTTTTGGTAGATAGTCGTTGTCTTTAGCTTTCATTGCTTCCATTGCAAAGTCTTTTACAACAACGCCTTCTTTAAGAAGAACCCAATTGTGACCCATCGCTTGCTTAGGTAGCTTGCCAACATGCTTTAGAGTTAAAGTGATTTTTTCTCCAGTTTTTACACTGATCTCTTTAGTGTCGAATTGCATTCTGTCGTTTGCTTCAACAGTAATTTCTGTTGCTACATTTGTTGCCGGATTAGTAGCAGTAGAAAAAGATAAAAATGCTGATAAAAATAGAATTGTAATATTCATGACTTGTTAATTTTGTTTTGTTTAAGATGATTTAATTTAAGGTTGTTATGTAAAGATTTGATGAAGAAATAAATGGGTTAAATATTTTTAGACGGAAATACACAAAACGCTTCAATGGTATTCATAAAAGCACCGGATACATTTAGATCTTGCAATAAAATTCCTCTTAATACCAAAAAAGAACCCAAGGCAAAAGCGAGATAAGGCATATATTTTTTTATACTGCTTCTTAAATCCATTGAGATGAAATTAGGCGAAACGTATATCGAAAAAAGTGCGGGTAAAGTACCTAGCCCGAAGAGAGTCATATAAAGCATACTATGGTAGGGAGTAGAAGTTAATACCGCCGCAGCTAAACCTGTATATACAAAAGCACAGGGAAGTAACCCATTTAGTAATCCCATACTAAAAAGTGCACTTTTTGATTGCTTCCGTATCAGAATTCCATATGCTTGATTAATAGCAGAAATAAACTTCTGTAAAACTTCAGGTCTTTTTTTGGGATATAATTTCGTAGAAAATAAGACCCCGAGAATAATCAAAATACCTAGAACAATAGAAAGTGTACTTTGAAAACCAGCCAAAGTAATTTGTTTTCCCAGAAACCCGAAAATCAGTCCAAAGAAAGCATAAATCAGGATTCTCCCGAGATTATAAACTATTGCATTAAAGGTGATTACTGAGAATGAGGAACTAGATCTTGGTAAACTGAGTACAATAGGACCACACATACCAACGCAGTGAAAGCTTCCAAAAAATCCTAATCCTAATGCAGTCCAAAGTTCCATCTATATAATAATAGTTTTCTCTTCCAGATAGCTTTTTTCGTCAGCATTCCACTCTATTTTCAATACCCATTTTCCTTTTTCTAAGGTTGAAGTAGAAATAAGTTGAATACCGTTAGCATTTACGCTAAGTGGTAATTTTTTATCCATTTCAGGATTGTTAGGGCGGTAGAGTTTAACGTCTCCTTGTGCTTTTCCAACAAAATCATTCGGGAAAACCACGCGTAAAGCTTCAAGTTTTTCATCAAAAACAATGACCACAGGATCCTCTAATTCAGAGGATCTTTTTTTCTGATCTATTGTCTGCTGATATTCTACGCCTTCTTCATAATGTTCATTTGTTACTAAGAAGAAGTCGAGACTTATTAAGTAGCTTACTACACTTAATGTGGCTATTACAAAAACCGTAATCGCCAATGCCAAGCCGCTGCCCCAGTTTAATTTTTTCATTGTTGTTTATTTTGCCGGACCAATAAATCCGGAGGTTACAGTTTCAATTTGTTCGTTACCAGAATACACTCCAAAGGTAAGAGTGGTTTGCAAACCGGTTAATTGGTTCTTTTTTAGTTTTATTAGAAATCTGCCTTCAGCAAGATTTTGAGGTTCTATAGAATCTATATTTCCAAGTGATACCATTTCTCCTGCCGGTGCAATTAATCTGAGTTCATAGTCTTGAGTATCAAAAGTCTTGTTAATTACTTTTATCTCATAAATATTGCTGTATATATCGTTTGGAAGTTCCTGGTACAGGGTTCCGGGCTGACGAAGAATGGTAGTTTCTAAATCAGTTCTCATACTCATAAGAGTTATAAAAACGGTGAGTAAGACTACAAGAACTCCGGAATACCCGGCAACTCTTGGAGTAAGTATTTTTTTGGTTTCATTTCTGATGCTGTTTTCTGAAGCGTAGCGAATCAATCCTCGTGGTTTATCTATTTTATCCATCACAGCGTCACAAGCATCAATACAAGCGGTGCAATGCACACATTCAAGTTGGGTGCCATTTCGGATATCAATACCCATTGGGCATACTTTTACACACTGTGAACATTCAATACAATCACCAAAATCAGCACTGGAAGGAAGTCCGAGATCTGCAAATGTTGCCTTCCCCGCAATCACTTTGTTTCGATCAGCAATTTTTGCGCGATGTTCTCCTCTTTTGTAGTCGTACATTACGTTAATGGAGTTATTGTCGAGCATAACAGATTGCATACGTCCATATGGACAAACAAAATGACAAACCTGTTCTCTCATGAATGCAAAAACGCCATAGAAAACACCGCTAAAAATAATCATTGCAGCTAAACCACTCGGATGTTCAGAAGGAGGGTCTGTTACAATTTCAAAAAGTTGATCTTTACCTATTATATAAGCTAAAAACAGATTTGAGATAATAAATGCCAATGCATAAAAGATTGCATGTTTAGATCCTTTCTTAAAGATCTTTTCAGCATTCCAAGGAGCTTTTTTTAATCGAATTTGTGATGCTGAGTCACCTTCGATCCAATATTCAATTCTACGGAAAACCATTTCCAGAAAAATAGTTTGTGGACAAGCCCATCCGCAAAAAAGCCTTCCAAATATCGTTGTGAATAAAACAATGAATACGATAAAGGAAAGCATCCCAAAAACAAGAAGGTGTAGATCTTGTGGCCAAAAGGCGACTCCAAAGATCACAAATTTACGTTCCAGTATATTAATCAATAGTAACGGATTACCATTAATTGTGATAAAAGGACCGGAAAAGAAAAATGCTAAAAGAAACATAGCTACAATGGACCGGGCGTTGTAAAATCGCCCTTTCGGTTTTTTGGCATGGATCCAGTTTCTGCCTCCGGTTTCGCTAACTGTAGCAAGCCGATCTCTGAATTCTTCTTTTCCGATTTGTCTTCCTTGTTCTTGAGACATTATGGTCCTTATTGTATGCTACACGGTTTAGCTCTTGTTTCGTCCACTGCTTTTGCATTAGGTGGATTGGTTCCTTGTAGCGAGCCTATGTAGCTGATGAGAGCATTTACATCCTCGTTCGACATTGGTGCGCCGCTTCCATAAGCAACCATTCCTTTATCAGGAAATCCTTCTGTAATACTGGTAGCAACTTCCTCAGCAGAACAACCATGCAACCATTTATCGTCGGTTAGGTTTGGTCCCACTAAGCCTTCTCCCGCACTTCCATGACATGTGAAGCAAAGATTATTCATTCCCATGAAAATCTCTTTTCCTTTTTCTATAACTTCAGCTTGTTCGCTGTATGTCCAAGTAAATGAAGCTTCTTCAGGAGATTGTTGCTCATTGAACTTATACTTTTCAGCAGCGGCAGCCATTTCCATTTCGTATTCTTCATGTTGATCAGGTCCCCATTCAAATACTTCATAATAGAGTGCATAACCGATGCCAAACGCTATGGTAAAGTAGAACAGCCATAGCCACCAAACGGGCATGTGATTATCAAGTTCACGAATACCGTCATATTCGTGTTCTAATAGTTTGTCTTTTTCATCATCTAAAACTTTCATTGATCTGATTTTTTGGGATTAAAAATTCTTTCTGAATCAAGCGGAATGCTTGCGGCATCTTTCCAGAAATCTTTTCCGGTTCTCACCAAATAAATGATCAGGATCAAGAAGAATGAAAAGAAAAGGATTAGCGAAATACTCGGAAATAGTTCGATTCCATCCATTGAGCGTAATACTTCTTTATACATTAGTTGTCCTCCACAATTACGTTTGAAAGTTTTTTACTTGATGGCAGATCTTCAAAAGGATCGTTCTCTCCGGTAATATCTGTTCCAAGCCGTTGCAAGTAAGCAATCAATGCTATTACTTTTTTCTCTGATGTAACTTCAATGCCTTCAATGGTATCAAACCCATTTTCTCTAAGACCCTGTGTTATTCGTTCAGCCTGAGCTTTCATGTCATCAATTGCATATTCCGGATATCGGGAAGAGTAGGGAACCCCAACAGTTCTAAGTGCCTCAATTCTATTCGGCATAGATTCCATGTCCATATCCTGTGTTAACATCCAAGGGTATGCCGGCATAATGGAACCGGGTGAAGTTGAATTAGGATCGTACATATGACGTAAATGCCAGGAATCGGGATATTTTCCACCAATTCTATGCAGATCCGGACCAGTTCGCTTAGATCCCCATAAGAATGGATGATCGTACACAAATTCTCCCGCTTTGGAATATTCACCATAGCGTTCTGTTTCTGAACGGAATGGACGAATCATTTGTGAGTGACAGTTATTACATCCTTCCGCTATGTAAATGTCTCGCCCTTCGACTTCTAACGCAGTGTATGGCTGTACACTTTCAATAGTTGGGATATTTGAGTCGATTAGAGCAGTTGGCATGTACTCCACAACTCCACCGATCAGAATTGCGATCACTGTTAAAACTGTAAATTTCAGTGGACGACCTTCCAGCTTTCTATGCCAACTTTCGTTCTCGTCTTCTTGATGAGCTTGCAACGCAGGAGCTTGAGCTTCTTCAGATGTAAGTAAAGAACCACTTTTTGCTGTTTTAAAGAGGTTATAGATTCCAAATAACGCACCTATAATGAACAAACTACCACCGAAAGCTCTTAAGGCATACATCGGAACTATTTGAACAACAGTTTCCAGGAAATTTGGATAGGTAAGGAATCCTTGGTCTGTGAAATCTTTCCACATTAAACTTTGGGTAATTCCACCCCAATACATCGGTATTACATAGAAGATGGCACCCATCGTTGCAAACCAAAAATGAATGTTGGCTAGTTTTATAGAGTAAAGCTTAGTTTTGTAAATACGTGGAGTAATGAAATACAACATTCCGAAAGCTAAACCACCATTCCAGAGTAATGCTCCATTATGCACGTGCCCAATAATATAATCTGAGTAGTGTGCAATCGCGTTTACATTTGCTATGGATAACATCGGGCCTTCAAAAGTAACCATGCCATAAGCAGTTACGGCAACTACCATAAATTTCAAGACTGGATCTTCACGAACTTTATCCCAGGCACCTCTTAGCGTTAGAAGTCCGTTTAACATACCTCCCCAGGATGGAGCAATAAGCATTAAGCTAAATACAACACCAAGCGTTTGAGCCCAGCCCGGTAGCGCGGTGTAAAGTAAGTGGTGAGGACCTGCCCAGATATAAATGAAAATCAATGACCAGAAGTGGACAATTGAAAGTCTGTAAGAAAATATTGGACGATTAGAAGCTTTGGGAATGAAGTAGTACATAATTCCCAGAAACGGAGTAGTTAAAAAGAATGCCACAGCATTATGTCCGTACCACCATTGTACAAGAGCATCCTGAACGCCGGCATAAATAGGATAACTTTTTAAGAAAGTTGCAGGAACTTCAAAAGAATTAACTAAGTGCAGTACAGCAACGGTAACAAAAGTGGCGATGTAAAACCAAATAGCCACATAAATATGTTTTTCACGTCGCTTCATGATGGTCATGATCATATTAACACCAAAAATTACCCAAATAAGGGTAATAGCAATATCAATAGGCCATTCAAGTTCAGCGTATTCTTTACTGGTAGTAATACCAAATGGTAAAGTGGCGACAGCAGAGATTATAATTGTCTGCCAACCCCAAAAATGGATCTTACTTAGCTTTTGGCTCCACATAGAAGCTTTACAAAGTCTAGGTAGTGAATAATAAACACCATAAAAAATGGCGTTGCCGGCAAATGCAAAAATTACTGCATTAGTATGTAAAGGTCTTAATCGACCAAATGATAGTTCGGGAATAAAGCCTAGAAAATCAGGCCAAATAAATTTTAGGGCTACAATCAAGCCTACAAGAAATCCAATGACTCCCCATATCATGGTTGCAATTCCAAAATTCCGAACTATTTTATTGTCATAATGAAAGGTTTCTACAGACATTACGAATCCCGTTTAGTTGTTTGTGTTTTATTTTTGGTTGATGATTTTTTTTCATCAAAAAGAATGCGGACAGATGGCGTGTATTGATCGTCAAATTGTCCTGTTTTTACAGCCCAGAAGAAAGCTGCTAAAAAGATGAGTGCTACAGAAATACTGAAAAGAATTAAAAAGAATATTACACCCATATTTTTAACCCCATTTTTCTAGCTTTTAAGCGGGTAGCAAATGTGGTAAAAGCCATTATTGTGATAGAACTTAATGGCATTAAAATAGCAGCAACCAAGGGCGATAAATGTCCAGTTATAGCAAAAGAAAGTCCTGTAATATTATATAACAGAGAAAGCCCAAAACTAAAATGTACAATGCTTATAGATACTTTTGAGAATTCTATAAGTTTATCAATGTTTTGGAGCTCATTTCCATCCAGAATTGCGTCACAAGCAGGAGAGAAAGAACTGGTCTTATCAGATAAAGCAATTCCAAAATGACTCTTATTCAGTGCTCCGGCATCGTTCAATCCGTCTCCAATCATTAACACCTTTTTTTGGATATCCGAAAGGGAAGCAACAAATGCTAACTTTTGTTGAGGAGATTGATTGAAATACATGTTCTTATCCGCATCAAAATACTTAGCAAGCCAAATGCCATCTTTTTGATTATCTCCTGACAGGAGATATAAATTAAAAGCGGCTTTAAGTTTATTAAGGAGTTTATCAACCCCGGTTCTGAGATGATTTTTGAATTCAAAAGAGCCAACGAATTTATAATCTATAACTATATAAACATGTGAACTCTTTGTACCTGAAATTGGGATTTTAATACCGGTGTATTCTTCAATAAAGCTCTTACTGCCTAGATGAACATTAGTTAGTTGGAAAGATGCATGAATACCTTTTCCTCTGATTTCTTCGATCCTTTCCGGAATCGAATAGTTCAAACCTTCTTCTTTAAAAAACCTGTATATCTTTTTGCTGTAAGGATGAGTAGAGTTCTTTGTTGATGAAAAGATCAGTTCTTTTTCATCTTCAGTAAGAGCATTTCCAATAAATGTAATTTCAGCTTTTTCAGAATCAGTAATGGTTCCTGTTTTATCAAAAACTATAGTATCTACGTTTCCTATACTTTCAATTCCTTCAATATTTTTAAGGAATAAGCCATTTAAAGAAAGAATATTTGTAGCTGAACCAAATGTAAATGGTCCTGACAAAGCCAAAGCACAAGGGCACGCAACAATTAACACGGCAGTAAATACCGTAAAAGCTTTGGATGGTTCGATAAAAAACCAAGTCAGGCACGAGGCAAAAGCAATTACAATTACGATAAATGTAAAATAAGGGCTAATTCGATCAGCTAACGATTGATGGGTTTTATCATTAGTTAAATTTATAGCGTCATTTTCCCATAATTGAGTGAGATAGCTATGTTGAACTTTTTTGGAAACCAACATTCGGGTTTGCGAGCCCAAGATCTTGCCTCCTGCAAAAATTAATTCACCATATATTTTTGTTACCGGAGTAGATTCTCCTGTAATAAAGCTGTAATCAATTATGGCAGAATCAGATTGCAAAATTGAATCACATGGAATCAATTCATTATTCCTAAGAATTATTTCATCACCAATTGTTAGAGTTTTTACAGAAACAGAGCGTTCAACTCCGTTGATAAGTTTTAAAACCGAAATAGGCAGGTAGGACTTATAATCACGATCGAAAGAGAGTCCTTGGAATGTTTTCTTTTGGACCATTTTTCCGATCAACAGAAAGAATATGAATCCCGAAAATGAGTCAAAATAACCGGCTCCTGTTCCACTTAATATCTCATATAGACTTCTGCCAAATAATGCGATAATACCGATTGAGATAGGAACATCAAGATTGATACCTTTTTGACTTATTGCTGCCCAAGCAGATTTTAAGTAGTCTATTGAGCTGTAAACCAGCACAGGAATAGCTAATAAGATATTTAAGATTCCGAAGAGTACTTTAAATGTATCCACAGAATCAGAAACCGACATGTTCAGGTATTCGGGAAAACTGAAAAGCATGATGTTACCAAAACAGAATCCGGCCACTCCTAACTTTAACCAGAGGTCTCTGGGGACAGAAACTTGCTCTCTTTCTTCAAGTTGATCAAGCTTCAGGTTTGGTTCGTACCCAATGGTAGTTAAAAGCTCAACGATACTTCTGAGGTCCGTTTTTTTTGTGTCAAAAACAATAGTTAACCGGCGCTTCAGAAAGTTTACGGTTCCCTGAAGGATACCATCATTCAAATTTTGAAGATTTTCTAACAGCCAAACACAAGAAGTACAGTGGATATTCGGGATATTGAAAGATGCTGAGGCAACTTCAGCATTCTTGAAATCAATAAGTTTTTCTTGAACGTCTTTATCGATTAGGTAATCAAATCTCTTTCTTTCTATACTCTGCTTTATTGTAGTGCCCGGAGTAGAATCTAAGTCATAATACGTGTGTAAATTATTATCTGCCAGAAGATGATACACTGTTTCGCAGCCTTGGCAACAAAAACTTAATTCAGAGTTAGTATTAAACTCTGCAGGCTCACCACAATGCGAACATGAAGTATGTTTTGCGATTACATCTTCCATTAGCTTTTTAAGCCACTTACAAATGAGAGGTGTTGTTCAAACCAAACTTGTGTCATTAGTTCATCTACATTCTCAAAAGTTGTTTCTTGAAGCCACTTTTTAATCTTATCTCTTTCAATAGCCCAAAATGAATGGAAAGGACATGGTTCAATATGCCCACAACCTTCAATTCCCATAAAGCACGAATTAAAAAATACTTCGCCATCAATAGCAGCTACAACTTCATAAATAGAAATATCTTTCAACTCTTTGGTTAAATATACTCCACCTCTGAGACCACGTTGAGACTTTAAAATACCAGGTTTTTTTAATTTTGCAAGGATTTGAGAGAGGTAAGCAGCCGGGCAGTTCAAAGGTTTGGCAAGTTCAGACGCAGAAATTATATCAGAGGGATGCTTTGAGATTGCAATTATCGCCGAAATCGCATATTGAGTGCCTTGTGATATAAATTTCATAATCTAATAATCATATTCTAATATCAATATTAGATTTTAAGAATGATTTTAGAATTATGCAATAATTAATTTTTTATTTAGGAGTTCTTGGCACTAAAGCTAGGAAGTGAAGTTAAGTTGTTGCTCGAACCAAACTTGAGACATTGCCTTTTCGGCGTCTTCAAAATTTGTATCAATCAACCATTTTTTAATTTTTTGCCGTTGACTTGACCAAAAATTATGAAACGGGCAAGGTTCAATATGCCCACATCCTTCAATTCCCATAAAGCAATTATTAAAAAAACTGTCTCCATCTATTGCAACAATTACATCATAGATGGAAATTTCTTTTACGGGTTTGGCTAAGAGTACACCTCCATTTAAACCACGTTGAGACTTTAAAATTCCGGGCTTCTTCAATTTTGAAAGTAATTGAGAAAGATAAGCAGCCGGACAATCTAAAGCTTTTGCAAGGTCGGCAGCTGATACTGCCTTTCCATATTCTTTTTTTGATAGAGCTATTATAGCTGATATTGCATACTGAGCTCCTTGAGATACTAATTTCATGCTTAAATATAATATTCTCATTAGAATATTAATATTTATTGTTTAAAAATTACACTTATTAATATCGATTTTGGTCTCTTATATAAATATGTTTGATCCATAATGAAAAGGACGAAATGAATATTTTATTATTAGAACCCTTTTATTCCGGATCTCATCAGCAGTGGGCGGAAGGATTACAGAAACATTCGAAGCACAACGTTCAAATTCTAAGTTTGCCCGGTCGACACTGGAAATGGAGAATGCACGGAGGTGCGGTTTCTTTAGCAAAACAATTTAATGAATTAGAAGAATTTCCTGATCTGGTTCTCGCTACTTCGATGCTGGACCTCACTACATTTCTTTCTCTTACCAGAAAGAGATCGGCAAACATTCCGGTAGCCATGTACTTTCATGAGAACCAGTTGACTTACCCATGGTCTCCACAAGACAGGGACGTAAAGAAGAAGCGAAATAACCACTATTCCTTTATCAATTATGCTTCAGCACTTGCAGCAGATAAAGTCTTTTTTAACTCAAAATATCATATGGATTCTTTCTTGGGAGCTTTACCCAAATTCTTAAAACAGTTTCCGGATAAGAGAGAAAGAGATAATATCGAAATTATCAGAGAGAAAAGCGAAGTACTGCATTTAGGATTAGATCTGAAAAGATTTGAAGATTTCCGTTCATCAGATAAAGAAAAACAATCCGAGGCTACCATTTTATGGAATCACAGATGGGAGTATGACAAAAACCCGGAAGAATTTTTCGAGACGTTATTTGAGGTAAAGAAAAAAGAGATCGGATTCAAGCTGGTTGTGTTGGGAGAACAAAATGATGTAAACCCTCCGATATTTGATGAAGCAAAAGAAAAACTCAAAGATGAGATCTTACATTGGGGATATGCTGATTCTTTTGATGACTATGCGAAATGGCTATGGCGCGCGGATATTCTTCCCGTAACATCAAATCAGGATTTTTTTGGAGGAAGTGTGATCGAAGCGATGTATTGTGATTGTTTTCCTTTGTTGCCTAATCGCTTAGCGTATCCTGAACATTTACCGGAAGAGTTGGACAGAGAATTTTTATATGAAGAAGGAGAGCTTCCTGCACGATTGGAAACTGCGATCGAGAGTGTAATGGGAATTCGTCAGGTGGATTACCAAAGTATAGTTAAGAAATACGATTGGAAAGAGTTGATCGAGAAGTACGACGAAAAAATGGAGAAGCTGTATTGAAAGCAAAAGTGTTTTGGGGGATGTTTGTTTTAGGTCTGCTACCTTTTCTTTTAGGCTTCTTAGGAAAATATCATTGGATCTTAGACGGGTTTTAACATTTCAGAGTTTATTACTGCTTCTATTTTATGTTTTTAGGAGTCGGGGCTTTAAGTTTGAAAATGAAAAAGGAAGCCATTGCAGGGTTGGCTTTCTTTTTGCTTAGCGGAATTGGGTTGGTAAAATATTATGTCCCGATAGATAAAGTCGATTCAGTAACTGATATCAAGATACTTTCTATAAACCTGTTATCAACAAATAACAATTCTGATGAAGTTTTAGACTTTATCATAAATGAAGACCCCGATTTAATTGTTTTACAAGAAGTAAATCAAAAATGGGATACTAATCTGTCTTCTTTAGGATCAACGTTCCCATTTAAGCTAACAGAAATAAGAGAAGATAACTTTGGATTAGTAGTACTGAGTAAACTAGAACTAATGGATCCGGAAAAGGTAGTTCTGTCGAATAGTGGCGTTCCTTCATTCTATTTTAAAATTAACATGGATAGTAAAGAAACTCATTTGATCGCTACTCATCCTTTGCCACCAATTGGAACAGACTATTTCGATTACCGGAATGAGCAGTTTAAAAACCTAAACGAAATGGTTAAAATTCTAAATGGCAGAACGGTTTTGATAGGGGATCTGAACACAACCAGCTTTTCTCCCAATTTTAGTAGAATTACTGATGGAACGAGCCTGAGAGATTCAAGACTGGGCTTCGGTTTACAGCCAAGTTGGAACGCACAAATTCCGTTTATTTCTGTAGCTATTGATCATGTACTGGTCAGTAAAGAAATAAAAATGACAGACAGAAGGGTAGGCGCTGATATCGGTTCAGATCATTTTCCGGTTATTATAAAGATCGGGATCTAATTCCCATAAACGTCAACCCATAGTTCTTCAACCTGATCTCGTGCCCATTGGTGTTTTCGTAGAAACTTAAGGCTGGATTTTATACTCGGGTCGTTTTTAAAACAGTTGATGTCGATGTGGTAACTCAACTGCTCCCATCCATAATACTCAACTAGATCCTCTACAATTTGGGCTAATTTTATGCCATGCAGAGGATTATTCGGTTGTTCCTGACTCACGCTTTTTCTGCGGTTTCCTTTAGTTTAGGGAGAACTGCTTTCCAGCCTTTTTGAGTATCTATGTAGCGCTCCTTACCGTTCTCTACATATTTATAGCCTTTTTGAGTGATGGTTAATTCAGTTTTGCCATCTTCTTCTTCCATTTCATAAATGATAACAAGGTAGTTTTCCAGAGTATCTTCGATTCCTGAATTAGCAGGAAAAAGCGTGTGTTCCAATAGTTTGTTAGGAATGGATCGAATAACCTCTCCTTTTACAACAGTAATCTCTTTTTCATCTTGTTTGATATAATAGTTGGCTTTACTTCCCGGAGTCCAGTTGCTATCGCAACGAGAGCCAAACATATATTGTTCGATTTTGTCGGGATTTGTTAGTGTTTCCCAAACTTTTTCTGCAGATGCATCAATTGTAGTTTCAAAAACTATACTGTTTTCCATAGTGATTATTTAATCGTCTTATTTAACCAGTTAATCATTTCATTAAAGGCCTTTTCACGAACCTCTTTTTTTGATAGAAAAATATCGTGGATTGCATTTTCCACAGGGATGAAGGTAACTTTTTTTCCCAATTTCTTTCCAGTTTCTTTTATGTCTTCAACATTTAATACCATATCCATTCCAAGAACCTCAGGAGACCACTTTTTAGCTTTATCAGATCGTTTAGAATGCATAACCAATATTGGTTTTGAAATATCCGATGATGATCTCACTTTTTGTTGAGCATTAAAAACAGCAATCAACCATTTAAAGTATGCGGGGAAACCACGTTCTGGTTTCCAGTTTTCATTGAACTCCCATTCTCCATAATATGATTTCAGCAAACTTCGGTTATATAAACTTGATAACGGTTTACTTTTATTAGCATAGGGCATAAAAAAAGAAATTATCCGGGCAAAAAACAGATTTAAATCACGTTCTGTTTTAGAAATGTTAAACTCGAAAAAAGGGGAGTTCAGAACCAAGGCAGAAATCAGATCATTTTTTTCACCATAATTAGCATACATGCATGCAATCAAACCACCGGTAGAATGTCCAAGAATTAAAATTTCATTTCCATTCTCTTTGTGTATGATGCTGAGAGATTCTGTAATCTCCTCGTAATATTCTGAAATATCTCTGCAATAGTTCGGGTGCTGATGAGGGAGAAGGGATCGCCCATATTTTCTGAGATCAAGTGCAAAGAAATTGTAATCGTTATTATGAAAACCTTCGGCTAAATGAGGATGAAAGAAATAGTCATTAAAACCATGAATATAGAGTATGGATTTTCTTCCCTTGATGTTTTCGTTAGAACGAATCAAAGTAGCGATTACTTTTCCTTCGTAGTCGTCAGGGAATTCCAGAGTCTGTTTAGTGAAATCGTTTAAAGTCATTACTCAATTAAGAATGGTTCAATGAAGATTTTAAAATTGATGATTTAGACGATATTTGTTTTCAAAAGTTTAGAATAAGAACCCACATTAATCAATAACTTCATATTTTTCCCGGACGTGATCAAAATCCTCTTTTATCATGTCAGCAAGCACATTAATATCGATGTCTGATAAACGCTTTATATATAAACATGACTTTCCTGTTTTATAAGGTCCGAGTTTGCTTAGAAACGCTTCTCTTTTCTTTAATCCGCCAAGTATATATAAGGTAATAGACTGCTTACGGTTAGAGAATCCTGTCATAAGCATATCACCTTCACGACCACTTTCGTATTTATAGTGGTAGGTCCCAAAACCAACGATGGAGGTTCCCCACATTTTTGCTTCTCGCCCTGTAATTTCTTTCATCATATCATGAATTCTGATACAATCTTCTTTTCTTTGAGGATCTTCAATAGCGTTCAGGTAATCCTGTACCTTCATTTGAGTTGGTACAGTTTTGTTGTTTGCTTTAGCCATAAGAATCTTTGATCTGAATTCGTGATTGTAAACGGTACATTCTATATTCTTAACCATGAAATTGCAAGTTAAAAAATATTTTGGCCCAAGTACTTTAGTCACAGCAGCTTTCATTGGTCCCGGAACGGTTACCGTTTGTACACTAGCCGGGGTGAATTCAGGGTATACATTGCTTTGGGCTTTATTTTTTTCAGTAATTGCAACGATTGTACTACAAGAAATGACCGCTCGCTTGGGTTTAATTACTCAAAAGGGATTTGGTGAAGCAATTCGTGGTGAACTGCAAAATCCGTTACTAAGGATCTTTGGGATCACATTGGTTTTGGGTGCAATTGTTATCGGTAATGCAGCCTATGAAGGGGGAAATATATCCGGGGCTGTTCTTGGTTGGAACGAAGTACTACCTGCTGTAAACATCTTTATAGAAGGAGTAGAAATTAGATTAGTGCCACTGATCATAGGTGGGATTGCTTTTTGGTTATTGTATTCAGGAAACTTTAAACGAATTCAAAACTTCCTGATAGGTCTGGTTGTAGTAATGAGTGTGGTTTTTCTGGCAACAGCAATTATGATCGTTCCTGATCTTTCAGAAATAATTAAAGGTCTGTTTATTCCTACTGCTTCAGCTGACGAAATTCTATTGGTTGTGGCGTTAATTGGAACGACGGTTGTTCCATATAATTTGTTTCTGCATGCATCATCGGTTCAGCAAAAATATTCTGAAACTAGTCAGCTTTCGGATTTGAGAAAAGAAAATATGGTTGCCATTATTTTAGGTGGAATTATTTCAATGTGTATAGTGATAACAAGTGCGGCATCAGGAAGTTCAGGTTCAGAAATTAAGAACGCCGCTGATATGGCTGTACAGCTTGAACCATTACTAGGCAGTTGGGCAAAAGACTTTTTAGGATTAGGATTGGTTGCTGCCGGAATCTCATCTGCAATTACGGCGCCACTGGCAGCTGCATTTGCTGCGAAGGGAATTCTGGGTTGGGATATAGATTTGAAACATCCAAAATTTAAAGCAGTCTGGATTATCATTCTCATCATTGGCGTTTTGTTTTCAATGTTGAGCTTTAGTCCAGTAAGTATTATTCATTTTGCTCAGGTAGCCAATGGAATATTGCTTCCGCTGGTTGCAATATTTTTGATGTATGTCGTAAACCAAAAGAAAATTTTGGGTGATTATGTGAATACAACCATTCAGAATATTTTGGGAAGCTTAGTGGTTTTGGTAGCATTATTAGTTGGCTTCAGAAGCTTGAATAATGTATTTCAGTTCTTATGAAAACAAGTATTGATCTAAATTGTGATCTGGGAGAATGGATTTCTGAAGATGGTCCTGATCTTGATAAAGCTATTATGCCTTACATTTCATCGTGTAATATTGCCTGTGGTGGACATATTGGAGATGAGATTAGTATGCGCTGGACTGTAATTCTGGCTAAAAAAAACAAAGTGAAGGTAGGAGCACATCCTTCTTATCCCGATAGAGTCGGATTTGGACGCAGGCAGCTGGAAATGAATCGAGATCGACTTAAAAACAGTATCAAAGATCAAATCTTAAGTTTAAAAGAAATTGCTGATTTAGAGGGAGTGGAGCTTCATCATATAAAACCTCACGGAGCATTATATAATGCAGCTTCAGTATATAGAGATATTGCGAAGACGGTAGCTGAAGCTATCAAAGAATTGAGTCTGAATGTGATTGTATATGGACAATCAGGCTCAGAATTTGAAAAGGCAGCTCTGAAAAATGGCTTGAAATTTTGTGCAGAGGTATTTGCAGATCGGGCATATGAAGATGACTTAAGGCTACGCTTTCGGAGAGAAGAAGGAGCAGTTCTTCATAAAAAGGAAGAAGTTTTGTCTCAGATTTTTAAAATGGTGATCGAAGAAAAAGTTATTGCATACTCAGGCAAAGAATTACCTATAAAAGCTGAAACTATTTGTTTGCACAGTGATACTAAAGGCTCTGAAGTGCTTGCCAGAAATATTCATCAATTTCTAAAGAACCATGGCGTTAGGATTACTGCACCTTAATGGGATTTCCTGGTCAGTTTTCAGATTAGGGGAAACAGCTTGGTTACTCCAACCGAAAGTATCGGAAAAGATTTTAGAACACGTTCATTCTACTTCAGATCTGTTGGAACAATCTAAAATAGATGGCTTACAGGATATAATTCCTGCTTATGACTCTATCACGCTTATTTATGACTCACAGTTTAAGTACGATCCAGACATGCTTTCTGATATTTCGTCAAGTACTGAACAGCATTTAAGTAGAGAAAAGAACATTTTTGAGATCAATGTCTGCTATGAGTTAGGTATAGATTGGAATGAGGTTGAAGTAAAAACAGGTTTATCGAAAGAGGAGGTTATTTCAATACATTCAACACAAAATTACACACTTGCTATGATGGGGTTTATGCCCGGATTCATTTTTTTGGATGGATTAGATCAAAGAATAGCTGTTTCAAGAAAAGAAAAACTCAGAATCAAAGTTCCTTCAGGCTCAGTTGGGATTGGGGGAAATCAAACAGGAATTTACTCTCTGGAAAGTCCGGGGGGTTGGCAAATCATTGGCAGAACTACAGAATCATTTTTTGATGTCAAAAAAACACCTCCAACCGAGTTAAAAGCCGGTGATAAGATAAGATTCAAACCAATATCAAAAGAAGAGTTTGATAAAATGGTAGCAAAGAATGGGTAGAATGGATGTTTTAGACGGAGGATTATTTACAACCGTACAGGATGCGGGAAGATTTGGGTTCAGAAAATATGGTGTTCCTGTTTCCGGAGTTATGGATAATTCTGCATTTGAATTGGTAAACAGTCTGGTCGGAAACTCTCCGGATACTCCTGTTCTGGAAATGACTCTGAAAGGAGGGAGGTACAGATTTGAGTCAGATTCAGTAATAGCTTTTGCAGGCGCTAATATGAATCCAACAGTAAACGGAAAAAGTGTAGAATTGAATTCAACTTTAAAGATAAGCGCTGGAGATATTTTAGAATTTGAATATGCAAGCAGAGGTTGTCGCTGTTATCTGGGCATTAGGGGAGTTTGGGAGATCGAAAAAATACTGGGGAGCTACTCTACTTACAACGAAGGAAATTTTGGAGGAATAGAAGGTCGGAATCTTCAAAAAGGCGATCAATTACACTGGAAAGAAATTCAGGCTGATTTTCAGTCTTACACTCTATCTCAAAAGGAAATTCCTTATTACAGTTCAAAACTCACCGTTGAATTTATTCCCGGCCCGGAGTGGAATTGGCTGTCAAAAAAAGAGCAGGATAAATTTTTAAGTACAGAATTTAAGATAAGCTCTGAAAGCAATAGAATGGGAATTCGGCTCAACTCTGATTTTCAGATCGAAGCAAAGAGCAAAGAAATGGTTTCATCCGGTGTTATTCCCGGAATCATTCAATTGCCTCCAAACGGATCGCCAATATTATTAATGAAGGATGGTCAAACGGTTGGTGGATACCCAAGAATTGGTAAGGTTTTGGATATCCATTTGAATAGGGTGGCTCAAGTTCCGCCTAATGGGACTATTCGTTTTAAAAAATCGGACTAGCTTCTATTATATCTTGGGCAAGTTCAGTTGCTATTTTCTCGTAAGTAGGCGATTTAGGAACTCCCATCAAAGATTCAGTCTTTAAAATCACTCCATAAGAAGCTATCCGTTCATTCTTATTATCCCAGATAAGATATTTGAGTTTAATATTAATATTTACTGAATACTCGTTTTCACTCCCCATTATCACGGTACCTTGTGATTTGAGCTCATTTTTCCATCTCAGGGTCTGTGTAAAAAGAACAAAATCCGGTTCTTTGTTATCTATGGTCAGTGTTCCATTTTTAGGGGCTAAAAATGTCAGAAACTCTCCTTCTTTATCAGTAGCAAGTTTCACATTTTCATATTCTATAGAACTATTAACATTTTCAAGGTTTGTACTAGTGCTTAAGTCTTTAACATTAGAGGTAGAAACTCTCGAAAAAGCAGTTCCATAGTATTCAAAGAAAAGAAATCTGTTATGGAGACTTATGTCGCTTGAATTCGTTGAATCAAATTGAAAGTGATTTTCCCAGACTTCTGAGTCGACAAATCTCTCTGATAATGGTAAAATAACAAGGCTGGCATTATTGATTTTTGTAGTCTTATATCCTTCTGATACAATTTGAACTGATTTTTGTGTAGAACAACCAGCAAGGATAAAAACTAATGCAACGGTTAGGAGATAATTTCTTTTTCCCAATTAAACTGATAATTTGAATTTAGATTAAGTAAAGAAATTAAGACCTAGCTAAAAAAAAATACATTATTGATTGTAAAATATTAAACGTCCGGGTAGCGCTAGTGTTTTCATTTCACTCAACCTTCTTTAATGCCTATATCAGTAAAGCCAAACAAGTCCATTTAGGTACGTTAGAAATAGTTGATTTTTCAGAAACGACAAATGGATTAGTTTAATTTAAATGCCTGATTGAAAATAAAGGGAGTACATATTTTTTACTATAAAATCCCAAAAAAGCATTAATCAATTTCCTTAATGTTTTCCAGATGATGATAGTTGTGATGAATGGTAAAGTACAATAGCTCACGAACGGTACATTTACCTAAGAGAGGGTGCGGGGCGACATTGGTGCTGAGTTGTTTTTCAGACCATTTTTGGAGCACCTTAACAAGCTTGATTTTTTCTTTTTCGTAGGCTGATAAAAGCTGATCTTTTTGCTCAATAGAAATTTTAGGAGGGATGAAAGCAGCGCTGGCCTGTCCGCCTTCTTTAAGCTTTTGCTGGTATTTTGCGACCAGTTCTTCATAAGTGCGTTCAGGTCTGTTTCTGACCCCGAACCGCAACTTCAGCAAGATCTTTGGTAATCCCATTCCGGTACTAAGTGGTTTTACACTTTTGATCAAATGATCAAGCTGTTGACCGGTACTCCATTTTCCTTCTGCTTTTGGACGATCAAATAGAGAATTATCTTGTTGACGAATAAAATTGATCACTTCATCAAAAGCCTGATGGATTTCCAACTCTATTTGATCTTTGGATTTCAATTCAACTGTCTTTAACAATGTTCAGTAACCTTTCCCAGGAAGCATTTCTGGCTTTTACATTAGGGTCGCCTTTAGAAGCTTCAGGGTCATCTCCACGTCTCATATACGCATGTCCCGCACCCTCATAGATCACATAATCATATGTTTTATCGTATGAGTTCATAGCTTTTTCTGATCGTTCAATGGTTGCATTAACTCTGTTGTCGGCTCCACCGTAAAAACCAAAAACCGGGACTTCAATAGTGGAGTAAGCTTCGGCTTCTTGAGGTCCTGTGCCATAAAACACCAAAGCAGCTTCGATCTCATCTCCAGCATTAGTTGCAAAACGGAATGATTGCGATCCACCCCAACAAAACCCTACAATATAGATCTCTCCATTTCCGGCTTCTATTGATTTCGCATATTTTAAAACGGCTTTTAGATCTTGGGTCACGTTTTCAGCATCCAATGCGTAAATTGCTGAACGTGCATCATCAGAAGTTTCAAAATCACTGGTTTTTTCGAACCCTTCAACCGTATTTGATATCAAATCCGGGGCAATGGCAATAAAACCTTTTTCTGCTAATTGATCAGTAAAACTTCTTGCCCAGTCATTCAATCCTCGGTTTTCATGAATAACAATGAATACAGGAGCTTTGTCGGACCGTTCAGGGAATGCCACAAAGTTGTGCATTGTCCTGCCGCTTGATTCAATTTCAATCCATTCGTGATGTCTTGGAGAGTTTTCCAGTTGTTGAATGGCATAATCCTGAGCAAACAGGATTATCGAGAGGAAAGAAAACAGAAATAAAGAAAATGAAGCTTTCATAATAGTTTTATTGATTTATGATCGCTTCATTTTACTTTATTGAAATGATAAATACTAGTTTAATTGAGAAGCATCTACTCTGGTTGGGGTATCTTGTCCGGAGACGATACCAACAGCAGCCTGTGAAATAGCACGGATCGTGTTTGTTAAATGAGCAACATCAATAGTTTCAAATTCATCAGAAACCTTATGATAGTCAGGGTCAACATCAATTGGGGTTGTGCTTATAGTGTGAGCCGGAACTCCTAATCTTGCTAAAGTGGCGTTATCAGAACGATAAAAAAGATTTTGATTCGGGTAAGGGTCAGGATAAAATTCATAAATAGTGCCTTCTGCACTTTTCTGTAACAATTCTCCGAAACTGGATTTTTCGAAACCGGTTATCCAGGCAGTGTTTGGTCCTTCAACTGCCGGCTTTCCGATCATTTCGATATTGAACATAGCCATTATCTGATCAGGTTCAAGTTGCTTGGAAAAATATTTAGAACCATACCCACCTGATTCTTCTGCTGTGAAAGCAACAAATAATAAAGTTCTTTCAGGAGTACCCTTACTTTTAAAATACTTTGCTAATTCTATCACAGCGGTTGTTCCTGAGGCGTTATCATTTGCTCCGTTAGCAATAGAATCAGCATCTGCTGCATTTGGTTGTCTCACTCCTATATGATCATAATGAGCTGAGAAAACTACATATTCATCTTTGCGATTTCCTTCAACCTTTCCAACAACATTGGCTAGTTCAAGACGCTCAGTAGATTTTGTGACATATGCATTGAATGAGGTTGTAGGAGATTTTGAAGTAAGAACAAAAACTTTATTTGAAGATTGCTCTTCTGGAAACGTTCTTGAGGCTCTTGAAAAGAATGGCTGGTAACGTCTGAATATTGCTTCATGACTTTTGTCTATATAAACAAAAGCTTCTGTATTTTTTTCACGGATCTCGTTAAATCTTTGCTGAAAATTCTCACCTTCAGCAATCTGAATGGTTTCAATTTCATTAGTTTCGGCCCATTCTATGTTTGCAGTATCACCGAGCACAAAAAAGTCATCAGGGCTTACCTCAGTGCCTCCAACTTCTATGTCCGCATTTTTTACTTTTATGGACAGTACTTCAAATTTTTGTAAATAATCAGATTCGCTATCAAGTTTATCCAGATCAATTTGGTCGAATTTGTTACTGATGTAATCAGCTGCTTTGTCGATGTCAGGAGTAAAAGCCTGTCGTCCCCTCATATCATCAGAACTTAAGGTTTTGAGAATTTCAGAAGAATTGTCTTCGCTGAATTCGTAGGGCTGGGGCTGACATTGTATTAGAATAAGGAGTAGGGGAATTAAAACGAATCTCATGGATAAATGTAATAGTTAGTGTTTCAACAATTATACTGATGTAGTCTCTTTAAAAAAGTAAAAGTTTGCTCATTGGATGAAAACGAATCTCTATAATTGAGTGATCAATAATGCTTAATCCGGAAGTTTGTCTTTGAGTTCCTGATTATAATCTTGTTTATTTTTTGAATATCGCATTTGAAGTAGTTCCACAAATAGAGCAAAACCCATTGGAAGATAGATATACGCTTTAGGGATTTCTTTGTGTAAACCCTCCATGAAAATGGTTATTCCAATGGTGATCAAAAATGACAAAGCAAGGATTTTCAGCGCCGGGTTTTCGAGGATGAACTCACCTATCGGTTTCGCAAAAATTAAGATCACTACAAATGCTAGAATAACTGCAGTAACAATAACCCAAACTACATCTGTTAAACCAATTGCCGTTATTACTGAATCAACCGAGAAAACCATATCCAGTAGCACTATTTGTGTAATTACCGAACTGAAAGAGTCTTTGACATTTTTTGCAGCGTCGTGTTCATCTTTAAGTTCAATGGTATTATGAATTTCTTTCACTGCTTTATAGAGAAGAAATAATCCTCCGATAATTAGTATCAGATCTCTGACAGATAAACCCATAACGATCGGGTTCGTCAGTTCAGTGAGCTGAAGCAGTAGAAACAGTAGTACAATTCTAGCTACCATGGCAAGAACCAGCCCAATCACTCTTGCGCGCTGTTGGTATTTTTCCTCAAGTCGGCTTACAAGGATTGTAATAACAAGAATATTATCAACACCGAGAACGAGCTCAAGTCCTACAATTAAAGCGAAAACACCGATCAAGTCAGCCATAGAAGATTGTTTAAAATTAATTTTAGCTCAAGATATATAACATAGATTCAAATGTCAGGGCACAAAGATTTACTTTTTAGAAAGTGTTTATCTATTATAATCTGAAAACATGATTTCAATATTTTTACTATGAGAAAAGTTATTTTTTTAATGCTGTTACTGCTCTTCCCAATAATTGCAATGGCTCAGGAAGTAAATTACCCATCCGATTTTGATGAGCCGATTCCTCTTTTTGATGTAGCTCTGGGAGATTTTGAATATCCGATCTCATCCGATAATGAAAAAGCACAAGCATATTTTAATCAGGGTTTTCAGATGATGTACGCATTCACAAAAGTAGATGCAGCTCGTTCATTTCGGGAAGCCCAAAAAGCAGATCCTGATTGTGCAGTTTGTTATTGGGGAGAAGCATGGGCGTGGGGATCTTACTTGAACGGAGCAATGACTACAGCCGAGGCGCCGAGAGCTTACGCGAAAATTCAGGAGGCGATTGAAGTTTCTGAGAATAATGGCAGTGAAAAAGAAAAAGACCTTATAAAAGCTTTTTCAGTTAGATATATCAAAGATTATGATCGGGAAACCAGAGCAGTTCAGGATACTCTTTACTCAAAAGAAATGCAGAAATTGTCACGCAAATATCCGAATGATTTGGATATAGCTACCCTATATGCAGAATCTTTGTTTTTATTAGAGCCAAGAAGAGGAACCAGAGATGTGAACGATCCTGATGTAGAAAAACTACACTCAGTGCTGGAAGGAATACTAGAAACCGATATCAAACACCCGGGAGCTTGTCATTTATATATTCATGCAACAGAATCAACTCAAAATCCTGAATGGGCTGAACCATGTGCTGAATATATAGGAACTTCAATTCCGGGAGCCAGTCATATCAACCATATGCCTTCGCATACTTGGAATGAAATCGGTCGTTGGGGAGACGCCGTAACAGCAAATATAATGGCGTGGCATTCTGATATGAAAGCTTCCGTTGGTGAAGGATTTGCAATTTATCCGTCTCATAATCTACATATGTTGGCTTTTGCAGCCAGTATGGATGGACAAGGAGCAGTAGCAATACAAGCCGGAAAGGATTACGCCAAACTTACCGGAAATAACATGTATCACGTACTCACATTGATTCGGTTTGGAAGATTTGATGAAATACCGGCTATTGCAAACCGACCATCACATTCTATACATGGTGGGATGTGGGATTTTGCTCAGGGGTATGCTTCGTTAAAAAGTGGTGATGAAGAGAAAGCAACAGAGATGAAGGAAAAAATTTTAGAAGAAGCTTCAACTTCTTCAGCTAGGTTTAGATTTCATTCCGCTGAAAATCTTTTGAGTACGGTGGGTTATATTTTAGAAGGAGAAATATTCTGGGAAAAAGGAGAACTTGAAAAAGCTGAAGAATCATTCAAACAGGCAATAAAATACTACGATGCTTTAGCGTACGATGAGCCGGAACCGATACCATTTTCTCCAAGACATTGGTACGGAGCTCTTTTGCTGGAGACAAAAGAATATGAAAGGGCAATAGAAGTGTATGAAAAAGAGTTAGAAAATCATCCGAATAATGGATGGTCTTTATTTGGAATACAACAAGCCTTAAAAGCTCAGGGTAAAAATGATTCAGAATTAGATTTAAAATTTCAGAAAAGCTGGAAAAGATCAGACACTTGGATTCGGGGTTCCAGGTTTTGACTCGATAATCGAAATATCAGGCGTAAGAAATCAAAATCAGTAGGATTATATAAAAGAAGTTTTGGAAAAGTAACAGAACTAATTAATATGGCTTTTGCAACACTTTGGTAATATTGCGTATCCATCAAAAAAAAAGAGTTTGAAGAATAACAAGATATCCATATTAGTTTTCTGGACTGTATTATTTTCTTTGAATTGCACTAAGCATGTTTTAGATGGCAATCGTGAGGAAAGAGATATCAGAATTGAAAAGCTTCATAAAGGCACTGTCTCAATGTCATTTGATCTGATTAATAATCTTGTTGTCATTCCAACACAAATTAATGACTCCGGTGATTTGTACTTTATTCTCGATACCGGCGCCGGTCGAACGGTTATTACTGAATTGGGAGAAGACCAAAGCTTTACTATCAATTACGAAGGTGATATTGAGCTAAGTGGATTAGGAAACGGAGGACCAATACCGGCATTGACATCCAGTAAAAACGAAATTTATTTAGAGGGAATTGAAGGGGAAAACCATTCTGTAGTATTATTATTGGAAAGTGTTCTTCGACTTTCAAATTTTATGGGTAGAAGAGTAAACGGCCTGATGGGTTATGACATATTTGAAAACTTTATAGTCGAAATAGATTACAAATCTGAAAGACTCTACTTTCATGACCCTGATTATTTCAAAGAGAAGTATGAAGAAAAAAAGAAGGATAAAAAATGGGTTTATGTTCCTTTAGAGAAGCATGACTATAAAATTTATATGAATGCGGAGATCACTCAAAGCGACTCTACTAAAATTGATGTAAAGCTGTTAATAGATTCAGGAGCGAGCCATAATATCTTTTTATATCCCAATTCTAAGGAAGGCATAAATATACCCCCTAACACGGTGCGATCATATTTGGGTAGTGGGTTGAGTGGGGAAATTTATGGAGACATTGGAAGAGCAAGGAAAATAGAAGTCAATGGATTAGAACTGGATTACCCAATAATTGCATATCCGGATATCGAAGGTATCAGACTGGTTGCAAACAGAGGTAACAGAAATGGTAGTATTGGAGCTGATTTTTTCAGAAGATTTAGTGTAATATTCAATTATAACGAGCCAAGTATGTTGCTTCGACCAAACAGCGATTATAATGATGACTTTAGTTATAACACCAGTGGATTGGAGATTACCACGCCATTTCTACGGCTCCCTTACTATATAGTCTCAAAAGTCAGAGAAAATTCCATCGCCGAGCAAATCGGTATTCAAGCAAATGATGTTCTTTATGAAATAAACTTTGAACCGGTAGCTAAATACAGTTTAAACGAACTTCTTGAACTGTTCCATTCAACAAGGAGTTTCAGTATTTCCGTTATCCGGGATGATGATATAAAATTCTTCCATCTTCGGCTAAAAGATGAAACCAAATTAGAAGGACAATCTTAGTGTTTTAGTCAGCCTTTAAGAATTCTTTGCCCACGTCCGGGATCAAAACCTCTATATCTGAAATTTCTTGCAGTACTTCTTTAAATTCATTCGGATCTGAATCAATCGGTGGCCAGGTTCCATAGTGTATAGGTACAGCAAAATTCGGATTAACCATCTCAACGGCATAAGCTGCTTCCTGAGGCCCCATTGTAAAATGATCTCCAATTGGAGCTAAAACCATATGCGGCTCATACAACTCGCCATATAGAGTCAGGTCAGTAAAAATATTAGTATCGCCCATATGGTAAATACATAGATCATCTTCAAAGGAAAGAATCAACCCGGCTGGATCACCGGCATATTTACCATCAAAAGAAGAGCTGTGGTTTGCAGATACCATGGTTACTGAAAAATCATCAAATGGTACCGTGCCACCTTTATTGAAGGCTACAGCTTGATCTTCACTTAGACCTTTATCTGTTAATAAGCCAATCAGTTCAACAATCCCAACAACTTTACAACCCGTTGATTCAGCAATTTCTAAAGTATCACCAACATGATCTTCATGTCCATGAGTGAGCAAAATGAAATCTGCTTTCTCTACTTCTTTAAGCTCGTCCGGAGTAGAAGGGTTATTCTTCAAAAAAGGATCGACATAAATTATATTTCCTTTTGGGCTTACAAATTTAAATGCGGAATGTCCTAACCAGTAAGCTTGTAGTTTTGTATCCATAATCTCCAATAGTTTGTTAGTTTAGTACTTATAATGAATGATTCAGGTGATGAGTTCCATAAAGTGTCATAATTGTAATATATTTATTGAAAAATATCACGATGGGATTTTTAGAAAAACTTACTAAAGCATTTACCGGAGTGGAAGCTCCATCAGAAGAAGAGAGTGTCTGGAATCATGTTTCATCTGAAGAGGAGATAGATAAAATTGTGAGATCTTCAAATGAGCGCAAGCAGGTTGTTTACAAACACAGCCCGAGTTGCGGTATAAGCTATTTTGCTCTTCGAAATTTAAATGATCCGGAACTTCTTGGTAATCCGGAAATAGATTTTCATTTAATAGATGTGATCAGCGAACGTGCTATTTCAAAAAGTTTTGCAGAAAGAGTTAAAGTGAGACATGAATCACCACAAATATTTGTCTTGAATCAGGGAGGAGTGATCTGGCACGATTCACACAATTCAGTAACTGCGAAGAATGTATTGAGCCATATTTAGAATCCATCAGGTAGGTACAATTCATGAATTGTACCTACGGTTTGGAAGGTTAATAACCCGCGGCGTGACCATCTCCTCTGGGATCTACACCACTTGATTTCTTTCCATCCGGATTGATATAAATTAAATGTCCCCGGGCAATTGACATGGTTCTGAGTTGGTGCCCTTTTTGTTCCAATAATCGAATAGTATCCGGGCTCAATCCATAGTTTTCATAAAAAAGAATATCAGGTAACCATTGGTGATGGACTCTGTTCGCAGCAATTGCTTCCTGAGCATTCATACCGAACACAGCGATGTTTAAAAAGTTCTGAAGAGTCGCTGTAATTATTCTTGGACCGCCGGCTGCTCCCAGTATCATTCTTACTTTTCCATCTTTAGTAACTATTGTAGGAGTCATACTGCTAAGCATTCTTTTCCCGGGTTCAATAGAGTTGGCTTCTCCTCCTATCAAACCATAAGCATTTGGCTCGCCGGGCTGAGCTGAAAAATCGTCCATTTCATTATTTAAAAGAAAACCGGCTCCGTTAACAGCCACTTTGCTTCCGAAAGATCCGTTAAGCGTTGTTGTAACAGCTACAGCATTTCCATCCCGATCAATAATGGAAAAGTGAGTGGTTTCATCAGACTCGTAGTTGTTTGAGAATTCTCCATGTGAAAGGGCAGAAGAATGAGTGATAGTATCCATAGAGAAATCTATCATTCTGGCATGGTTATACTTTGGATCTAACAGATCTTGTTTGGGAATGTCGGTAAAGTCAGGATCTCCCAAATAAAAGGAGCGATCAGCAAAAGCTCGTCTCATAGATTCTGCCATTAAATGAACATAGTCGGCTGAATTATGTCCCAATTCTGAAAGAGCATAGTCATCCATCATATCTAAAATTTGATATACAGCAATGCTTCCGCTACTGGGTGGAGGCATAATTGATAGTTCGTAATCCTGGAAACGGGCTTTTACAGGTTCGCGCCATTTGCTTCTGTAATTTCTTAGATCTGAATAAGATATTAATCCACCCATTTCTCTCATTTGCTGCACAATAGCATCTGCTACTGATCCGGAGTAGAAACCGTCACGTCCGTATCTGGCTATTTGCTCAAGAACTTCTGAGAGATCTTTCTGAATAAACAGATCGCCTTCTTTGAAAGGAGTTCCGTCTTCTTTTGTAAAGTATTTTTTTGAGCCTTCATATTTGCTGAAAGTGTTAAACCGACTATTCAATTCTTGTGCCTGGGTGTATGACAAGTAATATCCATTTTGAGCAAGATCAATTGCAGGTTGAATTACAAGCTCCAGCGGCATTCGCCCATATCTTTCCAATGCGGTAACCATACCGTCAACCGTTCCCGGAACGCCAGATGCCAAAATACCTTCCCAGCTAAGCTCGGGATCAAATTCTCCATTTCTAACGTACATGTTTCTGGAAGCTCTTTGAGGAGCTTTTTCTCTGAAATCCAATGTAGTAGATGTGCCATCTGCTAACTGAATTACCATAAAACCACCACCGCCAATATTTCCGGCTCTGGGTAGAGTAACTGCTAATGCAAATTGAACTGCAACTGCAGCATCGACGGCATTACCTCCCTGTTGAAGAATCTGTTTACCTACTTCTGATGCGTAGACTTCAGCGGATACAACCAGTCCGTTATCGTAAACCTGAGTAGAACGGGATTGTCCATTTAATAAATTTGCTGGGATAAGAAATAAAAGAAGAAATAAGAATCTTTTCATAATAACTAAGCTCGTGGGTGAAATTCCTTGTGTACTTGATGCAAAAAAGAACGGTCGATATGAGTATAAATTTCCGTGGTAAGAATAGAAGCGTGTCCAAGCATTTCCTGGACGGCTCTGAGATCGGCGCCACCTTCTAATAAATGTGTGGCAAAAGAATGCCGAAAAATGTGAGGATAAACCGGCTTTTTGATGTCAGCAGCTTTTGCAGCTTTTTGAACAATATTCCAGATACTCATTCTGGTTAAAGCGCCACCTCTTTGATTTAAGAACACTCTGTTTTTTGATTTTTCGGCTTTCTGAGGTTTAAAGAACAGAGGCCTCACGTGTTCTACATAATGCTCAATGGCTTCCTGTGCAACTTCACCGACCGGAACCAACCGTTCTTTATTTCCTTTTCCGATCACGCGAATAAATCCTATTTCAAAAAACAAGCGATCCATTTCTAATCCGGTGAGTTCGCTTACACGCATACCTGTTCCATATAAACATTCCAGAATAGCTTTATCACGGATGCCGGCGGGTTTTTCTGTATTTGGTGATGAAAGTAGTGCTTCAATTTCTACTACATCCAGAACTTCAGGTAGTTTCTTTGCTTTTTTCGGGAGCTCAATTAATTCTGCAGGATTAGCTTTAGAGAATCCTTCAACAGTGGCAAATTCATGAAAGCTTCTGATACTGGAAATATTACGAGCCAGTGAGCTTGTAGACAGACATTCTGTGTCGATCAGGTAATCCAAAAAATCCTCTATATGAGTAAGAGTAACTCCGCTTAAGTCAGAGATTTTTTTTTGAAAAACTAAAAAATCAATATAACGGCTTATATCATTTTTATAAGAGTTAATGGAGTTTTCAGAGAGACCTTTCTCGAGTTTTATAAACTGTATATAAAGGTCAACTTCTTGTTTGAATTTCTCCATTATCTAAGTGACTACTGCCCTTGGTTTTCAGAGGTTTCAGGTTGTTCTTGAGGAGTTTCGCCATTTAAAGACTTCTTTTTAGTCTTCTTTTCTTCAGGATATTCAATACGTCCGTGATACACTCCAACAAGGATGTTTATAAATGTTTCTTTGATAATGCTCAGGTCTCTGAAAGTTAAAGGGCATTGACTTAGCTGGTCTTCGGCGACCCTGTCATCAACCATTTTATTAACGAGGTTTTCAAGCTTGCTGTAGTTTGGGTTTTTCATCGCTCGTGAAGCTGCTTCAATTCCATCAGCTAACAATAGAATTCCGGTCTCTTTGGTTGAGGGAAGCGGACCTTCGTATCTGAATTGTTCTTCATTCAGCATTTCTTTCAGATTGTCATCTTCTTTCGCTTTCTCATAAAAATACCGGATAACAGAAGTGCCGTGGTGAGATTCTATAAAACTAATTATGGTTTTTGGTAATCCGGCTTCTTCTGCCATTTTAACACCTTCACTAACGTGAGCTTTAATAACCATAGCGCTCATTTGGGGCTTTAGCTTATCATGCTCATTGGTTCCGCCTCCTTGATTTTCGACGAAGTATGATGGCTTCACCATTTTTCCAATATCATGATACAGTGCTCCCACTCTACATAACAATGAATTCGCTTTGATAGCTGCCGCTGCTGCTTCAGATAAATTAGCAACCTGTAAACTATGATGGAAAGTACCCGGAGCTTTGTTCATCAACTCTTTGAGCAATGGGCGGTTTGTATCACTCATTTCCAAAAGGGTGAAATCAGTTGTTATTCCAAATAGTTTTTCAAAAAGTAGAATAATTGGGTAAGTAAAGAGGATAAAAAGAGAGTTGATACCTATGAATAGAATCTGGCTGAAGAAAGATTCCCATCCGCCCAGTTTGGTTAGAGAAAAAGCCCCAATCACTACTATATATGATATAAAAACAACTCCGGGAGTGGTAAAGAAAAATTGAGAACGATCTTTAATATCTCTAACTGAAAAAACTCCCATACTACATGCACAAATAGTTGCGATAGTAAACTCAAAATCATTTCCATTTACCAAACCAATCAGTGCTGCTAATGTTACTGATGCTATTATTCCAACTCTGGAGTCAAAAATGATGGTCAGGATAATGGGAGCTATGGCAACCGGAATTACATAGATATTTGATATATCGTAACGGAGAAGTATTGCACTGGCTAAAGCGATCAGTCCCATGGTAAGAAAAACCAAAAAGAATAATCCGTTATGGGTACTTATAGGTCTTCTGTATAAGAACAAGTACATAAAAAATACCAGCGATATCATACAAATGGCGATCACTCCACCTGAAAACCGGAGCCATTTTTCAACAACAGAGGCATTTTGAGATCTGGTTTCAGATAAGCTTTCCAGAATATTAGCACTTTGTTGGGTTACGATATCTCCTTTTCGGATGATCATCTGTCCCTGAGCAATAGCACCTTTGGTACGTGAAACCTGAGCAAGCTGATCCTCAATTCTTATCTGTGTATCCTGTTCGCTAAAAATTAAGTTCGATTGAATGGCTTTATTATACATCTCCATTCCAAGTTGGGCTACGCTTTGATCAAAATCTCTGTTTAACTGAAATTGAGCGTATTCATTTGCTTCACGGAGGTCACGCACTCTGGTTTTAGTAGCAATTCTCTCTGTACTGTTTACAACATCGCGTATTACTATTTCATTTTGATCAATACTGGCCTTGGTTCTGTTTATGATTCCATCATTCATCAGAGTTTCTATGACGGATTCGAGCCGTTGTTTGACTTGTACACCAACAAAGGAACTTACAGGGCGATTATTTGTAAGAGCAGAATAATAGCTGTCAAAAAGTACGGTCCAGGATCTTTCTGTTAATTGAATTTCGGCGTTAGCATATTCCTGAGCAAACCGAACACTGTCATCAAAATTACCGGAAAGGTTTAGTTGTTTACTTTCCTGCCAGTTATAATAGCTCTCGATAACCGGTTGAATATTTCTGTATAAAGAATCAATTTTGGTTTGAACACCTATTGCAATATTCGGATTAATATTAAAAACAGGCGAAACTGTATTTCGAATTTGCTCTTCTTCTTTTTCAATCTCATCGGCGGTTTTATTGATCGCAAACGTATATGGAGCAACAAGGTCTTCCGCTCTCCATGGTTGCCCAACAGTATAATTTAAACCGGAATTTATCGTAGCATTTGGCAAAGACAGAATTGAAATACCAATAAAGCATATAAAAATAAAAGCTCTGAGATAAGGATTTCTCTTTAAAGAATACTTCTCCTGCTCTTTTTTAAGCTTTTCACCTATCAGAGGAGCAAGATCATTCTTTTTTTGTCCTAACCCGATTTTATCAAGTAAACTCATAAATAAATATTAGTTTCGCTTACAAGTAAAGCAAGCGTTCGTTAATTTACAGATAATAGTTTCCAGATTTAAAACTTCTGTTAAATTTAATTCTGATTGGGAACATAACCTTCAAAGTATTTAATGTCATTTAAAACAAAAAAAAGTCTCGGGCAACATTTTCTAACTGATAATAACATCATTTATAAAATTGTTAATGCTATTAAGGCAGAGAAGTCAGATCGCATTATAGAGATCGGACCGGGAACAGGAGCTTTAACAAAGTATCTTGTTCAAAAGTATGACGACGTTCATGTAATAGAAGTTGACCAACGAGCGATTGATGTTTTAGAGACTGAAATTGAAGGAATTACTATTCATCAACAGGATGTTTTGAAAGTAGACTGGAAAGAATTGGTTTCTAAAAAAGGGAAGACTTATGTAGTGGGAAATCTTCCTTATTACATAACTAGTCCAATCCTTTTTTCATTACTTGAACATCGGAATCTATTTGAAGATGCCATTTTGATGATGCAGAAAGAGGTTGCAGAACGCTTAGCAGCTGATATTTCAACAAAGGCTTATGGAATTCTTTCTGTACAAACACAACTAATGAGCTCTGTTGAAATGCTGTTTGATGTATCTCCGAATTCATTCAGTCCGCCTCCAAAAGTTCAAAGCTCGGTTCTGAGATTGACCTTTGATCAACCAAAAATGGATTGCTCTGACAAGAATTTAAAAACAGTAGTGAGAACAGCATTTAATCAAAGAAGAAAAAAGATCAGTAATTCTTTGAAACCTGTTATTGGTGATCATCAACCCGAAGGTTATGACTTTGATCTTCGTCCGGAAAACTGGAAGCCCGCCACCTATGCAAAATTGACAGCCCATCTAGAGAGCATCGGAATGATGGAGTGATTTGGTACGGTAGTTGCATTGTTGGCTGTGAAACAATGAAAAGAGCATTTGCTCAAATTAACTACTAACACAAAATAAGAGGAGTCATACACATGGCTAGTATTAAACCTTTAGGCGATCGCGTGCTTGTACAAGCGGACGCAGCTGAAGAAAAAACCAGCTCTGGTCTATACATTCCGGATACAGCTAAAGAAAAACCACAGCAAGGTACTGTTGTAGCTGTAGGTGCAGGGAAAGTAGAAAATGGAAATAAAATTGATATGACTGTAAAGAAAGGCGATAAAGTTCTTTACGGTAAATACGCCGGTACTGAAGTAAGTTTTGACGGAGAAGAGTACCTGATTATGCGTGAGTCTGATATTGTTGGAATCCTATCGTAAGTACATCAGACCAAATACAAAGAATTAAAATCAAAAATTAAAAGAAAAGAATACTATGTCTAAGTTAATTCACTATGATGTGGAAGCACGTGACGCTCTAAAAAAAGGTGTCGACAAACTTGCCGATGCTGTAAAAGTTACGTTGGGACCACGCGGAAGAAATGTTGTAATTGAAAAGTCATTTGGTGCACCAAAGATCACAAAAGATGGTGTTACTGTAGCTAAAGAGATCGAGCTTTCTGACAAGATCGAGAATATGGGAGCTCAGATGGTCAAAGAAGTCGCTTCTAGAACCAATGACAATGCAGGTGATGGAACTACTACTGCTACTGTACTTGCACAGGCAATTATTAGTGCAGGATTGAAGAACGTTACTGCGGGTGCAAACCCAATGGATTTGAAAAGTGGGATCGAAAAAGCAGTTGCCGCAATTGTAGAAGGTTTGAAAGATGTTAAGATCGATATCGATAAAGACATCGACAAATTGAAGCAGATCGCTACCATTTCAGCTAATGGTGACGAAGAGATCGGATCTCTTATCGCAGAAGCATACGAAAAAGTAGGAAAGTCTGACGACGGAAAATTCAATAACACTGGTGTTATCACAGTTGAAGAAGCAAAAGGAATTGAAACTACACTAGAGACTGTAGAAGGTATGCAGTTCGACCGTGGTTACCTTTCTCCATACTTCGTTACCGATTCTGAAAAAATGACGACTGATCTTGAGGATCCATATATCCTGATCTTCGACAAAAAGATCTCAACTATGAAAGATCTTCTTCCAATTTTGGAAAAAGTAGTTCAGTCAGGTAAGCCGTTATTGATTATTGCGGAAGATATTGAAGGCGAAGCTTTAGCTACTTTAGTAGTTAATAAACTTCGCGGCTCATTGAAGATCGCTGCTGTTAAAGCTCCGGGCTTTGGCGACAGAAGAAAAGCAATGCTTGAAGATATCGCTATCCTAACAGGTGGTACTGTGATCTCTGAAGAGCGTGGATACAAATTAGAAAACGCTACTCTTGATTTCTTAGGTCAGGCAAGCAACGTAACTATCGACAAAGACAACACTACTATTGTTGGTGGTTCCGGAAAAGCTGATGACATCAAAGCTAGAGTTAACCAAATCAAAGGTCAGATCGAGAATACAACTTCTGATTACGATCGTGAAAAACTACAAGAGCGTTTAGCTAAGTTAAGTGGTGGTGTTGCTGTATTATATATCGGCGCTGCTTCTGAAGTTGAAATGAAAGAGAAGAAAGACAGAGTTGAAGATGCATTGCATGCAACTCGTGCTGCTGTGGAAGAAGGAATTGTTCCTGGTGGTGGAGTAGCTCTTCTAAGAACTCTTGGTACTCTTGACAAATTAAAAGGCGCTAACGAAGATGAAACTGTAGGTTTCCAAATCGTTCGTAAAGCTCTTGAAGCTCCATTGAGAACTATCTCAAACAATGCCGGAGTTGAAGGCGCAATTGTAGTTCAGAAAGTTCTTGAAGGAAAAGGTGCTTTCGGATACAACGCACGTACTGAAGTGTACGAAGACTTAATTAAAGCCGGTGTAATTGATCCGACTAAAGTAACCAGAGCAGCGCTTCAAAACGCAGCATCTGTTGCCGGATTATTACTAACCACTGAAGCTGTAATTTCTGACAAGCCATCTGATGACGATGACAATGGCGGCGGAATGCCAGGCGGAATGGGTGGCGGAATGCCGGGAATGGGAGGCATGGGCGGAATGATGTAAATCATCCCTCATGAATTCCTCGTGCCGATGGTCACCGTCGGTACAATCGTTACGACGCAGAGCGTAGTAACGAGTAAGTAAAATATTAACCCTTGTTCATTCATTTGAACAAGGGTTTTTTATTTTATTAACAATTTATGTAACTACCGTTTATAAAAAACAAGCTTATCATAACTAATGATTATTTCTGGGGTTTCTTTCAATGCTGAAATACTTGATGCTTTAGAGCAGAATAGATTAGTAATATTTGCAGGTGCAGGTATTTCGATGGGTGCTCCAGCAAACTTGATGGATTTTACTACTCTTGCAAAAAAAATTGGCGAAGGTACGTCTATTGAATATTCTGAAAAGGAGAAGTTTCCTGAAGTTTATTTGGGAAAGCTAAAAAATGAAGGTGTACGTATTTATGAATTATTAGCTCAAAATTTAATACATGAGGGTTCCTTACATACAGAGTTACATAAAAATTTAATCAAATTATTTTCTGATCCTGAGCAATGTAGAATAATTACTACAAATTATGATCTTTTCTTTGAGAAAGCTTACCAAGAGCTTTATAACAAAGAATTCAAAAGATATGTATCACCAGCACTACCTCTTGGAAAAGAATTCAAAGGGCTAGTTCATCTTCATGGAGCACTTGGAGAAGATAAAAATGGAATAGTACTGACAGATGACGACTTCGGAAGAGCGTATCTAACAGAGGGTTGGGCTAGAAGGTTCTTGAGAGATGTTTTTGAAAATAATACAGTTCTTTTTGTTGGATATAGCCACGATGATACTGTAATGAAATATCTTGCTCGAGGTTTGCCTCCAAGCAACTACAAACGATATGTTCTGGTTGGCAATAAAGATGAAAAAGATGAATGGGAGCATTTGAATGTAAACCCTATAAAATTTCAACAAGAGAATTCAAAAGATTTTGAATCATTATATCTCTTTTTTGAAGAGTTTTTAGATTTAAATTCAAGAGGAGCTCTTGATACTGAGAGAAAGATAGAAGAATTAGTTTCTTCGCCTTCAGAAATGAATGAAGAGGGTGAAAGTCAATTAAGATATTACTTATCAAAAGAGTTTACAACTCGCTTCTTTTGTAAATATGCCAAGGACAAAATATGGCTCAATTGGATGTATAAAGAAGGATTTCTTGACGTGATTTTTAAAAAAGAAATGCTATCAGATAAGGATTTATTGATAATAAGTTGGTTTTCAAATTTTTGTACAAGTGAAATTTATAAATCAATTCAAATTTTTACTTCAAGAACCGAACGTCCAAACCTCCAAACAGCTGAACGAATAGCTTGGGCTTTAAACTCAGTGGATTTTTCAAATGAGAATCAAGACAAGAAAGTTTTCAATTTATGGTTGCCATTATTGATTCCTTTTTATGAGTTTTATTCTAACAAGTGGGATTATATTTTGGATAGAAGATTGTTTGAAATATTAAATACTTCAGGAAATACCGATTTACTTTTACTGTTTTTAGAGACTTTGACAAAACCTAAAGTCAAAATTCGGAAATCTTTTCCTCTTGAAGTGGAGGGATATAGTAAAAAAGAAATCTACTTTGAAGTTGATTTAGAAATTAGTTTACACCAATTAAAATCTCTTATAGAAAATATAAAGCCTCATAAAGAGAAAATAGCGATAAGAGTTTGTGAGATACTTACCAAAAATTTAGAGTTCGCTTATCAAAGCAATAAAATTTTGGGCAAAGCGAATAGCTACTATGATCCTTTCAGTCTAGGGCGTTCTGCTATAGAACCACATGAACAAGATAAATATCCAAAAGCTATTGATGCTGTTATTGATTTTTTGAGAGATTTGTTAGAATACTTAATTGAAGAAGATTCAGCTTATTTAGATGGTACTATCAACGATTTACTTAATTCTGACTCAAAGCTATTAAAAAGAATAGGAATTCATTCTGTAACAAAATTGAAGAATAAAAGCGAGAAGGAAAAGATTGAACTGCTGATAAAAAATGAATGGTTATCTGATATTAGGGTTAAGCACGAGACTTATCAGTTAATAAAAAAATCTTTTCCCAATCTTCATAAGGATGAAAAAGAATTTTATCTAAAAAAAATCTTAAGTGGACATAAAAAGCTTTTCAAAAATGTTGAAGATGTAACTGATGAAGATATAGTTTATCAGAATTTCAACCTACTTAAATGGATAGAAAAGAGTGATCCAAAGTGTAAAGAAATTCAAGAAAGGCTCCATGAAATTCATAAAAATTATCCAAAATTTAAACCAAAAGAGTATTTAGACTTAACAAGATGGACCTCAGATGCTACTTGGGGTGAAATGAGAAAGCCGATAAATAAAGAAGAGCTTTTGACCAAAAAGCCTACACAAGCATTAATATATATCAAAGAATCGGTACCAAAAGATGAATTCGATAAGCGACAGGTTCTTAGTGGGGTAACCCAAGCAGTAACCGAGGATCAAGATTGGGGCATTTCATTATTAGAACAGGTAATCAAAAATGAAATAAAAGATAAATATTTATTCGATTCTGTTATTTATGGTTTTGAAGGACTTTCATTAAAAAAATTATTATCTGGTAAACTTTATAAGCTAATTAGCTCCGATATTTCTTTAGAAATCAGCCCAGATCTACTATCGAGGATTATTAGAGATAAACTTAACTCAGGTGATGAATTAAATAAAACGGAACTAAATATAATTGATTTATTCCTCGATAAATTGTGGCAAAATTCAATCCAAATCAAATTATCTCATTCAACAGGAGATTGGTTAGATAAAGCGATTAATCATCCTGTCGGTAATGTTAGCTTAAGTTGGATTAATTTGTTAGACAGAGCTTCCACTCCGAATCAAATTGAAAGAATTTTTGAGCAGAGATTAAAAAAGAAGGTTATTAAGAATGATACACAAACACGTCCTTTAGGTTTAGCAATACTCGGAAGTAATTTCGATTTTTTATTCTATAAAAACTCTGATTGGATTGATGAAAACTTATTAAGCTTATTCAGCTATAAAGAAAATTCTGATTTTGAGGCTGTGTGGGATGGGTGGTTAACTTGGGGAAGGTTATCATTGGATAGTTTAAATAAACTTAAACCTACTTATGTAGAATCAATAAAGCATTTAACTAGGGAGGATTTTAGGGATAGTTATAGATTCTCTGATCATTTATCAAATATTATTTTTTTTACTTCTAATAACCCGATTGATGAAATCTTAATCCCATATACAAATGATTGTTTTGAAAATAAAAGACATGAATTGATTAATAGTATTGATAGAAAGCTTGGAAGTCTTGATCCTGAAAAGTTAGAAATACATTGGAATAAATGGATAAAGAACTTTATTGAGATTAGAGTAAACTCTGTACCAAAAAGAATAACTCAGGCTGAGTATTCAGGAATATTAGATTGGATACCAAAATTTGAATTTTTATTCCATGAAGCTGTCGAAACATTTGTTAAAACAGACCCAAAGCAATTAAAGCACTCAGGCATATTTACTACATTAAATGAGTCAGAATTAATAAGAAATAACTCTGATGATGTGATGATACTTTTAAACCATATTCTAAGTGTAGAGATTCCAAGCTATTTTTGTCACTCTCTAAATCAGATTTATGAGGCATTAAAGAAAGAAGAAAAAAACGTCTTTCTTTTTGATCAACTTGGAAATCATTTATCAAAAAAAGGGTGTATTTAAATACATTTTAATAGTAACCCTTGTTCATTCAGTTGAGCAAGGGTTTTTTGTGTTCGGTTAAATCTATTCTAAAAGGTCAGAAAATATCAGGTCTGTTAATATTCGCAGGAAAGCCATAAGAGGTTATTAGGGAATAGAAAAAATCAACTTTAAAGTGTATTATTAAAATATATTCAAGGTTTCAGAAAAGTATCGTTTAATTTGCGAATGAATTTTAAAATACGTGTGGTAATTTTTTTGGGGTTTGTATTTGTGGGAAATACAACCGGATTATATTCTCAGCAGACCACTATTCCTGCTTATGAGTACCTGTCACCAGATTGGTTTACCCCATTTTCCGGAATGATGGAACTCTCAAATAAACAACTCCTGATTACAGGGACAGGTTATACAAGAATTTACGATGGCGGGGAGTGGAATAAAGTCGATAATCTGACCGGAAAAAATGTTCTCACCTACACTGAATACCAAGATGAAGTATGGCTTGGTATGGATAATGATTTCGGTGTAATTGAAGAAACGAGTAAAGGAATCTGGGAATTCGTTTCAATGAAGAAAATATTCGGTGATTCTATCAAAATTCAAAATCAGATAATAGGGTTATATAATCTTGATGAAAAACTTGTATTAAGTACGTTTCATGATAAGTATATTTGGGATGGAGTTTCTGTAAAGGCGTTAAATGAAAGAGAGATACTTGCTGAAGTATTGGGGAAAAGCGTTTCAGAGATAAGTTCGGAATATCCGCGCCTATTGCTAAATATGACTCATGTTGTGGATAATAAAATGTATCTGGAAGTTGACCCTTTTGGGTATGTAGTATTTGATGGGACATTGTTTACCAAAGATCCGGGTTTCACCGATGGGTTAGAAGGATTAATTCTTGATATCACAAAATTTAGTAACAGTAGCTATTGGGCGGTTACGTTGGACGGTGTATTTACAAAAAATGCGGGAAATGAAAAGTGGAAGCAATTCGATTTTACATTTCCTGAATATGACAACTCAAGCTTCATCATATCTGTTAAAGAAATAAAAGATGGAAAAACACTAATACTGTCAGAAAATTACGCGTATGTTTTAGATGTCAGCAATGAATTGATGTATAGCACAAAAGCTATGAGGGAACTTCAGCTTAAAGAAAGTTATTTGGGAAGCGTTATTACATCAGACGGAACTGTATGGTTGATTGATGACACCGGGATGTTGAAATTTTATCCTGAAATGCCATTTCAAACACACGAGTTCCCAGCTTACACACAGTCTGGCTTAGGGAAAATGTTTGTATGGGATGAGAATAACTTGGTATTAAGCGGGTTTAATAGTCCTATAAAATTAACTGCTCAGGATACTATCTATTACGAGCCCGGAATAGGAGCAGCTATTGGAGTATATAGCCATAAAGGGCAACTGTATTTTCCATTTGAGTATCAGTTGTTGGAATATGAGAATGAAGTAAAAAAATCTGATTCAGAGCTTCCTTTTAGAATAAATAGTTTTATTCCGGTTGATGATTTGGAGGATACTATTTTTATCGGAATGGAAGGAGGCTTTGGAAGATTGCAAAGAAATGAAAATGGCGAATGGGGTCAGGAACTAATAGTAAAAGATGAAAGCTACGCCGTGGTTGTAAATCTATTACCTTCAGGATATAATGAATGGCTGGGTGTTACGAAAGGGGGAATTATTTTTGAAGTTAAAAAGGAAGGGAATTCTTTTTTAACAGTGGAGGTTGCCACGCTTGATAAATTATTCGGAGTATCAGAGGTAATTGGTTTTGAAATAGTTGATGACAAATATACTGTTTTAACGAGCAATGAAGCTTTTTCATCCTCGATTGATAACCCAAGCTTTTGGAGTATAGATAAAAGATTCGAAATTGTGTTTTCTAATATTATAGTGGAAGGAATTCAGGTTATTAATGAACGTGTTTATTTATTTGGATTCGATTCATGGTCAGGTAAAATTTGGGAATACAAGGGCAAAAATTTTTCGAGAATTCCTGTAAATGCGGGTAGCTTTTTTTATGGGGTAGCTTCATCTCCAAGTAATGAATTAATGATTGCAGGATCTAAAAACTTAATGCAGTCTGACACAGTTGAGGAACTAAAACAATGGTACCAGAAACAAAATATAGAGTTAATTCGGTGGATTAAAGGTTCACCTGAATCTGATTCCAATGAAAAAATCAGTTTTTCTTCCTCAGAATCTAATATCCAATTCCGTCTGGGTTTTACTTCTAATTTTTATACTCAACAGCATCAGTTTCGAATTAAAATTAATAACGATGAATGGAGTGACTGGCAATCTGATCCGGAATTCAGTTTTACAAATTTAAAATCAGGTACATATTCAATTAAAGCTGAAGGAATTGATGGAATGGGAATGCTTAAGAAAGCAACCCCTTTAACATTTCGGATAGCACCCCCTTGGTATCTGAGTAAAGTGAGTATAATTTTTTATGGTATACTGATTTTACTGATGATTTGGTGGTTAGCTAATCAAATTGCCTCGTACAGAAACCGACAATTAGAATTGAGATTGAAAGCGGAGCAACTTGAAGAATTAAACAAAATTGACCAAATGAAAACTAATTTACTCATGAATATATCTCATGAGTTAAAAACTCCGCTAACACTAACACTGGGGCCATTAGAACTATTAAAAGAAAAAATTGATCAGGCAGAAGAGAAATGGCAAAAGCCATATGCAATGGCACGAAGAAATGGGAGAAGATTACAGGAATTAGTTCAACAGATTTTAGATTTAGCAAGATTAGACACAAATGCTTTGAGTTTAAATCCGGAAGTTCTTGAGATTTCACAGTTCTTAAGGCTTATTGTTGAATCCTTTGAAAGTCTGACTCTTCAAAAGAAAATAAAGCTGACATTTGAATACAACGGTGATTATTTCAACGCAAAAATAGATAGAGATAAAATTCAAAAAGTAGTTACAAATCTTGTTTCTAATGCGGTGAAGTTCACACCTGAAGGTGGCCATATTAAGGTTCGCTTAAAGCGAGATAACAAATATTTTATTCTTTCAGTACAGGATAACGGAACCGGAATCGAAGAAAATCGTTTAGATTTAATCTTTGACCGCTTTCATACAAATCACAATAAAGTTATTGGTAGTGGAGAGGGTATTGGAATTGGATTAAGTATAACCAAAGAGTTTGTTGATTTACATAATGGTAAAATACATGTAGAAAGTAAAATTGGTTCGGGTACTTTATTTAAAGTTTCTATTCCGGTTAATACAGAAGATGAACAAATATCGAAGTTCGTAAATAAGTCTGAAGTTTCAACTGTAAAATTGAACGAGGAAAGTAATGAGCAAAAATTAACCACAGACAAAGCACACAGCTATACAAAGCAAGATATTCTGGTTTTAGAGGATAATAGAGATATGCAAGATTACATTATTTCTATTCTGGAGGATGAAGGATTTAATGTGACTTTAGCACAAAATGGGATAGATGGGAAGAAGAAACTGGCATTACTAAAACCGAAGTTGATACTATCTGATGTAATGATGCCGCAAATGGATGGGTTCGAATTTGCGAAATATGTGCGGACTGTGCCGGAGTTTAGATCCATTCCTCTGATAATGCTAACAGCGCTTTCGGGAGAAAATAACAGGGTGCATGCGTTCAGAATTGGTGTCAGTGACTATGTACAAAAGCCTTTCAATAAAAACGAATTGCTAGTTCGGATTAAAAATTTGCTAATTTTAACTGAGGAAAGGAATCAGGCAAGAGAAGAAAAAGCAGAAACCCCTGATGAGATGAGTGCAGCTGTGGGTTATGTAGAAGTTTTAAAGCAATACGTAATAGAAAATATAAAAAACTTAGACATAACAGTTGAAATGCTTGCCTCAGAGGTTAATCAAAGTAGAAGTTCATTGTATAGATTTTTGAAAATATCTACCGGATTTACACCGGCCGGATTTGTAAAAGAAATAAGACTTCAGCAAGCCCGAACTATAATAGAAGAAGGAAAGCTAAAATCAATTTCAGAAGTAGGAAATAGTGTTGGATTTAAAACAACAGCGTATTTTTCTAAAATCTATAAAGAAAGATTTGGAGTCTCCCCTAAAGAAAAGATGATTTAAATTCTATCAAGCTTACCAGTGACTATCATCAGGTTGGAATCTTCAACCGGATCTCATCTTATACGGTTTAAAAGGCTTAAATAAATAATTATTGAAACGTTTATTTAGGTTTTTGACACGTCTGTTCAATATCGAAAAGCGAAATTTGTGCAATTAAAACAGTGGGACAAATTTAAACTTTGATGATGAGAACTATGGATAAATATAATGCAGGTTTAAAGATACAATTGTTTGTATTTCTGATAATGGTTGGCTTTAGCCAAATAGTAAATGCTCAATTCTCGGGAGGGGACGGTAGCTCAGGCAATCCTTATCAAATTGCGACTGCATCAGATTTAAACAATATCAGAAATTATTTAAGCAGTTCATTTATTCTTACCGCAGATATAGATTTAAATGTGTCTCCTTATAACTCCGGATCAGGTTGGGAACCCATAGGTGGGTTCAACCCCGGATATAGATTTAATGGCTCTATAGATGGAAATGATCATACCATAAGTAATCTCTATATAAGCAGATCCGGGTACGACTATATAGGTTTGATTGGAGCAACAGATAGAGGGAGCAGTATTACAAATCTTAATCTTACTAATATAAACGTTACTGGAAGTGCAAATGTAGGCGGCCTAATTGGTTTTAACGGAGGTACAAATGTTAGTTTTGTAAGTATTTCAGGATCAGTAACTGCATCATCTGGTGCATCAGGAGGAGTTACGGGGCAATCATGGGAAGCTACATTAACCAACATATCCTCTGCAGTATCTGTTACAAGTAGTTCTGATCATTCCGGAGGAATTACCGGGAACCTCTATATTTCACATATATCAGATTCGTATTCATCAGGAACAATAAACGGTTACAGAAGAGTTGGTGGTATGGTTGGGACCATGTCTAGCAATGCTTCAATTACAAGTACTGTAAACAGAAGTTATTCAACAGGATCTGTAAGTGGAAGTGTAAACACAGGTGGACTAATTGGCTACTCGTACGCAAGTACAACAACGAATAGTTTTTGGGATACGCAAACCAGCGGGCAATCTTCCAGTGCTGGAGGTACGGGGAAAACAACCTCGGAAATGAAAAATCAAAGCACATTTACAAACGCAGGTTGGAATTTTGGAGTAGTTTGGACAATTAATTCCGGCTCTTATCCTACGTTGCTTCCACCACCTGTATTTGATGGAGGGTTAGGCACTTCATCTGATCCATTTCATGTAGGTTCTGCAGATCAGCTGAATGAAGTACGAAATTATCTGACTGCTTATTTCATCCAAACAGAACATATTGATTTGTCTTCGGTAAGTAACTGGAATCCAATTGAAAATTTCGAAGGTTCTTATGATGGAAACGGTTGGATTATTTCAAATTTGACTATCAACCGATCATCAGAAGATAATGTCGGTCTTTTTGAAATCGTTGAAGAAGGAGCAATCTTGAATCGAATTGCAATTGAAAATGCCAACGTAACAGGAAGAAACTATGTGGGAACTATTGCCGGTGCTATTTATGACGATGTAACCAATAGTTACAGTACTGGTTCCGTGAACGCAATAAATCATGCCGGTGGATTAGTAGGAAGAATTGAGCAAACAGAAGCAAGTAGCATTGGTTTGGAGAGATCTTATTCTGTAGCTACTGTTTCAGCGTCAAGTTATAGTGCAGGTGGACTTGCAGGACGCTTTTATGACGGACATATTAAAGAAAGCTATGCAGCAGGAACTGTATCAGCTCCTAATGGCGCAGGAGGATTAGTGGGCGAATACAACCCGTCTACAAATTATATTACAAATTCCTATTGGGACAGAGAAAAAACAGGACAATCTACTAACAGTGGAGGAGGTTCTTCAAAATCTACACTTGAAATGTTACAAAAAGAGAGTTACTCGGGATGGAATTTTTCAAGTAATTGGGATATAAAAGAAAGAGATGAGGATGGAAGTTTATCATATCCTTATTTACGTGACCCCAGTCCAAGTTTAGTTCCCGGATTAACCACAAATACTGCTCCATTTGCAACCAATGTTTATATTAATGGGATTCATCAAGCCGGAGCTTCTCTTGTTGGTGAATATGATTATTACGATACAGATGGTGATTCGGAAACAGGCACAGTGTTTAAATGGTACCGATTTGACGATGCAGAAGGTAATGGGAAAACAACAATATCAGGTGTTTCAGGAAGAGTTTATGTAGTAAATCAATTTGATGATAACGGAAAATATATCAGTTTTGAAGTTACCGTCGGAGATCAATTCGGTCAAGGTAATATCTACGAAAGTAGTTTGATAGGGCCCGCACCTGAAGAACCTGTTTATGGAGTTTTTGATGCAGGGGCAGGGACAGAAGCTAATCCTTATCAAATTGCTACAGCAGAACAATTGAATGAAATAAGAAACTATCCGTCATTTCACTTTATTCTTACCGCGAATATTAACCTGGATGTAGCTCCTTATAACTCGGGTTCAGGTTGGGATCCTATAGGTACACAAAGCAGTCCATTTACAGGTACTTTTTATGGAGACGGTTACATTATCGATGGTTTATTTATTGACACGGAAGAAACTTACGTTGGGCTTTTCGGAAATGCCGAAAACGCAAGTATTTATAATCTAGGTTTGACTAATGTTGATATAACAGGAGAAGATTTTGTTGGAGCTTTAATCGGATTCCAATATGCAGGCCCTTCCAAGGAAAGTATCATTGAAAACAGTTACGCCACCGGAGTTGTGAACAGTTCCTATTCTGATGGAGGTGGGCTAATCGGACGAATGCAAGCATCCGGAGGAACCAATACCATTCGTAATAGTTATGCAAGAGTTCAGGTTATAGGTAAATACGGTGCCGGAGGTTTTATCGGAGCTATGAACGCTAGTAGTTCATCAAGTACGAATAGAATTTATAACAGCTATTCAACCGGTGCAGTAAGTGGTAATACAAATGTTGGAGGATTTGTAGGGCAACGGCTGGGTAGCGGGCAGAACTCTACATTTACAAGCTTTTGGGATACACAAACCAGTGGTCGGTCATCAAGTGATGGAGGAATTGGGGAAACCTCTTCCAGTATGAAAAGCCAATCAACTTATACAGCATACAATTGGGATTTTACTAATGAATGGGAAATTTCCGGTTCTGCAAACAATGGATATCCAACCGTAAAGATAAAATCGCCAATAGCGGTATTTCCCGGTTCAGGTACTATTGAAGATCCGTATCAAATTTCAAATGCTACTCAACTAAATGCAGTAAGGAACTATCTGTCGGCTAATTTTATATTGGTAGATAACGTTGATTTGGACGTCTCACCATTTAACTCGGGCAGTGGATGGGAACCAATCGGAACTCAAACCGAACCATTCAGAGGTAGATTTGATGGAAATGATTATACAATCGATGGTTTGTTTATAGACAGATCAACGGATTATACCGGGTTATTCGGAAAAACCAGTTCTGCTCAAATTACCAACGTTCGGCTTACAAATATTGATGTAACCGGAAATGTTTATACAGGTGGACTTATAGGTCAACAGCACGCGTCCTCAAGAACATCAACTATATCTAATAGTTATGTAACCGGAACTGTAGATGGAAATACTTATGTGGGTTTACTTGTAGGAGGACAATTCGGAGAAGCGGGTGCAAATTACATACAAAATAGTTTTACAAAAGGTACAGTAGAAACATCGGTAAGATCAGGAGGCTTGGTTGGTGCACAAATTGTTACCGCAGGTGGACTAAATGACATATCTGTAAGTTACGCTGCAACAGATGTTCAGGGATCCATAGAATCTGGTGGTTTGGTTGGGTACGTTGAAGTTAATTCTTCGGGCACTAACTCAGTAAACAATAGTCTTTGGGATGAAGATGTAAGTGGCCAAACCCAGAGTCAGGGTGGTGTAGGAGTTTCTACATCTCAAATGAAAACCGAATCTACATTTTCAAATTTAGGATGGGATTTTTCTTCGAGGTGGTCTATATCATCCGGAGTTAATTCAGGATATCCGAATTTACAGAAAGATCCTGTATTTGGGGGCGGTGATGGAACTTCCGGTAATCCGTATCAAATTTCTACCGCAACACATCTCAATGAAGTAAGAAATTTTTTAACCAGTCATTTTAAACTCACAAATGATATCGATGTGGGAAATTTTGGATACAACTATCCTCAGGGATGGGATCCTATCGGTGAAAATTCTTCCGGTGCTGAATTCAGAGGTGTTTTTGACGGAAACGGATATATCATTGAAAACTTAAGGATCCGTCGTTCAACAGAAAACGTGGTAGGTTTGTTCGGGGCAATATTTGACGGTGAAGTGAAAAACGTAGGTTTGGTTGATGTTGACATCGAAGGAAAAGATATAGTAGGTGCTTTGGTGGGTATTAGTTACTCGGACGTCAAAAGCACATTTGCAACAGGGCATATTGAAGGAAGTAATCATGTAGGTGGTTTAGTTGGAATTCTCGAAAACTATAACGGCTCAACAGGAGATATTTCTGAGTCGTATGCCTTGGTTGATGTTGAGGCTGCCGGCTCTAATGCAGGTGGGCTAGTAGGTAGATTGATAAGTGGCACGATCGACGAAACCTATTCAGCAGGAGAAGTAAGAGGCAGTGGTTCAAACATCGGAGGACTAATCGGGATTAATTCTTCCGGATCAGTTTCCGATTCTTATTGGGATATTGAGACATCAGAACAATCTGGTTCGGCTCTTGGAACAGGGAAGACATCCGAAGAAATGAAGACGCAGGCAACTTTTTCAGGTTGGAATTTCAGCTCAATCTGGACACTCCAGAGTGGGCCAAAACTTAGTTATCCATACCTTCGTGAAGTAGATCCTGTGTCTAACCCTGGAGAAGAAAAAACATATGAAAATGGGTCAGGATCAACTGGCGATCCTTATCAGATTTCATCAGCAAAAGAATTAAACCGGGTGCGATTAAATAGAGATAGTGCATTCGTTCAAAGTGCGGATATTGATTTGTCTGTTTTCGATAATTGGGAGCCAATTGTAGATTTTGGAGGAAATTACAATGGAAGTGGATATTCTATAAAAGGGTTAACGATTAACAGACCCGGAACTTCAAATATTGGATTATTCGGAAGTTCATCAGGTACAATACATCGAGTTGGGTTAGATTCGGTATCTATTATCGGGGCGGGAAATACAGGAGGATTGGTAGGTTTTATGTATGGCGGCTCAGTATCAGAAAGTTACACAACGGGCTCAATTAGAGGTGGAAGTTATGCCGGTGGTATGGTAGGACAGTTACTATCATCAACAATAAGCAATTCTTATTCTCTGGCTTCTGTAGATGGTGAATCTAACACACATATTGGCGGGTTTGTAGGGATAAGAAATAACGGAACAATTATTAATTCCTATTCAGCAGGAAAAGTAACCGGAAGTGGTTCCAGAACATTAGGTTTTGTTGGGTACCGAACCGGAAGTGGAACTGCAACAGGTAACTATTGGGACGGTGAAGCCTCAGACAAAAATGATAGTTATGATGCTACTGAAGCAACAACCCAGGAAATGAAAACACAAAGCACTTTCGGAGGGTGGAATTTTAGTTCTGTTTGGGCTATTAAGTCCGGCTATGAAGAAAGCTATCCATATTTAAGGTTTAATGAGCCCGATGAACTTCCCGGATATGAAGATTTGATTGGTTACGAAGGGGAAGGTACCGTAGCAAATCCTTTTAAGATAAAAACTCCCTTACAGTTACATGCTATTCGATTCAATATGAACAGTCATTATGAACTTGCCTCAGATATTGATTTAGACGTTGAACCTTATAATGCGGCTAGCGGTTGGGAGCCGATTGGAACTAACTCTAGTGGATCGGAATTCAAGGGAGTTTTAGATGGAAAAGGTTATACAATCAAAAATCTGTTTATAAATAGAGGTAGTTCAGACTTTAATGGTTTATTTGGTGCTACTCATAATGCTGTACTAAAAAACATATCTCTTGAAGATGTGAATATTACGGGTGATCAATATAACGGAGCATTGGTTGGTTTTAATTATTCTCAAGTTCTTAATAGTTATTCAACCGGTTCTGTTTCGGGATATAATCATACCGGCGGATTGGTTGGCGCAACTGAAAACTATAACGGCTCAAATGGATTAGTTTCTAATTCCTATTCCACAGCTTCTGTGAGCAGCTCTAATTATGGAGCATCAGGTTTAGTTGGAAGGTTGATAAGCGGAACTATTCAAAACAGTTTTGCAACAGGTAGTGTATCTGCTCCATCAGGCAACGGAGGTCTTATAGGAGAAAAAAATTCCGGAACGGTAACGAACAGTTATTGGGATACCCAGACAACCGGCCAAACGACTTCTGCTGACGGAACAGGAATGACGACAGCTCAAATGTGGAATAGTTCAAATTTTTCAGGATTTGATTGGGAAAACCATTGGGCAAAATCAGATTCGATAGGTTATCCTTATCTGAGAGAGTTTGGACACAAAAAAGTAGTTCTAAGCGGGGATGAAGGCTGGCGTTTAATGGCTGCACCATCCGGTAAACACACGTTTTCTTCGGTTTTAGGTTCGCTATGGACTCAGGGATTTACGGGTTCAAATGCTCCATCAGGAACTCCGAATGTGTTATTTTGGAATGAAGCAACAAGAAGCTGGGAACTACCAACCAATATATCAGATAGTGTTTTCGTGGGTTCAGGTTTTGCCGTATATGTTTTTAGTGATGATAACGGACCAAATGCTTCCGGGAATGTTGGTTTTCCAAAGCTCTTAACTAATAGTAATGCTCAATATCGGGGAGAAATTTCAAAAGTACTTTCATTTACTGATACTGGTAATTCCTCGAACGATGGCTGGAATTTAATTGGGAACCCCTATGGAAAATCGATTGACTGGGATGCCCAACATGGTTGGAACCGTACGAACCTTGATGCAACCTTTTATGTCTGGAGTCAAAAAGATGGTACTTATAAAAGTTGGAATGGGGTTACTGGAACTTTACAAGACGGGAAAATTGCTCCATGGCAGTCAGTTTGGGTAAAAGCTAACGGAGAATCACCCGTTCTGTCTTTATCTGATTCGGTGAGAAGTTCGGGTGGGGTTTTTGAAAAAAAGGTTTCGAATCCACAGATACGACTAAGATTATCAAAAGGGGGTAGTTTTTCCGAATCGGTAATATTTTTTGATGAACAAGCTAAGGTTGGTAAAGACAATCTGGATGCTTTTAAATTACAGCCGTTAACAAACGAATTCCTGTCTCTTGGAACAAGCTCAGATAATGACCCAACAATGGATATTCAGGCACTTCCTTTCGGAGATAGTGATCTTGAGCTAAACTTGGATATATATGGTAATAATTTATCAGGAGACCATATGCTTGATTGGAAAACAGTAAGTATCCCTGAAGATTGGCATATTATTCTTGTTGATGAAAAGAATGAGAGCACATACGAAATAACTGGTGCTGACACTCTTAATTTCGAACTCTTGGAATATTCAAAAGAGAGTGTAAAATCCACACAAAAACAACCTGCTTCTCCAATTCAAATACTCAGGAAAAAGAAGGGTGAAACTTCAAGGTTTAAACTTCTGATAAAGCAAAGCCAGACGGTAACCAACGAACCCGAATCCGATTTGCCACTAACTTTTGAGCTTCAACAAAACTATCCAAATCCATTCAATCCAAGCACAACCATTGCTTATGGAGTCCCGAAAACCGGAAAAGTAACCCTGGAAGTGTTTGATATTCTGGGAAGGAAAGTAGCCACATTGTTGAACGGCGAAAACAAAACCGCCGGACGCTACACGCTAAACTTTAATGCTTCAAACCTTGCTTCAGGGATGTATATTTATCGCCTTCGAGCAGGGAATGTAGTCATGATCAAGAAATTAACTCTAATCAAGTAATCAGTTTTTAGCGTTTAGCTATTAGCTTTTGAGGTCAGTCCCAAAAGCTAATAGCTGGCAGCTAAGAGCTAAAAGCCCAACAACATGAAAACAACGCTTATAATCTTCGCTTTAATTATAGTTTTACTCATTACCACATCTTTTGTCCTTGCCCAACCAGGCCTTCCCGGTGATCCTGCCCAAGCACCAATAGATGGCGGACTTGGATTGCTCGCAGCAGCAGGTGGGGCGTATGCTTATAAAAAGCTCCGTGGCAAAAACAAAGAAGATGATTTGGGATGATGTAACACATCTGTAATTCATTTCGCTACGAATGCTCGAAATCTTCATCAGTTTAGCAAAGCGAAGTTTTTATTTAAGATTTAACTTCCCAACTTTCATGGTATTAACAGACCTTGCAATATCATGAGGAGTATAAATGATATCTGCATACTTCCGCCAATCCGAACTTTCAGGTGAGGATGATTTTAATGGGAATTCGGATCGATCCAACTGATTAAAAAATTCAGTCCATTCATTTTCAGAATCTTCAGGCGAGAGTTGAATGCTTTCTTCTTCTTTATGAGGAATAGCAACTGAGTTCAGAGGCTTGGCAAGTTTATATTTTCCTTCAGGCTTTGCCTGATTAAAAATAGCAGCCACGGTTTCTGAGCAAACCAATCCATTATCATTTCTGAAAGCAACAATCCTGCGGATCATCTCATCGGCCATCCATTCAAATAGTTCTATAAGTTTGTCATGATTTGCTTTGAATAGTAAGTCAATAAGGTTGGGATTAACTGATTTGAGATGAGATTTTAAAAAGTTCATGACAGCATTGATCCAAGCTTCTCTTTCCCAACGAGTGATGCATAGAAAGATCATCAGAATAGCAGTGTTGTAGGAATAATTAAGATTTTCATTCACAATTTCATCGGCAAGTTCAAGTAAAGGTTCAACGGGGTACTCCTGAGTTCCAAGAACTTGTTTACCATTTTCTACAAAACGATATACATCAGTTTCAGTTCCTTTGTAATGATCAATAGGATTTCTGCCAACACCATTTCCACCTGCTTCCACTACTCCTTTCCCATCCCAGAAGGCAGCATGGGTATAAATATCCTGATCAAAGGTTATGATCAATCCCCGAAGAATAGTGAAAGCGGCAGTCATGAATTTCTTTTGGTCTTCTTCTGACTTTGCATTCCGGAATTTCAGAATAGAAATGAATGCTTCTGCATATCCGTCAAAACCGGGATGGCGGAATTCACAAAGAAGAATGTCTCCGGGTTTAAGTTGATCAGATGTAATTTTCATTTTATATATATATTCTGATTGAAAAGAAGTTAATTAGCTAGGCTTTTAATTTGTTTGGTCTAAATATTCAGAAGGATGTTTACCAAACCGCTTTTTATAAAGTTTAGTGAAATAACTGGGAGTAGAAAACCCGACAGCTCCGGCTATCTCACTCAATGTTTTAACAGAATTGTTTTCCAATCTTTGACGTGCTTTCTGTAAACGTATTTCTTTAACGAATGCTCCGGCAGAGAGACCTGTGATTTTTTTAATTTCTCTGTACATAGAACTTCTGCTCATAGCAACTTCAGCAGATAATTCTTCCATGTTAAACTGAGTATTACTTAACTTGGATTCCACCAGCTTAGTAAGTCTTTGGATAAGTTCGTCATCCAGGTCAGGGTTTTTATCTTCCGAAACAGACACTGTAAATTTATCCCGAACTTTTCTGAACTCAATTAAATTCTGAATACGGCAAATAAGTTCTTCAGGATTAAAAGGCTTCACCAGATAATCATTTACCCCAAGCCGCAATCCTTCCAGTTGTTTATCAATCCCGGAAAGTGCGGAAAGGAAAATAGTGGGTGTATCGGAAAAATCAGTCATTTCTCTGACTTTCTTCAAAAAGGTCATGCCGTCCATCTCCGGCATCATAATGTCGCTGATGATCAGGTCAGGTTTGTAATTTGTAAGTTTTTGAAGCCCTTTTTTTCCATTAGCCGCATGCTGAACTTTATAATGATTTTCTTCCAGTACAGAAACAACATAATCGGCCATGTCGGGGTTGTCTTCTACCAATAAAATAGTTCCTGAGCTTGTTTTCGGTTGCTCAGGAGTTATTGCTTTTTCTTTTTCAGGATCTATTGTTAAGTTTTTAGGGATCGGTTCAAGAGTTTTGGCGCTTTTTTCTGTGATGGGAGCATCAGCTGTAGGAAACCGAACTATAAACGTACTTCCATTTCCTGGTGAACTTTGGACATTGATAGATCCGTTTTGTAGTTTAGTGTACTCTTTAGTTATAGCCAGCCCAACCCCGAGACCTTCTTTATAATCAACATTAGTTTTAGATGCACTTTTGAATCGGTCGAAGATATGTGGTATTTCACTTTCCGGAATTCCGATTCCGTTGTCCTGAACACTGATTGAGAAAAATTCTGATTCCGAAACTAAACTCACTTTGATGATCCCACCTTTTGAGGTAAACTTGACAGCATTGGAAATAAGATTATTGATGATCTTTTCAAATTTATCTTCATCTAACTCTGCGTAAACTGCTTCTTTCGGAATAGAGGTATTAAGTTTTAAACCTTGTTCTGTAATATAACTTTCATAAGAAGCGCAAAGGATTTGCAGGTGCCCCGATATATTAATTTTTGTAGAATGGAGAGTCAGTTGTTCGGATTCCAATCTGTTCAACTCTATAATTTGTTCTACCAGTTTTTTTAAACGTTCTGAATTTCTCAAAGAAAGCTGAAGCTGTTTATATGAATGATCAGCTAGATTTTCATCTGAATTCAGCAACTGGCGCAAGGGACCCGAGATAAGCGTAATAGGCGTTCTTAACTCATGAGAAATATCCTGAAATAGTTTTGAGCGCATTTTGTGAAGACGTTCCAGTTCTTCAGTTTGCTGATGCAGTTTTTCAGTCCTTTCGCGCACTTTTTCTTCAAGCCCTTCTGTATATTCCTGTAGTTCTACATTGGCTATTTGCAAGTTCGAGGTCATAGTATCGAAGTGTTCACTCATTACACCCAATTCATCATACCCTTGATTTCCAATTCTATAACTAAGATTTCCTTTATTCACTTCATCAACACCTTTTAATAACCTTCTTAAAGGAAGTAATACAGTTCTGCTAAAGAAAATCGGAAACAGAGAAAGAATAACGCCGGATGAACCCAAAAGGAACCAGACATAAGGCAGAACCTGTGAATGAATTTCTCGGCGATTCTCAATAGAAATATCCTGACCACTTTGGAATTCATAACCAGGTATGATCAGAAAACCTTGCAAACCAATTATGGTTACAAATAATACCAATGAAATTCCCACAAGCTTTATCAGCATTGTAGTACGACTTGTTAGATAGTTAACCGCTGCAGCAGTAAGCATGCAGAAAACAGTCAGGTTTAGAATAAAAAAAGTCACGGTAAACAAAGCGTGTCCAATTACCTCCAATGCTCTCATAGCAGGGAAAATTGAAATAAAAATGGCCAGTAATGTAATAATAAAGAAAGCTTTATAAGCCGAGGCATTCAGCTCATTTTCACTGTGTTCATTTTGTGACACCCGATACTTTCTGTAGAAAATAGCTCCGGACCAGCATATCAAAAACAATGGGTAAGGAAGCAAGACCTGGACCATGGTATAGTCTCCGAACCCTATATCATACATCATATAAATAGTATACAGAATTGCGGGAACCGTTAAATAGTTTACAAATAAAGTGACTCTGCGATGTTCCTTTTCGAAATTATTCTCTTTGAAGTGGTAGGCAAATTGCAGATAACAGTAAGTGAAGACAATACTGGCAATATATTGTAATGGTAAACTCAGTAGCGACCAGTCAGATATAACTATTTCCCCAAACAAGATTAAAATATCAAGAAGGATGTAACCGATTAAGTATCTTGAAAACCATTTAACTGATTTGGTCTTCTCAAAGTAAATAAGAATGTATCCGGTTACAATAACAGCCAGCAGTAGTTTTGCCAGCATCGGAATAGATTCCGGAGTCAATAAAAAGCCGCCCATACTTTGATGAAAAATCTGTCCTTTTAGTTCTGAGAGAGTATAAGGCTTTGTGAGAAAAAGTCCATCTAAATTCTAAAATATCTTAAATCATTGTAGTTATAATATAGACGTAAAATCAAAAAAATAGCCTTTATGGTGTATTAAAAGTACAAACTTGACACGATTGTTCAGGTTTTTGAGACGTTTGTTTTAGGTGATGGATATAGTTTTGTGGAGCAAAATGAGTCAATAGACTCTTAATAATTCATAAAGCTGAAATGAAAAAAGAATACGTTTTACGGTTAAAAGGAAAAGATAAATTACTACAAAAGTTTAGTAAGGCTGTCAGGTACATCATACTGATCTTCATACTGATCTTCATTCAGAAAGAAGTTTTAGCTCAATTTGCAGGTGGTGATGGCTCTTCAGGAGATCCTTATCAAATAACAAATCTTACCGAGTTAAATGAAGTAAGAAATCATATTACGTTTGGAAATTATTTCATTTTAATGAATGACATTGATGCACGGGATACTAAAAATTGGAATAATGGACAAGGGTGGGAACCAATAAGCCCTACCACTTATCCAAATTGGTTCACTGCGAGTTTCGATGGCAATGGGTATGTTATTTACGGACTTTATATTAACAGGCCTGGTTCAGACTATGTAGGTTTGTTTGGATTTATATACGGTGAAAACAATTTTCTAAGTGTTAAAAATCTTGGTTTGGTAGATGTTGATATAACCGGAGATGAATATGTTGGTGCACTTGCAGGAAATCTTAACAGTAAAGTGGAGTACATTTTTTCAACCGGAGAGATAAAAGGAAGAAACCATACAGGTGGATTGCTTGGGACGATAATTGGGAGCAGTAATGTAAGTGTAAATTACTCATATTCACATGCCAAAGCCACGTCATCAAATTATGGGGCATCGGGTTTAGTAGCTCGTCAACAAAGCGGAACTATTCTAAACAGTTTTTCAACAGGATCTGCAAGTGCACCTAACGGTGGAGCAGGTGGCTTAGTGGGAGAGCAAAACTCCGGAACCGTTACCAATAGTTTTTGGGATACAGAGAGTAGCGGGTTAGCAACAAGTGCAGGACAAGCAACGGGGAAAACGACAGCGGAAATGCATACAGAATCTACTTTTTCCGGAGCAGGATGGGATTTTAGCTCTAATTGGGAAATTACAGATGTATATAACTTTGGATATCCTATGCATCAAATAACAAAAAAGTATGGTGGTGGTTCAGGAACTTCCGGAGATCCCTATTTAATTAAAAATACATTCCATCTTAGGAATATATATGACAGTAACACATACGAATACAAGCTGGTTCATGATATTGATTTGAATATTTATCCATTCAATTCAGGAAAAGGATGGAAACCAATTGGCACAAACTCATCAGGACAAGAGTTTCACGGGCGTTTTGATGGAAATGGAAAAAAAATTCTAAATCTTTTTATTAACCGACCTACAGAAAATTTTGTTGGATTATTTGGAACAGCACGGTACGGATATATTAAAAAAGTTGGTTTCGAAAATGTAAATGTTACAGGTAAAGATTACGTAGGTGCCATAACAGGAATAAATTACACGCATCTATCAGAAAGCTATAGTACCGGTTCGGTAACAGCTGAAAATCATGCCGGCGGACTAACAGGATTGTTAGAAACCTACACAAGTGCGGGCGAAATTAGCAATTCATATTCTTTTGCATCAGTCACCGCCACATCTACAAGTGCCGGTGGGCTTATCGGAAGATTTATTTCCGGAGATATTGCAAAATCATATGCAGCAGGTTCAGTTTCAGCTCCTGCTAATGTTGGCGGGCTTGTAGGGTTGTATGGTTCCGGAACCGTAGCAACTGATGTGTTTTGGGATTCAACTGCTACAGGACAAGCCGTTAGCTCAGGAGGTGGGATAGCGAAGACATCCAACCAACTTAAAACCAAAAGTACATATACATCTGCAAGCTGGGATTTTAATTCGGTATGGAATATTGTATCAGGAGATTCAACCAGCTACCCGTATCTGATTAACACTGAGCCGTCTACACCTCCGGGTAAACAGTTTAAAATAATTGGCTATGCCGGAGGATCCGGTTCGGAATCTGATCCATTTTTAATCAGTACTCCTCAAGAGTTAGATAGTATCAGATATTATATCAATTTACACTACAAATTAACACAGAATATTGATATGGATGTGGCACCATTTAACTCAGGAGAAGGTTGGACGCCCATCGGTACCAATTCTTCTGGGCAAGAATTTTCCGGTTCTTTGGATGGAAACGGATATAAGATTCAAAATCTCTATATAAATCGTCCTAATACAGATTTTGTGGCACTTTTCGGAGCTACAAAAAATGCTTTAATAAAAAATATTGGAATTGAAGAGGCCGACGTAACAGGAAAAAACTACGTAGGTGCTTTAATAGGTATAAACTTTTCGGAAGTAAGTAATAGTTACTCTACCGGCTCTATAACAGGAGTTAACCATACAGGAGGTCTAATCGGAGCCTTAGAAACCTGGGATGGTTCTACAGCACTTGTACAAAATTCTTATTCAACTGCTTCTGCTTTTAGCAAAGAATATGGCTCTGGTGGGTTGGTAGGTCGGCAAATAAGTGGAACCATCGAACATAGTTACGCTGCTGGAGAGGTTCTGTCTGTTTCAGGTTACGGCGGTTTAATAGGTGAAAAAAATGCAGGAACCGTTACAAACAGCTACTGGAATAATGAATTTAATTGTCAGGAGTCGTCCGCAGGAGGTACAGAGTTAACGAATAGTCAATTAAAACAGGAAGCTTCTTTTACCGGTTGGGACTTTAGTTCAGTTTGGGATATTAATGAGAGTAATACTTTTCCTTTTTTAAGAACAAGTGAGCAAACAAGTCATCCAACATCAGGTAATACAATAAATATAAGTTTTTTTAGTGGGGGCTGTGGCTCAGCAACCAAACCATTTCAGGTAGCAACGGCCACTCAACTTGATAGCGTAAGATATTTCAGAGATAGGCATTTTATACAAACTGCAGATATAGATTTAGACATTTCACCTTTTAACACAGGTCTCGGTTGGAACCCTTTAGGTGCAGAAGCAAACACAGGATTTGCGGGTCACTATGATGGGAATAACTATAAAATTACGAATCTTTTTATAGACAGGTCATCTCAAAATTGGGTTGGGTTGTTCAGATATATTTATGGAAATGCTGTTGTTGAAAATATGCGCATTGAAGAAGCGGATGTTACAGGGAGATATGAAGTTGGTGTCTTATCAGGGAGGATTATAGATTCTGAAATTAACAATATTTATTCATCAGGTTCTGTTACCGGTATCATAGACGCGGGAGGACTATTAGGCTTTAGTTTAAGAACTGATATAGATAGTACATTTAGTGTAGTAAATGTAAGTTTAATAAATCGGGGTGGGGGATTAATTGGAAGGGCGGACAGAGGTAATATAACAAATAGTTTTTCTTCTGGAACTGTTTCGGGAAGGGCAGAAATAGGAGGTTTTATTGGGTATTCCTATTTAACCATTATTGATCGCAGTTATTCCAATTCTGATATGAACGTGACCGGTTCTATTACAGGAGGATTTATTGGTTTTGCGAATCGCGTAAATGTAAGTAACAGCTATGCAGTAGGTCGAATAACATCTACTTCCATTAATGTAGCAGGCTTTATTGGGCGAGGTTATTACGCCACTGTCAATAATAGTTATTCGGGGGTAGAAGTATCAAGTGCACATTCATCTGCAAGAGGTTTTATTAGTGTAAATCAAGGTTCTACAATCACTAATAGTTATTGGGACACTGAATCATCCACGAAAACACATTCTAGTGGCGGAACAGGATTATCAACTACGGAAATGAAACAGCAATCATCATTCTCAGGTTGGAACTTTTCTACTATTTGGGCAATCGACGAACTGTCTTCTTATCCCTATTTAAAAACGAACCAGCCAGATTCACTTCCAGGATATAAGAAATTCAAAGAAATATTTGCCGGAGGTTTTGGAATTGAATCTAACCCTTACAAAATAGAAACGGCTGTTCACTTAGATAGTGTACGTCATTTTATGAATGCACATTTTATTCAGGTAGCAGATATTGATTTAGATGTTGCTCCATTTAATACAGGGGAGGGATGGGATCCCATTGGTACTAATACTGATCAAGGAAAGTTTACAGGTTCTTTTGACGGTAATGGATTTACGATCAATAACTTATATGTTAACCGACCTTCTGAAAATTTTAATGGCTTATTTGGTTCAACATTCAATGCAGTTTTAAAAAATATGGTTCTGATAGATGTTGATGTTACCGGTCAAAATTACAACGGTGGTTTAGTAGGGTTAAATTATTCGGATGTTTTAAATAGTTACACAACAGGGACTGTATCCGGAGTCTATCATTCAGGAGGTCTGGCCGGTGCAAGTGAAAGCAGCAGTGGATCCGTAGGGTTGATAAGTAATTCATATTCAACCGCATCAGCTTCCAGTTCTACTTATGGAGCTTCTGCTTTAGTTGGACGTTTAATAAGTGGAAGTATTGAAAATAGTTATGGCATTGGAAGTGTGTCTGCCCCTTCAGGAAGCGGAGGATTAATTGGAGAAAAAATTTCCGGAACGGTAACTAATTCATATTGGGATACAGAAACCACCGGGCAATCCTCTTCTGCTGACGGAACAGGTTTAACAACTGCTCAAATGAAGCAAAGAAATTCTTTTTCAGGATTTGATTTTACTGATATATGGTATATCGAAGAAGGGTCAGGATATCCAAAATTACAGGAAACAAAATACAACGAACTTATAATTACCGGAGCTGAAGGCTGGAGAATGCTAAGTTCTCCAGTTTCAGGAGCGTCATTTGGAACTTTATTAGATTCTTTATGGACACAGGGCTTTACAGGAGCGGATGTTTCTCATGGAAATTCCAACGTTTATACATGGAGCGAATCAGCCAGATCTTTTCAACCAATTACCAATGCCAATGAAGTGCCAGCGTCCGGTACAGGATTTTTAACTTTTGTTTATTCTGACGATGACAATGACGGGAACCCGGAAGGTTTTCCCAAAAAACTAATAAACAGCGCAAGTAAGTTTAATGGTCAGGCTTCACCTTCAGTATCATTTACCGATTCAGGTGTTATGGCAAACGACGGATGGAATCTGGTTGGAAACCCATATGGAACATCCATTAATTGGGGTGCACAGAGCGGTTGGAATAAAAAGAATATAGATGCGACCTACTATGTTTGGAGCGATTCAGCTAACAACGGAAATGGTTCTTATCTGAGTTGGAACGGCATTACAGGAACTTTAGAAAATGGGATGATAGCCCCATGGCAAGGTTTTTGGATAAAAGCACATTCCGCTTCACCGGAATTTTCAATAAATGATTCCACCAAAAACTCAGGTGGTAATTTGATGAAAGTCTCAGAAGCATCTACAATAAAACTCAAAGCTAAAAGTGATGATATGAGTTCACAAGCAGTAGTTTTGTTTTATAAAGATGCGGTTCCTGAAAAAGACCAATATGATGCTTATAAACTTCAACCTCTTTCCAGTGAATATTTAAGCTTATTCAGTTCTTTTCCTCTGGAAGTTGATGAGGAAAATACACAATTGGATATAAATGCTTTGCCCGATCACCTATCCGGAATGTGGGAGCTGCCTGTTGATGTGGATCTGAGTATCTCTGATACCTCTAAAACACAAACTGAAATCACTTTATCATGGGAACTGAATAAACTGCCCGAAAGTTGGAGTCTCATACTCTTTGATCAACAAGAAGATGAACAATATAATCTTAATGATGTTGCAGAGATTACATTTGTTGTAAATCATGAAAAAAGATCAAAATCTATTGATGTTAGAAACCTGATTCCTATTCAAAGTGGCGGACCTAAAGTAATGAAATCGAAAGCGGCAAATGAGAGTAGGTTTATACTTCAGATTAGTGCCGGAGAAGCAGTTTCCTATGAAGAGGAAGCACAACTTCCTGTCACAGTAGAACTGTCTCAAAACTATCCGAATCCATTTAATCCGACTACAACTATTGGATACGGAGTTCCTGAAAACGCGGAAGTAACTCTGGAAGTATTTGATATTATCGGCAGAAAAGTTGCAACACTAATACGTGGTGAACACAAAACAGCCGGTCGTTATACTATAAATTTTGATGCTTCCAATTTAGCGAGTGGCATGTATATCTATCGTTTAAAGGCTGGTAGCTCAGTTATCACAAAAAAATTAACCCTTATTAAATAAAAGATACAAGACCTGAGATGTATGAGAATTCTAACATCTCAGGTCTTAAATCTTACATCTATATCCATTATGAAAACACTTGAAAGTATACTGAAGTCCATCTCAATAGAAAACGATTGTTGCAATAGTTGCAAAGTCAAAGAAGGTGCCGAACATCCTATTAAAGGGTTAATAGTTCAGCTTAATTCGATTCCTGGTGATCCGGATTATATAAAGTATTGTCAGATATGTTTGATACATCATTCAAAAAAAACTCAAAAAGAAAAGAAAAAAGACATGATTCAATTGGTGAAAAAATTCGGAATGCGTTGTTCTGTTCTATTGATAAACTTGTTAATCTTTACCGAATTGGTACTAGCTCAACCCGGACTACCCGGTGATCCCGCGCAGGCTCCGATTGATGGTGGATTAGGCTTACTTGCTGCTGCAGGTGGTGCGTATGCTTATAAAAAGCTCCGTGGCAAAAATAAAGAAGATGATTTGAAATGATGTAATTCTCTCAAAAAACTTATTCAAAGATTCTAACCCTTGTTCATTTATTTGAGCAAGGGTTTTTTTATGCCCATTATTTAAGCTCGCCTGTTTGTCGAACTTTGTTCGGTTGATAAAATCTGGTTGATAGTTAATTTTACTATACCAAGAACTCCATTAAAATAGACTCCAAATACATAATAAATTTTCTTTAAAATTGATTTTAAAAGTTATATTCAGTTTTAAATTCATTGGTTTAATATGGTGATGAGCATTTTCGAAAGCTCGAATTCATTAATAGTATTTTTGTCACTATAAGAATGAAAGTAGGGTATAGTTTGAAATTACAATCAGAAAAAATATTTTGAAAAAAAGGGGTTTTCTATTTTTTTTGCTCCTGTTGGGCCTTTTATGCCCGGAATTTATAGAGGCGCAATCTACAGATCCGATCGGATTTCCTTTTATAGAAACTTACCGCCGGGGGCAATTTACAGGAGCCCGACAAGCCTGGGGTATCATCCGAGCTGATGATGGGTTGTTATATTTTGGTAATTCACGTTACGGAATACAGGAGTCTGACGGACTTTCATGGAGAAACCTATGGATGGAAAGAAACTCTGCAGCATTATCTTTTGCTAAGCATCCTGACGGAAGAATATTTGTTGGTGGCCAAGCTGACTTCGGTGTGCTCCAACGCGATTCGTTATTGAGACGTACGTATTATTCATTAGCATATTTATTGCCGGATTCCGAGGAAGTAATAAAAGACATAGAATTTACTTTTGTACTGGATGATCAGGTTCATTTCATTTCACCGGAAGTTTGGTATATATATTCTGATGGCAAGATCATTTCGCAAATCAATGAAGAGATTATTTCTTCAGCTGTGCGATGGGATAATACTATTGTAACATTGCATTCTGATGGTCAGGTTAAGCGTACAAAAGATGGATATACATACTCGATCTCTTCTCCGGATTCCAATACAAAAGCCCAGAAGCTATCAGCTACTAAAGAGCGATTATTTATGGTAGATGATGAATTTAACTTGTGGGAATTATGCACCTCTGATACTTGGACTAAAATCTATAAGCTCTCAAAGGATATTTCTGAAGCATCGGTGATTATTAATGATTTTTTGTGGTCGAAAGCCGGATATATTCATTTTGCTACTTCAAATGGATTGTTCACCTATAACCATGAAGGAGAGTATATTCATACTATTTATGAGTCGCATGGGCTTTCTGATAATGATCTGACAAGGCTTTATGAAGATGATGCCTTGAATATTTGGGTGAGTAGTGTCTACGGAGTAAGCGTGTTGGAATATGGGAGAGCAATGCGTGAATTTCTGCCTTCTGCCCATGATCTTCCTGAATATTCTGCCACATTAAAGAACTTCAATGGGGCGCTATATACGGGAGGAAATAATGGTTTATATGTATGGGAAAGAGGGAAATTCCAACAAGTATACAATGATCGAAGAGTTTATGCATTGGAACTCACTCCTCATGGATTGTTAATTGGTTCCAGTAAAGGGCTGCAATTGCTGGATAAACAGGGACGCTTTCATGATTTGTTCTCAGGAGGTAGGGTCGATCTAGTTCTTGCAGATCGTGAAAATCCGAACGTTATATATTATTCTCACGATGCTAATGCTCTGCGGAAAGTTGTTCTGGAGTCTGAAAGTATATATTTAGATTCTAAATTGATTGATTTTGAGGAAGGAGGGTACACAATAACGGAAGATATTAAAGGAGATTTATGGGTTGGAACGGGACGTAACGGAAACTTCCATTTTTCTACCGAACAGAAAGAAAACGTGGTGGTTTCGGTTTCTAAAGTTCGTCAGTTTACTACTGATGACGGACTTCCTTCTAATGGATTCAACTATACGATGTCGGTAGGGAAAGATGTTGGTTTTATAACTTCAGATGGTTTTTACAGGCTTACACCGGATCGGGATTCAATAGTTGTGGATCATCGCTTTGATGAAGTTTTTTACGGACAAGATCGGTCGGTGTGGCCGGTGGTTCAGGATAATGATGGGGGAATCTGGGTGGCATGGGCTGCAGCAATCATTGGAAAAGCTGTATATAATCCGGAGAAGGATGTCTTTGAATGGAACGACGGCGAATTTACCCGTACGGAACCTTATAATGATATCGATTTCATTTATCCGGCAACGAAAAACCGGGTCTATTTCCAAACCTTAACCCAAAAGTTGGCTTACTTTGATTCAACTCTCTATAAACAACCTGTACCTGCAATAAATGCTCATATAACATCGGTGATTGTAAATTCAGATTCTTTGTTGCTGGAACCAAGAGGGTTATCACATTCAACTTTGGAAACTCCGATTTCATTTTGGGATAATAAGATCAGGATCAATTATGGGATGATCGCTTTTTTGCCTGAAGATCGGCTTTTCTACCAGATAAAACTGGAAGGTTTAGATGATGATTGGTCTGCTACTACAAATGAAAGGTATCAAGATTATACAAATTTGAAAGAAGGAAAATATACGTTTTGGGTGCGTGGGCATACTTTATATCCTGAAGATTCTGAATTGGCGTCGTTCTCATTTGAGGTGCTTCCCCCTTGGTACAGAACTTGGTGGGCGTTCATTTTGTATATTTTAATTGGTTTGAGTGGTTTAATTTCTTTGGTGAAGATTCGCGAAAACAGATTGTTGGAAAGGCAAAAAGAGCTCGAGAGTGAAGTCTTAGACAGAACCGAGGAAATTCGGAATCAGAAGGAAAAGCTAGAGAAACTGGATGAAATGAAAAACACTTTCTTCTCTAATGTAAGTCATGAGTTTCGTACACCTCTAACCATTAGTAGTGGATTGGTGGATAAATTGATAAAGCAAGAAGAACAGGATCCTTCCAAAGTTCAATACGACTTATCAATAGTAAAAAGAAATATGGTTCGCCTGGATGATATGGTAAGTCAGATCATTGACTTGACTAAATCAGATCAGAATCATCTTATTCTAAACAAGAAATACTATAAAGCAGATAATCTGGTTTCTATTTCTGTAGAATCATTTCGATCGTTGGCGGAATATCATGGACACAAATTTGAATTTTACCCAAATGCTGAAGACATAACACTCCATGTTGATCGTTCGAAATTAGAGGTAATGATCAATAACTTGATTTCAAATGCGATCAAATTCACTCCCGATGGAGGAAATATTTTTATAGAAACCCAAGTTTCAGATAGCTGGTTTGAGCTTAGAGTTCAGGATTCAGGATCAGGTATTCCGGAAGGTGAAGAAGAAGCTGTTTTTGAAAGGTTTCACAGATTAAAACGTGATACCGCTGATTATGTAGAAGGTATGGGAGTGGGACTTGAGTTGAGCAGAGTGTTGGCTCGTTTACATTCAGGTGATATTGAAGTCGATAAAACTTATAAACAAGGAGCTTGTTTTAAACTTCTGCTTCCAATAGCTGAAATTAATGGGGACGAAATCTCATTAATTCCGGATTCTTTAGATGAAGAACTTTTGTATGTGAGAAAAGACACTGTAAGCAGTTCAGTAGATAAATCCTTTGAGATTTTGCTTGTTGAAGATAATGCTGACATGATGGAATATGTAAGCGGGATCTTGGATGAATTGGGTACTATAAAAAAAGCAAGAAACGGAAAAGAAGCTCTTGAAGTCCTTGAGCATTTTAACCCTGATATTATTGTAACAGATTTAATGATGCCGGTTATGGGTGGTTTAGAATTAGTTGAAAAACTTAAAAACCATGAGAAATGGAACACTATCCCCACTATGGTACTCACTGCAAAAGCTTTAGAAAAAGATAAGCTGCATTTAATGAGAATTGGCGTAGTTGATTATATCACTAAACCTTTCGTGCCAGAACACCTGGTTTTAAAAGTGAAAAATCTTTTAAGCTATTATACGCGTCGTAAATCAATTCGAGTAAAATTAAAAGCGGAAGAAATTCCTAAGAATACCACTCTTTCAGAAAAAACGGCTGCATTCATTTCAAAAAATTTAGCTAATACCAATCTATCAGTGGATATGCTTGCTGATGAATTCTCTCAAAGCCGCCGTTCGTTTTATCGGAACCTTCAAATAGAAACAGGGATGTCACCCGGAGAATTCATTCGGGAAGTCCGGCTTACTTCAGCACGCGCTCTGGTTGCGGCAAACAAAAACTATCGACTTGAAGAACTGGCAACCGCCGTTGGTTATAAAAGTGCTACAAGTTTTAGAAAAGTTTATGAAGAACGTTTTGGAGTTCATCCGCTTAGTTAACAGCTACGAAAAAATCTTATTAGAAAAGGCGGGCAGACCTTTCACTCAGGAATCCTAATAACAACATCAAATCCCTTTTTAGAGTGTGTTTGACTCACTTTGGCACGTATGCACAGAAAGTTGGCACGTCTACATAGTTAATATCCGATACATTTTAGTCAATCAAATTCACACAATTTATTGGCAGGTATCATGAGATATTTCAAATGCTTTTTTACAACTCTTTTTTTTATCGCAGGGCTTACCCAATCTGTTTTTGCACAGATACCAACAGATAGTCTAAAGCTGCATCTTAAAGCAGATATAGGGATTACATCAAGCGGAGATTCAGTTAACGTATGGGCGGATCAATCCGGGAATGGGAATGATGGAGTACAGGCAAATTTAGTTCGCCGTCCTGTTTTTGTAAGTAATAGTTTGAATGGAAAACCGGTAATTCAATTTAATGGGGTCAATAGTTTTTTGACTTTGCCTACTGCATCGCAACTTGGAATCCGAAACAACGACTATGAAATTTTTATCGTATCAAGGTCAGCTTCAGTAAACACTGATATTGCGTTCTTATTGGCTGGAAATACTGAGCAGTACGAATTGCACTTAAATGGATCGGCTGGAGCAAGGTTTATTCCAAAGTCATCAACTTATATCGATGAGGGCTCTATTGGTGATTATTCAGATGCTAATGCTCATATCTACAATGTGAGAGCAACTGATACCTATGGAAACGTAACTGTTGATGCTGTGGACTCTACAAATAGTGCTGTAAATGCAAGGAGTTCGGACTCTGGCAATTTATATCTCGGTGTGCGTTTTGATAATTCGTACACTCTAAATGGAGATATTGCAGAAGTCATTATCTACAATACAGTTCTAAGTGCAACCCAAAGGGGTTTAGTGGAAAATTATCTCGGTGCTAAATATGGGATTGAAGTCCCATCTGTTACTCCCAGTGTTCAAGCTTCAAATATTACAATTAGTGGAGAATCTGATCATTCCATGACTATTAATCTCACAAAAGGAAATGGAGCAAAACGATTGATTGTCGCAAAAAAAGGGTCTCCTGTAGATTTTACTCCTGTAGACGGTACCACCTATAATGCGAACAGCTCTTTCGAATCTGGCGCTGAATTGGGGAACGGGAACTACATAATATATAATGATAGCGGGGATGAGGTAACACTTAGTAATCTTCAAAAGAATCACCATTATTATTTTGCTGCGTACGAATATTTTGGCTCGGAGGGTAGTGAAAAGTATTTGTCAGTGTCTCCTGGAACGGGAGATGGTTTTACTACCGGATATGCGTTTGAGGAGATTTCATCATTAGCAATGTGGTTACGTGCAGATGCAGGTATTGCAGACCCATCAAATGGAGCATTAGTCTCAATTTGGGCAGATACTTCAGGAAGTGACGCCGATGCTGTTCAAGGATCTTCAACACTTCAACCGGCAGTTACGGCAAATTCATTAAATGGGATGCCCGGAGTTTCGTTTGACGGTATTGATAATTATTTCACATTACCAACTTCTTCTGAATTAGGAATTCAAAACTCAGATTACGAACTATTTATAGTAGCAAAGCCGGCAAGCTCATCAAATGTAGAATTTCTGTTTAGTGGATCGGCCATTCCAAATTATGAGGTTCATATAAACGGTGGGCAAGGGGTACGTTATATTCCGGGTGGTTCAACCTATCTGGATGCTGGTACAACCGGTGAATATTCAGACGGAGGGGGACATATTTATCATATAAATGCTACTTCCACAGGTGGTTTTGTACAGGTAGATGGAGGAGTTGAAGCCTCAAGCAGTTCGAATCTTCAAAACGCTACCAATACAGTACTTGAGCTTGCGAGAAGAGGAAATAATAGCTTATTCTATACCGGAGATATCCATGAAGTACTGTTGTTTAATGCATCATTATCGTCAGAAAACAGAGATTCAATAACAACGTACTTGTCTGATAAATACGGAATTTCATATATAGAACAATCTGCTCCAGAGCTACAAGCTTCGAATCCGGTTTTCTCAAATATAACGAATGATCAACTTACACTATCGGTGACTAAAGGGGGGGGATTAAGGAGAATTATTCTTGCTAAAGAAGGAAGCTCAGTAGATGGAACCCCCACAAATTCTACAGTTTATTCCAGTAGCTCTGTGTTTGGCTCGGGAGATGAAATAGGAACAGGTAATTATGTAGTATATACGGGAACGGATAGTGTTATTACTGTCACAGGTTTGACTTCCGATACAGAATATCATTTTGCAGTTTTTGAATACAACGGCAGGGTTAACGAAGAACAATATTTGACTACCAATCCTGCTACGGCCAACGCAACCACAAGCTTCAGTCCCATAAGTATTCAATCGCAAACATTGACTGAAACAACAGCTTCATCAGCCACTTTTACTGCAGTCGTAAACAGATCTGTATCACTTTCAACCAGCTATCGGATACTTTGGGGAACCGACAGTTCTTCGTTAACAGATTCCAGCACAACCATTGTAAGAGCTGCGGGTGCATCCACTGATACCGTTTCTTATGAAATAACCGGATTGTCGGATAACACGATATACTATGTCAAATTAAGAGCCATTACATCACAGGAAAATATTCTCTCTGATGCAGTATCTATGTTCTTCAACAATACGATAATACCCAGTGATAGCTTAACGCTATGGCTTAATGCAGATATGAGTCTTTCTGGTGTTGGAGACGGAGAGAGCATATCTGTTTGGTATGACTTGTCAGGAAAAGAGAATAACGGGACTCAAGATAATTCTTCTTACAAGCCGGTAATGGCAACTAATCAAATAAATGGATTGCCGGCTGTAAGCTTTAACGGGAATTCTTATTTCTCGTTACCTAGCGCTCAGGAGTTGGAAGTAGTGAATAAAGACTATGAGATCATTATTGTAGCCAGCACTGCTAGTTCACAAAGAACTCTTCTGTTTGGAAATAACTATACTTCAGGATACGCCCCGAATATTTGGCTGAATTATGATCAAGGTTTTCTTTTCAATGGAAATAGTTACAATGGTAATGACTTCACTGTAGGAGAATCCGGCGAGTATTCGAATGATGAATATCATGTATTCAATGTAATAGGCACAGATACAGAAGGTAGTATCAGAATAGACAATGTTCCTAAACGACTAGATGAAAGCGAGAGCTATCGAAATAGTGTAAATGGAGATTGGATAGTCGGCGCTTCTGTTAGATCTGACGGTTATATTTCAGATTACTTTAATGGTCAGGTGGCTGAAATAATTGTTTATAACAAGAAATTATCCAGCCTTGAACGTTTTGAGATAAACGAATATTTGTCCGATAAATATGATTTAGGATTACCACTTGGTAGCCCTGATCAGCAAACTACAGGTCTTGAGTTTGAAACGAGCGGGGCTACATCAGCAACGTTAAATTATACCATTGGAAATGGTGCATACAACTTAGTGGTAGTAAAAGCGGAAAGCCCGGTAGATGCATTACCAATAGACAGTACTACCTACACGGCTTCTTCCGTATTTGGCTCAGGTGCAGAAATAGGTTCAGAAAATTTCGTGGTATATGCTGGCCTAGATAGTTCGATTACAATTACAGGTTTAACACAAGGAATCACTTATCATGCCACTGTATATTCTTTTAATGGTGATCCTGGATTAGAGAAATATCTTACAATCAATACAGATACTGTATCCTTGTCAATACCAATTACACTTAATATATCTCAGCTTTCTCCAACCCCCTTTAGTTTAAATAATGCAAAAGATTCAGAGATTGAAGTCACCTTTGACAAAACTGTGAATCCCTCCAGTTTTGTAGCAGATTCCTCCTTTTTTGTCACTGGTAGCGAAGGTGGAGTTTATACGGGTACAATTCATTTTTCGGTTGGAAATACTGTAGCCACTTTTACTCCGGATAGTATTTTTAAAGCAGGAGAAACCATCACTGTAAACATTACCAATAAATTGGAAGGCGTTTCACATCCTTTCAAAGATCCAAAGACCTTTTCTTTTCATATTGAAACAGCGTTTTCTTCGGCAACTTTTGAAAGAAATAAAGCTTTAGGTCAAGGTACTGGTGCACTATTGACCGAAATTTCAGATTTGAACGGAGACAAAAAGGGTGATATTTATATGGTTGACTCCGGAGGTTCGGTACATGTTCGTTTAAACAACGGAAACGGAAATTACGGCAGTAAAACAGATTACTATACAGGCGTCGAGGATCCAGGTTCAGTTGCAGCCGATATTGATGGCGATGGCGATTTAGATATAATTTTATCCAATGATGACAATTATGATATTTCCATTCTGAAAAATAATGGAAACGGGACATTTGCATCAAGCATTGATGTAGATTTGGGTTCATATTCTTACAGCATTGAGGCTGCCGACCTAGATCATGACGGCAATATAGACTTAATTGTGGGTACCGATAGTGTCCTTGTTTCGCTGAATACAGATGGTACGGGCTCATTCTCTTCGCACTCAAGCTACCTTCCGGGTTCAAGTAGTTATAATATTATTGATCTTGCAGCTTCAGATATGGATGCCGATGGAGATGTGGATATAATAGTATTAAACGATTACGATGGATTCTATTTATTAAAGAATAATGGGGATGGTACTTTTCAGGAATCTATTCTGTTAGACCGTATTGACTCCCCAAGTTCTGTTTCTGTTGGGGATTTAGATGGAGATGGAGATGGAGATGGAGATGGAGATTTTGTGATCTCGACTCTTGATGACTACCGAATTTATGTATATAAAAATAATGGAGATGCAACCTTTGCTGCCCGGGTACAATATCAAACCGGTGATGTAATAGAACGCTTAACATTAAGTGATATTGATGGTGACGGGGATCTAGATATAATCGGTAAAGAGGAATCTGATACTAATATCCACTTATTCTTGAATTCCGGTGATGGCACGTATCCTTCCTACTCCATTATAGATATAAATTATAATGTCCGTTCTTTCTCGGTAAGTGATTTCGATAATGATAACGATGTAGATCTTTTTGTAGCTACTTACGACAGCTTATATATTTATGAAAACATCGATTTTGATCCACTCACATTTACAGGCACGGCTGGTTGGCGCTTCATGGCTTCCCCTGTTGGAAATGTTGAATACAGTGGTATACTTGAAAATCTATGGACACAAGGTGCGAGTAATGCTGATACAGAGTCAGGTGTTCCAAATGTGTATGTTTGGCCTTCTACATCTACAACCGTGTCCGATACCAACTGGACAGCCATAACAAATTTGGCTGATTCGCTTCAATCAGGATCAGGAATGCTCATGTATGTGTTCAGTGATGACAACGGTCCCGAAGCAGGTGATGCAGGATTTCCTAAAGAAGTTAATTTTCCGGGTACTGAACCTACCAATACAAAAATACTAACTTCTCTTCTTAACACAAACGAAGATGGCTGGACCTTACTTGGCAATCCGTTTTACAGCCAAATAGATTGGGATGATTTTAGTAGAGATGGTTTGTCAAGTTCAGTTTACGTATATGATGTTAATGCATCGGGTTGGAAATCATGGAATGGAACGCTGGGAAGTCTTACAGATGGAATAATAGATACTTATAAAGCCTTTTTTGTCCAGTCTATAGATGTTGGAGATCTTTATCTTCAAATTAATTATCCTAATGATGGGGGAGAAGGAGAAGGCGGTGGATTAGTAGATAAAGCAGTCAGCACAAAGAATCCACAATACTTTTCAATTGAGCTTTCTGATACATCAGGATTAAAGAACAAAGCCTGGTTTCAGTTTTCTGAAGACGGTGAATTTGGACTAGACGCTTCGGATGCACATCAACTCAATCCACTTTCTTCAAATTATGTAACGCTGGCTTCTATCTTAAATGATACAACTCATCTGGATATAAACAGCTTGCCGTTGATTACGGAGCCATTTGAGATTTCGCTGGCACTTCAAACTTCTGCAAGTGGTACAAAACATCAAATTTCTAAAGGCGATTTGAATATCCCGGAAGGCTGGGAAATTACTTTGTATGATTCGGAACTTGATGTCACCACAGATCTTGATGAGGAGTATGTATTTACACTGAACACTGCCAAGGTAAAGACGCAAAATCTTGCGTCTCCACAAAATAAAGTATCTCCCCCAAATCTGGAGAGTATTTTCAAACAAGCCAGAGAAAAAAAGACAGGTCCACGATTTACGATTACGGTTTCACCATCACAAGCAGTAAACAATGAACCGGTTATTGATCTGCCTACGGAAGTGGAGCTCGGTCAAAACTATCCGAATCCATTCAATCCAAGTACAACCATTTCTTACGGAGTTCCAAACACGGGTAAAGTAACTCTGGAAGTGTTTGATATTCTGGGAAGGAAAGTAGCCACATTGTTGAACGGCGAAAACAAAACAGCCGGACGCTACACCCTAAACTTTAATGCTTCAAACCTTGCTTCAGGGATGTACATTTATCGTCTTCGAGCAGGGAATGTAGTCATGATCAAGAAATTAACTCTAATCAAGTAATCAGCTTTTAGCGTTTAGCTATTAGCTTTTGAGGTCAGTCCCAAAAGCTAATAGCTGGCAGCTAAGAGCTAAAAGCCCAACAACATGAAAACAACGCTTATAATCTTCGCTTTAATTATAGTTTTACTCATTACCACATCTTTTGTCCTTGCTCAACCAGGCCTTCCCGGCGATCCCGCTCAAGCCCCAATCGACGGCGGACTTGGCTTACTCGCTGCTGCAGGTGGAGCTTATGCATATAAAAAATTACGTGGTAATAAGAATGATGAACTAGAATAAATAATTTCCTTTCATACCTTCTTTAAAATTCCTGGAGAAGATGGTCTCACTGGGTGAATTTGGTATTTCTCAATTCGTATTAATAAGAAATAAATTGTGGTAATAGTTAGCAGAATAGGGTTTTAGTTTGTATTTGGTTTTCTCTTATTTATCTTCTGAAAACTTTTTCTATGATGCGACAGTTAGCTGTATTTTTTTTATCGATTCTGCTTATTCAAGGGCTTTCGCAAACCTCATTATTTTCTCAGATTCCTAATTCTGAGGACTATGTAGTTACTCATTTTGGTATGGAAGAAGGTCTTCCTCAAAATTCGGTTAATGATATCGTTCAAGCCGATAATGGCTATATATGGCTGGCTACTTTTGGAGGGTTAGTTCGGTTTGATGGGCATCGTTTTCGGACTTATAATCGATCTAATACGGAAGGAATGGATTATGATCGTGTGGTAAGTATTTTTGAAGACAGTAACAATAATATTTGGGGTGCATCAGAGCAGGGAGTTGTAAAATTAACGAAAGATAAAGCGATCTCATATTCCATTGATAAAAGAACAACATCTGCATCTGCTGGTTGGATCAAAGAAGATAAGGAAGGGAGAATTTGGGGTGCTTTAAACGGAAATTTTTATTTACTAAAAAATAATCAGTTTGAAAGGCAAATGCTTTTTGAGGTTGATGGGGAGAAATTTCAAAAAATTTCTGCAGATACAACAGGTGCCATACTTTACATGGATAAAATAGTTGCGAAGAGCTACAAAGATACACTTTACAAATTCTTGGATCTCAGAGAAAAAATAGAATCGAACATTATAAGTTTGATTGAATACCCGAAAAATTCTGGAGTATTTTTTATCGGAACATCTGGTAATGGGGTTTTAAAACTAAAGAATGAGGAAGTTACTTTTCTTGGAAAAAATCTTGGATTAAACAACAAAGATATTCTAGGGTTTTATGAAGATCGCAAAAACAGATTATGGATATATTCATATGAAGGTATTTTAATAAATGAAGGATCGGAATTTCAAACTTTTAGAATGGATGGAGAAGACCAAAACTTTGATATTCAAATTCGATCTATGTTTGAAGATAATGAGGGCAATTTATGGTTAGGTTCGGTTGCTGAAGGTTTATTCCGGCTAAAAGAAACCCAAATATCGATGATTGACGTTAATGATGGTTTGGTTAATCAACGAATGCTTTCATTGTCAGCACTAAATGATGGAAGTTTCATTTTTGGAACAAACTGTGGTGGAGTTTTTGTGTCACAAAATGGAGTAGCTGAATTCCCTGCCGTTAATAAATATCTCCCAAATAACTGTATTTGGTCTGTATTTCAAGATTCAAAAGATAGAATTTGGTTTAGTGCTAATGGTTTATATATGACTAACTCGCTTCAAGAAAAAGGTAAAAGTTTCGGTATCAATGATGGTTTTGAAGGAATTAATATTTTCGCAATTGCAGAAGATAAACTTGGTAACATTTGGATAGGTTGCAGTAATGGAATATTTAAATACAACGATGTATCCGGATTTACTACATACAAAACAGAAGAAGGTTTTAATTTTTCTGAAACACGGGTTTTACACGAAGATGCTAATGGGAATATATGGGCGGGAACGATTGCAGGGTTGTACAAAATTACCGATGACAATGTTGAACAAGTTAAGTTAGCTCATTCAAAAAACTATCCTAATAAAACAGATGAGCCTTATATTCGTGCTATATATCAAGATGAAGATGGAACATATTGGTTCGGTTCATACGGTAACGGGATTTTCAGAATGAAAGAAGATCAGATAATAAATATAACAAGCCAGGATGGACTGTTTGATAATATTGTGTCTCATATTGTAGAAGATGATCATGGAAATTTTTGGATAGGTAGTAATCGGGGAATATTCAGAGTTTCCCGGAACAATTTGAATGATTTTTCTGAAGGTGTCAACGATGAGATTTTATCATATTCTTATGGAACAGGAGATGGTATGAATTCCGCAGAAACTAATGGGGGATTTCACCCGAGTACCATACAAGATTCCGATGGTAATATTTATTTTCCTACTGTTGGAGGGGTTGCAGTTGTTAAAACTACCAAGATCAATATAAATACTACTATTCCTCCGGTTTATATAGAACGTGTAAGAAGTAGTACCGATGTATTCTCAGATATTAATACTATTGAATTACCTTATAACGATTCATTTCTGGAAATTAGCTATACCGCAATCAATTTCAATAAGCCCGAAAAAACACGTTTTAAATATAAATTGGTGGGCTTTAATGATAATTGGGTTGACGTCGGTAACAGACGGGAAGCGTTATATTCCAAAATCCCACCCGGTGAATATACATTTAAAGTGTTGGCAAGTAATTCTGATGGGGTATGGAATGAAAAAGGGGCTACCATCGGGGTAGTGATAACTCCTCCATTTTGGCAAACAAAAGTATTTTATGGAATAGTGGGATTAGTATTTCTAACCTCAGGACCTGCAGTTTACTACTATAGAGTAAGTCAGTTAAAAAAGGAAAACGATAAACAGAAAAGGTTTTCAGAGCAATTGATTAATTCTCAGGAAGCTGAAAGAAGACGTATAGCTTCAGAACTTCATGATGGTTTAGGGCAGCAAATTTTAGTGATTAAAAACAGATTAGAACTTGCTAAACAACAAATTGGAAATACTAAGAAGTTAGAAGAAGAGATGGATGAGATAATGAAAAGTACTAAAATCTCAATTAGTGATGTGCGAACTATTTCTCATGGACTGCGACCGGTACATTTAGAAAAATTTGGATTAACAGATGCGATTATAAATCTATGCAGAGAAATTAAAGATTCTGATAGTATCGAATGGAGTTATCATATTGATAAGATTGACGGGCTTATCGATAAAAATAAAGAGATTCATTTCTATCGCGTAGTTCAGGAAGGGGTTAATAATATTATGAAACACTCTTCTGCAAGGGAGGCTTCTGTCTTAATAAAAAGAACTGATTACAATATTTTTACAACTATTTGGGATGATGGAAAAGGTTTTGATCTGAAAAATTTAACCGGAACTGAAGGACTTGGTTTTATAGGTATGAAAGAGCGAGTAGAGACACTTGGGGGAACCATTGATATTAAATCAGCACCAGTAAATGGAACCACAATCAAAATCAATATTATTAGACGAGAACATAACCTATAACTTCTAGTGTGTTCATAATTTGGTTTGTAAGGGAACATGCCCTTGCCTGAATTTCCCTATTTTTGTATCAGGAATAGTCTCTTCATTAATAAACCGTATTAAAGCCTTCATGGTATAGGTAGTTATGCCTATTAAATTGAGCACTTCTTCTCATTGTAAAATTACTTAGTAAAGACAATTTTAAATAAAAGCACATCGAAGTAGGGGTATAGTAACACTTCGATTCAAAGTTTTTCAAAAATTTAATAAATAGGTACATCATGAATTACGCAAAAATTTTTAAAACAAAGGCACTTTTGAGTATAGTGCTGTTTACAGGACTTCTTTTTATGTCATGTAAAGATTCTTCATTGTCAGGAATCGATAACAATGACGAACCGACAGCGGAAGAAAAGATTTCTATAGTAAAAGGTAAACCCAAAGCAAACTCACAGAGCAGTTCGATAATTATTGATTCTTTTGATAAGGGTGCTCAATCCGTTGGAACACTTACTGGATTTTCTGCAAGTACAAGAACCGGTCGTGATTTGTATGAAGGTGCCGGTCCAATAGGAAACAGAAGAGAATTAGCAGGATCAGAAAATTCACCAGGGAATGTTGATTTATCTGTTACAGGTTCATCGCCGGGTGAAATGGTTGCGGCTTACAGTGGTTCATCTACTCACTCATCTTTAATTGACTTAAGGTACGGAAGTTGTTCAGATCCGATATTGAGCGGTCAAAAAAGAAGTATAGTTTGGGGTGAAGTAACATGTGATCCTACAACACACCAATTAAATTACGATTTATCAGGTCTTACAAGTTTTGAAATAGACTTTTCTGATATGCAAGGTGGATCGAAGTGGTTTGCAGGTATTTACCTTTCATCAGGAACAGGAAATAATTTCTTATACAGAGAATTTGAAATTCCTTTTCAAGCTACTCCATTTACTTTAACTATTTCAGCATCCGGTTTTTCTGGTATAACAGAAGCAGATCTCGCAGATATAGATGGTATAATTGTTACAATGGGTAATAGTGGTAATGTAGCCAGTGGTGGTAATGTTACAATTAGTGAAGTAAGAGCTAATGTTGAAAGCACCGAACCTGTTAATAATGTATACGTTAGCAGTTCTTCCATTCAAACATATGACCCTATTTTCCCGGCTTCCGAAGATCGTGGTTGGACTTCTACAGTATGTTATCAGTCAAACGACTTCGGGCTTACTGCAAATTGGGTAAATCCACATAATGCGTTTGAAGTAACTCAGGATAATGGGCAACCACATCCTTGGGACAATGCGACATTTGATGCTGCATGGATCAACTCATATAACAGTATGAATTCAGAAGGACCTGGTGGTCACAACTGGAGTAGATATGAGACACAAGTATCAGGAAATGGAGAATTTGTAATTCAACTTTTAGCCGATAACTGTTCATGGGTTTATCTTGCTGATGAAAATGGTGACAATCCTCGTTTAGTTGGATATCAAGGGGCTACAAGTTCACCGGGTGAGTATGGCGTAACTTTAGACGGTACACATCAACTTTCGTTCGTAATTTTTGACGGTGGGGGACTTGCCGGTGGTAAATTCAGATTGGAAACCACAGAAGAATTTGGTGGAACTCCTCCTCCAATCGACACAAACACTGCTCCGGTAGCAGATGCTGGTGCTGACCAAACTTTGGATGCCACCGGACAAACCACTTCTGTTACTCTGGATGGTTCCGGTTCTTCGGACGCTGATGGTGACGCGTTAAGTTACTCATGGACACTTAATGGTTCCGTAGTATCTACAGATGCGTCCTTCAGTACAAACCTAGCAGATGGTAGTTATACTTTTACCTTAACCGTTTCTGATGGGGAAGAATCTGACTCTGATGAGGTAAGCGTTACTGTTGTAAATACAATTCCAGTAGCAGATGCCGGCGCTGATCAAACCTTAGAAGCAACAGGAGCTACTACTACTGTTACGCTAAACGGTTCAGCAACGGATGCGGATGGCGACGCGCTTACATATTCATGGTCGAATGGTGCTAGCGGAGCTTCTACTTCCGTTGATCTTGCCGTAGGTACACATACCTTTACAATGACTGTAACAGATGAGCAGGGAGCAACAGATTCAGATCAGGTAACGGTAACTATTACTGATACTACTGCCCCTGTAATTTCATTCAACCAGGAAACGAATAGTCTTTGGCCACCGAATCATAAAATGGTATTGGTAGCAACAGGAATTACGGCTTCTGATATTGTTGATGGAATCACGAGTGTACAAGTGGAAGTTTCCAGCAGCGAAGCAGCTAACGGCAAAGGCGATGGAAATACAGACTCAGATTATGAGATCAGAACCAACTTCGACGGCTCTTTTGACGTGTATGTTCGCGCAGAAAGAAGCGGTAAAGGAAACAGTGGCAGAACGTATACAATTACCATGACTACAGGAGATGTGGCAGGAAACAGTTCAACAGATAGTTTCCAGGTAAGTGTGGCTAAAAGCCAGGGACGCACTAAGTAGCTTAATCTGAGATATTGATTGTTGGAGAAAAGAGATGTTCGAGTATTCGGATGTCTCTTTTCTTATTTTTATTAATGTGATTTGTTTATAATGATCACATCACTGGTTTTTAAAATATATTTTTAGTGCGAGCTCAATTTTTGAAATTTTCAATACTCTTATTTCTTTACACAGGCTATTCGTGTTTGTTATTCGCTCAAATTCCTAATGCGGAAGATTTTGTAGTTACTCATTTTGGTATGGAAGATGGGCTTCCTCAAAGTTCAGTAAATGATATTATCCAAACCAAAGATGGATATATATGGTTGGCTACTTTTGGGGGATTAGTTCGTTTTGATGGAAACTCTTTTACAACGTTCAATCGAGCAAATACTCCCGGAATGATTTCAGACCGACTACTGTCAATTTTTGCAGCCAGTGATGGAAGTATATGGATGAACCCGGAACTTGCAGATAGTTATTTAGTGCGATATAAAGATGGCGAAGCTACTTCTTTTCATCTTTCGGGAGATCTATCCAATGTATTGGATTTATTTGAGGATAATGAAGGGCGAATTTGGTTGCTGGCATTCAATAATATCTACCTGTTTAATGGAGAAAAATTTAATCAGGTTACTATATCTGAAAATCAAATCCTTCGATCAAAGGCGTTAAATGAGCCGGGCGGTATTTGGTTCGGAATTAAGAGGTCACTACTAAGTATTGTAGATGGTTCTGTAGTTACGGTATATGATGAACTGGATGGGTTGGAATCGAATATTATTGGAGTGTATCATAATCCATTTGACAAAAATGAGCTACTGATAGGTTCAAGCTTTGAAGGAGTAATTGAGCTTAGGCTTGATTCAGAAAAACCTGAATTTAAATTGAGACCACTTCCTGAGAATTACTTTCTATCTCTAAAATTTGGGAATAATGGATCACAATTTGCACTTTCTGTAAATGGAGCTTCGGTTCGGATTGAGGATGAATTTATTCCATTCTATCCATTCAAAGATCGTAAAGGAAAGCGAATTAAAAGTATAATTCAGGATAATGAAGATAATTTTTGGATTGGGACTGGTGGGGATGGATTGTATCGTTTTAAGAAATCAATGATTTCTATGATAGATGGTGATCATGGTCTTTTTAATGGAAAAATGCTTTCAATTACTCAACTAAAGAATGGAACGGCGCTCTTCTCAACTAACTGTGATGGAATTTTTGAATGGAAAGACGGACAGTTAAAAGAGTCCAGGATCCATAAATATTTGGAAAAAGGGTGTTACTGGTCTGTTTTTGAAGATTCTAGGGGAAGAATTTGGGTGGGTGGCGGAAAACCATACATGACAACCTCAATAGATGAACCCGGAAGGTTTTTTGAGGATGAGGATGGCCTAACCGGATATGGGGTGTACTTCATACAAGAAGATTCGGAAGGAAATATCTGGATTGGAACAGGGGAAGGAATGTTTGTTTACGATGGAAAATCTTTTACCATTATTTCTGAGAAAGACGGTTTGTACTACGGTGATATTCGAAGTTTTTATGAAGATGACGACGGTTTGTTTTGGTTGGGTACCAAAGGTGGTCTCAATACCTATAAAAATGGAACTATTTCTAAGATCAAGCTGATAGAGCCAGTAGCTTCTACTGCTACTTTACTCCAGCCCGAAATAAGAGCTATTCATAAAGACGAGGACGGAGCAATCTGGGTTGGAACTTATGGGAATGGTTTGTTTAGAATTATAGAAGACGAAATTAAACAAATTACTTCAAAGGATGGACTGTTTGACGATATAATATCCCACATTGTACAAGATAAAGAGGGGAATTTTTGGATGGGGAGCAATCGTGGGATTTCAAGAGTAAAAAGAACGGATCTAAATCGATTTTTAGAAGGTGAAATTGAATTTGTTTCTCCGAATTCTTACGGTTTAAAAGATGGAATGAATTCTGCTGAAACCAATGGTGGATTTGCACCAAGTACATTTACTGATTCCGAAGGCGATATTTATTTCCCAACGATGGATGGAGTAGCCGTTGTGCATGCAGTAGAAGTTACAAATAATGATCTTTCTCCACCCGTTTATATCGAAAATATTAAGACAAATGCGGGAGATACAGCATCAATTAATGAGCTGAAATTGGCTTATAATGATGCTTTTTTGGAACTTTCTTACACTGCTGTACATTTTAGTGACCCGCAAAAAATTCAATTCCGTTACCGAATGAAAGGATTAAATGATAACTGGGTAAATGCAGGTAACAGAAGACAGGCTGTGTTTTCAAAAATTCCTCCAGGTGAGTATATTTTTCAAGTAATAGCTGCTAATAGCGATGGTGCTTGGAATAATGAAGGAGCTTCATTGAATATTACGGTAACTCCTCCTTTCTGGAATACGGGTTGGTTTTATTCTTTGATTAGTTTACTGATTATTGGAGCAGTTGGTTTTGTTTATTACCGCAGAGTCGAAAACCTAACGAGTGAAAATGAGCGGCAAAAAAGATTCACAGAGCAATTAATAGAATCACAGGAATCAGAGAGAAGGCGAATAGCGTCTGAACTGCATGATGGATTAGGTCAACAGATTTTAGTAATTAAAAACCGTGTTGAGTTAGCAAAAAATCAAGTGAATGATCCCATAAAAATTTCTGAAGAACTTCTGCATATCAAGAATAGTGCAGAAAACTCAATTCAGGATGTTCGAAATATTTCGCATGCTCTCCGGCCTGTACATTTAGAAAGGTTTGGATTAACAGAAGCTTTGAATAACTTAGCGGAACAGTTACAAAATTCAACTCAGATAGAATGGAGTTATCATGTGGATAACATAGATAACACTATCGATAAAGATAAAGAAATTAATTTTTATAGAGTTATACAAGAAGCAACAAATAATATTTTAAAACATTCAAATGCTTCAGAGGCTACTGTTTTCGTGAAAAAAAGGACAAATTTTGTTAACGTAATTATCTGGGACGATGGAAAAGGGTTTGTTGAAAAACAAAAAGAAATTTCTAGTTTGGGTTTCCTAGGCATGAAAGAGCGAATCGAAACCTTGAAAGGGACATTAGACATCCAGTCTCGGTTAATGGAAGGGACAACAATAAAGATAGAGATACCAGTTATATAGTATGAACAAAAAGACTAAAATTTTATTAGCAGATGATCATTCTTTAATTAGAAATGGGTTAGTACAAGTACTAGTAAATAATTCCGAACTTGAAATAATAGAAGCAGAAAATGGTAAACAAGCTCTCTCATTAATTCAATCTGAAAAACCCGAAATTGCTATCCTTGATATTGAAATGCCTGAAATTAGTGGTTTTGAAGTAGCAGAAAAAGTTAAATACCAAGGTCTGGCTATTGATCTGATTTTTCTGACTATGCTAAATGATGAAACAATGTTCAATAAAGCGATGGATATTGGAGTAAAAGGATATGTTTTAAAAGAAAATACCGTTAATGAAATTGTAAATTGTATAGAAACCGTACTAAAAGGTAATTATTATCTTAGCCCTTCACTTTCAGGATATTTAATTCGTCGAAATAATAAATCAACTCTCTCGGCAACAGACAAAAGAGGTTTGCATTTATTAACGGTGTCTGAAAAAAAGATTTTAAAATTAGTTGCAGAAATGATGACAAGTCAAGAGATCGCAGAAGAACTAAATATCAGTATCAAAACAGTTCAAAATCATCGAAGTAATATTTGCACTAAATTGGATTTAAGTGGTACACATGCACTTCTTAAATATGCGATGGAAGTATCAAATAAAATGTAGTCAAAAATTTCTTATTACTATATAGGTATTCTTACCTACCAATCTGGGTACTATGTCCCATTGCTACTTGATTCTAAACAGGGCAATTTTCAAGCTTAAAGTCTGAATCTTTTGACTTAAAGAAAGAATCGATAATAAAAAATTTGTCCTGGGTAATGAAAGTAATGATTGTTGATGACCATGCTTCAATGCGAAAGCTAGTAAAAACTATAGTTCTTTTTTCTTGTAAAGAAGCTATCGAATGCATTGAATTCGATAACGGAGAAGATGCTGTATCAAATTATATGACATTTAAACCAGACTTTATACTCATGGATATTGAGATGGGTACAATGAGTGGTTTTGAGGCTACAAAGCTAATCTTAAAACAGGATAGTAAAGCTAAAATTGTTATAGTGACCGGCAATGACGCACGTTTTGCTAGAGAAAATGCAATAAAAATAGGGGCATTGGGATTTGTTTCTAAAGATGATCTTTCAGGAATTAAGGAATATCTAAAATTTTAAATTTTGATCTTGGGCTAATATCCCTGTTTTTATCTTAGTCCGGTAAATTTGTAGGTACTTCTACCTAGATTATTGAGCACTCCTTCCTATAGAAAAAATATAAGAGAATTTATACTCTAAGTACTGTAAGGGGTATATAATAGAAAAGCCTTTAGAGCTGCTTTATTTAAATATAAAGATTATAGAATGAAAATAATGATAGTTGATGACCATGCTGAAATGCGTCGAATCATAAAAAATTTTGTAGTACTAGCTACGGGAAAAAAGCATCAAATTATAGAATATGAGACCGGTGAAAGTGCAATGCTAGAGTATGAATCTCAACAACCGGATTTTGTTCTGATGGATATAGAATTAAAGAGTATAAGTGGTTTCACTGTTTCGGAAGAAATTCTAAAGAAAGATCCTGATGCAAAAATCATATTGGTTAGCAGCTATAACACACCCAGTTTTAGGCGCAAAGCAGATGAACTCGGTTTATTGGCTTTTGTGGCAAAAGACAAACTTTCTGATTTACAACCAATTTTAAATTCGAAGAAATTAAATACGAATACAGGGGTACAACATGAGACTTTCAATTAAATTTCTATCTAATCTAATCGTATTATTAACACTATTGGTAGCCGTTCCTGTTCAGGCTCAGTTTCCGCCACCTCCTTCCGGTCCATTTGCAGACTTTGTTGAAATTACTGGTACCACAGAAGTTGGGGAAACGCTGACGGGTACTTACGAGTACAATGACCCGAATGATATACCCGAAGATGGCTCTACTTATCAATGGTATCGGTTTGACAGTGAATTTGATCCACCGGTGCCAATCGATGGCGCAACCTCAATAACGTATACACTAGTTGCTGCTGATGAAGGAAAACTAATAGTGTTTGAGGTAACTCCTTCTAATGGTACAGACAACGGGATGCCTACCCCAAGCGATCCTGTTGGCCCTATTAGTGGAAGCGTTGGTGGAGGTGGGAACAATCCCCCAACAATATCAAATGTTTCTATCAGCGGAACATTAGAAGTAGGTTCTTTACTGACAGGATCATATGATTATAGTGATCCTGATAACGACTCTGAAAGTGGTTCTGTGTACACATGGTATCGAAGTGACGATGCAGGGGGGAGTGGGAAAACAGCAATTGGCGGAGCTGACGCAAATACTTATACATTAGTTAATGCTGATGAAGGCAAATACATAAGTTTTTCTGTTATTCCAAGTGATGGTACTGATGCAGGTACTTCCGGAGAAAGTTCACTGAGTGGACCTGTACAGGCTGAATCGGTCTCTGTAAGTTTTGCCGGTGGAGATGGTTCTCAGGGAGATCCATATCAAATTACTACCGCCGAACAGCTTCAGGAAATCAGTAATAATCTGACGGATTACTTTATTTTAACCCAAAATATTGATGCCTTAGGAACGTCAAGCTGGAATAGTGGAGCCGGATTTGAACCTATTGGGGCAGACACACCATTTACCGGAAATTTAGATGGTCAGGGGTATAAAATCACAAGTCTTTTCATAAACCGTTCAACTAATAGTAACGTAGCACTATTTGCTACTATTGGTGAAGGTGGAGTTGTAGATAGTATAGGAATTGATCTAGGGGATATTACCGGTGCTTCCAACACGGCAGGGCTAGCTGGAGAGAACTATGGAACCATAACCAATAGTTATTATAATGGTTCTGTAACAGGAACCTCTCAGGTTGGTGGATTAGTGGGGCAGAATGGAGGTGATATTACAGCTTCTTTTTCAACGGGATCTGTAACAGCTACCGGCTCTGATATTGGTGGATTGGTCGGAAATCATAATTTAAAAACTATTAGTAAGAGCTATTCTACAAGTTCAGTAAACGGTGGAGATAATGCCGGCGGCTTGGTTGGTTTTGCCAACGATAATATTCAAAATAGTTTTGCTACCGGGGCAGTATCAGGATCATCTCAGGTTGGAGGATTGGTTGGTAACTTAGACAGTGGAATAATTACAAATAGTTTTTCGACAGGTACGGTAAGTGGAAGTACCAATATTGGAGGATTTGTTGGCTTAAAAAGCGGTTTTGGAGCTGCACAAAATAGTTTTTGGGATACTGATGAAAGTGGAACAACCACTGCAGTTGGTGCAGGGTCTACTTCTGGCATAACCGGTAAGACTACTTCACAAATGAAAACAGAGTCAACCTATACAGGAGCTTCATGGGATTTTACAGACGTTTGGGAGTTAGTAAGTGGAGTAAACAACGGCTATCCAATACAGCAGGAATTAAATCCGAATGGAGAATCAGCCAATACAATCCCTGCTGTCTCAAACCTTGTTATAAATAACCGTACAAATGCAGGTAATCTACCTGAATTGGGAGATCAATTAGCGGTAACCTACGATTATAGTGATGCTGATAATGATCCCGAATCAGGAACAACATTTCAGTGGTATCGTGCAGATGATGCTAGTGGTACCAACGCAGCACAAATAGCAGGAGCAACCGATTCAATATATACGGTAGCGTCAGCTGATTTAGATAAATTTTTACGAGTTGATGTAACACCCAATGATGGAACTGATGCCGGAACTTTAGTTTCCAGCTCTTATTCTGAAGTCGCGGCATCAAATCAACCTCCTTCCGCCGGTACCGTTACAATTACAGGAACTCCGGGAATTGGCGATACGCTAACCGCAGATTATAATTATACTGATCCTGAGAATGATTTGGAATCAGGAACTACCTTTCAATGGTATGTAGCAGTAGATGAAGTCGGAACCGGACTAACTCCGATAGCAGATGCTACTTCAAATAAGTATGTAGTAACACCAGATGTAGAAGGAGCATACATCAGAGTAGAAGTTACTCCAAATGACGGCACACAAGATGGTTCAACGTCGGTTTCTGACTACATAAAAATAAATGTTCGACCTATCGCTATTGCAGGCACTATCACCGGTACTCCTGATGTTGGGGAAACGATTTTTGCAGTATATGAATACAATGATTTTGAGGACGATCCAAATGCCGGTGCTCTATTCCGCTGGTTTGTAGCGGATGATGGATCTGGTACTAATGAAAGTACAATATCCGGAGAAACAGATAGTAGTTATGTAGTTGAATCAGGTGATGCAGGAAAATTTATACGTGTTGAAATAACTCCGTTTGATGGTACTTCTCTTGGTATAGCTGATACATCAGCTTATGTGGAGATTCTTGTTCCAAACACCAATCCTGTTGTAAGCAATCCGATTGCTGATTTTAGTGTAGATGAAGACGCCGATGATAGTTTCTTTAATCTTACCAATATTTTTTCGGATGCGGAAGACAACGATGCTGCTCTTACCTATTCCATTGTTTCCAACTCGAATACAGGGCTTGTTACAGCTGCAATTAATAATACAACAGACTCTCTGAGTTTTGCATATATCGCCAATGAAAGTGGTATAGCAGAAATTATAGTTCAAGCCATGGATAGCCAAGGATTATCAGCACTGGATACTGTAAATATTAACGTAAATCCAGTTAATGATGTGCCTGTATTTGTAAAAGGAGCCGATCAGGTTGTAGACGAAAATTCTGGTGCTCAAACTGTAGCTAATTGGGCAACCTCAATTTCCGCAGGATCTGCAAATGAATCAGGTCAAAACCTGACATTTGATGTTTCTACCAATAATGACCTTTTATTTTCAGTATTACCTGCTGTAGATCCAGTTACCGGAACCCTTACATATACACCTGCCGCTGATTCTTTTGGAGTAGCGAATGTTACAATTCGTCTTTCCGATGATGGCGGGACAACTAATGGAGGAATCGATACCTCTGCTGATCAAGTTTTCACAATCACGGTAGAAGAAGTATTAAGTGTAGATTCAACAACAGCATTTATCACGACTTGGAGAACAACAACACCTAGCGAATCTATCACCCTGTACACCGATGGAGGGGCTACGGTTTCCGATTTTGATGCGATCATTGACTGGGGAGACGGTACAGTGGAACAAATTACCGGTGATGATCCGGATCCAAGTCATAGCTACACAACTGCGGGTGATCACGAAGTACGTATTTCCGGGACATTCCCTCATTTGGATCTTACCGATAATGCTGATTTAGTAACCTATGGAAATACACCAGCGCTTGCTGCTAATTCAGCTAAGCTTATTGCTATCAACCAATGGGGAAATATTATCTGGGAAAGCATGTCCTACATGTTTTACCAAACTCCGAATTTGGTTACCTACTCTGCAACCGATACCCCGAATTTATCCCAGGCTACTTCGCTTGAAGGAATGTTTGCTTTCACAGGGTTGAGTTCAGCTGATTTAAGCGGTTGGGATGTATCTATGATAACCGATTTCTCTAGCATGTTTACTAACGCGACTTCTTTTAACGGGGATTTATCTGAATGGGTTTTTTCTTCAGCAGGTTATACAAGCGAAAATGGAGTGAATTTTCTGGGAATGTTCAATTTAGCATCGTCATTCACGGGAACCGGCTTGGCAGATTGGGACGTGTCTAATGCAGATACAATGACGGTTATGTTTTCCGATGCCGCGGCCTTTAATCAGGACCTGAGTAGTTGGGATGTGAGTAATGTAACGGATATGTTTCTGTTTGCAGAAGGGGCAGCAATAAGTACGGCTAATTATTCAGCTATGTTGAGCAGCTGGAGTGCTTTAGATGTGCAGAGCGGAGTTGAATTTTCTGTAAACCCAACAACCTATACACTTCCCGGTTTAGAAGGACGTGATATACTGGTAGACACTTTCGGCTGGAATATTACTGATGGAGGATTAACAGCAAGTACGTTTAGTGTATCAACAACAGAAACTTCTCCGGTAGATCCAACGGAGACGGATACTTTATGGATTGACCTTACCATAGACGATTCAGTAGCTACCGATGCGTTAAGCCCAATTTGGACCCTGACGCCTGCTACAGGTATGTCGGCATCAGGAAGCCCTGTATTTAATGAAGACCGACAACAATGGGGATATGATTTAAGTGGAATTACGGTTACTAATTTGGACGAGGAGTATTCTCTGCAAGTATCAGCTTCTGTTTCTTTAGAGAATGGAACATCCAGTGTAAATGATATTTTTTCTATAAATGTGATAGTGCCTAATTCAGCTCCTGTTGCAACTTTAGCAATTGAAGATGTTACTGTTGATGAGGATGCAGATAATACGACCATAGATCTAAATTCCTATTTCTCAGATGTAGAGCAACCAGTTGGAGAGTTGGTGTATTCAGTAGAAGTCAACACCAACTCTACAATAGTTACTGCATCTGTTAATAATGCTACAGATATCCTGACACTCGCTTACGGAACAAATGAATTTGGAACCGCAGACATAACCATTCGCGCAACAGACTCAGGTGGGTTGTATGCCGATAATGCATTTACTGTTACTGTTAACGCTGTAAATGATGTACCGGTGTTTGTTGCCGGAGCAAACCAAACCATAGACGAAAATTCTGGTGCTCAAACTGTAGCTAATTGGGCAACCTCAATTTCCGCAGGATCTGCAAATGAATCAGGTCAAAACCTGACATTTGATGTTTCTACCAATAATGACCTTTTATTCTCAGTATTACCTGCTGTAGATCCAGTTACCGGAACCCTTACATATACACCTGCTGCTGATTCTTTTGGAGTAGCGAATGTTACCATTCATCTTTCAGATGATGGCGGGACAACTAATGGAGGAATCGATACCTCTGCTGATCAAGTGTTCACCATTACGGTAGAGGAAGTACTTACGGTAGATTCAACAACAGCATTTATCACGACTTGGAGAACAACAACACCCAGCGAATCTATTACCCTGTACACCGATGGAGGGGCTACGGTTTCCGATTTTGAAGCGATCATTGATTGGGGAGATGGCACAGTGGAACAAATTACCGGTGATGATCCGGATCCTTCCCATAGCTATGCGGTGGCTGGGGAGTACGAAGTGCGCATTGGCGGGACATTCCCTCATTTGGATCTTACCGATAATGCTGATTTAGTAACCTATGGAAACACACCAGCACTTGCCGCTAATTCAGCTAAGCTTATTGCTATCAACCAATGGGGAAATATTATTTGGGAAAGTATGGAAAATATGTTCTACCAAACCCCTAATTTGGTTAGCTACACCGCCACGGATGCCCCCGATGTATCCCAGGCGAGCAGCATGGAAGGCATGTTTGCCTTTACAGGGTTAACCACGGCCGATTTAAGCGGTTGGGATGTAAGCACGATTACGAATTTCGCCAATATGTTCACCAATGCTACGTCCTTCAATGGCGATGTTAGCGGGTGGACCTTCTCGAGTGCGCCCTACTCGGTAGCAAACGGGCTCAATTTTACAGGGATGTTCAACCTGGCAAGTTCCTTTACCGGAACCGGTGTGGCTGGATGGAATGTAGGCAACGCCGATAGTTTAGCGGTAATGTTTGCTGATGCGGCGGCTTTCAATCAAGACTTAAGCAGTTGGGATGTTAGTAATGTGAAAGATATGTTTTTGATGGCTGATGGAGCCGGGTTAAGTACGGTCAATTATACATCCATGCTGACGGCATGGAGCGTATTGAGTGTGCAGAATAATGTAGATTTAGGTGTTGGTGAGGCAACGTATACTATCACTGGATTATCTGGACGGGAAGCACTGGTAGATACATATGGATGGACCATCTCCGATGGTGGACTGACAGCCGGAGCACTGAGCCTGTCAACGACAGAAGTTTCTCCGATAGACACATCAGTTACCGATACGTTATGGATGGATTTGACCATTGATGGAACCGTAGCTACCGATGCGTTAAATCCGGGCTGGACCTTAACTCCGGCTACAGGATTGACTGCTACAGGTACACCAGTTTATAACGAAACTCGCCAACAATGGGCTTATGATTTAAGTGGAATTACGGTTACTAATCTGGATCAGGAATATGCGCTGCAAGTTTCTGCGTCTGTTTCTTTAGAAAATGGGACATCCAGTGTGGACGACAACTTTTCGATAAACATAACGGTGACGAATACCGAGCCGACTGTGTTTGCTGCAATTGAAGATGTTACTGTTGATGAGGATGCAGATAATACGACAATTGATTTAACTTCTGTATTCTCTGACGCAGAACAAGCAGCTAGTGAATTGACTTTTTCAGTCGAGTCGAATTCAAATACTGGCTTAGCAGATGTTTCAGTAAATAATACTTCAGATGAATTAACATTGTCATTATTCGCAGACAGCTCTGGTTCTGCAATTATTACTATTCGTGCTACTGATTCAGGTGGACTAACTGTAGATAATTCATTCAACGTTACAGTAAATCCAGTTAATGACGCGCCAACTATAAGCACTCCTATTGCTGATGTAACGGTGGATGAGAATGCACCAAATACGTTAATCGATTTAAGTACTAACTTCAGCGATGTAGAAAGTACGTCTGGCTCATTGATTTACACTATAGAAGTAAACGATAATCCCACATTGGTTACAGCAACTATCAATGACTCTGCACTTACTCTGGATTATCAGACTAACCAATTCGGAGTAGCCAATATTACGGTTCGAGCCAGCGATGGGGAATTATTTACCGAAGACAGTTTTGTAGTTACTATCAATGAAGTGAATGCCCCACCAATATTTCCAGGCCGTTATGATGTTTCAACAGCAGTACAAGCAAACAATGGTTCAGCTACAGTAATCAGTCAAAGTTCTTATGGTGATATTGCATTTAATACGGATGGCACGAAATTATTTGCATTAGGTGATTCCGACGTTGTTGCAGAATATCATTTAGGAACTGCCTTTAATGTTTCTACAGCTGTACATGCTGGTGAACAAGAAGATTTTATTATTTCAGGAGAGGAAAGTTCACCAACCGGTTTAAATTTCAATAATGATGGTACAAAAATGTTTGTACTTGGCCGAGATGGTGATGCAGTCGTTGAATACACATTAGGTACTGCCTTCGATATTTCAACTGCCGTATATGCTGGGCAAAACGAAGAATTTAGTATCGCAATTCAGGAGAATGATCCTAGAGGGTTTACTTTCAACGCTGATGGTACAAAAATGTATGTATTAGGTTTTGAGAGAAGAGTGATCATAGAATATTCATTGGATACAGCATTTGATGTTTCAACAGCAATGTATTTGGGACTAGACGAAGAATTTAGTACCAGTACAGAAGAATATAGTGCTCAAGATATAGCATTTAACGACGATGGAAGTAAAATGTTTGTGATAGGTGGCTCAAGCAAAGATGTTGTAGAATATAACTTATTTACATCTTATGATGTTTCTACTGCAATTTACGCGGGTGCTTCTGAAGAATTTTATCATGGTAGATTTGGTACACGAATCCCTAGTAGATTAATCTTCAACAACGATGGGACAAAATTGTTTATTCTAGATAATATCCCATATGGTGGAGTTTATGAATATGTATTAGACAACCCAAATACAGTTAGTTTTGCAGAGAACGGCGCGGGCACCGTGATTGACATACAAGCCACCGATGGTGATGGAGGAGCTACAGATGAAGGACTGACTTATTCGATTAGTGGTGGGGTTGATGCCGGAGCTTTTAATATCGATGCGAGTACAGGAGTTCTGACCTTTAAAACAGCACCTGACTTTGAGAATCCAACAGATGCCGATGGAGATAACGAGTATGTAGTGACTGTTCAAGCCGATGATGGAGAAGCTGAATTCAACACAGAAAGTATTACACTCACTATAACCGTAACAGATGTTTTTGAAAACATAGCCCCGGTAGCGAGTAACGCAGGTATTGCAGGAACTCCAAAAGTAGGAGAAGTTCTAGCTGCGACTTATGATTATAGCGATGAAGATGGAGACGCCAATGCAGGAGCGAGTTTCCAGTGGTACCGAGCTGATGACAATGCAGGAGCGGGTGAGATAGCAATTGACGGAGCTACGGATTCAACGTATACGGTTCAGTCGGACGATTCTTTTAACTATTTGAAAGTAACAGTGATTCCGAATGATGGATTCGAAGACGGTGAAGCGGTAAGCAGTACGTATAAATTGTCCTCTCCTTTTGATGGTGGTTCAGGAGTAGAAGGCGATCCATTCCTGATTTCGACTGCCGAACAACTCAATTTAGTTCGAGAAGTTTTCTTAGGTACTGATAATGTTACAGATGTAAATGGGCACTTTAAGCTGACCGCAGACATTGATCTAACAGCAGCAACTCGAACTGGGGCATTTGCAAATGGTGGTGCTGGTTGGCAGCCTATTGGAGAGTATTTTGATTTTGGTTCCAGTGAAGGTACTTTAACATACTTTACCGGTGTTTTTGATGGGGGTGGGTATGCAATTAATGGGGTGTTCATCAACCGGTCTGGGGTTTATTCGGGCTTCTTTGGGTTTATGACAGGAACGATTCGTAACCTAAATTTTACGAATGTTGATATTACAGCATATTCGGGTCTTACAGGAAGGTTAACCGGGAACCTCGAAAATGTTCACATGACTGGTACTGTTAATGGTTATGGGACTTTGGGGGGTGAGTTTAGCAGTGGTACTATAAGTAACTCTTCTTTTAATGGCACAGTAAATGGAGATGGAGGTCTGGTTCATGTTACCAACTACGGTGCGTCCATTGTTAATAGTTTTAGTGCGGGTTATATATCTGGAGATGGTGGTTTGATAGCGGTTATGGGAAATGATAGTTACATAAAAGATAGTTATTCATCGGCCTCTGTTTCTTCAGGTGGTTTGGTAGGGTCCTTTAGTAATAATTTTGTCAATGAACCCGGAAGCATAAAGAACAGTTTCGCCTTTGGAACGATAAGAAATGAAAATGGAGGAGGAATAATTGCTGAGACAAATAATGTTCATGTTAACAGTTCAGGAATTTTCTGGGATACTGAAACGACAGGTAAACTGATTGCAGCACAAGATGGAGAAGTTACAGGTGCAACAGGACTTTCTACCTCTGCCATGAAAGACTCACTCACTTTTGCTAATGCAGGTTGGGATTTTGAAAACACCTGGGCTATTGTAACAGGCGATTCGGTGAGTTATCCATACTTGAAAAATAATCCACAAACTCCAATTCCGGGGAAAATACGGGCAAATATTGCTCCGGTAGCGAGCAACCCAGCTATTTCAGGAACTCCAAAAGTAGGAGAAATTCTAGCTGCGACTTATGATTACAGTGATGCCGATGGCGATGCCAATGCAGGAGCGAGTTTCCAATGGTACAGAGCAGCGGATACAACAGCAACAGTAACGTCGATTACTGGAGCGACGGATTCGCTCTATACCGTTAGTAGTGAGGATGTGGGACTGTATGTAAAAGTAGAAGTGACCCCGAATGATGGATTCGATTTTGGTACTACAGAATCCTCGAACTACTTCACTATAAACACTGCACCGACAACCGTTGCTGATATCGACCAGGTGGTCATAACATCTGATATAAGTACATTTGACCTAACCAGTTTTTTTAATGATGCAGAAACAGCATCGGAGTTGCTCATCTATACCGTTACGAACGACAATAACTCACTAGTAACAACAACAACGGGTGGGGGTATAATTTACCTTGACTATCAAGCTGGTCAGTTTGGTACGGTAAATGTCACCGTGACTGCCAGTGACGGTGAGCTATCTGTTGACTGGACCTTTACGGTTACACTATCTTCTCCATTTGAAGGCGGAACAGGAACAGAGGCTGATCCATACTTAATCACTACCGCGGCTCAGCTAGATGCAATAAGAACCTTAATAGATGGAGAAACTGGCAACGATATCAGTCAGCACTTTAAGCTAATGAATGATATTAATCTAGATGTTGCCCCATACAACGAAGGGAAAGGATGGATACCTTTTACAAAATCTGAGATAGGCGAATCTTTTGCAGGCTATTTTGATGGAAATGGCTACACCATCAGTGGGTTGTATATAAATAGTGGCGATTATAATTATATGGGGATGTTTGGGTATGTGGTCGGAGGCAGTATCAGTAATGTAACATTCTCTGATGTTGACATCACATCCTCAGGAGAAATTTATACAAGTCCATTAGGTTATATATCTGGTGCTGCTGTTTCAAATATACATGTAACAGGAATGGTTTCAGGAACAACCGTAGGAGGTATAGCCGGAGCGTTATGGAGCAATGGAACTATCACTGAAAGTTCATTCATAGGCACAGTAACAGGAATAAATGCAGGTGGAATTGCTGGTGATATAGAATCTGATGGCGATGATAATACAACCATTAGCAAAAGCTTTTCAGCGGGATCGATTTCGGGTAGTATTGCCGGCGGTATTGTAGGGAGTAACACTGAGGGAGGTACTATATCTAATAGCTATTCATTGGCCACAGTTTCTGGTAGCACAGCAGAAGGAGAAATTGCTGGGGATGGTAATGTAACCCAAACCAATAACTATTTTGCAGGTACTTTATCAGAAATAAAAACCTATAGTCTTTGGAATGATAGCGGCTTTAAGATTGCAGACCGTACCGAAGCAGAGATGAAAGACTCGTTGGTATTTGATGCCAATAGCTTTGACTTCGCAAACACCTGGGCAATTGTAACGGGTGATTCTGTGAGTTATCCTTACTTACAGAATAATCCACAAACTCCAATTCCGGGGAAAGTACGGGCAAATACTGCTCCGGTAGCGAGCAACCCAGCTATTTCAGGAACTCCAAAAGTAGGAGAAATTCTAGCTGCGACTTATGATTACAGTGATGCCGATGGCGATGCCAATGCGGGAGCAAGTTTCCAGTGGTACAGAGCTGATGACAGCGAAGGTACCAATGAGGTAGCACTAGTTACTGACTCAACTTATACTCCGGTTAGTGCTGATGCCGTTAAGTTTCTGAGTGTAAGTGTGACCCCTAATGATGGTTCTGATGCAGGACAACCCGTAAGAAGTTCGTGGGTAAATGTTCCACCGTTATTCATAATAGCTGAAAATGGAGTAACGATCACCTGTAGTGATGCAAGCCCGGGAGATACCGGTTTAGTGGGCGGAATAATGTATACAGCCCTGAGCGGAGATAGCCTGAGAGCAAGAGTAGATGGGGGAGCTGATGTAACTAATGTATGTACGAGCCTGATTACAGATATGTCTAACATGTTTCACGAGAAATCTGCCTTTAACCAAGATATTGGAAATTGGGATGTGAGTTCGGTGACAAGTATGTCGGGCATGTTTAATAGTGCCTATGCCTTTAATCAGGATATTGGAGATTGGGACGTGAGTTCAGTGACCAATATGTTGGGTATGTTTGCGCTTACAGATAACTTTAATCAGGATATAAGTAACTGGGTTGTGAGCTCGGTTACGGATATGTCGGGTATGTTTGCCAATGCGACTTCTTTTAATCAGGATATAGGAGGCTGGAAGGTACATTCGGTTACTGATATGTCATTTATGTTTTATAGAGCCTCTTCTTTTAATCAAGATATAGGAAGCTGGGAGGTACATTCGGTTACCGATATGTCGGATATGTTTTATGCTGCACTTGCGTTTGATCAGGACTTGGGTGAGTGGGATATTTCAAACGTAACAAAATTTGATGAACTTGGAGATGGATTTTTAAGTTACTCGGGGTTATCCATTGCTAATTACGACTCCTTGCTTATAGGTTGGGCGGCCTTGCCAAGTGTTCAGCCAAACCAAACACTGAAAATGGAACCGTTAGTGTATTCCCCGGCGGCTTCAGCGGCTCATGAAAAATTAGTTAATGAATATAATTGGACCATTTTTGATGCCGGCCGAACCAATGTAGCTCCGGTTGCCTCGGACGTATTAATTGTAGGCACGCCAAAAGTAGGCGATCAACTAATGGCAAGCTACACCTTTACTGACGCCGATGGAGACGCCGAATCAGGCAGTACCTTCCAGTGGTATGTAGCCGATGATGCAAGTGGAACTAACGCAGCAGCCATCACTGACTCTACGGCTAATACTTTTACCCCAACTTCAGCGCAAGCGAGCAAGTTTGTAAAAGTGGAGGTGACTCCTAATGACGGCATTGAACTAGGAACTTCCGTTTCCAGCCCTTGGGTGGAAGTACCAAGCCTGTTTTTGCTGGCTGAGAACGGCGTAACCATTTCCTGTAAAGACACCTCCCCGGGCGATATCGGAGTGGTTGGTGGGGTTACCTACACGGCTGTGGATGAGACTACCTTGCGAAGTATTGCAAACGATGCCACGAGATGGGATGAATTACAGACTGTTTGCACCTCTGGGATTACCAATATGAGTGAGATGTTCTATGACCCTACTAATGTGGTGGACTACTCGGGTTTTAACACGGATATTAGTTCTTGGGATGTTTCAAATGTAACAAACATGAATTTTTTGTTCTATGGAGCCGGTTCTTTTAACCAAGACATTAGAAACTGGGACGTAAGTTCAGTGACTAATATGTGGGGAGCCTTTGCTAGTGCTTCAAGCTTTAACCAGCCTATCAATGAATGGGATGTTAGTAATGTTACAAACATGTATGCAATGTTTCATAGTGCTAATACATTTAACCAAGATATTGGTAGCTGGGATGTGAGTTCAGTAACGGACATGGGATTAATGTTCAACAATGCGAGTGATTTTAATCAAGATATTGGTAGCTGGGTTGTTGATTCAGTAACTGTAATGAAAGGAACATTCGATGGTGCGTCATCATTTAATCAAGATATTAGTTCATGGAATGTTTCTTCCGTAACCGACATGTCTGTTATGTTTGCAAGAACTGTTGCATTTAACCAAGATATCAGTGGCTGGGATGTGAGCTCGGTAACAGATATGTTAGGTATGTTTAGTGGTGCTATATCTTTCGATCAAAATCTAGGCTTATGGGATGTTTCATTGGTTGAGGATATGTCATATATGTTTAATAGTGCTTCCGCATTATCAACAGCCAATTATGATGCTATACTCAATGGCTGGTCAACTTTACCTAGTTTGCGATATAATGTAGGCTTGGGAGCTGATAGTACTAAATATTCACCGGCGGCCTCAGCAGCTCGTGCAAAATTGGTCGATGACTACAAATGGTACATCACCGATGCAGGACGAACCAATGAGGTACCGGTAGCCACTGACGTTCTGATTGTCGGAACACCAAAAGTAGGCGAGCAGCTTACAGCGAGTTATACCTTCACCGACGCCGATGGAGACGCCGAATCAGGCAGTACCTTCCAGTGGAATGTTGCCGATGATGCAAGTGGAACTAACGCAGCAGCCATCACTGACTCTACGGCTAACACTTTTACCCCAACTTCAGCGCAAGCGAGCAAGTTTGTGAAAGTGGAGGTGACTCCTAATGACGGCATTGAACTAGGAACTTCCGTTTCCAGCCCTTGGTTGGAAGTGCCAAGTCTATTTTTCTTGGCAGAGAATGGAGTAACGATTACCTGTAGTAATGCTAAAGTAGGCGATAAGGGAACAATAAACGGTATTGAGTACACCAAACGATCAAAAGATCAAATTACTACAGACAATGCGGCTTCTACTTGTACTAGTGGAATAACCGATATGAGCTATTTATTTGATGGAAAATCAAACTTCGATCAAGATATTTCAAGCTGGGATGTGTCTCAGGTAGTTAACATGGAGAAGATGTTTAACAATGCTCATACATTCAATCAGGACATAAGTAACTGGGATGTGAGTTCTGTTACAAATATGTATGCCATGTTTTTTAATGCGCAGATATTCAACCAAGATTTAAGTAGTTGGAATGTTGGTGCTGTTACAAATATGGGAGCTATGTTTAATAGTGCAACCTTATTTAACCAAGACATCAGTAGTTGGGATGTATCTTCAGTGATATATATGGATGCTATGTTTGCATCTACTTCGGCATTCGATCAACCAATTGGAAACTGGGACGTGTCTTCAGTTGAATACATGAATGTGATGTTTTCAGGTGCAACTGCATTTAATCAGGATATTAATAACTGGGGTGAAAAAACTTCTAAGGTGTCAAACATGTCTTCGATGTTTAGCCGCGCAAGTGCATTCAATCAGGATATAAGCAGTTGGAACGTATCGTCTGTTTTAAACATGGAAAATATGTTTCAAGAAGCTACTTCTTTTAATCAGGATCTAAGCCAGTGGGATGTTTCAAACGTTGTTAATATGATTGGAATGTTTAATGGGGCAGTATCTTTTGACCAGGATTTGGGTGATTGGGATATTTCGAAGGTGCAAAGTTTTGAAGATGCTGACGCTTTCTATAGTTTTTTGGGTAATTCCGGACTCACCACACCCAATTATGATTCTTTACTTATTGGCTGGGCAGCTTTACCAAGTGTGGAACGCAATATGAGATTAGGTGTTGGTAATGTGAAATACACTGCGGCGGCTTCAGCAGCCCGTGCAAAATTAACGAACGATCCGAATAATTGGATCATTAGCGATGCCGGTATATTTAATACAGCCCCAACAGTAAGTACCCCTATTGCCGATGTGGTAGTTGATGAAAATTCTGGGGAATACAAGATAATTGTAACTCCAAATTTCAAAGACCTTGAAACCACCTCAGAATTATTGTCTTATTCTGTTACTGAAATAGACGATCCAACCCTTGTAATAGGATTATTTAAATCAGATACGTTGAGCTTATTCCCTCAACAAGATCAGTTTGGAGTTGCAAATATTACAGTAACAGCCACTGACGGTGAATTTTCGATTGCAGATACATTTAAGGTTACCGTAAATGAAGTAAATACACCTCCAGTTTTCGCCTTAACATCAACATCTGTTGATTTCGCAGAAAATGCAACTGAGTCAGTGATTGATCTTAATGCAACCGATGGAGATGGCGGAGTAGCGGATTTTGGAATCACGTATAGCATTACAGGTGGTGAGGATGCCGGAGAATTCTTACTCAATTCGTCAACCGGTGAGCTAACATTTTCTAATTCGCCCGACTTCGAAAATCCTACCGATGCAAACACAGATGGTATCTATGAAGTAACCATTACTGCTGATGATGGTCGACCTGAAAATAATACCTCTAATGTAACTCTGGAAATTACGGTTATTAATGTAAATGAAAGCCCAATTCTAAGTACACCTATTGCCGATGTAACTGTGGATGAAAATGCAGCAAACACCGTCATAGACCTAAGCACTAACTTTAACGATGCAGAAACTGCGTCTGGCTCCTTGATCTACACTATAGAAGTAAACGATAATCCCACATTGGTCACAGCAACTATCAATGACTCTGCACTAACTCTTAACTATCAAGCTGACCAATTCGGAGTAGCCAACATTACGGTTAAAGCCAGTGATGGTGAGTTAAGTGTAGAAGATAGTTTTGCAATTACTGTGAATGAAGTGAATAATGCCCCCACATTTCCTGAAGCATTTGATGCATATGATGTATCAGAAGCAGTATATGCGGGAGCGGCCGAGGAATTTTCTGTAGGTGACCAAGAACCAGCGCCAACCGGTCTCACCTTCAGCGGGGACGGCACGAAGATGTTCGTGATTGGATCAGGTAGTGATGCAGTGGTAGAGTACACGCTCGGTGTGGCCTGGGATGTATCCACGGCGATATATGCGGGAGCGGCCGAGGAGTTTTCCGTAGGAGCCCAAGAGACAGCCCCATTCGGGCTCGCCTTCAACGGAGACGGCACGAAAATGTTTATGATTGGAGCAGTTGGTGATGCAGTGGTAGAGTACATGCTCGGTGCGGCCTGGGATGTATCGACGGCGGTGTATGCAGGCGCTGAAGAGGAATTTAATGTGGCAGCCCAAGAGACAGCCCCATTCGGACTCGCCTTCAACGGAGACGGCACGAAAATGTTTGTGATTGGACCAGATGATGGTGCGGTAGTCGAGTACTCGCTCGGTGTAGCCTGGGATGTATCCACGGCGGTGTATGCAGGCGCTCAAGAGGAATTTAATGTAGCAGGCCAAGATTTAAGCCCAACCGGTCTCACCTTTAACGGGGACGGCACGAAAATGTTTGTGATTGGAAACGAGGATGATGCGGTGGTGGAATACACGCTGGGAGCGGCTTGGGATGTATCCACGGCGATATATGCGGGAGCGGCCGAGGAGTTTTCCGTAGCCATCCAGGAGAAATTCCCATATAGTCTCACCTTTAACAGGGACGGCACGAAAATGTTTGTGATTGGACCAGATGATGGTGCGGTAGTCGAGTACACCCTGGCATCCGGCACTCCGAGAACAGCTGCGTTTGCCGAAAATAGCACAGGCACCGTAATAGATGTAAATGCCAACAATGGCAACGGAGGTGAAACTGATGCCGGAATTTCATATTCCATCTCAGGTGGAGCAGATGGTAGTTTGTTTAACATAGATGCCTCTTCAGGAATTCTAACATTTAAAGCAGCACCTGATTTCGAAAATCCTGCTGATGCAGATGGTAACAATGAATACGAAGCGATTGTTCAAGCCGATGACGGTGAAGCTGTAAATAATACGGCAACTATAACATTGACAATCACAGTTACTAATGAAAATGAAGCACCAGTAGTAAGTAGTCCTTTAAGTGATCTTGTTGTGGATGAGACAGACCCGAATACAACCATAGACAATAGTGGAGTATTTTCTGATCCGGATGGAAATTCAACATTAACCTATTCGGTAGTGAGTAGTAATTCGTCATCGGTGGTAGCTATAGCCAGTGGTGAATCAAATCTTATACTATCATTTAAGGAATTTGGAACTGCAACGATCACAGTAACAGCCACTGACGGTGAATTTTCGGTTGCAGATACATTTAAGGTTACCGTAAATGAAGTCCTTACAGTAAACCCTTCAAATGCATTTATCACTACATGGACTACAACGAGTACAGATGAAACAGTAACCATACCTACAAGCGGTGGAGCAGAAATTTCTGATTTTGAGTTTATCGTCGATTGGGGTGATGGTTCGGTTGAGCGCATTACCGGAGATGACCCTGATCCTTCCCATACTTACGCAACAGCAGGTACTCACACTGTTCAGATTGAAGGTGCATTCCCTTATCTGAAACCAAATGCAGACGGAGATCTGAATCAATTATCTTCTATTGAGCAATGGGGTAATAATGCATGGGAAAATATGGTGAATACCTTCGCCTGGGCTCGAAACATGGAATATAATGCCACTGATGCACCGGATCTTTCGAAGGTAACTTCAACAGCAGGAATGTTCTTTGCGGCAGAAAAGCTAAATGGAGATTTCAGCGGATGGAATACATCTACTGTAACCGACATGAGCTTTATGTTTGATGGGGCCACAATATTCAATGGAGATATTTCAACATGGGATGTCAGCAAGGTGACCAACATGCGAGAGATGTTCCAAAACGCAGATGCTTTTAATCAGGAATTGAGCAACTGGAATGTTTCATCCGTAACAAATATGAGAGGATTGTTTCAGGATACCGATTCTTTTAATGGAGATGTTTCCACTTGGAATACCGGGTCGGCAACAAACATGTTCGGAATGTTTGCTAATGCTACTGCCTTCAACCAGGATGTATCAGGTTGGGATGTAAGTAAAGTAACCGATTTTGGCGGTATGTTTCTGAATGCTGCATCCTTTGATCAGGACATCAGTACTTGGGATATTTCCAGTGCTATTCGTCTGGATAATAACCAGTATGGGTTTCTGCAAGGCTCAAATCTCTCTATGCAAAACTATGACCTTTTGTTAAATAAATGGTCTAAGCTGGAGAATATACCTACAGGGCTAAGCCTGAATGTGGGAGATGTCAAATACGGTGCAGGTGAACGATATAAGCTTGACTTGATGAATCTCCATAACTGGTCGCTCACGGATGGTGGTTTTTACAATACATTTTTAACACGATGGGATATCAAAGAATCAAATCCTACCATAAACATACCGGTAGCAGAATTGGAAGAACTCTCCGAATACGACTTCACGATTGATTGGGGCGATGGTACCTTGGAGCGCTATACCGGAGATAATCCAACAATCTCACATACCTATTCTGGTATAGATGCTACGATAATAGCAATATCCGGAACTTTTCCAGCTATGAATGCACAGAGTAATTCAACCTCTATGCCACAGTTGACGGAAGTAGCCCGTTGGGGGGATATTGTATGGGAGAGTATGGCTTATATGTTCACCAATGCGACCAATCTGGAGATCACAGCTCAGGATGTTCCAAATCTGGATAACGTGAGCAGTATTGAGGGTATGTTTGCCTCCTTCGGTGCTTCCAAGTTTAACTCAGATATTTCGGGTTGGGATGTGTCGAATATTACCAATATGAAGTTACTCTTTGCAGGAGCTGATGCTTTCAATCAGGACATATCAGTCTGGGATGTAGGTTCAGTAACAACAATGGAATCTATGTTTGCGCAGGCAACATCTTTCGATCAAAATCTGGGAGCCTGGGATATCCGAAAGGTGGCAACCTTTGATGGAGAAAGCGAAGGATCCGGCTTTATGGATGGGACCGCTCTTTCGACCGTTAATTATGATTCTACTTTATTAGGGTGGGCAGATAAATTAAGTGTCAGCACAGAGCGGACCGTTTCTTTTGGAGAGGCACAGCGCTCTATTCTATCTGATCAAGCTTACGAAAAACTTGTGGAACTGGGCTGGACCTTTAACGACGGCGGAAAAGTAGCCACATTCACGACCCGCTGGCTAACAACATCAGCGGATGAAACCGTAACCATTCCAACCGGTGGGGGCGAAGAAATAACCGATTTTGATTTCGTAATCGATTGGGGCGACGGAACCATTGAAAAATATAGTGGGCTGGATGATCCAGATCCTTCACATACCTATGCCAGTGCTGATACTCACACAGTATCCATTACCGGAATTTTCCCTCACATGGATCCTGTGGAAGAGGGCAAGTTAGATCAACTCGTCTCATTGGAAAGCTGGGGCACAATAGAGTGGGAAAAAATGGATCGGATGTTTGCATGGGGAATCAATATGGAATACAATGCTACCGATGTCCCCGATCTAAGTAAAGTTACAGATGTGAGGGGGATGTTTTTTAATACTCCGAAATTCAATGGAGATCTAAGTGATTGGGATGTATCAAATGTTGAAAGAATGGAATCGATGTTCTTTAAGGCCGTCTCCTTCAATTCAGATATATCTTCCTGGAATGTGAGTAATGTAACCAACATGCAAAGTATGTTTAGTGAGGCAAGTTCTTTCAATGCAGATATATCTGATTGGGAAGTGAGTAAAGTGACCAATATGGCGAGAATGTTCCGAGAGGCTAGTTCTTTCAATCAGGATCTTTCGGGCTGGGATGTAGACCAAGTAACTGACATGGGCGGCATGTTCCATAATGCATCCGAGTTTAATCAAAATCTGGGCGACTGGGACATTACATCCGTAGAAATATTATCAGACCCACCATTTGGTTTTCTTAGAGGTACCAATCTGTCTATTGCAAATTATGACTCACTGCTTATCAAGTGGTCGCAAAAAAATCTGCCATCTAATCTTACTATGGATGTAGACAGTACGTACTACTCACGCCAAGCTGTCAGCAGCCGCCAAAGAATTATTAACCAATTTGACTGGACATTCAATGACAAAGGACTCGAGCCCATTGAATACACCTTTGATATAGCTAAAGAACGATTCTCGGTAGATACTAAATTACTTATTCAGGTATTAGGGAATGGGGAACCGGTATCACAAGAAGCAGGCGGAGTTCAGTGGACAGCTACTAATATGGATAATGATAACGCTTTATCCGGCTTCACCAAGCCTGTATTCAATGCTGAGAATGGCACCTGGGAATTGATGACCAGAAACATAAAGATCGCCAACCCGGAAGGTGTCAAATTTAAACTTTCAGCAACCTTTGAAATTCCAGCGGTAAGTTTCTCTGAAACCATTGGGGTTGATAGTGTTGAGATGTATAATAACTTCTTTTTAGCAGAAAATAACTATACGGTTAAAGCCAACGAAGATGCAGAAATAAATGAACAAGGCTTTGTTATTATTGATGGAGAGCCGGTTACACATACCCTGCGCGATAGAGCAGGCTTAATTGCATTACTCGATGCGGATGGAAATAACCCTGAGCTCGTAACCAGTGTTACAACCGGAATCACGGATATGTCTGAATTATTCATGTTGAAAGGAACCTTTAATCAACCGATTGGAAGGTGGGATGTTTCTGATGTAACCAACATGAGGTATATGTTTGCCGGTTACAATGGGAAACGACCAATATGTAGCGGTTTGACAGCCGCAGAAACTGAAGGTAGATGTCCAGAAGGTTGGGGTATTATTAGTAGCATGAGATTCAATCAGGATATTAGTAAATGGGATGTCTCTTCAGTTACTAATATGGAGGCCATGTTTTCACATGCAGCCATGTTCAACCAGCCTATTAATGATTGGGATGTTTCAAATGTTGAGTCGATGAGAAGCATGTTTGATAATTTTTTAAAATCTATTTTGATCTACGCTATTAATGGAACTCAACTTGATGAAACTAAAATATGGGCTAACTCAAGATTTGATCAGCCTCTAGATAAATGGGATGTTTCTTCAGTAAAAGATATGGCTTACATGTTCCGGGGGCATTTGACATTCAATCAACCTGTAGGAAATTGGGACGTTTCATCGGTTACTTCAATGGAATCAATGTTTGAGTGGAATTATAGTTTTAACCAAAACATATTCTTATGGTTATTCAGAGGCAATCTTGACCTTCGGAATACAAAAAAAATGTTCAGTTATGCGCAAAGCTTTAACAATGGACAACCTAAGAATAGCACCACAAAGAGCATCGCTTCAACTGATGGAGAGTGGGGAGCCAAAAATCTTACTGACGTATCTAGTATGTTTTTTGGTGCAGTTTCATTTAATCAGGATATAAGCAATTGGGATGTTAGCTCAATACTGTATTTTGATGATAGCCCAAATAGCAATGCAAAAATCGCGAATATTAATGGGCAGGCAACGACGAGTAGTTCAACGGGTAGCCAACATGTAGAGGACAAAGCAGTAGACGCAACAAAACTGGATGATTCGATTGGAGACCATAATACACAAAGCGCTCGAAATCAATTAAAAAAGTCGGCTACATTCTCAAATAGTAGCCCAGACTCTATAGCCGGGTTCTTGTTGGGATCAGGGATGAACTCCGATAATGCCAGTAAAATGTTTGTGGAGTGGTCGAAGCTGGATCTTCAGGATGGCGTAAGCATTAATATTGGTACTATCGAGCTTAACGAAGAAGGTGCTGCCGCAATGAGAGTTATGCGACAGGCAAACAATATGGACATCACTTGGGGTGGCCAGGAAGGGGTGGATGATAGCCCTATGTTTTCCAATCTTCCGGATCCATTTGAGGTAAGAACTGAAGATACTCAAATTCTTAATCTTTGGGATTATGTCAGTGATACCAATACTTTGGATAATCAACTTGATTTCAGATTCGATATTATTTCTGATACGGTTGAAACGATTAATTTCAATACTTCTAATGGTGTTTTCTCAGTCACAGCACGGCCAGAAGCAGACACCTTCTATGTGGCAATACAGGTTCGTAATCTTGATGGAATTGCTTCTTATGATACTTTGGAAGTGCAGACAGATCCAAGCTTTGCTACATCAGCTGAACTAATGGCCGAACTTCCTGTTGAAGCAGAACTGAAACAAAACTATCCGAATCCATTTAACCCTTCTACGGTAATAACATATGCCGTACCACAAAGTGGAACCGTGAGGCTGGAAGTATTTGATTTGATAGGTCGAAAGGTAGCAACGTTGGTTGATAACGAAAGAAAAGCTGCTGGATGGTATCAGATTACATTTGATGCCAGTAACCTCGCTTCAGGTATCTATTTCTACAGAATTGAAGCCGGTAAATACGTGGATTCAAAAAGAATGACACTTATCAAGTAGGTTATATTAAATAAAAATTCTAACCCCAATTATTGACTTGATTGGGGTTTTTTGACTTTTTATTTCAATAGTTGCAGTATTTGAGAATAGCCTGTTAATAGGTACTTCTACCTAGATAATTGAGCACTCCTTCCTATTGATTTCTATACATAAAAATTGAACTTTTTATTTGTCATAATAACCACCCAAATCAAATTAAAAATTTAAAAATAAAGTCAGTTTATTGATGAAAGTAATTACCAGATATTGTTCCTATTGTAGTTCAAAAGAGGGATTAGAGCGACCGATTGGTAATTATAAAGTCGTACTCAGAAATCTGGAAGATCAGGGTAAAACCATGCTTGCTTGTCAAGGTTGTTATATAAATAGAAAAACAGAATTACAGAAAGCACAGGAAATGGATTCTGTTATGAAGCAAAAACTTATTGATCGACTTAAAAATAGTTTCTCTTTCTGAGTGTTGTTTAACGTTTCCTTAATAAAAATCTAGATCAGGCTTTTATTACACATATCTACAGAAAAACAGTCAACAAGACTATAAGTGGCGAAAAGAGTAGCAGATATATTTTTCATTTTTAAAAATTAACCACGAACCTCGGTCATTGATTTGATCGGGGTTTTTTAATGAGATCTAGTTTTTAGCTATTCAGCTTAATCTATTTAGACCGTCTTGGTAAATAGTAAAAGCAATTCATCGATCTTAAGATTTCACTTTTTTGTAAAACTAGTTTTTTAGAATTGCTTTGAGTCTTATTTAACTCAATCTTAAGCCTTCAAAATTAAAGCGATCAATTCATGAAAAAACTACTCTTTCTTTTATTAATACCGGTATTGGGGTGTCAGCCAAACAATAAAACAAGCCTGGATACTACCCAACTTATCGAAGATCTTCGATTTATTTCTTCAGACGCTACAGAAGGAAGAAGAACAGGAACAGAAGGAAATAGAATTGCTCGTGAATATTTAATAACCCGTTTTCAGGAAGAAGGAGCAGAACCGTTTCAGGATTCATATACCCACGAATTTACTTTTGAAAATCGCCGTACTCAGGAAGAAATGTCCGGAGTAAATGTAATTGCAAAAATAGATGGAAAAACGGATTCCATGATCGTTATAACTGCGCATTATGATCATTTAGGAATAAGAGATTCTTTGATCTTTAACGGAGCTGATGATGACGCTTCAGGAACGGCAGCATTGTTAGCTATGGCAGATTATTTTGCAAAAGAACAACCAAATCATACACTTATTTTTGCAGCTTTTGATGCAGAGGAAATGGGATTGCAGGGAGCCAGAGCATTTGTTGAAGATTCGGTTTTATTGACTAAGGTAAAACTGAATATCAACATGGATATGATCAGCAATAATGATAGTAGCGAGATTTATGCCGCAGGTACTTATCACTACCCGGAAACAAAACCGATTCTTGAATCTATAGATACAGCAGGATTAAGATTGTTATTCGGACATGATACTCCGGATCTGGGCTATAACGACTGGACTTTTTCATCCGATCATGGACCGTTTCACAGTAAAGGAGTTCCGTTTGTGTATTTCGGAGTGGAAGACCATGAAAACTATCATAAGGCGACCGATGAATTTGAAACGATTCCCCAGGAATTCTATAAATCTTCAGTTCAACTTATCCTGAACGCAGTGCTCGCTTTTGATAAGCAGTGATTTGAAGCCACAGAAAGAAAGTCCAAGGTGCATAAAAGATGGGTCTGTAATTTTAATGTAATACCCAATCAATAACGCTGTCATTTCGAACGGATGTGAGAAATGACAGATCTTTTTTATTGACCATCTATCACCCTCATCCAAAAACTCAATAACCAATCTGAATGGTAAAAGTGTAAATTAGGTAATCAACAAGATGACTTGAATTACCTAAAGATTTTTTGAAAAGCCTACAACCATATTTTCAACTTATAAAAGATAACCGAAATTATCGGTTATTGTGGATCAGCCAAGCGATTTCCAACTTCGGAGATTGGTTTGGACTTCTTGCCCTTTACGCCCTGATTGCCAAATATTCTGATTCGGAATTACTTCTTGGCTTGATCATCGTTGTAAAGATGTTGAGCTTGGCGTTCTTTTCTCCCTTCGCAGGATACCTTGCAGATCGATTCAATCGCAGAAAGCTGATGATCTTTTGTGATTTTGCCAGAGCAGCGTCTTTGTTGGGAATTTTACTTGTTCGATCTCCGGAAACACTTTGGATCGCTTTTGCACTTACTTCAGTTCAGATGATGCTTTCTGCTCTTTTCGAACCAGCCAAAACGTCCTCAATCCCAAATGTTACAACACCGGCACAGCTTGTTGATGCCAATGTGATCTCGACAGCAACATGGAGCATTATATTTACTTCAGGAATGGCTATTGGTGGATTTGCAACAGAATGGTTAGGTACGGATTTGGTATTTATTCTGGATGCAATCAGTTACATAATATCAGCTTGGTTTTTGTACAGGGCGGTTATTCCGCAAACCGAACAAACTGCTGAAGAAAAGCTTAGAACCAGAAATCCACTTGTTGGAATAAAAGAAGGTGCTCAGTATTTATTTTCAAACAAACACATTCTAAGACCGAGTATTGCAAAAGGAACTTCAACGATGTTTCTGGGTGGTCTTGTATATCTACTCATTATCGTCAGCGAAGATGTACTCAAGATGGGAAGTATCGGCTTGGGATTGCTGTATGCCGCCCGTGGAATTGGAACGGGGGTTGGACCTGTTATTGGAAGAAGACTATTTAAAGATCAGAAAGATTGGGTAATGGTGATGGGCTTCAGTATTCTAATAACCGGTTTGATGTATATGGTAGTAGGATGGAGTACAAATATTCTGCTTATGATCTTTTTTGTGTTTCTGGCTCATTCAGCGTCGGGAGCCAATTGGGTAATGAGTACTATTCTACTTCAAAAAAGAACAACCGATACATTTCGTGGTAGGATATTCAGTACAGAATGGTTGCTGTTTACCATTGCAAACTCCCTTTCCGTGATGGTGGCTGCCGCATGTCTGGAACTGGATTTGATCTCCGTAAAACCATTAATTATGATCTATGGTGGAGTGATGCTGATTGCAGGGTCTGTTTGGGCGATCTCAGTTACAAAGCAGGAAAAAGCTTATCAGAATATGTCATCTCAGAAATTGGTTAATAAGTAAAGACACAAAATTTGCGCTTTGTGAGAAATGGAAAGTAGAAGATGAAAGAATGCCTTCTACTAGAGAAGTTGCTACTCTGATGGAAGTGAATCCAAAACACAAAAAGTAGGGACGTATCGCCATACGTCCCTATTGATTGGTTTTATTTTAAATCAGTCCTCATCCTTAGGTAAATTAAACTCCACATTTGTTCGGTAATCTCCTAACAAGTGCTCCGCAAAGTAATACCAAGTCATGCGATCGAAATATGGTTGCATAGGCCCGAAACCATGTCTGCGTCCCGGTAACATCATCATATCAAAACGCTTTCCTTCTTTGATGAGCGCATTTACTAATCTGGTTGTATTGGCAGGATGAACATTGTTATCCATATCACCATGAACAAGTAATAACTTTCCTTTAAGGTTCTTAGCTAGTTCGATGTTGGTTTCAACAGGAGCTTCAAAAGTAACGACTTCTTCTTTGGTTTTGGTACTATCGTCATTCATTTTGGTAACGGTTTTCTTCTTTTCTTTTACACCGTTATGAACTTCGCCCCACCAGATATTATAAATGTTGTTATCGTGATTTCCTGCTGAAGAAACCGCTACATCATAAAAGTCTGGATAAGTAAGTAGAAGAGCTGTACTCATGAATCCACCACCGGAATGACCGTAGGTTCCAACTTTGCTCGCGTCAATAAAAGAATGTTTGCCCGCCAATTGCTCGATGCCGTATTTATTATCAGCTAACGGATAATCACGCATGTCACCATAACCGTAATTGTGATAATATTTAGAACGAATCGGACTTCCGCCACGATTTCCCATTGCAACAACGATAAATCCAACCTGAGCTAATGTTGTGGTTCGTGCCCTGGATCCTCCGATCGTAAAGTTAGCCGGGAATGGTTCAGTTTGAGGTCCCGGATACACATAAGAAATAACCGGATATTTTTTTGTAGAATCGAAGTCGAAAGGCTTCCACATTACGCCATAAATATCTGTGGCTCCGTCTGCGGCTTTTACTTTGAATGACTCCGGAGCTTTCCAGCCTTGTTCCACCATCTGAGAAATATCAGCTTCTTCAAGAGTTGCAATTACTTTACCGGAACCGTCTCTTAGTACAGACTTGGTAGGCAGGTCTACTCTGGAATAATTATCTACAAAGTAATTCCCTTCATCCGAAGCATTAATAGAATGGGTAGCATCTTCAGGAGTTAGATGAGAAAAACCGGAGCCGTCAAACTTTACACTATAGAGATTTGAGTAGTATGGATTTTGTCCTTCTTCACGCCCGTATCCTTCAAAGAAAATTCTGGAAGCAGTAGTATCAATTTTAACAACATTACCAACAACCCATGCACCTGAAGTGATCTTGTTTTTCAGATTTCCATTGCTGTCGTATCTGTAGAGTTGCCCCCAGCCGGTGCGTTCACTCCACCAGATATATTCTTCACCTTCATTGATGATAGCTAAACGAGCAAATCGCGTATTGAAATACGGTTTACTTTCTTCTGAAAATAGAACCTCAACTTCTCCAGTTGATGTATTCGCTTTTAATACATCTATTTTACTCCAGGTTCTGTCACGACGAAGGATGTATAGAAAATCAGATTTGTCAGTTTCAAATATACCACCTTGATTGAAGTATGCTCCACCCAAAGATTGATCTTCCCATTTGTCTGTATCTAAAGTTACGTGCTCGGTAGTAGCAGGATCAAACACTTTGATCTCATCCACATAAATATCTTCTTCGCCCGGCATTGAGTATTTATAGGTTTCCAGTTCAGGGCGTTTTTTTAATGAATTGATCACCCATAGATCATCTACTTTGCGTTTATCCTGACGTTTAACCCAGAATTTTTTAGAATCTTCGAACCAATTTACCCTCGCTCTGTGCTTTTCGGTTTTGGATGTGTCACCATCACTATATTGATAACTGAACCAACGCTCACCGTCTTCGGTGATCTGAGTTGCTGTACTGTCATGATCGTCTTTACCCATAATGAACAGGTTATGGTGTTTTGCAAAAACCACATAGGAACTATCGGGTGAATATGATTTCCAATTTTCACGCTCATCTTTTTCCAGCGAATCCCCACGAATCAAACGATTACCGTTCAAGTTATAAGTAAATTCGATACTGTCTACATGGAAAGTGAATAGCTCACGATCGGTGTCATAATCAAAGCCTTTCAGGTCCAGATCCTTGGCGTTAAAAGTTCTGCTGAAACTCTCAGATAGTTGAGCAGCCATTTCTTCCTGGTCGAAAAGTAGTCGCTTATTTCCTCGTTCAGCATTAACGAAATACCAGTTTTTGCCTTCTGAATTTTCGTAAGTGTACCAAAAATTATTGGTGTCTTCGATCCAGCGTGGAAATACCGAAGTACTCCCCACCATTTTTTGCATTTTCTGGGTAGTAAAGCGCTCTGCCAGCTCAAAGTTAGCTTTTTGATTTTGTGCAGAAGACAAACTGTTCAAAGAAAAGCTGATCAGTAGTAAAAGAAAAGAGAAAGATGTTAGTTTATTCATTATGCTCCGTGATTATTGTACGGAGATAAGAAACGGTTTCTTTTTGTAAAAGGGATTTAAAAGAACTAAGAAAACTTCTTTCGTTCCTGATCATAGTCTTCATCACTGATCAATCCCTGCTGCCAAAGTCCGGTCAGGTAATCGAGCTTTTCAAGTGTACCCGGATCATGAGTGGGTTTCCGTGGTTTTATCTTTTCAGAAGCCTTGAGCTTTTCTTTTTGATAGGCGATAGCTGTATCAATTTTTTCGAGAAAGCTTTCGGGGTTTTCAATTCCTTCAAGGATCAATGTGCTTACATTTGCCTTAAGATTGACATTACCTATTCCCAGAAGTTTTTGAATACCGGTTTGGGAAACAGAAGTTTCGAGTATGTTGACCAGTTCTAATTGAGTTTTATCTTCTTTTGTAACCTTTGAAACAGACGTATCTGTGATTCGATATTGAATGCTATTTCTTTTCCTGTTGACAAACCAGATCACAACAACTCCTATCAAAAGAGGAATCAATAACACTCCGATCAGATACGCCCAAAAATAATTTTTACGGGAAGGGGTGAGGATGATGGATTTTTCAGGATTGGACATCAGTTTGATCAGATATATTTTTGATTATCAAAATAACAAAGGAATTGAAGAACATCGAGAAGAAGAACAGGTGAATATTGAATAATGAACAAGGAATGATGAATAATTATTTAAAAATTCATTTCCTTTGTTTGAATTTAAGCTAGAAGGGCGTTCACGCCCGGGAATGTGTCCGGTTTTAAGTTAACGTACATCCAATCTAAAAATATTTGGATCAATCACATCCCGAAGAACCTGAAGGATCTGCTTGTTTAAAACAATAATTGAAATAGAAGAAATTAAACCAGCAGGACGTTTACGTCCGGGTTAAAACATCGAGAAGAAGAACAGGTGAATATTGAATAATGAACAAGGAATGATGAATAATTATTTAAAAATTCATTTCTTTTTCTTGGATTTAAGCTAGAAGGGCGTTCACGCCCGACGAATATGTTCGGATTTAAAATAATGTATTTCGAATCTTAGGATATTCATTATCCACATCCCGCAGAACCTGAAGGATCTGCTTGTTTAAAAAAATAATTGAACTAGAAGAAATTAAACCAGCAGGACGTTTACGTCCGGGTTAAAACATCGAGAAGAAGAACAGGTGAATATTGAATAATGAACAAGGAATGATGAATATCGATTGTCTTTTATGATGATAATTTTTGGCTAATTCAGATCATAAGCTAGCATGGGCTTCAGCCCTGCTAATGGGAATTGAAGAACATCGAATAGAAGAATAAAGAAAAGAGCTAATAGCTATCAGCTAACTTCTAATAGCTTTTTCTTTATTCATTCGAAAACATTAGTAAAAAATCCTCATCAAAGTTCTCATCTTCGTATATTTGGGCTTCAAAAAATTAAATCAGAAAAGAGCACTCACCTTGAAGATCTGGAAATATATTGTTGCACTGGGAATGACCGGAGTGATCGCTGCTGGAATCCTCATCAGTATACCTAAAATTCCCATTCTTGAACAAACTGCCCGGAATTTGTTTTTCCATGTTCCTATGTGGATGGCAATGTTTTCGATGTTTGCAATTAGTTTTTACTACAGTATCCGATATCTGAATACCCCGAATATTAGTTTTGATATTAAAGCGGAGTCTGCAGCTAAAGTAGGAGTGGTCTTCGGAATCTGTGGTCTGCTCACCGGTTCATTATGGGCTCGTTTTACTTGGGGAACTTGGTGGACATTCGCAGAACCAAAAATGAACCTTGCTGCCTTGGCAGTGATGATCTATTACGCGTACTTTGTACTTCGTTCTGCATTCGATGATGAACAAAAGCGAGCTAAACTTTCAGCAGTGTATAATATTTTTGCAGTTACAACGATTCCTTTTTTACTGTATGTGGTTCCGCGTCAACTGGAAAGCCTGCATCCCGGAGCGGATGGAAATCCGGCCTTTAGTGAAATTACAGCTCCTGAATTACGGTTTGTTTTATATCCGGCATTTATAGGATTTATTGCATTGGCGTTTTGGATATATGATGTAGTTCATCGATATAAAACGGTACAATATCACACAGAAAATTCGTAGTTTTAAGAAATGAATATTCGCATACAAGATGCACCTCAAGCTACCGTTGATACTCTGACTTCTACATATGGAAACAAGTGGAGCGGAGCTGAACAACTGGATCAATCAAACGCATTCATTCAATTTATGTATTCAAACGATCTCATTTTTGTAGTACTCGGAGTTACACTGATCATTTGGTTGGTGCTACTGTTCTTTCTGATCAAAGTGGATAGAAATGTGAGCAAGCTCGAATCAACAATAAACACCCCTGAAGAACATGAAGCCTAAGTTAATTTTTGGAATCATTGCCATAATCGGTTTTACCTCTCTGTTGATGTATAACTTTGGAGAGAGCATTAGCACATACACAAACTTCGAAAAAGCATCAGAAATGAAGACCGCTCATGTTGCCGGAGTACTTGATGAATCAAAGGATTATGGTTTTTCTATGGAAACCAAGATCTTCTCTTTTTATATGAAGGATGAAGACGGCGCAAGTAAAAGAGTGGTTTATTCAAAACCTAAGCCTAATAATTTTGAACAGGCCGACCGATTAGTTGTTATTGGAGAAATGAGAGGAGATACATTCTATGCCAACGAAATGTTGATGAAATGTCCTTCTAAGTACAACGATGCTCCTGAATTTGAAAAAGCATCACAAAGCTGATTATGATCGGAATTGTTGGTAAACTTTTAATTACTCTGGCGTTTGTTTCTGGATTAGGTTCTCTTTTCTACTATTTTAAAAGTGCTTCTGATGAAAATGAGCAAAGGCTGAAGATCGGGAACTGGTTCTTTGGCTTTCAAGGCTTGTTTATGATTGCCGCATCAGCCTTGCTGGTATATCTTCTCTTTACCCATCAGTTCAAATATTATTACGTTTATAACTACACAAGTTTAGATCTTTCTGCGAAATACATCTGGTCAGCTTTTTATGGCGGACAGGAAGGTAGTTTTATGTTGTGGATCTTCTTTTCCTGGTTGTTTGGATTGGGATTGATTCGATGGACACGTCCTCCTTATCGCGCTCCTGTGATGTTTTTTCTGACACTTACCCAGCTATTCCTGATATCTATGATCGTTGGATGGCAATTTGGAGACCTGACGATAGGAGCCTCTCCATTCAGAACATTTGCAGAGAACTTTCCGGACATTCCCGTAGTACAGAATAATCCCGATTTTGCTCCACCGGATGGGAGCGGGTTGAATGATCTGCTCAAAAGCCCATGGATGATGATTCATCCCCCTCTTTTGTTTGTCGGTTTTTCTATGATGACCATTCCATACTGTTTTGCTATGGCTGCACTATGGAAAAGAAAGTACAATGAATGGGTTGGACCTGCATTACCATGGACATTAAGTTCAAATGTGGCTCTGCTTACAGCAATTTTTCTTGGAGGATATTGGGCATATGTAACTCTTTCTTTTGGTGGGTTTTGGGCTTGGGATCCGGTTGAAAATGCTTCACTCGTTCCGTGGTTGATTGGCACTGCCGGTATTCACACTATGATCATTCAGCGAAAAAGTTCGGTGGCACAAAAGTCGTCCATCATTTTTGCATTGCTGGCTTATGTAGCTATTGTTTATGAAACTTTCTTAACCAGATCCGGAATTTTGGCAGATTCTTCAGTTCACAGCTTTGTGGATCTTGGATTGTATAATCAACTCCTGATTTTCATGCTTGTGATAACAGGACTTGGACTGGGAATGTTTCTGTGGAGATATAAAGAGCTTCCATCTCAGGAAAAAGAGTCGCAGATCTTATCTCGTGAGTTCATGACGTTTACGGGAGCAATCCTGCTGTTCATACTTGGACTTGTGATCATTTTGGGAACCAGTTCTCCGATTATAGGATTGTTATTCAATGAAAATCCAACTCCTCCGGAAATCAGTTTCTACAATCAATGGAGCATGCCTATCGCTATGTTGATGGCAGTGTTTACTGTGATTGGGCAGTATCTGTTTTGGAAAAAATATTCTATTGAGACCTTATCATCAGCTCTTATAAATCCGCTTTTAATTACTTCTGTTTTAACGATTGCGGCTGTATTTTTTGGTGATGTCAGAGACTTGTACTACATATTTTATATGTTTACAGCTTTCTTCGCGGTAGTTGGAAATACTTTCGTAATTGTTCAGCTGTGTGCAAAGAAACCAAAGTTGATCGGAGGCTCAGTAACACACGTAGGTTTCGGGGTTTTGTTGATTGGAATTCTAGCTTCATCTGTTTATAACAAGCCTATGTTGGATGAAAGGATCAGCAACTACAATAAACAGGTTGAGCAAGGCGTGATCAAAGATGAAATGGGTTTCACGGTTACTGAACCCGTTCTTTTTCTGGAGTTAAAGCTTGAGGAGCCGAAAATTGTAAATGATAAGTATATAGTAACCTATACAGGATTTGACTTGCAGGATCAGAATCGTCCCGGCCAACAAACTTATAAACTTCTTTTCGAGCCTTTGCCTTTGGGAAGCGGGGAACCATTCTATATGAATCCGGAAGTATATCCTATGCTGGCAACTTCTACTCAGGAAAACGTTCAGTGGTCTGTTGATCCTGATGTTCGATCCGGTTTATTGAGTGATATTTATCTTTATGTAGCGGGTAGTTCATTTATCAAACAGAGAAATGATATGATAGCTCGACGAGCTAATGTTGATCCGGTTACAAAAGAAGAAGGTGAGGTTCCTGAAACACAGACCATCCAATTCGAAAAAGGAGAGACTATTACTGTTGGTGGATTCGAAATGTCATTCCTGGAATACGCAATGGAAGACACTACAAAGTTGCCTCCGAATACAAATATAGGAGTAAGAGCTCAAATTCAAATTACTCACATGGCCAGTAATCAGCAGTATTTGATCGAGCCATTATTTGCACTATACAATGATGAAGAAGGCAAGACATTTGTGTTTTCACCACCTGTTGAGTTACCGGGACATGATCTCACATTCAGCTTTTCAAAAGTATATCCCGAAAGTGGTGAAATTGATCTAAGTATTGAAGGGCTAGATGAAGAATATGAAAGTGAATGGATCTTAGTTGTAGCAGAACAAAAGCCCTTTATTTCCGTTGTGTGGCTGGGTACTTTTTTACTTATGATTGGATTTAGCGTTTCTATTTTCCGACATTGGGGAAGAGAAAGAAAAAAGAATAATGAATAACGAATACGGAATATTGATCAAAAGAATAAGTCTTAGAAGCATAATTTTAAAATTAAGCTATACGTCGTTATTCATTATTACGTGTTCAATATTCGTTATTCATACTGTTTCCGCCCAATCGGTAGGATTTGAAAATGGAGGGCAAGAAAGTAAATTCGAAGAGCTTCCAAGTCCCCGAAAAGCTTTATTACTTTCTTTTGTAGTTCCGGGGTTAGGTCATCATTATGTTGATAATGAAAACTGGACTCGGGGAAAGATACATCTGGGTTCTGAAATTGGTTTGCTTGCAGGATATTTTGGATTAAGTGCTCGGGCAAATCGACTGGAAAATAATCTTAATACTTTAGCTAGATCCAAAGCAGGGGTTACTTTATCCGGTAAAGACCGAGGGTTTGAGTTAGCAATCGCAAATTTTGATAATCTTGAGGAATACAACGACTATCAGCTTAGAACCCGAAGATGGCAGAATATTCTCCCAAATACCCCTGAAAACAGATGGAACTGGGAATCTGATAATGACAGGTTTGAATTTCAGAATACACGTGATAGAATTGCCAATTCTGAAAATCAATTACCAACATTACTTACTTTGATGGTCGCCAATCGTATTTTTAGTGGGATAAATGCTTTTACTCAAGCCAGAGAGGCATCATCTAGATTGCCGGAAGCAAGCGTAAGTTACCTGAATGAGTTTGGTGAAAGAGGAGTTACCGCACGACTAAAATTTAATTTTTAGCTAATCACAGGAAGGCCCGTATTCCTGACCTCTTCCAATAGTATATTTATAATCGTTCAGGTATAAATATCCTTTATTATAATACATTGAATATTCTTCTACTGAACCATTATAGTATTTAAGCAAAAGCACAGGTTCCTTAGAATCGTTCTCTTGAATACTCCATTCCCCGTTTCCCTTTTTCGACGAGTTACTGCTTCCAAGTACTCCTAAACCTCCTGAACTCATACTGGTATTCGAAGATCCGGAATAATTAAAGTATCCATCACTACAAAGCTCAATAGCCTCTGATGAACTTGAATATCCACTTATACTACCGCTGGTGTAACTGTTTGAAGAGTAGCTGGTTCGATATTCCAGACGGGTGTTATTCAATTTCTCAATCCACTCAATGATTTCTGCACTCATGGTGATTTCTTCTAACACAACACCTTTATTTAGTTCAATTACATTAGTACGAAGAATTTCTTTATCTAAGTTTTGGTTGATGGTGAGACCTATTATAGAAATGCCTTCACCAAAAGGATTCAGCCTTGCAAGTATAAAAGCAGTAGCTTTATTATTTCCAACATTGCCGGTGAAGTATGCAGCAATGGCATTATCATCAACAAGCTCAATATCTCCACTTTTAGTTAATTTTAAGCTTATACTTTTTTCTTCGTAAGGTTCATCTGCTATTGTTTTTAATTCGTCAATATGATTGTATTCGTGTTGAGCAAGAATAAAATAAGTATCCGGATATTGATTGGAATAGAGTATTAAACCATCTTCATTTTCCTCATATCCAAAACCATAAGGCACTGTTACTTTAATTCCCAGAGTTGGATATTCCAGTACTTCCTGAGCCAGAATTGTGCCGCTCAAGGAAATCATCAAAAATCCACAAATGATTAATGTTAAAGCTATTTTAGATACACTACAGGAATTCCTCATAATCTTTAGGCTGATATTTATTCATTTATTTAATAAAAGAGTTTTAGCGAGAAAAGAAATAGCGGTATAAAAATTCTAATGTTTTTAGTAATCAGAATACTCATGGATCTTAAATTTTAAGTACTAAAGAACTTAAAAATTCGTATATTGGGTATTGCTTTCATCAGGAGCGTTGACATTTGAAGCTTAGAAAAAAGGTTGCAACCATTCAGCTTAATTTATTACGTCTCGCCCTTTGTAGCTTTAGTACTAATTTTCACAAAATATATTTACCGTGGCAAAAAGTTCCGGAATCTCAACTCGTGAGTCAGAATCCTTAGATCGTTATCTTCATGAGATTGGAAAAGAGAAACTTATTACTCCAGATGATGAAGTACGTCTGGCAAAAGAAATTCAAAAAGGAAGCCAGCGTGCACTCGAAGATCTTACAAAAGCGAACCTTCGTTTTGTGGTTTCTGTTGCAAAACAATATCAGAATCAGGGTTTATCTTTAGGTGATTTGATAAACGAAGGAAACTTAGGTCTTATTAAAGCTGCTAAGCGTTTTGATGAAACACGTGGGTTTAAGTTTATTTCTTATGCAGTATGGTGGATTCGTCAGTCTATTCTTCAGGCTCTTGCCGAACAATCAAGAATTGTACGTCTACCACTAAACCGTGTAGGTGCATTAAACAAAATTGGTAAAGAGCTTTCAAAGCTTGAGCAAGAATACGAACGTATTCCTTCTGCTCATGAGCTTGCTGAAAGCCTTGAAATGACCGTTGGTGAAGTAGCTGATACATTGAAGATCTCAGGTCGTCATTTATCTATGGATGCACCTTTTGCACAAGGAGAAGATAACAGACTTCTTGATGTTCTTGAAAATGAAGAGATCCCAAATCCTGATTTTGAATTGATGGGCGAATCTCTGAAAGTAGAGATTGAAAGAGCACTGTCTAAGCTTACAAAAAGAGAAGCTGAAGTTATCAGATTGTACTTTGGAATTGGTCGCGAGCATTCATTAACACTTGAAGAGATTGGAGAACGTTTCGATCTAACTCGTGAGCGTGTTCGTCAGATCAAAGAAAAAGCACTTAGAAAACTTCGTCACCATAACAGAAGCGCTGCTCTTAGAGCTTATTTAGGATAATTGATCCTAAAAAGAAATTTAAGCCTCACCAATTAATTTTGAGTGGGGCTTTTTTATGAAACAAAATATCCTTTTAAATCATATCTACTGCAGAAACAAAAGCAGGTTTATTTTTTAACGTCGAGAGATCTTCCGGATTCATATTGATGTACCGAGCCATCAGGTCAGCTTTAACGGCACCGTTTATTTTATGTAACAGGCCAAGCTTGTTTTTTGTTAATAACGACTTAGTTGTGATGGAACCTGTATCTTGCCAGATCATTCCCATATAATAACCTAATTCAGAACAAGCATGCTCCATCAGTTTTTGTACTTTATCAGAATGCTTTTCTTGAAACCAAAGGTTATCAAAAGCCAAAAATTTAAGTTTGTCAGGTTGGAAAAGCCTGTTGAAGAATGGAATTCTAGGAAGCACCTTCAGCATCAGAAATCCTTTAAATCCCGGCATTTCAACAATTTTCCAATGTACCTGAATAGCTCTGATCCCTGCGACCTTCTTTCCACCATGATTTAATACAAAGCAGGTTCCAAAATCTTCTAAAGAATCAGTGAATACAAAATTGTGTTCTTTATAAAATTGACATAAAGATTCTCTGAACATCTCGTATCCATTGTTATTTATTCTTATAACATCTTTCTGCTTTTTTGGGAAAAAACGACTGAATAGAAAAGTATTGATCTCTCTTATTATTTTGAATCCGAATGAGCTGCACAGATCCCTGGAGTGTGAATTATCAGACTCGACATATGCATAAAAAAGTCCTTTTTGGTCAGAAGTTTTAAATGGTCGTTCAAGTTCCTCCTTAAAAATATTTTCAATATCATTTCTTAATGCGCTTTGTGTTTTTTTAACAACTTTCTTCTGTTTAGATTTTTTTTGGTTCTTGAAAGGATTAAAAACAGAAAGATAGCGTACATAAGTAGCTCTTAAGGAAGCTGAATCAAAAGAGATGTTTCTTTCAATAAACCCTGCTGTACCTAACACCCGGGTTCTTTTTTTAATTTGAATGAAGCGTAATCCGGATAGTTTTTTTACAGTATTTTCTGTTTCAGTGTGCTTGTACCTTAGCTTTCCCGGAGTACCAAGTACTGTCTTTTTCAATAAAGAAAGTATACTTTTTGAAACTCCTTTGTGAGTAGTAACCGTTAGGTTCGAATCAGCTTTTTTTTGTTTTTTACTCATTACTGAAATAAAGAAATAAAATTCGCAGTTACTATTCTGCTTTGATTTACGTTACATTTCATACATGAAAAATACACTTTCCCTCATATTAATCTTAACATTTTGTACCATTTCGGCTTTCGGACAGCTATATCCGTTCAGAACCTATTCTATTGAAGACGGTTTAAGTGAATCGGTAGTAAATGATATGATTCAGGATAGTGAGGGGTTTCTTTGGATGGCAACAGGGTATGGATTAAACCGCTTTGATGGAATCACGATCCAAAATTTCTTTGAAGATCAGGGTCTAAAAAGCAGCAAAATACACTCACTATTTGAAGATAGTAAAGGCAGGATATGGATAGGCACTGAATTTGGAGTGAATTACTGGCAAGATGATAGCCTGTATACATTAGCAAGATTATCAGCACTTGATAACCAAAGAGTCATCAGTATTTTCGAGGATTCCAATGAAGAAATATGGTTCGGTACTGACGGAGCCGGTGCCTGGCTTTTTGAGCAAGATGAACAGCTTATTCAGTACTCAACTTCTCAGGGATTTTTGAATAACAGAATAAGAAAAATAAAGGAATCAGAAGATGGATCCATTTGGTTTGCAACGAGGGGAGGTCTTTCAGTTTTAAGTAATGGAAATATAAGGACGTTCACTACTTCTGACGGTCTTCCTGAAAACCGTATCCGGGACATAGTTTTTGATGAAAATAATGAACTTTGGATAGCAACCAGAGAAGGTTTGGTTCATTATAAAAATGATAAATTCATTGTTTATGATGATGATCAAGGTTTAAATAATGTTAGAGTTCAAACATTGGTTTTCGATAATTATCAAAGACTTTGGTTAGGAACTGAAGGTGGGGTAAGTGTTTTTCAGGATGGAAAATTTAAAAATTTTACAATTGAGAACGGGCTCTCCAACAACATTATCTATTCTTCAATTTTAGATAGAGAAGGTAATTTATGGTTTGGGACTTTTGGAGGCGGTGCTAACTTATTTCTTGGGGATTACTTTGAAAACCATACCACAGTTGATGGTCTTGCAAACGACGTTGTCACATCAATAACTGAAGGAGAAGATGGGGAAATATGGCTGTCAACTTACGGAGGCGGTTTAAGTCGACTAAAAGAGGGGAAATTTACAACGATGAGCCTAACAGAAGGCTTGTTAGATGACAAAGTATTTTCATTAGATAAGGATTCCAATGGTAGAATTTGGATTGGTATGCGTAATGGCTTGGCATACATGAAAGATGGTAAACTTACAGTGTTAAGTGAAGATGAATTTCCCTACAGAAAAGTACGCCATGTTTACGAAGATTCTAAAGGTATTATTTGGATCAGTACTTACGAGGACGGAATAGTTAGGTATGATGGTAATGAATTTAACTCGCTCTCCAGAGATGACGGCTTGGCTGATAATACGATTTTGGGTACAGTTGAAGGAGATGATGGAAGCATGTGGATCGCAACTTACGGAGGAGTAAGCCGATACTTTAAAGGAGAAGTTGAAAACTTTACCATTCAAGAAGGATTGCCAAATAATGCCGTCATGATGGTAATTAAAGATGACATCGGAAGAATATGGGCTTCTACATTTGGTGGAATTGCATGGTTTGATGGGCTTAAGTTCCAAAGTATTACCACAGAAGACGGACTGCCTAACAGAGTGTGCTACTTTATCCAACAAAGCAAAGATAGTTCATTTTGGATAGGTACTAATAATGGGGTAGTCAAATTTGATTCAAAAAAATATTTCAGTGACAACCCCGGTGATCGAGAGCAATCTTTTCAATTAATCACGGTTGAACAGGGCTTAGTTGCAGATGAGATGAATGTTGGTGCTGTGTATGAGGATAGTAACGGACATCTTTGGTTTGGAACAGTAGAGGGGGTTAGTCACTTTTTTCCGGAGAACTATAAAGGAAATCCTCTTCCCCCAAAAGTGAAAATTGATCAGGTTATAACATCAGGAAGGGTACACAGAGGTGTAAAACATTTCAATTTAGATTTTGATCAAAATTTTGTTGAAATAGAATATTCCGGCATTAATTTTACAGCTCCAAATCAAGTGGTCTATGAATATAAAATGGAGGGAGTTGATCCTGTTTGGCAGCGAACAATGAGCAGAGAAGTAAAATACCCTTCTTTGCCTAATGGAGAATATACATTTTTAATTCATGCTCGTAATACAAATGGGACATGGAGTAACGAAAAATCAGAAATAAGCTTTTCTGTGAAAGCACCTTTTTGGATGCAATGGTGGTTTATTACACTTGTTGTATTGATTATAGTAGGAATTATATGGCTATTCTATAACTATTATAAAGCAAGAAAGCTTGTAGATATTGAAAGAATCAGAGTAAGAATTGCCAGTGATCTTCACGACGATGTAGGAGCTAGTTTGACAGAAGTAGCCCTTCAATCTGATTTTTTACAAGCAAGTAAAATTGACCCCGAGTTCAAACAATCACTGGAACAAATTGGAAAACAGTGTAGAAAAATCGTAACAAGCCTCGACGATATCGTATGGTCAATAGATGCACGAAATGATACAGTCGGAGATCTAACCGATCGAATGCAAGATTATATATTAAATGTGCTGGAACCCAAGAACTTTCAGGTTAATTACAACTTTGATGATCTTAAAATGGAGAATAAACTTGAAGTGCCTGTAAAAGAGAATCTATATCTCATATTTAAAGAGGCAGTTAATAATATATCAAAGTACTCGAACGGTGATAAAGTCGATATTTCAATGAAGGCTGTGAATGGAGAATTCCGTTTTAAAATTCACGATAATGGTACTTCAAGCAATGGAGCAAAAAAAACAGGACATGGCTTACGTAACATGGACATGCGGGCAAAAAGAATTGGCTCGGATATTGATGTTTCAACTGAAAATGGCTTTACTGTTCTAGTGTCAGGAAAACTAAATACTAACTAAAAGTATAATTATGGCTATCGTCGGAATTGTAGAAGACAATATTAAGATCAGAGATTTAATTCAACGTTACTTAGACATGCAGGAAGATATGAGCTGTCCGGTTGCGAAAGATAGCGTAGAGGAAATGCTGGAATATTTGGAAAAACATCAAGCACCAGATGTTTTACTAATGGATATTCAGCTACCCGGCATGACAGGTATCAAAGGGATGGAGATCATCAAGTCAAAATATCCTGATATTGATATTATTATGCTAACAGTGTATCACGACTCTCATAAAATATTTGATTCTTTAAAAGCAGGAGCTTCAGGGTATTTACTGAAGCATACGTCATTGCCTGAAATCAAAGAATCAATTGATAACTTGCTGAAAGGAGGTGCACCGATGTCTCCACAGATTGCCAGAAAGGTAATTACACATTTCAATGATCAGGCTCCCCAAAAAAATCCTGATAGCATGTTAACAGACAGAGAGCAAGATATTGTAAATGGGTTAGTTGATGGATTAAGTTATAAACTGATTGCAGATAGATTTGATATATCGATAGATACTGTAAGGGCTCATATCAGAAACATTTATAAGAAACTACATGTTAACTCAAAAGCTGAAGTTATAGCAAAGTCGTTACGCGGAGAAATATAAACCAGCTAACATTATCATGTGATTTAATGTGCTGATTGTTATCTGCATTTTCATATTGAAATCTGAACATTCCAACAAGGATGATTATGAAACGCTCAAATATTTTATCGCTCTCACTCTTAGTAACTATTTCAATATTCATATCAGGATGCTATACTCAGTTTAGTAGCATTGATAGGTATTCTTCTGATTCGAACAGAAATTCTAAATATTATTCTTGGAATGATGATGAACTTTCTGAGGCAGGCTATTACTGGGATGATGAAGAACAAACAGCTAAACCCTATAGTTATTCTTCAGAAGTTGAGGATGATGAGTATCTAACAGCCGAAGAAACCGGACTATACTATAAAGATTACGAAGTTGAGCAATGGTATAAAGACAACAACTTTGAAGGTGTGTATTGGAACGGTTATGATGATGGATTCGAAGATGGGTATCGAGAAGGATATGATGATGGCTATAATGATGATTTCTGGTTCAGAGGCAGATACTATGCACATTTAGGATATAATTGGTACCCTCCATTTAGATCATATGTATCACATGCTTGGTATTACGATGTTCCTTACCGATATAGTTCACATTTTTATGGTTACGGAGGTTGGAATGATTTCTATTTGCAATTTGGGTACGGAGCAAGGTTTGATCCGTATTATGGTTGGGTGCATAACAATTATGGTTATGGAGGTTACTACAGTAATCATTATTACTACGGTTATACCAACAACTATTATTACAATAACAGCAGAAGAAATAGCCGGAATTATTCTTATGGTGCAAGAAGTAATGGCTTAACACAAAAGTATGACAATAGAAATTCCAGAGTCCGTTCTACAAACAGGAATTCTAGTTCATCTCTGACAAAGAGAAATTCAGGAAATGTAAGTCGTACCAGAAGTTCATCCAGAATCAGGAATAACAGTTCTACAAATGTTAATCAGAGAAGTAGATCTAATAATAACTCAAGAGTTCGTTCTAGTGGGTCTTCGAGTAAGAGAGGAAGTTCTGGAAATGTAGGGTCAAGTAATTCCAGCAAAAGATCTTCGGGTAATGTTACTAGAAGCTCAGGATCAAAAAGAAATAGTTCTTCTAATGTTAAAAGATCTTCGGGTTCAACAAAAAGAAGTTCTTCCGGAGTGAAAAGATCAAGCTCAACGTCCAAAAGAAGTGGGAATGTTTCCAGATCAAGTTCTTCTTCAAGAGTTAAATCTTCAAGCACTTCACGCAAAAGTTCATCGAGCGTAAAAAGGTCTTCAGGGAGTTCAAGTAAATCGAGATCTTCATCATCAAGCAAACGATCAAAAAGTAGTTCCAAGAAGAAAAGAGGGAACTAAAAACTTAACCTAAATCTTTCACAATCTACTATTCATGAAGAGATTAATACTCTTGCTAAGTGGAATTTTTCTGTCCGTTTCAACTCTAGCACAAGACGGAGAGTCGCCCATTAGCTATAAAAGCTTAGCGTTACAAATGAGTACGCTTAATTCAAATGGAGATGCTTTATCATCGGTAACAACTTCCGTTTCGTCTTTCAATGGTTATGGTAGCTTTATAGATAACCCGGCTTCCATGGCTTTGGCTGGAGGAAGTTTTTATAGCTTAGGTTGGTTAAATCAAAATAATACTCAATCCAATGGGTACATCGGGAGTTCAAATGAAACAGAATTCTCAAATACAACCTTCGGTAATTTGGGGTTGGTTTACAAAGTCCCTACAGATCGAGGCAGCTTTGTAATTGGGGGAGGTTACAATGTGATCTCAAAAGATGTTGACGACACTTTCATAAATGCTACAAACCAAGACAATTCTATTACGGATCTTTTTAAGCAATCAGGCAGCGACTACAATGGGATAGCTTTTGAAGCTTTTGCAATTGATTACAGAAACGACACAAGCAATGAAATAGAATCAATTTTCAGAGTGGATGATCGGCCTGCAGGATTCTTAGGAATAGATCAATTTGCTGAAATTAAGAACACAAGAGATATTGGGGAATTTTCCGTATTCGCTTCTACAGAATTCCAGAAAAACCTTTTTGCAGGGATTTCGCTCGGTATAATAAATGGATCAATTAACTATGACAGAAGTTTTCAGGAGGTTGACGAAAACAATTTTTATAACGACGATGTAATACCACCCAGCGGTTCTGATCCTGCAACAGATATATTTTCGATCACATTAACAGATGAAATTGATACTGAATTCTTTGGTTTTACTGCTCGTGGTGGAATAATATATAAACCCCTTCCATTTTTAAATTTAGGAGCTAGTATAGTAGCACCGTCTAAGATTTTTGTAATGGAAAGTTTTTATTCAAACATCAGAACTGAATTTGATGACGACACTTTTACTGATGGGGATGAAACTACTTTTTTTGGAGAATTTGAATATGCAGTAACCAGACCTGCAGAATTCAAGGTAGGAGCTACGCTACAGGATATAGGGAACCTGACTATTTCAGCTACTGCGGAGTATATAGATTACAGTTCTACAAAAGTTGATTTTACCATTAATACCGGAAATCTGGATCCAAGTGATGTAGCAATTTTAAAGGAAGATGAAGATGCTACAAATCAATCGATCAGCAGTACTTATAATGCTGTGATAAATTTTAAAGCAAGTGCTGCATATTCATTCACTAAAGATACAAAAATTATCGCCGGTTATGCATTGCTGCCAGGAAAAGAGGATCTCTATCAATTTGAGGAGGTTGTGTATTCAGGTGGACTAACTTTTCCTATTGCTGAGAATATTTTTCTGGATCTATCAGCACAATATTCCAGTAGAAGTGATCGTTCAATAGTATACGAATTTGAAAACAATGTTCAAGCTGTATCAAAGGAAAAAGAAAGGTTGAACATTTTGGCTGGAGTTAAATTCAGGTTTTAGAGATTGATAAGAATTTACCCAAATACCTCCGTAGTTAGTTGAGACCGTTAGTTTTGAACGACTTACGGTCTCTTTTTTGTGAAATGAGCTAGAGTCAGTTCTCTTTACATCCAGTCTTTTCTCTTAAAATAGATAACCATACCAAATGTAACTAAGATCATTACTCCCCAAGCGACGGGATAACTATACTTCCAACCCAGTTCAGGCATGTACTCAAAATTCATTCCATAAATACCGGCTATAAAAGTAAGAGGAATAAAAATAGTAGCAATTATGGTAAGCACTTTCATAACCTCGTTCATCTTATTACTGATGTTGGTTTGATACATATCATGTAAACTGGAAACCATTTCACGATTATTATCAAGACTGTCTACAATCTGTAAAGTGTGATCAGAAACATCTCTGAGAAACAATTTGGTTTCGTCTTTTACAAGAGGAGAATCATCCCGAGTAAGTGAGTTGATACTGTCTCTTAATGGCCAGATACTTTTCCTGAACTGAAGAAGCTGTCTTCTTATTTTGTGAATGGAAGATAAAGCATTGCTGTCTTCACCCGACCAGAGTTCCTCTTCAATTATTTCGATATTCTCATTTAGTTCTTCGAGAACAGCGAAGTAGTAATCAATAATGATATCCATCAAAGCGTAAGACATATAATCAGGACCTCCTTTACGCATCCGTGTATTTTCCACTGCAAGGCGTTCTTTTATGGGAAGAAATATTTTACGTTCAGATTCTTGAAACGAAAAGATGAATTTCTCAGTAAACACAATACTAACTTGTTCCTGATGAAGAACTCCATCTTCCATGTAAAGCATTTTTAATACAATGAAAATTTGATCTCCGTAATCCTCAATTTTTGAGCGTTGAGTAGTATTAAGGATATCTTCCTGAATAAGAGGGTGGAAGTCAAATTCATCCCAAAGCTGTTTTAGATAATCAATATCATGTAGGCCTTTAACCTGCACCCAGGTTGGGTTTGTTGTATTAACATAGGGCTTACATTCCTCTATGGAGGAAATCTTTTTTATATCCAGATGAGTATTACTGTAATCATGTATTTCAATGATTATATCCTCGAGTTTTTTCTCCCCAATGTGAGTTAGGGTGCCCGGTGCGCTACCGATCTCTTTTCTGAAGAACTTATTTTTTATCCTGACCGGTGATAATTTTTTTCTAAAACTCATAGATACCTGATTAATTATGAAGAAAGTAAGCAAAAAAAATCCCCACACATAAAAATGTGCAGGGATGAATAAAGAATAATTAAATCAGTTATTCAATTTCTCCTTTCTCAGCTGCTTCTTTGAGCTTTTCATTAGCCCAGATACCGATTTCAACTCGGCGGTTTTGTTGACGACCGGCTGCCGTACTGTTATCAGCTACAGGGTCCGATTCTCCGTAACCTATAATAGTCATTCTTTCAGCATCCACACCTGTAAAGGCCGCGTATTCTGCTACTGCCTTAGCTCTGTCTTCCGACAGCTTCTGGTTGTATTCTTCACTACCTGTGTTATCTGTATATCCGGAAAACATGATATTGGTGTCTTCATACTTTTGAAGGATCTCTGATAATTCAGCGATGTTTTCTCTGGAAGCATCTTTTAGTTGATAGGAATTAACGTCAAAAAGTATTCCTGAATCAAAGGTTATTTTTATTCCTTCTCCGATTCTTTCAACTTTTGCTCCTTCAAGATCTTCTTCAAGTTCTCTGGATTGTCTGTCCATATAGTTTCCAATAGCCGCACCTGATGCACCACCTACTGCTGCACCAATGATTGCTCCATTTGTGGTATTACCTGCGGCTTTACCAATAACGGCGCCCGCAAGAGCTCCGGCTGCAGCACCAATAGCAGTTCCTTTAGCGGTCTTGCTTATGCTGTCACAGCCTATAAAAGGCAAAGTTAATATGAGTGCAAAAATACTTAATCTGGATAATGTCTTCATTTCAAATGTTTTGTTAGTATTATTTACACAATGGAACTCATTCTAAACCGATGAGTTCCATTAATTAACATCTTCTCAAGATATCATCAAAAGCTAAGCAGCCTGATCTCGTAAAATTTCCAAAGGTGGGCGTGTGTGAATTCCTCTGGTATTCAATAATCCTATGGTGAGAACCAAACCAATAAGAATCAAAGTTTCAATTCCCAGAATGGTAAAGTTCGGTACAAAGTCTATATCAAAATAGAAGTATCCTAACAGTGCGCTGGCTCCTACAGAAAGAGTGAGACCGGTAAGAGCTGCCATGATTCCCAAGAATACATATTCAATGACTTGTATCTTGATAACCTGTTTTTGTTTGGCTCCCAATGTTCTTAATAAAACAGCTTCTCGTATCCTTTGATATCTACTCGTAGCAGCCGAACCGGCCAGAACGATCAAACCTGTAATAATGCTGAACAAGCCAATGAACTGTATCACAAATGTAATTTTATCAATGAAATCACGAACGGTTTCAAGTACTTGTCCTATATCAATAGCAGATACATTTGGATAAGCTTGAACAATTTTTTGCTGTAATTCTAAAGAAGCTTCTCTACTTGGTGTATTTAAAGTTGTTGCAAAAAATTGTGGTGCAGGTTCCAACACTCCTGTTGGGAAAACCACGAAGAAATTGGGTTGAGGTGTTTGCCAATCAACAGTTCTTGTTCCGGCGATAAAGCTGGAAATTGGAATTCCCTGAACATCCCAAACTATGGTATCACCGACTTGAGCATTTAGATCATTCATTAGATCAGTGGAGACAGAAATAGGAACAAGATCATCAGGGTCGGTAACGGTTCCTACAAAAACCCCGGATTCAACGGTCTCAGTAGAAACCAATGAATCTCTGTATGTAGATCTGTATTCGCGGTTCAATGCCCAGCTTCTTGGTTTACGACTGGAATCAGCCATAAACTCAGCAACGGTAGTATCATTAATGGATTGCAGACGCATAGTAACAATGGGCACATTTTGAAGCAGTTCCATATCATTATCAAGAATGATCTTGTTTACGCCTTCATTCTGATCGTACTGAATATCATAAAGTGCAAGGTTTGGAAGATCTTGACCATCATCGAAATTAATGGTTCCCAAAAGCATGTCCTGAGTCAGATAAAGAGAACTTATTAATGTTACTCCCAGTCCAAAAGTGAGAAGCAAAGTAGAGGTTTGGTTATTCGGCCGATACAGATTTGCCAATCCCTGTCTGAATTCATAACCAAAAGCTTTAGGGTTAAACTTCTGTGCACCTTTCATAATTAAAAAAGCAATTCCTGATAATAATAAAAGACAGAAAACGAGCCCAAGGGTAAAGAAAAGTGCTGCCAGAATATCATTAAGCATTAACCAAGCATATCCAACTACAGAGACACCGATCAACCCAAATAAAGTGAATCTTGTTATCCAGTTAAGGAGCTTGGAAAGATTTATGTCAACAGAACGCAGAGTAAAAAGTGGGGATATTTTGCGAACGGCGAGCAATGGGAAAAGAGCAAAAATCAGAGAAATAGATACCCCTGTAATTATTCCAATAAAAATTGAACTCCATGAGAGTGCTAACTCAATATCAACGGGAACAAAATCCTGAACCAAAACAGGAAGATACAGCTGAATCAACGAACCAATAATTGCACCAATTGAAGCACCAATAAATCCCATGAATACAGCCTGAATCAAATAAATGCTCATAGCTTGATTAGATGAAGCTCCAACACAACGCAGAACGGCTACGGTGCTTATTTTTTGCCGGATATAGACAAATATAGAGCTGGCAACTCCGATCCCACCTAGTAACAATGCTATAAAACCAATCAAATTCAGAAAGTTTGACAAATATAAAATAGCTTCACCAACTTCTTCCTTTCTTTCGGCTACATCATCATAACCAAAACGTACAGAATCATTCATGGCATCCAGAGTTGACTCTACAAGAATAGGATCTGTACCCTCCGGATATTTTATATAGGAGATATACTCAAGCTGACTTCCGCGCTGAAGGAGCCCTGTTGCTTCGATATTTTCTCTGGGAATAAAAATTCTTGGACCAAAAAAGGAAGCCGCAACCGGTTGACCGGGAATTTCCTGCAAAGCGCCTGCAATTTCATATGTTACTAAACCGATTTTAACAGAGTCACCGGGTTGTAATCCGAACTGAAGTAAAATGGGCTCATCAACCAAAGCACCTGCTGTTTTTTGAAAGGTATCAGAAGCTGATTGTGGATCGGTTTTAAGCGCGCCGTAATAAGGAAAATCACCTTCCAAAGCAGTTATTTGAGAAAGTCTTGTAGTCCCTGATTTAGGGAAGAAAGCCATTGAAGTAAAGCTTAAAGCATCAGATCGTTCTCCACCCAATGAATCGAGATAAATTTCCAATTCGTCATGGAACGGGGAATTTTTTTCAACTTCCAGGTCGGCGCCAAGCAGTTCTTTTGATTGTTCGTTTATACTATCATTAAGATTCTCTCTGAAAGAGCTGATCGCAACCTGAGCAGCTACACCAACGATAATAGCGGCTAGATAAAGAAATAATTTCTTTCTATTGGAACGGGAATCCCGCCACGCCATTTTAAAGATCCAGAATAATTTATTCACGCTACAGCTTCCTCTGATGATTTAAATATATCAGAATCGACCTCTCCGTTTTTCAATTTTATTACACGGTCGCATTTATCTGCAAGGTCTAGATCGTGAGTAACCAGCACCAGTGTTGTGCCTTGTTTTCTGTTCAAGTCAAAAATCAGATTTTCGATATGCTCACCGGTTTCAGAATCCAGATTACCGGTTGGTTCATCAGCGAAAAGTATTTTCGGGTCATTAATAAAAGCCCTTGCTACAGCAACCCGTTGCTGTTCACCACCTGAGAGTTGAGTAGGGTAATGATGTGAGCGTTCCCCTAATCCTACTTCTTCCAGAAGTCCAATCGCTCGTTCTCGAACCTGATTTGTCGCTTCGCCACGTAGCTCCAAAGGAACCATAACATTTTCGACGGCTGTAAGTGTGGGAACTAACTGAAATGTCTGAAAAACGAATCCGACATGTCGATTACGAACTTCAGCTCTTTGGTCTTCATTAAGAGGTTTTAAATTGATTCCGTTCAGTGTAACATCTCCGGATGTAGGCTGATCTAATCCCGCAGATAATCCCAATAAAGTTGTTTTCCCGCTACCGGATGGTCCTACAATGGCACAAGAGATGCCTTCTTCAATTTCGAAAGTTATATTGTTTACAACGGTAAGTGTTTTATCTCCACTTTTGAATTGGCGAGTAAGGCTTTCTATTTTTAAAATATGATTCACGATGTTCTTTTATTATTAATGAACTCTTAACCTAAAATGTGTGTATTACCATTCCGTAATATGGCAAAATTAGTTACGTTGATTAGTTTAAATTTGTTATAAATATTTAGTTCTGAAAATACTGTTTATGAAAAAAAGACACTCAATTATTATGTTATTCTCACTTTTGATGAGTATGAATATATATTCACAAGAGAAAAAGTCGATCTTGTTTTTTGGAGACAGCATTTCAGCGGGATACGGTATTCAGCCTCAACAAGCATTTCCGGCTGTTATTCAGGATAAGATAGATTCTTTGGGATTGAATTATGAAGTGATAAACGGTGGATTGAGTGGTGAGACTTCGGCTGGTGGCTTAAGGCGGATTAATTGGGTTTTACAAAGGGATATCGACATAATGATCCTTGAATTGGGTGGAAACGATGGTCTTCGTGGCATAGATCTTTCATCAACAAAAGACAATCTTCAGCAAATTATTGATCGTGCTAAGGCAAAAAATCCGGATATCGAGATCATAATTGCAGGTATGCAGGTTCCTCCTAATCTGGGAACTGACTATACAAAAGAGTTTCAGGATCTGTATCCAGAACTGGCTGAGAAAAATAATTTAACTTTAATCCCTTTGATTCTGGATAAAGTAGGAGGTAGAGATGAGTTCATGCAGCCCGATCAAATTCACCCAAATGTGCAAGGACATAAAGTTGTTGCTGAAACTGTGTGGGATTATCTGTATAAAATCTTATAGAGCAAGCTTATAAAGTTATTTATGAGTAGGTAAATTTATGTTTATTTCCTTTTTGATACCTGTTTAATTATCTATTTTCTGTGAAGAAGTTTCCACAAAAATTGAAGTATCAATTACCCTCGAATTGTGCAGAGAAAAACTGGTGTTATAGGGAAAACTTTACTGATTCTTTTTTTTTCGATAAGCAGTTTAAATGCTCAAGAAGTTGCAGAATTAGGGCTTATAGATCTTAGGGGAATTGATTTCACTGAGTCAGAACCTATTCCATTAAATGGAGAGTGGGAATTTTTTTGGAAACAGCTTGTGGATTTTGAGAATGTTTCAAAAGATATAGAATATCGTGAGTTCCCACATATGTGGCAGAGTGAAGAGGGACTCAGCTCATTCGGCTTTGCCAGTTATAGGTTGAAAATATTACTTCCAAAAGATTATCCGGCGCTGGCATTCAGCATTCCTGATCTATATACTGCTTATAATCTTTATGCGGATACAGTTTTGATCGCATCAAATGGGGTTGTAGGAACAACTAAAGAGACTCATGTTCCTAAATGGATTCCAAAAACTGTTGCTTTAGATCAATTTGATAAAGATAGCATTGAGATAGTATTACAGATATCCAACTTTCAGCATAAAAAGGGAGGAGCAAGGCTTCCTATTTATTTCGGTTCTGAAAGCAAGTTAATAGAGAAAAGAGAAAAGAAGTTAGGATATGCTTTCATTTTAACGGGAAGCTTGGTCATGGGTGGGCTTTTCTTCTTTGGTCTGTATCTATTTGGGAGGGATGAAAAACCGATTTTGTATTTTTCGTTATTCTGCCTCTGTTATAGTTACAGAGTTTTTGGGACAGAATTATACCCGTTACATCTTTATTTAGAGAATATTCCATGGATTGTGACTCTTAAGGTAGAATATATTTCCCTCTATCTATCACCGGTTCTTTTCGGGTTATTTATACTACACCTCTACACTCAAGAAGCGTCAAAGAAAATCATCCATGGTTTTAATAGTTTTTTCTTGGTGCTGGCTGCTATAGCATTACTTACACCGGCGTTCTATTTCACGCAGCTGATAAATATCTTTTTTTCAGCTATACCAATATATATACTTTATTCAAGTTGGATATTTTTAAAAGCGGTATTGAATAAAAATGAAAGTGCTAAATATGCTATAGCCAGTGGGATAGTAATTTTTATGGTATTCTCCCATAACCTTCTGGAGTATTTCGTCATTATTCAAGAAAACTTATTACTCAATCTTTTCGGGTATCTACTGTTCTTTTTCTTGCAGTCACTTATTCTATCCAATCGATTTGGAAGTTCATTAAGAAAAGCAAAAGAGAAAGCAGAACAAGCTTCCATTGCTAAGAGTCAGTTTCTTTCAACAATGGGGCATGAATTGAGAACTCCATTAAATGCGATCATAGGTTTTTCTGAGTTATTAGCTGAAACAAAATCTAATGAGGATAGAATCGAATTTTCCAACATCATTAAGAAGAGTGGGGAAAGCTTGTTAGGTGTGATCAACAATATTTTAGATTTCTCAAAGATTGATACCGGAAATATTCAATTGAATTACGAAAAGGTACAGTTGGATGTCTTCTTAGAGGATACCATTCAAATCTTATCAGCTCTTAATGAATCTAATAAAGTTAAATTGGTTAGTAAATATAGTGTTGGTGATCAAAGGCGCTTTATGATCGATCCGGTAAGGCTTAGGCAGGTTTTGATCAATCTAATTGGTAATGCACTTAAGTTTACCGAAGAGGGAAAGATAATCGTAGAAGTTAAAGAAGGTACATCTTTATTGAAGAATGGTAATTTATTATTTTCAATAAAAGACACCGGAGTTGGTATTCCCGAAGACAAAATGAGTCTTTTATTTAAAGAATTCTCGCAAATTGATTCTGCAAGAAATCGCCGTTATAGTGGTTCAGGATTGGGGTTAGCTATAAGCAAGAGGTTGGTGAATAATATGGGAGGAGACATTTGGGTTGAGAATAATGTAACCAAAGGTGCAACGTTTAGTTTTACAATAGAATCCGAAAAGCTCAAAGAAAGTGAGTCTATAGAGTCGAATTTAGGCTCAATTGAAGTCGAAAATAAAAAGAACCTTTCTAGGATATTATTAGCTGAGGACAATGTTTTTAATCAAAAAGTAGCAGAAAAAATGTTGGAACGATTGGGATACGCAGTTAAGATTGTATCTGATGGGTTTGAAGCTGTAGAGGAGGTCTCAAAAAATAAGTATGATCTAATTCTTATGGATATGGAAATGCCTGGATTGGATGGAATTGAAGCTTCGAAAAAGATTTTAAGTGAAGATGAAATTAAACAGAAGCCCGTTATAGTTTCTATGACAGCCAATGTTTCTAAGGAAGACAAAGCACGGTGCTTAGAAGCCGGTATGTCAGATTTTATCTCAAAACCGGTAACCTTAGAGGTGCTTGAGAACACAATAAAAAAATATCTAGGCGATTAAAGCCTAGATACTTAACGGTTAATCTTCAATCTGGAATACTATAGAAATATTTGCGGTAACAGAAACAGTCTGAGCAAAATCCATCATTGAAGGAGCTTCAGATTTAAATCGACCCATATCTGCTTCCATAAACATCGGTGGGTAATTTACTTGATGCTCGGAATAGTTGATGGTAGTTATCTCACCTAACTTCACGCCGGATTGTTCAGCGATGAATGCAGCTCTTTCTTTAGCTTTCTGAATTGCTGAAACCAATGCTTTATCTTTTCCTTCTTCAAGTTTTGAGGACGAAAAGCTCCCGTTAAAAGAATCAAAGCCATTCTCGATCAAGCTTACCTGAATTTTTTCATAGATCTCAAAGTCGGAGAAACTAACTGAAACTTGCTGATTAGTATTAACAGTAACCTCTTCCTGGCGATTGTTATAGTTTGTTCGCTTATTTATTCTGATGGGTTCGAAGTTGATACTCTCTTCTTTGATATCAAATTCTTTTAACAGAGAAGCCAAGACCGCTTCACGCTTTTTATGAGTATCAAAAGCCGCTTCCGGCGTTTTTTCTTCGGCGTTAATATTAATTGAAAAAATGATCAGATCGGCGGGAATCAATTCAGTTGCCGACATATTAATAGAAATAGTTCTTTGAGAGTTTTCAGCAACAGGTTGAGCCATTGTTGAACAATTAACACCCACGATAATAAATAAGATTGCAGGAATAAGTCGGATATTTTTTGAATAAATGTTATTGAATCTGTTCATGGTTATATATTTGAATATTTATTTGAAATCTGAACTATCTGTAAGATAACGGATTGTAATAACACAGTAATTACATCTTCATGTTAGTTGTGCTTCTGAGAAGCATTTTTTAAGATCATTTCTACATCCGGAAGAATATGTTCAACCCATTCTTTGTATTGCTTGCCGGAAGGATGTAAGTGATCTGAAGCTATATATGTTGAGTCTTCCTTTGCCTTTTCAGAAATCGGAGTGATATTTATAAACGGAATATTCATTTCTGATGAAATCGAATCAGCAATCGCATCATACACCAATAATTCTTGTCTTATTTTCTCCTCACCTTTTTCCATACCGAAAGGAGTAACTCCATAGTTAGGGATAGAAACCACAAAAACTAGAGTAGTATCTCCATTCGCAAAACTTACAGCCTGAAGTAACAACTGCTTAAATTCTTTTTTGTATTGATCAATAGGATAACCTCTGTATTGATTGTTAACACCGATCAAAAGTGAAACAAGATCATAATCATTTGCTGGGTTCTGCTCTTTAATAGCATTTTGAAGTTCATCAGTAGTCCAACCGGTTTTAGCAATAATTAGTGGATCATTTACCTCAATTCCTGATTCCGATAGTTCATTTGAAAGAATGACCGGCCATCTTTCGTCTTCTGGTACTGACTCACCAATTGTATATGAGTCACCTAAAGCTAAATAGGAAATACCATTATTTTGAGCACATGAAATTGTAAAAAAGCAGAGCAGAAAAGTGATAAGGAAAAGAGATTTTTTGTCCATTAGATATTCTTTTGAATTGTTTAGCAAGATAATATCATTTAAAAAGAACTAAATCATGGATAACCGTTGAGATAGCTTTTTAATTTAAATTTATGAAAGCGCTTGCATTATCCGAGAAACAGACGTTTCTTTGCTAGAGTGTGGTTTAAAATATCATCAAAACCACAAAAATTTTAGTAAGACTACAACATTAATAAATCAGGATTAAAACTATGAGTAAATTAATACGATATACACTCATTTTTTGTTTGTCTGTATTATGCACAGATATTTTATCAGCAAATGAAACAACAAATATTGATACACGAGTAACAGGGCAGATTTTGGATGTAGACGGGGAACCTCTTCCAGGTGTTAATGTTGTTGTAAAAGGTACAATTGTTGGTACTCCGACAGACTCTGAAGGAAGATTTTCACTTAAAGTAAATATGGATCCTCCAATAACTTTACAATTTTCATATATAGGTTATCAGACACAAGAATTAAACATAACGAGTAATGAAACTACTGATTTAGAAATCGTGTTACTCGAGCAAACAATTCTAGGACAAGATATAGTTGTATCTGCATCTAGAGTAGAAGAAAGTGTTTTAGAAGCGCCAGTAAGTATTGAGAAAATGGATGTACTTGCAATAAAGAATACGGCTTCAGATGACTACTACAAAGCAATTGCAAATTTAAAAGGGGTTGATGTTACGACCAGTAGTATAAACTTTCAAATTATTAACTCTAGAGGATTTAATTCTACGGGTAATACAAGAATGGTTCAGTTGACCGATGGTATGGATACTCAGGCGCCAGCTTTGAACTTCCCGATTGGTAACTTGAATGGTCCTTCTGAACTTGATGTCGAAAGTATTGAATATATACCTGGAGCAGCTTCTGCGTTATATGGACCTAATGCGTTCAACGGAATCCTACTTGTTAACAGCAAAGACCCTTTTCAGTACCAAGGATTAAGTTTTACCGTTAAATCTGGAATAAATCATTTGGATGGAGATGTTGCGGTTGGTGAGCCTGAGAATATTGAACCAATGCTAACTACTTCGTTACGCTATGCTAAAGCTTTTAATAATAAGTTCGCATTTAAAGCAAATTTCTCTTACATGAAAGCAGAAGATTGGAGAGGAACAGATTTTTCAGATAAAAATAGCTCTTTGCAAGGTGATTTAGCATCAAATCCTGCTTTTGATGGTGTTCACAAATATGGTGATGATGGTGGATTGAATATTGCATTGCTAGGGGTTAACCCTGCAACTCGAAATCAATTGGCTGCATCTCTTTCTGCTCAAACAGGAGTGCCTCAGTCTGAAACAGCTCAATATATTGCTGCATTACCTGCTCAGCCAGTAAATAGAACAGGTTATAATGAAAATGTTCTTATTGATTATGGTGCTGAAAATGTAAAGGTGAATACGTCATTGCACTATAGACTCACAGATCTTATTGAAGCAAGTTATAGTTTCAATTATGGGTATGGTACGTCTGTTTATACAGGTGCACAACGATACAGTTTGAACAATTTTAGCATCGCCCAGCATAAACTACAGTTAGATGGTGATAACTTTATGGTAAGAGCATATGGAACTTTTGAAAATTCAGGAGACTCTTATATAGCTGATTTTGTTGGGCTTTCAGTAAATGAAGCATATCTGGATAATAACACTTGGTTTGGAACCTACGGTACAGTATTTGCCGGAGGCGTTTTACAAGCAGCTACTGCGGCTCAAGGAGGAGACCCTAGTTTTAATGCAGCAACTGTAAACGCTATATTGTCAGACCCCAATTTGGTTTCGCAATTCCATGCTGCTGCAAGAGGAACTGCAGATGCTAATCGCCTAGAGCCGGGAACTGCTGCATTTGACGCTGCTGTTGATGGGGCATTGCAAAATACCATTCCGAACGGTGCGCTATTCAATGATAAATCAAAGTTCTACCATGCCGATGCTCAGTATGATTTTAAAAATGAAATCGATTTTATGGATGTATTAGTTGGTGGTAGTTTCCGTCAATTTCAACTACGTTCAAACGGTACAATTTTTGATGATGGTAATGGAGGAATTGATATAAATGAATGGGGTGCTTTTCTTCAAGGTGCAAAATCATTGGCCGATGAAAAATTGAAAGTAACTGGATCAATCCGTTATGATAAAAACGAAAATTTTGATGGACAGTTTAGTCCTAGAATTTCTGCTGTAGCTACTGTTGCAAATAACCAGAATATAAGAGCATCATTTCAAACTGGTTTTAGAAATCCAACAACTCAAGGACAGTATATAGATTTAAACGTAGTTACAGCTAGACTTCTAGGTGGGCTTCCAAGATTTGTAGATAAATATGGTGTAACTACTAATACGTATACAATTGCTTCAGTAAATGAATTTACAAACTCTGTATTATCAGGTGCATCAAATCCTGGACTATTAGTACCATTTACTTCGCATGAAACTGTAAAGCCAGAGCAAATAAAAGCTTATGAAGTAGGCTATAAAGGTTTGTTAGGGAATAATTTGTTTATTGATATGGCATACTACTACAATGTGTATGATGATTTCATCACGCAAGTTCGTGTAAGAAAGGCATCAGGTCCATTTACTGGTGGGCCAGCTGATGCAGCAGTTGCAGCTTCACTTCTTTCAGGAGATGCTAGTAATACGTTTCAAATTTATACCAATAATGATCAAACGGTAACTGCTCATGGTGCGGTAGTTGGACTAGAGTATAGTTTGCCTGAAGGATATAAAATCGGAATGAATTATAATTTCAATAAACTGATTGATGGTTTAGATGATGGTTTCCAGAACGACTTTAATACTCCTGAGCATAAGGTAAATGTTTCATTAGGAAACAGAAGAGTTACTGACAATCTTGGATTCAATATCGCATATAGATGGCAAGATGAGTTCAGATGGGAGTCTTCTTTTGTATCACAAGATGTTGATGCTATCTCAACAATCGATGCTCAAATAAGCTATTTGATACCAAATTACAAAGCTACTTTTAAAGTTGGTGGATCTAATTTATTGAATAACGAACACTCTTTAAGTGGAGGCGGTCCAAATCTTGGAGCAATCTATTATGTTTCACTAACTTTCGATCAATTATTTAGATAAGATTAGATGATTTTATTAGCCACCTCCTTTAAGAGGTGGCTTTTTTTATGTCTGTTAATCTGCGAAAGATTGACAATTCTTAAGTTTTAGCATTTGGTGGCATTATATTTGCTAATCTCGCTATAGAAATAAGAACATCCATCAATTACATCAATGAGTAAGAAAGAGCAGGAAGAAATTTTAGAAAATTCTGAGAACGAAGTACTGGAAGAAGATCAGACAGAAATTAGTGAAACGGAGTCTTCAGAGGTTTCTGAAGAGGACGTTAAAGATGAGAAAGAACTCCGGATCGAAGAATTAGAAAGTGAATTAGCTGTAGCCAAAGATTCCGTACTTCGGAAAGCTGCTGAACTTGAAAATGTTAGAAAGAGAGTTCAGAAAGAACGTTTTCAACTTAGAGAGCAGGTAAAAGCTGAAGCGCTTCAAGACTTTTTACCACTTAATGACGATCTGCTCAGAACTCTGGATGCAAGTAAAGATTCAGCTGTAGATGAGAATTTTCTTGCAGGTGTTGAAATGGTTTCTAGTAAATTTGAAGATATTCTTGCCAAACATGGGATCGAAAAAATTGATGAGATCAACGTTCCTTTTGATGTGAACCTTCATGATGCTTTGTTACGTCAACCTGCACCAGATGAAAAAACTCCAAGTGATACCGTTCTCCAGGTTTTAGAGCGGGGCTACAGAATGGGAGAAAAGGTAATTAAGCATGCTAAAGTGATAGTGAGCCAGTAAAGATGACAAACAGAGATTATTACGAAATACTTGAAGTAGACAAAGGAGCTTCTGAAGCCGAGCTTAAGAAAGCTTACCGCAAAAAGGCGATGAAATATCACCCGGATAGAAATAAAGGAGATGCCGAAGCTGAAAAGAAATTTAAAGAAGCATCAGAAGCATATGATGTGCTCAGAGACCCGCAAAAGAGAGCTCGCTACGACCAATACGGCCATGCCGGAGTAAACGGCAATCAAGGCGGTTTCGGAGGTGGTGGAGTTGATTTTGACGGAATGGGCTTCGAAGATATTTTCAGCCGCTTCGGGGATATTTTTGGGAGCGGATTTTTCGGAGAGCAAAGTTTTGGTGGTCAATCCAGAGGAAGAGGTGGAAGACGTCAGCCGGGAACACCGGGCTCTGACATGAAGATCAGAATGCCGCTCGAGCTAAATGAAATCGCTTTTGGTACAGAAAAGAAATTAAAGATAAAGAAGCAGCTGGTATGTGATAAATGTACCGGTACCGGTGCTGAGACAGATTCAGACTTTGAAACTTGCGGAACTTGTAATGGAATGGGAGAAGTTCGTCAGGTTACCCGAACTATGCTTGGACAAATGGTAAATGTACAACCATGCCCTACTTGTAGCGGTGATGGAAGGATCATTAAAACCAAGTGTTCTAAATGTGCAGGAGAAGGAAGGATCAAGGGTGAAGAAACCGTTAAGATCAATATTCCTTCAGGCGTTTCAAACGGAAACTACATTACTCTTCGCAGTCAAGGAAATGCCGGAAGAAGAGGTGGACCTGCCGGAGATCTTATTGTTCTTATCGAAGAAAAAGAGCATGAGCACTTTGAAAGAGAAGGAAATAATATCTATTACAACTTAAATTTAAGTATACCTGATGCAGTCTTAGGAACTGAAGTTCAGGTGCCGACACTTAAAGGAAAGGCTAAACTCAAGATCGAAGAAGGAACTCAGCCAGGCAAGCTTCTTCGTATGCGTGGCAAAGGAATAGTTGGTTTGAATAATTCAGGAACAGGAGACCAATTACTTAGAGTAAATGTTTATATGCCAAGCGAACTAACTGATGAACAACGTAAAGCAATGGAAAGCTTTAGAGAATCAGAAAATTTTGATGCTGTAAATATGAAACAGCAGGAAAAAGGATTCTTTTCAAAAATGAAAGACGTCTTCGGGTAATCGATAAACCACAGAGGTCACAGAGAATGTTAAACTCAGTGTTCTCTGTGGTTAGATCTTATTCAGCAAGTACAGCAGTTCCGCTTACTGACACCATCAGCATGCTTCCGTTGGCACCAATGGTTTCGTAATCAATGTCGATACCGATAATAGCAGTTGCACCTACTCTGGAAGCTTTGTCTTCCATTTCTCCGAAAGCTAATCTTCTGGCTTCTTGAAGTTCACGCTCATAAGCAGCAGACCGACCACCAACAATGTCTCTGATGCCTGCAAAAAAGTCTTTAAAGATATTAGCTCCTAAGATCGCTTCTCCGGTTACCACTCCCAGGTATTTCTTTACTTCTCTTCCATCTAAATTGTTAGTTGTTGACATGATCATGATTGTGCTCCGTTGATTTAAGTTTTTATTATGTTTGAGTGATACTGAATCAAAGAAAAAATGTTACTGAAAAATTCAGGCACAAAAAAAACCCGACCTGTTTTCAGATCGGGTTAAATTCATTAAAAAGAGAAAAAGCTAATTACTTTTTGTCTTCTCTGGGGCGTGCTTCGTTTACACGAACTGCACGTCCGTCGATTTCCGCTCCGTCTAATTGATCAATAGCTGCTTGTGCTTCTGAATCATTATCCATCTCAACAAACCCAAAGCCTTTTGAACGGCCGGAATATTTGTCAGTGATTACTTTGCAAGAGCTTACTTCTCCATAAGCTTCAAATACTTCCCGTAAATTGTCTTCAGAAACTCCGTAACTAAGGTTCCCTACATAAATGTTCATGTGTATATATATCTTGTTAAAACTAAATTTCGGAATGATCAGATCAACCCTAAACCCAAGTAGTTCAATACCGTAGTCGAGATATCAGAACCAATCCGTGCATAAAGTACGCTTAAATTATCGTATCGCCAATTATTTTTGTAAGTGGGATAACTATGTCCAATTTCTGAATTTTATCCACCAATCAGCAATTTTCTTACTTCCAATAATGAGCAAAAGTGAAAGAGTGACTTTGAACAGAGAAATTAGGATTGAAAGCCTAATAGATTTTATTTGATCATTTCCGTCAGTATATCCACCCAAGCTATCTTTAAAGAAGAAATATGATTCTATCCTACCAACAGTATAAGTAGCTGAATCGACAAATAAATAAATTCCTACACCAGCAAATGCTAAAGCACTTAGTTGTATGAAAGGAATGGATAGAGAACCTTCTTCATCTAAAAATTCTGACTTTAAAATAAATTTTGTGATCACTTTAGCGCCGAAGAAAAGAATAATAGATATTAAAAGAGGAGTTAGTATTAAAGTAGAGGAAGTAATTATTTCTGTACTGCTTATAGTTTCAGAAAAAATATATGGCACAGAGTAAATGCTCTGAATAAATTTCAAAAAATAGAAAAGACCAAATAGTCTAATTGCTAGGAAAGAAAGGCTTCTAATTGTCATCTCAAGTTTTCTGTTTTGGATCTACTCTCATCAGCCATTTTAGCATGGTAATCAGCCAGTTTATCTGCAATACCGGAATCGTTCATACTTAACATTCTTATCGCCAGTAAGCCAGCATTTTGTGCTTTACCGATAGCTACTGTAGCAACCGGGATTCCGTTCGGCATTTGAACGATAGAATACAGACTGTCCAAACCACCTAGGGCAGAAGTTTGAATAGGTACACCGATAACAGGAAGAGTAGTATGACTTGCCAGCATTCCCGGAAGATGTGCGGCTCCACCGGCTCCTGCTATAATTATTTGCAATCCACGGTCACGGGCTGTTTCTCCGTAATCTGCCATATCGTTTGGGGTACGATGAGCAGAAACCACTTTCTTTTCGTAGCTGACACCAAATTGATCCAGAATGTCTGTTGCTTGTTTCATGGTAGGCCAGTCGCTGTCGCTGCCCATTACTACCCCGATGGTTGGATTGCTCATTTTTGGTATGCTTATTTTCGTTTTATTGAAAGATAGTGTTCAGAATTAAGAATTCAGAATTCATGAGTAGGAATTTATATTTCTAAATTTGAAGTAACTTCTTTAGCTTTTTTGTAAACAGATTCCAAATCATCCCCAAGCAAAGTGTAGTGAGCCATTTTTCTACCTACTTTACTCTGTACTTTTCCATAAACATGAAGATGTCCGTTTTCAATTTCTAATCCCTTTTGAATGTTATCAGCTTCTGCCGGTCGATTATGTGTTCCCAGTAAATTGATCATCGCAACAGCCGGTGTATTCATTTTTGTAGATCCGAGTGGAAGTCCAAGTACAGCCCGTACATGATTTTCAAACTGGGAAGCAATGCATCCCTCAATAGTATAATGTCCGGAGTTGTGTGGTCTTGGAGCAGATTCATTTAAAAGAATATTTCCATCTTCTGTCAGAAAAAATTCGAAAGCATAGATTCCTTTTCCATCAATGGCTTCAACTGCTTTTACAGCAAGTTCCTGAGCTTTTTTCTGATACTTTTCTTCGATAGGAGCGGGAGACAGAACAGCTACACAAATATGATTTTCCTGAACAGTTTCGCAACAAGGATAAACCACTGTTCCAGTTTCGTTGCGTGCAACCTGAACGGCAATTTCTTTAGTAAAAGGCACAAATGCTTCAGCTAAGATATCTCTGTTTTTATTTCCTCCAAGTTTCTCAAATGCTTCTTTTGCTGATTCGAGATTCCGAACGGTTTCATTTCCATAGCCATCGTAACCGCCTTTAGAAGATTTCAGCAAATAAGGCCAGCCGTGTGTGTCCCCAAATTCTTTCAAATCTGATCCTGATCTAACCAGTTTATAAGGAGTAACCGGTATCCCGGCATTTTCAAAGGTTTGTTTTTCTATCAGCTTATTCTCGATCAGTGAAAAACTTTTTGGGGATGGAAAGATCGGAGTACCGCTTTTATCCTGAACTTCCTGAAGTATTTCGGAACTGATGAACTCATTTTCTAAAGTGATAACATCACATCCTTTAGCAAATTCAACCATATCATCAACAGAATCAAAAGAGCCTGAAGTAGAGAATGGAGTCATAAACTGAACGGGTTCGTTCTCAGTCCGATCAGAAAAAACAGCTACCTGAATTCCTAATTTGAAAGCTTCGAGAGCACTCATTCGTGCAAGCTGTCCGGCACCTAAAAAACCGAGTTTTGTTATTGCTTTTAATGAATTTATCAATTTAAATAGATTTTGATTGTTTTTAATTAAGATACATAAAGTAGAATTTAGAATGTAGGAGGATATTATGAATAATAAGCCAGCTCAAAGTTTTAAAGATCTGATTGTTTGGCAAAAGTCTCACCAATTTGTTTTGGATGTTTATAGAATGTCCGAAAATTTTCCAAAAACAGAGATTTATGGATTAACTTCGCAACTTAGAAGAGCTGCAGTATCAATTGCGGCAAACATCGCTGAAGGATTTAGAAAAAGAACTGATAAAGATAAAGCAAGATTCTATAATATTTCTCAGGGATCGCTGGAAGAGTGTCATTACTATTTGATTCTATGTCAGGATCTTAACTATGCTGAGACAGGAGTATTAATCTCAAATCTGATGGAAGTAAGTAAAATGCTCAGAGCTTATCGAAAAAAGATTCTTAACTCCTAACTTCTATATTCTTACCTTATAAATAAAAGTAGTCGACAGATAGTACATGGATATAGAAGAAAAATTAAAGCAGATAAAATCAAGATTTGAAGAAGTGAACGCAGCAATGAGCGATCCTTCGGTTTTTGATGATCCTGATAAATATACTGAGCTGACCAAAGAGAGAAGCGATCTCGAAGAATTAGTACAAGATTACGACAGTTGGAAAGATCTGCATGATCGGCAGGAAGGAAACAAAGAACTCATCGAAATGGATGAGGATGCCGAGATCACCGAAATGGCTAAGGAAGAAAACAAAGAGATCAAGGAGCAATTAGCCAAGCTTGAAGATGACATCAAGATGAAATTGGTTCCTAAAGATCCTGAAGATTCCAAAAATGCCATTATTGAAGTCAGAGCCGGTACGGGAGGAGACGAGGCTGCTATTTTTGCGGGAGATCTGTTTGATATGTACAGACGCTATGCTGATTCTCAAAATTGGAAAATGAGTTTAATGAGCATAACTGAATCAGATAAAGGCGGCTATAAAGAAATCGTGTTTTCGTTGGAAGGAAATGAGGTTTTCGGGAAGATGAAATATGAATCCGGGGTTCACCGGGTACAAAGAGTTCCGGCAACTGAAAGTCAGGGCAGGGTGCATACATCAGCTGCAACGGTAGCGGTTCTTCCGGAAGTAGAAGAAGTAGACGTTGATATCAACACCGCAGATCTGAGAATTGATACTTTCCGTGCAAGTGGAGCTGGTGGTCAGCACGTTAACAAAACGGATTCCGCAATCAGAATTACGCATGAGCCGACAGGAATCGTGGTTGAATGTCAGGAAGAGCGTTCACAGCATCAGAATAAGGAAAAAGCAATGACCATGCTTCGTTCAAAGATGTATGATATTGAACTGGAAAAGAAGGAGAAAGCAAGAGCTGCTGAAAGAAAAAGTCAGGTTTCTACAGGTGACCGTTCCGCCAAGATCAGAACCTATAATTTCCCACAAGGTCGGTTTACCGATCATCGAATTAATCTAACGCTGTACAATTTAGATAACATCATGAAAGGCGATCTGCATGAAGCTATAGATGCACTCCGTGTTCAGGATAATCTTGATAAATTAAATGAATTGGTAGAGGATTAAATAAAAAAAGCCCATCCTGAACAGAATGGGCTTTGAAAAGCTTCAGACCGAAACTAAATAAATTCAGTCTCCTTTTGGAGCAGCTGCCAATAATGCATCACTGGCTTCAGATTCAAACTTTTTAAAGTTATCTACGAACATTTTAGCAAGCTCTTTTGCTTTGATGTCATATTCGTCAGCACTTTTCCAGGTGTTTCTTGGAATTAGTACTTCAGAAGGAACACCATCTACAGCGGTTGGAACTTCAACCCCAAAAATTGGATCCTTTGTGTAGACTGCATTTTCAAGATTACCTGCTATTGCTTCACTTAACATTCGGCGGGTATGAGAAAGCTTCATTCTTGAACCTTCGCCATAAGCACCACCGGTCCAGCCTGTGTTTACCAACCAAACCTGAGAGCCATGCTTTCTGATCTTTTCAGCAAGCAACTCAGCATATTCAGTAGGATGTAAAGGCATAAAAGGAGAACCAAAGCAAGCTGAAAAAGTAGCTTGAGGTTCGGTAACACCACGTTCCGTTCCTGCTACTTTTGCTGTGTATCCACTGATGAAGTGATACATGGCTTGTTCAGGTGTCAGTTTAGAAATCGGAGGGAGTACTCCAAAAGCATCGGCAGTTAAGAAAATAATATTCTCCGGATGTCCACCTGTACCGGTTTTGCTGGCGTTAGGAATAAAATCGATCGGGTATGAACATCTTGTATTTTGAGTAAGACTTACATCATCGAAATCCGGTTCGCGGTTATCATCAAGAATAACATTCTCTAAAATTGTACCCGGCATTTTGGTGGTTGCGTAGATCATCGGCTCACCTTCTTCAGAAAGATTGATCGTTTTTGCATAACAACCTCCCTCGAAATTGAAAACACCATCATCACTCCAACCATGCTCATCATCACCAATAAGTGTTTTTTCAGGGTCGGCAGAAAGTGTCGTTTTTCCCGTTCCGGATAAACCAAAGAAAACAGCCGTCTTACCATTTTCATCATGGTTTGCAGAGCAATGCATTGCCATAATTCCTTTTTTAGGAAGCAGGTAATTCATTACTCCAAAAATTCCTTTTTTAACTTCTCCGGAGTATAATGTTCCTCCGATAAGGATGATCTTTTTCTCGAAATTACAGATTATGAATGTACTGGATTTTGTACCATCTTCAGCAGGATCAGCTTCCAGAAATGGAGCTGCCATTACTGTAAACTCAGGCTCATGATTCACAAGTTCATCGTTATTTGGGCGACGAAACATGTTATGAGCAAACAACCCGTGATAAGCGACTTCACTAACTACTCTTACCTGAAGCTGTGTAGCTTTGTCAGCTCCGCAATACAGATCTTTTACAAAGAGTTCTTTGTCAGAAAGATAATTCTGAGCCTTTTTGAATAATTTATCAAATACTTCTTCAGAAATTGGTTGATTGACATCACCCCAATCTATGTCATCATGAATGGAAGGTTGGTCAACAATAAATTTGTCTTTAGGTGAGCGGCCGGTAAATTTTCCGGTGTGTACTACCAGCGCATGGTCTTTAGTAAGAAAAGCTTCTCCTCGTGCAATAGCTCTTTCATACAATTCAGCCGGAGATAAATTCCAGTGTACATTTTTATTACTCTCCAGTCCTAAATAATCTAATCCGATCTTGCTTTTAGGGTGCTTGTCGTAGTTAGGTGTCATTTTTAATAATGAAGTTTTAAGTGAAGCCTTAAAGTTAAGGATTTACTTATCTAATTTTAAGTAAAAAACCATTTAAACCTTAATTTCTTAGGCATTAAAGGAAGTTCGTGGAAGCGCTTTTTTAATTAAGGGAAGGAAGATTAATCGCCTAAATATTCATAGTAGTTTTACAGATTGGTTGAAAAATAAAATCCTAAAAAACATGATAATTTGTACCTTTAGTTATGGAAAATGAAAAACGACTTATAAAGCTGGGTTTGATACAAACTTATTGTGAATCTGACCCATCACAAAATGTAGAAAGAGCTAAAGATTTGATAAGATCTGCTGCTGAGGAAGGGGCAAATATTATTTGTCTACAGGAGCTTTTTAATACTATTTATTTCTGCAATCAGCATGATGAAAAAAACTTTGATTGGGCTGAATCGATTGATGGAAAACTGGTTCAGGAGCTTAGTGAATTATCTGAAGAACTAGGTGTTGTGCTAATAGTTCCATTTTTTGAGAAAAGAACTCAGGGAATTTATCATAACTCATTGGTAGTAATTGATGCAGATGGAAGTGTTTTAGGGAATTACCGGAAGATGCATATTCCGGACGATCCCGGTTTTCATGAGAAATATTATTTTACTCCGGGAGACAAAGAAACCGGATTTCAGGTTTTTGATACGGCTTTTGGTAAGATTGGAGCGCTTATTTGTTGGGATCAATGGTATCCTGAGGCTGCACGAATAACAGCCCTGAAAGGCGCTGAGATCATTTTTTATCCAACTGCGATAGGAATGTTGAGGAAGGAAACCCGAAAACAGAAAAAAATATTTATGGATGCATGGATAACTATTCAAAGAAGTCATGCTATTGCAAACGGATGTTTTGTTGCCGTAACAAACAGGGTAGGAAAAGAGAAAGGAAATAAATTCTGGGGCAACTCTTTTGTCGCAGGTCCATTTGGGGAAATCCTCAACCAAGGTGGAGAAAAAGAAGAGATCGTTATTGCAGAGGTCGACCTTAACTCCATTGAAAGTCAGCGAAGAGAATGGCCTTTCTTCAGAGACCGTAGAATTGATGTTTATGATGGAATCATGAAAAGGTTGATTGACTGACTTTCAATATCGAATAGTGAACAAGGAATCATGAATATCGAACAGAATCCGAATGATCTTTTAATGTCGGCGGAATGGGAAAAGCATTCTGCAACTTTGCTTCATTGGCCATCAAATAGAGAGACCTGGCCTGACGAGAGACTTCAAAGAGTTGAGAAAGTATATCTGAACATCATAAAAAGCCTTTCTGAGTACGAACAAATTTTACTTTTAGTAGAAAATAACGAAGTGCTAAGCAGGGTTTTAAAGCTTTTTAAAGTTGAAGGAATTGATGCTAAACAAGTTCTAATCAAAGTTTATCCAGTAAATGATGTTTGGGCAAGGGATTGCGGGCCGATCTTTGTGAGAGACAAGAATGAGTTTATAATTACGGACTGGGAATACAATGCTTGGGGAGAAAAATATCCGCCCTGGGATTCCGACAATAATATACCTGAATTTATTTCTGAGCTTTTCGGAATAAAAAAAGTATCAACAAAAATGATTTTGGAAGGCGGTTCTATTGATGTGAACGGAGTTGGGGATTTGTTGGCTACAGAGTCGGTACTTCTGAATCCTAATAGAAATCCATCGCTAACCAAAAAAGAGATTGAACAGAATCTAAGTACATACTTAGGAGTTGAAAATATCATTTGGCTCAAATCTGGATTAGCCGGAGATGATACCGATGGCCATATTGATGATCTGACTCGATTTCTGAACGAAGAAACTGTTTTAACAATGGTTTGTGAAGATGAGAATGATATAAATTATAAAGCTCTTCAGGAAAACCTGGAGATCCTTCAATCTGCTACATTAAAAAATGGTGGTAAATTGAAGATAGAAATACTACCTCTTCCTAAAACCAAAATCGAGGGGACCACAGTAGATGGCTCAGAATTTGTACCGGCAAGCTACGCTAATTTTTATGTGGGAAATGGATGTGTGTTAGTTCCTCTTTATGATGAACGGTATGACCAGCAAGCGCTGGATCTATTAAAAAAATACTTTCCGGATAGAGAAATTATAGGAATTGATTGTGCTGATCTGGTTTGGGGGCAGGGGAGTATTCACTGTATAACACAGCAGCTTTACGGAACAGATGAATATTGAATATCCAACAATGAACATTCAATATTGAACTACTTGATTAAAGTTAATCGCTTAGTTTGAACAACGCCGTTTGCTTCCAATCTGTATAGATACACTCCACTGGCTAAATTGGTGGCGTTGAATTCAATGGTGTTGGTTCCGGCCGAACGTTTTTCATTTACCAGTTCTCGTACTTTTCTTCCAACTACATCATATACCGTCAGTTTTGTGAACGTAGATTTATCCAGTTCAAACTCAATGGTAGTGGTTGGATTAAAGGGATTCGGGTAATTTTGTTTTAGAGAAACCGAATTCGGGATTTCAGGAGATTCTTCATTACTAACCGGAACTTGTTTAATGGAAGTTGGTTGACCGTTTTCTACTTTATAAAGGTCCGTTTTGGTCAGTACATACAAAATATCCGAATCTGGCTTTTTGTAGAGTCCGGTTACTTCTTCGTCAAATTCCAGAATTTGCTGCATAGTTTCTCCATAATCTTCAGAGAAGAAAACTTTTGTAGTGTCGGATAAATATAGATGGTCAGGGTTCGAGTAGTCTATAGATATTCTTTTGTTTTCAGAATTTTTCAACAATTCATGGTCTTCCCAACGAGAACCTGCAAAATCACCAAATTCACGAACTCTGATAATGTCAGAACTAACACCATTTCCAATATAATTTGCCTTATTTCTAAGGTAAAAAACCGGTGAAGGAGGTATGAGTAGTGGCTCAAATGAAGCATCAAACATGGAATGCTTTTCAAAAAAGTTATCAATAATTACCTGTGAAGTATCTCCTGAATCATAAGACAATACCAGACTGGAATCTTTAAACCCGATAAAGATATCATCATTATAATCAACAACCCCGAGAACAGAGAAGTCAATTAAGAGTGAATCCGGATAATCATCATAGTAACTTTTTTGGTTCCATAAACTGTCTTGGTTTAAAGGAAATCGGTAGGTTTTTTTTAGAGTAGCGCCATATCCAGAAACAGCCTTTATTACTATTTCGTGAATAGGAGATGTAACAATCAGACTGTTTGTACTTTTTTGAAAATTTAAACCAAGCGGGTTGGCAATTCCGATTTGGAAAATGTTTTCGTCATAAGTTTCTAAAGTAGCACTGCCACTCAAACCATAAATAGATTCATAGATAGCTACCGGTTTTGTGACCTTATTATCGATGAAAGTATAAGACTCGATTTTATATGGGATTTCCTGACAAAAGCCAGACAGTTGAACGTAATCTCTTAGAATAACAGAATCTGAATTAAGTTCAGTGTCCAAATGATAAATGTGATTTTTGTATGGGTTTATGTTAGTAGTATAAGTTTGGCCGTATTCCTGATAAGAACATGTTCTGTTTTTAGGCTCATACAGTCGATAAAATAATTGTGTTGTACCTGACGAATCTTCCAACCCTTTTAATTCATGAAAATATCGTTCCTGAGCAGAAATTGATGAGCCGCAAAGCAACATTAATAAAAAAGTAAGTAGATATTTCATAGCAACTCATTAATCTAAAAGAACATACTAAAACCGCAGAAGTAATGCATATTAAGTTTACTATCTAAGTATTTACTTTAATATCTTTACCCTTCATAAATCACGATTCTGAAACAGGACTAAATGAGCACAATTGCCCATGAACGGTTTGAGGCAGTAATTGGCCTTGAGGTACACGCACAATTATTAACCAAAAGTAAAGCTTTTGCACCGGTTGCAGCACAGTACGGAGAAGCTCCGAATACACAGGTTTCACCACTTTGCTTGGGACACCCCGGAACGTTACCGGTTATTAATGAGAACTTAGTTCGCTATATCATTAAAATGGGACTGGCAACAGATTGTAGCGTTGCTCCGAAATCCATTTTTGCCCGGAAAAATTATTTCTACCCGGATCTTCCAAAAGGATATCAGATCTCTCAGTTCGATACTCCCATTTGTTTCGACGGTTTTATTGATATTGAACTGGATGAGTATGATAAAAGAATCGGGATTACCCGCATTCACATGGAAGAAGATGCAGGGAAGTCAATACATGATCAGGATCCTTATAACACATTAGTGGATCTGAATCGTGCAGGTACTCCACTGATAGAAATAGTTTCAGAACCGGACTTAAGAACTCCACAGGAAGCATACGCTTATTTGACCAAGATCAAACAAATTGTACAGTATTTGGAGATCTGTGATGGAAACATGGAAGAAGGAAGCTTACGCTGTGATGCAAACGTGTCTGTTCGTCCAAGAGGAAGAGAAAAATTTGGTACCCGAACTGAGTTAAAGAACATGAACTCTTTCCGGAATGTTGAAAAAGCCATTGAGTTTGAAATTTACAGACAGATCGAGTTAATCGAAGAAGGTGGTGAAGTAGTTCAGCAAACCAGATTATGGGATACTACAAAAAATCAGACCAGAGTGATGCGCTCAAAAGAAGAAGCTCATGACTATCGGTATTTTCCGGAACCGGATCTACCACCCGTAATTGTTACTGAAGAATTGCTCGCTGATATAAAAGAAGAGCTCCCGGAATTGGCTGATGTACGTCAAAAGCGATTCATAAAAGAATATGCCATGAGCGAAAATGATGCGGTTACATTGACAGAAAGTAGGTATCTGGCAGATTATTTCGAGGAAGTTGTTTCTTTTACTAAAAATCCAAAATCAGCTTCAAATATTGTTCTTGGAGATGTGCTTCGTATCTTAAATGAACAAAGTATTGAGATTGGTGAGTTCTCGATTTCGCCGGAGCGTTTGGCTGAATTGGTAAAACTTAAAGAAGAAGACAAGATCAATTCGTCTGCTATGCAGGATATTTTTAATGCGATGTTAGGTAATAAAAAATCTCCGGAAGAATTAGCAAAAGAGATGAATTTAATACAAGTTTCAGATTCGGGATTCTTAGAGCCAATTGTGGATGAAATAATTGCGAATAACCCGGATGAAGTACAAAGATATAAGGAAGGAAAAAAACAATTGATGGGCTTTTTTGTGGGACAGGCTATGAAAGCATCGAAAGGTAAAGCCAACCCGAAATTGGTTACAGAAATGGTTTCAAAAAAATTACAAAATTGATTCTAGGTGAATCAAACTATTATGAAGATCAGAAATATATTTTATTTAGTTTTTCTTACGTACGCTCTTGCTAATTGTAGCAACGATCCGGAATTCGAGACGGCTTATCTGAATGGTACTATAACAGTTGCAGATTCTGTTGATGATTCAAAAGATTATTCGGGCATTCAATTGATAATCACTTATCAGGAAAGTGCTACCAGTAAAGTTGATACAATTTTTGATAAAGCAACCAATGCCAATGGCATCGTTAAGGGAAAAGTGGAATTCCCTCAAAAAGGAATCTATCCGGTTTTCATTAACAGAAATGGAAATCAGGTTGCAACTACTCAGTTTATACTAGCCGATAATGACACTCTTACTTTTTCAGGAGAGCTGCCTGCTTTAAATGTTAATTTTGAATTAGATTCAAGAGAACATCGGGCAATGGAAACCTTTGATCGGGTTGACCGGGGGTTTAAAAGAGTAGCCGCTTATATAGCTGCAGGTGCAATTGAAGATTCTCTTATTTATGATGAGGTTTTAAAATGGAGTGATCTGTATTGGGAAATCCACGAAAAGCATTCTGAAACAATAGCGGCAAACTTAGCTGCTTCAGAATCTGCCAGATTGCTTAATACAATTGATAAACCTATGATGATGCAGAGAATCGATGATGCTCTTACCAGTGAGGATGCTATTTTTGCTGCCGTTAGCTTTGGGTTTCCTTATATAGCTAAAGAAAAAGGATTGGATAAAGGAATTTCATACCTGGATTCACTTTCAGAACTTACAGAACGTGAAGACCTTATTTTGGGTCTGGATCAAAAGAAGATCGAAGTTTTATATGATAGCTCAAGAGTGGATGAAGCTAAGTCAGCTCTTGAAATATTTGAAAAGAAGTACAAGAGTAAAACCAATGCAATGCAATGGGCTAAGAACATTGGTTATGATCTGGCTTATTTGGCTCCGGGATTCAGAGTTCCTGACTTTTCATTTACGACTCAGGAAGGAGATTCCATTAATTCATCAACGTTAATTGGGAAGCCTTATATAATTGAAATTACGCCGGTTGCAAGTCGCCTTTATCAGGATCAATACGATCGTACAGTGGTAATACATCAGATCTATCAAAACTATGATCTGGAGATATTTACTATTCCTCTCGACAGAAGTGAAGTGACCGTAAATGCATTTTTTGAGGAGCGTGTAAAGCATTGGGGCGTTGCTGCATTTGGTACTTTTGATATTCAAAAACTGATCGAGACCTTTAATGTGACTGACGTACCTACCAGAATTTTAGTTGATCAAAATGGAAATATTGTCCGGAAGTATGTTGCTTCAGAATTTACAGATGTAATTCAAGGAATGAACACCGTGATCAATCAATCAAAAATAGAAAGTTAAATGAGCAACAGGCAGTTTTTAATAGCCGGAAATTGGAAGATGAATGGAGGTCCTTTTGAGGCCGCAGAATTACTTGAGGGATTGAGATCTGCTAAAAATGAGATATCAGAGGAAGTAGACGTATTAGTTTGTCCGCCCTTTGTATCTCTTGGAATGGCAGTAAAGTATCTTCACGACTCTGACATTCAGGTCGGCGCCCAAAACCTTCACTTTGAAGATAACGGAGCTTACACCGGCGAAATCAGTGCAACTATGCTTGCTGAAAGTGGTTGTAATTTTGTGCTCATCGGACATTCTGAACGTCGCCAATACTTTGGTGAGAATGATGAAACCGTAAACAAAAAAGCTCATAAGGCACTATTACATAAAATAGCTCCGGTTATTTGTGTGGGAGAATCTCTAGATCAACGGAAAAAAGACACGCACTTTGATGTAGTTTCTGATCAGGTTAAAAAAGCACTTCAAGATATTTCAGAGAGTGAGATCTTAGATGTTGTAATTGCTTACGAACCTATTTGGGCAATTGGAACTGGAGAAACTGCTTCACCTGAACAAGCTCAGGAAATGCATGCTTTTATTAGAGCTGAAATTGCCGCTTTATACAATGAAGAAACAGCATCAGTCATCCGTATCTTGTATGGTGGAAGTATGAAACCTGCAAATGCTGAAGAACTGTTATCGCAGACTGATGTTGACGGAGGTTTGATCGGCGGAGCCAGCTTAAAAGCCGACAGCTTTTCTGAAATTATTTCTATTGCCGAAAAACTTTCCTGAATCATGAAATACAATGTACTCTTGTTGGGAAGCGGAGGAAGAGAACATGCACTGGCTTGGGGAATGGCAAAATCTCCAAAACTTGAACAGCTTTTTATTGCTCCCGGAAATCCCGGAACAGAATCGCTGGGAAAAAATGTGCAACTTAATGCTTCAGATTTTGATGAGGTTTGGGAATTTATTCAAACTCATTCTATTCATTTAACAGTTGTAGGACCTGAACAGCCTCTTGTTGAAGGAATCGCTGACTTCCTAGAAGAAAAATGTCACGCCGTGTTTGGTCCCAAACAGAAAGCAGCGATGCTGGAAGGAAGTAAAGAATTTGCCAAGGATTTCATGAAAAGGCATGACATCCCAACAGCAGGATATGAGGTATTCAGTCAGGATGAATTTGACAAGGCTGCGGAATATATCATAGAAACTGGCAGTTATCCGGTAGTTTTAAAAGCGGATGGATTAGCAGGAGGAAAAGGAGTTTTGATCCCTGAAAATGAATCAGATGCTATTTCAGCATTGGAAGAACTTCAGGAAGGATCGTTAAGTGATGCCGCTTCCCGATTAGTGATCGAAGAGTTTATGGAAGGCGAAGAAGCATCGGTCTTTGCTATTTGCGATGGAGACAGCTATAAAGTGATCGGTAATGCTCAGGATCATAAACGCATTGGAGAAGGTGATACGGGTTTAAATACCGGTGGAATGGGTGCTTATTCTCCGGCTCCGATCGTAACAAAAGAGCTTCTAAGAAGAGTTGAGTCAGAAATTATTCAACCCACAGTGGCCGGAATGAAATCCGAAGGAAATCCATATCAGGGAATTCTTTACGTAGGCTTGATGATTACAAAGGATGGACCAAAAGTTGTTGAGTATAACTGTCGGTTCGGAGATCCTGAATGTCAGGTGATCGTGCCCGCAATGAGATCAGATCTGTTGGACGTGATCATTTCATGTACGGAAGGAAGATTATCAGAAACAGATATTGAGCTAGACGATAAATACAGATGTACAGTGGTTATGGTTTCCGGTGGATATCCACAAAGCTACGACAAAGGCAAAGAGATCAGCGGAGTTGATAAAGTTGACAGTGGTATATTATTTCATGCCGGAACCAGGATCGAAAATGGGAAACTTCTTACAAATGGCGGTCGGGTTTTAAATATCGTTGGGGAAGGGCAATCGCTGCAGGAAGCCATCGACAATTCTTATGATCAGGTAAAAAAGATCAGCTTCGAAAAAGCATTTTTCAGAAATGATATCGGAGCTAAGGGATTAAAGCGCCTTGCATGATCCGCTTGTGCCTCATAGCGACGCTTAGTGTTTTAATCGCAAATTCAGCGTTCGCCCAACAAACTTCTGTTGATACTTTATATTCCGGTCTTAAAAAAGCGACTTCTTTTACTGTTGGGAATGATGCTATTTACATCGTTGAAGCAGGAGCACATCGAGTGCTTAAGTTGGGGTTTGACGGAAAGCTGATCGAGAAATATGGGAACAGAGGAAGTGGCAACTACCAATTCGACAATCCGTTGGATATTGCAACTACAAACGGGTTAAAGTTATTTGTATCTGATAAAGGAAATAACAGGATTCAGGTTTTTGATAAACGCTGGCAGTATCTGAGTTCCATTAAAGCTAAAGAGCAATTCCAAACAGCATCAGAAATTACTCCAACTTTTTTAGGAGTGAACAAATTTGGGGAAGTTATTTTTTACAATGATGGCTCCGGATCTCTCGGAAAGTATAATGAAGACGGAGCAATGCTGGACCAAATACCACTTCCTGGAGACGTAAAAAATGTTTCAGGATTACAGATTATTGACGGCAGTATTTTTATTCTGGATAAAAAATCGGAGTTTGTGCATAAAATCTCTGCAAATGGTTTTTACGAAAATTTTTACGAAGCGAAAGGGTCAGTTTCGTTTTTCTATAGAGATAATGAAATGTACTTAGCCAAAAATAAAATTCTGGAAAAGCAGGGACCATTAACTAAAAAGACGATTCTTTCATTTGAAAAGAGATCTGAGATTAATGATATATATGTAGTGGAGAATAAGATTTATATTTTGACTTCACATGCTTTAATCAGAATTCTTGAAGAATGAATCCCTACCAAATATTTGATGAGTCTGTTTCTTTCGAAGAAAAAGCACTCAAAGTCTTTAAATACCAGTCAGAAAATGATCCTGTTTACGGACGATTCTGCAAAGCTCTTGGAATTACTGGCCCTGTAAATATTGCAGAAATCCCGCTTTTACCCATTCAGGCATTCAAAGAGAAAGAAATAGTGACCTCAAAGAAAAATCTGTCAGCTGACAGCTATCAGCTTTTTCAAAGTAGCGGCACTTCAGGGATGCAAAGAAGTAAGCATATTGTTGTTGATCCGGACCTGTATAAACAGTCGATTTTTGATGGAATGTGGGAATTCTACGATCTGCATGACTATGTGATTTGGGCGTACACTCCGGGCTATAATTCCAATCCCAATTCTTCATTGGTGTGGATGCTGAATGCATTGATAGAAAGAGAAGATTCAGGTCACAGTAAGTTTCTGGATCTGGATAAACCGTTGCTCCAAAATGAGATAGATGAGATCAGAGCATCAGGTAAAAAGCTGATGCTGTTCGGCGCTGCATTTGGACTGTTGGACCTCGCCGAACGCAGTAATGTTGATATTGCAAAGGATACCATTGTGATGGAAACGGGCGGTATGAAAACATTCAGAAGAGAAATGACAAAACAAGCTCTTCATGAACAGTTAGCGAAGGACTTTGGATTGCCTCTGGAACAGATCCATTCGGAATACGGCATGACAGAATTATTGAGTCAGGCTTACAGTGTGGGTACTCAGTGGTTTGATTGTCCTTCCTGGATGCAGGTAAGTATTCGAAATCCTGAAAATCCGATGCAGGAAGTTGAACAAGGAGAAGAAGGTTTGATAGGAGTAATAGATCTGGCAAATTTCTATTCCTGTTCGTTTATTTTAACAGGGGATAAAGGAATTCTGAATGCTGAAAATCAATTTCAGGTTTTAGGAAGATGGAATCCAAAGAATTTACGAGGCTGTAATTTTCTCATCGACCTGGATTGAAGAAATGCCACAGAATCACAAAAGCACAAAATGCTGTAACTACCTGAACTTGAACAACGAGTTTCCCCTCAAAGGGAGGGGAACAAGGGGAGGGTCAACATGAATGAAGCAATGGAAAATAATTTCCAAGATCACATCCAAAAAGTCTCTCGGGCAACCAAAGCTTGGCTCCAACCCGATAATCTATCGTTAAAAAAAGCCATTGATAAAACGGTAGAAGAAGGTCTGTTCAGTTTTGAAGACATTAAATTTCAGATCAGAACATTAAAGCAGAAAGTAGATTCCGGTCAGGTTGAAGAATGGGCTAAGCGGGTTGAATTATCAGAAATAAAAAATTCAGTCGGACAAAAAGTGCTCTGTTTACATGCGGGGAATCTTCCCTTGGTAGGATTTCAGGATGCGTTGGGCACAATTTTATCCGGTGCTGATTATTATGGAAAACTCTCGAAAAAAGATCCGCATTTGTTATCAGGTTTTTTGAAGATGATGGATGAAACTGATCTCGATAATCAAATTCAATACTCGACAGAGTTAGCCGATTTCAAAGATCTGCAAGCTGATAAAGTTCTGTTTGCGGGCTCGGAAGAATCTGTTGATCCTGTCAAAGAAAAGCTTTTTAAGCTAAATGCTGTAAATAACAGCACAGAGTTTGTAATTCGGACAGCGAAATTCTCCATAGCCTATCTGGATAATGAGAATCCTGAAACCTTGAGAGATATGATCGAAGCTGTATTCAGATACGGAGGGAAAGGTTGTCGTTCTGTAGCTGTCATTGTTAGTCCGTTCACTCTTTCAAAAGTAAAATGTCACTTTACCGATTATGTAGAGGAATTCTGGCTGAACAATCCTCAGCTTAAAAAGCCCAAGGAAAATCTGGCGTATCAGTTTGCATTCAATAAAGCCATTGAAAGGGATCAGGCATGGTTGGATGATTTTCTGGTTCAGGAAACCGATGACTTCCCCGATCAGGAATTTGTGCTAAACTGGGTTGTGGGAGATCAAAATAAGGTTAAAGAGCTGAAGAGTCGATTTGGCAACTCAGTGCAAACGGTCTACCGTACCGGAGAAAATATTGACGGAATTAAAACTGAATTTCTGAGTAATGCTCAAACACCTGATCTGTGGTGGGAACCGGATGGGATTGGGGTGATAGACTCGCTACTTAGATAACTTTTATCTTTGCGTTATTCTAAGAGAATAAGATTTATTAAACCTGCACTTTTTACTGAACTCGCCTTTTCCTATAATCCGTTGATAATAAATTGATTTAGAATTCAAGAAACGGGTTTCTGTATATGCCATTATTCCAAAACGCGGTACTGAATAAATATCTTTCAGGGGTTGATGAGAAAAAAGTAGATGAGGCTTGGGGGAGATTTACGGCACACTTTCAAAATCGCGAGATACAAGAGAACATCCGAAACTCCAAAGAAGAGGAGTATCAGGAAGGATTTTTAGGACATCTATTTGTTAATGTACTTGGCTATACCAAAAAACCAGCTCCAAATTACAATCTAGTTGTAGAGCAGAAAAACCTCACTGATTCCAAAAAGGCAGACGGAGCACTATTGGATGGAGAAAAAGTACGTGCAGTGATTGAGCTGAAGGGAACTGAAACAACAGATCTTGGTAAAGTGGAAACGCAGGCTTTTGGATATAAAAACAAACAGCCGGATGCCGTTTACGTTATCATTTCCAATTTTGAGAAGCTTCGGTTTTATATTGATAATGCGGTAGATTTCATCGAGTTTAATCTCTTTGCACTCACAAAGGAAGAATTCAAGGTGCTATGGCTTTGTCTGGGCTATTCCAATTTTACTAAAGGTCTGCCAAAGAAGATCAAAGACGCTTCGCTTACTGAAGAAGAAAACGTCACCAAAAAGTTATACAAAGATTATTCCGCATTTAAGCACGATGTGTTTGAAAGCATCAAAAAACATAACCCGGAATATGATAAGCTGTTGTTGTTCAAGAAAACTCAAAAACTGCTGGATCGTTTTTTGTTCATCTTTTTTGCTGAAGATCAACTTCTTCTTCCACCCAATTCAATCAAGAAAATTATACAGGAATGGCAACAACTTCGAGAATTAGATGAATACAGACCCCTCTATCAGAGGTTTGTAAAATATTTTGGCTATTTGAATACCGGTCGGAAAGTTCCGGATAAAGCTGAGATTTTTGCATATAACGGAGGCCTGTTCTCCCAAGATGAAATTTTGGATACCATTTCTATTGATGACGAATTGCTTTACAAACATACATTAAAGCTAAGTACCTATGATTTTGGCTCTGATGTAGATGTAAACATCCTTGGACATATTTTTGAGCACTCGCTGAACGAGATCGAAGAAATTACCGCTGAACTGGAAGGGCAGGAAGTAGACACTTCCAAAACCCGCCGCAAAAAAGACGGAGTATTTTATACGCCCAAGTACATCACCAAGTACATTGTGGAAAATACGGTGGGGAAGTTGTGTGAGGAGCAGAAAGCTGAATTGGGAATTGAAGACGAGGATTACCGCCCGAATCGTCAAAAGAAAACCAAAAAGGAGTTATTGGCCAAACTGGATAAATACCGTGAATGGCTGTTGAAATTAACTATTTGTGATCCGGCCTGCGGGAGTGGAGCATTTTTGAATCAGGCATTGGAGTTTTTAATTGATGAACATACCTATGTGGATGAATTGCAGGCAAAATTACTGGATCAACCCTTAGTGATTCCAGATATCGAGAATCAAATTTTGGAAAACAATTTGTTTGGTGTGGATATAAACGAGGAATCGGTAGAAATTGCCAAACTTTCTCTGTGGTTGCGCACTGCTCAAAAAGGTCGCAAGCTCACCTCGCTGAATAATCACATAAAGTGCGGAAACTCACTGATCGACGACCCCGAAGTGGCGGGCGACAAAGCTTTTAAGTGGGAAAAAGAATTCCCGAATGTATTCCGACAAAAAGAAAAACAGGCGTTCCATGTTACATGGGTGACGCATAATGCCCGCACGTCTCAGCGAATGATAGAATACAAGGTGAAGAAGGGCGAAACTATCTGGCTGGATGAAGAACTGGAAATGGTAGTAGCTAATGAGCTGGTAGCTATTATTACCGAAGATGAACTGAATGTGCTGAACTGGAATATTTGTGGCGATCATGTGCATATGCTGTTGGTTTGTGATCCTGATGAGCTGGCTAATACTGTGCGAAAGCTGAAGGGTAGGAGCGCTCAAAAAACCAAAGAATACCTTAAAGTACCCAGAGAAGAAGTATTTCATTTATGGGCTCAGAAATTTAACCGAAAAACCATTGAAGATGAAGACGGACTAGCGAATGTATTCGAATACATTCAGCATAATCGAGAAAAGCACAACCTGCCTCTCAACAAGGAGTTGCAACTCCTTGTCTCGGAGGTATGCTGTTCGTATGAGGAAGCCTTCCTCCCCGAATATACCGGCGGTTTTGATGTGGTGATTGGGAATCCGCCTTATGTGAGTGCAATGGACTTAAAGAAGTTTTCCAGCCCTGAAGAATATCAGTTTTTGAAAGAGGAATACAAATTACTAAAAAGGCTGGATATCTAGCTTACATTACACCAAACAGGTATTTATCAGCGAGTTACGGAAATGCTTTAAGAGAGTATATTCTCACAGAAACGAAATTATGCTCTTTGATAGATTATTCAGATAAAAAAGTATTTCCTGATGCGAGCACTTATCCAGTTATTACAATTTTGCAAAGAGGTGAAAGTAAAGACTATAATGTTTTAACTGGAAAATTTGATGATGAAACAAAGTTAATTGAAGGTAGAAAATTCCCTTCCTCTCGTTTAGGTATAATTGCCGATAATATACTTGGCTTTCTTTTAAATGATAAGCTTCCAATAACTGAGAAAGTGATTAATCAATCCGTGAATTTGGGTGAAGTTGGAAGAATTAATGCAACATCAACTGCAAGAGAAGCTGATGAATATTCTGATCTAATTAATGAAGAATCAGGTTATAAATTAGTGAATACCGGCACCATCGATCCATATGTTCCATATTGGGGATATGATGAACTGACAAACAAAGGCAGTACTTATCTAACACCATATTTACCTGAAAATCACCCTGAAATATCTGAAAACAGAAATAATCTATATAGTTCTTCCAAAATTATCATTGCGAAAATTGGTCTTAAATGTGAAGCTTTTTATGATAGAGAGTGTGAATTTGCTTCAATTAATACAAATTGTATCCATTCTTTTACTGAAAAATTTCTGCCTGAATACGTTCTTTGTTTCTTAAACTCGAAATTATACAATTATACATTTGAGTGTTTATTCGATGGTCTTAGAATGTCTGGTGGTTATCTTTTGTATTCTGCACCAAATCTGAAAAATACATATATAAACTATGCCCCAATCAGTTTTCAAGAACTATTCGTTCCACTTTCAAAAGATCTTGAAAAGAATTGGAAGAATCTCCTTGAGTTAACTTTTAAATTTAGTTCTTTAGTTCTATCCAAATTCGACATCGATAAACTCAGCCGTAAACTGGAAAATTGGCACGAGCTCACCTTCAAGGAATTCCTTAAAGAGTTAGAAAAAGCACGAAAAAAGGCAACAAAGGATTGCAATCCCTTGCCGATACAGGAACAAGCCGAATGGATGGAGTACTTTAACCAACAAAAAGCCAAAGCGGATGAGCTCAAATCCCAAATCGCTAAAACCGATTCCGAAATAGATGCAATGGTGTACGAGTTGTATGGGTTAAGTGAAGAGGAAATCAAGGTTGTAGAAGGGAAATAACCTGATTTTTCAGTTGCCCATTTACCCACCCACCGGACAAGGGGTTGCAACCCCTTGGCTGGTGGGTAAGGCAGTAGTAGATCTGTTATAAGGTGAAGTTGCAACCCCAAGTCGGGTAGGTAGAAAAGTCGGCTGGTCTAGATAATTAACGTCGAGTTGCAACCCCATGTCTGGTGGGTAGGCAGTAAGTAGATCTGTTATTTAATGTGAAGTTGCAATCCCTTGTCTGATAAGTGGAAGAGTCGGTTGGTCTAGATAACTAATGTGAAGTTGTAACCCCTTGTTGGATAGGAGTCAGCTAGTCAGTAACATCATTTTAATCGTAAAGCACCTACATCGAATCCCGATTCTCTTATTCTATCAGAATAATTGTGTGCAAAATCCTTATTTTAAAAGCTTATCAAGAATCTGAAACCGAAAGCTATTCATGCATTCATACAACCCATCTGCCATAGAAACCAAATGGCAAAAGTACTGGCTAGAAAATAAGACCTTTAAAACACCGACTGACACTTCTAAGCCCAAGTTTTATGTGCTGGATATGTTTCCGTATCCCAGTGGGTCGGGACTTCATGTAGGTCACCCGGAAGGATACACTGCTACTGATATTGTTGCAAGATATAAAAGAATGAATGGCTTTAACGTGCTTCATCCAATGGGTTGGGATGCATTTGGTTTACCTGCAGAACAGTACGCAGTAAAGACAGGAACTCATCCAAAAATCACTACAGAGAAAAACGTAAATAAATTTCGTGAGCAGTTGCAGGCTATTGGTTTCAGTTATGACTGGGACAGGGAAATCAATACGACAGATCCTGATTATTTTAAATGGACTCAGTGGATCTTCCTTAAGTTATTTGAACGAGGTTTAGCGTACGAAGATGAAGTAGCTGTAAACTGGTGTCCTGAGTTGGGAACCGTTTTGGCTAACGAAGAAGTAATTGACGGTAAGAGCGAAGTTGGTGGTTATCCGGTTGTAAGAAAGCCAATGAGACAGTGGGTTCTGAAAATTACAGAATATGCAGAACGACTTTTAAATGATCTTGAAGATTTGGACTGGCCGGAATCGCTGAAAGATATGCAGCGAAACTGGATCGGAAAATCGATCGGGGCCGAAGTAGATTTTCAGATCAAAGATCATAACGATAAACTAACAGTATTCACAACTCGTCCGGATACAATTTTCGGTGCGACCTATATGGTTATTGCTCCTGAACATCGACTTGTAAACGAGATCACAACAGATGATCAGAAAGATGCAGTTGCAAAATACAGAGCTGAAGTTGAACTAAAGTCTGATCTTGAACGACAGGAACTAACCAAAGAAAAGACCGGAGTTTTTACAGGAGCGTATGCGATCAATCCGGCAAATGGCAAAGAAGTTCCCATCTGGATAGCCGATTACGTATTGGTGAGTTACGGAACCGGAGCCATAATGGCGGTTCCTGCTCAGGATGAAAGAGATTGGGAGTTTGCTGAGAAATACGATCTTGAAATAGTGAGAACAGTTCAGCCGGAAGAAGGTTTTGAAGGAAAGGCGTACACCGGTAACGGCCCTGCGATAAACAGTGACTTTCTGAATGGCTTAAAGATCAAAGAAGCCAAGCAAAAGATCATCAGATTTCTGGAAGAAAAAGGAGCGGGCAAGAAAGCGGTTAATTACAAACTTCGTGATTGGTTGTTTTCAAGACAACGATACTGGGGCGAGCCTTTTCCAATTATTCATGTGGACGGGGAAGCAAAAGCGATCTCTAAAGATGAATTACCTCTGGAACTTCCGGAAGTTGAAAAATATGAGCCGACCGGCAATGGCGAACCTCCTTTGGCAAATGCAACTGAGTGGGTGAAGACTACCGATCCTGAAACAGGTAAGGAAGCGATTCGCGAAACCAACACCATGCCACAGTGGGCAGGTTCTTGCTGGTATTATTTACGATATATTTCTCCCGATTTTGATGGCGGGCCCGTTGATCCGGATTATGAGAAATACTGGATGCCTGTGGATCTTTATATTGGTGGTGCTGAGCATGCGGTTCTTCATTTATTGTATGCGCGCTTCTGGCATAAAGTTCTTTATGATTGTGGGATATTATCTACAAAAGAGCCGTTTCAAAAACTTGTGAATCAGGGAATGATTCTTGGGGAAATGGAATACACATCCAAAGACGGAAAGAAGCTTTCTGATGATGAAGTTGAGAAAAAAGGGGATGGATTCGTTGAAAAATCCACGGGCGCAAAAGTAGAAGCTCGAGCTCATAAGATGAGTAAAAGTCGAGGGAATGTAATTAACCCGGATAATATTATTGCTCAATACGGCGCAGATTCTTTACGATTGTATGAAATGTTTATGGGCCCTCTTGAGCAAGTTAAACCCTGGAGCACGAAAGGGGTGGAAGGGGTAAACCGGTTCTTAAACCGAGCCTGGAGATTACTGATCAATGAAGATTCAGGAGAATTAAATTCCAAAATAAATGATGGTGAGCCAACTAAAGATCAGCTGAAAGTATTACATGAAGCTATCAAAAAAGTAACGGAAGATATTGAATCACTCAGATTTAATACGGCGATTTCTTCATTAATGATCTTCACAAATGAAGCAAATCAATGGAATACTATTCCTAAGTCAATAGCGCAGGATTTTGTGATCTTATTATCACCATTTGCACCTCATTTTTGTGAGGAATTATGGAAATTAATGGGTAATAATGATTCCATCGCATATGCTGAATGGCCGGAATTCGTAGAGGAATATCTGAAAGAAGATTCAATATTATATCCGATCCAGATCAACGGAAAAGTAAGAAGTGAGATAAATATACCTTCAGATAAAGCGATGGATAAAGAATTTGTTTTGGAGCAAGCAAAGCAGGAAGAGAAGATAAAAGAGTATTTAGAAAGCTCAGAAATAATAAAGGAAATCTTCGTTCCAAAGCGGATAATTAATCTAGTTTTAAAGCCAAGATAGCTTCATTTAATTAAGCACATTTAATTAAAAAGCTTCATTTAATAATGTTATACTTTTACCGGTAATATATTTTACCGGATACAGTAGCAGTTATATATATGAAGTATTTAAGAGTGCTTTTTGTTGAGGACAATCCCAATGATGTTGAATTATTAATTCGACATATCAAAAAGGCTAATTTTGAGATTGAATATGATATCGCAACTTCTCTTGAGGAGATAAGCGATCTCACTAATAAATACAGATACGATATTTGTATTTGTGATTATAAGCTTCCCGGCTTTTCAGGAATTGATGCCGTAAAGCAAATCGACGAAATGGAAAAAGATATACCGGTTATCCTTGTTTCCGGTACCATTCCTGATGAACAAGCAATCGATGCTTTACTATCCGGAGCAAAAGATTATGTTCTCAAAGATAATCTTCAAAGATTACTGCCTGCAATTGAAAGAGAACTGGATGCGCTCACCCAAAGGAGAGAAAAAAGAAAAGGCGACAGGCTTTTAAAAGCAATATTTGATGGCCCCATTGGAGTAAGAATTTCTGATAAAGACGGTACCATCATTAAGGTAAATAATGCATACTGTGAGATCTTAGGATATTCAGAAGAAGAGTTATTAGGAAAGAATCTGTCGCTGGTAACTCCAATAGAAAGTAAAGAAGAAGCTGAAGAAGCTTATAACGCACTTATTGAAGATGGTGAATCAACGCTTTCTCAAATAAAAGAAGTGAAGAATGACGGGGCTTTTGTAGATATACTTGTTAACTACAGTGTTGAGAAAACAGAAGATGAAGTTTTAGTCATTTCAACAATACAAGATGTATCAGATCTGTTAATGAATAAATCCTTTCTAGAACAAACAAGTAAAAGTGCCGGCGTAGGGGGATGGGAATATCATATTGAAACGGATGTTGTAAAAATGAGTCCCAAAATATTTGAAATCTTTGAGATGGATGATAGGACTGATAAAAATGCAGAACAGCTTATTTCCATATACCATGAAGATGACCGTCAAATTATCAGAGATGCGCTTGTTGATTGTATCACAAATAAAGTGCCCAAAAGCTTACCCCTTCGAATAAATGGATTAAAGGGAACAAAAAAACATGTAAGACTTACTTTCGATCCTTTTGTAGTGAATGATGTAACCATAAAATTATATGGTTCCTTAAAGGATGTGACGGAAGAGAAACTACTTGAATTAGAAATCGAACAAAGAGAACAAAGATACAGGTTTTTATTCGACAACAATCCGAATCCTTTAATGATTGTTGATGATTCAGGATCAGAAACAATCATTGATGTAAACCATGCAGCAACAGAGCTCTATGGATATACCAAGGAAGAGTTTGTTAATATGACCACATTTGATCTTAGGCCACCAGAAGATCATGAGATGTTTCAAAATATAGTTAATAGTCTGGGTGAGAAAGAACAAGAGGGGATAAAATCAATAAGAACTAATCATTTGAAGAAAAACGGTGAGTTCATCATTGTAGATGTTCATTGGAAGAGAATTAGCTTAGGAGGGGAAAGAAGCAGACTGATACTTTTAATCGATATTACCGAAAAGGCAATGTTTGAACAGGAACTGATTAAAACAAACTCATTGCTAAAAACACTCATAGATTCAGCTCCGATTGGTGTGGTTACAGTAAATACGGAAGGAATTGTAGACAAAGTTTGGAATGCAGAGGCTGAAAATATTTTCGGTTGGACAAATGAAGAAGCAGATGGGAATTTTCTTCCTTATGCACTGCGAGATAAGAAAACAGAAGCACAAAGTAATTTAAGGAAGGTAGCAGAAACCGGAAGGACGGAATTAATAACTATCGAGAGAGAAACAAAAAAAGGAAAGGAGATTGTTTTAAGGGAGTATTTAACACCAATAGTAGGCAAAGATGGAAAGGTTGAAAAGATAATGCTCTTGATTGAGGATATAACCAGTACTATTAAAGTGGAAAGAGCTCTGGTAGATAGTGAGCAAAAATACAGAAACTTGGTAGAGGCATCCCATGATCTGGTATGGAGAATTGATGTTGAAAAGAATTTCAATTTTATCAATAACGCAAGTAGTTCTATCCTTGGTTATGCCCCATCTGAATTAATCGGGAAATCCTTTATTAATTACGTTAATCCACCAAAAGCAGAAGAGTTAGCAGCAATTCATCAAAAGGTAATTGAAGGTGAAGTTTTTGAAAGTTTCCCCGTTGAGATGGTTACTTCAAAAGGAGAAATAAGGCACCTATCGGGCACTGCTTATCCGATATTAGATGATAATGGAAACATAATTGGTTGTTCAGGTACGGCATCAGATATTACTTATTTAAAAAATTATCAATCTCAGTTAGAAGAATCCTTAGCAGAAAAAGAAATTCTTATTAAAGAAATTCATCATCGGGTAAAAAATAATCTTGCTGTTATATCAGGGTTATTTGCATTACAGGCAATGTATGTGGACAAAGAAGATTCTGAAACACTAACAATTTTACAGGAGAGCCAGTCCAGAATTAAATCTATAGCTGCAATTCATGAAAAACTTTATCAGAATCACGTTTTTAGTAGCATAGAGATCAAAAGTTATTTAACAGATGTTGTCTCAGAAATAGCAGAGACTTATGAAAGATCAGATAAGAATATAAAAATTGAAGTTTTGGGAGATGAAGTTTCTTTGAACGTAAATCAAGCTGTTCCATTTGGTATTTTGGCAAACGAGCTAATTGTAAACGCTTATAAGTATGCTTTTGAAGAGAAAGACAGCGGCAAAATAGATGTTAGCTTGTCAGTGGTTGGCGAAGAATTGATATTTTGTGTTGCTGACAATGGAATTGGCCTGGCAGAAGGGTTTGATATAACTAAATTGAACTCGCTTGGAATGACCTTGATACAAACTTTAGCGGAGCAATTGGAAGCTGATTTTGATTGGGATACGAAAAAGGGGGAGGGAGTCAATTTCAAAATCAGTTTTGTCCCGGATAAACTTATAAAATCCACATGGATAAAAAATAAGCCTGAAGATGTTGTAGTCTCCAGGCTTTCAAAAAAAGTTTACTAAAACTTAAGATTAGCGGTCTTCGATAGCAGTCCACTCAAGACCTTTTTCACCAACGTAAAGTGCTCTTGGTCTAATCAGTCTGTTATTTGCAGCTTGCTCCATAACATGGCCGGTCCATCCCGAAACTCTACTCATCGTAAAAATACAGGTATAAAGATCCGGTTCAATACCGATAGAATAATAAACGGTAGCTGAAAAGAAATCTACGTTTGGATCAATATTCTTTTCTTCTTTCATGGTGTTGAGCATATCCATACTCCAACGGTACAATTCTTCATGTCCTGTTTCTTCAGAAAGAGCTTTCGCCATTTTTTGAAGGTGGTATCCGCGTGGATCAAAAACTTTATATACACGATGACCGAAGCCCATCATTTTTTCTTTACTGTCCAGCTTTTTCTTTGTGAAAGCAACTGCATCAGCATCTTTTCCTTCTTTAGAAAGTTCAAGAAGGGTATTCATTACTGCAGTATTTGCACCACCATGTAATGGACCTTTTAACGCACCAATCGCACCTGTAACAGAAGAATACATATCAGCCATAGTAGCGGTGATAGTTCTTGCTGTAAATGTAGAAGCATTCATTCCGTGTTCAGCATGAAGGATCAAGCAAAGATCCATTGTTTTTTCAGCTTGCTTACCCGGCTTTTCCCCATTTAACATATAAAGGAAGTTAAAAGCTGTACTACCTTCTTTCAAAGGAGCGATTATCTCTTTTCCTTTTCTGGATCTGTCAAAGGCTGCAATGATAGAAGGAATTCGGGCAGTGATAGAAATAGCCTGATCCATGAACAAACTTTCGTCGAACTTACCAAAAGTAGAGTCGCTGTCTGCCAACATAGAAACCGAAGTTCTTAATACCGCCATTGGCTCGGCATCTTTACTTGTAGATTTAATATAATTAAGAACAGCCTCAGGTAATTCTCTGTGATCTACCAATTCTTTTTTCAGGTTTTCTAACTCTGAACTGTTTGGCAGACGATCATTCCAAAGCAAAAAACATACTTCTTCAAAAGTAGCATTTTCAGCTAATGTGTCAATATGATAGCCAGAGTAAATAAGATCTCCCACTTTTCCATCGATAAAACTTTTGGTAGTAGAAAAAGCTACGATACCATCAAGTCCCTTGTTGATGTGTGGATATTCTTGTTCGTCAAAACCAGTATGTAAATCAGAAGACATTCGATCTCAAAATTTAGTGTTTAATAATTTCTTGTGCGTCCTTCAGTCAGGTATCCAAGCACTAAACCTTTTTAAAATCTCAATCGTTTAGTTTGGATTAAACTCTATCCTTTTTTGGGAAGAATAATAAAATAAGATTATCTAAAGAAAATTGTCGAATTAATTTACTCTTTTAACATCTGTAAGCGCTTTTCTGCTTTTAGTGATCAAACAGATTTGTGCGCGAAAAAGCGTTAATTATTTTTTGCTTCATTCCACAGTTCGTCCATCTCTTCAAGAGTAGCTTCTTTCAACGTTTTATCTGATTTTTTTAATTCCGATTCTATAAACTTAAACCGTTTTTCAAATTTTTTGTTGGTTTGTCTTAAACTATCCTCAGCTACTAAATTGAAGTATCGGGCTACGTTTACCATAGAGAATAAAACATCACCAAATTCCTCAGATGAAGCATTTACATCATTTTCCTGAAGAGCTTCTTTAAACTCATTTAGTTCTTCATCAAGTTTTTCCCATGCGAGTTTCCATTCAGGCCAATCGAAGCCTACATTAGCTGCTTTTTCCTGCATCCTTTGAGCTCGTATTAAAGCGGGTAGATGATTAGGTAATCCATCAAGAGTAGATTTTTTACCTTCTTTCAACTTAATGTTTTCCCAGTTCTCAGCTACTTGATCTTCGCCGGAAACCGCTTCTTCTCCAAAAACGTGTGGATGTCTTCTGATCAGTTTTTCCATCAGCGTATAGACGACATCACCAATATCAAAAGTATCAGTTTCGCTGGCCATGTTACTATGAAAAACAACATGCAGTAAAAGGTCACCGAGTTCTTTTTTGAATTCATCGAAGTCGTTATTGTCTAAAGCATCTATTGCTTCATAAGCCTCTTCTACCAGATTGTCTTTAATGGAATGGTGTGTTTGTTTTCTATCCCAGGGACATTCTTTTCTAAGTATTGAAACCAGTTCAATCAGATCTTCAAACTTTTTGCTAGGCTGCATAAAAAATTCAGAATTAAGAATTAAAGATTAAGAATAATGTACCAATCTTTAATTCTTAATTTTGAATTTTAATTCAACTAAGTTTTTTTCTTTTTCTTCTTAGCCGCAGGGAAGAGTATGTTATTCAGGATCAATCTGTAACCCGGGCTGTTGGGATGAAGATCCAGATCTGTAGGAGGATCATTTACCCGATGAGTATAATCTTCAGGATCATGACCGGCATAGAACGTCCACGTTCCCTGACCATAATTACTATGAATATATTTCACCTGATTTCTACCGGGTGATTCTGCCAGTATTACTACAGATGATTTAACTTTTTCCTTTCTGAAAGCAGTCGTTTGTCCATAAAAGCCTTTTACGGAACTTACATGATTTTGAGTGAGCATGGTTGGCACAGGATCCCACTTGGCTGAAAATTCAAAAAGTGTAAAGAAGTCTAATGATTGATCCACCTCTCTGATCTGCACAGGAACATCTATATCCGCGTGTTCATATTGGTAAGGATCTATAATGATATTGAAATCTTCGAATGCCAGAGTTTTAGAATAATCCAGATCGTTTTGAGCATTAGGGTCAACAGCGTCGCCATCAAATTGAGTAGGAGCAATGTCTATACCCTCTGCTGCCAGTGCAATGTCAAAAGTGTCTGTTCCGGAACACATCGCAAACAGAAATCCGCCATTGCCGACATATTCTTTGATGGTTCTTGCTACAGCTTTCTTTTGCTCGCTAACTTTAGAGTAGCCTAATTCTTTTGCCATAGCTTCCATTTGCCTGACCTGTGCAATATACCAGGGAACGCCATTGTAAGAAGCCCAAAACTTTCCATACTGTCCGGTAAAATCCTCATGATGGAGGTGAAGCCAATCATATTCATTCAACTTTCCTTCCAGTACTTCAACATCCCAGATCTTATCGTATTCTACTTCAGCGTATGTTAGCGCCAATGTTACGGCATCATCCCAGGGTAAAGCCTGATCTGGTGTGTAGACGGCGATCTTAGGAGCTTTTTCCAAGTTAACAACCGAGGTGTTAGAACCGGGGCGCTCTACATCCTGAACAATGGAAGCGGCTTTTGCTGCGCTGATACTTTCTAAACTTACATTTCTTAGTCTGCTTTTTCGAACAATATCATTATCAATGGTCACCAAAAAACTTCCACCGCGGTAATTAAGCAGCCACTTTACCGGATAGCCGTCTGTGACATGATTAAAAATGACTCCATATGCTTTTAGATGATTGGTTTGCGAAGCGTCCATTGGGATCAGTACCTGTTGCTGTGCATTCAAACTGAATCCAAGTACAAATACAAATAGAATGAAAGATGTTATGTGCTTGATCATGTCAGGTATTTTTTTCTGATAATTTTGAAAGTCTTTTTCGTGCATAAGGAGCGTAAAATCCTTGAGGATATTCAAGAATTAGTTCTTCATAAAATGAGATCACTTCGCTGATAGAAATTTGAACCTCCGGATCAAAGCTTTGGTTCGCCTCTGATTGTATAAAAGCTTGGTCAGCAAATTTTGCTCGTTCCCACATCAATCGTTCCCGATTAGAAACTACTTTGTTCTGAACAAGAACTTGATTGGTCAAATTATAAGTTGAATGCGCATTATGCGAAGGATTTTTAGATAGAAGTAAAATTGCATCATCATATAACGGAGCTTCCGGCGATTCTTCCAGATAAGTTAAAAGCATATTTTTTGCATCTTCATAATTTCCGGTCACGGTATTAAAGTAGGCTTCAGCAAATGGTTGGATTGATTTACCGGAAGAGTCAGCACTTAAGCCTTCCTGAATCCATAATCTTAGTTGGAGGGCATCATTCGCATAGTAGGAAGTATTTTGTCTTCCTAGTGTCTTTAATTGGATAGTTGAAAATTCATAATCTGATGAAAAGAAATCAGTAAGAGCAAGGAAATACCTGGTTTTCTCTGCCAGTTCACCAATTCCGGCAAGTTTATTACTTTTAGTTAAAGAAACTCGTGCTTGTGAATACTCCTTTGTTGCGATATCAATTCTACCTTGTATATAAAATTCTTCAGCGGTGTCTTTTTCCTGATTTATCTTTCTAAGATGGTTAAGGATATTTTCAGCAGCTTCTATATCGTGAATATGATCAAGTACGATCTCGGACTTCATCAAAAGTACTCTTGATATATATCTGTAGTTTGGAGCGCTTTCGATTATTGAATTTGTTTGTTCTAATGCTTTTGAAAATAAAGTGTCTTTTTGGTTAGTGAAGTCCAGATCAAAATCTTCGATTTGTTTAGCCCATTCAGAATATACTTTTGCTAATTCTTCCTGACTTTGCCACTTAACATTACCTTCGGCTTTATTTATATAATATTCAAAAGCACTTGTGGCCAATTCAAATTCTTTATTTCTCCTCAGACTTCTGCCAAGTTGGAAAAGAGAATAATTAAAATTAGAAGTTGAACTTTCAAATGCGGTGGCAGAAGCTAAGGCTCTGCGATACAATTTGTTTTCTTGCAGCAACCATATCTGAAATCGAAATAGTGTGTTGTACTCAGGTTTATTGATCGGTATTTCATTCAATTTATCTTCAATTTCAAGAATGGTAATGTCGTTTAGCAACGGATCATCAAATCGTAGAAGAACTCTCTGGATATTTGAAATTTGATCAGGTTGAGCAATTAGCCAATCGATCCATTCTTGAACGGCGCCTTCGTAATTCCCTGCCTGTAGTAGTGTTTTAGAGATGTCATTATGAAAGAGTTGAGGATTATTAAAAGCTACTCTGGCTTGTTTTAAAACATTTACAGCTTTTTCAAACTCATTTACATCCGTCATGATATTTGAAGTTGAAATATAGAGCTGAAGATTACGTGGATTGCTGTCTATATTATCATTCCATATAGAATAAGCTTTAGTTGTGTCACCTTTAAAATGATAAAGTTTGGCTTTTAGAATATTTACTTGTGCAGAAATATTAGAGGAGAACGGAGTTTCAGAAATGGCATTTAACCCTTCATCATATTGTTTAAGCTGTATAAAACATTCTATGTACCGGTCTACAAAGTAGAATTCAGATGGGTTATTTTGTACAAGTTTTTTAAAAACAGGTAGAGCAGCTTCATAATTCTGTTGCTGCATAAAACGATTACCTAATTGAAATTCATTGCCAACCTGAGCTTGTGTACTTACAGAAAAAATCAGCAATAAGGATATAAAAGAAAATATGTATATGATCTTACTCAATAGTTAATGGGTAATGATTTGACGATTTCAGGAAAATTATTCTTTAGTTCTGAATATAACTTGTTAATAGGTAAACCTACTACATTATAAAAGTCTCCATCAATTTTCTCTACAAAAGTAGCTCCCCAGTCGTCTTGTATACCGTAGCTTCCGGCTTTATCCATTGGGCTCCCGGTTTTTATATAGGCATCTATTTCTGCTTGTTCAAGAGTCGAAAAATGCACTTTTGTAGTTACTGAAAACTTGACTGATTTTTTAACTGAGGATTGCTCATCGGTTACTAACAAAGAAACTCCGGTATAAACAATATGTTGCTCACCACTTAGCTTATTTAACATTTTTGAAGCTTCATCATAATCTTTTGGCTTTCCAAGGATTTTATCTTCGAACACTACAATGGTATCAGAGCCTATTATAAAACTATTGGCATAAGACTTACCGACACTTAAAGCCTTTTGGGTTGCTAAATCCTCTACGATCTTGACCGGATCAGTTTCAAGAGAGTGCTCTTTAATTGCACTTGGAATTACTTCAAACGTTAGACCAAGCTGTTTTAATAATTTTTTTCTTCTGGGGCTTTGTGAAGCCAGGATTATTCTCATTCTGTAGGATATCGCCTTTGCAGTTAAAAGATAATTAAATAACTTCTGGTTCCGTTTCAAACTTAGAAAACGTTAAGGTTTATAAAAAAATAAATGGCAAAAAAGAATCGAAAGAATACCGACAATCATCCAATGTTTTTCTCATCGTTTAACTATAAGCTTATAGGGATCGCGATATTTTTGATTATCACAGGTTTTACTGCAATGTATATCGAAAACGAAATCCATGGATTTATTTCTTTATTTGTTTCACCTATAATGATAATGGCCGGATATGTGATTGTTATTTTTGCCATTCTTAAACACAACAGAGGTAAACAAGAAGAATCCGGACAATCTTCTTAAAGTGACTCATCGTCACGTAAATATCTTTTATTTATTCTCGTTGATCTTCATTTTTTTCATTTTTGGAGAACTCGATGATCATCTCAGGATATTACTCGCACTATTACTTGCGGCGACTTTTGGAATAACTGCTTTTTTGTTGAATTGGTTAACCTATGATGGTGCTCTGGCAGCCGGGATTTTCGGGGTGATTTCATTTGGGTTTGGAGATTGGCAGCTGGCGCTCATTGCTTTATTCTTTTTTATATCAGCATCATTACTTTCCAAAGATATAGTAGCTACCGATGAATCTTTTTCAATAAAGTTTAGAAGAGATGGTCGACAAGTCTGGGCAAATGGTTTTTGGTTGTGTTTGTGGATATTAATTTGGTTTATCACAGGCAATACAATTTTTTTAGCAGCATCTGTTGCCAGTATAGCAGCAGCTACTTCTGACACATGGGCTACAGAGCTGGGAAGCGGCAGGAACAATAGAACTTACCTGATAACTAACTTAAATCAGGTGTCAGCAGGAACTGATGGCGGAGTTAGTATAAAGGGGACTCTTGGAGCTATGTTTGGCTCAGCTATTGTAGGGGCGTTGTGTTGGTTGTTACTAAATGAGATCAACCTAATGACTGCTGCTATAATTTCGATAACAGGTTTTTTGGGATGTTTTGTAGATTCTTATCTTGGAGTTAAATTTCAGGGGAGTTCTCTTAATATTCCTTTTCTATCAAATAATGAAAATGGAACCATAACAGTTAGCAATAATATTGTAAATTGGCTTTCTACTGGTTCAGCATCAATCTTAGTACTTTTAATTACATTAATTATATAATATGAAGTGGTATAAAAAATTACATTGGCAGATAATTCTTGGTTTGGTACTGGGGTTGATATGGGGACTGGTTTCAGCGGTGGCCGGGTTTAATGAATTTACCTTAGATTTTATAAAGCCGTTCGGAACCATATTTATTACACTTCTTAAACTTATTGCTGTTCCACTGGTTTTAGCTTCATTAGTTGCAGGAGTCACAAGCTTGAATGACACCGCTTCATTGTCGAGAATGGGGGGGAAGACAGTTCTTATCTATCTTTGTACTACAATTTTTGCAATCACTATTGGCTTAGTTTCGGTAAACTTATGGGAGCCGGGAAAAGCACTTCCTGAAGAAACCAAAATAGAGCTTCAGGAAACATATCGGGACAATGTTGGAGAGAAAGAAGAAGGGGCTATGCTTGTTAAAGAGCGTCGTCCACTGGATTTTATTGTCGGAATTGTGCCGGATAACTTTTTTAAATCTGCGAGTGAAAACTCAAACATGCTTCAGGTTGTGTTTGTTGCAATACTTCTTGGCATTGGGATAATTAAAGTTGGGGGAGAAAAAGGGAAACTGCTGGTTAATGTTTTCGATTCCTTTAATGATGTAATTATTAAGATCGTGGATCTTATAATGAAAACCGCACCTTATGGTGTTTTTGCGCTAATGGCGGCACTAATTGTTGATCTGGCAGGAGATGACCTGGGAAAGGCAGGAGACCTGCTCTACGCTCTTGGAGCTTATTGTTTAGTAGTTGTTTCGGCTCTTATTTTACATGTATTGCTGGTTTATACCGCGATGTTTAAGATCTTTACGAAAGTAAAACTAGGTACATTTTTTAAAGCCATTCGCCCGGCTATGCTTCTTGGTTTTAGTACAAGTTCCAGTTCGGCGACGCTTCCGGTAACTATGGAGCGAGTAGAAAAGAATCTTGGGGTAGAAGAAGAGGTCTCAAGTTTTGTTCTGCCGATAGGCGCAACTATCAACATGGATGGAACTAGCTTGTATCAGGCTGTTGCGGCTGTTTTTATCGCTCAGGCATTAGGGATGGATTTGACTATAATTCAGCAGTTGACCATTGTTCTTACAGCTACATTAGCGTCCGTTGGTGCAGCCGGAGTGCCCGGGGCAGGAATTGTTATGTTAGTTGTTGTGCTACAGGCAATTGAAGTTCCTGTAGAAGGTATCGCTTTAATACTAGGTGTAGACAGGATTTTGGATATGTGCAGGACTACAGTCAATATTACCGGCGACGCCGCTGTTGCACTAACAGTTGCTTCATCAGAAGGGAAACTTGGCGAACCAAATTTAGATGACTAGAAAATTCAAAAAAGTTGAATTTTAATATGCCTTTTAGTCCAGAAATAGTTTAATTGTAATGTATTATCAGTATTGAGATAAAAGGTAATGCCTATGGCGGAACCGCTACAAAACAAAGCACTTTTTAGAACACTACATATCGCCCTTTTCTTTTTTGTGATTCTTATCACGAAATCTTCGTACGCTCAATCCCTATTGTTGCCGGGAGATATTGTATTTGTTTCAGTTAATTCCACTACTAATCAGTTTGAGCTGGTTCCATTGATTGATCTGGAAATAGGTACGGAATTCAATGTCAGTAATGGTTTATGGGACAACTCTGATCTAGCGTTCACTAACGGGCAGGATGTCAAGTTTACCGTTAAGAAAAAGATTGAAGCTGGGACGCCACTTAAATTCGCTTCAAGAGAGACCGAATATTTAAAGAAGGATGGTTCAATAATATTATCTGATGAGAGAGAACAACTTTTCATCTATCAAAAAGACAATGAACAGACTCGTTTTGTGTATGCATTGGGATGGGGTGAAAAAAATGGAAGAAGAGACCGATCATTTTTTGGATCTGATGTACCAAATGTATTGAAGGAAAATAAAAATACAGTTCTGAGGCTGGGTACTGAGAATAATTATCAATATTACATCAGAAATGGAGCTAGTGGTACTCAGAAAATGTTACTTTCTTTTGTCTCTAACCCTGCCTATTGGAGAGGTAACAATGAAGCAGGTTATTCCGATTTTGGAACTTCTTTTAATCTTTTGAAAGCTCCGGTTATACTTTTTGATGAAAGCCTTTCAAGTGTTAAGGAAAATGAAAAGAAGACAATTCTGAATGTCGCTATTTATGAGCATGACGGTTCTAAATTGACAGTAGATGTTGTTTTCGATTCTTTATATAGTTCTTTGTCTCGTAATGAAATAAATGGTTTCAGATCTAAGAGAATTAATTTCACCGGATTAATTGGTGACGCTGTTTACGAAGTAGAAGTACCCATAGAGGACGATAAAGATTATGAAGGTTTTGAAACCGGAATATTTAGTCTCCAGAATCTAAGCACCGGAAGGTTTGGTGATTTTATATCACATACTGTGATGGTAAGTGATAATGAACTTCCTGAGATCAAACTTGAGATTGTAGAAAACTTGAATAAAAAGGTTCTGGTACTGCATAATCTTGAAAGCAGAGAGTTAGATCTAAGAAATTGGGAACTAGTGAAAGGAGATATAAAGATTGTTTTCCCAAAAAATACGAGGTTAAAAGTTGGAGAATCCATCGTAATTCTTGCCGGAGAAGACCAGGGGTTATTTGCAAACTCTTTATTATTGGACAATGAAAAAGCAGAGTTGCTTAATTCTAACGGTACTATTCATTTAAAGAATTATGAAGGAACTAAAGTTGCAGAGGTGAGCATCTCTAAAAAAGAAGAAAGCTCTAATAGTCTTGTTGCCTCAGGTCAGGTAAGTTCAAATTCTGTAGAAGGCACAAAAGGCGAAAACCCTAATGTTAATACCGCAATCTCTGAAACGGTAAATCCAGGGTGGAAAACAATATCGAATACTGAATTGAATATAAGTGAGTTTCCTTCCACAGACTTTTTTTATTGGAATAAGAATGAAGGTAGTTTTAAGAATATTAGTGAGTCTTCATCAGAAGAAATCGAGAATAATATTCTTGTAGGTTATTTTGATGAAGCTTCTGCAAAAAAGCTCGCTGGTATAAAAAAGAAGGGTACAGAAACTTCCGGCAACAGTCTGGATTTAACTCTAGAAGCAATTGACACAGATGAAAACGGAATTATTCAATCAACTGAAGGATTAAATCTTGTTACGAATAATACCGGTGGAACTTTTTCTTCAATACAATTAACCACTGTATTAAAAAGCAGATTGGATTTAACAGAAGAAATAAGTGTTTTTAAAAGTTCACCTGAATTTGGAAAAGTTTCAGCTCTTAAAGAAGAAGAGTTAATTTTTCCCGGAGACATTTTTTGGCTCAAATTCAATGTACAAGTTCCTGAAAGAAAAATTTCATTAGAGCTTCAGGAGTTGAACATTGACCCGATCATTGAAGAAATAGAAAGAGGAATATTCGAGCTTGAATTGAATGGTAATTCCAAATCATCTAACCTTCAGGTTTCTTTTGTAGAAGAAAAATCATCACTTAATAAGCTGAACCTTAAGTTAAATGAAGAATTATACCTTTCGGACTTTAATGAACTTGTTCTCGCAGCTAATTTAGAAGGTAATCATTATGATCAATTAGATATAGAGAAGGATAGTAAGCATATAACTACTCTGCCATTAGATATTTCCAGCGATAAAAGTGGGGAGTTTGAATTTAAAGTTAAAGAATGGACTGATATTCCTGATGGATGGGTTATACAAATAGAAGACCTTAAAGAAGAGAAAACTTATGAACTACATGAAAATTGGTCCTTAAAATTTAACTACTCAAACATGAGCGTTACGGAAAGTGATAATATTTTCTTTCCTTCTATTGAAGATAGATTTGTGCTAAAAATGATTCCGAAAGAATTGGTAGATACAGGCGATGAATTACCAATCACAGTTGAATTACATCAAAATTACCCGAATCCATTTAATCCAACCACTACAATTTCTTTTTATATGCCTGAAGAGGGATTAGCTAAGCTTTCAGTTTTCAATATTGTTGGGCAACCTGTTGCAGTATTACTTCAGGAAAATAAAGCCCAAGGGGAACATTCCTTTGAATGGGATGCATCTGACATGCCAAGTGGAATTTATATTTATCAATTAGAAGTAGGTACAAAAATAATGACAAGAAAAATGACTCTTGTCAAATAACAATAATCAAAAAACTAAAACGAATACTTCCATCATAAAATGGTAACTAAGAATATTCAAGGTATCGATGTTCCCGAAATCGGACTTGGCACTTTTAAATTGATCGGGAAAGAATGTGAACAAATCGTAAAGCTAGCTCTTAATGTTGGCTACCGACATATTGATACAGCTCAGGAATATAAAAATGAAAGAGAGATAGGGGAAGCTATAAAGCATGCTCACATACCAAGAGAAGAGCTTTTCCTGACTACGAAAATTTCTATGTTAAACATGGAAGCGGATGATGTTATTAAATCTACAGAGCGATCTCTTCAGGACCTGGATGTACCATATTTAGATCTGTTGTTGATCCATTGGCCAAATCCGGATGTGGATATTGAACAAACTATCGAGGCAATGCTTTCCATCAGGGATCAGGGAAAAGCGTTAAATATTGGTGTGAGTAATTTCCCAATGAAGCACCTGAAAGAAGTAAATGATGAATTAGCTGCGCCTATTTTCTGTAATCAGGTAGAATATCATGCCCATTTAGGTCAGTTTGACCTGTTGGATTATGCTGCTGAAAATGACCTGATGGTTACCGCATACAGTCCATTAGGACAGGGGAAAGTACTGGAAGAACCATTAATAAAAGAATTGGCTCAAAAATATGGTAAAACTCCTGCTCAAATTGCATTGCGCTGGTTAATTGAACAAGAGCAAGTTGTTGTTATTCCAAAAGCTTCAAACAAAGCGCATTTAGAAGAGAATATGGATATCTATGATTTTGTTCTGGAAGATGATGATTTCTATGCTATTGACGAATTGCCAAAAGACCAAAGAATTGTAACCCCGGATTTTGCCCCGGATTGGGACGCTGTGTAAGATCTTTCTACGAGTGAGAAAATCTGGCTTGAGCTATGATCTCATCATTCTGGTTTCTTAACTGATGTAATGTTGATTCGTGTTCAGAGGCTTTTACTTGAGATAGTATGACGTCTCCGTACACAGCTTCACGTAAGAAAAGAATGTCAACAGCATTTACTCTGGAAATTTGCCCTTCATTTAAGGGCTCACTCATCCATTCTAAATATCGGGTATTATTTACATGCTGATTCATATCCAGATCGGAACGACGTACAGGGATTTCCTTTTGAGAAGCAGGTTCTTCAATTCTCGGAATCTTATCTGAACGAACTGTGAGTACATTATCTCTGTCAGATAATCTGGTGTTTAAAATATCTTCTGTCATCCGAACCGGGCGTCTTGTTTTCATACTGATCATCATCCAATAGCTTAAACAAACAACAAGCTCGTTATTTTCCTCATCCAGAATTCTATAGTTTCTGTATGCTCTCAATGCATCTCCGGCTGCAGGCCAAGTTTCAATTGTGATGGATTCTCTCCATTTTGGAAAGCGTTTTATCTTGATGTCCATTCTGTGAAGTACCCAGGTTAAATCCTGTTTATGAAGATCAGTGATATCAAAATTTAACAACAGAGCATGATTTCCGGCTACTTCCTGGAATAGGCTACAAATTGAGGAAAGAGTGATCTTGCCATTTGTATCAACTTCGCTTGCTCTTACTTCAAAGTGTTCCGAATAAATAGAGGTGCTGTCCATAGATATTATTTAATTTCATCAGATAACTTAAAAAAAGTGAATACAAGTTCCCTCATAAAAAAAGAAACCTTAACTTAAAGCATGTTAACAAAAAGGATTATCCCTTGTCTGGATATAAAAGAAGGCAGAACAGTTAAAGGAGTAAACTTCGAAGGGTTGAGGGATGCAGGTGATCCTGTTGAACTGGCGCGAAGATATTCTGATGAAGGAGCTGATGAACTGGTTTTTCTGGATATTACAGCGACCTTGGAAAAAAGGAAAACTCTGATAGAATTAGTAAAGAGAATTTCGACAGAGATCAATATTCCATTTACTGTTGGTGGTGGAATAAAATCAGTAGAAGAAATTGAAGAGTTACTAAAAGCGGGAGCAGATAAAGTATCCCTAAATAGCAGTATTGTTAAAGATCCCGAATTGATAAACAGAGCTTCAAAAGCTTTTGGATCTCAAGCTATAGTAGCTGCGGTTGATGCAAAGAAGGTAGATGAACATTGGGATGTATTTATAAAAGGTGGAACAGAGAACACCGGAAAAGACGCCCTGAAGTGGATGACAGAAGTGGAAGAAAGAGGCGCTGGCGAAATTCTGCTTACAAGTATGGACAGGGATGGCACTAAAAATGGGTTCGATCTGGAACTATTATCACAAGTTAATAAACGCGTTAGCATTCCGGTAATAGCTAGTGGTGGGGCCGGTACAATTCAGCATTGTATAGAAGCAATCAAAGTGGCAAATGTAGATGCGGTTTTAGCTGCCAGTATATTTCATTTTAAAGAGATTGAAATTTCAGAATTAAAGAGAGTTTTAGGCGCTGAAGGTATACCAATCAGGCCATGTTAAAAATAATTTAAAAATTTATTTTATTACGTATAATTATTTAACTGCCTAATTAAATTAATTACGTATAAATCAACGGAAGCGCTTTTCTAAAATGCTGAGCAAAATAGGCAGCTGTTAATTCATGATAAAAAAGCTTTCTAATGCTCTATTAGCCTAATTTTTTAAGTAGACGTTCTGTCTCTTCATTTTCGGAATATTTGAAATAGTGCAAAAAAATCGTCTTTTTTGTGGTTGTCCATTCTTAAAAACAATTAGTGCTATTTGTAAAATGTCTAATAAATTTAATTACTGTTCTGAAGAGCATTCGGCTTGTGGCGTAGGTTTTATCACAAGTAGAAAGAAAGAGTATTCACATCTTCATTTAACAGAAGGTTTGCATGCATTAAGATGCGTGGAACATCGGGGAGCTTGTTCAGCGGATGGAATTACCGGTGACGGAGCCGGGATAATGACCGATATTCCTTTTGACATGCTTGGCTATGAAAAAGATACTGTGGCCGTTGCAACATTATTTTTGACTAACGATCAGGATAAGCACAGAAAAGCGCTACATATTTTTGAAAATACGTTCAGCTTTTTTGGATTGGATATTTTGAATTACAGAGATGTCCCTGTAAATCATTCTGTACTGGGTAAAGATGCTTTAGCTAATGTACCGGTAATTAAGCAGGCAATTATAAAGCGACCTGAAAGAAGTAAAACTAATTTTTCGTTTGATAAGAGATTGTACAATGCAAAACAATTAACAAGATCAAAACTTTCAGCAGAATCGTTAATTCAGAGCTTACATTTTGCGTCGCTATCAGCTCAAACCATCGTTTATAAAGCATTAACTAAGGCGGAAGCTTTAGATGAGTTCTATCCGGATCTGAAAAACGAAAAATTTACAACCCGATTTTGTCTTTTCCACAGGAGGTTTAGTACAAATACGAAAACATCTTGGGACAAAATTCAGCCACTAAGACTTATAGGGCATAATGGAGAGATCAATACAATAGCCGGTAACCGATCATGGGCTAAATCAAGAGAAAAAATGATTGGCGCAGAGCGAAATGAAATACTTACACGATCCAATATTAGTGATTCAGGTAGCTTAAACGAAATGGTGGAGGCTTTGCGATATCGTAGCAGTATTCCTAATGTAGAAGATATTTTGGCAATAATGATGCCTCCTGCTACAGAAGCCAATCAGTTTTATACATTTTGGAGCAGAGCTATGGAACCATGGGATGGTCCTGCTTTTATTACATATGCGAACGGTTATACTATTGGTGCACGGCTTGACAGAAATGGTTTTCGTCCATGTAGATGGGTTCGTACTAAAGATCACTTTTATCTTTCATCAGAAGCGGGAACCTTTCATATCAAAGAAAATGAAATAGAAGGTAAGGGAACTCTTTATGCAGGAAGAGGAGTTACCGTGGATCTTAGGTCCGGTGAAGTGTTATTCAGAGATCCAAGCCATTCGAAAGAGAATCATGATGCTAATTTTGACTCCCGATTAAAACCTATTCCCAAAACCGTACAGGATATTGGAACACGATATGACGAAAAATTAGCTACTTTTAGCTATACCGATGAAGAACTTTCGAAAGTTATATACCCAATGGCTGAAACGGGTAAAGAGCCAATCGGATCGATGGGAGATACAGCTCGTTTGGCGGTTCTGTCAACTGAACCAAGATCGTTTTTTGATTTCTTTTACCAAAATTTTTCACAGGTAACTAATCCTCCTCTGGATTATATAAGAGAAAAGATTGTAACCGATCTGACAGTTCACTTAGGAAAAAAGCCAAATATTTTTGAGCCGAAAGAACTTATTCCTGCAGCGCCTGCATACGAATTAAAGAGTCCTTTCTTGAGTTTAGCACAGATGGATTTTTTAAGAGGGTTGATCATTAAATATGCTCCATCAGATCGTGTTGTTCCATTCGAAATCGAAACAACCTTCAAAAGGAGTCATGGATCGGTTGGTTTTAAATCCAGACTTAATGCTATTGGAAAAGAAGCAATAAGAGCAGTAAGAAGTGGCTATTCTATTATAATTTTGAGTGACAGAAAATCAGATTATGATAACCCGGCTATCCCGTCACTATTAACTTTACGGAGAGTTGTTAATGCTCTTAATGACGAAGGTCTGAAATTGAATGCGTCGGTGGTTATAGACACAGGAGAAGTGAAAAGTACACATCATGCTTCTGCTTTAATTGGTTTCGGAGCCCAGGCAGTATGTCCTTATTTAGCTTTGGATGTTGCAAGGAATGCAGATCATCGTTCTCTCAAAGATCTGGATTCAGATACTAAGGAAAGAAATCTGCTTAAAGCGTTTGATACCGGATTACTGAAAATAATGGCGAAGTCCGGGATATCGGTTGTTAGAAGTTATCAAAGTGCGAAACTGTATTCGATATTAGGATTGGGGCCTAATGTTGTGAATGAGTATTTCCCTCAGGTTCAAAGCCCGATTGGTGGACTGGAAATCAATCAGATTGCTGAAAGAGTGTTGGCAAGAACAGAGGATAGATCATCAAAAGAACAGGAAAGATATAAACCCATCAAGAGTTATCAATATAAAGAGCATGCGCGTGGTAAAATGGGTGAGAAGCATTCAATGACCAATTCACGATCTAAAATTATTCACGAATTAGTTCGGGATAAAAAGCTCGATCTAACAGATATGTCATTATTTGATGAATATCTTAAACTTGGACTAAATGATGAACCTGTTGCATTAAGACATCTTTTTAAACCTAAATATTCTTCCCAAAAGTTACCGCTGGATAAAGTGCGTCCGGTATCTCATATTCTTAATAAGTTTGGGTCAGGTGCGATGTCTTTTGGAGCAATTAGTGCTGAAGCTCAGAGAGATATATTCCTCGCTATGAAAGAAATAGGTGGGCGTTGTAATAGTGGTGAAGGAGGAGAAAACCCATATTATTTCAAAGAAGGAGTTTCCGCTTCAGTAAAACAAATTGCTTCAGGAAGGTTTGGTGTTACTGCAGAGTATCTAGTTTCAGGAGAAGAGATCCAGATAAAAGTATGTCAGGGAGCTAAACCCGGTGAAGGAGGGCAACTTATGGGCTTAAAGGTAAACGAAGATATAGCCAGAGCCCGTTATGCAAATCCAGGTTTTGATTTGATCTCTCCTCCGCCTTTGCATGATATTTATAGCATAGAAGACCTGAAGCAATTAATTCACGATCTAAAGCAACTGCATCCTGAGGGAAAAGTGAGCGTTAAATTAGTTTCAGGAGTCAATATCGGAACTATAGCAGTTGGAGTAGCAAAAGCAGGAGCTGACATTATACAAGTTTCCGGTGGGGAAGGAGGAACGGGAGCGGCTTCACTAAGCTCGATGAAACATGCAGGCCTGCCTTGGGAAATAGGCTTGCTTGAAGTGCATCAATCATTGATAGAGAATGACTTGAGAGATCATGTGATCTTAAGAACTGATGGCGGGCTCTCAAGCGGAAAAGATATTATTTTAGCTTCTATTCTTGGAGCAGAAGAATTCGATTTCGGTAAGTTACTTTTGATTGCAGAGGGTTGTGTAATGGCAAGAATTTGTGAAAAAAACACTTGTCCGACAGGAATTGCAACTCATGATCCTAAATTCAAAGCCAAATACAAAGGAAATAAAGATCATATTGTAGATACACTAACCTATTTAGCAGAAGATGTACGAAGAGAGCTTGCAAATATTGGAATAGAATCTCTTCAGGAGATTATGGGAGATACCAGTTTATTATCAATTGATGATAAGCACCAACCACTCATTAACGAGCTGGGATTAGATCTAAGTTTCTTTTCCTCCGCTCCGAAGTATAGTAAAACAGAAAGCCGGAGATCATTATCTGATTCAGTGAGTTCGTTTAACACAAAGATCATTAGTGAGCTGGAAGATAAAATAAATAAGAATGAATCTATTGATGCAGAATACAAGATTTTTAACACAGATCGTTCTGCTCTAGCTACACTTTTCGGGCTTCTGGCAGATAAAGAAAGTAAAAGCAGATTAGCATCCATAAAAGAATCAAACTCTGTAGAATCACCATATAACAAAGTGATCAATTTAGTTCTTAGAGGCAGTGCTGGTCAGAGTTTTGGTGTCTTTCAAACAAAAGGGGTCAACATTCGATTAATCGGTGAAGCTAACGATTCAGTTTGTAAGTCAATGAGTGGTGGAAAAACGGTAATTGTCCCTCCTGAAAATGTGAAGTATAAACCGGAAGACAACGCAATAATAGGGAATTGTGCATTGTATGGAGCTACTAATGGAAAATTCTATGTATATGGGCAGGCTGGTGATAGATTTGCAGTTCGAAATAGTGGGGCTACAGCCGTTGTAGAGGGAACAGGATTGCATGCTTGTGAATATATGACAAATGGTACAGTTGTTATTTTTGGGCATACTTCAGATAATGTAGGAGCGGGGATGACTGGAGGTGAGCTGTTTCTTTATGAAGATCCTAAAACCCGGGTCAATACCGATTATATAGTAAAAGCTGAAATATCTAAATCAGATAATGAGAAGCTTAGAAAAATAATAGAAGATTATTTCGAAGAGACTAATTCTTCCAAAGCAGGATATATATTATCAGATTGGGAAAAAGTATCTGGTAATTTTAGCAAATTTATACCTCATTCAATGGTCGAAAAACATTCTGTATCAAAAACAGAACCTGCTAAATAGAACGATGGTTTAAAGAGTTTCTTCAGTTAATTTCTTTTTTAGAGCAGCTAGTTCATTTCTTCTATGAACGTAGCATCTATGTTCCCATCGGGATAAAAAACTTACTGCTATAAAAAGAAGTCCGAATATTATAGAGTACCATATAGGTTTATCACTCATAATCAGGCTGAGAAGTGATATAAAAAAAACAGCCGGCCAAAATCCGTATAACATACCCTTAGACAAACTAACCTGATATTCAGAAACAGATAAGGCATGTTCTAGATCACCGAGAACTGACCGTACAAAACCTTCTGCTTTATTCTTTCTAAGAAACCTGTTGATTAATCCATACACTGTAATTAGCGAGAATAGAACTACAGAAATAAATGAAAAGGTATTGCCTTCATCTTTTATAAAGTCGAAATAAATAAGTATTCCGGCAGCTGTTGATCCGGTTAAAATTAATATCCATTCTGTAATGTTCGCAGTTCGACCTGCTTTTCGTCCTTTAGCAATAATTTTTTGATGGAGAACTTCTTCTCTTATTACATACATAGGTTTGTTGTTTTGAGAATCCCATATTTTTTGAAGGTCATTAAATTGCATGGCGCTCCTCTGTTTTTGATTGATTAGTGAGGTGTTTTTTGATTCTATGAATCTTTACACCAATATTACTTTCTGAGATCCCAAGTATTTCTGCCATTTCCTTATAACTGAAACCGTCTAACATAAGCAGGGTAATAGAGCGGTCAACTTTATCCAGTTTCTCTATCTCTCTGTACAACCAATCCAACCGTTCATCAACAGGCTCTTTTGCATGCTCAAGTATATGCTTAACGCTTTCAATATTCTGTTTTCCATCCGTATGCTTTTTATTCTTTCTGGTCCAGTTTAAAGCTACATTTAGTGCAATACGATAAAGCCAGGTACTTACTTTTGATCTTTCTTTAAAGTTAGGAATAGACCGCCATATCTGAATTGAAATCTCCTGAAACAGATCGTTTTGATCTTCATATGTAAATGCATAGGCACGAACCACTTTAAAAAGAAGAGGCTTAAATTCTATGATCCAACGATCAAATATGTCTAATTGTGTTTTGTTTATCATAAAAGGGTATCCCAATAGTTAGTACCCCGGGTTAACTTATTTCTTACAATAATTTTGAACTTTTTCTGATGAATTAAACTTTCTAGATATGCTAATATTAAATTTTTTCGAAACTTTGATTAGGGTTTCTAAAATGCAGACCTTTGCTTCAGAAATTTAAAATGTATATAAAAACTAAATGGGCGTTTCTAAAAAGTTAACAAAGAAAGATTATAAGTTTTTGATCGAGTTAGAAGAACTTTTATACGAGCGGAAGGAAGACATGCCAAAAGGCTCTTATACTACTTCCATGTATAAAAAAGGGTTAGATAAGATCGCTCAAAAGGTAGGAGAAGAAGCGGTAGAAACAGTGATCGCTTCAAAAAATGAAGGTGATGGAGAAACTATTGCCGAAGCTGCAGATCTGATGTTTCACTTAATGTTATTACTGGCAGAAAAAGAAATTCCTATGCACAAAGTGATAAAATTGCTTCGCAAACGTCACAGTAAAGGCGATCATAAACATATTGGAGAGTAAAATAAAAGCCCGATTCAATTAAGAATCGGGCTTTCTCTCTCTATCACACATATAGCTTATCAGCTATTCGCTTCTAGTGTAATATCTTCATCAAGTTCTACATCTTCTCCATCTTCTACTTCAATATCTGTGATGGTAGAGTCTCTGTAAGCTTCATTAGTAGACTTAATTTCGATTTTATAGGTTCCATCATCTAAACCAATAATTCTGAAATCACCATTTTCATCTGCTTGTGTTCCTGAAGTATCAGTTCCGGCAATAGCATATACATACGGGTGCGCTTCTAAAGGAAGAATAGTTCCTGAAATACTACCCGATGCAGTAAGGTTTGCTGTTTTTAGCACAGGCTTAAGTTTATAACTTCCGTTTCCAGTCACAACTATGGATCTAGAAGCGTCAAAGTCGATCACAAGATCATATACCTGATCTTCTTCAATATCGGCTTGTACAAGTAATTTATAGCCTGATGTCTGTCCACTTGGAGTATCTAACTGAAAAGTATTTCCATTATTTAGAACAACATTATTTTCATCACCAAGAACAAGGCGAACCTGATTGTAACGACCTGTTTCAAGTTCAACTTCACCCAAATCTAATGTAGCTCCGTTTTGGTAGTCCAGAAGATTAACTGTAATGGTGTCATTAAATACTACTTTCCAACCTGCGTCTTCCAGTTCTTCCTCATCCATATTTTCGGTTTCATCGAGGTCATCATCATCGTCATCATTTTCTTTTACCAATACTTGGTGGATCTCAATATTTACTTCTGCATAATCAGCAGGAGCGTCGGTAAGTGAAACTCTCATAGTCCCTGTTCCATCGCCGTTACTGCATGCGGTAAGACCAAAACCCACTAAAAGTGCAATTAATCCGAATATTTTATTTCTGAAATTTATTACTGATCGTAACATGTTTGTCATTTTGTTTATGTTCATTTCTAACTTGAACATGGTACGTTTCAATAAGTTCCGGGTATTAATGTGCTAATTCAGAGTTCTTTACCAAACATGATTCGGTGTCCGTCTTTGGTTTTGATGCCAAACTCCCGTTGTCCCCATGGTTTGTCTGCAAGTTGGGAAGTGATTTCTATTTCTTTGGATGAAAACTCGTTATATAACTCGTCTATATCTTCTACATCTACATATGCAAAGTATTGGTGATCTCCGAGTTCATGGGGAGGGATGGCATCTTTACATTCTCCCAACATCACATAAAAACTATCTCTGTATAGAAAGCACCAGTTTTCATCTTCCCAGTCAACTGAAAAGCCAAGTTGGTCTTTATAAAAAGCAGATGAAATTTTAAGGTCAGGAACGGCTAGAACATGTCTGGTTTTATTCAATTTCATAATTGTTGCTTTAAGTTATTTCTTTAATAAATCCCGTATTTCTGTTAATAAAACTTCTTCTTTAGTAGGTTCAACCGGTTTTGGATCAGGTTTTTTCTCTTCTTTCTTCATAAAGTTATTATAGACTTTTACCATGCTAAAAATTGCTACAGCTACAATGAAGAACGTAATTATGGTATTAATAAAAGCACCGTAATTAATTGTAACAGTCTCAACGGTGCCATCAGCAAGGATCTTTTCAGAAACGGTAACTGTAAGCTCACTGAAATCAACTCCGGCAATTAAATATCCGACGGGCGGCATTACGATATCATTCACAAATGATTTTACGATAGCTCCAAAGTAAGTGGCGAGTATCAAACCTACCGCTAATTCTATTACGTTTCCTTTGGATACAAATTTTTTAAATTCCTGAATTAGATTTTTCATTTTGCCTGTCCCTTTAATTTCATAATAACTGTTATATAATAAACAACTGATACATCGCTATGAAACATTCATTATTTCTATTAATCCTTTTTTTAACACTGAATTCCTTTCAGGGATTAGAAACCAGTCAGGCAGAAAAACAGATTCACCCATTTGATATCAATGATTACTCCTGGCTTGTAGGCTCTTGGAAGGGAGATGGGTTCGGAGGTATTTCTGAAGAAATTTGGTCTAAGCCTGAAAACGGAGTTATGATGGGGATGTACAGGCATCTGAAAGACGATAAACTTGTATTCTATGAGTTTTTGATCCTGGATAAAACAGGATTGAGACTGAAACATTTTCATCCCGATTTAAAAGGTTGGGATGAAAAAAATGAAACTACATTTTTTCAAATGATCGATTGCTCCCCCACTAAAATTGAAATGAAGGGTTTGATCTTTGAAAAGAAGACCGATAACCTGATGGAAATAAGATTAAAGCTGAACAGAAACGGTAAAGTAGAAACAGAAGTTTTTACGATGTCACGCCAGAAATAACTTAATTCCCTGTGAATATATTCTTAGGCATATGCATTGTAACCAACATATGGGGCACATCTACTACTTCAGCTATTTTAAGGTCGCCGGCAAGTGAGCAAAGTGCATACGCGTCTTCTCTGGATAATCCATGCTCATCCACCAGATAATCTATCATATATCGGGTTGCTTTTTTAGCTGCTTCATCAATGGTTTCGCCAAAACCGGTTACGGCATAATACTCATCGGTTTCATATTGAGGTTCCTGAATAGATCTTCCGTTCTTGATTACCTCAACCTCATAAACAATTTTCATTGGTGCTTCTATAGCAGTTCCACACACTTCACCCAGGCCTTGAGCAGCATGGGTATCCCCAATTGAAAATAAAGCACCTTCTACAAATACAGGGAAATACACAACGGTTCCTTCCACAATATTTGGGTCGTCCATGTTCCCACCATTTGCTCTGGGAGGTATGGTTGATAAAGAATCTGAAGTGGCAGGAGCGACTCCCATCACTCCCGGAAATGGTTTTAGAGGAATGGAGATATTGTCACTAAATTTAGCTGTAGATTTATCCTTCGAAAAATCGAAGGTTTTTAAGTACGGATCGGTAAATTCATCTGCCAGAAACCCAAAACCCGGTACAATAGCTGTCCAACCCCAGTCTCCCATTTCTATTTTATGAAGAGTTACTTTCAGTACATCGCCCGGTTCCGCGTTTTGTACATATACAGGCCCGGTTAAAGGATGGATAGGGTCGAAGCTGAGATTATTGAGATCATTAATGCCAGAGCTGGCGCTAAGTTGCTGATCGGACGCTTCCTCTGTTGCTACCTCAATTACTGAACCGGACGGCACGGTGATAACAGGTTCTATTGAATTACTCCAACGATTATGAGTTTGGTCCTGATTTAAAAAGAATTCAGGAGTTGGGTATTCAGAGTAAGTCTCATTGCTTTTAGTACAGGAAAACAAAGTTGCCAAAACAAGAATAGAGAGGTAAGTTTTCATAGCGTTTATTTTAATTATAACAAAGATCTCGGTATTTCAACAATATGTTCCTCTAAGTTATATATTTGTCGTAAGATCGAAATCAGATAATAAAAAAATTATACATGAATATTACAGTAAACTGGCTACAAAAAGATTTCCACATGGAAGCAGGAAATGAAGAAGGCGGAAAGATCCGTATGGACGGTAATACACAAATCGGAGGCTTGGAAGGTGGAATGAGTCCGATGCAATTACTACTTGCCGGAGTGGGTGGGTGCAGCGCAATAGATGTGATCTCTATACTCGAAAAGCAAAAACAAGATCTCAAAAGCCTAACGGTTGAGGTAGATTCAGAAAAAGTAAAATTGAAAGAAGGATATTCAGAGTTCAAAGAAATCCATCTTCATTTTAAGCTTTCCGGAGATCTGGATGTAAAAAAAGTAGAACGTGCTTTAGAGTTATCAATCACCAAATATTGTTCTGTATCCAAGGCTTTAGAAAAGGGCTCTGAAATTAGTTATGATTATGAAATCGTTTAGAACTGTAAATACTACTTTTTTAAAAGTTGCTTCAGCATGTATTGTTATTCTGATAATAAATTTGATTTCGTATCAACAAACATTTGCCCAAGATATAACTAAGAGATTCGACAGTCTCATTGAATATATAGAGAAGAAGTATTCTGAGGAATATGATCGTACTTTTGATTTAACTATGATCACAAACCCTGAAGTTCTTGACACGATAAGACCAAATGAAAAAAAGATACTCACATATAGTCGGGATGTTTGGGATGATATTATTAATGGAAGATTTGATTGGAGGATGTCATATCCTGAAAGTAAACATAGAGTAGTATTACTTGCAGTTTCTGGAAAAGGAACTACTGGTTTATACACAAGTCATAGCCTTCCACAGGAAACAGATAATTCAAATAATGGATGGTGGAGTTACCATATTTTAATGCTCGATGATATAGATAAAGAGTTTAATTTAGAAATTTCTCTAAGTGAGGAATCGATCTGTAGTTCTTGTGAAATAAAATATGGAGTTGCCGTTTTAAACTATTCTAAATCTAAATAACCAACGTAACAGTTGAGTCTGTCTTAGAGATACGAGTCATTCAGAAGTAGCTGAATGGGTATAGATATTTTATAAGTGATTTGATGGTTTTTGCCACTAGGTGTCATATTTAGTACATTGGAGATTATAAAGTTCAATAAAACAGATACTTATATATGGCTAAATGCGAGTTATACCAAGACGTTAAAGAAGAATGGAGATGGAGAAGAGTTGCAAAGAACGGGGATATAGAAGCGCATTCTACACAGGGTTTCGAAACTGAAGAAGAAGCAAGAAAAGACGGTAAGGATTGTAAAGAGTGTACCAGTTACCTAAGAAAATTCTACTAAAGTCTTAAAAAACAAGGGCTGATCATTTGAGTAACAGGAGGGCGATTATTTGACTCCTGTACTGCCGAATCCACCTTCACCTCGGTCGGTTGAGCTGAGATCATCAACTTCTTTTACCGGAAATTGTGTTACCGGTGCAATTACCATTTGCGCTATGCGATCTCCGTGTTCAACAGTGAAATCTTCATTGCTGTGGTTAATTGCGATTACTTTAACTTCACCTCTGTAATCAGCATCAATGGTTCCAGGGGAATTCAACATGGTAATTCCATTACGGATAGCTAAACCACTTCTCGGACGTATCTGAGCTTCAAAACCATCCGGGATAGACATTTGGAGACCTGTTGGTATTAAAGTCCTTTCACCGGGTTTAAGAGTAATAGGTGTCTCTAACGCAGCTCTGATATCCATGCCTGCTGCTGATTTACTTTCGTACTCAGGAAGAGGTAGATCTTTAGCGTGTGGGAGTTTTTTAAACAGAATCGAGTTCATAAATCTTTACGTGAATATTCAATTAATCGTACAATAGTGTTTCCAAAAAGAACTTTTACTCTCGCTTCAAGAGGTATTCTGAGGTCATCGGCTAAAAACCAAGCTCTGAAATCACCCGAAAAGCCGAAAGGTCCGTCAATATTTTCGGTGGAACCCTGACTTAGGTAAGTTTCTACTTCCCCATCAAAAGGTGCGTAATTCCTCATTTCAATATTAGATGAGTTGGTCATGTTAATATAGCCGAGTTTTTTTGTTACATAAACAGGCAAGCGGGAATTTTGATCACTTCCGGCAAATAATCTGGAAAAATAGAAAATTTCCTGCCCTGAAGTAGCAGGTTCAACCAAGTCAAGAGTATCACGAGTGTCATCTTCCTCTTTGTAACGGACTACATTTTCAACTCGATCGAACTCGTACACTATCTCTTTGAAATTGTCTTCATCAACATTGTCTTTCCAATAATAGGAAGAAACAGGTATACCGCCTTCATTAACAAAGAATAAAGAATGGAATAAATCCAGTTCTTTGCCAACCAAGGGGATTCTGGAGTTAGATCTTATTGTAGTGACCAAATGCTTATTCAGAGTTCCATTATAAAGAGTGTCTGAAAGCAACTCTACCTCAACCCATCCAAGCTTTAGGAAACCGTATTTTACTTCGTATTTAAATGTTTCTTTGACAGAAAACAGGTCTTCCATTGTTGGTTGATCAGCAGAATTATCCGGGTAAGAGTGTTGACCGGACACATTAGAAATAAGGAAAAACCAACCTAGAAAGAGAAGTGAAATATATTTCATATAAAATTAAACGATCTGGCTTTCAGTTGAGTCTTCCAGACCGACAAAATTTTTAAATGCCTCTTCATCGTATCCAACAAGAACTGCTTCATCTAAAACCAAAACAGGTCGTTTGATCATAGATTGATTTTCCTGCAATGCTTGGATCATTTCCTGATCAGAGAGGTTTTTGTCTTTTAAACCCAGATTTCGGTAAGTGGTGCCTCTTTTATTTACAAGAACATCCAAGCCAACTTTAAACTCCAGTTCTTTTATCTCATCAATTGTAAGCGGCTCTTTTTTAAGATCGATGAATTCAAATTCGACCTCATTTTCGTTTAACCATTTTCTGGTTTTTTTTATGGTATCACAGTTTTTTATACCAATTACATGCAACATAGCATTTCAACAATTAAGTTTTGTATTTTCAGTTAAAGATAAGGTTTGCATCGTCAATAATGAACCCCCAATCCTGTTTTCACACAAGCTTAAAATGAAAATCATTCCAAATTTTTTACTAATAACTATTTTCCTATTTCTGAGTTGCACAAGTAACGACGCACAGCGTGAATTTGAATCAGAAGCTTTCCGTGATCCTTCAGGAATAACACAAGTCACTTCTCAGGGTGAGGTTTTGAGTATCGATCCTGATGATTGGAGAACGTCCCCTTTTTTTCAAGGAGTAATAGAAGTAAAGCCGGCTTATCCTAACCCAATTGAACTGGGGGGCGTTATAGAGTTCGAATATTATGTTTCGAGTGTACAACCCGTTAATGGTCTACAAGTAGTTATCCGGGATGTGAATGGGCAACTTTCAAATCAAATTTATATGAGTTCGAACAATCCTTTACCTAATGGGGTAGATAATTTTCGATTAGACTCAAAATCTTTAAGTCCTGATAATTCGGACGCATTAGCGCGAGGTTTACATCGAGTTTTCTTTTTTGATTTCAATCAACGATTGATTTCTTATGGTGATATTGAGGTAGAGTAAACAAAATCAATTTGTCATAATGTAACCTTTTTACGAGCTGGCAGTATTGAACCCAGAACTATTAATCAAAATAAGTTAAGATTATGAAATCACGAATTACCACACTCAGCTTAGCAATGGTTTTGGTGGCAGTATTTGCTATCAACTCAACGGTCAAAATTCATCACGATGAAGAGGAAATTAAAGAAGTTCTTGAAACAGGTTACGTCCATGGAGCTTTTAATGAATTGAACCCCGAAGCCATGACCAAAACTTTCCATGAAGACTTTGCAATATTCTCACCGGGAAAAGAAGGAAAGATAAATCGATATCCAATAGCGAACTGGGTAGAAGGAACAAAGAAGAGAAAGGCTGATCCTAATTTCGATCCCGCAAATAATAAATGGGAGCATAAATTTAAGAGAGTAGATGTGGCCGGTAATGCAGCTCATGTAGAATTAGAGCTTCATCGAAATGGCAAGCATGTTTACACTGATTACTTGTCTTTGTTAAAATTTGAAGATGATTGGAAGGTGGTAGCTAAGGTGTATCATCAACATGAAACTCCCTAAATTCTAGTTGCCGAAATAGTTTTTCAAATAATGATCTAAAGTATCAGGAAAGTTAGGTCCTCGTAAATTTTTGGCAACTATAATTCCATCCGGATCAATAAGGTAAGAAGTCGGGTATCCGGTTATTCCATATTGATTCGGAATTTCATTGGAAAGTATTTGATTCCATTGCACATTAAATTCCTTAAGGGTTTTTGAAAGTCCTTCTTCAGTATCGCTTCCTGCTACACCTAAAAAATCAATTTTTGATTTATCTATAGCACTATAAGTTTCAACATGCATGGGAAGTTCATCAATACAGGGACCACACCAACTTCCCCAAAAATCCAGAAATACAAACTTTCCTTTATAATCATTTAAACTGATTTCTTGTCCCGATGTAAATTCATTTCCGGTGATTGGTTTTGCGGGAAAACCTACCTGAGTTGAAAACAGAATAGTATCTTCCGGCAATTCTTTGAGACGTAATACCATTTTATTTGCATCTACGCCCAGATTTTGAAAGATTTTGTCATCAAATCTTATGTATTCGTTTAATTCAATTGGTTGCTGTGGCTGCAATGAGTCTCTTTTACCAATTAAGAGGGAAGTAGCTGAACGAAATTCGGTACTTTGAAAACCATTACTGATTTGAATAATTGAATCCTGAAACTGAGCGGTATAATAAACGGGATAGTAGTTCATTAAGCCAAATCTGTTGAAACGTATTTCTAAATTTGTCTTTAGGTCAGCAACGGAATCATTTCTTAGACTTTGATAATCGAGGGTATGTACTTCAGAGTCAGAACTATTCTTTAAACCTGTTTCATTAACTGATGAAAAGGTCTTTTCATCTTCGAAGCTCAGATCATTGTCGTTATCAATTCTGTAACTTAAATTACCTGATTCGTCTTTGTTAATTACTATATGGGTAAAAGACTTGATTGCTTGCTCCGTTACGTCATCCATTTCAGGATCAAAATTCCAGCTGCTTTTTAAGTCCTCAAAACGTGCTGAGTCAATGTTTCCGGCTTTATAGTTTTGATAGGCAAATTGATGAGCATCGAACCAAATTTGTTTAACAACAGGTTCTTTCCATGAATCCGGAATTCCTTCAACATCAACTCGCGTTTCAGACCAAAAACTATTTGGCGAAGGTTTTGTAGATATAATACCAAAACGTTTATAGAAATCGCCCACTCCATCATGAGAAGTAATCGGCAATTCGTGTATAATTACTTTGTCTTCAGGAGTCTTTTGGACACATGAAATAAGCAATAATAATGGAAGCAGTTTCAAAACTTTAAACATGTCTAAAAATATAAAACAAAATCTAAAGTCAAAAAAAATAGTAATTAACGTTGTAAACATTTAACCAACACATCCACAACCTGGTCGATCTCATCTTTTGTGATCACAAGTGGAGGTACAATTCGTATCACATTTCCTCCGGCTGCATTTGAAAGCACTCGATGTTCAAACATTTTCTCTACTACCGGTCTGGCAGGTTGATTGAGTTCTACACCGATCATCAATCCAAGTCCACGTACATCAACTACAGAATTCAAATGAGCTGTTTTCTTTCTGATGAGGTTCATCATGTACTCACCTTTTTCAGCCGCCTGTTCACAGATATTATCTATTTCAATGGTTTTAAGACAAGCATTGCCTACGGCACAAGCAAAAGGGTTACCTCCAAAAGTAGTTCCGTGGTTTCCAAAAGAAAGGGCTGAGGCAACTTCTTCCTTCGCAATTACCGCTCCGATAGGAATTCCACCTGCTAAAGCCTTAGCTGAAGCAACTACATCCGGTTTGATATCAAAATGCTGGTAACAGAAGAATTTCCCTGTTCTACCAACGCCGGTCTGAACTTCGTCGATAATGAGCAGGATGTTCTTGTCATCGCAAAGTTGTCGAACTTTCTTCAGAAACTCTCCATCAATCACATGGACACCACTGTTTCCCTGAATCAATTCAAAAGCAATAGCAATGGTTTGATCGTCAACCGCTTTTTCTAATGCTTCAAAATCGTTGTAAGGTGATTGAATAAATCCCGGAGGTAGCGGCTCAAAATCTTCCTGATAAACCGGTTTACTCATGGTGATGGTAGTTACCGACCGACCGTGAAAGCCATCACTTAATGAAATTATATTTCCTGATTTTCCATTTTTCTTACCCCATTTACGAGCCAGTTTGATACAAGCTTCCATCGCCTCCATTCCGCTGTTACAAAGGAATACGCGATCCAATCCTGATAAATACGCCAACCGTTCTATAAACTCACTTTGTGGTTCTGTGTAATAGAAATTAGAAACATGAAGCAATTTCTCAGCTTGTTCTTTAATAGCTGATACAATAGCCGGGTGACAATGACCGAGATTGTTTACCGCAATTCCACCCAGAATATCCAGATACACATTTCCTTCAGTATCCCAGACTTTGGTTCCTGATCCTCTGTCAATAGTAATTGGGTATCGGTTATAAACCTGAAAGTGGTGTTTTTTTTCTAACTCCTGGGCGTTCATTTATTCTATTTAGTTTGAGAGAAGGTTGTTTTGAAGATATTGACTTTAACCTGTATTAAAGAAAGTTACGAAGCGACAGAATAACAAAGAAGTGAATTTACTTTGTTACTCTGTCATTGAAAACACTTTGCCACTTTCCTTTCTCCAACTTCTTAATTAGTGCGATTCCCGTTATCCATATCTGAGTGAATCAGCCAATTTCCATTGATCTTTTTTAGAGTGAGTGTGTATTTGCCCATATCTTTAACTCTGGATCCATAAGTATATCCTCCAATGATATAAGCTAAATTTTCCTGAACAGAATAATCATAAGCCCTCAAGACAAGATCTCCACCACCCGCATTTTCGTAAGAAATTTGAATATTTTCCCGTCCTTTAACGAGGTCATGCCCGGGACGTAGAATAAATCCATCTTCCGTAAAAAGAGAAGCCAACGCTTTTGCATCACTGTTTTTCCAATGGGTTTCGTAGTTGGTGAGAACCTTTTTTAGTTCTTTGGGAAGTTCAATTTCCTGAATGGTTTGAGCTTGAACCGATGCAACAGACATAATGATTAAAGCTAAACACAAAGTTAGAATTCGATGATACTTCATATGATCATATTTGGTTTAAAACCTGAATCTAATGAATATTGCTTAGCCCAACAATGGTTTAATCGACTGATTGTTTGTTTAGGTAATCAAAATTTACCAATCTATAGGTCTATAATCTTTCAGAAATTTACCACACCAATGTTTTCCTGTGTTAATTCCATCAAACAGTGGATCCAGAACTCTGGCAGCGCCATCCACGATATCAAGTGGCGGCTGAAAGTCATGGACTTCTTCTTTTCGTTTTGCTAGCTCAGCCGGATCCTCATCCGTCACCCAGCCGGTATCAACTGCATTCATATAAATTCCGTATTTAGCGAAATCAGAAGCTGAAGTATGCGTCATCATATTTAGAGCCGCTTTCGCCATGTTTGTATGCGGATGGCGATCTTCTTTATGCCAGCGATGGAATTTCCCTTCCATGGCCGAAACATTGATGATATGTTTTTGGCCGGTATCTTCATTCTTCATCAATCCGGCTAATCGATTACACAAAACGAATGGAGCGACAGAATTAACCAGCTGAACTTCTAACATTTCGTTAGTATGAATTTCACCCAGTTTCAATCTCCAGCTGTTGGTTTTACGAAGATCCACTTGTTGTAAATCAGCATCCAGTTTTCCCTGAGGAAAAACTTCTTCAGCTGTTAAAGAGTTGTCTATGCTGTACGGGATTTGTGAAAGTTTTGCAGATGCCCGAAGTCCGATTCCAAGTTGTTTTCCATGCCAAGTAACCGGAAGGTTTTTATTCTGTCCGTCTTCAAATCCTGAGCTCAGTGATCGTAATTCTTTCAAACAAGCATCATGATCAGATAGCAATTCCTGGGCAAACGGAGGGAGCTCCGAAATCGATCTTTCTTCATTTGGTATTAAATGCTGATAGAATCCAGCCGGACGTCGAACCGTTTGTGCAGCATTATTGATAAGCACATCCAGTCGGTCGTATTCCTGCTCAATAAAATTACAGAAGATTTCCACACTTGGAATATGCCTCAGATCCAGCCCATGAATTCTTAGGCGATGTCCCCATTTCTGAAAATCATCCTCTTTGGCGAAACGAAGAGCTGAATCCACAGGGAAACGAGTCGTCGCAATAACAGTCGCTCCGGCGCGCAACATCATCAAAGTGATATGGTAGCCGATCTTGAGTCGAGAGCCTGTTACAAGAGCAACCTGATCAGTTAGATCGGCAGATTGGAACCTTTTTGCATAATTGAAATCTCCGCAACCTTTACACATCGTATCATAAAAATGATGCAGGTTGTGAAACACTTCCTTACAAACGTAGCAGTTACGTGGAGATTCTAAAGGAATTTCTTTCTCAGTTTCCTTTCCTGTTAAACCAATCATTTTTGGAGCTTCAAAAACTACCGCCTCTCGGGCACTTCTAATACCGGTGGAATTTCGAGCGTGGCGATCTTTCTCTTTTAGTTTTCTCTTATTGGCTCGCTTAGCATCTTTCTTCCGCTTTCTGAATTCCTCCCTGCTTGGTCGGGATAGTTTTCCCGCAGCCATGATAAGTTCAAGTCTCTTGTCCTTTTCAATCTCAAAGATCTGATTTGGATCTTCCGTCAATGTTTCCAAAACGGAAATACACAGATCGATCTCTTCCTGACTTAATTTCTTTTCTTCTTCGATGTGGGTTTCTTCCTTCCAAATTTATATTAAAAACAAAGGTACGGAATAGTTAAGAGAGTGGAGTAATTGATTCTAATATTCTTGTCTAAATTTATTGAAGTATCAAAGTGGTGAAAGTTACATAGTGACAGAGTTGCAAAGTAGTCAAGAAACCAACTTTGCTACTCTGTCACTAAAAACCCTTTGTCATTTATTAAACCAACTCCAACCCAATTCTTCCGCGTTCAAGATCCAGTTTTGTGATTTCTACATTGATGATATCACCGACTCCAACTACGTCATGAGGGTCTTCCACTTTCTTGGTTTTGCTCATGCTTGAAATATGAAGCAATCCATCTTGTTTTACTCCGATGTCCACAAAAGCACCGAAATCTACTACATTGCGTACGGTTCCTTGTAATTTCTGGCCTTCTTTGAGGTCTTCCATTTTAACCACATCAGTTCGCAAGATCGGTTTCTGAAGTGATTCTCTTGGATCACGACCGGGCTTCTGGAGGTTTTCGATAATAAGTTCTAAGGTAGGTTCACCGATTCCCAGTTGTTCAGCAACTTGTTTGGTGTTCAAATTCCCAAACTTTGAAGCGATCTTATCTTTTTGTGAAGACAGATTTTCTAGGTCTATACCAAACAGATTACAGAGCTTTTCAGCGGCTTCATAACTTTCAGGGTGAATGGCAGTATTATCCAAAGGGTTTTTAGATTCAGGAATACGCATAAATCCTGCTGCCTGCTGAAAACGAAATTCTCCCACACCTTCAATTTCTTTTATTTCATTTCTGGATGTAAAGATTCCGGATGCTTCTCGCTGTTTAACTATTGCTTCAGCAACCCTTTTACCCAAGCCAGAAATATGAGTTAGCAATGGAGCACTAGCTGTATTCAGATTTACACCTACTTCATTCACACAACTTTCAACTACATCGTCCAGTTTCCCTGAAAGCTGGTTCTGGTTTACATCATGCTGATATAAACCTACACCAATTGATTTCGGATCGATTTTCACCAATTCCGCCAAAGGATCCTGAACTCTTCGGGCGATGGAAATATTACCACGCTGAGCTGCGTCCAGATCAGGAAATTCATCTCTGGCTATTTTGGAAGCAGAGTACACAGAAGCTCCGGCTTCATTCACGATCAAATAACTGACATCAGCGCCACTTTTCTGGATGTAATCGGCTACAAATTGTTCGGCTTCACGACTTCCGGTTCCATTACCAATCGCGATTAACTCCACATTGTGTTTTTCGATCAATTTTCCCAGAACAATCTCAGATTCAGCGATCTTATTTTGTGGAGGAGTAGGGTAGATGGTGGTTCCGTCCAGATATTTCCCGGTTCCGTCAACTACAGCCAATTTACACCCTGATCTGTATGCCGGATCTAATCCAAGCACGACCTTTTTATCCAATGGCGGCTGCATTAAGAGATTTCCTAGATTGGTTGCAAACGTTTCAATAGCGTGTTCGTCAGCTTTATCTGTAAGCGCGTTTCTTAATTCCCTCTCTAAAGAAGGAGAGAGCAGTCTTTTGAACGCATCTTCAACAGCATCCTGAATACGCTCGGTGAAAATGCTCATATCGTTGGTGATAACGATGTCATCCATGGTTTCCAGCGTGCGTTCTTCCCAAACTTCTGTGCTCACAAAAAGCACATTTTCTCTTTCACCACGATTGATAGCCAAAATTTGATATGGTTTTAAGCGGTCTACTTTGGCTGCGAATTCATAATAATCTTCAAAATTAGTTCGCTCTTTTACAGTCGGATTTTTCTTTGTCTTGATAGTAGCGTGCTTCATAAAAATATCACGCAGTTTTTCTCTCACTTCCAGATGCTCGTTGATCCACTCCGCTACAATATCATTTGCTCCCTGCCACACATCTTCCAGAGTCTCTATTTCTTTTTCTTTATTGATGTACTCTTTGGCATAATCATCAGGACTTCCTGATTCGATTTCCTGATCCCAAATAAGCTGAGCCAGTGGCTCTAATCCTTTTTCTTTGGCTTTGTCGCCACGGGTTTTACGTTTTTGCTTGTACGGTAGATACAAGTCTTCCAATACCGTAAGATCGGTACAAGCTTTTATCTGAGCTTCCAGTTCAGGAGTAAGTTTTTCTTGTTCTTTTATGGATTTAAGAATGGTTTCTTTTCTGGATGCGAGCGTTTTCTGAAATTCCAATGCATCACGAACATCTCTGAGTTGTTCTTCATCCAATCCTCCGGTGGCTTCTTTACGGTAGCGCGCAAGGAAAGGTATGGTAGCGCCCTCGTCGATAAAACCGGCTACCGTGCTAATTTGTTTAGCTGAGATTTTGAGGTCTTCAGAAATACGTGCAAAAATTTGGGTATTGGTCATTCTTTAGAAAACTTTTGGTTGATTAAATTCCAAAAATAGGAAGTTTTTCATCTAATATTCGAATTCTTATTGCTTAATTCTGAAATAATCATTAATCTAATACAGATATTAGAATATGGATATTAGAATTAATGTTTTTAATCACTTTATTCACATAATCTTCATATTTGAAATCTAATTTTAAATAAGCACTTAGATAGATTGATCAATCTTCAATGTGACGTTTTTCATTAAAGAAAACCTTTAACCCAAAAGGAGTTACTCATGAAGATTTTAGCCATAATACTAATCGGGTTTTTAACCAGCTTTTCTGTAAAAGCTCAATCAGCGTACACTCTTGATACAGAGAATAGCACTATTCTAATCAAAGGAACTTCATCCTTGCATGATTGGGAGGCTAATGCCGAAGCTTTCGAAGCTAAATTGACTTCACAGTTAAATGAAGAAAACCCGATCGCTTCTATTAATGATCTCATTTTTAAAGTAGATGTAAAATCCATCAATAGTGGAAAAGGAGTGATGGATAAGAAAATTTATTCAGCTTTGGATGAAGATAAACATCCGCAAATACTTTTCAATTTAGAAAGAATTACCAATGTGTCTGAAGACTCTATATCTGCAAAGGGAATATTAAATATTGCCGGAAAAGATCGAGAGATCACTTTAAAAGCAAGCTACTCAATCGCTATCGATCAGAGTTTAATAATTAGCGGAACTAAAAAACTACTAATGACGGACTATGGCATCAAGCCTCCAAAAGCCATGCTTGGAACCTTGAAAACCGGAGATGAAGTAGAAATAGTATTCAATGTAATCCTCAGTAAAAACTAATCAAACCATAACAAAATCTAATTTCACAGCCATGAAAGCTTTAACCAAAAACACAACATTTGTAATTGTAATGTCTCTTTTCGCAGGAGTTAGCGTAATGGGGCAAGCAAAGAAAAACCTTCAAAATTTTAGAAGTGTTGATAAATCTGGAATCAATGTATTTGAAGCTCCGAAGACTCCAAACACTGAGTTTGAGGGTCTTTATGTTTGGGTTGGAGGTGATTTCGCTCTTCAATTCCAAGGGTTAACCCAAGAAAATTCAGGGGATTCTTTAGCAGATATTAAATCTAATTTTAATCTGCCAACTGCCAATCTAAATATAGATGTACAACTTGAAAAAGGATTGAGAATGCATTTGAGAACCTACTTATCATCTCGTCACCATACCGAAGCGTATGTGAAAGGAGGTTATATGCAGATAGACAATCTTGATTTCATCCAAGAAGGACTGCTTTCTGAATTAATGGAGAGTGTTAGAATAAAAGTAGGAATGGATCAAATCAATTACGGTGATGCTCAGTTCAGAAGAAGTGACAATGCATCAGCATTATATAATCCATTTGTAGGTAACTATATTATGGATTCTTTCACCACAGAACCATTCATGGAAGTCACTGTGCTAAATTCAGGCTTCATTGGAGTAATAGGTGCAACTAACGGTAGATTAAACCAGAGTGTGACCTCAACTGATGATGGTTTTGTAGTCTTTGGTAAACTAGGATTTGATATTCAGCCACAAGAAGATCTCAGACTTCGATTAACAGGTTCACTTTATAATAGTTCAGATAAGGGAACCAGAGATTACATCTACGGCGGAGACCGAGCAGGTTCCCGATACTATGCCGTTGCTGAAGGAAGTGACTTCTCAGGCAGATTCAACCCCAGATATGCTTACCAAACTGCATTCCAAATCAATCCATTTGTTAAATATCAAGGTCTTGAGTTCTTTGGCTTAATAGAGCAAGTTAATAATGGTGCTGATGCAGGTGGTGGATTTACTCAACTGGGTGGAGAGTTAATTTACCGATTCGGAGCTGATGAGAACGTCTATTTGGGAGGTAGATATAATACGGTTACAGGAGAACAAACTGATGCAGCTTCAGAAATTGAAATATCAAGAATCAATTTTGGTGGCGGCTGGTTTTTAACCGAAAATGTTCTTACAAAATTAGAATATGTGAAACAAAGTTATGATGGTGATGGCTATAACGGCTCACTTTATCAAGGTGCTGAATTTAGCGGAATTATGGTTGAAGCAGTGATTAGCTTCTAAGTAATGACAGATAAAGAGATCAAAGAGGTGAGTTGTGAAATACTCACCTTTTTTTTATATAGTTTTTAAAAGCAATTCGAATTTAATGGTTAATTCATCCCGTACTTTTATCAGTCCTAACAGTACTCTGGGGGGATTAATATTAAAGTCTGACATTGTTAACTCTTGTTCTCCTTCAATTTTTATAATCCCATTTTCTAAATAAGAGGATTTGAATTCTAATTCGAATTGCTTTTCTGAGCCAGCCAAGGAGATGAGTACATTTACTGCTTTTAAAAGTGTATCAGACTGCTTAAAACTAATCAGGCTTATATCTATGAATGGATATTCATCACTTTTTAAAGAACTCCGAAAGTCTTTATTGATACCTCTTTTACCACAATCAAAATTTTCTATTTTTAATTTAAGTGTATCACCTGATACGTTTATTGTTTCTTGATCTAAAGTCAGGTAATGTGAAAGTGTATCAATTCGAAAATCATTGTCATATAAACATTCAAAATCAGTTACATTAGAAGTCCCAAGAATGCTTAACTTACTTTCATTCATAATTGTTGACTTGACCGCAACAATTTCCTGAGCATTTATTTCCCCTGAAAATGAACAAGCAAGGTGAAAAAACAGAATTATATACTTTGTATGTTTAGTCGAAATAGATCTTTGGATCACATTTTTAAAATCTTCATTCATAAGATAAAAGTACTCACTCAATTAACAGAACTTCAACTCAAATGAATATTAAATCTTTACTAGAAGCGGCAATAGAAATTGCAAGGCTTGGCGGTGAACATACGCTCAAATATTTTAAGAAGGACTTTGATGTAATTAGTAAAGAAGACGATTCTCCGGTTACCATTGCTGACAGAGAAACTGAACAGCTGATGAGAGCCGAGATCCAAAAACGGTTTCCTGATCACGGAATCATCGGTGAGGAATTCGGTAAAACAAATGAAGAAAGCAAAATTCAATGGGTTTTAGATCCAATCGACGGAACCAAATCTTTCATTCACGGAATCCCATTTTACACGACACTTGTTGGAGTGATGATCGACAACGAACCTGTTGTAGGGGTGATCAATTGTCCGGCGTTAAATGAACTATGTGCAGCAGGAATTGGTGAAGGCGTATTTTTTAATGGTGAACCGTGCAAAATGAGAGAAACACGATCTTTGGAAGAAGCTACAGTGTTAGTGACTGAGATCAATCGTTTTAACAGAATGGGAATGCAGGCACAGTTTCAGGAACTTTTAGATAAAACCAAGATACATCGTACTTGGGGCGATGCTTACGGGCATATGATGGTAGCAACCGGACGAGCAGAAATTATGATCGACCCAATTTTAAGTATCTGGGATGCAGCGGCATTACTTCCGGTTATGAAAGAAGCCGGCGGAGTATTCAGTGATTTTGATGGCAAGGAAACCATCCATACCGGAAATGGATTTTCTACCAACAAACATTTATATCCGCTGGTAAAGGAAATTTTTGAAGGATGTAGTTAGATACAATTGGTCATCCTGAACTTGTTTCAGGATCTTACGATTCGATTTGAAGCTTTGATAAAAATCGAAATAATTTTAAGAGAAATACCTCTACGTCATCCCGAAATAAATTCGGGATGACGTAGATTTTAGAATATTTTTTAAACAGCATTATTAAATGAAATCAATAAAACTTAGTTCTTATCTAAGCATAGTTATTCTCCTCATCACAGGGGCACAAGATTGCTCAGTAAAAGATTGGGATTATGAACAAAATCCGAAGCTCACTTATGATTTCAATCATCTGGATCTGGACATAACCGTTGATCCGGTAAATGAAACAGTAAAAGGTGTGGCAATTTACAGCATCAGCGCAAAAATTCCGGCGCAAATGGAAGTAATACTACATGCCGCTGCTCTGGAAATAGATGCTGTTACATTTGATGGGAATGAGAAGGAATTTTTAGTCTCAGGAGATTCTCTGATCATTGATCTGGCTGACACTTTAAGCATGACATCGGAATCGGAGTTGGCAATTACCTGGCAGGGGAGATCGATCTACGGAACGCATAAAGATCGTTTCGGGACCATGTGGTCAAGTTTGAATCCAAAAACACAAAGGCATTGGCTACCGGTATTCGATCATCCGAGAGTCGCATTTTCTGTGGATGCCGATATTACCATTCCTGCAAATTTAGATGTGGTTTTTAATGGAAACTTAGTCTCCGATCAAGTCACATCAACAGAAACCAAAACCGTAAGTTGGAAGGTGGATACTGCGATTCCGGCTACAGGACTTAATTTTGTAGTTGGGAAGTTTGAATCTTCTGAAGCACAATCCGGAATCAATAAAGTGAGAGTTTTTGGAGAAACAGGAGTAGTTACCGGTGATGAAGTTCAGGAAATATTATCTGAAGCGATTCGAAGTAAACGAGTTCTGGAAAACGAGCTGTCGTTTGAATATCCCTGGGAAGCTTTAAACGTGGTAATACTAGAAGATAATTTTTGGGATGAAAAAGCTGATGCAGCCGGAGTGATATATCTGGCTAAAAATAGAGGAGCTTTAACAACTCAACTTCAACGAGGACTCGTAGCACAGTGGTTTGGTCAATATCAGCGCACTGAGAATGTAACTTCTCAATATGAGGTTTTTGAGCTCATCCGAAAGTCAGCGTTTAATATTTCCGGTTTCGAATCTAGAGAAATTGGGAATAGTGATAGTTTGTTTAGCTTGTCAATATGGAACGAACTAAACAAATGCTGTGAAATTGAAGATCCTTTTCTCAAGAATAATATAGAGCAGTCGCTGACTGAATTGATCAAGAAAGAGTCAGGTGTTGTTTCCGGATCGTTCTATAAAGACCATTGGTATGAACAAACGGGTATTCCATTTCACCTGATCGATTTCGAAGCTTATAAAGAATCAGAAATACCTGACAACCAAAAACCGGTTTATGGATTAGATTTAGAATTCGATGAGATCAACTCCACAGTTAATGCCTACTTTACAAGTTTATCCGGAATTGGAGAGGACCTGCAAAGCCTGGATATGACTGCATTTACTTTTGATGACAGCACTACATCAGAAGTTACTTTCACCGGAGAAAGAGATTCTGTGAAAATAGCAGTGCCTGCAACGGTTGAGTATGTAAGATTCGGCTCGGGAAGTACAGATATTGAAGAAATTAGACTTGGAAGATTTCCGGTTATGTTTTTGTTGGCACAATTGAGAAGTAGTAATGTTGAAGACAGAAGAATAGCAGCTAGTTTATTAAGCTATCATACAGATAATCCCGATCTGCAATTAGCCTTGAAAGATGCACTTAATGCAGAAACTGATGTGCAAACTAAAGCGAATCTATTAAGCACCTTAGGGGCGTTCACTGCCGGTGCTACGGGAACCGAGATCCAGTTTATGCAGGAAGTAAACAGTGATTATATAGAAATTCAGATAGCTGCTTTAGAAGCTCTTTCTAATTATAAAGAAGATGAAAATGTGCCCGGAGTGATTCAGCAAAAAATGGAACGTACTTCTTCCGATGAAGTATTTAAAGTGGCGAAAACAAGCTTTTTAGAAGTTGCGGATCTTCCGAGAAAGATATCAGCAACAAGGAGAATGATCCGAATTGATACGGCCGGTTCTCGTTCGTTGTCATTGCTTAAGGAGATTATTTCTACAGATACAACAACTCAGTCGCAGCAAATTGCTGAAGAGTTGATTTCGTTTGAGTTTCCATACTCTACGCGAATCGGAGCATTGAATTTATTACTGGAATATGTCGAAGATGGCGATTACTGGGGAAATAAGATCGTAGAATTGTCAAGTGATTTCGATCCAAGAATAAGATTGAAAGTTTTAGAAGGCTTGAATTATTTATCTGAAACGGATGCTGAAAATATTATAGGTGCTGTGTTGCTTTCGGAATTTGATGTAAGGGTTTTGATGAGCGGTGAGGAATTATAGAATTAAGAATTCAAAATTAAGAATGGGAATAGCCGAACTGAAATATGTCCCATTCTTAATTTTATCTCCTCGAAAACTTGTGTGAGATCAGAGGGATGTTGTGCTGTATCTGAGCTGGTAAACTTAACAACATCCTCCGTCCGCCAGTCGGCTGACATCTCCTTCAAAAGAGGATTCGCTTGCCATTTTTATTAATTCTCTAGCTTTATCGTAGATTACTATTCATTGTACTCATTTCTAAGAAACAGAATGTCTTCCTCTTCTCCAATAAAAGCGAGTTCATCATTAACTTGAATAATGGTATCACCGTGGGGTATTTTAGTTTTTCCGTTTCGATTGATAATTGCGATCAAACATTCTCCCGGCAGATCTATTTCCTTAATCTGCTTACCTGCCATGGGGTTATCAGCTGTAATAGTGAGTTTGATGAACCGGTCGTCCCGTAATAGAATTTCCCTTATTTCTTCTTCATTTTTAGCTTTTTTCCACCTCTTTATAAATCTATTATCGTCAAATATTTCAGCTAAATGTGCAAGAATACGTAAATGTTGACGGGGTTTTTCAGATGAACTAATTAGAAAGATTATAGCACGAAGATTTCCAATTTCCTTTTGTTTTTCCTTACTCAGTGATTCAAAACCATCCGATTTTAAAAATACTGAGTCTGGAATGCGTGCCAATATAATTTCTGAAGAAATATCTCCTTTTAGTTTAATATGATTGAAAGCGATAGATGGAGTGAACGGAATAGTGTCTATATCCTGACTCTCCCAAAACAAGTCGAATATTTGTTTTTCATCCATATTAAAAGAAGTTGCAAAATTTTCGGAAGCCTTTTTAATAATATCTCTGTAGCTGATGTCAGAACCTGATATGTCCAACACAACAGATCTGCTTATTATTCTTTCATAAGGATCTTCTTTTCGCAATCCTTTTTCACGAAGTATACCTTTCATTTCACGTTCTAATCCGTAGTCTTTTCTTCGACCCAAGCGTTCGTGAATGTGAAAAATAGCACCGTGTCGTTTTATTTTGTCAGAAGCGTAATAGAAATACCAGATTAACGCAAAAATTGAAACGGCCAGAGTAAATAATATTGATAAGAAACCCATTTCGAGAATAAGAGCAATCGATAATATTATTCCTGAAATTTGAACCCAGGGATACCAAGGAGAATTAAATCCGGGGTCATAACCATCAATTTTGCTTTCTCTCATAACAATAACACACAAGTTAAGTAATGCAAAAAGTAACAGCTGGAAAGCACTTGCAAGCTTTGCTACTTCAGCTACATTGAATGTGACAAGGAAAAATATCATCAGAAAAACGGTAGCAACAATAGCCCAAAAAGGAGTGCCGGTTTTACCAATTTTTGAGAATTTTTTGGTGATCAATTGATCTCTGGCCATTGCAAGCGGATATCGTGAAGCTGACATGATCCCTGCATTTCCTGTTGAAGCAAAAGCTGCAACAGCTGCAACAACAACCAAAAGTAAACCCAGGTCATTGGGTAGCCAATCCATAAATACTTTACCGGCTGAAGCTACAGGGGTTAAGTCTTCGCGAAATGCTGAAGGCTCTAACAAAGCTACCATGATATATACACCAGCTACATATACAATGATTGCAGTAATTATAGATAAAAACATACCATATGGAATATTTCTATCCGGATTTTTAACCTCTTCAGCAATACTGGCTACTTTTGTAAGTCCTGCATAAGAAACAAAAACCATACCTACTGTAGCAAAAAAACCTTCAGCTCCATTTGTGAAAAAGGGCGTAAATTGTTGATTAGTAACTTCAAAAAAATCAAGTGAAAGAACAGCAAATACACCCTGTGTTATATAGAAAATCATAATTGAAATTAAAGTAGCAACTAAGATTTTTTGGAGTGCTGTTGTTTCTTTTGCCCCAACTACATTCAGTACACCAAAAACTAAAGTCAGAATTATAGCAACGGGTACAATTGAAATGTCAAAATAAATAGCCAAGTAAGCCCCCATTCCAATTAAAGCGAAGGCACTTTTTAATACCAATGCAAGCCACGAACCATAACCTCCGATAGTTCCAATTATAGGCCCCAAACTTCGATCAATGATGTAATATGTCCCTCCGGCTTTGGGCATAGCTGTCGCCAATTCTGCAACACTGAACATGGTGGGAAGTACGATGAGTCCTGAAATAAAGTAGGCCAGGAATACAGAAGGGCCGGTTTCCGCAGCTGCAAGGCCGGGTAAAAGAAAGAAACCCGAGCTAAACATTGCACCTGTAGCGATAGCATATACATCCCAAAGTCCGAGTTCTTTTTTTAGTTTTTTATATTTCATTTGAGGTTAATTGCTGGTTTAAATTATTTCTGTGGGTTTTTTCCATTTTTGGAAAAAAGATTTTCTAAGTCGAAGAGGCACCAAATTTTATATCCGATATGTAAAAGAAAAGCGATATATGCTACCGCTAATATCATTTGCGCTTTAAAAGTTAAAATTGGCTTTGAACTCAAAAAGGTGATGATCAAATATTCTAGTATGGATGCAATTACAGTTGCCAGTAAAAGCTTTAAAAGTAATGTTATAACATTTTTGATATAGGGTTTCATGATAAACCTCTGCCCTAAAGCGTTTTAAACTTTAAATAGTGATCGAATACAGTTAGCCCTAGAAATAAGTATGGCTTAAAGTGCTACTATTTTATCGAAAAAATAGTCTAATCAGATCGGTGAAATTATTTTGCTATGGATGGAAACTTGTGGTGATTCCAGAATAGAAAGCGTCTTAAGTTGAATAAAGGGGAGGAGTTTTTGTGTATCATAGCTAGAGGCTGTTAATTGTTAATTGCAGTTTAGCTAAATAGAAGGGGACGTTTCAAAATGACGCTTAACCATTTAAAGAATTATCAAGAAACACCCTTTAATTAGTACTTGGAAATATAGATTTTTTAAGGTTTGTAATTGTAAAAAAGTGTAAAACAGATTTAGATAAATAGTAGTCCGAATCTATGAGTACAACAAAAAAGGCTCCATTGTTTTACAACGGAGCCTTTTAATTTAATCAAGTCTTAGTGGCGGGCTGACCATCCGCCTATACTGTTTTTACTAAGATTGCCTGATCCATTTAGCAAAATCTCCGAAGGAAGCTTTTTTGCCGTACATCAAAATACCAACACGGTAGATCTTAGCGCTAACCCACATTACACCAAAGAAGCTGGCAACCAGTAACGCTAAACTAGCTCCGATCTGCCAAACTGGAACATCTGTTGTAGCTATTCTGGTGATCATATTGATGGGTGAGGTCAAAGGAAACATAGACGCCACAACAGCCAAAGTTGAATCAGGGTCAACCATAATTCTGGTATTCAGGATATAGGCTCCCATCAACGGAACCATAAGAATTGGCATAAATTGCTGAGTGTCCTGTTCAGAATCTACAGCAGAACCTACAGCTGCAAATAAGGCCGCGTACATAAAAAAGCCAAGTACAAAGAACAGGAAGAAGTACACAAATATCATCGGATCAATGGACAATACTTCCAGCGAAGCGGGATCAAAACCGGCTTCAGCGGCCACCTGCTCAATATCCTGAGTGTCTGCCATTTCAGAGATCTGATCCTGCATCAATACACCGGCGATAGGCACTGCTGCCATAGAAATACCAATATACATCACAGCCCAAACGGTGAATTGAGTAAATCCGAGCAGACATACTCCTGCAACTTTTCCGATTAGTAATTCTATCGGTTTCAGTGATGAAGTTATCACTTCTACAATGCGGTTAGTCTTCTCTTCTATTACGCTACGCATTAAAACAGCGCCATATCCAAACAGACCTATAAAGATCAGCAAGCCGAGTACAAATCCTACTCCGGACATAAACCCTGCTTTATCATCTTCTGCTTCACCTTCTGCTGTAAGTTTTCTGGAATCCAATCCCGGGCGTCGAGCAAATAATTCCTTTACTTCATCAGATACATTAGCTCTGGAAAGTCGTTCTTCCTGAATGACATCTCTGATATCTCCACGTACACTGCTTGAGAAAGCCAATCCGCCACTTCCACCATAAATTAGCTCAGCATTTTCATTAGTTTCGATATGCTTTTCTTCCAGTAGAAGATATGCGTCCAAGTCTTCACGAAGGACCATCGCCTTTACAGTATCTATCGGTAGATCAGAAACATTCGAATACCGAACACTATCAAGAGCGATCAGATTCTCTACTAATACACCGGTCTGATCATATACACCAACACTTTTATCGGTTTCGGTTTCACTTGTCATTATCCAAACCATAAAGGCTCCAAACCCAATGAGAACCAATGGTGTTAGAATAGTGGAAAGGATAAAAGATTTAGATTTAGCCCGGGTAAAATATTCTCGCTTAAGTACTAAAAGTATTTTTGAAAAATCCATTATGGAGCCTCCTCTAGTCGTTGAGCTTTTAAGTTGTCTTCACCAACTGTTGAGATGAAGATCTCATTTAGAGAAGGTTCAATGCGTTCAAACTTATGAATTTCAGCGTGCTCCATAGCCAATTTTAAAATGTCCTGCATGTTTTGTCCGTTTAAGACTCTGATCTCAGCAAAATTAGTAGAACGGTTGTTCAGGCGAACACCTTCAAGTTTATCTAAGAAAGATCCATCACCATCGAATTCCAGATTGATAGTATTTTTACCGAATGAAGCTTTTACTTCACGAAGCTTCCCTTGAAGAACGGCTTTTCCTTTATTGAACAGGCAGATATCATCACACATCTGCTCAACTTGCTCCATTCTGTGCGTTGAGAACAAAATAGTTTTGCCATTATTCTTGAGTTCAATGATAATATCTTTCAACATGTCGCTGTTGATGGGATCCAGGCCACTGAAAGGCTCATCAAAAATATAAATGTCAGGATCATGAGCGATCGTAGCGATGAACTGAATTTTCTGTGACATCCCTTTAGATAACTCACCCACTTCTTTTTTAGTCCAGTCAGAAGCATCAAAACGATCAAGCCAATAATGAATAGCTTCTTTAGCCGCTTTGGTTTTCATTCCTTTAAGCTGGGTGAGATACAAAAGCTGTTCTTCCACCTTCATTTTCTTGTACAGCCCTCGCTCTTCCGGCATATAACCGATCATCTTCTGAGTAAGCGGACTTGCTATCTGACCATTAATAGTGATGGAACCTTCATCAGGTCCAAGAATATTATTGATCATCCGAATGGTAGTTGTTTTGCCGGCACCGTTTGGTCCAAGCAACCCGAAAATACGCCCTTTTTCTACATCGAAACTGACATCATCAACCGCTTTGTTTTTGCCAAACGATTTCCTGATGTTTTCAACATGAATTATCGTCATAATCCCTAAATTTAAATTTTAACCTTAAGTAAATCTTAGTGTGGTAATTCTTGATTACCTTGCGCCCAAAGATTCTTGTTTTGTTAGTCGCAAGCAAGTACGCATTTATTACAAATCAGTTTCAGAAAAATGAACATTATTCATATTAGTGCAGAATGCTATCCAATTGCTAAAGTCGGAGGGCTAGCTGATGTTGTTGGTTCACTTCCAAAGTATTTAAATGAGGAAGGGGAGTGTGCTGAAGTGGTCATGCCTAAGTACGAAACTAATTGGGTGGAAGATCATGAGTTTGAAGAAGTTTATTCTGGCTCTTTTAATTTTTGGGGTGAACTAACCGAATTTTCAATTGAGCGTTTGAAGGATAATGAATTTGGCTTTCCGATCTATATGGTCAGCATTCCGGGAAGATTCGATCGGCCGGGAATTTATATAGATCCATGGAGCAGTAAGCCTTATTGGGATGAAAAAGAACGGTTTGTAAGTTTTCAGATCGCTGCTCTTGAGTGGATTTCAAACAGATCAGTGAAACCTGATATCATTCATTGTCATGATCATCATACCGGATTGATCCCATTTATGACTTCTGAGTGTAATCGATACAGAGAACTATCCCAGATACCAACGGTAATTACTGTTCATAATGCAGAGTATCAGGGTAGATTTGATAAGGAGAGCTACAAACTGTTACCGGCTTTCAGTTTTGATAATGTTGGTTTGCTGGAATGGGACGGTGCCTTGAATTCACTGGCAGCAGGACTAAAAACGGCCTGGCAGATCACGACTGTTTCCAAAAATTATATGACTGAATTGAGAGCAGAAAGCAACGGACTGGAAGATCTGTTTAAAAATGAAGCCGCTAAATCCACAGGCATTGTAAACGGAATCGATACCGAAGTTTGGGATCCCGCCAAAGATGAGTTGCTTGCTTATAATTTTTCTTTCAGAAACCGAAAATCCGGTAAAGCAAAGAATAAGCAAGTGCTTTGTGATGAGTTTGGTCTCAATCCAGATCTCCCGACCATAGCATTTATCGGCAGGTTGGTAAGAGAAAAAGGAGCGGATCTTCTTCCTGATCTGATCGCTCATTTCATGGAAAAGATGAAGGAAGTAAATTTTGTATTATTAGGAACAGGCGATCCCCAACTTCATGCTATTTTCGAAAGGATGTCGAGCGACCATGTAGGATTTTTTGATGCTACTTTGGAATACAACGAGAAGCTGGCTCATCAAATATATGCCGGGTCTGATTTTATTCTGATGCCGTCCAGAGTTGAGCCTTGTGGCCTGAATCAGATGTTTGCCATGCGTTACGGAACCATTCCGATAGTAAGAGCTACTGGTGGGCTAAAAGATTCTGTGAAGGACATAAGTGAGCAAGACGGTTATGGAATTTGCTTTGACGAGTTTAATCTGGAAAATGCAGAATATGCAATTAATCGAGCTATTGATTTATTCGAAAATCAGAGCTTATTTAGTCAGGTAAGATCGAAGATCATGAAACTGGATTTTTCATGGAACAGATCTGCTAAAGAATACATTGATGTTTATAGAAAACTAATCAAGAAGGTAGGTTGATGAAAAGTTCAGTAATGGCAGTAATTTTAGGTGGTGGAAGGGGAACGCGTTTATTTCCACTAACGGATCAACGTTCTAAACCTGCCGTTCCAATTGGCGGTAAATATCGGTTGGTTGATATTCCGATCTCAAATTGTTTGAATTCGGATATCCGACGAATTTATGTGCTCACTCAATTTAACTCAGCCTCACTGAATCGTCACATCAAAAACACCTACAACTTTGATGTATTCAGTAGTGGTTTCGTTGATATTCTTGCGGCAGAGCAAACGGCTTCCAATCCGGATTGGTTTCAGGGAACGGCAGATGCGGTTCGTCAATCTATTCATCATATGTCAAATCATGAGCATGAGCATGTTCTGATATTGTCCGGGGATCAGTTATACCAAATGGATTATCGTAAACTGCTCCAAAGGCATAAAGAGAATAATTCTGATCTTACGATTGCCACAATCCCGGTGAATGCTGAAGACGCAACAGGTTTCGGAATCATGAAAACCAATGAAGAGGGATTGATAGACAGTTTTATAGAAAAGCCAAATTCAGATGTTCTGGGAGATTGGAAGTCGGATGTACCGGAGCAATACAAAGAACAGAATAAAGAATATCTGGCGTCAATGGGGATCTATATCTTCAACAAAGACACACTAAAGCACTTGTTTGATGAAAACCCTGATGCTACAGATTTCGGAAAAGAAATTATACCAAAAGCACTCAAAGAAGGGTTGCGTGTCAGTAGCTATGAATTCGGTGGCTACTGGACAGATATAGGAACTATAAAATCATTTTTCGACGCTAATTTATCATTAGCAGATACGGTTCCTGAATTCAATTTATACGACAATGATAATTTTATTTATACCCGTGCCCGTTTGCTTCCGGCATCCAAACTGATGGGAACAACTTTGGAGCATGCACTTATGGCGGAAGGGTGTATCATTGAAGCAAGCCGGATCGTTCGATCTGTAATTGGTATTCGTTCCAGAATAGGGAAAGGAACGACGATCGAAAATTCCATTATTATGGGTAACGATTACTTTCAGGATAAGGCAACCATTGAAGCGGCTTCAGCTGATCGACCTGTGTTTGGAATAGGACAACGTTGCTACCTCAGTAACTGTATAGTGGATAAAAACGCATGTATCGGAAATGATGTGCGAATTGTTGGCGGAGATCATCTGGAAGAAGGAGACCATGAAAATTACAGCGTTAAAGACGGGATTGTAATCATCAGAAAAGGAGAATTCATCGCCGACAGAACAGTTATTTGAATATTGAATATTGAACAAGGAATACTGAATATCGAATTTGATCTCATGATTAAAGTTTTATCAATCATTATATTTATAAGTACCAGTTCAAGATTGGTTATTGGAAATTCAATATTCAATATTCGCAAACGTGTCTCGCTATAAACTAACGATAGAATATAATGGAGCCGGATTTTCCGGATGGCAAATTCAACCAGATGCCCGAACGGTAGAAGGAGAGCTGGAGAAAGCATTTTCAAAGATTTTGCAACGCGATGTAGATTTGATCGGACAGGGAAGAACTGACGCCGGAGTTCATGCTCGAGGTCAGGTTGCACATGTGGATCTCGAAAATGTAGCTGATGTTCAGAAATTGATTTTCGGAGTGAACGGATTAGCAGGGAAAGAAATCTATATCAAAACTATAGAGGAAGTTCACAGTGATTTCCATGCCCGGTTTGATGCAACTTCCAGAGAATACGCATACACCATTCTTAAAGATCCCTCTCCGTTACAGGAGCATTTGGGGTGGTCGCAGAACGGAGATTTAGACAGCGCAAAATTACATGAATGCGCAGCTTTGCTAAACGGGGAGTTCGATTTCTCCGGATTCTCAAAATTCAACGAAGAAAATTTTACTACGCTTTGTACAATTCAGAAATCAACATTCGAAGAGTTTGATGATAGATGGGTATATCGAATCAGTGCCAACCGTTTTTTGCGTAATATGGTAAGGCGTATTACAGGTACTATAGTAGAGGTTGCCAAAGGAAAATTAACGGTTTCAGAGTTTTCTGAACTGTTGGAAAACCCGGATGCGGAAGTGAAATCATTCACGGCTCCTGCAAAAGCATTAGTGCTCGAAAAAGTTTTTTACTAAAAACCGAAATTAGTATTGATAGTCACCCCATAATCTCTTTATATTTGTCGCCCCTTCAAGGGAACATTCCTCGGTAGCTCAGGGGCAGAGCAAGCGACTGTTAATCGCTGGGTCGTAGGTTCAAATCCTACCCGGGGAGCACTTAAAAAGCTCTAATACTTTTATAAATAAAGTGTTAGAGCTTTTTTATTTATTCGAGTAAAACAGTTGTGAAACAAATGATGCTTATACTAAAAAATCTAGCAAGTTTTTCAGTTAGAGTTTAAACTATTTTCGATAGTATAAATAGTAGTTGTGTTGGATTTTCCCTGTAACAATATCTTGCCTAATGGTTTAATGGGGTTTTCATTTTGCTTATAAATTAGCCCATTAATATCTTCCGAAAATATTAAATCAGCGGAATATTCTTTGCACAGGTTTTGTAATCGTGCAGCAGTGTTTAGCACATCTCCGGTGTAAACTATTTCTTTTTTTAAGGCACCAATTTCTCCAGTAGTAACTTCTCCCACATGAACACCTGCTCTAAAATCAGGTGTAACCCCGAACTCTTTTTCAAAAGAAGATCTAAGCGCGTTTAGGTTTTTTTTCAGTTCAAAATAGCATCTCAACCAATGGTTGTCTTGTACTCCTTTTTTAAGTTCCCAGGTAAGCACAATTTCGTCTCCTACATACTGATACACTTCCCCCAAATGGTTAATAATTGAATCTGAATGTGATTCATAATATTTCCTTAGAAACTGAAAATAAGTTACATGCCCAAGTTTCTCGGCAATAGCGGTTGAATTTTTCATATCTAAAAACATGAAAATTCTTTTTTCTACTTTTGGGGTGTGATACCGACCGGTAAAAAAGTTTTTAAGAATGTTGTGTCCTAGATTTTCACTAATAGCGGCATAGATTAAGCTCAAAAATAATTCAAAGGAAAGCTGCAATGCCGTATTCATAAAAACAAGACTACTTAAAAAGCGTCCCATTTTACTCAATACCGTTGGGTGAAAAGGCGATACCCCTTGTTCAATGCTTCCGGCAATAGGAAAGGTGATAAGAATTATCATTAATAAAATGGTAGAGTAAATCAGGAATTTAGCTGCAATTTTTGATGGTAAACTATAGTTAGTGAAACGTTTTTCAAATACGATCATCTCCATTGTGCCGATTATTAATCCCACCAAAAAAACTGCGAGACTCGCAAAAATAAATATGGGTACCGAGATAGTTATCGCAGAATCTGAATTCACATCTTGGTTACCGATCAATGATAAATCGTTTATTAAAAAAATCCAGCCAAGAAATAACCAGATCAAACCAAATGGAATAATGCGGGATATATTACGCCTAGTTTTTGGTGAGAGTTTAGATAAGATCATATTTCTTGATTGAATAGAAGAATTATTCGACCCCAATTATAGTCTGATCTTATAAAGTATGGCCGGATTTGGTAAAGATTAATATCAATTTTTGAGGCGTGGCATAAGGGTGTTTGATTAGTTGTTGAATTCCAGATGTACATATTGAATAAATGCTTGTTGTAAATTGTCTGAATTTAGAAACTATCAAAGGTTTGAATACTTTATTCTTTGGGCCGTATTCCAAAAATGAGCAAATACCCGATCATCCAGAATTCGCCGACAGTAGCAGGAATTGTTAGGTATTCAGTGAAAGAAGACTCTATTCCTGAATAATGGAAAAAAGTACTCAGCATATAACCAAAGCCACCGATGATAAGGGTATATCCTAACCAAACAGGCATTCTGCGTGAATGGGTAACGATATGTCCCATTGGAATAAGCCATAGTCCAAAAAATAGACTTCCAACAGCCCAGGCATTACTTATTATGTTGTGAAAAACTGAAATTAACAGGATCTGCTCATCAGTCATCAGAGAAGAAGAAGCAACATTAATCATCGACCCCATAGCTATAGCACTGATCATAATAGCTACTGCATTAACGGTACCCCAGATAGCCAAAGACCAGGCTGCCCATTCATTAATGAGTCTGAATAATTTAAAAAACCAAACAGCAGCAAGTACTTGTGACAAAACTATCGCTAGTTCCAGCAACAGACGGGTTCGGATAATCGATTCATTTTCAATGATATTTTGAAGGGTTGCAGCAGGGTCGCCGGTGATAAACACTTTGGGATGAAAAACAAGAAATCCCAATACTCCGAAAACTGCTAAGGACAAATACCAGATACCTGTAATTCTGGCATCTTTTTTAAGTGATTGATGTGATGAACTCATTATTAATTATTTTGGTTTTGGATATTTGATTAATTCTTCTACGTATAGAAAATAACCTTGATTTTGAGTGAGTTTTATGAATTTTCTTACAGAAGGAGTGTAAACCATTTGATTTAAGCAAGAATGTTCCATCCTGCAAAACCTACAATAGCGTAAAACAAGTTGCTAAGAATATGAATTAGGACTGCCATTTTTAAAGAGCCAGTACGTAATAAGATCCAACCCCAGGTAACACTATACAAAAAATACATGGGCCATAATATCATGGGACTATGGCCAACGGTGAAAACAATCGAAGTTATCAATATAGCAGCCCATACAGGTATTTTCTTTGCTAATGAAGACTGCAAATACCCTCTAAATACTACCTCTTCCATAATAGGTCCGATGAGGAGTGCCAGCAGTAAAAAACCAGACATTTCTAATGCTCCTCCATTTGTTTGTATGAAGCTAAACATTTTGGAGCCGCCCCCAATGATTCCTTCGTGACCTAAGGCAGGTAACATCACCGATCTATATATCCACGCTAAAAAGTGTGTTGATGCTAATGCACCTATAACCAATAAAAGACCTTTGCTCTTTTTAATCTTACTTGGTTGAAGTCCTATCTCTGGATAAAAAGGTTGGCCTGATCTATGGATATCCCACCAGAAGAAAGTCAATATCATAATTCCACCGAGCAAAGCAGAAGTGAGCCCCAAGATTTCGAGAGGAACTTTATCAGTAGGTGAAAAGAATTTAAAACCATAAGAGATAGCAATTCCAGCTAGGAGTTGACATGCGTACATGATCACGATGGCCAGAATTCCCCTCTTTAGTGTTAATGACTTGTGTTTAGTTTCCATTTCTATCATTCAATTTTAAATATTTTCATCTTTTTAATTAGCGCTAATAACTATTTATGCGCTGTGTGAACCATAGCGGTATAGTCACTTACATGGGTATTGGCATTTGTTCCTTATTTTGGTTTCGAATATTCGATCAGCTCCTCCACATACAAAAAATCACCTTGAGACTGAGTCAGTTTAATAAAGGTTTTTACTTCCGGAGCATATAACCAAATTTCCTCTTCATCCGCATTGTATCCTCTGGAGTTAGTAGTTTTACCGGTATATTTGATGGTATAAGCCATGAATGTGCCGGCTTCTACTGTTTCCTCCTGATAAGACAAAACTTCCGCATCTTGATTTTGAGCCCCCGTAGTACCATCCTGACTGGTCCAATTATTTTCGTATTTCCACTTTTTACCCACTTCTAATGGCCAGTCATATTTTGGTGTTTCACTTTCATCCGGTTTCACGATTTCGGCGAGAGGAATAGTGTCATTACCAATGGTCATGCCTAAACCCTCATCCATGCGCACTATCGTTCTTGTATCTGTACCGTCTGAGCGTACTTCTCCTTCCGTAGTTACCCCTTTATACTTCCAAACCCATTGTTCGCCAAGTTGATAATCCTCAAGAATCGGTTGTTGAGTAAGGTTAGATTTTTTTGGGCTATCACAAGCACTAAATATGATTACAGATAAAAGTATTGTGAATTGAAATTTCATATTTTTTTAATGATTAAAGCTGTCAGGGTTTTAGTTTTTTTAATCAAGTCAGAGAGCCAATACGTCTTCTTTTAAGTATCATGGACAGTGACCATAACGGTCATTGTATATAAAGGTTACACCGTTTTGAAGACTATGGACTTAGCACGCCTTATCTCATGATCTCTTGTTCAATCTGTTCATTTTGTTCTTTGTTTTGAACATGTTTCGAATGTTCAAGAAGTGTGCTTTTTTTAAGCGATGGAAATATCTTTGCTGCCCGTTTTATCATTTTATTTCCGGGAAACAGAATGTCGTTTTGAGCTGCGAAAATGGTAATGGGTGTTGTGATTTCATTGGCTGCCTTAGCATCTATGAAGGGAACCGGGGTAAAGTCCATTTCAAATTCTAAAAAGACTTTGGAAAGAAATTTGATAGCAAACTCATCCCGATCGGTGAACAAGTGGGACAGAAACTTCTCGACATACTTTATTTTTTTAGTCTTCATATACCTCTTCATTGGGATGAAAACTTTGAAAATGGCTTTCAATGGATTTCCATTTACGACATAAGCTGGTGCTGATAAGTACACTTCTTTGATCCTGCTCTCATCATATTCCAGTGTTTTCAGAATGATCAATCCGCCAAAAGAGAATCCTGCCATCGTTACTGATTCAATCTTTAGTTCAGTGATGATTTCATTCATCCATTTTCCATAGGAATCATCTTTCATACTTAAGCGCGTATCGGCACTTTTATTGGGTTGAGCCAGTACATCTACCGCAAATACTCTATACTTTTTATGCAGGTTCAAATAAGTCTCGAGAGCGATAGGGGCACATCCATTTGAACCATGAACAATTATTATCGGCGGGTTCTCTGAATCTCCCGTAGCTATGATGTTGGTCTTTCCAAAACTGGTTTGTACTGTTAAGTACTCAAAATCGAGATTGAGGATTTCCAGCTTTTTATCGTAAAGGCTAAGTATTTCTTTCTTGCCTTGTTTGGATTTAAACATAGTATCAGATCAAGAGTCTTTCTTAGTAGAATTATTTTTTTGGGCGTAACCCATCGCTGCACCAATGGCCGTTCCAAGGCTTATCCATAATCCAAGATTGTCAATGGCAATACCTATTGCTGCGCCAATTGCGGTTCCAATTGCAATTCCTACGGCTATATAATTAGTTTGCTTCTTATTCTTCATTTTTGTTGAATTTATCTTGATTATATAATGGGTTTTAAAACTGCATTCCTTTATTAAGACCAGTATCTGTGTATTTATGGGCTTCTGTCAATTGCAGCGAGGCAACTTTACTTTAAAATTTCCACCCTAAATAAATATTTGGCTCAAACCAAAAGACGTTTCCATATTTATCATCGAACTCTTTAAATCCTGCAGGCGAGTTGTTATCAAACATCCACTGGTTGATATGAACCTGAGGTTCTATAAAAAATCTTTTTTTCTTCCCAACTGTGAAATGGTAGCCCAAATGAACGGAGTTATAAAGTTTGAACCCATTTTTGATTTTTTCACCGTCTAGATCGGTATAGGTTTGAATTTGCGGCAGCACTTCAATAGATGCAAAAAGTCCTTTCCATAACATACGTTGGTAGGTGATACCAATACCTGTTTCTCTTAAGTATCCATCGTAGTATTCAGTCCCGGACTCAATTTTATCGACTACGCCATCCCACCAGGTGATTCCCATGGGTTGAAATAATCGCCAGGTGGCAAACTTCACTCCTATAATGCTCTTATCATCAAGGTTACGTTTTACATGCAATTCTACCATTTGAATACTTGTACGCTTGTCATAACCATAGATAATCTCATCTGGAACTATATAAGGCATACTTACCCGCCACTTATAGGCTACTTCATTTTCTTTATCCGGTTCTGAGTTAGTTTGTGAAAAAGCACTATGTGTGCAAAAAAGTAAAAGAATGGTTAATAGAGTTTTCATTGTCCTGAATGTTTAATGATTAAATAAATGGTTTGATGTTTATCGATAGATTCAGTCTTAAAAATCCGCTTTATCGAATCGACAGATCAATGATCGTAAGAAATTGTAGGTCAAACGTCCTGAAATGAAAATGCGGACGTATTTGTGAGATTTTGGACTTTAAAGTGCTTATGGAGAAAAGTTCTGACCGGAGGCTTTATTTTATTTCTGTTCCTTTATTCCCATGATTTTATATCTTCTTTCTGTATAAATGAATAACGGGTAGTACTGAAACACCTACTTTATTTTTGATCGATAATAAATCTATAGCTATTCTGCCGTTTCTGAACCTCAGTTCAGATCCTGAAAATGAATATTTCAGTGATGGAATTACCGAAGATATCATAAATGCTTTGACCCGGATTCAGGGTTTAAAGGTGACTGCGAGAACTTCTTCGTTCTCGTTCAAAGGGCGGCAAATGGATGTGCGTCATATTGGTAATCAGTTGGGTGTATCTACGGTATTGGAGGGGAGCGTACGTAAGTCAAAGAAGAGAGTACGGATCTCAACTCAGCTGATACAAACGACCGATGGATTTCAAATTTGGTCTGGGCGTTTTGATCGTGAAATCGAGGATATTTTTGAGCTTCAGGATGAGATCAGCTTAGCTATCGCTGAACAGATCAGGGAAAATTTTGGTCATCTGGAGATCGGTGAACGCCTGGTGGATGTACCCACTCAGAATATTCAGGCATATAATCTCTATTTAAAGGCACGATATAATCACTTGCGCTGGGATAGTGAAGGGATCGAAAATGCGATGAAGTTTTATCAGCAATGTATAGAGATGGATCCAGATTTTTCCTGGCCATATTTTGGAGCGGGTTATTGTCATTCAATGTTTGGATCCTGGACCCCGAATATTACATCACTTGATATGGCAGCGGATTATATTAATCGGGGATTTGAGGTCGACGATCAGTCATTTCTGGGATACTATAGCAAAGCTACGCTTGAATTTTGGGGGCATTGGAATTACCGGGAAGCAGAAAATCTGTATCTAAGGTCGATGGCATTAAATCCATCTTATACGGAAGCCGAGGAAGGCTTAGCTGAATTATATACAGCTATTGGTTGGTTCGATGAAGCTATGGATCATACCAGACATATCCTTCAATTAGATCCACTTTCGCCCAACCATCATTTTACCAAAGCAAACATTCATTATTTGCAGGAAGATTATGAATCGGCCCTTGTAAGTACAGAAGCCGCTCTCCGGATCGATCCGAATTTCACGCATGCCATCACTATGAAGCAACTTAGCCTGATCAAGTTAAACCGTAAAGAAGCTTTGGAGGCCTATTTAGGAGATACGGCACTGGCTCAATCTCCGAAATCATGTAGCATGCTGTATACATTGACTCATCAACCTGTCGATCATGGTATCAAACTTGAAGAGATTGATCAGCTTGTACAAGAGGAGGTTTTTACACTGACTCCTTGGCCCGCTTTTTTATATGCTCAGTATGGAGCAAAGGATAAAGCGCTTAAACTTCTTGAGGAAGCTGTTGGAGATAAAAGAGGTCAGTTTGCAAACTTCCTGAGTCGCCCATTTCTTGACAAAATTCGAGAAACAGATGGTTTTAAAGAGTTGGTCAAAAAGACATTTGAACCATCCCGATTACCCAACAAACGATCAAGGCAGGAGCTGAGTAACGGAAGTGCCCATAGAAAAAATGAGGTTGATTCCAGATTATTGATGCAGCCTGACGAGATCGAAATGGCTCAAAAAAAACTCGATCAGTTAATGGTTGAAGACGCGCGCTATCTTGACACGGAATTAACTTTGAGGACCTTGGCTGCTGAAGTCGGACTTCACCCAAATAAACTATCATGGATGCTGAACGATCAGGTTGGGGTAAGCTTCAACGATTATGTTAATAATTTCCGGCTGGAGTGTTTTAAGCAGAAGGCAGTGGATCCCGCTAATAAGAATTTCACCTTACTTGGTTTAGCTTTTGAAAGTGGCTTTAATTCTAAATCCACTTTCAATGATTACTTCAAAAAGAAAACAGGTATTACCCCACGCAAGTGGTTGAAGAAGCATAAGTAGGAGACTTGATTCTAGGCCACTACTGAGTATTAAATTGCAACAGGATCTTCATTTACAATTCCTTGCTCTTCTCATTCTGTTGATACCAGCCCTTTCTCTTTTCTAAAAAGTCCGAGATTTCATAAAAAGCGCCGAAAATATCATTCCGCACGATTATTATATGCTTCCTGCTGATCTTGGCTGTGGAATCAAAAAAGGAATGCTCCATGACAAAAATCTTAGTTGCCGGAGCCAGTGGCTATCTCGGCAAATATATACTCGAAGAACTGCATAAATGGAAGATACCGGCTGTAGCTCTGGTAAATAGTCCGGAAAAGTTGGAAAGTTTGAAAAACCGAAATATCAAGATAGTGCAAGCCGAAGTAACCCGGCCAGAAACACTGAGTGGTGCTTGTAAAGATGTCGAGACTGTGATATCAACTGTTGGTATCACCAGTCCAAAAGATGAGCTCAGTTATATGGATGTCGATTACCATGCGAATTTAAACCTACTGAAAGAAGCAGAACGAGCCGGGGTTAGCAAATTTATATATGTGTCTGTCATAGACGGAGACAAGCTACGTCATCCTAAGATCACCGAAGCTAAAGAACGATTTGTGGATGCCCTCAAAGCTTCGGGATTAGAATATACAGTCATTCGACCCAATGGATTTTTTTCAGATCTACGGGAAGTCCTCCTTATGTCCGAAAAAAGAAGTGTTGTGTTATTTGGGAATGGAGAGTTAAAGCTAAACCCTATCCATGGTGCTGACCTTGCGGAAGTATGTGTACGAGCAATAGCTCAGAAAGATAAAGAGATATCGGTAGGCGGACCAGATATCCTCACCCAAAATGAGATAGCAGAAATGGCTTTATGCGCGTGGAATAAACCGGCTGATATTGTTCACCTTCCGGAATGGATCAGGTCATTAATACTAACTACAGCAAAGATTTTTCTTCCCGGGCAAAGATTTGGACCACCTGAGTTCTTCCTCACACTTTTGGCGCGCGAAAGCATTGCAACCCGCTACGGCACTCATCGCTTACAGGATTTTTTTAATCAAGAAGTACAACAAATAAAACAACAATCCAACCAAAAATAATCTTATCAATATGAAATCTTATACATTTATCATTCTTATGACCGTGGCATTTCTGCTTACCGGCTGTGGAAACGCAGGCATGTTTATGGCGTCTAATAGTACCGAGGTTCAGCTAAAAGAAGGGAACTATACTATTGTGGCTAAAAATGTGACGGGCACCTCAGAAATATCGTATTTATTTGGAGCCAGTTATTCATGGGGCGTTGCCACTAATTCTGTAGGCATAATTCCTCTTGAAGGAAAAAAAATGTTATATAAAGAAGCTCGTGAAACGCTTTGGGATAACTTCGAGAAAAAAGGGGAATCGATAGAAGGGAGAACACTAGCGCTTATTAACATTCAATATGACTCCAACACGACGAACTTTATGGTTTTTACAAAAGCATCGGTTTCTATTACCGCTGATATCATCGAGTTTGAATAAACTAAGTAGATATAGTGCTATGAAAAAAAAGGTTCCGTTCAATTATGAATGGAACCTTTTTATTTACCTAAAGTCATTGATTGAATCAATAAAATGCCTAGTTTATCCGCGCTCTTCAATTACTTTTTTGAAACTAAAGCTAATATGAAAACAAATATAGTCACTTTACTCGTAGTATTAGTAGGGATTGCAAGTAGTATATTTTGGATTGAGGCGGAGAAAGAAATCGAAATATTATGCGGGATGATTCAGCCGGGGCAATCCATAGAAAAAGTCAACGGTTTATTGGAAACAGGAGAACATCTGGAGTATAAATTAGAAGGGCGGAAACTTCGGTTTCATTCAATAAAAAATCTTTATTCTATTAGCTGCAGTGTAGATTTGCAGAATACGACAGAAGTGGCAACTGTACGCTTTTCAGAACGCATCGATCTTAAGATATTAACAATACTAATAGGTAGTATATGCACCTTTTTACTGATGATCTTTCAGATTGCGTTGGCAAGTGGAAGACCCCTTGGTGAGTATGCATGGGGTGGTTTTAACAAAGAACTTCCGGACTCACTTCGAAAGGCATCTGCTGTTTCTGCCATTATTCTTCTTATTGGTATACTTTCATTACTAAGTTTAAATTACATCAGTTTTATTCCTGAAGGATTAAGTGGATACATCGTTGCAGGATTTGCGTTGATGTTTATGTTTAGCATTCTTGGGAATCTTGCATCAGTAAGTAAAAAAGAAAGAATGGTGATGATACCTGCATCAGTGGTGTTATTTCTATGCTACTTTACTGCTGCTTATTCAGCTTTTTAATATGAAAAAGCAGAACTATAATCTCGAAACTGATGCTTCGTCAAGGTAAAAACTGATCATCAATGAAAAACTGGTTCGTATATATAATTCGCTGCTACGATAACAGCTTATATACCGGTTCAACAAATAATGTGATACGTCGCTGGAATCAGCACAATCGAGGGGAGGGTGCGAAATATTTAAAAGCGAATACGCCTAAAGAAATGGTTTATGTTGAACATTGTGACAGCCGATCATTGGCTTGCAAAAGGGAGTATGAGATCAAACAGTTTTCTAAGAAGAAGAAAGAAGCTTTGATCAGATTCAACAATGCTGAGGAAGGGTAAGGCTAGTCCCAGCGAGGCGCTTGAACTAGGGAGGGAAACACAGTAAAATTTATAGGGTCATCCCGTCCGCCAGCTGGCGGATCGGGATGACGGGTATATTTTTATATCAAAACTGTTATCGAATAATAAATCTGAACTTGAGCAGCTAATCCACCCGACCCAAGATCATATCTAAAAACTTCGTTCTGATCTCCGGACTTGCATTACGATAGGAATTAAATGTAACATGTTGATCTGTTTTTGTAGTATCAATGGTAATGCCCCATAATGGAGAAGTGGTAGTTGGAAGCATAGAATACCGGGCATCACCAAGTACATTTGGGTGATTTGGATGTAGAATTAATAAACCGTCCGATAACTCGGAAAACCGTTCTATATCTTTATACATCACGGTACCATTAAATGGGTTATATGTTGAGTCCCAATCAACTAAGACTGCACATTCACCTTCATAAACAAGTGGAGTTGAAAAAAGCCCCGCCCGAATACCCGAGCTACATATTTCTCCGTCCTCCACAAAGCGAACGCTCCATAGAATTTGGTTTCCAATAGTGGGTTTAATGATAAGTTCAGTATTGGAATCATTTTCAGCAAGCAGTACATCAGTAGCAATATTTTCAACTCTGGATTTTTGAATCCCAGCAAAGCAAAGATACAAGAACAGCCATCCTGCAAGACCGTAACTATATACCTTCTTCTTTTTGTATAAGGCGATGGATGCTGTGATCAGCAGACCGATACTAAGCAGAGGATCAAATACAGAGACGATATTTAAAGCGTAGCGCTCATCCAAAAACGGCCAAAATAAATACACCCCATAACTGGTGATATAATCCATTAAACCAGCCGTTGAGTAACCCATCAGACTAAAAAAGTAAGTGTGTTTGAAGCTGATTCTCTTTTTAACAAAGAGCCAGAGAATCAAAGAGACAATTAGTGCTCCAAACGGAATAAAAATAAAAGAATGGGTAAAATGGCGATGTAGCTCAAGTGTAAGCAGGGGATTTGATTCCGAACCTAAGAATACATCCAGATCAGGAGCTAAGGCTGCAATAAAGCCAATAAAAGAAGCCGTTCTAAACGTGTCTTTATCTGAAAACAATTGAGCACTAGTCGCTCCCACTAATCCATGCGTTACTGGATCCATACTTACTATTTTTGATTCATCAAAAGATAGTGATTACACCATTTCGAATTTGAAGTATTCGTGGTGTATTTCCAATAACCAGATGTGTAGAATAGATAGCAAAGTCGAAGAGAGATGGTTACGCAACCGGAGCTACGTAACCAGAATTTTGATCTCCCCATCTAAAGCTATCTGAATATCTATGGCGCGATAATTAGTTTACCACGCGTATGCAAGGATTGAACATCCTTAAGAGCTTGTTCAGCTTCTTCTAAATCGTACGTTTTTGAAACGTGAACTTTGATCTTTCCGTCATCGATTAATTCCTGAATATGTTGTAATTGTGTAGAGTTGGGTTCTACAAACACATATTGGAAATTAATATCATCACTGATGTCCGGATTGCTGTTGGTGATGGAGATTAGATGTCCGTTGTCTTTCAGTACTCCGGTTTCCATAACCTGATCAAGTGCATCTCCACGAGAACAATGGAAGATCACATCAACGCCATCGGGTTCAATAGCTGCTACCATTTCTCCAACATGATTGTCTTTATAATCAACAGTAGCATCCGCTCCGAGTTCTTTCATATAATTGTGGTTCTTCTCACTGGCCACACCAATAACTTTAATGCCATGAGCCTTAGCTAATTGAATAGCCAATGTGCCAACACCACCTGAAGCTCCCAGAATCAATAATGTTTGTCCTTCTTCCATTTGTGCTGCATCAAAAAGAGCTTGGTATGCAGTAAGTCCAACCAAAGGAATTCCCCCGGCTTCTTCCATGGAAACTTTTTGAGGTCGTTTAGCTAGATAACTTTCCGGAAGAGAGATATACTCTGCGAAAGTTCCGTGTTGGATAACAGGTCGGCGTGCATAAGCATACACTTCATCGCCTTCATTAAATCTTCTAGCTGAATGGCCTCTTTTTTCAACAACGCCTGCTACGTCCCATCCCGGAATTGTGGGAAATTCAGAAGGAATAGCATCTTTCAGCATTCCCTGAGTTGCAAAAGCATCAACAGGATTTACACCGGCTGCCTTAATGCGAACTAAAACTTCTCCTTCGCCCGGTTCAGGTTTATCCAGTTCTCCTGTTTCAATGTTATCTAATTCTCCGAACTTGTTATAATAAGCTGCTTTCATTAACTGTTTCCTTAGTATTGAAGTTATTTGTGTTTCAATAATTAAACAGGTGAGGATTATCAGTCGTTCTAAAACAGCTATCAATAAAAGCTATGAGTAGCATTCCCGGAATTGATTACAGGTTTATCCTTGAGAAATGTAGTGTATAACAATCACGCTAATATCCACACATCGCAACTCAGTTTGCCGTACTTTATGCAGATGAATTTTCATCAGATATAAGATTGAATTGACGTCCTATTCAGATCGCCCCCGAAGAGATCAGGTTTTATTAATCACAGGAATTATACTTATCGGTTTCAATCTGAGGCCGGCTTTATCAGGGGTAGGACCGTTGATTGCAATGATACGTGAGTCAACAGGTCTTTCTAATTCGATGTTGGGTTTGTTGACAACACTTCCTCTGGTTGCATTTGGAGTTTTGTCTACTTTAACGCCACTTTTTACCAGACGATTTGGGATTGAAAAGACACTATCAGGAGCTTTGCTCTTGTTGACATTAGGTATTACACTCAGAGCTTTTGGATATATTCCATTATTGTTTCTGGGGACTATACTTTTGGGAATTGCGATTGCTTTTGGAAACGTACTTTTACCAGCACTTGTAAAACGGGATTTCGATAAGAGATCCGGATTTATGACGAGCTTGTATTCCGGTATGATGGGAGTAGGAGCTGCTCTGGCAGCCGGTCTTAGTGTGCCAATAGCTGAATCTTTTCCCGGTTCCTGGAAAACCTCGCTGGGAGTTTGGGGATTTTTTTCGTTTGTGGCATTTCTGGTCTGGATAAGTCAAAATAAATTCAGCGTTCCAACCAATTCAAAAAGAAGTTTTAAAAAGGCTATGAAGGATTTGGGATCAAATTCATTGGCATGGAATGTGGCTCTGTTTCTGGGATTGCAGTCGATAGCTTTTTACGTAATACTTGCATGGCTGCCTGATATCTTGATCTCGAAAGGTTTCAGCAGTTCCGAAGCGGGTTGGTATTTATCGCTGTCACAAGTTACCGGTGTGCTTGGTTCTGTGCTTGTTCCGGTAATTGCCGCAAAAAGGGATGATCAGAGAAATTATATATCAGCTTTAATTCTTGTGGAAGCCATTAGTTTAATAGGTTTATGGTTGGGGACTAATGCTACTGTATTTTTATGGGTTTCCGGAATTGGGTTTTCATTAGGCGGAAGTTTTGGGCTGGCTTTGTTATTTATCGTATTAAGATCTTCGGATTCGGAAACGGCAACAGAGCTTTCCGGAATGTCACAGTCTATCGGATACTTGTTAGCAGCAACGGGTCCAATATTGATCGGGGCTGTTTTTGATATAACCGGAAACTGGGATACAGCGCTTTATATCTTATTTATGATCTTATTTTTTAAGCTTTATACCGGTTTAAAGGCAGGAAAAGCTCAGGCTATATAACAGAGAATATTAAAGGTTTTTACTTAGATCATTTCTGTAACAGTAGGGGAACTTACTGATATAATTTAGAATCAGTTTGGGAACTTCCCCTCCTTGGTTAAGGAGGGGCGAACTACTCAGAACCTAGAAATTTGTTTGGGAGCCGGGGAGGTCCGTTTCCAAAGAGGAGCATCGGAATCAGTTAAAACGTTGTTAAGGTCTTGTACATAATCCTCAAGGGATTTGTCCTTGAGCATTGTTTGAAAAAATCTAAATAACCATTCTGATAAAAACCTTAAACAAGTAGAACCTTCATGCTCGGAGAAAGGGCTAACATTTTATTTTCAAACTAATAACAAATCCTTGTTCAAGCCTCCATCACCCCGCTTTCAGCGAAATGATGGGATGAAGCAAAAATCAAACGAACTATTCATCTAAATTTCTACTTCGTATATAATCCTCCATGGGATTCAACCCTGTACTATGTTTGTAAGAACCTAAATATCCTGTTTATCGGTAACCATTTTGATAAAAAACCTTAAACAAGTAGAACCTTCAGGCTCGGCGAGAGGATTCAGCTCGTTGGTTCTATGTACTTTTGTACCGCTACTGAGCTCCCTCAGTACAGGCTCCAGTACCAAAAACTCCCGACAAGAATTATTGGCGCGAACTCCGAGGTTGTTTCTATTTTAGCAAGCAAAATCCGTCAGCCGTGCAAAGCCCGACAGACGTTGAAGTAGCTATCCATCATTTCTTTAGATGTTAGGTAATTATATGAGAGTTTATGAATAGTAAAACATATAGGGTCATCCCGTCCGCCAGCTGGCGGACGGGATGACCTGCTTGCAATATTGAGGTTGGTATAAAGAAATTTTGTCAACGAATTATCTAGCATCTACCAAAGCGGTGTACATTTTATTGGTAGGGATAATATTACCCTCCCAGTTGTCAATATAGCGCCTTGCTTCAAGATATCTACCTGTATTAAAACTGTCATAGATATCAGAGTTCGGATCAACGCTGCTGATATGTACATTACTGGCGGAATGAATAAACTTGTTATCACCAATCCACATACCCACATGTGTTACAGCTCTGGAACGGGAATCTGTAGCTTCACGTCCGAAAAATAGTAGATCACCCACTTCCAGTTTATCCCAATCTTTATTGCTGTCGATAAGCTTTCCTGCTTTTACTTGTTGACTGGCATCACGAGGAATGATTTGTCCATTCATGAAATAGATAGTTTTTGTGAAACCACTGCAATCCATGCCTTTTGTAGAAGTTCCTCCCCACAAATAAGGAGCTCCGATCATAGTTTTTGCAGTTTCAATAAGCGATTCATGTGTAGCTGAAATACTGCTTTCCCAATCGTTAAGTAAACGAGCTTCAGATTTATGAATGAAGCCACTTCGTCCATCCGGATATTCTACATTGTAGTATGATCCATTACCGGATAATAGCTTTAAAATACTTCCGGCAACTAAATCCGAAACTTTTTCAGAATTCCGGTTCGCATTACTGTAAGAGAAACCATAAGTCTCGAGGTAAATAATTTTTTCGGATGCAGCCCATTCGGAATATGATTCTTCGTCCATACGTTCAATACCTCCACCATCTACCCAGGAAAGGTAATCTTCAGGTGTTTGCACAAGATACCAACCACCTTGCTTTTTCAGAACTTTTAATGGCATTCCCAATATTGCCTGAGTAGCTAATTGAGCAGAATGCTTTGGTTCTGAACGTAAGTTCGCAGCTGAATTATTTACAAGCGCAAAGTAATTCTCACCTACAGATGCATCAGGAAGCACATCGATACTGTCCGCAAAAATGATCTCTTTACTTCTTAAAGAATCGAGTAAAGCCTGCTTAGCTTCAGGAAGAGTAGTTTCTCCTTTTAAAACAACAGAATTAGAGTTTAACTGTGTTGAGATATCAAAAATCGCCACCCTTGAATCGGGAACAAAACCATTTTTTACATTCGTAATTAATGTATTTACAGTATTGGAATGTTTGGAATTGTTACATCCGGAGAATAAGACCAGAGGCAAGAAAAGAATGAAAAGAGAATATCTAAATGTTTGCATTGCAGATAGTTATAATTAGTTCTGTTTTTTGTGAATATAGTAAATGAATGAATACCAATAAGATTTTGTATGGCTACCTAAACATATGAAAACTCATAGTATGAACAAGCACTTTATTATTTGCATTTTCATACATTAACATTTAAATGTAGATAATTTAAAACTTGTTTTTCAGAGTAGGTGTTAACTTGACTAATATATCTAAAAAATACTTTTCTCCCGGAGTTTCGGGATTGATAGTTGGAGTACTGATTATTTTAATCGGGTGCATAATTGCGTCATTGAGATATCAGGTTTTGACACAACATCAGGAAAGGGAGTTGCAGGGAGTTCTTGAACTGATTGAACAAAACATTGAAAGAACTATTCAGGAATCTTACAACGCAGCTTTGACTCTCGCACTTACCGTAAGTGATGATGGGGAAGTAAAGAATTTCGAAAAAGTAGCAGAACAAATATCGAAGAATAGCAGTGTAGTTGATGTTTTGGAACTGGTTCCCGATGGTGTAATAGAATATGTATACCCATTAGAAGGAAATGAGTCGGTTGTTGGTTATGATATTAAAAACGATCCTAAAGTAAACGCTGAAGTAATTAAAGCTGCAGAGTTAGGTACTATGTACTTTGCAGGTCCAATTGATCTGAAGCAAGGGGGACAGGCGGTAATAGGAAGGTTGCCGATAACTATTGAGGGAGAATTATGGGGATTTTCAGCCACTCTTGTATACATGGAAACCTTGATTGAAAAATCAGGAATCAATCGTTTTCCAAAAGACAGATACTATTTTCAGCTTTCTAAGGTAAACCCAAATACCAGAGAAGAGGAATTTTTTCTTCCCATTAATGAAGAAGTTGAGCTTGATTCATTCTCATCGATAAACTTTCCGGAAGGAGATTGGAGGCTTTATGCAAAACGATTAGATACCCAATTTGCAGTGACAAGTTTTTGGCTAATCGTTGTCTTTTCAATTTTATTTGGGTTTTTCTGCGCAATAATGACTGCCAAGTTTTTGAGAAGACCCGAAGAATTACAGAATCTGCTACATCAAAAATCAGAGCAATTGCTCATCAGTAGAGAAAAATTCAAAAAGAACTCAGAGTTATTACAATCTATTCTTGAAAGCCCTCAGGATATGATAATTTTTTCTTTGGATGCCGATTATAATTATTTGGCTTTTACAATATCTCATAAAAAAATGATGAAAAAGCTTTGGGGGCAGGATATTGAGGTGGGAAAGAATATGATAGATTATGTTCCGGACCCGCATATAAAAAACCAACTTAAGACTGATTTTGATAGAGCTTTGGGGGGTGAACATTTTGAATACATTCAAAAGTATGGGAACGAAAATTTTCCGGATCAATACTGGGAAAACAGATTTGCTCCGATTACGTCGAAAGACAACTCAGTTGTTGGGTTAACATTATATGTAACCAATATAACCCACAGGATTGAAGCTGAAAAGGAAATCACTTTGGAAAAGCAGATATCTGATTCAATCATTAATAGTTTGCCGGGTATTTTCTATTTGTATAATAAGGCGGGTAAGTTTTACAGATGGAATAAAAACTTTGAAGAGGTTACCGGATATAGTTCAAAAGAAATGGAAGAAGCTCATCCGTTAGATTTCTTTGATGGTGATGAAAAAGAGTTGTTGGCTGAAAAGATCGGAAATGTATTTGTAACAGGTGAAGATAATGTAGAAGCTAACTTTGTAAGTAAAAATGGCTCCAAGACTCCATATTACTTTACAGGTGCTGCAATAAATTATAAAGGTGAAGAATGTTTACTAGGAATTGGGCTTGATATTAGTGAACAAAAGAAAATTGAAAAAGAGATAATATTTGAAAAACAGTTATCGGATTCAATCATAAAGAGTTTACCGGGAGTCTTCTATCTGTTTAATAAAGAGGGAGAGTATTTAAGATGGAATGATAATTTGGAAGAGATTACGAATTATACATCTGAAGAAATAAAAAAGGCTCATCCGTTAAACTTCTTTCATGAAGATGAAAAAGAGTTACTGATAGAAAAAATTGGAAATGTTTTTGTAACAGGAGAAGATAATGTAGAAGCAGATCTACTGACTAAAAGTGGAGAGAGAATCCCCTATTATTTTACGGGAGTTTCAATGAATTATAAAGGGCAGGAATGCTTATTAGGCGTCGGTATTGATATCAGTGAACAAAAGAAAGCAGAGCAAAAACACGCAGAAGTTCTTCAGCAGCTTCAAAATCATTTATACAATTCTCCATTGGGTGTAGTAGAGTACGACAGAGAACTGAATATCATAAGCTGGTCTAAAAGATGTGAGGAAATATTTGGTTGGACAGAACAAGAAGTACTACAAAAAAATGCGTTTGATCTTATTTATGAGCAGGATAAATCCAAAACTGAGGTAGTTGCACATGAATTAAAGAAGGGTAGTGTTGATTCCAATATTTCACACAATAGAAATTACACGAAATCGGGGAAAATTATTGACTGTGTATGGTATAATACCGTAGTCAAAAATTCTTCAGGAGAAATAAATACGGTGATGTCTTTGGTGGAAGATATAACCGAGAAGAAAAAATCAGAAAAGATCATTGAAAACTCACTGAAAGAGAAAACAACTTTACTTTCAGAGATCCATCACAGAGTAAAGAATAATCTGGCCATTGTTTCAGGTCTTCTGCAGTTACAAAAGAACGAAGTTAAAGACGAGAAAGTAACCGCGGCATTTGAACAAAGTATTAACAGGATTATCTCAATTGCAATGGTACATGAATTGATGTATAAATCTCCGGAGCTTTCCTCGATTAATATTCAGTCTTATCTGGATATGTTAGTACCTGCAATATCAGCAGCCATGAATGACCATAACAGAAACATAGAATTTGAGATTCAGATCGATGAATATAAACTGAATATCAATCAGGCTATTCCAATAGGACTTCTGTTAAATGAGTTGATCACAAATTCGTTTAAATACGCTTTCCAGGATCAAGAGGCAGGGATCATTAAAATTAAGTTGAATGCAGACGGAGAAAAAGTAACTGTATTATATGAAGATAACGGTTCAGGTTTTGGAGATGAAAGTAACTTTGACAAACCTAAGAATTTGGGTTTGAATTTAATTCATACACAGCTTCAACAGTTGGATGCAATTTATACAGTTGATACGCAAGATAAGTTTAAACTGGAATTTACTTTTGAGAGCGAATCTATTGAACCTATAATTGCTTAATACCTGTTTTTGGGATTTACATCTTTGAACAATTGTAATTCCATTATTTATGTAAATACCTGCAACTAAATTATATATCTATGAAGAACAGGTTTAATAAAGTTACAGCAGGAATCTTTGTGATGTCGTTACTGCTCAGCTATACAGTAAATGCTCAAAAGACTGACAGAGAAATGATTTTATCACAGATCGAAACGCTATTTGATGGAATGAGAGCAGGAGATAGTTCAGCTGTTTCCAAAGTTTTTAGCTCCGATGCTACCATGCAATCGATATCAAAAGATAGAGAAGGGAACACAAGAATTAGTCAAGGTTCGTTGTCAGGATTTAAAAATGCAGTTGCTACCCCTCGTAATGATATTCTAGATGAACGAGTAGGTAAAATTCAGATCAATATAGACGATAATTTAGCAACAGCCTGGGTTCCTTATTCATTTTATGTAGGAGATAATTTCTCACATTGTGGAGTAAACTCCTTCCAGTTTGCAAAAACCAGTGAAGGATGGATGGCTATTTCTATAGTGGATACCAGACGAAGAACCGAATGTATAGAAGAACTTTAATAACAGATCTATGAAATCATTACTTACCGTTTTATTAATTATACTATGTTCATCACCGTCTTTTTCACAATCAGAATATGATAAGGATGTAGAATCCATTGATTCAATTATCGAAGCTTTATACGCCTCTATCTCTGGCGAAAAAGGAGAGGAAAGAGATTGGGACAGGTTTAGAAATCTCTTTATTCCTGAAGCGAAACTGATTCCCACAGGAGTAAACAACCAAGGCGTTGCAGGATACTCAGCCTGGGGAGTTGAGGAATACATACCCAGAGTAAAGCCATTTTTTTTAGAAAACGGGTTTATAGAAACGGAAGTCACAAAAGAAGTACAACGTTTCAGAAATGTAGCTCATGTATTCAGTACCTATCAATCAAAGAATACTAATGAAGGAGAAATTATTGCCAGAGGTATTAACAGCATCCAACTATATGATGACGGCAACCGATGGTGGGTAGTATCTGTATTCTGGGCTTCTGAAAATGAGGATAACCCTATTCCTGCAAAATATGATCAGGACAAATGAGCATAATTAGCTTCTCATCTTAAAGCTAATAACTACTCTACGATCTTGAATCTGGCTTTGGTTTCTTCTCTTGAGAAAGCGTCGAAATGCCACCATTCACTTCTGATTGGAATAAATCCCGCTTTGGTCATCACTGATCTTAGAATGGCCCGGTTTTGTACCTGAAGGTCTGTTAAAACACCTTTTGAAACTAACTCTTCTTCATTATCAATGTGTGCAGTTTCCGAAAAATCATCATAATCGGTACCCATATCCAAAGGATTTCCGGCGCTGTCAGCGAGTGTAAGATCAATAGCGCACCCATAATTATGAATGGAGCCGGATTCAGGGTTAGCAACATACTGAGATCGTTCAGGCAACGGAATATCAGCTTTATCCCACAGCACTTGTTGAATTCTTCTTGGTCTGGCGGCGTCCCAGATCAGTAATTTCAACTCCGGGTGTGATTTGCTTAGTAACTCAGAAGCTTTATAAAGTTTAGAAAGTGCTTCAGGCTGTAAATAGGCATCTTCAAGATTTCCGTACACATCTTTACCCAAAAAATTATCGGCGGTCGAGTATCTTAAGAGAATTTTTATATTTGCGCTGTCAGCTTTTACAACCTCCAGTCCCTGTTTGGTATAGATCTCATGCCATACCGGTTCTTTTTTTGATTCAGAACAGCTTACGAGCAATATCATAAATGAAACGATGAGAACTGACTTGAAGACTTTAGTTTTCATATCCGGAAACAGTATAGTTGTAGATCATTGATGAGATATTTGCAGCTGCTTCCAAAACAGCCTCGCGATCCGGCGCATTTTTAGAAAGAAAGATCAAAATATAACCTTCATCTTTGCTTGTATATACTATTCCTGAGTCATGATGAACATTTGTGATCCAACCGGTTTTATGAGCCACTTCGGTTCCTTCAGGAAGCTTTGCTGAGATCATATCATTATATACCTGGTCCTTGAGGATTTCTATCATTTCCTTATTCGCTTCTTTACTGATCAAAGTGTCTGAACTCAAATGCTCAAAAATGACCAACAGATCTCTGGCAGTAGTAGTGTTACTTAAACCCTGCCGATAAGCTTTAAGGTCTTCCACTCCACGCAATACATTGATGCTGTCTGCTCCAAGATCACGCATAGTAGAAGTGACCTTTTTAGCATCCAAATAATCGATCAGAATATTAGTTGCCAGATTACTGCTTCTGGTAATCATCTCATAAGCGAGCTTATAGAAAGTTGTATTCTTATTAAGATTACGATACAGGTCTTTTTCGCTGTCTTCAGTTACCTCCATGGAAAAAGGGGAGCCGTCCACAATACTCTTGAATTCGGTTTTGATCAGAATAGAATCGCTAAGATCCAGATCCGTATTTTCCGCTCTTTTATACAACTCGATAAGAACAGGAGTTTTCATGGTGCTGGCGGCGTGGAATCGCTCATCCACATTGATGAGTATCTGCTGTTCCGGATAGTTAATATCTTGGTATGCTATTGCAAAATCTCCTTCCAGTGCAGAGAGTTCAAGATCTATTTTTTCCTTTAATTCATTCAGCTGTAAGGACTTGTTAGCCTCCGTACAAGCAATAAAAAGACATAGTACTAACGTGAAATAGTGAAATTTCATGATTCCGATTTTAAAATGATGGATGTTTAGCCTTTCTTGAGCAAGCGGTCAATAAGCTTTGCTTTATTAGGGTCAGAATACATTCCGAAGCCCAGAATCAACGTGCCTTTTACGCCATCATTCGATTCGATACTATAAACGGTAGATTCACTCCCCGGGTCAGTACCACTGTCATGAGAATAAGAGTCAACAATTGAAAGATTTTCAACATCGAATTCTCTTTCCAGTTCTTCGCAGGTAATAGCGTTTTCAGAAATTTTGTAAGTATGAGTAAAACCTTTCTCTTTCATAGATTCTACTGCATCAGCCATATCTTTATACATATCGATTGGTTTAGGTTTTAAAAGTGATAAAATTAGTTCATCATTTACAGGCGGAGTGAATTTTACATACCCCCCAATTCTTTTCTTAGTTCTTCTTCAGTTTTCTCTTCGTAGTCAGAAGGAATGATCATTCTAATAGGATCTAAATTCATTTCTTCAATACTCGTTACTTTATGGATCACTGTATAGAGCTCATTTATAGCCTTTACCTCGAGTGGTGTTCCCGGAATTTGAAATCCAAAATTAGCATCAGAAAATGTCTTTATTTCTTCTGTATAGTACACCTCATAAGAAATGTCATCTTCTTCTAAAATTGCTTTTTTACATATATACCCAAGTATATCCTTCTTTCCTTCTGTGTATTGTATATTTGGCGCCTCAGTATTTTCAATATCAAAGGTAGATCTTACTCCATATTTCATTCCCATCAGATCTAAAAGTGTAATTACTTTACCGGTACTATTCTGAGTCAGAATTATGGTTTTACCGGCCATATTAGGCATAGTGGTTCTTGAAATGCCATCTTTATACTCAATTATAGTATAAGTGGGTTGCATCGCGATTGCTGACTCATATTGTGCATCATAATTTGAATAAACTATTTCATACTCAATGATGCCTTCAAAAGTATTTTGAGCATTCAAAGTAATGCTGCTGAATACAAAGATTAGTAACAGGTATATTTTTCTCATAAGATCAAATTTGAAATACAGATAAAAAAAAAGCCTTTCAATATTTGAAAGGCTTTTTTTGAAAAACAGTAAAAACTTACTCAGCGTTTTTCTTAGCTTGAATTTCTAAACGAATTTCTTGCGCTAATTTTTTAAGATCTTGTAATCCCTTACGAGCTCTTGTTCCTGCAGCTTTGTTGCCCTTCTCATAGAATTTTTCCATTTCCATTTTTGTGTCGTCAACCAAGCTTTGTAGTTCTGATACTCTACTCATTATGTATCTCCGTTTGTTTGTTAAAATTATTTTCCGTTTTTGGAACTCGTTGAAGCTATATAATAAGGGCTATTCAGTCAAATTAAAATGTGCTTTTTTTGCTAAATAGTGCGTTTTTTTTTGAGTTTTACCTGATTTTTGTGGCTTTTTCAGGTTCCGGCCATCCCGAAAATGAAATTCCGGTAGTTAAAATGGCAGGATTGGTAATTTGAAGTTGTTCCTCGGAGAGATTTTTTTCTTTAAACTCATCAGATAATTCACTCCATTTTACTTCTTTTGCGTTGGAATTTTGAGTGAAAATATCCGAATCATGGTCCTGAGAAAAGAGTACTAACTCATGATCTTTCAGTTCTTGTACTAAAAATTCAGCCAACTCCGTCGGAGGTATATAAGTTCTCCCTTCTCCATCACTAATCAGGCTGGAGATCAAAAGCATAGGGGAGTACGGAAGACCATCAAATACTTTTTTGTTTAATTGTAATCCTGACTCAGTTTTTTGAATAAGTTCTTTTTGAAATCCCTGCAACCCAATTGTTGACACTCCATGATCTGCAAAAAGTGAAACCAATCTGTGGTTCAGATCCATGATCGCTCTTTCTCTGGCGTCTTCTCTCATCATTCCGGTTTGCATCAATCTGTTGGTATACTCACTGTCGCCATGGATGAGGATTCCTTTTCTGGTTTTATGAGCCGATAAAGACTGAGCCAGTGATTTTAAAAATACAGGATGATCCAGATGGTCAAAATCTATAAGTGCTACGTAATAAGACAAAATTATTTGGTTAATGAAGTTGAAGAAAAACTAAGAGGGAGAAGGTCGCTTGTATAATGAACTGAAAGTGTGCCATCAGCATGGAAAAAGTTGATCTCATTGTCCGGTAAATGTTCATGGATCACTTGACGACAAGCCCCGCAAGGACTGCTGAATTCACCTTTAAGAGTATGAAGGCTCATTGATTCTAAATTTTCGATGCCATATGAAATTGTTTTTGCGATGGCCAGCCGTTCAGCACAAATTCCCAATGTCCAGTCGCTTACTTCTACATTTACACCGGAAACATATCCCGCCGGAGTTAAAAGTAAAGCTGATACAGGAAAATCAGAATGAATAGTTATTGCATCCTTCAAAAGTTCTATCAGTTTGTTCTTAACCTGAGAAGGTTCAAGACTGATGGTTGCATCGCCAAATTGTACATTTTCGATGTTTGTAACCACTTCCTTTTTCAGGTCAAATTCTTTTACCCAGAAATCGAGCTGCTCCAGATAGCTATCGTCTTTCAGAAGTACAGATTTAGGAGTGTCTCCATCAGCCAAACAAAAACAACAAGCAGCTTGTATGGCAGGGATGGTAAGCGGGAATGAAATATTTTCAACCCGAACTCCGGGATAATAATTGCCGGACTTCCCTACAATAATACACGCTTTAGGTGTATTTGAATAGGGGGTATAACTTCTTTGTTCTAATAATTTCCAATTCATGAGTAATGATAACAGAGTTTTTCAGCTATTCAAATCAATTCTTAGCCGGAATTAGTTTCATAGATCTGATATCCGAATTGTTAAATAAAGCACTGTCCTGATAAAATATTCTGTACTGTCCGTTTAACCACATCTCAGTTTGGTCTCCGAAATGCTCAGAAAAAGGACTTTCTGATTGTCCGGTCGGTGTAATAGATCTCACGCTGCTCAAATTCGATAGGTCAACTATTCGGCGAATAGACGGACCTAATACCATATCATAAGGTTTCAGCCAACTGTACTGAGCGTTATCAACACTCATGCCATGGCCATCCAGTTCGTAAGGACCTTTACTGAGTAAATTATTTACAATTAATTTTAGTGCTCCGGAAGCATCGGGGTCATCAGCTGCTTGCGAAAAAAGAGGAGGTCGCAGCGTTAATGTATGAAGTTGTTCCCAACGCCAGTCTTCAGATTGCGAACCCAGAGAATCACTCAAAAACAAAATAGCATCCTGCATACTTTTAAGAACAATATCAGATTTAGTCTCGATCTCTGTAGTATTGATATTATCAAAGAATGAAAAGGCATTTGTGTCAACGGTTGCGGGTGTTTGCATCAGCAATTCATCCATGGTTCTGACCGGTACATTTTCATGATGGAGAAAGTTCTGATAAACTTCATCGCCAAAATCGTCATGCAAAGTGTTTTTAGTAAGATGAACTAAGAAAACATCAAAAATAGAAGCAGCAGTAGCGTTCTTGGTGTATTTATAATCCCAATTCTCCAGATAAGAAACAGCATTGTCAAAATTATACACATTCTGGTTTTTGATAATATCCAGTATGATCGGAGTTAATTTGGCGGCATGCTTTGAGTAACTATCGTTCTGAAGGCTGATGAAGAGTTCCGGAGTTAATATTTCGTTTGACTCAAGCACTTCAACAATGCGCTCAATTCTCGAAGGTGGTTCCCAGAATGTTGCCAGATAGTGATCATAACTGTCCGTTGTGATCTTATTATTGGCATTGGCGATCCATCCGTTTTCCGGATTTATAACAGAAGGCATTTCATCATGAGGAATATATCCGAGCCAGTCTTGGGAAGGATCCCAACCTTTTCTTAGCGAGATCTTATCTCCGGTTCTGATGGGAAGCCTTGCCGTTGAAAACATGGCAATGTTTCCTTCTCTGTCACCATACATAAAATTCTGTCCGGGCACGCCAAAATGGGGAAGAGCATCTTTGAAATCCTGAAAAGTAGTTGCCCAATTAATTTTATATAAAGCTCTAAATTCGTTGCTGAGATCGTGTCCGGTCCAACGCATAGCTATCACTTTTCCATCCGTTAACCCTTTTTCGGGATAGACATCGGAGATAACAGGACCGTGCTTTGTATACCTGATCTCCAACGAAACATCATCAGCATCTTTTACTTTAATAACTTCTCTGATCTTCTCGAAAGACAAGTAAGACGCTGTACTGTCAGATAACGAATCTGCAACGTATCTGCCTCTGTCGTTCGGATCAACTTGTTCGAGAAAGAAATCCGTATCGTCAGCCATAATATTGGTAAGCGACCAGGCCATTTCATCATTTTGACCGATAATGATTCCGGGAACTCCCGCAAGTGTTGCTCCGGATACATTTTTGCCGTTCAGGTTCAAATGCATTTCATACCACTTTCCGGGCATTCCCAAACCTAAATGAGGATCTCCGCCAAGTAACGGATAACCAGTATTTGTTTTGGAACCATCCACAACCCAGGCATTGCTTCCAACATGAGTTCCTTCCATTTCCAGCAATTCCCGCTTTTTAATTTCCTGCTGAAGCATCGGCATTAATGAAGCTGTAAACTTTCCGGATTGCTCGTCATTCAAAGTCGTAGGAGCACCAGTCGGAAAACTAAGACGAAGTTGTTCAAATTGATCAGCAGGTAATCCTGATTTAAGATATCCATACATCACTTCGGTCCACCAACTCATATTGAGCTCCCAGGCCATTAACCGGGTTATGGCAACAGATCTGGTTGGACTCCATCTGATAGGTTGAATTCCGGTAAGTGCAAATTCCACCGGTAGTTTATTGAGATTGTTTTCGATGTATTCGTTTACTCCATCCGAATAAGCCTGAAGAATTTCCCGTTCAGCTTCACTTAATTCGTTCTGCTCAATCTGCTTTGAGATCTTCCAGATTCCCAATGTTCTTTGGTGTTTATCAAGATCGATCAGGTCCGCCCCAAAAAACTCAGCAAAACGACCTTCAGCTGCAATCTGAGAGAGCGTCATTTGCCAAAGACGATCCTGAGCATGAACATATCCCACCGCTTTATACAGGTCCAACTCATTATTAGAATAGATATGCGGTACTCCAAACTCATCCCAGTGGATATCAACTTCACTTTGAAGGCTGTTCAATTCAACGGTAGCTTCATAATCCGGCAAGGGTTTATAGAAGGTCCAGTAAAAAGCTAATCCTACAAAACCTATTATCAGAATAAGAAAGAAGATGAGAAGTTTCAGAAACGTGTTCATGGAAAAATCTGTTAAATGATTGAACAAGAAACTACTGAATTTATCGGAAGAAGAATACAGGAGTTGAGAATTCTCACATTCTGAACTCCTGTATTCTGACTACTTCAAAAAGTTTGAAAAGCGCTTCCAAAACTTTGTACCTTAAACAGACAGAAATCAGAAACAGAACAAAAACTTCAGAAATGGATATTAAGAAAGTAGCAGTAATAGGCGGCGGTACCATGGGAAATGGAATTGCACATGTTTTTGCCATGAACAGAATACCTGTAAACCTAATCGAGACCAAGCAGGAATTTGCCGACAAAGCCATGGCAACCATCGACAAAAACCTGGAAAGAATGGTCAGCAAAGAAAAGATCACTGCTGAAGAAAAGGTAACTACGCTCGAGAGTATTAATGCCACACTTAGTATTGCAGAAGGAGTAAAAGATGTTGATCTGATCGTGGAAGCAGTACCCGAAAATTTCGATATCAAGAAAAGTGTATGGGAAGCGGTTGAAGCGAATGCTCAGGATCACGCTATTTTTGCAAGCAACACCTCTTCTATCTCCATTACCAAATTAGCAGCGCTCACCGGCCGACCAGAAAAATTCATTGGAATGCACTTCTTTAATCCGGTTCCGGTAATGAAGCTGGTTGAGATCGTTCGTGGTTTAGAAACAGATGATGAAACCTACAACGTTGTTGAAAAGACTTCCAAGTTATTAGCCAAAGTTCCCGTTCCGGTAAACGACTTCCCCGGATTTGTGAGCAACCGTGTGTTGATGCCAATGATCAACGAAGCAATATTTTGTGTACATGAAGGTGTAGCTACTCCCGAAAACGTAGATGAAGTAATGAAGCTCGGAATGGCACATCCAATGGGGCCTTTACGTTTGGCAGATTTCATCGGGCTTGATGTTTGTCTGGATATTCTGAATGTGTTGTATGAAGGATTCAAAGATCCGAAATACCGCCCGGCGCCACTACTCGTAAAAATGGTAGATGCCGGAAAACTCGGTAACAAAACCGGTGAAGGCTTTTACAACTACAAATAAACTTAAAGAATATTGATCTGATAGATGCCCCGTCTGATGAATGGTAGTTGTGATTTATTTATCTGGTTCCGATGCTCTGCACCGGAACCTTTTTTTTGTTCAAGCTTTACGGCTCATTGTTGCTCGGACCTCCCCGGTTCATCACCATATTTTCTGTACGGAGCAGCTCGCCCCTCCTTGGATAAGGAGGGAAACTACGATTCAATTCTTAAACCGTAGAACCTGAAGGATCTGCTGGTTTAAAATCATGCAACGAAATGTATGCTAGAAGGGCGTTCACGCCCGGCGTGCAGGCAATAAATCAACATCCAATACTGAACATCCAATGTCCATTGTCGCTCATGTGATGTTCGTAACTGGATGTTGGGTGTTCCTTGTTCAACGTTGGATATTGGGTTAATTAATTTCAAGAGAGTCCTCTCGCGACGTTTGCCTTAGTTTTATAAACTATTGAGATGTTCCTAAGGAGCGCCCCTCCCTAAAATTAGGGAAGGGACGGGGGTGGGTCAGCACACGGAGCTCTTTTATTGTTCGGACTAAAGTCCTCACTAATGAACTTGATTCTAATGGTTGGTGGTGAAGCAGATTTGGTCAATTAAAGAAGGGAAGGTATTTCGAGGTTTAGAGAAGATGTCAAATAATTGACCTCCAATCTTTAAGGTCAAAGCTGAAAAATGCAATGTGCACATTAAATTTTCCGACGGAATGAAAAGTATATAGATATGCTCATATCACATAAAAACAGTACTTGTTAAATTCTACTGATTTTTTTATTTAAGATAAGCTAACAGTTTGTTAATACTGCAAACTTGAAGTGCTGAGAAGGTTTTGGTAACCTTTCTCAACTTAAAAACTTTCACAAAAAGGGAATTTTATGAAACGCATTTTATTAACGTTCGGACTCTGTATGCTGATGGCAGGGATGAGTTTTGGGCAGACAATATTGGAACCTGGAGATATTTCAATTATAGGTCTTCAGGCTGATACTCCAGACTCAGTCAGCTTTTTAATACTTAAAGACTTGGAAGCGACAACAGAGTTTTTATTTACAGATAACGGTGTTTTTAGTAATGGTACATTTCGTGAAACTGAGGGTATAATAAAATACACTGCTTCTGGTACTATTTCTGCTGGAACTATTATTTCATGGGGTGCAAATCTTTCATTACCAGTAAATGGATTCAGTGAAGAAGATGCAGGTTTAAATTTATCAGCCAGTGGAGATCAAATTGTAGTTTATCAAGTTAATGGAGCTGATACAAATTTTGTAAGCATACTCGACTTGAATGGTGGCTTTGTTTCCACAGCATCAAGTTCCAATAATTCAGCAATTCCACCAAACTTACGTGAAGGTGTGAACGCATTATCCATTAGTCCTCACGTTGATAATGCTGTATACGATGAAAGTATAACTTCAGGCACGAAGTCTGAACTTAATGTTGCTACAGCAAATTCTGCAAATTTTAATACTAGTGGAAGTGCTAATCTTACATTTCCAAGCGCATCATATACTGTAAGTTCAAATCCTTCATTTGCAATAACTGGTACCGAAGGCTGGAGAATGTTATCAACCCCGACTTCAAATAATACGTACGATGATTTATTAGGCGATCTTTGGACACAAGGAATCGGTGCCGGCGCTGATGTATCGAACGGAACGGCCAGTGTTCAATTATATAACACCAGTACAGATAATTTTGCTGCTGCTACCGATCTTGGTGCAACAATGACTGCCGGAACCGGGTTTATCACCTTTGTATATAGTGATGACGATTACACCAATTCAGGAGCAGATGCCGGTTTCCCAAAAACATTATCTCTTTCAGGAACAGAAAACAGTGGAGATGTTTCTCCAACGTTAAATACCGAAGGCGATGCGTTTACGTTAGTGGGTAACCCATATGCTTCTACTATCGATTGGGATTTAATATCTCGCACTGATGTTACCGGAACGGTGTATGTGTATGATAATGCAGATTCCGGTTATGATACCTGGAATGGAACAACCGGTGATCTTACCGATGGTTTGATCGCTACCTATCAGGGATTTTGGGTACAAAACACGTCAGGCTCTCCAACGCCATCATTAACCATTCAAGAAGCTGATAAGAGTACAGGCGGAACCTTCCGTAAGGATGTTAAACCTTCAACTATCAAGCTGACGGCAGAAATGGAAGAGTTGTCTGCAAATGCACATTTCTCATTTACGAGCACAGGCGAGATAGGAAAAGACAACTTCGACGGCCTCCGTTTAGATCCACTAGATTTTAAAGAGTTTTTATCTATCAGCACAGTAGTTGGTGATGAGCAATTAAGCATTAACAACTTGCCGTCGGAGCTGAATGAGGAAGTTACCATTCCTATGGATGTGGAAGCATTTACAACAGCTGAAGAAGGCTGGATTCCAAAAGGCGGTGAGATCACACTAACCTGGCCGGAACTAAAGAATCTGCCGGAGCATTGGGAGATCACGCTAACGGATTACAAAACCGGAATCACCACAAATGTACGTACAGAAAGTTCGTACACGTTCATAGCTGAGGAAGCTAAAGGAAAAGTGAAGCCTAAAACGATGTACTCTATGCTGTCACCGGTATCTGTTGTGAAATCCAAGTCAACAAATGAGTCATCCCGTTTTGGAATCACACTTACACCAAGTACTTCGGTAAGTATTGATGATGAGATCGATGCTCCAACAGAATTTACGCTAGGTCAGAATTATCCGAATCCGTTTAACCCAACGACGAATATCAATTATTCCGTGGGCGAAGCAGGACCTGTAAACATTACTGTGTATAACGTAATGGGACAGAAGGTAGCTGAACTTCTAAATACGACGAAAAATGCAGGAAGCTATCAGCTGACCTGGAACGCAACAGGCGTAGCAAGTGGAATTTACTATTACCGCTTAACGGCTCCGGGCCAAGTTCTAACCAGACAAATGACATTAATTAAATAACAGCTATTAGCTATGAGTGCTTAGCCGTTAGCTTTTAGTGCCCGACGGGAAACTAAAAGCTAATAGCTAACAGCTGATAGCCCGAAATTATACTACTATGAAAAATTTTCTTCTAATACTACTTACACTCACAATCGCTTTAATACTAACGTCACTTGCTATGGCACAACCGGGCTTACCGAGCAATCCAGCTCAAGCTCCGATTGACGGCGGGCTAGGCTTACTTGCCGCTGCAGGTGGTGCGTATGCTTACAAAAAGCTTAAGGGCCGTAACAGCGAAAGCGAAGACGTATAAACAAGATCATGCTCATTCACGAGCGTAGCGAAGTGATCTCCGAATCACTGCCCACTTTTTAGCAGGGCAGGTATTCACTGATTTACATCTGGTTCCGATGCTCTGCGTCGGAACCTTTTTTTGTTTTGGAACTGTCGAATACAATAAACCGCAGAACCTGAAGGATCTGCTGGTTTAAAATCACGCAACGAAATGTAAGCTAGAAGGGCGTTCACGCCCGGCGTGCAGGCAATAAACCAACACCCAATACTGAACATCCAATGTCCATTGTCATTCATGTGATGTTCGTAACTGGATGTTGGGTGTTCCTTGTTCAACGTTGGATATTGGGTTAATTAATTTCAAGAGAGTCCTCTCTGGTGAACTCGATTGGGAACGTTGGTGGTGAGTTAGATTTACTCAGGTACACCAGCGAGGGATTTATCCCGGAGCGATTGAAGGCGGGTAAATCGTAAGCCACAGAACGAAATGTAAGCTAGTAGGGCGTTCACGCCCGGTGGTGGGGCAGGAAACTGAGCCGGAAGCCCTGCCTAATCCAGTTCCGCAAGTAAGCTTCTGATATCCAATGGTTTTGTGAACATATCAACTGAACCGTCTTCTTTTTTAGGCCACAGTTCTTTAGGTCTGTCCCAATATAATTCAACGCCATTCCCATCAGGGTCATCGAGGTAGAGAGCTTCCGAAACACCATGATCAGAGGCTCCTGTAATCGGGTACTTTTTATCTTGCAGTCGTTGAAAAATTTCAGCCAGATCTTTTTTAGAAGGATATAGAACTGCAGTATGAAATAATCCAGGGCTATTTTTAGGAGCAGCTTCTGCGTTTTTACTGAACCAGGTATTCAAACCGATATGATGATGATATCCACCAGCTGAAATAAAAGCAGCCTGATCTCCGTAGGTGGTCATGAGTTCAAAACCTAACAACCCGCAATAAAACTCAAGAGAACGGTCAAGATCAGAAACTTTCAAATGAACATGTCCAATGGAAGTTTTAGGAGGAATTTTATACGACATAGCAAATGGTTTAATAAATAGTTTACAAAATAAAAAAAGCCTTCTCAAAAAGAAGGCTTTTTAAATAAAACGAAATTAAATCAGACGATCAGAGATCAGTTACCACCGTCTCTATTTGCTGATCTTGGAGTCGGCCAAGTCATTTGCTCGCCTGTTCTTCGGTTGATAGGAAGAACTGCTCTGTCTCTTGGGAAGGTTTCAGGATCTTCGCTAGCCATATAAGTTAACACAGCAGTTAGAATGGCATTGTTACGAACATCATCAAAAACGATCTTATCGTACGTATCACGATTTGTGTGCCAAGTGTAGTTCCAGTAACTCCAGCTTAATGAGCTAAGAGAAAATCCGGGAGCGCCTGCCGCAACAAAAGAAGCGTAGTCAGAGCCACCACCACCCGGGGTTCCCGGGAAAGTTGTCTCAATATGTCTGCTGATGTCATTTGGTACTGCTTCCAACCAACGACCTAAGAATTCATAAGAATGCAGAAATCCCTGACCAGAAAGTCTTACTACACGTCCGGTTCCGTTATCCTGATTGAAAAGTGCTTGTAAGTTTTCAACAACTTCAGGATTATCTTCAACAAAAGCTCTTGAGCCATTCAAACCTTGCTCTTCACTTCCCCAGAGTCCCACAATAATGGTTCTCTTTGGATTTGGATATACTTTTTTCAAAATACGAGCTGCTTCCATCATGGTGATAGAACCTGTACCGTTATCCGTAGCTCCGGTTCCACCATCCCATGAATCGAAATGAGCAGAAAGAACAATGTACTCATCCGGTTTTTCAGTTCCGGGAATAGTTGCGATGGTATTAAAAGTTTCAACTTTACCAAGATCTTTAGAAGTGGCTTTTACATGAATTTTTGGCTTATCACCATATTCAGTTAAGCGGTAAAGCAATCCATAATCTTCAAGGGAAAGATCTACTGTTGGGATCTTCTTGGTTGAAGAACTAAATATTTTATTTACACCAAATCCTGATGACCATCTGGACTGAATGATTCCAACTGCTCCTGCTTCTTCAAGAGCTGCAATAATGGTTCGTGAGTTGTATCCCGTGTTGTTGATTCGTTCTCTCCACGCTCTGGCTTCAGCATTACGCTCTTCTTTCATTTTCTCGAATGATTCTTCTGTAGCAAATTCTTCCCAGTTATAGTCAGGGCGTCCAGTTGGCTGATGCATTGAAACCAATACATATTTACCTTTAGCATTTTTCAACCAAGCTTCAAATTCTTCCTTATTTTCAACTTCAGGAATAATTACTGTTTCAGCTTCAACGCCGTTCTTTTTTGTTCCGGGGCTCCAGGCTAAGATCATTCCTTCCATACTTACAGTACGAGGATGTGTAAGATCTACATGAGTAATTCCGCGCTCCCATCCACGCCATTCTCCGAATTGTTGCTTCTCTGCTTCAATTCCCCATTCATTAAATGTGTCGACTGCCCAGTTGTGAGCTTTCAATTGTTGCGGAGTACCAACCAAACGTGGTCCGATAACATCCAGTAATTCGTGAGCCAACTTCTCCAGTTGAGAATTTTCATTAGCTTCTTTTACGATCATATCAACTACTTCTTCAGTAGTTTGTGCAACTGCCATTGTACTCGTTAGCACAAAAACAGCCATAATTAGTTTAAGTGTTCTTTTCACTTTCACCCTCATTAAGATTAATAAATTAGTTGGCGAGAATATATCCAAGAAAAGAGTAAGGGAAGAGGGTGGTAACTTTTTTTAACAGTTTACTACAATAAAAAACCTCCAACTCTTTCGAGCGGAGGTTTGAAATTCTTCCTTAGAAACTCTAAGTAATGTCATTCCTGCGAAGGCAGGAATCTGGGTTTCTTTTAAAACTACTAAACTTTAAAAGCTATCCATATCTCAGGCATTCGCCGTGAGATGACCCATTGAATTATTCATTATAATCCAATCTTAAGCAGTTTCCAGCATTTTCTTTAGCGTAATGCCAATTTCTGCAGGACTGTCAACAACAGTAATACCCGCAGCAGCAAGTGCTTTTTTCTTTTCCTGAGCAGTTCCTTTACCACCGGAGATGATTGCACCTGCATGTCCCATACGTCGGCCCGGAGGCGCTGTTGATCCCGCAATAAACGCCACAACAGGTTTGTCGACATGCTTTGCAATATATTCAGCAGCTTCTTCTTCAGCAGAACCACCAATCTCACCGATCAATACAATTGCTTCTGTATCAGGATCTTCCTGAAGCATTTTAACAGCGTCAAGGTGAGTAGTTCCGATAACCGGATCTCCACCAATTCCGATTGCTGTGCTTTGACCCAATCCTTCTTTGGTCAACTGATCAACAGCTTCGTAAGTCAACGTTCCTGATCTGGAAATCAAACCAACAGTTCCTTTTGAGAAAATACTTCCCGGCATAATTCCCACTTTTGCTTCTCCCGGAGTAATTAATCCGGGGCAATTTGGTCCAACCAGTACCGCTCCATGATTTTTAACAACTTGCTTGGCTACGATCATGTCTTTAACAGGAATTCCTTCCGTAATACAAATGATCACTTTGATGCCGGCAAAAGCTGCTTCAGTAATAGCATCGCCTGCAAATGCAGGGGGAACAAAAATGATGGATGTATTTGCCTGAACTTCTTCAACAGCTTCAGCAACTGTATTAAAAACCGGACGATCTAAGTGAGTTTGTCCGCCTTTTCCCGGAGTAACTCCGCCTACAACATTTGTTCCGTACTCGATCATTTGACCTGCATGAAAACTTCCTTCACTTCCGGTAAAACCCTGTACAATCAGTCGGGTATCATTTCCTACTAATACGCTCATTTTTGTTCTTTAACGTTCAAATTTTTGTGCGCTTGAATATACCACCATTGCATGGCAATGGAAAGCGCTTTTAAGGATAGTTAATGGTTATTAGATATTGGATAAAGGTTGAATACTAATAACCATTATCCAATAACTGAATTTCAAAATCCGTATAATTGAATCATGATAACCGACGACAAAAAAGAGGAAGTTCGTGACGCCGCTGATATAGTGGAGGTTGTGGGCGACTATGTGAAGCTAAAGCGCTCAGGCAGTGGTTTCACGGGTTTGTGTCCTTATCATGATGAAAAGACCCCATCTTTTAATGTGACGCCGAGATTAGGCATTTTCAAATGTTTTGGATGTGGAGAATCCGGTGATGTTTTCAAGTTTGTGATGGATCAGGATGGAATCGGTTTTACGGAAGCCGTTCGCCAGCTTGCAGATCGTTACGGTGTTTTTATCCCCGAAGAAGAAAGTTCTGAACCGTCGGAGAGTCTTCAGCAGAAAGAAGGAATTTATCACGCGTTGAAGTTTGCCGGAATATATTTTTACAGAAATCTGATCGAAAACCCGGATGCAGAGAAGGCATTAAAGTATCTGGATAACCGTGGTTATAACCGGGAAGTGTTCAAAAAGTATGGATTGGGTTACGCTCCTACGGGCGGAAGCGATCTTTACAAAGCTGCTATGAATGCAGGAATTTCAGAAGAATATTTAGTTGAAGCAGATCTGATCAAGCCTAGTCACAGGGGAGAAGGTTTTTACGATACATTTCGTGGACGATTGATGTTTCCCATCTTTGGAACCACAGGAAAAGTGATCGCCTTTGCCGGAAGAGTACTTGGAAACGAAAAAACAGCGAAGTACATCAATTCTGCACAGACCAAAGTGTACAATAAAAGTGAAGTTGTATACGGGGTTAACTTTGCAAAGAATGAGATCCGTAAGAATAAAGAAGTGATTCTGGTTGAAGGATATACGGATGTGATCACATTGAATGAGCACGGAATAAAAAACGTAGTAGCTAGTTCGGGAACAGCGCTCACGCCTGGGCAAATGAAGATCCTGAATCGTTACGGTGAGAAGATCATTATGATCTACGATGCGGATAATGCAGGTCAGGCAGCAATGAAGAGAGGAATTGATATTGCTTTGGCCCAAGGGATGGAAGTTCAGTTGCTGGAGCTTCCGGATGGCGAAGATCCTGATTCATTTGTGAAGCAATTTGGAAAGGAGTCTTTCGATGAGTTAAAGAATAAAGAAGCTTTAGATTTTGTGGATTTTCTTCTTTTGAAAGCAGATGAAGAAGGGCGATTGAAAAACCCCGTTCAGGTCGGTAAAGTTATTTCTGAAATTTTGCATGCTATTGCCAGTATCAAAGAGTCTATTCAGCGACAGATCTATGTTCAGCATCTTCATCAGAAAACTCAGCAATACCGGAAAGGGAGCGACCGGGAGCTTTTTACTGAGTTGGAAAGAGTGATGGCACAGAAGCAGCAGGAAGATTTCAGAGATCGAAGGAGGGAAGCGTTCAGGGAACAAAGGACTGTTGACGAAGAAGGAATGACGGGCGGTAGCATTGCTTCAGACGAAGTACAAACTCCGAAGGCTTTGGGTGGTCGTCATGCGCTATCATCCAAAAAACCTCAATTCGAGAAAGAACTTATCCGACTAATGATCACTTACGGCCGGGATATGGTCGAGTATATTTGCTCATTTACTAACGAAAAGCTTTTTGAAGATGAAGAATTAAAGACTTTTTATCTGGATATCCTCAATCGTTACAAAGAAGAAAAAGAGATTTCCATTCAGGTCTACTCCGGAAAACAAGATCCATTTCCACGATTGGTAGGTGATGTTCTATTGGAGCAATATTCTCCAAGCGAGAGGCATGAGGAGAAAGTTGGACTGAAATATGAAAAAGATAAGAATCCGTACAGGACAGCAAAAAGTGCGATCAAAGCTATGGAATTGGCTTTTTACAAGAGGAAAATAGCCGAGCTGTCTGAGCGATTTGGAAGATCGGAATCTCAGGAAGAGAAAAAGAAAATAATGTCTTCTCAAACGCTTATTCAGGAGAAAGTCACCAAATTAACTACCACTTATTCTGACGATTATTACCCGGATCCTTCAACCGAATCTGAGAATGTTGTGAACGAAAAGAAGTTCGAGTACAAGATGAAAAGGGAAAGGGAATAGTTATTTGTTATTAGTTGTTAGTATATACAAATAACAAATAACTGTTAACTTACAACATTATGAAGACCATCAATCCTGCGACCGGAAAAGTAATTAAAGAATATTCGGAAATGAGTTTTGAAGAAGTTTCCGGAATCATTTACAGGGCAAACATTGCTCAAAAACAGTGGAAGGAAAGAAGTTTCACAAATCGTTCTGTTAACCTTAATAAGATCAGTGAATTACTGAAAGAGAATAAGGATAGACTGGGGAAGTTAATGTCTACCGAGATGGGGAAGCCTTTTTCTGAGTCAGTTGGTGAGATAGAAAAATGCGCATGGGTTTGTGAATATTATGCAGAGAATGCAGAGGAATTTCTTGCGGATGATGCTGTTGAAACAGACGCATCAAAAAGCTATGTGACTTTCAATCCTCTGGGAACAGTGCTTTCAATTATGCCGTGGAATTTTCCTTTCTGGCAGTTGTTCAGGTTTGCAGCTCCGGCGTTGATGGCGGGTAATGCAGTAATTCTGAGTCATTCCGAAAATGTAACAGGTTGTGCACTGGAGATTGAAAAGATCATCCATGGATCAGGTATATCTTCTGATCTGTTTCGTACAATTCTGGTCCAAAGTGAAAATATGAAACCAGTAGTTCAGCATGATGGAATTGCAGCGGTGACATTAACGGGAAGCACCAGAGCTGGGAAAATTGTCGCTTCGCAAGCCGGTGAAGCGCTAAAGAAAACAGTATTGGAACTCGGAGGAAGTGATCCTTCCATAATCCTAGCCGATGCTGATATCAAACAAGCGGCGGAAAGTTGCGTGAATTCAAGACTATTAAACAGCGGGCAAAGTTGTATTGCTGCTAAAAGATTCGTGGTAGTTGAAGAAGTATATGATGAGTTTGTATCGGAATTCAAAAAACTGATGGAAACTAAGAAAGTGGGCGATCCTTTTGATGAAACTACAGATATCGGTCCAATGGCAAGAGAAGATCTCAGAGATGGATTGCACGATCAGGTTCAAAAGAGTATTGAAGCAGGAGCAGATTGTACGCTAGGTGGAGAAAAACCGGGAGCGGCAGGTTCGTATTATCCGGTTACCATTCTTGAAAATGTGACAAAAGGAATGCCTGCTTACGATGAGGAGTTATTCGGACCTGTTGCCTCGATCATCAAAGTTCAGGACGAAGCAGAGGCTATAAAAGTGGCGAACGATTCTATTTACGGATTGGGAGCTTCAATTTACTCTTCAGATGTAGAAAAAGCAGAGAAAATAGCCGCTGAGCAATTGGAAGCAGGATGTTGTTTTGTGAATGACTTCGTTAAATCTGATCCAAGGTTACCTTTCGGTGGCATCAAACAATCAGGATACGGAAGAGAACTGGGCTTGTATGGAATTCGAGAGTTTGTGAATACGAAGACAGTGTATGTGAAGTGAACTTCAACTATAGCTTTTCATCTAAGTATAGTAAAGTTATCTAATTCTGTTTTTTCACAAATTTTGTAAGAATTACTATTTGCTGTCCTTCAACTCGACCTTCTATGTGTTCTGGGTTATCATAAACTAAAGAAATATTGCGAACAGGAGTCCCTCTTTTAGCAGTAAAATTAGCACCTTTTACATTTAAATCTTTGATCAGAACTACTGTATCTCCGGCTTGGAGCTCAGCACCATTACTATCAAGGTGTTTAATTTCCGGTTCTGAGTTATCTATAATTTCAGATGAAGATTTTGCCCATTTTAAAGTCTCTTCATCTAAATACATCATTTCTAGTAATTCAACCGGCCAGCCTTCTCCTCGTAACCGATTTAACATTCGCCAAGCCATTACTTGTACCGCAGGAACAGGACTCCACATACTCTCATTTAAACATCGCCAATGGTTTGGATCTGTTACTTCAGGATCTTTGATCTGATTATGGCAATTCGAACAAATTAAGATGCTATTTTCTTCCGTAGCTTCTTCAGCGGGAGGGAGAGTGTAAACGGATAAGCTATCTTCAGAAGTACAGAGCTCGCAAGTTGAGTTGCTTCTATTTGAGAGTTGTTCTTGTAAAGCCATTATTAAACAAAAAATTTAATTTTTAAGGAGAGAATTTGATTCATAAAAAAACCTTCCTCGATTTTGAGAAAGGTTTTTAAAATTAAATAGACTTATTAATCTCCATCATTGTGATTGCCGACTCCGGTTGATGCTTCTCCTTTTGCTAAGGCGCTTAATCGATCAACGGCATCCCAAAGTGTCATAGCTTCTTTCAGGGTTTCATCGAACACATCATTTACGATAGGGTAGAAGGACTTCATTCCCCAAACTTGTCGGGCAAGTTCAGCTTTCATCCTGCCTTCACTCATCCACGCTACTTCTTCAAAATGACCAACAGGTACAAATAGAGAATCTTTTCTGAACTTTGGAGTGTCAACTGTATCAGTAATAACAAGTCCTTGGTCAATTAATGAAGCTTTGAATTCAGCAATATTTTTTTCATCCCAAGTGAAATCGGTACGGAATTTTTCAAAATCACTTTCCCATTGTGCACGAAACTCATCTCCATTTTCATCTAAATATGATCGCACGTAATCAAAAGCGGCTCTTTTACGAATAGCAAAGTTGATCACATATCCGGAACGGGTAGTGTCATCCGGGATAATATAATCAGGAACAATTCCACCACCACCGTAGACGGTTCTTCCGGCATCGGTTTTGAATTTCAACGAGTCCGGAATTTCTTCTGAAAACTCAATGGCATCATTCATTGCATTTTGTCTGCGATAAATTTCATAAGCGTATTCTTCACCACCGCCCTCTACAAAAGGCTTTTGGATCAGACGACCCGAAGGAGTATAATATCTTGAAATAGTCACACGAACATTGCTGTTATCGATCAATTCATACTGTTGCTGAACCAATCCTTTTCCGAACGTTCGTTTACCTACTATTAATCCACGATCATGATCCTGAATAGCTCCTGAAACGATCTCACTGGCAGAAGCAGCTCCTTCATCCACTAAAATAATAACCGGCTTTCCCTGATATTCGCCATCCTTTCTGGAGAAGTAATCACCATCAAATCGACTGTGCTTACTTTTCGTTGAAACCAGCGAAGTTCCTCTAGGAAAAAATTCCTCTGCAATAGCAATGGCTTGTCCTAAATAGCCACCCGGATTTCCACGCAGGTCCAACACGAGTCGTTGCATGCCCTGAGATCTCAATTCTTTTGAAGCTTCCATGAATTCCTGATGCGTGGTAGCCGCAAATCTATTGATCTTTATGTAACCGGTTTGATCATCCAGCATATAGGAAGTGTCAACAGTGTATAGTGGGATATCATCTCTTTCGATCGTAAAATATAATGGAGAAGAAACACCCGGTCTTACAATAGTAACTTTCACTTTAGAGCCTTTTTCACCACGAAGATTTTTCAGCACTTGCTCATTAGTAAAACCAACTGCATTACTGTCTTCAATAGCTACAATTCTGTCGCCCGATCTGATTCCGAGTTGATCACTTGGTCCACCGGAAATCGCAGTAACAACAGTAATAGTATCCTGAATGATGTTGAATTGAACGCCAATGCCCTGAAATTTTCCTGCAAATTCTTCCTGAACTCTTTCACTGTCATCCGGTTCTATATACACGGAATGAGGATCTAAAGTTGAAAAAAGACCGCGAATAGCATATTCAGTCAATTTGGTCATATTCTCGCCTTCCGTATTATTGGAAACGTAGAAATAAGCTTTTTCAAAACTGGTAAATGCATCCGTAATGGATCTTATCTTTACACCGGGAAAAGTAGTGTCTACAGGAGTCGCCGAAATTTTCAGTGTGGAATCTTTTACATGAGTAACAAATTCTTTAATGCTGACCTTATACATTTTGTCGAGATCAGCTTCGCTGAAGTAATTAGCTACAATACTTCGGGTTGCTTGTGCATATTTGATAATATTTGTTTCATCATCGTTTGCAGTTGATTTAACAACAGAATCAGCACCGGTGAATTTTACCAGAGCTAAGATCAGTACGATAACTAATTGTGGGGCGATAAATTTTTTCAAGGTCATATTCAGTTCAATTGTTCATTACACTAACTAAACAGCATAACAAAATGTTTCATTCTGATGGATTGTAATAAATAAACCGTTCTAATGCCCATTAAAGTATGTAATGGCTCAGATCTTTGTCTTTTACAAGATCTTCGAGTTGTTTACTTACATAAGTTGGATCAATTGTGATCTCTCCGGAATTGATGTCATCCGGAACTGCAAACAGTAATTCATCAAATAATGAAGACATTATGGTATGCAAACGTCTGGCTCCGATATTTTCAACTTGAGAATTCACCACAGCTGCAATTCTGGCTAGTTCGAGAATGGCATCATCGGTAAATTCTATTTTTACGCCCTCTGTTTCCAGCATAGCTTCATACTGTTTGGTAAGTGCGTTCTTTGGTTGAGAAAGGATCTTTACAAAATCTTCTTCAGTTAGAGAATTCAGTTCCACGCGAATCGGGAAACGACCCTGGAGTTCGGGAATCATATCCGATGGTTTTGATACATGAAATGCACCTGAACCCACAAACAGAATATGATCAGTTTTCACAATTCCATGCTTAGTGTTAACGGTACTTCCTTCCACGATCGGCAGAAGATCACGCTGAACACCCTGACGACTTACATCTGGTCCGCTTTTTCCTGCTCCGGTGGATGGCTCAGCAATTTTGTCGATCTCGTCAATAAATACAATTCCTTGCTTTTGAACTCTTTCCAGTGCTTCCTGAACCGCTGATTCATGATCGATCAGTTTTTCTGCTTCTTCTTCCAGAAGGGCTTCTCTTGCTTCGGATATAGGAAGTTTTCTCTTAGCTTTTTTGCCTTTACCACCCATATTCCCCAGCATATCCTGGAGATTCATTCCCATCTCTTCCATTCCGCCCGGACCGAATACCTGCATCATTGGAGTTTTGGTATTTTTTACTTCGATCTCTATCTCACGATCTTCCAGTTCTCCGTTGCGAAGTTTTTCTCTGAATCGCTCACGAGTTCTCATATTTAATTCTTCGTCACCGGCTTTAGCAGGATCAAAATCTGAATCAGAACTTCCTGATCCTGAATTAAAACCAACACCTTTATTGGTAACAGGAGGGATTAGGTTATCTAAGATCCTGTTCTCAACAGCTTGAGCAGCTTTTTCTTTAACGCGTTCCTGCATTTCAGCTTTTACCATACTAACGGCAATATCGGTGAGGTCACGGATCATAGATTCAACATCACGTCCCACATAACCAACTTCTGTAAACTTGGAAGCTTCCACTTTAACAAAGGGAGCCATCGCTAGTTTTGCCAGTCTGCGGGCGATCTCAGTTTTACCGACACCGGTAGGCCCGATCAATAAAATATTATTCGGAACTATCTCTTCTCTGATTTCTTCTCTGGAGTTTAATCTTCTCCAGCGGTTTCTAAGTGCAATTGCTACAGAACGTTTTGCGGCTTTTTGCCCGACAATGTATTTATCAAGCTCTTTTACAATTTGTTGTGGCGTTAAATTCTTTTCTTCTAACATCATTTAGTCCTCAATTTCTATGATCGACAAATTGTGATTAGTATAGATGTCGATGTCTGCAGCAATATTCAGTGATTCTTCAACGATCTGCTTAGCAGTTAATTTCTTAGCGTGTTTACTCATTGCTCGGGCCGCTGAAAGAGCGTATGAACCGCCACTTCCGATGGTGGCAATATTGTCATCAGGCTCAATTACATCTCCCTGACCTGAGATAACCAAAGCATTCTCATTATTCATAACGATAAGTAATGCTTCCAGCTTTTGAAGGAATTTATCTTTTCTCCATTCTTTAGCCAGTTCAACAGCAGCGCGCTGCATATTGCCGTTATATTCGTTTAGTTTTTCTTCGTACTTCTCAAAAAGGGTAAAGGCATCTGCTGTAGATCCGGCAAAACCGGCAAGCACTTTACCTCCGTATAATTTTCTAACTTTCTTTACGGTAGATTTCATCACCGTTTTGTCCATGGTAGCTTGTCCGTCGCTACCCAATGCAGCTTTTCCATCGTGGATAACACCCACAACCGTTGTTGCATGTAATTTGAATGCACTCATTGTATAAAATTAAATTCAGTTTAGGCTAAGATCGGCAAAAACCAAGCCATCAAAATATCAGTACTAATTTTGATGGGTATGGTTCTTATTTCCATTCGAATTGGCAGAACTTCCTGACGTTCTGTTTCCGCTGTTTCGATGGTTGCTTTTCTTTGTGATCTCCAGGTCTTCTTTACCTCGATCTATTTCCTCAACATATTCAACCTGTTGGAGTGCTTCATCAATCGAAGCTCCACGCATAACTACATCCGTAATATCCACGTCAGAACCGGATAGCGTTACCTTGAATCTGCTCAATGGAATGCTTTCATCAGCAACTAAGGTAATTTTGATGTGCAATTTTGACATCCATTTCCAACGCTTGCTGAACATTCCTTTGTTGATGAGTGTCTTCATGTACGGGTTTACATACAGATCAACTGCACGATATTCAGAAGCATGCTTAAATTTACTTAACCAGCTTTCAATATCAGTAAGGATCGTGTCATCGCTGATCACATCACCACTTCCGCCACACATCGGGCAGACTTTAGACACGGAGTTGATCACACTTGGACGTATTCGCTGTCTGGTGATCTGAACCAATCCGAAATCACTCATTCCAAGCATATTGGTTTTTGCAGGATCTTTTCGGAATTCTTTCTTTAGTTCGTCGTAGATCTTCTTACGATTCTTCTCATCTCTCAGATCAATGAAATCTACCACGATAATACCACCGATGTCTCTCAGGCGTAATTGTTTAGCAATTTCTCTGGCAGCGTCCAGATTGGTTTTAAGAGAATTGTCTTCTTGTCTTGCTTTAGCCGCATATGGTCCGGAGTTCACATCCACTACATACATCGCTTCTGTCTGCTCAAAGATCAGGTAACCGCCCGACTTCATTCTCACTCTTGGATTGAAGATAGAGTTGATATCCTCAGCAATTCCCATTTGGTCGAAAATATGCTTTTTGCCTTTATACTGATGTACGTTTTGCGCCATCTCAGGAGCAATCTGACCTACATAAGATTTAAGCTGACGATACATTTTTGGGTCATCAACCAATACGCGCTCGTAGTTCTTTGCAAAAAGATCGCGGATCAGGCTTTCTGTCATGTCCAGATCTCGGTGCAGGAGAGAAGGTGGTTTAGCAGTTTCAAGCTTGTCTAAGATCTTTTCCCATTTTCTTAAAACATCACGAAGATCATCTTCAATAGCTTTTTCGTCCTGGCCCTGAGCAACGGTTCTTACAATTACACCGAAACCGTCCGGTACCATATCACCAAGAACATTTTTTAAACGACGACGCTCTTTGTAATTAGAAATTTTCTTGGAAACAGCGATGTAATCACCCATTGGGATCAACACTAAAAAACGCCCTGCAATGGTGATATCGGTAGAAATTCTTGGTCCTTTGGAGCCAATCGGTTCTTTAACGATCTGAACTAATAGTTTCTGACCGTTTCTTAAGATCTTTCCGGCAAGTGCTTGTTTCTGATGATTAGCAAGCTTCTCTTTGTTCTTCAGATCCGGTTTTACATGATTCGGAATAGCATTTTTGCCATTAAGCATAGCAATGTACTCGTCTAAATGGTCGCCTGCATCAGAGAAGTGTAGGAAAGCGTCTTTAGGAGTTCCCATATCGATGAAAGCAGCTTTGATACCGCTCATCACTTTATGGACTTTAGCTACATGAATATTACCAACTGTACGCTGGTTCTCTTCTGATTGGATGAATAATTGAGCGAGCTCTCCGTCTTCGAGCAACGCAATCCGAGCTTGATCCTCGGTGGAATGAATTATGATTTGATTCTTCATTGAATTTCTTTTTTGAGCGGCCGTTAGCTGCAATACATGCTATCCACTGTCGAATTCTGAGTACTAACTCCGGATCGTAAAATGAGCGTATATAGGATGTTACCTGAAAAGGCAGCGCAGTAACATCGGCCTGATTATCTTGAAAATTTGTTTTTTTAGGGGCTGATGGTTGTGAAATATCAGCGAAAAGTTTCTGCTTTATAAGTACAAAAATTGATGTGCAGAATAAAAGTAGATCGGTAGAAATAGCATCAAGAAGCATGTTTTTCTCTTCTTGTCCATTTTGTAATTGATATGTATTCAGTGCGTAGTGCAAAAAATAGTCTCTGTAAAAATCTTTTTATTTAACCGTCTTTATAAATACAAATATACGGCTGATTCCAATACTTTGAAATGATTAAATGATGTAATTTTTTTTGGAGTGAGGAGTGAGGAGTGAGGAGTGAGGAGTGAGGAGTGAGGAGTGAGGAGTGAGGAGTGAGGAGTGAGGAGTGAGGAGTGAGGAGGCTCTGCTTACATCTCGTTCCGAACGTCCCGTTCGGAACGCAGTACTGAGGTTATGCTTCGTCTGTTTCAATATGGCTTTTCGGGTAAGATTTGACTGGTATGCCAGATCGTTAGCATATAAATACAGTTAGGCTTTATTTCATAAACCAGCCTGTAATTTCCATGAATAAACTCTTTGATTTCATCACGATTGAATTCAGGTACCATTCTGCCGCTACCAGGTTGTGATCTTAGTTGTTCACAATGATGGAAAATCTCTTCCGCCCACTTTATAGCTGTCGGAATGTGATCCAAAGCAATGTAATCCGTACATTCCTCAACCCGAGTAAGAAAACGATCGGTAAAGATTACTTCCATTTAGAAAGATGTTTTTCAATCCTTTCTTTAGCTTCGTCAATGGTAAAGGTATTACCTTGCTCAACTTGTTGTTTTGCTTCCAGCAGATCTTCCAGCATTTCCATTCTTTCGGCAATGCGCTCGTATTCGGAGACATCCATCAATACAGCGGCACTTTTGCCATGTTGAGTTAAGACGATAGGTTGTTTGTCTTTCTTCAGTCGTTTTACAAAATCAGCAGACTTTTTACGAAATTCGGATAGTGGTTCGATATCTTTTGAAAGAGAAATATTCATAAAAGTACATATAAAGTTTTTTAAAGTACTATAAATATACTGAATTGAAATGTGGTTACCAATGTAAGGTAGGTCGGGCTAAAATTAAGTGAATTAACAAGAGTTGTTACTTAAATGAAGAGGGGACAGGAGCTTCCGACTGGCGTTCCCAAGCAGAGCTTGGGAACGAGGTCAAAGTACTAAACTTCTATTTGGATGTTGGATGTTGGATGTTGGATGTTGGATGTTGGATGTTGGATGTTGGATGTTGGATGTTGGATGTTGGATGTTGGATGTTGGATGTTCTTATCCTTTTGCTTTCGCTCCAATTCTTCCGGCCCAGAGTTTGAAATCGTCCAGGATGATATAAATGGATGGAAGCACGATCAGAGTAACAACTGTTGAGAAGATCAATCCACCAACAATAGCTCTTGCCATCGGGAAGTAGGGAGGTCCGTCGCCACCAATTTGAGTAGTTCCGATACAAAGTGGAATCAATCCAAGAACCGTTGTTCCTGCAGTCATTAAAATAGGACGCATTCGGTCTTTTCCACCTTGTACCACAGCTTCGGCACGACTCATTCCTTCTTCTCTCAAATGAATGATATGATCGATGAGAACGATACCGTTGTTAACGACAATTCCCATCAGTATAAGAATTCCGATCATCGCCATAAGATCAAAAGTGGTTCCGGTAAAAAAGAAGAACCAGAAAATTCCAACAATTCCGTACAGTATACAAGCAAGAACGGCGGTAGGATACATCAATGATTCAAACAAGGAAGCCATCACCAAATAGATCAGGAAGAAAGCAATTCCGATATTGAACAACATCGTTCCCATGGCTTCATCGTCGTTACTGAAACTGCGGCCATAACTCCAGGAGTAACCTGCAGGATATACAATTTGATCCATGATAGCACGAAGCTCTTTTCGGGCGTCGTCGGGTGTCATGCCTTCTTCTAGGTTAACTGCAATTCCCATTGAAGTTTTACGATCCTGACGGAATATCCTTCCCGGACCGGAAGCTTGTTCAAAACTGGCAAGAGTGGAGAGGGAAGTTGTTCGGTCACCTTCAATAGATATTGGAAGATTTTTAAGATCCTCAACAGACTGTTTGTCTACATTTTGAAGAGCGAGAATTACGTCAATTTCTGAATTAGCACTTCTTACTTTGCGCAGATTTTGTCCACGTACAGCATTTGAAACTGATCTGGCCACAGCTTGTGAACTTAAACCGTATGTTTTAGCTTTTTCAGAGTCGATGGTTAAACGGATTTCATCTCTGCCACGTTCTGCATCCGATTTCACATCAGTAAATCCCTCAACCTGTGAAATTCTCCATTCAACCTGATCGGCTAATTCTGTAAGTACATCCATGGACTCACCCTGAACATACACCCGAATAGATTCGCTGTTATTTCTGCTTCTGAATTCAAAAGCAGGCTCTCCAATGGTTACCACCGGCAAGTCTTTTTCGATCTCTTCTTTGATGAACTCGACAGATTTTTCAGCGTCTTCTTCATCCACCAAAATGATCGTGGACTGGGCATATTCCGGTTGGTAATATGTATAAACAGATTCGATCTCAAATTTTTCCATATTTTCATACAAATAATCTTCAACCTTGTCTACGGTTTCCTTTACACGATCCAAAGTGTAAGAACCATTCAGATTGTATCTGAGCTGTAATTCTCTTTCAGGATTATTGGGAAACATATCGATATTCATACCAAGTAAAATCGGAATTACTATACTAAAGAAGAGTAAAACTATACTGATGGTGGAGACCCATCTACGTTCAATGAACCAAGCTAAGAACGCAGAATATTTATCCGAAAGTTTGTCAATAATAGTTCGTTTTACTTGTTTTGATCTGGGTTTAAATTTTGAAGTAAGTAGTGGTATCACCGTAAGTGAGATAAGCAGGGAAGCGATCAATGAAATAATGATCGGCATTCCAATGTAAAACATGTATGGAGCGATAAAACTTTCGTTCATAATATTTGGAAGGAAAACAACCACGGAAGTAAATGTACCTGCAGTTACCGCAATTCCTACCTCTTTTGCTCCAAGAACTGCCGCTTTGGACGGTTCCATGCCGTTTCTTCGATGCCGGTGTATGTTCTCGGTGACCACAACGGCATTATCCACCAGCATACCAATGGCAAGTATCAAACCGGTCATCGATAAAATATTGATGGAGATATTTAAGAAGTAGAAAAAGCCTAATGTTACTACTAATGAGAAAGGAACAGCCGTAGCTACAATTAAAGTAGTTCCAAACTGACGTAGAAAGAAGAACAGCATGATTACAGAAAGTCCGGCACCTAAAACACCGGCATTCATTAATTCTTCTAAAGAACTCAGGATGCCGTCGGCTTGATTATCCATTTCATAGATCTGAATCCCCTGCATTTCCGGAAGTTCATTGATCTCTTCAATTTCTTTCAGAACCCGATCAGCTGTTGCAACGGTATTAGCAGATGACTCTTTAACGATGTCCAAACCGATTGCATATTTTCGGTCTAAATGTCTGGCGTAATTTCTAACAGGAGAGGTGTATGCGACGGTTGCGATATCTTTTAAGCGAAGATTGTTTTCTCCTATCACAAGGTTTTCAAAATCTTCAACTTCAGTTAATTCTCCCATTGGGCGAACATTGTATCTTAATCCAGCATCGTTGATCTTACCCGCTGAGATCGAGAAGTTAGCTCTGCTCAAACGTTGATTCAGATCATTCAGATCTATGTTATAATTCTGGAGCCGGTTGGCAAGTAATTCAATTCTAATCTCTTTCTTTTCCACACCATAAAGAGTAACCTGACCAACCCCATCAATACGCTCAATTCGTTGTTTCAGATTTCGGTCTAAAAGATCATAGGCATTCGAAAGATCGCGCTCACTGGAAATACGTAATTGAAGCATATTACCGCCACCATCTTGAAATTTGAAGATCTGGTAATATTCAAAATCGTCAGGCAGTTGGTTACGAACACTTTCTATTTTTTCTTTGATCTCGATAGCTTTAAGATCAATATCACTTCCTTGAACAAATTGAATTCTAATTCCACCTTCATTCTCACCTGCATTGGAATTGATCTGATCAACGCCACTTATTGTTGCGAGTACCTCTTCAATAGGCCGGATAACCTGTTCTTCAATTTCATTTGGAGAAGAATTAGGATAAGGGATCTGAATCGAGGCACCGGGAAATGAAATGTCCGGGAAATACTCCAGAGGAACCAAACGAGTAGCAATAAATCCGACAACCACAAGGCTCACAAAAACCATCATGGTTGTTACCGGTCTTTTTATGGAGATCTCGGTCATACTCATATCAGTTCTCCGTTACAGCTTCAGTTTGAGTATCGTAATTTTTTCTGTCCATGATGGAATACATCACCGGAATTACAACAAGCGTAAGTAGAGTTGAAACCAGAAGTCCGCCAATTACCGTGATCCCCATCGGAGCTCTTAATTCTGCACCGTCGCCAAATCCGATAGCGAGAGGGAGAAGTCCCAGCGTAGTGGTTAATGTAGTCATCAAAATAGGGCGTAATCTGGATTTTCCGCCTTCAATAATAGCTTCGTATTTATCCATACCACGTTCTCTTAGCTGGTTGATCAGATCGATCAATACAATAGCATTGTTTACTACAATTCCTGCTAGGAGAATCAAACCAATGAATACAACCACGCTTATAGTTGTACCTGTAATAAAGAGCGCCAGAATAGCTCCAACCAAAGCAAGCGGAATAGTAAAGAGGATGATAAAAGGGTGAAGCAGAGATTCGAACTGAGAAGCCATCACCAAATAAACCAGAAATACAGCCAGTGCCAGAGCGAATAACAGAGATTTAAATGATTCTCCCATTTCTTCATTTTGTCCGGCGATTCGGGCAAACACACCACTTGGCATCGTTGTTTCATTAATAATTTGCTGAACATCAGTAGCAGCGTCTCCAAGATCACCGTAATTCAGATTGGCAGTTACAACAGCAACTCTTTGCTGAGAAGCTCTGCGTATTTCTCCCGGACCGTTTGCAATCTTAACTTCAGCAATAGCACTTAACGGAATGGAACGTTCACTGTTTGGATTGATCACCAGATTCTTGATCTCATCAATAGAGGAACGATCTTCTTCCTGAGCTCTAACCAACACATCAATTTTACGATCTCTCCATGAATATCTGGTTGCTACATCACCGCGAACATTACTCACCACTCGATCTGCAACTTCATGCACTTGCAATCCTAAAGCAGCGGCGCGATCTCGGTCAAACAGAATTTGAATTTCCGGACTACCGATCTGCATGGAATTTTTAACATCAGCAAAACGGGAATTGGCATCCATTTTTTGAACAATTTGATCGCTTACTTCTTTAAGCTGTTCTAAATCGTAACCACTTATTTCAACTTCAACAGGAGTAGAAAATGAAAACAGAGACGGTCTGGAAAATTTATACTGCAATCCCGGCACTACTTGAAGAGAACTTCTCATAGAACTCATTACAGAGCTTTCAGTATCAGAAGAAGCTCCTGATGCCAGCAGAACATTTAGCTCGCCCCAGTTTTCTCCACCTTGATCAGGATTGGCATCCATTCTGTTACCCGTTCCGGCAACTGCAAAAGTAGATTGTACATTCTGAGCTTCCTTTGTGGCTTCCTGAACTGCTTTTAAAGCGGAATCGGTCTGTTCGATGGGTGTTCCGGGAGGAAGTTTGAATTCAACTTTAAACTCACCCTGAGATAACTGCGGAATAAGTTCAATACCGATCTTCTGTACCAAAGTTAAAGAGCCTCCAAAACAAAGAATAGCTACAACAATCACAATAAGTCTGTTGTTTAATGATGTTTTCAGAAGCCCTAAATATACTTCTTCAGAAGCTTGGTAGAATTTATCGAAAGCCCACACAAAAGGGGAGAAGAAGAATTTTAAAGCCTTGGCAAAGAAATTGAATATCGCCCGAATGGCTTTAGTTACAGCTGTTGGTATCGTATAGAAAAAGAACAGTCTGCTTTTTCTGAAGAATCTCCCTGCAGAAGTTCTTGGTTCTTTAAGCTCAAGTGGGGTAATTGCTTTTTTCCTGCCACTTAAGGATGACATCATCGGAATCAACGTAACCGCAACTATAAGAGATGCGATCAATGAAAAGGTAACAGTGAGTGCCTGATCCCTGAATAATTGTCCGGCAATTCCATCCACAAAAACCAACGGGAAGAATACAGCAACTGTTGTAAGTGTTGAAGCGATCACTGCTGTTCCCACTTCGCTGGCTCCGTCTTTGGCTGCTTGCAGAGCATTTTTGCCCATATCTTTATGTCTGGCAATATTCTCAAGTACTACAATAGAATTATCCACTAACATACCGATACCAAGTGCGATACCACCCAACGACATAATATTCAGTGTAATATCATTTCCATACATCAGGTTGAAGGTGGCGATAATTGAAACCGGGATGGAAACCGAGATGATCACGGTACTCCAGAAGTTTCTTAAAAAGAAGTAGAGAACAAGAACCGCAAGAATACCACCGATAATACCCGCTTTTTTAACTTCGTTTACTGCTGATGAAATGAAAATGGATTGGTCGTATACTTTCTCGAGTTTCATTCCGGAAGGAAGGTTTCTCTGAATTTCGTTTATTCGTTCTTTAGCAGATTCAGCAACGGCTACCGTGTTAGCATCGCCTTCTTTATAAATAGCGATCTCTACTGCTTCCTTAGCGTTTAATCGGGTAATCGCTTCTCTTTCTTTATAACCTTGACGGATGTCAGCCACATCTTTTAAATACACTGCATTTCCATTTAAAACGGTAAGCACTGTATTTCTGATCTGATCTACATCTTTAAATTCGTTCAGAGTTCTTACTAAATACTGTTGTGTTCCTTCCTCTAATCGACCACCGGATAGATTTATATTTTCCGCACTTAAAGTAGATGTGATCGTCTCAATGGGAATGTTCAGGTAGGCTAGTCGTTCCTGATCAATGTTTACCTGAATTTGTTCTTCAAGCCCACCGCTTATCTTTACAGATGCTACACCATCTGAGGATTCCAGATTCTTTTTCAGAATTTCATCGGAAATGATTCGGAGTTGCTTTAATCTGGCGATCGCTTCCGGATCATTAAGGTCTTCATCTGGCTCTAAAAAAGAAGCCAGATCAACTTTTCTGTCATCAGTACTTTCCGGATCTTCTTTTTCACTGTCATCATAATACAAAGCATATCTGATGATAGGATCTAAAGTTGGATCAAAACGAAGCGTTACCGGTTTTTTGGCTTGCAAAGGAAGTTGAATAGCATCCAGTTTTGCGATTACATCAAGATTTGCAATATCCATGTTGGTTCCCCAGGCGAACTCGAGAACAACATCTGATTGTCCCGCTCTGGAAATTGAACGAACCAGTTTAACCCCTTTTACAACTCCAACAGCTTCTTCAATTGGTTTGGAGATAAGGTTTTCAACTTCAATGGGAGCGGCTCCTTCAAACTCGGTGCGAACAGTAAGAGTTGGGTAACTAAGATCAGGAAGCAGGTTTACATTCAGGCGAGAAAGTGAGACAATTCCGAATAACAGAATCGCCACTGTAAACATCGAAATAGTTACTTTTCGCTTTACGGAGAAATCTATGAGTTTCATATCGGAGTTCCTATTAGCTGCGAACTACATTAACTTTTGCGCTGTCTTTCAGGCTTCCTTGTCCTGTTGTTACAACAACTTCTCCGTCTTCAAGTCCTTCCAGGATCTCGATGTTGCTTCCGTTTACATATCCCGTTTTGATGATCTTTTTGTAAGCAAGTGAGTCTCTGACCACGAACACCGTTTGAGTTTCATCCTCTGACATCACAGCAACTTTAGGGATCATTTTTGTACTGAGTCTGGTGTCATAAACAATTTTGACTCTGCCAAACATACCGGGCTTTAGTTTGTCGCTTTTTTCATCAATGACAACGGTCACTTTGAAAGTTCCTGTTGTTGGATCAACGATCGGGCTTATTCTCTCAACATGTGCTTTAAATGACTGTCCGGGTAATGCATCTACTTTAATTTCCGCAGGCTGGTTCTTGTTGATCTTAGCCATTTCATGTTCAGGTACATATAGAATTGCTTGTAAAGGATCGAAATCAGTTACCCGATATACATTCTGATCAGTACCAATCATATTTCCTTTTTTGATCAGCCTTTCAGAAATAACCCCGCTAATTGGAGATTTGATGGAAGTGTGTTCCTGGTTCAGTTTTGCAAGTTCATAAGCTGATTTTTGAGCTTCATATTCAAACTGCTTGTTTTGATATTCTTCGACAGAAATGGCTTGTTTGTCGTACAATTCCTTACTTCTTTTGAAGTCGTTGTACAGACGGTCCATATTAGATTTGGCCCGTTCAGCTTCAATTCTATACTGTTCGTCTTCAATCCTAGCAATTACTTGTCCGGCTTTAACTTTGTCGCCTTCTTCAACTAAAACCTGATTTATAATACCTCTGACCTTGGCAACTACTAAGGCTTCTTGTTCGGCTTCTAAAGTTGCTGAATTTGAGTAGTAAGCAGAAATATCTCCACGGGATACGGTAGTTGCTTCTACCGGGATAACCACGATTTCTTCGTCGTCACCATTTTCATCATTATTGTTTCCTTCGTTTCCGCAAGCTGAAAGTGTAAGGAGTAATACTGCGGATAAATAGCCAAGTTGTTTAATTTTCATAATAAAAAAGCGTTTGAATTGATTACAAACGCTTAGACGACTCAAAAAAAAAGATGTTACAAGGCAAAGAAAAAAGGGTGGGGTCTTTTACCAAACCGTTGAACCGAATCCGCAGAACCTGAAGGATCTGCTAGTTTAAGTTGCCATGATCAAAATCAAAGAGGTTTAAACTAGGAGGGCGTTTACGCCCGTGTTGGTGTTTAGATAGTAGTAGTAGCTTGGAGTCCTGAACCGAATCCGCAGAACCTGAAGGATCTGCTTGTTTAAATTGTCGTGGTCTAAGTCGAAGAGGTTTAAACTAGGAGGGCGTTTACGCCCGTGTTGGTGTTTAGATAGTAATACTAGTTTGGAATCCTGAACGGAATCCGCAGAACCTGAAGGGTCTGCTAGTTTAAATTGTCTTGATTCAAATCTAAGTGGCTTAAACTAGGAGGGCGTTCACGCCCGGTTTGGTTGACGAAAAATATTTTTTGTAAGGAATGCTTTGGAAACTGTCTTACCTAAAAGAGAAAATAATCTTAAATAAATGTCAGATAATTTATCCAGTGTTTGGGTTCATTTGGTTTGGAGTTCCAAAGACAGATTACCGTTAATTAAAAAATCATTTCGAGGCAGGCTAAACAAGTTTATAAAACATGAAGCTGACAGAAATGGAATAATGATCGACACTGTAAATGGGATGGAAGATCATGTACATGTATTACTTAGATTGAAAACAACCCAAAATATTTCTGAGATCGTAAATTGGATAAAAGGTAGATCATCTAAATGGATTAACGATAATTTTTATGAAGAAGGGTTTTTTAAATGGCAAAAAGGGTACGGAGCATTTTCTGTTAGTCCAAAAGACATCGTAAGTACAAGAAAATATATTTATGATCAAGAATAGCATCATAGCAAACAATCCTATTACCAAGAGATCAAATTCTTTTTCTAAACAATCCTTATAGAAGCCTAATCCTAATCCGCAGAACCTAAAGGATCTGCTTGTTTAAATTGCCTTGATCGAAATCGAAGAGATTTAAACTAGGAGGGCGTTCACGCCCGTGTTGGTGTTTAGATAGTACTAATAGTTTGGAATCACGAACCGAATCCGCAGAACCTGAAGGATCTGCTTGTTTAAATTGTCGTGATCGAAATCAGAGAGGTTTAAACCAGGAGGGCGTTTACGCCCGTGTTGGTGTTTGATTTACTTTACAAGTACCCAACCCTATTTCTTCTTTTTAAAAACGATGTTTCCATAATAAGCAGTAGCCGAACCTTTGGAGTTATCAGAGTCAGTCATTATAGCTACGCCGGTAATGTTTTTTGGCTCTTCTTCAAAGGCTTCTTTATACGAATCATAAACATTAGCTGTTGAGGTAATCCAGGTGCCTGCTTTATCATTGCCAGATTCAGTAGCAACCATATGTACCCAATTTGTGAATACGTTTTCCTGAACTCTGCCGATCTTCGCTTTATTTGCCCAAACATAATTCATCGAACGAAGCGGAATATCAAAACTGGTAAACGTTTTCATGGTTCCGTATTTGATTCTTTCACCGAATGGGAGATCTTTTCTGCTGTATTCGTAGGTGATATAGATCCGAGCGGGATAGTCATCGCCGTCTTTTTCTGTCATATCTCCGTTTTCTAATACGCCATCGATTTTCCACTGCCACTCGATGATAGGATATTCCTTGGGATCAATATCGATCAAATACTTCCAACCGGAAGCAGAATTATTACTTACTGCTTTAATGTGAGGAATGTCACCATCTGTTACTAAGGTATATTCGGTCCAGTCTTTTTTGGGAAGAGTAAGTCGCTGCCATTTGTTACCATCTGCATCGTCATCAAAGTCAGCAGGATTAAAACTCGTGATCGGAATTACAAGTGAATCCTGAGCGACAGTAAATGAGCTTAAAAAAGCTACAAGAAAAAAAGTTGCTATAATTGATCTCATTAGATCTGTAATTGGTTAAAGTTTCTTATCTGTTATTTAATACGAACTAAACATCATATCAGTTTTCTTTCTCTGTAACCTAAGGTAGTCATGGAATGTTCACTCAACATCACAAATGTGTAAAAAAGAGCGTTATCAACACCCAACAACCAACATCCAACACTCAATATCCAATAACCAACAAGGAATAACCAATTTCCAAAGGGTTGAGGATACAAATACAGATAAAGGGAAATTGAATGTTGGATATTGGACATTGGATATTCCATATTCCTTATTCAAGGGGGTTGTTTGTGATTTGATCTGTTTGTAATTTAAAAATTAACGGTGTTGGTTTTGGAAACAAGTTCGTTTCCGAATTAAAAGGGAATTCCGTGATTCTGAATCTTCAGCAAAATCGGAAGCTGTTCCCGCAACTGTAATCCTTTTCGGCAAAAGCCGGAACCGCAGCCTCACCTTTGCCACTGATCAATAGGATCGGGAAGGCGCTGCACAAGGAAAGCCAGGAGACCTGCCAATACGTAAATTTTTCATAGCATCTTTCGGGAAAAAAGATCTAAGAATTATTACATGAGGTTTATAACCCTTTTTATAGCTGTTTCACTTTGGCTTTCTGCGAATGTACCGGCGCAGGTTGTCTCTGATACTCTGAAAATGAAAGAGATCACAGTTACATCCACCCGCTACAGAATTCCTGTTATTAAGCAACCAAGTCATACTGTATTGATTGATTCGGTTCAGTTAGCGAATACAAATGGACAATCACTTGGTGAAGCACTAAGCAGATATTCTTCTATTTTTGTTCGGTCAAATGCTCCGGGAGCTGTTTCATTAGCTTCATTCAGAGGCTTTGGAGGAGAGCAAACCCGCGTGCTTTGGGAAGGCATGCCCATCAATCATTCTATGTTAGGTGTGCTAGATCTTTCCTTGATCAGATCAGGAGCATTTTCGTCGGTTGAAGTCAGTTCAGGTTCAGGAAGTTCAACTTATGGCAGTGGTATCAGTGGATCAGTATCATTAGCCTCTTCAATAAATTCCGGAGAATTTTCTGCAGGACAATCAATAGGTTCCAATTCCAATTATATCACATTCGCGAATATCGGATTTAAAACCGGGAACTGGACGCTGGGTTTAGGCGGGTCAATTCAGGAAAATGAGAACGACTACAGATATTACGACAGAAATACGGAGCAGGAAGAAAATCGAAGGCACGCGACTTTTGATAACGATCAGTTTCAACTGCAAGCCGGATGGAACAAAGAAGGAAAGAGATTCCAGTCAAAATTCTGGTATCTGAAATCAGATCATGAAATTCCCGAAAATGTATTCGTCGGTTCCGGAACTTCCAGACAATATGATTCGGCATATCGTTGGGTAAATTCATTTCATTTCAGAAAGGGCAATGTACAACACGGAATAAAATCCTATCTGGCACAAACCGAACTCGACTATTTTGATCCGAACAGGAATATTGAAAGTGTAAGTACGGGAAGAGAATTGAATAATGAGTGGGCAGCAACTGTTTACGTTTCGTCTGCGGTATCATTCACTAATATTACATCAGCATATTTTACAGAAGTAAAGACCAATAACTACACTGAGAAGAAATACAGAAATCTTTTAAGTGAGCAGTTGATGGCGGAAATATCACCAACTAAGGCTCTGGGAATTTTCCCTACGATTAGAGTAGATCACTATTCTGATTTTGGAGTAGCGGTGAGTCCTTCGCTTGGGATCAACTATCAGATCATCGAAGATGAAATATACTTTCATTCACTGGTTTCAAGGAATTTCAGGGCTCCTACCTTTAATGATCTGTACTGGCCACAAGGTGGTAATGAAGATCTGAAGCCGGAAACTGCAATTTTAACAGAAGCCGGAATTGGAATAACAGATCAGTGGAAAAATGTAGGAGATCACAACCTTACTTTTTTCAGAATGGATATTTCGAATGGGATTAAATGGAGTCCGGGAGGTGGAACTTTCTTCAGAGCTCAGAATTATCTTTCACTGTTAAGTTATGGAGTAGAGTGGACTGCTTTCAAAGAAATTGAAGTGGGAACTTATAAATTCAGCTATTCTCAATCTTCGAGTTACACAAGGTCTACAATTGATGAAGCCAGATTTGAAGGTGATGCCGCTGTCGGTGACCAACTTCCATATGTGCCGAAATGGAAATATTCGGGATCATTTTCAGTGAGCAGAGGAGATTTGAGAACATCATTATACGGCAACTGGGTCTCAGAAAGATACTCCACGGAACAAAATGACATTCGAGATCCTGAACCGTCCTACTTCGTGCTGGATGCATCGATCAATTATTCAAAAACCATCAGGAAAACACAACTCGATCTTAGTATGCAGGTGAATAATATTCTGGATGAGCAGTATGAAGTAGTGCGCCTGTATCCGCAACCACTCAGAAATTTTTTAATAACACTAACTATAAAACATAAAAACGATAACTAATGAAAAGACCACTGCTGATCGCATTTGTAATAATAATATCCCTAACTGCAGCTTGTAAGAAAAGTGATTCAGATTCAGGAACAACTTTGAACGGAGTATTTGTTCTGAATGAAGGAAATTTTGGAAAAGCCAATGCAAGTATCACTGCTTATGATCCTGTAACAGGCGAAGTATCTCAAAACCAATATGAAAATGAAAATGGTTCACCAATAGGAGATATACTTTACAGCGCTACGGAAATTGGAGATCGTTTATATCTGGTTGTAAATAATTCCAGCAAAATTGAAGTGGTGGATAAGGAAACATTGACAAAGATAGCAACCATCAGAATTGCGAATGAAGCCAGTCCCAGAGAGCTGGTTCAGGTAAGCGAAAACAAAGCGTATGTTACAAATCTATTTGGGAATTCGGTTTCTGTGATCGATCTGGAAACCAATGAAGAAGCTTCCATTATTGCAGTGGGATCAAACCCTGAGGGAATAGCTGTTGTTGGCGAGCGTGCTTACGTGGCTAATAGCGGATTTGGTAATAGCAATACACTCAGTGTAATAAATACGGCTACAGATGAAGTTACCGGAACCATTACGGTAGGTGATAATCCTGTAAGTATTTTGAAGCAAGACAACGATCAGTTATGGGTAGTTTGTGCAGGAGCTTACGGCGACTTCAGCGATCCTAATGATGACACTCCCGGAATGATCTATGTGATCAATGGTACAACAGCTGAAGTAGTAACCAGTTTTGAAGTTGGTGGACATCCGGGCGATTTGGTACTCAATGATTTGGATGATGTTGCTTACCTGATGAACGGGAATGTAATGAGTATTGATATGAATACTTTTGAAGTTATAGATTCAGCATTTATAGAAAAGAATTTTTATTCATTAGGGTTTTCCACATCGGATGAAGGTCAATTTATTTGGGGAGCTGATGCCAAGAATTTTGCCCAGTCCGGGTTAGCAATTCAATACAATCTTAACGGTGTAAAGGTAGACAGTTTTCCAACAGGAATTATCCCGGGAGCATTTTATTTTTCAGCGGAATAAGTAGTTCAAGTTAATCTATTGTAAAAAAATCAAGATTAAATTATAGACTATATTTAAATATTAAATTCAGTATATAATATTATCAAAAATATATATAAAATTTAATTATTTATTAATATTATTATATATAAAATGAATTTTTATATAATATAAATGTGGATAACTTTCAATTCGTGATTTTAATAAAATCTTTCTTTAAAGATGCTTAAAGAAAGATTTTATTATTTTATTGCGGATTTATTTTTTAGATAAATCACAATAAAAATCATTAATAGCACTGCTTTTTTCGAGGGAATTAATCTGGCAATTATTAATGTGGATAAGTGTTCCTTTTTGTGGAAAAGTAATTCAGATTTAACTTGCTCACTCCAAGCCTCACATCTATATTAAATCTCACTTCTAAAGGAGAATAGGCTCCTGGCTTAAAGGTTTAACCTGCTCTATCAGCCCGAAGACACAAAGAAGATTTTAGCAATGAAAAAACGGAGAAATAAATGAAATTTACGCGCTTCTATACTCAAGCGGATTGGAAGACCCCATACGACTCAATGAAATTTGAATCCCGAACTTCGGAAATCAAGAACCCGGATGGTTCACAGGTTTTCCATATGTCTGACGTTCAGGTTCCTGACAGTTGGTCTCAAGTTGCAACTGATATTATAGCGCAAAAATATTTCCGTAAAGCAGGAGTGCCGGCCAAGCTTAAAAAAGTTTCTGAGAAAGGAGTGCCTAAATGGTTACAAAGATCAGAAGCTGATTCAAAAGCCTTGAAAGAGCTGGACGAAAAAGACAGATTTACACATGAGGTAGACAGTCGGCAGGTTTTCAACAGACTAGCGGGTTGTTGGACGTATTGGGGTTGGAAGCACGATTATTTTGATTCAGAGGAAGACGCGAAAGTGTTTTATGAAGAGCTTTGCTATATGCTTGCCAACCAAATGGCGGCACCGAATTCTCCGCAATGGTTTAATACAGGATTGAACTGGGCGTATGGAATTAACGGTCCGGCTCAGGGTCATTACTATGTTGATGCAAAGACCGGAAAGCTTACAAAATCAAAAGATTCCTACACGCATCCGCAGCCACACGCTTGTTTTATCCAGAGTGTAGATGATGACTTGGTGAATGAAGGTGGGATCATGGATCTTTGGGTTCGTGAAGCTCGTCTTTTCAAGTATGGATCAGGAACAGGAAGTAATTTCTCCAATATTCGTGGAGCCAATGAGCCTTTAAGTGGTGGTGGTAAATCATCCGGATTAATGAGCTTCCTGAAAATTGGTGACAGAGCAGCGGGAGCGATCAAGTCTGGAGGAACAACTCGTCGTGCTGCTAAAATGGTTACCCTTGATCTGGATCATCCGGATATAGAAGAGTACATCAACTGGAAAGTTCAGGAAGAGCAAAAAGTTGCGGCTCTGGTTTCCGGTTCAAAGATCACGCAAAAGCATTTAAAAGATATTATCAAGTTATGCCATACTCCTGTTGAGATCGAAGGCAGAACTTTTAACGGCGCAATGAGTCGAGATCCACTGAAGAATAAAGAGCTTGGAAAAGTAATTCGTCAGGCAAAACGTGATCAGGTTCCACTTAACTATATTGAACGTGTAATTCAGTTGGCAGCTCAGGGCGTTACAGACATTAAGTTTGATACGTACGACACTGACTGGAATTCAGAAGCGTATGCTACTGTGGCCGGACAAAATTCCAATAACTCCGTCCGTGTTCCGAATGCGTTTATGCAGGCGGTTAAAGACGACGGACAGTGGAATCTTATCTGGAGAGTTGAAAAAGCAAAAGCGAAGAAAGAAGGTCGCGAGCCGGAACCAATGAAAGTGATTGAGGCAAACGATCTTTGGGATCAGATTGCTTACGCAGCCTGGGCTTCTGCAGATCCGGGAACACAATATCATGACACCATCAACGAATGGCACACTTGCCCGGAAGATGGCGAGATCAAAGCAAGTAATCCTTGCTCTGAGTACATGTTTTTGGATAACACAGCGTGTAATTTGGCTTCTCTTAATCTGATGAAATATTTCAAAGATGAAGAATGCACTACATTTGATGTTGAGTCAATTAGCTATGCTTCAAGAATCTGGACAACCGTCCTTGAGATCTCAGTATTGATGGCTCAGTTCCCATCTAAAGAAATTGCTGATCTGTCTTATGTATTCAGAACATTAGGTCTTGGATATGCAAATATCGGAGCCGCTTTAATGGTTCAGGGAATTCCTTATGACAGTGATGAAGGAATAGCGACTGCCGGAGCCATCACTTCGATAATGCACATGAAAGCGTATGAAACCAGTGCTGAAATGGCCGGTGAATTAGGTGCTTTTAAAGGTTACGAAAGAAACAAAGAGCATATGCTTCGTGTGATGAGAAATCACAGAAGAGCAGCTTACAATGCTGATCCTGAAGAGTATGAAGGATTAACGGTTAAACCGATGGGAATCGATGCTACAATTTGTCCTGATTACTTGCTAAAGGCAGCTAAAGAAAATTCTGATCGCGCAGTGGCACTTGGTGAGAAAAACGGATACCGAAATGCTCAGGTAACTGTACTTGCACCAACCGGAACTATTGGTTTGGTTATGGATTGTGATACTACAGGAGTTGAGCCTGATTTTGCACTAGTGAAATTCAAGAAACTTGCAGGCGGTGGTTATTTTAAGATCATCAACCAAAGTGTACCGAAAGCTTTAAAGACATTGGGCTATTCTGCAAAAGAGTCCAAAGCCATTATCGATTATGCGAAAGGAGCTGCTAGTTTAGAAGGTTGTCCACACATAAATCCGGAGACACTAAAAGCGAAAGGATTTACCGATGAAAAACTGGAAGCTGTTGAAGCAGCACTGCCAAGTAGTTTTGATATAAAGTTTGCTTTCAATCAGTGGACTCTCGGCGAAGATTTCTGCAAAGATGTTCTGGAAATCACTGAAGAGCAACTCAGCGATGTTACTTTTGATATGTTGCGACATTTAGGATTCAGTCGTGAGCAGATCACCGAAGCAAATGATTATGTTTGTGGAACCATGACAGTGGAAGGAGCTCCTTATTTAAAAGATGAGCACCTAGCTGTTTTTGATTGCGCAAACAAATGTGGTAGAACAGGAACAAGATTTATTTCAGCTCGCGGTCACATCAGAATGATGGCAGCAGCTCAGCCATTCTTGTCCGGAGCAATTTCAAAAACCATCAACCTTCCGAACGAAGCTACCATCGAAGACATGAAAGATGCATATATGCTTTCATGGGAAATGATGTTGAAAGCGAATGCGCTTTATCGTGACGGTTCAAAATTAAGTCAGCCGCTGAACAGTTTGGCTGATGTATTTGAAGAACTGGAAGAGGAAGAAGAGGATACTTTAGATGGATCAACAACAGCAGAACAAGACAAAGTTGTTGAAGTTGCTGAGCGAATTATTCATAAGTATTTAGCTCGTCGCCAAAGACTTCCATTCCGAAGAGAAGGATATACTCAGAAGGTTAAGATCGGTGGACAAAGCGTTTATCTGAGAACCGGTGAGTACGAAAACGGTCAGCTTGGCGAGATCTTTATTGATATGCACCGTGAAGGAGCTGCTTTCAGAAGTTTACTGAACTGTTTTGCAATTTCTATCTCTCTTGGTTTACAACACGGAGTGCCGTTAGAAGAATTCGTGGATGCTTTTGTATTCACCAAGTTCGAGCCAAGCGGAATGGTTACCGGAAATCCTCATGTGAAAATGAGTACTTCAGTGATCGATTATATCTTCCGTGAATTAGCGGTTGCTTACTTAGGTCGTGAAGACTTAGCTCATGTTCCTGCTGATGAGATCTCAACACGAGATCTTCGTCCAACGCCTGGTGGAGAAGTAGTGGAAACGACTAAAACTGTTGCAAAAGCTCCGGTTGCAGAACCGCAGAAGCAAACAGTGGATGCCGTTGCACCACAGGCTAAAGCGAAATCGGGATCCAGCTACGAAACAGATTACGAAAAGGCTAAGCAGTTGGGTTATACCGGTGATGCTTGTCCGGAATGCGGTAGCATGACGATGGTTCGAAACGGAACGTGTATGAAATGTATTACCTGCGGCTCAACTTCAGGTTGTAGTTAAAAGTTGGGGCGGATGGCAATCCGCCCTTTAAGGAGTCTAAATCCATATAAGAAATTACTAAAAATGTGTAAATAATGGATTTTATAGAAGGATTAGGTGCAATTTGGATTATTGTATGCGTAGTCTGGGGATTGGTTTTATTTTGCCTGCCTTTTTATGTGGTGGGCATCAATACCAAATCAGATAAAATACTGTATATTTTAGAAAAGACACTGATCAAAGCGTGCCCAAAGTGTTCAACTAAAAACGCCTTCCATGAAACAACCTGTAATAAATGTGATCATATTTTCGAATGAATGAAACGTCCGAAATAGTATTAACACTTATAGCAATTGGTATGTTTGTTTTGTTACTGTTGTGGATTTCAGTTCCTTTGATACTTATAAGGACTAATTCAAAGCAAGAGAAAATAATAAAGGCTTTATCTGAATTAAATCTTACAGCACAGATAATCAACGATTCAATAAAGAACAAAGCCAAAGAAGAGGAAACAATTATTAACTGTCCGAAGTGCGATGCAAAACAATCGAGTTTAGCAATTATATGTACTTCGTGTAATCATTTTCTAAAGAAAGAAAAATGAAACAGCCCACTCACTTACAAGAGTGTGTTGGGATTATGGGGGAAGAGATGGAAAACAGTTTAAATAAGCAGATTGCTTAGCGATCGCTTGTAATGAATTTCTTTCATGGAGAACAGGATAAACCCTGACCTGCGGAATGTGGGTCGGGGTTTTTTATGGGATAAAACCGAGTGATTCTGAGTTGTGAAGTTTAGGGTAAAACTTCACATTCAAAACCTTTGTTGTGAACGGTAATTAAGTTTTAGTTATCGAAAATTACAGACATCACTTTATCTGTGATTTCATCACATTTACTAAAGCCAAATTCCAGAATGTTTTGATCGATCGACAGATCAAATAAATACTCTTTGATCATAGTACGAGCACGGTGAACACGAACTTTCACGTTTGACTCAGTAATATCTAAACAATGCGAAATTTCTTTAACACTCATTCCTTCCGTTTCCTGCATTATGAAAGGAGCCCGGTATTTTGGTTTAAGCTGATCAACTGCTTTTTCCAGTAACACAACAGATTCTTTTTGAATCATTTTTCTTTCAGGGTTAAGTTCTTGGATGTGATTGGTTTTGAAAGATCTTTGGGATGAAAGCGGGACAGAATGATCGATGAGCTCAAAAGATTTTTTAAAAGAATTAAGTCGGGCAAGGGCTTCGTTGATACCTATTCTTATCAGCCAGGTAGAAAATTCAGATTGATGGTTAAACTGACCTAGTTTTTCGAACGCTTTCAGGTAGGTTTCCTGCATAGCGTCTTTAACGTCCATCTCATTTTTCAAGTATCCGCGTAAAACTCTGAACAGCTTTTGATTATTCCTCCTTACCAGAATCTCGTATAGCTCTTTCTCTCCATTCAGAATACGTTTAACTATCTCATTATCTGAGAAGTTGTAAGTAGTGTGATCTTGAATTCTAAGTGTTTTCATAAAGTCTTTTTCACATTAGATGAAATATCAGCTAAGTGGTTACAAAAAAAATGTAACCGGAATTCAATTTTTCAATCTAAAGGGTAAACGCTAACGAAAGCTTAACTAAAAACAACATAATTATGAATTCAAATACTACTCAAATTCAATCTATACTTAAATATACTTATGGGATCGTACCTATAGTGGCAGGTTTAGATAAGTTTACAAACATTTTAACTGATTGGACACACTATCTGGCTCCGTCTGTTATCGAAATTCTTCCTTTTGAAGCTTCCACATTTATGATGATCGTAGGAGTGATTGAGATCGTTGCAGGAGCTTTGGTCTTTTATAAAGTAAAGGAAGGAGCTTATTTAGTAATGACTTGGTTAATCGCTATTGCATTAACTTTGTTGTTTACATGGCATTATGTGGATGTAGCAGTGAGAGATCTTGTAATGGCTGCAGGTGCTTTTACTCTGGCAAAACTTTTAGAAACGAATACAGACCTCGAAGATTAAATAATATTTGAACACCACTCGTAGCTTTAAAAGAGTGGTGTTCAAATTTTTGTTTAAAGCAATATCAAATAGGTTAGCTTAACAATTGCGATCTCATTATTCATTATCAGATCTCTATTCGGATCAAATAGAACTTCATTATCACCGGTAAGATGGTAAGAAGTGTTATAAACAAAGAACAGATCACTTCCCGGAGTATGGATCCAATCTACACGAAGATTAGCTTGAATGTTGCGTGAGAAATTATCGTACTGTATCAATGTTTTGGTGAAGAGTTTTCTGCTGAAGGCTCCTAAAATAGACATCGAAACTGTTGTAGCTTCAAATTCTCCGTTATTTACAGGCAGATCTATAATAGAATGATTGATGCGTCCTTCAAGTGTAAGGTGCTGTGATTGTCTCAAACCAAATCCACCACTTATATCTGTTCTGTTCCCATTGAAAAACTCACCAAACTCTATGCCTGCATTAGCAAATAATCTTCTGCTTGAATCTGTTTCTCCGTTTATTTGAAAACGATTAAAGGTATAATCTCCTGCCTGAATAGTAGTATTTGGTCGAATGGAGAATGGAGCAAATAATCGTTCGAATTGACTACTGAATTCCATTGACAAACGATCTCTTCTTTGAAATTCAAGCGTGCCACCAAATTCAAATTCTGTAGACTGTTTCACACCATCCTGGCCTTCTATATAATCATATAATCCGCTAATAATGATCCTGTTAAGTGTTTCAACCTTTGGTATCGTTGGGCTGTAACTTCCTCTTACATCATATTGTCTCATATTCCGTCTGCGAACAAAACCAAGAGAGGGGCTATAGTTAACACCAACATTAGTGTAAGATAATTGTCCCGAATACAGATCATTTCTCAACCGAATTGAAGCATGTCCGGCAGCATCATTCAAGAGTTCCTGATCGTCCCAAACATTTGTAAACCACGCGTTGAAAAGACTGGCACTACCAAACCGGTACTGAGTATCAATTCCTAAAGCTCTGTTATAATCATTCCCGATCTGCGTATTTGTAAATATAGCACCGGCAGTTGCTCTTGGAAATATGTCGTTTCTAAAACGGATCACAGTATTATTCGTTGAGTTTGAACCCAGAAAATCTTTCATTTTATTTCCAGTCTCAATGTTTAATGCCCCAATTGATGTTTTTCCGATCTGCCCCGTCATTCGTGCACCCGCGAGAATTTCATTGGTCAAGCCAATTCTTCTTGAAAAGTAAGTTTGGGTGCTCTGTAAATTCCCATGTTCAAAAAGTCCGGATCTTTCTAAAAAGAACTCTCTTTTTTCAGGGAAGAATAAGTTAAAACGAGTGAGGTTTAGCTGGACATTATCTGATTCAACTTGAGCAAAATCAGTGTTTACAGTAAGGTCTAAGGTCAGATTCGACGAAATTCCATATTTAATATCTACTCCAATATCTTCAGTATATTCAACATTGGTATCTTCATTTGCCAGATCGGGACGAATTTCCTGAGCTCCACCTATTACGTATGGCTTGATCTCTAAATTTTTACCTCTGTTTATATCTTTAATTCCGGTAAGTTTGCCATACTGAGAAACAGCAGCCAGAGATGTGAAATTTCCATATTCCAAACCAATTCTGGGCCAAAGAACGCGTTCGTTCTTTCGGTTTATAGTTCGGGATAACATGATTCCAAAATTTAGTTCATCATCATCCGGAAATCTCAGTTGTCTGAAGGGAATGGAAACTTCCAATGTCCAGCCCTGATCGTCAATAATAGTTTCACTAACAAATACAGCATCCCATGAGAAGCTGGTAATAGTGAGGCGTTCGTCTGTAATTGTAGCATCATCCTGAGTTCCAAGTGCATTCATCTCAAATAAATATGCATTCCTACCATCTCCAAATGTGTCCAGGCCAATATAGGCGTGATCATCACGATCATTTCTGCCTCCACGTTCGAGATTTTTTGCTCTGATCAGTTCAGGATTCTTATCGTAGAATCTGAATGCGAAATAAAGGTTATCCCTGTCATAAGCGATACGCACTTCAGAATCTTCAGTAGCCGGTTCTCCATCATTCGGCCATACTTGTATAAAATTAGTGATTGGGGAAATACTTTTCCAAACCAGGTCATTGATATCTCCATCAATTTTAGGAGCTTCACTTATAAATACTGCTCTTATCTCATTTTCGGGATTAGCAGTTTGTTGAGAGAAGAGAGCTGATGTCCCCAAAATGGCACATAAAAGTGAGCTAAAGAATATTCTATATCTGATCATTTTTTTGATTTAAGAAGTCCTGAATATTAATGTTGATACCCCAAACCTGACTGAGATATTTATTCAAGCAAATATAGAAAAAAATCAATTGGCACAACCCTGTTTACAACTTGTTTCAATTCAAGATGCAGTAAGGCTATTTTAAAGATGAAAACTTAGTTCGGGTTATCTTGTGAAATACATTCTTTCTAAACTCTCCGGGTTTTAATTCGTTCAGCAATCTGATACCACCATATTCTTTGTTGCGTTCTTTTATGATTTGCTGGAATCGTTCTTCTCCTTGTTGATACTGTTTTTCATTTTTATATCTGGTGATGAGGATTACATCAAAATCAGCAGTAGAATCGGCTTCTGTTATCAAAAGTTCATATGATTCAATAAAATCTCTCTCTAATGCTATATCACGTAGAATTTTCCAATTGTTTTCATAATAATAGATCAGTTCTTCTTTATTATTATCTACCGTTTTTACGAAATCAAAAATTGATACTTCCTGAGCAGATACTGAACCAACGCTCAACGATACTAAAAGGAATAAAAGCTTTTTCATAGATGTGAATTTTAATTGTCCTTATTCTCAGATAATATTCAAAAAGGAAGATATCATTGTCAATAAAAGGACAAACTACTTGGTTTGCTGTTCAGAAAACAGGTTTTTACCGACCAAAAAGAATTATTGCATAGCTTATCTAAAACCTGCATACTCTCTGAAACTAACAAAAAGGTTGTATGACACAAGAAAAAGATCTGAAAGGCTACTGGAAAAAGAATCTCCAGTACCTGAGCATATTATTAAGTATTTGGTTTACCGTTTCGTACGGGTTCGGAATTTTACTCGCACCATGGCTCAATAATTTTAAAATGGGCGGATTCAAACTGGGATTCTGGTTTGCTCAACAAGGATCTATCTATGTGTTTGTGGTGCTTATATTTATCTATGTGTACCTGATGAATCGTTTAGATATGAAATTCGGTGTAAACGAGGAGGACGCATAATGGATGTTCAAGTATGGACTTATATTCTTGTTGGAATAACCTTTGCCCTTTACATCGGAATTGCGATCTGGTCCCGAGCCGGATCAACCAGTGAATTTTATATAGCTGAAGGAGCCGTTAATCCATTAACAAATGGAATGGCAACAGCAGCAGATTGGATGTCGGCCGCTTCATTTCTTTCTATGGCGGGATTGATCTCTTTCATGGGTTACGACGGAACCGTTTATCTGATGGGCTGGACCGGCGGTTATGTGTTGCTGGCTTTACTATTAGCTCCGTATCTCAGGAAGTTCGGGAAATTTACAGTCCCTGATTTTATTGGTGATCGTTACTACTCAAATACCGCAAGAACGGTTGCTGTAATTTGTGCTTTGATCGTTTCATTCACGTATGTAGCAGGACAAATGCGTGGCGTTGGACTTGTATTCTCAAAATTCCTGGAAGTAGATATTTTTTGGGGAGTGATCATCGGAATGGCAATCGTTTTCTTTTACGCTGTGTTGGGGGGGATGAAAGGAATTACCTACACGCAAGTTGCTCAGTATTGCGTGTTGATCTTTGCCTTTATGGTTCCTGCATTTTTCATTTCGATGCAGTTAACCGGAAGTCCGATTCCTCAAATTGGATTTGGTTCTACAGTAACGGATGGTTCAGGAATGTATTTACTGGATAAACTTGATCAATTGCATAAAGAATTAGGTTTTGCTGAATACACTTCGGGTACCAAAAGCATGCAGGATGTATTTTTTATAACCGTTGCATTGATGGTAGGAACCGCCGGACTTCCACACGTGATCGTTCGATTCTTTACCGTGCCCAAAGTAAAAGACGCTAGAATTTCTGTAGGATATGCACTGATCTTTATTGCGATCCTGTACACAACCGCTCCTGCAATTGCGGTGTTTGCCAGAACAAACCTGATCGAAACAGTAAGCGAACAACCGTATGAAGAAATGCCTCCTTGGTTTAGCACTTGGGAAGAAACGGCGCTGTTAAATTGGGTAGATAAAAACGAGGATGGAATTATCAATTATGCACCGGGAGCAGCTATTGTCGGAGCACCGGATATTATCAGAGATGGATTGGATATCAGAAGAGGAGCCAATAATCAGGTGATGATCTCTAATGAAGTGACGGCAAACAACAACGAGTTATATGTAGATCGGGATATCATGGTATTGGCTAATCCTGAGATAGCAGGTTTACCGGCTTGGGTAGCAGCTTTGGTTGCGGCAGGTGGATTAGCAGCAGCACTTTCCACCGCAGCGGGATTACTTTTGGTGATCTCAACGTCGGTGTCTCATGATCTGATCAAGAAGCAGTTCAACAAAGATATTTCCGATAAAGCTGAATTACGATATGCACGAATTGCGGCTGCTGTGGCGGTTGTTGTAGCAGGATATTTTGGAATTAATCCCCCGGGGTTTGTAGCCCAGGTTGTGGCTATTGCCTTCGGATTAGCTGCTGCTTCATTTTTCCCTGCTATTATTCTGGGAATCTTCTACAAGAAGATGAACAAGCAAGGAGCTCTTGCCGGAATGATTGCAGGACTCATATTCACTCTGGCTTACATTATCTATTTCAAGATCGCATTTCCCGAATTGAATATTCCTGAAAACTGGTGGTTTGGCATTTCACCGGAAGGAATCGGAACCTTCGGAATGTTGATCAATCTGATTGTAGCGCTAAGCGTTAAATCATTTTATCCCGATCCACCGGAAGACGTTCAGGAAATGGTAGAGGGAATTAGGTATCCGAAGTAGTTTTTCTAGCAACATTAGATAAATCTCCCTTCGAAGGGAGGCGATCAAGCCGACGGTTCTCGGCTTGATCCGAGGGATGTCTTAAGGAGACTAAATTATTTTTTAATTCATAAACCTACTTTTGGCTTGACCCAAAAGTAACAAAAGGTCAAGACTAAGAATTATCGACGGGTTCAAGTTGCGTTCGCTGAATAAATCCAAAGGTCTTCGTTCGTTAGATACATTTACTAAATCTTCACCTGAAGGATTTATTCATCCTGCGGATACGCTCACACATCTTTTCACTTTTCAGTCAATAATTCTAAGGTCGGTTTTTGATTTAATTAATTCTATTGATTCATGAGAATTAGGAATTATATTTAATGAGTTTATTAAAGAGCGTATACCACTAAATGAGAATCCTTTATTTTATATTAATTGTTTTAGTTAGTTGTACGAAATCCGCTTCGGATTCAAAAATAAAACTTGCTATAGATCCTGTTGCTTTAGAACTAAATGAAAAAGCTATCGAGAGATTTAATAACTATAACCTGGGTTTGATAAATGATAAAGATTCTCTTGAATTATCATTAAAGGAATTAAGTAGAGCTATACAGATAGATCCAAAAAATAGTGCATTCTACTCAAATAAAACTGAGATTCTTTTAACTCTGAATCGTGAAGAAGAAGCATTAAAACTGATGAAAGAAGCAGTTCAATTAATTCCTTTTTATGCTGAAGGTTATACATTCATTGGATATATATATGAATATAATGGGAAGGTTCAGGAATCTCAGGCATGGTTTCAAAAAGCGTTACATGCTTATGATGAAAGGATTGAAGAAGGAAAGTATGTAATAAATAGTAAGGTCAATAAAGCATTTATTTATTTTTTTGTAGAGAATGAAGAGAAGGCTCTGCTAGAATTTGAAAAGCTGAAAGAAGAATATCCTGATGATAATAGTGTGTTATACATGGAGTATTTTTTCTATGAATTTGAAAAAGAACAATTTCTAAAAGAGATTTTACGAAAGGAATAAGTAGTTGTAGTTCAACAGGGTCAATCTCCATTCGAAGGGAGATGATCAAGCCGACGGTTCTCGGCTTGATCCGAGGGATGGTTTTTAGATTTAGCTTCAAAACTATTTACACTCCTCACTCAAAATTTTTACCTACATTCGTAAGCATTTTCATTTTTATAAACTAATACGGGATCAATGAAATCAATACTGTCCGCTTGTTTTGTATTACTATTCTCAAGCATCACTTTTGCACAAACCAATCCACAATGGATTCGCTATCAAACTATTTCTCCTGATGGCTCAACCATCGTCTTTACCTATAAAGGAGATTTATATTCAGTAGCTTCATCCGGTGGAGATGCCACTCAACTAACCTTCCATGAAGCTCACGATTATATGCCGGTTTGGAGCAAAGACGGTAAGTCCATTGCTTTTGCATCCGATCGTTACGGAAATTTTGATATCTATATGATGAGCGCTCAAGGCGGAGCTGCAAATAGATTGACTTTTCATTCCAATGATGAAAAGCCTTTTACTTTTTCGGCAGATGGAAAGAATATTGTTTTCGGAGCGCTTCGAATGGACACTAAAGAACATCGTCAATACCCGACAGGATCTCAACCTGAATTGTATTCTGTTCCCATAAACGGTGGAAGAATAGATCAGATCTTTACCGTTCCTGCTGAGTTTGTTCAGGTTAATAAGGATGGATCGCAAATGGTCTATCATGATAAAAAGGGAGGAGAGAATGAGTGGAGAAAACATCACACTTCTTCCATCACACGAGATATCTGGACCTACGATACCAAGAGTAAAGCTCATAAAATGATCACCAGTTTTGAAGGAGAAGATCGTCAGCCGATCTACAGTTCAGATGAAAAATCGCTGTATTACCTGAGTGAGGAAAGCGGCAATTTTAATGTCCACAAACTATCGTTGGCAAATCCTTCACAAAATACTCAGTTAACCAATTTTGATCTTCATCCGGTTCGTTTTCTGAGCATGGGAAATGGAACGCTTTCTTTCGGATATGATGGTGAGTTGTACACCATGAAAGAAGGTGAGCAACCAAAGAAAGTGAACGTGAACATCAGAACTCAGGAAAAGAGTAATTCTGATAAGTTCATCACTATCAACGGTGGTGTTCAGGAAATGGCAGTTCATCCCAATGGAAAAGAAATTGCATTCGTTGCCCGTGGAGAAGTATTCGTGACTTCAATCGATGGTTCACTTACCAAAAGAATTACCAACACTCCTGAAACTGAGCGATTTATCACTTTCACTCCGGATGGGAAAAGTTTAGTGTATTCCAGCGAAAGAAACGGAAAGTGGAGCATCTACAAATCAGAAAAAGTAAGAGAAGAAGAGCCATTTTTCTTTGCTTCAACACTTTTGAAAGAAGAAGCAGTAGTTGAAGCTAAAGAAGACAATTACCTGCCTGAGTATTCTCCGGATGGAAAGAAATTAGCCTATATCGCCGGAAGAAGAACGCTTCGTATTCAGGATGTGGAATCAGGTAATACGGTAGATCTGCTTACTCCGGAAGATCTGTTTCATATGCGGGATGGAGACAAATATTTTACCTGGAGTCCGGATAGCAAATGGTTGCTGGTTGATTGGAATAAGCTATTGAACAACAGTGAAGTGTTGCTTTTATCAGCAGATGGCAAGGAAAGAATCAACTTGACAGAAAGTGGTTATTACGATTATTCACCTAAATGGATGAATGAAGGTAAGCAGATGATCTGGTTTAGTAACCGTGACGGATTGAAAAGTTATGCCACCAGTGGAAGCAGTCAATCAGATGTGTATGCAATGTTTTTTGATCAGGATGCCTGGGATAAATTCCGCATGAGTAAAGAAGATTATGAGTTGATGCAAGAGATCGAAAAAGCGAATAAGAAGGAAGAAGAATCCGAAGACAAAAAAGAAGACGAAAAGAAAGAGGAAGTGAAATCTTTGGAATTTGACTGGGATGGAATGAAGGACAGAAAAGCTAAACTTACCATTCATTCCAGTAATCTTTCGGATGCAACACTTTCAAAAGATGGGGAGAAACTATATTACTTATCTAGATTTGAGGGAAGATACGATCTTTGGGAAACGGAGCTCAGAACTCGGGACACAAAAAAGTTGATCGGCTTGAATACCGGTGGCGGCAGCTTGGTTTGGGATAAAGGAATGGAAAACCTTTATCTGTTGAGCAGTGGAAGAATTTCAAAAGTGGATCTTTCCGGCGGAAGTACAAAAGGAATTTCAATTTCCGGAGAAATGGAATACGATGCGGACAAAGAGAGGCAAAAAATGTTCGAGCACGTGTACATAAGAACCAAGAATATTTTCTATGAGCCAACTTTCCACGGAAATGATTGGGATATGCTTTATAAAGAATATCAGAAATATATTCCTCATACTTCCAATGGATACGAGTTTGCAGAAGTACTATCAGAAATGCTGGGCGAATTGAATGTTTCTCACGCCGGCGCAGGATATAGCAACAATATTGAAAACGGTGATGCCACAGCTTCTCTTGGAATATTCTGGGATTACGATCATAAAGGGGACGGAATCAAGATCACAGAAGTTATTGATGGTGGTCCATTGGATAAAGAAGCTTTAGCGATCGAAGAAGGAATGATCATCCAGAAAATTGACGGCGAAACAGTTTCAGCAAATAGAGATATGGCAAGTTATCTGAACAGAAAAGCAAACAAATTTACGCTTCTTGAAATCACTGACAGCAAAGGTAAAAATGCTAAACAAGTTACCGTAAAGCCAATTTCTTTAGGAGCAGAACGTGGATTGTTATACGATCGATTTGTTAGAATGAATGAAGAAGAAGTAGCTGAAAAGAGTAAAGGTCAGCTAGGATATGTTCACATTCCCGGAATGGGAGACGGTCCTTATCGCGATATTTACGAAGATATGTTGGGTAAATATCTGGAAGCAAAAGGAATCATCGTGGATACCCGATTTAATGGTGGTGGCGACTTAGTTGCCGATCTTGCAATGTTCTTTACGGGTGAAGAATTCATCACTTACGCTACAGCTGCAAAAGTAGTTGGGGGTGAGCCGACTTCTCGTTGGACAAAACCAACACTAACTATGTTCAACGAAAGCAATTATTCTGACGGTCATTGTTACGCTCAGGGTTATACGGATCTGAAGATCGGGATCACCTTAGGAATGCCTGTTCCGGGAACCTGTAGTTTTGCAGGATGGGAGGGTTTGCCAAATGGTGGATACTGGGGAGTTGTACCTGTAAGTGCTAAAGATAAAGCCGGTCGCTGGATGGAAAATCTACAAACCGAACCGGATGTTAAGGTTAAGAATATGCCTGGAGTTATAAACTCAGGTCGCGATCAACAATTGGAAAGAGCAATTGAAGAATTAATGAAAGAAGTGGATGAGTAAGAATTAACTTCATAGTAACAAAATTGAAAAGGGAGGCTTTGATTAAAAGTCTCCCTTTTTTGGAATTTAAAGCCGATGCTTGAATTATAATGTTGGTTTAAGTTTGGTTACGCTTAATAATTACATCGCCTTTCGTTTAGATTCGTTGTACCTTTGGTCACAATTTTCAAATATTTTTGATGTGAAATTTCGCTATTCTTTTTTCTTAATCGTATTTACAAGTTGGCTAGTCCCTACGACACTTCTCGGTCAGTTCTATCCCGCAAAAACATATTCTACAACGGATGGAATGCCTTCGAATTCGGTTTATTCGATTTCCCAGGCAGACAATATGGTAATGTGGTTTATAACCTCAAGGGGAGTAACAACTTACGATGCTTCTGAATGGTATTTGTTTCCCGATTCATTGGGATTGCCATTTACAGAACACTCTTATATACAAAAAGATGGTCGTGGTAGAATCTGGGTTGCAGGCTATAATAAAGAAGGACTGACCGTCCAATACTATACAAACAATGAATGGACAGAAGTAAAAACTCCGGATTCCTGGCCAAATTACCGAGCCTCCTTTTCTTTCAAAACAGCAAATGATGAAGTTTTCCTTGGCTTTAAAAATCAAGTTTACCATTTATTTGATGACCGCTCTGATTGGAAGCTTACAGAGTTAAGTATTGATGGAAAAGAAGCTTTGATCAATAATTTTGTTGACATAGAAGGCCAACTCTATATAACTACAAAAGAAGGTGTTTTTACATTAGAGGGGGATGAGATTGTTTATAGCAAATTGAATGAGTTCGATTTTCAGAGCAAGAATGTTCTCACTATCAATAAACACAACAACTCTTATTACTTGTTGGGACTAAACTGGATTGGGAAAATAACAGAAGAAAATTATGAGTTGATCTCAGATGAGCTCGGAATTTTCTCAGAATCAAGTTTTAAAAAATACAGCTTAGAAATAGATGAAAATGGACGAATCTATTACAGCAGTTTTAGTGTTGCTTCATTTGTTGATGAAGAGACCGGCGATTGGAAACCTCTCAAAGTATTAGCACGTCAGCAAAATTTGTTAAGTAACCAGATCTTCGTTGATGCCGAAAATAACTACTGGGTTGGTGATAACAGAGGGCTATTCAAGTTCAACTTAATGAGATTTAGAAACTTTAACAGTAATACAAACCTGATTGAAGATGAAGTAAGCAGTATTCTTGAAGGTGTTGACGGGCGTATTGTACTTGCCAATCCAAGGGCTTTAAACTTCTATGATAAAGGGAGAATAACTTCCATAGATCTAAGGAATCGGTATCCAAACTTTGTTACCAGAATTTTAGATATGGAGCAAACAAATGACGGACGAATTTTCTTAGCACTTTCAAATGGTGGATTGATCAGCATTAAAAATGGTAAGATCCGGCCATACGATTCCAAAATTCTGAACAATGTAGTTACTTCATTAAGCTTATATAAAGGCGATTTGTTAGTAGCTAATTCTAATTCAGTTTATAAAATTACAGATCAAAAACTACAGCTTTTTGGCTATTTTGATGGGATAAGAAACCTTGTCACAATTGAAAATGACAAGCTAGCCATTTTATCCAGCCAGGGAGTTTATATTACTGATGGTACATACACTCAAAAATATGTTGTAGATGAGCAATCATTAAATAGTACTTATGATATTGAGATATGGAATGATGAGTACTTAGTAGCTACCGAAGCGGGTTTAGGGAAATTAAAAGAAGGAAAAATAGTCAGATATGATGCTTTAGAACTTGGCAGAAATCCGGCTTACTCAATAATGAGAGATTCCGAAAACAATTTATGGGTTGGTACAAACGACGGTATTTTTAAAACAGATGGCAAGGAATTAATCCAGTACAATAAAGGAAATGGATTGATCGGTAACGAAATTAATAGAAATGCTTTAGTTGAAGATACAAAAGGAGATATTTGGATAGGGACCGATGCCGGGGTTTCAGTCTTAGAAAATAGTGAGGAAATAAATACAGATTTTATCCCAAATATTGAGCTTAAAGAGTTCAGGACACTTGAGGGTACAATACTTACTGAACAATCTGATAGATCAATAAGCTATGATGAGAATAGCGTTGAATTGAAATTCAGAGCTATCTCATTCTTTAATGAAGATGCAATGTCATTTCAATATAAGTTGGAAGGTTTTGAAGAGGGCTGGAATTTAACATCAGATATTTCAAATAGTCCGATTCGATATACAAATCTAAATCCGGGAAAATATACGCTTTTGGTAAAAGGCAGAGTTGAATCAGGAGATTGGAGCGAACAGAAAGCAGTAAGTTTTTTAATTAAAAAACCATTTTATCAGGAACCCTGGTTCATACTTTTGAGTATTCTGAGCTTAATCGCTATTGGATATTTTATATACAGACTAAGGGTTCTTTATCTGATCAAGCAAAGAGAGACCCTAAGAAAATTGGTTAGTAGAAGAACAGAAGAAATAGATATGCAAAACCGAAACTTAAAGGAAGCATATAAAAACCTTGAAGAAGCGCATACTAAATTGGTGCAAACAGAGAAAATGGCTGCTTTGGGGGTGCTAACAGCAGGTATTGCACATGAAATAAACAATCCGTTAAACTATATAAAGTCCGGAAAAGAAATTATAAAGCAGATCACAGAACAGAATAATTCTGAAATTTTAATTAAAGACAAAGAGACCTTTGAGACTGTTCTGGTTGGCATAGATCTGGGAGTAGATAAGATCATGAACATTACAAAAAGTCTAGGTGCATTTACTACTACTTCGGATAAGATCAACAACAAAGTATTTTTAAATAAAGTCATAGATGACACACTTACGATTCTGGATCATGATCTGAAAAACAGAATAAATGTATCTCGTGAGTATGCAAATAAGGATATATTTATCATTGGTAATGAAGGTAAATTATATCAGGTTTTTTCTAATCTGATAACCAACTCAATTCATGCCATAGAAGGCGATGGAGAAATATCAATTTCAGCAAAAGAAACAGAAGACAAAACAATAATTTCTATAACGGATTCAGGTTGTGGAATTCCTGATGAATTGCTGAATAAGATTTTTGATCCTTTCTTTACCACAAAAGAACAAGGAAAAGGTACGGGATTAGGCTTATCTATTGTCTACAACATTATAAAAGAATTAAACGGCGATATAGAAATTGATTCAATTGTCGATAAAGGAACAACTGTAAAATTAGAATTCAAAAAAGAGATACCAAAAACTTAGATGTCAAACTTGAAAAAAGTGCTTTACGTTGATGATGAAGCAATGAACCTGTTTTTGTTTGAAAATTTATTAGCAGAGAATTTCGAAATTGTTACAGCAAGAAGTCCTGAGAAAGGATTGGAGATATTGTCAGAAGATGACTCTTTCGATTTGATAATTTCAGATATGAAGATGCCCGGAATGAACGGACTAGAGTTTATCAGAAAAGCCCAGGAGTTTTATAAAGCTTGTCCGTTTAATATCCTGTCAGGATATCATAAAATACCGGAAATCGAAGAGGCTCTTGAATCAGGTTTAATTTGCAGCTACTTACAAAAACCTTTTGAAGTTGGAGAAATTACAGCCTCAATCAATAAAGATATTGAGTCATTTCAACGTGCTTAATGCAATTCATTAAATCTGATCTTAGATAAGATCAATTTTTCGCCATTTGTTATAATCAGCACTATCTTTCAGCAATGAAAAAATCTTCTACAATACGCTTAGCACAACTTAATCCCACCATTGGTGACCTGATCGGGAATAAAAAGTTGATCACAGAAGCAATATTACAAGCTTCTGAAGATGGAATTGATATTCTGATTTTGCCGGAATTGGTAGTTTGTGGCTATCCTCCACAAGACCTTCTTGAAAGGGCTGTATTTCGTGAGTCTTGCTACCGGATTAATAATGAACTGATTGAATCTACAGGAGAAACTGCAGTTATATTCGGTTCAATTTCAGAAAATAATGGAATAGGCAGAAAGATATTCAATTCAGCAATTGTGGCTCAACATGGGAAGGAAATAGGCAGAGTTCATAAAGCACTATTACCAACTTATGATGTTTTTGATGATCTCAGATATTTTGAACCTGGTAATGAGTTCGAGCCGATCTCGATAAATGGTGTTTCTTTTGGAATTACCGTTTGTGAAGATATCTGGTATAATGATAATGAGATCAATTACCATACGTATTCAGTTAATCCAGCCGAAGAATTGGCGAAAAAAGGTGCAGAAGCTATTATAAATGTGTCTGCTTCTCCATTTACAAAAACAAAACCGATAAGCCGGGTAGAAATGCTTCAGAAGCATGCAGATGAACTGAACATCCCTTTGTTTTATGTGAATCAGGTTGGTGCAAATACCGAACTTATTTTTGATGGGGATTCTCTGGCACTCAATAAAAATGGTGAGATAAAAAGTAGAGCCAAAAGATTTGCGAGTACTTACATCGATGTTGAATTCGATCCATCAACTAAAGAAGTGGATGTTATTGGAGATACGTCGGATCGACTAGATGCGCCTGAAAGTATTGAAAGTATGTTCAATGGCTTGGTGCTTGGCGTTCAGGATTATTTAAGAAAATCTAAAGCGGCAATGAAAGTAATTTTTGGATTGAGTGGAGGAATTGACTCAGCCTTGGTTGCAGTAATCGCTAAAGAAGCGCTTGGTGCTGAAAATGTAATAGCAGTTACAATGCCTTCCGAATTTTCTTCAGATGGAAGTGTTTCTGATTCTGAAACTCTTGCTCAAAATCTGGGAATTAAGTTGCATAAAATTGCTATAAAATCAATTTATGATTCTTATTTGGATCAGCTGAAACCGGTTTTTGAAGGAACAGAATTTAATGTAGCTGAAGAAAATCTTCAAAGTAGAACCAGAGGAGATTTGCTGATGGCCATGGCTAATAAATTTGGTTATATGCTATTGAATACAGGAAATAAATCAGAAACGGCGGTAGGCTATTGTACTTTATACGGCGATATGGCGGGCGGCCTGGGCATCATTTCAGATCTGTATAAAACAGAAGTGTACGGAATGTGCAAGTGGTTAAACCAGAGATATTATCAGAAAGAAGTGATCCCAAATTCTATAATTGAGAAAGAACCAAGTGCCGAATTAAGGCCAGATCAAAAAGATTCAGATTCTTTACCTGATTACGGAACTTTGGACACTATTCTTGAATACTACCTTGAGCAACAGCTTTCAAGAGAGGAGATCATTAACAAAGGTTTTGAAGAAAAACTGGTTGATAAAATTCTTAGTTTAGTTGATATCAATGAGCACAAAAGATATCAGTCGGCGCCCGGTTTAAAAATGTCAGCTAAAGCTTTTGGATCAGGTAGAAGATGGCCGGTTGTTCAGGGTTGGACTGGTCAGGAAAATAAGTTCGAAAAATCTATTTCTTCGAAACAATAACGTTTCTCGAATTGTGTTGACAACCGAGGATTAAAAGTGCCTTTTTTCTTTAATTATGGCATTTATTTACTACTTTTATTGAGTTAAAAACTACAGACAAATATGCATAAGATTTTTACAAAGATTTCTTGTGGTGCACTATTGTTGTGTACTACATCTGTTTTTGCACAAGACAGTACATTGATTAAGACTGAAAAGATGCCGTTGCGTCTTTTAACAGTTCCAAATCCTTTGGAAAACAAGGTTATCGAATCAAAACCTGAAAGGGATCCCATAACTATTGAGCTAGATTCTTTTCAAAAGGATATTCTTAGAAGAATAACGGACATCTATCAATTACATGTGTTGAGTTTGGAATCACAATTAGATGATAATCCACTGGAAGCAGAAACTCATATCAATGATGCGGTAAATGCTTCTCAAGCATTGCTGGATGACTACCCTGAACTAAGATCTGACCGTAGATTTGTGGAGCTTTCAAGAGCCGTGATTTCAGAATACAGACAATTCTATGGAATTTCAGAGTCAGCAAATGAAGCTCAAGGTGAAATATTCGCAATCCAGGAAGAGCTTTTCGCTGATGACGATGCTTATTTGAACGAAGACTTTGATTTTCCAAAAGATGTTATGTTAACCAAAACAGATGTCCCGCTTATCCAAAATAGATATGTGACAAACAGTTTGGTGTACTATACTCTTAAAAGACCTGAAGTGATGGAACTTTGGTTACAGCGTTCTGAAACGTATATGCCGATGATCCAGAAAATTTTTAAAGAAGAAAAAGTACCTTCTGAGTTGGCATATTTGGCTTTTATTGAAAGTGGTTTGAATCCTAAAGCAAGAAGTTGGGCTGCAGCCGTTGGTATGTGGCAATTTATTGCAGCAACAGGAAGGGTTTATGGACTGGAAGTGAACTGGTGGGTTGATGAAAGAAGAGACCCTGAAAAAGCAACTCGCGCTGCTGCACGCCACTTAAGAGATCTTTATGATATTTGGGGAGATTGGCATTTAGCAATGGCAAACTACAACATTAGTCCTCGGGGTTTAAATCGTGCTATCTCACGAGCAGGCGGGAAAAAAGATTATTGGGAAGCGTATCCTTATCTGCCAAGAGAAACCAGAGGATATGTTCCTGGTTTTATTGCAACGGCCATGATCGGATTAAATCCTGAAGAATTTGGTTTTGAAAGGAAGTATGAAGGAGAACCATACAGTTATGATGTTGTTGAAGTGGATGGTTTAATGCCCTTAGATGCTCTTGCTGAAGCAACAGGAATTTCTGTGGATGAATTGAAAGATTTTAACCCTGAACTTTTGAGATGGGCTACTCCTCCGGGAAATAAATATCCTCTGAAGATACCAACTGGGAAAAAGGAAGAATTCCTGATCGCCTATAAAGAAATCCCGAAAGAGAACAGAGCTCAGGATATGACTGTACATACAGTTAGAAGAGGAGAATCTATTGGATTAATTGCCCAAAAGTATGGTACAACGGTTCGTGGTATTTACGCAAGCAATGATAACCTTTCAAATGTTATCCATCCCGGACAAAAACTTGTAATTCCATTACCGGCAGGAAGTGCGGGTAAAATTTCTGCAAATCGACCTACAAATATTACAAATACAAGCCGATCACGTTCTACTTCAACCCCTTCGAGTACACCTTCTAACTCTTCTAAGCTAACATATAAAGTAAAGACAGGTGATACCGTTGGTCACATTGCAGAGTGGTATGATGTCAGAGCTTTCGAGATAAGAGCCTGGAATGGTATTGGAAACACAATTCGTGTGGGACAGAATTTAACAATTTATGTGCCTTCAAAGAATAGAGATCATTATTCAAAAGTAAACTCGATGAGTTACAGCCAGAAACAGGAATTGGAAAGAAAGCAAAGAAGAGGCGAGAATATTTTACTAGCTTCTGCTTCCGTTTCGGCAAATGGATATAAAACCTATACCGTTAGAAAGAATGATACTTTGGGCGAAATAGCAGAAAGCTTTGGAGTGAGTATATCTTCATTAAGAAGTTTAAATGGTATTTCAGGATCTACCATTGTAGTTGGTCAGGTGTTGAAAATAAGTAAACAGTAGTATGAAAAAGGCATTTTTTCTTATTTACATTTTCTTTTTTGGTGGGTTGGCAACCAGTTTGGTTCAAGCCCAGCAAACTGATATCTACTTTTTAATAAAAAAAAACTTTTCAATCTTTAGTAAAACCTACGAAAATGTTGCTTTGGATTATGTGGATGAAATAGATCCGGAAAAGTTGATGCGTATCGGATTGGATGCAATGTTAGAAACCCTGGATCCTTACACCGTTATTTATAACGAAGCACAAAATGAACAAGCTGAAATACTATCCCGTGGAAATTATGCAGGAATTGGTATTGAAGCAGGTTACAGGGATGGAAAAGTTGTTATAATAGCGCCTACAGAAGGCGGGCCGGCAGAAAGAAGTGGTTTAAGAGCAGGTGATGAGATTATAGAAATAGATGGCATTTCTACAATGGGTTTAAAACCGGAAGAAATTCAAACACTAACTATTGGTGAGGTCGGTTCAAAAGTAGATATTTCCATAAAGCGATTTGGTGTAGAAAAAGCACTGGATTTTGAACTTACAAGACAAAGGATCGAAGTAAAGAATGTATCACATCAAACATTGATCGGAAGTAATAAGCAAATTGGATATATAAAATTAAGTCAATTTGGATTAAGGTCTGCTGATGAAATACGAACTTCAATTATAGAACTAAAAGAACAGGCTGAGCTAAAAGGTTTAGTACTGGATCTGAGAGATAATCCGGGTGGGATTTTGCAAGAAGCTGTCTCCATCATAGATAAATTTGTTGAACCCGGATTGATGGTAGTGGAGAACAGGGGGCGAATTGCTGAGTATAATCAGACATTTTCTACAACTGAACCAATTTTCTTTGATCAACCGGTAGTTGTATTGGTTAATGGAGGAAGTGCAAGTGCTTCGGAAGTTGTATCAGGTGCGTTGCAGGATCTGGACCGCGCAGTTATTGTAGGTGAGCAAAGCTTTGGAAAAGGATTAGTACAGATCGTTAAACCACTTCCTTACAATACCTCTATGAAAGTAACCATAGCTCGTTATTATATACCCAGTGGCAGAAGTATTCAGTCTATTGATTATACACATGAAGGCCGCAATTCAGGGGTTGTAAAAAGGGAAGCTTCATCGAATGTATTCAAGACCAAGAATGGACGAACTGTTAACGAAGGCAGAGGTATTGAACCCGATATTGTTGTAGAAGTCGAAGAACCAAACCTGATTGAAATATCCTTGCTACAAAAGGGGGCTATTTTTGATTTCAGCACTGAGTATTTCGCAAACAATTCCAATGCCGGTTTCGATGATATACCAGAAGGAATTTTCAATGAGTTTAAACTCTATCTGGATAAAATAGATTTTGAGTTTGCTAATGAAACAGAAGATTATCTGGAAGTGATCAGAAAAGACCTTGCCGGAGTTGAGGGAGCGGAAATTAAGATCCGGGAACTTCAGAAATTTATAGATCTTCAACAAGAGCAAGAGCTAAACAATAGCAAGGAGTTTATTGAGAAAATGATCTGGCTGGAATTGAAGTCAAGGACTGGTGGTCAAACAGCCCGAACTAATGCTTCTTTGTCTAAGGATGTACAACTTAATGCTGCTGTGGATCTCATAAATAATCCTCAGCAAATTGATTCCTTGCTAAAAGGCAGTAATTGATGCCACAAAAAGCAGATCTACATATACATACAATATGTTCAGATGGGCGCCTATCTCCGGAGGAGGTAATTAAGCTTGCTGAGATGAAGAATTTAGGGGCTGTTTCAATTACGGATCATGATACTTTTGAAGGTTATAAAATTGCGAAACCAATTGCGGATAAGGCAGGGATCGAGCTAATACCCGGTGTAGAAGTAACAACGTTATTTAATGGGAAAGAGGCTCATATTTTAGCTTACTATTTTGAAACAGAAACAAATTACTTCGACGATTTTTTGAAGAGCCAAAAAAGCTCAAGACAAACTCGAATTAAAGGAATAGTTAAAACATTAAATTCGAAAAGAATCGATATCAGTTATGATGAGGTTTGGGCAGAAGCTGACGGGGGAAACCTAGGACGACCGCATATTGCCAAGATCTTAATTGAGAAAGGCTATGTTTCTAACTTTAATGAAGCATTTCAATTATATTTGAGCAATGAAAAATTGGGTGATATAAAAAATAGTTATCCTGATTCTCAAAAAGCGATTCAAATGATAAAGAATGTTGGTGGAGCAGCTATTTTAGCTCATCCCGGTAAATTATATTCTGAACAAGAAATCGAAGAATTTATTGAACTTGGAGTTGATGGCTTAGAATGCATTCATCCAAGCCATAATTACAGAAAGCAAGAATTTTATACAAAATTATGTGATCAGAGATCACTTCTTAAAACAGGTGGAAGTGATTATCATGGTGGCATTGAAACGGGGCATAGCAACGTTGGCATAGTAGCAATCGCAAATAAGAATGTCGAATCAATGAAACGAATGACCGATCAAAGAAAACAAACCATTTTAGTTAAAGAATAGGATGAGTATTAATTATATAGAAGGAAATACTAAACCATCGTCTGCGAAGGTTGGAATTGTTGTTTCAAGATGGAATTCTTCCATTACTGAAAGAATGCTAAATGGTGCTATTAAAGCATTGAATGGGAACGGAATCCCTGATGGAGATATAGTTGTAGCTCGTTGTCCGGGTTCTTTTGAACTTCCATTGGCAGTAAAAAGCCTTTTAGAATCAAGAGATCTGGATGGGGTTATTGCTCTCGGTGTTGTAATTAGGGGAGGAACACCTCATTTTGAATATGTTTGCGATGCAGTAACAACGGGTATTACAAATCTCAATTTAAGCACCGGAAAACCAATTGCTTTCGGAGTTTTAACTACTGATGATACTAAACAAGCTCTGGAAAGAGTTGCGGACAAAGGAAACAAAGGTGCAGAAGCTGCGTTAGCTGTTTTAGAAATGATATCTCTACAACAAGAATTAAATAAGTGAAAGCATTTCTAGCCTTGATATATGGTGATTATTAGCCTATTTTTTAAGGCTTGAAAATCTACTATAATTTTTGAAAAAATTTACACTAACAAATACTGAACAGACTAAAGCAGATCAGGAAAAACAACTGGAACTAAAGAAGTCCGGTGAGATTCCTGAGCACATTGCTATTATCATGGATGGAAACGGTCGCTGGGCGCGTAGCAAGGGCAGTATTCGTTTGCATGGCCATAAAGTAGGTGTAGATTCAGTAAGAGATATCACGGAGTCCTGTGCACAACTAGGGGTTAAATATTTAACCTTATATGCTTTTTCCACTGAAAATTGGGGAAGACCCTCTGCAGAAGTTCGTGGATTAATGAGGCTGTTAGTCTCATCTTTGAGGAAAGAAGCTGACAACCTGCACGAAAACAATATCAGATTAGTAACTATAGGTCAAACCGATCGTTTTCCTGACAATTGTAAGAAACAATTAAAGGAAGCTATAGAACTAACTGAGGACAATGATCGTCTTCAATTGTGTTTGGCTTTAAGTTATTCAGGAAGGTGGGATATTACAGAAGCTGTAAAAAAAATTGCTACACATGTTAAAGAAGGTCGTTTAGATCCAGCGCTTATAAATGACCAAATGATTGCAGATCATTTATCAACTGCAGAAGTACCTGACCCGGATCTAATTATCAGAACGAGTGGTGAGTATAGAATAAGCAACTTTTTATTATGGCAGTTGGCATATTCCGAATTGTACATAACGGAACAGTTTTGGCCTGATTTCAGACGTGATGAGTTATATAAAGCTATCAATTCTTACCAAAGCAGAGATCGCAGGTTTGGAAAAATTAATTTACCTGAAGACGAAAAGGGGTTAGCCGCCCGTTTATTGAAAAACGAAAATAAGTGAACCTTAAAAAAGAAGTATATAGTTTGTTGAAAAGAATATTTATTGCCTCAGTTTGTGTATTAGTTATAGGTACATTTATTAATGAGTTAAAGGCGCAAGATACTTTCGAGATTACTGACCCAACTCAAAATACACCTGAAGAGTATACTATCAAATCTATTACGGTTGAGGGAAATGAAAGCACCAGAGAGCAATTCATAATCAATGCAAGCTCATTAACTGCCGGAAGAACAATTACATATCCGGGCGATGATATTTCTGAAGCAATAAAAAGATTGTTTCGTTCAGGTTTATTTGCAGACGTAGAGATCTTTATTGAAGAGATTACATTATCAGAAATAAGCCTGATAATAAAAGTGACCGAAAAACCTCGTTTAATAGAGGTTAAAATTGAAGGGGTAAAAAGATCTCAAAGAAGAGATTTGAAAGATATCATCTTAATAACTCCAGGAGCAGCTATTACTGATGGTGTAATTGCTAAGGCAAAAAATACAATTCATAGATTTTACAAAGAAAAGGGATATTGGTACACAAAAGTTGATGCAAGAATTGAAGAAGCCGAAAATCTTGAAAACAGAGCTGTTCTTGTATTTGATATTGACGCAGGGACTCGTTTAGAGATAAAAGATATTAAGTTCGAAGGGAATGAAGCTTTTTCTGACAAAAAACTAACAAAGAAGATGAAACCACTTAAAGAAGACAAGTGGTGGAAGTTTCTGACAAAAAAAGTATATAAGCAGTCTGATTTTGATGAAGGTATTGCTAAGGTTTTAGCTTTCTACAGAGAAAATGGATACGCCGATGTAAGAGTGGTTAGCGACTCTGTTTTTATCTATAACTATGTAAAAGACCTGGATGGCGTTGGTGTTACCATTAATATTGAAGAAGGTCCCCAATACAAGATCAGAAATATTACATGGGATGGAAATACAGTTTATACAGATGAACAACTTTCTTTAGCATTAGATTTTGAGAAAGGGGATGTTTTTGATCAATCTAAATTCGAAGATAATCTAAATATTAATCAGAATAGTACCGATGTTACGTCTCTGTATCAAAATATTGGTTATTTGTTCTTTCGTCCTATTCCTACAATTGATAAAGTAGCTGAAGATTCTTTAGATATTCATATCGATATATTTGAAGATGAGATCGCTACTATAAATGAAGTATCCTTTTCCGGAAATACTAAAACGCATGATGATGTAGTCAGAAGAACTCTTCGTACGGTTCCCGGTAATAAGTATAGCAGGGAAGCAATTATCAGAACCATTCGGGAAGTTGGAACTTTGGGATATTTTGATGCGCAAAACCTACAACCGGATGTATTACCGGACAGAGCCAACAAGACTGTTGATATCAACTACAATTTAGATGAATCAGTTTCTACTGATAATTTCGAATTTTCCGGTGGATACGGAGGGCAGTCTATTGGGGCTATTATTTCGGCACGAGTTAACTTTAACAACTTCTCAATCAAAAGAGCATTTGAAAAAGGAGGCTGGAATCCTATACCATCAGGAGATGGTCAAAAACTATCTTTAGGTGTGCAGGTCACGGGACAAGGGTACCAGAGTTATTCAACAAATTTTGTTGAACCGTGGTTAGGTGGAAAACCAACATCATTAGGTATCAACTTTTCTTATAACCTGATCAATAATTCAAGATATGGCGCAGGGAAAAGTGAGCTTTTTTCAGGAAGTGTTTCAATCGGAAAAAGATTAAAGTGGCCTGATGATTACTTCTCTATTCGAACTACTTTTGGATATCAACTGTATGATGTTAACAGCAGCTCAAGTTTTCAAACTTCAGGTATATCGAATTCTATCACTGTTGAGCAGCTGATAGAGAGAAACTCCGTAGACAACCCGATTTCTCCAACCCTAGGGTCAAAAATTGGATTAAGCGGTGAAGTTGCTTTACCTGTAGCCGGTTTCTTGGATTACTATAAGATCAAATCTTATTATCAGAATCATTTCCCAATAATTGAAAAATTAGTTCTCTCAAGTACTGCCGATTTTGGTTATATCGGTTATTTTACAAAGTCTAGTAGAAGTGATTTCCAAAGATTTTTATTAGGAGGAACTCAACTTCAGCAACGTCAGAGTTTTCTTTATGACAATATTGATATGAGAGGTTATCCCGGTGGTATTAATCAAAGTATTGCTCCGTTTGAAGACGGTGTGCAGGTAGGTGGGCGTATATTTAACAAGTTTACCTTAGAGATGCGTTACCCGGCTGTACAAAACGAACAACTGCAATTAATTCCATATACCTTTATGGATGCAGGGAACTCATTCCTGACTTTTTCTGAGTATGATCCATTTGAACTAAAAAGATCTGCAGGATTTGGAGTTCGATTATTTTTACCGATTTTGGGATTAGTTGATTTGAGTTACGGATACAGGTTTGATGGTATTGAAGGAACTTCACCTTCTGTAACTGCCGGAGAGTGGGAATTCTTATTTAACATTGGAGCTCCTTTTTAATGAGTAAGCTTTTAAAAAATATCTGTTCTGTATTTATATTTGTATTGATTACAATTGTTGCTACTGCGCAAGATCAAAAAATAGGATATTATGAATCAGATTTCGTTCTTTCTAAAATTCCTGAATATGTAGGTATTGAACAGCGCCTTAAGATTCAAAGTGATGGTTGGAAAAATGAAATTCAAAGCATGCGATTAGAGATAGATAACCTCGAAAAAGACTTTACAGCAAAGGAAATATTATATACTGAAGAGATAAAAAAGGAAAAAATTCAGGAAATAAATTCCAAGAAGAAAGAGTTAGATAGTTTTATAGAGCAAAAATTTGGACCTAATGGTGAATACTTTAAAAAGCAAAAAGAACTGTTAGAACCTATCCAAAGGCAAGTTTTTGCGGCTGTAAGATCTGTAGCACAAAGAAATGGTTTTGATTTTGTGTTTGACAGATCAGGAGATATATATATGGTTTACGCTCGTGGTGAATGGAATATAAATGAACAAGTTTTATTAGAACTTGGGATAGAAATAGAACAATAATTAAAATTGATAAGAAATAAATGAAGAAATTATCAGTATTAGCTTTATTCTTAATGCTCTTTAGCTTTCAAGCTGAAGCTCAGGTTAAGATAGGGTATACAAACCCTGAAGTGATACTTTCACAACTCCCTGAAGTACAATCTATCAATCAAGAAATTGGTGATTTGCTCGAAAGAAAAGATTCATTATTAGCGATTCAAGCTTTAGCTTTACAAAAAGAGCTTGAAGATTACAGTGCAGCTAAGGATGTTATGTCTCTTGAACAAAGACAGCAAAAAGAACAAGAGTTGATTGAAAAGAATAAAGACTTTGAAGAGGAGCGTCAAAAAAGTTTAAATGAAGTTCAGCAACGTCAGGTTACTTTGCTGCAACCCATAGAAAACAAAGTTTATGCTACCATTAAAACAGTAGCAGACTCACTGGGTTTGGATCTGGTTTTGAATGAAGGCTCAATGAATTCAGGGGCTTTTATTTTTTATGCTTCAGACGATCAAATGAATATTACTGAATTAGTATTAGAAAAATTAAAACAATCATAAATAAAGAATCATGTTAAAGAAGTTTTCAATAGGGTTAGGATTACTTTTCACGTTATTATTAACAGGAAATACTCAAGCTCAAGAATTAAAAATTGGTTTCGTAAATCCGCAAGCTATTCTGAACAGAATGCCGGAAATGAAAGCTGTTCAGCAAAGACTAAAGAACTTTGCAGATAGAAAATCGTTAGAGATCCAGCAGAAAGAAGTTGAGTTCCAAAATGCAGTTAATGTTTACGAACAAAAGAAAGATGTAATATCTGCAACCGCTAAAGAAAAAGAAGAAGAAGAGTTGCAGAAAATGAGTGAAGCACTGAATGAAGCAACTAGAAAAGCTCAGCAAGATATTCAGGACAAGCAAAATGAACTACTTGGACCTTTACAAAGCCAAATTGGTTCTGCAATTAATGCTGTCGCTGAGACACAAGGTCTTTCCTATGTTCTTAATATAACAACCAGCAACGGAGAAAGGATCATTCTTTATGCTTCTCAGACATATGCTGCTCAGTATGATATTACAGATGCCGTAATGGTTCAGTTGGGTATTTGATCTGAATTTTATTTCATAAACACATTAAAGCCACTGCTTATAAAAGCAGTGGCTTTTTTATTTTACATTCTTTTTTCTATTCTCAATATAATCTTCAAAAATATATCCACCCAATTCGTCCAAAGATGCAAAATATGCTTTTCCTTTATTCGCTTCAGTCATCTCTCTTACAAAGCTTTGAAGATATGGATCACTGGCTATCATAAAGGTGGTTATTGGAATCTGTTCTCTTCTGCATTTTACAGCTTCATCCAAAACTTTATTTACTATTTTACGGTCTAATCCAAAGCTATTTTTGTAGAGTTTCCCATTTTCAATAATACAAGAAGGCTTTCCATCAGTGATCATAAAGATCTGTTTATTCGAAAATTTCTTTCTCTGCAAAAGATGCCGGGCTCTTTCTAACCCTTGTAAAGTATTTGTGTGGTATGGACCTACTTTTAAATAGGGCAAGTCTTCTATATTAATTTCCCATGCTTCATTTCCAAAAACTATGATATCTAGTGAGTCCTTTGCATAGCTTGTTAGTATGAGTTCTGATAAGGCCATAGCCACCTTCTTAGCAGGTGTAATCCTGTCTTCACCATAAAGTATCATCGAGTGGCTGATGTCGATCAGAAGCACTGTTGACACTGAGGTGTAATGATCTGTGTCGTATACTGAAATATCATCTTCCTGAAGATTAACATTATCGATAGAACTATGATTTAACATATTCAGCATAGTACCTACAGAATCAATTTGACCGATATCGCTTCCGGGATTCCATTTTCTTGTTTCCGGTTGGCGTTCTAACCCTTTTCCAGTGTGTTGAGTTTTATGAGAACCCATTCCACCTTTTTTCAGATTTTTGAATATTTCTTCAAGAGATTTTTGACGGAGGCTTCTTTCGGTTTTTCTGGTAATCACAATCTGATTTTCATCATCCTGCTCAATGTAATCCCGATCTTTTAGATCATCCATAAAATCACCCAATGAATAATCCTCATCAAACTGGTCAGTAATTCGGTACTCTTTGTCTAGTTCGGTGAGCCATCTTAGAGCTTGAGCCACATCACCACTTGAAATCGTCAGAAGTTCTTGAAATAGATTCCAAAGTGTTTCAAAGGGAGATTTATTTCCACCTTTGCCAAAACGCTCATCCCATTGTGTGTATTTAAAATTCATATCTTATTTTACTATTTAAATACATCTTATCTTTAAACAGTTCCATCATTATTAAACTACTAAATATTTGTTATGAACTCTAACCGCACAAAGATTGAGGAAGAACTATGGAGTGAAGGCTTTAAAAGAATTATGGGGCTGGATGAAGTAGGCAGGGGATGTTTATGCGGTCCGGTAGTAGCTGCGGGTGTCATATTCGAAGAAGGGATTAAGATCGATGGAATAAAAGATAGTAAAGCTATTAACGAGAAAAATAGATTGTTATTAGAAGAAGAGATCAAAGAGAAGGCACTTTTTTATACTATACAGGAAGGTTCAATTAAAGAAATATTTGATCTCAATATTTTGTGGGCTTCTATAAATACAATGAAAAAATGTGCGGAAGACAAAGGAGCAAATCCTGATTATTTGCTTGTAGATGGAAATAAATATACAAATTCTCTTATTCCTCATACTTGTATTATTAAAGGAGATGATAAATCAATCTCAATTGGAGCAGCCTCAATTCTGGCAAAAAATTACAGAGACAGATATATGAAAAGACTGGATGAAAAATTCCCTGAATTTAACTGGAAATCTAATGTCGGTTACCCAACGCCACATCATAAAAAAGCATTAAAGCAATTCGGTTATACACCTCATCATAGGTTAGGTTTTAACCTTGGAACCGATAAAAAGTATCAAAAAGCTTAGCGATAGATACTAAAATCACGTTTGTAGAGATCCATATTCAAACAAATAGCCAACATCAAAGAATTGGTCAGGAAAGCAGAACCTCCATAACTTACAAAAGGTAGCGGAATACCAATTACAGGAAGGAGGGCTGTTGCACTTCCGATGTTAACTACAAAGTGAATAAAAAATACAGCAGTAACACTGACTGTGACCAGTTGAGCAAAAGGATGTTTATGATTACCAGCTTGTTTCAATAACCTTAAAAACAAGAAAAGGAAAGTTACCACTAACAGTCCCAGCCCCATAAAACCAAACTCTTCCCCAATTACACATGAAATGAAGTCTGTCCATTGCTCAGGCAAAAATTTTAATTGAGTTTGTGTCCCTTCCATAAATCCTTTTCCCAGCAAACCTCCAGATCCAATTGCAGTTTTAGCTTGAATTACATTCCATCCGGCTCCAGTAGGATCAAACGCAGGGTTTGTAAATGCGGTAATTCTCGCTATTTGATGAGGTTGCAGAATATCAGTTAAAGCCACATTTACCCCTACTACAGTTATAATGCCTGTGATCAAAGACGTTACAGTAAGCCAGACTCTTTTTTGAACCATAAAGATCAAAAAAGAAATGAGGATGGTTGCAATAGCTCCTAGTTTCCAATCAAAAACGGTTAAGTAAAGTATAAAAGCCGGAGAGACGATATAAATAGAAACTCCGTATGGCAAACCTGACCAGAAAAGCATGACCGGTATTAGTGCAAGAAACACAATTGCAGTTCCAAAGTCATTTTGAAGAATAACAAAAATAGTTGGTACCAAGATCATTGCTACAGCAGTAAGAGCATAACGAATGTTTTCAGCAGTAATATCTCTGCGACTGGTCAAATACTGAGCTGTTGCCAGTATTGTGGCAATTTTCATAATCTCACTTGATTGCAAATTGAAAAAACCGATTCGCAACCAGCTTTTTGCTCCGTTGATTTCTGTACCAAACAAAAAAGTACATATCATTAAAACTATACCAATAGCATAGAATAGATAAGATAACTGCATGTAGGAGCGTGGAGTAAAGAACTGAAAACATAATACAAAGACTATTGCAAGCGCGACCCACAAAAGCTGTTTAGCAAAGTTATTCTGTATGTAGTCTGGTAAGAATTCAGAAACAGGCCCCTGAGTTGCACTATAAATAGCTACCAATCCTATAATAGCCAATACTATCCAGGCTCCAAATATTGACCAATTTAAGTTTCTCAGGTTATTCATTGGATACAGATGCTTCTGAGTTGTCCTCTTTTGGAACAAAATTTAAAACATAATTAACCAACCACTGTCTTTCTACTTCACCTTTCAAATACTTTTCTAATATCAAAGAAGCTATAGGAACAGCTGATATAGATGCCCAACCTGCATTTTCGAGAAATACCGTTACTACAATTTCAGGGCTTTGTGATGGTGCAAAAGAAGTGTACCAACCATGTGAAAACCCAAAAGGATTTTGAGCGGTTCCTGTTTTCCCTGAAACTTCAATTTCAGGAACGGCTGCGTAAAATTTACCACTTCCTTCTAATACGTTTCTTCGCATGCCTTTCTTGACCGTATTGAGATATTCATCTTTTACCCAATCAATTTTTTCTTTAGTTGAGTTATTTTGTTCAATACTTCCATCTGCACGAACTACAGCCCTGAGTAAATGTGGCTCAATTTTATATCCCCCATTAACAATGGAGCTGGTCATTTGAGCAATTTGAAGAGGAGAAGCAGATACTAGGCCTTGTCCAATACCGAAATTCAGTACATCTCCGAGGCCCCATTTATTTTTTCCAAAACGATTGTCTAAGTATGTACTATCGGGTAAAATCCCACGATTTGCACTTGGAAGATCAATATCATTTGGAACACCAAGACCAAAATCTTTAGCTAATTTACTCCATGTATTGAGTTTACCGGAAGTAGCAATTTTATCCATCACACTTAAAAAATAAGTATTACTGGAATGAGCTATAGCGGATTCCATATCATAAAGTCCGGGATCAGCTAGATCTTTATAAGGCCTACCTCTGATGTAGTAACCACTGTTATAGATCTCAGTTTCTGGTGTTACAATACCGAGATGTAAACCTATAATTCCCATCAGCGGTTTAAAAGTTGAACCCGGAGGTTGACGACTTGATATTGCTCTGTTGAATAAAGGGCGAGTTGAATCTGAGTTGATAAATTGCCAGTATTCTTTATCGATTCTTCCGGCAAGTTTTTTTACTTCGTACTCGGGAGAACTGACAAGGGCTAGTATTTCTCCTGTATGGGGATTCATTGCAACGATGCCCCCGCTTTTGCCTTTCATAAGTTTCTCAGCAAAGGCCTGGAGATCTGCATCAATGGTTGTAATCAGGTTGTCGCCCTGAACCGGAGGTTTAGCAATTTTTTGCTCTGTATATTTTCCTAAAGATTGCCCAAGAGCATTTACTTTTAAATAATTTATTCCCAGATCTCCTTTTAAATTATCCTGATAGTATAATTCAAGTCCGCTTTTACCAATCTTGTCACCCAACCGAATCGACTGAGTTTGCTTATAATCGTTTTCATCTGCTTCACGGAGATAACCAAAAATATGAGAAGCGGTTATTGGAGCAGGATAGTTTCTTTTACTGTCAATTTGATGTCCGATTCCGGGGAGTTGCCAGAGATTTTCCTGAATAAGGGAAAAGACTTTGAAATCAACATCTGTGATAAGTTTGGATGTTCTGAAGCGGGAATATCTTTTGGCATCATTTACAAGCTCAGTAACAAGGCTGTCTGATTCTCCCAGAAGATCTGCTAACAACGGGATATTTTCTGTGTCAAAGTTAAGAGGAGTAATCGTTACCGAATAAATAGGCTGATTGTCTACTAAAAGCGTGCCATTTCGGTCATAAATAAGACCGCGGGCAGCATCTACATATTCCTGCCGGATAGAGTTTTTATCACCCAGCTCATCATAAACTTCATATTGAATTATCTGTAGATAAAAGATTCTTCCCAGAACAACTAAACAGATCAAAACCATTATTGCCTGTAAAGCAAATATAGAAGTTCGAATTCTGTTAGATGAATTGTTCATTAGTTAGCATCTCCTTTAAGAATGTGTAAAATACTACCGATCAGAGCAGTATATAAACTGCTTCCGATCAACAAAATTATAGGAGAGAAGGAAAATTCATAAACATTTAAAAACGATGAGAATCCTAAGTAAAAGAGGTTGTGCAGAAAAGCAGCGCCCAGAATTAAAACAAAAGCTTGCCATATTATTAAACGGACTTCAGAGTTTCGAGAAACAATTTTGTATAGTAGGAACATTGTAATTGTTTTAGCAAACATATTTAATCCCCATGAATCGAATAATGCATCCTGAAAAAGACCTAATCCCGCAGCAAAGAATAGTACTTCATGTCGTTTATATCTTAATGCAGTCCAAAGCACAAAAACTAATATCGGATCAGCTATTGTACCGTAAATGGTCAGGTACTGAAAAATAAGTAGTTGAGATAAGACAAATACAATACCAATTCCAATATGTTTAACAAGCTTATTTCTCACTCAAAAATATCCTCATATTGATCATTCAAATTTGTAAGGGATGAATCAGGAGTAAAGTTAATTATGAAACCTTGAGAAGCCTGAGCTAATGAAGCAAAAGGCTTTAAAAAAATTCGTTGAGTTTCTTTTCCTTCTTCGATTTCTGTTCTTATTACTGAACCAATTGGAATTCCCGCAGGCAGTTCATTACTGAAACCGGAAGTGACAACAGTATATCCTACTTCAACAGGTATTGTCTGCGGTATAAAATCAATTACCATTTCTGTCAGGCTTTCACCATTCCAGGAAACGATACCGGGCGCATTATTTTCCTGAATAAGTCCACTAACTCTGAACAGACTATTGTTATATGGAAGAACCTGAGCATAATCGGTAGTAGTAAGGATTACTTTTCCTAACAATCCATCAGAGGTAACTAATGGCATTCCAACTTTAATATTATCCGAACTGCCTGAGTTTATAGTCAGACTTTTATTAATTCCGTTCAGTTCTTTACCGATTATAAGGGTTGGTGTAAGGTTAAACTCAGTTGAGTCCTGAAATGAGAGTAGCTTGCGAAGTTCTATATTTTCTTGTTCAATAGCTCTGAGCTTACTTAATTCATCCTGAAGAAGTATATTTTGGCGCTGTAAATAGGTGTTCGTAGTAAGCGCTTGTCGATAAACCCTAATATTGGCAAGAGGAGATTGTAAAACACTTACAGTAATTGCTGAAAGTTGACGTAAGCTATGTATCCCGCCTTGATTTCTACTAACTGCAATGGTTACTGAAAGTAAAATAAGGATGGCAGTGATTATGTAATCTTTAGCTTCACCAACTTTAAGTGTTTTAAATTGCATTCATTAATTCAATTAAGAAATAACAGGACGATAGTAATCAAGATTTTCTAAAATTGCTCCCGTACCTCTTACTACTGCTGTTAACGGATCTTCTGCAATATGAACAGGTAGATCAGTAGTTTCCATGATGAGTTTATCGAGGTTTTTAAGCAAAGCACCACCACCGGTTAACATAATTCCACGATCTAGAATATCAGCGGAAAGTTCTGGTGGGGTCTGCTCCAGCGATTTAGTTATAGACTCAACTATGGTATTAACAGATTCAGCGATAGCTTCTCTGGCATCCTTGGAAGTAATATGTCTGGTTCTTGGAACGCCATTTACAAGATCACGTCCTTTAGTTATCATTTCAAGTTCTTCATCAAGAGGAGCCGCAGATCCTATTTCGCATTTTATCTTTTCAGCAGTTCTTTCACCGATCAAAAGGTTGTGGTTTCTTCTGAAATAATTAATGATGTCATCATTCAGCTCGTCACCACCAAGTCTTACTGATTGTGCGTAAACAATACCTGAGAGAGCGATAACTGCAATTTCAGTAGTTCCACCACCGATATCTACGATCATACTACCTACAGGCTCATGAACATCTAGTCCGATTCCAATTGCAGCTGCCATTGGCTCATCTACCAAGTAAACTTCTTTAGCCCCGGCGTGTTCAGCACTATCCCGTACAGCTCTTCGCTCTACCTCTGTAATACCACTAGGAACACAAATAACCATCTGGCGAGTTGATGAATACCATTTCATCTTCACTTTTTTGATCATACCTCTGATCATATGTTCAGCAACTTCAAAATCAGCAATTACACCATCTCGTAAAGGTCGAACGGTTCTGATATTTCTGTGAGTTTTCTCATGCATCAACCGAGCTTCATGACCGGTAGTAACAGGAATATTATTTTGATTCAGAGCAACAATACTTGGCTCATCCAAAACGATACCTTCACCGCGAGCGTAAATCAGGGTATTAGCAGTACCAAGATCAATTGCGATATCGGTATATAGAAAATCTAGAAGCCCCTTTTTCTGTTTATTTTTTGAGGAAGCAGGGGACGGGATTCCGTAATTATCAGACATTGCCAAAATAGTAGATGTTTAAAAGTGCTGGGTAGTTATTTTTTGAAAATACGAGAATGAAAGTGTATATGCGAAATATAATTTTTAATGTTTAAAATGCCTTTTTCCGGTAAAAATCATCGTCATACCAAATTCGTTGGCTTTTGCAATAACTTCTTCATCTCGAATACTTCCACCGGGTTGTATTACTGATGTAGCACCGGCCTTTGCTGCTGCTTCAATGCCATCAGAAAAAGGGAAGAAAGCATCGGAAGCAATGGCTGAGCCGGAAAGATCCAAACCTTCTTTTTTTGCTTTATCAACGGCTATTTCAGAAGAATCCACGCGACTTGTTTGTCCGGAACCAATACCTAATGTCCTTCCTTCTTTTGCATAAACAATGGCATTAGACTTCACATTTCGAACAACTTTCCAGGCAAAAAGCAGGTCATTCATTTCTTCGTCCGTTGGTTTCCTTTCTGTTACAACTTTGAAATCATTTTGATCAACAGGTTCAAGATCTGCATCTTGGGTTAACAGTCCGCCAAAAATTGACCTGAAAGATTTGGCTTGTACTTCACTTACTTGTTTTTTGATCCGGATTAATCGTCTGTTTTTTTTCTGAGTCAGCAATTCCAAAGCTTCATCAGAAAAAGCGGGAGCAATAATGATCTCTGTGAAAATTTTGTCAATTTCTTGGGCAGTTTCTAAATCAAGTTCTTTGTTTACTACAATAATTCCTCCAAATGGAGATACAGTATCTGTACTGAAAGCTTTTTTATAAGCCTCAGTTAGATTGTCTCCAATTCCAACACCACAAGGGATGGTATGTTTGAGAATAGCACACGTGGATTTGTCATTGCTAAATGAGGCAATAATATTCAAAGCTGAGTCCACATCTATAAAATTGTTATAGCTGAGTTGCTTTCCGTAAAAACAGTCAATTATTGAATCCTGTTCTCCATATACAGCTGCTTTTTGATGAGGGTTCTCTCCGTATCTCAATTCCTGTGAAAGTGGTACAGAAACATTAAATTGTTTTACAGGCTCTTCATCCACCAGATCATTGAAATAGTTCGCAATAGCAGAATCATAATCAGCTGTATGATTGAAGGCGTCTTTCGCTAAAGACTTTCTCATTTCAAATGAGATTCCGTTTCCTTCATTAAGTTCGTAAATAAAATCTTTGTATTGATCAGGAGAGCTTAGAATTCCAACATGAGCAAAATTTTTAGCTGCTGCTCTTATCATGGTTGGTCCACCGATATCAATAAATTCAGTAGCTGTGGCGGGAGTAATATCTTCTTTCACTTTCTCTTTAAATGGATAGAGATTTACTACAACCAATTCGATAGGAGATATTCCGAGTTTCTCAATTTCTTCAACATCACTTGCGTGGCTTGTTCTTGCTAAAATTCCTCCATGAACCAAAGGATGAAGAGTCTTAACTCTTCCATCAAGGCATTCATTAAAATCTGTTATTTCGGACACATCTTTCACCGGTATTCCTGCTTCCGAAATAGTTTTTGCAGTTCCTCCGGTAGAAATTAAAGTAACTCCGCTATTATGGAGCGCAGTTGCGAGTTCAACGATATTGGTTTTATCGGATACGGAAAGCAATGCCCGGTTAATTTTAAGCGGTGTAGTTGGTAGAGATGAAAGAGGTTTTAATGCCACTTTATTAGTTTTTTAGTGTTGTTAGATATTTTTGAATGGTCTCAGGAAGTAATATATGCTCTCTTTCAAGCACTTTTTCTGCAAGAGATATCGCCGTGTCGGAATCAGTGACCTGAACTGTTGATTGGCCAATAACGGGGCCTTCATCATATTCAGCAGTTACTACATGTACAGTGCAACCCGACTGAGAATCCTTATTCTGAATCACGGCTTCATGAACTTTGGATCCGTAAAATCCTTTGCCTCCGTACTTTGGAAGCAGGGAAGGATGGATATTCAAAATTCTGTTGTCAAAAGATTGAATGATTTCTAAAGGAATCTTCTTTAAATAGCCTGCCAAAATTAACAGGTCTGCATCCCACTCTTCAAGTTTTGAAAGAACTGTTTTTGAATAATCAGATTCGCTATTGAATTGGTCCGGAGAAATTATGAAGGTAGGAATTCCGTGTTTTTGAGCTCTCTCGAGTGCAAAAGCAGATTTATTATTGGTAATTAATCCAACAATGTTTGCAGTCAGTTTACCATCTGAAACCGCATTAATAAGTGACTGAAAATTTGATCCAGAACCGGATGCAAATACAACAATGTTCTTCAACAGTAATTTATTTGAAGTTGCAGAAATACTTGCCTGAAGATACACAAAGTTTCACTGCTTATCAGTATAGAAATAGCTAACCGGAAGGATTTTTGGTCAGATCAGGGTCCTGATTGAAAACCTGATAATTATTGAAACTCCAGCTTATCTGAATAATGGTGATTCTGATAACAGTAGCAAATGGTATTGCCACCAACATCCCCAAAATTCCAGCCACTTCAGCACCAATCAAAATGATAAATAAAATTGCTACGGGGTGCATATCAGCAGAGCGGGAAAAGAGAAGAGGTTGGAATACAATATTATCGAGCATTTGCACGATCAGAATAGCGATCATGCAAACCAGCACCAAAGAAAAGTCTCCGGTTTCTATTATTGAAATAATTATAGAAAGTATATAACCGATAATTGGACCAAAATAGGGGATAGTATTGGCTAAACCCACGGCAATGCCAACGGAAAGGGAATTATCTAATCCTGCAACAGAAAGTGTAGCCCAGGAACTGGCTGCAACCAGCAAACTCTGCAATAAAACACTTCTGAAATAAAGACCTAATCTCTTTTCAATCTTATCGATCAGTGTTAATGAAGTTTCGAAATACTTGTTTGGGATCAGCAACAAAAGATCTCTTCGAATCTTGGAGCCATCTTTCAGAAAAAAGAATGCAGCAAAGGGAACAACTAAAATAGCTGAAAATATATCCGTAAACACTCCGACGACATTACTGAAAACTGATGAAAATTGATCGAAATCAAATAAAGAATTTAGAACCTGAGTGAGATTGTTACTTAAAAAGCCCTCGGGAATAAAATCGTAATCATCACTTAATTTAGTTTCTACCTGATTGGCAATACTTTCAATATTCCTGATATCCAGTTGACGAGCCAGCTGAACCATTTGGTCTGCCACTTTCGGAATAACCGTAGTTGAAGCATATACAAAGACCAGAATTACTGCTGAAAGTGTGAGTGTAATGGCAACCGTTCTGTGGACTTTATTACGCTGTAACCAGTTTACGATCGGATCTAAAACATAACTCAGAATCAAAGCCAGAACCAAATAAAGAACCAGATTCCCCAGTTTTACTAAAACCCAACCAAGAACGGCAATGGCTGCAATGCCAATGGCAAATTTTACTATTCGCTCTAAGGTAATGTTTTTCAAAAATTTTATTACTTTGCTTTGAATTCTTATTTAAAAAACTACCTAAATATAAAATGAAATTCCTGAGTTTTTTAACATTCTTATTTTTTGTTCAAGTTCCTTTTAATTCAAACGCTCAAGTTACATATAAATGGCTGGATGTTGGATCATTTCACAACTTTTATTCGAATATCGGTTCAGAAGTTGAACAGGGATTTAAAAGCGAACATCAAGGAGGTTGGCAGTGGCCGGCAATTTATGAAAATCAGGATGCACAAGTTTTTAAAGGGTTATGGCTAGGGGTAGAAAATTATACAGACAGTTCTGGTGTTCTTTATGAAAAAAGAGTAGTCCATGTGGGACCCAGAGTTGATGGAGCGGGAGAGTTTTTTCCTGTCAGTATTAAAACCAGAAGTCGGTTTGAAAGACCTTACGTGAGTGTTGATGGAAGAATTTCACAAAAGAATACTGTTGAAATCGATGAAATAGATTCGAATTTAAAAGCGGACAGGGAGATTGTTACTGTTACTAATACTCTGATTGGTGTAACGGTAAAAAGAACCATAAAGCAATTCAGTCAAGAGTATCATGATAACTATCATATTATTGAGTATGTATTTACTAATACCGGTAATATCGATGGTGATGATTTTATTGAGTTGCCTGATCAAGAAATAGAAGGGTTTATACCATTTTTTATCAGTGATTTGGCGCATGTAAAGGAATCAAGGTATACAATAGGTAATGCTACGGGGTGGGGGCAAAATACCATGATCGATAGAAGAGGCGACGGTCAGTTTCCTTCAGAAGAAAATAAATTCAGAGCGCATTATACATGGCATGGAAAATACGCTCATTTCTTTGAATATGATAATCTGGGAGCGCCTATTATAGAGCCCAATACTAATGGAGGATACATATCGGAAGATGATACTACGGGAAGATTAGCAGCGTACCATTTTGGAGGTACGGTAACTTTGCATGCTGACGTATCTGCTAATAATTCTGAAGATGATCCGAATCAGCCGTTCACAATGAATGAGATTCATTCGGATGATATATTACTCGGAAATAATAGTGCTTATAATGAAGTTAGAATGACGGCAGAGTATGATTTAATGTTACAAGGGAGAACAAACCCAAGGCATGCATACAGAGTTGAGCCAACCGGGTATGAAGGCTTTACCAATCCTACTGGTGATCCTGCATTAGGGAATAATTTAGGTGGTTTTTCATATACAAATGGGTATGGTCCTTATAATCTAGCTCCGGGTGATAGTATTAAAATAGTAATTGCGGAAGCTTCATCAGGTATATCTAAAAAAGAAGCATTTGAAACCGGTAAGAAATTCAAAAATGGAGAAATTAGCGCAGAAGCTAAGAACAAAGTAGTGTTTCAGGGAAGAGATTCTCTTTTTCAAACATTTGATAGAGCAATCAGTAATTTTAGTTCAGATTATAGTATTTATAAAGGACCTCAGCCTGTGTCAAATTTTAATGTAGATATGGCTTCTGTTGGTGTTGATTTGAAATGGGAATACAATCTGGATGAAAGCGAGATAAACGGATTTGAAATTTATCGTACCCAGGGAGAATATGATAACGAGTATACACTGTTGTATAAAGCAGACCCGGATGAAAGACAGATCAATGATAATGTTGATAATAGAAATATCAATCCTGATAAATTCTTTTCAGAAGCACCGGAACCGGGAACAAAGTATTTTTACTATATAGTAACTGTAGATAAATCAGTAAATAATGATAGCACAGGGAATACTCCAATCGGTTCTGTCATCAAAAGTAGTAGATACTATACTCAAACATACGATCCGGTGTATGTTATAACAAGTGTAGGAATTGAAGATGAAACTTCTTTACCTAAAGAAGCTATTCTTAATCAAAACTATCCCAATCCTTTTAATCCAACTACTACAATTTCATATACTCTTTCTGACCCGAAAGAAATTAAACTCACTATTTTTAATTCAATTGGACAACAAGTGGCGGTATTGGTGAATTCTAGAAAACCGGCAGGAACTCATTCAGTAGTTTGGAACGCTGCTAATTTTGCTAGTGGTGTATACTATTATCAGTTATCCGGTTCAGATTTAGTTTTGACTAAAAAATTACTCCTGTTAAAATGAAAACATGAAGTGGTATTATTTTTCAATGCGTTCCAGTAACTGGTCTATTTGATTGAGTATAATTTGAGATTTATATCCCTTTCTAAATAAATAATCGAATATTTTTTTTCTTCTTTTGTCGGGATCTGTTCGTAAAAGTGCGGGTTTCTTTTTTTCGATCAACTCGCTTATGACTTCAATCTTTGATTGTTGATCGAATTCCTCTTCCAAAACCTGAGCAATAGTGCTTTTATCGATCTTCTTTTTTAATAATTCAGCTTTTATTTTGTTTGGACCCCAATTATTGAATCTGAATTTATCATGTACATACTTTTTAGCAAAAGCATAGTTATTGATATAACTTTTTTCCTCGAGTTCAGCAATGATCTGATCCAGAATTTCGGAGTCGTAGCCTTTTTTGATTCCTTTTAACCGCAATTCATGGCTGGCATGATCACGTCTGCCCAACAAACGAATTAAATATTCTCTGATTGACCAACTTTCTTCTTCCTTTTGGATCTCAGCATATAGTTGTTCATCAATTACTGTTCCCTTACGGAGGTTCTGTTTAGTGAGAGTAGCATCAGACACCCCGGATATAAATCCGTCTTCCGAATACAGAGAATAGCGAAAAGAGTTTTTTTTCTGAACTTCAATCCGGTGAATAGTAACCGGAAGTTCAGGTTCTTTCTTCGAATATTTCTTATTGGAATAACTCATATCATTAAAAACAAAAAGCTCTGTTGTTTAAGAACAGAGCTTTTGAATGTTGTCAGTCAGATCAGGCTTCAGCTTTTTCAGGCTCTTTTTCCTTCTCTTTGGATGCATCAGGAATTGGTTCATCCAGTTCTTCACCACGAAGTTTAGCACGTACCAGTTTCTCAATGCTTTCACAAAGCTTGGGGTCTTCTTCTAGAAACTGCATTGCGGCGTCAGCACCTTGTCCGATAGGTTCGCCATCGTAGCGGAACCAGCTACCACGTTTTTCAATTACATCGAATTCAACAGCCAGATCCAGAATCTCAGCGATCAATGAAGTCCCTTTTCCATACATGATATTGAATTCAACCACTTTGAAGGGTGGAGCCACTTTGTTCTTGGCAACTTTTACTTTAGTCCGGTTACCGATTACTTCATCACCTTTCTTGATAGCTCCAATTCTGCGGATATCCAAGCGAACGGAAGAGTAGAATTTAAGTGCGCGGCCACCTGTGGTGGTTTCAGGATTACCAAACATAACTCCGATCTTTTCACGAACCTGATTAATGAAAATGCAGGAAGTATGTGTTTTACTCACAATACCCGTGATCTTTCTGAGAGCCTGGGACATCAAGCGAGCCTGAAGCCCCATATGAGAGTCACCCATTTCGCCTTCCAGTTCCGCTCGTGGAACTAGTGCAGCTACGGAGTCAACAACGATTACATCCAGCGCACCGGAGCGAATCAGTGTTTCTGTAATTTCGAGTGCTTGTTCACCACTGTCAGGTTGTGATACAAGAAGTTCGTCGACTTTTATACCCAATGCTTTAGCATATCTGGGATCGAAAGCGTGTTCAGCATCAATAAAAGCAGCATACCCGCCATTTTTTTGTGCCTGTGCAATTACCTGTAGTGCCAAAGTAGTTTTACCACTCGCTTCCGGGCCGTAAATTTCCGTTACTCTACCTCTTGGTACACCTTGTACGCCCAATGCATAATCTACCATAATGGAACCGGTCGAAATAACGTCCACATCCTGAACGGCGTCTCCGCCCAACTTCATGATGGTTCCTTTCCCGTGTTGTTTTTCAATTTGCCCGACGGCAATATCTAATGCTTTAGATCTTTCTTTTGAGTCAGCCATGATTACATTTATTTTTGAATTTATTTACTGCAAAGTTAACAAGGCAGGGTGTCATATCGTGTCATCATCTTCTGCGAAAGAATATATGTTCGATATATGTAAGAAAAAAATTTATTTCTAAATTTTTTAAATCACAATTTTCAAACTACAAATTCCAAATTAAGCAGCTTTCAGAATTATTGAAGACATTATTTTCAATAATTGCGTTGCTTCATCCAGCAAATCTGATCGTTCTTTTTCAAGATGTTGATCAGTACCGGTATCTATTAGTTTTAGCCAGTAGCATGTTTCTTTAGCTTCTTTTCTGGAGATCTTCATTCTCATTTTGAAGTCTTTCTTACTCAAAGCTTCATTGGCTTCTATATAATTCGCTCCGATAGAATCCGAAGACCTGATCAACTGTTTACCATCTTCGAAGTTAGAAGTACAATGCGGAAGTTTTTTAACAAACACTCTTGTTGCTTTTGCAAAGACCAAAGTACGTTCTTCAAGATTGTAATTTTTCATTTGTCTGGAATTTGTAGTTTGAAAATTGAGATTTACCAAACCTTGGTTCTTAGTAAGACGGTTTGAAAAGAATTCCTTACAAAAAAAATTTAAATCAGATCTATTTACAGAGTGCTTCTTAACTGATTTTGTTTATTTTAGATTGGATAAAATGTTTATTAATAATATCTCAGACCATCAAATGATTCCAGTAGGCTATATGTATAAAATCATAGAAGTTAAACCTGATTGGCTCAAAAATAATCTGGTATCAGATGTATATTCTGTTAGCGGTTGCATATCTGAAGACTTTGATGATTGGGTTAACTATTGGAAACATAATGGTTACTGGTTTTTCAATTCGCCTACCTTTATTGAAGATATTGCTAAAGAAAATAACATAAATCTTGAGAGGATGAAGCTTTTCTTCTACAAGGTTTACGAGTTTCAATGGAGTGATGAAGAAAATATCTGGGAAAAATTCGAACCAGAAGCATCATTTGAAACTAACGTTAAAATACCTCAAAAGTCTGTACTAGAAGGATTCGATGTCACGTCCTATTCTGCAGAACAATGCGCAGAGTGTTCACCACTTTCATGTAATCTTATGGCAGAGGAGCTTGAAGTAAACGAACATTGTTTACTTGATAGCTTAACCTGTTTCCCAAGCTCCTGCTTGGGAGAACAAGACGGAGCTCCTGCTCCGAATAGCTTCAACCTGAAAACAAAGTAATCGGAATAAGCCCATCCTTTCCCAAATAATTTAAAGCAGATGAATACCTCCAATGCTCCGGAAGATTAACAAAACCTGCTTTAACTGGATTAAAATGAATATAATCGATAAAGCTTTCCATTTTCTTGAACGAGTTTACTTGTTTCGGATACGAACCTTCTTCCCAAATCTGATAGGTACTTTCTATTTTATGGTTTCTCTTTCCTCGTTTTAGCCTCTTTAGAAAAACAATTCGATTAGCTGATTCCAGATACCGAACAATTTCACGAGCTGTAAAGGATTTAAATTTTCGTATGTCTTCTGAGAGGTTGATGCTTTCTGCAACTAAGTGAAGGTGATTATGCATTATTACAAATCCATATATTTTGACGTTTAATTTGGATTGGAGGTGCATGAATGCTTTAAGGATTATTTCGCAAATCCGAGGATCTGAAAACAGATCTATTCCATCCACAACTGAACAAGTCAGAAAATAGGGATATTCAGATTCGTAAAATTTAAAATTGCTCCTTGCCATAGTTGGTAAGACAAGTTCAGTTCTAATTCCTTACAAATTAGTTTAGAAGACATATTTGGAGCAGGAGCTCCAAGTTACCATCCCAAGCAGGAGCTTGGGATGGAGGGTTAATTAAGCCCTGTAATTTGTTATTTGTCTGAAATTTGGTGCTTCTTATTTGAAATTTCAATTTCATAATTTGATACAATATTTTGTATTTAATTCAGTACATTATACAAGGCAAAACTTAAACGCACTTTCAATGTCTCATATTCAATTAGACCAAGATATTCGATCACTATCAGATTTCAGAGCCAATGCTGCATCTTTTATAGAGAGGGTTAAGTCTGAACGGCGACCGCTTATTCTTACTCAGCATGGAAAGAGTTCTGCTGTGTTAATTGATGTAGAAGACTACCAAAAAATGCTGGATAAGATTCAGTTACTGGAGGAGCTATCAACTGCTCGCAAAGAATTAAACAATAGAGAAGGGGTTGAACAGGAGGAATTTTTTAGCAAGTTACGATCTGATTTCTCGTCATGAAAATTATTTGGTCTCCTACTGCCGGAAACAGAATCAGAGAGATTATTGATTATATTTCTAATGACAATCCGGATGCTGCCCTAAATCTCATTGATCAGTTCGAGGAAAAAGTTGAAAGGTTGAAAGCCAATCCACAAGCCGGTAAAATCTTAGAAGAAATCAATAATGAGAAAATCCGGGAAATAGTTGTTCATAAAAATTATGGTGTTATTTATGAAATCAATAATGAATCTATCGAAATTTTAACCATAAGACATTTCCGGCAAGACTTTTCTGATTCTAAATTTTAACCGGAAAGGTCAACTTAAATACTGGAATGTATTATTTGTCTGAAATTTGGTGCTAGTCTTTCGAGATTTTTCCCTGAAAATAAACCTCCGCACTTATTCTGCTAAATCTGCGGGTATTTCATAAGTAAGTGGAAGCATATCAGAAAGCTTTTCAAATGCCCAGTATCCATCAAAAAGAATTGAAGTGGGGTCGAGAATAAATCCGGATCTATCTACCAGAACTGAATCAGAGATCAGCGTTATTGAAGAGTTTTGGTAATCCGACAAAAGTCGCGGATTGCTGTCAAAGGGTTTTGCTATCGAATACAAATAAGTAATGTCTTCGTATTCATTTTCATAGGTAACATTCAAAAAATTAACGAAGTTATATTCATAATAGGAGCTGTCAACTTGGTGGAAAAACTGTGATTGTGGGACGGTATCCGTATATAAATACCGTGCATCATCATCTCTTTTTTCTGCTTTTACAACAAAGCCATTTTCAACAATTTTTTGGTCAATTAAAGATTTAGTGAAATGTGCAAAAGATCCTAAATAAGCTTTCTCTCGATTTTCTTTCCATTTATTCCGGGTTTTTTTCCTGCGCGAACTCATCTCTTCAAAAAAAGTCTGACCGTAGAAAAAGAATCTTCCTGATTTATAGTCGATCTCAAAACTTTCTAAGAAAAAAAAGATCCGGTAGCCTAGGTCTTTGTTTTCTACTTCAATCGTTTCATAAGCAAAGGCGTTCAGAGTCCTGTTATCCAGATCAAAATCAAAATTCACGACTTCTTTATTTTTGATTTTAGTGTTCTTCGAAAAGGGACCTACACCTATAAACATCTTTCGAAATTGCTCAAAGTTGTATTTCCAGTCCTGACTGTTTGGTTTAACAGTAATTTCATCCAGATTGTACACTTTCTCTTTCATTATAAAAGAGTATCCATCCTCCAAATGATCCGTTCGAATTAAAGAAGTAACACTTTCGAAACCAAGGCTTTGAACAATCAGATCATGAGCTCCCTCGGGTATACCTGATAAAGTAAAATGGCCATCTCCATCAGAAAGCGTTCCGATAGTTGAACCATTCAGGAAGATTTGAGCTCCTGCAATTGGATCAAGGTCAACCTGACTTTTTACAGTGCCGGAGATCGAGTACTCAGTTTGAGCAAATACAGTAAATGAGGTACTAATGACTACAAAAAAAGTCGAAATTACTTTGTAGTTAAAGGGCATTTATTACTTCTTTTAGAGCAAGCATCACTTCGTTAATCTGAGTTGTAGTAGTATAAGGAGCAGGGCCAAATCGAAGGATCTGATCTCTGGCATCGGTGAAAATATCACGAGCTAATAATTCCGCTCTTATTTCTCTGGCTTTTGGTGAAGTAAGAGATAGGAAGCCTCCATTATGTTCAGCAATCGCTTTCTCATGAGAAAGTCGAATTACAGATGGATCAAAGTCTTTGTCGAGAAAATGCTTTTTAAGTAGTTCTACTTTTTGCACATATTGGTCTCTCAGGATTTCTTTAGTGAGTCCTTGTTCTCCAAAAAACTCGACCACTTTAGCAGCACGGTATTGAGAGGAAGGATCATAAGTTCCACTTGCAAAACGTTGATCGGAATGATCATAGTGAGTAGGGGAGTCGTCACGGGGCTTTTCCAATGTACTGAAGGAAGCGAACCAACCCGTTATTGCCGGACGCATATCGCAATCTTTTGGGAATCTCAGGAAACAATTGGCTTCGCCCCATTGCAGATATTTGTAACCGCCGATCAGAATAAAACAATCTTCCAGATCAGCCTCTCTGATTGATAGAGGTGCGACATTAGTTCCGTGATAGTCATCAATTAAAACAGGAACGCCGTGCTTTCTTGCTGCTTGTGCAATCTCTGTGAGATGGTGATTGATCAGACTGGATTCGAAATAAACTCGTGACAGCATTATTGCAGAAGTTCTATCGTCAATTTCTGATATAATACGTTCTGCAAAACTTTCATCGGGATCGGTTTCTACATAAGTTACTTCCAAACCTTCTTCTTCCAGCCGATGAAGTTGACGAAACAGTGAGTGAAATTCTCCATCAGTTGAAATGATCTTGGGTTTATTCTTCAGATCAAGTCCACTCATCCAGCTTACAAAAAGAACGTGTGTACTTTCTTCCCGGCAGTAGAATCCATCGGGGTCGTCATAGAATCCGCGCAGGTAATTTCTTAGAATCTCAGTCTTTTCAGCAGCTTTTTCCCACTTTTTGTCCACCAGCTCTGCGGTGTCCATGAAATACTCTTTCTGTCCTTCCAGCGCTACATCCGGCCAGGCCTGATGAGAATGTCCGGTAAAGAGAAGTCGTTCAGAAACTCTGAAATGTGAGTAATGAGGGGTGAGTTGTTGTGCTAATTCGTCGATGTTTTTCATAAGAAGATGTTAGCCACTAAAACACAAAACCACAAAAAGATTGAGGGATTGTAGCATTTATAATTTTAATAGTTAACCAAAAAGTATGTGTTATAATTTAGTGTCTTGGTGATTTTGTGGCATTTAAAATTCTAAAAAGAAGATCTGATTTCCCAAAGGTCCGGAAAGATAGTCTGGTTTAATGTTCGTTGAAGGTAAGCAACTCCTTCTGATCCGCCCGTACCTTTTTTAGTGCCTATGGTTCGCTGTACCATTTTAACGTGCCTGTATCTCCATTCCTGCAAACCTTCATCAAAATCTACCAACAACTCGCTTACCAAAGCTGCTTCCTGATGTTCATTCATCATTTTGATCAGCTCTTTTTGGTTCTCTTCAGAAGTATTAAAAACAAGCCCTCGTTCATTTTCTCTGGGTGATGAAACCGAATACCCTTTTTTCTTCAGATAAGCACAAAAACTTTCCCAAATTGTAGGCTCTTTCATTTTCTGTTCCAGGATTTCGATGTGTTTAGGATCATCTTTATGAGCTTCTTTCATCAATGGAAATCTCAATCCGCATAAGATCTCAATTTCACGAAATTGCAGAGACTGAAATCCGCTGGACTCTCCTAAAAACTTTCTGAAGCTGTTGAATTCCAGTGGTGTCATGGTTTCCAGAATATCAACCTGAGAAACAAGAGTTTTCATGATGGTTAGGATTCGTCTCATTGTTTTGATGGAAATCCATGTATTACCTGCTGAAAGTTCTTTGTTCAGTTTTCCAAATTCATGAATGATCTGCTTGAACCACAATTCATAGGTTTGATGGATAATAATGAACAGCGTTTCATCATGTTCTTTAGGATCTGATTTGAGCTGTTGAAGTTCCAACAGTTCGTTTATTTTTAGGTAATTCGTGTATGTAAGGCTCATCTTTATATTTTATTATGAGACAAAAGTAATGGAAAAAACTGTCATTTCGAACGAATGTGAGAAATCTAGGTATTCGCTTTGAGTAAAATTTTAAGATTTCTCCCGTTGGTCGAAATGACAAGGTAAATAAATCTATTTATCAACCGTAAGCTCACCGGCCATCGGTATTTGAAATTGCGATTCAATGTATTCTTTTGAATCTGATCGTGCCATAAGAAACATTAATTTTGTAAGAGCAGCCTCCATAGTCATATCGCCACCGGAAACAGCGCCAACATTCAACGCTGCTCGGCCGGCAGGATATTTAGTCAAATTCACAGCATCATAATCAGCCTGAGAAACAATGGCTACAATTACCCCGTGGTCTCTGCACTTTTCAAAAAATGGAATCATATTGTATTCTCCTTTCATTGGAAAATTACCGCTACCAAAAGTTCGGACAATGATCGCTTTCAATTTGGTGAGATCTAAACAATCGAGAATATTCATACTGAGTGAAGGGTGGACGGTGAGAACAAATATCTCATTTGAAAAAGCAGCGTTATTCTCGAAAGCAGGAATCAGTTTTTTAGGCGGAACATGCAGTTCAATGTCTAAACCAATTTCAGCAATGGGATCTAAGTTCGGAGAACCAAATGCATCAAAATCACCTATACTCAGTTTAGTCGCACGATTTCCTCTGTACACATGATCATTGAAGCAAATACCGACTTCCTGCAATTCAGTAGTCGCCATTTCGATGGAATTGATAAGATTTCGTCGGGCATCACTTCGCACGCTACTCATTGGAACCTGACTTCCGGTAAAGATCACGGGTTTGGCTAAATTTTGTAGCGAATATGACAGTGCGGATGCCGTATAAGCCATTGTATCCGTTCCATGTAGGATCACGAAGCCGTCATATTTTTCGTAATTAACATCTATGCATTGAGCAAGATTTACCCAATGCTCTGCATTCAGATCAGAGCTGTCCTCAAAAAAAAGTGGATACGTAGTAATTTCAGCAAGTTCTTCTAATTCAGGGATCTGTTTGATAAGCAAATCCGACCAGGCTTCTGGATCCAGTTCCACACCTTCGCCTTTCGCGCTCATTGCAATGGTTCCACCTGTTTGTATGAGAAGAATTTTTTTCATCTTGCTTATTTCCCGTAGCCGTTTAAATTAGCTATTCGCCGTACTAGTGCGAACGTTCTTAAAATTATTGTCAAATATAGCGTAAAAAAAGGAAGCGCTTAAAGTTTTCATCAAGAGAAAACAAAAATCTTAGCAATCCAAGGAGTTCACCATGAAAGTATACGATCCTGCCAGAATTCGAAATGTTGTGTTGTTGGGCCATTCCGGCTCCGGTAAAACAACATTGGCTGAAACTATGTTGTTTGAAGCCGGAGCTATTAACAGAAGAGGAACTATAGAAGAAGGAAATACAGTCTCCGATTATCACGAATTGGAGAAAGAGAAAGAAAAATCCATTTATTCATCGTTTATGAATCTGGATTGGAGAGGGCACAAGATCAATCTGATCGACACACCGGGAACTTCAGATTACGTTGGTGAAGTAGTTGGTCCGTTGAGAGTAGCCGATACAGCCATTTTTACATTAAATGCTGAAAACGGAGTGGAGGTAGGAACGGATTCATTATGGAAATATGCTCGTAAATATGAAGTCTCATCGATTTTTGTAGTCAATAAACTGGATAATGAACGTTCTGATTTTTGGCAAACCGTTCAGGAAGCAAAAGAACATTTTGGGAGGGAAGTAACGGTTGTACAATTTCCGTACAGTGAAGGAAGTGACTTTCACGCAATTGTGGATGTGCTCAGAATGACGATGTACGAATTTCCGGAAGGAGGAGGAAAACCGGATAAATTACCTATCCCTGATTCATTAAAAGATAAGGCAGAGAAACTGCATCAGGAATTGATTGAGATCATCGCAGAAAATGACGAGTCCTTAATGGAAATTTACTTCGAACATGGGGAACTGGATGAAGAACAAATGGAGGAAGGATTACATCTTTCATTGGTAAAAGGACAGATTCATCCGTTGTTTTGCGTTTGCGCAGCAAAGAATATGGGTACCGGTCGGGTAATGGGTTTTCTGGATGACATCGCTCCGAATCCTTTGGAAGGAAATGCTCCCAAAACACAAAATGGAGATGACTTTGAACTGGATCCCGACGGAAAACCCGTTCTGTTTTTATTCAAGACATATTCGGAATCACATGTTGGGGATCTGATCTATTTTAAACAATACAGTGGTTCTTCCATTGCGGGAATGGATCTGATGAATAACTCAACTTCTAATTCACTAAGACTTGGAAGTCTTTATCTCACAGAAGGACACAAACGCATCAGTATAAATGAGATTAGAACCGGAGATATTGGTGCAGTTGTAAAGTTGAAGGATGGGGATGTAAACCACACTCTTTCAGAAAAAGGAAATAATGTAGTTCTGGAAGAAATTGAGTTTCCACCTACAACGATTCGAACGGCGGTAAAGCTGACCAATGAAGGAGATGAAGACAAACTTGGAAACGCACTTCATCAAATTCATAGGGAAGATCCTTCCATAAAAATTGAACATAGCCAGGAATTACGTCAGATCATTATTCATGCACAGGGTGAAGAACATCTGGGAGTGATTGAGCACCAACTCAGAAATCGTTTCAAGTTGGATGTTGAGTTTATAACCCCAAAAATTCCTTACAGGGAATCCATAACAACACAGGTAAGGTCGAAATACAAGCATAAAAAGCAATCCGGTGGTGCAGGACAATATGCCGAAGTTGAATTGCTGATCGAACCTTATCAAGAAGGAATGGCTGATCCGCCCGATATGAAAGTAAGGAATACTGATGTACATGATCTTCCGTGGGGAGGTAAACTGGTGTTCAATAATTGTATAGTTGGCGGTGTGATCGATAATCGGTTTATGCCTGCAATCCTGAAAGGAGTGATGGAAAAAATGCAAAACGGTCCTATGAGCGGATGCTGTGCCCGAGATATCAGAGTTTCTGTATTTGACGGTTCTATGCACTCTGTGGATTCTAACGAAGCTGCATTTAAAACAGCTGCAAGAATGGCTTTCCGGGATGGATTTTTGAAAGCCAATCCAAAACTTTTGGAGCCGATCTATGAAATTGAAGTGATCGTGCCTCAGAATTATATGGGGGAAGTGCTAAGTGATCTGGGAACTCGCCGCGGACAAGTTCAGGGAATGGATGCTGAAGGAGCGTTGCAAAAAATAAAAGCACATGTACCACTTGAAGAATTGGATCATTATTCCACGAGCTTAAAATCAATGACTCAAGGCAGCGCTACTTATCAAAGGCATTTTTCTCACTATGCTCAGGTTCCGTTTGATGTACAAGAACGTGTGATGAAAGAAAATGCAGAGCTTGAGGAGGTTTAATGGGATTTGAGATCTTTGATGAAACAAACAATTCTGTTTTCTTCCTGAAAGCCTGACTTGTTATGGAAGCGAATACTTTGCTCGTTATCTATTTCAACATCTGAGGCGAGTTGAGAACTTCCGTTTTCTTTAGCCCATTGTTCTGCTTGTTGAATCAGCTTTGATGCAATTCCGGTTTTTCGGTAGGATTCTTTTACGTAAATGCCTTCCAGATAAGCAATGGGGTAAGAGGTTGCACCTTCTACAAAATCATTTCGAAGTGAGAGGTATACAAAAGCGATGTATTCACTTTTTTTATTTACTAAAAAGGCTGTCTGATTCTCTTTCTCCAGAATCTGTTTGCAGTATTCATACTCAGTTTCAAAAGTACACTCCGGCCACAACTCAACAAAGAGATGAGCGAGGGCTTCTACGTTTTGTTCTGATAATTTTACAATTTGCATGATTAATGGTAGTCATGATAGACAAGAAAAAGAAAAAAGTCACTCAGAGAGATAGCGAAGAGTCTGCAAAGTTTAAGTTGGTATAGAAAATAGATGTGCAGATCCTTCGGAAGTGTCCTCAGGATGACTTTATTTTTTAAATCAAATCGGATTAAATAGTATATGCAGAATGACCTACTTGGAATCCCGCAGAACCTGAAGGATCTGCTGGTTTAAAGCTGATTAAAATATATGTATACAATAGCGACGTTTAAGTCTAAAAAAAACATCGGAATGTCCAGTCCATCTGACGGATAACCCGTCTGATGGGTTTTTAAGGTTTATCTCTAATTGTATCAGCTCCAAAGTCATTCGCCTGCCTTTGTCGGCAGACAGACCGTGAGATGACCAATTTTATATACCAAGAAGAAAGCGAATTCTAAAAATAAGTCGCAAAACCTATTTCAATACCGCTGGTTTTTGCAGGAGGATTTCCAAGAATATCTGTTTGCTCCTGATAGCGATAGTTTAGTCTGAATACGGTTTGATAAGTTGGACGGAAGCTGATTCCCGGAACTACAGCCCAAATCTCATCTCCGATATTTCCGCCGGTTTCGTTAAAAGTGCCAACATTCCAGTCAACTGATTCCAGTCTAAGAGCTACATTGAAAACGGCATCATCAAAACCAAACATGGATTTATCAATTACAGGCTGAACAATATCCAGAAAGCCACCGCTTTGTTTTTCTCCGTATTGCTGAGTGAATGTATTTGGAACATCCACAAAAACCCATGCCCACTCGCCAATTATGTAAGTATCTGAAAACGGTAATTCTGTGTTAAAATCTACAGCAAAAACATCCAGTCTTCTTGGCTCATCAAGTATCAATCCGTCATCTTCATGAGTGTTATAAATCCCGCCCATATATGACAATCCCAACTCACCGATATTTTGATTGCGTACTGCAATCTTTCCGGTAAACAAAGGTTCTCCATTACTGGATTCTTCAAAACGCTCCTTATTATTTTTTGATGCCGGTAAAAAAGTTCTGTTTTCAGTATTAGTGGTTATAGAATTATCAAAGCCGTTGGTTAGATAGGCTTCATAACCAAAAGCCCAATCCTGTTGGTACATTTTTCCATAAAGCCCAAAACCTACGTTGCTCCATGTTGCAGGTAGCATTTGTGTCATTGCAATAGGTCGATCTACAAATTCCCATTTTGGTCCGTCATGATTTTGATTAAATGCTCCAATCGGATTCACAACAACTCCGCCTCTTAAGTTCAGCAGAGGATGAAAGTTTACATCCATGGCAGCAAATTCAATGGCGATCTCTTCACCACCTTCTTCAAACTCAAACTCACTCATAAATTTAATTCTGGAACTGATAGAAGAGGTTATAAATAGCGTTACTCTGGGAATCCGGAATGTATGTCCGTCTGTAAGTCCGTCTTCGCCGATGTATTTGTAATCTGCTTCCAGATAACCACCGATCGAAACCGGAGAGCTTGACGTAGCATAAACACGATTGCTCAATGCATCCATGTTCATTCCATTTTCCAGCGAATCTGATCGATCATCTTTCAAGAGAGACTGATCAACTTGAGCGATTAATTGCTGTGCCAGTAGTCCAATAAATAATGTGATAATTAACTTTTTCATCGTAGATCGATCTTTAAAATTTCTGATTCAATAAGGACAGGAAAAGTTCTGAGTTCCTCATCTGCGGGACCACTTTGAACTGAACCGTTATTTGTGAATTCACTACCGTGAGCCGGACATTCCAGACGATCTCCAAAAACTCTGAGTTCCGTACCCTGATGTGTACATCTCATCAAAAGGGCAGTGTAGGTTTCTGCATCATGACGGTAAACAGCAATGGGATAACTGAGCTTACTGTTTTCAACGACGAGATAGTCTCTGGATGCGGTGCCATCTTCTGTTGAGAAGGCGCTCAATGGGATCTCCATAAAATTACCATTGATATCTGCATTCAGATATTTTGTGCCTGCACATCCCTGCAGAAACAGTGAAGTGGAGATCAATCCTGCGCAACTTAATCCGCATACTTTTATAAATTCTTCTCTGTTCATTACAGCGACCTCAGGAATTTGAGAAGTGCTTGTTTGTCAGCATCACTTAGCGCAACAAACTCATCTCTGCTTTGCTGAGCTTCTCCACCATGAAGTTCAATAGCTTCCTGAATACTTTTAGCTCGTCCATCATGCATCAGAAAGAATTCTCCACCTTGTGATTCCGGCGCTAAACCCAATCCCCAAAGTGGTGGAGTTCTCCATTCAAAAGTTTCTGCTGAACCTTCGGTTGCACCATCATCCAGTCCGGGACCCATATCGTGAAGTAGCAGATCAGAGTATGGAAAAATCGTTTTATTGGAAAGAGCGTCAATATCAGATTGAGGAGTAGTGAATGAAGGAACATGACAGGAAGAGCAATTGATGCTCATAAAAACTTCTTTACCTCTGATGACTTCGGGATCGTCCGCGTCTCTTTGGATTGGAGCTTTGAGTGTTTGAAGATAGAATACTACATCGCGGATGATTTGATCACTAACTTCAGGATCCGTTGATAATCCTGTATGCGGATCAATTGGATTGAAGGTAGAAGTTACGCCCATGTCCTGATTATATGCACCTACTGTTTGATGAAGTAGATCAATAGCGGCAGCTTTTTTACCAAAACGACCAATGTATTGTCCACCAACGGGTTGATGAAATGGTTTTGGAATAAAATAGGATGGAGGATTGATGTAATTCGGAACTCCGGAAATACCGTCACCATCTGAATCATTTGGATCGGCATTATCCAGAATTTGTGGATCGGTTAACGCTTCAAGAAAACCTAGACCAGTAACAGCCGGCGGTGTAAAATCCATAGAAGGAACGCCGTTTGGAATAGTCTCAGGCTCGAAACCGGGAATGGCTCTATTTTGGAGTTGAGGCCCTCCGATACTGACATCAGGTGCTATGTTTGGTTGTGTTTGCCCAAACCGGGTTAATGTGGTAAAAGGATGTCCTTTTCCGTCTCCGGCATGACAACTTCCACAAGAATTGGCTACAAAAACGGGACCAAGACCTGATTCGGGTGTAAACACTTCATCATTAAAAGCGATATCACCTTTAAGAAATCTGGATTGTTCTGAAGTGGAAAGCCCTTCGGTTGGGCCATCAAGTAAGTCGCTTTCCGCAGGAGCTTCGGGAATCAAACTATCGCAAGAGTAGATAGCGGCAACCAAAAGCAATACTGCACAAGCGGATTGTATTTTTCGGGTAGTCATGATATTGGATTATTTTTATGTGAATATAAAAATATTTAGTCATGACTAAAAATTAAATAAGGAAAGGATAAATTAAGATATCTAGCATCCGTTACAGGATGACTGCCAATTTGTATAAACCGGATGACTCTATAAACGATTCAATTAAGCTTAGATCTCACAAACCTAAAAACGAACCTTGGAATGTTATAGAGCAGAAAAAGAAGAGAAAGAAGCACTATACCTCCTATGATCGGGATATTTGCGCCAAACACGTACATGGTTCCGATGGTAAAACCAAGAAGGTATTCGCCGAAATAAAGAGGGATAAAAAGAGATAAAGCGAATAAGGTCAGCATCAAATAATCAAGACCGGTCGACTCAATTGAAAACAGATATGACACTACAATTCCGAATATTATTGCGCTTACTAAGCGATATAAAACATTCTTGTTGTGTTCCTTTTCTGAAGCATTATTTCTTTTTTCAATTCTAAGCAGAACAACCCAGGTAGCCAAAGGAAAAGTAAGTAGACCCCACCAGTTTGAGATTCCGGGCAGGCTGTCATCTTGTAAGATATAATGAGTAACGATCCCTCCGTGGAAATGTTCAAATAACAAATGAACAAATACCAATAATGCAGAGAATAGTGTAATGAATACTTTGTTTTTTTTGATGAGTTCTAATTCCACAGAAAGATAAGTTAATTGATAGACGCGAAGTAGTACTGAGCCTCAGAGAATTTGTTGCGATTTTATATTCCCAATTCACCAATTCCTCCAACTAACGTTTGAACTGGAATTGCTACCTACTTTTGTCTTGATATCCCGTTCGAACGGGACAAAAGATCAAGCCGAAGTATTTAAGACGGGCTCACTGATCCTACGCTGAATAATCCTAAAGGTCTTCGCTCATTCTGAGAAAGTTACTATACTACTCACCAGAAAGGATTATTCCTGCTTTACAGACGCATCCGGATCAGGTTCACTTGTCCGTCTTAAATACTAAGGGCAAATTTTTCCAGAACTATCACTACTAAACTGAAAACGAACTATCTGACATCTACACGGACAACGCTCTTATAAAATAATTTACCACCCCAATTGAAAAATTCTTAATTCTTCATTGAATCATTCCTAATTCCCTTATTCCTAATTCTCACTCCTTAAAATATTCTCCATCTTTTTTCCTCTGGCAAGTTCATCAATAAGTTTGTCCAGATAGCGACATTCACGTGTGGTTTTATTGGCGATCTCTTCAACTCTGTAGCCACAAATCACTCCGGTGATAAGATGTGCGTTGGGATTTAATGTAGCGCCTTTAAAGAAATCCTCGAAGTTTACTTTAGAGTCAATCAGCTCCTGAATTTTCTGTTCATCATAACCTGTAAGCCACTCAATAACCTGATGAAGCTCTTCTTTAGTCTTTCCCTTCTTTTCTACTTTAGTTACATAGTGCGGATACACCGAAGCGAAGGTCATCTTGGCTATGCGTTCATCGTGATGGCTGGTGTCAGTCTTTGCTGGCATAGGTTGATCCGGTTTTTATTCCGAGTTTAAAACTCAGGGAAGTTTGTTTAAATAGGTCTTATAAAAAAGCAGTTCATCTATTCAATGAATCAGAAGAACAGAATAAATAAACAAGAAATGTCTTTAAACTACAACTCGGGTATTATTAAGAGAGTTCCTAAGTATTCAATCGTTTAAGATAATTCGAAAGTTAAAGGTAGATGATCACTTATTTCAAGCCATTCAGAAACACTTCCAATTTCTATTTTGACTAATCGTTCAGCTATGGGCTCACTTGCAAAAGCATAATCTATATGATATGGTTTCTCTAATTTTCTTTGCAAGTAGAAAGTTGGTTGAGACTCTTGACCTTGCTCTTCGTCAAAGAACTGGTGATATAAACTTTGAATGCCAAGTTCACTAAGCTCTCGAACAATATCAGAATGATTCCACCATCTATCCCATTGATCCCAGATAGTATTACTATTGAGATCGCCTGTAAGAATTAGATTGTTAAATTTATCTCTGTTAGTTTGAAGGTATTTCCATAGTTGTCCTATGTAACCGAAGTTGGGTGAGTTATTTCTGTGAGCCCAAACGTTTATTAAGTTGAATTGATCATTAACACGACAAGGCAGAAAGTACTTAACAGTGTGGTCTTTGTAAGTATTAGACCAATCTAGTTGCACAAGGTCGATTTCTGCTCTTGCAAAAATCCCAATACCTTTGTTTTTATTATCGCCTATCCAAAGGTGGTTATTTGACCATTCTTGGTACTTTAAATTTTTCGTTAAAACAGGATTTTCACACTCTTGAATAACATAAATATCTGTCTGTAACTTTTCTAAAGCTCCGAACTTTTTACGAAGTGCACCATTACAGTTCCAAGTTGTGATTTTCATTTTATTATTCAGAATTTAGAAAAAATTGACTTCTACCAATTCAAAAACTCGGTCAGACAGGCAATCTGTCAGACCGGTTTTGAAGTGTTATTCATCAATATTTAGCTGGAGTACCCGCAGCTGGTAAGGAATTTTCTATAAATTTACGAATATCATCATTGGCATTTTTCAGATCTTCGGCGCGTAAGTACATCATGTGTCCACTGCGGTAGCCTTTAAAGGAAAAACGATCTTTCATTTTGCCACTTGGGTCGATCTGCCACATCGTGTATTTGGCATCAAAATATTTGGTGGCTCCATCGTAATAACCACTCTGAACCATGGTGTGTAAATATGGATTCTGTGCCATTGCCTGTCGTAAATTCTCGCCGGTGTTGTTTCCGGTTCTATCCCAAGGACCAACAGGACCAAACATATTGTATTTCAGGTCAGTTTTGAAATTCAGCTGATTCGCAAAGTAGTAATTGACAGCGGGAGTAAAGGAATGCAACCAGGATGTAAGTTCAGAATTGAAGTCAGGGCTGCTTCCTGCATCGGTTTTATCTAATCCTTTGTAGCGGGAATCCAATCTACCTACGGTATGTCCTTCATCACGAAGTAATTCTTTCCAGAAAAAGGAGGGAGGTACATCCAGATTATGTTGAAGGATCACTTTTTTAGAAATTCCTGAATAACGAGCCATCATTTCTGCAGCTTGTTCACGTTCTTCATCGCTCACAAAGCCACCTTTGGCGAGAACAGGCATTAATTCATTAACAGCATATTCTTCAGCAAGCGGTAAAATTTCCAACAGGTCTTTGGACTGCAGATCACTTGGTAATTTGTTGTGATACCAAGCCGCCGCGGTGAAGTAAGGAAGTCGGAGGGAAGCACCCAATGGTCCGTCTCGTCTGCGTTCTGAAGTATGTACTCCTAACTCCGTAGGAGACACTAAGATCACTCCGTTTATATACATCCATTGTCTGCTTTGCAGGGCTAAAGCCAAACCTGAAACTCTGGTGGTTCCATAACTTTCTCCTATCAAATATTTTGGCGATCTCCAGCGATTTACTCTGGTCATAAACAGATTGATCCATTCTGCCAAATAAGCGATATCCTGATTTACTCCGAAGAATTGTTTTCTGTCTGCTTCTTCATCCAAAATTCTGGAATAGCCTGTGTTTACAGGATTCACAAAAACAATATCAGCAACATCTAAAATAGAATGAGGATTGTCTTTAACTCCGTATGGCTGAATTGGAAATCCTTCATCGTCAATACGCAATACTTTGGGTCCGGTATAAGCCAAATGCATCCAAACGGAAGCAGAACCCGGTCCGCCGTTGAATGAGATCATTAGTGGTCGGCGGCTATCGTCTTTGATATCTGTTCTCTTGTAATAAGTATAATTCAGCGTGGCGATCGGCTCCATATCATCATTAAAAACCGGCTGAAATCCTGTAGTTGCTGAGTATGGGATTTTCTGTCCATTGATCGTAACCTCGTGAGTGGTTTCCACTGTTTGGTCAGCGTGTTCCGGAAGCGAAAATTTTTGAGCAGTTACCGATGTTAGCAGAAGTACTAAGAATAGAGCTGTTGAGAAGAGTCGTTTCATAATTTGATAGAGTTAGTTTTGAGCAAAATACTATTGGAAAAGCAATAATGCAGAAAATCAGGTGGAGCGATTACAATTTTTAATTAAGCGGGATAGGTAAGTCTTTTAGAGTCGTGTAATTTTTGAGACAAGTTTTCCTTGGCTTAAAGAATAGGGTGACCAATTTTTTTGAATTTTGTAACAACCAATGCAAGCGTTTCGCCTGTGTAATTCCAGCAAGGTTACTGGTCCAAGCGAGACGTTTAAACTATAATAGGATTCGTATAGTCTAACAATAGCCTTTTCGCCGAGCCTGAAGGCTCTTCTAGTTTAAATATCTAAAATGATAATTTAAACTAGGAGGACGTTTACGTCCGGAGGGCTAGTACATTTTTAAAAGAATACATCTAAGCGTGACACTTTAACCAGTACTTCAGGAAATATCAAAAAAGACATTAATCATCTGATTTTAAACTTTCCATAAACTCCACAAACCTCTTCGGTAATTCAAAAGGTCGTTCTGCCGGAATAGGAGGAAGGGTAGGCTGTGGATCGATAGTTGGTTTTTCGGGACGAAGTTCCGGTGTCCAGATAAAACCTTCTAATCGTCGGCTATCCAATTCAGTATATTCGGGTAAAAATAATCCCTGATTTTTCCCCATTTTAGCTTCAACCATCTCACCGTTTTCGAAGATCAGAACTGTTTTGGGAGAAGTACTTTCAAATGCTCCGTCCGGTTCATTATTTTCGTTAGTGATATGATATAAGACTTCACTGTTTGGATGTATCCGGATTTTGGAAATGTTTCCATTTTTGAAATCCGCAATCAGTGTATCACCTTTGATCTGATTTAATCTTCCTGTTACCGTGTCTTCCTGAACGGCAAATGGTTCAGGATAGGAGGTTAGGCTTTGAACTTCGCTACTATCGAGTTGAAAAAAGATATAAGGACCGGAGAGCTGAATATTTTTATTCCAGGCTTTGGGATCTCCTCTTAACCGGAAGAGTTCTGTATCAGAATTGTAAAGCAAAGTATCTGAAAGAGAAGAGAATTTTTCTGTCCATACATTTACATCCGTAAAAGCATCTATAGTTGTGGTGGAATCTTTTTCATTGAGCTCAATTTCTTCAGCAAAAATGTGCGTGGTATCTGAACTTACTGAATCCTCTACTGTTCGTCGAAGATATCCGTTGCCTCTCAAATATCGTCTCCCGGTGGAATCGGCTTCTAAATAATCTCCGGTTAGCATGGCATTATTGGTACTGTCAATAACCAGAAGATTATCAAATAACCGAAGGAATTTAGATTTACGATTAATGAACAAACTATCGCCTTCAACATATTGAGCTGAATCTTCAAGTTGAACATTTCCCCTGAATTCGGCGCTGTCCTGATTTTGAAAATAGATCCCGGATTTAGCTTTCAAAATGCCATTTTCGTTGTCTTCTAATCTGATCTCATCTAAAAAACGGCCCACTTTTGTCACAAAATTGTAATTCACCTTGTTTCCAAAAAGCAATGTGCTGTCCTGCTTAATAATTACCCTACCTCTGAGTTGGCTGAAGTCGAGCACATTGTAATAGACCAAAGAATCAGTCCAGATAATTTCAGTTGGAGTGGTGATCTGAATGTTTCCAAAGGCTCTGAACTCATCTTTTTCCAGGAATTGCCAGGCACTGTCGCACACAATTGTAAATCCACCCGTTCTTAATCTGGCTTCGTACAATTTCCGGACAGGTTCGCCATCTACCGTAATGCTTTTCAGTGTTTTAACACTTTCTATCTGAACGGTTGTCTGGGCATGAACAGCAGTTTTATTGATGCTAAATAGCAATATCAGAATAGGCAGATATTTGATCGCTTTGCTCAATTGAACTGAGTTTTTCCGGTTACTTCAGTAAGAGTGTAATTTGTAAGATCTGTATTCCCAACAAATCCTGTTGCCGCAATGCTGTCTGTTTTTGTAATGATGAGAACTCTTCCCGGTGTTGTAACTTCGTCATCTTCTCTCAGCCACTTTAAATAATCGGAATATAGGAATCGTCCGTTTTGAGAATGAACGATCACATTTCCGAACAGTTCGAATTGCGCGTCTTTAGGTAAGTAAATGGCACTGTCAGCAGAAACCTCTGTATCCAAAGTGTCGCTTTTGAAGATATCTATTAACACCGGCCCGCTTAGATAAGTGGTTTTATTTCTGTCTTCAGTGATAGTAAGCGCACGACTACTTTTCAGATTCAGTTTTAAAGCTCCGTTTTCGATAATGTCCATATCCACTTGTTTTGTAGTGGAACTGGTGATCAAAGAATCTCCTAAAGCTTCCTGAATGCGTTCATTATCATACTTAGATAATTCTGTGCATTGAGACACTATCAGAAAAAGAACTATTGAAGCAAATATGTACTTAAGTTGTCCCAAAGTAGCGATCTCCGGCATCTCCCAAGCCGGGGATGATATAGGCCTGGTCATTAAGCTTTTCATCTATTGAAGCAGTAATAATGGGAACATCAGGGTGATCAGTTTGCAGACGCTCGATCCCTTCCGGAGCTGCTATGAGTGCAACAAAACGGATATTTTTAGCTCCTGATTCTTTCAGAAACTTAACTGCATGGCTACCACTGCCGCCTGTGGCAAGCATCGGATCCACAACCAGAGTGAATGCATCTTCAATTCCATTTGGAAGGTTGTGATAGTAATTAACCGGCTCATGTGTTTCTTCATCTCGGTATACACCGATATGTCCCACTTTTGCTTCAGGTATAAAATTGATTATTCCATCTACAAGACTTAATCCGGCTCTTAAAATTGGAATTACTACAACATCTGTAGAAGGGGTGAAACCACTGGTTTTCTGAATGGGTGTTTCAACTTCAAATTCAGTTAACGGTAATTCACTCAAAGCGTGATAGGCTAATATATTTCCGATATTAGCCATTGCTCTTCTGAATGGTGCCGTTTTGGTAGTCTTATCCCGTAATGCAGTTAAATAAATATCAATTACGGGATGGTCGACTTCCAATACATTATTCATAAAACTATTTACCTGTTTGGTCTTTCATTTTAGCGAAATAAGTTTTGCTGGCTACAGCTACTGTTCCTGAAAGCGCAAATAATGCTATGATATTCGGGAATGTCATTAAACCAAGCGCGATATCACCAATTGCCCAGACGGTTTCCAGAGCCAGTACAGCACCGACAAAGTGCATGATCAGATATACAACTTTATAGTAGATAATGGATTTGTCTCCGGCAAGATATTGAATAGATCTGTCTCCGTAATAACTCCAACTAATTGCTGTGGAGATACCGAATAAGATCACACAAATAGTTACGATATACTTTCCTCCGGCAAACGGAAGACCTTTTTCAAAAGCTAAAGCCGTTAGCGGAGCTCCGTTTTCTATAATAGATGAGTGAAGTTCTGCGACTTCATTACCGTCAATGCTTTTGGCTACATATGTATCACCGTCTAAAGAAATAGAACCGTTGAATAATTGAGTTCTGCTTTCATCTGTGTAAAACTCTCCTGTTGGATGGTCGTTTCTGATAACGTTACCATTGGTAGGGACACCATCCACGATGATCAAGGAATTTCCTTGTTCAATTTCATAAGTATTTTCAAGACTGGAAGCTAAGAACGGAACATCATGTTTTTGTTCCCAAACACCTGTACTAACAATCACAAGCCCTGTCATTGTACAAACTACAAGCGTATCAATAAAAGGCTCTAATAAAGCAACAACTCCTTCACGAACAGGCTCTTTTGTTTTAGCAGCACCGTGAGCAATAGGGGCAGAACCCTGACCGGCTTCATTCGAGAATAAACCACGTTTAATACCCCAAACTAAAGTCGTTAAGAATACACCTGATCCAACTCCGAATATTCCTGCTTCCGGAGTGAATGCATACGATAAAATAGTTTTAAAAGCAGGAATTACTTCACTGGCGTTCATCAGAAGAATAACCAAAGCTCCTAACACATAAATGATTGCCATAACCGGCATCAGGCTTGCGGTAACTTTACCTATTCTTTTAATTCCACCAATAATTACAATACCTACAAGTGATGCAGTAACTAAACCTGTAACCCAACCCGGTACTAAGAAAGTACTTCTCATTGTATCAGCAACTGTGTTTGCCTGAACTGCATTTCCTGTCAGGAACGAACAGATTACAGCCATTGCAGCAAAAAAGACAGCAAGCCATTTCCAGTTTTCTCCAAGTCCTTTTTCGATGTAGTACATTGGTCCACCGGAAACGGATCCATCATCATTTACGACTCTGTATTTAACAGCTAACGTACATTCTGTGTATTTAATAGCCATACCGAAGAATGCGGTAACCCACATCCAGAAAAGAGCACCAGGTCCACCGTAGTGAATGGCGATAGCAACTCCGGCAATGTTACCAATACCGACGGTTGCTGAGAGTGCAGTGGTTAATGCTTGAAAGTGATTTACGTCACCAACGGCATCAGGATGGTCATACTTACCCATTACGGAAAGTACACCATGACCGAACTTACGAACCTGAACAAAACCGAGGCGTAAAGTGATAAAAATCCCGAAACTAAGAAGAACAACAACCATAAAAGGAAAGTTGGAAGGTGTGCTCCAAACAAGGTCGTTTAAACTGTTTACAATACTTTCAAATAATTCCATGCAATCATTTAATTTTTAATTATTAGCTTTTTATGACCCATGAAAGTAAAAAAGATTTAGGAATAATTACTGATATCATTTTTTCTTTAACAAATTGCTCCAAAAATTATACTTATTTTAAATGAACGATTTGGAGTAAGCTTTGTTTTTTTAAACGATTGGCTTAATATGAAAAATAAATTTTATCAAGGATAAGAATTATGACAAAAGCGGATATCGTAGATATTATATCATCATCAGTAGGGCTAACAAAAGTAGAAACAGAGGCTGTGGTTAATGGTTTCATGGAAACTGTTATAGACGCAATGAAACGAGGCGAGCATATTGAATTGCGTGGCTTTGGGAGCTTTAAAGTAGTTAAACGCGCTCAAAGAGTAGCAAGGAATCCGAAAACAAATGAAGAAGTTATTGTACCGGAGCAGTATGCACCCATGTTGAAAATGTCGAAAGACTTCAAAGAAGCTGTAAACGAAAGTATGTCTGAAAAAAAATGATTTAGAAATACTTTGAAAAGTTCTTATTTTTAAAGCTAATCAATTCGTAGAAATAACAATCAGAAATTTTTGGTGACCATTTATGCCAAGCGGTAAAAAAAGAAAGCGTTCAAAAATTGCAAAGCACAAGCGCAAGAAGCGTCTGAGAAAAAACAGACACAAGAAGAAGAAATAATTTTCAGGCTCTGATTAAATCAATCAGGGCCTTTTTTATGTTCGTTTGTTTTCATTCCACTTGTACTTGCAACGTTTGCAATAGTAGTATGGATTAGAGCTGAATAAAAACAATGTAGTTATAAAGAATGCGAGCAGAGCCTTAACAAGAGTAACAGGCTTATTTGTTACTAACTCTGATTGACATCTGGGGCAACGTATCTTTTCGATTTCTACACTTGGGTCATTAATAAGTTTTAAGAAATCCTGAATGATAAGTTCAGCTTCTTTGATGTCCCTATCTGCTACTGCCAGTCTGTTACCACCTATAGCAATTGCTGATCCAAAATTTGAAGTGCTTGTATTACTATCAAGAAGAAAAGCGGGAATGTCGGAATCTGCCAGTATTGATTTTGCTGCATACGCATCATTCGGATTATAGAAACTATGAACTACAACCAATTTCGGCTCATTCATTAAGCAGCAACAGCTTTGGATAAGATTTCATCAGAAATATTAATAACCTTATTTGCTTTGAACAGCAATTCATGTAAACGTCGGCTTACAAGCTGGTTGACCTCTTGTAAGTTTTTTGGGGTATCAATTTGATATTGAAAATAGGAGATCAGGTTTATGGCAGATAAGTACTTTCCATCCTGATCACCTTCAATTTCAACATGCCAACGTGTGATTATGTCGTCTTTTGCTAATAAAGTATTTACATCCTTACTCACCGATTCCATCCACCTGCTGGCATTCTCAACCCGATAATTCCCATTTTTATCAGTCTCGATAGGCTGACAAGTATGTTCATCAAAAAGCCATGCCATTTCAACATCAATAGTTGGTGTAAGATTAGTATTTTTTAGCTTATCCATTTCCAGGAATGGGTGAGATTCCATGCCATCCAGTTTTTTTGCAAGCGCTGTTTCTCTGAAACTGTCCCAATCAAAATTAATTGAAAGCGCACGAATGAATGGAGAAATATTTGAAAGATTTATTTCCAATTCTAATCCGGTGGCATTTATTTTACTATTTTCCCAAGTCTTAAACATGTCGGTTGATATTCCTCTTTTTTCTAAGTTGGTATCAACAGTGTTTATTATCGAATTAAAAATAGGATATTGCATAAACCTCTTTATTTGAAATCAGTATTTAAAACCTCAAGCTCTCTTTGAATTATTACGAACTAAAATATTTAAAGGAATTCATTAAATCCAAAATTGTTGGTAAAAAAATTGTTTTAGCCAACACCAGATATAAAAATTTAATAGAGTTTTTTATAGAAGGAGAAGATGAAAACCATCATAAACTGGTGTTCAGTACCAGTCCCGGAAATATGGCTTTGTTTCTGGATTATTATTCAAATCCAAAGAAAAAAAATACCATAGCGTTTTTCGAGGATATCTATGATCTGAAGATAGAAAATGTGGAGCTTGCAGAGACAGATCGAATATTCACAATCTGTATTCAGGAGAATTTTGAACTCATTTTTAAAATTTTCGGAAACAACGGAAATGTGATGTTAGCAAAAGCAGGGGAGGTAATTGAGTCTTTCAAAGGCAATGATATTGAGGAAATAGAAGCTCCCGATGAAAAAGAGATAGATCTGTTCGAAAATGTAAATATGGATAAGTCTCCCAAACTAATACTTACTTCTCTGAATCCATTAATTCCCAGAGGAAATCTTTCTGAGCTTATTAAAGAATACAATGTAGATGAAATGAACAGTGATGAAATTATTTCAATTACAAGAAAACTTACTTTTGAAGTTGATACTAATCCATCCTGGAGGTTACTTGAAAACGGAAATACATCCATTTTCAGTGAAGAGATACTTCCTTTAAAAACAGAAAGGTTCTTCGATTCTATAAATGATCTGATTGCTTACAGGTATAAAAACTATTCTCATGATCAGAGATTAAGGCAACAAAAGGGAGAGCTGCTTAAGAAATTAAAAAGACAGCTTAAGAGAACCCTGTCAGGTTTACGTAATCTTGACAAGGCTGATAAAGGCCTGGAAAGAGCAGATAGATATGAGAAGTTTGGTCATCTTTTGATGGCGAATGGTCATTTGAAACCGGAAGATGATTCAAAAATAATAGTTAATGATCTGTATGATGAAGGGAAACAAATAGAAATTCCTTTAGATAAAAAACTCTCAATTATTGAGAATGCTGAAAAATACTATTCAAAATCTAAAAATTCGATCCGGTCTTACGAAGAAGCTCTGGAAAGAATTCCAATATTAGAACAAAGGAAAGAACTGATTGAAGATCTTAAAAAAGAAATAGAAGAGTTTAATAGCTTGAGGAATTTTAATGACTGGAAGAAAGATAATATCAAAGCTCTGAAGGAATTAAATATTTCTGAAGATGAAAAACAGGAATCCGATTTACCATTCCATACACTTGAAGTGAGTAACTATCCTGTTTGGATCGGTAAAAATGCCAAGAGCAATGATAAACTCGTACAAATGGCTCACAAAGAAGATATTTGGTTGCACGCCCGAAAAGTAGCTGGGTCACATGCATTAATAAGAATGGGAAATGATAAAGGAATGCCTCCAAAAAGTGTAATTTTAGAAGTAGCTTCTTTTGCAGCATATAATTCAAAAGCGAAAGGTGCAGAAGTTGTTCCAGTTATTGTTACCAAGAAAAAATACGTTCGAAAGCCAAAAGGAGCACCGGCCGGGGCGGTGCTTGTGGATAAGGAAGAAGTTGAATTTGTTAGTCCTAAAAGACCTTAGAGATGAATGATTACAGGTTAAAAAAGTTTCAGGGAAGTTTTTATTTGACCGGATTTATGGGAGCGGGTAAAAGTGCTATCGGTTCACGATTAGCAAAGAATCTGGAACTGCCATTTCATGATCTGGATAAGTACTTGGTAAAAAAAGAAGGAAAAACAATTACAGAAATATTTAAAGAACATGGAGAAGAATATTTCAGAGAAAAGGAGTGGGAATATCTTTTAGAGCTAACCAAATCTTTTAAAGGAGTGGTAGCATTAGGGGGCGGAGCTTTACAAAACCAACGTATTGTAGATCATTTAAAATTGCATGGACTAATTGTCTTTCTGGATACTCCTATGGATGTAATCTTAGAGCGTGTAATTCAAAATCCTAAACGCCCGATAGTTCGAAATAGTGAAGGAGAAATTAAATCAAGAGAAACGCTTAAAAATGAGCTGGAAACCTTATATTCAAATAGAATTGAATTCTACAATCAGGCTCAGGTTAAACTCACTACTACCGGAAAAGATGATAAATCTTTTGTAGTGAACAGACTAATCGAAAAAATTAAACAACATGTCTAAGCGTATTCAATTGAATACAAATTACTCGAAAGATCATCAAATAGTGGTTGGTTATAAGCTTGAAGATCAGATCATTAGTTTTTTGTCGGGTAATTTCAGCCTTAAAAAAGCCGTATTTATTATAGATGAGAATGTTCTTGATCTGTATCAGGATAGCTATATAAATAGTTTAAAGTCACTATTTGACGAAATAGTTTTATGCTCAGTGCCTGAAGGTGAACAAAGTAAAAGCTTAAGCCAATACACTAAGATAGTGGATTCCATTTTGAAGTCGAAAGTAGAGCGGTCTACTCCGGTTATTGTTATTGGTGGAGGTGTTACAGGGGATTTGGGAGGCTTTGCAGCTGCTTCTACACTAAGAGGCATGCCACTTATTCATATCCCTACTTCACTATTAGCAATGGTTGATAGTTCAATTGGCGGAAAAACAGGAATAAACCATTCGGTTGGTAAAAATCTGATCGGCGCATTTTACAGTCCTGAAGTTGTTTTTACTGATTTACAGTTTTTGGAGACTCTTGCACAAAAAGAGATAGCCAATGGTTTGGGCGAAGTTATTAAGTATGGGATGATCAGTACTCCAAGTATTATTGAAGATTTAGAAAAACTCCCGATTTCAGAACCGTTTGTGTATTCAAAAGATTGGGAACATTTGGTAGCACTTTGCGCTAAAATTAAAGCTGATATTGTGGCAAAAGATTTTAAAGAATCGGGACTAAGAGAAATCCTTAACTTTGGACACACTTTTGCACATGTGATCGAAAGAGTTCGTGGATACGAGAACTCTTCTCATGGAGAAGCAGTATTCATGGGAATGTGGGGAGCAGTAAAGTTATCTAATTTATTAGGATTTAATATTGATATAGCCAATTTATCTGGCTTCAGAGCGTTATACACTTCGAAATTTGACCCTGAAGAATCGGTAGCAGAACTAACAGAACTGATGCTTCATGACAAGAAAGTAAAGGATGGCTCAATCAAAGTAATAATGTTGGAAAAACCGGGAATTGCAAAACCCAGAATTATTAAAGATGTGTCAATAATTCAAGAATCATGGAAATTTATAATCGAGGAATTTAAATAAGTGCCCGTAGTTAGATGGCTACATAGAGTTTGGAACGCCTTTTGGGCTATTACAGTAGCAACCGTTTTAACATTGCTGGTTGCGGTTGGTATATTGTTTGGATTAATTCAGCTGGAACCTGCAAAGTCCTATTTAGCAACCCGAATAGAAACTAACTTTAGTGAGAAATATAATGGGGTTTTCACTATAGGAGAGTTGGATGGGTTAATTCCATTTCGAATAGAACTTAAAGATGTAAACTTATATCCGGATTCTTCCAGTATTGTATCTGTATTTAAAAGTGATAGCGTTTCAGCTAATTTAAATGTTCCGGCTCTGTTTCAACAGAGATTTATTGTAACCGGTCTTAATATTACTTCTCCAACTGTGTTAATAGATCCAGAGTCGGACATCTCTTTGTTATATGCCCTTAAAAAAAAGAACACTAATATACCTGTTGCTGACAGCTCTGAAATAAAAGCCCCGTTTTTTGAAATTCTGGCACCAAATGTAACTATAACAAGTGGACAGGTTTTGATCCGCAACGCATATAAGCCAACCGAGTTTACTTCAAACTCTGATAGTCTGGTTATAGATGATCTAGATTTGTCAATGTTTTTTGAATATAAGCAAGACGAACGGTTTCTTGATATAGAAAGGCTTTCATTCACTTCAGATGAAATTGCTTTGGGAAGAAGTCAGGTATTTGGTCAAATTTATAGCGATAACAGATACCTGGAATTCAATTCATTCAACTTTATAAATCAGGATTCATATCTGAACTTTACAGGTCGTATTGATGGAATAAATATTTTTGAATTGGACTTTCTTCAACAACTCAGAGAGGCAGAGTACGATCTGGATATTGAGGAGTTTTCACTATCTGAAAGTCGAATAAATAAGCTTCTGCCGGAATGGCCAACCTTCAAATTTCCCCTATTTGTGAAAGCTGATTTTTCAGGAGGAATAGAGGAGGTTGATGTAAATACTACAAGAATTGAATACGGGAATTCGTCAATTAATGCCTCTGGTAAGCTATTTAATTTTGACAAAGAAAACCCATTCCGCTACGATCTACAGTTCACAGATGTGGTTCTGGACACTTCTAATGTTCAGGATTTTTACCCTGAAATAAATAAATACCAGCTCGAAGCAATATCAAACACCACTTTAACAGCGGGCTTGAATGGGGACTTGGAGAATACAGCAGGTAGTTTTACCAGCAAAGGCAAAAGAGGTTCAATCTCACTTACCGGAAGTATGGGATTTGCAGATGAAAAGATCTTAAATGTTCAGTTTGAAACAGATTCATTGAATATCGGAAACCTGGTTGGGGATTTTATTAAGAATACCAATATAACTTCTAAAGGGGAATTCAAAACATCTGATTATAAAGACTTTACCAGTTTCGATCTTTTTAGTTTTTCTTCAAACGATCTGGTTGTTAATGATTCTACATTTTCTTTGGTGGAGTTGAGTGCTACTGGTAAGAATAAAGTAATAACTCCTGACTTTTTAGTAACAGCTCGTGAAGGTGTTCTGGAAGGAAAAGGAGAGCTTGATTTTTCAAATGAATCAAGATCATTCAAACTGGAAGGAAAAGGAAGTAATCTGAGCTTACAGTATTTTATTCAATCTGAAAATTTTGCTGATGTCCAGATGGATATCGAATACCAAGCAGATTTCAAAGGAACTTCATTAAATGATGCAACGGGCGTGCTTAGTGTTAATATTCCTTTTTCAACCTCGAACGGTGATACGCTCAAACCACAATTGCTTTATGCAGATGTAACCAACCTTACTTCTTCAAACCGTTCAATTCGTGTAACAACAACTGCATTAGACGTTAGTTTGGAAGGTGATTTTATGACCACTAATCTGCTTCCTTTAGCAAAACATTGGGCTGGTTTTTTTAAGGAGCGATTAGAAGAAGAGTTTTTTACAGAGACGTTCTCAGATTCAAAATTGAAATCAGGTAAACGATTAAGTAATCAGGATTTTAACATAACTGCACAATTGAAAGATGTTAATTTGATTCAACAGTATTATCCGGAATTTCCTGATATGGTTGCATCAACTCGGCTGACCTCGAATGTGACTGCTGATACAACACGGCTGTTATTTAATGCGGATATATTTGATTCAAAATTTCAATTGGGAGAATTTGAAGCAGATTCCATAAGAACACAATTAACGGGTAGTTTCAGATATAACCAGCCTCTTAAGGACTTTTCAAACTTTTTGGTTAGTGTGGATATAGCTCGGTTTAATACTCCTTATTTTGACACTCAAGGATTTAATTTCAATTTTGATATGACTGAAGATACTGTCATTATCAATAATAATATTGAAGTTATAGGAAATGATGCAGCGCTTTTACTTACGAGTACATCAGCCTTTTCAGATTCAGCAATAGTTACAAGTATAAATGAGTTTAGGCTTGGATCTGAGGTTTATGCATGGGAAAATAGAGGAGAACCGAGTTTAACTTACACCAATAGTGAAAAACTGGTTTTTGAGAACTTTACTTTTCAGAACAGAGAAGAGTTATTTAATGTGGAAGGTGCTTTCAGTAATGAAGTAACGGACTCAGTAAATTATTTTTTCAGAGGCGTAAAATTAGATAGAATATCAGATCTGATAAATGGAAAAGTAGATTTTGGTGGAAATTTGAATGGTGTTTTTACAACCAGAACCTTAACTAAAATTCCTACAGTTGAAGGTAATATAAACCTGAACGCGTTCTCCCTAAACGACCAAACGGTTGGAGATTTCGCGATTTCCAGTGTTTTCAATAAAGACTTAAACAGATTCGATACAAACATAAGTGTAACTACCGACTCAACCATATATCCTGAATATTTTCAAAGAAATGACAGAGAAGGTCAAAATCTGGAATTTTCGGGCTATGTATTAGCTCCTGTAAATGGTGAATTTCCTAAAGTCGATTCACTGTATAGTTTTGACTTGGACTTCAATACCGTAGATCTTTGGATTGTTCCTTTCCTGATACCAAAAGTATTTACAGAAATGGCCGGAGTAGCAACAGGATCGGGTAAAGTGTGGGGCAACTTAGATGACTATGATTTTAAGGTTGATTATGATATTGGTGCGAACGATGCGGTTTACATGAAGCCAAGGTTTTTAGATACTTATTATTATGGTCAGGGTCCGATCACTTTTACCCGAAAAGATGGTTTAGTTTTTGAAGACATATTTTTGATAGATCCTTCCGGAGGTATGGCAGTTTTAGACGGTTGGTATAATTTTAATGACTTTCAGCCCGTACACAGTATGGATATCAGAATTGATACGGATGAATTTCAATTCCTGAATAACAACTTTGATCCCAACGCACCTTTCTTTGGGAAAGCATACGGAACGGGAGTTGTTAATATTTCAGGTACCAATCTTAATCCGGTTCTAACTACTCCTGAACCAATGTTAATTTCAGATTTTTCTCAAATTGAGTTGCCACTGCTTGAGGAAACGGAATTTGATGAAGACAATAAATTTATTCGTTTTGTAGATACTTTTGATGGATACGGAGTAGATTCAACATCACTGAATGATGGGGGTACGTTTTCCATCAATGACCAAATCGACCTTTCAGAACTTACTTTTGCTGAAAGATTCACTTTAGATCTTCAGTTTATTGCTAACAATCCAATGACGGTCCGTTTAATTTTCGATCAAATTACGGGAGATATTATAACCGCAAATGGTACTGGTCGTTTAAGGATTAGACTAGAAGATGAAGATCTCAGTATTTTTGGCCGGTTTGATATAAGTGATGGAAATTATCAGTTGGTAAGTGGGGATATATTCACAAGACGATTTAATCTTGAACCGGGTGGAAATATTGTCTGGGAAGGAGAGCCTGATAACGCACGTATAAATATTAATGCGGTGTATTCTGCAAGGCCGAATATCAGAACCTTAACCACTTCAAGATCTGAGCTGGATTTAACTGATCCAAGTAACATTCAACGTACACCTGTTGATCTTGTACTTAATATTAGTGGGTCTCTATCAAGTATCGAAAACAATTTCTATTTCCGTTTGCCAAATACATTTGAAGCAAGACAAAGTTCTACTTTATCAACTCAGATTGCATCCCTAAATAGAAATGAAGACGAAAAATTATTACAAGCCACAAGCTTCCTTTTAATGGGTGATTTTATCCCTGCAACTTCTGTAAATGGAGCTTCTTCATTAACAGAGAACTTTACGGGCAGCGGCGCTGTTTTAAACCCATTGATATCAAACCAATTAATAAGCCCTTTGCTTTCTAATCAAATTAACTCTTTATTGAGCAGTGATATAAGCAGTTTTGATGTAGATTTTAATCTAAATACCTATAATCAGGTTGATTTAGGTCTGGCACTCAGGCTTTATAATGACAGAATTATTATTCGAAGAGACGGACAACTTACTGGGGCGCAATCTAATATTGGAGATTTGGGAGCTACGTATAAAATAAACCGAACATTTTCAGTTACTGCTTTTCACAGGCAAGACCCCACGTTTAGTAACCTCTCAAATGGACAAGAAACCCAACAAGGACAAGATATTAACGGAGTTGGCGTAGAAGCCGAAGTTAGTTTTAACACCTGGCAAGATTTTTTCAGGAGATTGGGTAGCCCATTCAGAAAGCTGTTTGGTAAAAATGAAAACAAAGAAGAAAATAATGGGAATGAAAATCCCAGTTAACAAAAGGATTTAATGAGTAGAAACTCACGAGAAAGTAGTTTAGAACAAATAATAATAGATCTTGTAAAAAGCAGTCCTAATAATTCATTACAGAGAGATGTGATTGCGAATGCATTAGCAGTAAATAGTAAAAAAGAGCATCGCAAACTGGATAAAGCAATAGACAGGCTTGATAAAAAAGGGATCTTAAGCAAAAATGGACCACAAATTCAGCTAAGAACATCTCACAAAAAAATAAAGAAGCAAGATTCTAATTTAGTTGAAGGATACATTCAGCTGACCCCACGAGGAACCGGTTATGTAATTGTAGAAGGGATGGAAGAAGATGTAATGATTCCCGGAAATGATACAGGTCTATGTTTACCAAATGACATAGTCTCAGTTAAAATAACAGGCAAAAGAAACAGCGGTCAACCTAAAGGCAAAGTTGTTGAGATTCTAAAACGCGGGAAAGAATTTTACGTTGGTACATTCAAAAGAACAGGCGACAGAACTTATTTAATAGAACCCGACCAAAAGTCTGCTCATGTAAACTTTTTTGTTTTAAAAGACAATGTTAATGGTGCTCATAATGATGACAAAGTCCTGTTCAAACTGAAAAACTGGACACATCCAAAAGCATTACCGGAAGCAGAAGTGACTTCCATATTGGGTAAATCCGGGACCAATGACGCAAATATCCTGTCAATTTTAGCGGAAAATGAGCTCAGGTCAGATTTTGATCAGGAAGTAGAAACCTTTGCAGAAAGAATTCCGGTAGAAATTCCCGAAGAAGAATTTAAGCGTCGTAAAGATATGCGGGAAGATTTTGTGTTTACCATTGATCCTGCGGATGCTAAAGATTTTGATGACGCGTTGAGCATTGAGTTACTTGAGAATGGAAACTTTTATTTAGGTGTACATATTGCAGATGTAAGTCATTATGTAACTCCTGATACTATTCTTGATAAAGAAGCATATAGCCGTGGAACCAGCGTTTATCTTGTTGACAGAGTAATTCCGATGTTACCTGAAAAACTAAGTAATGGTGTATGTAGTCTTCGCCCAAATGAGGACAAACTAACCTATAGTTGCTTTATGGAAATCGATCAAAATGGTAAGTTAATTGATTATTCAGTTGAAGAAACGGCCATTCATTCAAAGCAAAGATTTACTTATGAACAGGCTCAGGAAGTACTGGATGGAAAAGATCATAAGTACAAAAAAGAATTAAAGATAGCTGAGAAATTAGCAAAAACTCTTTTAGAAAAAAGGTTCAAAGAAGGTGCTATTGATTTTGATAATCCGGAACCAAAGTTTGTTCTGGATGAGAAGGGTACACCTATAGAAGTGATCATTAAAAAGAGAATTTTTGCTCATCGACTTATTGAAGAATGTATGTTGATGGCAAATAAGACGGTTGCATTACATGTCGAAAATCTCAGAAAGGAGTCGGGAAAGAAGAAATCCAAAAATCTGTTTCCATTTTTCTATCGTATTCATGATAAACCTGATCAGGAAAAATTAGCAGGTGTAGCTGAGCAGGTGGCCCCTTTGGATATTAAGTTTGAAGTGACAGATAATATGACTCCCAAAAAGATTAACGAGCTTCTGCAAAAAGTAAAAAACACATCTGTAGAATCTATAGTTAATGGATTGATGTTGCGCTCAATGGCAAAAGCAGAGTATTCTCCGGCTAATATTGGACACTTCGGATTAGGCTTTCCACATTATGCACACTTTACAAGCCCTATCCGTCGTTACCCTGATGTGATAGTCCATAGATTATTGAAAAAATATTCTTCGGGTACAACCGGTTATAACTTTGAGGCTCTCATAAAGCATGGCGAACATTGCAGCAGTCGCGAAAGAGTTGCAGTGGACGCAGAAAGAGATTCTATAAAACTTAAGCAAGTGGAATTTTTAAGTACAAAAATAGGTGAATCGTTCAACGGTACTATTACCGGGGTTACTGAAAGAGGTATTTTTGTAAATTTAAACGACATTTTTTGTGAAGGTATGGTTAGAGTTTCTGATCTGAAAGGTGATTATTATGTTTTCAATCCAAAAACACACGCACTGGTAGGGCGGTCATCAGGTAAAGCATATAAACTTGGCGATGATATTAAAGTAAAAGTTGAAAGCACTAATACACAAAAGCGACAAATTGATTTTACATTAGCAAAATAAACTGATATTGATATGAAGGCACGAATTTTCTTACCCATTCTAATAGGCCTGCTGGCTTCTAGCTTAAGCTATTCTCAATATTTCTCTTATGGGAAAAACAGAGTTCAATATGAAAATTTTGAGTGGAGATATTTACAGTCGAAGCACTTCGATGTGTATTACTATGGTGAAAAAAATTATAAGCTCGCAGAATTTGCATCCATGAGTGTGGAAAGTGCCTACAAGCAGCTAAAAGATGATTTTGATCATGAACTATCAGATCGTATTTCAGTTATTATATATGATTCTCATAATGATTTTTCTCAAACGAATGTAGTAAACCTTCCCACAAGTGCAGAGGGAATTGGTGGCGTAACTGACAAGTATAAAAACAGAATGACTATTCCCTTTGATGGAGAATACAGTGATTTCAGACGTACAATACACCATGAGTTAGTGCACGCAGTGTTCAATGATATGTTTTACGGAGGGTCGGTTAATTCTATAATTCAAAACAATATTCAGTTAGTATTTCCACTTTGGTTTGAGGAAGGTTTGGCTGAGTACACTGCTTTAGGTTGGGATACCAATACCGATATGTTTATCAGAGATGCGGTAATTAATAATTATTTACCTCCGATAAGATACCTGAATGGCTATTACGCATATAGAGGAGGGCAGTCGTTTTGGAATTATATCGTTGAAGAATACGGTAGAGAGAAGATCGCAGAAATTCTTCAAAGCATTAAGACGAGCAGAAGTGTTGAGTATGGATTAATTACTTCAGTCGGTATGAATGTCGATGAAATCTCGAAAGCCTGGACAGAAGCATTGAAGAAAAGGTACTATCCGGAAGTTGCAGAGAGAGAAAGAGCTGATGCATTGGCTACGCTTCTCACTGAAAGAGGAGAGTTTGGTTCATACAATACAAGCGCTGCAATTTCTCCACAAGGGGATAAGGTGGCGTTTATTACCAACAGCAGAGGATATTTTGATGTAGTGGTAATTAGTACGATCAATGGTAATAAACTAAAAACACTGATCAGAGGTGAAGATAACCCGGATTTCGAAGAACTGAATATCCTTAATCCGAACCTTACCTGGTCGCCTGACGGCTCTAAAGTTGCTTTATCTACAAAAACAAAAGGCAGGGATGATATTGCAATAATAGATTATAACACCAAGGAAATAGAAAAGATCAAATTCCCGAATATAGATGCAATCGGATCAGTTTCTTGGTCACCTGATGGGGCAAAAATAGCATTTGACGGAAATATCGGTCCTTTTCAGGATATATTCGTTTTTAATTTGAATACAAAAGAACTGGAAAATCTTACCAGAGATATTTACTCAGATCGAGAACCGGCTTGGTCATCAGATTCAGAATCGGTGTATTTTGTATCTGATAGAGGAGAGAGCTTAGCATTGGGAGAAACACTTACCAGTTACAGTTTATTCAAGAACAATGGTATGTATCAGACAGATATTTACGAAGTGAAAATAGGCACTGACAGGGCTATTCAAATTACAAATAGTCCGTTGTGGAATGAATTCCAACCTATAACTACTCAAAACGGGAAACTTCTTTTTATTTCAGATGAAAACGGGATTCAAAATCTTAAAGAGCTGAACTTAAAAACAAGAACTGCAGTATCAATTACTGATTTACAGACGGGTATATCTCAGATATCAATAAGTGCTGATGGAAGTAAATTGGCTTTCAATTCAATTAACAATGGGTACTTAGATATTTTCTTGATCAAATCACCTTTAAATAAAGAGATCAAAAAACCTATTACAGAAAACTATTGGGCTAAAAGACGCTCTTCAGAATCAGAAGCTCAAAGAGTTCCCGCTACAAAATTTGCTCAGGAATTTTTTAAAGAAGGGGTTGTTTCAATCACGGATATAGAAGAAAAAGAGAAAGTTGAAGCAGATTCTATCTTATCTAATAACGAAGAAGATGGCATAGACTTCAGAAATTATGTGTTTACAGACGATGTACTTCAGGATTCAACGATCTACCTTCAGGATATCGAAGCCTTTACAGTAAGTGACAATTTAACGGAAGATGGTAGATATGTTCCGCAAGAGTACAGACTTAAATTTGATGTCGATATTGCATACAGCCCATCCTTTGTAGCTTCAACTTATGGTTCCTATGCTCTTACTCAGTTTATAATCAGCGACTTGCTTGGTGATTATCAATTGTCGCTAGGTACAAATTTTGTTTTCGATTTAAGAGAAAGTGATTATAGTTTCAGGTTTGGAAATCTAAAGAACAGAACTAATTACTTTATAAGTTACTTTCATACATCAAGAAAGTATCAAAGCTTTTTTGGAGATTTAATACGCTATAGAACCTATGGTTTGGGTGGCACAGTTCAATATCCATTCGATAAATTCAGCAGGCTTGATTTTAATGTAACCCTGCTAAATGTAGATTTGGATTTTAACTCTGTGATTGATCGTCCTAACGGAACCGGAAACTCTTCCTCCGACAGAAGTCAACAAAGTCAATTTTTATATCCTGAACTGGTTTATACCGATGATAAAACGAAACCCGGTTTTATTACTCCAAGTGGAGGTTACCGATATTCTGTTGGTTTAAGTGGTAGTCCTGTAATTGGAAAGACAGCACCCGAATTTGCATCAGTTTTGGGAGACTTTAGAAAGTATTTTGATATGGGATATCAATACACATTTGCTTTAAGATATTCCGGAGCAGCCTCTATAGGTAAAGATTCACAAAACTATTTCTTGGGTGGTAAACTGGGTTGGCTAAATCAACAATATTCAAATAATGGTTTCTCCAACGACAGAATAACCGATAACTTTTTTACGGTACCGGCCCTTCCATTGAGAGGCTTTGAATACAATTCTATCAATGGTAATAAGTTTAGTCTTGTAAATGCAGAATTCAGATTTCCATTGTTTGCAGCACTTGTACCGGGAGCTGTTCCTATTCTGCCTCTATATAATGTTACCGGTCTTGCATTTGTTGATGCAGGAGCCGCTTGGGGACAGACGATAAATTACGGACTTCTTAAAAACCCTGATTTAAATTCTGAATTCGCAGTAAATGATAAAAAACTGGATTTTACGGTAGCAAAAGAGACTACAGGGTATATACCAAATGGTGATGGTACATTCTCTGAATTCAAATACTTAGACGGCGATGTGTTAATTGGCGCAGGATTTGGTTTAAGATCAATACTGTTTGGCTTGCCGTTTGGATATGATATTGGTTGGGCTTACGACAGAACCGGTTTTAAATCTGATGCCGTTCATTATTTCTCTATAGGAATTGATTTCTAATAGATCAATTACCGGAGTTAAAACTACCTATGATTAAAAGTCTTTGGTAGTTTTTTTCAGGATCCAGGTAGTAGACAAAAGAATGGTATGACTGCCTGCGATTTGTAATCGAATCATTGATGGGAATGGCAGTGGAATTCGCTGAATTTTCGTACTTCTGAAAATATTTATATCGATAATTCCCTTCCTTAATTAATACATCAGCCGACCATAAACCTGTATTGGAGTTATAATTCAATTCTGAATCTTTGTCTAATGTCCAGGAGTTAAAATCTCCTGCTACATATAATTCTGTATTTTCAGTGTTCAACGTTCCTGATTTGAATCTGAATTGAACCTCTGCATATCTGGAATCTCTGTTCTTTTCAGGTTTACCAAAGTTGGATGAATAGCTTACAGAAGGAGAGGCCGTAAAATTTAATATGTCTCTCTTTAAAATAACTCTGGGAGGGATAAACTCAGGCTGCCAATCTTCTATCTTATCTAAATTGATATTTAGATCCGTGAGATCTAAAGGGATAAAATCAAAACCCGATGTAAATAAATTGCTTCTTGGTGTATAAAATCGAACTTTACCCGGAGATGTGATGTCAAATGTTTCCGTAGATTTTGCACTTCCCCAAAACCGGTTTTGTACAAATCTAAAAGCCAGATCAAATTGCGGAAACTCCACTTCTTCAGGATATTCGTAAATTGAAAAAAGCTGATCTGAAGCTGAAAAATTATTCCCTGAATTATAAAGTGTTTCAACTCTCGAGGTTATTTTTCCTGCCTGTTCTGTTACAAAAAAGGGGATACTGAAAAGTTTAGTATTTGATGAATAATCAAAAACATTGAGCAAGTAATTACCACTGGATATGAATTTCACATTATTATTAGGAAATTCAGCTTTATAGTGAAAATAGTTGGGTTTTGACAGGGAGTTTATTTCTCCTCCAGTAATAATAAGCTCATTAAAACCATCTAAATACCAAGCTTCCGGTATATTACTTGGGTTCCAGTTTTGGTCGAAATGTTCAAAGGTAACTCTGAATTGTCCCGAGAGAGAAGTAAGCTCATCAAATTCTAAAACAAGCTTTTCTCTATTGTTAAGAGTTATGATAGGAGGATTATTTTGATTCCCTTTTCTGTAAAGTTGAATGCTTTTAAAAGAAGCGGGCGCGCTCAGCTGATTAGGCACTAAGAGCAACCCTTGATCCTGGTTTTCATCCCGATTCGAATATCTTGTAGAAATTTCGGACGTTCCTGAACACGATAAAAGAACTACCAAAAAAGAAATAAAGAAATTTCTAAACATTAATTTTCCCTTCAAAAACGAAGTTGGCCGGTCCTGCCAGTCTTATATTTGTATACGTTTTGTTCTCAGTATCATAATTGAAAGAGACACTAAGCGTTCCTCCCTTTACTGAGATCATGTAATCGAAATTTTCATTCTCTTTTTCAGTATTGGAATAATGTGTTGCAATAGCAGATGCAATAGCTCCGGTACCGCAAGCTAATGTCAAACCTTCCACTCCGCGTTCGTAAGTTTGCAGTTCTATTTTCGTTTCTTCCTTTTTACAAACAAAATTAACGTTTGAACCCGGTGGATTTAAACTGTCGTGATTTCTAAGCATTGAACCAACAGTAATTAGCTCGGATTCAATTTTAAGCTGATCATCATCTACAAAGTCGACAACATGTTCGGTTCCTGTATAAACCTGAATAAGTTGATAGTTCTCAATTTGAATGTTTCCCGGCTCCGATACATCAGGAAACCCTACTGAGACTGAATTATTCTGCAGGTCAACATCAGCATTGTATATAGCTTTGTGAACATTGAAAGTTTGATCTACTCCGAAACCATGATGTGCTGCAAACAAAGCCAGACATCGACTCCCGTTCCCGCACATACCGGCATCGCTTCCATCTGCATTTCTGTAGATCATGGTATAATCAACTCCATCGATTTGAGGATTTTCCAATGCCATTAATCCGTCCGCTCCAACACCGAACCGTCGATCACATAATTCAGGAGTAAAATCAATGATCTCTTTCATTGAAAACTGAAGGTATCTGTTGTCGATAACAACAAAATCATTACCTGCACCTTCCATTTTATAAAACGTAATTTCTCTCATTATTCTACAAAAGCCGGTAAATGTTTCCAGTTTTCATTTTCCGAGATATAAGGATCAAGGCCTCTCATTAGTGCAGAAAACCTGAATGAGAGTACAACAAATATCAATTTCGGGGATACATTTTGTCGGAGCATTGGTCGGCATTCATCAATATGGGAAAGCATATTTTCAAGTTTAGCTTCATTTAAAGCTTTCACGAATTTTTTTATGGAATCTATTTGATCAACGTTAGTAACCAGTTTTTCATTCTCTGTTTCTTTATAGACGATAAGATCTCGAATATACATTTCCAATAAATTGGTAATAGCGATCAGACCTTCAATATTATTTGAGCTTTGCCAATCTTGAGATAGTTTTGAAAGTGCAGAAGCATCCTGGCTGAATGAATGCCTTAAAAATTCTACAATTTCTTCTCGATTCTGCTTTAATTTTTTTACGTCAAAAAATCGCGTTGCGGCGTAATTGCCGTTTGCTACTCTGGCTAGATACTTGGCATCATCCGGATCAATGTTATCTATGTCAACTAATCCCTGTTCAACCTCAGCTTGTGTAAGTGTACCAAGAGGAATATGTTGACAACGGGATGTGATAGTAGGAAGGAGGCTTTCATAACTTTCTGTGGTCAGAATAAACATCAGTCGATCAGAAGGTTCTTCCAATAATTTTAAAAAAGCATTGGCAGTTTCCTTTCTCATTGTTTCAACTTGTGTCATAATTACTACAACACGATCCCCTTCGTTAGGACGGAGCTTTGCAACAGGTCTGATCTCATCTCTGAAATAATCGATAGGATAAAATGCCTGTAAGTTCTTAGAGGAACTTTCATCATGGAGGGAAGGTCTTTGAGAAAAATTTATGATCTCGTAAGGATCCTTCGCCAATAATTCCAAACGCTCCCTGAGGTCTTCAGTATTTGCTGATGTAGGCTTGGGAATAAAAACATGAATATCGGGGTGAGAAAACCATGATGACTTCTTAGAACTGGTTTCTGTGCCCAGATCAGAGATATTGCTGATACCATTCATAGCTTCTGCAAAAGCAAGAGCAAAAGCCGTTTTACCAACACCTGCTGCGCCTGATATTAAATAAGCATGCCCAATTCTTCCGGAGCCGATCATTCGCTCAATTTGATCCTTCGCTCTTTTTTGTCCGATCAAGCGGTTATTTCCAAATGAAATATTCAATCATTCCTCCCATATATATTCGAAAAGTAAAATTCCGGCTGTTATAGTAACCCCGATAAATCCAATTAATGCAGAAAAATCGTTTGTAAAACCTTCTGAAGACCCGTCTATAAATGCACTTTTTGTGATGCTTGTAAGCAACAGAATAAATGGTATAAAAAGCGGAATGGTCAGTACTGAAAAAATTGCTCCCTTTCTGTCAGCTTGAGAAACGATGGCAGCGATCATTGTGGAAACACCCGATAACCCGATGGTGCCAAAAATCAGGATTGTGAAAAAAGAACTCCAGGAGACAATTGTAAGATCAACCAGAAAAATATAAATACCGAATGTGAAGACATTGATAACAAAACTAAAAGCGATGTTATAAAGTAGTTTTCCCGAAAATACAGATGTTCCTGATCCATAAATTCGCAAAAGGTTGTAGGTATTTTTATCCGTCTCAGAAATAAAACTTCTACCCAATGAAGAAAGAGCAGCAAATAGAACGATGATCCAAATCAAACCGCTTTTCGGAGTGGGGTTAAGTTCCTGGGCTTTTAATGTGAACATGATCAAAAGAAGGGCAGATATTACAAAGGCGATTACCATATTGAATGCAAACCGGGTTCTGAACTCTGTCTTTAGATCCTTTTTAAAAATAGTAATTGTGCCTTGTAACCAATCCATACCCAAGTTTAAGGATTTAGTATCGGAGTTGCCCAAAATCAAACAAATAATCTTTGATTGATTCCCGTTCAACTGGCTATATTCCAAGACTTGAAACCCCAATATTTAACAAGCTACAGATGAACCTATTCTCATTATTGAAACCCAAAACTATTCTTTCTGAGCTTGAAGTAAGTAATAAACAGGAATTGATTTCAGTTTTGGTAGATTCTTTAAGCGATAAGATAGGCGCTGAGCATTTACAGGAAATTAAAGAAGCTGTGTGGGAGAGAGAGCAGGTGATGTCAACAGGTGTGGGAAAAGGCTTGGCAATCCCGCATTGTAAGACAGAACTAGTTGATGAAAATCATGGTGCTTTTGCCGTTCTTAAAGAACCATTGGAATTTAATTCTGTAGACGACACTCCGGTTCGACTGGTATTTCTATTGGTAGGACCGAATGAAAAGAACAGCATTCATATTAAATTATTGAGCAGGATTTCGAGATTGATGAATAGTGGAACATTCAGGGAGCAGGTATTTAGTTGCGAAAGCTCTCATCAAATACTCGAGGCTTTTCAGGAAGAAGAAGAAAAATATTTCCCGGGTTAAAATGAGATTGTTAAGAACCTTAGTGCTCATAGTTTTCTCGTTTATTGTATCTGTTTCATTATCAGCACAGGATTTTGAACAGTTGTTGGAAACCCTATCCAATCAGGAAGCATTTTGGTCATTAACTGTTCTGGATGAATCCGGTAATAAACTGGAAAACTTCAATTCTGATAAACTCATAATACCTGCATCCAATCAGAAATTATATACATTGGCCGCGGTTTTGGATCGGTTAGGTAGTGATTTCAAATACACCACCAATATTTATGGAGACGGTGAGCTTGTAGGTTCTACCTGGCAAGGAGATTTGATTATCAGAGGTTCAGGCGATCCTAGTATAAGTGGTTTTTTGTACGATGATGACAGGTATTTTGTTTTTAAGAGTTTCTTAAATCAATTAAAAGAAAAGGGCATAAAACAATATTCAGGAAGCATTTCTAAGAATTTAGATTTTTTTGATGGACAGGTTTATCCGACAGGATGGGATTGGTACGATCTAACTTTCTATTATGGTGTAGAGATTGCTCCTCTATCATATAATAACAATGCGGTTGATATAGAAGTTTTGGCTGATGGTATGGTAGGTGAAAAACCCATAGTTAAGTATTTCCCAAATCATTACCCTGTCAAACTTTCGGATACGATTCTTGACGAAACTGATATTATTAGTATTAATAATCAACAAATTATAACTGAAGAGAATAGAAAGTACGATGAAAGGTACCTAAGACCTCTAGGCAAAAATGAAATTTACTTAGGAAGTAAGCTGCCGAAAGGTTATAAGGAAGAGGAGTCTCTTTCGATTTCTGATGCCGGGAGTTTTTTTACTAATACTTTTCAAGTCTTCTTACATCAAAATGGAATATCTAATCAAGGTAATTCATTATTGGATATTCTATATTCAGATATTCTGGATTCTTATCCAATACTTGCTTCCCACTCTTCTAAACCACTTTCCGAATTAATTAAATGGGCGAATAAGGAAAGCGATAACTTCTACACGGAAATGATGCTGAAAACCTTGGCAGCGGAAGAACAAGGAATTCCGGGTACCTTCGAAAACGGTATTAAAGAAGTACGAAATTTTCTGGCAGAACAAGGAGTGGATACCAATTTGGTGAAAATGAATGATGGTTCCGGTTTGGCAATGGGGAATTATACCACAACGGGAAACATCAGCAAGTTGCTGTATTCGATGAAATCCCATAATGAATGGGATGTGTTTTATAACAGTTTCCCGGTTGCAGGAATTGACGGTTCCATTGCTCATCGGTTTAAAGGAACCGAATTGTATAATAATATCCGTGCAAAAACAGGGTATGTAAGTGGAGTGAGGACACTAAGTGGTTACATGACTACCCGATCTGGAAAACAAATCATTTTTAGTTTAGCCACTAATCATTTTGCAGGAAAAGTACGTCCCGTAGATAATTCTCATCAGCAGATTTTGCAATATCTGTATGAAAAATATTGATTAGATTCAGCCATGTCGAAATCTAAACCACATATCTTAGTTACAGACGATGAACGAGGTATTCGTAACACTCTGAAGGAAATTCTTGAATTCGAAGATTATGAAGTTTCTCTGGCTGAAAGTGGTACAGAAACTTTAGAAATGATCTCCAAAAATGAATTCGATTTGTTGTTTTTGGATATCAAGATGAAAGGAATCGACGGCATCGAAACGCTCCGACAAATAAGAACGGCCGGATTTGAATTTCCGGTAATTATGATCTCAGGTCATGGCACCATTGATATTGCCGTGGAAGCAACGAAAATGGGAGCCTTCGATTTTCTTGAAAAGCCACCTGACCTGAACAGATTACTTCTCACAGTTAGAAATGCACTTTCTCAACAGGATCTGGCTAAAGAAGTAAAGCAGATCAGAAAAAAGCTTCCTAAGATTCAGGAGATCGTTGGGGAGAGCAAAGCTATTACTAAGATCAAGGAAATGATCGACAAAGTAGCTCCAACTCAATCCAGAGTTTTGATCACAGGCGAAAACGGAACCGGTAAAGAGTTGGTAGCTAAATGGATCCATGAGAAAAGCACGAGAAGTGGAGATGTATTTGTAGAAGTAAACTGTGCTGCAATTCCCTCTGAATTATTAGAAAGTGAGCTTTTTGGTCATGAGAAAGGTGCTTTTACCGGCGCAAATGAGCAAAGAATTGGTAAGTTTGAGCAAGCTGATGGAGGTACACTCTTTCTGGATGAGATCGGGGATATGAGTTTAGAAGCACAAGCAAAAGTACTTCGTGCTCTTCAGGAAAATACCATTACGCGGGTTGGAGGAAATGAATCTATCAAAGTTGATGTGAGGATTCTGGCAGCTACCAATAAAGATCTGCAATCAGAAATTAAAGAAGGAAACTTCAGAGAAGATCTTTTTCACAGAATTAGCGTAATACCGATAGAGGTGCCTAGTTTAAATGAAAGAGCAGGAGATATTCCGTTAATTGCCAGATCCTGTCTCGAAAAATTAAAGGCAACTGATATAAGCTTTTCATCAGTAGAATTTGATGATTCAGGATTGAAAGCCCTCAAGAAAAGAAACTGGACAGGAAATGTTCGTGAACTATATAACGCTGTAGAAAGATTAGGTATCTTATCAGCTGACGGTTTAATAGATAAGGAGTCTGTAGAAAGTGTATTATCGTCGAAAAAAATAGATGGAAAAGATCTTGGCGGACTTGCAGATGAGACAGATAACTTCCAGGATTTTAAAGAGACAGCAGAGCGAATATTTTTGGTTAAACAACTCGAAAAGAACGATTGGAATATTTCTCAAACTGCAGATGCGGTGGGCTTACAGCGCAGTCATATCTACAACAAAATGAAAAAATATAATATAGAGCGATAGCATGAGTGCAGAAATCATTGATGGTAAAAAAGTAGCAGGACTGGTCAGAGATCGTGTGAGAGAAGATGTTTCTGACTGGAAAGCAAAAGGTAACAGAGCTCCTTTTCTGCAAGTAGTGTTGGTTGGTGATGATCCTGCGTCAAGAGTGTATACCGGTGCTAAAACAAAAGCCTGTGAAGATGTAGGTATTGAAACCAAAACAGAGATATTACAAGATACCATCTCGGCTAAGGAATTAAAGGCTTTAATACGAGAGTACAATACTGACGACTCTATCGATGGAATTTTAGTTCAGCTTCCTTTACCGTCACATTTAAGTTCTCATGATGTAATTGAAACCATAGATCACCGAAAAGATGTTGATGGATTCCATCCTATGAATGTGGGGAGATTATCTCTGGATCAGCCTTGTTTCAAAAGTTGTACTCCCGCAGGTGTGATGGAATTATTCAAACATTACAGCATTGGAGTGAAAGCAAAACATGCAGTTGTTATTGGTGCAAGTAATATAGTCGGCTCGCCAATGGCAACGATGCTTTCCAGAGAGAATTCGTCAGGAAAAGCAACTACTACTATTTGTCATAAATACACCAAAGATCTTACTCTGCATACCATTAATGCTGATATTTTGATCGTAGCTGCAGGACAACCACATTTGGTAAAGGCTGAAATGGTAAAAGAAGGCGCTGTTATTGTGGATGTGGGCATCAACAGAGTAGCAGATGAAACTTCTGAAAAAGGGTACAAGTTAGTTGGGGATGTAGACTTTGAATCCGTAAAGAAAAAAGCCAGCTGGATCACACCTGTTCCTGGTGGGGTTGGTCCAATGACAGTAGCTATGCTGATGAAAAATACTCTCCTTGCTGCTAAGAAGAGTATTTATCCTGTTGATTAGTCTAAAGTTCCTATTTGAAGTTCCTTTGCTGCTTTTATAAGTGTTTTATCGAAAGTAAATATTTTAAGATTATTTTCAGAAGCAGCTGCTAGATGTAAAGCATCTAAAGTTCGAAGAGGGGTTGAGGCGGAAGAAAGCAAAATCTCAGCGTTTGAAAATACTAAGCTATCTAAATCCAAAACCTTGAAAATACCAATGCTTATATGATCTTTAAACAAAGCATATATTTTCTTTACTGAGGAATTAGATAGTTCATTCATTCTGGCTCTCTTTTTTAAGGAAGAAAGCATTTCTATTATGGTGAGTTTGCTTATAAAGACATCAGGACTTTTATTGATCAGCTCATCTACATGGTTAGAATTTGTTTCATCAATATAAAAAGCGAAAAGGCAACTTGTGTCTATATACATCAATACTTGTCTTCCTTTCTCATGTCAATTACAAACTCTGACATAGGTTTTCCCTTTACTTTAAATTGCTTTCTGAATTCCGTCATATTGGGAAGTTTATTTTTCCTGGGTTCGTTATAGTTCACCAGTTTGGCAATTGGTTTGTTATGTTTAGTGATTATGATTTCTTCACCATTTTCAGCTGCTGCCAAATATTTTGCTAACTCTTCTCTAACTTGATTTACAGGGACTTTTTTCATCACAATTTATTTATGTACATAAATAATGTACATAAATCTCATTGATATTCAAATCAGTTCTCACTCGATTCAGCAACTGAAATATTTTTGGGATACATCTTTATTATCAGTTGTTTTTGCGAGCTATTGTTTACAAGCGATTTGAATTCAATTCCAAATTCTGAAATAGAAGCCTCGTTCCTAAGCTGTTTATAGGTTCCCATCACTTCATCAAGCATATCGATATAAACCTTATATGGTGTTTCTCGCTGAGTTTTTAAAGATACAATGGCTTTTTGAGGAGAGTCTGATAGTTCAGGGTCTTTTCCTCTGTTATTTATGAACTCCCTGAGGATTGGTTTTACTTCTTCGATCAATACAGGTTTATCATCCATCCTGATCAATCCATCAGCATTGACAAGAATATTCATGAGATTTCTTTCGTGTATTTGAGGTCTGTCGTCTTGAATGGGGGGAGGCAGTACTAAAGAAATCCCGGTATCTACATTGATGGTTGTAGTAACCAGAAAAAAGATGAGCAGTAAAAAAGCAATATCAGCCATAGAAGAGCCATTTATAGAAGCTTTTTCACGGATTGGTTTGTTATTGAACATAGTAAACTCCTTAATTTATAAAGTTATACTATATATAAGCTCATTATTAACATGGTATTCAGTAGCATTTAAATGCTATTAGAATAATTTTAAAAAAGAGGGTGACACTATGCTGTCACTATGTATGATTAAGTTTGGGTAAACAATAAAACAAAACCCAATTATCATGACGCTTCATACACTTACAACTCCGGCAATTTCTAAAAAATCAGAAACTAAACTTTTTGTTGCTCCACTTTTAAATCGTATCAAAAAAGAAAGCAAACAAGAGTTTGTTGAAATGCAGCAGACCTTTGATTTAATGGGTTGGGGAGAATTACCTGATGAATTGAAGATCGAGATCTATGATGACGTTCGCTTCATGGTTCAGGAATTAAAAGGCTATTATTCAAGCTGTGACCAGTTTGTTCAGCAAAGAAGAAACACAGTTCACTTTTGGGTAAGTAGCTTTCAGGATGGAATTTGCTCTCTGGAAGCCGCCATTAAAGCGTTGAAAGTGAAATCTCTTGCATGAAGTTTTAAACCGCCGACAATTCAGTGAGTCCTGTTTCCGGATTTGTTGGCGGTATTTTCATTAGAATATACATCTTCGTCTTCTATAGATATCTTCGCATTCCCGGAAGAGCTTATCTTTTTTGAGATAGTTCGGATCATATTCTTAAGCCGTCGTTTTTCTCTGGAGTAATAGTATTTCATGTACATTAGGCCACCAGTAAAGGCAACCAATCCACCCAATGGAGCAAACATTACAGCAGTGGGTTTAGGAAGTCCTGTTCCTTTTAAAGTAACTAACATAAACACAGAGCCTAAAAATGCAGGGATAAATAGAAGTGGCATCTTCATTGCTGTCCAGTTATGGACATACTGAATTTTAGTTTTTCCATCTTTAGGAGTTAATGAGATATGTTTGTAGCCAAATTCGCCTCTTCTTTGCTCCCATTCAAACGACTTTCCGGTTTTTGCTGACTTACCGATTCCTCCGGTCACTTTTCTGATTTCCTGAACAACTTCTTCCCATTGCTCTGAAGACATTTCCTTATCAACATAGGTTACTTCTTGTAATTTAGAGGTCACCTTACTCCACTTAAATTCCTGATCGAAATCAGGTTTATCATGGATATGTATGGCTTCTAAAAGAGATGCTCTATCAATGCCGACTTCATTGGCAAGTTCCAGAATTTCCTGCTCAGAGAGTCCATCTTTATCACCGTAAAGATCTTTTTGCGTCTGAATTTCAGAAGCTCTTTTGAGTATTTTACTGATCTCTTTTTTTGTATAAATATGATCGTTGCCCATAAAGTTGTATTAAATTCTATCGAATCTACCGAAAGCTTAAAAAATAGTTTAAACTACAAGCACTTCCATACAGATATCCTTATCTTTGAAAAACTGCAAGCCAAATTTTTTGTTTCATGTATAAAATGAACGATTCTTCTCCTTTTGAACGCATCACCCGACAAGGGCTTACTTATGATGACGTCTTATTAGTACCCAATTATTCAAAAATATTACCAAGAGATGTGGATTTAAGTGTTCAGCTTACACCAACTCTTAAATTGAACATTCCCATTGTTAGTGCAGCCATGGATACAGTTTCTGAATACCGATTAGCAATTGCTCTTGCTCGGGAAGGTGGAATTGCGATGCTTCACAAAAACATGACCATTGAAGAGCAAGCTGAACAAGTTCGTTTGGTAAAAAGAAGCGAAAGTGGAATGATTGTCGATCCGGTTACTCTGGATGAAAACTCTACGGTAAAGGATGCACGCTCTTTAATGCGTATGCACAAAATTGGTGGGATACCCATTGTAGATGATAAAGGGATTTTAATCGGTATCGTTACAAATCGTGATCTTCGTTTTGAGTCTGATATGACGAAAAAGCTGGGAGAGATCATGACTAAAGAAGATCTTTACACTGCAAAAGAAGGAACTACTCTTAAACAAGCAGAGAAGATCCTTCAACACTTTAAAGTGGAAAAATTGCCAATCGTAGATTCGAAGAACAAATTGGTTGGATTGATCACTTTCAAGGATATTGAAAAGAAAATGAATTTTCCGAATGCTTGTAAAGATAATTTGGGCAGACTGAGAGTTGGAGCAGCCGTTGGTGTTACAGCAGATACAATGGAAAGGGTAGAGGCTTTAGTGAATGCCGGAGTGGATGTAATTACAGTAGACACAGCACACGGACATTCTGATGGGGTACTTCAAACCGTTTCAAGAATAAAAGCTGAATATCCACATTTAAATGTTATTGGTGGTAACATCGCCACCAGAGCAGCTGCAGAAGCGTTAGTTCAAGCAGGTGCAGATGTTGTAAAAGTTGGTGTTGGTCCAGGGTCTATTTGTACCACCAGAGTGGTTACAGGAGTTGGAGTTCCACAACTTAGCGCAGTAATGGAAGTGGCAGAATTTTGTAGAGAACAAGGAGTCGGTTTAATTGCTGATGGTGGAATCAAACAAACCGGAGATATTCCAAAAGCGATAGCCGGGGGAGCTGATGTTGTAATGATGGGTTCTATGTTTGCCGGCGTGGATGAAAGTCCGGGAGAGACTATCATATATGAATCCCGTAAGTATAAATCATACCGTGGTATGGGAAGTATCGGAGCAATGAAGAAAGGCTCCAAAGACAGATATTTTCAGGACGTGGAAGATGATATCAATAAACTAGTTCCTGAAGGGATTGAAGGCCGGGTTCCGTTTAAAGGCTATCTAGGTGAAGTAGTTCACCAAATGACAGGTGGTTTACGAGCTGCGATGGGCTATTGCGGTGCAGAAAATATTGAAGGAATGAAAACGGCAGAATTTGTTCAAATCTCAGCAGCTTCATATAAAGAAAGTCATCCCCATTCAGTTCAAATAACAAAAGAAGCACCGAACTACTCGGTGTAATTTTTGAGCTTGATGAAAAATGTACTCTTTATTGTCTACTACTTTCCGCCGATGGGAGGTAGTGGAGTTCAGAGGCCATTAAAATTCGCCAAGTACTTAAAAGAGTTCGGATGGAATCCGATTATTCTGTGCCCTGAGCCTGGTGTTTACCAATTCTTTGACCATTCCTTAGAGCAAGAGCTTGAAAGCTTAGACTTGGAAATTCATAGAGTCAAAGCAAATACACCCTTCCATAAATTCGGTGGTGTTAAGAAACAAACCGGCTTGGTTACCGGGTTGATTTCTAAAGTCTTAAGGCTTATTTCAAGAAAGATCTATTTCCCCGATAACAAAAAAGCCTGGATCGAACCGGCAGTCCAAAAGGGGAAAGAATTAATAGATGATAAAAAGATTGATCTGATCTTTAGTACTGCCCCGCCTTTCAGTAATCATATTATTGCTCAACAATTAAATGAGTTGACAGATATTCCTTATGTTTTAGATTATCGGGATCTTTTTACGGGAAATCATTTTGAAGAAAATGAATCTGAATCCAGAAAATTGAAGAAGAAAGCAGCAGAAAGTGAATGGCTGAGACATTCTTCAGGGATAGTTGCGCTGGATCGATTTGCCGGAGACCGTATACAAGAAGTATTGACCTCCAAAACTCTGAATATGGAGATCGTATCCCACGGATTTGATCAGGAGGATTTTGATTCCCATAGAAATACTTCACTAGAGTATAAAAAAGGAAAACTCAATTGGTTATACAGCGGGCTTTTTTATGAGGCAAACCAACCTGATATATTTTTAAATGGACTGAAAGAACTTTTCACTAAAAAGCCTGAACTAAAAGAGAAGACACATCTTCATTTTCAAGGAGGATTGGATTCCAGGATCAAAAAGCTAATCAGCAATCTGGAATTTGAAGATATCGTATCAAACTATGGATATCTTTCTCATGATATTTCAGCTGCTAATTTATTAAAAGCAGATATTTTGTGGATGGTTTCAAATTTTTCTGAAAATCTGAAACAGATCAAATCCGGAAAACTCTTTGAATATATAGGAACAAAAAAGCCAATTTTAGGTTTGGTTCATCCCGGTGAAGCTTCAAAGTTACTCGATGATTATAAAGCTGGTTTCCATGCAGCTCCGGATAACATTTATGACGTAACTAAAACTTTAGAAGAAGTGTATGAGTTGTGGGCGAAGGCTAAAATCCCTGAAGCTTCTAAGAAGTTTGCCGAGATGTATGAAAGAAAAAGTTTAACTAATAAATTGTCTTTATTTTTTGATAAAGTAGTGGAGAATGCGCAAGTTTAAAATATGAGAGCATTTATAAAGAGACTTTTTAAAGATCGTCATAAATCCGTTGAAATTATTTTACTTGACGACAGTAAACCCGGCCAGGACGATTCTTATAAAATTAAGCCTAATAACCTGTTTATGAGCTTCACGGTGTTATCCGTGATCTTTTCTGTATTAGTTGCTATGATATTTATGCTTACTCCACTAGGTGGTTTGTTATATAATACTGATGAAATAGAAATAAGAAGAGAGATTCAAGGTATTTCTGAAAGATTAATATCACTTCAGGATTCTTTGGATGTTAGGGATCAGCAGCTCAGAGAGATAAAAGAAGTTATAAGATTAAATAAAGATACTACATTGACCTTGGATGAGAGATTGAGCTCCATTTCTTCAATTGAAAACTCTAATAATTCATCCTCCTCCATATCTTCATTTTCAAATTTAAGTGTTTCAGATATGTTTGAAAGTGGAAGCTTGGTTTTAGCAAATGTAATAGAAAATGCTCCTGATTTTCCAACTCAGGCTCCGGCTAAAGGAACTCGTACGAGAGGTTATGAACCACTTGAGGGTCATTTCGGTTTAGATATTGCTACCAAGGAAAATGATATTTTTATGAATATTGCAGACGGTACGGTAATATCCAGTAGCTGGACAATAGATTTCGGTTATGTGATCTCAGTTCAACATAAAGACGGACTGGTAAGTACATATAAGCACTGTTCAAAATTATATAAAACAAAAGGAGAGAAAGTTTTCAAGGGAGATGTACTTGGTCTTATAGGGAATACCGGAATTTCAAGTTCAGGACCACATCTTCATTTTGAAATTTGGAAAAATGGGGTTTCACAAAATCCATTAGCCTATTTAATTTTTTAATGAGTATGTTTAACAAAAATAAAAAGAGTAAAACCGTGAGTAATTCTACAAATCAGTCACCTTCAGTAAATATTATTAATGAGGGTACCAAAATAAAAGGAAACCTACAGGCTAACTCGGATATCCGTGTAAGCGGTACTATTGTAGGTGAGGCCATTTCTAAAGGCAAGATCATACTTACTAATAATGGTTTGGTGAAGGGTAACGTTTCGTCATCTGATGCAGATATAGCTGGTAAAGTTGAAGGAGATGTGAAAGTAAATAGCCGTCTTATCCTGAGGAAGGAAGCAATTATCGATGGAAATATTTTCACAAAAACATTGGTTGTAGAGGAAGGTGCTCAAATAAACGGAACTTGTAAGATGGGTTCTGATGTAAAAAATCTATCTCAAACTAATGATTCTGAATATGCTGAAGAGACTCAGCTAAAAGGGGTTAAGGCGTAACGAATGCAGTTGCCTGAAGAATACAGGGAGCACCTGAATCTTGGCGCTGAAATTGCATTCACTCTTTTAATACCAATAGGAGTAGGGTACGTTCTGGATAAATACCTGGAAACTTCTCCTTATGGTATGTTAATCGGAGCCGGATTGGGGATAATTTTATTCTTTAATTTGGTTTTTAAACTCGCAAAAAATGAGGGAGGTAATAATCAGAATAAGTGATAAAAAAACTCATAAAATTTAATGTGATCCCGCTCATACTCGCGCTGATCTCTCCGTTTTTTTTACCCGTTGATCCCGCTGTAGCGGTAATTTGTGGCTTTGTTTTAAGTCTTATTTTTATTTTAAGCAGTGCCTGGGTGCTTGATAATTTCTGGAATGCTGACTCTAAGTTATTTATACAGGTTTTTTTCTTCTCTATGGCTATTCGATTCTTGCTAGTTTTGGCAGCTCTGGGAATTTTACTCGGAATCACAAAAATTGATAATATCTACTTTACAGTTAGTTTCATAATTTCCTATCTTTATCATTCTGTAATGGAAATGATTTTTATCAATCAAATACTTCTCAAAAAGAAGCAATAATTTAGAAATGATCCAGACTTTTCGTCGTCTATTTTTGACTATCTTGTTTTTATCGGTGAGTACACCAAATCTCTTAGCTGCTGATGATGCTGAGGAGAAAAGCGAATCCCCAATTGATATAATGGGAACTGTCGCTGACCATGATTATTTTAAATTCTTTGGTAAAAAATTGTATTTACCAAGAATTATTTATTGGGCTGATGAAGAAGGTAATTCTCGGTTCGATACTTTTGCAAGCACAGAGAAAGCTATTGAGTCTGGCTTATTTGAAGATGTGGATCATGCGCTTGTGGCTACAAACGGTGCAATTAAAGTAGACTTCTCAATTACTTCTCATTTGATTTATTTTTGGTTTGGTCTTGGGGCGGTAGCTTTATTCACAATGTTTGCAGGAAGTAGGTATAAAAAGGGAGTTGGTAAAGAAGTTGAGCCTAAAGGTGCTCTTCAGAATTTGTTTGAGGTTTTCTTTGTTTTTATTCGTGATGAAGTAGCAAGGCCAAATATAGATGATAAAAAAGCTGACAAATATGTTCCTTATTTGTTTACCGTATTTATGGCTATTGCATTTATGAATACCTTTGGTTTGTTGCCATGGGCTGCAACGGCAACAGCAGATATAACTGTTACAGCTGTATTAGCATTTTTTACTTTTGTGATTACTCAATTTAGTGGAACTAAAGATCACTGGACGCATGTTTTTTGGTTTCCGGGAGTTCCTTTGGGAGTCAAGTTTTTAATGATCCCGGTTGAGCTGATTGGTTTAATTACAAAACCATTTGCGCTTGCAATTCGACTTTTTGCAAATATGATGTCCGGTAAAATAATGATCATAGCGATCTTAGGACTTATATTTATTTTCAATGATATGTATGGAAGCGTTGCGGCTTATGGAGTGAGTGTATTTAGTGTATCCATGACTGCTATACTATACATATTAAAACTCTTTGTATCGCTTTTGCAGGCTTATATTTTCACATTACTTTCTGCGGTATTTATCGGAATGGCAGCAGAAAGTCATGATCATGATGAAGAACATTATCATGCTGAACACGCAGCATAATTAATTAATAAAACCCCTAACTAATAAAACATAAATAATATGGGACTTTTAGCAGCTGGTATTGGAGCTGGAATCGTAGCAATCGGAGCAGGAATCGGTATCGGAATGATCGGTAAAGCAGCTACAGAAAGTATCGCACGTCAACCAGAAGCATCTGGAGACATTCGTGGTGCAATGATTCTTACTGCAGCTTTCATCGAGGGTGTTGCTCTTTTTGGAGCTATTATTTGTATCATTCTTGCACTTCAAGGTTAATAGGAAGCAATGACTTATCTATTAGCGGGCGGAGGACTTTTATCATTTAACACCGGATTTGCAATTTGGATAGCGATATCTCTGATCGTATTTCTGTTTATAATGATAAAATTTGCTCTTCCTCCTATCATGAAGGCGCTCAATGAGCGTGAAGCAAAGATCAAAAATTCGTTAGAATCAGCTGAAAAAGCTTTAGCAAAAGCTGAGCAGATTTCTAAGGATAACGATATTGCTCTTCGTGAGGCAGAGGCTAAAGCGCAAAAAATCCGTAAGGAAGCTTTAGAAGAAGCAGATATTCTTCGTTCAGAGCGAATTTCAAAAGCAAAAGATGAGGCTACTCAAATAATAGAGCAGGCTAAAGCCGCTATTGAGCAAGAAAAGAAGCAGGCGTTATTGGAACTTCGAAATGAAGTTGCTCAATTAGCTATCAAATCTGCTTCTGTGATCATCGATGCGGAACTAGATAACGATAAGAACAACAAGCTGGTCGATAATTTTATTACCGACCTGTCAAAAAACTAAGCTTAGCTGATGTTGGTATCAAAAGCAGCAAAACGTTACGCAACAGCACTTCTTGAAAGTGCTGTTGAGCAGAATTCGATTGAGAATACTTTGAAGGATATTCATTTCATCAAAGCAACTATCGAAGGCTCTAAGGAATTAAGAATGTTTCTTAAAAGCCCTGTTGTAAAACCGGCTGATAAGCGAAATGCTTTATCCTCAATTTTTGATGATAAAGTATCAAAAGAAGTTTCTCGGTTTATTGGTTTACTTACCAATAAGGGTAGAGAAGATATTCTTGATGAAGTAGCTACTGCGTTTATAGATGTTTACAATGTTCATGCTGGAATCATAACAGTTGAAGTAAAAACTGCAAAAGCATTAGAAGCAGGACAGATTACTGAACTGACAAAAATGCTTGAAAGAACTACTTCAAAAACAGTAAATCTTGATCTTAAAGAGCAAGAAGAGCTGAGAGGTGGGATTTCAGTTAAAATTGATGACACTGTAATTGATGCTACAGTTAAGCATAAGCTAGAACAGCTTGAAACAAGATTTCTCGCATCATCGATGGAATAACAAGAATTTGAAAAGATTTAGAAATTAATAATACAATGAGCCAAGTCAGACCAGACGAAGTTTCAGCCATATTACGTAAACAATTAAGCGGTTTCGACAACGAAGCTGATGTTTATGATGTAGGTACCGTACTTGAAGTAGGGGACGGTATTGCACGTGTTTATGGCCTCTCTAAAGTGCAAGCGGGTGAGCTTGTGGAATTACCGGATTCTAAAGATGAAAATGGTAATAACATAACAGGAATGGTACTAAACCTTGAAGAAGACAACGTGGGTATTGTGTTGTTCGGTTCCTCAAGTTCTGTAAAAGAAGGCCATACTGTTAAAAGAACTCAAGACATTGCATCTATTAATGTAGGTGAAGGTGTTTTAGGTCGTGTTATTGATCCACTTGGAAACCCAATTGATGGTAAAGGTCCAATAACAGGCGATACTATTAAGTTACCTCTAGAGCGTAAAGCTCCTGGTGTAATTTACCGTGAGCCGGTAGCCGAGCCATTACAAACAGGTATCAAAGCAATTGATTCTTTGATCCCAATTGGTAGAGGACAGCGTGAGCTTATTATTGGTGACCGTCAGACAGGTAAAACTTCTGTGGCTATTGACACTATTCTAAACCAGAAAGCTACTCAGGATTCTGATAAGCCTGTTTTCTGTATTTATGTAGCAATTGGTCAGAAAGGTTCAACAGTTGCAGGTATTAAGCAAGTTCTTGAAGAAAATGGAGCAATGGATTACACTGTAGTTGTATCTGCTCCTGCAAGTTCATCTGCTCCAATGCAGTATATCGCGCCATTTGCCGGTGCAGCTGTTGGAGAGTACATTCGTGATACTGGTCGTCACGCATTGGTAATTTATGATGATCTTTCTAAGCAAGCTGTTGCATACCGTGAGATGTCTCTACTATTGAAAAGACCTCCGGGACGTGAAGCTTATCCGGGTGATGTATTCTATCTTCACAGTCGTTTACTTGAGCGTTCTGCTAAGATCATTAATGATGATAAAGTAGCTCAGGCAATGAACAACATACCTGAAGGCTTAAGGCCAATGGTAAAAGGTGGTGGATCACTAACAGCACTTCCTGTTATTGAAACACAAGCGGGTGACGTTTCTGCTTACATCCCGACAAACGTAATTTCTATTACTGATGGTCAGATCTTTTTGGATACTGACTTATTTAACTCTGGTATTCGTCCTGCAATCGATGTTGGTACTTCTGTATCTCGTGTGGGTGGATCTGCTCAGGTTAAATCGATGAAAAAGTTATCAGGTACATTGAAACTTGATTTAGCTCAGTACCGTGAATTAGAAGCTTTTGCTAAGTTCGGGTCTGATCTTGATGCTGCTACTCAAGCTCAATTGAGAAAGGGTGAAAGAACAGTAGAATTGTTGAAGCAAGATGTTTATCAACCACTTCCTGTTGAAAGAGAAATCGTTCTGCTGAAAGTTAATGATGCCGGACTACTTGATAAGCTTCCTGTTGACTTAATCAGTGACTTTGAAGCTCAATTCCTTGAGACTGTTTTGTCAAAGTACAGCACAGAAATGGAAGATTTAGCGAAATCCGGTATACTAACTGATGAATTCGGAACTAAGGTTCTTGATTCAGCAAATACGGTTATCGATCAAATTTTAGCTGGTCAAGAAGCTTAATCTATGGCTAATTTACGCGACATAAGAAACAGAATTAGTTCTGTAAACAGCACACAGCAAATAACCAAAGCAATGAAAATGGTTGCTGCTGCTAAACTTAGGAAAGCTCAGGAACGGATGACAAAGACCCGTCCTTATGCTGCTAAGATACAGAATGTTGTTGGTCGTTTAGCTGATAGTGGAAGTATTACCAGCCCTCTTGTTGAGAAATCTGAGACCAACCAAAATCTGCTATTTATTGTAGTAGGTTCTGACAGAGGACTTTGTGGTGGATTCAACAACAATCTTTTTAAAGAGCTTGAAAAAAGTTTAGCAAAGAACTTTTCTAGTCAACTAGAAGCAGGAACTGTTTCTCTTATAACGATTGGAAAGAAAGCTACAGCTTACTTTAAGAAGAGAAGTTATAATGTAGTTGAATCTTTTCCGGGTTTCTTTGATACTATTGAATATGATCCAACTTCAGCGATCATGGAATCTGCTACTAACGATTTTGTTAAAGGTAGCTATGATGAAGTTTATATCGTATTTAATGAGTTTAGATCTGTGATAGCTCAGAACAGAAAGATCGATAAAGTTTTACCTATCGATCCGGATAGTTTTGAAGTTAAATCAGGGGGTGATTCTAAAACTTCAATTGACTATATTTACGAGCCAAATTCTGAAGCAATTTTAGATAAGTTATTGCCACTTCATTTGAACACTCAATTGTGGAAAGCGGTACTAGAATCTAATGCTTCTGAGCAAGGTGCAAGAATGTCTGCAATGGATAGTGCTACAGAAAACGCAAAAGAATTAGAGCGTAATCTTAAGCTTAAATATAACCAAGCAAGACAAAGTGCTATTACAACTGAAATCTCTGAGATCGTTTCCGGTGCACAAGCACTTAGTGAATAATTAGAGTCAGTTTTATTTATTGATATTTCGACGGAGAGTTGGCAGAGTGGTCGAATGCGGCGGTCTTGAAAACCGTTGTGCCGCAAGGTACCGGGGGTTCGAATCCCTCACTCTCCGCATTTTTTAAATAGCCCGTTAAGGGCTATTTTTGTTTAAATAATTGATACTTTGTTGCGTTACAAGCACAAAATAATTCTATGAAAAAAATCTTTTCTATTTTCTTCTCTTTCATTTTAGTATCGGTGCAGGCAGTTTATGCTCAGGATACTTTGGAAATTTCACTCCGCGATTTTATTGATCTTGGTTTAAGCAATTCAGGACAAATAAAATATGACAAAACAAGTGTCGATCTAGCGGAGAACAGAGTAAGCTCAGCTAAGGATCAGCGATTTTTACCTAGTCTTAATTTCAGATCCGAGCATGCACTAGTTCCAGGTGTATCATCACCCGGTAATTTTCCGGAAGAAGAGATCTATTTGGATCCAAACGCAAAAAATGACTGGGACAAAGTTGGCGTATTCAATCGCCTTAGAATTACGGGAGTTCAGCCGGTATTTACATGGGGCTCAATAAATAAAGCAATATCAGCAGCTGAAGAAGCAGTGAAAGCAACTGAGTTCGAATTTCAGGCCAAGAAAGAAGATATGGAGGTGCGTTTATTTGAGTTGTACTATAGCTATGTACTCGCTTTGGAAATTGAACGCTTGCTTAAGGATGCAGAAGATAAGATCAATCAGATTGAAAATTCTTTAGATGATGCTCAGGAAGAAGGAGATGATATTGATGAGACTGATGTCTATAAATTCAAAGTTTTTAAAGCACAATTTGGTATTCAAAAAGCTGAAGTAGATGAAAGTTTAGTTTTCGTAAAACAAACCTGGGAGTATATTCTGAGGAATGAAAACGGTACTATATATATACCTTCAATAAGATATTTAGATCCTTTAGCCGTAAAGCTTTCCGGATTAGATCACTACCAAAACAGTGCATTTTTAAATAGAAACGAATTACGTGGTATATCAACCGGAAAAGAAGCTTTGATGAAATATATTGACTATCAAAAAGCTAGTAATTTACCCGGCCTTTATTTAGGATTTACCACTACATTTGCATCAACACCAATTCGACCAAGACAGCCTAATCCCTTTATAAGTACACCGGAGAATACTTTTAACACTGCTTTCGGGATTACAATAAGACAAAATTTAAATTTCTTTCAAGCCAAAACTCAACTAGACAGAGTAAAGATAGAATTAAGAAAGATGGATTACCTATCTGAAGCTGCTAAAGATGGGATCCTCCTGGAAGTAAACCAAGCTTATCAGAAAGCAGCTGTAGCTGAAGTAAAGGTCGAGAGAACAGATGAAGCTTTGCTTACCACAAAACAATGGTTGCGGATGGAACAACAAGACTATGACTTTGGTATAGGAGAAGTTAAAGACCTTATTGACGCTATGAAAATGGAACTTGAATTAAGACTTAAAGAGAAAGAAAGTATATTTGAATTCAATACATCCATGGCTAAACTAAATAATGCTGCGGGAATTCCGTTAGAACTACTGCAAAACAATAATTAATAGAATGATTAAAAGAATATTTCCAATGTTGTTGTTCGTTTTTGGACTAGTAACAACACTTCAGGCACAAACACCAAAAGAAGAGATCAAAACATTATTAGAACAAAGAGATCAACAAGTTAAGACTCTGCTCGGGCCAAAAGGTTCTGAATATAGTGATGAACAAAGAGCTGAAATAAAAGATATTATTAACGGAGTTATTGATTTCGAATCTATGGCTAAATATGCCCTTGAAGATACTTATGATACTTTGAGTACTGAGATTCAAACTGAATTCGTTGAACTATTTGCTACAATAGTAAGAGATCAATCGTTAAATAAATTAGATATATACCGTGCAGAGGTTACCTATAATTCTATTACAGTTGATGGAAATGAGGCGATGGTAAAAACTTTTGCAGAACTGGATGACATCAGAACACCTGTGGATTATACAATGGTAATGAAAGGGGGAGAATGGGTAATTACAGACCTTATTCTGGATGAGGTTTCTACGGCCGAATCTTATAATCGGCAGTTCCAGCGTATTATTAAAAGGAAGGGTTTTGAATCATTATTAAGTACATTGAGAAAAAGAGCAGCCAGAAGTTAGTGATAACTAATTATACAATACCTTTTGTTCGCTATATAAAATCTTTTTTATAAGATGAAAATAGCATTCATTTCTGATCAATTCTTTCCCAGAACTTCTGCAGACTCAGAACAAATAATTTCTTCTTTATCCGCTTTAAGTAAGCTGATTGACGTGACACTAATTTCAGCCGGATATAGCTCAAAACCGAATATTAAGACATTTGAATTAGAGAAATATTACGGTAGAAAATGTAGTTTTCAGTTAGAATTTATAAACCATTTATTTAAAAATATAAGAGGTTTAGAAAAACTATCTTTTTCTGTTAAATCTGCTTTCAGAACAAAATCAAGCAATTATGATCTGGTATATACACGGAATATCCCCGTTGTACTTTCCATATTATTGTTTACAAAGCTACCTGTTATTTTTGAATCGTACAGACCCTGGCCCAGTCGGAATATTTTTTCAAAATGGTTGTTTAAATGGCTTTCTGGTCACCCAAGATTTTTGGGAGTAGTGTTACATTCGTCATATGCCAAATCAAGTTTTGTTAAAGTTGGCTTTAAAGAGAAAGATCTATTTGTTGCACATAACGCTTTTGACTTTAGCTTGTATGAAGATAAACAACCTTCTGTTGTAAGAAGAGCATTTGACCTGCCTGAAGATAAAATTATTACAACGTATTCCGGACGTGTAACGATGAAAAAAGGGTTGGGAAGAATAATCGAACTTGCAAAGTCTTTTCCGGATCAATTCTTTTTGATTATCGGATCTGAAAATCATGGAGAGGTAGAAAACAAGGCCAAGAATATTAAAAATATAAGGATTCTTGGTTGGCTTGACCGTAAAACGGTATTCGATCTTTTAAAAGCATCAGACATTTTATATATACCGCCTACATTAATGGCTCGGGATGTTTCCAAAAACACGGTGCTCCCAATAAAAACGTTTATATATAAAGCTTCTGCCACTGCTATTTTTGGTCCGGCTTCTAAAGACATTGAAGAAGTATTGACCCATAAAAAAAACGCTTACTTAGTTGAACCGGACAATTGGAATGAAGAAGTACAAGGGTTTAAAGAATTGGTAGAAAAAGTAGACTTAAGAAAACAAATAGGCACCCAAGCCAGCTTTGAAATGAAAACAAATACTTGGGATAAAAGAGCTGAAGAAATTCTAGGATTTATTTCTAAATATTTTAATTAAGTGTTTCAGATTGTAAGCACACTCATAAAAAAATAAGCTATTAATAGCCATTTCGTTATATTTACACGCTTTTTAAAAAATTGATAACTAACACTGAATGAAGATTCTCATTTACGCAACTACTTTTGGGGCTGACCTATTAAGTCTTACCCGATATCTTTCAGAAAAGGAAGGTGTCGAAGTTAAGGTTTTAATGAAGGAAGTAGAGAAATTTAAAAGCGAAGGTATATATAAGTTATGGGATCTGGATTTAGATATATTCGAGTTTAATAAGATCAATATTATAAAAGGAATCAGTGGTTTCGATCCGGATGTAACTATTCTTGATAATAATATTCCGCTTAGAGCGGTAAGTCCGAAGGCGTTGATATTGTGGCACGGCTATGGATGGAAAGGTCCAAATGATGAAGAAGAGTTCAAATGGATCCATAGAAATATTCGATTGAGCTGGGGAGATATGAAAATCCCTAACAATAATATTAAATGGCTTTGTTTTGGACCCATTGATTTTAAACACAGAACTAAGATAAGTGGTTTCCATCCTGATAATTGTGTGACTCTGGGATCAGCTAGCCATGACTACCTCAGAGAAGATGTGTCGAAAGAGAAGCTGCAACCTTATTATCCGTTCGATGTTATAAACAGAAAAACGGTGTTGATTGCACCAACATGGCATTATGGTGAAGTGTTTTCACATTGGGGAGATGATGATACTCTTTTTAACAAAGCACTAAAGGAATTACAGGAAAAAGACGTAAATGTAATTCTGAGGCTCCATGACTCATACCGTTTTGATCATCACTATGTGGAATTTCTCCAAAATTTAGAAGTTAAGTATCCTAATGTGTTGCTGAAATTCAAGGATTCAAATCCGGACAATTTCTTAGATCTGCAGGTTGCTGATGTAATGGTTACTAATTTCAGCAGTATCGCGAATCTATTTTATGCTACTAAAAGGCCAACGGTTCATATTTATCCGGTAAAGAGTGAGCATGAATCTTTCATGTGGAGAAATAAAACGATCTTAGGTATTCGCAAAAAAATGATAGACTCGGTTCGGTTTATCTGGAAATATCCACCTGAAGATAATGGTGGTTTATTAGCCAGAAACTATGACGAAATGATGGAACAGATATTTAAAGGGCTAGAGGATCCTGATTGCTGTGAGGAGGTCTCTCAGAAATATTTAGACAAACATATGCTTGGAGCAGATGGAAAGAACTGTGAGCGCATTTGGGATGCCTTAACTGATCTTGTAAACAGTTAAAGTACTACTCAGTATCTGACGGTAATTTTTTGATCTTACCTCTTAGTAATGCGATCGTTTCTTTTTCTTTTGTATATACAATGAACAAACCCAATGCTAAGACAATAGGTACGCCCAGAATTGGGACAAAAATTGAGTCGCCATCAAAAAGGAATCTAAGACCATATTGAATACCCAAACCTGTGAGCAACAGAACAGGTAATAGCCAGAAACCTGAGAATGCTCTTCTAATAAAGGTGATGAGTGAAAGCTCAATTTTCTTACTACCAAAATAAAATAATAAAAGTACAACAAGAGGGTATCCAATCACCCACGACCAGCCTACGCCTAATAATCCAAATTGAGCACCCACTAAGAAAGCAAGCGGCATTATAATAGCGTTAGACAAGGAGTAGTAGAAGTTTAATTTAGCTTCTCCCACAGCATTCAACAGTTGTGGAACCAGAGGTGAAACAGTTCTGAGAACAGCAGAGGCTGCTAATAATTGAACCAGAGGTACTGCGTCGAGCCATTCATTATAGCCGGTGAACAACAAAATATCATCTACAAAAAGAGCTATTATTATTAAGATAATGCTGTTTAATTGTAAACTTCCTCTGGCTAAAGTAAAGAAATAAAGTTGTAAACGCTTAAGGTCATCTTGTAATCTTGAAAAAGCCGGATATGCAACTTCATTAAGATTTGAAGTAAGAGTTTTTACGGTATCTGTGACAATTCTGTATGCTAAAGTATAAATGCCAACTGCTTGTGTACCAAAGATCTTTCCGACAATCAAGTAATCAGCATTTGAATATAAATTATACAACAACCTTGATCCTGTAGCATATAAACCAAAATAGACTCGATCTTTAACTTCCTCCCAATTGAACTGGAATCTTGGCCAAAAAGGCTTGTATGCATGGCTCAGAATAAGTTGACCAAATCTGTTTCCAACTTCCCCACCGATAATAGCCCAGGCTCCAAATCCCATGTATCCCAGAGTAACCATGATCACAGTTGAAGCAAGCAGTGCCACATTGTCAATTATTGCAAGCTCTTTAAAAAACAGTTCTCGTTTTAGTAAATTTCTTGGTACGAAATAGAAAGTAAAAAATACTACAATTATACCGTGAACCCTGACTAGTGGAGTAATAAGAGGTTCTTCATAAAATTGTGCAGCAAATGGAGCTATGAGGAAAATTACTCCATAGAGCACACCTGTCAGCATTAATGATAACCAAAATAAACTGTCTATTTCGCGTTTCTTAAGACTATTAGCCTGAACTATAGCAACACCAAGACCCATTTCAGTAACTGCTAATACTACAGCGAAAATGGCAAGTACAATACTGGCAATACCAAAAGCTTCCGGGGAAATAAGTTTAAGAACTACAAAAAGCCCTATCACATTTATGATTTTGCTAAATGTGTTGCCTGCTCCCGAGTATAAAAAAGATTTTATAACCTGGGTTGAAAATGAATTAGCAGAACTCATAAAATAACTTCTTGTTATAAAGTTTAATAAGCATTCAGTGTATTACTTTTCGAATAACAGATTTAATACTTCAGTTTGGGATTGTTTTTTTACCAGAAGCCTGTAAGCCACTTCTGCGCTTAAAAAACTCATCAAAGTCCAACCCTGATATCCCCCCATTTCATTCAGATGCCAAGATAGCTTTAATCCCATAGAATTAATATGCCCATCATTTACTAATTCACTATTTAGAATTGCGTTATGATGAATAGTATTCAGGTCATCATTTTTCCGAATCCATGAGTGTTCTGATTCCGGTGCATGATCTTTCTTAAAACCGGATTTTAAAGAATTAAAAAATGATTTCAGGTTTTTAAGTAAAGGCGATTCAATAATTTCTGCCCGTATCTTCATTTCAGAAAATGGGATTCCTTCAACCCCCGGAAAACTCGCTATTTCCGGAAAGTATTTTTGCAAGGAATGTAAACGAGCTTTTTTATCTCCGGCTACAGAATGGGGAGCTTTAGCGGCATATTGGTAAACAGACAAACTTGCGGCCGGTGAAAATGAGTACACCTCGTCTTCCAGCATGGCATCAATATTTCCGGTGTAATGCAGACCTCTGTTATGTATATCAAGCATTAACATTTTAAACCATCCTTCACCATTAAAAGCAGAAACCTGTTCTTTGATCAGTGCTTCGGTAGCTATTTCATGTTTCTTTGAATCTGGAATGAGCAATTTCCTTATGGTGGGGCTGGAATAGGTTCTGTTCCAGACAGCTTTATATGGATTATCAGATTTGAGCTTGTCAGTTTTAACCGACATCCCCATAAGTAAATCCATGAGATATCCATTAAAACTAATTCTGCTTTCATCTGAATTGGTATTTTTCAGATTCAGCAAGTAGTATTGATGTATATTGGAAAGCCCGCCGGTTCTGGAAGTCCACCTGCTCAATAAGTTTTTTGTATCAAGCTGGTTTAATGATTTAAAATTTAATGGAAGATCTAAAGATTCAGCTATTTTCGTAACAGGATCAAAATCTTTTTTTTGAATCAAAATATGCTGCAGTTGATCTACTTCAGCCTCTTGCTCTAATAGTTCAGCAAGAAGGTGTCTTGAATCAAGGCCTCCGGTAAGTGGAAGCTGAACTTTAAAGTCCTTCAAAAGCGGGTGATTCAGAACTCCTTTGATAACTTCAGCATTTAGATCTTTTATGTATTCTGAGCACTTATCTAGCGTAAGACTTGAATCCACTTGTTGATCAAATGAAAAGATCCTTTCCTTTTTAAGAGGCTGATCCATTTTTATTGTGTATGAAAAACCAGGTAATACTCGCTGAATCTGTTCGATCAATGTTCTGTCGTATCCCGTATGTAAAAGTCTTATTTGTTCATAAAGAGCTTGAGCATTAAGAGACATTTCGAGATCAAGTTCTTTAAAGTAAGTAGGAGTGGGGGCAACAGAAATCGTATTATTTTGCTGATAAAGATACCAGGGTCTGCTGCAAAGCAGATCACTTAAAAAATGAATGGTCGTACCGTTTTCATTGATCAAGAGTATATTAAAAAAACCATTCTTGTTCTGAAGAGCTTTAATACCCTTGTCAAGAAACAGGTCTAAGGCACGTTCTGCATCGCCTAACTTGTGGTCAAAACTATCAAGATATATTCCATCGAAAAATAAAGTCCAGCCATTTTTTGATGCATATGAACTTAATCTGCCTTCGATATGGATGTTATAAGATCCAAAAGTATACCCTTTTTTTTTGCCGACTAAACTTTGGGAGAGGTAGATGCCCGGAGCAGTAAATATATCGTCAGAAGACTGATCGTTCTCCTTACTTTTTGCTTCGAAGCTATTCTGCATTTATATAAAAATTTTATCGTTCAATGAATGTGGAAATATAGGGAATTATCAGTCAAGAGAATCTTTAATATTGATACAGATCCTGCAACAGGAGAGACAGCTAAGATTATTTTATTTATAAACAGGAAACTTTAACATCACTTTGTTTAATTGCGTATCTTTCTGAGATTAGATTTTTAAACAAAAAAAGAAATAATGACGAAGCCTGATATAGCTCCACACAAAGGAAAACTTTTAGTACTTACACCGGGAATGGGAGCAGTTGCAACTACCTTTATGGCAGGAGTTGCTTCAGCAAGAAAGAATTTAAGTAAACCATTTGGTTCTCTAACTCAATTACAAACAATCAGGCTTGGTTCACGTTCTGAGAATAGAAACCCGTTAATAAAAGATTTTTTGGATCTTGCCGGATTAGATGATATTGTTTTTGGCGGGTGGGATGTAAAAGCAGACAATGCTTTTGAAGCAGCTAAAAACGCTGATGTTTTAAAGCCTCAGGATCTGGATCCGTTAAAGGATGAACTTGAAAAAGTTACTCCAATGAAAGCGGCGTTTAACCAACGTTATGTTAAGAAACTTGACGGACCGAATGTTAAAGAGCAGACCAATAAAATGGAACTTGCCGAAGCATTAAGAGAGGATATCAGGAATAAACTTAAAGAAACCGGAGCAGACAGAGCAGTAATGGTTTGGTGTGGTTCAACTGAAGTTCATTTGCATCATTCAGATTGTCATAGATCTATTGAAGCTTTCGAAGAAGGTTTAAGAAATAACGATGACTCGATAGCACCATCTCAGTTATATGCTTATGCAGCGATCAAGGAAGGAGTTCCATATGCAAACGGAGCTCCAAATTTATCAGCAGATTTTCCTGCACTTGAGCAATTAGCAGAGCAGGAAGGTGTACCTATTGCAGGGAAAGATTTTAAAACAGGCCAAACGTTGATGAAAACCATTCTGGCACCGGGTTTTAAAACTCGTATGCTGGGAATCAGAGGTTGGTTCTCTACAAATATACTCGGTAACAGAGATGGTGAGGTTTTGGATGATCCAGAAAGCTTCAAGTCTAAAGAAGTAAGTAAAACAGGAGTACTGGACTCTATTCTTCAGCCTGAAATATATAAAGATCTATATGGTGATCTTTATCACAAAGTAAGAATCAACTATTACCCTCCAAGAGGAGATGAAAAAGAAGGATGGGACAATATTGATATCTTTGGCTGGATGGGATATGATATGCAGATCAAAGTAGATTTTCTATGTAGAGATTCAATTCTAGCAGCACCTATCGTTTTGGATCTGGCTTTATTCTTAGATTTCGCCAAAAGAGCAGGCAAAGGTGGAATTCAGGAGTGGTTGTCTTTCTACTTCAAGAGCCCTCAGGTTAAAGCAGGTCATATTCCAGAGCACGATATATTTATTCAGCACTTCAGGTTAAAGAATACACTTCGTGTTCTAGCGGGAGAAAAACCCGTTACACACCTCTCCGAAAATTTTGAAGAAGAGGCGCTAAGCTAATTGATGTCTGAAAAAGTAGGTCTTATTTTAGCTGCCGGATATGGTTCCAGACTTGAAGGGGTAAGTGCAGTAACTGAGTTTAAACCACTAACTCCGGTAGCCGGAAAGCCTCTTATATTTAGAACGATTTCCAGTTTAGAGGTCGCAGGTTGTTCAAAGATTGTAATTGTTCTGGGACATGGACACAAAGAAATCGAAAAGGCAATTTCAGAATCCTACAAAGGTAATACGCCATTGATATTCGTTTTCAATGAGCGTTTTAACTTGAGCAATGGAGTATCTGTATTATCAGCTTCTGATCATCTGGGTGATTTATTCATTATGACTATGGCCGATCATGTGCTTGGCGATAAATTGATGGAAATTGCAAAGGATTATAAGCCGAAAGAAGGTGCAGCTGCTCTTCTGGTCGACTATAAGATCGATTCCATTTTTGATATGGAAGATGCAACAAAAGTTCTTTCAGAAAACGATAAAATTATATCTATCGGAAAAGAGATCGAGAACTTTAACTGTATTGATACAGGTGTATTTGTGTGTACAAGAGGAATTCTGGATTCTCTGAATCGTCATTTTGAGTCAAACGGTGATACTTCGATTTCAGAAGGAGTACAGGACCTGGCCGAAGAAGGAAATATGTATACAGTAGATGTAGAAGAAGGTTTTTGGCAGGATGTTGATACGCCAGAAATGCTAGAATACGTGGAAAAAATTCTTTCTTAAGATTGATTAAAAAGCTTTTTTAGGTCAATTATCAATAGCAAGGAAATTAAAGAAAGCAGGCTCATCATTTATTGATGCTGTTCCATTCATCTCGATAACTTCTCCTCCTACATATCTTTTTGCAAATATTCTTTTTAATCCGCCGAGTTCATCCAGAATAGAATAAGAGTTGAAGTGTTCTTTTATTTTAATATCAAGAGAGCCAGTCTGGTATGTTTTTATTGTAAACTGAGTATCCAGATATACTCCATGAGTTTTTTTAGTTTGATCAGGAGTAATTTTAGCGGGGGTAAGCATTTGTTCAACTCCATTGGTGTATTTAATTCCATATCCGATCGGAAACAGAAGACCATTCTTTTCTACAGTGACAAAATGAAGAAATAGGCCATTATTAGTATCGCCTGTTTTTAAGCGATAACTTTTCTTCATAAAATCAGTTGCGAGATTATTCTGGAACATATGATCCATAACCGCTTCCCCTTTTGCTTCTACACGCTCACCATTTATAGAGATATAGCCTTTAACTTTAGCATGAGGTATAAGAAGCGAAAGACCAAATTGAGTATTTTTGTACTTATAAATGCCGTTTCCCCAAATCTTGCCTTTTGCTATATCGTAGAGAACCAGGTTTACATCATAAGCCACACCGTTTTTGGTTGTTTTAAAATTTAAAACATGTTCATCTTCAAAACTGCCTTTTGCCCAATAGTTTCGCTCAGGGTGTAGTATAATTTTATTGCTATCCGCTTCATTTATAAATTTATCAATAGGGTATTCTTTATTTACAACATAATTTTTTCCGTCAGTCCATTGAACATTGAGTTTACCTCCGGTTACTCTGTCTTTAAGTGATCCAAAATCATTAATAGAAAAAGTATATACGACCTGAACACCATTATCGAGATTTATTTGATAGGTGTATAGCTCATTGTAATACTTTGAAGGGATATTTTTGGCTAAAAAATCAGTTGGTTCAATATCACGAAAAGCACCTTCAGGTCTCTCAATTCTCTGGCCGTAGGTAGATAAAGTGACTAATGAAATGATGAATAATAAAATAGAATTCTTCAAGGTCAGAACTGTGTTAGTTAGTTTAGTGGAACTGTAGATGATGATTGCTTTACTCGTAATGCTTTAATCACTTTTTCGTAAATAAAGTTTCGGGATAAAAGCTTTTATAATATAACTTAGCAATTTAAGTCATAGTATGAATAATCATATTTTTTCTAAAGTTAATTCTTATACTTAAATGTGATTGTCAACGATTTGTAATTAAGAAAGATCTATGCATCGATACATAGTAAGGGCTGCAGTAGTTTTATTTCTTTTTAGTTTTTTGAGTTCTGAATTAATAGCACAAACATCCAGAATATTAGAACTCGAAAATGAAAAAGCTTATCAATTAATTGAGAGATTTGTCAAAAAGGGTAGATTTAATTCTATAAACCCGACTAAGCTACCCTACACACATTTTGATATATATAAAGAGCTTCAGAAGCTGGATTACGATCGTCTGTCTGACATTGAGAAAGAATGGTATGATCAGCTTAAAGAAGAAATCCGTTATTCGGAAAAGCTCGAATCCAAAGATTATGTTATTGAGCCCTATGTGATTTCAGGTAGTGCATTCAATAATTCAAAGATCAAAAACAGCTATCGGCCTACTTCGAATTCCAAGTTCGTTTGGCCATTTACGGATCTGGGACTTTTTGCAGACTATAAAAACTTCACGATCAATACGAATGTTAGATTTGATCTTTATTATGAATTTGGTCCTTTTGATTTAGATCCGACACACAGATTATATATGCGAAATGAAGATTCGTATGTAGGATATAGTTCAGAATATTTTACAGGATATATTGGCAGGTTTGAAAATAATTGGGGTATTTATGATCAGAAATCAACTTTTATGTCTGATAATGCCCCAACATTTGACCAGATCAACTATACCATTGGCAGTAGAAGATTTTCATTCACAACACTTCATGCTTTTTTAGATAACATTAGCGGAAATAATGAATTTGAAGGAAATACCATTAATGATCCAATGTCTAAGAGGAGGTATTTAAGTTTAAATAGAATAGACTGGAGAGTTTCAGATCATTTAGCATTAAGCATGAAAGAAGGGATTTTATATTCAGGTATGAATGTAAATCCTGAACCCAAATACATGATACCGGGATTTTTATATTTTTTTCTGGAAGCGACTAATCCCAGAGATCAGGTTGAAAATCTCTTGATTGGAGGAAATCTGTGGTTTAATAAGGATGGGTTTTCCTTAAACCTTGATATGATGATTGACGATATAATTGGCAACAGAAAAGAACGGGGAATTAGTGAAAAGAATAACTTTAGTTTGATTGTGAATTCCAGTTATTCATTTTCAAATAAACCATTTGCTGTAAATTGGGATATGGAGTTCATTACTTACCAAGCATATAATACAGATCAGGCAGAGGGTAGATATCTTTATTTAAGCAAAGGAATTGCTACAGAATTCAATGATTATGTTTTTAATGAATTAAGTCTGGAATATTATGCTGATCTAAAGGTTAAAGGATTAACGATTCAACCTTATGTTGGTATATTGAAGCAAGGTGAACAAATTATCAATCAAACATTTCAAAGCAGTTATCCTAATGGCGATGAATTCGAGATAGTTCTAACAGGAACAGTAGAATCAACTACAAGATTTGCTTTCAAAGCTTATTACAGTCCTGTTAATTATTTTTATACCAAATTAGATATGGGATATAATATGGTTAATAACTTCAGAAATATAGAAGGGATGAAATCGAACAGGTTTGTAGGAATGTTTGAGTTGGGCTTCAAGTTCAATTTTAAAAACCTATGATATCATCTTGCTCTATGAACTTGTAATACAATTTCGATTCAATATTGAGCGATCTTTTCGGTAAATTCAATGCTTAAAGAAATTCCGGCTTTTACTAAATGAAAAAAATTCTAAGGCTGTTTCAGCCATTGTTAAAATTAAATATTAAACATCCATTTTTAGTTCTGGGTGTTTGCCTGTTATTAGCTGTAGTTGGCGGATATTACTCTATTCAGCTAAAGATAGACACAGACATTGCAAATCTGTTACCTAAGAACCACCCTAATGTATTGGCTCTTGAGAAGTTAAAGAATACGGTTGGTGGTGAAACAGAAATGCAGGTGGCGATCAAATCACCTAGTTTTGAAGCAAATAAGAAGTTCGCTGAAGATCTGATCCCAAAAACTCTGGAACTATTTTACCCACGGTATAACGACAAATATTTCAAAAGAGCCGAGTTTCGAAAAGACACCGATATCATTAAGGATAATGCGCTTTATCTGGCCAGTGATGAAGAGTTGGAAGAGATCACAGATTGGCTTCAGGAAGAAATTGATAATGCCCGCGAAGAAGCAAATCCATTTTTCATCGATTTTGAAGAAGACGAGGAGGAAACTTCTGACAACGAGGAGAACAAAGCAGATAGCTTTAAAGAAAGTTACGATGTGCTGGTTCCTTCTGAGTATCCGATAAATGAAGACAGTACAATAATGGTATTGAAGTTCTTTCCAACCGGCTCTAAAAGTGATATCCGGTATCTGGAAGACATGTTCGTAAAGTACGATTCACTTCTTACCGCAATGAACCCGGGTTCTTATCATCCTGATATGGAAGTTCAGTTTGGAGGTCGGTTAAAAAGGCATCTTGAGGAACTTACATCAATCATGAGCGATGTTCTGGGAAGCTTTGCGACAGGTATTTCCAGTGTAGTGCTCCTTGTTATGATGTACTTCTTCATAAAGAAATATATTCACTATCGAAGGGGGAGAGATGAAGACCTGAATCACAGCATTTGGAGCCATGTAATCAGAATGCCGGTTCCGGTGTTGATCATTGGCTTACCTCTTATCATGAGTTTGGTATGGACTTTTGGGATAACTTATTTCTATCTGGGGATGCTGAATACAATGACCTCGGTTTTGTTTGTTATCCTTTTTGGCTTGGGTATCGATTACGGTATTCATTATTACGCCAGATATATTGAACTTCGTTCATCCGGACTTTCTGTTGAAGAAGCTATTCTTACAACCAATGATAAAACCGGAGAGGCAATTTTTGTAAGCGCATTTACAACGGCTTCTGCACTGTATGTATTGATGTTTGCGGATTTCAGAGGATTCTCGGAATTCGGATTTATTTCCGGAACAGGAATTATGCTTGCTCTATTTGCAATGCTCTATGTACTTCCTTCCTTGTTGGTAATCTTTGAGAAATTTAACTGGGTTTTATTTTCTAAAAAGGAGTCTACTTCCAATTCAATGGAAAATAAAAAATACCCGTATGCAAGAACTACAGTTGTAGCAGGTTTAGTTCTTTCAGCAGTTGTAATAGGATTTAGCGGAACTCTCAGCTTCCAATACGATTTCGGAAAGCTGGAACCAACCTATCCTTCTTATGAAAAATTCAGAGAAGTAGCCGGTCAGGTTGGTAGCTCAGATAAAAGAAATCCGGCTTACATCATTGCGGATTCTGACGGTGAAGTAGAAAATTTGGTTGAAGTGTTAAACCAAAAAATGCAAGCGGACACAAGTTCTCCAACCATATTAAGTATCGAAGCACTTCAGGATCGTTTTCCGGCTACGGAAGAAGAGGAAGAGGGGAAACTACAGAAAATCGCCAGAGTCAGGGAATTGCTAGACAATACATTCATCAGAAATAAGGAAGATGAAGATCTCGATAAACTGCGCAGAGCCGCTCAGACCAGAGAGCCATTAACGATCGATCAAATTCCTCCGTACCTCAAGTCAAAATTTATAACCAAAGACGGAGAAGTCGGAAGATTTGTGATCATTTATCCTTCGGTGGGACTTTCTGACGGAAAGAAATCCATTGCGTTTAAGGACGACATCGGATCAGTAACTCTGGACAATGGGAAAACTTATTATGCAGCCAGTACATCTATAGTTGCTGCTTCCATGCTAGATCTTATGCGAACTGAAAGTCCGTATATGGTTGGAGCGACATTCATTATTATTTACCTGTTCATGATCTTTACATTCCGATCTTTCAGATGGTCGGTAATTTCTATGTTGCCTCTTGTCGTTGGTCTACTTTGGTTATTCGGAATTATGATGATATTCGATCTGCAATTTAATTTTTATAATCTGGTGGTTCTCCCCGCCATTTTGGGAATTGGTGAAGACAGCGGAGTTCATCTGGCACACAGATATCGGGATGAAGGTAAAAATTCCATGTGGGCAGTCCTTTCCAGTACAGGTCAACATATTTCGATGGGATCAATAACTACCATGCTTGGTTTTGCCGGTCTTTTATTTACGAGTCATCCCGGATTGCAATCATTGGGCGTAATGGCAGTAATCGGAATTGGAATGACATTATTGACTTCACTGACCTTTTTACCGGCTTTAATTCAATGGCTGGAAGATAAAGACTGGATCAGATACTGATTTTAATCGAGAATTTTAAAATAAGTTCATCAAAATGATCGATACTCATTCACATATCTATTTGAAAGACTTTGATGAGGATAGAGAGGAAGTTTATAAAAGAGCGGTGGAAGCAGGAATTAATTCTATTCTGATGCCTGCCATAGATTTCGGCTCTTTGAAACAAATGGATTCGCTGAGTTTTGATGGAATCGAATTTCATAAAATGGCCGGACTTCATCCCTGTGATGTTGAAGAGCTGGAAGATGGTTTCGAACAGAAGTTATTAGAGCTTTGCTCCAATGAAGATATAATCGGTGTAGGGGAAACCGGCCTCGATTACTACTGGAGTAAAGATCATATCACAGAGCAGAAGTTAAGCTTACACGCGCATTGCAGGGTTGCAAAGAAAGTTAATAAACCGATCATACTTCACAACAGGGAAAGTACAGATGATCTTTTGCATATCATTGAGCAGGAGCAAGATGGTTCTCTAAAAGGAATTTGGCATTGTTTTAACGGAACGGTGGAAGAAGGAAAGCGCGCAATCGATATGGGATTACATCTGGGAATAGGAGGTGTGGTTACCTTCAAAAATGGTGGCGTAGATAAAACAGTGGCTGAACTTCCATTAGAAAAAATGGTTCTTGAAACTGACGCTCCCTATTTATCCCCGACCCCGAAAAGGGGAAAGCGAAATGAACCTGCTTTCATGAAATTCACGGCTGAGAAATTATCTGATATTTTTGAGATCAGTGTTAAAGAAGTTGTTGCTCAGACATCTCAAACTGCTAAAGCATTATTCAAGCTGGATCAATGAAACCATCCACTAAAGACTTTTATCAGCGGGTTTATGAGGTTGTAGCAAAAATACCGGAGGGCAGAGTTACTTCTTACGGTGTGATTGCAGGATATCTCGGAGTTGAGTCCGGAGCTAGAATGGTTGGATATGCACTTAATAATTATGATCCTGAACAACTTGGCTATCACATTCCTGCACACAGAGTTTTAAACCGTCTCGGACAACTTACCGGCAGAGCTTTTTTTGAAGATGACTCAATGCGTGAGAGATTGGAACAAGAAGGGGTGGAATTCACTTCAGAATATACCGTTAACTTCAATAAACATTTTTGGAATCCGTTTGATGAGTTATAACTTGTTGTCATATGATCATGAAATCATTAGAAAAATGAAATCGCTGAAATTTATATCGCTGTTTATACTTTTAGTTGTTGCCTCAATGGAGGTAAATGCACAAAGATCATTGAGTATTGGAGATGAAGCTCCAATGCTTGATCACAGTGTTGAAGATATAAACGGACGATCAATTACTCTTTCACAAACAGCACAACAGAACGGAATATTAGTTGTGTTCTCATGCAATACCTGTCCGATGGTTTCAAGATGGGAAGACAGAATAAAGGCAGCTGCAAATACTGCACGACTCAATAATATTGGAATGCTTGTACTTAATCCTAATGAAAGGATCAGAGAGCGTGGTGAATCATTGAGTGACATGAAACGCAGAGCAACCAAACAAACCTATAATTTTTTGTATGCATCAGATAAAGACCATGTAATTGCGGATGCATTCGGCGCTACCAGAACTCCCGAAGTATTTTTGTTTGACGGATCTATGAAGTTGGTTTATAAAGGCAGCATAGATGATAATGCGAACAATGCTTCAGCTGTTAAAAATCAATATCTGGAAGATGCTATTCAGGCTTTAGCCTCAGGTACAGAAATTGAAGTTAAAAGAAGTGCTCCAAAAGGTTGTCCGATAAAGCGAAACGAGTAATTCTTCTAAAAATCTCTTATTTTTAAATGGCTCATCCGATGATGAGCTTTTTTTATGCTAATATTTTAAAACAGTTGCCGGAATTACATGCCAACGTGGACACTACATACCGAATTTAAATTTGATGCCGCACATTTCATTGAAGGATACGACGGAAAATGCGGAAGAATGCACGGCCATTCCTATAAAGTTAAGATCTCTGCGAAATCCAATAAACTGAATCCATCGGCTTATTTGAACACAGATGATATGGTCTGCGATTTTAAAGAACTTAAATGGGCAGCAAAAGATGCGGATAAAGGTGGGCTTGATCATGGTTTCCTTAACGATCTGATCGAAGCGAATACAACAGCAGAACGTATTGCAGAGTTTATCCATACAGAAACCACGAAAAGAATTCCGACAGGAATTGATCTCAAAGTGATCGTGTGGGAAACAGACACCTGCTGGGTAGAATACACGGATAAAGACGAGTAGCTCGCATTTTTCTTTCCCATCCATCTGACGGATTACCCGTCTGATGGATGATAACGACATTCATGAGCGAATGCGAAGTGATCTCCGTAAAAAGCTAAAGCATATCGAATTCAGGAGATTGCGTCGTCACATCCGTTCCTCGCAAATGGAATTCCATACAAACGCAGGGCTGAAGCCCTTGCTAGCATATGTACGAGCCCATTTCTAAACATTTTTAATCTAGGGTCATCCTGAACCATGTGCTGAACTTGATTCAGTATTGTTTCAGGATCTTTGCGGGGTTTATTTCTGGTTGATAAAACCAAAACACCGATCAACGCTGTCACAACCTCCGTCACCCCGCTACGAAGCAGTTCGTTGGTTCTTTGTACTTTTGTACCGACAAAAGTACCAAAAACTCCCGACAAGAATTATTGGCGCGAACTCCATTACATCGACTAATCATTACAAAAGGTCTTCGGTCATATGATACATATTCACGAATCAGCCAGAAGTGTAATGATTGCTCCTTCGGAGCCGTCGATTTCATTGCGTTCTTGTTTCGCCAATAATTCTAAAGGTCGAATTCGTTTGTTTTTTTTTGGCGCTAATTGTTTCGCGTCAGAACCTTTTTGATACACTCAAAATCACATAAATAGGTCATCCTGAACCATGTGCTGAACTTGATTCAGTATTGTTTCAGGAACTTTGCGGGGTTTATTGCTAGTTGTTATATCCGAAACACCAATTAACGTTTAATAACCTCCATCACCCCGCTTTCAGCGAAATGATGGATAGCTACTTCTCCGTCTGTCGGGCTTTGCACGGCTGACGGATTTAATCTGGTTCCGATGCTCTGCGTCGGAACGGACCTCCCCAATGCCGAATCAAATTCGTAGGCTCTGAGTAGTTCGCCCCTCCTTGGTTAAGGAGGGGAATTCCCGAGTTGATTATAAATTTTATCAACGACTCCTCCTCCTGTTGCAGGAGGAGACAGAGGAGGTCTTTAACTTTAGAAATCTCAATCAAGGTCATTCCTGCGAAGGCAGGAATCTGGATCGTTATCACAAGCATAATCCTCTAAAAATATCCAGATCTCGGGCATACGCCGCGAGATGACTTTAACTTATTCTGGTTGTTGTGGACCTCCCTAATTCCGAAACAAATTCTCGGGTTCCGAGTAGTTCGCCCCTCCTTGGATAAGGAGGGGAATTTCCGGGTTGATTATAAATTTTATCAACGAGTCCTCCACCTGTTACAGGAGGAGACAGAGGAGGTCTTTAACTTTAGAAATCTCAATCAAAGTCATTCCTGCGAAGGCAGGAATCTGGATCGTTATCACAAACATAATCCTCTAAAACTATCCAGATCTCGAGCATACGCCGCGAGATGACTTGAACTAGTCCCATCCTCTGGTTTCTTCTGGTTAGTATTAGCCGTATTTTGTGAGATCAATAAAATCCCGTTTTTATAAACAGTTCCCTCAATACTATGAACAAGCAACCGGTTGCTTTAATGAACGATGAAAAAGAGATACTCGACGTCGAATATCCGATCGTGGAGCATTTCTATACGATACAGGGCGAAGGTGCACATTCAGGAAGAGCTTCCTATTTCATCAGAACGGCGGGTTGTGACGTAAACTGCTGGTGGTGCGACGTTAAAGAAAGTTGGGAAGAAGAAGGTCACCCTGTGATGAAAATTTCTGAGCTGGTGGAAGTCGTAAAAGAAAGTGGCGCTCCGTTTGTAGTGATCACCGGTGGGGAACCATTGATGCACGATCTATTTCCGCTTACAAAAGCATTGCATTCGCTTGGTGTTCAGATCCATATTGAAACCAGTGGCTCATCTCCGTTGACCGGAGAATTAGACTGGATCACACTTTCACCCAAGAGATTCAAAAAACCAACCGAAGAGATCTTTGAATTTGTGGATGAACTGAAAGTGGTGGTTCTTACCAACAAAGATCTGGTTTGGGCAGAAGAAAACGCAGCTAAATGTCCCGAAGGAACGACTTTATTACTACAACCGGAATGGGACACTCCGAAATCCATTCCGCTAATTGTGGAATATGTGAAAGAACATCCTGAGTGGGGAATCAGCCTGCAGACGCACAAGTTTTTGAAGGTTCCGTAATGAGTTTCAAAAAATCATCTGTTTTGATAACAGGAGGGAGCAAGGGAATCGGTCTTTCCATAGCAAAGATGTTTGCTGAAAAGACTGATCATCCTTTAGTGCTGATTGCACGCAACACTTCCGATCTGGAAAAAGCGAAACAGCAATGTCTGGATTGGGGCGCACCAAAAGTAGAAACCATTTCTGCAGACCTGACCTCAGAAAAAGAAATTGCCGCTATTGATTTCAGATTGTTGAAGCCGGGAATTTTAGTAAACAATGCCGGCGTATTTTTATTTAAGCAGTTAGCAGATACGACCGCCGAAGAATTTGACCGACAATATCGACTCAATACATTTTCCACTTTCAATATCACAAAACAAGTGCTCCCGGTGTTGAAAGAACAGGAGCGAGGCTTGATAGTGAATATTTGCTCACAGGCTTCCAAAAAAGGCTATGGAGACAGCGGCGCGTACACGATGAGCAAGCATGCGCTTTTGGGTTACACGCGCTCTCTGCGGAAAGAATTAGCCAAAAACACCAATATTGCCGTTACCGCTGTCAATTTGGGACAAACCTATTCCACTTCCTGGGAAGGGGTGGATATTGAAACTGAAAAGTTGATCGATCCGGAAGATGTGGGAAGAATGATCGTTTCCCTTTCTGAACTCAGCCCCAGAAGCGTGGTGGAAGAAATCGATATTATGCCACAGGGCGGAGAAGTAAAGCCGATGTAGGCTTATATTTATCGAATCCGGTTACAAAATGCTTGACAAATCCTGATTTCCAATAACTGCCATTATTTCTACTATCTCATTATTAATTTTGAAATAAATACTATCTGAACCACAAACACATCGTCGGTATCCTGATTTGATGTAATCAACAGATTCAAAAGAGAATGGTCTTTCAGAAATATTATCAAAGCAATCAAATAGAGCTTTAAAATACAGATCGGCTTGTTGTACACCGAACTGTTTGATACCGTACTGATGAATTCTTATTAAATCTATTTTAGCTTCATTGCTTAACCGATAATCAGCCATTTTTCAGCTGAGATTTTGATTGGTTTAGTATCTCTTCTTTAGTGTCGGTGGTAAAACCACTTTTTTCAGCTCTTTCCAGTTTTGCTCTGATCCAGTTTATCTCAGCGTTCTGATTTCTTGCCTGCCGCACTAGATCGTTAACTAATTCACTCTTACTGGAATATTCTTCGTTCTCAACCTGAGATTTCAACCATTCATCATTTGGTCTTGTAAATGTAATGCTCTGACGCGCCATCTTTTTGATGCAAAATTACACCAATACTGTATCTGAAGCAAATGTTTAAGAAATCGATATTATGCCACAGGGCGGAGAAGTAAAGCCGATGTAGGCTTCAATCCTTAAAATCAGGTTTCCGTTTTTCCTTCATGGCTTCAAATACTTCAGCCATATCATCAGAGAATAACATGGTGGAATTCCAGTCTGCGATATATTCAAGGCCGTCTTCGACGGAATGATCTCTTGAATGTCGTAATACGTTTTTAGTTCCACGAATGGAAATGGGTGATTTTTCCGCAATACTTGATGCAATTTTCATAACGCCTTCGTGCAATAATTCTTCCGTGTCAAAACATTCATTTACTAAATGGATTTCTTTTGCTTCAGGACCGAAAACATTCTTTCCGGTGTAGGCCATTTCTGCAACTACGGAAGGGGAGATGATCTTTGGTAAGCGTTGAAGCGTGCCCAGATCAGCAACCATAGCCAGATCAATTTCTTTGATACAGAAGTAAGCATCTTTAGTGCAATATCTCAGATCACAAGCAGCAATAATATCAACTCCACCGCCGATACATCCGTTGTGGACGGCAGCGATCACCGGTTTGGAACATTTTTCTATGGAGGTAACTGCCTGCTGAAGGGTTAGAATGAATTCTTTGGCTTTCTCACTTCGTTGGTCTTGATCGGAAATTGCTCGCAATTGATCGACCGACATTAACAACTCCAGATCTATTCCGGTACAGAAATGTTTTCCTTCTCCCGAGAGAATGATCACTCTCACTTCACTCGTTTCTGAGAGCCTTTGAAAAATGGATCGCATCTCAAGCCAGGCTTCCATGTTAAGCGCGTTCGACTTTTCCGGTCTGTTGAAAGCAACCCGCGCTATTTTATGTTCTATGTCAACGTTGAAATGATCGTATTCCATTGCAATGAATTTGGTGGATGGCTGAGGGTGGAAGTCTGAGAATTCCGTAGCTGTAATTCTGAAGTCACGGCTTATCTGAAGATTTAAAAGGTTGTTAGATGTTAATAGATTTTATTTTGATTGCTTTCTTAAACCTATAACTGCACTTGGTAAATCTTGTTCTGCATTATCATTACTCCATTCTTTCCAAAAGTCAATTGTTGCACTTTGTGGTTTAATTGTCGGCTCATCTATTAATATTCTTGTTGGTAAAAGAGATGAATCTCCAACTACAAGTGCTTCTCCAATATCTAAAATTGGTAATACATCTGTTAATCCAGAAAGATTATCTGGGAGTAAACGTTTTATGACAGATTGGTCTTCTGCATTTGATAATCTTAGTGATATAAAATTATTACATTGGCTTAGAACGGTTCTGTTAACTTCGGCAGGTCGTTGACTTATGACGGTAAGACTAACCCCATATTTTCTTCCTTCTTTTGCAATTCTTTCAAAATTCTTTAGACCAAGTTCGGAAGCTGAATCTTGATTTGTCCTTTCTGGTATATACAAATGAGCTTCATCACACATTAAGCAAATTGGATGTCTTTTATCATTATTAGTCCACTGTTGGACTGTAAAGACGATTCTAGCAACTAATCCTATAACGAGAGGTAAAACATCAGACGGAACTTCTGAAAAATCAATAACTTTTAAACCTGCTTTTTTATCGTTATTTTTAGATCCTTGCATTAATGAATTACATAATTCATTCATCCAGTTTATGTCTAATTCATCTTGAGAAATTTGGTACATAAATCCAAGTCTTTTATCTTGGCTTTTAGCTTCTAATCTTTGTATAAATCTAGTTAGTTTACCAAAAAATGGTCCTTGCTTTGGTCTACCACTTGAGCCTGTTACCATTTCTTCGTCTAGTTCCTTTATAGTTTTTAGTACATTTTCCATTTTATAAGGAATCGGACTGTCAATTGTAATACTATCTTTAAAAGTTGTATCACCAATTTCTTCTAAGAAATTAATTTTTTCCTCAAAAACAGTTTTTGAAAAAATCATAGCTTGATTAGGTGCATTACTATCGCTTCTATCTAGTAGCATAGCTAACATTTCTTCATACGTCAAAAGCCAATATGGAAGCATTAAAACATTATTACCAAGATTTCCATTTTTTCCTAAATCAGATGGGTTTGCAATTCTAAAATGCTGAATTCCTTCTGATTTAAAACCTTCACCACTATATTCTCCGTGAATATCAAAAAGAAGAGAATTTGCCATAGGAAGTTTTGCTATTTGCTCAACTAATTTAGCTACACACCAAGATTTACCAGAACCAGTACTTCCTACAATTACAGCATGTCTTTGAAAAAGTTTGTCCCCATCTAAAAACGCATCTGCATTTTCGTCAATTGAGTATTTGCCAAGTGAAAGAGGGATATCATAGTTTTCTTGAGAAGATATCGTCCGCATAAATTTTGTTATATTTTCTCCATCTACCGGAAAACAGTTAGCCTCAATTTCTGGTACAGTATCTAAAGTTCTTTTAAAGACATTTTCTTTATCTCCGTGTTTATCTATTAAAGTTCCAATTAAATTAACTTTTAAGATATTTTCTGTGAGTAGAAAATTGGACATTCCTAAATCTTCAGACTCAGAGTTTTCGTCATCTGATACTTTTCTTGTAATTCGATTGATTATACCAATAAGATGTTGACCTGCTTTCGAGCTTTTTACAGCAATCAGATGATTTACTTGTAGTTTGCGAAGCTTGTCAAGTTCTTCGACTTTTACGATGATAGTAGCAGTGTCAACACTAAAAACTGTTCCGACTGATTTAGATTCTTCAAATTGAAATATTGACATAGTGTTTTTATGAAAGGATTAGTTTTAAATACTCGCCTAATTGCCAATAACTAGTGTCTTTAATTTCAAACTCATTAAATTTTGAAGAGTAAATTTTAGTGTCGCTAGAATTAGCTTCCTCAATAAGTAAATAGTTTTGACATTTATTATCGATAATAGATTGTTTTGCTTTTGGTGTAAGTTTCTTAGCAATAACGATAATTGGTTTGTTGCTTTTAATTTGTGCAATCAATTTCGGTTGAACGTGAATGTCATTAAAACCATAACCTATACACAAAAAACCATTTGCACTCTCAATTTCAGAGTCTGCTTGAGTTAAAATGGTTCTATAAGGCTCATTATGTGTTTCTGAGTATTTTTTTAACCCTGGTGTTACTATTAGTGGGCGATAATTTTTAGGAATACTTTGCCTTATTGGTAGTTGAATATTTTCTTCCTCATTAGATTTGAACCAATCTAGTGAACCATGTACTTTCCAAATATTTACCTGCCCGCTAAAGCCTTTTAGAGAAGCTAAATTGTTTAATTGAATATTATTTGAAAAGTGCCCTATGTGATTTTGAGAATACCCACTGCAAACTATTGCCTTTGCTAAACTAGTAGCATATTCAGCAAGTCTATCATAATTTGTTGTAATAATCGATACTTTTTTACCTGCAGTATCTAATAAATAACTTAACAGTTTTGCTAAAGGAAAATCATTTTCTTTATCTATAAATTTTTCATAAGCCTTTAAGTCATATTCATTTACTAACTCCCATGTTTTATCTACAATTTTTGCAAGTACGTTTGGACGTAAGTGAAGTTTTGTAAGGGTTGATTCTAAATCTCCTGTTTTATCAAATTCATCTTTAAATTCTTCAAATTGGTCCTGGTCTTCTGTTACAGTAAAACTAATAGAGTTTTTCAAGTGTTCTCCAAGAGCCCACATTGAAGGAAGATCAAAAGGGACGGAAGCTCCACTACCGAGAATTATGAGCGGAATATTATTAGTCCATGCTTGGAGCTGTTTATAGATCGCTTCTTTATCCATTTAATATTTCTGATTAGTCATAAGTTGTTTTGGCATGAACAACAACGGTATAACACTAACACTATCCATGTTGTCCCAGTTTGATGTTAAAATTTTATTCGACTTATTCTTAAAATAATTTGGATAAAGTGAACAATTCCAGCAAGTAAAGCAAAAACTTATTATTTGGGCATTTCCGGTAGGTTGTTCAGGGGTTTTGCAATTTCAGAATGGGTTCATGCGTGGTAAAAACCTTCGGGGGCGGATTGCGATCCGCCCGTACGGTATTGGGTTGAGATCCCGGATATTTTCAGGGCTCAATTTTACTCTAAGATCAATACTCAAAGGTTATATAAAAGTGGGCAACCCTTTGAGTGTCTGGAGTAAAAGAGTAAAGATTAACCGATGTGTGAGAAGGAATGGGAACCAGAAAATTTCTTCCTTAAAAGTAACTCTGAAACCGCTGCTTTGTTATCGAGTCTAAAAAGAGTTTAGATTTAAATTTCAATTAAGTCGTGGGTATTTTTTTTAGAAAGGTTATCAAAGAATACATCCAATGCTATTCCAGTTGAAATGCTAACGATAAAAACCATTATAGGTAGTAAATCTTGCTTTATTAGTTGCTCTATACCTGAACCCGATGCAATTCCAGGAAGTATTCCAATAAATGAAGCAAGTGTTCCCGCAGTCATCCCAAGAGCAATGGACGTGCCCATCGAAAGGTTTCTCTTTGTATTATTTGTAATTTGGGCTACCATTTCTCTAGAAAGTGCTCCAGATGCTCCACCAAAAGATGCGACTGAAAACAAAAGTAATCCAAAGAAAATATGATTTAAATCTTCGTCTGGAGTAAAGGAACTAATTACAGTTGAAACTATTGCGAGTATTAAAAATAGAATAGTCGTGATGACTTTTATTGTATTAAGTTGGTTATTTATTTTACTATCAATTCCTTCAAAATTAGATCTGTCTGATCTTAGTATTCCCGTGACCCATTCCTTAATCTTCATTTTAGTTTCATCACCATCAATTGCTTCTTTTTCATATTCAGAAGCACAGACTGCAGAAAACAAGGCATCATTAGCCCCAAGTGTGTTTTTTATTTCAGGGGTAGGATACTTTACCTTTGTATATTCATAGCTACCATTTTTTGAGAGGATGTAATACCCATTCAGTTCACTGTTTATAAAAACAGTATTTGAATTAACATCAGAACAAAACGAAGAAATGCTACTTTGATCTATGATTAGTTCATTGGTAAAAATATTATTTGAATCAAGTTCACCTTTTCTAATACAAATGGCTTCAAATGGTTTTGAAAATTTTTTCTTATAAATCCTATCGAATTTTGCATCAGAGACAACATTAACAAATATTTTTTTGCCTTTATCTAAGCAAATGGAGCATAAATATCTCAATTGAATAGTCGATAAATTTGTGTCTAGTATCACAAAACTTGAATTGTCAATAAGATTAGGAATATTTCTTATTTGTTTTAGGTCAATTTCTTCAATTTCAGAACTTGTAATACCTGTTTTTAAATCTTTTCCGCAGAAATGTGCTACATACCCAGTTTCGTCTATTTGGTGAGATCTGTATATAAATTCATTAATATTACTAAACTTCAATTGTTCCTCAATTACTTTTGAGCTAATTGAATTGCTTTTCAAACATGTGATTATCGAAGTTGGAATTCCTTTCGAAGACAAATTTGAAGCCATGTTGAATGCAACACCACCAATTGAAAAATTAAGTTTCCCTTTTTTGTTAATGAGACCATCTTCAGAATCTCCATAAGTTCCGACGATATCAAGCAAAACTGAACCAATAACTAATACGGGTTTCTTCATAAGCTAAAATTAATTAACATTATAACGCTTTAATATTAACAATTCCGCCAAGTAAAGCAAAAACATATTATTTGGGTGTTTTTGGTTGGTTGTTCAAGGGATTTACAATTTCGGAATGGATTTATTCGCTGTAAACCATCGGGGGCGGATTGCGATCCGCCCGTACGGAATTTTGGTTTTTAATTCGCCGTTCCAAATGCGGTTGGACATTTCGCGTACAAAATTCGGTTTGCCAATGTGGGCGGATTTGCTCCGGTTCAGCGATCGTTCAGACCTTTGCCTTCAAGGATGTCGGGAATACATTTTTCAACTCGTGAGGCCCGGGTTTTGGATTGTTTGGCTCCTGAGAAGTGGAGGAGATAACCTCTTTGTCGGCCGGGAGTGAGTGACTCAAAAGCTTCTTTCAGTTCAGGCATGGCATCCAGTTTTTCCCGGAATTCTTCTGCCATTTCAAAGTCAGCAGTCTTCTTCATTGGGACTTCCAGTCCTGCTTTTTCAACTTCAACCGCTTCAAAGATATAAGATCGTAAGACTGCCATCATATCATTTATTTGTTCCACATCGGTGAAACGAATTTGTCGTGCCGACTGTACATTTTTTGTCTGCTGTACTAAAATGTCTTCCGCATCATTCAGCAACACTCCTTTATGGAACAACAGCGCGCAATAGTCTTTGAATCCGTGTATCAACACCACATTGTTCCCGTTTACGGTGTAGCATGGTTTGCCCCATTTTAATTCTTCGTTCAGTCCGCAATCCAGAATAATGGTTCTCAATAATTCATATTCGTCCTGCCATTTACTGTTTTTGTTAAAAAAGAAATCAACCTTGGGATTCATGGTGTGCATTTACTGATTTTGCATTGGGATTTTACGTTCCGCGGGTCTGAGATACCACGAAATAATAGTTAATACGATAAGTAAAGTAGGACCGAAGAGACGTTCAACTCCATCACCAACTATAAGATGAGAGGTGAGAGCACCGGTCATCATAAAGAAGAATCCGGCATACGCCCATTCTTTGATCAACGGATATTTTGGTACAAGTATGGCAATGACGCCTAAGATCTTCCAGACACCCAATATGGTTAGCAGATAAACGGGATAACCCAAACCGTTCATCATTTCGATGTCTTCTTCCAGTTTTATTAATTGGATAATTCCGGTGGATGTCATTCCGAGAGCCAGCCAAAGCGTGGCTACCCAGTAAGTGATTTTTTGTTTTTTTGAAGTGGTCATAGTCGTTATTTAAGATCGGTTAGTATTTCTTCGAGTCTGTTATGCGCCATATTTATGCCTTGTGCAAAGGGGAGTTTCAGCATTTCATCGCGATCAGCAACAGAGCGATAAATAATTTGCATGTTCAGCTTGCTGGTGGTTTCCGAAAGTTTTTCAAATTCTAAGAATTCCAGCTGTACAGGAAAAGGAGTGTTTTCCATTTCAAAAGTGCGGATGATCTTTTGATCGGGAAGAAATTCATGAACAGTTCCATGAAAAACGTGCTCGTTTCCGGCGGGATCGGTAGTCACAAAGTGATAACTTCCGTGATTTTTATTTTCCAATTTCACGACTTTAGTGCCCATCCATTGTTCCACAATTTCCGGTTCCTGATATGCTTTAAAAAGCATTTTAAGCGGCAGATCAAATTCGCGGGTGATCAATATTTCCTGTTTGCCGTCTTCGGCGTGTACCTTTGTTTTTCTTTCCATTATTGGTCGTTTTCTGATGAATAATTTTTCATAACACTCTCCAGTTTATTAAATCGATCGTCCCAGAACTTGCGGAAGGGCTCAATGAAATCAGCGATCTCTTTAAACTTTTGCGGATTTAAGTGATAATAAATTTTTCTACCGTCTTGTTGCTGTTCAAGCAGCTCACACTCAGTGAGTATCTGCAAATGCTTGGATACCGTAGGCCTTGAGGTCTCAAAGTTAGCAGCAATGGCACCTGCGGTCATGGATTGAGCAGCCACCAAAAGAAGGATGGTTCTTCTGGTTGGATCAGCTATAGCCTGGAAAACGTCTCTTCGTAAATTCATATGTAGTTATTTGACTACAAATATATATGTAGTTATTTAGCTACGCAAATTTAATTTAGTATTTGATCTGGTTCCGGTGCTTTCGTTGGAAGCGGACCTCCCCAATTCCTAAACAAATTCTCGGGTTCTGAGTAGTTCGCCCCTCCTTGGGTAAGGAGGGGAATTCCTGAGTTGAGTCTAATTTTTATCAACGAGTCCTCCTCCTGTTGCAGGAGGAGACAGAGGAGGTCTTTTCTGCTTTGCAGGCAGGAATCTGGATTGTTATCACAAGCATAATCCTCTAAAACTATCTAGGTCTCGGGCATACGCCGCGAGATGACCTCAACTAATTTTGGTTGTTGAGCAAGAAATGGACCTCCCCAATTCCGAAACACATTCGTGGGTTCTGAGTAGTTCGCCCCTCCTTGGATAAGGAGGGGAATTCCCGAGTTGATTCTAATTTTTTTCAGCGAGTCCTCCTCCTGTTGCAGGAGGAGACAGAGGAGGTCTTTTCTGCTTTGCAGGCAGGAATCTGGATTGTTATCACAAGCATAATCCTCTAAAACTATCCGGATCTCGGGCATACGCCGCGAGATGACCAAGATCGATTGTCATCAACGCAGGTTGTAAATAATCGCCGGGCGTGAACGCCCTACTAGCATAAATTTTGTTATGTGATTTTTAAACAAGCAGATCCTTCAGGTTCTGAGGTTTATGTAATTGCCTGCCTTTACTCGCTGCGGGATAAATCACTGGCTAGTGTACCTGAGAAAATCTAAATCATTACCAACATTCAGTATTAAGTTCGCTAGAGAGGACTACAGTCCGACCGGCTTTTTTTGGTAATTAAATTCCTCGTCCACAAAACCGCAGGGCTGAAGCCCTTGCTAGCTTATGAACGGGATTTTTATATCTGACACTTCGATCAAAGTTGTTACAACCTCCATCACCCAGCTTTACGGTCATTCCTGCGAAGGCAGGAACCTGGATCGTTATCACTGTCATAATCCTCAAAACTATCCAGATCTCGGGCATACGCCGCGAGATGACCTATCTGGGGTTTTGGAAATATAAAAGCAGTCTGCGAATGGACATCTACCTCCGAAAACTTAATAACCACTTCCTCATTACCTCATAAGTGTTATCTTTCATTTATGAGATGGAATTATATGGTGCAATTTACATGAGTGTGATTTTTTTTCTGGGAGCTGTTCACGGATTGATGCTTACCTTTTTGCTGGTTTCTAAGAAAGTGAATCAACTTTCGAACCGGATTCTGGCTGCATTAATGCTGGTTTTTACTGTTGACCTGGCTATGGCGGCTTTGCTGAGTGTTGGTTTGCATCACAACTATCCTCATGTGATCGGTCTGGATTTCTCAATTACTTTACTGTACGGTCCGTTGCTCTATCTTTATTCCGAAACATTAATAAAAGGAAATAAGCGACTCACTCTTGCTCAGAAAAAGCATTTCATCCCCTTTATCCTTTTAACGCTGTATTTCCTTCCGTTTTATTTTAATTCAGGAGAAACCAAGTTAAACCTACTTAGCGAAACCGGAGAATTGCAGTACGGGAGTGAATGGATCACTCATTTCAAAGTAGTGTACAGTCTTGCTTACTTACCTTTTATAATCAGGGATCTGTATCAGTACAGAAAAAAGATCAGAGCGAATTATTCCACATTGGAAAAACGAAATCTGGATTGGTTGCAGGGTTTCGTACTGGCAGGTACGTTGCTCGGAATTACTGCCGGAGTTTTATACACGGTAAGTTCATTCAGTGATTTGCTTAGCGAATACACCGATTTTACACTTCTCGCTTCTACCATTTTTGTGTACAGCATCGGTTATATGGGATTGAAACAGGCTGAGTTCTTTACTCCGATCGGAAGGGAAGAGAAGCAAGTTTCTAAAGAGGAGAAACCCCGACAGAGAGTTACACCCGCTCCGGATTAAATGAAGAACAAGGCAAAGAGTTACATCAGCAGCTTTGTGCATTGATGGAAAACGAGAAACCGTATTTGCGTAGCGATCTCAGTTTAGCCGAACTTGCAGGACTGATGAGTATTTCCACTCATAATTTAACGGAAGTGATCAATACATTTGCTGATGCAAGTTTCTACGATTTCGTAAACAGCTATCGGGTAGAAAACGTAAAACAAGCGATCAAAGATCCTGAATTCCAAAATTACACGTTGCTGGGAATCGGATTAGAATCGGGTTTTAATTCTAAATCATCGTTTAACTCGGTTTTCAAAAAGCATACAGGTTTAACTCCGTCGCAGTTTAAAAAATCTCTGGATGGTTAAGATTCAATATGTCGGGTCATCCTGAACTTGTTTCAGGATCTTTGTGAGGTTTAATTCTGGTTGTTATATCCGGCATTCCGATCAACGCTGTTACAATAGCCATCACCCCGCTTTCAGCGAAATGATGGAAAGCTAATTCTCCGTCTGTCGGGTTTTGCACGGCTGACGGATTTTGGTTGCTGAGGACACAGATCGTTTTAAAGGATATTAAACAAGCAGATCCTTCAGGTTCTGCGGTTTATGCAATTGCCTGCCTTTACTCGCTGCGGGATAAATCCCTGGCTGGTGTACCTGAGTAAATTTAAATCACTACCAACATTCAGTATTAAGTTCACCAGAGAGGACTTCAGTCCGACCGGCTTCTCTTCGTAATTAAATTCCTCGTCCACAAAACCGCAGGGCTGAAGCCCTTGCTAGCTTATGAACGGAATTTTTATATCTGACACTCCGATCAACGCTGACACAACCTCCATTACCTCGATTTAATCTGGTTCTTGGAACGAACCTCCCCAGTTCCTAAAAAAATTCTTTGGTTCTGAGTAGTTCGCCCCTCCTTGGTTAAGGAGGGGAATTCCCGAGATGATTCTAATTTTTATCAACGAGTCCTCCTCCTGTTGCAGGAGGAGACAGAGGAGGTCTGTAACTTTAGAAATTTAAACCAAAGTCATTCCTGCGAAGGCAGGAATCTGGATCGTTATCAAAGAATGTGATCCTAAAAAAGATCCGGATCTCGGGCATACGCCGCGAGATGACCGAGCTAAATCTTCATACCCAATTATTAGCCCCACAAAGAGAACGTAATCCGCAAAAAAGTAGTCCAGTCCCAACGGTGTGGACGTTTATGGGGATATATGAAAGTATTTTTGTGCAAATCAATTAACCGCATAAAATATATTCATGAAAAAAATTTCACTGTTTTTGATCCTGACCGGACTTTCATTTTCAGTATTTGCTCGACAATCGACATCACCTCAAACTCAGGAAATCACGGGAGTTGTTATAGACAGGCTGACTCAGGAAACTCTTATCGGGGTTAATGTTTTAGTTCTGGATCAGCAACCTCTTCTCGGAACATCCACAGATGAAACTGGGAATTTTGTTTTAAAGAATGTCCCGCTGGGCAGGCATGATATTAAGTTCAGCTATCTAGGATTCGAGACGGTGATATTGCGAAATATTCTGGTCAGCTCAGGTAAACAAACGGTTCTTAATGTTGAAATGGAAGAATCGGTATTTGAAGGAGAGGCCATTGAGGTTGTTGCCACTATTCAGAAAGACAAACCCATCAACGATTTTGCCAAAGTAAGTGTAAAACAATTCACTGTAGAAGAAACACAACGTTATGCAGGCGGATTAGACGATCCGGGCAGATTAGTGACCGTTTTTCCGGGAGTAAATTCCACCGGAGGCGTTCAGAACAATGCTATTTCGATTCGTGGAAATGCACCCAAAAGTGTGCAATGGAGATTGGAAGGAATTGAGATCCCGAATCCAAATCATTTTGCAGGCCTTTCGGTAGCGGGCGGTGGTGGATTGACATTATTCAGTGCCCAGCTACTTTCGAATTCGGATTTTTTTACCGGTGCTTTTCCTTCAGAATATGGAAATGCTCTTTCCGGTGTGTTTGATATCAACTTCAGATCAGGAAACAGAAATAAAAGAGAGCACGCTATTCAAATCGGAATAAACGGATTAGAGGCAAGTTCCGGAGGTCCTATAAAAAAGAACGGCTCTGCTACCTATTTGTTCAATTACCGGTTTTCAACTTTAACGCTGTTACAACCATTGCTGCCTGTTGAGGGACGGATTCAATATCAGGATCTATCGTTCAAAATTGATGTGCCAACCCAGAATAGTGGACGTTTTGAGTTTTGGGGAATCGGAGGTTTGGATCTTCAAACGATGGAAGCTAAAACAGATTCAAGCAAATGGGAATATGCATTCAGTGATTTCACAGAAAACCGAATTGATCTGGGAGTAGGAGCTGTGGGAGTTTCACATAGTATCACCGTAAACAATAAAGGATATCTGAAAAGCACTCTGGCTTTATCCGGTAATTCCACTGAATATTCAGAAGAACGTTTTGATGATAATTTGAATCTGAATCCATATCTGAATATTGATGACAATACAAGTCGGTTGGCTTTTAAAACTTTTCTGAATCAAGGATTTGGCAAAAGGATAACCACTCGAACAGGAGTGGAATTACAACATCTTTATTTCAATTTTGATCTGGCTGGAAAACCCGATAACTCATCTCCTTATCAAAGTCTGATCCGGCAAAAAGATCAGGCGCAGCTGTATCAGATATATCATCAATCAGAATTTAATGTGTCACCGCGACTTACGGTATTAGGTGGTTTACACGGACAGTGGTTTTCAGTAAATGAGGAATTTGTTTTGGAACCCAGAGCTGCGATCAGCTGGCAGGTGTTACCTGAAACCGCATTAAATATTGGCTACGGATTACACAGTCAGATCGAAGAATTGGATGTTTATTTTGTGCAGCCACAGGCGAATTTTCCGAATAAAAACATTAAAACAAGCAAAGCGCATCATTTGGTTGCTTCTGTAGATCAGGGAATCGGAGAGGTGCATCGAATTAAGATCGAGGGATTTTGGCAGAATATGTTTGATGTTCCGGTAATCGCAGACAGTAGTTTTTCGATGCTGAATTATGTGCATGATTTCACATTTACGGACGCCTTGGTAAATGAAGGAAAAGGAGAGAACTATGGGATAGAATTTACGGTAGAGCGATTTATGAGTAAAGGATATTATTACTTGCTGACCGGTACTTTTTATTCAAACAAATACAAAGGCGGAGATGAAATTTGGAGAAATGGCCGCTTTGATCAGAAAATAGCAGCAAATGTTCTTTTCGGGAAAGAATTCAATTTAAGAGAAGGACGAAATTTACTGGGATTGAATGTTCGCGGAAGTATAACTGGCGGAGAGCGTTACAGTCCGGTGCTTCAATCGGCATCGATGAATGCCGAAGAAGTGGTACTCGATGAAACCAGAGCATTTTCTGAACAGTTTGATACACATTACATTGTTGATCTTTCAGTTACGTATCGAACGAACAAAGAAAACTACTCGACCTTATGGGCCTTGCAGATAAAAAACTTATTGGGAGCCAAGGATCCAAGATTCGATTATAACTTCAAAACGGAAGAAGTAGATCTTATTGAAGAAGGATTGGTATTGCCTTTACTAAGCTGGAAAGTTGAGTTTTAAAAAAAGGGATTCCTACTCCAATCCATCAGACGGGTAATCCGTCAGATGGATTTTGGTTGCTGAACAGGGGCATCCTGAACCATGTGCTGAACTTGATTCAGTATTGCTTCAGGATCTTTGTGAGGTTTATTTCTGGTTGTTATATCCGACACTCCGATCAACGCTGTTACAACCTCCATTACCCCGCTTTACGGTCATTCCTGCGAAGGCAGGAATCCGGATCGTTATCACAAGCATAATCACCTAAAACTATCCAGATCTCGGGCATACGCCGCGAGATGACCAAGATCGAATGTCATCAACGCAGGTTGTAAATAACCGCCGGGCGTGAACGCCCTACTAGCTTAAGTTTTGTTATGTGATTTTTAAACTAGCAGGTCCTTCAGGGCCGGCGGTTTATGCAATTGCCTGCCTTTACTCGCTGCGGGATAAATCTCTGGCTGGTGTACCTGACTAAATCTGTGGCACTACTAACACTCTCAATCAAGTTTGCCAGTGAGGACTTCAGTCCGACCGGCTTTTCTTAGTAATTAAATTCCACGTCCACAAACCGCAGGGCTGAAGCTTTTGCCTTTTTTGAACGACTATGCTTTTGAGATAAGACGCAAATCGTAAAAAAAGCAGAGCAAGTTTATTACTCAATGATAAACTTGCCTTTCATTAAGCCGAAATGTCCGGGTACCGAACACAGAAAATTATAGATTCCTTTTGGCGGAGCTTCAAATGTTATGGTAGTTGATTCGCCACCACCAATAACTTCGGTAAAAGCTATAATGTCTTCTTTTGATTCAGGAACATATCCATTTTCTTTCTCATCGAGTACACTCATGGCAAAGGATCGGATTTCAATCTCTTTATTAAGAAGAACAAAATTGTGTCCCATTTCTTCTTTTGTTCGTTTTCCTGTATGAATCAAAGTAAGCTCAATCGTACTGCCGGATTTTACTTTTATTTCATCCAGATCAAATCTCATCCCATCATTAGATTTGATGGTCACTTTTTGGATCAGATCCTGCGCATGAACACTTGGTACTAATCCATAGAACAAGAAGGTGAGAACAAAAAAGTATTCGAATTTAATGAGGTTCAATATTGAATGATATTTGTTTCTAAACGATTAGATTAAATTAAGTAAATGGCTTTTGAATATGAATTAAAGTTAATTTAGATATATACCTAACCTCATCATGTTATTATGGACGGAATTTTATTACTTAACTCGATCTTTGAAATCTTCAATAACAACTACATGCCACATGGAGCTTGCTATTTTTGGGAGCCTACCACCTTGTGGAGTAACGTTGTGGGAGATGGGGTAACAGCCTTTTCTTACTACATGATTCCCGGATTATTGATCTATTTCGTTAACAAGCGAAAGGATATAGAGGTAAATGCGCTTTTGGTAGCATTCGCTATATTCATAGTAGCTTGTGGAACCGTTCATGTGATGATGATCGTAAATGTCTGGGTTCCTTACTACGATATTTCAGGAATACTAAAAATAATTATGGCAATGGTATCAGTTGGTACTGTATTTATGCTTTGGAAAAATATGCCGGAATTGATCAACATTCCAAGTCCTGCGGCTTTACAGGAAGCAAATGATGAAATAAAGTCTTTGAATGAAAACTTAGAAGACAAGGTAAAGCACAGAACCAAAGCATTAGAAGAAATGAACAGCGAATTGGAGAGTTTCAGTTATTCCATTTCTCATGATCTCCAAATACCAGTAAGAGCTATTTTAGGATATTCAGCAATGCTTGAAGAAGATCATATTGATCAGCTTGAGGAAGAAGGCATAAGAAAGCTTCAAAATATTTCGAACAGTGCATTGAAAATGAATGAGCTGATCCAGGGTATTCTTGAGTTCTCACGACTTGGAAGAAAAGACAAAACGGATTCAATGATAGATATGAATCTGCTTTTTAATGAATCGGTTAATGAGATCAGAGCGGGAGAAACTACTCAAAAAGAGATCGAATTGAATATGGAAGAATTGCCTTCCGTGTATGGCGATGAAGCAATGATGAAACAGGTGGTTAATAACTTGCTTTCAAATGCTGTTAAGTATTCCATCAATCAGGAAAAAATAAAAATTGACGTATCAGCTGAAGTTTCAGAAAATGAAATTACCTACTTCGTTAAGGATTACGGGATTGGCTTTGATGAAAAATATAAGCATAAGATGTTCGATGTTTTCCAACGCCTACATGATGAAAATACCGTAAAAGGTTCGGGAGTTGGGTTAGCAATTGTGAACCGAATTATCGTTAAACACTTTGGTCGTGTAGATGCTCGTTCTGATGGAAATGGAACAACAATTGAATTTACGCTTCCTAAGAAAAAGCTGTTAAAACCTGCTTAGTAATTAAAATTGTTTTTCTAAGATCTGGGGATGCTCTTCATTTACTTTGATGAGCATTTCTCCGAATAACGTATTTGCCCACGCAAACCAGTCTCTGGTATATTGAGTAGCATCATTTTTGTAGAAGCTTTCATGCATAAAACCGGTGTCTGCATGTGTTTCTTTCAGCATCTTGATGCACAATGAGATCTCTTCAGGATCATAACTGGTTATAGCTCTTAAAATGATTCCCATCGGCCAAATACTGTCTTTTCCGGAATGGGGACTTCCTTGTCCCGTTGCGGCGGTACCCGAATTGAAATATGGATTGTTCTCACTCAATAAAAACTTTCGGGTGTTTTTGTAAAGTTGACTATCCGGTTTTACAGCTTCTATGTACGGCAAAGACATCAAAGACGGAACATTGGCATCATCCATGAAGATCTTGTTTCCAAAACCGTCTACTTCGTAAGCGTAGATCTTACCGAAATTTAAATGCTCATGGATAGCATAATCCTCAATTGCCTGTTCAACTTGTTTTGAGAACATCTTACACTCATGAGCGAAATCATGGTCATCAAATTCATTCATATAAATATCATGAAGTTGATTCAGCGAAGTAACCGCAAACAAATTGGAAGGGATCAGATACTGATAAATGGTAGAGTCGTCGGAAGGACGGAAAGCAGAACAGATCAATCCGGTTGGTTTTAATTGTCTTCCGGTTCCGTTAAAAGGCGGACTGTCGATCATTACGGAAGTACGTCTTGCAAATCGGTAGGGAGTAGTTCCATCCATGCGTTGTTCAGTTCTGAGCGTTTCAACTGCGAGTTTCATCGCTTTATCCCAATCTTCATCAAAAGCGGAAGTGTCGCCGGTAATTTGGTAATAAGCATTCGACAGTCGAACAGCGTAGCACAAAGAATCAATTTCCCATTTACGTTCGTGAATTCCGGGAAGCATTTGAGCGGAATCATCTTTCCAGTACGATTCTTTGGTTACATCTTTGTAAAAAGCATTCGCATAAGGATCAAGATTGATACATTTGGTTTGGCGGTTAATGAGCCCCTTTACCAACTCTTTCAGTTTTTTATCTTTATTGATTAGCGGTAAGTAAGGCCACACCTGAGCTGTAGAATCTCTCAGCCACATCGCATCGATATCTCCGGTTATGATGAAAGTATCCGGCTTGCCATCGATGTATTCGAAGTCGACCGTAGTATCGAGTGTATTGGGGTAACAGTTCTCAAAAAGCCAGGCTACTTCCTCATCTTTAATAACAGATTTAATCTCTTTGATCACTTCCTCAACCGCGGAACTTGTGAAGGTACGCTCCGAAACCGGAGGACGTTTGCTGATAAATTCTTTTTTGGTGATGAAGCTCCCGAGTGGCATTGCAGATAAAGCTCCCAATGCAAGAGAGGAGTTTTTGAGAAAGGTTTTTCGATTCATATCAGGGTGTTTATTTCCTGAGAAGATGAATCAATAGAGATGCATTTGCAAGTGCTGAATATCTAGTTATTCAATAATATGATTGATAGGTTGAGAATACTTATAAGGCTGACTTCAATAGCTTGGTTGGTTAATACCTAAACCTAAATTGAATTAATAAGCAACTCAATATCCTTTATGAAGGTCATATCTTTTTTAGTCATTACAATTTTCCATTTCGTAGATAAAATATCCTTGTTCTTTTATGTCTTTCTCCCATTCAGGCTTAACCAATTCTATATGGCAGAATTCGCATTCTTTAGAAGTTAATGTTCGAGTAGTTACATTTTTATTTGATAAATATTTGAAGCCATACCCAAAGATGGTTTGTTCGTCTTTTAGTTCTGCGGGAACAATAATGTCAAAGTGCATAACACCACCATCTTGTTTTGTAACATAAGTATCCCATACGGCTACTTTCATATTAATAATGATTGAAGTTTTAATTGTGGTACGAAAATGAATTTGAATCTAAAATAATATGCCCTATAAAGATAGGACAACTTACTAATCAAATTTGTTTCCAACTTCATTTCAGTGAGATCAGTTTCAATAAATCATATTGAAACTATGCTAATGATGTCTTAGAGCAGTTAATCACAAAAATACAGCACCAACCAAATAGTTTAACCATATGGTTGACAATCAAAAAAAATTGTGCTAAACTTTATTTGAACAAAAAAATACAGATAGATGTCAGTAGAAAAAGAGACCGAGGAGAAAATTTTTGAAGCTGCACGAACCGTTTTTCAGAAAAGTGGTTTTGAAGGAGCGAGGATGCAAGAGATTGCAGATACAGCCAATATCAATAAATCTATGTTACATTATTACTATCGCAATAAAGACAATTTGTTTTTTGAAGTCTTTAAAGCAGGGGTTAAGAAAATAGTACCACAACTCTTAGCCATTTTAGATAAAGACATCGATTTAAAAACAAAAATCGGGGAAATAGTTGAATTCTATTATTTAACATTTAAGGAGGATCCTCAGTTACCCGCTTTCATTATCTATGAGATGAACCAGAATACAACAAGGTTCAAAAGTTTTGTGAAAGATCACGGAATTGTACTCCCCCAAAGTTATATCGATCAAGTTAATACGGCTATTCAAGCAAAACTGATCAAGAATATTCCTCCCAAACAACTCCTTATGAATATAGTTAGTCTTTGCTTAATGCCGATTGTTGCTAAAAATATGGTACAAATGCTGTTTCAGTTTGACGATGATAATTTTCAAAACTTTTTGAACGAACGCAGACAAATAATCCCAGAATTTATTCTGGCCGGAATTGAGTACAAGGAGGTAAAATGAAATTTAGTATTATGATCACAGTTTTAGTTTTTACTTTAATTTCGCCTGTCATAAAAGCTCAAAACAGTATTAGTTTAAACGATCTTTACGAGAAAATTTCTGTTGATTATCCCTCAGCAAAAAAGCAGGAAATTGAAGCCAAAATAGCTACTCTAAATGAACAAATTGCAGGAGCAAATCTGTATCCGGAATTAATCATTTCTGGTCGGGCTTCTTATCAATCAGAAGTAACAGAATTCCAAGCAGGAGCAATAAGTCCACCAGCCATAAGCAAAGATCAGTACAACATTTCTCTGGGTTTGAATCAGGTGTTGTTTGATGGAGGTAGAACTCGGTCGCTAAGTGAATTAGCTAAGATTAGCGGAGAGATTAGTCAGGCTAATTTGGAAGTTGAAATCTGGAATGTTCGCAGACAACTAGATGAGGTTTATTTCAATACGATTCTATTACAAAAACAACTAGAAACAACGAATGTTTTACTAAAGGATTTAAATGAGCAATTAGAATTAGTTAGATCGAGGGTAAAAAATGGAGTGTTACTTCCCGGAAATGAATATGTAATGCAAGCCGAAATATTGAAAATAAAACAAAGAAAAATTCAAATTAACGAGGCTATAAAAGCGGGTTATCAAGTTATAAATTATATAACGGGAATAGAGATCTCTGAGCAAACAACCTTAGAACTTCCGGAAGAAGAAGGATTAGTAAATCTAGAGATCGAAGAAATACAACGTCCAGAGTTGATGATGTTTGATGCTCAGAAAAAAATGCTCGGTGTTCAAGACAAAATTAATAGCGCTCAAAAATTACCACAAATTTCTGCGTTTGCCAATACGGCTTATGGTCGACCTGGATATAATGTTTTCGATGATGATTTACATGTGTACTGGATGATTGGATTGAAAGCTAACTGGAGTTTCAAAAGCTTCAGAAATTCGGATAAAAAATCATCAATTGTGGAATTAGAACAGCAGAATGTTAGTGCAAGTGAAGATGCATTTAGCAGACAAGTACAAAGTAGTTTGGCTAAAGTACGGGGACAAATTTCAGCAATAGAAGAACAAATAGTTTTAGATAATCAAGTAGTAGAATTACGCCGTAAAGTAGCTGAAGAAAAGAAAAATGAACTTCAACAAGGAGTAATTACATCTACCGAATACATCACAGAATTGAATGCACTTAGCAAATCCCAATTAAATCTAAACCTGCATCAAATTCAATTGTTACAAGCAAAAAACGAGTATAAAAGCATAAAAGGATTATCATGGAAATAGTAAAATTAATGGCCGTTGGGGCAATATTATTTGTTAGCTGTAGCAGCGATGAATTATCGGATGCGTATGGTCAATTTGAAGTGGATGAGGTGTTAATTTCAGCAGAAACAACCGGGAAATTATTGAGTTTTGATGTAAAAGAAGGGGAATTGATCAACGAAAATATTCCTGTAGCTGTAATCGATACTTCAACATTAGCACTCAAAAAAAAGGAAATTGAAGCAGGAATAAAGGCTGTTAAAAGTAAGCTGGCAAATCTATCGGCTCAAGAAGAAGTGATAAATAGTCAGCTAAATACAGCTCAGAAAAACCTAAACCGATTGAAAGCACTTAAAGCGGAAAATGCTGCTACCGATCAACAACTAGACGAAGTTGAAGGAACCGTTGAAATGCTGATAAATCAAAAAAAGACTATCACAACTCAAAAGACATCGGTATTTGCAGAAATTGAAACCATGAATGTTCGAATAGCTCAGGTTCAAGATCAAATTGAAAAATCGGTGGTTGTGAATCCCGTTAATGGACGTGTATTAACTACTTTTGTTGAACCATTTGAGTTTACTAGTGTAGGGAAACCGCTATACGAAATAGCAAATTTAGAACAGCTCATTTTACGTGTATACGTTTCCGGTGCTCAATTAGATGAGGTGATTTTAGGCGACCAAGTTTCTGTGATTTTTGATAAGGATGAAGATGAAAACCACATAACTATGGGTACTGTCTCATGGATTTCAACGAAGGCAGAATTCACTCCAAAAATGATTCAAACTAAGGATGAGAGAGTTACTCAAGTGTATGCCGTTAAAGTTTTGGTTGATAACAAAGATGGTTTGCTAAAAATCGGAATGCCAGGCGAAGTTAATTTTAATTGATGTCGTTAGTTTCACTAAATAATGTCTCAAAGAGCTTCGATAAAGTGCAAGCAGTTAGCAATGTTACGCTACAAGTAAATGCCGGTGAGCTTTATGGATTTATCGGTCCAGATGGAGCTGGTAAAACCACTTTATTTAGAATGTTAACCACCTTGCTAGTCCCTGATGAAGGAACTTGTTCTGTTTTAGGTTTAGATATAGTTGGTGAGTACAAGAAAATTCGTCCCAAATTAGGATATATGCCTGGGCGATTTTCACTTTATCAGGATTTAACGGTGGAGGAAAATATGCAGTTTTTTGCATCGGTTTTTAATACCACCATCGAAGAAAATTATGAGCTAGTAAAACCTATATACAGTCAACTTGAGCCGTTTAAAAAACGTTTTGCAGGAAATCTTTCTGGCGGAATGAAGCAAAAATTGGCTTTATCATGTGCACTTATTCATAAGCCAGATTTGTTGCTTTTGGACGAACCTACCACTGGAGTTGATGCTGTTTCAAGGAAAGAATTTTGGGAGATGTTGGCAATGCTAAAGCAAGAAGGAATCACCATTATTGTTTCAACGCCGTACATGGATGAAGCCGAACAGTGCGATAGAGTAGCGTTAATTGATAACGGACAAATTATGCGTATTGATTCTCCAAAGAATGTGATTTCATCGTTTAAAGATGCTCTTTATGGAATTAAACATTCTTCAAAATATTCATTGATTACTGCTTTACGAGAATACCCTTATGCAAAATCAGTTCAGCCTTTTGGTGAATTTGTGCATTATACCGATCAACGTGATGAACTACCTCTTTCTGAACTACTGAATTTTCTGAAATCTAAAAATTTGGAGGATGTAGAAATTGAATCAATCCAGCCAAATATTGAGGATGTTTTTATGGAATTGATGGAGGAGCAAAATCATGAGTGATTTAGCTATTCAAACAGATGGATTAACTAAAGTATTTGGCAATTTTACTGCGGTAGACAATATCAGTATTAACGTTAAAAAGGGTGAGATTTTTGGCTTTTTAGGGGCAAATGGTGCCGGCAAGACAACAGCCATGAAAATGTTGACGGGATTACTTTCTCCATCATCCGGTGATGCCAAAGTTTCGGGCTATGATGTGTATTCAGAATCTGAATTGATAAAGAAAAACATCGGATATATGAGCCAAAAGTTTTCTCTATATGACGATTTAACCCCTGAAGAAAATATCCGTTTTTATGGCGGAATTTATGGCTTAGATAGCAAACAACTTTCCCATAAGAGAAAAGAGTTGATAGAATCGTTAGAACTAGGCGAGGTTAAGAAAAAGTTGGTAGGCTCACTTCCATTGGGATGGAAGCAGAAACTAGCATTTGCGATTTCTATTATTCACGAGCCAAATATCGTTTTTTTGGACGAACCAACCGGAGGTGTCGATCCAATTACCCGTAGGCAGTTTTGGGAAAGAATTTATCAAGTAGCGGAAAGTGGCGTGACCGTTTTTGTAACTACGCATTACATGGATGAAGCTGAGTATTGTGATACCGTTTCCATTATGGTTGATGGAAAAATTGAAGCTATGGATAGTCCTGATAACCTCAAGAAAACGTTTGAAACAAACTCCATCGAAGATATTTTTATACGATTGGCTAGGGCTGCAAAAAGGGGGGATCGATGAATTCATTCAAAGGATTTGTAATAAAAGAATTCAAACAGATTTACCGAGATACCAGAACACTGGTAGTATTGTTTGGTATGCCCGTTTTAATGTTACTTATATTTGGTTTTGCAATTCGGAATGAAGTAAATAATGCTAAAGTTGGAGTGTTAGATTTAGCTAAAGATGAAGTTAGCAGTGTAATAATTCAGAAAATATCGGCATCAAAAGCGTTTCAAATACATGCGTATTTAACTTCTTATGATGAAGTGGAAGCTTATTTTCGAGAAGGCGATATCAAAGAGATCATAGTATTCGAGAAAGATTTTGCTAGGAATTTAACAAGATCAGGAAGCGCAACCATTCAACTTATTACCGATGCTACCGATCCTAATTTGGCGAATATTGTGCAAACCTATACCAACGCAATAGTGGGTGATTATGCGCAGGAATTGAATGCGAGCTCCATGCCGGTTGTAGGAATAAAAGTGCACTCAAAAATGCTATATAACGAAGAATTAGCAAGTGTAAACTTATTTGTACCGGGATTAATCGCTGTAATCTTGATGTTGGTTTCTGCTCTTATGACTTCAATTTCTATCACCAAAGAAAAAGAAATGGGAAACATGGAGATTTTACTAGTATCTCCTTTAAAACCGAATCATATAATAATAGGTAAAGTATTGCCGTACTTGGTCTTATCTGTTGTAAATGTGTTTACCATTCTTGTATTAGCAAAGTTTGTTTTTGGAGTGCCTTTTGTAGGTAGTTATCTGCTATTTTTTGCGGAATCTATTTTGTTTATCGTTACCGCTCTTTCGTTAGGAGTTTTTATCTCATCGGTGGCAAACAATCAGCAAACAGCTATGATGGTGTCGTTAGTGGTGTTACTATTACCAACAATTTTGTTATCAGGATTTATTTTTCCGATCAAAAGTATGCCGATACCGCTTCAAGTAATCAGTAATATCATACCTGCTAAGTGGTTTTTAGTGATTGTTCGGGGAATAATGTTGAAAGGCTCCGGCATTCTTATTATTTGGCAAGAAACTGCCATCTTGATTGGAATTACGTTGGTGTTCATAACACTGAGTCTCAAGAAATTTAAGGTGAGGCTACAATGAGAATCATTCGTTTTTTACTCCAAAAGGAGTTTTTGCAGATTTTCAGAAACAAAGCAATGTTGCCCATCATTTTTGTGATTCCCGTGGTGCAATTATTGGTGCTTTCTTTTGCTGCAACTTATGAACTTAAAGAAGCCAAATTTGCATTAATTGACAGAGATCAATCGATTGCTTCGCGTGAACTTGTATCAAAATTACAGGCAACAGGATATTTTATTCTGCAAAGTGAATTCACTTCAGAAGTTGAAGCCAAAATTCAGTTAGAGAAAGGTGAAGTCTCTTTTATTGTTGAGATTCCAAGAGACTTCCAGCAGTTGTTATCGAATAATAAAGCAACAAGTATTCAATTAGTGATAGATGCTGTAGATGGAAGTGTTGCCAACTTGATTAACTCGTATGTGAATTCGATTGTTCGAGATTATAGTGCTACAAAAGCTGTAAACATAAATGTGGCGGGACTTCAAAACATTGAGCAATTTTCTGTAAAAAAGATTTCTACCCAAGCTATTAACTGGTACAATCCCAACTTAGATTATATCACCTATATGGTTCCCGGAATTTTGGTGATTTTAGTTTCAATGATCGGTTTGTTTTTATCCGGAATGAACATAGTTCGGGAACGTGAAATAGGAACCATAGAACAATTGAATGTAACTCCAATCACTAAATTTCAATTTATGGTCGGCAAATTAGTTCCTTTTTGGATGATAGGAATGTTCGATTTATTATTGGGATTAGCATTAGCTCGATTCGGTTTTCAAATTCCATTTTTGGGTAGTTTAACAACTATTTTAATAATCGCTGGAATTTATTTAGTGTTGATTCAAGTGCTAGGTTTGTTCATATCCACCATAACAGATACGCAACAGCAAGCCATGTTTATTGCATGGTTTATAATGGTTGTTTTTATTCTGATGGGAGGCTTATTTACACCCATTGAAAGTATGCCAATGTGGGCTCAGAAACTGACTTTAGCTAATCCAATTGCTTATTTTATTAAAATAATGCGAATGGTATTACTAAAAGGTGCTGGTTGGAAAGAAGTGTACGAAATGGTATTGATTATATCTGTAGTAGCAGCCGGATTATTGGCTGTTTCTGTAAACAGATATAAGAAAACGAGTGGATAAGAAATTCCGGTACTTATTAAAATATTTCATCTGTTCAGCACAACAATAGACAGATTTAAAACAGCTGCAAAACTCACCCAGACCAAATAAGGATATAAAAGCCATGAAGCCATTCTGTTGATGGGCTTGAACAATTTGATGGTGTAGACGATCAGAATGATTAAAATAATGATGTCAATAAAAGCCAGAAATGGATTCTGCATCCCAAAGAAAAAGATACTCCATAATGCGTTTACAGCTAATTGAGAACCAAAGACGAAAATAGCTTTATTCTTTTCTTTACCTGAACTATCTGAACTCCAAAGTTTTCCTAACGCAATCCCCATCAAGATGTAAAGGAAAGTCCATACAGGACCAAATATCCAATTCGGTGGATTAAAGGAAGGCTTTTCTAGTGTTGAGTACCAACCTGAAATGTTATCTGAAGTTGAGATTCCGGAGAGAAATCCTACGAGCAAGCAAATTGCAATTGAAACAGGAAGTTTATACTTATTCGGAATAGACATTTTTGCTTTTTGAAGTGATAATGTCAGTTACTTCTGAAAAATTCCCTCAACTTGAATTTAAACTTACTACCTTCTCGGTTCATCGAAATAGATATGATATGAAAAAAGAACTTGAATCTATTCGGGAACGTCTAGACCAAATTGATAAAACCATACTTAAAGCGGTTGCTGAACGGCAGGATATTGTAAAAGAAGTTGCAGCGCTTAAGATCGACAAAGAAGCAGGTATCAGGGATATGGAGAGGGAGGAGCAACTTCTGAATCGGATTCGTCATTTTGCCCAGGAAATTGGTCTGGACAGATATTATGCAGAACATTTATTCCGAGAAATCATTACAAACTCTGTTCGATTTCAAACTCATTCTTTAGTTGATCATCAAAACGAAAGCAATGGCGAAACCATCAAGGTAAGTTATCAGGGAACAGACGGAGCTTATTCTCATCTGGCCATTCAGCGACATTTTGGTGAGCGTTATGGAAAAGTAGAGAGCTATGGCTACGACACTTTTTTAGGAGCTGCAAAAGCAGTGAAGGAAGGTGAAGTTGATCTGGCTTGCTTACCTATCGAAAATACAACGGCAGGCTCTATCAATGATACATACGACATTCTGGGGGAAGCACATCTGCATATTGTGGGAGAGGAGATCCTGAAAATAGTTCATTGCCTGTTAGCAGTTGAAGATGTGGATGTTTCACAGATTCGAAGAATTCTATCGCATCCGCAAGCTATTGCACAGTGTACTCACTTTTTGTCCAGACTCCCGAGAAGCAAAGTAGAATCTTATCTGGACACAGCAATTTCAGCACGAAAAGTTCTGGAAGACGGAGATCTGTCTCAGGCAGCAATAGCCGGAGCACACGCCGCTGATCATTATGGTTTAAAAGTGATTGCTCACGACATCGCAAATCAAAAAGAGAACTATACCAGATTTGTAATTGTGGCTCCGAAACCGGTTAAAGTTGATCTTCAGATTCCGGCAAAAACATCACTTTTGATGGTGACTTCTAATGAGGAAGGTTCTTTGATCGAATGCTTGAATGTTCTGCATGAGTTCGGCATTAATATGAGTAAACTGGAATCGCGACCAAGGCTGAATGAACCATGGAAGTATTCTTTTCATTTGGATATCATTGCAAATACAGCTGATCCTGAAACTAAGAAAGCACTTAAAAAATTGGAAGAAAAAGCAGCCGAACTTACTATTCTGGGCTGCTATGCCAAGCAAGAAAATTGATTTCAGAAGGAATAAGTAGTTCTCAAAAATGTACTGTACTGAGTAGGAACTAAATCAGATCTGGATTCCCGGATTCTGTAACGAATATCAAAGTTTAGATCTGATCTGAAAATAAATCGATATCTGATTTCAATTTCTTCAGAGTTTACTCCATACGGGCTGGCAGTTAACCATTGTGAATCTGTGCTGGCAAACTCTACCATTAATTCATGTTTTTCGGCATATTTATTGATCCCAAAAGAAGTAACGGCACTTGTTCCGTTTTTGAATTCAGTATTTAAATTTTGACCAAGTTCTCCAACAATCCTGAAAGACCCGCCTTTCAATACATCTTCAGCAGGAAAGTCAAAGGTTATTCTTGAGGCTAATGCCACATAAGTTGAAAACCCATCCGGTTTAGAGTATGCATTAGGCGCAAAGAAAATTCCAAAACCTTTTTGGATAATATTATTCTGGTCACGTGTTCTGTTTTCAGCTCCCAGATAGTAGTTAAAATTATGTTCAGAATTACCATAATTCAGATTTGCCTTGTATGGAAATGAAAGTGCATCTCGGTTTTGATATTCGATAATAGCTTCTCCAAACCATTCACTGTTCAAACCTTTTTTAAGATATAATCCATCACTCCAATGCACGAAATTTGCATTACTTTGAAATCTTAAGTGCGACCGACCTGCATTTGACAAAACACTTATAGATTTTTGGAACCGTCCCATCTTTAAAAGGAAGTCTTCTTTGGTGTACTGGTAGTAAAATTCATCAAAAGAAAGTGAACCGTAAGCCAATTGGCGGTTTCCGTTTGCTTTAATAGTAAACTCAAACGGTTCTGCTTCTTTAGAAACCAAATAAACTAACCGACCTGAAAAAGAATGATTTTTATTGAAGAAATACTTAACACCGGGACGTATTCGCAATAAAGTATTGTCTCCGCCAAGCCCACTTGCTTCGGTATCATTTCCTATATGTGCTAAACGCACATTTCCATAAAATTGAAAATTTGACTCTTGAGCACTTGTTGAAGCCGAAAACAAGAGAATTGTAAAAAGCAGAAATACAGAACTAAAAAATTTCTTCATGATTGAATTGAGGGAGTATTTTGATTAACAAAAATTAAGGAACTGTTAAATTCATTCCGATAGAAGTGAAAAATATATTTTTAAGTTCCTTTTGAAATTCTATACAAACAATGGGCTTTTAAAGGATGATTATCTTCAACTAGTGGGTGATCAAATTCTCCGATCTTTTTCATTCCGATTTTCTGCATCACTCTCTCAGAAGCTTTATTGAGCAGCGCAGTGAATGAGTACACTTCATATAAATTAAGATGAGAAAGGGCGTAATCCAAACAACGAGCCGAGCCTTCTGTTGCAAGACCACGGTTCCAGTACTTTTTATCCAAACGCCAGCCAATTTCTACACAAGGAGTAAAATCAGCTTCAAAGTTGGTTCTTTTTAAACCAATAAAACCTATGAAAGCATTTTCAGAAAGAAGGTCTACGGCATAAAATCCAAAACCACGTTCATCAATATGATCGTTGATCCTGTTCATTAATGAAAGCGTTTGCTCTTTATCCAAAACAGAAGGGAAGTGCTTCATAACTTCCGAATCTGAGTTCATTGAATAGAAAAAATCAAAATCAGAATCTTTAAACTTCCTGAATCCAAGACGTTTTGAAGTAAAAAAGTAGCGATCATTCATTATCAAAGATTTTGAACAAGAGTTAAAACTTCAGCAGCGCAACCCCAGGATACAGTAAACCCTGCTCCACCATGTCCGTAATTATGAATAATTGAAGCTTCTGGATCTTGTTCAAGTCTTATCTGAGTTCTTCCCGGACGTAATCCAACATGTGAAGAGATAATGTGTTCGGTTTCAAGTTCAGGATCCAGTAAAAGACAACGATCTATAATTCGTTGAGTAAGGTCTTCATCAATAGCTTTTGATTCTACATTTTTAAAAGCAGATCCGCCTAAAATGGTACAGTCAGATCTGGGGATGAAATAAGCCAGTTCATTATCCGGTTCATTCGGGAATTTATCGAACGCTAAACCAATAGTATTCTTAGTGGATTTGATTTTCAATGTTTGTCCGTGGATGGGATACAGTTCTTTATCGTTACACAATTCTCTTGAACCTAACCCGGTGCAATTGATAACAGGATGTTGCTTAGCTAGTCTTTTAATATTCTTGATCTCCTGATATTGAATTGTTCCTCCGTTTTCGAGGAATTTATCATGCAGGAAAGGAAGATAGATATGAGTTTCAATCAAGGGAATAGAACAGGAGTAGGAAATAAAATCTGATCCAAGAACTGTAATGTTGCGGCGGCTCATTTCGGCTTCTTTGGGCAAGGCGTCGAGCCAGAATGGAGTTTCATCTGCCGGTTCAATAATTCTGAAAGGAATAATGGAAACTCCACTTTCCGGAATCCCGGCTAATTCCTTAAACTTTACATATGACAGATTACTCCATTTTACTACTTTTTCTACGGGCAATGCTTTATATGGAAACCAAACTGCAGCTGCATTTGCAGAAACGGTGTTATTGAAATGTTCACGTGCAATTATACGGACATCATACCCATTTTCAAGTAAAGTAAGTGCCGTAGTTAAACCTGAAACGCCACTTCCAAGTACGACAATCTCTGCTTTTTCAGAAGGTGTACTCATATTTTGATGCGATCATCTTTCCACTCTATATCAAAAGGCTCTTTTTGATGAAGATCATTAGAATTTCTGATCCACTTTTCATCTTGCCATACACGTGCGAACCCTTTTTCGAGAGGCCCATTGGGGTTTTGTTTGTCCAGACGATGTTGAAAATCGAGTAAAATATCTTTTTGATTTCTTATCGAGGAGGTAGCCCGATGTCCAAGCTGTTCTCTAAGATTGGTAATTTTAGTTCCGGCATTTTTCATTTTTTGCTGAACCGCAAGAAGGGCATAAGAACCTGCAAGGTTTTTAACACGATCTTTATAAAATTGTACTGCTCCTGAGGTATTGAGCTGAAGTCTTCTGTACAGATCTTCAATTTTCATGTTTATTTCGTTGATATCCGGAACAGCCATTACAGCAGCATGTGTGGGAGTAGCCGCTCTGGAATCTGCAACAAAATCTGAAATAGAAAAATCAATTTCGTGTCCAACAGCACTTATGATTGGGATCTCACAATGAAAAACAGCTCTTGCTACGGCTTCTTCATTGAATGGCCACAGATCTTCGAGCGAACCCCCGCCACGACCAATAATTACAACATCCACATTTTTATGATTAGAGAAGTAATTAATACCATTTACAATTTCGGGAGCGGCGTTCACTCCCTGTACGCTGGCATGAAACAATTTTACTTCCGCAAGGGGCCATCTTTTCTGAAGAGTAGCTCTGATGTCCTGAAAAGCCGCAGTAGTTTTAGAAGTTACTACTCCGATCCTTTGGGGAAATTTAGGAAGAGCCAGTTTATGTATATCATCAAATAAACCTTCAACTTTTAGTTTTGCTTTTAGTTTCTCAAATGCCTGCTGAAGTTTTCCTATTCCAGCTTGCTGAACCAGGTTTACTATCATTTGATAACGACCATGAGGTTCGTAAACCTGAATATCTCCGCCAACTACTATTTGCTGTCCGTCGGTAAGTTCGATTCCCAAGCGTTGTACGGTACTTCTCCATATCACACAAGGAAGCTGAGCTCCTGAATCTTTTAAAGTAAAGTAATAGTGTCCGTTTGCACTTTGTTTAACATTACTGGCTTCGCCTTCGACCAGAATATCCATAAAATTCTGCTCGAGTACAGTTTTGATCTTTCCGGTTAGTTCGGAAACGGAAGGTATATCAAATAGAAAAGGTGTTTGTTCGGACATAAATAAATTGGTTTGAGTGAAACATACGGGATTTATTGATTCTGTTTTAGTATAATGAGTGAAATTCTATCGTTATGAAAAAGATTTTTATCTTTACCCTGCTCCTCTTTTTTATAAGCTCATCCGCGTCAGCTCAGGATAGAAACCGATATCTGTTGGATATTTATGAGTATGATAAAGAATTGAATGAATTGGTTGAGCGAGTGGTGGCTGCACTGGGAGGGCGTGAGAATAATTTACGAGTAGAATCCTTTCAAACGACCGGTGAAATCACTTATCAGACCGGTGAAAAAGCTGATTTCGACCTTTTCTATATGAAAAATGATTGGTTTCGTATAGATCAAAAAACTGAAGAAGAATATATCCTATTCGGAAGACACGGCAGAAAAGGATGGATCAAGAAAATTGACAAAGAGGAAGGAGAGGTAGTTCAGAGTTTAAAAGGTCGGAAGTTAAGTGAGGAAGAACAATTTAGTCTGTATGAGAATAACCTTTTCGATTATGAAGATAAGAGACTAGATATCTACTATGAAGGAGAGATCAAAGTTGGAGAAGTAGAGGCGTACATCATCCGGCTTTCAGGTTTAAGATACGGAGAAGAAATGTACTACATCTCAAAAGAAACATATCGCCCTTTTATGAAACAGGTCTATTTTCTGGATGGAAAATATCAGTCGGTTATAAATTATACGATCGATGAATACACAGAAGTAGATGGAGTTTGGTTGCCGAAAAAGATCGGAATGAAAAAAGGCACGCAAACTAAAATGATAGAGTTCTTTAATTACGATCTGGCTGCTACTTTTGAAAAAGATTTTTTCACTAATTAACTAACCACCGGCCTGACCATAATTTCAAAGTAATTTAGCAAGGGGCAGGTTTTGGTTAAAAAAACAGCTTCATCCATATTCTTAGCTGCAATAATTGTATATCCAAGTATGATCTCTTTTGCTTCGATAAAAGGACCGTCTGTAATTACACGATCATGACTTATAAGATGGGTTCCGGAATCTTCCAAACGTTGTGAATCTATGTGTTGATCACCAAGCTTTTTGATCCAGTTCACATGTAAACTTATTCTTTCTTTGAGGGCGGCATCTGAAGTATCAACTCCATCCTGACCCCGAAAAATCAACATATATTTATTCATCATTCACCCCAATTAATTCTGAATTCTAATATTGAATTTCAGAATAAACGGATTAACTAAGAATAATGCTATTTTATGATCAGGTACTCTATACTATCGGTTCACTTGAATAAACATTAAATGTATGATTGAAAGAGCGAATAAATTCTTTGATAAATACAAAGACTACTCAGAAGTCTTTATTCGATTAATTATAGGTTTTCATTTGATCTATGGAACTCAGGATAATGTGTTCTCATGGGATAGAATGCTTGAATTTTCGGAGTTTTTAACAAACTTCGGTTTTCCAATCCCACTGGTTTCGGCAGTTGTTTCTGTTTACGCCCAATTCATTTGTGGAATATTTTTTATAATCGGATTTCAGGTTCGTATTGCAGCCGTAATAATGATCGGTAATTTTATTATCGCACTTTTAATTGTTCATACGGGTGACACTTATCCGGGTGCTTTTCCTGCTATTACGATGCTTGCAGGGTCTTTTTATTTGTTGTTTAACGGAAGCAAAGTATTAAACGTGACAAATCTGTTTTCTAAGAAAGAGTTGTAGATGTCAGGTAATTCGTTGACAAAATTTCTTTATACCAACCTCAATATTGCAAGCAGGTCATCCCGAATTTATTTCGGGATCTTACGTAAAGGCTTTTAGTCTGTTGTTGTTTACCATCCTCTAATGTTGGATTGTTTTGCTTTAACAGATTCCATTTCCACCGTTTACGCCAATTTTTTAGTTGCTTCTCCCTTGCTATAGCATCACTTATATTATCGTAGTTCTTCGATAGTTAGTAAGAAAGTACACATAGCCTTTGTTCATAGTAAGTAAGACCGTTTCAAGAGCAATTCCTTACAAAGATCCCGAAACAAGTTCGGGATGACCCTATATATTTTACTGTTCAAAAACTGTCAACGAATTACATGACATCTACAATCCTGATCCCGAAGTTTCGGGACGAA
>JAEPPZ010000018.1 GCA_017640785.1 Balneola sp. | reverse complement strand
GAGCTTGTAAACTGCACAACATCCCTCTGATCTCACACAAGTGTTCGATCGGTCTCCCTTCGAAGGGAGATTTAGAATTTTCGCATCAATCTACTGACCCACTCTTGTTCTCCTGCCTACCACAGGCAGGCTCCCTAACATCAGGGAGAGAGACTATTAAACCCGCTAAGAAATTATTATCGAAGTCCCCTTCCCTCGAAGAAGGGAAGGGACAGGGATGGGTTCGTCAAAGTTTATACTCCACCTACGAATTTCAAAATGGAAAAATACCGCTCGTCATTCTGAGCTTGACTCAGAATCAGTAATAGATCGGATAAACGAATGTGCCTTACACAGATCCTGAATCAAGCCTGCCAGTCGGCAGACACGTTCAGGATGACGTAAAAGTTGAGATCATATGAATTTTAATTGAGGAGAAATCTTTACATTCTAAAAATTAACTTTCGTCATTCTATGAAAAACTTAGAAAAAAAATCTGTCATTTTTGTGCGTATCAGTGCGCTAATACTTGCCGTTTATGCTTTTGCTTTCCTGGTTACACCTGAGCTTTTAGGTGACTTAGTTGGCTTTACACACTATAGTCCAAACACTTTAGTAGAAATAACTGCTTTTTATGGTGGACTAGAACTAGGAATGGCTATTTTCTTAATGTGGTCTGCGGCAGATAAAAGCAGAGTGCGTTATGCATTAATGATGCTATTCTTTGTATTTCTGACAGCCGGTGTGGCTCGTCTTTTTGGAATTATACGATTCGGTTTTGAAGATCCCAGTCAACCAATTGTTACTGCATTAGAGATTGCATGGGCATTTATTGCCATTTGGATGGCGCGTGCAAAAAAGGACTAATTCTATTCCGCATATAACAAAAACAGCTGAATGGTATTCTCTAGAACGGCTGAAAATTAAACTTTATAGTTGATACAAATGGCACATGACGAATTAAAACGCCTCTTGTTTGGGAGTGATAAAAGTAGTGATACTACCTTAATGCGAGTTGAAGTTAGTTGCAATAACAATGCATCCCAAGTTCTGGAAAAAGCAATTGAAGCCCTTGCTGTGATCCTTTCAGTAAATAGTGTTTGCGAAGATAAGGAAGACTGGTTGACAACAGAAAGCTATGAGATGCTGGAGTCCTGGTTTACAAACAATGTATTGCCTGATAACCATGATGACAGACTACTTGATGGCATTCAAAATGTTCGGTGGTTTGGTGAAGACCGCGATTGGTTTTGGTGGTCTGCTCAGGTTGCTGATGAAAACAATTTATATGTTTACATATTAGTTGTCGGATTTCCCATCTCCGGCTTTGATAGCTTGCGTTGGTTATTGGAGTGTTGTGGTGCGTCCGAAGTTGAACAAGGAGAAGCAGTAAAATCTTCAGATCTATAGTAAATATTTGAATCTAAATTGATACTTACACAGATCCTGAATCTAGTTCAGAATGTCGAACTTATTTTGATTTATATCCAGAATCACTAGCTTCTTCCTTTAACTAGCTACTCCATATGACAATTTTCGGGCACATATCTGTTTTCATTTCCATTATTCTTGGATTGGCAGTAGTTCATTTATTGAGCGGATTATCTTTAATACTGGATACTCGAAAGCAATCAAAAGTGTATTGGGTTCATTTACTATGGACTTTCAATATGTTATTTGCAGTAGTTTTGATTTGGATAAGTAGCTTTGCGCTCTCTCCCATAGAAGACTTCCGAATGTTCCATTTTATCAATCTGCTAGCTTATGCAATCGTAACTTATCTGATGAGTGGACTCTTGTTTCCTGTTCAGGGAGAAGAAGTGGTAGACTTCCGGGAACATTTCACATCTAATAGAAAACGCTTCTTTATCCTTGGGATTATTTATGTTTTTGTAGACGCTGCAGATGGGATTCTGGAACATTTCGAAACCAGTATCCCGTTAGATATTGGACAATTTGGAACACTAAGTGTTTGGCTGATTTTTTTTACTATATCTGTATTTAAAGACACCAAGTTCCTGAATAGTCTTGTAGCTATAATCTTTACAATTGGTTTGATCGGGTGGCTTGTAAGCATTATCGATACCGGTATTCTCGTTTGGTAATAAAGACTTGTAGCCCTCTTCAATGGGATTATTTCGTTACATCTAATATTCGTAAATGGTAAAAATAATTCTTCCAGAGTTAAAATACCCCCAATTTATGAGTAATTATCATATTCAACTCTGGAAGATTGGCATAGGAGCGTGTAATCGTTAGGAGAAAATCCTCCTTTGATGTTAGGGAATCCCGATAATAAGCCTGACCTTTACAGAGCGCTTACCTTTACCGCTCTTATTTGATGTGAGCAGAATTCTAATATCATATTATTCATGAAAATACTAGTCCGAAACCTGACCCGAAGCATTACAGAAAAAGAGATACAAGAACTTTTCGAAAAATATGGTGTGGTTGAAAGCTGTGACTTGGTCCTGGATAAAAGCACGCGAAAGTCAAAGGGCTTTGGTTTTGTTGAAATGCCGAACGCAGATGAAGCTAAAACGGCAATAAAACAGCTGAACGGCAAGAAGTTTGTGAATCACCCTATAAGAGTTAAACAAGCCGATTAAGCCTACAAATCCTTCGGAAGTATCTGATGACACTCCATTTTTTCTCGTTTTGTAGCTCTTTCAAAAATCCGGCATTGAGATGGTGAAGGAACAGCTGATCATCATAACAGAATCTCAACGAATAAAACCTGTTCGCAAAGCGAGCATTTGGTTTTATTCAGAGGTTCGT
>JAEPPZ010000017.1 GCA_017640785.1 Balneola sp. | reverse complement strand
TAGCTGATAGCTGATAGCTGATAGCTGATAGCTGATAGCTGATAGCTGAATATAATCAAAACTAAAAACTCTGCACTAATAATTACTTAATGAAGCCACCGGCTCTGTATATTTTTTCGATAAACCCAACCACCTTCATTCCTTCAAAAACATTTGTAGTTGCGGATTCTTGACCTTTTAGGGCATTAACAACATTTTCGATTACATAATGGTGATTAGCTGCACTTCCTTTATACGGTCCATAATCATTTGGAGGATTAGTTTCAGGCAGATCAGGTTTTTCATAATTCTCAATATGGCAGTATTCGATCTCATTCATATACTGACCGCCTACTTTCAGGCTCCCTTTGGTTCCCACTACCGTTATACTGCTTTCCATATTTTTATCCCAACATGAAGTAGAGTAATTGAGGCTACCTATTCCCCCTTTCAAAAATTCAAACTGAGCAAATCCGGAGTCATCAAAATTTTCAAGATCGGGATGTGTAAAATTCTTGATTACAGACTTAACGTTTTTAATATCCCCAAATACCCAATATAGTAAATCTATAAAATGACTGAACTGAGTAAAAAGAGCACCTCCATCTAAGTATCTGGTGCCCCTCCAGTCACTCGTAGAATAATACCTTTGATCTCTGTTCCAGTAACAATTTGTTTGCACCATCAGAATTTCTCCGAGTATATTCTCTGACACTACTTCTTTTAACCAAAGTGACGGTGGGCTATACCGATTTTGTTTAACTACAAAAGCCTGTTTACCTGTTTCTATCATAGTAGACAAAACTTTCTCACAACTTTCCAATGACAGACCCATTGGCTTTTCTATTACAACATGATAGCCTGCCTCCAGCAATTTTATTGCATAATCAGTATGAAAACCATTAGGAGTGGCAATATTTACAACTTCTGATTGTAGCTTATCGTGAGCCAGGAAGTCTTCTATTGAGGTATATTTTTTAGGACTGAGATCCAGAGATTGGGTTGCTTCAAGTTGAGCAGGATCAGTATCTACAACTGATATCAATTCAGAATCTTCATACTCATTTATAATTTTAGCATGGCGTTGACCAATCCTGCCAAAGCCGAGTACAGAAAACTTAATCTTACTCATTAATCCTGTCCAAAAAGGTCTCTGGTATATACTTTATCAACTACATCTTCGATTTCTGTTACCATTCTATTGGCAACAATTACATCTGACATTTTCTTAAAAGCATCCAGATCTCTGATAACTTTTGAATGGTAAAACTCATCTTCTTTTAGATAGGGCTCAAAAACTACTACTTCGATTCCTTTAGCTTTAATACGTTTCATTATACCTTGGATGGCGCTAGCTCGAAAATTATCTGAGCCTTGCTTCATCACCAACCGGTAAATACCAACAACCTTAGGTTCATTTCTTATGATCTGTTTTGCGATAAAGTCTTTTCTTGTTCTGTTTGCATCCACTATAGCTCGTATCAAATTATTAGGAACATCTTGAAAATTCGCTAATAATTGCTTGGTATCTTTTGGAAGGCAGTAACCACCATATCCAAAAGAAGGATTATTATAATGATCTCCAATACGAGGATCCAAACCAACACCTTCGATAACCTGTTCACTACTTAATGAATGGGTTTCGCAATAAGAATCCAATTCGTTAAAGTAAGCCACTCTCATAGCCAGATAAGTATTTGAGAATAACTTAATTGCTTCAGCTTCAGTTGAATCTGTGAATAAAACAGGGATTTCAGTTTCATCTTTTTTTGCTCCTTCCACTAACAAAGCTGCAAACTTTTCTGCTCTTTCAGAACGCTCACCGACTACAATTCGGGACGGATATAAATTATCGTACAACGCCTTTCCTTCCCTTAGAAATTCCGGAGAGAATATCAGGTTTTCACAACCAAGCTCCTTTTTGGTTTTTTCGACATAACCAACCGGAACGGTAGACTTAACAACCATTACTGCTTCTGGGTTTTTATCCATTACATCTTTGATTACATATTCCACCGAACTTGTGTCAAAAAAATTAGTGTCAGGATCATAATTTGTAGGGGTTGCTATAATAACAAACTCTGCATTTTTATAAGCAGCAGTAGAATCCAGTGTAGCAGAAAGATTTAGATCATTATTATCAAAAAAATTCTCAATTTCAGTGTCTGTAATTGGCGATTTTCTGTTATTGATCAGATCTACCTTCTCTTCTACAATATCTACAGCTACTACTTCATGATTTTGAGACAAAAGCACTGCGAGTGATAATCCTACGTACCCTGTTCCTGCTACTGCTATTTTCATTTTTTAAGCTTTAAATATATGATTTGTCTTATTTGATTGATAATCCTTCATAGCATTTCTTGTGTCGATAATACAATTGCACCAATTACCTAGCTCTGTGTAATTAATATCACTATGGTTTGTTGAAATTACTACGGCATCAAACTTTGATATAATGTCCTCTTGCCAACTTACAGATTTAGTTCTGGTCCATTCCTGATGTTCTCTGGAAGTAGGAATCTCAGGAATGTAATTATCATAGTATGCCACCTGTGCTCCCTTTGCCTTTAACAGATCTAAAATCTTAAAAGTAGGAGATTCCCTCATATCATCTACATCAGGTTTATAAGCTAACCCAATAACTAATATTCTTGAACCATTTAAGGCTTTCTTATGTGTATTCAATGCTTCGATTGTTTTATCGATCACATAGTACGGCATGCCTGTGTTAATTTCACCGGCAAGTTCTATAAATCGGGTATTCTGATCAAATTCTCTGGCTTTCCAGGTCAAATAAAACGGATCAATAGGAATGCAATGCCCCCCTAATCCCGGTCCGGGGGTAAATTTCATAAACCCAAAAGGTTTAGTTCCTGCCGCATCCAGAACTTCATGAACATCAATATTCATAGCTTCATAAATGATTTTAAGTTCATTTACCAAAGCTATATTAACTGATCTAAAAATATTCTCTGTAAGTTTTACTGCTTCTGCTGTTTTACAGTCTGAAACAGGAATAATTCGTTCTATAGAAGTCTCGTACATTTTTTGAGCTATTTTCAAGGCTGCATCAGAACTTGCTCCTAAGACCTTAGGAATTTTTGAAGTATTAAAATCTTTATTCCCGGGATCTTCTCTCTCAGGGCTATAAGCCACATAAAAGTCTTCATCGCACTTTAGGCCTGATCTTTCTTCTAAAATTGGAATAATGACCTCATCGGTGGTCATGGGATAAGTGGTGGATTCCAACACAATCAATTGACCTCTGCGCATGTAAGTTCCAATGGTTTCTGAGGTATTAATAACGAAACTGAGGTCCGGTTCCCGGTGATGATCCAGGGGAGTAGGAATACACATTAACAATGCATCTGCTTCAGAAATACGGCTGAAATCTGTGGTGTAATCACAAATGGCACTCTCCGATAACTTTTTCATCATTTCTTTACCGAGGTGCTTTATGTAGGGAGTACCTGACTTCAGGTGTGACACTTTATTCTCGTCAATTTCGAACCCTAATGTCGGTATACCATTTTGATTGAAAGTCCACATTAGTGGTAATCCAACATATCCTAAGCCAATTATTCCAACTCTGAATTCCTTTTGATCAATCTTTTTTAAAATGCTTTCCATTTTTTAAAGATACAGTTTTTAGGGATTAATTCGAGAAGATTGTTAATCAGGGAAATTCAACAGTTTTCAGTTTGAATGATACAATCCAAACCTGAAACCAATTTTTGCTATAGTTGAAAACCGATTATTAGCAGCTCCATTTACATTCATATAATTATCAACTTTATTATATCCTGTGTTAAGTTCAAACCAAAAATTAGGATGTGGATTATAGAATATATTGATCCCTGCTCTCAAGGTTTTTTCTACCTCTCCGGTAAGAATAATATCAATTAATGAACCGTCCGAATTATTTCTTACGATGGGTTGATTGATGGTTTGTTCCCCTTGTAAGTAGTAGGTTAGAGAAGGTGTGATTGTTAGTCCGTTTACATACTCATCTAAATATATTTTCGAATATATTTTTCCTAACACATAATCTGTATTACGAGTAGCAATTCCTTTACCTAAATATAGGTACCTTTCTTCTGCATCTGGAGCATTATAAGTTTGATATGCTACTGCTTCAATTTCCATACCTATATCTGTGTTCTGAACAAGGTCAGTTAAGTTAAAAGTTAGCATAGATGAAAAAGTTGTAACCTCTTTATTGTCTAAAAAATGCATATCATCCAACATAAGTTGACCTGTAACTGTAGTTTTTTGAAAATTCCACCAGAAC
>JAEPPZ010000016.1 GCA_017640785.1 Balneola sp. | reverse complement strand
CTATTACCTCTATCACTTCTATTAATTTTCTGTCATAACATTTCAGCTCAATCAGTAACTGACGAGAAAATAATTGAAGGAGAGAAAGTCTCTAAAAAAATATCTGTTTCGGAAGAGCATAGTTATACAGTACCGTTAGATAATGGGATGGCAATAATTGGAGAGGTTGTTCAAATTGATATTGATCTTGTAATTGATGTATATAACCCAAATGGAAAGCTCTTAAAGCAAATTGATAGTCCAAATGGTAAAAATGGTACTGAACCAATTGATATTACTGCTAATAATTCAGGAAAATTTAAATTAGTCATCCGTTCTCTGGATGAAAATGCAATCGACGGACAGTATACTTTTCAAATTGATAAGATTCTAAGTCTATCGGATAACACTAAACGTATTACTCGAAAAGAACTCCCTACAAAAACGCTTTATGATTTATGGGAATCCTCTCTGACTGATGAAAATGCTATTGATACTTTTTTAGCCAATCAACCTGAAAGTCATATTATTGAACCAATAGAAGGTAGCGATACTGATATGTTGGTAACCTACTTTTGTGTTCCAAATGAGAATACTGAATACGTAATGTTAAGTGGTGGTCCTGATTTCTTAGGATTACGCTTTCAAAGATTGGTTAATACTAAATTTTTCTTCGTTACACAACGAGTACCAAAGGATGCGCGTTTTAATTACGGGTTCAATTATTTTAATCTGAATAAATTAGGCCCCAATGGGGAAATTGAGTCAAGAAATGTTGAACACGCTTATGACGGTATTGTTGAAATGCCGGAAGCTCCGAAACAAATATATATTTCAGAAAGAGAAAATGCCCCTAAAGGTAATTTGGTTGCTTCTTCCATTAAAAGTGAAATTCTTAACGAAGAACGAAAAATAACTGTCCATTTGCCTGCAGATTATGATTCTAATAGAGCACATAACCTTTTGATAGTTTTTGATGGTGAGGCTTATGGAGGCAGGCTGAACCGCAGGTCAAGAATACCCACTCCTACTATAATGGATAATTTACTTGCGGATAGTACAATATCTCCAACTGTAACAGTATTAGTTTGGTCAATGGGAAAGCGGAGTAAAGATTTGGTAAGTGAGAAATTCGGGGATTTTATAGCAAATGAACTTATTCCCTGGGCTCGTTCAGAATATAATATTCATTCCGAATCTGATAAAATTATTTTAGCTGGTTCAAGTCGTGGAGGTTTTGCATCGAGTTACATTGCATTTCGTCATTCAGAATCGATTGGAAATGTTCTTTCACAATCAGGTTCATACTGGATCAAAGGAACAAAAAATGAAAATCATTGGATCTACCCTGAGGATAATGGCTTACTAATTGAAGCGTATAAAAAAAGTGAACTTCTTCCCATTAAATTCTATATGGATGTAGGTCTATATGATGCCGGAGCATCTATGCTAGGAATGAATAGACAATTTCGAGATATACTTGAATTAAAAGGATATAAAGTAGATTACAGAGAATTTAAAGGTGGACATAATTATGTGAACTGGAGAGGAACTTTTTCAGATGGATTAATCTCCCTGATCGGAATCCAAAGTGAGTAATGAGATCTTTAACTAAACAGTAATCTCCTATAACTCTACTTTCATTATTAAATGTTCAATATCCGTTATTCTCTGACACTTATCTGGACTGAATAGCAATTCTGATATTGAATCGAATTTCCTGATTGGTTCTTGGAGGAATGGAAGAACCTTTTGGTATCACTCTGTTGTAGGTGTACTCAAAGTTAGAATTAATAGTACTGGATATCCGGTAACCGATCACTAGCGAACCATTATACCGCTTCTGCCCTGTCTCGTTTTGAGGAGTAAAGTCGTAAGCATCTACATCTGTACCATTTTCATTAAAGCTCTGGAATGCCGTGATAAGATCATTTACCAGAATAAAATTCTGATCGGCATCTTCACTGAAGTTTCCGCTTATTGCCAGATCAATATTGTTTTTAATATTCGGGAAGATAGGAATGGATACTTTACGGAAGGTATAATTCAGATTTACTTTAAAGCCTTTTGATCGTCTTTCAGATACAGTTTTACTGGATAAAGCAAAGCTGGTTAGTTTACTTGTCTCATAACCAAAATCAGTTTTTAAAGAATTTTTCCAAGTTACATTTAATTGAATAAGCGGACTGAATCTTTGATCTATAGTTATGGAAGCTGGTTCAAATTTATCTCTGTTATCGTTTATGGTTATACCCCCAATATTCTGAGAAGTCTCATCACCAAATTGATTTATAAACTGCCACCCAAGACGGTAGGTGCCTTTATAGCTATGAGTCAGGGATGCACGATTCATCTTATCGCCAAGAAACGGAATTATTTTCTCAAATCCCTGCCAGGTAACTCTCCAGTTCGGTTTTGGGATTGGTGTAAATTGCTTCTGCCCAACTCCTGATGTATTTCCGGACAAATAAGAATTTCTGAAGTCATCCTGAAGTGTAACCCTGTTCAACACCGTTCTACCGTCATTATTTCCATTCGAATCATCGATCACTCCCCCATCAAGATCCTCAAATGCAGTACTTAGTTGTGATCGGAAAAAATCTTCATACCCAACACCAAAAGCCCAAACCGAGGAGTTTATATCTCCCGAAGAAATATTAACTGAGTTTATTTCACTTGCTCCTGAAAAGGTCAGTGTTTCTGTATTTCTTTCATCCCACCTTGTAGCCCAATCCAGATCGATGGAAATGTTATTAAATAGTTTGAGCGAAGTTCCCAACGTCAAATTATCCGTGTAAGTCTTATTTATCGCCAGAGGGTTATTCTCGTTTCGTATCAATTGATCTCTGGTAATGTCCTCACTAAATCCTGTTCTGTATCCAAGCGGAGGAGAATAAGAACCGGTTCCCTGATCTCCAAATGCATAAAAAATCTGAGATTGCCCTCCATATCCTTGTTGACTCGAACTTTTCCCTTTTCTATAGCTGAGATCAACATTTTTCATACTAAAAAGTGCCAAAACTACCTTCCTACCTACAAACTGAGCATCTTTAAATATATTTATCTTCCCGGAAGATGTGGTGTCATCGGCTGCAGGTTTACTGTTTTTTCTTCTGGTGGATTCTTCTTTATCGGCATCCCTCATAGAATCCACAAAACCTATTCCATCAATAATTTTTCCGACGTTAAATTTTACGGTGTTAGTAAGATCAAAAGTGTTAGAAATTCTGGCACCTAAATTAGATCCTCGTGGACTGTTGTTCCATTGGAATCCACCGGAGTAAGATGCATTATAAGTGATCCAGTTGAGAGCTTTTATATTATTAAACTTAGGTCTCCAGCTTGCTGTATAGGATTCAGAATAGCTCGACCTTCTGCCCGAAACAGAATCTTGAGTGATAATATCATTAAAAACACTAAAAGTAGGTTTCACATTAAATCTGAGACTATCAACTCCTGTTTGATTTGAATTTTCAATACCAATATTTGAGAGGTCAAAGTTGGTATTAGATCTGAAAGAAGTATTTATAGATGGAGTTAAAGGATAGTTAAACCCAAAATTCGACTTTTGTGTAAAAGAATGCGTTTGCTGTATTGGAAGGATGGTTTCATCTCCTAAGATCTTTCTTCTCCTCTCATCATAACTACGGGACACACTGGTTGATGCACTGATACTTGAAGGCATATAACCCACTCTTAAGCCTGATAAAACATTTAAGCCGGGTAATGCTTCCGTAAATTTGAAAGGTCTGAACAGCTTAACTCTGGGGAATGTAAGATTATAACTAAGTGATGAGGAGTAATTCCAATTGTTCTGTTCATCCAATTGTGGATTTCTGGAGAATCCTTCGTTGTAAACATAGCTTAGTTTCAGCTTGTCGATCGTATACTGGGCTAGTTTGCTTTCAGAATTCGACTTGGAAATATTTGATACGTTCAAAGAATACCCTTCCGAAACTGTTTGAACTTCCCTGATCTTATCGTCTATATTTTGTTCTATCTCCGATTGAGGAATATCAGTTTTAGCTCTTTCAGCGCTTATAAAATCATCAAGTCTGATATCTCCCCTGTCCGGTAAAAACTTTGGAGTGGATGAATTCCTTCTGGCAGAAACAGTAACCGGGAATGACCAACCGTACCGGTCAGGAATAAGTTTATGCAAGTTAACCGTCGAGCTGACGGAATATCCTAAATTATCGGATACACTTCGCTGCCCCAATCTGGAATCTAATCCACCAAATCCTATAGTTTGTTTAGTTACGTTTGCATTCATTGTTGCAAAATCAGCCAGTTTTAAACTTGCTTTACCATTGGCTGCCCAACCATTTTCGTTATCAAATCCTGAAATCCTGAGCTCATTCACCCAAAACTCTGCATCCAGAATCGGAGTGCCGGGCGAATCCATATCGTTCATGTCGTGCGGGTTTCTAATCCCGATCGCAAGTTCAGATACTCTGTCTAAAGATGGATTTCCTTTTATTGCTATTTTGGCGCCGGGAGTCATACCTGCAGGAAGAGCTGTTCTTCCTTCATAGATCTGAGTAGGATCTCCGTTATTATTAATTCTTTCCTGCTTTAGTACATTAAAAGCTGAGATAATGATATTCATGCTATTCTCATCATATTTCCAAATCTCTTCAGCTTCAGTGTTTAATCTACCACCTTCAGCAGGATCATAACTCCCAAAGTTAAAGTCCGGATCCGTAGGGGTAACGGGCTGTCGATACTCATAAAAATCGTTATCCAGATCTGTTCCCATTCTTATTACCAGCTCCGCATCTTCGGCATCCTCATAGCCTTCACCATGAACAAACATTCTGATGTTAGAATAATTAAGGAAATTCAATCCACCCGGATAAACCCTTTTAACAAAGTTGATCTCCTGAGAACCAAGACCTTCAGTTTGTAATACAAGAGATTGCTCGTTAGCCAGGGTTTGTGATTGTGCTCCTCTGTTTACCGCTCTGATCGCTCCTTCCGGTTGACGATAAGGAATTGGAGATCTACTTGCATTCTCTTCGATATTTACTGTAGCAACTTTAAAGTCTGATGAAGAGCCTCTTGACTCCGTAATATTCTCAGCTTCCCTCCACTGGCTACCAACAAATTCAAAAGTCGCGAAACGCAGCGTGAATGGCTCTTTATATCCTGACATCCAAACACGCATATAAGAAATATTTTGAAAGCCATTGATATTTCCAACCTTTCTGGTGAACTCGCTTAATGGAATTCGGATCAATCTCCATGTCCTGTCCTGTGATCCACCTCCTACTTTATCAACAATAAAAGTACTATCAGAACCGATCTGAAGATTATCAAAATCAGCAGGATTGTAGTTTATCTCATATTGGTAGTAGGTGTTTTGAATTTCAACATTCGACGGAGTGATTAACCCTTCTTTATCAGGTTTGTTAGTTACGGCTCTCTTATCACCACCGGCTATTGGTGTGTTACCATCGTAATAACCCCGAACTCTATGGAAACGCTCGTGCAGTTTAAGTCCATCAACTTTTGATTCTCCGTAATACACATAATCATCATTAGATGGATCAGCCTCAATTTCCTGATACTCAGGACTATTGAGACCATAAGCTGCTTCCATATCAGCTAAAAAACTTGCAAAAAGTACTTTTTCGGTAGCTTCAGGGTTAAATCCGTCTTCATTCGGCACACCATCTAAACCAACGTCTTCAAGATCTCTGTTTTCATTTGAAAATTGCCCTTGTGGAGGTGTTGGAATGGTAGGCACGTATGATCTTCCGGCAGCATCTTTTTCTAAACTTGCAATATTCTGAGCTAAACCATCCTCTGAGTTTGAAACCTCGTTTGGTACTATATCCTCAGAAATAATTCCCAGATCGATATATATCTTCCCTGCATAGTCTTCATTTATATCCTGAGCATCGGGATCCCTGCCCTCCGGCAAAATACTTTGAACCCAAAATTCTAAGAATTCAATGTTGTTCTGAGTGAGATCTTCCTGACCGGTAGGTAGAACTGCTGTCATACCACCCCACATATCTTCCGGTTCGTTCTCGAGTTTATTTTTCAGATCGGGATTATAATTATATGGACCTCTTTTTGTAGGGTTATAATAAACATCTAACGGAGTGATGATCTCTTCTTGTGGATTGGTTGTTTCCCTTCCTTTGAATACATCTCTCACAAAAACAGGGCGAGACTCAGGGGTATACTCTACATTACCGACTATGCTCGATACATTTCGGGGAATTTCGTACCACACAAATTGAGCTCTGAGATCCGACCTTGCTATTTTTGACATTGCATCTGATGCCGGATTAGTATCAGTTTCAAAATTTTCATCGTAACCGGGAACTGCAGCCGGTGCACTTGGCAAATTCCAACGAGATGCGAACTTAAATGGAATACTAAATTCCGCTCCTTCAAAATCATCTATAAAAGATAATCCGTTCTCTTCGTCTTCGAATAGTATTCCATTGTCAATAGCATCTCTAACTGCGTTCGTATTTGCAACTCCGGGACGTAATTGAGCAAATTCTCCGCTTACACTAAAATTTGATTCAGCTCTTGTTTGTAATAACGGGATCTTATCGATGAACCGTGTTAACCATGGAGTATCAAATTTAGCATTAGCGTCTAAACCAATAACAGTGTTGTTAATCGGTTCGTTACCTATTCTTATCTTTTCTGAAAGAGTTTGTTCGTTTAATCTGAAAAATGTACTTCCAAAACTAATATTGTCAGAGAGTAAATATTCTGCCCTTACACCTGTAAAGTTTTTCTGGCCAATCGAAAAGAACTGATTGTTTTCATACTCAACTCTTAGATTTTGACCGGGAGCTAAAAACCTATCATTAAGTATACTCACGCTTCCGAAAGAATAATCAACCTCGTAATCTACCCCTTCTATTAACTCTGCGCCGTTAGCAAAGATCTTTACTGAACCTTCAACCAAGTCCCCAAGGAAGAAAGAACTGGAAACCCCACCTTTAGAGCTACCACTTATTTCATAAAACCTGTTTTGAGTACTTTCAAAAGCGATATCTTTTTTAGCCGAATACAAAGAATCAAAAACCAATTCAGATTCATCTGTTGCAAGATCTGATATAAGAGTATCGATTCGGGCTCCAAATGGCTCTAGATATGGAAACATAATACGCCCGGTATAAGGATCGAATCTTAGTCCATCAAAATCTATAAGCCCATCTTTCCCTAATGCTTCTTGTGAATCCTGAAGATCTAAACCCAGATCTTCCAAAAGTGTTGGGGTTCGTCCCGGAATCCTGTTTATAGACTGATTGTCTTTGGTAATTTCAAAATCCAGAGTTAAGCCTTCTCTTGTTATATTAGTAACACCCAAAGAATAAATGTTCCTCATGGTTAGATCCCAGGCAAACTTATCGGGAGTTAAATTTCTTGGTCTTAGTAACTTCAGGTATGTAATACCACCATCTCTTGGCTCAAGATCTCCCACCTGAACAACTTCTCCGGAACCATCTAATGAAGTATAAGAAAATGAAACAGCGAGGGTTGAATTACTACCTACTCTTCTCTTCAGGCTTATGATCCCCAAAGCCCTGTTAAATTCATAATCTTCCCCTTCAGTTAACTTAACATAGTAACTACCCGGTTGAACACTTCCCTTTAAATTAAGGTCATCAGTTTGAACAGAAGTATTATTTCTTCTGTCCTCCAGTTTCTGATCATCAATTCTGTCATTTTCAGGATTGGGCGGGTCAAAAGTTCCATCGGGGTTTTCAACAACTCCAAGATCAACAAAAGCATAAGCTCTGAACGATTCGCTAGCCGCTGCTCCGGTTGCATCTTCGATCCATACATTCATTTGTGGGTACTGAAAATCCTGACCTGTTATTGGAAGATTGTCAAGCATATTGCTTTCAAACCGTTGCCGATTATAGAAATCAATAAAGAAATGCTGGTCATCATCATAATCAGTAGGTCTCAATTCAAACTGAACTTCCTGTGAACCTCCCGTTATGGATTGAGTTTTGCTTTCACCTTTTTGTTGAGAAACCACAGAAGTAACTCTCAAAGGCCCTAGCTCAGCCACAGATTTTATTCCGAAAAGAGACCCTCCACCTTTTACTAACGAGTTTCCCGTTTCCATAGAAACGTTTCCTAATTGAACACTTTTAATGATCTCATCTTCATAACCGGTATAAGCGATCTTAAGCCTGTTTTGAAAGTCGAAGGCTCGTTCTGTATCCCAATCAGTAGCAATGGTAAGTTTATCACCAATGGTACCCTGAATATTTAATTGCAGGTTCTGATTAAAAGTAGGGTCCACTCTCTTTTGCTGATCCTCAGGAATGTTCGGGTCTTCCACTTTTTGGATCGATGCTCCTATATTCATATTGGCAGAACCATTGACTCGAAGATTTACTTCAGGTTTCCCAAATATCGTTGTAAAAGCAGAATTCTCACCTCCGGGTATTCTAAGACTGAAATCTAATAATCCTCTACCCTGTTGTTCTTCTTTTTTCCCTTCTTGTATTAATAGTAAGGAAAGTTCTTTTTTCTGAATTTCCTTTTTCTGTTCTACAAAACTGTCAAAACTATAGTAGCCCGGAATTAATACTGAAGTCCCGCTTATCTTTTGCTGAACTTTGTAAGTGGAAACAGAATCCCATGTGACTTCCTGTGTAAAATCATTTTCTGATAATCGGTATATCTTAGGGATCTTTCTGGTAGTAAAATTACTAAAAGGTTGTCTTTTAAAAGGATAGTAGAATTTTATCCCGGTCAGAGAAGTATCCGCAACTACTTTCGAGGTGTCAATAACAGCTCTTTGCTGAGCATAGCCTGCGGGTATATTTAAAAGCACCCCGGCAAAAAGCAAGAACGTTGAAGTAAGTAAAAGCCTGGTAGATAGATTCAAAAGACAGCTAAAACTGTGGATTTAAAACTTAGTTTTGTAGCAATTTATTTATAGGCCGTTCAACTTCTTTTAGTATTCGAATTGGCAACGATAATAACATATATTCACTTATCTTAAAAGTATAAATCTACAAACCTTTATATATTTTCGTCCAATAATTTCCTTTTCTTTACGTGTAGGATTACAGAATAGTACTTCAAAAATTTTCAATGCTTAAAAAATTTGTCAACTCTCTACAAATAGACCTCCTTAAAAAGCATGTAGGGCCATTTCTATTTTGCTTTCTTACTTTGATGTTTTTGTTGTTGATGCAATTTCTGATCCTGCATATTGATCAGTTAATAGGGAAAGATATTCCACTGCGGGTTATTTTTGAGCTTATTATAACAAACCTGGCATACATGGTTGTTCTTGCTGCCCCCATGGCTGTACTGGTGTCTACTTTGATGGCCTTCGGTAAATTTTCAGAGCTTCAGGAACTCACCGCAATCAGGGCATCCGGTATACATCCAATGAAAGTTATACTTCCTGTTCTGATAACAAGTATTACACTTTGTATCGGGCTTGCCTGGTTTTCAAATGATCTGCTCCCGGAAGCAAATCATAAATCAAGATCCCTGTTTATTGATATAAGGCTTAAAAAACCGGGCTTCGATCTAAAACCAAACGAGTTTTACGATGGTATAGAAGGATATATCTTCCTTGTCGATAACATTGATAGTGAAACAGATAGCCTGTATGGAATTACTTTATTTCAGGAACCAACAAGAAGCGCTGATGAAGCATTTATTAAAGCTGAGAAAGGTTTTTTACTTTCAGAAAACAGTGAAATGCTTTCATTATATCTGTTTAATGGAAATATGCAGAAGTTTCCGGCTACCCGTAGCCGAAGTAAAACCACCGTTGAAATATCTACATTCAAGGAACACAGGATCACCTTTGATCTTGCTGATCTAGCCTTTGAAAAATCAGATCCTAATAGACGGAATAGAAGCGATCGCACAATGAACATACAGTCTATGAAGGTAATAGTAGACTCATTGAGCAGAGATATTAACAATCACTTTAAAGATCTGCTTGAACTCAGAAATACTCTTCCCAATTTAGATGTTTCAGAGTTGGGTTCAGAACGCAAAGCAATTCAAAATAATGATGTACCGGATACAGTTCTTATCACAAATTCAATAGTAGCCAACAATCTGAAAAATATTGATGATCAAAAATCACTCTTTAAAGCCACTGTTACTGATCTTAATAACTACAAAGCATCGCTTCAAAATGTACAGGCAAGTATCAATTTCAGAAAAAAAGCCAGAAACCGTTACCTTGTAGAGATTCATAAAAAATTCTCGATTCCTTTTGCGTGCATTGTTTTTATCCTCCTTGGAGCACCAATTGGTATTATGACAAAAAGAGGAAACTTTGGAGTAGCAGCAATTATCAGCACCGTTATTTTAACTTTCTATTGGATATCACTAATTCAGGGAGAGAAACTAGCTGACCGCCTTTTTGTAACTCCTTTCATTGGAATGTGGACCTTTAATGTTGTTTTCTCTTTCATTGGAATTCTGCTTTTGATTCGACTAACTACTGAGTTCCGCTTAAAGGATTTATTCACTAAAAATGATTAATAAGCTAGACAGATATATTATACTAAGATTGTTATCAATCACATTATTTGTGATC
>JAEPPZ010000015.1 GCA_017640785.1 Balneola sp. | reverse complement strand
AGGCGTATCCACCGAAGGCGTCAAAGAAGTGCTGGGTATTTACTTTGGCGAGCATGAATCGGCGAGCTTTTGGCGCGGGGTACTGCATGAGCTTAAAACGCGGGGGCTCAGCGACATCTTTGTAGCATGCATCGATAACCTAGCCGGCTTCGGCGATGCCATTGAGGATCTGTTCCCGCGCACCGATGTACAGCTGTGCTTGGTGCATCAAATGCGCAACAGCCTCAAGTTTGTCAATTACAAAGACTATAAAGCCGTCAGCAAAGATCTCAGGGCGGTCTACACGGCCTTGAATGCCGACGCAGCCGCACAATACCTTCAACAAGCTGAGGCACGATGGGCGAAATACAAGGTGTTGTTTCGCTCTTGGCATGCAAACTGGGAGCGCTTGACGAACTTCTATAAATATCCTCCAGCGCTGCGACGTATTATTTACACCAATAACCCCATCGAAAGCTATCACCGTATGGTGCGCAAGGCCACCAAAACCAAAGGCGCCTTTACCAGTGAAAACGCTATCGTTAAACAACTCTATCTGGCAACGATGAATGCCCAAACGAAATGGACAGGTGCTATGTTTGGATGGAGTTCGGTACGACGAGATTTAGTAGATTACTTCGAAGACAGATACTTAACCCCTGACACACTTAATTGAACACTCCCATTGAGCTCTATCCTAGAAAAATACTATGCACTTAGACTATAATATTTACATACTCACCATATCAGACCATTGAGTAATCTGTTTGATAAATGTGCTTTTAAAAAAAGCTTGTGTTTAATGTTGAACAGGTCATATAGCACTCAACACTCAACACTTTCAACCAACGAAGCTTTATGCGTAGTAGGTCAACACTCAACACTGACTTGCTAAATGTGCCTAAGTTTGCTCCTTATAGTAATCCGAATAGTAGGTACGTTTGTAATACGAGTAATTGGTATAGTAATCGGTACTCTTTTCAGGATTAAATGCATTCAATACAAGTCCCAGGATGTCAGCGTTCAAATGTTGTAGTCCTTCTAAAGTGTACGATAACTCTCGTTTGGTAGTTACATTAAATCGAGATACAACTACGATACCATCAACTAGACGTAGAAGAGAAGCTGAGTCAGAAATAATACCATAGGGAGCAGTATCAAGGATAATGTGATCATAACGATCTTTCAATCTATCAATTAATTGTTTAAGTCGTTTACTGTCTAATACTGTCGCAGGTTCCGGTGTCTTCTTACCAACCGTAAGTAAATCAACATTAGGAGCAACTGTATTTCGAACAATACTGCTTAATTTGACTGTTTCGAATAAGGTGTCAGTAAGACCAGGTTCTCGATTTTCACCAAAAATCTTGTGCTGGGTAGGCCTTCTTAAATCCAAATCAATCAGAAGTACACTCTTTTCTGCTTCAGAAAAAGTAATAGCTAAATTTGCAGCAACTGTAGATTTACCCTCTCCCTTAGTAGCACTGGTAACCATCATTACTTTATACTGCTTGTCTGGGTTGGCATAGATTACGTTAATTCTTAATCGACGATATGCTTCTGAAATAGGAGAAATATGATCCAGAAAGGTAATAATTTGATTCGATACAGATTTGTTGTCAATAAACTGTCTTTCAGTAGAATCTAGACCATCCATAATCGAGAAATCTGGGATAGTACCCAACAATGGAAGATTAAAGTCTTTGAGTGTATCAGTCGAATTTATTTTATCATTAACTATATCCCTAATGAATACAAATCCAACCCCAAAAACTCCACCGAGAAATAAGCCAATAAATATTATAATCTTCTTTTTTGGGCTTATTGGTGATGAAGGTAACATTGCATAATCAAGTGGTCTACCTAAGCCAAATTGTGTTTTTTCCCATAAGCTCATTTCTTGATATTGGCGCTCAATCATCATGAAGAGTTCTTCATTAATTTTAACATTTCTCTGGTGTTTGACCAACTCAATCATGTTATCGGGTAATTCCTCAAAGCTCGTGTCAAGCTCATTATAATAATCTTTAAGTACTTGAATTTGAGTTTCGAATTGTGCCTGATCAATCTGCAACTCGATCAATCTTTCAGATATTTGAGAAATTCTACTCAGTACAGCCCCATCTCCTCTACTAGCGAAACTTAAGTATAATGTCGATCCATTACTTAAGAGATAATCAGTTACAGTACCAATTTGTGCTTTGATCTGGTTAATTTGATTTGTGAGGCGTATTATTTCAGGGTTGTTGCCATCAATTCCTGGATTCTTTATTTCATAAAGAAGTTTTTCAGTTTCCAATTCAGATAATGCAAATTGATATCTCTCAATAATTGGTCCAATTGCTTCAGAATATTGATTGGCAAGACCAGGTTTTATTTCGTCCAGTTGTTGCTGATATTCTTGGATAGACGCTTCGATTGCAAATAAACTAACTTCGGCAGTTTTTCTATCTTTTTCAATTTGTGCGATGCTTGTTATCAGCTGGCTTGCTTGTGGATCTATAGCTACAAGTTGAGATTTATTCATAAACATTCGTAGTGAATCTTCTGCAAGGGCCAGATTAGATTGGATTTTAATACGTTCATTACTCAGAAACGTAAGAGCTTCTACAGCCATTTTACGATTCTGCTCGGTAGACAGTGAAGAGTAGGTATCCATTGTTAGATTAACAATTGTGAAAGCCTCATGGGGAGAAGGGCTTTCAAATGTTATCTGGACTAGATCTGCTTCAGGATCGACTTTTCTAAAGGAAATATTTCCCCTGAATCTCATAGCAACCGTATCTATGGTTGTAAATGTTGGATTTTCAGGGTAAGAGCGCATTAGAATAGGGAATTGCTCCGCATTTTCTGCAATTCCAACTTTCATAATTCGTTCCGCTAGTTCATACGATAAAGTTACACTTTGTAAAATTTGTAATTCATTAGCAATTGTACTTCCAACACCAATCCCATAGGTAGTTGTAAGTAAATTTGATAAATCGGAACCAGCGTATGAGTAACGATTTTTACTTTCACTGATGATAATAGTACCACTACTACTATAAATAGGGGTCATGATTTGAGTCAGAATGAAAGCGGCTGCCCCAGATACTAAAGTGAATACGACAATTTTCCATTTATTTAAAAGTAATAAATTGAGCAACTTAATAAAATCGATCTCTTGCTCTTCGGGAATGTTATGGGAACTAGATGTTAAAGTTGTTCCATTATGACCATTTGTTCCATTTACGTGCATAAATCATATTATGAATTGATTAAAGACACACAAGATAGCAAAGATTTTACTAAATTGATTAATTCGTAAATGAAAGTTTAAAGCTTGTTATTTCATAAAAAGATGTCCAAAATAGCGCTTTTATCTGATGTGCATGGAAATTTCTCAGCACTTAAAAATGTAATCCAATTACTTGAATCGGAGCGCCCAGACCAGTGGGTGTGCTTGGGAGATATTGTTGGATATGGACCCTTTCCAGGTGAGTGTATCGAACTGATTATTGAAAAAGAAATGATGGTCGTAAAAGGGAATCATGACGCTGGTGTGGCGGGCGAATTATCCCTAAAACATTTCAGGAATCCGAATAGAAGATTGGTTGAGCTCACTCAAAAGGAGTTATCTCAAGATCACATAGAATGGTTAAAAAACCTGCCGTATACGATCGAAGGTGAAGATTGGATAGCAGTACATGCTTGTCCGGAAAATCCTGAACGTTGGGAGTATGTGGAAAGTGCATTTCGAGGCAGGCGTTTGCTAAATGATCTAAATCAAAAATTTTGTTTCCTAGGGCACACCCATAGACCAGCAATAATTTCAAATCAATTGGGTGTAAACAATATTAAGAAAGGTTATAAATATATTGTTAATCCAGGTAGTATTGGACAATCAAGAGATGGCGATTACAGAGCCTCTTGCGCGCTGATTGATACAAAAAATTTTGAGTACAAACATTACAGGGTTGAATTTAATCAGGAAGAAAACTTGTCATCATTAATGAAAAAGGGCTTTTTGCGAAAAGAAGCTCAGCAATTATTACGTCTCTGAAATCGCGAAAGCTTAATCAAAGAATCTCTTATATTAGCAATTCAAAAAAAAGTCTATGATTTTGTATCGATCACTTGTTGTTACATCACTATTTGTTCTTAGCAGCACCTTAGTTACAGCTCAAAACCAGCAATTATTTTCATCTCAACAGTTTCGTTTAGGGGATCGAATAATACGTATAGCAGAACAAGGAGAGATTGCCGATTCCATAAATGTCTGGGGCGATGTGGGAAGTTCAGGACGTTATTTAGTTCCAGATGGAACTTCATTACCTAAATTGATTTCCTATGCATTAGGACCTCGTAGTTTGAACGATGGTCAAACTCAATTAGATTGGTCAAAAATGAGAGTAGAAGTTAACATACAAGAGTTTAATCAGGAAGAAGACATAAATACTATTATGAAATTTCGATATAGGTTTGAAGATCCATTTCCAGAAGGTATGGAGAGTTTTATTTTAGAAAATAATCAAACAGTATCTCTCAGAGTTAAAAGGCGACCAACTTTTAGGGACTATTTAGGAGTCATAGCTCCAACGATTTCAGCAATTGCCACTTCAATAATTGTTGTAGACAGGCTGAGCGGAAATTAAAGATTAGTTATTATGAAGAATTCAAAAAGAATTTATGTGGCGGGCCATCGTGGAATGGTTGGGTCCGCTATAATGGAAAATTTATCAGCTAATGGATATTCAAATCTAATAATAGCAAGTAGTTCTGAATTAGACTTGAGAGATCAGTCTTCTGTAAGAATTTTTATGACAGATCACAAACCGGAAATAGTAATTATTGCGGCTGCACGTGTGGGAGGTATTTTGGCAAATAACGATTACCCATGGCAATTCCTCTATGATAATCTAATGATTGAAGCGAATTTGATAAATGCAGCTCATGAAAATGGTGTGCAAGATTTAATATTCTTAGGAAGCTCTTGTATCTATCCAAAAATGGCTATGCAACCTTTGAAAGAGGAATATCTGCTTACTGGTTCATTGGAGCCAACAAATGAATGGTATGCAATAGCAAAAATCACAGGTATCAAAATGTGTCAGGCTTTGAATAGGCAATTCGCTCGTAATTACATTTCAATGATGCCGACTAACTTATATGGACCTCGCGATAATTTTGATTTGAAGACCTCGCACGTACTTCCAGCTATGATTCGAAAGTTCCATGAAGCTAAAATAAATGGACATACTCCGGTTTCACTATGGGGAAGCGGTTCACCAAAGCGTGAGTTTTTGCATGTTGAAGATTTGGCTGAATCAGTTCGTTTTGTATTGGAGTTTCCAGGAAGTTTAGATTATGATTTAATAAATGCTGGTACAGGGATTGATCAAACTATAAAAGAGCTGGCTAAGACTGTTCAAAGAGTAACCGCTCATGAGGGTGATATCATCTGGGATGCAACAAAACCAGATGGAACCCCTAGAAAACTTATGGATGTAAGTTTATTGAAAAAGTTAGGATGGTCCGCTTCTATTGAATTGGAGGAAGGTATTCAGCAAACTTATAAATGGTTTTTGAATAATATTGACGATATCAAACAAGTAGAAATTAAATAATAGACATTAATAAATGGCAGATCAGAAAATTGCATTAGTCACAGGTATTACCGGTCAAGATGGCTCTTATTTAGCAGAGTTATTATTAGATAAAGGTTACATCGTTCATGGGATTAAAAGACGGGCTTCTTTATTTAATACGGACAGAATTGATCACTTATATCAAGATCCACATGATCCGAATTTACGTATAAAATTGCATTATGGAGATTTAACAGATTCAATGAATCTAACTCGTATTATTCAAGAAACCCGACCTGATGAAATTTATAATTTGGGAGCTATGTCTCATGTAAAGGTATCTTTCGACATGCCTGAATATGTGGGGAATGTGGACGGATTAGGTACACTGAGAATATTAGAAGCTGTTCGTTTATTAGGGCTAGAAAAAAAAACCCGAATCTATCAAGCTTCTACTTCAGAACTCTATGGTGGGATGGCAGAGAATAAAAATGAGCGAGGATATTATGATGAAAGTTCACCCTTTTATCCTCGATCTCCATATGGTGTAGCAAAAATCTATGGTTTTTGGATTACTAAAAACTATCGAGAAGCTTATGATATGTTTGCTTGTAATGGGATTTTATTCAATCACGAATCCCCACGAAGAGGTGAAACCTTTGTAACCCGTAAAATCACTCGTGCGGTAGCAAAAATTGCTTTAGGATTGCAGGAGAAATTATATCTAGGGAATCTTGAAGCTAAACGGGACTGGGGGCATGCCAAAGATTATGTGCGTATGATGTGGATGATTCTACAGGCAGAAAAAGCTGAAGATTATGTGATTGCAACAGGTGTTACTACAACAGTACGTGGGTTTGTAAAAATGGCCTTTGAGGAAGTGGGAATAGAACTAGAATTCAGAGGTGAAGGTGTTGATGAGAAAGCATATGTAGCTGCTTGTAATCTGAAAGAGTTTCAATTGGATATTGGAAAAGAAGTATTATCAATTGATCCTGCCTATTTCAGGCCTACTGAAGTAGACTTATTAATTGGAGATCCTACCAAGGCAAAAGAACAACTAGGTTGGGAGCCGGAATATGATCTCAAAGGTTTAGTTCAAGATATGATGAAATCTGATGTTGATCTGTTTAAAAAAGACATCGATTTATTAAAGGCAGGTCATTCTATTTTAACTCAGGCAGAGTAGAAAAACTCATGGTTGATAAGAAAATAATGGCGTTAATGCCAATGAAAGGCAACTCTGAAAGAGTTCCTAATAAAAATCTACGCCAGTTTGATGGACATCCACTGTATCACGCGATGATCAACGTACTTCGCAAATCCAAATATATATCCGGTATTTATATAAATACTGATTCACAGAATATTTCAGATGATGTCAACCGGAACTTTCCGGATGTACATATCATTGATCGGCCTGAAGAATTACTCGGTGATTTTGTATCAATGAATAAAATTATTGATTACGATCTTTCTCAAATTGATAGTGAATTCTTTCTCCAAACTCATAGTACAAATCCCTTGCTTTCTGTTAAAACATTAGATGCTGCTATTGAATATTATTTTAATAATCTTGACAAGTATGATTCAGTTTTTTCAGTTACGCGATGGCAAACACGTCTATACTGGGAGGATGTTTCTCCAATTAATCATGATCCAAAGGAGTTGATTCGAACACAGGATTTGACCCCGGTATATGAGGAAAATTCAAACTTCTTTTTGTTTACAAAAAAGTCCTTTGCCAATGCTAGTGAGAAAAGAATCGGTTTAAACCCGGGGATGTTTACTGTTAATAAAATCGAAGCACTTGATATAGATGAAGAAGAAGATTTCCTAATCGCAGAACAACTTTTCAAAGCAAAATTTAAATAGATCCTTCCAATGGGTAACCTAAAACTGAGGCTAGCTAACAAAGAACTGACAATAGGAACCTGGTTGACAATTGCACATCAGGCGGTAGTTGAAATATTGGGTTCTGCTGGATTTGAATGGATAACCATAGACATGGAACATTCTGCTATTGATTATGGTGATGTGCTTAATTTGGTTGGCCATATTCAGGGAAATGGAATGGAAGCTCTGGTCCGAGTTAGCAAAAACGAAGAAGTTGTAATTAAAAAAGTGATGGATGCGGGTGCAGATGGTGTAATTGTACCTATGATAAAAAATAAAGAAGATGCTGAACAAGCTGTTTCATTTGTTAAATATCCACCAGTTGGCAAAAGAGGGGTTGGATTAAACAGGGCGCAAAAGTGGGGAACAGGTTTCAATGAATATAAAGATTGGACAAAAAAAGTAGCCGTAGTTATAGCTCAAATAGAACATATTGAAGCTGTTAATAATTTAGAAGATATAATAAATACCCCGGGCATTGATGGGGTAATCGTGGGCCCATACGACTTGTCTGCCTCGATGGGATATCCTGGAGAATACGATAGAGATGATGTTAAAGCAGCACTTGAGCGTGTTGTTGAAGTGACGAAAAAATCCAATAAGTCTTTAGGATTTCATGTAATAGAATCGAGATATGCATTCCTCAAAGAACGTATTTCTCAAGGATATACATTCCTGGCGTTCAGTCTCGATTTCTTTTTCCTTGGTGATAGAGCACGAGAAGAAATGAAAAAATTAAAAGAAGATTTATAAGTTCATGTCTGGTAAGATTTTAGTATTTGGTGGTGCAGGCTTTTTGGGATCATATCTTGTTGACGAACTTGTAAATAGAGATTATGAAGTCATCGTATGTGATTTGTCAACCTCTGAGTATATGAATGAAAAATGTGTTTTTATGCCATGCGATATCTTGAATGATGAGCAAGTAGCAAATGCTTTCACTGATGATATTGATATAGTTTATAATCTTGCAGGATTCGCTAACCTTGATAAAGCTATTCATCAACCGTATAGAACCATGGAGCTGAATATCATGGGGAATATGAATATTTTAAATTCCGCTACTACAAAAGGAGTGAGACGATTTGTTTATGCGAGTAGTGCGTATGCAATGAATAATAAAGGCTCATTTTATGGTATAAGTAAATTAGCTTCAGAAAAGATTGTTGAAGAATATTCTAAGAGATTTGATTTAGACTACACCATTTTGAGATATGGTTCGGTTTACTCGGAGCGTGATTTTGAAAACAATTATATCTTCCAACTTGTGAAATATGCAATTTCAAGTGGTGAAATCGTACACGATGGAGATGGAGAAGAAGTTCGAGAGTATATACATGCACATGATGCAGCTGCAATGTCGGTTGATATCATTGAATCTGAGAAATTCATAAATCAACATATTGTTCTGACAGGTGTTGAGAAAATGAAACGGGTTGAATTATTCAAGATGATCGAAGAAATTTTGAATAAAGAATTAAAAATCACCTTGAAAAATGATGGTTATAACCATCATTTCAAATATACCCCCTATTCTTTTGAAGCAACCGTAAGTAAAAAACTAGTAGCAAATCCACACATCGACATGGGGCAAGGTTTGCTTAGATGTATTAAAGAGGCGCACAATCTTGAAGTTTAATAACAGTCCGATAGTTTGTGATTCTGTTAATTTATTTCAAGATACACTTGTTGATGTATTCATGAACGAATTGCAGTATTATTTGTCTCATCAAGGAAGTGTGAATATCGCAATTTCTGGGGGTAGTACCCCTCTTTTCCTATTTGATAAGCTAGTTGAGAATTATATATCAAAAATTGATTGGTCTAGTATTTCGATCTATTGGGTTGATGAAAGATGTGTTCCACCTGGTAATGCTGATAGCAACTTTGGAAATGCCAAAGTAAGATTGCTGGATTTCATTCCAAAAGTAAAGTCATACCGAATGGAAGGTGAAATCGACCCGGTAGTTGCGGCATCCAATTATGAAAAACTGATATTCAAAAATCTGGAGATTTCTAATTTTTACCCTCAATTCGATATCATTTTATTAGGTATGGGTGATGATGGACATACTGCATCCTTATTTCCGGATACAGAAGCTCTGTATGAATTTGATAAATCAGTTACTCATGTGTGGGTTGAACAGAAGAAAGTTTTCAGAATTACTCTAACTGTTCCTGTTATAAATAACAGTAAAACAAAAATTTTGGCTTTTAAGGGAAGTGAAAAAGTTAAGCTTTTTGATTCAATACGTGACTCGGATCAAGTTAAATATCCGGTAGAAATGATTGATTTTAAGTCGAAGAAGAACTTCATAATAATTGGAGAAAAATGAGCATTAAAAATATTTTTTTCGATTTTGATGGTGTACTTGCTGAATCTGTTCATGTAAAAACTCAGGCATATTATGATATGTATCTGCCCTATGGAAAGGAAATTGCAGAAAAAGTGGTTGCACATCATCAAGCGAATGGCGGTGTATCAAGGTTTGAGAAATTTAAAATTTATCATCTGGAACATTTGGGGATTGAAATCACCCAGCTTCAGCTTGATGATTTAGCTCAACAGTATTCTGAACTAGTTATTGAGAAAGTGGTGAATTCACCAGAAATAGATGGAGCCTCTGAGTTTCTAGAAGACTTTTCTGGTGAATTGAAGTTTTGGATTATTACTGGTACTCCGACTGCTGAGATTGAAATAATAACAGAACGAAGAGGTATTAAACACTACTTTGTAGAACTATGCGGATCACCTACAAAAAAGTGGGAATGGACGGAATATTTGATAGAGAAATATTCACTAAACAGGGAGGAAATTCTTTTTCTGGGTGATGCAATGTCAGATTATAAAGCGGCACAAATATCGAAGCTGGATTTTGCACTCAGGGATTATGAAGAAACCTACGAATTATTTAAAGATTACGATGTTCTTAAGTTCACAGATTTTTATGACCTTCAAAACAAACTTAAATTGAAATGAAAATTCTTCTTACATCTACTTCATTCCAGGATACTCCAGGTAAGCATCACGATTTATTAGCAAGTCAGAAGTATGATCTAGATGTTATGCGTGGACCACTTAGAGAAAGTGAATTAATGCCGATTATTGATAAATACGATGGTATAATTTGTAGTGATGATGAGTACACACGTGCTGTTATTGAAAAAGGAGCTAACAGCCGGCTGAAAATAATTTCTAAATATGGTGTTGGGTTAGATCAAATAGATCTGGATGCAGCAAAGGAATTTGGAATAACCATTAAGAATTGCCCAGGGGTTAATCAGGTATCGGTTGCTGAACATGTACTCTCACTGATGCTTAGTTTTTATCGCAATGTTCATCTGTCTTACAATATCACAAAAAAAGGCGGTTGGAAACGATATGTTGGACATGAAATCCGCGGAAAAAAAATTGGTATTCTCGGTTTTGGATCTGTTGGTAAAGAAGCAGCAATGATTACCAATGCCTTAGGTATGGAGGTAAAAGCATTTGATAAATTTCTTGATAAGGATTTTGCAAATAAAAATGGCATTGGCATTTCTATATCTGTCGAAGATTTAGTCACCGATATTGATGTTTTATCACTGCACCTTCCTTTAAACAGGGAAACTGAAGGCATCATAAATTTAAAATTACTTAGATCCTGTAATACTAAGGGGCTCTTAGTAATTAACACTGCTAGAGCGGATTTAATTAAGTTTGAAACTATAAAAACTGGTTTATCAGAAGGGATTTTGATGGGATATTGTACGGATGTAATGGAAATCGAACCTATGGACCCAAACCATCCTCTTAAAGAACTAGAGAATGTTTTGATAACGCCACATATTGGTTCCAGAACTTTCCAAAGTGTAGAAAAGCAGGGAATTATGGCTGTCGAGAACCTTTTGAATAATATCAACTAGAAGTAAAATCAAATGAAGAAGTACATTATTATTACAAGTATTTTTAAACCCACTGAAGCGGTAGAAAAATTCTCTAGAAACGAAGATTATCAATTAATAGTGGTTGGAGATAAAAAATCGCCAGAAAATTGGGAATGTGACGGAGTTGAATATTTATCTGTTGATGATCAGGTAGATTTAGATTTTCACCTATTATCAAAGCTGCCATACAATCATTATTGCAGAAAGATGGTAGGATATTTAAAAGCGATTAAAGATGGGGCCGATGTTATTGTAGATACAGATGACGATAATATCCCATATACTGATTGGGCATTTCCTGAAATGAGCGGCGTTTTCAACGAAATTGATGAAAAAGCATTTGTGAATATCTATCAATATTTTTCCGATATGCACATTTGGCCCCGTGGATTACCTCTGAATTTGATAAAGAAGAAATTCAACTTTAAAGCTACCAAGAAAGAACAAAGCGTTGGTATTTGGCAAGGGCTGGCAGATGAGGATCCAGACGTAGATGCAATTTACAGACTCGTTTTAAACGAACCTTGTTATTTTGAGAAAAAAGATCCAATCGTATTAACAGAAGGTACAATCTCACCTTTTAACTCCCAGAATACAATGTTTATTAAAGATTTATTCCCATTATTGTATTTGCCTAGTTATGTGACATTCAGATTTACTGATATTCTTAGAGGGTTAGTTGCTCAACCTATTATGTGGTTATATGGATACAGACTTGGAATTACTGAAGCTACTGTGATTCAAAAGAGAAATGAACATGATTTCTTCAAGGATTTTGAATCTGAAATACCTTGTTATATAGAAGGTGATAAAGTTATTGAACTTGTCTCAAATGCTGTTTCAAAAGAAAACTCAATTACAGATAATCTGAAATTAGCTTACAATGCATTGTTTGAAAATGGAATAGTTGTGAAAGAAGAATTAGAACTATTAGACGATTGGATCAAAGATATTAATAGTACTTTATGAAGATTGCAGTT
>JAEPPZ010000014.1 GCA_017640785.1 Balneola sp. | reverse complement strand
GGAGTTTTGATAACCTAAATAAGTGTCTTCACTTCTAATATATAGTCTACGGGATGCATCCAGTCCATCAGGATCTTGGTCATAATAAAAGTTATGTGTAAGCCCCCCTTGTACAATAAAGTTTTGATGCTCTGTATAAGCTGTAAAATTGGGAGCAGCAAATATATGATACCTTTGATCGAGAGGCTCGAGTGTATTCAAACGCTTTGTATCGCTCAGGTAAGTTGTTGTATTGGCTTCAAAACCAAATTCTTTTGAAACCCTACCTAACCTCTTTTTTATAAAAGTGATCCATTTTTTCTCGAGTTCAGACAATTTGTTACTCTCTGTAGTATTTATAGATTCACTTACTTCTCTGAAAGTATAGGGTTGAGAGGTAGGGTTAAGATCAATTAAAAAACCCCGTTGTTGTAATCTTGAGATATACTCATAAACAATATCCTGATTAACAAGAATTCGGTTATCCTGACCTTTTAGCGTCAAAGGAATCAATAAGAATAGCAAGTAACTTAAAACAAAACGTTTTTCTATATCACTCTTAAATAAATTCAATTTCATATATGGGAACTAGTAGTTTGAAATCAGCTGAAACGATAAAACTCCTGAATATAAAAAAGGCGTGCCAAGCACGCCTTTTAACTCTATTAAATAAAAAATTTAATGTGCATTTGTTTTTAAGTGAAGCATTTGAATAACTGTTTTCCAAATAATTTTCAAATCAAAAAGAAAACTTTGCTTTTCAACATAGACTAAATCCCAGTCTAATCTTCTTCGCATATGCTCTTCATCAAAAGTTCCACCACGATACCCTTTAGATTGAGCTAAACCCGTAATTCCAGGACGAACTGCATAACGGTAATAAAAATCATCAAATTTTTCATTCCAATAAGCACATTCATCTTCCATATAAGGTCTTGGACCAACTAAACTCATATCGCCTTTTATTACATTTATAAGCTGCGGTAGCTCGTCAAGATTAGATATTCTCAAAAATCGACCAAATTTAAAAACTCGAACATCTCCTTTTTGAGTTATAGCTGGTTTTTTATGTGAGGGACTATCATAAAAAACATGCATAGTTCGAAGTTTATAGCAAAGAAATGATTTACCATTAGCACCTGTTCTTTTCTGTTTAAAAAAGATTGGGCCTCGGGATGAAAATTTTATACCAAAAAAGATGATCGGAGATATCAAAACCAGAGGCACTAAACCTATTAGCGATAATAAAATATCCATAGAACGCTTTCCTAAATACTCTTTTTGAGCAAGCTCTGCAAATTTTTGAGGCAATACAGATCTTTTATAAACGATCTTTATCTCACTCCTTTTTGCCTCCTGTAAAATCGAATCCCTAACAGTCATGTTTATTTTTTTCCTGAACAACAAATATAACTTTTTATAATCAATTTAAAAATTGAGTAATTTGTTAATTGAAAATCATTCTTTTAATTATTTCCAGCTTTCTCATACACTCTTAGAGTTTTTCTTGCCGTTGATAACCAGTCAAATTGTTTACTTCTTAAAATTCCCTCTTTTTTTAATCTATTTTTTATCTCATTATCATTTAGTACCAAGTTTAAACCGTTTTTTATCGAACTTATATCTTCAGGGTCTACATATATAGCTGCTTTTCCAGCTACTTCCGGCATAGACGCTCGGTTTGAAGTAATAACAGGAATTCCCATCGACAACGCCTCTAAAATGGGCAGACCAAATCCCTCATATAACGAAGGATATACTAAGGCCATTGCATTTTTGTAGGTTTTTATTAATTCATTTTCAGATAAATAACCCGTAAAATAAATACCCTCCTTTTTTAATGCCTCGAAATCAAGTGAAAATCTTTTGAACTGCTCTGTTCTTCCTACAACTTTTAAATTTAAAACTCTTGATTTATTTAATTGCAGAAAAGCTTCGATAACCCTGTCTAAGTTTTTATTTTTACTTCCTCCACCAACATGTAAAAAATACGGAGTGCTCGCTTTTGAATGACTTAATATTTTAATGTTATTATTTATTGTAATACCTAGCTCCGTTACATGTATTTTTTCTTCTTTTACATTCATTAATGAACATATTTCAGATTTAGAAAACTGCGAAACAGTTAATACAGCTTCGGCTCTATTTGCAATGTTATTATTAACCCATATACGAAATTGTTTGTGCAATTTTGTATGCCTTTCCCCTCTTAATTCTGCTGTATCATGAATAGTAACAACAGTTGGTAATCCTAATGAAGTAATTAGTGGTACCGGATTGGGAAAATGTATTATATCGATATTATATTTTTTAAATAGTTCTCCGGAAAATAAATTTTGCCAAATAAAATATATAGGACGCATTAATATCCTAGGAGAATGAGGTATATCCACTCTTATCTTAGTAAAGTTTGGATGATCTATGTCTAAAAATGAATCAAAAGACTTATTAACAAAAATAAAAAAATGATGGTCAGTACTCGCTTCTATTAAACCCTTAATTAAAAAGCGTATATATTGACTTAAACCATTACTTATGCCAGGAGTTACGTGAGTTACTATCGCTATATTCAAAGTACAATTGGTAGTTACATTATCCTTTTTTCGAAAATTTTTCTAAAAAAACATACCAAACAAATTTAGTATTACCCAATAAGTACCTTTTCCACATTCTTTTAGGTTCTTTTATCAAACGATAAAACCACTCTAGTCCAATATTAATCATCCATTCAGGGGCTCTTTTTACGGTACCCGCATAAAAATCAAATACAGCACCTATACAACAAATATGCTCGGCGCTCAACTTTGAAAAATGTTCATACCCCCATTTTTCTTGTTTCGGAGCTGTTAAACCAATAAATAAAACATCCTGTTTTACTTTATTTATGGCATCTATCATCTTCTGTGAGTCTTCAGTAGAAAATTCCGTCTTATATGGTGGAGAATAGGTGTCTATTTTAACATTTGGATATTCTTTGGCCGCTCGTTCTTTAATCTTTTGAAGAGTCTCTTCCGTACTTCCCAAAAAGAAACAGGCACCTCCTTTTTGTTGCAAACGGTTCATTTCATAAAAAAACAGATCTGCTCCTGCAATCTTTTTTAACTCTTTACCGGTCAAAAATTTTAACGCCCAGACTACGCTAATACCATCGGGAATAAGCACATCAGAATTTGATAAAGCTTCGGAAAAATTGAAATCTTTTCTCGAGACATTATATGAATGTGCATTTAAGGTACTTATAAATAATTTACCTCCACCTAAATTATTCAATGGCCTATCATATAAAATATAATCCTTCAATTTCATGATACAGTCAAAGACTTTTTTAAAATTTCCAGCATTCGGTTTTCAAATCTTTCCAGAGTGAATTTTTTTATATAATTATTTCTGGCAGAATTACCCATTTGAGTTCTTATCTCAGGTTTTTGTATTAACAACTCTAGTTTATTGGTCAATTCATCAACATCTCTTTGAGGAACCAAATAACCATTTTTCCCTGATTCAACAATATCCTGTATTCCTCCCTCATAAGTAGAAATAATAGGAAGAGAGTGTTGTTGGGCTTCCAAAAGAACTAGGGGAAAGCATTCTTTCTCATAAAAAGTAGGAAATGCAAAGATATCAGCTTTAGTAAATTCTTGCTCTTTTTCTTTCCCATACTTTTTACCCATATAGGTTACACAATCCGATAAATTCATAGATTGGATTTCTGCGTTAATTTGATCGGAGCTGATATCTCCCTCTCCACCGATGTAGATACACTCGAATTCTATGCTCTTATCCTTTAGCTTATTACAGGCTTCCAATAAAATTTTAACTCCTTTTGTTTCAATGAGATTTGATAGGAACAGTATTCGCACTTTATTACTTTGTTCATTTGAAATTAATTTAAACTGCTCAATCTCTGGAATGCCATTCGGGCATATATATATCTGTTCTTTAGCAACATATTTCTCTATATCAGGATAGAGAAATTTAGACAACAAAATCACATTAGAACCTTTAAAAACTAAATGATAAAAGAAATTATAAATAAAATATTCTTGTACTTCACTAACTCCCTTATTGTGCATGTGATAAATTAGATTAACTCGAAATAGTTTCAACAAAAAGATCAGTAAAACATCCCTAAAAAAAGCATGGCCCCTGCACGTAATGGCAAGATAGCAAAGATCTGGTTTGTATTTTATCAACTCTTTAAGCAGAATAAACCAGATTTTAACAAAAGAAGATATTTTTACTAAGCTAACTTTTCCAGAATCACTTACATCTTTAGAAGCTAATAAATTTAAATAGCGGGCACTGAATTCAGAGTTAATACGCTTACTCTGTTTTATGAACTGACCAACCATTGATGATCCATGAACTGGGGGAGGAATATGCAGAATAAATAGTACCTTTTGATTCATTTAAAGAAGGTTTCGAACAGTCTGTTCTTGTATGAAAATTTTTTCCTGAATTCAGAAACTAATATTTTGTCGATTTCAATAGTATCGTCAAACGAAAAACTACGTTGATTACTCTTATCGAGAAATGTATCAAAACGAACTGTATCTTTGGTATGGGTAGCGTTTTCACCAAATCCTATACTGATCACCTTAGAGCTTGACGGAAAAACAGTATACATCTTTCTTTTGAATTGATCATAGCACCATCTAATTGCCCAAGAATCAATTTCATTGTTCATTTGCCTTCTTAGCATTCTGGGCAAGTCACTACCACCCTTCATAAACTTAAGTTGCTGCAATGGGTTAAGTCTAAAATCAGAATAATCTGATACCTTCCAATCTACTTTTTCCCAATTTTCTTTCCAAGTTCCCCAGCCCCATGAAGAAGCACGGTATCCTAAAAAGAAATCTTTTGGATACCCCTCTAAAGAGGGTAGATTCATTGTATATCCTGAGATAGAAAAAACTTTTTTCGAGTCTTGATAATGATCTAAAGCCTGATTCATGAAATCAAGAAAATTTGGACTAGTAATTAAATCGTCTTCAAGAACAATAACTTTATCTGAATTTGTAAAAACCTCAGATACTCCTTCGATAATTGATTTTGCCAAACCTTTATTATGTAGAGATTCATTCACAAGTACCGATTTAAAGCCTTTTATTGTTTTTAAATAATCTCTTACAGCTTCTACCTTGCCTATATCACTTCTTTTGCAGGCTGCATCAGAAAAAATAATTAGCTCGGTTTTATTAGCTAAATAATTTTTTTTTAAGGCCTCTACGGTACGTTTAGTTTCTTCTAATCGATTAAATGTGAATAGTACAATTGGGGCATATAATTCCATGTAATCAGTAATTCTTTACTGTAATTTTGTTATATAGGGCAGGAAATAACATTTTTATATAAGCTTTTACTACATCTAGAACCCACTGCTGTCCCCAAAATTTTTTTCTAAAAAAAATGTATTCATCTATATTTAAACCCAATGGTGAATTAAAATGTTTCCATCTCTCTGATAAATTTCTCTCAGGATTACACCAAGTTGGGGTTCTTTTATTGGTCGGGCATACAGCTATATAATGTTTTGTGGTGTAGCAAGAATACCCCTTTTCCTGTGCTCTCAAACCATAATCATAATCCCCCATACCATGCGTATAATCCTTTGATAAATTACCAAGGTCCTCAAACATTGACTTGGGTACCAATACAATGTTTCCATTAATATATTTACATTTTTGAATCTCATCATTTGGGATTACTGGTCCATCTTCATCACGACCACCATAGGAGAACTCTTCACTTTCGACAGATTCTTTGCAAGCACCAATTAATAAAACCGCTTTATTTTCAATCTTAATAGCTTGCTTAAAATCATCCAAAATATTTTCTAATGCATTTATTTCTAATATAGTATCATCATTCAGCCATAAATAAAAATCATAATTATTTTGTTGAACAGCTGAATACCACGCTAAGCGCATACCCTGATTCCAAAATAAATTTCCATTTCCTTGTATCACATTAACATTGGGAAACTTACTACGCACCGCATCTCCTGTTCCATCAGTGGAACCGTCATCCACTAAGAAAACTTCAATCTTAAATTCTTTTGGCATATCACAAATGAATAAAGCACTTAATGAAGTTAGCGTTTGTTCCCGACGGTTGTGACAAGTTATAAGTACCGCTATCCTATTCATCTAAATTTTTAATTAATTTTGCTGGATTACCACCCCATATCTCATTAGATGGAATATCTCGAGTAACTAATGAACAGGCACCGATAATAGCATTTTCACCAATAGTCACTCCCTTTAGGATTGTTGAATGAGCTCCAATAAATACATTATCCTTAATAGTTACCGGTTTATTATTTTTTTGTTTTTGATCTAATTTCGCATTCTTTCTTAAATTTGGATCGAGGCTATGAAAATCTGTATCATAAATGCAAACTCCACCACCTATTTTAACGTTGTTCCCTATTGTGATTTTCTCATGAGAAACAATAGCTGTTGAACTCATTCCAACATTTTCACCTATAATTAATATAGCTCCATAGTCTACAAATAAGACGCAACGTTGAGGGCGTCCTATAGGATTACCTTTCAAACCATTGTTCATACGAAATTTATCACCTATTTGACAATTTCCTCCACGTGCTACGTTCACAAAAGGTACCCCATTCGAATGAAAACTTTTAAACTGAATGTTATTGCAATACAGCAATATATGAGTAAAAAAATTATCTAAAGTCTTTCTGACTCGTGAGAATAAATAACGTATCGCCTTAAATATATATGTAACTAATAGTTGCATATATATTTATAAATGTTGTTTAGATCATTTGCATTCTTAGTTTGACTATGCCTTATCTGTGCAGACTGCTGTTCGTTATTTGATAACTTATTCGATAAGTTATTGTCCTTAAAAATTCTGCATACGGCATCTGCCAGCATCTCTATCTCTTCATAAGGATATAATAATCCTGTTTCTTCATGCTCGATCATATCCGGTGTGCCCCCTACATAAGAAGCTACTACCGGAACACCTAATATTTGTGCTTCACCTACCGAATTTGGACTGTTTTCAATAGCCGATGGACAGACAAAAACAGTGGATTTTAAATAACGATCTCGCATTTCATCCCCCTCTAAAAGCCCTGTGTAATTTATTTTATCCTTCACATCAAATTTTGTTATCAGAGATTTAAGATACTTTCCATATCCGTTTATTCTCCACCATGGTTTACTCAGGAAATCACGACCTGCTAAATATACTTTTGTATTCGGATACTGCCTCAGTATAATCGGTAACGCCTTTATAACTTGATGAAATCCTTTAATAGGATAATGCCCCTGACTTAAAAATATACTATGGGTTTCGCAATCACGGAAATCCCATTTATGTCTATAAAACTCCCTGCGTAGTGTTTCATTACAAAAATGATATTTTGCTTCTTGGTTCATTTCCCAAACATGAGACTTATCCCATGATGTACGACCTATTACATGATTCACTGACTGTATTAAAGAGCGTTCTATTCTTCCTCTTTGTTGCATAACTGCACGTTGTCTAAAAAGGGTATCAAACCGAATATAATCTCTGAAAGTTGTATTTTTTCTTAACTCTTTTCTACTTATTCCTCCATAATAATAACGCTCGATAACACTCACCAGGCCTTGAATGGATACAACTACATTCTCATTACCACATGCTTCAACAAAATTAAGACCGTGCGGATACTCCGTACCATGAATATGCGTTACATTAGGTTGAAATTTATCATTAATCAACTTCCAGTACTTTTTATTATTCTGTTCTGGAATCAAAAAATAGTTGATTCCTTTGATCTTCATTGTTTGAAACTCATTACCACTAAATAAGGTGGCTACTCCTAAGTCAATTGAGTTATTAGCATCACACAGTGCCCTTGCTCCAGCATACATCCATCCCCCAGAAACTGGTGGTTCTATACCCAATTTTTTACAAATATCTGGGAATAATGTATTAGTAATCCACAGTATTTTCATATGTTTCTTTGATTTACTATTGGTAATATGAAAAATGTCATAAAAAATGGGAAGTTTAGAAATTGCTCGCCTTGCAGTACCAGGAAAAAAAGCGATACATAAATAATAGCCAAATAAATAGAGTTTGTTTGTTTTCTTGCAAAGTCATAAACACATATGATCCACCACGCAAAAAGAATCAGCCCCCAATCTGCTATAAAGTCAGTGAAGCCATTACCAAACCCTGTTGTTGTCATCCAGGGGTGAAAGCGAAATCTTGTTTTTTCATGTAACCCATTTCCAATTATTGGATTTGCTAAAATGTATTCCGCATCAAGATAAACTGTCCCAAATCGAGTATTAGAAACCTCACCATACCCCAAATTTTGTGAACCAATAAATTGTTGTTCAATTTTATCTTGCAAAAAATTCAACTCATTATATGTCCAAGATATAAGCACTATACAAACTGGAACAATTATAACCTTTCCCCACTTAAAATTATAAACACTATATAAAGAAAACATTATTCCTAATAATACATATCCGGTAGTTGACATTGAAGATACTATACCAAGCACTATCAATATAGTGGATAGTTTATATTCACCTAAACTTAACCTCTTGTTCCTCAGTATTATAAAAGCTAATCCAACTATTAAATAGCCTGCGAATGCGCCTGGTTCCCAGAACATTCCTGAATTTCTCACTATAGGATTAACAAAATTACGTGGAAAAGAAGTGTATAAACCTAATGACTTTACATTTACTAAATCAATTCCATAATAACTTATTTGGTTAAATAGCCAAAATGGAATACTTATAGCAGACAGCGCTGAGATTAATTTTATATAAGCATCTAAAAAATTTATACTTCTCAATTTGTAATACAATAGGGTAAAAACAGAAAGAAGGAAATTTACTATAAATACAATTACCCCAGGAAGCGACACAAATCCTAATACCAAACGTTGCAATATTACTATCAACAAAACCGTAGCTATAAAAATGATTATATAATAAAAATAGCTTAAGCTTAGTTTCCACCTACTTATCTTAAACACGTAAAAAATAAAAAGTGGCGTGTATATTACAATAAGTAGTTTAGGTGTCGGAAAGACATTTATTATTGGGTTGCCACTAAAAACAAGCAATATGAATAATGGCAAATAATTCGCCGGTTTTATTTTTTTATAAATAAATTCCTCCTTGGATACTTCACAAAGACTTTAATTAAGTTAGCATATCTGCAAAATATAAGTTCTTTAAGCTTATCTTTTTTTAGCTCATTAAGTAATTTTAAGTATTTACCCTCTTTAAACAACCACCTCATCATATCATTAATACTAAATCTATCTTTTGATTTCTTGCTATGGTATTTTTAACTAATATTAGATAATAGTTTTTCTACACTTCTACCCACAGCGTCCCAAGAATACTGCGCTTGAGTATATTTAGCCAATTTATGATTACATTCTTTTTCTTCGTTCAATATTTCTATCAATGTATCCACAATTGTTTGAATATCTTCATTAGTAAATTTAATTAATTCACTAGGAAAATACTCCGTTATATTTATCATTGGTGTACTAATTATGATATGACACCCACAGCCTGCAGCTTCTAAAAGTGCATTATTAGCTGTGAAGTCATCTAGAGGAAAATATACGATTTTTGAAGTTTGATAATAGTTTAACAACTCTTCATTAGTAATACTTGTAACTAAATTTACATTATCAGCATCAAAATATTTAAAATTTACTTTGTTTGTGACAACAACAATATCAATATCGGGTAGTAGTGACCTTAATTTAACAAATATATTTGAGGCTAATTCAAAATTTCTCATCCAGTTACCAACCATCAATATTCTATTTTTTATAGTTGGTTTATTGATTGGTTTAAAATAGTTCGTATTTATTCCATGTGGAACATAAAATATATTTTCCGATCCTGTAAGTTCTTTAAATTTATTAACGTCTTCCTTTTTTAATACAATAATTAAATCACTTTCTTCAAATATCTTCTTCCACTTGGGATTGTTATAGAAGACAAAAGGTTGATGAAGTGTAAAAGCAATTCTATTATTTTTCCTTTTAAATTTCCCCAACCATTTATATGAATTTTCTGGATATATAAAGTGAAAAACTAAATTTTTATTAGTTAGATTTAAATATAACAGCCTCAACATTCCAATTGGTAAGCCATTGCCTAAAACAACATTTTTAATTTTCCTTATTACTTTACTCAGTAGCGGGTACTCTGGCAAACCAGGAAATTCCCTTTCTTTTTGCAAATCCACAGCAAAATCATAATCAATATACTTTCTAATATGGTGGTAGCCTCCTTCAGAATTCTTGTGATGATCAAACGCAAATCCAACATAAACTAATTTCTTTGACATATTTTAGATAATAAATTTAGTAGAATTTTTTTTTAAATTTATTAATTATCACAACTGAAGAATAATATATTATTTGCCATAATTTAATATTTAATCGATTCTTATTTATTAAAAGAGAAAAAGTGTCCTTGAATAAATTAGCGTCTAAAGAAGTCACTATTATTTGACGCTGGCTACTTTTTCTTAGTTGTAATATATTTTTTTTTAAATAATTATAATTTATCAATTCAATTTTATTAACAGGCTTTATCTCATCAAAAATCATATTCAACCAATTAAAATATTGTATTATAGAAATAAGTTTTAAGTCAAAATCACCTGTTGAAGTAATAGAATAACTATTTGATCGATATTTAAATAGAACCTTATTAATATGGGCAATCCCTTTTTTTCCACATGCTCTGTAAGCAGTAATATCATCAGATCCCCATGCTAATGGTAAATCAAAGAAACCTCCATGTAATTTTAAATGATCAGTCCGATACACAAAATCTGAGATATATTGAATTCTTCTACCAGTCAACCTATGCCATATATTATCATATAAAGTTTCAAATTCAGGCCAGCTGGATGTAAGTTTTATTGGATTCTCGTTTTCATCAATGACCATGGTTCGACAGTGGAAAACATCCAATTCAGGATACTTTTTTATCAATTTCACAAATTCACTTAAATAATCTACAGCAAGCATATCATCATCTCCCATAAGAACGAAATAATCGCCTGTTGCATGTTCGAGACATTTATTCCAATTCTTAACAACCTTTTCTGAACCAATATTTTTTTTATTGTCAAAATACTTTATCCTTTCGTCTTCAAACTGATTGACAATTGAACTTAGATCCTGTGGGGAACAATCATTAACTATTATCAACTCTAAATTTGAATATGATTGATTAAGGACGCTTTCAATACACTTTTTAAAGAATTGCCCCTTATATGCTGGAATTCCTACACTAAATTTTATCACTTTTATTATTCTAGTTTATAATTACGATAAAAGTTAGTCGCATTAATCAACTAACAAATATTTAATTTCTTTTAATTTAAGTGTCGTACAGAGAGTCATAGAAGTATACAATGCGACAAATAGTGTTCCATTAAACATGATCAATAAATATGGATTCTGAAAACCCAAAATATTACTTATAACTAAAGATATAAAGTAAGCTCCTGTCCCAATTATTACTGGATAAAGAAATGAGTTCACAAATATTTTACCTGAATTAAAGTTCATTATATTAGGTATATAATAGATATAGTAGAAAATCATTTGAAATAAAATATATACTGAAAATGCAATTACAACACCACCAACACTATAAATTGGAGCTAAAAACCAAGCTATCAATATTGATAGTGTTGAAGATATTGCAGTAAAATAAGATATTTTTTTAATATTTGATCCAGCAAGTATTAAAGAAGATAAAGCAGCGTTATGACTACCTAATAAGGTTAAAGCCCATATATTCAACCAAAAACTTAAATGTACATATTTTTTACCAACATAGACTTCAATCAGAGGGGATGATATGGATATCAACCCAAATACCAATAGAACTATAAATACCGATAAATACCTTGTAACATCAAAAGCAATTTTTCTCTGAGCTTCAACATTTCCTTCTGATTTATATTTAGTAGCAAATGGCAATAAGACTGATAAAAAAGAGCTTGTTAACATTATAATTATTGCCGCAACTTGTTCGATAATTTTAAACTCAGTAACTGCGGTAATCGGTGCCTGAATCCCAAGAATAATAGGACGCAGATTTTGAGCTGACATCTGGAAAAAACCCATTGAAAAAATACCAATTGAGTATGAAAACACTTCTAAAAATATCTCCTTATTCCACCTTGGAATAAATGATATTGAATCATTTAAAGTCTTTATTTTCAAAATTCTTAAAGGAATGGGTACAATTATACTAAGTGAGTAAACCAAAAAATATTGAGCGATAGATAAATTTAAACCAATTGTTATCAACACACCGGCAAAAATTAAGATATTAGTGACCATACTTAATTTTTCATTAAAATCAATCCTTTTATATGCATTGAGAATGTGAGAAGTGGTTGCAAAAAACCATGAGAATAGCGCAGTTACTGATATTATAAGGATTAATTTTTGTAGAATTTCACTTGACTCGGGATCAAGATTAAATATTTGCCCACTAAAAAATGCCAAAACCACCAGTATCGAAAAATTTATAAGACCAACTATTCCATAAAATAATTGACTTGCCTCTACTAGTTTTACAATAGAGTTCGCCTTTCCTTTTGCAAGCCAGTGAGATATAAAGCGGACATTACCTGTATTAAATCCCAAGTCCATTATCTTTAGATAAATATCTATGGATAAAGCTAAAGCGATCAGACCATATTTTTCTTCCCCGAAATGATTTAATAAAAGTGGTACTGAAAGGAATTTTAACCCAGCGTTAAGAACTTTACCGAAGGTACTCCAGATGAGTCCTTTTCTTGCATCAGTCTTGTCCCTACCCATCTAAATATTTTTTATAATAATTAATACCCATTCCTAGTGTATCAGTTAGTAGTTTCTCAATGTTTTTATTCAATTTTTCTGAATCCTGTTCTTCAAATGAAGAAATTTTATTCAATAAACTTTTACTATCGTTAAATTTATCATCTAAACCTAAAAATTGTTCATTCTCATCTGGTTCAAATCTAAAACATAATAAATTATAGTACATAGATTCATAATAAGCTGTACTATTGTTCACAATAGCAAAATCGTATATATCACGAGAAAGAATTTGCGCCAAATGTTCTGTAGTTTGAACTAAAGTAAGATCATAGCTCTCACATAATTTTTTATATTTCACATTATCCAAAGATGGATGCAATTTGACTTCAAATTTTATTCCAGTAGTATCTGCAACTTCTTTCACAATTTGTAGAATTTTTTTATTCCCAGATTCGTACATAACACGACCAAGTAATACTAGACATTTTTTGAACCCTAATTTTACTTTAATCTTTTTTGCAATGTACTTAGGGTTTCCTCCAATAATTATCCTACTGGATTGTAAATTGTAATTATTTAAAAGATCATTTAAGCTACTTCTCCCCCAAACGAATACATTATCTGCCGTTATATTTTCTCCATTTATATTATCCAGAGGCACTTTAATTTTGTACTTAACATAATATGGGCCATGTTGCAATGTATAAGTTGGCACCTCATTAGCCTTAAAGAACTGAGTCAACATTGCTTCAAACCCAAAAGAACTGTTAAAACTCAAATATTTTTTATTTGTAAAATTGAAATCTTTAAATTCAGAAATTAATGAATCAAAAGAATTTAGGTAAAAACACAATCGACTTGCTAAATATAATTTTTCAAAGAAGTTTAGATTCTTAATTTTATTCCCAATAAATAGATGGCGAAATGAAATAATTAAATTTTTGGAATTGAAATATCTTTTTACTTTAAGATTATAAATTGGGGAAAATATTTTATCGCTTATTCCCGATATAACCGATTCAATAAGAGAATTAAAGTCATTTCTTTCGATTTCTGCCGAAACCAAGAGTTTATTGCTTTCAAAATCTAATTTTGTTTTTTTAAAAGATCTACTCTTAAAAGCAAATTTCAGGTAATCTTTAAAACCAATTTTAAAATCAACAGTTTTTTTAAAACTTATAAGAGCTATATCTATTGCTAAGATTTGATTAAACTCTATATCATCAATTATAAACGATAATTTTTCTTTTATCGATTTATATCTTTTAAACTCTCTATTATCAGTTTTCATAATTTTGAACTAGACAAAAAATGCGTCAAAAGATTTTATGTATGAACTAGATTTACTCTCTAATGATTTATTATTATAACCAAAAAATTTTATACCATTTAGTTGTGCAGCTTCATAATCATTAATTGAATCACCAATGAGACAGACCGTTGATTCTGAATACCCACTGTTATTTAAAAGGTTTAAAACCAATTCATTTTTTGGTGTTGGAGAACCATGAATACTTTTAAAGTATTCTGATAATCCTAATTTTTTACATAAAAAACGTAATTCAGCTTGATCTGAACCTGAAACTATGTGAAAATTATAATTATTATAATTTTTCTTTATAAAATTGACTGAATCATTGATCAATACTGTTTTGTCGGTCAATTTTTTTTTCATTATCACAGAGAATTCCTCGGCTAACTTCTTAACTTCAGTATCTGAGATTTCAATATTCATAATTTCATTATAAAAATATCGAATTTTAATATATCGCGATAAACCTCCGTTATACTGATGATATTTTATAAGCTCTTCAACTTTTTCTTTATCAAATGCTTTTAAAATACTACGGAATCCTAAGTCTCGTATACTGTTTGAGTCTATTATAACCCCATCAAAATCCCATAGAATTGTCTTCAATTTGTTCATACTTAGTTTAATTTTTTAAACGATACTTTTTGAAAAGAAACTCTGCAAATTCAAAATCGAGGTCTGTGTCAATATCAACTGCTTCATATTCATTTAACTCATAAAAATAAGGGTTTGAACAAATAAAATTTTTCGATTCAAGCATGGCGTCCCTATTCACAATTACCAAGCCAAATGTAGGCGCAAAATATTCTGGAAGATTTTGAGAGTTTGGTGCATTATCTAGTGAATAGTTTATAGGCTTATTTTCATGCCATAAAAATTCTTTTACTACTTTAACAGACATAAGACTATTACAATCATTGAGGTAATAATTATCAATAGCATCTTCAAAAGTTTCTAAAGATATCATAGGTTCAGTAACTTGAGCTATGATAATATTTTCTGCTAAGGTTACTTTGGCTAAATATTCATGATATTCACTATTGGTGCAAACAGAGCTTGCATAATATGGCTCTCTTTTATGATAGGAAACTCCTTCTTTTTTTGCCATTTCAATAGCTTCATCACTATCAGTGTTAATTATAATTTCATCAATTGGTAATTTCTTTACTGTTTCTAGCTTGTGTTCAAGTAAAGATTTTCCTGCAAATGGTTTAAAGTTTTTGTCTTTTACACGTTGTGAACCTTTTCTAACAGGAATTACTGCTACAATTTTTTTCATTTTTTCCTATTTAATTTCGATCAACTATTTTGAATTGAGTTATCTTTTTTATGGGTTTAAACGAAATAATAACTAACCACTTAATTTATTTTAAAGCACTAACAAATTCTTTAATCCCTTCATTGAGATCGATTTTAGGATTCCATCCAGTATTTCTTAGTTTATCATTACTTCCTGTAATTAGAACTTGGTCGCCAACATATCCATCAATAACTTTGATTGTTAATTTTTTCCCTAAATGATGACTAATAGCATCAATAATTATTCGCGGACTCAAATTATCATCATATAAAACATTATATGTTTCATTGTCTTGATCTGTGCTGGATAAAGGCATTAACAACGCATTTACAACATCTGATACGTGTACTAATTGTCTGATACGATCTTCAGCTCCAGTAATCGTTATGGTATCACCTTTTAACGCCTGTTCTAAATAAATACTCAGAATACCCTGATGTTTGTTATCTAAATCTTGGCCGGCTCCGTAAGTAGCAAAAAGCCTAAAAATTGTAAATGAAATATTGCTATGCTCTTGTAAAATTTTGGTATAGTATTCACCTGTTAATTTACTAGTACCATAGAATGAAATTGGAGTCGGGATGACATCCTCTTTTGCGTCTTCTTGGTTTCCATAGACCGCCATGCTACTAGTATATATAAACTTCTTAACATTTAATTTTTGAGCAAGCTTAACTACATTAAGTGTTCCAATACAGTTCCACATTCCATCAACGAATGGATGAATCAAAGAATAGTATCCACCAGATTGAGCTGCTGTATGGTAAATTATATCAATATCTGAAATATCAATATCTACAAGATCTTCATCGCTGATATCTTTCTTAATATGTGGTACATCAATTACTTTATCTTTTTTATCCAAAGAAATTACTTCATGCCCTTTTTTTAACAGAGCTTGAATAAGTTTTGATCCTATAAACCCGCTACCACCAGTTACTAGTATTTTCATGCTTACTATTTTTTAATTTCATTAATTAAATTAGTACATGCGTTTAGAAATATATTTAAATCAACAGAGTAAGCAAGATAATCTACCCCAGTCTGTTTTAGTCTTCTCGCATAACTAATATCATCGCAAAATACGCCGAATTTCTTGTTCTTAGATTTTGCTTTTTCAATGAGTTGATCAATGGTATCTAAAATTCTCTTATCTTGTATTTTACCAGGGATCCCAAGAGATTGTGATAAATCATACGGCCCAACAAATAAAATATCATAGCCTTCGAGATCAAGTATTTTATCGATATTACTAATACCTAATGTCCCTTCAACTTGCAGAATCAGAAGCTTTTCATTGGAAGTCTCAAAATATTCTTGCTTATCAAGACTTCCAAACGCTGCTGCCTTTACAAATCTACAAACACCCCTTTCACCTAGTGGATAAAACCTTGCAGCATTAATCGCTAATTTAGCTTCTTTAACAGTTGATATATTGGGCACTTGCACACCATCAGCTCCAGCATCAAGAGCAGACCCTATATCGTTGTGATTTAACTCTTTTACCCTAACGATAGCCTTTACACCTGCCTCTTTTGCTGCTCTTAAATGATCATGTAAGCGATCTTTTCCAACGTGCCCATGCTCTTGATCAATAATAATAAAATCAAGCCCAGACAATCCTGCCGCTTCTATAAAATTACTATCTGTAGTTTTAGAAAATATGCCAATCATAATTAACTAATAGAACTATATACAGACAATGGATACAATTGATCATATCTGGTTGGGGTTAAACTTATTAGTTCAATATGCTTAATACAATCTTTCACTTTTATAAATAAGTATTCGTTTTCCTTAAAAAGTTCTTGTTCTTTTTGCCCCATCAAGCTAGCTGGATATCCATCATAGCCTGCAATGTATATTTTACTCACATTTAGAGATATAGCAGTTTGTAATGCTAATGCTGTATGTGAGTCTTTGTATTTATTAGTAAAATCTATTTCCTCTAATTCATAGGTATTATCTTTCATCTTATTTGGTATGTATGTACCCATTTTTCTAGGGTATGGTGGCAAAACACACTTACCTTTTATTTCATTTTCAAAACTAAAAACTTTTTCCAAACGATGCCCTTCGTTTCCAACTAGGCAAAAGTACTGGTCATTACTAATATTCGAATAACTCAAAGCATTTTTTGAGCTTGCATGAATTACAACAACATCTGTATTATTTTCTAGGAATACCTTTAAGGCACTATAATGATTTACAGCATTTGGCCCACCGCCGATGATAAGAGCGGCTTGATATTGTTTCTCTTTATCAAAATTTAAAACTTGAAGTTGAATATTATCTTTAAGTCCATGAGATTGATTCTCTAAAGCTCTAATTATGCTATTAAAAGAATAAAATCTATTACTCACCCATTCCATTACATTTTTCTGTGGCAATGAATTAGCACCAGATACCATATAGGGTAAATTTGTACCCCAATCATATTGTTCTTTTAATTTGTTAAAAACTGCTGTCACATGACCCAATGGATTATAATCAAGTTCAATTTTGTTTTGTGATTGAAGTACAGTTAACAACAATTCCATTTTTAAATTACCAGCGCCTCTACCCATTCCTGTTATTGTAGCGTCAACAATATCAATATTATGTTCAATAGCTGTAAGTGTATTTGATAATGCCATTTCTAGGTTGTTATGTCCATGAAAACCTAGAGGGATGTCTATTTTCGATTTTATAATTTTTATGAGGTTTATCACCTCATCTGGCAAAACACCTCCAAACGAATCAACCATATAGAAGTAGTCTAATGTATCCTCCATTCCAATTAATAAATCTATAAATGAACTATCTTGAGTCCAACTAGACATATACATCACATTGAAAGCCACTTCAAAATCTAGTTTTTTCACCTCTTTAGCTAACCCGATTGCTCTTTCCATATTTTGTGGGTCAACAGCAATTCGTACCATATTTATATATGGTATACATGGTTCTAATAATTCCTTAACATCAGAGGCTTTGATGTCCTTCTCATTTAGGATAATCACCAATTTCTTGGATGGCATCCATTCCTTTAATTGTTTTAAGACATATAATGGACAATAGAAATACTTTCCTAAATAACCTTCTAATTTAATACTCCGATACCCTACTTCAATATAATCAATTGGTAGATTTTCTATTGATTCAGCATAAATTTTTACCAATTCTTCATCAAAATCCCAATTTGTATAGTATCCGCCGTCTCTAAGTGTACAATCTAATATTTTCATATTTAGGCTAATTTTTTAATCAAGTGTTTTAATTCTTTATCTTTATCAGAAACCTTCAAATCTTCTTTCACTACTTTCCAATCGATATTAAGATTGGGGTCATTATAGATAATTCCTCCCTCCGAGTCTTTGTTATAATAATTATCACATTTATAAAAGAATTCAGCGGTTTCACTGAGTACCGCGAATCCATGACCAAAACCTCGGGGAATGAAGAATTGCAGCTTGTTTTCTGCCGATAATTCTATGCTTTCATACTGACCATAAGTTTCAGAATCGGGACGTAAGTCCACAGCTATGTCCAACACCTTACCACTTAACACCCGGACCAGTTTAGCCTGTGCATGTTCTCCTTTTTGAAAGTGAATTCCACGAAGTACTCCATATTCAGATTTAGATTGATTATCCTGAACAAAATTAATGGGATGGCCTATAATATTTTCTAATTTTCTCTTATTAAAACTTTCAAAAAAATAGCCTCTATTATCTTCAAATACCTGTGGTTCTAAAATAAGTAATCCTTTAATTTTGGTTTTTATAACTTCCATTTATTAATTGATAAGTGACATTAAATATTTTCCATATCCACTCTTAATGAGAGGTTGGGCAAGTACTTCGAGTTGGTGCTCGTCTATATATTTCATTCGCCAAGCAACCTCTTCAGGACTTGCAATTTTGAGCCCTTGTCTTTGCTCTACCGTTTGTACAAAATTGGAAGCTTGCAGCATTGAATCATGAGTTCCTGTATCTAACCAAGCCGTTCCTCTTCCCATTAGTTCAACAGTAAGCTCATTGTGTTCAAGATAGATTCTATTTAAATCTGTTATTTCAAGTTCACCTCGGATAGAAGGCTTTAAATTTTTTGCCCTTTCTATAACCTTGTTATCATAATAGTATAAGCCAACGACTGCATAATTTGATTTTGGCAGTGCTGGTTTTTCTTCTAGACTTAATGCATTTCCTGCCTTATCAAATTCAACGACCCCATAACGTTTCGGATCACGCACTTCATAACCAAAGACAGTAGCTCCAGCTTCCAATTCTGCCGCTCCTTGTAGCTTCTTTGAAAGCCCTTGCCCATAAAAAATATTATCCCCTAGAATTAATGCAACTTTATCTTGACCTATAAAATCAGCTCCAATAATAAATGCTTGAGCTAATCCTTCAGGATTTTCCTGCACAGCATAGCTCAATTTAATACCCCATTTAGATCCATTGCCTAATAAATCTTCAAAACGCGGAAGGTCTTCAGGAGTAGAAATAACTAAAATATCTTTTATACCTGATAACATTAATGTTGACAAAGGATAGTAAATCATGGGTTTGTCATATACTGGTAATAGTTGTTTACTGACTACCAATGTATTCGGATGGAGACGTGTACCAGCTCCACCTGCTAATATAATTCCTTTCATTTTGAAATTTTAATTGATGTTTTCTTAAATTCCACTCTTTAAGTGGTTCCTAGCCTTTTGAGATCATAGTTATTTACAGTGACTCTTTCGCACCAATCAATGTTATCAAGATACCATTGTATGGTTTTCTTTATTCCACTTTCAAAGGTTTCTTTTGGGATCCAACCAAGTTCTTTTTCAATTTTTGAAGCATCAATAGCATACCTAAAATCGTGCCCCGGGCGGTCCGTTACTAATGAAATTTGATCCCTATATTTTAAATCTTTTGCAACTAATTCGTCAAGCGTATCACAGATAGTGTGTACGACTTCTATATTCTGCTTTTCGTTATGCCCACCGATGTTATAAGTCTCACCAGGAACTCCCTCTTTCACTACTTTAAGTAATGCAAGTGCATGATCATCCACATATAGCCAATCTCTAACATTGTCTCCTTTTCCATATACAGGAATTTCTTTTCCCTGTAGAGCTTTTAAAATCACCACAGGAATTAATTTTTCTGGAAACTGATAGGGTCCGTAATTATTTGAGCAGTTTGTGATCATTGTTGGTAGCCCATAGGTATGATGCCAAGCTCTTACCAAATGATCAGAAGCAGCTTTACTTGAAGAGTAGGGAGATCGGGGATCATACGAGGTTTCTTCTGTGAAAAAACCTTCTTTTCCGAGAGACCCATATACCTCATCCGTTGAAACATGAAGGAAACGAAAATTTTTTTTCAAATCACCTTTCAAAGCATTCCAATATTTTCTGGTCTCTTCAAGTAACACATGAGTGCCGTTTACATTCGTTTTTATAAACTCAGCTGAGCCATCTATGGAACGATCAACGTGTGATTCAGCAGCTAAATGTATGATGGCATCCGGCTGAAATTCATTGAAATTTCTATTTATTTCATCCGCATCACAAATATCGGCTTGTTCAAATTGGTATCGGTTTGAATTACTAACGTTTATAAGTGATTCCAAATGACCGGCATAAGTAAGCTTGTCAATGTTTAGAACCAGATGTTCAGTGTGGTTTAGAATCAACCGAACCAACGCAGATCCAATAAAGCCTGCTCCTCCTGTTACCACTATTCTCATATTCTTTACTCCGCTTGTTTCAAAATTTCATGGCCTGCTTTTAACAAGTCTACATCTTTTTTCATCAACTGAATATCACCTTGCATCATGTCTTTTACCAAGCTTTGAAGGTCAAATTCTGGCTTCCAACCTAACTCCTCCTTTGCTTTAGTGGGATCACCTAACAATAAATCTACTTCCGTTGGACGAAAATAAGAGGGGTCTACTGATAACACTTCTTTGCCAATTTCCACCTGGTAATCTTTATGGTTACAAGCAGTTACAAAAGCTTTCTCATCTACTCCTTTTCCTTTAAATTCTAGCTCAATACCTACCTCCCCAAAAGCCATGCGCACAAAATCACGAACCTTTGTTGTTACTCCAGTGGCAATCACCCAATCTTCTGCTTTTTCAGCCTGTAAGATCATCCACATCATTCGCACATAATCTTTAGCATGTCCCCAATCACGTTGCGCATCTAGATTTCCTAAAAATATTTTCTCTTGAAGTCCTAATGCAATTTTTGCTACCGCTCTTGTAATTTTTCTAGTTACAAAAGTCTCCCCTCTTCTAGGAGATTCATGATTAAATAGAATACCATTGCATGCAAACATATCATACGCTTCGCGATAATTCTTAGTGATCCAGAATCCGTAGATTTTAGCTACACCGTAAGGAGAACGAGGATAGAAAGCAGAATCTTCATCATAAAAACCTCTTTCATTTTTATTTTCTACCATTCCACCATATAATTCTGAAGTTGAAGCTTGATAGATTCTAGTTTTCTTTTCTAATCCCAATAATCGTACTGCTTCTAAAACCCTTAAAGTACCCAAAGCGTCGACGTTACCAACATACTCTGGCATATCAAAAGACACTTTTACATGCGACATAGCCCCTAAATTATAAATTTCATCGGGCTGCGTTTCTTTGATAATCCGAGTCAAATTCATCGAGTCAGTCAGATCACCGTAATGTAACACTAACCGTTGATCCTGGTCATGAGGATCTTGATATAAATGATCAATTCTGTCTGTATTAAATAGCGAAGACCTTCTCTTAATACCATGAACAATATAGCCCTTTTCTAATAATAGTTCTGCTAAATAAGATCCATCTTGACCGGTGATTCCTGTTATTAATGCGACTTTGTTATTCGTTTTACTCATAATAGTTCAAAGTTTGAAGCTCAAAGCTGAAAGCCTTGATTCTAATTTTTCTAAATTGATTTATGTATTGAATTGATCAACCCCTTGATCATTGATGCTATTTAAGTGCATCTAATTCTGCCTTTTCTAATTGCTCTTTTCTGATCCAACCTCTTCTAGCAAATAAATTGGCCAGCATCACTGTTTCGTATATCGATCCCTTAGAAATATATAAGTATTGAATAAATTCCTTCTTAGAGTTTCTGCCTTTTCCTTCAGCAATGTTCATTGCTACAGAAGTTGAAGCTAATTCGAATTGTTCAACTAAACGAAAATGTTTTCTATCTGTATCAAACCCTTCTGTAAAAGAAATTGCATAATCAGCAAAGTCCACCGCTCGTTGCCAAACTTTCAAATCTTTAAATGCAAAATCTTTTTTGTTCATAGTATTTAATTACGAAGCTAAAACACTTTGAGCTTTCAATTTCACTCTTTCAGCTCAACTATTAATTTCTACTTTCTTAATTCCTTCCAAATTATCTAAAAACCATTCATAGGTATTTTCAATTCCTTCGCGTAAATCAATTTCAGCTTTCCAGCCCAGTTCATTAATCCGTGATACGTCCATCAACTTTCGTGGAGTTCCATCGGGTTTGGAGGAATCCCAATTAATATCACCTTCATGCCCGGTTACTTTTTGAACGGTTTCAGCCAATTCTTTGATGGTCAGATCTGTTCCAGTACCAGCATTGATCAGATCGTACTTAAGCTTGCCTTCATATTCCATTATAAAGCGTACAGATTCAGCAAGATCTTCTACATGTAAAAACTCACGCATTGGTGATCCACTGCCCCAAAGTGGAACCGGTGTATGTCCGCTTTCTTTAGCCTCATGAAATTTACGAATCATTGCAGGAAGTACATGAGAGGTCTTCAAATCAAAATTATCTCTTGGACCATATAAATTTGTTGGCATCATGGAAATATAATTCCTTCCATATTGTCTATTTAAGGCCTGACATAGTTTAATACCTGTAATTTTCGCAATAGCATACCATTCATTGGTGGGCTCTAATGCACCGGTCATTAAATACTCTTCTTTAAGAGGCTGAGGAGCCATTTTTGGATAAATACAAGAACTTCCCAAGAATATCAGATCCTGAATATCATTCTGATGAGCTGCATTAATTAAATTAGCCTCAATCATGAGGTTATCATATAAAAACTGCCAAGGATATTCGTAGTTGGCTAATATCCCACCAACTCTTGCAGCTGCAATTATCATTACCTTAGGCTTTTTTAGGCGAACAAATTCATCGCAGACATTCTGATCTCTAAGATCTAAATCTTGACTGGTTGCAGTTATTAGGTTCTTATAACCATAAGCTTTCAGATTCCTAACTATAGACGATCCGACCATTCCCCGATGACCAGCTATATAAATATCTTTTTCTTTTGTCATTATGTATACAAAATATTGATTACTAATCAATTTAAGTTGATTAGTAAAATTTTATTATCTGCCACCCAGTCTGTCTAACAATATAATTGTTGAAGCAACAGCTGATACAGTTGAAGCGAATACGCCAAGATAATCCCTAAAAGAAGGCTTTCTTTTAACTCGAACGGTAACCGTTTGATTATTCTTAAGTTTAAAGTCCCTCATCCCCTCAGGAAAAGGCTCTTCAAATCTATACTTAAAATTACTAACAGTTTGCGTACCACTTTCTGAATTAAATTCTTGAATATTTATCTCAACCCTCATTTTAGACCAATCTACTTGTGTTTGCCCGTCTCTTAATGTAATTGGCCCAAAGCTATACGATATTAATTTGGTTAAATCGGTTCCTTTTGGAACTAAATATCTGCCAGAGCTTCCAACGTCACCCCAAACATTTACCGAATCAGAAAGTTGCCCCGGCTCAGAAATTCGAAATATCCGTTCCCCCAACCTAAACTGCTGTGAAGAAATTATTTGATTGTTTTGAGCTTTGACATTCCTATTTGCTAATGCAATAAAAAAAAGTAAAGCTAAAAGCCCTATATGTTTCATTTGTTATTACTTATTTGATTTAACTTATTGCTAAGATAGTAAGTATTTACTTGAAAAAAATTTCTTTTAATAGCGGAGTAATCGATGTGAATCACTTCTCGAAAATCCTAATTTGTTTAACCCTGTTAGTACTTTTTCTGTGTTATAAGAAACTCGTTTAAAGCTAATCTCCCAATTATCTGTATCTAATAAACAATAAGATGCTCTAAAGTCATCATCCCTCGATTGGCCTACGCTACCAGGGTTGATTAAATACTTGTATTCGGATTTAAAACCCAATACTCCAATTTGGCCAGAAACCATACCCGGGATATGCGTATGCCCCACAAAACACAATTGTTGATCAATTTCAGTTAATATTTTTCTAGCTTTTATAGCACTATCTACATACATCCAACGTTCAGGACGAATTGGTTCTGCATGTACTGCTAACCAATTTTCATCTTTAATAATCAGTGGAAGATTTCTTAACCACTCCATTTGTGAAAAGCCAAGACTCCTCTTTATTATTCCAATTAATTTTCTGTTTGGATCTCTAAAATGATTTAAACTTAATCTTCCACATACTCCTGCATCATGATTTCCAAGTACTGTTGGAATCCTTCGTTCTATAAAAAGATCTATACATTCAGAAGAAAAAGGACCATAACCTACTATGTCCCCCAAACATATACACTGATCTAATGTCAATTTATCCAAATCTTCAAGAACCGCCTCTAATGCGGGTAAATTACCATGCACGTCAGAGATAACTGCCAACTTAGCCATACCTATAGATAATTATTTAATTTTTGAAAACTTTAAATTATGAGTATTTAACTCCAAATAATAGTAATAATCAGGTAGACTTTTTATATCTTATTAGCCAACAATTTCAACTTGTTAATACAATTGTAAGAAATGCATTATAATGGACATTCTCAAAACGGTTATAATTTAAATACTGATGCATCTAACTCTAAACAACAAGAATTAGACTTGCTTAAAATCTTTAATTTACTTTTAACCCAAAAATGGAAAGTAATTGGGATCATACTTACTTTTACTGCAATATCAGTTTTTTACGTATTTTACCAAATACCTATCTATGAGAGCAAAGGTACCATAATCATTAGTGAGAGTAAGAATAGATACTCTTATGCTGGCGCAGGTATAGAAAATCTTCTTACCAGCACATACGGTATTGGCGTTGGGAGTACGATTGCCAATGAATTACAGATTATGAGCTCCAGGAAATTAAGCCTCGATTTAGCCGAACGCATTAAATCATTAGAATTTGATGAGAAAGGGCGCAAGTTTCCAATTCTATGGCGAGACTACCCAGATGATTCATCCACTGTTGCTATTGAAAATATTGCTTCCCGATATAGAAGTATTATTGATTTTGAAAAAAAAGACCCCAACGCTGATATAGTAGAAATCTCCTTTACAAGCCCTTTGCCAACAGAGTCTTCTACTATTATTAATTTAACGATGGATACTTATTCTGCTCTTTCCACAGAGCAAAATAGGACTATGGCTGTATCTGCTCTTGATTTTTTGCGTGCTGAACGCTCAAGGTTGCAAGAAGAACTTATTTCTACAGAAGACTCTCTTCAAAGTTTTATGAATCGAACAAAACTGATTGCTGTAGATCCACAAACTGAAGCACTTATCTCTACTATTGCAACTCTAGAGATCGAAAAACAAAACCTTGAAGTAGAGCTAGTTACAGTCAATACTGGTATAGAACAATATGAAGAACAGTTAAACCAAATTAAACCAGGATTAGCTGATCAATATTCAGAAGCCATTGGTCCAGTTATTGAACGTTATCAATATGCTCTCGCAGAATTGGAAACGAATAAACTATTATTTTTAACTAAGAATGAAAATATCGCTGATGATAATCCAGAAATTTTACGCATTGAGAACGAAATTCAACAAGTAAAAAAACAGATTAAAGATAGGACAAATAATTTGTTGTCTTCAGAATCTGACCTCTATCTTAGCTTTATGGGATCCGGAGAAGGCGCAATAACTCAGCGAATCTCTGCAATTACTCAAATCTTAATAGAATTAAAAGTCAAGGAGACCCAACTTCAAACAAAAGATAACATCATATCCAAAAGATATACAGATGTTAATAATCAATTTGAAAAACTTCCTGATGAAATAATTCAACTTGCTCGGTTAAAAAGAAATGTTAGGGTTAATGAGGAAATGTATTTACAAGTTTCTGCACAATTTTCTGAAATGAGTTTATGGGAAAAAACTCAATTTGGATTAGGTCGGCCATTAGATTATGCAATTCCTACAAAAACACCTGTAAAACCAAACAAAAAAATTGTCATAATTGTTGGATTTCTCATTGGTGGGTTTGTTGCTGTAGGTTACATCCTCATAGAAGAAATTGTGAATGACCGCATTACCTCCACCGATGTACTTAAAGAATTCAACAAACCAGTATTAGGTGCTATTCCTGACTTTTCTGTAATAGGAGAAATAAACCCTAATGAACGTCAGTATATTGGAGATAAATCAGTTTCCAATCAACTAATAACTTTATTTGATCACATTTCTCCCATCTCTGAAGCATATCGCAGGTTGAGAATTAATGTGGTATATGCGAATCCGGATAAAGAATATAAAATCCTTATGGTATCCAGTGCTACCAAAGGGGAAGGTAAAAGCACCGTAGCGGCAAATCTCGCTGTAACTTTTACGGGATCTGAGAAAAAAGTACTTATCATTGATCTGGATTTACGTAGACCTACTCAGCACAAGATTTTCGGCGAAAACAAAGAACCCGGCCTTTCTGATGCATTGTTTGATGCCACAAAAGATGTGCGTTTTAGTACCGTAGCTCCAAATGTAGATTTAATAACTGTAGGGCATAAAACCCCGGAACCGGCTTCTGTACTAGACAGTAAACGACTCAAACAACTCATTGATAAATACAAAGCTGAATACGATCATATTATTCTGGACACTGCGCCGTATGGAATTATATCAGATTCGGCTTCATTGCTTCGTCTCATTGATGGATTGATTGTAGTTTCAAGATTCAATGTAACTACAAAAAGAGAGTTAAAGTTTACACTTGAAGGGCTGGAGCATTTGAATGCAGATGTTCTTGGTATAGTTCTTAATGCTTTTGATCCTAAAAAGAGCACTGATTACTATACCAACTACAATTACTATAAGCGTACATATTCTGAATATTATAAGTACAGGTAAAATGGAGGGCACTTCGCGTCTCCTTACTGTATATTGACTCCATCTGCCTACCCCCTTCAACAAGTGGGTAGGACTCGTTGATCTATTTAGAATCCGTACAGAAGAACCTTAAATAAGCAGATCCTTCAGGTTCTGCGATTTATTATTCGATCAATTCTTAACTTGCTTTAGATATAATTCTGACTGCTCTACCTGAGCAAATCTAATCGCCACCAACATTCAGAATTAAGTTCGTCAGAGAGGACTTTAGTCCGAACGGCTTAGGCACGAGACTTTATACAGATTATAACCTATAAAATGGACGAAGTTGTTGATGAGGAAAACCCATCCCTGTCCCTTCCCTTTGATGAGGGAAGGGGACTCGTTGATCTGATTTAGAATTACAATAAGCTTATGAATTCCCTTTCTGTTAGGAGGAGGAGCGAACTGCTCAGTTCATAAAATGTGACAATGGGTTGGGAAGGTTCGTCTAAGTAAATATTTCAGTATATCGAACTAATGAAAAATCGCCAGATCGCCGGACATAAATGTCCTACTTGCTTAATATTTTAATGTTAGCCGTCATTGTAACTACTCCCGTTATTGCTTGACCTCCTCTGTCTCCTCCTTGGTTAAGGAGGAGGACTCGTTGATCTGATTTAGAATTAGTGCAGAACAACCTTTAAACAAGCAGATCCTTCAGGTTCTTCCATTTATTATTCGATCCATTCTTAAGTCGCTGCGGATTACAATCCTGGCTGGTGTACCTGATCAAATCTAAATCACCTCCAACATTCAGAATCCAGTTTACCAGAGAGCACTTCACACCGAACGGCTTATGCACGAGGTTTTATACAGATTATACCCTTTAGAATAGACGAAGTTGTCGATGAGGAAAACCCATCCCTGTCCCTTCCCTTCGCTGAGGGAAGGGGCGCTCCTTAATTACAGGAAAATTCAGATAAGCTAGAAATAATCTTCAAAAGCAAAGTCATCTCGCGGCGTATGCCCGAGATCTGGATTGATTTAGAGGAACATACCTGTAATAACGATCTAGATACCTGCCTTCGCAGGAATGACTGTGTGAAGGTCATCCTGAACTTGTTTCAGGATCTTACGCAAAGGCTATATTATTTCATTTGACGTGAATAGTCTTTGCTCATTTTTATTGAAGCTATCTATGAATTTGGTCCTTACAAAGATCCCGAAACAAGTTCGGGTTTGTAGATGTCATGTAATTCGTTGACAATTTGGTAGCAATCATTCTAGAAAAATTCGCCCTTAGTATTTAAGACGGAAAAGAGAGCATCATCCGGGAGCGTCTGCGAAGCAGGAATAATCCTTTCCGGTAAGGAGTAAAATAATTTTCTCAGAATGAACGAAGACCTTTAGGATTATTCAGCGCAGGATCAGTGAACCCGTCTTAAATACTTCGGCTTGATCTTTTGTCCCGTTCGAACGGGATATCAAGACAAAAGTAGATACCCCTACGCTAAGTTAATCCTTTTATATAATTCAGTTCCTTGGCTCTGTGTACTTTTGTGCCGATACTGAGCTTCCTCAGCACAGGCGCCATTACCAAAAGCTCTCGACAAGAATTATTGGCGCGAACTCCATTACATCGACTAATCATTACAAAAGGTCTTCGTTCTTACTATACACATTCATAAATCAGTCTGAGTGTAATGATTGCTCCTTGGGAGCCGTCGATTTCATTACGTTCTTGGCTCGCCAATAATTCTAAAGGTCGGTGTAGTTGGAAGCTTTTACTGAAATCTTCAGGATTATAAACAAGTCAATTTTTGTAAGTGAATTATCTAACTTCTACAGGGATGATTGGCTTGTAATATTGAGGCTGGTATAAAGAAATTTTGTCAACGAAGTTCATAACACCTACAAGGATGACCTTAATTTGAATTAAAGTAGAAAAAACCTCTCTCCCTGTCTACCGACAAAGGCAGGCTCCTGCAACAGGAAGAGGACTCGTTGATAAAATTTAGAATCAACTCAAGAATTCCCCCTCCTTAACCAAGGAGGGGCGAGCTGCCTCGAACAGAAAATGTAGCAATGAACCGGGGAGGTCCGTTTAATCTGCACTCATGAATTGGAGATAGATCTTCTAAACAAAAATATCCATCAGACGGGTTATCCGTCAGATGGATATTTTGATAAGGAATACTAAACTTTTAAGAGAGAATCTTCATGCATTCTTCCACAGCTTCATCAACAGATAATTTTTCTGTATCGATCAATAGCGTCGGATTTTCAGGAATTTCATAGTCTGCATCATATCCTGTAAGCCCTATGATCTCTCCTTCTTTAGCTTTCTTATATAACCCTTTAGGATCTCTGTCCTGTGCTTTTTCAGAACTACAGTCAACATGAACTATCTGAAACTCTCCTTCAGGAAATAGAGCCTTAAGATCCTCACGATCTGCATTGAAAGGAGATACAAATGTGCAGAGTACAATATTGCCGTGCTCATAGAATAAACGAGCAACTTCACCAACTCGTCTGATATTTTCTCTTCTGTCAGAAGCACTGAATCCGAGATCTCCATTTAAACCATGGCGTACTTGATCTCCATCTAATAGCACCGTTTTCTTTCCATCGTCCCACAACTTCTTTTCAAGAGCTTTTGCGATGGTACTTTTTCCTGAGCCTGAAATACCTGTAAACCAAAGCAATTTGGCTTTATGACCATTTCGTTCTTCTCGTTCTTCTCTTGGAATATTCCACGGCTCCCAAACAACATTTGGGGATTTTTTCCTTATTGATCCCCTACTCTTTTTCCCATCTGTAGTTGATCCGGCTCTGATCATGCCCGCTCCCACTGTAACGTTTGTTGCAGGATCGATAATAATGAAGCTTCCTGTTCTTTGATTTATTTGATAAGGATCAAAGAAAATAGGTTTACTGGCTTGAATTTTTACTCTTCCAATCTCATTCAACTCAAGCTTGTTCGCATCTTCCCGGCTTAAACTATCTACATTTATGCGATAAAGGATATCGTCAATAAATACCTTCGCAGTTTGTGTAGTTTGTTTTATCAAGTATTGTTTACCTGGCTCTAAAGACTTCTCATTCATCCAACATAAATAAGCCTCGAAGTTGTTTCGAATAGTTGGAACGTTATTTTTCCGAACTATCATATCACCACGGCTGATATCAATCTCGTCTTCCATGGTTAAAGTAACAGAGTCACCTGTAAAGGCTGCCTCCAAATTACCATCACGTGTAACAATTTCTTTAACTTTGGTAGAAAGTCCTGATGGCAAAATTGTTACTTCGTCCCCTGGACGAACATGTCCTGACGATACCTGTCCTGCAAAGCCACGGAAATTTTGATTAGGACGAATCACATATTGAACAGGCAATCGGAAGTCCACAACGTTCTTTCCTGCATCTACTTTTACCGTTTCCAAATGATGGAGTAAAGTAGAACCTTTATACCAATCTGTTCTCTCACTTTTTTCAACTACATTATCTCCTTTCAGAGCTGAAATTGGGATGTAGGATATGTCAGTAACATTTAATTTTTTGGCGAAATTTCTGAAATCAGCTACGATCTCGTCAAAAACTTTTTCATCGTAGTCAACCAGATCCATTTTATTTACTGCAACTACAAGATGCGGTATTCTCAATAATGATGAAATAAAAGCATGTCTTCTGGACTGGGTCAACAACCCTTTTGAAGCATCCACAAGAATGATTGCCAAATCTGCTGTTGAAGCACCGGTCACCATATTTCGGGTGTATTGTGTGTGCCCCGGAGTATCCGCAATGATGAATTTTCGCTTTGGAGTTGCAAAATATCTATATGCAACGTCAATCGTAATCTTTTGCTCTCTTTCTGCTTTAAGTCCATCTGTCAACAATGCAAGATTTACTTCCTCTTCTCCACTGCTTTTACTCGACTTTTCAATGGCTTCCATTTGGTCCTGAAAAATGGACTTCGAATCATAAAGAAGCCTTCCTATCAATGTGCTTTTCCCATCATCTACGCTACCTGCTGTTGTAAACCTAAGTAGGTCCATATTTAAGTAAGCGTTTTCTTCAATCTGTTGACTCATCTTGTTGTATAAAGTGTTTTTAAATTTACTTGGTTCGATTGACGGATGTTAGAAATAGCCCTGACGCTTTCTGTCTTCCATTGCCGTTTCACTTCGCTTATCATCATGGCGAGTGCCCCTTTCTGTTTCTCTGGCAGATGCAACTTCCTGAATTATTTCTTCAAGATCTGAAGCTTCTGATAGTACAGCCCCAGTGCATGTAGCATCTCCAATTGTTCTAAAGCGTACTGTTTTAGTTACCAGTTTTTCCTCATCCATTCGATTCACGAACTCAGTATCCGCCAACCAAACTCCCCGTCTGTCAAAGACTTTCCGGTCATGAGCAAAGTAAAGAGAAGGTATATCGATATTTTCTTGTGCTATATATTGCCAAACATCCATTTCAGTCCAATTACTCAATGGAAAAACACGGAAGTTTTCGCCCTGACTTTTACGTCCGTTATATAAGTTCCATAGTTCCGGTCGTTGATTCTTCGGATCCCACTGACCGAACACATCTCGATGAGAAAAGAAGCGCTCTTTTGCTCTGGCTTTTTCTTCATCTCTTCTTCCTCCACCTAAAGCTGCATCAACCTGATGTTTCTTTAGTGTATCCAAAAGTGTAACGGTTTGCAGAGCATTTCTACTGGCATCAGGACCTGTTTCTTCCTCAACTTTCCCCTCATCGATAGAGTCCTGTACACTTCCAATAATCAGATCAACATCGTACTTTTTTACCAGTTTGTCTCTGAATTCGATCGTTTCCTTGAAATTATGTCCTGTATCTACATGCATTAATGGAAAAGGAATACGCCCCGGGTGAAATGCCTTCAATGCTAAATGAAACATTACAATAGAATCTTTCCCTCCGGAAAATAATAAAACAGGTCGCTCAAATTGTGCAGCAACCTCTCTCATTATGTATATGCCTTCGTTTTCTAGTTGCTTAAGATGTGAAGTGTTTTTTAATTCACTCATGATATTTGAATCAATTTTTGAGTTGCAGACTTCTATAATTCTTCTGCGTTTATATTTTCATTTAATCCTAACAAGAAATAAGGATTTTTAAAATTTTCTTTATTGTAAGATAAAGGAGATAGTTTTTCCCCTTCTTTAATCGAATATCTATACACTGCATCTGCAGCTGCTGTATCCCATTCCATTGTTGGACCAAGTCTTGGATATAGATCCGCTTTTCCTTCTGCAACTAAACAAAATTTAAGTGAACTTCCTGACGGAACCTCTTCCGAAACTTCGATTCCTATTTTTTCTAATTTCCTTTTGGTAGAATCATCCCCGTGTGATCTGCTTACAACTATTCTGGCTTTATCCGATTTGTCGTATGGTAATGTATTCAACTGAACTGGATTTTTATTGCTCTCCTGCTTGAAAGATCCTGAAGCATTATCTCCATAATACAAGGTATCAAAAGCAGGAACATACACTACACCGAGCATTGGTTTATCTTGAACAATCAGTGCTATATTAACAGTAAATTCACCATTTTTTTTAATGAATTCTTTAGTCCCATCCAAAGGATCTACTAACCAGAACCTGTCCCATTGTTTTCTTTCTTCGAAATCAGGTATTCCGGACTCCTCAGAAATAATAGGTATTTCAGGAGTTAGCTTTTTCAGCTCATTTACAATGTGGTGATGCGCGGCTAGGTCGGCTTTAGTAAGAGGTGAGTCATCAGATTTGGATTCTACTTCAATTTCGTCATCATAATATTTTAAAATCTCCCGACCTGCTTCTTTCGCAATTTCTATGATATGTTCAATCATTAGTTAGTTTATTTAAAAGCTCCAAATTAGAGGGATTAAAGATACAGTTATTATTCCGACTATTAAATTTAGAGGTATTCCAATTTTAATGTAATCAGTATATTTGTAACCCCCCGGACCGTACACCATTAAATTAGTTTGATATCCTATTGGAGTAGAAAAACTTGCTGAAGCCCCCATAATAATTGCAATTGCAAATGGGATAAAATCCAGTTGCATTTCGGTTGCTAATGATAGTGCAATTGGAAAGATTAGTACCGCTGCAGCATTATTAGTAATCATTTCTGTTAACAGCCAAGTAGATACATATGTAAGAGCTAACGCTAAGACAGGATTAGTCCCCGCAAAACTCAACAATCCTTCTGCGAAAACAAAAGCCGCTCCAGTACTTTGTAATGCTGCACCTAATCCAAGAGAAGATGCTATTGCTAATAAAACCCTCCAATCTATATTTTCCAATGCCGTTGAATATTTCGTGCAATTAAACAAAATCATTGCAACAGCTCCTAAAAATGAAGCTTGTAACATCGTAAGAACTCCAAAACCTGCTAAACCAACCATCCACAACAAAACTAATGATGCTCTCCATGCCCCTTCAAAAGTTAATGGAGTTGAATCTTCAACAGGACTGATCAGGTAAAAATCATTGGAATTTCTGAATCGCTTCATAAATTTAGGGTGAGCCTCCAATAACAGAGTATCGCCCTGACTTAAGCTTATATTTCCTATTTTTTTAGAAACCCTTTCTCCTCTTCTGGAAACAGCCAAAACAACAGCATCATACCGATCTCTGAACCCACCTTCTTTAATGGTACGGCCAACAATTGGATTTCCCGGAGAAACTACCGCTTCAACAAGCTGCCTTTCCCGTCTTGGGGAATCTAGTTTAAAAACCTGATCGGTAGCTAACTTTAAACCTGCAAACTCCTGAATATCGATAATAGAGTTAACCATTCCTGTAAAGATTAACCGATCATTGGTTTTTAGTTTTTCGTGAGGAGCAACAGCCGGAATTGATCTTCCATCACGGATAATTTCAGCAAGAAACAAACTGGGAAGGTTCCGTAATCCTGCTTCTTCAATAGTTTTTGAAACGATCGTACTATCTTTTTCAACAATCATTTCGATTGTGTACTCTCTGGTATCCTTAAAACTTTCGATACTTGAACTACGGTTGGGAAGCAATTTATCCCCAAAAATTAACAAATAGATAAAACCTGCAATAGCACATGGAACCCCGATCAAAGCAGGTTCAAATAAACCTAAAGACCGCGTTGTAGACTCTTCAATTAACAGTCCATTCAGGATAAGGTTAGTACTTGTTCCAATGAGCGTACAAGTTCCCCCTAAAATTGCAGCGTAACTTAGAGGAATTAAGACCTTGGAAACCGGAATACCGGTTCTTCGACTCCACTTCTCTAAAGCCGGAATAAAAGATGCTACAATAGGAGTGTTGTTAAAAAACGCACTCATCACCATAACAGGACTCATAATCCTTAACTGAGAAGCCCTCACTGTAGAAGCATTTCCCATAACCTTTTGAACTACATACTGAATTGCTCCTGTCTCTTTTAATCCCGCAGCTACCACATACAGCGCTGCAACGGTGAGCATTCCTTCATTTGAAAAACCATCGAGTGCCAGAGGGGTCGGGACGATGCTGGTAATCACTAATAGTGCTAATCCACCAAAAAGGATAAGATCAGCTGATATCTTGGTAGAAACTAAGAGAACCAAACAAAAAATTAATACCGAAACTACCGCCCAAGCTTCAAAAGTCATATTTGCTGTGCTTTAAATTTTGCCAAGAATAACAGTAAACAGATCAGTAATCAATCTCTTAATCAAAACTTCAATCTCGCCTGAATTCCAAAATCACTGTTTTTGTTTCCTTGAATTTCGTTTAAACCACTACTGACAAAATTTACATTTTCAAAAACGGATAACGAATACTTAAACCAGATTTCCAAAAAGTCTGTTGGCTCATAGTTTAAAACAAAATATGCCCGTTGACCCTGCCCTGAAAGCGCCGTGTTTGATAATACATAGAGTAAATCATTCTCAAACTGAAATACACGGGAATCAAAACTATCGGTATCGAAAACAGTTACTCTGGCATCGATCTGAAGTTTACTTGATGCCTGAACTCTGATATCCTGATACAAAAGCATTCCATACTCCTTAGCTTCATTCGCTCCCTGGCTTTCTACCAGCTCAATTCTCGACCTCAGCCTTACACTTTTGTTTAACTGATATTCAATTTGTGTTCGAATACTGGACCTTCGCTGTTCACCAATAAATTCTTCCATAACTCCACGTTCGCTTATTTCTGTAAATGTATCATCCTTAGTTTCTGATCTGATCAGTACATATCCATTTAGATCGGAAGTAAAATCCACCTCCATCAATCCAAGTACATCAAACCCTTGGCTCGGTTGATCAATTCCTGATCTTGGAGCATCAAACTTGTATTGGTCTACATAAGCTGAAAGTGAAACTTTGTCATTTAACCCGTGCCTGATTCCGATATAAAACCCTTCTTCATTTTGAGGATCGGATGAACTTTCGCCAAACCCATCTCCCATAAAAGATTGAAAATTCCGACCATAATTTCGATATGCCATTGTAAAATCCGTTGAAAACCCAATCGGACTTTCGATCCCAACAATTCCTCCTTTTCCACCATTTTGACTTTGTCCTATCTCCCCAAAAGCCAATACAGTTCCAATCAATCCACGGTAGTCAAAGCCTACAACAGAGTTATCTCTTCCTTCAAAATCGTACAGGTTCGATAACCCATTTCCCCTGTCGATGTAGCTGCTGAATTCTGTACGGTATCCCGTAGCACCAAATAAACCTACCGGAGTATCTATTCTGATTCTGCCTCCGTATGTTTTTTGGTCAATATTATTCCTTCTATCTTTTTCATTTAAAGTTCTATGAAAGCCCGACGAGGAAGGAAATCGGGTTGTATCGCCCTCAATAACAGATGCAGTACGCGGACGATCTGAATAAAAAAACGTAGTCTCGATCTTTTCGCCATATGTAGCCGCAATACCTCTAAAAAAATCTGTTTCCTGAGCCGATCCATAGGCCCGGAGCCCACGTTCGTTTTTACTTGTTGTACCAACTACTTCCCTCCCTTTCCCAAAAGCACCTCCTGTCCATAAAACTAACCCTTGGCCAAAATTCAGAGCATAATCCCCAATTACGAGATCCTTTAATTTCCCGTTTTCTTTCAGAGCAATATGTCCGGAAGTGTAATCAAATCCTGTTGGCCCGTTCAGCGTTTCACCGGCGTCTTTTTCTTGTGTAAGATTTATGGATAAATGTCTGCTCGACATTCGAAACCGTTGGTAATATTTACCCTGACTTCCCAAATATCCTCCCGAAGAATCCGGGATTTCATAGCCTCTCTGATCATTCAGTTCCTGTTGGTATCTGGTGATGTACTCAAATGAGTTCCCATCCAACCAATAGTTCGGATTTGTATACAGATCACGAAATCGCGACGAAACTCCCCCAACAGTGATATAGGGTCTCATTCTGGTATAGGTTGCTCTTCCAATTCCTGAAACTTTTAAAATGTCATCTTTTTCCACGAAGGGATTTTCTTTTCGATAATCAATTAATGCTCTTGCTAGTTTAAGATTGAACCCGGGAATCTGGAGAAGATCGTTTACAGATGCAGAATTTATGTTAACAGGATTTGCGGCTAATTCTTCAAGAAACTGAGCCAGTTGTTCTCCCGCAAGCTCACCTTCTTCAGTTTCCTGTTCTTCTAATGCCTCTTCCAGTTGTTTTTCGATCTGTACTTTCGCTGAATCCCTAACTTGAGCAGTTAATGAACTGGATACACATCCAATAAGAATAAGGAATGCTATTTTTCTACAAGCGATCATTTAGAAAAAGAAATTCAATCCTATTCCTGGACTAAACCCGAGTGTTTCGTGTCGCTGAAATACCAGATTAGCTTCCCAGAGAGTTGCCTCATAACCCACTCCAAATGAATAAGTATTTGGCTCGGTTGTTACTCCAACCCTTCCTTTTAGATTTTCTACAACTTTTACTTCTATTCCACCTCTGTACGCAACAGGGAATCGAACATCTTTCACAATATCAAAAAGGAATAATGCATTCTCATCCAGATTGTAACTCAATCCTATTGCTAACTCTCTTGAAAGAGATTCTTCATTTGCTGCAAAATCATAGTTTGGTTGGTTTAAATTGGTGGCTTTCGCACCAAACCAAAGCCCTTGTGTCAACATGGTTGTTATTCCGACATCTATCCCCAATGCGCCACCGGATCCATATGGAGAAGCTTGTGAAATATGATTGTAGTTTAATACAGCACCAAATTTTAAATTATTCCATGAATTTGCATACCCAAACCGAATTCTTGTTTCGTTAAACAAATCTCCTCCATATCTGTGAAATCCGAAAGCAGCAATACCATATGAAGTAGGGAAAGATCCGGATGCAGCAATATCTGTTAATTCAACAAATCCGTAATTTCTTAAACTAAAAAAACTAACACTCTTTTTTTCATTGTTGATGGTAGCAGGGTTTGAAAAGATCGCCCAGCTATTATTCTGTAAAGCTGTTGTAGCCTGTCCCAGAGCCAAACCATCTGCACCCATGGTAAGCTGCGCTAGTCCCATTTCGGGTGCGCTAACAAAAATTAGAACAAAAGTAATTTTATATAGATATGTTCGTATTCGTATCATTGGGTGGTAATTGATATAATATGTTATATATAAAGGAAAAAACTAAGTGATTAAACCAAGATTTTACTTTTTAATATTATTCTGCTTTGTAACAAGCTCTACTTTTTCGCAAGAATTCGAATGTGAGGTAAACTTAAATTATGATTTGTTGGAAGGAAACTCTTATTCCTACCTGACTGAACTTGAAAGTCGTATTGAAGAGTATATCAATGATTACAACTGGACAGAAGCTCAATTTGAAGAACACGAAAGAATTCAGTGTCAAATACAATTGATCATCGAAAGTGGTAATTCCAATTTTGATTTCGGAGCCAGAGTTATATTCACAGCTCGCCGACCTATTTATAATACCGTCACAGAAACAACTTCCATTATTCTTTCAGACGAACTGTGGCGATTTAATTATCCGGAAGGAAGAACTTTAATACATGATGAACTTCAATTCGATAATCTTACAGGAACCCTGGATTTCTTCATCAATATTATTCTGGGATACGATTTTGATAGCTTTTCAAAACTTGGCGGAACTGAATATTTCAGAAAAGCTCAACAAGTAGTTGATCTTGCACAAACCACTGCATCACCCGGCTGGACAAGAGCCGCAAATAATCGAAGAAATAAATTTACACTCGTTACAGATCTGTTGAACGCCTCATACGAACCACTCCGTACTGCTTATTATTCTTATCATCGACTTGGATTGGATCAATTTTCAGATGATCCTAAGCTGGCAAGACAAGAAATTCTGGATGCGCTCACACTAATAAGAGACTCTAAACGTCGTGCAACAAGCAACTATCTGTTCGACCTTTTCTTTGACACCAAAGCCAGAGAAATATCCGGTATTTTCGGAGAAGCTGAAGCAGCGGTAAGACGTCAGGCATACAGTATTCTTTTGGAAACAGATCAGGGACATTTAACAGAGTATTCTAACCTACAGAATTAAAATACTTTTCTTTTGGTTTTGTATATTGTCGACCCAAAAAAGCGGTTACATTAATAACTACGAATTGCAAAACCATAAGAATGAAATTTTATATATGTATTAAGATGGTGCCCGATGTTTACGCACCACTTCAGATCAAAGAAGGCGAGCTAATCATGGATGCAGACCGAATGGTTTTAAATGCCTACGATGCATCTGCGGTTGAGGAAGCTTTAGTTTTAAAAGAAAAGCACGGTGGAGAAGTTGAAGTTGTTTGTATCGGCCCTGCAAAAGCTTCAGAAACTATTCGAAAAGCTCTGGCAATGGGAGCTGATAAAGCAACTCACATTCTTGCTACCGGCGATGAAGATTACGATTCAGCCAGTTACGCTAAAATACTTTCTGCTTTCTTCAAGGATAAAGAATACGATGTGATCGGACTAGGTAAGCAATCTCAGGATACGGATTCAGGATTGACCGGAAGTATGGTTGCTGAACATTTAAGTCTTCCATACACTACGAATGCAGTTGGCCTTGAGGTAGAGAACGGAAATCTTGTTGTTAAACGTCAGGGAGATAGCGGTCAGGAAATGATCGAGCTTCCAACTCCATGTGCAGTTACTTGTTCAAATGATATGAACGATCCAAGAATTCCAAATCTGAAAGGAATCATGGCTTCCAAGAGAAAGCCGATCGATCAGGTTGAGATTTCATCTTTGGGAATTGATGAAGCTGAGTTACAAGCTCATACTAAAGTAACTTCATATGAAGAAAAACCTGCACGTCAGGCCGGAAAGAAATATGAAGGCGAAGCTGAAGAAGTAGCTCGCGAAGTAGCCCAGTTATTGGATACTGAAGCAAACGTACTTTAAATAAGAAATTATAATCCTTTGTCATTTCGAAGGTCTTGCACCTGAGAAATCTAAAATTAGTTATTAAGTATATCTTTAGATTTCTCACATTCGTTCGAAATGACAAACATAACACATTACAAATGAGCACGATTTTAACTTACATCGCAATTTCAGACGGAAAATTAAAGCGATCTTCTCTGGAAGTATTATCACATTGTAAATCATTGGCTGATGCATCAGGCGCTTCATGTGAAGCTGTTGTTATTGATGCAAACGCTTCTTCTTTTGTGGATGGCATTCAAAAATACGGAGCTTCTAAAGTCCATGTTGTGGAAGACCCGATCTTTAAAAACCACATGAATACACCATTACTTAAAGCTTTGGCAAATGTGATGAATTCTGTAAACCCATCTGTTTTTGCTTTTGCATCCACAGAGGGCACCAAAGACATTTTGGGAGCTTTGGCTGCTAACCAAAATGCTGCGGTTATTGCTGATGTGGCTTCCTTCGAATTGATCGATGGCGGAGTAAAAGCAAAACGACCTGTAATGGCAGCTAAGATCATGAACAACACCGAAGCTAAATCTGATAAAGTTTTGGTTTCCGTTCGTTCCGGTTCTTACGATCTAAATGAATCCCCTGAATCTGCAGAAGTTGTAAACATAGACTTCAGCATGGATGATTCTGAAATGAAATCAACTCTTCGCGAAATCATTTCTGCTTCGGGAGATACCATTGACTTGAACGAAGCTGAAGCTATTGTTGCAGCAGGTCGTGGGGTTAAAGACGAAGATGGGAAAGCATTGATCTCAGAATTGGCTTCTGTACTTAAAGCAGGAATTGGTGCTTCAAGAGCACTTACTGAATCCGGAGTGTACGATCCTAGTTTGCAAATTGGTCAAACAGGAAAAGTAGTTTCTCCTCAACTTTATATTGCCGTTGGTATATCAGGAGCAATTCAACACGTTGCTGGAATGGCAAACAGTAAGGTAATTGTAGCGATCAATAAAGATCCGGACGCACCGATTTTTGAAGTTGCGGATTACGGAATTGTTGGAGACTTATACAAAGTGCTCCCACCATTCATCGAAGAAATAAAGAAAATTAAAAGCTAATTAGTGTTGAGTTATAAGTGTTAAGTTTAGAGTTATTTTGCAATTTAACTTCAACTAAACACTCAAAACTTTTCACTCAAAACTAATTTTTAATGGAAGACAAATTTGACTGTATCGTAATCGGAGGTGGAGTTGCCGGCCTTGCCGCTGCAATGACATTAGCCCGAAATAACATGAAGTTCCTTCTCATCGAAAAAGGAGAATTTCCGGGATCAAAAAATGTGTCCGGTGGAGTTCTTTGGGGAAGTGATCTGAATAAACTCGTTCCAAATTATTGGGAAGAGGAAGACGGAGGTTGGGATAGATTTATAAACCATCGCCGTCTTACGTTCATGGATGAACAGTCATCATTTTCTTTGGATTTTAAATCTTCACACTTCAACGAAAAGCCTTATACAGGAGTTGTTGTTCTTCGTTCAAAGTTTGATAACTGGTTAGCCGGAAAAGTTCAGGAAGCTATTGACGCCAGTGATTTTGCCATGGATTCATTCATTGCCACGGATATTAAGGTGGATGAAGTGATCATGGAGAATGATAAAGCAATCGGTATCAAAACCGGTGAAGATGAGTTTTTTGCTGATTCTGTAATTATCGCTGAGGGTGTAAATAATCTGCTCACTCGTCAGGTTGGACTACAAGATAAATATGTTCCAGCTGATCATATGCTTACAGGAATTAAAGAGATTATTCGTTTCGACCAAAAAGTATTGGAAGACCGCTTCCAGCTTAATGGATTAAGCGGAATGAGTAACGAATTTGTAGGATGGGCTACTAACGGTATCGAAGGCGGAGGATTCTTATATACAAACCGCGACACCATTTCTCTTGGATTGGTTCTGGGATTAAAAGACCTTCGTGAAAAGAAGCAAAAGCCATATGATGTTCTAAATCATTTCAAACAACATCCTACCATTGCTGACGCCATCAAAGGTGGTGAAGTAGTGGAATATTCTGCTCATGTTGTTTCATCCGGTGATTCCAGAGTGATGCCTAAAGAATTATATAAAGATGGAATTTTACTGGTTGGCGAAGCTGCGAATTTGTTGATGAATGCCGGAAAAGCGATTCAGGGAATGGATTACGCAATGCGATCAGGAATTCTGGCTGCAGAAACAATTGTAGAAGCAAAAGCTAAAAACGATTATACCTCTGCTACCTTAAAAGAATATCGCAAAAAGATGGATGACAGCTATGTTATGAAAGACATCAAAGGTTTCCAGGATGCTGTTCATTTATTACACACTGATGTGATGCAGAATAAAGTACCAAACTTAGTATGTGATTTCGGAAGACAATTCTTCAGTATCAAAAATGAACCAACTCCAAAATCCGAGAAGATGTTACTTGGAGCCATCAAAAGACATTCATCTCTCTGGGAACTAGCAAAATTAGGATTTAAAGCGAGGAAATCTCTGTAAGGGAAAAGGTAAAAGTGAGAGGTGAAAAGATGATTAAGCTAAACCATAAAAAACTGAATGTATATAAATCCAGTATTGAATTGGTTAGTGAAATCTATAAGCTCACTAACACTTTTCCATCTTCAAAAAATTTTGGATTAATAAGCCAACTCAGAAGAGCGGCTGTTTCTATACCTTCTAATATTTCAGAAGGTTCTGCACGTTCATCTAATGCTGAGCGCAAAAGATTTCTTCAAATAGCTCGTTCCTCACTTGTTGAGGTTGATACACAAATTGAAATAGCGTTAACGCTTAATTATCTAAATGAAAAAGATATCGATCATCTTTCGGATCTTTCAAACCAAGTATTTGCAATGCTTTCAAAAATGATGCAATGACAACACTTTTTTTCGTTTACATTTCACTTTTACCTTTTTCACTTTTCACTTTCGAATCATGAAACTACTAAGCCTTCCAGAACGACTCGGACTTGTCAGTTACCGAAATCAAGCTAAATCTGAGATCAAACCTCATATCATTGTTGATACAGATATTTGCAACTCAACTTGTCCTCATAAATGTACAACATGGGTTTGTCCTGCTAATTGCTACACGATGGATGAAGCCGGGAAAGTTCATTTTCAAGTCGAAGACTGCATCGAATGTGGAACTTGTATGTATGCCTGCGATCAGGGTGCTGTGGATTGGAATTATCCTGACCCTGAAATTGGCCGTGGCGTAACCTGGAATTTTGGATAAAAAATATAGTATTAGGGTGTGATGGTGTTATAGTGTTGCGAACTCACTTTTGTACAATCGCAACACTATAACACCCTAGCACTATCACACCATATAATAAATTTTTTACACATTCTTAGACGAAATTGGTACGCAAAAACGTTATTTTATGGAAGCGTTTCCAACAAGATTTTTCAATAACTAAAGACTTTTCAAAAAGATGGATACTGTACTAGAAAGAGAGCTCTCATTTGACCTCACTGAAGACCAAAAAATGATTCGCGACAGCGTAAAAGAATTCGTAGAACGCAACGTCGCAGACACGGTGATGGAAAGAGATAACAGCAAAGAATTTCCTCTTGAGATTGTTAAACAATTGGGTGAACTTGGAATGCTTGGCATCTATCACGAAGAACAATATGGTGGTGGTGGATTTGATGTAGTAAGCTTTTGCCTCGCTTTAGAAGAAATTGCTCGCTGGGATGCTTCTTTGGCTTTAACCGTAGCTTCTCATACTTCATTGGGAACCGGACATATCGCTGTTGCAGGCTCTCATGAACAGAAATTGAAGTATATGCCTGCTCTTACTTCTGGTGAGCAATTGGCAGCTTGGTGTTTAACGGAACCCGGTTCTGGTTCTGATGCTTCAGGAATGAAAACAACCGCAATTAAAGATGGAGATCATTATATCATTAATGGTTCAAAGATCTTTATAACTCAGGGTTCTGTTGGAGATATTTACATTGTTCTGGCTAAAACTGATCCATCTAAAGGAACTAAAGGAATTAGTGCATTCATCGTAGAAGGAAAATGGGACGGAGTGAATCCGGGACCGGGAATGCATAAGTTGGGAATGAATTCATCTGACACAACAGAAGTGGTTTTCGAAAATGTGAAAGTTCCTGCTGAAAATCTCCTAGGAGAAGAAGGAATGGGATTCGTTGACACAATGAAAGTTCTGGATGGCGGTCGTGTTGGTATCGCTGCACTTTCTGTTGGAATCGCTCGTGGCGCTTATGAAGAAGCTCTCAAATATTCTATGGAGAGAAAACAGTTTGGAACTGCTATCGGAAACTTTCAGTACATGGAAGGAAAGATCGTAGATATGGCTACTGAGATCGAAGCGGCAAGATTACTTGTGTTAAGAGCAGCCGTTTTAAAAGATAAAGGCAAGCCTTACACAATTGAAGCTTCCATGGCTAAGTTATTTGCTTCAGAACTATCTGTTCGTGCTGCTTTGGAATCCATTCAAATTCATGGCGGATACGGTTACACTAAAGAGTACCATGTGGAAAGATTCTTACGTGACGCAAAACTAATGACCATCGGTGAAGGTACTTCCGAAGTTCAGAGATTGGTGATTGCACGAGAGTTAAAGAAAACGCTCGCATAATTTCTGAAACCATTTTTATAAAAGCTCATAGCCTAACAGTTATGAGCTTTTTTTTATTGAACTTATTTTATGATATTGAACTTAAAATCGGTGATATATTTAAGTTCTACTATGAAAAATTTCTTAACTCTATTTCTACTATATGGCTTTATACTAAGCTGTTCTTCTGATAAAAATACACCTGAAGAAAACCAAATCTATAATCCTGAATACGGAATATGGCAAGAGCGAGAAAACTCTCCTGTTGAATTTGAATTAATTCAAGCATTCGGAAGTGAGGACGCCACGAGCAAAGAATTGATTGGGGGCATCACTGCAATGTTCACAGACAATAATCAGAATTTGTATGTACTTGATGATCGGTTATCAAAACTAATTTCCTTTGACAAAAATGGAAAAGTAAGATGGGTAACCGGTTCGAAAGGTCGAGGTCCGGGTGATTTCGAAAATGCATGGAATATGATATGGGATGGAAAACTGACGATTTATATCTCCAATATTGCCCGTTCTCGTATTGATCTTTTTAATTTAAATGGAGAATTCCTGAAAACCTTAAGTGTCAATAATGAAAAATTGAAAGGAGTTAACATTCATGGATTTATGGAAAACAAAATGGTTGTAAGCAGAAGTATATCCGGCTCATTTGCAAAAGAATTCTTTTTCATTAATCCTGATAATCCCGATAGTATTTCATCCTCTTTTATTGTTGATTTAACTGGCGAGCTGAATATTCCACAAGGAATGAGTTGGTTTTCTAATGTTTCCATTTTGGAAGATCAATTGGTTGTAGCAGGCATGTCTGAATATTCCTACTCCTTTTATAACATTAAAAGCACTAAATCTAAAAAACTAACCAGAGATTTTGACAAAATAGTGAGAGCCGGCTTCTTTCAAAATGATAAAGGAAGAGCAATCGGAAGCATGGGTGGTTTGAATCCAATTCTAAAAGCAGGAAATGACTTTTTTATCGCAACTGCTGCCTGGCCAACAAATATTAATGATCCGGATCAGTATATGAAAGACTTAAATTCAGGCAAAAATATCAGGGCAGAATTTCGAAATACAATTGATATTTATGATCAGGATTTTCTACTTTTGTATTCGATTGAATCAGATGAATTTATAAATCAAGAACTGGGATTATTCTCTCATTCTGATTCGGAGGGATTTGTATATTCAATAAATTTCTCCCCCTACCCTCATGTAAAAAAGTTTAAGCTTTCTAAAGCTGAATAAAGAAACCTTTGACAACCAAATTAAAAAAGACGCTTTCCTGAAGAAATAATTATAAATGTTGAATTATGAGTTTTAAATTATGGCGAAAATAAAGTCATAATTTAAAACTCAGTCTTTACGCTTCATGGCAAAGAACCTATTCAACATCGACGACGCACTTCTTTTTGAATCTGATCTAAACGAAGAAGATCGTTTGATCATGGAAACCGCACGGGATTACGCTCAAAGCAAATTAGAACCTCGTGCCCTCAAAGGAAATACCGAAGAATATTTTGATCGCGAAATCGCCAAAGAGATGGGCGAGATGGGCTTACTTGGTGTTACCATTCCTGAGGAATATGGTGGTTCTGATGCCAGCTATACAGCTTATGGTCTTATTGCCCGTGAAGTAGAGCGAGTGGATTCGGGTTACCGTTCATTCATGAGTGTACAATCTTCGTTGGTGATGTATCCGATTTCTACTTTCGGAACTGAAGATCAGAAACAACGATTTTTACCTAAGCTGGCTTCCGGAGAGATCATTGGTTGCTTTGGTCTTACTGAACCCGATCACGGCTCTGACCCCGGATCTATGGTTACCACTGCTGTTAAAACAGATGGTGGCTGGATCATGAACGGTGCAAAGATGTGGATCACAAATTCTCCTATTGCCGATGTAGCCGTTGTTTGGGCAAAAGCTAAGGAGAACAAAGATGATGAAGGCGTAATCCGGGGATTTTTGGTGGAAAAAGGAATGGAGGGATTTTCTGCTCCACACACCAAATTCAAAATGAGTTTACGTGCTTCTGAAACCGGTGAATTAGTTTTTGATGATGTGTTCATCCCTGAAGAAAATGTATTCCCGGATATCAAAGGGTTGAAAGGTCCATTTATGTGTCTGAATTCTGCTCGTTACGGAATTGCCTGGGGAACCATTGGCGCCGCTGAATTTTGTTACCAACGAGCACGTCAATATACTTTAGATCGCAAGCAGTTTGGAAAACCACTGGCTGCAAACCAATTGATCCAAACAAAGCTGGCGAATATGCTCACAGATATTACTAATATGCAGATGCTGGCTTTCAGGTTGGGGAAACTTAAAGATGAAGGCAGAGATCATCCTTCCATGACATCTCTTGCTAAACGAAATAACTGTGGAAGAGCTTTAGAGATCGCTCGTATTTCTCGTGACATGCATGGCGGGAACGGTATCGTTGGTGATTACAGAGTGATCCATCATGTAATGAATCTGGAATCCGTTAATACCTACGAAGGTACTTACGACATTCATGGTTTAATTTTGGGAAGAGAGATTACAGGAATTCAGTCGTTTACTCCAAAAGGAAATGATTGATGCTAGTCATTAGTTAATCGTGAGCAGTTATTCAACTCTTTGGTAATTGAAACAATTAACTTTTAACTAATAACACCGCGATGATAGCCCGAATCTGGCATGGCTGGACCACTCCTGAAAATGAGGAGGCCTATTACAAAGTTCTTACCGAGCAGGTAATTCCTCAGATCGAAAGTTATAAGATGGAAGGTTATCGAAAGATCGAGGTTTTACGGCGAGAGCATTCTGATGAAACTGAATTCATCACCATTATGTACTTCGATTCTTTGGAACACATCAAACAGTTTGTTGGGGATGATTACGAAGTCGCTCATGTACCTGAAGCAGCTCAAAAAATGCTAGAACGATGGGATGAACGATCTCAACACTACGAAGTAAAGGATAGTTTTAGGTATTGAGTTGGCTCTAGCATTAATGGTTTTAATATGAATTGTTCAAAAAAACATATGCCCTTAGTATTTAAGACGGGATAGAGAGCGTGATCCGGATGCGTCTGCGAAGCAGGAATAATCCTTTCAGGTGAAGAGTGTAATAACTTTCTCAGGATTAACGATGACCTTTAGGATTATTCAGCGCAGGATCAGTGAACCCGTCTTAAATACTTTGGCTTGATCTTTTGCTACTTTTGTATCAAGACAAAAGTAGGTACCCTTGTGCTAGGCTAAGCCTGAGAAAAAGTATCTACTTCTTTATTCGATGTACTTTTGTGCCGCCAAAAGTACCAAAAGCTCCCGACAAGAATTATTGGCGCGAACTCCATTACATCGACTAAT
>JAEPPZ010000013.1 GCA_017640785.1 Balneola sp. | reverse complement strand
CAATCACATTATTTGTGATCGTAATACTAGTGTTCATTTTCATTATGATCCATTTCTCGGAGAATAGTGATGATTATTCGGATAAAGGCGCAACGATGGCTGAGATCTGGGGAGACTATTATTTAAATTACACTCCTGAAATGATCCGGCTTATACTACCCGTAGCAGTATTTACAGCCTGTCTGTTTATAACAGGACAATTATCCGAACGATTAGAGATAACCGCTTTGAAAGCAGCTGGTGTTAGTCTTTACAGATTAATTGTGCCTTATTTGTTATTCGCTTTCCTGTGTGCGGCTACCATCAGTTATCTGGATTCAAGTGTAATTCCAAACTCAAATAAGAAGAAAACTGCTTTTGAATCTAAATACCTCAGAAAAAGCAGCGACTCTATCGACAGCAATAATATTTTCAGGCAAGTTTCTAAGAATTCTATTCTGAGTGTAAATTATTACGACGACAATCAGAATATTGCTTATAGAATCAATATTACAAACAGTGATAGTTCAGGGGTAAAAGAAACAATTACTGCTAATCAAATGGTATGGAATGATGAAGAGCAATTCTGGAAATTGAAAGTTGTTACAATTCGGGATTTCTCAAAAGCCGGATATACCGAAACTTCAGTCACTGAAATAGATACCACCTTAAATATCTATCCACGTGATCTTTCAAGATCAACATCAGATATCTATCAACTCACTTATAAAGAAGCTGTGGAATATATTGATTCGATAGAACGGAGTGGCGCAGGTAACATCAACCTGCCTAAAGTACAGTTTTACGGCAGATTGGTTTATCCGCTTTCAATTATCATTGTAATCATTGTGGGCTTTGCTGTTGCTTCCGTTAAACGACGTGGCGGAAAAGGGATCTATCTTGCCTCAGGTCTGGCAATCAGCTTTCTTTATCTTGCATTCATGAAAATTGCAGAACCTTTTGGGTATTATGGAACCATCAGCCCTCTGTTAGCCGCTTCGATAGCTCACATATGCTTTTTTGTAGTAGGAGTATTTCTGCTGATTTCAGCTAAGAAATGATCAGGCTTCCGGAACAGGGCCTCGATACATTGGAATATCTACCTTCTCTTTGCTCGAAGAAATAGTACCGTGTTCCTCTTCAAACTTCTTTACATTATCATTTAAAGCACCGGCTAATCTCTTAGCGTGATCTGGAGTTAAGATCATTCTCTTCACTACTTTTGCTTTTGGAACACCCGGCATTACTGCGATAAAGTCTAAAATAAACTCAGAAGGAGAATGAGTGATCATTACGAGGTTCGAATACGTTCCGGTAGCCTCTTCTTCTTTGAGTTCGATCTCCATTTGTCCCGGGTTCATCGTTTGGTTTTGTTTAGCCATAATATTTTAATCTAAAAATCCTTGTTTTTTCATCCATTCATCGTTGTAGATCTTGCCAATGTAACGGGTCCCACTATCAGGAAGTATTATTACCATTACATCGTTCGATCCTAACGGATATTCTTTTGCATAATCCAGAGCTCCTTTTACAGCGGAACCACAAGACCAACCTACAAATAAGCCCTCTTCTTTAGACAAGCGTCTGGTCATCAATGCAGAATCTTTGTCATTCACCTGAATTACTTCATCCACATAATCAAAATTAATGGCTTCTGGGATAATATCCTCACCAATCCCTTCCGTCATGTAAGGTTTGATCTCATTTTCATCAAACTCGCCTGTTTCAAAATACTTTTTATAGACAGACCCTACACTGTCAATACCAATGATCTTTATATCTGGGTTCTTCTCTTTCAAAAATTTAGCAGTTCCTGAAATGGTTCCTCCTGTTCCCATTCCGGCAACAAAATGAGTGATCTTTCCTTCAGTTTGCTCCCAAATTTCCGGTCCGGTACTCTCGTAATGCGCTTGAGTATTACTCAGATTATCATATTGGTTAGGGTAATATGAATTAGGTGTTTCTTCACTTAAACGCTTAGAAGTTGAGTAATAACTATCCGGATGATCTGCTTCCACATTGGTCGGACAAACGATCACTTCCGCACCCAACGCTTTTAAAATATCCACCTTCGACTGGCTTTGCTTATCTGTAGTAGTGAAAATACATTTATACCCTCTTTGAATGGCAACCAGAGCCAACCCCATTCCTGTATTTCCTGAAGTTCCTTCAATAATAGTTCCGCCGGGTTTTATCAATCCTTTTGCTTCGGCATCATCGATCATTTTTATTGCAATTCGATCTTTAATACTCTGTCCGGGATTGAAATACTCTACTTTAGCTAATACCGTTCCGGGAACATCTTTAGCTATTTTTTGAAGTTTCACCAGAGGAGTATTCCCCACCGCTTCAATTACTGAGTTGTAATACATTCGTTTCTTCCAGATTATTTATTTCCTTAAAACTAAGGAATATTAGGGAGTGAAATGAACAGATGATCAGATTTTATTACAATCCCTTTCCGAAAGACAAACCACCGGTAATGAAAAACTCATTATGTCTTATTGAGTAACCCGGAGAAAAGAAAAATCTGACCATCCCATCTCCTCTTTGAATGTTTTGCTCACGAAAACCAAAAGTTGGGCCAACCAATACATCAAATTTTTGGTCCATTGTACTTAATGTCATAAAAGCACCAAGTTCTGCAAATGAATCTTTATCGATAGCAAGTAGATCTGTAACTGACATCGGAAAAGTAAAGCCCTTGATAGCCAAATATCCATCGGTATTCAGGTATGAGATTCCCATTCTTAAAACAGCCGGCCTGGTAGTTATTCGTTCAAAATTCAATGAATAAATTCCGCCATGGCCTAAAATCTCAAACTGAAGTACATGCAGAGGCTTTCCGAAGTCATCTGAATTATCCTGTGAATAGACAGGCTTCCAAATCAATACAGTCAACAATATAAATACCGAACAGATCTTCATTTGATATGGTAGCTTCAGATAATTCATAGTTAAAGTAGTTAAGTTCTGCATTAGTTATCTGTATATAGAAACTCTTTCAGCGCGATAAGATATATCTACATTCCCAAAACCTGCTCCATTTCCTAGCTGGTTTTTAAAGATCATAGTAGATTCAAAAACTACATCTTTACTTGGATAGGTAACTTCAACAATTTTTGACTTCCCGTTACCTTCGGTAATATTTCCTGGTGCAAAAAGTACATTCCCTGTTTCTGACAAATAATCTACATCACTAATGATCAATGAATAAGTAGATTCTCCTCGTTCTTTACCGTAAGACCATACTTCTTTAATGGTCTTGTTATCTTCATTTATTTCATACTCAGTAGCCGCAGAAAAAATTGAAGTATAATTCCCGAAATTTCTATTGAACCCACCATTATCAAAGACCAAAACATTTCCATTCGGTAAAATTAATGGCGCATGCTGTCCCCACGTCCAATCAAAATCATTGCTTGCCAGTGTACCATCTTGTATATCTTGATTAAATGGTGTTCCGCTATCATCTACAGCTGTCAAAAGAAATGGAGTAGTTTCAGGTCCTTCACCTTTTCTGCCTGCTTTCCCCCATCCTTTATGAGGAGCTAAGATCCATTCTAATTCATTATCCCAGCTCACTTTTACAACGCCCTGATTTCTACCCGAGATAATTAATGATGAATCAGCTTCATGATACCAAACCGCATTCATATGAAACCAATCTCCATTTCCCGGATCGTTAAAATCTCTTCGGTCAATATCGAGTAACTCTGCCATGTCCCATTCTCTTAATATTTCTCCGCTGTTTTTATCCACTTCTATGACAAAATCTTCAACACTTCGAAATTCCACACTGTCACTATCAGTTATGTATTCGTCCTCTTTTGAAACTGCTGCCAGATAATTTCCATTAGGCAACTTTATGATTTCATGATGCATATTATTAAAGTCAACAATGATGTTATTAGTCGCTTCTCCGAACATATTGAATTCATGAATTGTAACTCCCGAGGCTGAATAAAAAGACATATCATCATTAAATTGAATAGGCCAAACAATTACATTCCTGTCACTGAGATCTACAAACCATCTGATTTCTCCGTTATTATCAAATATCATCGGGTAAGAATTAAAAGTACCTTGATTACCAATATGTACTTCACTGAAATGCATTCCCGGTTCCATTCTTGTTTCATCCAAAACATCTATTTCTATTTCAGGGAAAAAATCAGGAAGCGGATCTGTCTGAATTTCTAAAGTATCTGTAGCTGTCAGTCCGTTTCCATCATCATAAGTGATCTCAACTTTATTATTTGTATCAGCATATAAACCGTGTAAACCTATCAAATGTATTGAGAAACTACCCAGTTCTTTTTCGATCGGAATATCTCCTAATACTTTAAATCTTACAGAAGTTGGAACTCTTGTAACAACACCTAATGCTGCTGATAATGGTGCAAATCCTGATGGGTTATAGATAAGATCAAAATCATCTTCATGAAAGTATTTTGCCGGCAAGTCTTTGTCCAGATATATAAAATATTCTTTACTTGTTTGCTCATCCTCTGATACAACTTTATAAAACAACCCTCTTTCAAAAGAATTAGAATCATCCCCTGAAATTTGAATCTGATCACCAACGAATAATTCCGCTCCATCCGAGATTGTAAAAACCGCGGTAAGAGAAGAGATATCAGAAGGAATCTGAACTGAATTCCTGTTTGATAGTTTTACGATTCCGGTCTCATTATCTATATCAAACATGCCATTCGGTATTTCTTTTATACTAAACTCGGTAAGTAAAGCATCTGTATTTTGATCGTTAACAACGTTGTTCTTACAACTGATAAAAAGTATGAGCGATAAACCTATTAAGAGTCTGCTAAAATTCATTTTTTGATATAGAATTGACTGTAAATGATTGTTTAAAATGTATAAAATTATATCTGAAGATGCTTAATGCTCATTAATATTATTGATTTACAGTATGATTATTTATCCATATCATTGGTACAACAAAATCCAATCTATTTTACTTTATGTTCATCGACCAGAAAAAACCAAAAGACTTTGACTGCGGCTACAACTTAGACCTGATGATTGCTGCACTTCCCCGTATCAAAGATGATCAGGAGCGAATTAAATATGCTAAAAGAGCAGTTGGATTAATTAAACAAAGCCACCCTACCTGGGTTGACGAAAACGGCAAAAGCGAGGCTGCCTGGGAATATTTCTTTGAGCTGGCTGAATATGATATGAACGAAATAGGTATTAAAAGTCCTTTCGCATCCGGCGAGGATGACGACGCGCAATAGCCTGCTTTAGTTAATTAGTTTTGTTCTAAATTCTATTGTTTGCTTTGTATTTCGTCAATCAATTCTTATTTTCAATTTAAATTGAAAGTTAATTGTTGATAAGGCTTTTATGCCTCAAAACCGACTCCAGAATCATTCTTTAGCATCTTTATTTGAATATCAAATAAGCAGGAAAGAACTTTCAATACAGTTAAGGAAAGCCATAGAGCTTCAAGAAAAAGGAATTAAAAAATATTTTTCTGTTTCCTTCCCTATTCAAAAAGTAGATGTATTAGCAGTTCTTGAACAAAACCCCGATAAATCGAACTTTGAATATTATTGGGAAAAACCTTCTGAGGATTTCTCCATCTCTGCTGCAGGTGAAGTTTCGCGTGTAAAAACTACCGGAAAATCCAGATTCAGAGAAGCATCTCAGAATGGAAAAAAATTAATTAATGAGATCTTCCACTACTCGAAGTTATCTCATTCTAAAACAGTTCCACATTTATTCGGAGGGTTTTCTTTCCACGACCATAACATCAGTAAGGACTGGGCAGAGTTTGGAGCATCTTCTTTTACACTTCCTGAATGGTCGATAATCGTAGACGGATCTCTTTGCTTACTAACTACAACCTTTCATATTCACTCTTCGGATACCGAAAAAAGTTTAACCGACTCGATCTATCAAAGACTAGAATATCTGAATAAGCTATGTTCTTCTGAGGCGTATGAAGTCGGACCTGATTTCGACGGCAAACATTCTGTTATGCTTCCGAATACAGATTCAGCGGATTTTCAAAATTGGAAATACTCAATTACAAAAGCTACCGACCAGATCGATGAAAACCGTTATAGCAAAATTGTTCTTGCCCGAAAATTAAAAATAAATACTCCTGAACAGGTTTGTGATACTCATATTTTAAATCGACTGAGACACCAATACCCAGACTGTTATTCCTTTTTGATCAGACAAAGTGAAGATGCAAGCTTTATCGGATGTACTCCGGAAAGACTAGCTTCTTTCAGCAAAGATTTTATTCTCACAGAAGGATTAGCAGGTAGTACACCAAGAGGAAAAACAGCTTCTGAAGATGTTAAGCTTGAAAATGAGTTACTTAAAAGCAGGAAGGATAGAAATGAGCATGAATTTGTAATCAATGCTATTTATCAGAGCTTGAAAAGCTATTCTGACTCACTACATATCCCAGAGTTACCATCCATAAAAAAGCTAACTAACGTTCAACATTTATATACCCCGATACGCGCCCATATTAAAGATGGGGTTTCCAAAACCGAGGTATTAAAGAATTTACATCCAACTCCCGCAGTAGGCGGATATCCAAGGGAGCAGGCTATTCCATATATATCTCAATTTGAAGATTTTGATCGTGGATGGTACGCTGCACCAATTGGCTGGATAAACGCTAACGGAGATGGTGAATTTGTAGTGGCAATAAGAAGTGGACTTATTAAAAAAGAAGAAGTGAATTTCTATGCAGGATGTGGTATTGTGAAGGATTCTGACCCATTAAAGGAATGGGAAGAAACGAATCTTAAATTTATCCCAATGCTTTCAGCACTTGATTATGCAAGAAAATGAGCCTCAAAATTTAGCTTTTTATTGGAGCACTCTTTTTGTCCGATCCCTGTTTGTGGAAGGTGTAAGAGATGTTGTTATTTCTCCCGGATCAAGATCTACTCCCCTTACTTTAGCGTTTTCTGCACATCCCGGAATTAACAAGACAATAGCTGTAGATGAAAGATCAGCTTCGTTTTTAGCATTAGGACAAGCTAAAGCTTCGGGTATTCCCAGCGTTTTGGTTTGTACATCAGGAACAGCATTGGCCAACTACAGTCCCGCAGTTCATGAAGCTACCAACTCAGGTACACCCATGATCATAGCCAGCGCTGATCGACCTCCGCACTTAAGAGGCTTGGGGGCTTCTCAAACAATTGATCAAATTAAGCTCTTTGGTACTCAACCGGTTTTCTTTCATGAGATCGGTGAACCAAGACCTGCATCAAGTAATCAAAAAAGAGTCGAAGTTGCAGCAAGACAAGCCGTTCAGTCTGCAATTGAATTTACCGGTGTCTCACATATCAATTTCTCTTTTGATAAGCCCTTTGAGCCTGAAGATGATTTTTTAAAACTTATTGAAAAAGAAAATCTCAATCATTCCAAGCGAGCTCAAACAGATTACTCTCAAGATTTAGACGAAACAACTTTAGGAGAAAAGTTCTGGTCTCAATTAATTTCTGCTGAAAAACCTTTAATAATTGTCGGTCCCAAAACCTGCAGAACAGAACTTAGATTTATCACCCCTCTTGCTCGTGCTTTATCCGCTCCTGTAATTGCTGAACCGGGTTCTAACATTCCTAACTCAAAACATATTATTTCAGGATACTCCGGTTTTCTTAAAGATCCGGATTTCAGAGATCAACTCAAGCCTGATCTTATAATTCGGGCAGGGTCATTTCCAATATCGAAAGGTGTTCAGGAATTACTTTCAGAATGTGATGATATTCATCAGATCAGCTTTGCAAGCATAAAAGTACCAAGTGATGGAGATACCCCACCTGACCGAACCATCCATTTAAAAAGTCCTCTTTCCATTCCTGATATCAATGGAAATGCGTCTCCTAAGTGGCTAAAAGAATGGAAAAAAGTCTCAAAGAAATATTCTTCTTTTTTGGTAGACAACATACTACCTTCAACTCCGCTTACAGACGGATTCATTTTTAAAGAAGCAGGTGATCTGATACCTAAAAAGAGTTTTGTTATGCTTTCGAACTCATTTCCTGTTCGGGATCTTGCTATGTTTACTGATTTTTCAGGACAAGAGATTTATGTAAACCGTGGAGCTGCAGGAATTGACGGAATTATCTCTACAACGGCAGGATTAAGCAGCGTTCTGAAAAAAACGGGCGTTTTATTTATCGGCGATATCGCTTTCCTACACGATATTAATGCTCTTTTACTAGCAAGAAATATTAATGAGCCTCTGATCATTGTTGTACTGAATAACGGAGGAGGTACTATTTTTCGAATGTTGCCTGTGTATAAATTCAAAAAGAAACATAATCAGCTTTTTGAGACTCCTCAGGATGTTCGGATCGTTTCTTTGTGCAGGGGATTTAATGTGGATCATACTCTTGTATCAAAACCCGAACAGTTTGCCAACGCTTTTGAAAGCTATATTGATAAACCCGGAGTTCATGTAATTGAATGTATAACTGATGCTGATGATTCCATGATCGAACGCCACAAGCTTTGGAATTTCTCTTTATCTTCTCAGAATGAAGATTAAGATCAGAGGAATTCAATATCACTACGAAATTCATCAAAACAAAGAACAGTTACCTTATTTAGTTCTTTTGCACGGTTTTATGGGTAGTCACATATCATTCCGGGAATTGATTCCTTCTCTTTCTGAATTTTGCAATCCAATTACTATTGATCTGTTAGGACATGGAGAAACAGAAGGCTCTGAAATGCACTATCGGTTTGCATCAAAAGAACAATCAGCTGATCTGATCAAACTAATTTCCGAACAATTTCAATATCCTCTCTTCCTATACGGATACAGCATGGGCGGAAGACTGGCATTGCAAGTAGCTTTACAGCGCACCGACCTGATACAAGGTTTAATACTTGAAAGCACTACTTTTGGAATCGAGAATGAACAAGAGCGCCAGGCCAGACAAGCTTTAGATGGACAACGTGCTGATTCAATAATTGGAAATTTCAATCAATTTCTGGAAGAATGGAAAAAGCTTCCGATTTTTGAATCAGAGTTTTTAACTGAGCAAATGAGAAACGATATAGAGGAGATCCAAAAAAGACAGGATCCTGTATCAATGAGCAATTCCTTGCTGGGTTTCGGTACAGGGATTATGCCATGCGTTAAAGAGCATCTCAATATCTTATCAATGCCTGTAAAACTGCTTGCCGGAGCAAAGGATCAAAAATTCGTTAACGTTATGAGTACAATGCAAACTCGGATCAAACCGGCTTCTTTAAAGATTTTTGAAAAAGCTAATCATAGAGTACATTTAGAACAGCCGGAAGCTCTTGTTCAGACAATTAAGAAATTTATACAAACCAATACACTCAAATGAACTGGAACACAGTAAAAGAATACGAAGATATTACTTATAGAAAGCTTAATGGCGTTGCCAGAATTGCTTTCAACAGACCTGATGTTAGAAATGCTTTTCGTCCTAAAACTCTTTTTGAGATGTATGAAGCATTTTCTGATGCAAAAGAGGACAATGACATTGGCGTGGTTTTATTAAGTGCTGAAGGCCCCTCTTCTAAAGACGGTAAGTATTCATTTTGTTCCGGTGGAGATCAAAGAGTGCGTTCAAAAACCGGATATCAGGCCGGTGATGGAATAAATCGTTTAAACGTTCTGGAGCTACAAAGATTAATTCGGTTTATGCCAAAAGTTGTGATCGCTGTTGTTCCGGGTTGGGCAGTTGGTGGCGGACATAGTTTACACGTTACCTGCGATATGACCTTAGCAAGTAAGGAACACGCTATTTTCAAACAAACAGATGCAGATGTAGCCAGCTTTGATGGTGGATTCGGCTCTGCCCTTCTAGCCAGACAGGTTGGACAAAAACGAGGTCGGGAGATCTTCTTTCTGGGTAGAAATTACAATGCTCAGGAAGCTTTTGAAATGGGAATGGTAAACGCCGTAGTTCCCCATGATGAACTGGAAGCCACAGCATATGAATGGGCACAGGAGATTTTAGGTAAAAGTCCTACTGCTATTAAAATGATCAAATACGCTTTCAATCTTATTGATGACGGCTTAGTAGGGCAACAGATCTTTGCAGGAGAAGCTACCAGATTAGCTTATATGACCGACGAAGCTGAAGAAGGAAAGAATGCCTTCCTTGAAAAACGTAAGCCGAACTGGGATAAATTTGACAGGAATCCTTCATGAACCAGCCTAAGCAAGACACAACTATAGATGGTTATTTTAAAGCCGGAAAGATTCTGTTTGGAGCTTTTATCCTTGGTGTCATCAATTTTGGTATTGTTATAACTGTACTCTTTTTTATGGATGTTCTTCCACTCGTTGAGTTCGCCCCGGAACTTATGATTTACTTTATTGCCGGGAGTATCATTTTCTTCCTTCTTATGACTTATCTGGGTTCATTGATTTTCAATAAGAAAATCGCCAAGGTTAAAAGCAGTCAGGACTTTGCTGAAAAGCTTGCTGTTTACAGAGAAGGTAAATTAATACAGGCGGTCACTTTAGAAGCTGCCGCATTACTAGCTATGGTTTTTGTAATGTTAAATACTCATATTATTTTTGTGGTGATAGCAGCCCTATGTTTTTTACAAATGATCAGGGTTTTTCCTAAAAAAGCAGAAATGATCAAAGTTTTAGACCTCTCCTATTCTGAACAACAAAATTTAAACAATCCGGAATACGATCTGAGATAGTTTATAGCTTTAGCCTGTAAATTTCTCCGCTCTCTTCCACGATCATAACCGTTTCAGAATCTATAAAAGTGACACTCTCTACCTGATCTGCTTCAAACTCATAATGTGAAATTTCTCCATCAAACATATCCTCAGTTTCATCATCATTGAAGATCCATAATGACTTATAAGTGAGTACAGCAAGCTTACCAAAAGCATAATCAGCGGCTGTAACCTCATCGTCAAAATCTATTTTTTGTACTAACTGAAATTCATTATTAGCCTCAGAATCCAGCTTTGAAAGCTTAAATAAGTTTGTCTCACGTCCCCTAAACCTTTTGGTAAGTGCAAATAATTCTCCTTCTTTCCAGAAAACAGCTTCCGCATCCATAGAGTAGTTCATAAACTGATACAAGAATCCTTTCGGTTTTTGATACGAAATTTCGAATACTTCGTAATCCTTGGTTGATTGATCCGTTGTTGATGGTGCTTTTATTTTGATGATTGTTTGATCAGATCTGCAACTACAATTGTTACCTACGTCTGCAACTAAGATATCTCCGTTCTCATCAATTGTAATGTCTTCCCAATCTCTGTTCTTGATACCTTTGATTTCCAGCCCTTTTGAATCCTTATCCGGAAGTACTTCACCTTCATTGTTTATGGCATAAATTCGGTTTTTGGTTCCGGAATCTCCGTGAACCCAATAAACATCCCTAAATCTTGAATCTTTTACTATTCCTGATACTTCATCTCGCGCCGGTTCATCAATACGTTTAAACTTTTCGAGATCTACTTTTTTCGTTGATTGGGAATAAGAATCTGAACTTAGACCAAAACTCAGCATTAAAAATAAAAATAGGACAGTTCTGAAATTCATTTAGTAGATTCGTTTACCCGTTAATATGATTTTTTTAGGATTGAAGATGAAAATACAACACGAAGAAACTGAAACAAAAGGCTCATTTTATATTTTAGCAGAGGATGAAAAAATTGCAGAACTAACCTATTCTAAAGCAGGTAACGATAAAATTATACTGGACCATACTGAAGTTTCTGATAAGCACCGTGGTGAAAGTCTGGGGAAAAAGCTTGTCTATCATTCTGTAGATTTTGCACGAAAACATAATCTTAAAATTCTTCCTCTCTGCCCTTATGCAAGAGCTGTATTTTCAAAAAATAAAGACATTAGGGATGTAACATAAAAAAAGGAGCTGTTGTTTATAACAGCTCCTTTCAAGCTACTTATCTACCTCTTCTGTTACGATTTCGATATTCCTTAAAAGAATAATTTATATCGTCTTTTAATATATCTGCGAAATCTTCCATTAGTTTTTGATGTCTTCTTGCTTGCGCGAAGAAATTTCTTCCATCATTCAAATACATATTTTCCAGTTTCACAACAATTCTGCTTTGTTTATTCAATTGTCTTTGCAGAGCCGCTAGTGTTTTATAACTAACATGAACTGTATTCCCTTTTCTCTTACTGTATTCATTCCCACGAGTTCCTTTTTTTCTTAATCCTTGGTTGTTAGAATAGTCCAGTTCGTACTTTACATACCTTATTCTATTTTTGGTATCGTTAACTTCATTCCTCATTCTGCTAAGGATGTCTTTTTTAATTCTTTTCGATTTTCGAATTCTATCACGAAGAGCAGCTTCATAAAAATCATCAAGGTCTTTCTGAAATGCGTGAAATTCTCTGATATCCTTATTTACATATCTTCCCGCGTTTGTACCAGAATAATAGGATACCTGGAAAGAAATACCTTTTTGTGCTGTTACGTTTTCTAATCCAAAAACAAATACTATAAGTGCGATGATTGATATTAACCGTTTCATGATTACTCCCTTTTTAGTGAAAGCTTTATTGCCTGAATCAATTAACGGTGAAATAACAACTTCAGTAACCACATATTCGTGTTAGCATACTTATGCTATGCCGGAGCTCTGAACTGAAAGCAAGCTTTCCCTGACAAACTCGCCTAACAGTTTGAAACCCAAAACAAATCGAATTTTAAATGAACATGAAAACTTTATCCATCACTCTTTTAATGGTACTTATATCCGGTACCGTTTTTTCTCAAAACAGACAAGGACAAAACAGAGCAACTCCGCCACCTATTGAAGAACGTGTAGAAACTATTTTAGAAAAAGTAAATACAGAGCTTTCTTTAACCAAGGAACAGTTGGAATCATCTAAAAAAATATTTACTGATTTCTATACATCCATGGACAAACTCAGAACATCGGGAAACAGACCTGACAGAAGTAAAATGGATTCAATCTCAAAACAAAGAGATGAAGCATTTTCAGAATTACTTACTGAAGATCAGAAAAAGAAATACGACAAATTAAAAGATGAACTCTTCTCCAGAAGAAGACGACCAAATCAATAAATTTTCAAAGGGGCAAGCGCCCCTTTTTTTATGGAATAACTTTATTTCAGTTTTTTGTAACATTTTAGAGTATCTCTGCATCTAAGCAAAAAACACTTGTATTGATCAATTCAGAAAACGAAACAAAACTTATTGAAAATGCCCTGATTGGACAACAATCAGCATTTAAAGCTTTGTATGAACGACACGTAGACGAGTTATACTGTTTTCTATCCCAATTTGCAGAGAATACCTCCCAAAAGGAAGAATGGACACAACGAGCGTTTATCAAGGCCTTTAATAAGCTAGATCAATTCAACCAAAGATCCAGCTTTAAAACCTGGCTGTTTACAATTGGTTTAAATGAAATGAGGATAGATATGAGGAAGAAAATTCATTTTGAAAATATCGATGATAAACAAATTGATCTCGTAGACTCCGAGCCTGTTGAAGAAACCAGCATTTGGTACAAAGCGAAAGCTGCAATCAGACAGCTGGCTCCTGATAAAAGAGTTATTTGCCTTCTTCATATCGCTGAGGATTACAGTCATGCTGAAATTGCAGAGATGATCGGCATTTCTGAAGGAACATCAAGGGTTATTTTACACAGAGCAAAACAGGAACTCAGAACATTGGTTTCATCATGAAAAAAGAAAATTTCTACTCAGAAGATGACATGCCTTCTAGCAATCAAAAAGAATTAATCTGGAATAAAGTAAAAGCAAGTATTCCCATAAAAAACAAACCCAATATCCTGTTTCATTGGAAGAGTTTTGCATTAGGAAACGTAGCTGCTGTTCTTTTGATCTTTTCCTCAATCGGGATTATCTCTACCTACAATAATTTATTTGACCGGTCTTCGACCGAAGAACAGGTTTATGAGACTTTAAATACCGCTACCAAACAATTACAGGATCTTACTCCTTTACTGATTCAACAAGCCAGTGAACAGAATAAAAACTCCATTCAATCAACTGCTGAAGCTATTGATGAGATCGATAAACTCATCAACGAGATTAAATCAGATATGCTGATAAATGGCTCATCCCCCGCAAAAGAAACCAGCTTAAAAAGGCTTTATGCTACAAAACTGGATTTCTACAAAGAAATTTTATTAAACCAAGAGGAACAATCATGAAATACCTGTCTTTACTACTATTCATTCTACTCCCTACATCACTTTTAGCTCAAAGCGGCGATAAAGAAGGAACCTTTAATGCCCCAAATATTGATCAATTGATGATTAGGGTCGATGCAGGAATGACCATAAATATAACCGGTTCGGATACTGAACAAATCACATATACCTATGAGTTTGACGGAAATGATCAGGCTTACAACCATCTTTTTGAAAATTTTGATCCAAAGTTCAGCAATAACGGAGGCAGTGGATATTTGAATATTGAGTTTCCTGCTCACAAAAAAAAGAATGTCAATTACCGGATTAAAAAGAATATTCTAACGCTTAATATTCCTTCTCAAATCGAGCTTGAACTGGTTAGCAGGTACTCTAAAATTGATGTATCAAATATTGCACGAACCACTAGAATTGAAAACAGAAGTGGCTCTGTAAAACTAAATAATATAGGCCAATCAGTTACTGTATCTAACGAGTACGGAAATATTGACGTGAATTCGATCAACGGTGATGTGGATATCGCAAGCAGATCATCAAGAGTAGATGCTAAAAATATAACCGGAAATCTGAAAGTGAGAAGTAATTACTCAAAAATGAATCTCTCGAAGATCACAGGTATTTTGAATATTGAAAATAAAAGTGGCACCGTAAATGCATTTGACCTGGATTCAGATTTCATAGCGAATGGTGATTATACAAATTATGAGCTCACTAATGTACGTGGTGATATTCAAATTAGTAATAAGAACGGAACCATTAGTATCGACGATGCAGAAAGCATATTGATCTCAGGAGACTACTCTAATGTAAAAGCTTCAAATCTAAAGGGCGATAAAATAATGATTGAAAGTAGATCTGCTAAACTGGAACTAAGTAATGTTCTTGGCAGCGTTATAGTTAATGGAGGGTATTTAAATATTGAACTTGAAAACATTTCGAATGATGTTTCTATAACAAACCGTTCAGGGAAAGTTACAGCAAAAGAAATCAATGGCTCTTTTATCATAAATGGAGATTACAACAAGATCAAGCTAGATGATTTCAAAGGCTCCGAAATACAAATGGTAAACCGGTCCGGAGATATTGAAATAAATGCTTTAAACGATTTGAACCTGATAAATATAGAATCATCTTACACCCCCATTAAGCTAAATCTTTCTTCTCCCTTTTCAGGCAATGTAAGATTTAATATCACATATGGAAAACTATCACATCCATACAAACTTAATAACGCCACTCTTGTTGACGAAAGAAACTCAACTAAAATAGAGGGAACTGTTGGAAACGGAAATGGGAGAATGTATATAGAATCCCGAAATGGAAATGTGACAATAAACCAATAAAAGATAATATCTATTCATGGCGAATAGCTTCAACTGGTGTTAGTTGAGCTGCTCGCCATGCAGGATAAGTTCCGAAAACAATTCCAACAAATAATGCTATTACTAAAATAGATAGCACTGTTCCAGTACCTATTGCTGCCCTGTACTCACCGATCTCTGTGAACGAATTGACTATAGGCACAAAAATAAATATCCCTGCAATACCAACTATCCAGCCTATAATACATCCTACAAACGAAATGGTGACTGATTCAGCCATAAACTGAAGTACGATATCTTTCTTCTTAGCTCCTGTGGCTTTTCGAATTCCGATTTCTTTTGTTCTTTCCGTAACTGATATCAACAAAACGTTCATTACCCCTATTCCCCCAACTAATACAGATATGCCGGTAATGGCTCCCATTATTAGTTTAAATAACAAGATTCCCTGACTAAACTGCTCAACTCTGGCTCTGTTTGTCGAAATTATAAAAGCATCACTGGTTTCTTTGAAGTTTCCGTCTAACCATTCTGTTATTTCATTCTCAATTTCAGGAATCTGCTCAGCTTTTGCGGCTTTTAGTACAATATTTGGGTATTCCTCAGATAACTCTGTGTAAACTGAAGTTGGGATAAAAACTTTCTGAGTACTTTGAGGACTCCCTTTCAAAATTCCGACGATACGGAATTCAACATCTTCAATTTCAATCATTTTACCTACTAGTTCCTTACTTGATGGTAATAGCTTTTCTGCTATTTCAGGAGATAGAACAACTACTTTTGCGGAATTGATCACATCTTCTTCTGAAATGTATCTTCCAAAAGCCAAACTATCTGCCAAAAATAGTAGTCCTTGTTCCATTGTTCCTTGTAAGTACATTCCTGAAACAGAATCTTTATAGGTAATTTCGGCCGCTCTGGATCCTGTATAATCTAACAGCGCTTTATCCTGAATCAAAGACCTTAACTCTTGTATTTTTTCTATAGTGAATACCGGTCTGTCTTTTATTTGAATACGAATATCATCCACCACTTTTACACGCTTAGAGTTTACCGTTATAAAATTAAGTGACGTCGTATTTGCTATTTGCTCTCTACCCGTTTGTTCCAACCCGTCTCCTAATGCAAGTATTCCAACCATTGCAGCTACCCCGATGATGATCCCTAAAGTGGATAAGAAAGTGTGTAGTGGGTTCGCTCTAATATTATGAAGGGCTATAGAAATTGATTTAAAAAACTGACTCATATCCTCTTTTATTTTTGAAACACAACTACGGATGAGTTTCAGGCAAGTTGCAGACATAAAAAAAGCTCTGTTTCATCAAACAGAGCTTTCAATACTGGATCTTTAGAGTTAGTGCCTTATAACCCTTCATATCCTCCGGCAGCCATCATGGTACCGAAAATTAAACCAAATAGAATGAAGTAAAGCACAATAGACACTGCTACCATTATTAATGCCGCTCTTGAAAAGTTCTTTTTATTCGGATTTGCACTATCACTAAATCCCCATACAAACAGCATAACAAATCCTACCAAAGGGATAAAAGCAATTAGAAGAGTTATCACCCAGTCCTTCATTGACATCACGGGTGCAGTTTCGTGATTTTCCATATCATACCTCGAATTTTTTGATTAGCTAGTTAGAAGATTATCAATAATCTAAACCAAAAATCAAAATACTTTTTATATCTATTTAATTTTTATGGAAGTGGAGTAAAAGTTGTCTTCAACCATAAATTTGGAATCTTGCCACGATGCAGGACCAAATCTCCCTCTTGCATTGTTAGAAAAGCCATAATCCTCTTTTGGGATACCCAGAAGATTTGTGTCTATTTTTCCGTTCTCATTTTTATCATGATATACTGCTATAGCATATTCACCGAATGGGAGCATTTCCTGAGTCCATATTATTGTGGTACTGTCAACGGGCAAAACAATAGCATGTATGGGATCTTTGGTATATTTTTCTTTAGAGTCGAACATTGCAATTCGAATTTCCCCTTTCAGTTCATTTATCCCTTCAATATAAAGTCTGAACTCTGAAACATCTTTTTCAGGGTAGGAAATTTCCTGAGCTTTCAAACTCATTCCTGAAAATATAGTTGCCAAAAATAATGTCGCTACTATCTGTGATCGTCTCATGATGATTTGTTTTTTTGAAACTAAGCAGATTATTACTACCAAAAAAATGGATTATTGTTTCCTAATCCTCATTATTCAGGCGTCCATTCATAGAACTCTTCACATTTCACACAATCATTAATGATCCAGTTCTTCACTCCTTCATAACCCGAGTTTTCAAATAACAAATAGACGAGGGTTTCTAAATACCCCGCTTCTTTAACTTGTATCAAATACGGTGCATAGTGTTCACGAACAAAGCCTTTCTCCTCATAATCATCCTGAGATTCTTCGATAAGTCCTAACATATAATCATAACTACCTGCGATAAACTCAATTTCTGAAAGTTTTTTATTATCCTCACTATACTTTGATGCTACACTATGTATAGAAAGTACCATCTCAAGACCTTTCATTTGCTCTTTATCGCCGGAACCACCCAACAGTGAGTTTATGGTGATATTAATTTCATTAGATGCTGTATCTCTCTCAGCTGAATCAAAAAGTCCGTTTATCGCTTGAAAAACCTCGTCACTTCTGGCAGTATTTTGTTCATAAAAAAGGAAGTAGGTATATGCAAGTATTGCAGGAATTGAATTTCCTTGATTTCTGTACATATTTCCTAACAGAAGATGACTGCTTGAATGTTCAAAGTTAGATAAAATAGCATTTTGTAAACTGATCATCCCTTGGTTTTCATCACCAACATTTATGGATGTAATAGCTAAACTGTAATGCAATAAATGAAATTCAGGATTGACTTCTATCCCCTTCTTAAAAGCTTTAATAGCTTCATATGGTTTTCCCATTTGATCGAGTGTGATACCATGCATATGATAAAATAAATACAAACTCTCACTATCAATGCGCTCGCCCTGCTTAAGATACACGAGTGCTTCCTCTAAATTTTTTGATTCCATAGAAGAGTATGAAATCTCATATAGTGCAGAAGCTGAATAGGGTTTTTGCTTAAGAATCCGCTTATAATATTCTTTGGCTTGTTTGTAGTCTCCCTCATCATGACTAATGATCCCTAATTTTAACCAGCCTTCCTCCTGGGAGCTCAATGGTTGATCTTCAATTAACTCGCCGGGCTGTTCAATAGCGTATTTTGAACTTCCACAAGAGATCAAAATTGGAATAAGAATTAAATATAAGAGTTTCTTCATCATAGATATTTGGGATTAATATAACTTTGATCCGTTTTCAACAGCTTGATCAGGGCTGATCAGAATAACTTTTCCGTCGCTATCGGGTAAGCCAGTCACCAAACACTCCGACATAAAAGGTCCGATCTGTTTAGGAGGAAAATTGACTACGGCAATAATCTGCTTCCCCATTAAATCTTCTTTTTGATAGTGATCAGTAATTTGAGCTGAAGACTTTTTAATCCCTATCTCCTTCCCAAAATCTACAGTCAGTTTATAAGCCGGTTTTCTGGCTTCAGGAAAATCTTTGACTTCTGTAATCGTGCCAACTCTTAATTCGACTTTTTCAAAGTCAGACCATGATATTTCTTTCATATTTTTAGAAAATTCCGGGTTTATACAAAGACTAAATTATTATTTAATTAACGTCATAGATTTCACTTCTAAAAAATCTGAAGTTTGTAATCTGTAATAGTAGATCCCACTAGATAAACCCGAGGCATCAAAAGTTACTGAGTGGGTTCCAGCTCTTTTTTGGCTATTTTCCAGGCTTGCAACCTCTTCTCCCAATAAATTATAAACCTTCAGTTGTACATGAGCTGATCGGGGTAATTTGTAAGAGATCTGTGTAGACGGATTAAACGGATTTGGATAATTTTGAGACAGACCGGGTTCAGCAGGCAGTTCTTTACTTTCATCCTCTATGCTTACTGATAATCCGTTATTAAATGTTCTGGTCTCTGACCAAGAACCTGTGCCGTGTTCATTCCTGGCTCTTACTTTCCAGTAATAAACTGTATTCTCATCAAGATCTTGAAATTCATAGTCTCTGCTGTTCAACAGAGTTTCTTCAACAACAGGATGGTTGAAGTTTTCTTCTTTCGAAATAACGATCTCATAATCATCGGCATCTGCTAAAGGCACCCATCTTAGCATTTGTGAAGTTTCTAAAACCTCAGCTCCATTTTGAGGGCTTTCAAGATATACTGAAATTGGTTTTGTATCCGGATCACTGACAGAAAAATTATGTATGTATGTTTTATTTTGAAAAACGGCCTCAAAAGTCCAGAGCCCGATCTCTGCCTGTGTTGGCAACGGGTAACTCCAATACCAATATGAAGCTGAATAATGAGGAATCTCATTTGAAGAATGATTCCAATTCCTGAAAGTAGAACCAGACGGAGTTGTAATTTTGTATGTTGTATTCTGACCTTGAAGCTGATCTCTGTAATATGCTGCGGCCACCAGGTTATCCCCCATCAAAAAGCCATCTTTGTAATTCGGTGTTTCGGGGCTTGGACATTGATTAAATACCGGTCCTGCCGATTGAGTATGCAATGCATTTAACTCTGAATCATAATAATCGCGTTGAGATTGCCATAAGCTGCTTTCAATCTGATTGCATGTACCCTTAAAAGGGTCTACAACATTTCCACTTGCATCATGAACTTCAAAATGAAGATGAGGTCCTGTAGAATTTCCGGAACTCCCAACTATACCCAGATACTCTCCCTCTTCAACTTCTTCCCCAATTGATTTAGTAGTTGCAGAACCGTTTTTAAGGTGACCATACCAGGCAACGCTTCCATCGGAATGCCTTACATAAACCGCGTTCCAACTATCATTATTGAAAGAACAGCTTCTGTCAAAGTTTCCGTCAACTACATCTAAGATAACACCCGGAGCAGCTGCAAGTACCGCCACTTCACTGTTATCCATCTTATTCCAACCAAACGGCCATGTAAAGAAATCAATTCCTGCATGATTATAACCTGAATTGGTATCATAAGTTCTTCTTCCGCAATTATAATCTGTAAGAACACTTGGAAATTTAGAGTTGTGATCCACAAAATTAGAAATTCCGTGATATCCAAAATCAAACAAATGGCTTTCTGCTCTTAATGGCCATGAAAATCTAACATCTATTGCTTTCGCTTTAGAAATAGCTCCAATTCTCTCCAAGCTATCCAACTTGATCTCTAAGTTTTGCATTATTTTTGAACGCTGTTCTGTACTTAGGTGATCAGATGGTAAATCGATAGAGCCACCTCCGTCCGGTTTTACGAATTGAGCCGACGCTGAATGTAACATCATCAGAAACAGGAAAAGCAAAGAGTATTTCATAGCTTAAACGCCAAAATTAAAAAGTAGTTAACAATAAAAAACTCTGCCAACTTTCGCTAACAGAGTTTTATGGAAAACTTCAATAAGTGAGTGAATAACTTAAGAAGCTGATTTAACAGTTTTTATAATCCTTGCTGCAGCAGTGTAAGGATCTGCATTTGATGCCGGTCTGCGATCTTCTAACCATCCCTTCCATCCATTTTCAACAGTTGCTATAGGAATTCGTATAGATGCTCCCCTGTCAGAAACTCCATAACTGAATTCATCATGAGCTGCTGTTTCATGCTTTCCTGTAAGTCTTTCTTCATTATAAGCTCCATATACAGCCATATGCTCTTTAACCACGGGAGCAAAAGCGTCACAGATCTTATCATAAATATCTTTTGAGCCGGCTTCTCTCAATACTGAGTTAGAGAAATTGGCATGCATTCCGGAACCATTCCAGTCGGTATTACCAAGTGGTTTCGGATGCCAATTAATAGTTAAACCATATTGCTCAGCTGTTCTTTCTAACAAATAACGAGCAACCCAGATCTGATCACCGGCTTCATCAGCACCTTTTGCAAAAATCTGAAACTCCCATTGTCCTGCAGCTACTTCTGCATTAATGCCCTCTACATTTAAACCTGCTTCAAGACAAATATCCAGATGTTCTTCAACTAAATCTCTACCAAAGGCCTTGTCCGCTCCAACGCCACAATAGTATGGTCCCTGAGGAGCTGGATATCCACCTACAGGAAATCCATAAGGCATATTTGTTTCCGGATCCCATAAAAAATATTCCTGCTCAAAACCGAACCAAAAATCATTGTCGTGATCATCAATGGTTGCTCTTCCATTGGTTTCGTGTGGAGTTCCGTCGGCATTCAATACTTCTGTCATGACCAAATAAGCATTTACACGAGCCGGATCTCTGTAAATAGCCACCGGCTTTAGTAAACAATCAGAAGAATTACCAACCGCCTGTTGAGTTGAACTTCCATCGAAAGACCAAATTGGTGCGTCTTCAAGTTTACCTGAAAAATCGTGAAGAACTTTTGTTTTGCTACGAAGTCCCTGCGTAGGAGCCGTTCCATCTAACCAAATATATTCGAGTTTTGATGCAGACATTATGTAATGATTTTTGAAATTTAAATTAACGACTTAAGATAAGTTCTTTATCAAATAAGACTCAATTATTTTGGTATTTTTTTATTAACAATTAATTAAAAAAGGTTTGTAAATTTATTATCCATATTTAATTATGTTTTAGAAAAACAAAAGCGCTTCCAGACTTAAGAATTTAATGGCATAGGATTTTCACTTCACTTTTTTAGGCTTCAACTAAAGTGGTATCTTATATTCAAAATGTTTCCACATAAATTTTCATGTAATTTTTAATTTTTGAACACATCTAATTTAAAAATTTGGGTAGAAGCTGCGCGTCCAAAAACTCTTGCCGCTGCATTCGTTCCCGTTCTTGTCGGTGCTACTATTGCTTATCAGCATGAACTTATTAACTGGATGGCAACTACTGTTGCTCTTATCTGTGCTTTTCTAATTCAGATCGGGACTAATTTTGCTAATGATTATTTCGACTTTGTAAAAGGAGCAGATACAGAAGAAAGAATAGGGTTTGAACGAGCTACAGCAAAAGGCTTGATCTCTCCCAAAACTATGTTGAATGCTACTTTCATTTGTATGGCTTTAGCATTCGTATTTGGTCTTTATTTAGTTTGGATTGGCGGGACAGTTGTCTTGATCATAGGTCTGTTATCATTGTTGTTTGGTGTGCTTTATACCGGTGGTCCATTCCCTTTGGGTTACAATGGGCTTGGGGATCTGTTTGTCTTTATATTTTTCGGAATTGTTGCAGTTATGACAACCTACTACGTTAATGCTTTAGCATGGTCGATGGATACTTTTTGGGCTTCTTTGGCAGTAGGAGCTTTGTGCACTAATATTTTAGTGGTTAACAACCTCAGGGATGTTGAACAAGATAAAATAGCAGGCAAAAAAACTCTGGGAGTACTTTTCGGCGAAACAATGCTTAAAGTGGAATACACATTCATGCTCATGCTTGCTTTCGCAATTCCTCCTCATTTTTATTATCAGCTTGGTTATGGTGAGTGGATCTTTCTTCCATTTCTGATCCTCCCAGTTGCGTTATTACATACCAAAACTATCTGGACGGAAACCGAAAAAAGGAACCTTAATCAACAGCTTGAGAAGACTGCCAAATTTATGACCTTATTCGGATTACTTTTTTCTATCGGAATCATCTTATAATGCTCAAATTTTATACTTATAAAATTCCTTTTCAGACTCCCTTTTCTATATCAGGAGCCGATTACGAATTCAGAGAAGGTGTAATTTTAGAATTTGATCATGAAGGAATTCAGGCATTTGGTGAAATAGCTCCTCTGCCCGGCTTTTCTGCATTTACCTTAGACCAGGTTGTATCAGTACTTCAACTCAATAAGGAGTCCTTAGAAAATGCTCTCATAAAAGGCGAATTCCCTCAGTTCTTTTATGTGTTATCTCAAATACACAATATTCCATCGCTCAAATTTGGATTGGATACTTTACACCATGATTTTTTATCAAAGAAAAAAGGTGTTTCATTAGCAGAATACTTATTTCCTGAGTTGTCTACATCAATAATACCTTCAAATGCAGTATTGAGTATAAAAGATGTAAGATTATCACTGAGCAGAGCAAAAAAGATGATTCAAAATGGTTTTAAAACTCTCAAAGTTAAAGTTGGCAGAGACTTCGAAAATGAATTCCAACTTCTTAAAGCCTTAAGATCTGAACACTCTTCAATTCAGATCAGAATAGATTGCAATCAATCATGGAGTTTTGATGAAGCCGTTTCAAACCTATCACAACTTGAGCCTTTAAATATTGAATACTGCGAAGAGCCATTAATCACTAAAGAAATTGATAAACTGAGCCTTCTTAAAAAGGAAACATCAATTAAATTAGCTGCGGACGAATCTATTCGGAACAAAAAAGATGCCGGGGTACTATCAGTGCAAAATGGGTTTGATGTTTTCGTTTTAAAACCAATGATGATCGGTAGTTTTTCGGAAATTTACGTAACAAAGCAACAGGCAAACTCTCATTATATTGATATGGTGTTTACCACATCTTTAGAAAGTAAAATAGGAAGGATAATTACGGCAATTTTAGCACTGGGTTGGGGCGCAAAAAAATATGCGCACGGATTAGCAACGGGTTCACTTTTATCACACGATCTGAATGATGATAATGAGATAAATTCGGGTTCTTATGTTATTCCTGACAAACCGGGTATTGGAATTGATTTGAATTATAAATACTTGAAAGAGATTAAATAAATAGTGTTTAAGTCTAGATTACATATGTTTGAATTCGGAAAATCAGAACCTCAAAAGGTTTTTTTGACTTCCGAACATGGAATGTATACCTATAGCGATCTGGAAAGATTTACCGGGTTTTTCCTTGATATCATCAAACAAAAATCTGATTCCATTAAATGGCCGATCGCTTTTTTGTCTGAATCTTCTGACTTGTTGATATTTTCCATTGCTGCCGCATGGAATCTGGGAATACCTATCATCCCTTTAAGCCCTAAGCTTTCTCAAAAAGAACTTGAGGCTATAGTTCAGGAATTAAGTCCTTCACTGATCTTTTGTGATACAGCAAACCGAAACAGACTTTCAGGTGAAGATGTTGTTCATATGGATGAGAACTTCTTTCTGAATGCATTCACTTTCGATATCAGAGAACTGGACCTACCTGCTCCATCCAAAATCAAAGAGAGTTCCATTTTCGGATATTTCCTGACTTCAGGCACTACCGGCAAGTCTAAGATAGTACCTCTGAAAAGACGACAGATGATCTCAGCAGCAAAAGCATCTGCAAAAAACTTTCAGCCTGAGCCTAATCATTTTTGGCTTTTATGCCTTCCACTGAACCATGTAGGTGGAATTTCTATAATATTCAGATCATTACTCTATGGTTCAGCTATTTACAGAATGGGGCGTTTCAATGAGGAAATGGTAACTGAGTTTCTTTCTGAAAACCCCAGATTTCAGGCAGCATCACTTGTACCAACAATGCTTTCCCGACTTTTAAAGAATCCTTTATTTAAAACCCACAGGGATTTCAAAGCTATATTACTGGGAGGTGGACCAACTACTCAACAATTGCTGAAAAGATCGGTTGAAAGAGGTATCCCGATCGTTTCCAGTTATGGAATGACCGAAACTTGTGCACAGATTGTAACCAATGCAATGACTACTCCATCCGGGATGTATACACCACTTAAAAGTGTGGGCAAGCCATTCCCTCCTAATGAATTACAAATAAGAGACAACAAAGGAAAAGTATTAGGGAAAAATCAGTCGGGCATGATATGGCTGAAGGGGCCTCAGGTTTTCGATGGTTATTATGATATGGATGAAAATTCTGATGTATTTGATAAAAACAATTGGTTTAAAACCGGAGATTATGGTCATCTAAATGGATTTGATCAGCTTTTTATAGAATCAAGAAGGGAAGATCTGATCATCACCGGCGGAGAAAATGTAAATCCTGTTGAAGTTGAAGAAGCAATTCAACGCTTACCACTTATAAAAGAAGCGGTTGTAATAGGAATTCCTGATGAAGAATGGGGTCAAAAAGTTACTGCAGTTATTACTTTATTAAATGGTCAAACTCCTGACATTAATGAAATGAAGAAAATGCTTTCTTCAGAACTCACCGATTTCAAAATCCCTAAAGAATTAGTTGTAGTAGATAAATTACCAAAAACAGTAATGGGCAAGGTGAAAAGATGGGAACTTGCTCAACAGATCATAAAAAAGTGAATTAATTATTAAGTCTTTGGAAGCGATAACGTAAAGGTTGTGCCCTTCCCTTCTTCGCTTTCAAAACTGATTTCACCTTTGTGCAATTCGGTAAATACCTTTACGATCCAAAGACCTAAACCTGATCCAATTTCATTTTTTGTTCCTTCAGATGAATCAGAAAATGCATTAAAAATAGTTTCCTTTTGAGCTTCAGCTATTCCGACTCCATTGTCTTTAACTGTAATTAAATATTTGCCCTTTTTCTCCTTAAGATCGACCTCGATCTTTCCATCCTGTTTGGTAAACTTAATTGAGTTCTGAATTAAATTGTTTAAAACAGAGATCATCTTCTCTACATCAACATTAATTTTTGACCCATTAGGAAGATCTGAGTTTGTTATAAACTCAATCCCTTTCATTTCGAAATAGATTCTATGGTTCTTTGCCAGCTTGTTGAAAATATCTTCGGGAGTTACTTCTCTTTTATTTACATGAATTTCTCCGTCATCAAATCTGGCCAGAGTAAGCATATTATCCAAAAACCTTGCATGACTATCAGCACTGATCTCGATCAACTCTATGTACTTGAAAATATCTTTCAAGTCAGGATCATCTCCCTGTAGTTCACCTCTGATCAACTCATTTGCTATTTTTATAGATCCAATTGGCGTTTTAGAATCATGAGAAACCATAGCTATTAAACGGTTTTTCAACTTTAAAAGATCATCAAGTTCCTCTATACACTTTTGAGTATTAGCCATTAGCAATCCCGCTTCATCTTCAAAATGCTTTGGTAATGCCGGGATCTTTTTATCAGAATTATATTTAATGACCGCTTTATTAGTCATTAAAATGGGTGCAAGTAAACGAAAAATAAAATACAGCGTTACGGAAGCTCCAACCACTGTTGCAGCTAATACAACAAGAAGAATAGAAACTCTTTCTTCAACCGGAAAATAAATAGTAAGGTAAATGAAGAGACCAATTAACGGGATATGTGTTCCGATAAAAGCTATCAGAAATATTTTTCCTGTATAACCTTTTGGCCATTTTAATTTACTTATAAGACTATAGAATGATAATTTGCTGTCCATAAAAAATTTACTTGATGAATTTACTAACCTTATCGACGGCTTTACATGAATTTTAATCCTCTAATTTTTTTGTCTTATGAGTATAGATATGTTGGGAATACTCTTTGAATCCAAAAGTAAGTGGTTTTTTGAGTAGAAATTTTAAAACTCAGCTTGATCCCTGCCTTAGCTTGAGTGCTTATTGTTTGATTATTACAACCCCACCCTTTCAAAAATAACATCTACATTTCTGGTGTGATGTTTCAGATCAAAAGCATCTTCGATCTCTTCTTTGCTGAGTTGTGATGAAATAAACTCATCACTTTCGATCAAAGGGCGGAACAGCTTTTGATTTTCCCACGATTCCATCGCCAGTGGTTGAACAGCATCGTATGCTTCTTCTCTGTTGATGCCCTTGTCGATCAGTTTATTCAGAATACGTTGAGAAAATACCAATCCCTGTGTTTTCCAGATATTAGCTTCCATATTCTCCTCAAACACCACCAGATTCTCGATCACATTAGAAAAACGTGAAAGCATGTAATCCAGTAATGTAGTTGCATCCGGAAGAATGATACGCTCCGCAGATGAATGTGAAATATCACGTTCGTGCCAAAGTGGGATATTTTCGAAAGCGGTGACCATATATCCACGAAGTACTCTTGCACAGCCTGTAATATTCTCAGAGCTGATCGGGTTTCTTTTATGCGGCATAGATGAAGATCCCTTCTGCCCTTTTCTGAATGCTTCCTCAGCTTCACGAACTTCACTACGTTGCAAATGACGAACTTCCACCGCCATTTTTTCCATTGTTGAACCGATCAAAGCTAAAGTTGATATGTAAAAAGCGTGTCTGTCTCGCTGTAAGGTCTGGGTTGATATCGGAGCAGGAGTTAATCCTAATTTTTCGCAGGTGTACTGTTCTACTTCAGGAGGAATGTTAGCAAAAGTTCCTACCGAACCGGACAGTTTTCCGAATTCAACATCAGCAGCTGCTTTTTCGAAGCGCTCTAAATTTCTTTTCATCTCTGCATACCAAAGTGCGCACTTCAATCCGAAAGTAGTTGGCTCCGCATGAATTCCATGCGTTCTGCCCATCATCACAGTGTACTTATGAGCCTTTGCCTTTTCACCAAGAACTGAAATAATTCTTTCAAGATCTTCTTTGATAAGCTTATTGGCTTGCTTTAGGCGAACTCCCCAAGCTGTGTCTACCACATCCGTGGAAGTCAATCCGTAATGGATCCATTTTTTTTCTTCGCCCAGCGTTTCCGATACCGCGCGCGTAAAGGCCACCACATCGTGACGGGTTTTGGCTTCGATCTCTTTTATTCTCTCCAATTTGAAAGATGCTTTTTCATACAACTTGTCCACATCTTCCATAGGGATAGTTCCCAACTTAGCCCATGCCCAACACGCTGCAAGTTCAACCTCCAACCAGGCTTGAAATTGATTTTCTTCCGTCCAAATGTCTTCCATTTCTTTGCGGGAATATCGGGATATCATAAAAGTAGTTAGTTTAGTTTTTCAAATGTTTGAGACATGAATTCGATCTTAGTAATTGCTCAAGATGTCACTATTTCGTCATTCCTGCGCAGGCAGGAATCTGGATTGAATTTAAAAACAATTAGTGCCAAATATGAGATCTAGATTCCAGGCATTCACCGTGGAATGACCTTGGAATTAATTTCAATCTAATGTTTAAAATCAAACTCTGTTTTAAGATAAGGTTTCTAAATACAGATTGCCTCGATTCGATTATTTTTTTTGAATCAGAAATTACTTGTTGGAATAAAATTTTATTAATCGTAATATTGCAATGAACAAATAGAAATGTAATGGGACTTACCAAAACCGAAATTTTTACAGAGCAACAAAACAAGATCGCAGTGTTTGCAAAAGCCTTTGCTCATCCTGCCCGCGTTGCCATACTCCAACAATTATTTTCTACCAATTCCTGCATATGCGGTGACTTGGTTGAAGAAATTGGTCTCGCCCAGCCTACGATCTCTCAACATTTAAAAGAGCTGAAGAATCTCGGGCTTATCCAAGGAAATATTGAAGGAACCAGTGTGTGCTATTGCATAAACAAAGAAAACTGGTCAGAGATGAAATCGATCATTACTCAATTTCTGGATCAGGATATAAACGGAACGAACTTAAACTGCTGCTAGCTTTAAACTCATCAAAACAGAATCATGAAATTATCTCAAATTAAACGCACTCTTGTCGACCTGGAATCTATCACCTTCCAATTACCGAATGGCGAGTTAGTGCCAAGACATTTTCACGTGACCGAAGTCGGTATGATCACGAAGAACTTTATCGACTGCGGTGGAACACTCAGAAATGAGGAAGTGATCAACTTTCAGTTGTGGAGTGCCAACGATTACGATCACCGCATCCACCCTGAAAAACTGTTACACATCATTGAGCTATCAGAAAAAACCTTAGGACTTCCTGATCTTGACATCGAAGTAGAATATCAGGGCGAAACCATTGGCAAATACGGGCTCGATTTTGACGGAACTAATTTCCTACTTACTACCAAAGCGACTGATTGTCTGGCTAAAGAAAATTGCGGCATCCCAGCTTCCAAACCAAAAGTTAAACTATCCGAGCTTCAAACAGCTGAGTGCTGTGCCCCCGGAAGTGGTTGCTGTTAATCTGTTAATGATCTGAAAATGACTACAATTACATCTCCCCTTTTTGATGAGCTATTGAGCTACACCAAAGAACTGGAACAGAACTTTGATTTCATCCCGGAAGAGCGAAAAGACAAATTGCGTTCTTTGAGTGAATATCTTTCGGGAAAATGGAATTCGAATCAAACTCCGAAAGCAATTATCATTTGCACACATAATTCCAGAAGAAGTCATTTGGGGCAGTTGTGGTTAGCTGTTGGAGCCGATCATTACGGACTTCCTGAGATCGAAACTTTTTCAGGTGGAACCGAAGCCACCGCTTTTCATCCAAATGCAGTTAACGCAGTTCGAAGAGCCGGATTTAAGGTAGAAGCCGAAGATACCGACGCCTCCAACCCGGTTTATAATATTTCCTGGAAAGCGGAAATGGAAGCATATAAAGCTTTCTCAACCCGGTTTGATGAAGCTCCGAATCCGACTAAAGAATTCGCTGCCATTATGGTGTGTTCTGAAGCTGATCAAGGATGCCCTTTTGTGCCGGGAACAGATTTCAGACTGTCTCTTCCTTTCAAAGACCCCAAAGCCTTTGACGGAACTGATCTTCAGGATGCAAAATACGATGCGCGCTGTAAGCAGATCGGTACAGAAATGCTATTTGTAATGAGTAATGTAGAGTTGAAATGAGAAAATATTTTGCTGAATTCATCGGAACTTTCGCTTTAGTTTTTTGTGGAACCGGAGCCATTGTGATCAATGATGTAACCGGAGGAACGGTAACGCATGTTGGAGTAGCCATTACTTTTGGATTGATCGTTACGGCGATGATCTACGCCTTTGGTAAAATTTCCGGAGCGCATATCAATCCTGCGGTTTCCATTGCTTTTGCAGTCACCGATCGGTTTAATGAAAAGCAGGTTGCTCCCTATATCATTGCTCAGATTGGGGGAGCCATTTTTGCTTCCGTAATCTTAGCCTTTCTGTTTCAGGAACATGAAGGATTAGGCGCTACCCTCCCGGCCGGAGACTGGCACCAAACTTTTATTCTGGAAATCATTCTTACCTACTTTTTGATGGTGGTGATCTTGTTTGTAAGTCAAAACAAAGCCGTCACTGAATTCACCGGATTGGCTGTGGGTTTTGTGGTTCTACTTGAAGCCATGTTCGCCGGACCGATTACCGGTGCAAGCATGAATCCCGCCCGCTCCATCGCCCCTGCAATCGTCTCGGGAAATCTAACTCATCTTTGGATGTATATCGTTGCACCAATCATAGGCGCACTTCTAGCTAGTGGAACTTGGTTTTTGTTGAGGGAGAAGGATTAGTTTTTTGTTTTTGCTTATCTGAAAGGAATTACTGACTTTACCGCTATTGTTCAAATATATGGATTGGCTATATGTTACAACAAACTAATAAATAAAATTATGGCATTACCAGATAGTTATACAGTTAAATATGGGTCATTAGGAGCATATTTTGATGCAATTCAAGAAGCTCAACCTCCTGAACGATTTTCTGTTAAGTTCCTTCAAAACTTAGAATTCAAAAGCACTAACGATAGAACCTTTATAGGTATTTTAAAAGAGCTTGGTTTTTTGGATAGCAATGGAGTACCTACGAAAAGATATTTTGAATACTTAGACAAAACTATTGCAGATAAAGTTCTTGCTGAAGGAATTGAAGAAATGTACTCCGATCTTTTCGCAATCAAGAAAGATGCTAATACAATGTCAGCAGATGATGTACAGAACAAATTAAAAACTCTTTATGCTGGCAAGAAAAAGGATAATGTAATAAAATTGATTGCCAAAACATTTGTTGGACTTTGTGAATTAGCAGACTTTTCTCCACGAGATTCTAAACCAAAAACTGAAACTAGCAAGGCTACTCCAGCAAAAAAGGAAGAGCCTAAAACTCAACAAAAAAATGCTGTTAATGCAGCTACAGTTGGTTTAGATTCTTTACAGTATCATATAAACATAGTTCTACCTGATACAAGAGACCAAGCAGTATACGATGCTATATTTAAAAGCCTAAGAGAACATTTAGGATAATGGATGATCTATATAATTTTATTTATAGAGGGGTACTTACAGAAGAAAGTCTTGACAAAGTAGGGAGAAGAACCATTTCAAATTTTGGAAAAGAAGAAGAATATGCTTTAATGAAAGCACTTTCCTTTGATATGTTAGATAGTGACTCAATTGAAATTGCTAAAAGAATGTCAATTGTCTATGTAGCCCTTCACGCATTTGAAAATACGGTTAGGTTTTTGGTTAAAAGTGCGATGGCTGAGGAGTATCAAGAGGAATGGTGGTCAAAAGTTCCAGAAAGAATTCAGAAAAAGGTTAAAACAAGATTAGAGGACGATTTAAAATTCAGATGGCATGGAAGTAGAGGAGGAGAAGAAATAGGCTATTGTGATTTTGGAGATCTATCATCAATAATTGTAACTAATTGGAGTTTATTTGAAGATGTTCTAACAAATCTTGAATGGTGTAAATCTGTTTTGGCGACTCTTGAAAGGTCGAGAAATATTATAATGCATGGAGGTAATGTCGCAAAGGAAGACATAGAAAGAATCGGTATGAATATTCGTGACTGGATTCGACAAACAGGGTAATCAAGCCCCTTTATATTCCCCCCATCTTAGCGCAAGCGTCACGCTTGTGTGGAAATTTTTGGACTAGTAAATAGAATCTAAACACCCCAGCTGGCGGACAGGGTGACCCTGATTTTTAAATCTCATCAAAAAAACAGCTGTGCAGATTCTTCGCAAGTATGCTCAGAATGACAATGGGCTTTACCTCAAGTATACCATCGTAACTATGATTGATGCTCTTCTTATACATGGGACTTGGTTTTTATTGAGGAAGCAGGAGTAGTACTAACCTCATTTTTCATAAAGATAATTTACGCTTTGTATTTCAAAGCACTTTTAATTACTATCCTGGAGTTACAAATTTTTAGAATGCGAGATAAGAAAGATCTTCAGTATTAATCCTCTATGATTTTGTAATGCAAGCGATCATTCTAATCACCATGTAACAAGCTGGAATCAAACTACAGGATAAATTAATTATGAGCCTAGGATCAAAACTTGATGAATTGCATTATCAAGTCAAGCAAAATAGATGGTATTGGTATTTCTCTATTTTTTGTCGAATAATTTTAGCTTACGCTTTTATTGCGGCCGGAATCGTGAAAATTATCGACGAAAGATTTGCCGGCGGTTTATCGGAAATCCATCCAATGGGAGCGTATTTAACTGCTCTACATCATACAGGTTTTTATTATCCCTTTATCGGAATTGCCCAAATTCTTGCAGCAATATTACTTTTAATACCACGGACAGTAACTTTAGGTGCGCTACTCTATTTCCCGATCATTTTAAATATATGTATTCTTTCTATAGCCGTAAGATTTGAAGGTTCGTTTATCACTTCAACTTTAATGGTTCTAGCTAATTTATATATACTCGCTTGGAATTATGACAGATTAAAGTACATTTTTCCATTCAAGAAAGTATCTGATTTCGGTATTGTAAAAAGACCGGAGAAATACGAAAACAAATTTCCTTTCTTATTCTTTGGTGGAGTTGGAGCAACTTTCGCGCTAACAATTTTAACATTCCTGCATGGATTTGATATTATGCCAAGGAATTCATTATCTGATTGTAATAAACAATATGCCGGTACTGAATATGAGAACATTGGAAATGAATTTTGTGAATGTGTTCATTTAGACGGCGACATTTTGGATGATTGTTTAGATAAGTTTGCGGATCAAAAGAAACGAATGGACGAAAAATAAATAATAAAATTAAGGTCTGTTATCCTCATCCTTCTTAGCGCAAGCCTCGCGCTTGTGCGAAAATATTTGGACTGGTAAATAGAATCTAAACATCTACAATCCTGAATCAAGTTCAGGGTTGTAGATGTTAGATAATTCGTTGACAAAATTTCTTTATTCCAACCTCAATATTGCAAGCAGGTCATCCCGAATTTATTTCGGGATCTTACGTAAAGGCTTTTAGTCTGTTCTTGTTTACCATCCTCTTAAGGTATCATACCAATCCTCTAATTTTGGATTGTTTTGCTTTACCAGATTCCATTTCCACTGTTTATGCCAATTTTTTAATTGCTTCTCCCTTGCTATAGCATCACTTATAGTATCGTATTCTTCCGCATATATAAGAATGGTTAGTTTATACTTTGAAGTAAATAAAGACCCTTCTCCCAGTTTATGTTTCCACACTCTTGAATGAATGTTATTGGTAACTCCGATGTACATCGTAGTTCTTCGATAGTTAGTTAGAAAGTACACATAGCCTTTGTTCATAGTAAGTAAGACCGTTTCAAGAGCAATTCCTTACAAAGATCCCGAAACGAGTTCGGGATGACCCTATATATTTTACTGTTCAAAAACTGTCAGTGAATTACCTGACATCTACAAGAATGACCAACCTCTGTGCTTTAAGCCGAGCCTGAAGGCTCTTCTAGTGTAAAGCTTAACCTAATAGTACTATAGAGACCGCTTACTTGAATCCGAATAATTTAAAAGGTCTCTTAGAATTATTCTGAGATGCTAGAAAATCCGATAAAGCCAGGTTTCTATAATTCCTCTTCCGTCATCCAAAACAATTGATAATAACTTTTGCTTCTCTTTTACCTTAAAATTGAACGGGGACTCCAATATTCTTAAACCACTTTTCTTTTTTAGCCTGGTTCCCTGTCCTGAGATGATATCTGTGTTAGGATCAAAACCTCCTTCAGGAATATGTTCTGTGAGAATAACGTATTTATAGTCTTTCAATTTTTGAACTACACTCTTTACTTCTGCATTCGATAAGTGCTGAAGAACTTGTCTCAGTATTGCACAATCAGCTTCAGGAAGATCATCATTGGCGATATTCAAACACCGGAATTCCAAATGATCAGCTTTGAACATCTGCTTATTTCTCTCGATCAATTCAGGGACAATATCTACAGCGATGTATTTTTTTGAATGTTGTACCAGCTCTTTCCCAACATTGAAATCTCCACACCCCAAGTCACAAACTGTTAGTGAATCATCAAAAGAAGACAAAAATGATTTAACAACATTGATATACGGATCTACTAACTCAGAAAAATGTGAGCCATCTCCTGAATAAAATTCGTCGCTCTCTCCTCCCCAAAGATTCATTTCATAAACCTGAGCCATTGCTGCTTTGGTAGGCCATGGTTTTTTTGAATTTTTATTCATCTCTGAATTCTTCGGAAAAAATTTACTTTACTCTTATAGCTTAATCCGTAGACTTTTATATAAATCTAAAGTAAAAAAATACAGATCAAGCTTTCTCGAAAACCAAGAAGGTCAAGTCATCGGTTTCCCGGCGATCGGTTTCGATCCAGGTTTTGCCGATATCATCGCGATATTCCGGAAAGTAAGTATCTCCATCGTATTCTTTATTTACCTGCGTTACGATCATTTTATCGGCCATAGGTAGCGCATCTCTATACAAGACTCCTCCACCTATGATGAATACTTCTTCTTCATCCAATTCATCTAAGGCAATTTGCAAAGAAGTATATGTATCGACATTGTCATAGGTCTTGGTTCTGGTCAGAACGATGTTTTTTCTACCGGGAAGCGGAATCTCATTCAGTTCTTCAAACACACCTCTTCCCATGATCATTGTTCCTCCCAAGGTGGTTTGTTTGAAGTGCTTCAGATCTTCAGGATAGCGCCATGGTAGTCCACCTTCTTTCCCAATTACCAAATTCGGGTCATGGGCTACAACAATGGTCAAAGTCATACTGCAACCTCAAATTTGATCACGGGATCCGGATCGTAATTATGAAGTTTAAAATCATCAAAAGTCAGCTCATCAACCGGTTTTTTGGCTATTTCCAAAGTTGGCAATTCACGAGGTTCTCTTTTAAGCTGTTCTTTAAGTCCGTCCACATGATTTACGTAGATATGAGCATCCACGATGGTGTGAGCAAATGTACCGGGTTCTAAACCAACTTCCTGAGCTATCGCCATCGTTAAAGCTGAGTAGCAAGCCAGATTAAATGGAATTCCCAGTGCAATATCACCTGAACGTTGAGTAAGGTGGCAGTTCAGTTTTCCGTTACTCACATTAAAAATATACATGATATGACACGGCGGAAGAGCCATTTCTCCCAACAAACCGGGATGCCAGGTACTTACTACAATTCTTCTGCTGTTTGGATTAGTTTTGAGCATATCAATAGCGCGTTGAACCTGATCGAATTCTTTACGAACCCAGGTTTCACTTTCAACAGCTCCTCCGATTCCTTCAAGATTTACATTCTCTTTTTCCAGATAAGGGAATCGTCTCCAAAGCACAGGATAGATCGGGCCAACATGTCCGTCTTCATCAGCCCAGGCATCCCAGATATGGCAATCGTTTTCATCGCGTAGCCAACGAATGTGATCTTCTCCGCGTAAATACCAAAGCAATTCCAGAATAACTGAGCGAAAAAACACTTTTTTAGTAGTCAACAAAGGAAACCCTTCTGAGAGATCTACTTTATAGAATTCCGCGAAATTTGATATGGTATCGGTACCTGTTCTGTTTTCTTTTCGTACGCCGTTTTCAAGAACGTTTTTTACAAGATCCAGATATGCTTTCATTGATTGATATAACGATTAGAGTAAAATTCCACTGAGTAAAAATACAGCAATGCTAAAATAAATAATGATTCCGCTTACATCCACTATTGTTGCAACAAAAGGTGCTGATGAAACAGCCGGATCGAGTCCGACTTTAGATAATATAAAAGGAAGCATCGCTCCTATCACATTTCCGAATACAACGATGAGTAGTAAACTGGATGCAACCACAATGGCCTTAAGCACCAGTTCCATATTCATCGGATCGCCATCAATTAAACCCCAGACGATCAAAGTAGCAAACCCTAAAACTCCAAGTATGGAGCCTAACATCAGGCCTGAACTTCCTTCTTTTTTGAGAACCATTTTCCATCCGTCTGATTTAATATCGTCCGTTGCCAATGCACGAATGATCAATGTTGCAGCCTGTGAACCGGAATTCCCTCCACTTGCAATCAGTAATGGCACAAAGTAAGAGAGCAAAACTATTTTCTGAAGTACTTCCTCATAACCACTCATGGTTAGTGCAGTCAAAATCTGTCCAACAAAAAGCACAATCAACCAGGTGATCCTTTTCTTCACAAGCTTGCCAACTGTTGTCTGAGAATAATAATCATCCAGCGCGTCCATACCCGCCATTTTCTGCATATCCTCGGTTGCTTCTTCCTCAGCAACGTCGATCACATCATCCACAGTAACAATACCAACCAAGATCCCATCTGTATCTACAACGGGCAAAGCTGCTCTGTCATATTTGGCAAACATTTTAACCGCTTCTTCCTGATCTTCGTAAGCCATCAAGGTTTCGAATGATCTGTCCATCAAGGTTTCGATAGTCTCTTCAGGATCGGCTAGTATCAATTCTGTTAACCGCAGATCATCGATCAGATATTCTTTGTCATCAACTACATATATACGGTTTAAAGTCTCTGCTACTTCTGCATATTTACGGATGTGTTTCATGCTCCGCTCAATGGTCCAATCTGTCTTTACACGAACATATCTTGGCGTCATCAAACGTCCAACGCTCTCCTCAGGATAACCAAGCAACTTTTTGACTTGCTTCTGGTCTTCCAGATTCATCGAGTTCATCACACGTTGAGTAAGGTGCCCCGGTAATTCTTCCATAAGAGAAACTTGCTCATCAGGCTCCAGGTTTACCATTACATCGCTCAACTGTTGGCGGTTAAAGAGTTCCAGTAGCTCTACTCCTTTACCGGATGGGAGCGTAGAAAAAACATCAGCAGCCAGAGGTTTTTTGAGAAGCCTGAAAATAACTACCGCTACATCCCCTTCAAGTTCTACCAAAAGGTCAGCTATATCAGCTGCCGGAACATCAGCCAGAACGTCTTTGAGAGCAACCCAGTCTTTTGCCTGGATAAGTTCTTCGAATTCCGGTTTTATGAGCTGCACAAGCATAGTCAGAGGACTTAAAAAATGATTCTTTCAGCAGGCTAAGAATCGTATTAAATCGACCAAAAAACAAGTTTAGATATTGATGATTTGTTGGTGATATTTATTCAAGCTTACTTTACTTATAGTGCATTAAGTAAAAGAATAGTTATCCCTTATAAGTCAGCTAATTCATTGACAGTTTAGTAGTGATAGCTCTAAGAAAAATTCGCCCTTAGTATTTGACTTCCGGTTAGAACCTACCGAACACCCAGAGTTTTAAGAGCTACTTTTGCGGCTTCCTGTTCCGCGCTTTTTTTACTTTTTCCCTGACCCGTTCCTAACTCTTTGCCATCTACTATAACCATGATCTCAAATATTTTATCATGACCGGGACCGGATTCTGTTACAACTCTATAGCTGGGCAAACTCATTTTTTCTGCTTGAGTAAATTCAAGAAGGGCACTTTTAAAATTATCTACTTGGTTTACCAGTTTCTTAAAATCTACCTGTTTTTCAAATACTTCGGATACAAACATAAAAGCATTAGCGTATCCTTTTGTTATATAGATTGCAGCTATTATTGATTCAAAAACATCTGCTAAAATACTTTTCGAAATACTAACCTGATCTGACCTCTCTCCCAGCTCAAGTAGATCTTCAATCCCTAATTTTATGGAAAACTTTGCCAAAGTTTCTCCTTTTACAAGTTTTGCTCTGCTTTTGGTTAGAAACCCTTCGTTAGCAGTAGGAAATTTTTCAAAGAGAACTTCTGCAGCTATCAAGTCAAGTACAGCATCTCCAAGGAATTCGAGCCTTTCATAGGAATCATGACTTGAATATTGATCGTTGGCAAGTGTGGATCTATGCCTTAGCGCACGTAGAAATAAAGAAGGATCATCGATCTCAAAACCAATGATCCTTTCTAATTGTAATAATCGTTCGTTTTTAACCTGATCTATTGATTGATCTTTCTTCTTAAATAAAGACCTTAACCAGGTTGGCATAAACTATTATTCTTCAAATTTTTTGAATACAAGCGATGTATTGTGTCCGCCAAATCCGAACGCATTGTTAACTGCATACTTAACTCTTCTTGCTACTGCTTCGTTTGCAGTGTAGTTAAGATCACACTCAGGATCCTGATCCATCAAATTGATAGTTGGAGGAACCAAATCGTGATAAGTAGCAAGTATTGCAGCTACTGATTCTATAGCTCCGGCAGCACCTAATGTATGGCCGGTCATAGATTTAGTAGAGTTCAGATTTATTTTCTTTGCATGATCACCAAAAACCTTCTTGATAGAATTGGTTTCAGCGATATCTCCTAGAGGAGTAGATGTTCCATGCATATTAATATGATCAACATCTTCAGGCATAATACCGGCAGCTTCTAATGCATTATTCATAGCTAACTGAACACCACCACCATCAGGATCGGGAGCTGTAATATGATAAGCATCCGCAGAATAACCATAGCCAACGATCTCGCCATAAATTCTGGCTCCACGTTTTTTAGCCATTTCATATTCTTCGAGGAAGAAAATTCCGGCACCCTCTCCTAAAACGAATCCATCACGGTTTGCATCAAACGGTCTTGAAGCAGTCTCCGGATCATCATTTCTGGTCGACATTGCCTTCATAGAATTAAATCCTGAAATACCGATTTGAGTTACAGGAGCTTCAGAACCACCGGTAATGGCCATATCTGACTGTCCGTAACGGATTGCATCGTATGCTGCACCAATATTATTGGAACCGGTTGCACATGCTGAGACAACACAGTAGTTCGGACCTCTGAATCCATACTTGATAGAGATCTGTCCTGGAACTAAATCCGGAATTAGCATTGGTATAAAGAAGGGAGAAACGCCTCGCGCACCTCTATTATAGAACTCAACAGATTGTTCGTAGAATGTTTTCATTCCACCAATACCTGTTCCTACAATAACAGCTACACGATCTTTATCTATCGATTCAAGATCAATTTTACTGTCTTCAATTGCTTCATCCGAAGCTATTAATGCATACTGAGCTACATTGTCCAATCTACGGGCTTCTTTTCTATCGAAATAGTTAGAAGAATCATAGTCCGGTATTGTAGCTGCGAATTTTGTAGGGAATCCTTCAGTATCAAAGTGCTCAATAGTTTTTGCGCCACTTTTACCTGAAATCAACCCGTTCCAGAAATCAGGTGTACTCTTACCAATTGGGGTAAGAGCACCAATCCCTGTTACAACGACTCTACGTGTTGTCATAAATTAAATAAGGTTTTTAAGAGAGTTTACCTGATAGGTAGCTTGTTGCATCACCAACTGTAGCGATATTCTCTGCATCTTCGTCAGGAATACTTAGATCGAATTCTTTTTCGAATTCCATGATCAACTCAACAGTGTCTAGTGAGTCAGCACCAAGATCGTTTGTGAAGTTTGCATCTGATACAACTTCTGATTCATCAACACCAAGTTTATCGATGATAATGTCTTTTACTTTTGATTCTACATCTTGTGACATATTGTGTCCTTTAAGGTTTTTAGTAGTTAGGTTTTACGATAATAAATTAAACATAAAAATTCATTCAAGCACTAATAAGAAATTACATAGCCATTCCGCCATCAACTCTGATGGTTTCGCCTGTAATATACGTACTCATATCTGATGCTAAAAATACAACTGCATCAGCAACTTCTGTGGCTTCTCCAGCTCTTCCCAATGGAGTTTCAGCCTTAATTCCTTCTAAAACTTTTTCATCTAATTGATCAGTCATATCGGTAAGAATGTATCCCGGAGCAATTACGTTCGCTCTTATATTTCGGGAAGCGAGTTCCTTAGCATAAGATTTGGTGAAACCAATTATACCTGCTTTTGAGGCAGAATAGTTTGTTTGACCTCCATTTCCTGAGATTCCTACTACAGAACTGATGTTGATGATTGAACCTCCTCGGTTCTTCATCATTGGTCTTGCAGCAGCTTTAGAATAATTGAAAACACTCTTCAAGTTTGTGGTGATCACATCATCCCATTGTTCTTCGCTCATTCGAAGGATCAAATTATCTTTTGTGATACCTGCATTGTTAACCAATACATCAATTTTGCCGAATTCATCCGTTATCGTTTTAATAACATCTTCAGCTTGAGAGTAATCCACTGCATCGGCCTGAAAAGCTTTTCCTTTTCTTCCTAACGCTTCAATTTCTTTAACAACTTCATTCGCAGCATCTGCTGAGCGTGCATAAGTAATGGCAACATCGGCTCCGAATTCTGCCAGTCTGAGAGCAATAGATCTTCCTATTCCTCTACTTCCTCCGGTTACTAAACAGCTTTTTCCTTCTAAAGATAAACCCATGATTTTTTTATTGATGTCCTGAAATTTCTGCTTTTCTGTCGGTTCTTTTTACCAAACCCTGTAAAACTTTACCCGGACCAACTTCAACAAAAGCCGTAGCTCCATTTGCAATCATGTTCTGCAATGTTTGTGTCCAGCGAACGGGATTCATTAACTGATCCAATAAATTTGATCTTATTTCATCAACATCAGACGTTGGTTCTGCAGTAAAGTTGCTGTAAATAGGACAATTCGGTGTATTGATATCCAAATTCTCCAAAGACTCTTTTAATCCTACAAAAGCCGGTTCCATTAAAGAAGAGTGGAACGCCCCGGAAACCGGTAATAACATAGCCATTCTAGCTCCGTCTTCTTTAGCAATATCAACTGCTGCCTTTACAGCTTCCACATATCCTGAAATTACCAACTGTCCCGGACAATTGTAGTTTGCTGCTACTACTTCTTTACCAGTTTGTTCCACAGCTTTTTTGCAAACCAGTTCTACTTTGTCATCATCCATACCAATGATCGCCGCCATTGTTCCAGGATTGGATGCTCCGGCAGCCTGCATTAATTCACCACGTCTTCGAACGATCTTCAATGCGTCTTCGAAACTTACTGCGCCACAGGCAACCAAAGCTGAGAACTCCCCAAGGCTATGGCCTGCAACCATATCAGGTGCTGCATCTAATGTCTTGTATAAAGCAACAGAATGCAGAAAGATTGCCGGTTGTGTAAACTCAGTTTGCTTTAATTTCTCTTCCGGACCATCAAACATTATTGATTTCAGATCTATACCAAGCACTTCATTTGCTTGATCAACCAATTTGGAAAATTCAGGGTTGGAATCGTAATGATCCTTTCCCATTCCAACAAATTGAGATCCCTGTCCGGGAAACAGATATGCTGTACTCATTATTTAATTCCCCATTTTAGATAAATAGCACCCCATGTAAAACCGCCACCGAATGCTGCTAAAATTAAGTTATCACCATGATTCAATTTATCTTTCCAATCGTATAAACAAAGCGGGATCGTACCTGCAGTTGTATTCCCGTATTTATCGATGTTTATCATCACTTTTTCTGATGATAATCCCATTCTGTTTGCAGTGGCATCTATAATTCTTAGGTTTGCCTGATGTGGAACTAGCCACGCTACATCTTCAGGCTCCAGATTATTTTTCTTCATGATCTCAAGAGAAACATCAGCCATGCCCATCGTTGCTTTCTTGAATACGGCACGGCCATCCTGAGTAATATAATGTTGTTTATTCTCAACAGTTTCTTTAGTAGCGGGGTTTCTACTACCGCCTGCATGCTGATATAAACTACAATTTGTATCGCCTTCAGTGTAATGAATTTGATCGATCAATCCGGTTCCATCTGTAGATTCTTCAAGTAAAACAGCGCCAGCACCATCTCCAAAAAGAATACTTGTGGTTCTGTCGGTGTAATCCAGTATTGAGCTCATTTTGTCGGAACCGATCACAAGCACTTTCTTAGCTCTGCCTGATTCGATGTACATTGATCCGGTACTAAGAGCGTATAAAAATCCTGAACAAGCCGCTGAAAGGTCAAATGCGAAAGCCTTTGTAGCGCCGATCATATTCTGAACCAGGCAAGCAGTAGCGGGGAATAAATAATCAGGAGTTACCGTGGCTAATATTACAAGATCAATTTCTGATGCGTCAACATTTGCACTTTCAAGTGCTTCTTTTGCAGCCTCTGCCCCCATAAATGCCGTAGCTTTATCGGGATCTTTTAAAATTCTTCTTTCTGATATACCTGTTCTTGTTCTGATCCACTCATCATTGGTGTCCATGAGCTTTTCCAACTCAAAGTTGGTCATTCTGAACTCCGGCAAATAATGTCCAACTGCAGTGATCTTTGCTTGTTTTACTTCCATAAAAGATTAAATCAGTTTAGTGATGATACGATTTTGCCGTTAACATCATTTTCGATGCAAGACACCGCGCTTTTGATCATATTTTTAATTGCAAGAGGTGAGCTACCCCCGTGACCTACAATACTTACGCCATTAACGCCCAGAAAAGGAACACCACCTACTCTTTCATAATTAAATGGAGCTAATGCTGTTTTCAGAATCTTTTGAGCAGCAACTATCTCTTCAACTTCAAGATCCAGCTTTGAGACTGCTCTTTCCACTAATTTCATAATAGTAGCAGGAATAGATTCTCCGAATTTCAATAAAATATTCCCAACCAAACCATCTGTTAAATACACATCTGCTTTGCCTGAAAGAATATCTTTACCTTCCACATTACCAATAAAACCGGGTAAGTCTTTAATGTGCTTATGAATGGCTTTCAGTTCTTCTGTTCCCTTTTCATCTTCTTCTCCAACATTAAGCAAACCAACAGTAGGAGATTCAACACCTATGATGCTACGGCAATATACTTGCCCCATTTTTGCAAATTGAAGGGCTACTTCAGGTTTAACATCTAAATTTGCGCCTGCATCTAACAAAAGACGGAATCCTTTTACTGTTGGGTAATACGCACCAATTGTAGGACGCAAAATACCTTCCAGTTTACCTAGAATAAAAGTAGACGCTGCAAGAAGAGCTCCGGTATTTCCTGCGCTTACAAACGCATCGCATTTACCGGCTTTGTGTAATCCCATTCCGATTACAATAGATGATTGCTGCTTACCTTTTACTGCAGCAGCCGGAGACTCTTCCATTCCGATGATCTGAGGAGCATCCTGAATTAGAACACGTTTCTTATCGTACTCTTTTCCTTCAAGCTCTTTTTTAATCAGATCCTCGGGTCCCAACAGAAGAACAGTTAAACTTTCGTCTTCCTGAACTGCTAATAAAGCTCCTTCAACAGGAGCTTTGGGATAATGATCTCCACCGGCTGCATCTACTGCAACAATCATAGAATTTTTATTTAGTTAGCGGCTGCTTTTGTAACCTGACGACCTCTGTAGTGCCCACACTCTGTGCAAGCATGGTGATATCTGTGGAGTTCGCCGCAGTTTGAACATTTCGCTAAGGTAACATCTGAAATTGCATGATGTGCACGACGTTTGTTCTTTCGTGCATTCGAGGTTTTTCGTTTTGGATGTGCCATTATTTACTTAATTATTTCTTTAATTCTTTTAATGCTTCCCATCTTGGGTCGATGTTTTCTTCCTCTTCATCAGAGTCGTTACCAAATTGTTGGTGTACAAACTCTTTAGGATTTCCTTCATCATCCAAAAAACGGGGATGTAATTTTTTTACCGGGAGATTGAGCAATATGCTATCCAACACATCCTGCTCTAAGTCTATTTGTTTAGAATGAATATCAATATTCCTGATGGAGCCTTTTTCATCCGCCGATTCTTCCACTTCTTCAGCTTTAAATAAAACTTCATAATTGGTTTCGATCTGATGATCAAATTCATCTAAAGATCGGTCACAAATAAGTTTTATATCAGCTTTTAATCCAAATTTGACTTGGATAAACTGAAGCGTGCGATAGAAGTTGATATCAAGTACAGCTCCTTCAAACGGAACTTCCTCAATCTCAAGATCATCGCTTTCTAATTCGATGGTTCTTTGGCTTTGTCCTTCAGGTATTTCAAAGATCTTAAACTTCAACATAGAACGTCTCCTTTACAGCTTGTAAATATAAGGATTATCCTACACGCTTACAATCAATTAAAAAGACCAAAAAGTCGCTTGTCAACTTGCTCAATTATAGAGCCTAAATCTTCATTATTATTAACAAAATCGAGGTCATCAGTCTCAATAATAAGCTTTTCATGAGGATAACGATCAATCCAATCCTCATATAATCTGTTCAGCCTTTCAAGATAATCGATCCTTATAGTGTTCTCATAATCCCTTCCCCGCTGCTGAATTTGATTCACCAGAGTAGGAACTTGAGCACGCAGATAAATTAGTAAGTCGGGCGGACGCAAGTAATGGCTCATTTCATGAAACAAAGCTTCATAATTCGTGAAATCGCGATCACTCATCAAACTCATTTCATGAAGGTTTTTTGCGAAGATCTCTACATCCTCATAAATGGTTCTGTCCTGTATCAGGCTTATATCATTTTCCAGCATCTCTTTCTGATGTCTAAATCTGCTAGACAGAAAATAGATCTGAAGATTGAAACTCCATCTACGCATGTCTTCATAGAAATCTGCCAGATAAGGATTGTCATCTACTGACTCATAAAAAGCCTCCCATCCAAAATGCTTTGACAACAAACTGGTAAGGGATGATTTCCCCGCCCCGATATTTCCGGCTACTGCTATATATTTAGAGTTTTTATTTTTCGAATCGCTCATAAGTTCCTTTTAATCTTTTCCAAGCAAACGGTACATCGCTTTTTTGTAATCTTCAACCCCAGGTTGGTTAAATGGGTTAACTCCCAAACTATATACAAATACCCCCGTCAGCAATTCAAAAAAGTAAATAAGCTCCCCCATTACTTCTGCATTCAAAGAGCTCAATGATAAATTTATAATCGGAACCTCTCCATCTTTGTGCGCTTCAGTAGTACCGATTCTTGCCTTGGTATTAATTTCATGGAAAGAATTTCCTGCCAGATAATTTAATTTATCATGATCTCCTTCTAAAGAGTTCACCTTTAAATCTGAAATGGGTTTTTCAACAATTATAAAAGTTTCCATCAAACTTCTGGTACCTTGTTGAATAAATTGGCCTAAACTATGCAGATCAGTTGAAAAAGTAGCTACGGTTGGGAAAATTCCTTTACCCTCTTTGCCTTCACTCTCTCCCATTAGTTGCTGTATCCAACCTCCAAAAGATTGCAACTCAGGCTCAAAGCATGAAAATACATCAATGGTAATTCCTTTTTCATGAAGAGATCTTCGGACAGCTGCGTAGTTCACTATTTCTGTTGCGTCCTCTTCATATTTATTGAATGCGGATACTGCGCCATAAAAAAGTGTCTTTACATCTATACCGGCAACAGCTATTGGTATCAGCCCAACAGGTGTTAACACTGAAAATCTACCTCCAACATCTTCAGGAATAATAAATTTTCTATACCCTTTTTCTTCGATCAACCCATTCAGAACTCCACCTTCATTGCTGGTAGTACAGATAATCCGATCAGCGGCTTTGTCTCCATACATGTGATCCATGACTTCACGAATCATTCTGAATGAGAGTGCTGTTTCTAATGTAGAGCCCGATTTTGAGATTACATTAACATACACGCTTTTCGGGCTTCCATCCTGTTTCGGAGTTTTTATATAAGCTAAAAGCTCCTGAAGGTATTTTCCTCCCATATGGTGTCCCGCAAAAAGTATTTCCGGTCCCTTTTTATTGAAATGAGGAGAAAGTGCGTCGATAACAGCTTTTGCCCCTAAATAGGAACCTCCGATACCGCAGACAATAAAAATATCAGCATTATCTCTGATATCTCTGCCTAAAGAACTTATTTTTTCCAGCAAAGCGTCGTTTGGAGACTTCAGCAGATCTCTCCAACCTAACCATTCGGATCCTTTACCAGTTTTATCTTTTAGCTGAATAAGTGCCTCTTCGCACTTTTCGAGAGATTCAGTGTATGCTTCTTCGGAAATAAATTCTTTAGCAATGTCGGTGTTAATTGAAATCATTATCTAAGTAGTTTGGCTAATTCTATAAGTGAGTGATCAAGATCTTTTTTTCTATCTACAGCAACTTTAATTGGAGTAATTTTAATTTTACCATTAACGATTCCAACCATTACACCACTATGTCCTTCCATCAATGTTTTAATTGCAGCAGCTCCCAATCTGCTTGCCAAAACACGATCCCGCGCTGTTGGGGAACCTCCTCTTTGAATATGTCCTAAAATACAGACACGCATATCGTATTTTTTGAAATCGTCTCGAATCTGCTCTGCCAATTGAATAGCTCCTCCGGATTCATCCCCTTCTGCTACTACAACCAGACTACTTCTAACCTGATTCTTAAGCATAGTTTTAAGCTGGGACTTTACATCTTCGATATCCATCAACTCTTCCGGAAGTAAAGCAAGTTCAGCTCCACCGGCTATGCTGGTTTCAAGTGCTATGAAACCGGCATCCCTTCCCATAACCTCCACCAAGAACATTCGTTCATGAGCATCAGCGGTGTCACGTATTTTATCTACAGCATCAAGTGCCGTATTTAATGCTGTATCATATCCGATTGTTTCATCGGTCCCGATTATATCATTGTCGATAGTTGCGGGAATCCCAATTACTTTTATCCCGTGTTCCTGACTAAAAATATTTGCTCCGGTAAAGGTTCCGTCTCCTCCGATAGCTACCAGCGCATCTATATTATATTTCTTAATAGTTTCTGCTGCCTTCTTTCTTCCTTCTACAGTTCTGAATTCCTGAGAGCGCGCAGACTTGAGAATAGTGCCTCCTCTTTGGATGATATTTGAAACAGAATTATTTTTCATGGGCTTCACTTCATCGTGAATTAATCCATGATATCCATGTCTGATTCCAAAAACTTTTAAGTCATTTTTTGCTGCAACCCTTACCACGGCACGTACAGCCGCATTCATTCCGGGTGAATCTCCTCCGCTTGTTAAAACCCCAATGGTTTCAAGCCCGGCTAACTTCGTAATCATAATTTTATTTTAAGTGAGTGAGTGTGATTAGTCCTAAATATTTGTCGTATATATTAACTAAATTTAGAGCTGTTCAAGTTTAAGAAAATTTAAACATATTTGATGGCTGATAACGTTTCCCTTGCCAGAATTGAAAAAGATTCTGTGGTTCGTAAATCTTTAAAAGAAATTACCGCCCCTGTTTCAGAACATTTATCTGAATTCAGATCTTTTTTCAAAGATACCGTTAAAACAGATGTGTTTCTACTGGATCAAATTCTTAGATATCTGCACAAACAAAAAGGGAAAGAACTTCGTCCTACTCTTGTTTTTATGACTGCCAATTTATTCGATGGTATTTCCGGCAGAAGTCATATTGCAGCTACAATGATCGAATTGCTACACACGGCTACCCTGATTCATGACGATGTTGTTGATGAAGCTAATTCCAGACGCGGATTTGTGAGCATTAATAAGATATGGAAAAATAAAGCGGGAGTGCTTCTTGGTGATTTTTTGCTTTCCCGGGGATTATTGGTATCGCTTGAGAACAAAGAGTACAAGTTACTGGAAGTACAATCCAAAGCAGTTCAAAAAATGAGCGAGGGGGAACTTCGTCAGCTTAAAACAGCCGGGTTATTTAACATGACTGAAGAGCGATACTTTCAGATCATCTCTGAAAAAACAGCGAGCCTTATCTCTACCTGCTGTGAGTGTGGAGCCGTTTCTGCCACTAATGATACAGAACAACATAAATTAATGGCAAATATCGGGATGAGCATTGGAATTGCTTTTCAGATCAGAGACGACCTTTTTGATTATGGTATGTATGATATTGGCAAGCCAAAGCGAAATGATATTCAGGAGCGTAAAGTAACATTGCCACTTATAAAAGCATTGGAGCACTGCTCTAAGAAAGAGGCTTCTCATATTCGGGCGTTAATGAAGAAAAGAAAAAAGACTTCGAAAAATATTGATGAGATCGTAGACTTTGTTCATGATAAAGGTGGAATGGATTATGCAAAACAGCATATGTATGAATATGCAAACAAAGCGATTGAAGGGCTAGAGAAGCTACCTGAATCGCAAGCCAGAATCGATTTCACTGACCTCATCCATTACGTAATTACCCGAAAGAAATAGAGCTGATGTACAACCAAACCAGTTTGTTTATTTCTGATGTACATCTCGGAGCTTTTGATACCAATACAGAAAAAAAGATCGAACAAGAGTTGATCTCACTTATTAACTATTGTTGCAAGCATAAAATTAAGATCTTTGTTCTTGGTGATCTTTTTGATTATTGGATGGAATATCCAAAAAAGAAATTTATTCCTACAGTTGGTAAAACAGTAATAGAGGCATTTCAAAAACATAATACCGAATGCCAGCCAACCACTTACATTACCGGAAATCATGATAACTGGACATATGGTTATTTTGAAGAAATGGGTTTTGATGTAGAGTGCAACTATCGAATTATCCAACAAAATGGATATAATACCTTGCTAATGCATGGAGATGGAAGATTTGGCAGAAGTGATGATCTTCTGCGTCCTTTCTTTCATGGGCTTTTACGCAGTAAATATTTTGTGAAATTTTTCCAAGCTATGCTCCCTCCTGAGATCGGAATACCCGTTATGAAAAAGTTCTCCGGGTTTTCTAAAATGAAAGATCACAGAACTCCTGTTCCGTTAGATAAGCATGCTAAAAGAGTTTTAGGAGAAAAAGATATTGATGTCATCATTATGGGGCACGATCATATCCCAAGAGTGGAAACTTTTTCGGAAGGAACGTATATAAACCTTGGAACCTTTTTCTATCATAAAACAGTGGCTCTTTACAACAATGGAGAATACCAACTCGTTAGATGGAGAGCTTCTGATAAAGAATTTGTACCTTTCACAGAATCAAGTGCACAAAAATGAGTGAAAAAAAAGACCCTATTGATCATCAACGATATTTCAACGATCCGGAATACCGTAAGCAAGTGTTGGCTGAGAAAAAAAGCAGGGATGAAAATAATGAAAGCTCATCTTCTAAATATGGTTCACAATCAGATAAAATCCGTAACAAGATCTTAATTTGGACAGGCTGCGTGGCAGCGGTGTTTTTAGTTGCTGTAATTGGTTATGTAATATTTCTTTTTCAGGGCCTCCCACCTTTAGAGAAACTTGAAAACCCTGATACTGCTATTGCAACCGAAGTGCGAAGCAGAGACGGAGCTGTGTTAGATAAATATTTTACCGAAAACAGAACATGGGTTCCCTATGATGAGATCTCTCCTCATGTCATAAACGCCCTTGTAGCAACGGAAGATCATCGTTTTTATAACCATTGGGGTATTGACATGGTAAGAACTCTTGCCATTCCAATAAACCTGATGAGAGGAAGAGTGGAAGGTGGTTCAACATTAAGTCAACAATTAGCTCGAAATCTTTATAAAGAAATCGGACTAAAATTCTCTATTTCCAGAAAATTCAGAGAAATGATCACCGCAGTTCAGATCGAACAAAATTATACTAAAAGAGAGATCATTGAGATGTACCTGAACACGGTGGAATATGCAAACAGTGCATTTGGCATTGAAGCAGCGGCAAGAACACATTATAATAAAGCTGCAAAAGAGCTTACTCTTTCTGAGGCAGCCGTTCTTGTAGGTTCAGTAAATGCCGTGTATGCTTACAATCCAAGAATTAATCCGGAAAAATCAACTTACAGACGAAATGTAGTTCTTTATTTGATGAATAACAGAGGCTTTATCGATTCAACCTCCTACCATCAATTAAGAGAAGAGCCTATCACTTTGGATTACCAACCTCCATCAAAAGCCGGGCGGGTTAGCCGATATTTCGGTGAGTATGTTCGCCAAAAAGTTTCCGGTTGGGCTGAAGAAAACGGATACGATATTTATAAAGACGGTCTGGTTATTTACACTACTATTGATTCCCGATTACAAAAACATGCTGAAAAAGCATTGAGCACTAAGTTAGATTCACTCCAAAAGATTTTTGAGTATGAGTGGACATCCAGAGGAAGCAATGAATATATGGATAAGCTTTGGGATGAGTTCCCAACATTTAAGGATAGTTTCCTGGAAGAAACCGACCGCTATAAAAATGGATACCAAACCTATAATACCAAGATTCGAAAAGTAGTTCTCGACAGCCTTAAAGCTGATACCGCCTTTGTGGATTCTGTACTTAAAGCCCGAACAAGATTAGAAGCCAGTTTTGTAGCTATTGAACCTTCAAATGGAAATATATTAGCTTGGGTTGGTGGTTCCAATTATGGAAGCGTACAGTTCGATCATGTGTATCAGTCACGCCGACAAGTGGGCTCCACTTTTAAACCTTTTGTGTATTCTGTTGCTATTGATAATGGGTTTAAACCTTATCACAAATTTTCAAAATTTCCGATCTCATTTCGTGACCGAAACGGGAAAGTATGGAATCCAAAAGATGCTGAAGTTGCCAGTGGACCAAATGAAGTTCCTTTGCGGGAAGCATTAGCACGAAGTATGAATAATGTAACTGTACGTTTACTTCCTGAACTGGCAGGCTATCCCGGAACCAATAAATTATGGGAATTAGATGCCGCAGCAAGAAAGATAAAGGAAATGGCTTCAAACTTAGGAGTGGATATGAGCAGAACTCCAGCCTACCCTTCCATCGCTTTGGGAACAGCAGAAGCTTCATTGTTAGAAATGACTTCTGCTTATACTACTTTTGCTAATAATGGAGTTCATATTGAACCTATTGCAATCACAAGAATTGAAGACAAAGAGGGAAATGTACTTCAGGAATATTTCCCTGAATACCGCAAGGAAGTGATCAGTCCGGAAACAGCGTATATGATGGTTGATATGATGCGTGGCGTGATCAGAGGCGGTGATGGATACTTCGGAACCGGAGTTCGATTGAGAAATGTGTATGGCGTTCGACAGGATATCGCCGGAAAAACAGGAACTACCAATGATGCTTCTGATAACTGGTTTATTGGAATGACCCCACATATAGTAATGGGTGCATGGGTTGGTGGTGAAGATCGTCGGATTCGTTTTCCACAGGATGGAAGCTACAGTATTGGACAGGGTGCAAGAACTGCTCTTCCTATTGTTGGTACTTTCATTAATTATGTAACTGATGATCCGGAAGCCTATTGGGGTTACGACGCCTTTTCTCCCCCTCCCGGCTTTGTAATGCCCGAAGATCCCAAAGAAGTACGTGATGAATTGGGGACTGATAAAAATCGTGGCCGGATTGGGTGGTAGGAGTTTAAAGAGTGTCTAACGGACTTTTAACGTTTGATTTACCAACCTTAGTTACATGCGTATATATTTCTGTCGTTTGAATTGATTGATGACCTAAAAATTCCTGAATATATCTTAGATCTGTTCCTGATTCCAACAAATGTGTAGCAAAACTATGCCTTAAAGTATGTACAGTAGCATTTTTAGTGTTGTTGGATTTTTTTAAAGCTCTTTTCATAATTTGCTGAACACTTCTTGAAGAATACTTCCCGCCCTTTTGCCCCTCAAATAAATATTCTTTGGGTTGATATTCGGTAACATACTCCCGCAATAATGATAGCAACTTCTCAGCCAGCATTACTTCTCGATCTTTGGCGCCTTTAGATTGCCTGATTTTTATGATCATTCTATCAGAATCGATATCACAAACTTTCAAGTTAAGAACCTCAGACATTCTTAACCCGCCGGAATAAATGGTTTGAAGGATTGCCTTATGTTTAATATTTGTGATCACCGAAAAAAGTTTTCTTACTTCATTCTGAGATAACACATCCGGGATCTTGTTTTGTTTTCTTTTTGGGTATAAATATTCTGCCGGCAAGTTTTTTTCCAAAACTAAGTCATGATACTTAATGAGTGCTGCAATTATATTTCTTTGATAAGAATGCGAAATATTATGTTCAGTAATTTTGTAGTTGATATACCTTTCGATAAGCTCTAAAGGCAAAGCCTTAACACCGGATTGTTTCATTTCTTTAAGTGCCATTTTTAAAGCGCTTGAATAATTTGAAATGGTATTAACGCTAAATCTCTGAGCTTTTAATCTACGTTCAAACTTCTGTATTAATTTGCGTTGCAGCATATAGCATTATCTATTACATTCGTATAGTAATAAAATAGAATGTATATACGCAACAAAATAAGACAGGCATACACGCAATGCGTGTATACATAAGTTGGCAGTAATGTAATCCGAATTCACACTACACACGAACTGAATTATTTTTAAAGGACTTATCGCCAAAGATTTTCTTTCTGTGATGGATACCCCAATTATGTAATTCAAAAATGACTTTTTCCAGCGTTTTGGAATGCTCTGTAGGCATATATTCTGTTCTGACAGGAAAACCATTTAAAACAGTTCTTGTAATCAACTGATTTTCTTCCAAATCTTTCAATTCCTTTGACAAAACTTTGGTACTTAACTTTGGAATACTTCTCTCTATTTCCCTAAAGTGCTTATTTCCTTCCCAAATTGAAATTAAGATTAAAAGTTTCCATTTTCCACCTATTACATCTAAAGTGTCCCTTACAGGTAACAAGGCGGACATACACTCTTTATGTTCCTTTTTTTTCATATCTACTAATTTAATGATTACCTTGAAGTAACTGATTACCTACAGGTAGCTGATTACTATTGGTAATCAAAAATAGTTAATTTTGCCATATTATTAACAACAACAATTGAAAAATGAAAAACAAGATTTTTACAACTTTATGTATTCTATTCGGATTAATGATGATTAATTCAGGATTAAACAAATTCTTCAACTATATGCCTATGCCCGAAATGTCTGAAGAAATGATGCAAATTATGGGCGGATTTATGACAATTAAATGGATTTTCCCACTTGTAGCAATTATTGAAATCATTGGAGGTGCTTTAATAGCAATCCCAAAAACAAGAGCATTGGGAGCGCTAGTAATTCTTCCTGTTATGGTAGGAATATTTGTTCATCATTTAGTACACGACCTATCAGGAATTGGAATCGCATTAATACTATTCGCAATTAATATTTGGGCAATTGTTACTAACTGGAATAAATACGAACCAATCATAAAAGGTAAATAGAAAAAAAAAATTCTTTTCTATGAGCAGGAAGTAATTAAAACACTACTGCCAACATTGTATATAAGCCATAGCGGAGTTAATTCTTCACCAATGGCTTTTTTTGTATATTTATTGTCTGTATTAAACCGAAGAAATAGCATATAAATCCGCTACGGCTCATATACGAGACCGTTAGCTGCAATTTGCAGAAAAAATACTTTTAATCCGAATGTTTGAATGTAGATTTTCTGTGGGAAACACCCCAATCAACCATTGCATCAAGAACTGAGAGAATGTTTTTACCTGATTCGGTCATTTTGTATTCAATGCGAACTGGCGTTGAATCATAAACGTTTCTTGTTATAACACCATTAAGCTCTAATTCTTTTAACTCCTTAGACAACATTCTAGGTGTAATTTTATCGATATTGGCCTGTATGTCTTTGTACCTATAATTACCGTAAAGAATAGAAGCAAGTATAGGTAACTTCCATTTACCACTTATCACGTTCAAAGTATCATTAATCGCCAAAACATATTGTACAGGGCATTTTTTTATCTCAGAAATATTTTTCAAATCGTTCATTATCATCAGTTAGTGTTACTACTATACAAAAGTATAGTAGTATTAATTAGTAACTAACTATACTTTGAATAGCAAACTTAATACTTTTGTGTTATTATTAACGATAAAAAATTTTAAAAAATGATATTAGTAACAGGAGCAACAGGGATGTTTGGTAAACATGCCGTTCAGCAATTAATGAAAAAAGGAGTAAATACCTCTGATATTTCGGTACTCTCTAGAAGTATGGAAAAGGCAAACAACTATAAAGAAGATGGGATTACAGTTAAAATAGGTGATTATACCAACTATGACTCTTTAGTAAAAGCCTTTGAAGGCGTAGATAAACTTTTATTTGTTTCTAGCAGCGAAATAGAAAACCGAGCAGAGCAACATCAAAATGTGGTTAAAGCAGCAAAAGCCACTGGAGTAAAGAATATTGTCTATACTTCGTTTATGAGAAAACAGGAGACCGATAATTCTGCAATTGCATTTTTAATGGATTCGCATCTAAAAACCGAAAACTGGATAAAAGATAGTGGTATAAACTATACAATTTTGCAAAATGCCACTTATTTGGATATGCTACCTATTTTTATAGGAGAGCAAGTTTTGGAGACCGGTGTAATTATGCAACCAGCAGAAAATGGAAAATCCAGTTCAGTGTTAAGACAAGAATTGGCAGAAGCAGCAGCTGTGGTATTGACTTCTGAAGGGCATGAAAATAAAGCCTATCCACTAGTGAACAATCAAGCGATTTCATACAATGAAGTAGCTGAACTAATTGCTGAGATAAGTGGTAAAAACATCACCTATAAATCGCCTTCACCAGAAGAGTATCAGGCTACACTAAAAACGTATGGTGTTCCAGATGAATACATTGGATTATTTACCGCATTTTCGGTAGCACAAGCCAATGGCGAATTAGAAATGTCAGACAATTCATTAGAGAAGTTATTGGGAAGAAAACCAACAACCGCTAAAGAATTTTTGACCAAAGTATACGTTTAATATGCAGCGTAAAGAGTTTTAAAGGTAGCTGGACTAACCACATTAAGTATTCCTATGATGTCAACATTAAACAAATTAGAAAACATAACAGATTCTTTTGAATCTTCTAAGCGAATGCCTGTCCTATTTTTAGGGCATGGCTCGCCTATGAATGGTATTGAAGACAATGAATTTGTTAGAGAGTTTAAAAAACAAGGACAACAATTGGATAAACCCAATGCTATTATTGTGGTTTCTGCTCATTGGGAAACAAATGGAACTTTTGTAACAGCCATGCAAAACCCAAGAACAATTCATGATTTTGGTGGATTCCCAAAAGAGCTTTATGAGGTACAATATCCAGCACCTGGACACCCAGAACTGGCTAAAGAGATATCAGAATATGTTAATCCAACAGGAACTGTTCACTTAGATGATAAATGGGGTTTGGATCATGGGGCTTGGACTGTAATAAAACATTTATTTCCTGATGCTGATGTACCTGTGATTCAACTTAGCTTAGATTATAAGATGACGCCACAGCAACATTACGAGTTGGCACAACAATTAAAAAAGCTAAGGGAAAAAGGCGTGCTTATAGTTGGTAGTGGTAATATGGTTCATAATTTAAGAAAAGTTGATTTTAGAAAAATTAATGAAAACTACGGCTATGATTGGGCAATAGAAGCTGATAGCAAAATGAAGAAGTGGATTTTGGAAGGAAATCACCGAAACTTAATTGACTTTAATAAGCAAGGTAAAGCTTTTAACCTAGCGATTCCAACGCCAGAGCACTATTTGCCCTTATTATACACCTTAGGATTAAAAGACGAAAAGGATAATACTACAATCTTTAACGATAGTCCTTTAGGCGGTTCTCTGACTATGACAAGTATAAAATTTGGATAAAAAAAGCAGGTAACAAGGTATAAAAGCAATAGCGGTTTGGGTTTAAACTCAAACCGATTTGCATTTAAATAAGTATATTATAATTCGAAAGGTAAGTTTAATAATCCTGCTACTGCTCTTATACAGTACGTTACTCCACCAAATACCTCATCAATCTCACTGCAAATCGCTGATTATTTGGAGCTAAGCGGGAATTAAAACCCACTTTAAAAGTACCGTTTTCATTGGTTATATCCCGTGCTGTAAACATTGCTGCCTCACCAAATACAGCTAGTTTTCCCTTTCCATAATTCATCACAGCTCCCTGTGCGTAATTTTCCAGATCAATGGTTTTTGTGGTATCAGCAAACTGCCATGCAATTTCCGGTTCAAGGCTAATGTCTCCTTCTTTAAATCTCAGAATAAGTTCAGCTTCCTCCGGATATGTAAAAGCACTGCCGGTAAAAGTTGTAACGGATTGAATTTCACCTTCCAGCATTGGATGCTCTTTTAGTCTTTCGTTTTGCAGAGAGAAATAATCCGTATGATTTCCTTCTTTTTTCAATCGGGCAAAGCCATTGCTGAATTCGAACCCAAAAGACTCAGCTAAATTAAATGCAGCTCCCCCAAACGGCATATGATCCGCCACCAAAAATAATCTACCGCCCTCATTTACCCACTGATTGATCTCCTTGACTTCCTGCGCCGTAAAAGCAGAAGGATTAGGTAACACCCAAGTTACCCAGGTTACTTTCATGCAGCGGATTGATAATTGCATAAATATCACAACCCAAAAGTACTTCTCTATTTGAAACAGAAGAACTCAAGTCTCGCATTTGAAAACCGTTTGCTTTCATTAAACGTGCAAAAGGTGAAAAACCACCGTCCAATGTGTGCAAATTGTTGTGGGCTGAATCGATGCATATAACCGGTGCAACAGACACATCAAACAAAGGTTCAACAATTTCAGGAATGAATGTGGTATCGGGTCTTTGTTGAGCTGATACAGACCAGATGAACACAAGATTTATCAATACTATAAATAATGCTTTACTCATTTTAATTTCTATAAGTGAGTACTAAGCATATTTATTTTCCCATATTTCTTCCAATTCTTCCAGACTTTTGCCTTTCGTTTCAGGAATAAATTTGAGTGTAAAAATGATCAAGAGAATTATAAATCCTGAAAAAATGAAATACGGCAAAGAATTATTCCAAAACCCTTCTGTATTTACAGTGCTTTCAGCTACTACCGGAAAAGATTGAGAAACAGCATAATTAGCGGCCCATTGTGCTGCCACGGCTATGGATAACGCTTTACTACGTACACTGTTTGGGAATATTTCAGATAACAAAACCCAAGTTACAGGCCCCATAGATAGAGAAAATGATCCTATAAATATCAAAATACCGATCAAAGAAAGTAACCCAACCTGATTGCTCATAAGTGTAATGCCAAGTAGTAAGAACCCGGCTAACATTCCTAAAGATCCATAAATAATAAGTGGCTTACGACCTAGTTTATCTACAGAATACATAGCAATAAATGTGCATATGAAATTTATACCTGCTAACAATATTTGCTGTTTTAAAATATCTTCCTGCCCAAAACCTAAAGCCTTTTCAAAGATATCAGCGCCATAATATAAAACGGCATTTATACCTGTTGTTTGTTGTAAGATTGATAACACGCTACCAATAATAATAACAGGTAAAACAGACTTACTTAATATTGATTTTAATTCCTTTTTATTGTCGTTTACTATTGAAAGTTTTATCTCTTCATATTCTTTTTTTGCAAGTTCTTCTCCATGTATTGATCTTAGAATATCTAAAGCTTCATTTGTTCTGTTTTTTATCACTAGCCATCTTGGGCTTCTTGGTACAAAAAACAACAAACCTAAAAATAGAATGCAGGGAATGAGTTCAGACCAAAACATGTATCTCCATCCATATTCTAAGTTTTCAATCTCAGTCATCGAACTTCCAATAAAATAGGTAGCTAAGAATACTACAAAAAAACCAGTCACTATTGCTACCTGATAATAGGTAACCATTTTACCTCTACTAGCTGCAGGAGAGATTTCAGCTATATACATTGGGGCAGTCATCGAAGCTATACCAATTCCTAACCCTCCCAATACTCTGAAGAAAATCAAGATTTCAATAGATTGTGGGAAAAATGATGGTAATCCTGATCCCCAAGCTGACAGAGTAAAAAGAACCGCTGATAATATTAAAGTCGTTTTCCTTCCTAAATAATTACTTAAGAAGCCGGCGATAATAGCTCCTAAAAAGCAACCCACTAAGGCACTGCTTACCGCCCAACCTTTCATAAAAGTTGAAAGTTCAAAAAATTTAGAAAAGTAAAACTGAGAACCGTTTATGACGCCTGTATCGTACCCAAAAAGTAAACCACCTAAAGAAGCTACAACAGTAGCAAGAATTAATAATCTATTATTCATACGTATTATTTTTTAATCCAAAATAATACATTAAATATTAGTACAAAAAAAAGCCGATTCTCTTTCGAAAATCGGCTTTTCTTAGCAGGCAGGTAACATGATATTTTACTTGATTGCCTTTCTTTTTTGAGATTAGATAGAATTAAAAAAAATTTAATCTGCTTCGTACAAGTTCCAATTTCCATTTATGTTACCTATGGTATCTCCTCTAGTATAAAATGGATAACAAGTCCATTTTCCTCTCCACTTTTGATCATCAATTAACTCACCTTCAAGAAAAAGCAATTCACCCCAAAAATCAGGAGGATCATTAGGTACATGAAAAGTATCTATCAAAATTATTTCGTCCTTATTCGAAAAATCAATTCTAAAAGAACCTGCAGCTAAGGCATCGAATGCAACTCCACTGCCATCATTTTGCAAAGCACTTCTACCGGCATAACCACTGAAATCTAAATAGGTATTTCCATTCTCTTTTTTTATTTCAATTGAAGAGAAATCAATAAAACAATTTATACTAATCCCATCTACTTCACCCTTGGCAACGCCATCTATTTTAACCTTTTCCGGAAGCTTATTCATAAAGCTACTTTTATCATCGGAACAGGCAAATAAGACGACTATGATCAATAAAATTAATCTCATATTTAGGTTTTATCAATAATTTAAAAACACAGACTTAATAATAGAACAAAGCTCTAATTATTGTGTAGATAGATTTTTAGAAGGATTGAATATGAATATAATGTCAAAAAAAAGCCGATTCTCTTTCGAAAACCGGCTTTATAAATTTATTTTCATTTACGAACAAGGTGAAGTAATCTGTTTTAAAGGGAGACTACTTCGTTACTCGCAGATGTTTTATTCTTCAATAACAGATTCAGCTAATAAAGTGAGTTTGTTTTCAGCTACTTCTACAAATCCACCGGAGATCTTATAATTAGTTTCTCCCTCAGATTTACGAACCAACACATCTCCTTCTTCTAGAGTAGAAACGATAGGAGCGTGATTTGCTTTAACTTCAAAACTTCCCTCAGTACCGGGCATTTTTACACCGGTAACATCGCCTTCAAATAGAGAGCCTTCAGGAGTTAAGATCTGTGCTATAAAAGTACTCATGCTTTATAATTAAGCTTCTTCAGATTCTGCGAGCATTTTCTCGCCTTTTTCAATTGCTTCGTTGATATCACCAACCATATAGAAAGCACCTTCTGGCAGGTGATCCAATTCACCGTCAATGATCATCTTAACACCTTTAACGGTATCTTCGATTTTTACATACTTACCAGGAGAACCTGTAAACTGCTCTGCCACAAAGAATGGCTGAGAGAAGAAACGTTGTACTCTTCGTGCTCTGTTTACAATAAGCTTATCTTCATCCGAAAGTTCATCCATACCTAAAATGGCGATGATATCCTGAAGATCCTTATAGTTTTGAAGTAAGATAGTTGCTCTTCTAGCTGTGTTGTAATGATCATCACCTACAACTTTTGGATCTACAATTCTTGAGGTTGAATCCAAAGGATCTACCGCAGGATAAATACCAATTTGTGTCAATGCACGGTTTAGGTTTGTAGTCGCATCCAAGTGAGTAAATGTTGTTGCCGGAGCCGGATCGGTCAAGTCATCCGCAGGTACATATACCGCCTGAATAGAAGTAATAGAACCTTTTTTGGTTGAAGTAATACGCTCTTGCATAGCACCCATCTCAGTTGCCAATGTTGGCTGGTAACCTACTGCCGATGGCATACGACCAAGAAGTGCTGACACCTCAGAACCTGCCTGAGTAAATCGGAAAATATTATCGATGAACAACAGAATATCTCTGGAAACTTCATCACGGAAGTACTCTGCAACAGTCAAACCTGAAAGAGCTACACGAGCACGTGCTCCAGGAGGCTCATTCATTTGACCAAACACTAGTGTTGCTTGAGATTCTTTTAATTTAGATTCATCAACTTTAGAAAGATCCCACTCTCCTGCTTCCATTGACTCTTTGAATTCATCACCGTAGTTAATTACTCCGGATTCGATAAACTCACGAAGAAGGTCATTTCCTTCACGTGTTCTTTCACCAACACCTGCGAACACTGATAAACCACCATGCTGCTTTGCGATGTTGTTAATTAATTCCTGGATCAATACGGTTTTACCTACACCGGCACCACCAAAAAGACCAATTTTTCCACCTTTTGCATATGGGCAAAGAAGATCAACTACTTTAATTCCAGTCTCCAACATCTCTGTAGATGTAGCAAGTTGATCAAAAGCAGGAGCTTCACGGTGAATCGGGTAATTTCTTTTTCCTTCCGGAGCTTTGATTCCATCAATCGCTTCGCCTACTACATTGAATAAACGTCCACGGATATCTTCGCCAACAGGCATTGAAATAGTTTTACCTGTATCTTCAACTTCCATACCCCTTACTAAACCATCAGTAGAATCCATGGCGATAGTACGCACACGATCTTCACCTAAGTGTTGAGCTACCTCCAAATAAAGAGTTGAGCCGTCGGTTGGATTTTCAATAGTTAGGGCATTTAGGATGGCAGGGGTTTCGCCATCGGTAAAGTCAACGTCGACAACAGGTCCGATTACCTGTGCAATTGTTCCTTTATTCATGTGCTAAATCGCGATTTTATTAAAATTTTTGATAGTCTGAGTAGTTGAAATTTTGCACTCCTGCAAAGGCTGGTAAAGATAGGGAGATATGCCGTTAGAGGCAATCCTTTTTCATCTTAAATTTAAATGAATAGCCGTTCAAACAATATTATTAAAACAACGAGTCATCCAGAGGCTACTGCCGATGAATCTGCACAACGTGAATCTTGCTCGGTTCTTTAAATGGGCAGACTCTTCGCTGCCGCTCTGAGTGACACATTACCCTAAAAATCAATTCATGTAAAATCTCAGAAATTACTTTAACATTTTCTGATTTTATCTCGTCCTATATTCGATCTAATTATCAATCTCTTATCATCACAATGAAATTACAATTCAGATTCCTTTTTGCATTCCTGTTTACAGGTCTTCTTTTGAGCTCATGCTCCAACAACAAACAAGAATTCTCAGTTAACTATGAGAAATTTACTCTCGATAACGGATTAGAAGTAGTATTCCATCAGGATGATTCAGATCCAGTTACTGCTGTGGCCTTAACTTTCCATGTTGGTTCAGCAAGAGAAAAAGAAGGGAAAACCGGTTTTGCACATCTTTTCGAACACTTACTTTTTTTAGAATCTGAAAATCTGGGAAAAGGCGGATTGGATAAAATGAGTAGTCGTATTGGAGGTTCCGGTGCAAATGGTTCTACAAGCAGAGACCGAACCAATTATTTCCAGACCGTACCAAATGACGCTCTCGAAAAAATGATCTGGGCCGAAGCTGATAAATTAGGCTATTTCATCAATACGGTTACTGAAGCAGTAGTTGCCAAAGAGAAACAAGTTGTGAAAAATGAAAAACGTCAGGGCGTTGATAATGCACCTTACGGTCATGCAAGCTATGTGATTGGTAAGAATCTGTATCCACAGGGACATCCCTATAATCATCAGGTTATTGGTTCTCTGGAAGATCTTCAGAACGCTACGCTTGCTGATGTAAAAGAGTTTTACCGTAAATGGTATGTACCCAATAATGCAACTCTGGTAATTGCCGGAGATTTTGATACTGAACAAGCCAAAGAATGGGTAGAAAAATATTTTGCTGAAATTCCACGTGGAGAAGAGATCACTCCTCTTCCCGATGCTCCTATTGAAGTTGATGAAACAAAGAAATTATTCTATGAAGATAACTTTGCCCGTCTACCTGAACTGAGAATGGTTTGGCCAACGGTAAAGCAATATCATCCTGATATGTACGCCCTTGATATTTTAACTCAGCTACTCACTGACGGTAAAAAAGCACCGTTCAATAAAGTATTGGTGGAAGAAGATCAGCTTTCTTCAAATGTATTCATGTTCAGTCAAAATGCAGAAATAGCAGGCGAAACTACCTTATTAATCCGAGCCTATCCGGGAACAGATCTTGATAAAGTATCGGAATCAGTAAACAAAGCGTTTAAAAAATTCGAAACCGAAGGGTTTAGTGAATCGGATCTGGATCGAATAAAAGCCGGAATTGAAACTCAGTTCTACAATGGACTTTCAAGTGTATTAGGAAAAGCTTTCCAGTTGGCTCAATACAATATTTTTGCAGGTGATCCGGGATATATCAATGAAGATATTCAAAAGACTCTTGCCGTTACTAAAGATGATGTTATGAGGGTTTATGAAGAATACATCAAAGGTGAGAATTTCATAGCGACCAGTTTTGTTCCTCAGGGACAAGCCGAACTCGCTCTCGAAAATTCAAAACCTGCGGAAGTGGTAGAAGAGCAGATAGTACAAGGAAAAGCAAATGAAGAATTTAAGTTTCCTGAAGAAACTGAATATGAAAGAACAGCTTCAAGCTTTGATAGAACTGTTGAGCCTCCGTATGGTGAAAGCCCCGATGTGAAAGTCCCGGATGTTTGGGAAGGTTCATTAGAAAACGGAATGCAGGTCTTCGGGATTGAAAATACTGAATTGCCACTCGTTCAATTTACAATAGAGATAGAAGGTGGATTGCTGTTAGAAAACACCTCGAAAACCGGAGTTTCAAATTTAATGGCAGATCTTATGACAAGAGGAACTGCTAACAAAACTCCAGAGCAACTGGAAGAAGCTATTAATGAACTAGGTGCTTCCATCAATGTAAATGCCGGCAGACAAACAATCACCATCACAGCAAATACATTAGCTCGTAATTATGGTAAAACCCTTGATCTGGTCGAAGAAATTATATTGGAACCACGCTGGGATGAGACAGAATTTGAACTTGCTAAGCAAAGTACTTTAAGTCAGATAGCTCAGCAAAGCGCCAATCCAAATAGTATTGCTTCAAATGCATACAACAAATTGCTGTATGGTGAAGATCATATTCTTTCTTACAACTCCATCGGAACTACTTCGAGCGTGGAATCTATTACCATCCAGGACCTTAAGGATTATTACAATGCAAACTTCTCTCCTTCTGTCGCTGATTTCATGATCGTTGGTTCTATATCGAAAAGTGAAGTAATGAGTTCATTGACTGATCTTGAAGCTAAGTGGGAAGCTAAGTCGGTAGATATTCCTGAATTTGAAACTCCGGAAAGACCTGAAAAATCTACTGTATATTTTTATGATGTTCCAAACGCTAAACAATCCGTAATAAGATTCGGATATCTTGCTATGCCTGAAACTCACGAAGATTATTATCCTGCTACCGTTATGAATTACATACTTGGTGGTGGTGGTTTTGCATCCAGGTTTACACAAGAGCTTCGCGAAGGTAAAGGTTATACCTATGGAATCAGATCGGGGTTTTCAGGTTCAAACATTGCCGGACCGTTTACCATCAGCAGTGGTGTTCGCACCAACGTGACTTACGAATCTGCTGCATTGGTTAAGGAAATTCTGGAAGAATACCCATCTACTTTTACTGATACAGATCTTGAAACTACTAAAAGTTTTTTACTGAAAAGTAATGCCCGAAGCTTTGAAACTCTTGGTGCCAAGCTAAATATGCTGGATAATATAAGTGACTATGGCTGGAGCCCGGATTATGTGAAAGAGCGTGAGCAGATCGTAAAAAACATGACCAAAGAACAGATTTCAGAGCTGGCTCATAAATACGCTAATCCCGATCAAATGATCTGGTTGGTTGTTGGTGATGCCAAAACACAAATGGATAGATTGGAACAACTAGGTTTCGGTGAGCCTGTTCTTATCAATAACAGGTTTAAAGAAGGGAATTAAAACAAGCTTATTTTCTTTTTCAATATACAGTAGGGACGTATCGCGATACGTCCCTACTGTATATGATGGGAATTCTATATGAAAAGAATAGAACAACTAATTAATTTACTCAACCTTCAAAAACACCCGGAAGGTGGCTACTTCAAGGAAACTTACAGAAGTGAAGGAGTAATTCCTTCTGAGGTTTTGAGTAACGATATCAATGGAGACCGAAACTATTGTACGGGTATTTACTTCTTACTCACCTCAGACAACTTTTCAACCTTTCATCGAATCAAACAAGATGAGATGTGGCATTTTTATGAAGGCTCTCCCCTTGTTGTTCATCTGATTGACAAAGAAGGAAATTACTCTTTCCAAAAGATTGGATTAGATTTCGAAGACGGACAAGTTCCACAATTTGTAGTGCCTAAGGAAGTTTGGTTTGCTTCTGAAGTTCAAGAACCTGATTCATATTCCCTTGTAGGATGTACTGTTTCTCCCGGTTTTGATTTCAAGGATTTCGAGCTTGCAGAAAAAGACTCTCTCCTTTCAGAATTCCCAAACCACTTTGCGATAATTGATCGCCTTTCAAGGTAGAACTTTTATATTTTCATCATATCTAACACTAAAGATTCAAAGCTAGAATCTTTATATTCGACATCTAAATTTTGAAACTAATTACCCGTATGAAAAATCTTGACTCTTCCGTTCAACAAAAAATTGATCAATGGCTGGAAGGCAGCTATGACGAGAATTCCAAACAAGAGATTCGCTCGTTAATCGATCAAGAAAAGTTCGAAGAGTTAACAGATGCTTTTTACAAAGATCTGGAATTTGGAACAGGTGGTTTGCGCGGAATTATGGGAGTTGGCTCCAATCGGGTGAACAAATACACTTTTGGAGTAGCAACTCAGGGATTTAGCAATTTTCTGAAGAAAACCTATCCTGATCAGCAGATAAAAGTGGCTATTGCGCACGATTGCAGAAATAATTCAGACACGCTGGCTAAAGTGGTTGCAGATGTGTTTTCAGCAAATGGAATCAAAGTATATTTCTTTGAAGGATTACGCCCAACTCCGGAATTATCGTATGCAGTAAGAGAGCTGAATTGTCAGGGAGGTGTAGTTCTTACCGCTTCTCACAACCCAAAGGAGTACAACGGCTTTAAAGCGTACGGAGCTGATGGTGGACAATTGGTATCGCCACACGACAAAGCCGTAATGGAAGAAGTACAAAAAGTAGCTTCTATCGATGATGTTAAGTTTGAAGGAAATAATGAGCTAATCGAAATGATTGGAGAAGATGTCGATCAGAAATATTTAGCCGAACTAAAGAAACTCTCCGTTTCTGAGAAGGAAATACAGAATCAGAAAGATCTGAAGATCGTTTTCTCCCCCATTCACGGAACTGCAGGTGTATTAGTACCGCCTGCGCTCAAAATGTATGGTTTTGAAAATGTGACATTGGTTGAAGAGCAAATGGTTGTGGATGGAAATTTCCCAACGGTAGTATACCCGAACCCGGAAGAACAGGATGCTCTGGCAATGGCTCTGGATAAAGCCAAAGAAATTGATGCTGAATTAGTAATGGCAACCGATCCCGATGCGGACAGAATAGGAATTGCAGTAAAAGATACCTCGGGTGAATGGACGCTTTTAAATGGTAACCAGACTGCCTGCCTGATCATTAATTATATGCTAACTGCCTGGAAGAACGCCGGTAAACTGAATGGAAATCAGTATATCGTAAAAACGGTGGTTACCTCTTACCTGATTGATGAGATCGCGGAATCTTATTCTGTGGATTGTTTCAACACCTTAACCGGTTTCAAATATATTGGTGAACTCATGACCAATTTTGAAGGTGAAAAAGAGTTCATTGCCGGTGGTGAAGAAAGTTACGGTTACCTGATCGGTGAACACGTTCGTGATAAAGATGCTGTAGTTTCAGCAGTAATTATTGCAGAAATGGCGGCGTATTACAAAGATAATGGATCTAGTCTGTATGAAGCACTTCTGGAAATGTATGTAAACTTCGGTATCTATCAGGAAAAACTGATCTCAATTACTAAGAAAGGAAAAGCAGGTGCAGAAGAAATTCTGGAGATGATGAAAAACTTCAGAGAAAACCCTCCAACTTCGCTTGGTGGTTCTGATGTGGTTACTATTAAGGATTATAAATCGACGGAAGAAAAGAATGTGAAGACAGGTGAGGTTTCTGAGATTGACCTCCCTTCATCAAACGTGCTGCAATTTATAACTGAAGATGGTGCAATTATTTCTGCTCGTCCTTCCGGTACAGAGCCAAAGATCAAATTCTATTGCAGCGTTAACGATACCATCGCAACCGTTCATGAATACCCGTTTGTTCAGAAAAAATTGATGGATAAGATCGATCAGATCATGGAAGAACTCAGCTGATATTAAATTGCTATTTAGAATTAATCTTAATAGTGATATCTTTGGTGAAACTTAAATCCAATTTCATCAATGAGACTACTTCTTTTACTCCTGATAACTTTTTTATCTACTAATTTACTTCCGGCTCAGGAACTGATCATCGGGAGTGAGCTTGTTAAACCCGGAATCCGGGTAATTTTTGAAGGTGCTATTAAGGATAACGTCACTCCTTCTGATCTTCATCTGGAAGAATCAAAAACTGATGTTCATCTCGAAGCCAGAGTTAATTGGGCATCAGATAAAACTGTGACAGTTCCTGAAGGAGCGCCCAGAGGTGGCTTTGTGGCTTATCTCACTATTACTGCTGAAGTGATCAATGAGCGCACCGGAGAACGATTAGAGGATATTCAGGTCGTTCCACATATCAATTTGATCGATAATCTTCACTATGCAAGAAACATCAGCTTGCCCGGAAAAAGAGATGATCTCTACACCGTAAAATTTACTGTTTATCCGCCGGAAGGAGCTCAGTTAGCCCTTCACAAAGACTGGAGAGAAAATCACAGCGATCAGTTATTCGAACAAACTCAATTTGAATACAAAAACGTTGATTTTGAAGAAATTGCGAATGCAAGCAGACGATAATTGAATGCTACGTTTTCATCGATCTTTAGAATTATTGGCGAGCCAAGAAAGTAATGAAATCGACGGCTTAGTTGAGCACAATGCTACCTACTTTTGTCTTGATATCAAGCTCTTCAGCGGATCAAAATCAATCCTAAGTTAGTTGAAAAAATGTGAGTAGCCTTTGTTCTAGATGATTAAAGCTATTCATAAACCTACCCTTACAAAGATCCCGAAACAAGTTCGGGATGACCAATTTCTATGTATTTATGATATAGTTCTCCTATAGAATCGTTCATTATTTATAGACAAAGAAGCAGAAAATACTAAAGTGTATACAAAGTTGATCACCTCAACTCAAAGATCTTACCGGCTTTTTGAGTGATAATATCCTGCATTTCCAGTTGTAGCAGAGCAACTAATAATTCACTTGTATGAAGATTCAATTCGTCAGCCAGGTCGTCTATTTGAAAAGATTGTTGTTCAAGTTGCTCGCAAATGGAAGTACTTAGTTTATCCAGCTTATATTCTTTCCAACTTGGTGCTTTTTTAGGGAGTTCTTTTGCACTATTTCCATCAGATTCAAAATCGATGGGTAATTCCACCAAAATATCATCAACTACCTGAACCAGTTTAGCAGCTCCTTTTTTTATGAGATAATTACATCCTGTGCCTGAAGGGTTTTCTAGATGATGGGGAATTGCGAAAACTTCTCGATTCTGATCGAGAGCCAGTTCAGCAGTGATCATGCTACCTCCTTTTATTCCGGATTCAATTACAACTACACCAAGGCTTAGTCCGCTTACAACTCTGTTTCGTAATGGAAAATTATTTTTTTCGGGAATCATCCCCAAAGGGAATTCTGAAATAACTGCCCCTCCTGATTTCACAATTGCATTCGCAATTTCCGTATTACTTTTTGGATAGAGATTATCAATTCCTGAACCCAAAACAGCCACTGTTGTAGCCCCAACATTCAAAGCGGATTGATGTCCGATGGTATCAATTCCATATGCCAATCCACTGAAAATACACAATCCTTTTTCTGCCAGCTTAGTGGAAAATTTCTGGGCTTGTTTCTTTCCGTAAGTTGATGCATTTCTGGTTCCTACTACTGCTACTCCGGGTTTTTTTAGAGCTTCTGGATCGCCTTTAAGCCAATACAGAATTGGTGGATCGTAAATTTCTTTCAATAAGTTCGGGTATTCCGGATCTCTCATTGTAATGATTTGAGCGCCGATCTTATCCGTATCTTCTATTTGCTGATCGACACTTTCCCAGTCATCAAATGATAAAATGGCCAAAGCTGTAGCTTCCCCAACTCCTTCGTAACTTCTGAGCTGAGTTTTACTGAGATTGAATAGATTTTCGAGTTGATCACATTCCTGAACTAAATGCCTGACTCTCTTACTTCCCAGTCCGGGAATCAGAGTTAGCGCAATTAAGTTTCTAAGAATCTTCTTGTTTTGCATGTTGAAGTTTTTCCCAAAGTGCTTCTCTAAGTTCATCCACACCATGTCCGGTAGCAGATGAAATTGGAATTACGGGAATTTCATCATCAAAATGAAGTTTTTTATCTAACTTAAAACCTTGTTTTAAATCCATCTTAGTTATAGCCAGTACTCTGGGCTTATCAAGAAGGTCTTTCCGATAGGCTTTTAACTCGTTCACCAAAGCATTGTACTCATACTCAATATCTGTTTGAGAACTCACCATGAACAACAAAATGCTGTTTCGTTCAATATGGCGAAGAAACTGTATTCCCAATCCTTTTCCCTGATGTGCTTCTTCAATTATTCCGGGAATATCAGCCATTACAAAACTTCTGTAATCTGAGAATTTAACTACTCCTAAATTTGGTTCAAGTGTAGTAAACGGATAGTCAGCTATTTTCGGTTTTGCATGAGAAAGTGCTGAAAGCAATGTGCTTTTTCCGGCGTTCGGAAATCCAACCAATCCTACATCCGCAATAAGTTTAAGCTCAAGCTCAACTACTCTCTCCTCTCCTATTTCTCCTTCCTGAGCATATTGAGGAGTTTGATTTACAGAACTTTTAAAATGCCAGTTTCCGAGTCCGCCTCTTCCTCCTTTGGCGATAACGATCTCTTCTTCATCTTCGGTGATCTCACCCATTCTTTCCCGGGTTTCTGCATCAAAAGCTACCGTTCCCAAAGGAACCTGAAGTATGATCGATTCTCCGTCTTTCCCGGTAGAACGACTACTTCCACCGTTTGCTCCGCCTTTGGCTTTGATGTATTTCTTATAACGAAGATCCAGAATGGTATTTAATTGCGCATTTCCTTTCAGAATGATACTTCCGCCTCTTCCTCCATCTCCTCCATCCGGACCGCCTTTAGGGACATATTTTTCCCGTCTCATATGAGCAGAACCATCTCCACCCTTTCCGGCGGTAACATAAATTTTAGCGTAATCTGCGAATCTCATTCTTCGAGCTTAATGGTTATTAGTTATTGGTTTCATTTCTACAATTAACCAATAACTAATAACTTTTTTAAAAATTGACGGGTCTTAATCAGTTACTTCTTATGAAGAACCAATTTCAAAAGTTTTGTAAGCTTGGATTTCATCGTATTTCTTGGAACTATAAAATCCAGAAAACCATGCTCCAGTAAATATTCTGCGGTTTGGAATCCTTCCGGAAGATCACGACCAATTGTCTGACGAACTACTCTTGGTCCTGCAAAAGCAATAAGTGCGCCGGGCTCTGCAACATTAAAATCACCAAGCATGGCATAACTTGCAGTCACACCACCAGTTGTTGGGTGAGTCATATAAGAAATGTACGGCACTCCATCTTCTTCCAGCTGAGCCAGTTTTGCTGAAGTCTTAGCCATTTGCATCAAACTCAACACACTTTCCATCATTCTGGCACCACCTGTTTGTGAAATAATGATCAAAGGTATTTTATTCTCCCTGGCATGATCAATAGCAATTCCAAGTCGTTCACCTACTACCGAACCCATACTTCCACCGATAAAACCGAAGTCCATACAACCAACTACAAGATCGATTCCATTCATTTTACCAACGCCAACCCGAGCTGCATCAGACAATCCTGATTTATTTTGAGTCGCTTCAAGTCGGTCTTTGTATTTCTTTGTATCAGAAAACTCCAGAGGATCGGTCGGCATTATATTCTGACCTAATTCCTCAAATTTATTGTCATCAAAAATGATCGAAAAGTACTGCTTGCTTCCAATTCTGAAGTGATGACCGCTTAAAGGATCAACCCATAAATTGTCTTCCAATTCGCGCCGATGAATCGTTTCACCGGTAGTTGGAACCTTAACCCAAACGCCTTCCGGCATTTCTTTTTTAGTCTCGGTCTGAATATTTTCGTCTTTTCTTTTAAACCAACTCATAGTTTGTAATTGAATTTTTTTAGAGGCACAAAATAACCAATCTTAACCTTAAATAAGAATCTGATTATGCCTTCGTGTTATTAACCTGACTACTGCTGATATAATTCGAATTCAGCTCTTCAGGATGTGTTTTAATACAGAAATCGGTTTGATTCTTCAGATGAAAAAGTCTGATCAAAGACTTCGCTGAAATAAAACTATCGTCAAAGATCTGTACGTTTTCCAAAGCTTTTTTACTAATACGATCAATTCCTGTTCCAATCAAAGTGTCCCTGGGTTCAATTTGCTCTTCCAGATCAGAAAGTTCGATCACTTTTGCTTCTGAAATAATTTCAAGCTCCTCATTAAGCTTAAATTCCTGATGATACACATGATTCCTTCTTGCATCGATGATCGAGTGAACAGCTTCTGAGCTATTTTCTGTAGCCATTGCAAAGGATGCTAATGTATTACAAGCAAACAGGTCCACATCCTTACCAAACATGATTCCTTTGATCGCACTTGCCGCTATTCGCAATCCTGTATAGGAACCCGGACCATTGCTTACTAATACAGCATTCAGATCTTCTATTTTGAAGTCATGCTCTTTCATTAATTCCTGAGTGAACATAAACAGATTATCAGAATGTACACTTCTTCCCTGAATTCGTTTCTCGAATACCTTTCCGTCTGTATTCTGAAAAGCTACCGAACAAATGTTTGTTGTAGTTTCGTAAGCTAGGATTTTTTTAATCATTCCTCACCATCTTCTGTCATTTCGAGTTGAATCCGCTGCACAGCGGATGACCGAGAAATCTTCATAACTATAATTTATTTCGATAATCATTAGATGTCTCACATTCGTTCGACATGACAAATATTCGTTCTTACTTACCTCAACTCATTAATCACCAACTCACCACGGTTAAAGATCCCGACCGCTCTACCGGTCAGCTTCTTATTCAGATACGGAGAGTTTTTAGATTTTGAACGAACGTTTTTCGGATCAAAGGTCCACTCTTCATCAGTATTGAAGAATGTCAGATTTGCTTGTGCGCCTTCTTCGAGCGCAGGAACTTCAAGATTTAAGATCTTCCGTGGACTATAACACAGCTTTTCAACCAGTTGCTGAAGGTCAAGTTTCTTGGTTTTGAATAATCTCATGTTTGAGATACTCCAGGCTGTTTCGAGCCCAATTATTCCGTTCGGAGCATAAATGAATTCCACTTCTTTTTCTTCAATAGCATGAGGCGCATGATCAGTACAGATCACATCAATAGTTCCGTCAACCAATCCTTCGATCATCGCGTCCACATCTTCTTGTGTTCTAAGCGGTGGGTGCATTTTAAAGTTTGTATTGAACTTTTGCTTCTCAATTTCTTCGTCCGTCAGATCAAAATGATGAGCACACACTTCTGTGGTTACATTAATTCCTTTTTTCTTTCCTTCCCGAACCAGATCAACTGCTCCTTTTGTACTGATGTGTGCTACATGAATATGTCCACCGGTGTATTCAGCCAATAAAATATCACGTGCGATCATGGTTTCTTCAGCAATTGAAGGAGTTCCATCTAAACCAAGTCTGGTAGAAACTCTTCCCTCATTCATATGTCCTGGTCTTGAAAGCGCGAGATCTTCTTCATGATTGATGATCGGCATTCCAAGCATTGAAGAATATTCCAAAGCAACGCGCATCACCTGAGAATCATAAACCGGATCTCCGTCGTCACTGAATGCAACCGCTCCACCGTCTTTCATATCTCCCATTTCAGCGATCGACTTTCCTGCTCTGTCTTTGGTTACACAACCGATCGGGTGTACATCTACCGGAGTTTCATTTCCTTTTTTGATGATGTATTCTACTACATCTCTGGTGTGTGTAGCCGGTTGAGTATTCGGCATACAAGCAACCGCTGTAAATCCGCCAAAAGCCGCTGCTGCACAACCGGTTTTGATCGTTTCTTTGTGCTCATAACCAGGCTCTCTTAAATGTATATGCATGTCCATCCAACCCGGACTTACATAAGCTCCTTCAAAGTCATGAGAATCTTCTCCCTTCTCGGCTTTTAAAGATTTTCCTATTTCTGAGATCTTTCCATCTTGTATTCTGATGTCGATTGTGTCTTTTCCGTTGTGTTCTTTACTAACCGGACGAAGATTTTTCAGGAGCATTTTAAGCTATTTAGATTTTTGAATTGGTCAAATATAAGGCTTTATGATTTGAATATTGAAAGGCATTATTGGAATCTTAGTTAATATCTTAATGTCTTCAGCATAACGAATCATGTTTATTACTGTTTGCCAGCGAAGTACTTCAGGTCTTCGCTATGATGTCGTGTCTTATGTCAATGATCGTTACATTAAGATTTTATCCATATCAAACCGGCACAGATTTTTCAAGTTTGTAACTTGAAAATACAAGACAAGGAAGTCTGTGACTTCCATCTTAACTCATCACATTAGAATTTCATCTATAACCAATAATTCTTTTTTCTCTTACACTACATTCATTGCTAAACTACTCGCGAATACCTGAAGGAATTCGCTGGCTAATGTTTCAGTGCAGTTATTTGACCAATTTCTTCAATTCTTTTGAGTAGGATATGGATTTATGATATTCTTCTTGATTGTAAATATAGTTTCTGACTTTCGGTATATCTTTTTCGCTTACTGAGAAAACGCCATAACCATTCTGCCATTTGAAAGTTTCTTCCATGTTCGCGTTCAGATTTATCCATCTTGATGAGGCTCCCTTCAATAAATTTATTACCTCTGAAATTTTCTGTGTGGTTTTTAGACGAATCAATAAATGAACATGGTCTTCAATTCCATTTATTACATCAACTGTGATTTCATTTTTCTCACCATATGATTTTAAATAATTAAATAGATCATATCTGAAAGACCTGAACAAATTAGGTTTCCGTAGTTTAGTGCTCCAAACAATATGAAGCCAAACTGATGAATACGTTTTTCGGCATATTGAAATATGTTTCTTACTGTTTATCCGCGAAGTCCTTCAGGTCTTCGCGGATAAACAGTAAGACAACCTCACGCACCATTCCTTACAAAACCATGTCCCCCATTCGGATTCTCAGTTGTCATTCTATAAATTGATCGAATGGAAGAACAAAAAGCATTATTTGAGCAGATCCGAGCTAAGCTGATCGAAAAGGAAAAGCTGGTTACCACCGGAAAAATGATGAGTACCGAAGCCATCAAATATGATGGGAATGTATTCGCATTTATTTCTAAGAACGGAAATATGGTTTTCAAATTCGGGAAGAACTTTGATCCGGAAGCTCAGGATTTTGAATCTATTCCTTTCAATCCATTCAAAAATAAAGGTCCGTTGGCGGGCTGGTTTGAAGTTTCCTTTTCCCAATATGAATTATGGGAATCGCTTACTCTGGAAGCATTAACTGTCATCAAAAAAAATAAATAATCATGGCTTTAAATCAGGAATATATCGATTACATCGTTGATCAACTATCAGAATTTGAAGGCACATCATCCAGAAAAATGTTTGGCGGTGTTGGGATCTTCAAAGACAAGATCATGTTTGCCATGGTGACCAGTGAAAATGCATTCTATTTCAGAGTGAATAATGAATTGATCCCAAAGTTTGAAGCCGAAGGAATGAAACCGTTTGATCATGCCAAAAAAGGGAAAGGAATGCCTTATTGGTCAGCGCCGGCTCATGTAATTGAAGACAAGCAACTAATGAAACAATGGGCTGAAGACTCCTATGAAGCTGCAGTTTTAGCCAAAAAGAAGTAATCATGATTGATCAAAGCTACATCTCGTTTTTTGAAGAACTTGAAAAGAATAACCATAAAGAATGGTTTGATGAACATCGAAAAGATTATGAAAATCACGTTCGTAAACCTTTTATCGAATTGATAGAAGCCTTAATTCCTGCCCTCCTCGAAATTGAATCTGATCTACATACAGATGCCAAGAAAACCCTATTCAGGATCAACAGAGATATCCGCTTTTCGAAAGACAAAACTCCCTATAACACACTAATGAAAGCAAGTTTATCTTCTGAAGGTAAAAAATCGGAGGTACCGGGTTTTTATGTTGGGATCGGAGCTGAGCATGTCCATGTTGGAGGCGGTTTATATCAGCTTTCTAAAGACAGACTTACAAAAAGCAGGGATTTAATAGCTTCTCACAAAAAAGAGTTCATCAGCATAATTAATGATCCTGAATTCAAGAGTAATTTCGGAGAACTACAGGGCGAACGCAATAAAAGGCTCGATAAAAAATATGCTGATCTGGAAGACGAACTTCCTTACATAGCAAATAAACAATTTTATGCTATGGCGAAATTTAATACCTCATCATTTGTTAAAGACAACAATCAGGTAGAAGCCCTTATGAAATATTTTCGGGCTATTCAGCCTTTACACGCTTTTTTAAATAGAGCTTTTTAATCACTCTTGTAGAAGTTAGATAATTCACTTACAAAAATTGACTTGTTTATAATTCTGACGATTTAAGAAAAAGCTTCCAATTACACCGACCTTTAGAATTATTGGCGAGGAAAGAACGCAATGAAATCGACGGCTCCGAAGGAGCAATCATTACACTTCTGGCTGGTTCTTGAATGTGTATCATACGAGCGAAGACCTTTTGTAATGATTAGTCGATGTAATGGAGTTCACGCCAATAATTCTTGTCGGGAGCTTTTGGTACTGGA
>JAEPPZ010000012.1 GCA_017640785.1 Balneola sp. | reverse complement strand
AGTTTGGTGTAATATTATTAGTCAGCAGGGATCCTTTTTTAGTGAACTCCTCTGCAACAATTTTTTTAGTTCTTATCGGATACCTCTACATAATTATGTTTTTACTTCGAATGCTTGAAGAAGCTACCCAAAAAACAGAAAACTTGATTAATAAACTGCGTGAAAATAACACTGAATTAATCAATAAGAGAGAAGAATTGAGTTCACTGGTTAAAACTAAAGATAAACTCTTTTCTGTTTTGGCTCATGATCTACAGTCTCCTTTTATGGGTATTTCAGGACTTAGTGACATGATTAAAAAAAATGCCCTGAAAGGGAATATGGATGAAGTAATTGATTATAGTAAGATGATCGCTGATACTACTAAAAGAACAAGTACGCTCTTTACTAACCTACTCGACTGGGCGGCAAGCCAAACAGGTGAGCTGATAATGAAACACGTTTTAAACAACTTAGATGAATGTCTGGATGAAACTATTGCTTTGCTACAAGATCATCAACAGAGGAAGAATATTACAATACTGAGGGATAATACTAATATTAATATTAGTGCGGATCCAAACGGACTTAAAACGGTTCTTAGAAACTTGATCTCTAATGCTCTTAAATTCACTCCTCATGATGGAATGATTGAAATCTCAGTTGAAAAGAACAGCGATGAAGTTGTTGTATCCATATCCGATTCAGGTGTTGGTATTAAGAGTGAATTGATCCCTCAAATATTTAAAACTGATACTTACATCAGCACAGAAGGAACTGATGATGAACATGGAACAGGGATTGGCTTAAGTCTCTGTAAAGAAATGATAGCTCGACATAATGGAAAGATCTGGGCAGAAAGCAAACTCGGCCAGGGAAGCGTTTTTCACTTTTCACTTCCCAATTTAAATTCAGTTCAAGAAGATTGAGATCTTTTTTTAATCTCATTTAATCTCTTTATCAGCAAACCTTCTCTCCCTTCTTTTCCGGGTTCATAAAACTTTTTTCCATTCAATATCTCAGGAAGATATTCCTGATCAACCCAATTACCTTCAAAGCTATGAGGATATTTGTAATCTTTTGAAGCATTTTCTGTATCCAGATATTTAGATGAAAGACGATTAGCAGTTCTGTCTTTTAAATAAGGTGGAACAGCTCCTACTCCCTTTTCCCGTACTTCTTTACTCGCTTCAAAAATACCTTTGGTGCTGTTACTTTTTGGGCAAATACTTAAGTATGTACAAGCGTGGGATAAAAAATACATTCCTTCAGGCATTCCTGTTTTCATAAATGCCTCCTGGCAGGAATTTACTATTGTAATCGCATTAGGTTCAGCCATTCCCACATCTTCACTGGCGAATATGAGTAATCTCCTGAATATAAAGTTTGGATCATCCCCTCCTTCCAGCATAGCATTCATCCAATATAACGCAGCGTCAGTATCCGATCCTCTTAGTGATTTTATAAATGCAGAAGCATAATGGTAGTGCTCGTCTCCTGTTCTATCATAACGAACATTTCTTCTTTGTATACTTTCTTCGGCAATCTCTTTGGTAATATGGATTTCACCCTGCTCATTTTTCTTACTGGACAGAACCGCTACTTCCAGTGCGTTCAACGCATTTCGAACATCACCTCCGGCATAATCAGCTAAATGATCTAATGCTTCTTTATCTGCTTGTATGTCTTTATTTCCTAAACCTCTTTCTTCGTCTGCAAGTGCTCTGTTCAACATTCTTCTTACATCAGGAACCGTTAAAGGAAATAACTCGAACAGCTGACATCGCGAAAGCAATGGATTAACTAATGAGTAAAATGGATTTTCTGTTGTAGCACCCACCAACGTAATGATCCCGGATTCCAGATGTGGAAGTAATGCATCTTGCTGAGCTTTATTCCAACGATGGATCTCATCTACAAAAAGAATGGTTTTTCGTCCATTCAATTTTTTAAGTTTTTCTGCTTGCTCTACTACAGTTCGAAGCTCTTTTATACCATCCAGTACAGCATTGATAACTTTAAAACTGGCTTTGATCTCTTTTGAAATAACATGCGCTAAGGTAGTTTTTCCGGAGCTGGACGGACCATAAAATATTAACGAGCCAATGATTCCACTCTCGATCATTCTTTGAAGCATCTTGCCTTCACCCACTAAATGCTCCTGACCTGCAAATTCTTCTAACGACTGAGGACGCATTCTGGTTGCCAAAGGCTCATCAGAGTAGCTTTGACCTGAATCGTTTACCTGAAATGAAGATGCATTTTTATCTTGAAATAGATCCATTTTGCTGGATTGGTTGAACATGTGCAATATATGTTATTGCGAGGCAAAAATCATAATCTACAAATGACAAATGTCAACTGACTATAAAAGTGATTTTTGGTTTCCGTACTTCGCAAGATACTGATCCAACTTAACTTTTTTTCTGGTACTGTCGCTGGTCATGTAGCGGAGCTTACCGAATATCTCTCTTTCCTGCCATGCCCGGTCAAAGCGCCCAAAACACCAGAATATCCCGGAATAGCTGTTGGGATCTCTCCCATCGATCGCATATTTGTTATTTAACTCGATCATGTATTCTAAGGCAGTACGATGATCCGGAGTCCATTCTATGATCTTTTTCCCCCACAACATTCGTAAGTAATTATGAATGATTCCCTCCTCTCTCAGCTGAGTTTGAGCTGCATTCCAAAGTTCATCGTGTGTTTTTGATTGTTCAAATTCTTCCAGAGTGTAAACATATTCACGAACGTCATCTTTATGTTCTTCCATGGTTGTTTTTGCCCAGTTTGGCAGCGACTCAAATTCATCATAATTATCTACATGATGTGCAAAATGAAAACCGACTTCCCGCCAGGTAATTACTTCATCAAGGAAGCTTTCTATATTTCCGTCACCGTTAAAGAATCCACTGTTTTTCCCTCCATTGGGAGTTAGATCTTCCAGCGTCCACCCTTCTGGCTGATGATCCAGCGCTGCTTTCACAATCTCGTACTCGCTGATCTTTCCAAAATGTAACCAGGGACTTAATCCACTCGTCTTCTTTTTGTCGGGGTGATTTCTTTTCTCGTCGTATTCCAGCAAACTATGCCCAATAAAATGTCCCAGTTTTCCCAGCGCCGCTTGACGGGTTCCTGTCATGTCGATAACTTCCACTTCATGATTAATATCTAACCCGGATATAGTTTTTTCGATATTCTCGAGCATCTTATCTGCTTTTGGATAATCATTCAGAAAATCTTTGGGTAATTCGATCTTATCTCTGTTCTCTAGTTCTTCGATTGGATCTTTCTTAGGTGAATTTGTAAACCCTTCCTTGAAATGTTTTTGCATGATCTTTCTGAACAGGTAAGCTGAATATGGATCCTTTTCAGTTACACCTAGCGGTATAATTCCATTTGAGTCAATAGTGATATAAGGAACATCAATTTTATCAGCGACCCGTTCATTATGCTTTTTTATGATGAAGACAGGATATTCATCTGAAATTACAGTACACGCATTTTCAGCTAATCTGTAAAATAATCCTTTTCCGGCACCGATCTCCGGTTCCACAAAATTGAAATAATTAAGATCGTTCGATTCGGAAAAGTCCAGATTTTCTTTCATGCCTTCCATGATAAATGCATGGAATCGATCGCTCGCCCAAGGGTATTCAATTGAAAGTCCTTCGTAGATAAGCAGTGGTTTCCCTAATTTATTTGCCCATCCTATGGCATATTCCAGAGCATAGTTATACTGGAATCTTCGATTGATCTGCATCCAATAAAGAACATAATCGCCGTTCTCGTTTGGCTGATTGTTGTTTCTGGAAAACTTTCGGTAACTGTTGATATTTTTCATAGGCATTTGATCTCTTCACTAAACCAAATGCTTATGCTCGAAATTCCATCATCTTAATAAGTTCTTTGGTAACTAAAAATTTGATCCGAGTAAGGACGAATTACTGTAGTAGCAGTAAAATTATTTACCTCATCAGAATAAATAGTAATGGTAGCGGAAGAATCATCCGGGTTTGTAACCAACAAATAATGAAATTCCGAGTTTTGTATTTCTATAATATCCTCAGCATTAAATTCAGCTAAAGCTGAGATGTCATCAAACTCTAAGATTTCTTCCGCTATTATAAAAGAAACATCGGTAAGCTCCATCCGCATTACATCATGAGTTCTGCTCATCTGTGAGCTTTTGTCTACATTTTGAAACCAATATATCTTAGAAGCTCCTGCAATCATAGGCATGATAAGAATTATAAGCATTAAAGCACTTCCGGTATACCAAAGTGCAGCTGGGTTTTCTCTTTTTTCAGATTGTATAGTTCCTTTTACAAACAAAAAAGGGATAACAACAAAAATGAGTATTAAGCTTATCGTTATTCCTGCTCTTGCTCCTTTGTAAAATGCAGAAGTGGTTTTATCTCCCGAAAACTCGTTAATGGATTCTATCACAGAAATTCCATTCACTTGAGTAGACGGGACCGTACTTGGCAAAAACACATCCGGATATTTTGACATGGAATACGAGTCAGTAATAGTAATTAATGCATAGGAAATTATAATGCCTATTAACACGGATGATAACCAGGGCAACCATTTATTAGTTTTGTCTTTCATGGGTTACTCCCTCCTTAGTTAATGTCGTTTTTGTTTGAAAAAGCCCAACCGAGCCATCCCAATTTTCAAAATCATCATCCCAACTTTGAGAATGAGGTGCTGTTGAATATATCGCAAAGCTATCAGATCCGGGATCTGTGTAATAAACAAAGTTCAATTCCTTTTCCAGTTCAGCTGTTTTTACCTGAAATTTTTGATCGTCTTTAAGTCGCTCACCAAAAAAATCAGCCGCAACATCAATAACCGATACATTGTCTTTCTGATTTAATAAAAGATATTCACGATATACTCCAAGAAGGTCTGACCTGATCTCAGTTTCGGTAATAGAGCTGTCAATGGTAATTCGAATTTCTCTCAGAAGTTCTCTTTGAATACTTGCTCTGTAATAATCAAAGGTGAAGATGGCTAAAGAATTAATAATTAACAGGGAGAAAAAAGTGAGCGTTACCTTTCCTGAATCTGTGTTTTTATAATTCTTCTTACCATATTTGAACAGGACTATCAGGTATATAACTGATCCAAAAAGAGACAGAAATAATCCCGCCCAAATATACCCCATTAAGGATGGAATTACGTAAAGAAGTCCTGTAGAAAAAGCTCCTCCGAACAATATTTTGTATTCTCTTTTCATATTTCAAAATTAAGTTCCTCGTAAATACATAATTTTTATATAATTTTGAAGTGAAAATTCTTTCTGCTCTTCTTTTCATATTTATTCCTAAAAATGAATTAAATTATAAGTGATTTGATGAGTATTAAAATGTTTTCAAAATTACTTCGTAAATAAAATCTACGTAATGGCTGATAAGGTAACTTTTAACAATAAAATTGATCGGGAATTCAGTAAAACAGTAAAGGCAAGAGTAAATAAATACTTTGAAGAGAATAATCTCTCTAAAAACGCAAATGCATCTATGGTTATTAAAACCATAATAATTTTAGGTATTTACTTCGGATCTTACGCTCTTATTATTTCCGGCAACTTTTCTCTTCCATGGATGTGGTTTTTCTGTATCACTATGGGTATAGGGATGGCCGGAATTGGATTCTCAGTATCTCATGATGCTCTCCACGGAGCTTATTCTTCTAACAATACAATTAATTACCTGATTGGTCTTTCCTTCGATTTTGTTGGTGCAAACGGGTACATCTGGAAGATCACACATAATATTATTCATCATACCTATACCAATATACATGGACATGATGAAGATCTTGAAGTAGCGGAATTCATTCGATTATCACCACATTCTGAACATAAGCCCGTACATCGTTTTCAACAATATTTAGCATTTCCTGCCTACAGTTTCGCAACCATTTTTTGGGTTTTTGTAAAGGATTACTGGTATTTCTTTAAACCCGAATTGGGACCATATGAGAACAAAAATCATCCCGTAAAAGAATGGGTTACTTTAATTTTAACCAAATTGGTGTATTATGGTTATGCTATTGTGCTTCCATTATTGCTCCTTGATATTACCTGGTGGCAATTGCTTATCGGATTTTTATCTGTCCATCTAACAGCCGGATTGATCCTCGGAATTATCTTTCAATTGGCTCACGTAGTTGAAGAAACAACGCACCCCATTCCTGATGAACAAAACATGATCGATAACCACTGGGCGATTCATGAAATGTTCACTACGAATAACTTTGCTCGTAAGAATAAAGTGTTGTCTTGGTATATAGGAGGGCTGAATTATCAAATTGAACACCATCTTTTCCCAAAAGTATGCAGTATTCACTATCCGAAAATAAGTCCCATTGTTGAAGAAGTAGCTAATGAATTCGGCATTCCTTACAACTGCCATGATACATTTAGTGAAGCGGTTGCATCACACTACCGTACTTTAAAGAAGTTTGGAGACCCTAAATTTGAATGGGCTCCCGCCGTTTAAAACCACCTTTTCTTAATACTCAAAGGCAGATTTAACGATCTGCCTTTTTTAGTTCTCTGATTTTTTTTGAAATACTATTGACTTAGTATTAAATACTATTATATTAGTAGGAGTATTTAACTAACGATAGAAATATGAAAAAATCTCTAACGCCACTTGGCGAAAGTGAAATGGAAATCCTTCATCATGTATGGGAACTGGGCGAAGCAACTGTAGCTGAAGTACAGGAGCTTATCCTGAAAAAAAGAAAAGTCGCCTACACTACTGTTATGACCATTATGAAAAACCTTAACGACAAAGGTTATCTTAAATACAGAAAGCAAGGCGTAACCTATGTATATAGCGCTGCAATTGAGCCTGAAAATGTCCAATCCAGCCTTATCTCTAATTTGATCAACAAGGTTTTTAAAGGCTCCCCTTCTGCCCTTGTTCAAACATTAGTAAAAGGTGAAAATCTATCCGAAGATGAGCTTAAAGCTATTAGGAACATGATTGATAATATGGAGGATGAGCAATGAAAAGTTTCTTTGATTTCATACAACAATTGGGAGCCTCTTCTGCCGACATTATCTGGTTTCCACTACTGATCTGGACGTGCGTAGCTACTCTTGTGTTCTTTTTTCTTAGAACGAATAGATCGATCAATCCTCTTTACCAGTATCACATTCGTGTAGCGACATTATTTGCACTTCCCATGGGTTTGGTTTCGGCAGTTTTACTCCAAGCTTTTTCTAGCCTTTACTCTTCTTCAAATCTGTCTACAACCGTTTTTGTTGTAGAAAACCCATTACCTGTGATCTATACTGCCTCCGGAAATTCTAATGAAGCTGAGTTTTCAATTCCATGGATGGAAGCTAATTTTTTGGTTGGGATGATTTCTGCATTATTTCTCATTATAGCTGCTTTTATGATTGTAAGATTGATCTACAGTTATGTTCAGCTTAAGAAATTACATTCTGATCTGACAACAGAACCTTTAACGAATACTAAATTCAGTAATGGAATAAAGGATGGCTCCGTTTCAGTAGCTTTTCACGACCACCCTTTAGTTCCATTCACTTTTGGCTGGAAAAACCCCATCATAGTTCTTCCCGAAAAAATAAAGAATGACTCCACTAAATTGGATATGGCCATTCAGCACGAACTGGTACACATCCGAAGAGGTGATTATCTATTACAACTGGCATTGTCTGTAATTCAGTCTTTGTTCTGGTTTCATCCTCTGGTCAAAATCGGCACAAATGAAATAGAAATTTACCGTGAGATCTCTTGCGATCAGGAAGTTTTAAACACTTCCGACATCCACCCTAAAAAATATGCAAACATGTTACTGGAGCTTGTTCCCCTTAATAAAGGATATGGAAGCTTTGCTGTAAACATGGCTGTTAAGCAATCAACTTTAAAACAAAGAATCGAAACTATGAAACATCATAAAATGCATAAAACATCTTATAAACGAAGTCTCTTTCTTCTGTTATCTATAACCCTGATGGTAATAGCTCCTATTGCCTGCTCTGATCTTAGAGGACCGGAAACACTTTCAGATGAAGAAATTCTTAATGAAAAGATGACTTTAACTGAATTTGTAATGGAAATTAATGGCAAAGAAGTCATGAATGCCAATAAACCGGGAGTAAGCGTAAGCACTCCGGGCTTGGGAGCAATCTCAATAACTCCCAAAGACTATGGACTATTTGAGTTTGCCATTAGACCTTTCGATGGAGCAATTCAAGTAGGTACTATTTCAGACAATGTTGTTGAGTTTAAGCTGAATGAACTCAATGTTTCTATTACATCTACTCAAAAAGTTCTTGAAAATAATTCTGATGCTATGCTTTGGGTAAGACATTTCCCAAATGCAAAAACATCTGTAGGATTCACATCTTATGGAGATGCGAATCGACCGCCACCTCCACCCCCTCCTACAAGATTAGATAATCCTGTTGACCAAGAAGTATTTATCGTTGTTGAGAATATGCCGGAACTTATTGGAGGGCAAGCAGGAATACAAAGTAAAGTCGAATATCCGGACGTAGCTAAAAGAGCCGGCATTGAGGGACGCGTAACAGTACAGTTCATAGTCGATAAGAATGGAGATGTTAAAAACCCAAAGGTCATTCGTGGAATCGGGGGCGGTTGCGATGAAGAGGCTTTACGAGTAGTTAGCCAGGCTAAATTTAAACCGGGCATTCAACGCGGTAGAAATGTTGAAGTCCAAATGAGTTTGCCAATTTTGTTTAAGCTAAGTAACTCTGAGTTTAAAAAAGAAAAGGTTGATGTTTCATCTCATAGTATAGAAAACCAAAAATAATACTCCCATATATAAAAGGAATAATCTCTGAAATTAATTTCAACTTTTTGAAACTTCTCCGATTTGCTTGCGTAACTATACTTTGATTATAACCAAATTTGTATGTTATGCCAGCAAAATTAAGGAAATCCAGAAGTGATAAAATGCTGGCCGGCGTTTGTTCCGGTCTTGCAGAATATCTTGGATGGGATCCAACTATTGTACGAATCTTATTTGTAGTATTAGCTTTCAGCTACGGATTCGCCATCTTCGCTTATTTTATTTTAGCTATCGTAATGCCGGATTGATCCTTAGTTTTTATTATTGTAAAAGGTTCTTGTGATAATCATAAGAGCCTTTTCTTGTTTAATTAGTTTTGCATTAGCATCTTATGCCAACTTAAACTATCTAAGGTAATATGAAAGTTGGAATTGTTGGCGATGCTACCAGAACTGTAGCTTGGGAAAAACATTTAAGACCACACGGAATTGTAAGCGAGGTAAATCTCGTCCCCACTGTGTCTGATCTTGGCTCGGTCGATGCCTGTCTTATTCTTGATAATTCTGAATCGAATCTGGATACTCTTCTCGAAACAGTTCAGAACGGATATAGTTGCTTTTTGATCTCAAAACAGCCAACCGATGTACCAAAACTGGAAAGAATACATCGGGCAGCTAAAGAATCCGGAGTCAAAATTCAGTTTTCACACTGGCCTTCACTTGCACCAGCAACCCAGTGGATGATGGATGAAATTCATCGCCCTCATTTTTTGCACATTAACAGATATATAACTCGTTCCACCTTAGTAGATCCGGTAAATGAATTCAGGAATATTTGGATCGATGAACTCGGTTTGTGTATAAAATGGATAGACAGTGGCATTCATCATATTGAAGCACAGGCCAGCTGGTTGGATTCTAAAAACCCAATTTCAACTCACTTATTTATTCGTTTTGATAATGGAAGTACAGCATCAATATTAATTTATGTTTCTTCACAGGAAAACCGGCATCAAAGATTGGCTATCAGTAAAACAGAAGTCTTGGATTGTAATGTTCCTACACAAGCAATCCGAACAGGGCGACTAAATGATGGCGGACATCTCTTCTTCGGAAAACAAACTTTTGATCCTGCGCAGGCTGCCGAAAAAGCCGCACTTCTGTTTCTGAAATCTGTTCAAATGAACTCAGAAACGCCATATTCGAGTTACGACGCTATTCAATTAGCTAAACAAATTCAAAAAGTAGATCAACGCCTTGAACTATTTTCTTAGGGTAACTTAAATGATCTTTTGTCAAAGGTCACAGCCTTATTTAGGCTTCATTGCTTTAAAGGCTTTTTTGAGTTTTTTCCTCGACATAAGATCATTAATAAAGTTGAACTGACCGGCTTGCAATCTTTCTCCACCGTCAATTACTACGCTCTCTCCTGTCATATACAAAGCCATGTCTGACATCAAGAAAGTTGCAAGATTTGCTAGTTCTTTATGTTCACCGTATCGCTTCATAGGTATCTTGTTGATAAACTTTTTCTCGATCAGTTTATCAGGAACTAAACGTGACCAAGCTCCTTTAGTAGGAAACGGTCCGGGAGCAATCGCATTTACCCTGATTCCATATTCTGCCCATTCAAATGCTAATGATCTAGTCATTGCCAGAACTCCCGCTTTACTACAAGCTGACGGCAGCACAAAAGCACACCCGGTACTCTCCGCATAAGTAGTGACTATATTCAGAATTGAACCTTCTTTCTCGTTGTCGATCAGGTAGTTTCCAAAAGCATGCGTACAATTGAAACTTCCATGAAGTACGATATCGACTATGGCTTTAAATCCACCGGGAGTAAGATCTTCAGAAGCACTTAGGAAATTCCCGGCTGCATTATTTACCAATCCTTCCATAGATCCAAAATCTTCGACAATTTTTGAGATCATTTCTGTAACGGCAGCGTGATCTCTCACATCACAAATATAGTATCCTGCTTTTGTAGATTCTCCGACTTCTTCAATTTCTTTAGTCGCTTTTTGAAGCTTTTCTTCTGTTCTTCCACAGATTGCAATATTTGCTCCACTTTCAGCAAAACCTTTAGCCATAGCCAATCCCAAACCACTTCCGCCTCCGGTAATTAAAATTGTTTTTCCTGAAAGAGTATCTTTAGTAAACATGTTTGTTCCTTTAATTTTTCTAGATTAGCTAAGATTTTCAAATATGCCCGCGGCACCCATTCCACCACCAATACACATGGTTACCATTCCGTATTTTGATTTTCTGGATTGCATTTCGTGAAGGATCTGCGCGGTAAGTTTAGCTCCTGTACAACCTAACGGGTGCCCCATAGCAATTGCTCCACCATTTACATTAGTGATGTCCTGATCAATGCCGAGTTCACGTATCACTGCCAATGATTGTGCCGCAAATGCTTCGTTCAATTCTATGAGATCGATATCACTTAATTTAAGTCCTGTTTGTTTTAACACTTTGGGAATAGCTTCTACCGGACCAATTCCCATCAATTCAGGTGCGACACCAGCAACGGAAAATCCAACATATCGGGCTATTGGAGTAATTCCCAGTTCTTTTACTTTTTCACCACTCATTACGATCACTCCTGCTGCTGCATCGTTCATTTGTGATGAATTTCCGGCGGTAACAGAACCACCTGCTTTAAATACAGCCCTTAATTTTGCCAGAACTTCTTTACTTGTATCTGCTCTGGGACCTTCATCTTTCCGGAAAGTAAATTTCTCTTCGATGATCTCGCCATCAGCACTGATTTTCTTTTCCATTACTTCGATCGGAGTTATCTGGGAATCAAACTTTCCATTTTCCCAGGCAGCAATTGCTCGTTGGTGACTTTGATAAGCAAAAGCGTCCTGATCTTCGCGACTTACACCGTATTTATCAGCGACATTTTCTGCAGTCAATCCCATACTTATATATAGTTCCGGTTTATTATCTACCAATTCAGGATTTGGCTGAACAGACATTCCACCCATTGGAACTAAAGACATAGATTCTACTCCACCGGCCACGATTACATCAGCAGCGCCCACCATAATTCTTTCTGCTGCCATCGCAATAGTCTGCAAACCTGAGGAACAAAATCTGTTTACAGTCACACCGGGAACTTCATCTGGAAGTCCACCTAGCGCCGCAATTTGTTTCGCTACATTCAGACCTTGTGATGCTTCCGGAAATGCACATCCCATGATCACATCTTCTACCATTTCAGGACTGACTTCCGGAGTTCGTTTTAAAAGTTCTTTGATAACAGCGCCACCCATAGAATCCGGTCTCGTAAACCGAAGCGATCCTTTGTTAGCTTTACCACAAGCTGTTCGTGTTGCTGCAACTATGTATGCTTCTTTTATAGACATGATAATTCTTAATTCTAAAATTTTTAATTCTTAATTGCGAAGCGGTTTCCCCGTTTTTAACATATGCTCCATTCTGGCAAGTGTTCGGTCGTCTTTAAGGCAATCCAAAATTGCTTCTCTTTCCAGTTTTAACAAGTAATCTTCAGGGACTTTTTGGGCTTCACTCAGATCACCACCGGCAAGTACGAACGCCAATCGTTCAACTACTACTTTGTCATAATCAGTGATGAATTTAGATTCATGCATTACATAAAGCATCAACTTCATGGCAGAGAGTGCCGTTTCGCCAAGAACTTTGACATCTGTTTTAGCCGGAGGTTGATATCCTGCTTTTACCATTGACAGCGCTTCTTCCTTCGCAACAGCTATTTGCAGGTCTCTATTCATTACAATTGTGTGAGATGCTTTCAAAAATCCAAGCTCACGCGCTTTGTGCGCACTATCGGATACTTTAGCCATTCCCATGGTTTTAAAAGCTTCACGTATAAATGGCAGCGGATCTGCATCTTCTTCCAATTTGTTCATTCCTCTTTTCAGAAGTTCGGTGGTTCCTCCACCTGCGGGGATCAGTCCAACACCTACTTCCACCAATCCCATATACAATTCGTGATGAGCTACGATCTTATCTGAATACAGACAAAACTCTGTTCCGCCACCTAATGTTCTTCCGAATGGCGCCGCTACTACTGGAAATGGTGCGTATCGTAAAGCAACAGCTGTTCTCTGAAAATTTGTTACCGCTTCAACTACTTTATCCCAATCTCCGGATTCATTAGCCTGCATTGCTTCCATGAGATTTGCACCGAAAGCAAAGTTGTCACCATCATGTCCTATAACCATTGCTTCGAAATCTTTGGCCACGATATCCAACGACTTCTCCAAAGATTGAACCAACTCAAACCCGAGCGTAGCATTTCTAGTCTTGAACTCAAATAATGCAACACCATCGCCCAAATCATAAAGAGCAGCCGAATCATTCTCCATCACCGCTGAATCCATTTTCTTAAGCTCAGCAACTTTGATTACACCCGATGCTGACGGATTTTCTTCCTTCATGGATTTAGAAACAGGATCATATACTTTACCATCTTCATAGAAAGATGTAAATCCGGCTTCTTTCATCTCTGTGATAATTGCAGGAACAGGAATTCCTTCCTTTTTAATTCTTTCAATCACATTATCAATTCCCAGAGCATCCCAGCGTTCGAATGGACCTAATTCCCAATTAAATCCCCATTTCATTGCACGATCTACATCCTGTGGATTGTCTGATATTTCCGGAACACGATTAGCAGCGTACAACAACACTTCTCGCTGAGTTTCCCAAATAAATTTTCCGATCTTACTATCATGAAAAACCAAGAACTTTAATCGTTCTTTGGTGTCTTTGATCTTCTTAGCCTCGGTAAGCACAGGGTCTTCAAGCTCTTGCTGTGACTCATATTCCAGAGTCTCAGGATTGATCACTTTGTATTCAGTTTTTCCATTTTCCCGGACTTTAGAATAAAATCCCTTGCCTGCTTTATTCCCGATCTTTCCGGATTCCACCATTTTTTTGAATTGCTCCGGCAGATCGAATACTTCTTTTTTCTCATCATCCGGTATGGATGGAATGATATTGTTTGCAACGTGCAAAGTAACATCCAAACCCGCCATATCTCCGGTTCGGAATGTTGCGGCCTTCGAATAACCGGTCAGTGTTCCTGTTAGCAGATCAATTTCCTCAGCTCTGAAATCGCCGTTAAAGAAATAGGGCATCATGCTTCCGATCGAAAAGATCCCAACTCTGTTTGCGATAAAGTTTGGGGTATCTTTACAAAGCACCACGCCTTTACCCAGAACCCGTTCACAAAATCCATGCATAAAACATGCAATTTCTTTAGAAGTATGCTTTGTTGGAATGATCTCCAGCAACTTCATATATCTTGGAGGATTGAAGAAGTGAGTTCCTAAAAAGTGTTCTTTGAAATCCTTCCCACAATCTTCTCCGATTTCTGTAATCGGTAAACCTGAAGTATTTGAACTAACAATGGTATCAGCCTTCCGGACTTTCTCGATCCTAGACATCACATCCTTTTTGATATCCATTCTCTCGATGATCACCTCACAGATCCAGTCTGCATCTTTAAGCAGGTCAAAGTCGTCTTCGAAATTTCCAAGCTTGATCCTATCAGCAAACTCCGGCAAACCAAAGGGAGCAGGTTTCATCTTCAGGATATTTTTGATGCTTTCCTCAGCAGTTTTATTGGGACGTTTCGGATCGTCACTTTTCAAATCCAATAAAACAACTTCAAGTCCGGCATTGATACAATGAGCAGCTATTTGGCTTCCCATAACTCCGGAGCCTAGTACCGCTACTTTTCTGATTCTTCGTTGTCCTTTACTCATAATTTAGTCTTGATAAATACTTTCTATTAATTCTTTATGATTTTTCATTACCCCTGCTCTCTTGATACTCATTTTAGCTGTGAGCTCGCCTTTTTCGATAGTAAACGGCTCTTCCAGCAGAACGAATTTCTTAATTTTTTCCCAATGCGGAAGTTTCTTGTTCACCTTATCGACTTCCTTTTGGATTCTATTTCGCACATGTTCGCTTTCAATTTTATTCTCACCCGGAAGTATATATCCAAAGCGCTCGAATCGCTTCTCCATATTTTTCCAGTCCGGAATAATAATAGCAGCACAAAACTTCTCTTCTGCACCAACAACCATTGCCTGATCAATGAAACCATTGTTAACCAAAGCATTTTCTATCGGCTGAGGAGCTACATATTTACCGGTAGAAAGTTTGAACATGGATTTCTTTCGGTCTGTAATAAATAGCCAATTGTCTTCATCCAAATGACCAATATCTCCCGTACAGAACCAACCGTCCTCAGTAAAAACCTCTTTGGTTTGTTCGGGCATCTTGTAATAGCCCTGCATGATATTCGGACCTTTAATTAGAATCTCGCCGTCATCTGCGATCTTGATCTCAACATCTGTAATTGGTTTTCCTGCAGAACCAATTCTGATCCAGTCCGGTAAACTTCCTGTGGCAACGGGAGATGTTTCTGTTAAACCGTATCCCTGACCGCATTTATAACCGATTCCATTAAAAAACCTCATCACAGGTGGAGCCAGAGCAGCTCCTCCAACCATCATGCCAACCAAATTCCCGCCAAGACCATCCCTGATCTTAGAATACACGGCTTTATCAGCGACTTTGAATTTTATTTTTTCCAGCCCCGTAGGTGGGTCTTCCGGATCATAATTTTCTGCCAGATCTATTGCCCAGTAGTATAATCTCTTCTTAAGTCCGGATAACTCTTGTCCTCTTACTTTTAAACCCGCCATGATCTTTTCTAACAACCTTGGAACCGTTGAAAAATAGATCGGCTTAATTGTGATGAAATCGGTTTTGATCTCATTTACATCTTCAATGTAATAAACGGGAACACCGGTGTAGATATAAATATAAGATGCTATTCGTTCCAACATATGAGCCAGCGGCAAGTAGGAAAGTATCTTTGGATCTTTTGCATCATCTGCACTGTAAGCCATGCGTTCATTAGAAGCCAACACATTGGAAGCCAGATTGTTATGAGATAGCATTACTCCTTTTGGAACACCTGTAGTTCCTGAAGTGTAATTTATATTTGCAAGATCATCCGGATCAATTTCAGATTTAAGTTTCTCTAAAAGCTCGGGCTCTTTCTCATGTAATGCAGCTCCCATTTCCATAACTTCTTCAAAGCCTTTTAACTTTTTGTGCTTCGAAGGTTGAATCGAAATTACAGCCTCAACCGTTGTGATCTCTTTCATCAGAGGCTTTGTCTCAGCAAAAAGATCGTCGTTTGAAACTATGTGCACCTTTGCTTCAGAGTTCTCCAGTATATATTTGATCTGATCAGAGGGCTGAGTAGTATAAACAGCAACGTTAATCGCTCCGATGCTAATTACTGCCTGATCACATATCAACCATTCGGTGCTGTTTTCTGAATGAATGGAAACCCGGTCTCCTTTTCGAACACCGAGTTCATATAATCCAAGAGCTAGGTTTCTGGTTTTTGTCCTGAACTCTTCAATGGAGGTTTCTAACCATTCACCATTACGCTTCACTGCTGAAAAAATTCCAGTAGTGTTTTTACTAATGCCCGTTTCAATAATATTCGGGACTATTTCCGGATCGTATTTCATAAAATTAAAAAGCTAATTAATAACTCTTTGGTAAGTAACACTTTCCAATTACATTTAAAAGCGCTTTCTTTGCTCAATTTCACTAACTTAACACTGTTAATCAAACACTAATTTATGTTTATTGAAGATTCTATAAAAGAAAAGGCAGATTTTTACTTCAATTCGAGTAATCCTCACATGGGACATGCGCTTGGAATTGAGTTCGAATACATCAGTAAAGATAAGATTACAGCTACCATGCCTGTGAACGAAAATACCGTTCAACCATTCCGGTTATTACACGGAGGAGCATCAGTAGTACTAGCTGAAACGCTTGCTTCACTTGGCGCCTGGTTTTCTCTGGATGGAAATGATAAAACAGCTGTTGGCGTGGAGATCAATGCAAATCATATACGATCAGTGCAAGAAGGTGGAAAGGTTCGCGGAACCGCAACTCCTATAAAAAAAGGATCACGAATTCACATCTGGGAAACCAAAATTGAAGATGAGAACGGAAAACTGGTTTGTGTAAGCCGTTGTACGCTGGCGGTTGTTAATAGGAAATGAACTTTTTAGTCCACCGGGGCTGAAGCCCCTCTAGTTTGGAAAAATTACGAATAAGTAAATATGAGAATTAGGAATATGAGCTTAACCTATTCCTAATTCTCATATTCCTAATTAAACTCCCTTCCTGAATTGAACTTCTTTCCATTCAGAAAAAAGATGAGCCACTTTCCTACGCTGATATTTCCCTGTTGAGGTGACCGGAATCTCATTCCCAAAAACGATCACTTTTGGAGTTTTTGCATGTGGAAGATGCTTTTTGCAATAGGCTAATATTGCTTCTTCGTTTTCATCAGTTCCTTCCTCCAGTTCGATATAAGCTCCGACTTCTTCTCCGTACCAGTCGTTTTCGAAGCCCACAGCTATTCCGGCTTTCACACCCGGAGCTTTGTTAATGACTTCATCAATTTCTAAGGGAGCAAAATTAATTCCTCCTCTGATGATCAGTTCTTTGATCCTTCCGGTTATGAAATAGTAGGCATTTCCTTCTTCATCTTTTTGATAGAAACCTTCATCCCCACTTCTGAACCAGCCATTGGTAAAGGCTTTCTCGTTGGCTTCAGCATTGTTGAAATAACCCTTCATCACATTTACACCTCGGATTACGATCTCCCCTCTCTCTCCTTCTTCTAAAGCATTTCCTTGTTCATCATGGATCGCCATTTCATTGGCGGGAATTGCAACGCCAATACTGGGATACCCAAAATCCTGCATCCATTTTTGATGTTCTTTTGTGCTGATATCAAGAGGTAAATAACACGAGTAACATGTGGTTTCTGAAAGCCCGTATCCGTGAATAATTCTCTTGCCGAATTTGGCTTCAAAGTTCTTAGCAACATTTACGGTAAGTGGACCGGCACCACAAATTATATGACTAAAATTCTTGAGCTCCGGTGTTTCTTTGTCTTCGTAAAAGCTGGTCAGGTACTGAAGCAATGTTGGAACGACACTTACGATCTCTACATCTTCTTCTTCTATGACAGGAAAAAATTGATCTATCTGAAACTTTTCATTTAAAACTACCGAACCTCCAACCAGAAACGGAGTCATTAAAGTTACCACAGTCCCGTTTACATGATGAATGGGAAGTACACACATCATTCTTGTATCAGAAGTAATGTTATGCCAGTCGCTGATTGCCCGCGCATCTTCCAGTAAATTCCGTTGACTTAAAACCACTCCTTTGGGATTACCCGTAGTTCCGGATGTAAACACAATCAAAGCATCGGTTTCAGAATCGAATTCCGGTTCTTTGAGATCACCCGTTTTGGATGAAAATGATTCTGTGTTTTCACCGCATTCAACCAATTTCATACCTGATAATTCAGGAGCCGATTCTACGATTTCCTTTATTCTGGAAACATATTCATCCCGAACCAAAGCCATCTTTACTCCGGCATTCTTAAATATGTATTCGATTCGCTGATCATCTTCACTGAGGTTTACAGGCACAACAACCATTCCACAGAACCAAGCTGCAAAATACTGTACAACGGTGTGCCAGTGATTGTGAGAAATAGTGGCGATCTTATCCCCAACTTGTAAGTTTTCAGATTGAAAAAACCTTGCGGTATCTAACACAGAATCATAAAACTCTCTGTAATTAAGATGAGTTTTATTCCCTTCTTTATCCCGGTAGATCAAAAAGGTATCTGTATTTCCGATTCCTTTCTTGAGAAGCTGTACGATATCAATCCCAAGATCAGGCACAGGTTCGGAAAGTGATCGTGCATGTTGAATTTTAGCTTCAAGATTTTCGAAATTCATTCTTCTGAAATTTTTACTGCTTTGCCGGAATTCTGGGAATCATCATAATTTCTTTTTGTCTTCCATCAATATACCAAACACCGGTTTCATCAAAGAATGCATCTTCTTCCAGCATGATCCGGATTTCCTTTCCCCATTCTTCAATAAAAGTAGCGGCATTTAACTCAATCGAATAGGCAGTGTTTAAATGCAAAGGGTAATCTCCACTTCCCGGAACTCCGCCCTGTGAATCCCACATTCCTAAAGTTGTCCCTGCAGCATGACCATGATAACCAATCGGGTGTGTATAAATAGAAGGTTTCAATCCTTCTGCAATGGCTTGTTCTCTCGACATCTTCAACACTTCATTTCCGGTTCTACCTTCTTTAAAATTATTAGTAAATATATCCTGAAGACGATTTCCGTTATCAAAAGCTTTATTCAAATATTCAGGGACTTCCGTTTCGCCCGGTCGAAGGATATAAGCATGTTGTTGAGTATCGGTATTTAAGCGCAGATACTTTATTCCAAAATCCACATGCAGAAGATCTCCCGGCATAATAACATTATTATCAGGTCGGCTGGAAAATGATCTCAGATGATCGAAAGATTCCGGATCAGCTCTTTGAATAGAAACACTCGGGTGAAACCAGGTAATCAATTTCAGTTCTCTTATTTTTTCTCTGAACCACCAAACTACATCTTCAGTTGTTGTGACTCCGGGTTGAATGACTTCATCTGAAAACCCTTGTTCTATAATTTTATGCGCAATTCGCACAATTTGAGGATAGATGGTCATTTCCTTTGCTGATCTAGTTTCTAACCATCCAACTGCCAGTTTCTCTGCAGAAACAATTCGATCAGCATATTTTTTTCCGATTGCAGATTCCATTTCCTGAAGATCAGTTGCAACTATTCCATCCGCCAAACCCCAATCATCACTTTGATTAACTCCGATTTTCTTTGGGTTTCTTTCTTCTATGATCTCCTTCAATCTTTTCCATTGGTCCGGTTCTTTTTCTTTATCCCAGGCTTTCTTGAAGGTTTTTCCTACATCATATCTGGCAACAGCAAGAGTTTCTACTCCTTTGCCCTCTCCCTGATCGTACATCACCAAAATGGTTCTGCGTCTTGCAGCCAACCAGGTAGCCGGGAGTAATGTTTCGATCACAGGATCTTCATTATATTCTCTGGAAACTACAACCCACATATCGATTCCTGTTGTTCTCATCAGATCTGGCAGTACTGTTTTGATCTTATCCTCCAGAAGATCATCAATTACTTCCGCTCTATCTTTCATGGAAAGAATTTCCGGATATCCATTTTGAGCAGATAAATCAGGAATTAGAAATAGTAGAATAAGAAATAGAAATCCGAGTTTTTTCATCGTTTAGATATAGTTAGTTGATCGAAGAATATGATAAGGTTTGGTGAGGGAGGCAAATAGAAGAGAAAAAATAATACCCTTGTTCCACACGCTCTGCGTCGGAACAAAAACTACCTTGAATTCGAATCTGTTTAGATCCGACGAAGACCATCGAATCTAGGTGAAAATGTAACTTTTTAGAGAAATGAGCTCACAAAAATTTTGAAACAGGTGGAGGGTTACAACAGATTTTGTTTAAAGGAATAAGTCAAAACTCTAAGATTCTTTGTCTGACGAACCATCAGGATAGATATCTATCAACACTGATGATTGATTTATGATGGGAGGAGTTTAGAATCTTATTGATCTTTTGTTACTTTTGCATCAAGGCAAAAGTAAGAAGCATTACAAATCACAGACTCTTTTCACCGAAAAAAGGACCAAGTAATTTATTACCAGTAGTTAACCAGTCGTGAAGATTCTTCGCAATTATGCTAAGAATGACAAGATTTCTCTACTCTATCAATTTCAGAATACGATTAAATCTTGGAACACCTTTATCATGTGAGTACCAAACGATGAAGCCTTTACCAATGATGTGATCTTTTGGAATAAAGCCCCAAAAACGACTGTCTTCACTGTTATCACGATTATCTCCCATCGCAAAGTAATAATTCTGCTGTACGGTATAAGTATTAGTCTCTTCCCCGTTTATAAAGATCTTTCCATCTCTGCGCTCAAGACGATTACTTTCATATCGTTCGATAAGATCTTTATAGATAAACCAGTTCTGATTGTTTAACTCAATCTGCTGACCTTCGAATGGAATTACAACGGGCGGAAAATTATCCTGACTTCTGAAAGCTTTAGCAAAATCGTAAGTCGATCGTGTGGAAGCGTAGCCTCGATCTGTTTCGCCTTCAGGAGTCATGCTAAGCCATAATGAATCCAGCTCCGGCCAGTCTTGGATTTCTTCAACAGCTTCTTTAGTCAAATTAACCCGATAAGTATCGTCGCCTAAATAATCGATGAAAATATCGTTTCCACCGGGAACATTTTGAAGTGCACCGGCTCCAACTGATTTCATTTTTGCTTCACTTAAACGAACTCTGTCGTTCATTTTCAAAAAATAATGGCGCTGTAAACCTTCATGGTCTTCTTCTTTTTGTCCATTGATATAGACCACCTTGTCCCGAATCTCCAATGTATCCCCTGCAACAGCAACAGCTCGCTTTATATAATTTGTCTTTTGGGAAATCGGTTTAACCTCATGAGGCACATTAAAAACAATGATGTCATTTCGCTCCACATCACGAAACCCCGGAATACGAGTTGACGGAAGTTTAACTCCGGGTAAGCACCATTGAGTAAACGGAACACATACACCCATCGGTGTTCTTGGTCCATAAGTAAGATTTGAAACGATCAGAAAATCCCCAACCATCAGGTTTTGCTCCATAGATGGAGTTGGAATTTTATAAGATCCGAATATCAAAGCTCTTAGAATAGCCGCTGCAAAAAAGGCAAATACCAATGCATCAACCCATTCCCTTAACCAGGACTTTGCCTTTTTATCTTCTTCTAATCTTTCCTTCCTTCTTTGCCAAAATGAGCTTTTTTCCTGCTCATCAGTTTTTTTGTCTTCCAATGTATTCGTTTAATTAAGTTTGATGTGAGAAGGTTGTTTAATTGGTTTAACCTCATGGTTTTTTCCGTCGCTTTCTATCAGATACCATTTCATACGTTGTTCTTCAAAATAGTAATCTGAAAATTCAGCAGGTTCTGCTTCCAATAGTGCTTTCTCAAAAGTTCTCATAATTTGCGGCATCAAGTCCACATACTTACTCGCCGCCCCAAAAGTTACGCCGTTTCCAAAAGGACCTGTAAAATCAAGCACCAGTAAAGGCACAGGTTCATCTGCAATAGGATCATCCACAAAAAACCAGTATTCAAATTGAATGGCCTTAGCCAATCGGAAATTCTTTTCTTTAGACAGGCTTTCCAGATTTTTAGTGGGATCTCCAAATGCACCCTGCAATAAAGCTCGTATTTCAAGTGAAGACATCCCATCAATAGTGGTTTGACCGTATAAACCCTGCCCTGTTAAATTGAAGCTTCTGATCTTTGCCTCATAATCAGCAACATCTTCATTCTCCACTTTCATTATTTCCGGTTCTTCAAATTGAGCCATTGCTGAACTGCTTAGAAAAATTCCGATTACAAAAACTGAAAGTATCACTTTCTTAAAGTCTCTCATTTATCTGTCGTCCTCGTCCATTGATAGAACTGCTAAAAATGCCTCTTGAGGAATTTCTACTGATCCTACTTGTTTCATTCTCTTTTTACCTTCCTTCTGTTTTTCAAGAAGTTTTCTCTTACGTGAAATATCTCCACCATAACATTTTGCCGTCACATCTTTACGCAATGCTCTCACTGAATCTCTAGCAATAATTCTACTTCCAATTGCTGCCTGAACCGCTACTTCATATTGCTGCCTAGGAATTAATTCCTTCAACTTTGCGCAAACACGTCGTCCTTGATAATATGCTTTGTCGCGGTGGGTAATACTCGAAAGTGCATCCACCTGTTCCCCATTCAACAGAATATCTAATCGAACCAGATCTCCTTTTCGGTATTCGATGAATTCGTAATCCAATGAGGCGTAACCTCGGGTTCCTGATTTCAATTTATCGTAGAAATCAAAAACAACTTCAGCCATCGGGATTTCATACGTAATTTCGACCCGATTATTTTGCATGAATATCTGATTTACGTAAATACCTCGTCTTTCCTGGCATAATTTCATGATCGGACCGATATAATCCGCAGGTGTTATGATACTGGCTTTTATGTAGGGCTCAAAAATCGCATCGATGTCACCAACTTCCGGCATTTGGCTCGGGTTGTCTACCTGAATAGATTTGCCCTCTTCCAGCTTAACTTCATACTGAACGTTAGGAACCGTTGTGATAATATCAATATTGAACTCACGATCTAAACGCTCCTGAACAATTTCCATGTGCAACAATCCAAGGAATCCCGCTCTGAAACCAAAACCTAATGCTTTAGACGTTTCGGGTTCATATGAAAGCGAAGCATCATTCAGCTGTAGTTTCTCCAATGCCGAACGCAGATCTTCAAAATCTTCTGCTTGTGTAGGATAAATTCCGGAGAAAACCATTGGCTTTGACTCCTGATATCCCGGAATTGCTTCTGTAGCAGGATTATTAACGGTAGTGATCGTATCACCAACTCTTACATCCTGTAAAGATTTCACACTTCCGATCACATAGCCAACTTCACCAGCTTTAAGTTCTTTAGCCGGCTCATATTTCATTCTCAGATAACCAATATCCTCTGCATTATATTCTTCCTTGTTCGCCATGAATTTGAAAGTCTGACCTTTTTTCAAAGTTCCTTCCATTACACGAACATAAGCCACCGAACCTCTGTAGGTATTAAAGACAGAATCGAAGATCAGTGCTCTTAACGGTTTGTCGTCGTCTCTTTTGGGGCCGGGAACTCTTTCTACTATAGCTTCAAGCAAAGCGGGAATGCCTTCACCTGTTTTTCCGGAAACGTGCAAAATTTCTTCTCTATCGCATCCAATGAGATCGATCACCTGCTGCCCAATGCCTTCCGGATCAGCGCCCGGAAGATCAATTTTATTGAGAACAGGAATAATTTCCAGATTCTGATCTATAGCCTGATATAAATTCGATATGGTCTGAGCTTCAATTCCCTGAGCGGCATCCACAACAAGAATGGCTCCTTCACAAGCTTTTAGCGCGCGGGAAACTTCGTATGCAAAGTCAACGTGACCGGGTGTGTCGATGAGGTTAAAACTGTATTGTTCACCGTTTGGACGCGTATAATCTATTTTAATGGCATGGCTTTTGATCGTAATACCACGCTCTCGTTCCAGATCCATATCGTCCAGAACCTGCTCCTGCATTTCCCTTTCACTGATTGTACCTGTAGATTGCAAAAGGCGATCAGCGAGTGTAGATTTCCCGTGATCAATGTGAGCAATTATGCAAAAATTACGAATGTTGTTCATATAAGCTTTTAGTCCGTCTCTTTATAAGCCTGTAAAGATACAAAGAAGGAATGAGGTACTAAAGCGTATTATTAAACTTACTGATTATTTAGCTATCGCCCTTTCCATGTTCTCCATCCAGTAGCTTTGAATGCACTCCCAGGAAGGATTGGAGTATGAAAGCAACTTGGATTTAAATGATCGTGGAGCTTTTTTTAATTCTTCTTCACGTTTTATGGCCTGATTGATGTCGTAATATTCTTCTACATGCACCAATTTATTCAATCCAAAATTTCCTTTGGTACAATTCATTCTGAGGGAACGATGCTTTTTCAGAATATTTTTCAGGTCATTGGTTAACCCGATATAGATCATTTTTGAACGATTACTAACTATGTAAATATAATATTTTGGTCTCATACAATTTATCCGTTTTGCAAGTAAGACAGTTTCAAACCGATTCCTTACAAAATTTTTTAAATTATTTTTTAACCCGCTTCCGGACTTAGTAATTCAACGTGAAATCTAAATTTAGAAGACTCTACAGCCATGATTTTGTACAGTTCCTGAATGGCTTCAAAAACGACATCCGGATGCCCAATTATAGTTGTTGCCAAATACCCAACTTCGATCTGAACATCAAATTGAGCAAGATGCTCTAAAAGTTCCTGTACTTTCTCTCTTGGGTTGTGTGTTTCTAATGGAATATATGTTAGTTGAGCAATCGTTTTCATGTAATCTGTTATGTTATTTTTAAGAGAAGTTAAAGATATCGTTAGAGGGCTTCAAAATCATTTCCAATTTAAGGAAACTCTAATATTTGAAAACGGGTTTTATGATTTTAGCGATTTTTTAAGAATCGCTATTTGTCCATAACCAACTAATCACTATCTTTGAGCCGTGAACAGAAAAAATCTACATACTACCCACCTCCATCATGGTGTCCATCATCTTCATCAAGGACATCATCACGCGTAAATAGCGTCTGTTTTTCACATATTTTTCTTAATTCTTACTTCTACAATTACAATTTTACTGACTTATGACCCGATCGAAAGATTCTTCGACTTCTCTACGCATTGCTATTCAAAAAAGTGGCCGGCTAACTGATAAAACCGTGAGCCTGTTACAAGGCATTGGCGTGGAGTTTGACAACTATAAACGAAACCTGATGGTTAAAACCCGCAATTTCGATGTTGAGCTCCTGCTCCTTCGTGATGATGATATTCCCGAATATGTACAGGATGGGATTTGTGATCTTGGTTTTGTGGGTGCCAATGAACGTGCCGAGAAAAATTCGGATGTAACCGTTCTGAGAGGATTGAATTACGGACGTTGCAGATTATCTATTGCTGCTCCAAAAAATGGACCACTTAAATCTGCCTCCGATTTTGAAGGAAAAACCATAGCCACCAGCTATCCTTTTATCACTCAAAAATATTTTGAAGAGCAAAACATCAACGTAAAACTGGTTGAGATTTCAGGTGCTGTAGAAATTACTCCTCAATTAGGTGTTGCCGATGCTATTGCTGACTTGGTATCAACAGGCGGAACACTTCGTGCAAACGGCCTGGAAGAATTGATTACCATTATGGAATCTGAAACAGAACTGATTCAAACAAATCAGGAACTTTCGGAAGGAAAGAAAGAACTGATCGAGAAATTTTTAGTCAGAATCGATGGTTATCAGCAAGCAAAAAAGAGTCGTTACATTATGATGAACGCTCCTACCGATTCCATCGAAAAAGTGAAAGCAATTATTCCATCCATGAAAAGTCCGACCATTGTACCTTTAGCCGAAAGTGATATGGTTGCCATACACACCGTAATTCCGATCACAAAATTCTGGACGGTAATGGAAGAATTAAAAGAAGTTGGTGCTACTGATATTGTGATGTTGCCAATTGAAAGCATGATCCTATAAACAAATTCCAAAACTCAATATCCAACAACCATTGAGCATTAAAATGAAAACATATCAGTATAAAAATCTTGCAAGTGACGAGATCAGTAAACTGACCGAACGACCGAAGATCGATTTTAAGTCTATATTTGGTATAGTTCAGCCGATTATTGATCGCATCGAAACAGATGGGGATTCTGCTTTAAAAACTTACACCAAAGAGTTTGATGGCGTTGATATCGATAATCCGGTATTTGATCCAAATAAGATCGAAGTTGAATTGGATGAAGAAGTAAAAAAAGCTATCGATACTGCATTTGATAATATTTTCAGATTCCACCGTGCTCAACGAACAATGAAACTGGATGTGGAAACCATGCCGGGAGTAAAATGCTCGAGAGTTACCAAAGCGATCCAACGAGTTGGGTTATATGTTCCCGGAGGAACTGCAGTATTGCCTTCCTCTGCAATGATGTTGGCAGTTCCTGCCATGATCGCCGGATGTAAACAGGTTGTATTAGCTACTCCTCCTCAAAAAGACGGAAATATTGCACCTGAGATCATCTATATAGCTCAAAAAGCTAAGGTCAATTATATCCTTAAAGCAGGTGGAGCACAGGCAGTTGCGGCTTTAGCATTGGGAACGGAATCTGTACCAAAAGTGGATAAGATTCTTGGTCCCGGAAATCAATTTGTGACTGCAGCTAAAATGATCCTTCAAAACAGCGATGCGCAAATCAGCATTGATATGCCTGCTGGACCTTCAGAAGTTTTGGTGATAGCAGACAAACACGCAAACCCTGCATTTGTAGCTGCTGATCTTCTTTCTCAAGCTGAACATGGAAAAGATAGTCAAGTAGTATTGGTTTCAACTCCCGACTTCGATAGGAACTCATTCAATTCAGAATTAGAATCTCAGCTGATTGAACTTCCAAGAAAAGAAATTGCTAAGCAAGCTCTTGATCAGAGTTTTATTATAGAAGTTGATACCATTGAACAAGCACTTTCTTTTTCCAATGAATACGCTCCGGAACACTTGATCCTGAATGTTGAGAATTCTGAAGACTACAAAGATGAGATCATCAATGCAGGATCGGTTTTCTTAGGAAATCTGACTCCTGAAAGTGTTGGGGATTATGCTTCAGGAACCAACCACACATTACCAACTTACGGATATGCAAAAATGTATAGTGGAGTGAATCTTAGTTCTTATCAAAAGTCCATAACCATGCAAACTTTAACGGAAGAAGGTTTGAGAAACATCGGTAAAACCGTTGAAACTCTTGCTGAAGTTGAAGAACTACATGCTCATAAAAATGCGGTGAGTATTCGGTTGAAAACTTTGGGGGATAGTGATGAATGATGCTTTTTCTTTGTCATGCCGAACGAATGTGAGACCTCTGAAAAACTCAGAAACTCCACTTAATTCTTTAGATTTCTCAATCTCATGCTTACACATGATAAATCGAAATGACAAATTTGTGGGTTTACTTCAATGAACCGATTAATAAACTTCTGTTATTCTCAAAGCATAGGCAGGTTTGGGATGACGATAACTTATTTGGAATCAGTTAAATGAATAAAAAATTCAACCTTGAAAAAATAGTCCGGGAAAATATCCGGGACTTAAAACCCTATCGTTCTGCAAGGGATGATTTTGACTCCGGAATACTTCTTGATGCCAATGAAAACAGTTTTGGATCGCCCATAGAAAGTGATCTGGAATTGAATCGCTATCCTATGCCCTATCAGGAAAAATTACGGTCTGTAATAGCTGACTACAGAAAAGTAGATACAGAGAATGTCTTTGTTGGTGTCGGAAGTGATGAAGCCATTGATCTGTTATTCAGAATCTTTTGCAGTCCGGGTAAAGATAAAGTCATTACAAATCCTCCAACCTACGGGATGTATAAAGTATCCGCGAATATCAACAATATTAAAGTTGATGAGGTGCTTTTGACTCCGGATTTTCAACTTCAGACTGAACGCATTCTGAACAGAGTTACGGATTTTACCAAGTTGATATTTGTTTGCTCGCCTAATAATCCTACTGCCAACGATATGGACCGAAAGGATATAATCTATCTTCTCGAAAATTTTGATGGATTGGTTGTAGTAGATGAAGCTTATATCGATTTTTCTGAGCAAGCCGGTTTTGCTGAAGAAGTAAAAAACTACCCCAACCTTGTGGTACTTCAAACGCTTTCAAAAGCATTTGGTTTGGCAGGAATTCGTTTAGGCATTGCAATCGCGAACCCGGAGGTCATCAATTATATGATGAAGGTTAAAGCTCCATACAATGTAAATAAACTTACCTCTCAAGCTGCTTTGAACGGATTTGAAAATTTGGGATCGGTTCAAAAAAATATCAAATCCATTAACTCAGAAAAGAATCGGATCGTTGCAGAATTGGAAAATCTGGCTCAAGTAGAAAAAGTATTTCCATCTGATGCGAATTTTCTGTTGTTCAGAGTTGATGATGCACTGAATGTATACAAAAAATTAGCTGATTCCGGAGTAATAGTCCGCTACAGAGGCAATGAACCTCATTGTGAAAACTGCCTTAGAGTCACTATTGGTACTGCTCAGGAAAATGATCAGTTTTTTAGTTCTCTTATTAAAATACTTGGTTAAATGTTTGACACACCCCTCAATCCCCTCTCAATAGGGGACTTTTATTCTTTAATAAACCTTTCTCCAATAACAGGTATGTTTTCTTTTTCGAAGTATAAAAGAGCTGCAGAGCAGATAAAAACCACAATTGCTAAAGCAAAAAGCAATCCACCGTCCTCTTTAACTTCAATTCCCAGAACTGTTAAATGGCTTACTATTGCACCGCTCATAACTCCAAGTGAAAGCAGCGCGCCTAACCAGTTGAATCTTGGTATCAGCAAAAAAATTGCAGCGAATAATTCAGTAATCCCTGAAGCGTATCTGCCAAATGGCTCCAAACCAACCGTTTCAAAAATGTATATGCTTTCGGGATGGCCGGTAAATTTAAAAAATAACGTTTGCAGTAAAATTCCTGCTGCTAGGACTCTGAGTACCCAAAACAAAATGTTTAATTTTGAATTCATTGTTCCACAATTTAGTTAGTAGTTAAGTGATTTTAGCCAAACACCCACTTTTAAACTTCACATTTAAGTAACATTTAATATGACTGTATCCATAGATAGTAATACGCTTTTGCCTGTTGATAAACAATTCCTATTCCGTGAGCAAGCAATTTCCTCATTAAAGAACTTAATTGATGCAGGGTTCTTGATCTCAGTTTCAGGATCAAAGATCACAGAAGATCAAAAGAATTTGCTAGAGCAGGAAGGAATTGGTTTTTCTGAAATCGAAAAAGCTGATTATTCCATTAGTCTTAAAGAATCTGAATTAGTTTTAAGAGATGAGGCAAACACAGAAGTAAAAAGCTCATCAGATTGGCAACAAATTGTATCTGCACTTTTGTCTCCGAATAGAACGGCATCCATCAAAAGAGAAACAAAAGAAACCCAAATAAAGGTAGATCTGAATCTGGATGGCTCCGGAAAATCAAACATTGATACAGGACTAAAGTTTTTCGATCACATGCTGGAACAGATAGCACGTCATGGACTGGTAGATCTGGATATTTACTGTAAGGGCGATCTGGAAATTGATGAACATCACACTATAGAAGATGTCGCCATTGCTCTTGGTGATGCAATTACTCAGGCTCTAGGAGATAAAAAAGGAATAGAACGTTACGGTTTTGTATTGGCTATGGACGAAGCTCAAGCTACGGTAGCCATCGATCTTTCAGGCAGGCCTTATTTGGTTTTTGATGTGCCGGTGAAGCGCGAATATGTTGGAGATTTCCCAACCGAAATGTTAGAACACTTTTTTTATAGCCTTGCAATGAACTTGAAAGCAACTCTTCATGTTAGTTGTACCGGTGATAATGATCACCACAAAATTGAAGCTTGTTTTAAAGGTTTTGCCCGAACTCTGAAGGCGGCTGTTGAACAAAACGAGCGAATTAAAAACCAAATACCGAGCTCTAAAGGTTCTCTTTAATTTATGATTGCTATCATCAAGTACAAAGCAGGCAACATCGCATCCGTTTCTAATGCCTTAGACAGGCTGGGAGCTCATTATTATTTTGCTCAGTCCGCACAGGAACTTGAAAGTGCAAAAGCCGTCATTTTCCCCGGTGTAGGTCATGCTAAAACTGCTATGGATTCTCTGAAAGAACTTGGAATTGATGAATGGCTCAAAACCACAAGCAAACCCGTTTTAGGAATCTGTGTGGGGATGCAATTAATGTATGAAGGCTCTACTGAAGGTGATACAAAAGGACTTGGAATTATTCCCGGGAATCTTAAAAAATTCGACTCAGAAATTGATAAAGTTCCTCATATGGGATGGAATACTATCAAAAAATTAAAAGAACACCATCTTATACACGGTCTGGAAGACAAGAAGCATTTATATTTCGTGCACAGTTTTTATGCCCCTGTTTCTGAATACACCATCTCGGAAGGTAATTACATAACTCCGTTTTCAGCAGTTGTGGCAAAAGACAATTTTATGGGAGTGCAATTTCACCCCGAGAAATCAGGCTCCGTTGGATCTAAAGTTCTACAGAATTTTTTAGATCTGGCTTATTCACAAAAAAAGTAACTACACAAAAGAATTGAATGAAAGTAATTCCGGCAATCGACTTGCTAAATGGACAAGTTGTCCGTCTTCACAAAGGTAAATATGAAGAAGCTACCATATATGACAAAGACCCTTTAAATGTTGCTACTCAATTTAAAGAAGCCGGTTTTGATCATATACACATTGTGGATCTTAACGGAGCCAAAGAAGGTAAATTTGTCAATCTTCCGTACATAAAAAATATTATTTCTGATCTGGGCATTTCAGTTCAAACAGGTGGAGGAATACGAAAGTTAACCGATGTTGAATTTCTTCTGGATGCGGGACTATCAAAAGTAATTTGCAGTTCTATGGCAATCAAAAATGAACCTGACTGGATTTCAGCACTTAAAAAATATCCGGAGCAAATGATCCTGGGTATGGATCTTAAAGATGGAAAAATTGCTTATTCGGGTTGGCTGGAGACTGCTGAAGAAGATACTTTTCACTTTTTGGAAAGAATGATTGATGAGGGACTTCAGGAAGTACTTTGTACAGATATTTCTAAAGATGGAACCTTATCAGGGCCAAATACAGAATTGTATATATCTTTAAAGAAAGCTTTTCCGGAAATAAAGTTAATCGCTTCCGGTGGAGTTTCTGATCAGCAAGATCTGATTCAACTCGATAATGCTAATATAGATGCTGTAGTAGTTGGAAAAGCTTTTTATGAGCATCACATAACTTTAGAGCAAATGAAAAGCCTGCACAACTAAATGTACAGGCTTTAAATTCAGACTCTTTCTTTGTTTCAGAAGTAAAATCTGGTTCCAAAGGTGATCGCTTCAAGATATCTGGCATCGTCGTTAGCAGGGATATTTCCTTCCAACATGATGTCAAAACCTTCGTTTAAGTGAACATCAAATCCAATCGGTACTAAAATAGCATGATTAGTATTGTTCTCTATAAACAGAGGTTGGTAGTTAATTCCTGAATAAATGCTAACTGCATCCAGATCTGTACTTAGATTCAGACCGAGTTTCAGACCCAAGTCACCATATGAATGTACACCAACCAGTGCAGCTACGTCGATGTTGCTTTCTGCGCTATTGTTCAGTGCTGTTTCAAAATGACCACCGAAAAAGGTTTCATCTTCAAAAAGTCCCAGTTTTAAATGACCTGTAACAGAATTGGTAAGTCCATATCCACCTCTGATGATGAACATGAAATCATCCTGATTGGTTAGAAAAACCGGTTGTAAAGCAACAGAACCAACTCCTTTTTCAAGTGTTCTTGCATTCGAAAAGAACCCATCCTGTGCTTTCACAGAATCAGTAGTTAAAAATGCAGTAAATATAAATGCTGTAAGTAGTATTAGTTTTTTCATTGATCTTTTAATTGTTTGTGATTCAACACCTTGAACCAGCACTCAATGAAAATGTTTCAGGATTTAATTTTAGCTACTCAAGTGTGATTTAAGCGCTCTTTCTTCTCTCTTCTCACCTTTCCCTTTTCCCTTTTAACTTTTCTCTCCAAAAACTACTCATCCAATCTTTTGATCTTTGCCCCTACTGCATTCAGTTTATGTTCCAGATTTTCATAGCCTCTGTCTAAGTGGTACACTCGCAGGACCTCTGTTTCATTTTCGGCGACCATTGCTGCAAGAACTAAGCTTACGCTGGCTCGTAGATCTGTACTCATAACGGAAGCGCCTTCAAAGTCCGTTTTCCCGAAGATCGTAACGGTGTTTTTCTCCAATCTCATGTCAGCTCCTAAGCGGGTTAGTTCAGGCACATAGCTAAATCTGTCGTAGTAAACTGTATCAGTTACCGTTGAAACTCCGTTAGCTTGAGTCATCATCGTTGCCCATTGTGCTTGCATATCGGTTGGGAAACCCGGATACACTTCGGTAGCAACAGAAACAGCTTCCAGTTCTTTAGGAGCTTTCACTTTTATAGTAGACCCAACCACTTCAACTTTAGCACCGGTTTTAGAAAGTAATTCAGGGAGATTTCCTAAATGATCCACATTGCACCCTTCCAGCGTAAGCTCAGAATCAGGATGAAGAACTCCGGCTATCATAAACGTTCCTACTTCAATTCTGTCCGGATCGTTTGCAATTTCAACACCATTTAAAGACTCTACTCCACGAACCGTAATTCTATCCGTACCGATACCGGAAATATCAGCGCCCATTTTCACTAAAACGTTGCACAATTGTACTACATCCGGCTCCATCGCTGCATTTTCGATGGTGAATTCTTCCGTTCTTAAAACAGCTGCAAGAAGCAAGTTCACCGTTGCGCCAACACTACTTGGTTCCAGCTTAAAACTGGATTTCTTTAAATTCTTATCAGCCTTCGCAATTACATACCCTTTGTCCAGATCGATATCAATTCCCATGGCTTCCATCCCTTTAAGGTGAAGATCAACCGGCCTGGGTCCCCACGCACATCCGCCGGGAAGAGAAACTTTTGCGTAGCCATGTTTACCAACTAAAGCTCCAAGCATATAAAATGATGCTCTCATTTTTCTCACAAGGTCATATGGCGCTTCTAAGTGTGAAACGTTCGTAGGATCAATGATCAGTGTATTCTTTTTATCCTGAAAGTCGACTTTTGCACCAACAACTCGCAGTACATTATTGAAGGTATAAATATCCTGTAAGCGAGGGATATTGGTAATAGTTGTTTCAGAATCTCCCAAAAGCGAAGCTGCAATAATAGGAAGTGCCGCATTTTTTGAACCACTTATGTTGATTGTTCCATTTAAGGGGGTTCCGCCTTCTATAATAAATTTATCCAATGTTTTCGATCTCCAAAATGGGTGAATTTTTTTCTAATGACTGACCAACTTCTACTGAAATTGATGCAATGGTTCCGTCGATAGCAGCTTTCAATTCATTTTCCATTTTCATGGCTTCCAGAATTACTACGGGTTGTCCTTTTGTAACTTCATCTCCTTCAGAAACCAGAATATCAAGGATCTTACCCGGCATCGGAGATTTCAGAGAACCTTCAGCAACCGCATTTCCGGTTTTAAATCCAAGTCGGTCAAGTAGTAATTCTTGTTCGTCTTTTACTAAAACTTTGAACCAGTCTCCGTTAACTGAAAACTCTATATCAGAACCATCATAACTTACATTATCAATTTTGTAGAGTTTTGTTCCAATTCTCAAAAGATATCTTCCGTTTTGGGAAATGAATTCGTACTCCCCTTCCAGATCGCCGGACTTAAAAGAATTTTCTTTTTCAGAAATATCTACTTCAATGGGTTCTTCGGAAACGCGCGCTTCAAATTTCATATAGTTGCTTTATTTAAACTTTTAAGTCCTGTTTTTGTAGCTCGGAATGAGAAATCTTTGATATTATCGCTGTCATAAAAAGCCATTTTACTGTCTTTATCATTATCAAAATTAACAACCTCCACAAAACGATGATTAACCAAATTCATCAGGTCATCACGCAGTTCACCAAACTGCATATTTGTCTCTTCCATGATCACATCAAATGACTCAGGAAAGATCAGACGCTCCATTACCGTTTTTTCGGACTTTGTAAGTTTTCTCATAGACTAAGAAGATAGAACTTTGAGAATTGAACATCCAACACCCATTCTTCATTAGGCTCTCTTTCTTAATACTTTGCTATCAGCGTAAAAGTAAGTACTATTAAAATTCTGCTCATTTAATACTACTTAATTCAATTCATGAATCTTCGCGATCTATCAAATATTTCTGAGAATAAAGTCTCAAAAGAGGCACGGATTTTAAGTGAAATAGTTCGTGACAAACAAAACGCGCTTGCAGAACGCCTTATCGCTTTTGAAGACATTATAAATCTGGAAGTTGGTGATACAAGTTTAAGCAGATCCAGAAATATTGAACGAGATCATGATTTCAGGCAATTATTTCTGAAATTTGAAGGTGATAATCCCACCGGCACTCAAAAAGACCGGATCGGTTTTGCTCAGGTTTATGATGCGTTACGACGAGGATTCGATACTATCACATTAGCGACTTGTGGAAATTACGGAGCCTCTGTGGCCTTGGCTGCTAATCTAGCCGGATTAAAATGCAATATCTACATACCGGATGGATATCACACCGATCGGATCATAGAAATGGAATCGTTGGGTTCAAACATATTCAGATTGCCCGGCAGTTACGAAGATACTGTTATAAAGAGCAGTGAATTGGCTATTGAGCAAGACAGTTATGATGCCAATCCCGGTGGACAAAATAAAAGTCTGCAGATCATTGCCTATTCACAAATTGCATTTGAAATATATGATCAGCTTCGGGACGCTCCAAAGATCTGTGCTGTGCCTGTTTCTAATGGAACCTTACTGGCAGGAATTCATCGTGGATTTGTGTCATTATATAAGAGAGGGAAAACGTCCAGAATCCCTCGATTTTTAGCGGCTTCATCTACTTTAAAAAATCCAATAGTGCATTCTTTCAAGAAAAATCTAACAGAGTGCGAAGATCTTGATCCTAAAAAGATCAGAGAAACATTTGTGAATGAACCTCTTATTAACTGGCATAGTTTTGACGGGGATGAAGCTCTTTCTGCAATCATTGAAACTGATGGATATGCATACAACATCAGTGATAAGAATATGAAAAAAATGAGCACCTACCTGAAGCAGCATGAAGGAAAAAATATACTCCCTGCTTCAACGGCAGGTTTAATCGGTTTGCTTAATCTGAATGAAACTGAGCCACTTGAATCTGACCGATATGTAGCGGTACTTACGGCAAAAAATTAATTTCAAATCCCTCTTTCATAATCATTTACATGATCTGAAAAAGAACTAACTTCAGTTCTGAAGAATTATCTTCACCTCATAATCCAACTACAATGCAACACAAAGAATCTATAGACGGAACCGCAATTGTTTACTGTCAGGGTATGTTCAATACTCCTGAAGGAAAAACTTCGCATGGACTAGTTCGGTTTACCGAGCGGTACAATGTTGTTGGAATTATTGATGAGAGGTATGCTGGAAAAGATGCCGGAGAAGTATTGGATAATAAGCCAAATGGGATCAAAATCTTCAAAGATTTTGGTACTGCTTATTCCGAATTGAGTAAAGATGGTGTTGCTGTTAAGAATTTTGTGGTTGGTCTTGCTCCGGATGGGGGGCGACTTCCACAGTCAGCGAAACAGGAAATTGCTGCTGCTTTGCAAGCAGGACTAAATGTTGATTCAGGACTACACGATTTCCTTACCAACGATAAAGAATTAGTAAAACTGGCTGAGAAACATAATTGCAGGATCAGAGACGTACGAAAAACTCCCGATCGGGATAAACTTCATTTCTTTACCGGTGAAATTGAAAAAGTAGATTGCCTGAAATTAGCTGTTTTAGGTTCAGATTCTGCAATAGGAAAGCGCACAACAGCCTGGTTAGTAGTGCATGGTTTCAAAAAAGAAGGATATAAAGCAGAAATGATCGGTACAGGACAAACAGGCTGGATGCAAGGTGCCAAATATTCTATGATCATGGATAGCTGCATTAACGACTTTGTATCCGGTGAGATTGAGCATGCTGTTGTAAGTGCCTGGAAAGAAGCTGATCCGGATGTGGTAGTTATTGAAGGACAGGGAAGTTTAATGAACCCTGCTTATCCCGGTGGTTTTGAGATCCTTGCGGCGGGCAGACCTGATTTTGTGATCTTGCAACATGCTCCTACTCGTTTGGAATATGACGGATTTCCGGGTTATAAACTTCATCCACTACATGAACAAATAAATGCTATTAAAGTAATTTCAGGAAAAGAAGTGATTGCAGTAACATTAAATCATGAAGGACTTAAACCGGAAGAGATTGAACCTGCTTGCAAAAAAATCACAGCAGAAACCGGTCTTCCTTGTTTTGATGTACTTGCTCATGGCGCAGATGATTTAATCGAGATATTAAAAGAGAAAATCCGCAAATAATGAAGATCACTCAGATTTCATTTGAACGGTTTGATCTGGAGTTAACCGATCCCTATACCATTGCTTACGAAACAATTTCTGATGCAACCAATTATGTATTAAGACTTGAAACCGATTCCGGCTACACAGGATTTGGGTGTGCTGCTCCTGATCCTGCAATAACTAAAGAATCTCCGGAATACTTGGAACAAAGTTTGAATGAAACAATTATTCCTGCTCTAAAAGGTGTTAATCCATTTCATTTTGCCCGAATTTTAGATGATCTGAGAGAAACCGGGAAGGTGAGATCTTCTGCTTTAGCTATGGTGGACGCTGCACTTTTCGATCTGATGGCAAAAAAAGCAGATGTTCCATTGTATCAGCTTCTGGGTGGATACAGATCGTCCATTCCCACCAGTGTAACGATTGGAATTTTACCTGTTGATGACACCCTTAAGAAGGCTGATCAATTTGTTGAGGATGGCTTTTTTATTCTGAAAGTAAAAGGTGGCCTGGACCTGGAAGAGGATATCCAAAAATTGAAATTAATCAGAGATAAATATCCCAATGTGATCCTTCGTTTTGATGGTAATCAGGGATATTCTGTAGAACAAAGTATTGAGTTTTCAAAAGCCACTAAAGAGATCGGAATTCAAATATTTGAACAGCCTCTCAGTGTTGATGACGAGCACTTACTGGAACCTCTTATTTCAAAGATAACGCATCCGGTAATGGCTGATGAGAGTCTTAAAACGTTGGATGATATCCATCGGCTAACTAAGAATAATTCTTCTGATATGATCAATATTAAATTGATGAAGATCGGAGGGATATTGGAAGGAATGCATATCAACTCGGTAGCTAAAGCTGCCGGAAACGAAGTTATGGTTGGTTGTTTGGATGAATGCAGTTTAGGAATATCAATGGGATTACATTTCGCGCTTAGCCGCCCTAACGTTGAATTTGCCGATCTTGACAGTCATCTCGATTTTGAAAAAGATCCTTTCAAAGGATTATTCAGATTAGAAAAAGGCTATCTCTACCCCAATGATAAAGTTGGTTTGGGACTTTAGTTCTTACCATCATAAAGTAAATAGTAGGTTATGAGTTTTTATGTGCTACATTGATTCGAAGCATCATTGCTAAAGGAAATTCTTTTAGAAATACGCTTTTAAACTATTGGAGTCAGATATGTCAAAAGGAAAATCGATAAAGAAAAATTCAGGTAAAACCGCCCCGGCAAAAACTCTAAAAGAGAAAAGAGCTGCAAAAGCAGAAAAGAAAAAAGGGAATAGTGGTTTCCTGCCTCCTAAATAATTTAGAAAGGCAATTAGTCGAATAATTCTTTCACTGAATCAACTACTTTCTGTAACTCAGCATCCCCGATCTGATAATGGAAAGTAGCTCTGATCGTATTTGGACCAAAAGGAACCATCCGAACTCCTTTTTCCTCTAATCTGGCTAAAGCTTCTACCGCTGATTCATTCTTGACATCAAAGATCACGATGTTAGTTTCAACGCTGTTCAGATCAATAGATAGTTTCGAACAACCATCAACAGCTTCAGCTAGTTGCTTAGCGCGTTCATGATCTTTTTTTAAATTTGAAAAGTTATTATCCAAAGCAAAATCAGCAGCTGCAGCCAACAACCCAACTTGACGCATACCTCCTCCCCACATTTTGCGGAAACGCCGAGCTTTAGTAATATTTTCTTTGGAAGATAACAGCATGGATCCCACCGGAGCACCTAATCCCTTACTAAAACAAACGGAAATGGTATCGGCGATCTCTCCGAAGAAAGTTGGTTCAATGCCTGTGTGAACCATTGCATTCCAGATTCTAGCCCCATCCAAATGAACCTTCAAATTGTTCTTATCTGCAAATGATTTTAAAGAGCTTAATTCATCTTTTGAATAACAAACTCCCCCACCCTTGTTGGTCGTATTCTCCAGACATAACACTGATGTTCTGGGTTCCCAGTCAAAGCCTCCACGCACAGAATTTTTAATATCCTCCGGGCTAAGCTTTCCTTTTTTGCCCTGAATAGTACTGATCTGAACCCCGGACAAAAACCCGGCTCCTCCAGTTTCATAATTAAAAATATGGCCTTTATGATCTATCAGAATTTCATCTCCCGGATTAGTTAAAACTTTTACCCCCAGTTGATTACTCATCGTTCCACTAGGGACAAACAAGCCAGCCTCCATCCCAAACATTGCAGATACTTTTTGCTCAAATGCAGTTACCGTTGGGTCTTCCGCAAATACGTCATCCCCTACTTCGGCTTTGGTCATAAAATCCAACATTTCTGGAGTCGGCTTGGTAACTGTATCACTTCGTAAATCGATCATTTTCTCTTTTACTTTTTGGTTTGCTTGGGATACTTTGATGTCCTTCTATAATGCTTATTTATTCACCGTGGATAATCCGTATAAAATTGCCGTTGTTCAACACCCTCCTGTATATTTAAATCTCAGTAAAAGTGTTGAGCTGGCTACTCAGTATATTTCTGAAGCTGCTTCTAAAGACGTTCATATGATCGTATTTCCTGAAACATGGCTTCCGGGTTATCCTGTTTGGTTAGATTATGCACCCGAAGCGGGAATCTGGGATCATCCTTCAGCCAAAGCCCTGTTCCGATTGTTGTTCGAAAATTCCATCGAAATTAAGGATGAATATTTTAAAGTTCTTTCTGACTCTGCTGTAAAAAATAATTGTTTGTTGGTGATGGGAGCAAATGAACGGGTTGGAAGAACGTTATACAATACCATTTTTTATTTTAAACCAGATGGAACCTTTGATCTTCACCGAAAACTAATGCCCACTTATACCGAACGCTTAGTTTGGGGAATGGGTGATGGAAGCACACTTCCCACTATTGATCATCAAAATGCAAAGATCACCGGGCTTATTTGCTGGGAACACTGGATGCCTTTGGCCAGAGCTGCCGTTCATCAAAACGGAGAAGATATTCATATTGCGCAATGGCCAATGGTGAAAGATCTGCACCAAATCGCAAGCAGACAGTATGCATTTGAAGGACAGTGTTATGTGATCGCTGCCGGATGTATACTCACCAAACAGCAAATGATTGATGGGATTATTTCAGTTTCTGATAAAGATAATCCTGCTTTGGAGATGATACGATCGATCCCTAAAGATGATGATACTTTATTATTACGTGGAGGGAGTTCAGTTATTAAACCAAATTCAGAATATTTAGTCGAGCCTGTTCAAAATGAAAACACAATCATTTATGCTGATCTGGATCTTTCTATATTAAGTGAAGGAAATCTGTTTATAGATACCAATGGACACTACTCCAGACCAGATGTTTTCCAACTTCAGGTAAATACCAAAGATCAACAAAATGTAAAGTTCGGGGACGATTTTGAAAGTTGACGCTAAATACGATCTTATAATCGCCGGTGGGGGGATGTCAGGTTTGAGTCTTGCTTGGTATTTAGCAAAAGGTGGCTATAAAGGAAAAGTTTTGGTCGTTGATTCCACCTTCGCGCCAATCAATGAAAAAACCTGGTGTTTCTGGACAAAAGATATTCCTCCTTTTAAAGAAATCATATACAGAACCTGGAATAAAGCATTTTTTTCTGCTCTGGATATGAATGCCTTCCTGTACCTGAAAGATTACTCCTATCATGCAATAAGAAGTAATGATTTTAAAGAGCTGGTGCTTACCGAACTTAGAAATCGATCTAATTTCACTTTGCTCGAAGAAAATATTTTAAGTGTTTCTTCAAATTCAAGTAAAGCGGTATTACTTACAAAAAACGGCGATACATATATTGCCGATCATATTTTTCAAAGCGTGTTCAGGCCTAACTGGCAGAAACCTAAATATCCATTGATTCAACATTTTTTAGGCTTTGAAATTGATACTGAACATTCTGTTTTTGACCCTGCTACTTTCACTCTCATGGATTTTGATCCTGCTTTTAAAGAAGGCGTTGCTTTCATGTATGTGCTACCTTTCAGCCATAATAAAGCTCTTTTGGAATTCACCGTTTTTTCGAATTCCACCTTGGACAAGGAAGTGTATGAAGAAAAAATTCAGAATTACATGGATAAAAAATACGGTCTCCATGTATCAGAATACCAAGTTAAAAGAACGGAATATGGTGAAATTCCAATGCAAGATCTGGACTACCAACCCACATATGAGAACAACATCATCAATATGGGTACCATGGGAGGCCTAACTAAACCAAGTACCGGCTATACATTTCTGAGAACTCAGGAATACACAAAACAACTCGCTGATTCTATTATTACAAGTGGGAATCCTCTGCTTCCTCCTCAATCCAAATTTCGATACCGTTATTATGATCTTCTTTTACTTCACATTTTAACCAATTCCACGGAAGACAGTCTGACTATTTTCCGTGACCTTTTCAAAAAAAACAGATTTGATGCCGTGTTAAGCTTTCTCTCTGAAGACTCGAATTTTGTTCAGGACCTGAAAATTATGAGCAGTGTGCCGTATCTGCCCTTCTTCAAAGCCATCGGTAATAATTTATTTAAACTGAATTGAACGAAATAACTTTTATTTTCGATTACCAGCAGTAAAAATTAAACCTACACATGACACAGGAAAAAGGAACTCTCTCTGAAATAGCAAAACTCTTCTTCAAATTAGGATGCATTGCATTTGGTGGTCCCGCAGCACATATCGCCATGATGGAAAAAGAAGTTATCGAAAAGAGAAAGTGGATGTCACAACAACATTTTCTTGATCTCATCGGTGCGACTAATCTCATTCCCGGACCAAATTCCACTGAAATGACTATGCACTGCGGTCATGAACGTGGTGGCGTTCCCGGTTTATTTGTTGCAGGAATTAGTTTCATATTTCCTGCTGTAGTAATTACAGGAATTCTTGGTTTCTTATATGTTGAATATGGTCAACTTCCGGAAGTGGAACCATTCATCTTTGGTATTAAACCTGCTGTATTAGCTATCATTGCTGCTGCTGTTGTTAAGCTTGGGAAAAAAGCTCTTAAAGGATGGGAACTGGGTGTTTTAGGGGCAATCGTTTTAATTGCCAGTTTATTAGGTGTGAATGAGATCATTGCTTTGTTGACCGCCGGAGTAGTTGGAACTTTATATTTCACAACCAAATCAAAGTTTGATGCATCCCCAAAATCCATACTACCCTTTCTTTTTCTTCAGGCTGGTTCAGCAACTGTGTCAAAGATTACAGCTTTAAATGTATTCTGGAGTTTCTTAAAAGTCGGATCCATTCTTTATGGAAGTGGTTATGTTCTGTTTGCTTATTTGGATGCTGAACTGGTTATGAGTGGATGGTTGACTCGTCCTGAATTAATTGATGCGATAGCTGTTGGACAATTTACTCCCGGGCCTGTTCTTTCCACAGCTACTTTTATCGGATATCAACTGGCCGGCTGGCAGGGGGCTATAGCAGCTTCTGTTGGGATTTTTCTTCCTTCCTTTCTCTTTGTCTGGATCTTAAATCCTCTCATCCCAAAAATGAGAAACTCCAAAACTCTTGGTTTCTTTCTAGACTCAGTAAATGTGGCAGCGGTTGCCGTAATGGTTGCAGTATTGTTTGTAATGGGACAAGATACTCTCACTGACTGGCGAGCAATAGTGATTGGTTTACTTGGAGCTTTCTTTACCTTCGGCCCTAAAAAACTAAACGCTATGTGGATCGTAGCCGGCGGAGCTGTACTTGGGTATTTGTTGAAACTTGTTTGAAACTGCGTCATCCTATTAGATGTTAGATAATTCGCTTACAACAATTGTCCCGTTTCTAATAAACCTCAGTATTTCAGAAAAAGCTTCCAAATATATCTACCATTAGAATTATTTCCACCAACTCCATCACCCCGCTTTCAGCGAAATGATGGATAGCTACTTCTCCGTCTGTCGGGCTCTGCACGGCTGACGGATTTTGGTTACTGAGGTAGAAACGAGATTTCGGAGTTCGCGCCAATAATTCTTGTCGGGAGTTTTTGGTACTGGCGCCTGTGCTGAGGTAGCTCAGTAGCGGTACAAAAATACACATATCAAGTAAATGTGCTCACAATACTTAAATAAAGACCTCCTCTTTCTCCTCCTACAACAGGAGGAGGACTCGTTGATAAAAATTAGAATCAACTCGGGAATTCCCCTCCTTATCCAAGGAGGGGCGAACTACTCAGAACCAAAGAATTTGTTTATGAATTGGGGAGGTCCGTTTCTAATACAGAGCAAAGGGACAGGCGACATATTAAAACATCAAACCGAAGTGTTTAAAAAGGAGTATCAGCCCTGAAACATCCAATATTTTAAAAAGCGATCTCCATATGAACTTGGAACCTCATTAGGTCATCTCTGGAGACATAATCCAATAAACCCGCACTTGCCTGAAATTTTAAATTATGTCCTGATAAATATTTAGAAACTGCCAAGGTATATTCTGAATGTTCCGTCAACGAAGAAAAATTTCCGCTTTTAGAAAGCGTTGCGTATCGCCCCGAAATTCCAAAATCTTTACCAAAAACGTAACCTAACGATCCCATGTACGCAGTTCCGGTTCCAAAACCGTTATCATTATCGGCATCTCTGTTAGCAAATTCTCCGTGTACAGACAATCCCTGATATTTCAGCATAGCATCTGCTAGAAATGTGTGCAGATCATTTTTCACTAAGTCTCCTCCACTGGTGTAAACAAACCCTCCGGTATGCCCTCTGCTTCTTACTGCTCCGTCATTAAAGTCGTAAGCTAAACCAACAGATAATTTTAACTCATCTTCTTTTGCAAGGTCGGGACCCGAGTAATCCCCTTTGTCTGAAAAATTTCCGAATGGCAAAAACTCAACTCGACCGGTATAACTGTATCCACCTGGATTTTTTGTAGTGATGTCTCTACCCTCACCGATTGAAATGGCTCCCATTTGTCGAACTACCATCTCACCCAGCATTGAAGTATTCCTGACTTGAACTCCAACATCTCTGTCTAAATTGAAGCTTGAGTTCAATAAACTTCTGTCCACAAACTGAACTTTTTGTGACGAGATCAAACGCTCTCTGTTTCCCGGAAGAACAGTTTGCCCAAACCAGATTTTAAAATCTGAAACCGGATTGTATTTGATAACCCCATCCAACACTATATTTGAAGTACCACTGTTTTGGAGAATCCCGCCTGAACTTGAATTCCTGGTATCCCTGTTACTAAAACCCAGCTGAACCTTGTATGTAAATTTTTCGGAGTAAATATGTCCATCCAGTTTTAGCCGGGCTCGGCGTACTAACGCCTCATCAAAATATACATCATCTTCCAGATTCCAATCTCCCAAATATAAACTTTGGAATCTCATTCCAAGCTTTACACTGTAGGAATTATCATCCGGTGTAAATACTATCCCTTTTCCAAGAGTTTTAACCTCTAAATTTTGCGAATTACTATTTTGAGGAATTGCTATTACAGCAAGCAATAAGAACAGGAGTTTAGTAAAAAATTTCATCTGAGTATTTAAAGTGATTGTAAAAATATTCGACCGAAGGTACCCATTAAGCATGCACAGTTAAAAGCACGTTACCATAAATTAATATACAGTTAACATTGAGGTAACATAAAACCTCGGTTATAATGATTAACTTGGTGCTCAATTTTAACCATATTAAATAACTATGGAATTTGGTTTTCTCGGGTTTCTAAATCTGATGGGTTCTCTTGGCTTTTTCATTTATGGAATGAAAGTGATGAGCGAAGGAATTCAAAAAGTTGCCGGTACAAAAATGCGGCAAATCCTTCGTTCAATGACATCCAACAGATTTAAGGGTGTTCTAACCGGTTTTGCATTAACCGCCTTGGTTCAATCCTCTTCTGCAACAACAGTATTGGTAGTTAGTTTCGTTAATGCAGGTTTGCTTGCGCTGGTTGAATCTATTGGTGTGATAATGGGTGCTAACATTGGTACCACTATTACGGCATGGTTGATCTCCATCATTGGCTTTAAAGTTAAAATTGCCAACTATGCTCTTCCGATAATTGCAATTGGATTCCCTCTCCTTTTTATGAGCAAAAGTAAAACCAAATCCTGGGCAGAAGTATTAATTGGTTTCGCTCTGTTATTCATTGGACTGTCTTACCTGAAAGAATCCGTACCTGATCTTAAAGCAAATCCGGAAATTCTTGAGTTTCTTGCTCAGTACACTGATCTCGGATTTCTATCTACCTTATTATTTGTTGGTATTGGAACCATTCTAACTGTTACTGTACAATCTTCAAGTGCAGCAATGGCTTTAACTCTGGTTATGGCAAATAATGGCTGGATTCCCTTTGATCTGGCAGCCGCCATGGTTCTGGGCGAAAACATTGGTACAACCATTACTGCTAATCTTGCGGCATTAGTGGCAAACATACACGCCAAACGAGCAGCAGCAGCGCACTTTATTTTCAACATATTTGGTGTAATTTGGGTCATCTTATTGATGCCATTCATGCTTGATTTTATTGACAGTTACATGACTTCAAATTATGGAGCATCACCTTTCAATGATTCAGAGTCTATACCAATTGCCCTTTCTATTTTCCATACGGTCTTCAACATTATGAATACCTTAATTCTCATCGGTTTTGTAGGATTTATAGCTAATACTGTGATCAAAATGATTCCTTCCAAAGGTGAAGATGATGAAGAATTCCATTTGGAATATATTGGTACAGGAATGATGCAAACAGCAGAACTTTCTTTAGAAGAAGCAACTAAAGAAACTGCTAAATTTGGTGAGATCACAAGCCGCATGTCAGAGTTCCTGAGAGAACTTATTGAAACAGAGAAGCCTAAGCGTCAAAAGAAGTTGCTCAAAAAGATCAAAAAGTATGAAGAGATTACCGATCGTATTGATGATGAATTAGCTTCCTACTTAATGAAAGTATCTGAAGGCTCTTTAAGTGATGAATCTACCAGAAAAGTTTCTCACTTATTGAATATTTCCAATAATCTGGAAACCATTGGTGATATCTTTTTCCAGATGTCCAGAGATCTTGAGAAATTCTTTGAAGGTGATATTATCTTTAACAGTGAACAAAAAGCCGGAGTACTCAGCATTTTGGATGAGATCGATAAGGCTTTTGAGATAATGGTCGCCAACCTCAATGAAGACTACGAAAATGTTGCTATTGAACCTGCTTATGAACAAGAAAACAGGATCAACAAGCAAAAGAAAACTCTTCAGAAGAAGCATACTAAGAGAATCGAAACTAAGATGTATAACATCAACAGCGATTCAGTATATAAAGATCTGTTCTTTGCTTGCGAAAAAATTGGTGATCACATCATCAATGTAAGTGAAGCTGTAACAGGACAAAAAGATAAAGATCCTGAAGATAAGTAAGAAAATTTGAAATAATTCTAAGCCCTGTTTCTATAGAGACAGGGCTTTTTTTATTTCGAATTTCAATATTCGTACAAAATAAATTTTATCAGAACTAGTTCTGATATTTTAAACAAATAAAGCTTAAGTTTTAAGAATGTAAAATAAGTCGTCTTTAAACTTATACCTTCTAAAGTAACAGTTATAAAAAAACCCAAATAATGCTTCAAAGACTTGTAAGACTTCTACCTTTAGTTTCTTTTTTATTTATTTTCTCTTCCTGTTTTCCAGAGACCGATGAGTGCCTTGCATTCGATAACAACGTTGAGATTTCATTTATCGAGTTACTTGATGACGAAGAAAACAACTTAATCCAGAATCAAACTTATAATGCCCAGCAAATAAATCTGTTGCTTGACGGTCGTTCTGTAGGATCTGTTTTCACAGAAGATCCGGTTTATAAATATTTAGTTGCTCTTTTTGAAGAAGGCATAGATACTGTGGATAGTCCCAGATATGAGCTTGTCTTGAATGACTCTCAAAGAGTTTTTATAGATATGCGATTTTCAACAGTAATCACTGACTGTGACACTAAATTACATGCTATTGAATCTGCCAGGGTAAAGGGAGAAGATCAATTTTTAGATGTGATAAATGGCTACCAGGTAGTGGGTGTTACAGTAAATGAGAGTACAATTACGAAAACGAAATAACCCGAATATCTTGTTTCTTTCGAAGTACTTATCCTGAACCAATGACTGATTCAACTTTTCTAACCCAATTTAGGAATCTCTCATTACATCCTGAGCTGTTTACTCATAAAGCGCATATCAGGTTAGCATGGCTTCAAATCAATTTAAATGGATTAGAAGCTGCTATTAAGAATTGTTGCTCACAAATATCAGCATTTGCTTTCTTTCATGGAGATGATCAAAAATTCAACGAGACTATTACTACTGCTTCTGTTTATGCTGTAAACCATTTTATGAAAGATGAGAGTAGCTTCGAGGAATTCATCAAAAAAAATCCACAACTACTTTCTGATCTGAAAACTTTGATCAATTCTCATTACAGCTATGATATTATCGCTGCTGAAAATACCCGGGAATTATTCATTGAACCGGATGTTCAGCCTTTCATTTAGAAAAAAGGAATTGAGAAAGAAAAGCCACTACAGCTGTTTCTGCTCTTAAGCGATTTTTTCCCAAAGTGATAAAATGTGCTCCTTTACTTTTAGCAAGATCTGCTTCTCTTTTTGAAAAACCGCCTTCGGGCCCAACCAGTAGTAAATTCTCAGAATCGGTTAGCTGATTAGGAGTACCGGCTTCTTCCTCTCCTAGATAAGCCATCTGGATTGAGTGTTCTTTGTACTGTTCTAAAATTTCATCCAACGATCTTTTGATCACTAATTTAGGAAGATAAAATCTGCCACTTTGCTTGAATGCACTTACGATCTGAGTTTGCAATCTATCTTCATTCAATCTGGATCTTTCTGAATGATCCGCATCGAACACACAAATTTCCCAAGCATCCAGTTCAACTGCTTTTTCAATGGCGAATTCCAATCGATCTCTCTTTTTGATCGCCCCGAATGCCATGACTTTTTTCGTAGTTGACTCCTCTTGAGAAATAGTTTCCAGAACTTTGAGCCGAACAGACTTTTTCGATATCTCTATAATCTCACATTTTGATCGATTACCAATCCCATCTACCACAAAAACCTGATCTCCAATCCTATTTCGCAACACTTTCGAAATATGAATGGCTTCCTGATCTGTTATCTCAACTTCGCTTCGATCATCTTTCCAGTTTTCCGGTGGAGCATAAAAGAAATTCATGGTTTTCTATCCTGTACTACTACATTCAATTTTCCTATTCACATTTGCAAGCAAAAAAGAATAATGAATATATAAACAACATAATAGTTGCGAAGTAATCTGCGGGAATAAATAAGATTGCTTTGGGATTGTATTTGTTAATTCGCTATTCAAAATCACCTTATGGGTCATCCTGAACTTGTTTCAGGATCTTTGTAAGGAATAGGTCTTGAATCTGTCTTACTATCATGTGCAAAGGCTATGTTTATTTTCTTACTAATTTTCGAAGATCTACTATTTATATTGGAGTAACCAATGATATTAGTTCTAGGGTTTGGAAACATAAGCTTGGAAAAGGTTCACTATTTACCTCAAAGTATAAACTTACTATTCTTATATATGCCGAAGAATATGATAATATCTCAGATGCTATCGCCAGAGAAAAACAGTTAAAAAATTGGCATAGCTCATGGAAATGGAATCTTGTAAGGCAATACAATCCGAAATTAGAAGATTGGTACGAGACGTTAATACATTAATCGGTGTATCGAAAAATCAAGCCGTTCCATAAGATCCTGAAACAAGTTCAGGATGCCCCTGTCTGTAGAGGCAAATGTATCCAAGCACTTAAAATCTATTTCTTCCTTTTATAATAAGCGCCGGGTTCAAAAGCGGTCTCTCCCGTTTCCAGAACCATCTCCACATAGGGAGCACAAATTCGGCAACCATTGCTGCAATAATTATCGATCTGAAGATCTTCTAGATCTGTGTAACCTTTCTCTTTGGCGTATTCTTTGATCTCTTCAAAACTGTGCTCATGACAAATACATCGATTTACTAAGAAATCACTCATACTTGTTTAAAATGCTTACCAAGTTTTAAGCCTTGTCCCTGATAATTACTGTCAATTTCTTCACCGTAAATGAACTCGGGAAGTTCTGTATTCGGCTCAAACTGCATGCTGAATAACGTCTGACCATCTTCGATCATAAACGGCACATCGTGAGAACGAACTTCCAGAACAGCTCTGGCTCCTTTGTCGTCCACGGAACCGCCAAATCCGGAATCAAAAAATCCTGCGTAATGTGTTCGAAGTTCACCTGACCCAGTATCATAAGCCATCATTTCACAAGCTAATTTCGCAGGAACCCGAATACGTTCTTTGGATGCGAAAATATAAAATGCTTCCGGCTCCAGAATAAAAGTCGATTCAGAAGTAGCATAGATCGGCTCCCAGAATTCATCTACATCATAGTGACCGATATTTTCCAGATCGATATAATTGTTATGTTTCTTGGCTTTATAGCCGATGATCTCCCCTTTCTTTCCTTTCAATTGCACACTCATGAACAATCCTTTGTTCACTTTGATCTGCTGCATACTTACCGGCTTGATGTTTTCATCAAAAAGCAATGGATCAGAAGCATGAATTCTCAATAGATCCTGATCCGGCACGATTTCAAATCCATGGCGAACTCTCAACTGATTTAAACGCTGACCTGTTCTCACTTTTATGGAAAACGATTTCGGAACTACTTCCAGATATAATTGACCCTGATAGCCCGGAGCAATTTCTTCGAATCGGTGCGAATAGTCAGTGATCACTCTGGTAAATACATCCAGTCTTCCGGTAGAACTTTTCGGGTTCGCTTTAGCGGATAAATTTTCCGGTGAAAATAGCTTTACTTCTTCTGAATTATCAGAAACTCCATTTTGAGTGGAATAATGAGATTTCGGGAGATTCAATCGTTCCAGCAACGGAATGATGTACACACAATTTTCTTCCAGCACCGCTCCGTCTTTGATAGAAAATGAATATTGCTCCAGTTTCTCGATCTTTTGTTCTACCGTTTCGTTCTCGGGGAGAAAACTGCATCTCACCCGATAAGCTACTTCGCCCAGACGAAGATCTAAAGAGTTAGGCTGAAACTGATTGTCGTTGATCGGGTAATCCGGATGTGAGTCAAGAATTTCAAGATCACGAAGGATCTTTAACTTTTGAACCGGTAGAATTCCTTTGGTATGTAAGTGTACTTCTTTGGAGCTGTTTGACATTGCCTGTGCTGTTACAATTTCCTGTAAGATAATAAGGCTGATACTTTAGGCAAACTGGAATTATATGTTTAAGTCTTTGACAGGAATTTTCACTAATTAACGAAAATTGTTTAAACTGATCAGAATAAAGCTTAAACCTGAAATACAGATAAAGTGAATAGAGTTCACTTTACTGTGTTGTTAGCAGTTATTATGAGAAGCGTATTAAAAACATTACCAGTTCTACTTTTGACTATTTTCTGGCAATCAGGGCTAATAGCACAAACTGATTATTCAAAAACAGCAGCAGAACCAATTAAATTACTATTAAATATAATAGAAGATGGTTTTTCTGATTCAATCGATGTTGAAATAGTGAATAGGCATAACGGAATCTATCAAATGAATTCGTCGATTGAAAAGACAGAAAATGGCTATAAGATTTTGACTCAGATAAACGATATGACCAATACTAATTCCAATACGTCCGTTACTTTTTCGAAGGATGAATTGATTAAGAAACTAAATAAAGAATTAGATAATTCAGACAATCAGTTAGTGATTGCGGGAAACTATCAAGTAATAAGGGTCAGGTATGGAAAAAAATCAAGTGAATTTCATACTCGTAGAGCTTTCGGACTAATGACATTGCTTAAAGATGGAAAGTAATTGAAATACACAAACTACTAACTATATGTAACCGCTAAACATTTCAATCATTTAAACTAGTCTAACTATGGAGTCAAAACACTATATACCAAGTGGACAGGGAGAAAATTACGATTATTCTCAAGATCACTGTTTTATCAAAGTTTCCTCTAAAGACACTAATGGAGAATTGTGCCTTATTGAAGACACTCTTAAACCCGGATTCCATTTAAAAAGACACCATCACAAGATCATGACAGAAATGTTTTACATGCTTGAAGGTGAAATGGAATTGATTTTCGATGATGAAACAATTCTGCTGAAACCCGGTGATACCATCACAGTTGATCCTAATGTATGGCACGAGGCTAAATGCAGCGAGGGTGGAAAAATGCTCACCATATTCAAAAATGGTCAGTTTGATGTTTTCCTCGAACAACTTTCTACAATGACCCGGGATGATTTTTCTAACCCTGAATTAATGAAATCGTTTTCAGCCAAATTCGACATTTACGAAGAGTAAAATTGGATCAAACATAATTTACCGGATCAGCAATTTTATTAGACCGAACCAAAAAGTATACACAATACGAAAATGTGTATAAGGCTTTAAAGTAGTTGTCTGTCGATCTTAGTCTTGTTCTTTAAAACAAACAAAACAAAGATGAAGACAAATCAATTTGGTAAACAAGGCTGGACTCCCAATCGAATCGGATCTCTTAAAGGTAAAACATTCGTTATAACGGGTACTACAAGCGGGACAGGATTTGAAGCTGCAAGGATACTTCTGTCTAAGGGAGCGAAAGTGGTGATGTTGAACCGCAATCCCAAAAAATCAGAAAATGTTATTGCCACTTTTAAGAAAGAGCTGGGCAACCATATTGATGTCTCATTTATCCAAATGGATCTGGCAGAACAGGAATCTGTACGAAAAGCTGCACACGAAGTACTTGAAAAAGTTACGCAAATCAACGCATTGATTTGTAACGCTGCTATTGCTCAGGTTCCCAATCAGAAACTAACTGTTGATGGATTTGAAAGCCAGCTCGGTGTAAACCACTATGGTCATTTCACTCTACAAGGTCTGCTCTTTCCACTGGTTGAAGAATCCAAAGGACGTATCGTAACTGTGGGCAGTATGGGCTATAATATGGGACTGAAAACCATCAAATTTGACGATATGAACTGGAATAAAGATTATACTCCAAATGATGCTTACAGCCAGAGCAAATTAGCACAGATCATGTCGGTTTATGAATTACAGGATAAATTGGAAAAAGCAGGCAACACTTATGTTAAAGTATATGCTTGTCACCCCGGTTCATCCAGAACCTCACTGATCGATACCAGTGGTAGTTTTATGATGCGCATGATCTTTAACCTGATGAAATTTTCACCATTGACACAATCAGCTGAAAAAGGTGCATACCCAATGTTAATGTGTGCTACTGAAAAAGACTTGGATCAAAAAGAATTCTATGGTCCTACAGGATTTAAAAACTTTAAAGGACCTGTTGGAGCTCATAAACTGGAAGCACATGCCAAAGACAAAGTTGTTGCAGAAAAGTTGTGGGAAGTATCAGAAAAAGCAACGAATTTAAAATGGAACTTTTAAATTAGCGATATGCAGCACTTTAAAACATTATCGGCTTACTTAGATTATCTAGAACTTCCGGGTCCGGAGCATCCGATGTTGAGTGTATTTTCTGCTATTGGAGATGGTTTCTTACCGTGCCCGAAAGAGAGCTCACCTCCTATCACTAATGATTGCTATTCCATTAGCCTGAAGAAGATTGTAAAAGGAGACTTAAACTATGGACGAACAAAGTATGACTTTACGAATGGCGCATTGATTTTTATCGCACCAAGGCAAATACTGCAATGGGATGAAAGTGTAGTTTATGACCAAAAAGGCTTTTCAATCAATTTCCATGAAGATTTTTTGGAAGGGACGGAATTGGCAAATCAGATCAAGAAATTTGGCTTCTTTTCTTATTCAGCTAATGAGGCCCTGCACCTCTCTCCCAAAGAAGAGAAACAGATCGAATCAATTGTAGAAAATATTGATATAGAATATCAGAACAATCAGGATGAGTTCAGCAAAGATATCATCATTTCGCAACTAAGCACGCTGTTGAAATACGCCAATCGCTTTTACGAACGGCAGTTTTTAAACCGAAAAGAATTGTCGAATGATCTTTTGGAGCAGTTTAATAAGCATTTATCAGCATATTTTGAATCTGGGCAGTTGGAAGAAAAAGGAATTCCCGGTATTGAAGAGATTGCAGAACAGCTGTCGGTTTCACAGCGCTACTTAAGCGATACTCTCAAAAAAGAAACAGGAAAAACTTCAACCGAACATCTGCAATTGTATTTGATCGATGAGGCTAAGAATATTCTGTTGAACCCAAATAAAACGATCTCTGAAGTGGCTTATGAACTAGGCTTTGAATACCCGCCCTATTTTTCGCGGTTATTTAAAAAGAAAGAAGGCATCAGCCCATCAGCATACAGAGAAAAATATACTTTAAATTAAGATCATGGATATACTAAAAACAGCAATAGACTGGGCAAAAGCCGAAGTTTTTTCAACATCATTTTTCATAGTTTTCGGAGTAATATTTGTATTGGCAAGCATAGGATTTTGGCAGCTCGCTAAAACTGATATGGCAAAAGCGTATATCATTCCCACCTTAGTTGCCGGATCATTACTATTGATTATTGGTCTTGGTTTATTTTTCACCAATAAATCAAGAATCACACAATTTGAAACGGCTTATAATAATGACGCTACAGCTTTTGTAGAATCTGAGATCGCACGTGTTGAAAGTACGTTAAAGGAATATCAAACCATCGTTTTCAAAGCAATTCCATTCATTATTGTGGTTGCTGCGTTGCTGATCGTTTTTATAGACAAACCGGTTTGGCGTGCAAGCGCCATCACAACCATTGCCATGTTGGTGGTTATTCTTTTGATTGACGGCACAGCCAAAGCCAGGATCGATGTTTACAGTGAACAACTAGAATTAGCAGGTAAGAAAACAATTAATGATTTAAATTAAGATTCAAAAAGGAAAATCATTAAGAATTTAACAGCGAATGAATATTGAAGAACTATCACAATTAACCGACACAGAATTGCTGGAAGCAGCAAAAAGTAATAAGCCATCACCCATTATAGATGCTTTTTTTATTGGGTTTTTAGCTGGGATAATCATTTACAGTCTTGCTGCAAACGCCTGGGGATTTATCACCTTACTTCCACTATTTCTAATCTATGTGTTCCTGAAGAAGCCTAAGAAATATGAAGCACTGAAAGCAGAATTGGAAAAAAGGAAATTACAATAGCTCCTTTATAAACAGGACTCCTACCCCTTCAAGATCTCAACTTCCTCAACTTATCAAATACACTCAAAACCAGGAACTACATCACAATAACAAAACTTTTCAGGAAGAATATCTTGAGTTTCTGGATAAATTTGATGTGGATTACGATAAAAAATATATCTTTAAACCCATTGAATAACTATATATGGTACCTAAAGGCACCTGATGTCTGGGGCTGTTTCTATTTCTACCAGTATATAGTCCCTACGGGACATTTAAATTCTTCCGGTGTTTAGTCAATACGGAACTTAAAAATTCTAATCGGAACGACAGATATATTTGTCCCGGACTGATCTCTTTGCCAAATACCTGCTTTTTACTATGTTGTAGTATACCAGATATAAATATCAATTTGACACTTAGAAAGTGGTTGTTGCCTACTCGTTAGCGGTCACCTTTTTTCGTTGTTTACAGTTACTAGGAATTATTTTCTGATTTTAACGAAAAACTAAAACCAATTAAATGACAAAGATCACTGTTAAGCCTGATTGTGGAAATGCACCAAAAAAAGAATTACTGAAACAACTGAATATTGCTTTTGCAAAAGATAACAGTAACTTCCTCACAGAAATCGTTTCAGATGATATTGAGTGGAATATCATGGGTGACCAAAAGATTTCAGGAAAAGAACAATTCATCAGGAAATTAGAAACTTTAAAGTCAGAAAAAGTATCGGAATTAATACTTGATCGGATCTTAACTCATGGTAAGGAAGGAGCAGCAAACGGGATTATTAAAATGGAGAATGGGCAGGAATATGCCTTTTCGGATTTCTATGAATTTACAAGTGCAAAAGGCGCTAAAGTAAGATCGATCACTTCTTATATAGTCAGAATTTAGAATCCTAGTAAAGCCTACTCTTTGTATGAAAGTATATTGATTGCTTTTGAATTCAATAAGAAACGCTGTTGATCAAAATCCCTCAAGCAATTTTCCCTTCCATTAGCTATACTCGTTTAAAAGACTTTAAGCGATGTATTTTATTTTTGATATAGAAACCATTCCGGATTTCAGTTTTATAAGAACTGTACTGAATGATCAGGATTCAGATCAGGAAACACTTCTGGAAATAGCTTCCGAAGAACTGGCCAGAAATAAATCGGGTTTCCTCCCTCCTATGTATCATCGCATGGTTTCCTGGGTAGGTTTATGGATCGAAAATACAGGTCAGCCCAAACAGAAAGTTTCCTGGAATGGAGAAGATGAAAAAGAAGGTCTGCAACAGATCTTTGATGCCATTGGAACATTCAAAGACTTTGGACTCATTCATCACAATGGAAAAGGCTTTGATATTCCGGTTCTGATTTACAGAGCAATGAAACACGGGCTTCAAATGCCTGTTCGTCTCAACGATTACGATATCCGCTATCGGTACAGCAAGCATAACATAGATCTGGTGGATGAATTCAGTAATTATGGTGCAAGTTCCTGGCCGAAGCTAAAGCATCTTGGTCAGTTGATCGGTATTCCTTTTAAGCAAACCGGAGAAGGAAATCAGGTGCTTGCAATGTTTGAACGGAAGGAGTTAGAACTGATTGAACATTATTGTTATGAAGATGTGATGGCGACCTATATCGTTTGGTTATATCACCAATATTCAACCGGACATATTCCACAGGATCAGTTCAATAACCTGAAGGAAAGAGCGTTAAGTAAACTGGATGAAATTCAAAGCAAATAATCAGGTTTTATGAAGAACTTGGGGCTTCTTTTATTGGTATTGCTCTTCTTTTGTACCACTGCTGTTTCAGCCCAAGGTCAAATAAATTTTATTTCTGACTCAGAAAGGTCTTTCGTTACAGATTTTGAAAACTCAAGTCTGAAAGATCTCCCTTCTTTCAAACAGTTTTTAGCAACGTCTGAAATCAGTTCAGGAGAAAGCTTTTACTCTACCCATTTAGCAACTCTCAGATCAAAGATCAGAGACAGAGATTCCGACAAAAAGAAAGCCGAAACTATTTTTAAGTATTTACATGATGAAGTTTTTCTGCAATATGAGCTAAATGCTTTAGTATCTGACCTTTCTGAGCGTTGGACTTACAATTGCGTTACAGCTACTTCTTTTTTTGTAAGTATGGCAGAAGAATTTGGGATCCCATTTCAAATTTATGAAACTCCGGCTCACGTGTACGCATCTATTCGTCATCGTAATGAAGAGGTTATTGTGGAATTAACCGCTCCTAAAGATGGGTTCGATTTTAGTTCTAATATGGAATCACTTCTTCAAACCTTGGTAGACAATAAGTTAATATCCAGAGATGAGTTAGCCGAAAAAGGAGCTGAACAACTCTATCAGGAATATGTAGCTAAGACCATTCCGATTTCAAAGAAGCAATTACTGGCTATTCAATATCATAACGATGCATTGATCAAAGCTTCCGGAGAAAATTATGAAGAAGCCTACGATCAAATGAATAAAGCAATTAAGCTGTATCCCAATGATACGTTCTCAGAAGCTTTTAAATACATAGTTACCATTTCACAGTTAAACTTCACTCTTGAAGCAGATAAGAAATACCTTTTAATCTCAAAACTTCTGGAATCCACAAAAAATGATTCTACACTTACTTACTCCCTTGTAAATCATTTGGGAGAACTTATTGAAGACCTTTTAAAGTTTGAGGAAAATTTCGATTTAGTAAACGAGCTCTTACAGAATGTAGAGACGAATGTGATATCTGATACCTTTATAAGATCTAAATTAAATGAGTATTACGTGTACATGTACACCGTATTTGCTCAAAATTCTTCCCTTAAAGGAGAAACGCTGGAAGCAAAAAGAAACATTGAAAAGGCGTTGACACTTTCTCCGGATAACAGTCGATTGACAACATATTATATATCGGTTACCAGTAATCATGCAACAAAGCTTTCTCAAATTGGACTTTTTGAGACAGCTCGATCTACTATAGATGAGCTGGCAGCAAATTATCCTGCTGGTTATCCTATTATAAAAGAGGCACGTGTTCAAATTATTTTAGATGCCTTGGTATCGATTCCTAAGGTAATTGAAAACGAGAGTAAACTTGTCCCTGAGCTGGAACTGGCATATTCCATACAACCCGATAACATTTATTTGAAGTCATTTTCTGCCACCGTATTTCATGAACTTGCAATGCAACAAGTACGAAGATCCAATTATCAAAAAGCTAAGAATCTTATTTTAGACGGCTTGAAATACAATTCTTCAGATCCTACCCTACTTTCAGATCTTAAACTGATCAACGAGATCCTGGAATAAACCCATCAGATTACCAGCCCTCTACTCTCAAATTTGCATGAGAGCGATCTTATTTTTTTGAAAAAACTTATCCCTTTTTTACCAGCTCATTAACTTTATTCGAAAATTAACGCCTTAAATACTTTGAGAATAAATTAGAAAAGCGCTTTCATATTAAAACCTAATTTTATTTAGTAAAATATGTATTATTCATAATGATTTTAGGTTTGTGATTAATTATAATTCAGTAATTAAAATATATAACTGAATTAATTCTCAGATATGAAGCGCCTTTACGCAACTACGATCCTTATTTTTATTTCTTCCAATTCATTATTTTCTCAGGGTGAGTTACCAACCATCAATGCCGGTGATACAGCCTGGGTACTGATGGCTACAGCTTTAGTCATGCTCATGACTCCTGCCGGGTTGGCTTTATTTTACGGAGGACTTACACAGAACAAGCATGTTCTCAACACAATAGGCATGAGCTATATGGCTTTTTGTACCGGCACACTTGTTTGGGTAATTATTGGTTATTCCTTGGCTTTTTCTGAAGGAAATGCATTTATAGGAGGTTTTGATAATTTCCTGCTTCAAGGAATCACCGTTAGTGATATAAGTGGATCTATTCCAACCATACTTTTTGTGGTGTTCCAAGGAACTTTTGCAGCCATCGCTGTTGCAATCGTGAGTGGATCTATTATTGAAAGGGTTCGATTTTCAACTTGGGGGATATTTTCAATTCTTTGGGTTATCATTGTTTATGCCCCTATTGCACACTGGGTTTGGGGTAGAGGATTTTTGAGCGAATCAGGAGAAATGGATTTTGCTGGTGGCACAGTAATTCATGTAAATGCCGGAGTTGCTGGATTAGTATTGTCATATCTGGTTGGAAAAAGAAAAGAACACAGTCTTGAAGAAGTTCGAAAACCTTCTTCGATCAAGTTTATGATCCTGGGATCGGCTCTGCTTTGGTTTGGATGGTTTGGGTTTAATGGCGGAAGCCAGTTAGCGGCCGATGGTATTGCTGCAAATGCCCTTTTGGTAACAAATATTGCTGCTTGTGCCGGCGCTTTGATCTGGTTAACTATTGAATGGTTTATTGTAAAAAAGCCCACTTTGATTGGAATGGCTTCGGGTGCAATATCCGGATTGGTTGGTATTACACCAGCATCTGGTTATGTAGACGTGACAGGTGCTCTGGCTATTGGTTTATTATCCGGAATAGTAGGGTATTGGGGCGTTGTTCACCTAAAATCATTGATGAACCATGATGATACCTTAGATGCATTTGGTATTCATGGATTGGTTGGAATTTTCGGGGCCTTGGCTACAGGAATATTTGCTAATCCCGAAATTAATAATGGCGCCGGTTTACTATATGGAAATCCCGGTCAATTATTAGTTCAAGCCAAGGCTGTTCTTATCACTATTGCCTATTCAGGCACAGCAACCTATGTAACCTGGAAGATAAGTTCATTGATCACTAGTGGTGGAAGAATTGAAGAAAAACTTGAGTTAGAGGGCATGGATATTGGTTATCATGGCGAACATCACATTATAATCGGAGATAGCCAAGTAGTTTCACAATCTAACTCAACATCATTTAATTAAGGTGAGTTTCTCTAAACTACTCTGTCAGGGTCACTGTAATCCGGAATTTCTCCTTTATAGCCAAATATGCGCTTGAACCACTTTACGGTTCCGGCGTTTTGGTTTCTGATATACCACTGATCCGCAGCACGTCTGGCTCCCAAACCCCAACTCGGATAAGGATGAATAGTGTCAGCTATATTTCTGAGTGAAACCCCGTTTTTCATTGCAACAGCATATTCTGAAATAAATTCACCTGCATGAGCTCCAACTACCGATGCACCCAAGATTTTTCCGGAAAACTTCTTAGCAAAGATCTTGATCATTCCCACACTTTCTCCTTCTGTTACAGCTCTGTCTATCTTCGAATATGGAAAACGATACACTTCAAACTTCTCTCCTTTTTCATTGAGTTCTTTCTCTGTAGCTCCAACATGCGCTACTTCCGGTGAAGTGAAAGTTGCCCAGGTAATATGCTTCAGATCCATTTTCATTGGGATTTTAAGCATCGCTCTGGAAGTAGCTATTTTCGCCATATGTTCACTCATGTGTGTAAACTGATATTTACTTGCTATATCACCAATGGCATAAATATTTTTCTTATTCGTTCGGCATGAGTTGTTAATTTTAATCCCTTTTTTAGTGTACTCAACGCCGGCCTCGTCCAAGCCTAATCCATCCAGATTTGGTTTACGTCCGGTAGCCATTAACAATTTGTCTCCGGTAATTGTTTTCTCTTTGCCGTCGATTTCTATATTCACAGAAACTTTCCCATCAGTCTGAGATACAGATTTTACAGAAGCTCCCAATTGGTAGTTTACTCCTTGCCTTTTTAGTTCCTCAAACAAAATATCCGTCAGTTCGGGATCATCATTCATCATTATTCCCTCTGCCATATCTATAACAGTCACTTTACTCCCGAGATTTGCGAACGCCTGACTCATCTCCGTTCCAATAGGTCCACCGCCAATAATCAGTAATTCCTCTGGCAGATCTTTGATCTCAAACAAACTGTCATTGGTTAAATAATCTACAGTGTCAATTCCTTCGATCGGCGGAACAAAAGCACTTCCTCCTGCGGCAATAAAGAAAAACCTTGAGGTCACTTTTCTTTTTTCTCCACCGGGTAATTTAATTTCTATTGTATGGGCATTTAAAAAGCTTGCTTCACCCTCAACAACCTCAATCCCCATTTCTTCAAATATTTCCGGACGGTCTGCATCTTCATATACTTCTTTCCGAACATCATCTACATGTTTAATTATTTTTTTGAAATCGATTTTTGGATCACAATCAATCAATCCGTATTTACCCGCATCTCTGACTTGTTGAGCTACTTTACCTGCCTTCAAAAGGACTTTACTAGGCACACAACCTGTCCATGTACAATCTCCACCCAACTTGTGCCTTTCAATCATCATGGTTTTAGCTCCGAAGTTTGCGCAAATACCGGATGCAGTCAGCCCTGCCGCTCCTCCTCCAATTACTACGCTGTCAAATTCAAAGCTTCCTGTTCCTTCGCTTTCACTGTCACTAACTCTGCTTCTTATCTTTTTGACTGTAGAATAAGCACCTCCGGCTACAAGAAGTACCACAACGCCATACACCCACCAAGGAACATTCTTTCCAGCAACTATCAGATATAAATAAGCGGATATAAAAAAGAATGTGGTACTAAGAGCAGGAATTGCAATATTTTTTCCTTTACGATAGTTCTTAACCAGCCAGCCCAAAGAAAGAGTAAAAAAAGGAATCGCACCAACGTATATAGACCCGAAAATCAAAGGATTAACTCCATATTCTTCGCCAAGGCTAAGAAACCAATCTTTAGCCATTTCAAGAAACTCTGCCATATTTAACCGCGTTAGTTATGTATCAAGTTGTAATAATGTACAATAAAGATACCATTCACATAGAATTATACTTCACGAAACTGTAAATTATAACTCAGTATTGAACATTTGCTTTATGATTAACAAACGGTCTTTTTATTTCATACCTGTAGCAGTTTTTGCTGTACTGGGTTTGGTTACCTCGTTGGTACATTACCACAGTGAGGGATTGGAATGCTTAGACCATTCAGAAGAAGCTCACCTTGTTCAAACTGAAGATTTTTGTCCCATTTCCACACTTGTCACGGACGATGATTTTTCTACCCCTTTCACTTTTGAGGTACTTCTATCTTCTGAAGATCAAATCATTCTGTATAATTCAGAAGAAGAGATAAACAATTTCATCGCTTCAAAATCCGGACGCTCACCTCCTTTCATGGCTTAAGACCCATTCACTGCCTTTAAGGCATTCTTAATTACATTTTATAATCAAACTTTATTTAAGCCATGAAAAATTCATTTACTCATGCGGCTAAAACCGCTTTATACCTACTATTAATAACAGGCCTGTTCGCAGCTTGCAGTAACTCAACCGGATCTGACGATCACGAGCAAGAGCCCGTCGGAATTAGAATCAAATCAAATGGTCAAGGTGTGCTGGAATATATTGCACATCCATCAAATAGTACTACTACAGGTAGTTTATCTGTTGCCAATGGAAGTACAAATTCGTTTACAGTAGTTTTCCTGGATGAAGACCTAGATGAGTTTACACCGGAGCCTGATGAACATTCAATTACATTTTCAGGAGCCGATAACATTGCAGTTTTTGGGAATATTAACTCTGATTCTACCCCTTTCAGTTTTGATGTAACCGGAACTGCCGAAGGTTCATCTACTTTCAAACTTACAATGAATCATCAAGGTGCCGCGGAATTCGTTACTGTAGATCTTCCAATCTCGGTAACTACTTCTTCTAACTAGATGAAATACTTTTCGATATTAACAGCTTTGTTCCTAATGATGATCTCCGGATCATCTATGGGACAGAGTTCATCTTATTCAATATCAGGAAATATTTTCGATAAAGAGACCAATGAGTCTATTCCTTTCGCATACATTCACCTGGAAGAACTAAACAGAACTGCTGTTTCAACAGTTGATGGTGAGTTTGAAATAAAGAACATTCCTTCCGGAACCTATACTTTAACAGCTCACAGAATTGGATACAGAACTCAATCTCAAAAAATTGAGATAAGTAGTAATAATCTTGAACTCGATATAAAACTAAATGTATCAGTACTTAGCTCTGAAGCTATTGAAGTTCTGGGAGAATCCGAAGACTTAACCGGTTCGGGATTAGAGCATGCTTCAAAAAAGATATTTGGTTCTGATTTAAGACGAAATTTAGGATCTACTTTATCTGAAACGCTTACCAGCTTACCGGGTTTCGATCAAAGATCGAATGGAGCCGCACCCGGAAGACCTGTTATTCGGGGCTTAGGTGATGAAAGAGTCATGATCTTACAAGATGGCATCAGTTCCGGTGACGTATCTGCTCAGTCTTCTGATCATTCCGTTACTATAGATCCGGTTTCTGCTACCGAAATCGAAATTGCCCGTGGACCTGCTGCATTAGCTTATGGTTCTAACGCAATTGGCGGCGTTATTAATGTAGTGAAGAATCAAGTTCAAACTACACTTCCATCTCAGCTTACCGGTACTCTATCATTAAATGGTCAAAAGGTTAATTCAGGTTTATCATCAGCAATTAATATTTCATTCCCGGTTAAATCTTTCGCCGTTCAAGCTGATATCAACGGTAGATATGGATTGAATACTGACACACCCAGAGGTGAGATCAGAAATACTTTTTATGAAACTACCAACGATGCCATTGGGGTTAGTTGGATTCGTCCCTGGGGATATGCAGGAGCCTCAACAAGTATTTATTTTAGTAATTATGGAATACCACCTGACCCAAATGGCCATCCTGATGGAGTAGATATTGAATTAAGAAAATATCAATACGATGCCCGTTCAGAAATACTTATCAAAAACGGCTTTTTTAAAGTAATTGAAATTGATGCATCATTTAAAGACTATAATCACAAAGAAATCGAAGGGAAAAGCAGTAATGGCAATCCTGTTATCGGAACAGAGTTTGATCTGCTTACAACCAATATTAATATCAGAGCGAAGCATAATAAATTCGGATTATTAAATAACGGCTCTTTCGGTTTCTCCTCAGAAATTGAAGATTATGTAGTTGATGGAGCAGGCACACCGCCTTCAAATAATTTTAAAATTGGCGCATACATAATTGAAGAATCGGATCTAGGACCACTTCATCTGGAAGCCGGAGCCCGTTTTGACTACTCATTGGCTACAACCGAGGAAAGGGGATTATTTTATGGGATTGGTGCCCGTAACGGTTCCATCGATTCTACTTTTTATAAGGACCGTGACTTTTCAGCTCTTTCAGGATCTGTTTCAGCTATTTATGACTTGGGAAAAGGATTTTCTGTAGGATCTACTATTCTGAGATCTTTCAGGGCTCCTTCTTTGGAAGAATTATACTCCGAGGGTCCTCATTTAGCTTCCTACTCATTTGAAATAGGAAACCCTGATCTCGACCCCGAGCGCGCCTGGGCTAAAGAAATATTTATTGGCTATCAGAACCGCATAGTAAATGCAAATGCTGCTGTTTTTCATAATGGATTTGATAACTATTTATATGCACGGAATACGGGACAGGCAAATATTCAACGTGCTGATTTATTGAACTACCAATTCATTGGAACTTCAGCAGAACTCTATGGATTTGAAACCTCGGCTGAAGTTCAACTTTCAAAAACATTAGTAACAGATTTTTCTGTTAGTTATACAATTGGCCAACAAGACACTACAGATGAAAATGGGGGTAATAAAGGAACAAGGCCGTTACCACAAATACCTCCATTCAAAGCAAAAGCTTCTGTTAAGTATTCCAAAGATGGATTTGAAATTGGTACTCGATTCAAATATGCAGCAAAACAGGACCGAACCGGTGAATTTGAAAATCCTACAGACTCTTATTTTTTAACAGACTTATTTGCTCAATACAGATTCAACACTAAGAAGCTTCTTCACACTCTTTCTTTAAATGTGAACAATCTTCTGAACGAGGAATACTATAACCATCTTTCCAGAATTAAAGATCTGAGACCCGAACCCGGCAGAAACATTACGATTCTGTACAGAATATATTTTTAAATAAAAAGCCTCAATTTTTCAAGATTGAGGCTTTGTTTTAGGTTTCAAAAAAGGGTTTGAAAAATAGATTAGCGTCTTCATCGCATTATCTGTTCCCCTTAAGCGAGTACAAGAGAGACTCGGTCACACTTTGTTACAATTTTTTTGAAAAATTTTTTTCCTTATTAAATCGCTGTAATTTGAACATATGAGATTCTTTAAATACCTCCTTTTAATTACATTATACGCCACATTTAATATCAATTGCTCTGCACTAAAAGATTTGGCGTCCATACAAAAACCTGATCTTTCAGTAAATGATGTCAACATTTCTGATGCTTCATTAAGTGATCTTGAGCTTACTTTCGATATAGAGGTTGATAATCCCAATGCAGTTGCCATAAATCTTACATCATATAATTATGATTTCCTGATTTCCGATAGAACTTTTGTAAGTGGAGACCAAGCTTTAAGCACAGAAATTTTATCCAACAATAAAAGCATTGTGCAAATTCCGGTACGCTTTACATATGATGAACTATTCAAAACCTTTTCAGATATCCGAAATCAGGATGAAACGAAATATGAGTTAAAATCTGTGATAGGAGTTGACTTACCTATTCTGGGTTTTACTGAAATACCTTTGGAAAAAACCGGAGTAATTCCGGTAATTAAAACTCCAAAAGTATCCCTATCCAGATTGTCTGTTAAGAATTTATCTTTTACTAAAGCTGATCTTGAATTGATCCTCAACATTGATAACCCAAATGCTTTTGGAATTTCATTACAAGACACTGACTATACTATATCTTTAAATGGACTTGAATCGATCTCAGGAAAATCTTTAGATCCCATCAAGATCGAGGAAAAAGAATCGGGTACTATTTCAATTCCTGTTTCTTTAAACTTTATACAATTGGGTAAAAGTGCTTATAATCTTATAACAGGAGATCAGCCTCTGGAATATACGATTTCCGGTAACTCGGATGTAGAATCAACGCTTCCATTTTTTAAAACTACCCCTTATAATTTTGATCGCTCAGGAACCGTCAACATTTTTAATAATTAAATAATGACCTTTGTAAGCTATCTGGAAACTCCAATCGGTTATCTCAGAATACTTTCTAACGGAAGTGGAATTACAGGTATCAAGTTTATGGATTTTGACGGTCCCGAAGATCCTGACATTCATACCGAATCGGCTAAAACACAGCTTAAAGAATACTTTGAAAATAAAAGAGATCGGTTTGATCTTACTCTGCTGCCGGAAGGAACCGATTTTGAGCAAAAAGTCTGGTCGCAGTTAAATAATATACCTCACGGAACAACTACTTCGTACGGGAAAATAGCCTCCTACCTTGGCGATAAGAATTTTTCACAAGCAGTTGGTTCAGCAAATGGAAAAAATCCTATTGCAGTGGTAATTCCATGCCATCGTGTTATTGGTTCTGATAATAAGCTGGTTGGTTATGCAGGAGGTATGGAGCGAAAAGAATGGTTGCTTAAACATGAAGGCGCTTTACTTCTGTAACTAACTTTTACTATCACTAACATACCTTTTACTTAGATTTGTAATCGAATTCTGCTTCAATTCAGATCTAAGTTTCAATAACTAACTTTTCCGAAATGAAAAAAATATTTCAGCTGATCCTGCTTGTACTTTTAACCTCTCCTTTGTTTGCACAAATGAGCGACGCTCCTGACCGTACAGATGGAGAAGGTCCTTATGATCGCTTGATCATCAGAGGAGTTAATATGATCGACGGTACCGGCTCCCCCGCTATAGGACCTGTTGATATCGTAATTGAAGGAAATCGAATTGCGCGTATACAAACCGTTGGATATCCCGGACTTCCTATCAATGAAAACAGGCGTCCTAAAGCAGGAGCTAATGACAAGGTCATTGATGCAGAAGGAATGTACTTACTCCCCGGATTCATTGATATGCATGCTCATACCGGCGGTGGCGCTCAGGGAACTACTCCGGAATATGTATATAAGCTTTGGATGGCACACGGAATCACAACCATCCGCGAACCGGGTTCGGGAAATGGAATGGACTGGACACTTCGTCACAAAGCCAGAAGCGAAAAGAATGAAATCACAGCTCCCAGAATCTCAGCTTATATTTCGTTTGGACAAGGAGCTTCAGAACAGATCATCAATGAAAAGCAGGCACGTGATTGGGTTCAAATGATCCATAAAGCAGGAGCTGATGGAATCAAATTTTTTGGTGCATCCCCGAAAGTGTATGCAGCTGCTATTGATGAAGCCAATAAACTTGGTCTTGAAACAATGACTCATCATGCACAAACCAGAGTGGTTTATAACAATGTTCTTACATCTGCCCGTCTGGGACTGACAAGTATGACGCACTGGTATGGTTTACCTGAAGCTCTATTTGAAGATCGTATCATTCAGGATTATCCTTTAGATTATAATTATAACAACGAACAACACCGCTTTGAGGAAGCAGGAAAACTCTGGAAACAAGCAGCGGAGCCATATTCTGATAAGTGGAATGAGGTTATGAACGAATTATTAGAACTGGATTTTACCCTTAATCCTACCATGACTATTTATGAAGCCAGTCGGGATCTGATGGCCCAACGGCGAGCTGAATGGCATGAAAAATATACCTTACCCTCACTTTGGAGATTTTATGAGCCAAGCAGAATCTCGCACGGTTCTTACTGGTTAGATTGGGGAACGGAACAGGAAGTGGAATGGAAAAACAACTTCCGTTTATGGATGGAGTTTGTGAACGAGTATAAAAATCGAGGTGGAAGAGTAACTTTGGGCTCTGATGCTGGATATATCTACAAACTATATGGATTCGGCTATATTCAGGAAATGGAAATGATGAGAGAAGCCGGATTTCATCCTTTAGAAATATTTCAGTCAGCTTCGCTTAAAGCAGCTGAAGTGTTAGGAATGGATGACGAACTTGGGACAATTGAGGTAGGCAAACTTGCAGATATGTTGATTGTTGATGCAAACCCCATGGCAAATCTTAAAGTGTTGTATGGAACAGGTGCCATTTTGGTTGACAATGAGAACAATGTTAAACGCCATGGTGGAGTTGTTTACACTATAAAAGATGGAATTGTATACGATGCCAAGCAGTTATTAAAAGACGTAGAAAATATGGTTGATGAAGCAAAAGCCAAAGAAAGCTTCGAAATCACTCAACCGGGATTTAAATATTAATTTAAAACTACTTAGCCATGAAAATTAAAACATTACTCACATTAGTAACCTTAGTAATCGCAACCTCGTCAGTAAAAGCACAAAATGAAGGGATTGCAGTTGGAGCTCAGCTGTTTTCACCTACAGGAATTACTGCCAAGGCAACTATTTCAGAAACTGCTGCGATAACCGGTGTTTTAGGATTTAATTTTAATGAGTTTAATAACATTATAAATCTACAAGCCAATCTTATACTGAATGGAAATAGTGATTCCTTTAATGTTGAATCAGGAGTATTGAGGCCCTATTACGGTGTAGGTGTAAACTTCCTCTTTTCAGAAAATTCTGATACCGGAATTGGTTTCAGGATACCTTTGGGAATGGAATATTCATTGCAAGACCAGCCTGTTGAACTTTATATGGATATTGCTCCAACAGTCAATGTTGAGACAAGTTCCGCATTCTTTCTCAGCAGTTCGATGGGATTACGTTATTTCTTTTAAACAGATAAAGCCAAAATATATTTAATGAGTTGGCACGCACGGCGGGATAACCGCAAAATTCACAGATGGGGAGCTATTATTATAGCTCTCCCTTTTTTGATCGTATTAATTACAGGACTTTTTCTCCAGGTTAAAAAGGAGTTTGCCTGGATCCAACCTCCAACTCAGGAAGGTGTGTCTACAGATCTTGAAATTACTTTTGACGAAATTCTAGCAATATCAGCAAATGTTGATAAAGCAGGAATCAAAAAATGGTCAGATATAGATCGCTTGGATGTACGCCCGGATAAAGGAGTAGTAAAAGTACGCGGAGTCAACAACTGGGAAATTCAGATCGACACCAAAACAGGTGATGTACTCCAAGTAGAATTTCGCCGTTCAGGAATCATTGAAACCCTACATGATGGTTCCTGGTTCCACGATTCAGCCAAACTTTGGATCTTCCTGCCTTCTGGTATTATTGTAACCATTCTCTGGATAACCGGAATCTATATGTTCTTCGTCCCCTATCTCCAAAAGCGAAAGAACAAAAAACGTTTGGATGAACTGAAAAGTAAGCACGAGTAAACTAATACAGAGTTATTTTTAGAATTTTGAAATAACCTCTGTTTTAACCAATTTCCTCTGTTAATAACTACGGGGGTTTTGGGATATGTTTAAGTTTTTTCGACGGGTACGTCAGGCTCTCCTTTCTGAAAGCAAGTTCAGCAAATATCTATTATATGCTATTGGAGAAATTGCTCTAGTGATGATCGGAATTTTGTTGGCGCTTCAGGTTAATAACTGGAATGAAGAGAGATTAAAGAAAAACAGAGAACAAGTATATCTGAATCTTTTGCTAAGAGATTTAAATACAGATATAGAGTTTTATAAATCAAATATTGAATTTTATGATCTGGTTCTCGAGAGTGGGATAAAAGTATTAGACTATTCAGATGGTATAAATGATCGTAAATACACAAATTGGGAATTACTGGTAGATGCCTTCCATGCCAGTCAAATCTGGCCCATTATTATCGAAAGTGCAACCTATGAAGAATTAAAAAGTGCCGGTGAGTTGTCTATACTTAATAACTCTGTCTTAAGAGATCGGCTGGGGTATTACTACGGCGGAGGAACGTCCAGATACCAGAGTACTATTGGTATCAACCCGCCATACCGCAAAATGGCCCGAATGCAGATACCCTTCTCTATTTTGGATTACATGTGGGATGAATGTCATGAGACCGTTGGTGACATACAAGTATTGCACAAATGTGATCCGGTTATTACAGAAGAAAAAGCCGGTGAAATATTGAACAAGTTGACCAACAATGAAGAATTGATGGGAGAACTAGGTTTTTTTATGTCAGCTATTCGTGGAGGATTTGAGCCATTAAGAGAACAGTTCAAACTATCTGAACTAATTGTAAATGAAATTAACAAATCTTTGGAGAAGGATAACTAATGCTGAGATTCATTCGACAAATACGCCAAATACGCCAAATCCGTCAAAAGCTCCTCGAAAACGGGAATATCCGCAAATACATTTGGTATGCTTTGGGTGAATTTCATTTTATGGTAGATGAAATCAGTCCCGTTAGGGACATAACATTGGTAGACTTGAATGTACCCACGAACCTTGTGCCGTTAGGTACAACCTATAATTGAATGATGGCAAATACCTACACCCAAATCCATATTCAAGCTGTTTTTGCAGTCCGCAATCGTGAATGCCTGATTGGTAATGACTGGAAAACCGATCTTTACAAATACATTACAGGAATTGTGCAAGCAAACGGGCATAAAATGATACAGATAAATGGAATGCCCGATCATGTTCATATGCTGTTTGGAATGCGACCGGTTCAATCGTTATCAGATTTGATGAAGCAGGTAAAGCAAGATTCTTCAAAATGGATCAACACGAATAGATTAAGCAAGGTTAGGTTTAGCTGGCAAGAAGGATATGGTGCTTTCTCATTTTCAAAAGATCAACTTCCAAGGGTAATTCGATATATCCAAAAGCAAGAAGAGCATCATAGGGTAAAGTCATTCAGAGAAGAATATCTCGAATTGTTGAAAGCTCATGATATAGAATTTGATGAACAATATATATTTAAAGCCATCGAATGATAAACGGATACTCATACTGTCACTGGATGTACCTATGGCACATTGTTGTTTTTATGAATGTTATTTCTACCAATATAAAGTCCCTACGGGACGAATTTGTTGCTTGCTACCGATCACAAACTACGTTATTTAAAATGTAATGCTACGCTTCTTCCGCCAAATCCGTCAAAAGCTCCTCGAAAACGGGAATATCCGTAAATACATTTGGTATGCATTAGGTGAAATATTTCTGGTAGTGATCGGGATATTAATAGCTTTGCAAATCAACAACTGGAATGAACTACGAAAACAAGAGCAAGAAGCGATAAAAATGCTTTCAGATCTGGAAAACACCATAGAAAGAACGGAAATTAACACTGCCGGATTTGATGAGTATTATATTACTCCTTTTGGGTTTTTGGATAGTCTGCACAGTAGCATTTTAAATGATGGTCTGGATCAATTTCTACACGATAAACCATATATAGAATCTTCGTTCAGAAGAAATCTTGTAAATACTCCGATGCTAAGAGGTGTTTTTGGACTAGGGTACTTGTATAACGAAAACATTAAAATCATTTTAGAAAATGAACGGAATTATCCCGAACAGTATGGCCGAGCACTAAATTTCATACGTAGATTAGATGCATCCTATCAGTCGATGGGAGATTATTCTTTTGCATTAAATGAATTACAGCAAGAGATTTTAAAATATTTAAGTGATCAGAAGTGGTTAAATAAGTTTGATAGTTCAAGTAATGAACAACGAATTCATTTCTTTCATAACGACACCTATTTTCGAAATCGCTTAATTCAATACAACGATCTTTTAAGTCTATTTTTAAATCAATATGATATATACCATAAATATCAGATGTACTTTTGGCTGGAATTTCAAATTCAGGTCGAGGGCAAGGATTTTGAAGAACTGATTCCACAGCTAGAATCTGCCGGTCTGATACGATCTGAAGAAGTCCCGTGCGATTCCCAATTTATTGAGAATCCTATTCATACTTTTTTTTACTGGAACTTAATATATAATAACACGACTGAGCCCGTGGATTTGTTTGTCCGAAATTCTAATTCCGAAGATCAACGGTATTATTCAACCGTTCAACCTGGTGATTTTTCCGAAAGATTCACCAGTCATAAAACTCCTTATTTACAAGTTGGAAATAACACCTGCGAACGGCAATATGTAACTAGCTGGAATAATTTTGTGGTGATTGATCCATGATGCTGCGCTTTTTTAGACACATAATGCTTGAACCGCTGATTACACAAATGCTTGTATTATCACAGATTTTCTCTTATTTGTCATGTCGAGCTACTGCGAGACATCTAAAGATTTTTATGGTAATTCAAGGATCTTTAGACTTCTCCCTTTCGCTCGAAGTGACAACCCACGACTCCGCATTATCCCCATATCCTACAAATCCGCGATTCCTATGCTGAGATTCTTTAGACAAATACGACAAAAATTTATGGAACAGAATAACGTTCGAAAATACCTCCTATATGCTTTAGGTGAAATTGCTTTGGTAATGATCGGGATCTTACTCGCTCTTCAGGTAAATAACTGGAACGAGGAAAGAAAAAAAGCTGAACTTGCAGAATCCTACTTAACTGCTTTAAAAGAAGATCTCATATTGGATATTGAGAATTTTGAGTTCCAGATAGATGACCTGTCCTTTCAGTTATCTCAAATCGACAGTCTGGAAGAAATTCTATCCAACCCTTCTTTTTCTAACTCCGATTTTAATGACCTCATCAAAGCTAATCTTGATATTATTCAGACTTTTGAGACTGCTAATCTGAACAACAATACATTTCTGACTCTTCAAAATACCGGCAGAGTTGACCTGTTGGATGAGATCATCCAATTTAGATTACTGGACCTGAATTCTCTTCAAAAAGTTTATCATTTTATGATAACCGACAATCTTCAGCTGAAATATAATTTAAGTGAAGATTTTATAAGTGAGGTTCCATTTTACTTCCACGAATTTAAAATTGAAATAAACGCCGATGTTGAAAATGATATATGGAATAATGTAAACTGGGTGCAAGCACGTAGAAAGTTTTACACTTTCCTGAATATGATGAAAACCGTGAATGAAGTAGCAATAAAAATCACAGAAGAACTAAAATCAGAATCAGAAGATCTTTTGGAACTTCTGAATAATTAGATTTTCGAATGAGTACGGATATGAAATATCAAGATATAACAAAGAAAATTTTAGCTGCATCTTTTGATGTCCACTCATTCTTAGGGAATGGTTTTCAAGAAGTAATTTATCAAAGAGCATTGTCTCATGAGTTTCAAAAAGCCGGGTTAAGTTTTCAACGAGAAATTGAACAGCAGATCTACTATAAAGATCTGCCAAAACCAATTGGAACAAGAAGAGCTGATTTTGTAGTTGAAAACAAAGTACTAGTGGAGATTAAAGCTGTAATTGAACTGGAAGATGTACACATTGCTCAAGCTTTAAATTATTTAAAGGCCTATAAATTAGAAGTTGGCTTACTTATTAATTTTGGTTCAAAGAGCATGACTTTTAAGCGCTTGGTTTTGTCTCAAGATAAATCCGTGAAATCCTCTAATCCTTAAAATCTGCGATTCGAAACCTATGCTCCGCTTCTTCCACCAAAAACTGTCTGAACCACAGATTAAACGGATGTTTGGATTAACACGGATTTTCTATTTTGTGTCATGTCGAGCTACTGCGAGACATCTAAAGATTTTGATGGTAGTTCAAGGATTACTAGACTTCTCGCTACCGCTCGAAGTGACAAGCCGTGGATTCGTGTCATCCCTTAATCGGATTACATCCTAAGAATCATAGATCTGATTTAAAATTCTATTTCTCGTCCCTAAAAACCGTAGTTTACAGGCATGTCATCTTCTATAAAAAATCAACGCGCTATTCTGGATAAACTGAGCATTAAAGAGCTCAATGAAATGCAGAAGACAGCGAAGTTCGCCATCCATACAAATGCTAATGTAGTTCTGCTCTCCCCCACGGGAACGGGTAAAACACTCGCGTTCTTATTGCCGATCATTGAAGAATTAGATCCGGAATGTGAGCAGATTCAAGCCCTGATCCTGGTTCCTTCCAGAGAACTTGCTATTCAGATCGAACAAGTCGCTCGCGAAATGGGAACCGGTTTTAAGATCAATGCCTTTTATGGTGGACAATCTTTTTCCAAAGACAGATCCGAACTGGATACCCCTCCTGCTATTTTGATCGGAACTCCCGGAAGAATCGCAGATCATTTACGGCGTGAGACTTTTGAAGTAATAGATATCAAGTCATTGGTACTGGATGAGTTCGATAAGTCGTTAGAGATCGGTTTTGAAGCTGATATGACTGAGATCATTGATGCCTTACCAAACGTGAAAAAGAACATCCTTACCTCTGCAACCAAAGGCATTGAAATCCCGAATTTTGTTGGGTTGAAAGATGAAGAGGTTGTCAATTTTCTTGATATAGATAAACCTGATCTTGTTATAAAAACGGTAATCTCTCCCGAAAAGGATAAACTGGATACATTGGTTGCTTTGCTGAATCAGCTTGGAGACAAACGGGGACTTGTTTTCTGTAATTTTAAGGATTCGATCCAAAGAGTAAGCGATTTCTTAAATCACCATAAAATCCCGCATGGTTGTTTTTATGGCGGGCTTGAACAAAATGATCGCGAAAATGCATTGATCAAATTCAGAAATGGAACACATCGTTTATTGATCGCTACAGATCTGGCCGCTCGGGGAATTGATGTTCCTGAAATGGACTTCATCGTTCATTACCATCTCCCGCTTAAGGCTGAGGAATTCACTCACAGAAATGGTAGAACTGCTCGGATGCATAGTGATGGCGTTGCCTATGTTTTAAAATGGAGTGGTGAAGATCTTCCTGACTTTATTCAACCGGATGGAGTTGAAGAGTTATCGATTTCAAATCCACCAACTAAGACAGAATGGAAAACGCTTTATATCTCGGGCGGACGTAGAGACAAAATTTCCAAAGGAGATATCGCCGGTTTTTTCTTTAAAGAAGGAAAACTCAAAAAAGGCGAATTAGGTGATATTGAACTAAAACAGGAATCTGCATTTGCAGCGGTTAAAGCTGATAAAGTGGAACAGGTTCTCAAACTCATCGACAATAAAAAGCTTAAGACGAAGAAAGTTAGAATTTCGGTTGTTTGAAATTGGTGATCTAGTACAAGTTTTTGTAAGCAACAGGTCATCTCGCGGCGAATGCCCGAGATCTGGATTGAGCTGTCTGACTCAATGTTTTCTTTAAGGTTAATTCCCTCTCTGTTTTACCCAATTAAAAATAAAATCTTCCTTCTGGTAGAATTTCGTCCCATAAATCATTCAAATCAGGATTAACTGATCGAATTAAATTCATTTTCCATTCTCTTTTCCACTTTTTGATTTGTTTCTCTCTTTTAATCGCTTCGTACATATTTTGGTGAATCTCATAATACATCAGAAAATGTGTCCTATATTTTGATGAAAAGATGGATCCTTCATTCTTTTTGTGAATAAATGTTCTACTCAGTAGATCACCCGATACCCCGGTGTATAATACTGTTCTTTTGGAATTCGATAAGATATATACAAAGCCTTCTTTCATATTTGAGTAAGACCACTTTGGAATGAATTCCTTACAAAAATATTTTCTACAGAAAGAACTTATTGGTTTTAATCTGAATCCAGATTCCTGCCTTCGCAGGAATGACCTTAATTGAGATTTATGAGTAAAAAAGATGTTTGTCAAAAATTATCTAACATCTACAAGGATGACCATGATTAAACTTTATCCAAAGCAACTTTTCTGCTATCATATCTGTTAATCAAACCTGAAGAAATACAAATCACATTAGACTAATAGAAAGAAACTGCGATGGAAAATTTAAAAAAAGCCTATATAGCCGGCGGTTGTTTTTGGGGAATGGAAGACTTGTTCAGAGTTCGTCCGGGAGTAAAAGATACTGAAGTTGGTTATATCGGCGGAGAAAATGAAAACCCCACTTACAGAAATCACCCCGGTCATGCAGAAGGTATAGAAATTACTTACGACCCAAGCGAGACTTCTTTTAAAGAGTTACTGGATTACTTCTACAGAATGCATAACCCAACTACGGTCGATCAACAAGGGAATGATCGTGGTAGCAGTTATCGCTCTGCCATCTTTTTTCAAAATGAAGAGGAAAAAGAAATAGCTGAAGAAGTTATTCAGGTCGTGAATGAATCCAACAGATGGGATAGTGAAGTAGTTACTACTTTAGAGCCATATACTACTTTTTGGCCGGCTGAACCTGAACATCAGGATTATTTAGTTAAACATCCCAATGGATATACCTGCCACTTCGAACGGTTTGAAGAAAGTTACTTTTAGGGGCATTTGCTGATATAGAAGTTAACTCTTCCAGAGTTTAATATTTATCATTTCATTTTCGAATCTAGTTTTAACTCTGGAAGAGTTGGTGTAAACATCATTAAAAGTCATTCTATAAGTTTCTGAAACAAGCTCGGTCTGACGGCTTCAAGTCGGTCTGACCGAAATTCAAAAACCATCAGACGAAATATCCGTCAGATGGTTATTAAAGTAAGTTGCCTCGTACATCAAAATCCCGGAACAAGCATAACAGCATTCTGCATCATTCTTGCAGGGCCAACCCAAAACATTCTGTATTGAGTGTTATCCATTAAGAAAACAACATTTCCACTTCCCATTTCCTGAACAGCAGCAAAAGTTTTGCCGGCTGCTTTTTCTTTGTTTTCCATAGATGCATAACCCGAAGCAAGAACTTCATCTGCATCTTTCACATAATAGCCAACTGTACTGAAATCGGGATCAGGCTTTAACGCATTAGTACTGAATTTCAAAGAATATAATTTATCCTTCATTCCAAAAGCCAATGGATGTGAATTGTCGATCATAGCCTTAAATGCAGAACCCGGAATTCTTCTCAATCCGCTGGAATCTTCCTGATCTTTATATCTGGTGTAAGATGCCGGATCTATTTTATCTTCATCTTCGTCCTCTTCTCCTTCAAATAATTCAGCAGATGTAATTCCTGATTCCTCTTTTGTCAACCAGCTTGTAGCTCCTTCAGTTGCAACCAATGTTCCACCGTCACGGACCCAATCCTTTAATCGCTCTCGGGAGTTTTCATTAAAGGTACCATTTAACCCATATCCTCCGGGCAAAATGAGAACGTCATAATCGTTCAGATCTAGTCCGCCAAAACTACCTGATCGTATTCTGTCGATACCAAATTCGGTCCATTGATCAAAAAGAAACCATATCTGTCCTGCAGTATATGAACTAAATCCTGAATCAATCATCAAACCAACTCTGGGCTTTTCTATTGGTCTCATGCTCGGAGATCCCAGATCGCTACCGGAATCCATTCTACCTGTGTTGAAACCGGAAACTTTCACATCTGCATAATCAGCAATGGTTTTCATATCCTGATGAATAGCATCTCCTTTATGGAGGTTTCTTCCCAGGAGCACAACCAAACTTCCTCTTGAATACTCAGTTCCATCCTTGCCAAATCCTTTTTCAGAAGAACGCACTTTATAACCATGCTTCCACAGTTGAGCTAACGCTTTTGGTGCATTTCTTTGATTCCAGTCAATCACATAAGCATACTGAGCATTTCCGTTTGTAATTCCATTCGGATGAACTACTTCCTCGTCGATTTGAGTAGTGTTTACTCTGATATTCGATGTAGTCCAGGCTGCATCCAGATTATAAGCCAATGGTGCCGACCATGTACTCATATCGTACATAACCGAATCTTTGATCTCCAATTGTCTTCTCATAATTGTATTTATGAAAAGATGCGCCGGTTGATCCGTTTTAATAATAAAATCTCCCGCTTTGAACGACCTTGATGAAGCGTTCCCATCCCAGTAACTGAAAGCGTTTTTGATATTGAAATCATCGTTTGCCTGTTCAACCTGCACGCCTTGTTTCAGCATTAAATTCACAACATCGTAGGTATAATCGTTGGAATTGTTTGGTAGGATATAGGCTTTTGTATTTCCTTTTTGAGTGTTTTGAGATCGGGCATCCTGAAAGTATTCTACAAGAGCTTTTCTGTTTTCAACGGAAGTCTTAACAATGGAAACGCCATTTTTATAGTGATCGAAAACTCTTTGGCGAAGTGTAAGCACATATCCATCATTAGTTTCTACTGCACGTCCACCCCTGCTGTGACCGCCCTGCTCCGCCAACATTCCGATTCCACCCATAATACTTGGATAAGAAGATCCGTAACCCGGATAAAAGAAATCGAACCGTTCTCTGGTTTCGAAATTTACTTGGGCTTTATCAAATTCTTCTATAGCTCCGCGACCAAATGCATCTGCCCATTTCTCATAATCTGCCGGCAGTTCATGGTTTCGTGGAGTAGTTCCCGGCATCGTAAAATAGTTGTTGTTAAAACCCTGCTCATGAAAATCAATATGAACCTGAGGCATCCATTGTTGATATACATTTATTCTACCGGCTGATTCAGGATGCACCAACCAAGTCCAGTCTCTGTTCAGATCAAACCAATAGTGATTTGTTCTTCCTCCCGGCCAAATTTCATCGTGCTCTAAATCTTCAGCGTTCACGTTCAATACATTTGCCTGACTGGATTTATACCAATACACATACCGATCGCGTCCATCAGGATTGATCATTGGATCTATAATAACTACAGCATTGTCTAACCAGTTTTGTGTTTCTGAATCTGTAGAAGCCACTAATCGATATGCGGTTTGCATTGCGGCTTCGCTACTGGAAGGCTCATTCCCGTGTACATTATAGCTCATCCAAACTACCACCGGTTCTTCATTTACTGAAACTGAACCCGGAGTATTTGCAATTTTTAAATTCTGAGCTCTTATTTCATTTAGATTGCTATGATTTTCAGTGGAAGTGATAATAGCATAATTAACTGAACGGTTTTCATAAGTGCGAGCATACTCGTGAAAACTGATCTTATCTGAAAGTTCTGCCAATTTCTCGAAATAACCCATTACCTGATGGTGGAAAGTATATTGAGTACCTAGCTCATAGCCTAAATATTCTGTCGGCGAAGGAATAGAATTATCATAGCTGACAGAGGGATCGAACTGAAATCTTTCCACCGCTTCCTGAAGTTGAGCTGATGCAGAAATTGAAATAAATACAGTTATCAGTAGTAGCGTAATTTTTTTCATAGCGTAGTTAATTTTTTGTTGTGATCAGACTAACAAAAATTGTGGTAAAATGGGGTTAAATAATTTTCTACTGATTGGTGGGTGATCAGTATATGAAAGTGTGATTGTATTTTATCAAAATAGAACCACTTTGTAAGGTAGGTAATCTTGGTAATCCCAAATTTCTTTGATCTTTCTCAGTATAAGATTGCTCATTTATAACAAACCATAGATCTCTTCCTTCACTGAAGTTATATCTGAATCTGAAATTTACTCCGGCTAACTCTTCGATATTACTATATTGAATAAAAGCACTGGTGGAAAGTTTTTTATTTAAAGCGTATTGAGCTCTTATCTGTCCAAGATGAGCAGTAAACTTTTCTTTGTCTCTTCCCTGAGTTTGTGGAAAATCTAAATCAGTTATCTGATAACTCCCGCCAATTTCCCAATGAATATTTGCAACTAACTCCGGTTCAATTTCCAATTGAACTCTTCTTCCATCAAATAATTTACCATATTCAAAAGTAGTGTTTATTCTGAGTTTTTTGCTATTGGGCGATCTGTAAGAAAAATTACCTTCAAAGAAATCATAATCATCAACCGGTATGTAGATCTTACCTGCTAGATTGAAATCCTCGTTCGGAAGTAAGTGCTCCTGATTATATCTTATCTGAGCTTCAGCTGATCCTAACGTCTTGAAATCGGTATTCCATTCTAATGAAATAAAACGGCTTCTCAAGTCATAAGTGTCATTTTGAAAGATATTATAACTCCCGATATTAACTGAGTGCTGTCTGTAAATAGACTCTTCCTCTCCTAACCATCCATATCCTAAACGATAAAAATAGTCTGATGTATTTACTGTCCGGAAAAAACCAATACCCGGATTAAATTCAGCACCTGTTCTGTTAACAAAAAACCTGTAAAACCATCCAATAGACGCTCTTCTTTGCCAGGTTATTCTGAAAATACTATTGTCTTCAAAATCAAAACGATTCTCTTCACTCACAGAATTATCTATGGTCTGACTTACTCTTACTTCTATAAAATCGTCTCCGAAAATATTGAAATCACCATCTAATCCCATTGCAATATTGGAACTCCCATTCACACCTAAACGACTGGTGAAAATACCTCCCACATACGAAGAAGTATTTAATACATTTTTCTTCACTCTCAATACATTAAAGTTCTCGGAATCGATTTCATCGCTTTGTCCGGTTTGCAGATTAATAAATCCAACGTCCAGATCATTAATTTTTCCAGTAAGCCGTGCTCCTCCCAATATCCTTACCTGATTTCCGCTCCCATCTAAACCAATTCTTCGGCTGTAAAACACTCTAGTATTCCCAAAATTAAAATCGAACAATCCAGATCTTTGTTGAAAGAACTGTCGCTTTTCAGGGAAACTGAGTGAAAAACGAGTCAAATTAAGTTGCTGATCATCAGCTTCTACCTGTGCGAAATCAGTGTTTACTGTTACATCTAAAGTGAGGTTTGAGGTAATATTGTATTTTAGATCAAAACCGAGTTCAGCTTTGACTTCATCATCATAGAAATAATTAAGCGAATCACTACCAAGTTCATTTAATCTGGTTAAGCCTCCTAAAACATACGGGGTGAAATAGACCGGTTTTTTTGAATCTGCTCCGGTTATGATTACATCCTGAGCTTGAGAAGGCTTTATGTTTCCATCTTCCCACAGTGGTGGGATAGCAGGATAGATATGCCTTTCATTATGGTGTGTAAGCCATCGGTAGACGATCAAGCCCATTTCTGCAATTCCATCACTACTTTGAAATCCAATACTTGAAAAAGGAATTCTCATTTCTGAATACCATCCGTCTTCATGAATGGTACTTGATGCATCCCAAAATGTGTTCCAGCTTCCATTTACAGCATTTGATCCCGCCACAGAATTTGCATCATTTGAAATTGATTGATCAAACCGTACACCGGCCGGAGTAGTAAAAAACCTAAGTGCGTTTTGATCGTCATTGAATGGGTCCAAAATAATTGCAAAAACATCATCCCCGCTATAGCTGTCTCTGTATAAACTATTTGCAGCTATAGTAGATGGATCTTCAGTGAACATCTTTGCAGCTACGTACAAATACTCATCGTCATAAGTAACCCTGATATCTGTTTTTTCACTTAATGCACCTTTAAAAACGGGTTCATATTGTACCATTGGAAAAGGTTCAACTTCTGCCCAAGCAGCTTCATTTGGAATGCCATCTATTATGATCGGAGAAGTTGTCCGAACTAATTTAATAGTCTCTTGTCCGTACATATTTTTAGCAGATAAGAATAAGAAAAAGCCTAAAAGAACAAATCTATACAAGTAGTAACTCCGAATTTCTTAGTTATTTTATTAATTAGACAATTACCAAGACATAATCCCCTATTCTCCTTATTTTGGCTAAACTATTTGATAATCAATGATCGACACACTTTCTATTCCTACAATTTCTGACATTAAAGCTGCTCATCGGATAATTGATCCGTACGCTCATCGAACTCCTGTACTTACCAGCGCAAAGGTGAATACCCGTTCAAATGCTGCTGTTTTCTTTAAATGTGAAAATTTTCAAAAAGTTGGAGCTTTCAAATTCCGAGGAGCATGTAATGCGGTTTTAACTCTATCGGATGAAGAAGCCGGACTTGGAGTAGCCACTCACTCCTCGGGTAATCATGCACAGGCTCTTGCTTTGGCCGCTCGAATCCGTGGAATAAAAGCTTACGTGGTTATGCCGGAGAATGCTCCAAAAGTAAAAGTAGAAGCAGTTAAAAACTATGGCGCAGAAGTTACGTTTTGTGAGGCAAGTTTGGATGCCCGAGAAGGAACATTAGCCGAAGTTGTTAAAAGAACCGGAGCAACGATCATTCATCCTTACAACGACTCCAGAATTGTAGCCGGCCAAGGTACTGCTGCTGTTGAATTGTTAGAAGAATGTCCTTTTCTGGATATTGTAATGACCCCTATTGGTGGCGGCGGTTTATTGAGTGGAACAGCATTGGCAGTAAAATCCATAAATCCCGATATTGAGGTAATTGGCACAGAACCTGTAGAGGCTGATGACGCCTATCGTTCATTCAAGGCAGGAAAACTAATTCCGGCTTACAGCACCAATACTATCGCGGATGGACTCCGAACCTCCCTTGGAGAACTCCCTTTTCAGATCATCAAAAAACATGTAGATGATATTCTTACCGTTGATGAAGAATCTATCATTTCAGCTATGCGGTTTATCTGGGAACGAATGAATATGATCATAGAACCATCTTGTGCCGTTCCGGTTGCAGCTTTGTTCAATAATCAGGAGAGATTTGCTGGTAAAAAAATTGGGATTATCATTACCGGTGGGAATGTAGATTTAGACAACCTACCGTGGTAGGTTAAATAGCAAATTCCAAGTCACAAATTACAGTTTCCAAAGTCCGTAGCTTACAGGTTCAACCTTCTTCTCTACTTCCTCGTCTTTATAACATCCTTATGTGATTTAACATCGGTTTACAATCGGTTAGGTTGAATCACAATCTTCACTAAATTTAGGGAACCGTTATGAAGACACTCATTGCAAGCCTGTTGCTTCTCATCCTTCCGGAAGTAATTGATATTCCAAATCCAGTATTTGTACACGACAAAGTTAAAGTTCAGGGAACTGTCATTGATGCAGATACTCAGCAACCATTAGTTGGGGCAACCATCCAGATTAAAGCCGCATCCATTGGTGAAACTTCAGATGTGAATGGAAACTTTGAATTTTATACTGAACCGGGCACTTATTTAATTGAGGTTCTATATATTGGTTTTAAGAAGTACTCTTCGGAAATAACAGTTCCAAAAACGGGGCTAAGTAATCTTGTTATTTCATTAGATCCTGAAAGTACCACTTTAGAGGAAGTTGTGGTAGGAAATGATCAGGTTGTAATATCAAAACAAGCTGAATTTCAACTTCAGCTCAGAGGATCATCGACTTTAAGTATGACCTCATCTTCTCCATCCGGTTTTTACAGCTACCCAAATTCTGAAGAATATGCCGAGATTTCAGAAAACACCTTCAAATGGGCATCTAAAACTCCGCTTTCCACTTTTTCTATTGATGTGGAATGGGCTTCTTATTCTAATGTTCGTCGAATGATCATGGACGGACACTTGCCTGTAAAAGATGCGGTTCGTATAGAAGAACTCATTAACTACTTTAATTATGATTACGAACATCCTGTAGGAGAACATCCTTTTTCTGTGAATACAGAGGTTGGAAAAGCTCCCTGGAATCCGGATCATCAGCTGGTTCAAATCGGTATTCAGGGAGAAAAAGTTGAAGCAGATAATCTTCCGCCAAGTAACTTGGTTTTTTTACTGGATGTTTCCGGCTCCATGAATTCTCATGATAAACTTCCTCTTCTTAAAAAGGGATTTAAACTACTTACCAATCAACTTAGAGAAGATGATTATGTATCTATTGTTGTGTATGCTGGGAGTTCAGGATTGGTTCTGCCTCCAACTTCAGGAGCCGATAAAGAAACTATTCTGGAAGCGCTAAATAAACTAAATGCCGGAGGTTCCACAGCCGGGGCTGCGGGAATAAAGCAAGCTTACCAAGTTGCTAAAGAACATTTCAGAAAAGATGGAAACAACAGAGTCATACTTGCTACTGATGGTGATTTCAATGTGGGTGTTTCCAGTAACAGTGCACTTGTGGACCTAATTGAAGAAAAAAGAGATGAAGGCATTTTTCTATCTGTATTGGGATTCGGTTCCGGAAATCTGAAAGATTCTAAAATGGAGCAGATCGCCAATAACGGAAACGGAAATTATTACTACATCGATAATTTATTAGAAGCCAAAAAAGTGCTTGTTTCTGAAATGGGAGGAACCCTTCACACTATTGCAAAAGATGTGAAAATTCAGGTTGAGTTCAATCCACAGAACGTAAAAGCATACCGATTGATAGGCTATGAAAACCGTTTGCTAGCTGATGAAGACTTCAACAATGACAAAAAAGATGCCGGAGAACTTGGATCAGGACATACCGTAACCGCGTTGTATGAAGTGGTCCCACACGGAGTGGATATAGATTCATCTTTAAGTGATATCGACCAACTTAAGTATCAAACACCAACTACACCTGTAAATGGTTTTGATGATGAATTAATGACTGTAAAACTCCGATACAAACAACCTGATGGTGAAAAAAGCCAACTTCTTTCCCAGATAATAAAAAGATCAGATAGGTCTGAATTATCAGAAAATCTCAAGTTTGCATCATCGGTAGCTTCCTTCGGTATGTTACTTCGAGATTCAAAATTCAAAGGAAACAGTTCTTTCGAAATGGTTCAACAATTAGCCAAAGAATCAAAAGGTGTTGATGAAAACGGATATCGAGCTGAGTTTATCAAGATCGTGGAGCTTGCTGAGCTACTTTATAAAGGTGAAGCGAAAAATTAGTCTCAATATCCAATAACCATTTGACAACAACCAATTTCCAAGTTAGTTAAGAGACTTGGAAATTGGACATTGGTTATTCAATATTGATCATTGATTGATTGCATCAATCCGGTTTTGCATAACTTGTTTGGTTCTATCATCAGATGCCAGCTCTTTTGCTTGTTTGTAGGCTTCTTCAGCCTTTTTAAGTTCTTGGGCTTCTTCATAAACCTCTGCCGCTGAATAGTGTGACCTCCAATCATCTGACCACTCATTTCTCATCTCAGCAGCTTCTTTTAGACCTTCTTCTTTTTTACCATTTAACACTAGTAATTTTGCATGTAAGCCTAGTGTTTGAACACTTCGGTCAATTTGTAAAGCTCTTGTTGCCCATTGTAATGCTACATCCAGTTTGTAATCATTATTTTGCAGGTATGTTGCTCCCTGAACCCAACCCTGCCACGTAAATGCCGGAAGTGTTCTAAACTGATTTTCAATATGAGCAAAAGTAGTTTCCATTGGTATCTCAACTTTAAAAGGAACTTTCAAATGAGCCCATTTCAACGAAATATCCACGGAAGTGTCCGTATAATCGCTAAATGAAAACTTCATCCATTCGTATTTACTGTCCATTTCTTCCGGAGTTACTGTAATCCGAAGTGCATCTTCACTTTCATCATAAAAATAACTTCCCCAGGCTTCACTGAAGTGTGAAAAAATGATCACCCATTCATCTTCTCCGGGAATAGTATGCATTCCATAAGAACCCGCTTTCAGCTGCTGTCCATTGATAAGCACATCATCGGTTACAGTGAAAAGAGTATTCTTATTTGCGCCTGTTCTCCACACTTCATCATAAGGAACAAGTCCGCCCCAAATTTCCCGTCCTTTAATTCCTACGGAGTTATATTCAAAACTGATGGTTGTAAATCCTATGGTAATACTTCGTGTTTCCTTTGGACTTGCCTGCGGAAGAGTCAGCGACACCGGTAGCTGAGCCAACACCTCCGTTGATACAAAACACATCATTAAAAATACTGCTCCAACTATACTTCTTTTCATTTTAAAGGAATTAATTTATGGTTTTGTCTAATCTAACAAACTTTAAGAGAATATTTCTGATTTGAAACAATGGAAGCGCCTTTTTCGTCTTAGTGAAAAAATTGCACCACCATGACACAAAAGGACAGATTTAAAAGATCCAATAACAACGACGATTTCGACTTAGATTCCTATCTCGATGAACAAGCTCATAAAACTGCTGAAGCCACTCCACAAGTTGAAGACGAGCACGAAACTTCTTTCTTAAAAAATGCAGGCCTTGGTCTGGCTCTCGTATTCACTGCATTCCTTTGGTATCACGATTGGAGCCCAAAACAAGCATATGCTAGTATTTTTGGAAGTGATGAAGCAACAGTAGTAGCAACAGGTCAGGCCGGAAATCAAATTGTAATTGACATACCTGAGATCAGAATTCCCGAAATCACTATCCCTGAAGCACGAGATGTTGAACGAGCCATTGAGCGCGAATTAGCTAGAGCTTCAGCAAATGCAGAACTCCCATCAGTTACTGATTATTTAATGGAATTAAAAGAACTCGGATTGCTGGAAGACGATAAGCTAAGCGCTTTTCAGGCTCGTCAACTTCATTCAGCAGGTGTCCCTGTTACCTATATTCAGGAAGTAGACAATGCAGGTTTTTTGGATGAGTTAAACTTTGTAGCTATTTCTGAATTCTATAACAACGATATCCCTCTAAGCTATATTTCTGAATTTGAAGAGGCAGGCTTTTTAGATAAAGTTAATTTTATCGGAATAAGCGAGTTCTACACAAACAATGTAACTATGGATTATCTAAGAACACTAGATCAGGCCGGATATCTTGATGATCTGAGTTTTGTGCATATCACAGAGTATTACAAAGCCGGAGTAACAACGGAATTCCTGAACGACCTGAAAGCAAAAGGACTGTATGAAGATCTGAGCTTTGTAGATGTTGTGGAAATGTATAAAGACGAAAATAACTAGGACTATTATGAGTAATCAAAGATTTAGGAATGACCTAAATAATAATTCCGATCCGGATTTTGATCTGGATGCGTATATAGATGAGCAAGCAAACGCCGGTGATCAGAATTTTGAACAAGAATTCGATTCGCATCCAACAACAAAAAGAAATCTGTTGGCCCTTTCGGTTATTTTAATTCCGGCAGTTTGGTTCTTTTTAAGCGACCCATTTTCGATTTTCTCTGATGACTCAAACTTTACTTCCTCTCAGGCAGGCCAGACCATTGTAGTAGAGAGACCTGAACCTGATGTAAGGGTAATTACAGCACCTGCTGCTCCCATCCCTCGTCAGGACTTCAATTTTAATTTTGAAACAGGTAATGGTATTGCTGATCTTGGGATGAGCTATACGGAGTATCTGGCACAGCTAAAAGAATATGGATATTTAGATTATTTTGGAGGAAGCGCTTCAACCAGACTATACCAAAACAATGTTCCTGTTGAATACATCGATCAATTTGGAAAAGCAGAAGTTCTAAATAATTTCGGAAGCACATCTATCTCAAGATTGTACCAAAATCAGGTTCCATTTGAATATATACAAAATCTTGCTGATGCAGGTCTGTTGGAAAATTTTGGAAGTACATCTATCTCCAGATTATATCAAAACCAAATACCATTCGATTATATCATAGGATTTAAAGAAGCCGGAATTTTAGAAGACTTCGGTAGTACATCCATTTCCAGGTTATATCAAAATAATGTACCGAGAGAATACATTTCAGAATTAGCAGAAGCTGGATACCTAGATAATTTTGGCAGCACGTCTATTGTAAGACTCCATAAAAATCAGGTACCTGCAAGCTTTCTTAAAATACTTGATGACAAAGGTTTATTAGATGATATGTCATCAGAATCAGTAGTAACAGCATATGAATTAGAAGGCCAGTGATTATGAGTTCACAAAGATTTAAAAATGAATTACGTGGCAATCAGGATGATCCCGACTTTGATTTGGATTCTTATATAGACGAACAAGCCAATGCCATCGATGCAGAAACATTTGATCAGGAATATGTTGAACCACCAACATCCACTAAAAGAAATATCATTGCCTTATTACTGTTTGCTGTAATACCGGCTGTATGGTTCTTAACAAGCAGTCCGATTTCCTTTTTTAACTTTGATAACGGCAACCAAACAACTGTTTCTCAGGGACAAAATGTAGTACAAGCTCCATTACCTCCTGCTGCACCACTGCCTCCTAGAATTTCAACAACCGAAGGAGTCACTAGCGTATATCTAGATTATTTACAAGCTGCCAATGAAGCCGGATATACGAATCAAATCAATCCTACCGGAATACGGGCGCTGTACGATAGCGGTGTTCCCCTTTCTTATTTAGAACAGATGAATCAAGCCGGTTTTCTGGATGATTTTTCTTACTCCGGAATTATTGGATTGTATAACGGTGGAGTTCCGATGGAATATTTAACGATGATGAACGAGGCAGGATATTTGGATGATTTTTCTTATTCGGGAATCATTGGTCTCTACAACGGAGGTGTTCCCACTTCTTATCTGGATCAACTTAATGTTGGTGGTTATTTAGATGACTTCTCCTACTCAGGAGTTATCGGATTGTATAATGGTGGCGTTCCCAATGAGTTTCTTGCCCGAATGGAGGCCGGCGGTTATCTGGACGAATTTTCTTACTCCGGTTTGATAGGCTTGTACAATGGTGGTGTTACGGTTGAGTATCTGGACAGATTAAATGCAGCAGATTTGCTGAACGATTTTTCTTACTCTGCCATAATCGGGCTTCAAAGCTCGGGCGTTACTACGGATTACATTATTCAATTAAAAGAAGCCGGTTTCCTGAATATCTTTTCTTATTCAGGAATCATCGGTTTGTACAACTCCGATGTACCCGTAAGTTTTATTCAGGAACTGGACAGCAGAAGCCTCCTCGTTGATATGAGTTATACCGATGTGATTCGTGCTTATGGAGATGGGAATTAAGACCGTCTCTTATTTACGCCCATCATTATATTCAAACCAATAAAGCCGTAACAAAAGAGAGTTTAGATCGTCTGTATTTCTATTGTCACATTTGAATTTAATAAATAACGATGCGTTTAATTGCAGTCTCTGTCCTTTTCTTGTTAACTCCCCTACTTGCTGTTTCTCAAATAACCAAAAATACTTTTGTATGCCCACCTTGTCCGGTGCATGATACTTTGACATTTGACCATGATGGTGAATGCCCGGTATGCGGGATGAACTTGATACAAAAGAGAGATTCCTCTGATATCAATAAAATTGACCTTTATACCGGATCGGGCAACTTTATTGTAGATGGTGGGAATTCACTCAATGATAAGATGATTACAGTTTTCTACCATAAACCGAAGAATTTCAGCGAGCAATCCCCGGTAATGATGGTAATACCGGGAGCGGGACGAAACGGCCACGAGTACAGGGATGCCTGGGTTGAAGCATCCGAAGAGTATGGAATATTAATTTTGTCTCTTCATTATCCGGAAAAATATTACCCTGAGTTTTGGAGCTATAATCTTGGAGGAATGATTTCGGAAGTAGAAATAAATGACGAACGTACCGCCATTTTAAGTTATGAGATAAATAATGATCCTGAAGTATGGATCTGGGATGACTTCGATAGAATCTTTTCCAAGGTTAAAAATGAACTGCAATTAGACACAGAAACCTATGATATGTTCGGACATTCGGCAGGTGGACAAATCTTACATCGCATGACACTTTTTAATCCGGACAATAATGCGAACAGAATACTCGCATCAAATTCGGGTTGGTATACCACTCCTTCCACCGATGATAAATTTCCATATGGTTTAAATGGAATTACAACAACAGATGAACAATTAGTAAAGGCATTCAAAGCTAACCTTAAAGTGTTTCTCGGAGAAACAGACAATGAAAATGAAACCAGAGGCCATTTAGTTCGATCACCTGAAACAGACAGACAAGGAACCCACAGATTAGCCCGAGGAAAGTATTTTTACAATAAATTCAAGTTATATGCTGATAGTCTGAAAACAGATTTTAATTGGGAATTAATTATAATCCCTGATACCGGCCATGATTATAAACGCATGAGTAAAGCAGCAGCAAAATATTTGTACGCTTTGAATTGAAAGTGTATTCGTATGCATATAGCAATTTGAACATACGAGGCAGAGCTTCAAAACCAGGTTCCGAACAAGACATCCCAAATGAGAAATAGATGTTGTACAGTTTTCCAGTTCAGAAACCGCACAACATCCCTCTGATCTCACACAAGTGTTCGATCGGTCTCCCTTCGAAGGGAGATTTTAGAATCTTTGCATCAATTTTCTGCCCTACTCTTGTTCTTTCTCTAACATAAGGGAGAAAGAGACTTAAACTAATTTAGATATTATTATCAAAGTCTCATTCCAAAACCCTCTGTGTTCTCTGTGGTTAACACAATTCCAAACCTTTTCTGACCCACACTTGCTCTCTCACTAACATCAGATAGAGAGACTCCATAAATCTACTCAGATATTAATTACAGTATCTCCTTCCCTTTTTAAAGGGAAGGGACAGGCCTGCCTGCCGTAGGACAGTACGGCCCGCAGGCAGGGATGGGTTCGACTTTTATCTCAAACTACTTCCTGAAATAATTCATATTTGAATCATTCTTCTGTTGAAAGGGTTCTAATATTAAATTAATTACCATTTATGGAAGATTCATTTACAGAACAGATTTTCAACTCACATAATGACTGTGTGGAATGTCCATCCAAAGAGGAAGTGAGTTCCTTTTATAAGGACTTAATGGGAACATTATTTCCTGAGTATGCAACCCGGTCTTATGATTCACTAGATCAGTTTAATCTTCATGTATTAAAATTGAGGGAGGAATTATACAAAATACTTTATGTCCAACTTAGACATTCAGATATTGATGCTCAGAAAGTAAATAAAGCTTTTTTTGATGCTATTCCTGCCGTTTACCAAAAGCTCAAACAAGATATAAACGCGATCTACGAAGGTGATCCTGCTGCTATAAGTACTGAAGAAGTTGTGCGATCATATCCCGGTTTTTATGCAATTGCTGCATATCGTATAGCTCACGTCTTAACTAAACTGGGTGTAGATATCATTCCTCGTATGTTTACCGAACATGCACACAGTGTAACCGGAATTGATATTCACCCGGGTGCAACTATTGGTAATTATTTTTGTATTGACCACGGAACCGGAATTGTAATCGGTGAGACCACTGTAATCGGAAATCATGTTAAAATCTATCAAGGAGTTACGCTCGGAGCTTTAAGTGTGAAAAAGGAAGATGCAAAAACCAAACGCCACCCTACTATTGAAGATCATGTAATAATTTACTCAGGAGCCACCATCCTTGGAGGCAAAACCATTATTGGGGAGAAGAGTATTATCGGGGGTAACGTTTGGATCACCGAAAGTGTAGCTCCCGGAAGTAAGATAAATTACAAGACCTAAACAGTTTCTGAAAGCAACAAATAAGTGGATACTCATATTTTCAAAACAAGCATAAAATGACTATTGAACAATTAGTTGGAAACACTCCCCTGGTAAAAATAAATACTCTTAATCCCAACAATTCTGTAACGATTTATGGGAAATTGGAGGGACAAAACCCGGGAGGAAGTGTAAAAGATCGACCGGCTTTAAATATGATCAAAAGTGCTCTTGAACGAAAAGAGATTGCTGTAGGCGACAAACTGATTGAAGCCACCAGTGGAAATACAGGAATTGCCTTAGCCATGATCGCTCAGGCTCTTGGTGTTCATATGACCTTGATCATGCCGGATGGCGCTACTCCGGAAAGAATCAAAACCATGAGGGCATATGGTGCGGAAGTAATTTTGACACCAGCTGAAAAAACCATCGAATACTCTCGACAACTCGCAGATGAAATGGCAGAGAACGGCGATTTTCATATTTTGAATCAGTTTGCCAATCCTGATAATTATAAGATGCATTATAAAACCACGGGACCTGAGATATGGAAGGATACACAGCAAAAGATAACACATTTTGTATCCGCTATGGGAACAACAGGAACAATCATGGGTGTTTCAAGGTATCTGAAAGAACAAAACCCTGATATACAGATTGTAGGAACTCAGCCTACCGACGGTTCCAGAATCCCCGGAATCAGGAGATGGTCCCCTGAGTTTTTGCCAAAGATCTATGAGCCTGAACGGGTTGACCGCATCATTGATGTCAGTGCTGATGAAGCAAAAGTTATGACTCGCAGATTGGCGAAAGAAGAAGGGATTTTAGCTGGTATGAGTAGCGGGGGAGCCATGACGGCAGCTCTTAAAGTAGCTTCTGAAATAAAAGAAGGCGTGATAGTTTCTATTATTTGTGACCGTGGTGATCGTTATCTGAGCAGCGATCTTTTTGAAGATTAAATAGAGGAGTTTTTCTGCAATTCCAGTTTGTGAAAAAAGAGAAATTCCTCCTTTGTGGGATATTTAACTCTTCTCTGCCAATTCTCTGACCCACCCTTGTTCCCTCCCTAACATCAGGGAGAGAGACTCCTTAAATCCACTCAGATATTAATTACAACGTCCCCTTCCCTTGACTAAGGGAAGGGACAGGGATGGGTTCGCACTTGTACCCAATAAAAATATTCAGTTACTTCGATTAAAAAATAGTCCCTTATTTACAAAATGTGAATAGTCATGCTTGAACTTTTTAATGGCAGCTTAGTGATTGGTCTTCTAGTAAGTGTATCTGCTTCTTTAATTGGCTTTTTACTACGTAAAGGATTAGAAATTACTAAAAACCGGCTTCCCCAGAAACCTGATGGAGTTTGGCCAACCAGTTATTTTTTAATAAATCTGGTATCTATTTTATGCTGGGTTTTAATTGGGTTAGGTTTATTTGTAGGTTTAATACTAGTTATTGAATATATCCAATACTGATTTAACCTCATTCCCAAGCAGAGCTTCAACATTGCATTCCGAACGGGACGTTCGGAACGAGAACTAAATCAGACGCTTGAACTAATCCCGGTACTTCTCAACTCAAAGTCTCACCGGCCAAATCTCTGAACTGCAATTCATACAAATGGCTGTATAAACCGCCTTTGGCCAGTAGCTCGGTATGCGTTCCTTCTTCTACGATTTCGCCTTTATCCAGTACCAGAATTCGGTCTGCATTTTGGATGGTGGACAATCGGTGAGCAATCACAAAAGTGGTTCTGCCTTTCATCAATCGGTTTAAGGCTTCCTGAACTTGTGCTTCCGATTCGGAATCTAGTGAAGAAGTCGCTTCATCTAATAATAGAATTTCGGGGTTTTTTAAAATTGCACGGGCAATTGCCATTCGCTGTCGTTGTCCACCGCTTAGCTTCACTCCTTTTTCACCGATCAGTGAATCATATCCATCCGGATGTTCGATAATAAAATCATGGGCATTGGCATCTTCAGCAGCCTGAATGATCTCTTCATCCGTAGCATCCAGTTTTCCGTACTTCAAATTGTCTTTTATGGTGGTACTGAACAAGTGAACTTCCTGCGGCACAATGGATATATGCTCCCGAAATGATTTTACTTTCAGGTCACTGATCGGAGTTCCATCCAGTTTTATTACTCCCTTCTCAACATCATAAAATCTTGGGATCAGATTCAACAACGTCGTCTTTCCCGCTCCACTCGGTCCAACCAATGCGATGGTCTCTCCTGCTTTTGCTTTAAAGCTGATATTCTTTAAAACCGGACGCTCTTCTTCATACCGGAAACCAACTTCACTGAATTCTAATTCACCTTCCACATCGGTTACTTTAATTGCATCCGGTTTGTCATCTATCTCCGGGATTTCATCCAACAACTCAAAAATGCGTTCTGAAGCTCCGGCTGCAGTATTTACTGCCGTATATAATCTGGAAGTCTGGCTGATGGACCTGGAAATATTCAGCGCATAAATGATGAACGCCACCAGATCTCCGGCACTTAGTCGACCTTCAAGAACTTCTTTTCCTCCATACCAGAAAATAACCACTAGTGTGCCCATGAACATGATTCCCACTCCGCTCCAGAACAATTGAGTCAGCACCACTTTCTTTCGGACGGTTCCGAACAATTTCTCAATAGAGTCAGAGTATCGGGTTACTTCATAGGTTTCCCGAACGAAAGCTTTCACCAAACGAACAGCTCCAAGCGCATCTTCAGCTACAGCAGTGGAATCTGCCAGTTCATCCTGAATTCCTCGTGACAGTTTTCTGATCTTCTGCCCGAAATAACGAGTGGCAACCGTTACAAACGGAACAGTTACGAAGATCACCGCACTCAGTCTCCAGTTCAATGCTACCATCAACGAAACGGAACCGATCAGCGAAAAAGAGATCGTTAATAGTTGTGGTAATGAATCCGTCAACGCTGTTCTGATGGAACCAACGTCGTTTGTAAGCCGTGAAGTGATCTCACCTAAACGTCTCTCCGCAAAGAACTTGAATCCCAATCGGTGAAGATGTTCATATACTTTTTTCCGGAGATCAGTGACCACTCTTTCCCCAACCCATTCCAGAAAATAGTTTCCGGTAAAACTGAACAGTGATTGAAGTACAAAAAGCCCTATCAAGCCAATGGCGAGTAAGTTGAGTAAACTCCCATCTCCTTTTTCGAAGACCGCATCCAGTAGTTCTCTTAGACCCAGCGGAATTGTGAGCCAGATACCCGATGCCAGCAGAACAACAACCGTTGCAAAGTAGAACCTTCCTCTGTACGGTTTACTAAGCGCAAATATCTTGATCAGCGTATCCTTTAAGGAAGCAATGGAGTGATTTTTCTTTTGTTCTTCTTTTTTATCGGGCATGTTCTGCTTTTAAACAATCGTCATTCCGAACTCGTTTCGGAATCTTACGAAATGGCTTTCAATCTATTTCAATTTTAATACTCTGATAAGGACTTTACTGATGACCAGATCATGATCTTCACAAAGATCCTGAAACAAGTTCAGGATGACCCACCTGTCATCCTGATCCCGATTATTCGGGAGAAGGATCTGCACAACTATTCCCAGCATATAAATAATTGTGCAGATTCATCGCTACCGCTCTGAATGACTTAATTGTATTTACTCCCAAATAAATGCAAAATTAGTGCCAAGTAAACAAGATTTTTATCTCGCAATTTGGTATCTACTAAAGACAGTAAAATTCATCACAAAGCTATGGACAGTGAACTACTTACCTGGATATTTTTAATTGGTGGAGTCATCCTGATGTTGCTCGAATTTGTGATACCGAGCGGTATGGCATTGATCTTAGGATCCAGCGGACTTCTTATTGCTCTTGCTCGTTTCCTCGGTTTTCTGGACGACCCGATTACTGCAACTATGGCATGGATATTTACTTCCGCCGGAATTTCTATTCTGGCAATGCCTTTTATTAGGAAATATTTGAAGGGAGAAACCTCTTATAAATTTGCGGATGAAGATTACGAAGCCATGGATCAGATTGTAGAAGTCGTTGAACCGCTGAATGAACATAACGATGAAGGCAGAATTCGTTTTCAGGGAATTTCTTGGCAGGCTAGAACTTTGGAGGGAGAAGTTCCAGCAGGCACAAAAGTTAAGATCAAGTATCGAGACAATACCACCTGGATCGTAGAACCCGTGGATCAGATTCAGGAACCAACTTCAGAAAAACTTAAACACAAAAATTAAAGGCTATCATGTTTTGGACCAGTGTTCTTATCACTTTACTCGTTCTCTACTTCATACTCACCCGACTATTTATCATCGTGGAAATGAGAGAAGAAGTAATACAGGAACGACTTGGTAAATTCAAAAAGAACTTAAAACCGGGATTTCATTTTCTGGTTCCGTTTGTGGATCGCCCGGCTTACAGACGCGAAATGCGTGAGCAGGTTCTGGATGTTCCAAGCCAAACTTGTATCACCAAAGACAATATTGAAGTGGCTGTTGATGGATTAGTATACATTAAAGTGATGGATGCCCACAAAGCCAGTTATGGAATCAATAACTATCAGGCGGCGGCTATTAATCTTGCTCAAACTACCATGCGATCTGAAGTTGGTAAGATCACATTGGATGATACGTTTTCTGAGCGTGAAGCCATGAATGAAAACATCGTTCGGGAAATTGACAAAGCGGCCGGACCTTGGGGAATTAAAGTACTTCGGTACGAGATCAAGAATATCCGACCTTCCAATGAAATCGTGGACACCATGGAAAAGCAGATGGAAGCAGAACGTGAAAAACGAGCAGAGATCACTCATTCCGAAGGTTTTCGTCAGGCAAGGATCAATGAATCTGAAGGTGAACAACGAAGTCAGATCTTGGTTTCCGAAGGTGCTCGTCAACGCAGAATCAATGAAGCGAAAGGTAAAGCCAAAGAAATTGAATTGATAGCCAATGCCACGGCAAATGGAATTCAACGAATTGCTGAAGCTATGCAAAAACCGGGTGGAGAGCTTGCTGTTCGTACCAAACTGGTGGAACAATACATAGAAAAATTCGGGTCTATACTTAAAAATTCAAACGTTTCTGTGCTTCCAACAGAAACAGCTAATTTGAAAACCTTTTTCGAAGGTGTAAGTAAGGTGAGCGACCATACGAAGAGTAAAGAAATTAAAGGAGAAAACTGATTATGGAAATTGTAGAACTAGTAAGTAAGATTTTAGTAGGGCTCATTACTTTTTTTGTGATCTTTAAAGTGATCAAATCATTAAGATTGGTTCCTAACCAGTATTCATTTATTGTTGAGCGATTAGGTAATTATCACAAAACACTTGGGCCCGGATTTCATGCGTTGGTACCGTTTATTGATAAAGTTGTCTACAAGCAAGACCTCCGTGAAGAAACGATCGAAGTTGAACCTCAAGAATGCTTCACCAAAGACAATGTAAAGGTTGAGGTCGACGGCGTGATCTATTTAAGCGTTATGGATCCGGTAAATGCAAGCTATGGAGTTACGGATTATCGCTATGCTGCTATTCAGTTAGCACAGACTACCACCCGATCTGTTATCGGACTCATGGATCTGGATCAAACTTTTGAAGAACGTGCGTTCATGAGTAAAGAAGTGGTTAAAGTACTTAGCGAGATAGAGATACCGTGGGGAATTAAAGTTCATCGCTACGAGATCAAAAATATTCTTACTCCAAGAACAGTACAAAATGCAATGGAGCGACAAATGACTGCAGAGCGTGATCGTCGTGCGGTGATCGCAAAATCTGAAGGGGTTCAAGGCTCTAAAGTAAATGATGCTGAAGGTATTAAAGCGGAAATGGTGAATATTTCTGAAGCAGAAATGCAGCGACAGATCAACGAAGCGGAAGGTTTGGCTAATGAGATCGAATCTATTGCAGAAGCGACAGCCATTTCCATTGAGAAGATTGCTCATGCCTTATCTCAGCCTATGGGAGCTGAAGCCATGAAACTTCGTCTTTCTGAGAAATACCTGAATACACTGGAAGGTTTAGGACAGGATAAAAACGACATCATTCTACCAAAAGATATTTCAAGCTATGATGCGGTTATGAAAGGGTTGTCTTTGGATGAGTTTAATGAGAAGAAAAAGGAATAATCAACATTCAATATCCAACACCCAACATTCAATAACCAATAATCAATAACCAATAACCAATAACCAATAACCAACTTAAGATTGAAATTTAGCTTCGCTAGTACGCTGTATAGGTTTCTTTTTCTTTTAAAGTAATGATCCCATCTTTGGTGGCAAACTTGACCGGTATTGAAATAAATCCTCCGCCCTTTTTTGCTTTTAAAACCGTGAAATGCAGATGCGGTCCCGTTACATAACCTGTAGCGCCGGAATAACCGATTCTTTCTCCAGCTTTAACTCTCTGTCCTATTCTTACAGAAACGCCGTTCTGTCTTAGATGCGAATATTGAGCAAAAGTACCGTCATCATGTAAAATAGTTACATAATTAGCTTTGTCTAAAAATGATTTATCACTTCCACCTTTAGAATAACTTTCCTCTGTTTCCACAACAATCCCTGCTCTTGAAGAATACACTTCCGTTCCTTCTTTCATATTGAAATCCAAAGAATATCGGCTTTCTCCACTATGAGAAAATTTTCCGTTGTATCCCTGATCTAAACGGTGCTGTTCTCCAATTTTAAAGGGAAGTCTATAACCAACTTTGTCATTATGTTTTGCAAAAATACTACCCTGATAAAATATCGAGCTGTATTTCAATCCCCAGGATGATTTTGGGTCTTTAACCTTCATTTCAGCAATTTTTCCTTTAGACCTCCCATTAAGGACTGTAATAAGTGGGTTACTTTCTGATGAAGTCATATTTGTCAGGTCGGCATCTAGCTCTATGGTTACAGGATAGTAATTACTATTCGATGCATACAAGGCAACTCCATTTTTTATTTCTCTTTTTTCTATAGTTACAGAGTTGTCCTGAATTACCTTGAATCCACTTACAATAAGAATTACTGACAGCGCAATCGCGACCAATCTAATACTTTTAATATTCTGAAATCTTTCTTTGTTCATTAACACAACTTGGAATTATATTCTCTGATATGAACTCGCTCTTATTACAACTTATTTTATTGTTGGCCTCAGTTGATTCTGAAGAATTAACCGACCCGGAACTTGCCATAAAGATAAAGAACGGAAATCACGAGGCATTTAAAAAGTTTTTTGACCGCTATAATGCATTTCTTCTTAATTATTTAATGAAGAGAGGAACCGCCAAAGAAGCTGCCAAAGATCTGGTTCAGCAAGCTTTTGTAATGATTTGGGAAAAACGCGACGAAATAGACGAAACAAAGTCTCTTCGGGCATTTTTGTTCAAGATCGGATATACTAGGATGCTGAATCTTTTCAGAGATCATTCCAAATTCGATGAAGAAGCTGATCCGGAGGAGAATACATCTTATGAAGAACCTGAAGATGAGGATAACAAAAGAGCTGAGCTTAATAGCGCAATTGAGAAAGCTATTTCAGCAATGCCAGAAAAGAGACAAGAAGTTTTTCGGCTCTGCTTTATTCAGGAATTTACTTATAAGGAAGCCGCTCAGGTATTAGATGTATCTGTAAAAACAGTTGAAAATCATATGGGACTTGCACTAAAAGATATGCGCGAATCATTAAAACAGTACCGTTTGTAGGTGTCTGCTAATTCGCTTACAAAAATTATTCTGCTTAAACGTCCTGACGTTTTCAGAAAAAACCTCCAACTTCACCGACCTTTAGAATTATTGGCGAGCCAAGAACGCAATGAAGTCGACGGCTCCGAAGGAGCAATCATTACACTCTGGCTGATTCTTGAATATGCATCGTACACAGGTAGACCTTTTGTAATGATTAGTCCATGTAATGGAGTTCGCGCCAATAATTCTTGTCGTGAGCTTTTGGTACTGGAGCCTGTGCTGAGGGAGTTCAGTAGCGGCACAAAAGTACACATAGCAAGTAAATGTACTCACAATCCTTAAGTAAAGACCTCCTCTGTCTCCTCCTACAACAGGAGGAGGACTCGTTGATAAGAATTAGAATCAACTCGGGAATTCCCCTCCTTATCCAAGGAGGGGCGAACTACTCAGAACCAAAGAATCTGTTTCGTAGCCGGGGAGGTCCGTTTCCAACGCATAGCATCGAGACCAGATAAAAAGGCATAGCTTAGCACAAGGCTACCTACTTTTGTCTTGATATCCCGTTCGAACGGGACAAAAGATCAAGCCGAAGTATTTAAGACGGGTTCACTGATCCTACGCTGAATAATCCTAAAGGTCTTCGTTCATTCTGAGGAAATTACTACGCTTCTCACCAGAAAGGATTATTCCTGCTTCGCAGACGCATTCGGATCATGTTCTCTATTCCGTCTTAAATACTTAGGGCGAGTTTTTCCATAATTATCTCTATTAAAGCGTCAACGAATTAAGTGACATCTACAGAAATGACATAATCTAAAATTAAAAGTTAAATCATCCCTTGTTTTAAAAGATTCAATTCCCCATTTTACAAGCCATGCAAAAATCTCTTGCACATAGAATTGACAGACGATCTGTACGGCGCATTCCGCGGCGGCGGTAACGCATAGTGGTATGTCGTGTTTTCTACGATTACCATCTCATCTAAATTAATAAAAGCAGTTCAATTCTAATTTTTCCTTCGGGATTTCCATCTTTTACTCACATGTCGGTTTCTATCTATTTCGGTTCATCCAAGCACGCAGTTTATGCGGAAGAGATCTGTGCACTTATTGAAAAAGCAGCTCAACAGCGCGGAACAGGTATTGCAAAACGTGATCCCAATTACATCAAAACTAAATTTGAAAACCAAAATGCGGTTATAGCCTTAGATGGGGATAAACTGGTCGGGTTTTGCTACATCGAGATATGGGAAAGTAAAAAGTATGTGGCGAATTCGGGACTGATCGTTCATCCGGATTACAGAGGGCTTGGATTGGCAAAAAAGATCAAAGGAAAAGCATTTGAGTTGTCAAAGAAGAAATACCCAACTGCGAAGTTATTCGGGATCACGACCAGCTTGCCGGTTATGAAGATCAATTCGGATCTTGGTTATAAGCCGGTAACATTTTCAGAACTCACTCAGGATGAAACGTTTTGGAGAGGTTGTCAAAGCTGTCCGAATTACGACATACTTTCTAGGAATAATCGCAAGAATTGTTTATGCACAGGAATGTTGTACGATCCTCAGCATCCGAATAACAAACCAAAAGAAGAACGCGAAGCAAACATCAGAAAGTTTTACCGGTGGGTGCAGATGAAAACCGCTTCCGTTCAGAAACTCATTAAACCGTTGAAGGTCTTTTAAATTTATAGCTACTAAGCAGGGAGGAAGATCCTGAAACAATACTGAATCAAGTTCAGCACGTGGTTCAGGATGACCTTTCAAGTAAAAGGAAATAATCATGAAGAAAAATAAAAAAGTAGTATTAGCATTTAGTGGTGGTTTAGACACCAGTTATTGCGCTATTCATCTGGCAAAAGAAAAGGGATACGAAGTGTTTACCGCGGCTGTAAACACCGGCGGCTTTGATGAAGCAGAACAAAAAGAACTGGCACAGAAAGCTGCTGATCTTGGTATAGAAGATCACGTCTGCATTGATGTTGAGCAGGAATTCTATCAGAAAGGAATTAAATATCTGTTATTCGGGAATGTGTTAAAAAACCATACGTATCCGCTTTCAGTAAGTGCCGAGCGTGTATTTCAAGCTGTGGCAATAGCAGAATATGCCAAGAAGATCGGCGCTGATGCCATCGCACACGGAAGCACGGGAGCGGGTAATGATCAGGTTCGTTTCGATCTGATCTTTAATGTGCTTGCTCCGGAGATGGAGATCATCACACCCATCAGAGACATGAAACTGAGTCGCGAAGAAGAGGTGGAGTTTCTGAAAAGTCATGGAGTGGAAAAAGAATGGGCGAAAGCGAAATATTCCATCAACAAAGGATTGTGGGGGACAAGTGTGGGTGGTGCTGAAACACTCACTTCTCATCAAACACTACCGGAAGAAGCGTGGCCAACAAAAATAGTTAATAGAGACGGGTTAATCGTAGAAATCGGGTTCGAACATGGAGAACCAACGTCCATTAACGGTGAGAAGTTAACTTCTGTTCAGGCGATCAAAAAACTTCAGGAAATTGCGCAACCATATGGAATTGGCAGAGACATTCATGTAGGTGATACCATCATCGGAATAAAAGGCAGAGTTGGATTTGAAGCGGCTGCTCCCATGATATTGATCAAAGCGCATCAGTTACTGGAAAAACATGTGTTGGGAAAATGGCAGTTGTACTGGAAAGATCAGTTGGGCGAGTGGTACGGAATGTTGATGCACGAAGGACAATTTCTGGATCCGGTGATGAGAGATATCGAAGCTTTTCTGGAAAATACTCAGCAAAAAGTGACCGGAAAGGTGTTTGTGAAATTAGAACCTAAGCAATTCGAACTGATCGGTATTGAATCTGAATTTGATCTGATGCAATCAAAACATGGTCAGTATGGAGAGATGAATCAAGGCTGGAGTGGCGAAGATGTAAAAGGCTTTACGAAGATCTTGGCAAACGCAACGCTCATTCAACAATCGGTACAGAACAATGATTAAAGTTGGAATAATTGGTGGGGCAGGATATACAGCCGGTGAGTTGATCAGAATTTTGATCAATCATTCTAAAGTGGAATTGACTTCTGTTGTCAGTAAAAGTCACTCGGGACAAAAAATCCATGAGGCACATCCTGACCTGATCGGTGAGATCGATCTGGTATTTGATGAGCAGTTAGATCAGGAAGTGGAAGTTGTTTTTCTTTGCTCAGGTCATGGGAAATCAAAAGGGATTATAGAGTCCGGAGTAATTCCTGAAAAGGCAAAGATCATTGACCTGAGTTCAGATTTTCGTTTGAAATCCGAAGGAAATGAATTTATCTATGGCTTGCCTGAGTTGAACAGAGATCTGATCAAAAAAGTAGAAAAAGTAGCTAATCCGGGGTGCTTTGCAACATGTATACAGTTGTGCCTGTTACCTCTGGCTTCAGCGAATTTGTTGAACAATGATGTTCATGTGTCAGCGATGACGGGCAGTACCGGAGCCGGGCAAAACCCAACATCAACTACCCATTTTAGTTGGAGAAGTAACAATGCCTCGGTCTATAAAGCATTTACGCATCAGCATCTGGGCGAGATCACACAAAGTGTAACCCAGCTTAAAAATGATTTTGATAGCACTATTAATTTTGTTCCTTTTCGCGGGGCTTTTACCAGAGGAATATTAGCAGCTTGTTATCTGAAAACAGAGCTGTCTCTGGAAGAAGCCGGTGAATTATTCAAAGATTATTACAGCGGTCATCCTTTTGTTCATATTTCAGAAAAAGCTGTAGATGTAAAACAAGTTGTGAATTCTAACAAAGGAGTTCTTCATCTTCAGAAAGAGGGAGATCAATTACTTATAACCGGAGTTATAGACAACTTAGTAAAAGGCGCCTCAGGGCAAGCAGTTCAGAATATGAATCTGATGTTTGGTCTGAAAGAAACCACCGGATTGAAATTGAAAGGGAGCGCATTCTGATGGATTTATTACCTGTTTATCCCTTGTTTGATGTGGAGCCCGTGAAAGCTAAAGGGAATTATGTTTACACGGAAGACGGAACCAAATATTTAGACATGTATGGTGGTCATGCCGTCATTTCTATCGGACATTCACATCCGCATTATGTGAAGCGCATCACTGAGCAAATAAACAAGATCGGTTTTTATTCAAATTCTGTTCCCATCGGAGTTCAGAAAGAATTATCAGAGAAACTTGGAGAACTTTCGGGATACACAGACTGGAATTTATTTCTGTGCAATTCAGGGGCAGAAGCCAACGAGAATGCACTGAAAATGGCATCTGCACACAATGGAAGAAAGAAAATTCTGGTTTTCGAAAAAGGATTTCATGGTAGAACTTCGCTTGCTGTTGCTGCTACTGACAATCCGAAGATCTTGTTTCCTGTGAATGAAGGAGCAGAAATAGTCCGACTAAAACTGGAAGATTTTGAAGGTGTTGAAGAAGCCTTAAAACAAGAAGAGGTATGTGCGGTTTTGATCGAAGGTATTCAAGGGATCAGTGGCATTCATGCACCGTCACCGGAGTTCTTGAAGCATATCAGAACGTTTTGCGATCAAACAAATACGGTTCTCATTCTGGATGAGATACAATCGGGGTTTGGAAGAACGGGTAAGTTCTTTGCTCATCAACATTCAGGAGTTGAGCCTGATATTATCAGCATGGCAAAAGGAATGGGCAACGGGTTTCCTATTGGAGGAATTATCACGTCTCCAAAGTTCGAGGCTTCATTCGGGATGCTGGGAACAACATTCGGCGGAAATCATTTGGCCTGTGCAGCTTCTCTGGCGGTGCTGGAAGTGATGGAAATGGAAAACCTGATCAAGCACGCAGAAGAAATGGGTGAATACCTGAAGGAAGAATTGAAGAAGCTTCCGAAGGTAAAAGAAGTTCGTGGTGCAGGGTTAATGATAGGAGTGGAATTCGAATTTGAGATCGCAGAAATGAGAAAGACATTATTATATAAACATTACATTTTTACGGGCTCCTCATCCGATAAAAATACATTACGATTGTTGCCTTCTTTGGGAATTGGAAAAAGAGAAACAACGGATTTTTTAAAAGCTATAAAGGAAGAATTATCATGAAACAGTTTTTCTCAATTGATGATGTAGACGATCTGAAAAGTCTGATCCAAGAAGGATTGGAAGTAAAGAAAAACCCATTTAAAGAGAAGGGAAGCATCCGAAATAAGTCGATCTGCTTGTTGTTTCTAAATCCAAGTTTGCGAACCAGGTTGAGTTCCCAAAGAGCGGCTCAGAATCTGGGTGTGGATGTAACTGTTTTTGATGTAGGAGCAGGCGGTTGGCAACTGGAGTTCGCTGACGGAGCTGTCATGAATGGAAACAAAGCGGAGCACGTCAAAGAAGCAGCACAAGTGATCGGTTCTTACTTTGATCTGGTGGCGATCCGTGCTTTTGCAAAATTGGAAGATCGCGAAGCTGATTATTCAGAACAGGTTTTGAGTCAGTTTATTAAACATTGTCCGGTGCCGGTGGTAAATCTGGAGTCTTCTACCAGACATCCTTTGCAGGCTTTTGCAGATCTGATCACTATTGAAACTCATAAGAAGATAGATAAACCAAAAGTAGTATTGACCTGGGTGCCTCATCCGAGAGCACTTCCTCAGGCAGTGGCGAATTCGTTTTCTTTGTGGACTCAAAAAGCGGAGTATGATCTTACAATCACTCATCCAGAAGGCTACGAATTAGCTCCTGAATTTTCAGTGAACGCACATATCGAATACGATCAGAAAAAAGCATTTGAAGGGGCTGATTTCATCTATGCAAAAAACTGGAGTAGTTATTCGGAGTACGGAAAAATACTTTCTGAAGATAAAAACTGGATGGTTGATGAGGCTAAAATGGAACTTACGAACGACGCTAAATTCATGCACTGTTTACCTGTTCGAAGAAATGTGGTTGTGAGCGATGTCGTAATTGACAGCGCGAATTCACTGGTGATCGAAGAGGCAACCAACAGAATTGTTTCCGCTCAAACTATATTCAATAAAATTCTGAAAAATGAGTGAAATAAAAGTCATAAAGATCGGTGGTAAAGTCATTGATGACGAAGCAAAGTTGGATCAGTTTCTACAGGATTTTGCTCAAATTGAAGACAAGAAAATTCTGGTTCATGGAGGCGGGAAAATAGCTTCTGATGTAGCAGAAAAGCTGGGACTGAAATCCAAAATGATCAATGGCAGAAGAATAACCGATTCCGATATGATCGATGTGGTGACCATGGTTTACGGCGGATTGGTGAATAAAAAGATAGTGGCAAAACTTCAGGCGTTGGGTTGTAACGCAATTGGTCTTTCCGGTGCTGATATGAACCTGATCCAATCGAAAAAAAGAGATCCGGAACCTATAGATTTTGGTTTTGTGGGGGATATCGAACAGGTAGATGCTACGGTTCTAAACAGCTTATTGAACGAAGGGGTTACACCTGTAATCGCACCACTGACACACGACGGCAATGGACAGCTATTGAATACAAACGCAGATAATATCGCGGGCTTTATTGCTTCAGGATTGGCAGAGCATGAAGATGTTGCAATGGATCTGTGTTTTGACCTTGAAGGCGTTATGAATGGCGAGAAATTGATCACCGAAATGAATTTATTGTTATATCGTCATCTGGAGGGAAATGGTATCATAAAAGAAGGAATGATTCCGAAACTGGAGCTGGGTTTTAAAGCACTGAATGCAGGAGCTAAAAAAGTCAGAATTGTTGGATTTGATGTGTTTAAAGATGAAGAAAAAGGAACGAGGTTGGTGAAATGAAAATGCTAATCTATATAGTTTCGACCTCTTCTGTCTTCTCCTTGTCCAAGGAGAAGGACTCTTTAAGCAGATTTGGTTATTTGAAAATGAGTTTTCCCCTCCTGTTGGAGGAGGGGAGGAACTACCCGGGAATTGTAAATTTGATTATAAGTCAGGGGAGGTCAATGTGAAGAAAGATGAATTGTTCGAAAACGCCATAGAATTACTAAAGCAACTCATTTCTATTCAGTCCTACAGTGGGGAGGAGGATAAAACTGCGGATGTGATCGAAGAGTATTTGAAGGCGCAAGGTTTTAATGCTGAGAGAAAGAAGAACAACGTTTGGGCGTGGGCAAGAGAAATAGATGAAACAAAGCCAACGATTCTTCTGAATTCTCATCACGATACAGTGAAGGCTTCTTCCAAGTGGAGTTACGATCCTTTTAGCCCAACTGTTGAAGACGGAAAATTGATCGGATTGGGAAGTAATGATGCCGGCGGTCCATTGGTTAGTTTGTTGCATACTTTTATTCATTTGGCAGGTACTGATCAAAACTACAACCTGGTTTTTCTGGCCTCTGCTGAAGAGGAAACTTCCGGCAAACAAGGTGTTCCTATTGTGTTAGAAGAATTGGGTAAGATCGATCTTGGAGTGGTGGGGGAACCGACATCCATGGACATGGCGATTGCTGAGCGAGGGTTGATTGTTCTGGATTGTATTGCTCACGGGAAAAGCGGACATGCGGCAAGAAGTGAAGGAGAAAACGCTCTTTATAAAGCGATGAATGATATCGAGTGGTTCAGGAATTATCAATTTGAAAAGAAATCGGAAGTGCTCGGGAAAGTAAATATGACAGTGACGCAGATCTCAGCCGGATCTCAGCACAATGTAGTGCCCGATGAATGTAAGTTCGTTGTTGATGTCCGCCCGAATGAGCATTACACTAACAGAGAAGTTGTAGAACTTATTAAGGAACATGTGAATTGTGAAGTAAATCCAAGATCGCTGAACCTAAACGCATCCGGTATTTCTGAGAATCATGTTGTGGTTATGAAAGGCAAAGAGCTTGGAATAAAAACCTATGGTTCACAAACTATGTCGGATCAGGTTCACATGCCGTTTCCGTGTATTAAAATGGGACCGGGAGACACACATCGCTCACATACTGCCGATGAATATATTTATCTGAGCGAAATCGAAGAAGGAATCGAAACGTATATTGAGTTATTAAATAAACTGAAATTATAGGAAAGGAAAAGTCCCCTTTTGAGAGGGGATTCAGGGGTGTGTGTAAATAGACACGCTCAGAATAAAGGAAGTTATTATGGCAAAAAAACTTTGGGAAAAGGGAATTAAAACGGATCAATTCATTGAAGAGTTTACGGTTGGGAAAGATCGTGAACTGGATCTTGAACTTGCGAAACATGATGTGCGCGGAACCATTGCCCATATCACTATGCTGGAATCCGTAGGTTTATTGGAGAAATCTGAGTTAGAGATTCTGATCAGAGAACTGGAGAATATTCAGGAGCAGATCATTGCAAAAGGAAAGTTTCAGATCGAAGACGGTGTGGAGGATGTACATTCCCAGATCGAATTGATGTTGACCAAAGAACTGGGTGATGTAGGTAAGAAAATTCATTCCGGTCGATCCAGAAATGATCAGGTGTTAGTAGATATTCGCTTATTTCTGAGAGAACAATTAGAGGAAATAGAATCGCTTACCAATGACCTGTTTTCTGCACTTATCGATCAGGCAGGCACGCACAAAGATGTATTCATGCCGGGATATACTCATACTCAGGCGGCAATGCCGAGTAGTTTCGGATTGTGGTTTTCCGCTTACGCAGAGAGTTTAGTTGATGATGTGGAGATATTGAATGGCGCGTATAAAGTTGTGAACAGAAATCCGTTGGGATCAGCAGCGGGTTATGGTTCTAGTTTTCCGCTTAACCGACGAATGACTTCTGACTTACTTGGATTTGAAAGTATGGTCTATAATTCAGTGTATGCTCAAATGGGAAGGGGAAAAACAGAACAAGTGGTCGCTTCAGCGTTAGCAAACCTGGCTTCATCCTTGAATAAACTAGCTGCTGATGTGTGTCTGTACAACAGTCAAAATTTTCAATTCTTGAAATTACCTGATGAGCTTACAACGGGTTCCAGCATTATGCCCCACAAGAAAAATCCGGATGTATTTGAATTGCTTCGTGCTAAAACCAATGTATTGATGGCGCTTCCGAATCAGATCATGATGACTTTAAGTAATCTCACTTCCGGGTATCACAGAGATTTTCAGCTGTTGAAGGAATTGTTATTCCCGGCCATCAAAGAAATGAAAAGCTGTCTGAAAATCGCTTCTTATTCTGTGTCAAAAATTGAACCGGTTAAGGACATTCTGGATGATCCGAAATATAAACTCATCTTTTCTGTAGAGGCTGTTAATGAATTAGTGGTAAAAGGAATTCCTTTTCGGGAAGCCTATCAGCAAGTGGCAAAACAGATCGAAGACGGAAGTTTTGTGCCTCCAAAAGAACTGAATCACACGCACGAAGGTAGTATCGGAAATTTGATGTTAGAGGAGATTCAGGAGAGGATGGAGAAGGTGTTGAATATCGAATAATGAATGTTCAATATTGAAGGTAGTGTTTATTTAAAAAAGTCATCCTGAGGGAACAATGGAGGGTTAGCAATGGCTGGGAATTGTTTTAACCACAGAGAACACAAAGGGTTTTTGGGATGGGGCTTTGATAATAATTTCTTAGCTGGTTTAAGAGTCTCCCTACCTAATGTTAGGAAGAGAACAAGGGTGGGGCAGGTAATTGATGCAAAGGTTCTAAATCTCCCTTCGAAGGGAGACCGATCGAACACTTGTGTGAGATCAGAGGGATGTTGTGCAGTTTACAAGCTC
>JAEPPZ010000011.1 GCA_017640785.1 Balneola sp. | reverse complement strand
GGCGCGAACTCCATTACATCGACTAATCATTACAAAAGGTCTTCGGTCATATGATACATATTCACGAATCAGCCAGAGTGTAATGATTGCTCCTCCGGAGCCGTCGATTTCATTACGTTCTTGGCTCGCCAATAATTCTAAAGGTCGGTGTAGGTGTAAGGTTTTGCTTACCAAAAATGAAAACCTTTATCCAGTCGGAATAAAAGCCATTTCTTAAGATCCTGAAACACGTTCAGGATGACCTGTTTATTTTTATATATTCTTTCATGCATAAACTCCTTCAGGAAATACGAGCTTGTTCTGTATGCGAGAAAGATCTCCCTCTTGGTCCGCGTCCAATAGTTGCTGCATCTCCATCAAGTAAAATTGCTGTGATTGGTCAGGCGCCGGGAACTGCAGTTCATGAATCCGGAATACCGTGGGACGATCCCAGTGGCAGAAGGCTTAGAGAATGGATGGGAATTACGGATGAAGTCTTTTACGATCCCAGCAACCTAGCAATCATTCCAATGGGGTTTTGTTATCCCGGAAAGGGAAAATCCGGTGACCTCCCTCCCAGACCTGAATGCGCTCCGCTTTGGCACAAACCTCTGTTCGATTCCATCAAAGAAATAAAGCTTACCCTTTTGATCGGACAGTATGCTCAGAAATATTATCTGCAGGATAAAATAAAAAGAACGCTTACCGAAACTGTTCGTAATTATGATGAATACTTGCCAGAGTTTATGCCTCTTCCCCATCCATCTCCAAGAAATAATATCTGGCTTAAAAAGAATGAATGGTTTGAAAGGGATCTTGTCCCAAAACTAAAATCCATTATTTCTTCAGCACTTTAGTTTTTTAAGAACTCTTAGGGGTACTCCATATTTAGTGTGTATTACGGGAAACAGTCTCTCTAAATACGTTGCTATGAAAAAATATTCCCTGATCATTATCTCTTCTATTTTTATACTCGCAGCCTGTAAAGAACTTGATTCATCCGAAGAAGAAATCGTTGATACTCTTGAGCTCAGCGAATATCTGAATATCCCCGCTTCCGCATATAACTATTCGGACATAGACGTACCTGATTTTTTTTCTCTTCAACCAAATACTGAACAGGATAATACTCCCAATGAAAATGGAGTGACTGATTGGGGAGCTACTTTAGGTCGTGTTCTATTCTATGATAAGATTCTTTCATCCAACAATATGATCTCATGCTCTTCTTGTCACTTGCAGGAATCCGGTTTCTCTGATCCGGATCAATTCAGTGCCGGTTTTGAAGGTGGACTAACAGGACGAAATTCAATGGGAATTTCCAATGCTAAGTATTATGAAAACGGTCACTTCTTTTGGGATGAACGAGCTTCTACACTGGAAGAGCAAGTTTTGATGCCCATTCAGGATGAAGTTGAAATGGGACTCACCTTAACAGAACTCGTTTCTAAAGTAGAACAACAACCTTACTATCCGGTTTTATTTGAACAGGTTTTTGGAGATGATGAAGTTACTCCAGATCGAATTTCGAAAGCTCTCGCCCAATTTGTTCGTTCAATTGTTTCGTATCAATCAAAATACGATGTGGGCAGAGCTCAGGTAAATAATCCGGATCAGGATTTTCCAAACTATTCAGATCTCGAAAATCTGGGTAAAGATATATTTTTTGGTGGGCGTGGGGATTGCGCCCAATGCCATACTTCTGATCTTTTTGTTGGTGATGAAGCCAGAAACAATGGATTGGATGCCGTGCTCACTGATCTGGGTCTTGGAGCGGTAACAGGGAATGCTAATGATAATGGGAAATTCAAAGTGGGTTCCTTACGCAACATCGAACTAACAGCACCATATATGCATGATGGAAGGTTTGAAACCTTGGAAGAAGTTGTTGAACATTACAATTCAGGCATTCAAGCCAGCGCGACTTTAGATAACAGACTTGAACAGCGAAATTCCATTAATCCCAGAAGATTGAATCTTACAAATCAGGAAAAAGAAGCACTAGTAGCTTTTATGAAAACATTAACGGATCAGGAACTTATTTCTGATGAAAAATTCAGCTCACCTTTTAAAGAAAACTAGAGAGATAGAAGTTTCCCACAAGCATAGGTGATCATTGGGAAATGGTTGCCTATTTTTTTTGCTGTTATTTACTTAATCTTGCTAACAAAATTTAAAAAAGAAGAGCATGAATTTAGTTGAAGAGTACCAATCAAATACTGAGACTTTCATCAAATTTATTGAAAATATTTCAAATGATATTTTCAATAAAAAACCTGATAAGGATACTTGGTCAGCAGCAGAAAACGTAGAGCATATCATTCGTTCAGAATTTGGGACTGCACGTTTATTTAATGCTTCAACCGAAAAAGACCCTTCAAGAAATACGGAAAGAAATATTCAGAAAATAAGATCTCAGTTCCGGGATCGTACCAAAAAATTGCAAGCTTTTGGAGTTGTTCTCCCAACTGAAAGCGATAAGGATAAAAGCGACTTACTTGAGAAGTTTAAAGCTTCGAGAGCACAGGTTATTGAGCTCATAAAAGTTCAGGATCCGGATGAAATCTGTACCCGCTTCGAACATCCTCTCTTTGGTTTTATGACAAGAAGAGAATGGATCCACTTTAACATGGTTCATACAAACAGACACATTGATCAGATCAAAGAATTGGTTGTGAATTTTAGCAAAATATAGATTTCCAAATTTTTAATTTCGTTTTTATCCGTTATCCTTAGCTATTACGTTGTAGAAATAAAAAATAACTAATGAGATTCTTTTCGGTACTTCTGGCAGTAATTATTCTTAATCCTATTCATTCTATTGCTCAGGATATACTTCGTACCAATATTACATTTGAAAGCGGTAGATTTACTATTCATGGAGAATTACTTTTACCTCAAAAAGCTGACAGTATTCCTATGATTATCTTCCTGGTTGGCTCCGGGGAAAATTCTTCTCATCGAACCATCTACAAAGATTTTGTGGAGCAAAATCTGGAAGCGCTTTTTATAAAAGAAGGTTATGGCATTTTATATTTTGATAAACGAGGAGTCGGCGATTCTGAAGGTAAATGGCACCGGTCTAATATCTATGACCGAGCTGATGATACCAAAGCAGCCATTGATTATCTAAAAACCATCAATAATGTGGATGCTTCCCGTATCGGGGTTATCGGGCACAGTCAAGGCGGATGGGTTGCTCAAGTGGTTGGGTCGCTTTACAGAGACGATGTGAAAGCAATAGCATCGATAGCAGGACCGGTTTTTGATGCGGAACTTCATCTAACTAATATTTATAACAGTGAATTTTTATGCGAAGGAGAAACCAAAGAAAAAGCCTTTGAAAAAGCTTCAAAAAAAGCTCAGTCAGATATTAATTGGGTTTCTGTTTTTCCATTAAAAAAAGCGTGGCGCCAGTTGAAGGAAATTGCAGATTTTGATCCTTCCAACGATCTTAAAAGAATAACTGATCCGGCACTATTTGTTTTTCCATCTAACGACCATATGGTTTATCCGGGTTGGGCTCTTACTACACTAAATGAAACTTTTCCTGAAGGTATTCCTGATAACTTCTCCCTTTCTGTAATACCGGGTGCAAATCATGATCTCAAAAATGTAGGGATGTGTTCTTCAAAAGAAGAGGCTAATGAAGCAATGTACTCCGACTATTTTCAGACCACTTTTAAATCCTGGGTTCTGAATCACTTGTAATACTGTTTAATTGATTAGTATCTATAAAATAAAACCAAAGTTTCAGCAGCTGTTAAAGCCGGTTTTAGTCTTACTGAACAAATACTCCATAACTGCTAATCAAATTACTATAAGTGCAATATTCCTATCACTTTTAATAGGCCTTTCTTTCTGGTTTTCATCAAATTTTCAACTTTTGTTTCTGATAGTTCCTATTGGGTTACTAATACGGATGGCTTTAAATGCTCTTGATGGGATGATGGCCAGAACTTATGACCAACAAAGCAAATTAGGTGAAGTCTTAAATGAAGTTGGTGATGTGATCTCCGATCTGTTTATATACTTCCCGCTACTTAAAATATTCTCTCAAGATCTTTATTTAGTTGCCTTATTTCTTGTATTAACTGTTCTCAATGAATTTTCGGGGCTCATTGGGAAAATCATCTCCCAAGAACGAAGGTACGACGGACCCATGGGAAAAAGTGACCGGGCTTTTGTAATAAGTATTGTAGCGATTCTGCTTTTTTTTGATATTAATATCTTTGAATACAGCACTTGGGTTTTTATCGTCCTGAATAGCTTAATTGCCATAAGCACTTATAAAAGATTATCTAATTCTTTGCATAATGTTTGAAAAGATATTCCAATTTGAAGTTTTCAATAATAATGATCTGTTAAGTGTTATCGCTTTAATTTTTGGGATTCTCACTTTTGCCTCTCTTCTTTTCTTCGCAATAGGTAAAATAAAACCCGACTGGAATATTTCAGAGCTTAAATCTCGCACAAGATCCTGGTGGGTTATGTCTTTTATATTCATAATCGCTACAATGTTTAGTAATACCATTTCCTACATTGCTATCGCTTTTCTTTCTTTTGTAGCCTTCCGGGAACTTTATTCTATTTTGGGGTTCAGAGATTCTGATCGATATGCGATACTCTGGGCTTATTTCTCTATACCTATTCAATATTTTCTTGCTTACATCGGATGGTACGGAGCTTTTATTATTTTCATTCCGGTAATAATGTTTCTGCTTATACCTTTGAGACTTGTCCTAAAGGGAGATACAAAAGGCATCATAAAATCCATGTCTTCAATACATTGGATACTTATGCTTACCGTTTTCGGGTTAAGTCATATGGCTTACTTTCTCTCACTTCCGGAGATTCCGGGTTTTGAAAACGGAGGCCGAGGTTTGTTGCTATTTCTGGTTTTTTTAACTGAAATAAATGATGTTCTTCAATTCACATTCGGTAAGATTTTTGGGAAACGTAAAATCATCCCATCTATAAGTCCTAATAAAACCTGGGAAGGCTTTATCGGAGGATTGATCTGCACCACTATCATAGGTTATTTTATTAGTTTCTTAACACCTCTTTCTACTTTTGAAGTTCTTTTTGCCAGCTTTATGATCGCATTTGCTGGCTTTTCGGGAGATCTGGTTATGTCTTCAATCAAAAGGGATTTAGGAGTAAAAGATACTTCTACTGCAATCCCGGGGCATGGCGGAATTTTAGATAGAATAGATTCTCTTTCCTTTACTGCTCCTGCCTTTTTTCATTTCATCTACTATTTAGCTTATTAATAATAGTAGCCATGCAAAAGTATATTCTGCAATTTATCTATAGTTTTGTTCTCAGAATATTTCTGAAATTAATTGTTGGAGTTAAATTTGATGATGCATCTTTTCTGGAAAAAGAAGAACAATTCGTAATTCTTTCAAATCACAATAGTCATTTAGATACTTTATCTATAATGGCTTCTCTCCCATCTTCAATTATACATAGGGTAAAACCTGTGGCGGCAGGAGACTATTTCGGAAGAAATAAACTAATTAGCTGGTTTAGTCGCTTTTTTATAAATGCTGTACTACTGGAGAGAAATGGCGTTTCCGAAAAAAGTAAAGGCTCACCTCTTGCAGTCATTGAAAAAGCTATTGACGAAGGATATTCACTTATACTTTTTCCGGAAGGTACACGGGGCCAACCTGAGAAAATGAAGACTCTTAAAAGGGGTATCGGAATTGTACTTTCAAAAAATAAGCACGTAAAGTATGTTCCGGTTTATATGGATGGAATGGGTAAAAATCTTCCGAAAGGTGAAACACTGATAGTTCCCTATAATGCAAAAATCAAATATGGAACTCCTAAAACAGTTGTCTCAGATGATTCTAAAGAAATAATGACTCAGATAGAAAATGATATACTGACTTTGAAGGCTGAATTACTTTAGTTTTATACACTTCATCCTTAAAACTTCAAAGAAACTACCTCATACTCATTCGAAACTGCCTTTCCCTAATCTCATGCTGATTATTACAAACCACTAAGTATATTATATTTAATAAGAGAAGGGTTATGATTAACGTAGAAATAAGAGAAGAACATGCTTCAGACTACGAAGCTGTAAGGGCGGTACTACTTAATGCGTTCGAGAGTTCTGATGAAGCTGATCTGGTTGAAAGAATTAGATCCAGTCAATTCTATATCCCTGAACTTTCATTAGTTGCTGTTCACAAGAAAAAGATAGTTGGTCATATTCTGTTTTCTGAAATTGAGATTCAATCAAGCAAAACCACTTCTAAATCATTAGCATTAGCACCAGTTTCTGTAGTTCAACAACTTCAGAGAAATGGTATTGGAGCAAAACTTATAATGAATGGACTGGAAAAAGCTACTGATCTGGGCTTCGATTCTGTGATCCTTCTTGGGCATTCTGATTATTATCCCCGTTTTGGTTTTGAGCCGGCTTCAACCTGGGAAATAAAGCCTCCTTTTGATGTTCCCTCTGAGAATTTTATGGGAATTGAACTTGTGCCTAAAGGTTTGGATAAAAAGAAGGGAATTGTGCAATATCCATCCGTTTGGCAGCTATAATTATGTAATCATTTTCATACATTCTGGTATGAAAAACCCAACAGTATCCGTAGTTCAAGCTACACCGATCCTTTTCGATCTAGAAAATTCTATTAAAAAAGTTGAGTATTGGACTGAACAGGCATCTAAAGAAAATCCAGATCTTGTTTTATTTCCGGAGGCTTTTCTTCCCGGCTATCCAAGAGGATTAACGTTTGGGACCAAAGTCGGAGACCGAAGTGCTTCAGGTAGAGAAACATGGCTCAGGTTTTGGGAAAATTCTTTGTCAGTTCCCGGAGCTTATGTTTCTGATTTATCCGAGATTGCTAAAAAATATAATACATGGCTTGTTATTGGAGTAGTTGAAAAAGGAGATTCGGGTTCGCTTTATTGCTCTGTATTGTATTTCAATAATGAAGGTACGTTAGTTGGCAAGCACCGAAAACTTAAACCCACTGCTGCAGAACGTATTATTTGGGGTGAAGGTGATGGCTCTGATCTAGAAGTCTACAAAAGTGAATTTGGAAAAATAAGCGGACTTATTTGTTGGGAAAATTATATGCCACTTGCCCGCACATTCCTTTATGAACAAGGAGTACAAATTTATTTAGCGCCTACTGCCGATCAAAGAGACAACTGGCAGCATTCTCTTAAACATATAGCCGTTGAGGGAAGGTGCTTTGTTTTGGGTTGCAATCAATATGTTGAGAAGAAAGATTATCCCGATCTTCCGGGAGAGGATATTTCTGAATTTGGTGAGATCATGTGCAAAGGCGGAAGTGTTATTGTTGATCCCCTCGGAAATACAATTGCAGGTCCTTTGTGGGACAAGCAAGGAATCCTGACTGCAGAACTCGACATGAGCCTGATCGCTAAAGCGAAATTAGATTTTGATGCAGTAGGACATTACGCCCGAAATGATGTATTTAAACTAAACAAACTAAAATAGTCTCAAAACTGAATGTCACTATTACTTATAGCACCAAACAGGGACTTAAACCAACTCTCGGAAGAACTTCAAAATATCGATCCCAACCTTGAAATCGATATTTGGCCGAAAGTAAAAAATAAGGACAGAGTTACCTTTGCTGTTGCCTGGAATCATCCTAAGAACGTGCTTGGAAATTACTCGAATCTGAAAGCGGTATCCTCACTCGGAGCCGGAGTCAATCATTTGTTGAATGATGAAAGTTTATCAGAAGAAATCAATTTCGCACGGTTGATCACCCCTTCTTTAAAAAGTGAAATGGCTGAGTATGTACTTCAGGCGGTATTGGCTTATCGACAGCATACTACTCGATACACAGATCAAAAGAGAGAAGCATTTTGGGATAAACATAAGTTGATTCCTAAAGAGGATTCAGTTGTGGGAATTCTGGGATTGGGAGAAATGGGGCTTTCCATTGCTGAACTTCTCATATTAAATGGATATAAAGTTAACGGATGGTCCAGATCAAAAAAGGACGTTGAAGGAATTACTTCATTTAGTGAGAATGAATTGGGTGATTTTCTAAATTCCTCCAACATTCTTATTTGCGCACTCCCCCTCACAGATAACACTCATGGCATCTTGGATCTGGAGCTATTTAAGAAACTAAAAAAACCGGGTTATTTAATTAACGTTGGGCGCGGACAACATTTGATTGAAGAAGATCTTATTTATGCGATCGACACCGGAGTTTTAGCCGGTGCATGGCTGGATGTATTTGAGGAGGAACCTTTACCTTCTAATCATCTTTTCTGGAACCGACCTAAGATAATGATCACTCCGCACATTGCTGCCGTTACAGACCCCAAAGAAGCCGCTGAACAAATTATTGAAAATTATAAGAGAAGCTTATCAGGAATGGAAATGGTTAATTCTGTGGACAGGAAAAAAGGGTATTAAAAGATCATTTTTACGAGAGAATAACCTAGCCATACAAAAAGCAGACCGAGTAAAATCTGCCCCCCAGCATTTGCCAAGCCAAGTAATACTTCTCCTTCTTTAAACAGCAGAAAAGAGTCGTTGGCAAAAGTAGAAAACGTAGTAAAACCTCCCAATATCCCGACAAATATAAAGAGGCGAAGTTCTTCATTTCCCCAGTTTTTTACAGCAAATAATGCCAACAAAAAACCGATCAACAAACACCCTATCATGTTTACAAAATAAGTACCGTACGGAAATTCAGAAGCCGGAAATCTGGACTGAACAATTTCAGAGATAATATATCTGGATGAAGCTCCTAGAAATCCTCCTGCTCCAATCATACATATTTTAAAGAGATCGATCTGCACTTAGACTTTTACAGTATGAATCCAGTTATGTCTGTCTACGATTCTGCCATATTGGATTCCTGTGATCTCGTCATATAGACGTTTTGCAAATTCACCGATTGAATCAATACCAAAATCGATCTTTCTCCCCTGATGATGAATCAAACCTACAGGAGATATTACAGCAGCTGTACCTGAGCCAAAAACTTCCTTTAAAGTCCCGTTTTCAGAAGCTTCAAATACTTCATCAATAGTGATTCTTCTCTCTTCAACATTGTAACCCCATTCTTCTGCCAGAGAAGTAACAGAACGTCTAGTTATCCCGCCTAAAATAGAACCTGTAAGCTTTGGAGTGACCAAAGTATCACCGATCAGGAAGTGAATATTCATGGTTCCTACTTCTTCAACATACTTGTGTTCTTTAGCGTCAAGCCAGAGAACCTGTGTATATCCATCTTCTTTAGCTTTTTTAGCCGGAAGAAAGCTTGCTGCATAATTCCCAGCAGTCTTCACATTTCCTGTTCCGCCTACAACAGCTCTTACATATTCATTTGTAGTTGTTAATGAAACTGGATTAAAACCCTCTTCATAATATGCACCTACAGGCGAAGTAATTATATAATAGCTGAATTTTGTGGAAGATCTGGCAGCCAAAAGATCATCTGAAGCAAAAATAAATGGTCGTATATATAATGCAGATTGATCCTGTCTAGGTACAAACCTGTGATCTAATTTCATGAGTTCTTCCAAAGCAGTTATAAACGTTTCATAATCTGTTTCAGGAATACCCATTCTTCTGGATGAGTAGTTCATCCTTTCAAAATGATCTTTGGGTCTGTAAATATTTATGGTGTTTTCATCCACATAAAAAGCCTTCATTCCCTCAAAAATTGCCTGACCATAATGAAGAGTATTTAAAGCCGGGCTAATTTGAATGGGTCCATAAGGCCTTATTAAGGGCTGACCCCAGGAACCATTTTCATACTCCATAACGAACATATGATCAGAAAACTTTTTCCCAAACACGAGATTATCGAAATCGACCTCATGTATCTTACTGTTTTCATTTGGTATAATATTTATTTTTTCGGGGGTCATTATATCATTCATAGTTCATACAAAATAAAAGCTTTCTTGTTAAGGTAAAGTAGAATTACTGTAATTTTTTATTTTTTACCCGGTACTCTGCATAGCTGAAGCTATTCCGTTAATATTCAGAAATATTACTTCGGTCAACTCATTCTTTTCTTGTTCACTTTCGGCATTTTTCCATCTTTTTAACAATTCCACCTGCAAAAAATTGAGCGGATAAGTGAACGGGTTTCTAAACTTAATCGACTTCTGTATAACGGGGTTATGGTCTAAAAAGTTCTGGATTTTTGCGATTTGAGTAATACTTTCTTTTGCACTTTCATACTCTTTTGCAATTTGATTATGAAACTTCTGCTCATCTTTGTTATAAATTTCAGCAGTTTTTAAATGAGTTCTTGCCAATTCTCGTTGACTGTTATCAAGTACTGTTCTGAAAAACACCCAATCATTAAACCATTTTTTGAATATTTCACCATTTTCTTCAGAATCTGACAACATTGTTTTCAATGCCTCTCCGATCCCAAACCATCCGGGAATGTTATATCGAACCTGTGTCCATGCAAAGCCCCATGGAATTGCTCTTAGGTTATCGAAAACCATTTTCCCTGAACCTCCTCTTGAGACAGGTCTGGAAGCAATTGGTAACTTTCCAATATGCTCTATAGGCGTAATGGAAGAGTACCAGTCCCAAAACAGATCATCGTCAATTAATGATCGGTATTTTTGCATACTCAACTGAGAGAGTTCTTCCATTATTTTCTTTTCTGAAGAATCCTCTAAGTAACCGGTTTCAGTTTTCTGTGCTTTGGTAACATGAATCATTGCATGAACAATCTGCTCTAAATGCCGATGAGCAATTTCCGGCAATGAATATCTGAATGACAACACTTCACCCTGTTCCGTAAATCTGATTTTACCATTGTTACTTACTGCAGGCATTGCGAGGATTGCCTTGTTTGATTGCCCACCACCTCTTCCAATAGTTCCACCACGTCCATGGAACAACCTGAAGTCCACATTGAATTTTCTGCATACACTTCCAAGATCAAACTGAGCTTTATCCAGTGCCCAGTTGGCCATCCAGTAACCGCCGTCTTTATTGCTGTCAGAATATCCCAGCATTATTTCCTGAAAGTTGCCTCTTGCTTCTATTTGCTTAGCAAATACTTCATCTTCAAACATCTGAGCCATTAATTGGCTACTAGCTTCCAGGTCTTCTATGGTCTCAAAAAGCGGGATTATATCCAGATCGGTTTGGATCTTTCCATCAATATAACTCCACAATCCTATTTCTTTGGCAAGGATCAACACTTCCAGCATATCACTAACTCCGTGGGTCATGCTGATGATATAGCCACCGAAAGAATCGATATCCAAAAGCAACATATCCTTGATCTCTTCAAATACAGAAAGTACTTTTTCTGCCACTTCGGAACGCTCGCTCCTAAAAGTGCTTAAAGGTCTGGGGTTCTTCAGTTCTTTGGACAACAAATCTATTTTCTCTTCTTCTGACAATGAAGAGTAACTGTTATGTACACCGGCTTTGGAAAAAAGCTCTTCCACAGTTTCTTCATGAAGTTTGCTATGCTGGCGAACATCCAGTGCATTCAGATGGAAGCCGAAAGTCAACGCCCTGTCAATCAGGTTTCTTAGCTTCCCTTGTTCTGCGAGCTCCTCTAAATCAGATCCGACTAAACTATTCTTAATCAGCATCAGATCGCTTATAAAGTCTTTCGCAGTATATTCTTCAGCAACTCTGAGAACCTGAGGCTTTTCCGCATAAAGAATATCGATCTGTTTTTGAACCTTCTGCATCATGTGTGTCACTTTTCTGCGGTAGGGCTCTCTTTGATATCTTCTTTCATATACATCAGGAAGTGGGTTTGCTATCTCCTCCTCTTTGAGAGATGCTTTCAGTTCTTCAGAAATTGAAATTTCCTTGTAAGAAATACTCAAATACCTTCTCAACAGGTTAAGTTCTTCCATATATTTTGTAAGCACTGTGCGTCGTTGCTCTAAAATCGTTTCCCAAGTCACTGAAGAAGTAACATTCGGATTTCCATCTCTGTCGCTACCGATCCATGAACGGTATTTCAAGATATTAGGAAGCTCAGCACTTTTGCCGTAATAAGTTTCCAAAGCAATTCGGATGTCATTATAAATGGTAGGAATAGCATCCCAAATGGTTGTTGTGAAGTAATACATCCCGTTTTCTACTTCATCCTCTACCGACATTCTTTCTGCACGTACTTCATCCGTTAGTTGAAGCAAACGGAGTTGATTTCCAATGTCCTTCTTTAGCAATTTGGTTTCATCAGCAGTGAGAACACCATGCCCCAGCTTGTTGATCATGGAAGTTATCTGATGCTGTTTGGTTAAAATACTTCTTCTCTGAGCCTCTGTGGGATGTGCGGTTATGGTCGGTTGAATATCAATTTGCTCTAATACGTCAATAACTTCATCAAAAGAATATCCATCTTTTTTCAGAGAGTATATAGCTTCAGCGATGCTTTCATTTCTCGGATACTCCTTTGTCTCTTCAAATTCACGCTCTCTGTTTATTCTGCTAATTTCATGTTGCTCCAGAGAATTCACCAAATGAAAGAATGTTGTGTACATCCTTAATACTTCTTTAGCATCACTTAAACTAAGATTTGAAGCATAGCTCTCAATCTCATCCTGAGCTTTAGGGTCATTATCTTCTAATGCTGATTTTGCCAATACCGGTAATTTGCCGAGGGTTTTTACAAATTCTTCTCCGAATTGATCTATTGCCAATTCTTCCAAAAACTCTGTAAGCATATTAATTTGTCTTGCCAAGTTCTCATTGATCCCGCTTTCTACGGCCAATTCCTGTACAGTATCTTTCCAGTGCATTAAATTCAGTTTGATTTTTGTGAGTGAGTTTGAGTACTCTAAAATAACTAATAATTCTTGAAGCTTTTAGGTTCAAACAAAATTATATGAATAATAAAAAAAGATGTGAGTGGGCAACGGGACAATTTAAGGAATATGTAACCTATCATGATGAGGAATGGGGTGTTCCTGTCCATGATGACCGAACCCATTTTGAGTTTTTGATTCTGGAAGGGGCTCAAGCCGGATTAAGTTGGGCTACTGTACTCAAAAAAAGAGAAGGATATCGGAAATCCTTTGCAGGTTTTGATCCTGTAAAAGTTGCGCTTTATGATGAAGGAAAGGTTCAGGAATTGCTTCAATTTGAAGGAATTATTAGAAATAAACTAAAAGTAAGAAGTGCGGTAATCAACGCTCAAAAATTCCTTGAAGTACAGAAAGAGTTTGGCAGCTTTGATAACTACATCTGGCAATTTGTTGACGGAAAACCCATCGTAAATAATTGGAAAAATATGAGTGAAGTCCCGGCTACTTCTCCGGAATCAGATGCATTAAGTAAAGACTTAAAAAAGCGTGGATTTAAATTTGTAGGGAGCACGATCATGTACGCTCATATGCAAGCATGTGGATTGGTGAATGACCATACTGTAGATTGCTTTTGCAGGGGCTAACTAGAGATAAGTAAATAAGTTATTAGGTGAATAAGTGATTTAAAAAAGTACTCTTTACTTAATCACTTATCACTTTCCTGAAAGCCATGGATCAACTGCATCATTGATATACTGAACTACAAATCCTTCTTTCTCCAATAGTGCAGAAGCTGCTGCTGCTCTGGCTCCTGATTTACAATGAACCATAACCGGTTTGTCAGTCGGAATCTCTTCTAAACGATCCACTAGTCTTGTATGTGAAATGTTTAAAGCTTGTGGATGGTGTCCTTCATCAAATTCTGATTTCTTTCTGACATCCATCAAATTATAATCTCCTGTAGGCATTAACTCATCTACTTTTTCAAAATTGATAGTTTCAGTAGAAAATAATGTGCCGCCCTCGTTTTCAAATTCAACAAGTTCTTCCGGTGTTGAATATCCTTTTATGTTATCCAAACCTATTCTTATTAAGTCAATAACAGCTTCCTCAACTTTACTTTCATCAATGATCAAATAAATATCTTCGTCATCAGAAACATACGACCCGACTATAGTATTAAATGTTTTGTTGAAAGGAGCGTATAGAGATCCATGAATATGCCCATTCATAAATTTCATTCTATCGGTTCTGGTATCCACAATAACAGCGTTGGATGTGCGTGTAGCCCCTATCATACTTTGGATGCTTTTCTTTTCCGGAACAGGAACTTCTCCTAAGATGTTCGGTCCTTTTTTGTTATCTCTTTTCATTCTTGCGAAATATAACGGAGGCTCAGGCTGCCCATCCAAAATGTAATCCACAAAATCCTTTTCTGAGATTGCTGCTTTTATGGAACCATTGAATCTCTGCTCATAGCCAACCGTTGATTCAGGCACAGCCCCGAGTGCTTTCCCACAAGCACTACCGGCTCCGTGTCCCGGCCAAAGCTGCAAATATTCCGGCATCTTTTTAAACTTCTCGATCGACTTGTACAGCGTCTTAGCAGATTCATCCATAGCTCCCACTTCTCCTGCTGCAGTCTCAAGCAAATCAGGTCTACCAACGTCACCTACAAACACAAAGTCTCCGGAAAGTAATCCCATTGGCTCATCAGTAGTAGCACCATCTGTTACCAAAAAGCTGATATGTTCCGGGGTATGACCTGGACTGTAAACGGTCGTAAATTTTATATTTCCGATACTGAATTCATCACCATCTTTTAATAATTGATGATCATATTTACTACCAATTACCCATTCATACTTCCAGTCTTTATCACCTTCATCAGAAACCAGGATCTTAACTCCATTTTCTGCAAATTCTCTGAGACCCGATAAGTAGTCCGCATGAATATGAGTTTCAGTAGCTGCAACAATTTTAAGCTTATTTTTTGCTGCAATTTTTTGATAGCGATCAATATCTCTCATTGGGTCTACTATAATGGCTTCGCCCGATTTCTGGCAACCGATCAAATAGGCGTATTGGGCTAGTTTTTCTTCAAAAATTTGTTGGAAGAACATGAGTTAGGATAAAAGTTCAAATTTCAGACAAAATAACAAGAAAACAGGTAACTAAAGAAATGTAATTACCGTACTAATTTTGCTAACAAAAACTTTTGATTTTGACTTAAAATCATTCATTTTAAAGGGTCTCTATCTTACAATCTAAATTATTATTAAATATATCGTAATGCGTTTATATAAATCAATTCGAGTGCTTCTTTCTACGGTTCTTCTCTCCGGGATGATCGGCTATCAGGCAAGCGCTCAAAACCTCGCAGAGTTTGAGAAAAAAGTTACTGAGTTCACGCTTGATAACGGACTTCATTTTATTATCATCGAGCGCCACGAAGCGCCGGTTGCCAGTTTTTATACTCATGTAAATGTTGGTGGAGCTGATGAGCCAGTTGGTAATACCGGAATAGCTCACATTTTTGAGCACATGGCATTCAAAGGTACTAAATACATTGGTACGACTAACTGGGATGAAGAGAAAAAAGTAATTGCCGAAATGGATGAAACTTATAAAGCCTGGTTGCAGGAAAAATTTAGTTCTAATCCGGATGAAAATATACTTTCTGAAAAATGGGCAAAATTTGAGGAGTTGCAAGAAAAAGCAAAAACCTTTGTTGTAAATAATGAATTCTCAGAGATCATACAGAATAATGGTGGTACCGGATTAAATGCCTCTACAGGTTCTGACCTTACAAATTATTATTACAGCCTTCCTTCCAATAAAGCAGAACTTTGGTTTAATTTAGAAGCGGATCGTTTTAAAAATCCTACCTACAGAGAGTTTTATGTGGAAAAGGAAGTAGTTCGCGAAGAAAGAAGAATGCGAACCGAATCCAATCCTATCGGGCGTTTAATTGAAGAGTTTGTAGCAGTGGCGTATACCGCTCACCCTTACGGTCGACCGGTTGTTGGGTGGAACTCAGACATCACCGCAACTACCATTGAAGATGCTCGTGATTTTTATGACAAATATTATGTTCCAAGTAACATCACCATCGCTATTGCAGGTGATGTGGATCCGAAAAGAATGAAAAAACTGGCTGAAGAATACTTTGGTGATTTCAGAGGAAAAGGAAAGGTGGCTCCACCTGTAACTACTGTTGAGCCTACTCAGCGAGGCGAGCGTAGATTTACTATCGAAGGAAACTCTCAACCAATTATGCTCATTGGATATCATGGAGTTTCAGATTCTCATGAAGATTTTGAAGCACTTTCATTACTTGGAAATATAATTTCAAGTGGCAGAACTTCTGTGTTATATCAAAAACTTGTTGAACAAGAAAAACTAGCACTTCAGGTTGCTGCATTCAATGGTTTTCCGGGAACGAGATTTGGATCTTTATTCTTAACTCTTGCTGTGCCGAACCAGGGAGTAGAACTGGATACTTTAGAGCAACGAATTTACGATGAAATTGAGATCGTGAAAAATGGTTCTATCACCCAGGAAGAATTGGACAGAGCCAGAACTAACATCAGAGCAGGCATTATCCGTGGTTTAGCTAATAACACAGGTTTAGCCCTCAACTTTGCTTCTACCTATATGACTAAAGGAGACTGGAGAGATGTGTTTTTGCAACTGGAAAGATACAACGATGTAACATTGGACGACTTACAACGAGTTGCTAATAAATACCTCATCAAACAAACCCGCACAGTCGGAGCTACTGTTAAAGCAGATTCCTAATTACATCAATAGAGTTTAAACCAATGAATATTATTATGAAACGTACACTTTTATTTACTTTACTTATGATGTTTGCTGTAACCGCAGCGGCTCAAAAGCGATATGATGAGATCAAATATCCCAAGCTTAATGAATTCAAAAAAGCTGATGTTGAGGAGTTTCAACTGGATAATGGAATCAAGTTCTACTTAGTTGAAGATAAAGAACTTCCCTTAATTCGAGTCTCAGCAACTATAAGAACAGGAAGTTTGCAAGATCCGGCAGGAAAAGAAGGTCTTGCCAGTATGACCGGAGCGTTAATTCGTGAAGGTGGATCTGAAAATTATCCCGCAGATAAACTAAATGTCTTGTTAGAAGACAAAGCCGCTTTCATGAGCACTTTTATAGGTCAAGGATCGGGAAGTGCTTCTATGAACATTCTGAAAGAAGACTTTGATGAATTGTTACCGGTTTTTGTTGATCTGGTTAGTAATCCTCTTTTTCCGGAAGACAAAATAGAGCTTTCTAAAACTCAACGTAAAAGCGGAATATCCCGAAGAAATGATGATCAGGGCAGCATCGCTAACAGAGAGTTCAGTAAATTGATCTATGGGGAAAACTCACCTCTAACACGCCAAATAGAATATGCTACTCTTGATGCGATTTCAAGGGAAGATATAGTGGCTTTCCATAAAGAAGCCTTTGTTGGCAACAACATGACCTTTGGTGTTATTGGTGATTTTGACACCAAAGAGATGAAAAGGAAACTTGAAAAAGCTTTCGGAAGTTTACCTGCAGGAACTGAAAACAATCTTATCTACCCTGAAGTAAATTACAGCTATCCATCAACCGTTAATTTCATTAACAAATCTGATGTAAACCAGAGCTATGTACTGGTAGGCCATATTGGTGGATTGAGAGAGAATCCGGACTATGCAAAACTTCAGATGATGAATCAGATTCTTGGTGGTGGGTTTGCAGGACGTTTATTCCAAACTGTAAGAACTGATCTTGGTCTTGCTTACGCTGTTGGTGGCGGTTATGGAAGTAATATCAATTACCCCGGGACTTTTTCTCTGTTTGTAATGACAAAAAGTTCAACTACGGCTCAGGCAATTGATGCACTGATTGCTGAAGTTGAGAAAATGCAAACAAATCCCGTTACCAAAAAAGAACTGGATGATGCCAGAGATCGCTTCCTGAATTCATTAGTATTCAGATATGACAGCAAACAAAAAATTCTGAATGAAAGAATCAGCAATGAATACAACGGTCTTTCAAAAGATGCTTTTGATAAATATGTGGAAGACCTTAAAAAAGTAACCGTCTCTGATATTCAGGATGTAGCAAAAGATTATTTAAATCCTGATAAAGTACAGATCCTTGTTGTTGGTAATGCAGAAGAAGTGGGTGATCAGTTACAGAAATACGGAAACGTGAATGAAATTGATATCACCATTCCAACTCCAAAATCAGATAAAGCGGAAGCCTCCGGTGATGCCGCAAAAGGAAAGGAATGGCTCGGAAAAATGGCTGACGCTGTTATAGCTCCGGGAACTGATTTAGAAACCATCACAACCGTAAGCACTATAAATCAGGCAACACCGGGTGGTACCATGTCTATCAAGAACACTGCAACCATATCATACTCTGATTATAGTATTGACGCTACTCTCGAAACTCCACAGGGAACTATGCAAATGGTGGTGGAAAATGGAGCCGGTAAAATGGTGATGATGGGACAGGAACAAGCTCTGCCATCCGCTATGACAAAGCCTATGGTAGACGAAGTTAAAAACAGTTACATAAATGTAGCATTAAAGGCAGATAACCTGTCAGCTGAGTACTTGGGAATGGAAGAGATGAATGGTAAAAAATATGTATCTCTTAAGGTTGAATCTACAAGTAGCGTTACTTTCTTGCTTGATCCTGCAACTGCACTACCGGCATATTCAAAAGTAACAGTTTTCGACCCTCAAGTGGGTCAGGAAGTTGAGACTGTATCATCTTATTCTGATTGGAAAGTCACCAATGGAGTAGCTTACTCTTTTGCACAGGAATTTATGTCTAACGGTCAGGTTACTTCAAGCTCTAAGGTTGAGTCGGTAGAAATTAATTAATCTGTTAACATTCTAAGCCCGGTTCTGTAAAAAAGAATCGGGTTTTTTTGTGCTTTATAGTTCAAACTATATATTGTACAGCAAATAATTATCTAACTATGAAAAACTGGGATAACGAGTATCCAAAGTCATCGGAATACGCTCACTTTTATTCTTCCTATGTTAATAATGTCCCTAAGGAGAATGTGATCTCACTATTAAACTCCCAAATGCATGAGTTTTATACCATAGCAAATGCCATTCGGGGAGACAAAGCGTTAACTCCTTATGCCGATGGAAAGTGGACGTTAAAACAGATGATCGGTCATATGATAGAAACGGAACGTGTATTCGCGTATCGTGCATTATCAATCAGCAGAGGCGATAAAACACCGCTTCCGGGAATGGATCAGGACGAGTGGATGGAAGACTCTAATTATAACTCCAGATCTGTTGCAAACCTTTGTAACGAATATTTAGCTGTTCGGACGTCAACTATCCATCTATTTCAAAATATGACTAAAGAAATGATTGGTAGAACAGGTTTAGCCAGTGAAGTTGAATTTAGCGTAAGAGCTTTGGCATTTATCATTGCAGGGCATGAATTACACCATCTTGAAATTATCCGCGAAAATTATCTAAAAGAATAAGATCATACTGAAACAGCTTCTCTCATTCCGAATTCAGCAATCTTTTGTACTAACTTCTTTTCATCACATATCTCATTAAGCTGAATTACCTTCCCGTTTCTGATCCAATCTCTAAGTTGATCTGTGAAATCCGGTTTGATACTATAAATGGCTCGGGCTCCTAATTCTTCCAATGCAGCAGCATTACAAATTTGCTCATATTGATTCCTGATAGGTATCACTAATAGTTTTTTCCCGAGATACATAGCTTCTGAGGGACCTTCAAAACCAGCCGAACAAAGAAGTCCCAATGAGCTTTCAAAACTTTTTAAAAAACTATCATTCCCTACCGGATTAACCTTTGTGTTGTATTTTTCATACGCCACATCACAAGTTGAAGAAAATATCTCCCATCTGATTTCCGGAATTTGCTTGAATATTGTGACCAATGTTTCGTGATCAAAAGCAGGGAGATAAACGGTAATATGTCCCCCAACTACTGGATTTAATTCTTTAATAAGCGGCCTGAGAATCGGTGGCTCTATAAAATCATCATATCTTTTGTAATGAGTTCCAATGGCTCCGTCACACGGAGCAAAATGTTTGATGATGCCTTCTGCAACTTTTGACTTTTTTGGGGGGCGTGGAGTTTTTTCAGAAAGAAATGCTGCCTGATGACTTAACCCTAGACACTGTACACCAGCCTTTTGTGCTGCCCATGCAGTGACCGGTTCAAAATCTGAGATCACGAAATCGTATTCCTGAACCGGGATTTCCTGCATATCTTTAACAAAACGAACCGGCTTGATTGCCCGGGCTGTTTCCAAAATATCGATAGCTCCTTTGCTATCATAAGAAAGGCTTATTCCTCTCTTTTTAAATGCAATTTTTCCATCCAACTCCAGATTAAAATTGTAGCCACTTATCAATACGTCTACATCGGCTATTTCTCTCAATAATGGAATAATTACTTTTGCTCTGCTTATATGACCATGTCCCGTTCCTTGTACTCCGTAAAGAATTCTCATCCGTGCATACTTATGTTTTCATTTACATTGCTCTTGAACATTTGATTGACTCTTGGAGGATCCTTCATCAAGATATCTTCTTCATATCTATAGAGACTCCATTCATTTCCGTCATACTCAAGTGCAGTAAGATTTTCGATCCAGTCACCGGAATTCAGGTAGATAACCGTTCCTTTTTCATTCTCGAATCCTCTGATCTTAGGCTGATGAATATGCCCGCAAACCACGTAATCATAGCCTTCATCAATAGCCAGTTCCATAGCCGTTACTTCAAAATCATCTATAAAGCTGACTGCTGTTTTAACGCTGTCTTTGATCTTTTTTGACAGTGATAATTTTCCATATCCCATTTTTTCTGAAACGTTGTTGATCCATCGATTCAGAAGTATCAGCAATTCGTAACCGTGACCTCCAAGCTTAGCGATCCATTTAGAGTGCTTCATGGTAACGTCAAAAATATCGCCATGAAAAAACCAAACTTTCTCTCCATTTAGTTCTAACACCAGTTTATCTCTGATAAAAAGCGGACCAAGTTGCAGACTTGATACTTTTCGAAGAGTCTCATCATGATTTCCTGTCAAATAATAGATATCCACACCATTTGTCATCATTGTTATCAATGTGCGGATAACGTGCATGTGCGCTTCCGGCCAGTAATACTTCCGAAAATTCCACATATCAACGATATCTCCATTCAGAATTACTCGTTTTGGATCTATGGAATTGAGATACTGAGTAAGTTCTATGGCATGGCAACCAATAGTTCCCAGATGAACATCTGAAATAACAACTGTATCTAATTTTCTCTTCATAAATGCAGATGATTTTTGTTTAAAGAAACCAGATTGGTGTTATCTCTGTATTGATTACTTGTAATCATTCGGTAATCAGCTTGTTATGAAATTATTACTGATGGGTTTACTTTACTTTTTTAAAAGTGATGAAGTCATCTCGCGGCCTGTCTGCCGACAAAGGCAGGCTTCTCAGTAATGACCGAAATTGAGTTTTTATCAGGATCGGGTGCTAACAACACAGCCCGAAATTAACCGCCTGGCGTGAACGCCCTACTAGCATAAATTTCGTATGTGATTTTAAACCAGCAGATTCTTCAGGTTCTGCGGTATACAATTTAACTGCCTTCATTCGTTGCGGGATAATTCCCTGGCTGGTGTACCTGAGCAAATCTAAATCACATTAAACGTTCAGAATCAAGTTCACCAGAGAGGACTTTAGTCCGAACAACAACAGAGCTCCGTTTGCTGACCCACCCCCGCTAAGACTAGGGAGGGGCACTCCTTAGGAACATCTCAATAGTTTATAAAACTAGGGCAAACGTCGCGAGAGGACTCTCTTGAAATTAATTAACCCAATATCCAACGTTGAACAAGGAACACCCAACATCCAGTTACGAACGTCACATGAATGACAATGGACATTGGATGTTCAGTATTGGATATCGAATTACTGCTTGCACATCTGGGCGTGAACGCCCTACTAGCATAAATTTCGTTGCGTGACTTTAAACCAGCAGATCCTTCAGGTTCTGCGACTTACGATTTACCCGCCTTCATTCGCTGCGGGATAAATCCCTGGCTGGTGTACCTGAGCAAATCTAAATCACATTCAATGTTCAGAATCAAGTTCACCAGAGAGGACTTTAGTCCGAACGGTTGTAAAGATTCTTAGCCCGGACTGTGCAGATTCTGAAATTACATTAAAGAGTATAGTCATCTCGCGGCGTATGCCCGAAATCTGGATCTTTTTGAGAATCTCACTCTTGATTACGATCTAGATTCCTTTTTCCGCAGGAATGACCTTAAAAAAGAAAAGACCTCCTCTTTCTCCTCCTGCAACAGGAGGAGGACTCGTTGATAAAATTAGAATCCATTCGGTAATTCCCCTCCTTATCCAAGGAGGGGCGAACTACTCAGAACCAAAGAATTTGTTTATGAATTGGGGAGGTCCGTTACTTCCTCAAGAATAAGTTAAAGTCATCTCGCGGCGTATGCCCGAAATCTGGATCTTTTTTAGGATCACATTCTTTGATAAAGATCCGGATTCCTGCCTACGCAGGAATGACCACAAAGCGGGGTCATGGAGGTTGTGTCAGCGTTGATCGTTGTTTCGGATATAACAACTAGAATCAATCCTCACAAAGATCCTGATCCGCCAACTGGCGGACAGGATGACCCTATTTCTATATATATGCTCGATACTGAGTTCTCAGAGTCTTTTAAAGATACAATCAAAGAAAATCTCCAACTCTTTTGAATCTTGAAGCTTTATTTTGCTTATTGAGACTAAATTCTAAACTCATACCAATAATATGTCAGATCCAGAAGAAAAGAAGATCGTTCATGTTCATTTACCGGCTGATGAACCTTTTAAAACAACGCTAACTGCCGGAAAGCATGAGATCATTTCTGATGAACCTCCAAGTGTAGAAGGTGGACAAGATCAGGGTCCCGATCCATATGACCTTTTGCTAATGAGTTTGGGTACTTGCACTGCAATGACTATGAAGATGTATGCCCGCGGGAAAAAATGGCCGGTTGAGGATATTTATATAGAAATGAGACATGACAAACGTCATGCAGATGATTGCGCGAATTGCGAAAATTCCTCTTCAAAAATAGATACTATTGAAAAAGAACTCATCATTAAAGGTGATTTATCTCAAGAACAACTGGATAAATTGTTAGAAATCTCAAAAAAGTGCCCTGTTCACAGAACACTGATGAGTGAGATGAGCATTAATACTTCATTATCAAAATAAGACTGGTATAAAATTATCAGGTGTAGATAGCATGTAATTCGTTGGCGGGTTTTGACAGTAAAACATATAGGGTCATCCTGTATAAGTTAAATAATTCACTTACAAAAATTGACTTGTTTATAATTCTGACGATTTCAGAAAAAGCCTCCAATTCCACCGACCTTTAGAATTATTGGCGAGCCAAGAACGTAATGAAATCGACGGCTCCGGAGGAGCAATCATTACATTCAGGCTGATTTGTGAATATGTATCATATGACCGAAGACCTTTTGTAATGATTAGTCGATGTAATGGAGTTCGCGCCAATAATTCTTGTCGGGAGCTTTTGGTACTTTTGTCGGTACAAAAGTACATAGAGCTAAGGAACCGAATCTTATAAAAAGGCTTAACTTAGCACAAGGGCACCTACTTTTGTCTTGATATCCCGTTCGAACGGGACAAAAGATCAAGCAGAAGTATTTAAGACGGGTTCACTGATCCTGCGCTGAATAATCCTAAAGGTCTTCTCTCGTTCTGAGAAAGTTATTAGACTCTTCACCAGAAAGGATTATTCCTGCTTCGCAGACGCGTCCGGATCACGCTCTCTTTTCCGTCTTAAATACTAAGGGCGAATTTTTCCAGAACGTTCACTATTAATCTGTCAACGAATTACAAGACATCTACAATCCCGAATTTTGTCAGCGAATTAGCTAGCATAATCACCATGGAGCCGGAGGAGTTTCGATTTCAGTGGTCAGATCAAATTGTATACTAAAATAACGATCCGTTCCCAGTCTTCTCAGGTTATAAGTAAAGGTCTTTCCGTCTTCGATCTCTATCCACCACACATTGCTTGCAGCAGCGGGAATTAATTCAGCAGTGAAATTATCAGCTGGAAAGGTTTGAGTAGTTGCAATTCCGTGATTGGATGCTGTTCCACCGTATTGTGTGATCTCATCTTCGCTTCCGTCTTCATGACGGTGAACATGCTTCAACTTAATTCTGTCATTTTCCAAAGTTAACACCCATGTTCTGGAACGATCTTCCCCGGCAAAAAATGGAATTCTTATTTCTTTCTCTTTGCACGAACGGACATGCATAACCAATCTTAGTTTTCTGAATGCATCATCTTCCGGAGCTTCCAATACCTTACCTTCATAAGATTTTCCACAGATCTTCTCTATAGAATTCCAAAAATCCTGAGGAGGTTGTGCTGATAAAGTGGTACAAAAAATCAGTGCAATTAAAAGGAATGCGTATCTCATATTTTTGTTTAGTTTGTATTGAGATTGGTTCGAATTTCAATCATAATATAGCAACAAAAAACTAACCGGAGTCATCAATGTCTGAGCTGATAAAATTATACGAAGATCATGTAGATAGAAAGAAACTCAAACATATTGTTGAAATCCTGAGAAACGGCGGATTGGTTATTTATCCTACTGATACTGTTTACGGATTGGGCTGTGACATAACCAATAAGTCAGCATTGGAAAAGCTTGCCCGTATTAAAGGAGTTCGATTAGACAAAGCCAACTTCTCTTTTATCTGTGAAGACCTGAGTAATTTGTCGGATCATGTCGCACAAATTGAAACGCAGACTTTTAAGATATTGAAGCGAAATCTTCCCGGACCATATACCTTTATACTTCCCGGAAGTAACAGTTTACCCGGCGTATTCAGAAAAAAGAAAACGGTTGGAATTCGAGTTCCAGACAATCAAATAGCTTTGGCGCTGGTTCGGGAATTAGGAAATCCGATCGTATCAACTTCCATAAAAGATGATGACGAACTGTTGGAATACACAACAGACCCAAGCTTGATGTTTGATGAATGGAAGCACCAGGTAGACGTGGTTATAGATGGAGGATTTGGTGGAAATGAAGCTTCTACAGTGATCGATCTTACGGGAAGAGAGCCGATATTGATCCGGGAAGGAAAAGGTGGAGTATTGGTTTAGGTTTTAAACCACAAAGTTCACAGAGGTTTTGAGAATTAATATTTCTCTGTGCCCTCTGTGGTTAGACTATTTCTCCCAACCCTGTAATCTAAGAAGCAAGATCGCTGCTCTTTGAGTCTGTGTTTTAAACTTCGGAAGATATCCTGTTTCATTCACCGTATGGTCGTCTGCACCGCTCATTCCAACTGCGTCGATCGCCATATCTACAAAATCAGCGGTAAAGGAAACATCAGCAGCTCCGGCTTTAAGTGGATTTACAGCCACTACTTTTCCCTGACCCAGATCTTCACTAACATCAGAATAAATGGAAAGTAGCTCTCTGTTACCATCGGTTGGTGCCATTGGCGGGTAACCGGGATAAAATGTAAGCGTTGCTTTGGTTTGAGGCCTATTTTGAGAAACAATATCCTGCATCTTTGCTTTTACGCGCTCTACCTGTTCTGGTGAAAGTCCTCGAAGATCTCCGGATATTATTACTTCTTTCGAAACCACATTGTCTTTCCCGAATGCAGTCCCAGATTTATTAACATCATCATGTTCGATGGTTGTTCCACCAATGATCATTCCCGGATTGAAGGTCAAAAACTCTTCTGATCTGAGTTCTTCATAAAAAGCATTCAAAATTCGGGAAGCTTCAAAAATAGCTCCGGCTCCAACATCTTCACGAAATATCTGAGACGAGTGCGCCGGATTTCCTTCCGTTTTTAATTCCCATTTTATGGAACCTCTTCTGGAGATATTAGCAGTTGCCGGGTTTCCATCGCCGTTTTCAAAACCGATAGCAATATCTGCCCATTTTGCGGCATCGATCAACGCTTTCTTTGATAGCTCTAGTGGCGATCCACTATACTCTTCGTCACCGGTCATAACCACCCAGATGTTCATATCTTTCAAATGGTTATTTTCTTTCAATGCTCTTAAGGCTTGAAGCATAATCACATCTCCTCCTTTCATGTCCGCAATGCCGGGAGCTTTCATGGTGTTTTCATCAACCATGGTCATTTCCTGAAACGGAGAGTCTTTTTCGAATACGGTATCCAAATGTCCGATCAAAAGAATTTTTGGAGCATCTTCACTGCCGAAGTGCTTGGCGATCAAATGTCCGGAGCGATTGAATTTTGAACCATCTTCCCAAATAGTTTCAAAACCAAGATCATCGAATTCTTTGCGAAGCACATCTCCTACCTGCTTCACTCCTTCAAAATTCATGGTTCCACTATTAATGGCTATGATCTCTTTCAGAAGCTCTAATCCATCTTCATTATTGTAATCAACCCGATCTATCAGTTTACTTTCAACTGCAGAAAGTTGTGCAAGCACATTTGATTGTATAAATAAAAAAGAAATTATTAGAACTATTGCTTTCATGTCAATCAGTATTTGATGTTCAAAATTGGATATTCAATATTCGTTATTGAATACTCTACTCTCCTTCCACTTCCTCAATAGCATACGCATCAATAGGAATACAAGAACACATTAAGTTTCGGTCACCGTAAGCATCGTCCACTCTGGAAACACTTGGCCAGAATTTATTTTCGCGTAGATGTTCTAACGGGAATACTCCTTTTTCACGATCATAATCACGATTCCAATCTGAATCCATAACTACTCTCATCGTGTGCGGAGCATGTTTCAGCACATTACTTTCTTTATCAGCTTTGCCTTCTTCTATCTCACGAATTTCATTTCTGATCTCGATCATAGCGTCACAAAAACGATCCAGCTCTTCTTTGCTTTCGCTTTCTGTTGGCTCTATCATCAGTGTTCCTGCAACCGGGAAACTCATTGTTGGTGCATGAAAGCCAAAATCCATCAAACGCTTTGCAAGATCAACTGCTTCAATTCCTGCGCTTTGCTTAAATGGACGCAAATCAATTATAAACTCATGTGCCGAACGACCGGTTTTGCCTGTGTAAAGGATCGGATAATGATCGTCCAGAATATCTTTGATGTAATTCGCATTCAGAATAGCCATTCTGGTAGCGTCGGTTAATCCTGACTCACCCATCATTGCTATATATGCGTAAGAGATCGTCAAAATGCTGGCACTTCCGTAAGGCGCTGCCGAAACAGCGGAAATTCCTTTTTCTCCACCTGTTTTGATTACAGCATGACTGGATAAGAACGGTGCTAAATGTTCTGCAACTCCGATCGGTCCCATTCCTGGTCCACCACCACCGTGTGGAATACAGAATGTTTTATGAAGATTCAGGTGACAAACATCCGCTCCGATAAAACCGGGACTTGTCAAACCAACCTGAGCATTCATGTTTGCTCCATCCATGTAAACCTGTCCGCCATGTTCGTGGATAAGATCGCAAATATCTTTGATCCGGTGCTCAAATACTCCATGAGTTGAAGGATAAGTAACCATCAGAGCTGCAAGTCGGTCGCTGTATTTTACCGTCTTAGCTTCCAGATCATCCATGGAAATATTTCCGTGCTTATCTGTATCCACAACTACAACATCCATACCGGCCATTACAGCACTGGCAGGATTTGTACCGTGAGCAGAATTCGGAATTAGTGCTACATTTCTGTGATCATCTCCCCTGCTTTGGTGATAAGCTCTTATCGTCATCAATCCGGCATATTCGCCTTGTGCACCCGAATTTGGCTGCATAGAAACTTTATGAAAACCTGTCAACGAACTCAACCATTCATCTAATTCATTGAAAAGTTGAGTATATCCTTCTGCCTGCTCAACCGGAACAAACGGATGCATTTGACCAAATTCAGGCCATGTAACCGGTATCATTTCTGCTGTTGCATTCAGTTTCATCGTACAAGAACCCAGCGAGATCATCGAATGAACCAGTGAAAGATCCTTATTCTCCAATCGCTTCATATAACGAAGCATTTCATGCTCGGTATGGTACAAGTTGAATACAGGATGGTCCAAATATTCTGAAGTTCTTGCTAATTCTTCCGGCAATTTTACTTCCGCTTTTTCGGCATGTGCTTCCACATCAAAGTTCGAAGTTCTACCCTCCGCTTTTGCAAACACAGAAAGTACTTCCTGAACATCTTCCAACTCTTTGGCTTCGTCAAAGGAAATCCCGATTCGGTTGTCACCTAAATATCTGAAGTTGATCTCGTTCTCTTCTGCGATCTTACGAACTTTCTTTTCAGAAGCTTTAACAGTGATGGTATCAAAAAATACATCCGTTTCTACAGAAACACCCATCGCTTCTAACCCGGATTTGGTAAGTTTTGTCAATCCGTGAATTTTTGATGCGATCTTTTTCAAACCTTTCGGTCCGTGATACACTCCGTACATTCCCGCCATCACAGCCAGTAATACCTGAGCGGTACAAATATTTGAAGTCGCTTTTTCCCTGCGGATATGTTGCTCACGGGTTTGAAGCGCCATTCTGTAAGCCGGCTTTCCTTCAGCGTCCTGAGTTACACCAATTATTCTGCCCGGAATCTGTCTTTTAAAATCTTCTTTAGTTGCGAAGTAGGCAGCATGCGGTCCACCGTATCCCATCGGAACTCCAAATCTTTGTGTAGTTCCTACCACTACATCTGCACCCATTTCACCGGGAGGTGTTAGTAAAGTTAAACTCATCAGATCGGCAGCAACCACAGCATGTACTGCATTTTCATGGGCTGCTGCTATCAAACTTGTGTAATCAATTACTGATCCATCTGTAGCTGGATATTGCAAAAGCAGTGCAAACAACTTCGGATCAGTTACATCTACTTCATTATGATCTCCAACTACAACTTCAATGCCTATTGGTTCAGCTCTAGTTTGGAGTACATCAATTGTTTGAGGATGACAACGATCACTTACAAAAATTACATTAGCTTCCTTTCGCTTAGCTCCTTTTCTCTGCCCCAGTAACATGCTCATGGCTTCTGCTGCAGCGGTTCCTTCATCCAGTAATGAAGCATTAGCTAATTCCATACCTGTAAGATCGCTTACCAATGTCTGGAAATTTATCAGAGCTTCCAGTCTTCCTTGAGCTATCTCTGCCTGATACGGAGTGTAAGCGGTGTACCATGCCGGGTTTTCTAAAATATTTCTCTTAATTACATTCGGAACATGAGTATCGTAATAACCCATACCGATGTACGATTTGAATATTTTATTTTTTGAGGCCAGTTTTTTAAAACCAGCTAAAAAATCAACTTCGCTCTGTGCCTTAGGTAAGTTGAGTTTTTCCTGTAAGCGAATATTTTCCGGAATGGTTTCGTCTATCAGCTGATCAATTGATTCAGCCTTGATAGTTTTAAGCATTTCGGTAATTGCTTCAGGATCATTCCCGTTGTGGCGATGTGCAAATGTTTCTTTTTCAAAGCTGATATTCATTAAACTAGCTTCCTAAATATTTATGAATTGAATTTTGTTTGAAGTCAATTATGATGCTTCAAGATTGTAAACAAGGTATTAGCCAAAAAGGCTCCCAAAATTACGAAAAATTGATTATAAATAAGCGTAAAAAGCTGTTTCTCTAATTCTATTTCTCCCTTTTTTTTGATTTATTACAGCACTCTATTTAAAACAACATTAATGAACTTTCTACCAATGAAATTTTCTCGAATAACCGGTTTAATAGTAGTGTTACTGACCGGTATTTTAACGAATAATATTTTAGCTCAGGAAACAGAAAATGAGCTTAAAATTGTCACTGACCCCGAAGTTATAACATTAGACGTGGGACAGGAACTTCAACTTAAAGCAATGCTTGTAAATGCTGAAGGAGAAGTCCAGCCTGACACCATGATCTACTTTTCAAGAGCCAGACGCTCTCTGTCTGTAACTAGAAGTGGGTTGATGAAAGCCCTAGAACCGGGCTCTTATTCAGTTATTGTCTATAAAACAGCTCAGGGCGACAACCCTGTAATGCGAAAAAATGTTACGGTTACGGTAAACTATCCTAAGTTAGACCGCATAGTTTTTAATGATGTGCCCGGAAAACTATATGAAGGAACCTCATTTCAATTGGAAAGCAGAGTGTATGATGTTTTAGATTTTAAAAGAGAAGACCTGGAAGTTTCCGATTACAAATCTTCAAATCCAAAAGTGCTCGATATCAATCAGTTTGGAAGAATTAATGCCAAGTCTACAGGAAAGGCTAAAATTACAGCTTCCATTGAAGGAGTTACTAAGACTCATGAAATCGAAGTGGTCAGTAATCCTGTAACTTCAATTGAAATTTCTGTAAATGAAGATGTTGCCAGAACCGGAGATGTTTTAACACTTAAAGCAATAGCTAAAGATAAAAAGGGAAATGTGGTTTCTGACGCACCCGTTGTTTATTCATTTACTGCAAGACCCGACGATTCCAGAGGAGAAGCAGCTCCTGCTCAAATTGAGCAAAACGGAAAATTTGTAGCCAATAAATCCGGGCTTTATACCATTTCAGCAAGAAACTCCGGGTCCGTTGCAGAGACTACTGTCAAAATTAATCCCAGAAATGTTCAGCGAGAAATAGAGATTCTGGGTAATGCTAAAGTAACGGATGTTCCGACTTCCGACCTTTGGGTTTGGGAAGGCGTTGATGGCAGAGATTATGCAGCTACAGGTACACACGTTGGTCGTGGTGAAGCTTTCTTCTGGGATGTAACTGATCCTGAGAATATGGTTGCTATCGATACTATCACTGTTGATGCACGTGTTGTGAATGATGTAAAAGTTTCAGAAGATGGAAAAATTGCTGTGATCTCACGTGAGGGTGCTTCCGACAGAAAAAATGGTCTGGTTATTCTAGACGTTACCGATCCAAGCAATGTAGAAATTCTTTCTCGTTTCGATGACGGTTTAACCGGTGGTGTTCACAATGTGTTTATATATGAAAATCATATTTACGCAATCAACAATGGCCGCAGGTATGATATCATAAACATTGAGGATCCTAAAAATCCATATCGCGTAAGTCAGTTTGAATTGGATACTCCGGGACATTCCGTACATGATGTATGGATCGAAGATGGAATTGCTTACTCATCAAACTGGAGTGATGGAGTTGTAGCTGTTGATGTTGGAAGTAAGCTTGGGGGAGATATGGAAAGCATCGGTGGTTCTCCTGAGAATCCGAAAATGCTGGGGAGTTTTACATATCCGAGTGGATGGAATCATGCAGCATTTCCTTTTAAGAGCAAATCATCCGATAACTTTTATATCGCTGCCGGTGATGAAGCTTTTCCCGGAGGGATTCCAGCAGGATGGATCCATTTCTTTAAGCTGAATAATTGGGAAGAAGCTGAAGAAGTAGCTCGTTACGAAGTACCGGAAGCTGGGACTCACAATATCTGGATCAAAGACGACGTGATGTATGTTGCTTACTATCAAGGTGGACTAAGGATCGTTGATGTTTCCGGTGAACTAATGGGCAACTTATACGACCAAGGCAGAGAAATAGCGAGATTTAAACCGAGTGTTAATGAAGGAATTGGCCCGAATCAACCAATGTCATGGGGGCCACAGCCATATAAAGATATGATATTTGTATCTGATATGAATTCAGGGCTATGGGCAATAAAACTAAAACCTGTTCAGGGAACAGCAAGTAACTAATTACAAAACAACTATGAAAAAAATAAACTCGATAACAAAACTAGTAGGAATCGCCGTTCTTACTGTCGTTTTACTGGCAGTGAACTCAAAAGCGCAGGATAAAAAGATCGTTTTTGACACGGAGATGCTATCATTAAAATTAAATGAAGAAACAAAGATTTCAGCAAAAGTAGTGGACGCTGATGGTAATACTACTCAGGATTCTTTGGTGTTTTTCACCAGAAATCGCCGTTCTTTGATCGTTACTCCGGATGGTAATGTTAAAGCAATTCAATCAGGTAAGTTTTCGATCATTGCACGTACACTCACAGCAAACAGAGCAGACAGAATAAGCGCAACGCTTGCTGTGGATGTAGCTTACCCTCCGGTTAAGTCTGTTACATTTTTGAATGCTCCTGAAAACTTCTATAACACAACCACTATTTCTTTAGAAACTAAAGTTGTGGATGAAGCAGGTGTAACCAGAGATAATGTAGACGTGAAGTTATCCAGCTCTAATCCTGATGTTGCAAGCATTGATGCATTCGGAAACCTTAAAGCACATAAAAAAGGAAGCTTCACAATTACAGCAAAAGCTGAAAACAAATCGGCTACCTGGAAATTCAAAGTTTCAGAAAACCCAATTGCCTCTATGGATATCAGTCATAATTATGATGGAAAAACCATCCGTACCGGTGATGTAGTTACTTTTGAAGCAATAGCTAAAACGAGTAAAGGAGATGCTGTTAAAGACGCTCCTATCAAATACACTTATATCGCAGAGCCTGATGATAATTTAGGACAAGGCGCTTCTGCTCAGATTGCACAAAGCGGAAAGTTTGTTGCCAGCGATCCGGGATTGTTTACAATTGTCGCTACTTCAGGAGATAAATCAACAACAACAACCATTAAAGCAGTACCAAGAAATGTTCAACGACCTTTAACCTTAGTTGGAAAAGGAATTGTTTCTCATACCAGAACATCAGATCTATGGGTTTGGGAAGGCGTTGACGGCAGAGACTATGCATTGACAGGAACCTGGGGTGGAAATGGTGAAGCGATCTTTTGGGATGTAACTGACCCAAGCAAGATCACACCAATTGATACTGTAGTTGTGGATGCACGTACTGTGAATGATGTAAAAGTTTCTGAAGACGGAAAAGTGGCCGTAATTACTCGTGAAGGTGCTTCAGATCGTAAAAATGGAATCATCATTCTGGATGTAACCAATCCTCGTGATGTTAAAATTCATTCAGAGTACACTCAGGATCTGACCGGTGGTGTTCACAATACATTCATTTATGACAATCATGTGTACGCTGTGAACAATGGCCGTAAGTACGACATCATCAATATTGATGATCCGAAGAATCCTAAAACAGTAGGAGTTTTTGAACTGGATACACCAAGTCATTCCATTCACGATGTTTGGATACAGGATGGAATTGCATATTCTTCAAACTGGAGTGACGGAATTGTTGCCGTTGATATCGGAAGTAATGCAAGCGCTGACCTTCCGGGAGCAGGAGGTTCACCTGAAAACCCTGTACAGCTAGGAAGCTATGCTTATCCAAGTGGATGGAATCACGCAGCTTTCCCATTCAAAAGCGAATCTACCGGAGATTTTTATGTACTCGGTGGTGATGAAGCATTTCCTTATGGTCTAAATACTGAAGGTGCGAACAGAGCAGCAGGATGGATACATTTTGTGAAGTTTGATGACTGGGATTCTCCTGCTGAAGTTGCTCGTTATCAGGTTCCCGAAGCTGGAACTCATAACTACTGGGTTGAAGGCGATATTCTTTACGTTGCGATGTACAATGGTGGCTTAAGAGTTGTTGACATCTCCGGTGAATTGATGGGTGATCTTTATGATCAGGGACGTGAAATCGCGTCTTTCTACCCTTCTGACAGCGAAGCATATATTCCTAATGCAACATTTACCTGGGGGCCTCAGCCGTACAAAGGCTACATTTTCCTTTCCGATTGGAATTCAGGAATCTGGGCTTTAAAACTTGGCGAAAGTACTTCTCAGGGAACAAATTAACATAAAAAGAAGGAGCTTAACCGGCTCCTTCTATATTTACGTTTGAACACATTAAATAAGTATTATTTCTCTTATGAAGAATCATAAGCTCTTTTCAATTTTACTATCAGCAATACTATTTTTTCTTTTAGTGCCATCTGCATCATTCTCTCAGGACTATTACGTGTATGTAGCTGCTGAATCAGAAGATGAAGTACATTTAATTCATCTTGATGGAAAAACTAATAAAGCAAAAATAGCAAAAACCATACAAGTTGGTCGTTATCCTACAGAAACTGATGGCCCGCATGGAATAAATATTTCTCTGGATGGTGAATATTGGTTTTTATCTATCGCTCACGGTAATCCTTACGGAATGCTGGCAAAGTATAAAACAGGTACCGATGAGTTAGTAGCAACCACCGATTTAGGAATGTTTCCTGCGAGCATGGAAATATCTAAATCAACAGGACTTTTATATGTGGTTAATTTCAATCTTCATGGAGATATGGTTCCAAGTACAGTTTCTGTTGTAGATCCTGACTATATGGAAGTTATTACAGATATAAAGACAGGTATAATGCCTCATGGTTCCAGAATTACAGACGATGGCACTAAACAGTATCATGTTTCTATGATGACTGATGAACTCTATGAGATCAACACAGCCGGATTGAATGTGAACCGCACACTTAGTCTCAAGAAAAACGCCATGAAAATGGACGGCATGGAAGATCATTCTGATGATTCCAAAGAGCATAAAGAAAATCATGAGAAGCACATGAAAGACGGAACTCATGAAGAACATTCTAATAAAGAGAATGAAATGAAGGAAGACCATTCGGGTCATGATATGGATGGAATGAAAAAGGACAGTGGCATGAAAATGATGCATGCAAAACCGGAAGTAAAACCAACCTGGGCAGATCCACATCCTACAAAACCACTCGTTTATGTAGCAGGTAATGGTTCCGATGAGATCATCGAAATTGATACTGAAAAATGGGCCGTAACTCGTCGTTTTAAATCAGGTAAAGCTCCATATAATCTGGAAGTAAGTCATGACGGAAAAATTCTGGTAGCCAGCTATAAAGGTGAAGGAGCAACCGGCATATTTGATCTGGAATCAGGAAAGGAGATCGCTAAGGTCAAAAACAGCCGGAAAGTAACTCATGGAGTTGCCATTTCATCTGATAACAGATACGCATTTTTATCAGTAGAAGGAATAGGCGGAGAACCTGGTTCAGTAGATATTATTGATCTTAGAACTAATGAGAGAATAGCTGTGGTAGAAACCGGTAAACAAGCCGGGGGAATAGTTTTCTGGAAACAGGTAGCTCCTTAGAAAAGATTATTCAAGTAAATAAACAGGCTCCTTTAATAACTAAAGGAGCTTTTTTATGTTGCATTTGCTAGTAATTGATAAGCAAAGAGATTAAATGTGTAGCTTTTTGTCCTCTCTTCTTAAGCTCAGAGATCGTTTCTTCATCCAGTATTTTTATGCTGTAACCTAACTTCTCGGCAATAATCATAATAACAGGATCCAGTTTTCCATCTTCAGTATTTAGTCTCACATAAGCTGAGCCTGTTCTCAGGTCAATCCTATTTATAGCCTTCTTTAATAGTTCTGCACTCTTTGCTATCTCGTCCAACTCATAATTGACATTTTGCTCTATTCTGGGTTGCGTATAAGTTCTCTTGGTTACGCTTACTGTTGAAATCTCATTCTTTAACTTATCATGTTGCAACCACTCTATTTTATAGTCCATCTTATCTATAAAATAACGCAGATGTTCAGAATAGCTCCCCTTAATATGGAACTTTACTGCATTATTAAGAACACTTGAAACCTCTTCTATATCAACATCAAACCATATTATATCATCAGGAAGAATAAAAGAATCTTCGGGGTTTTGTTTACTCTTCTTTTGTACAAGATCATACCCTTCTTTCTTTATTCCTTTGATATTTAGATCACCCAGGTCTACAAATAACTTTACAGTATCATCTTTTTGAGAAAAAAAGTCTTTTATAGAATTTGAAATATTTACCTGAATCTGACCGACATTAAAAACAATCCGAACATTACCTTCTTTAATTGGTAGTTGATACGCTTCATTTTTTTGATTCATGTGACTAACCCAAGCCCCTTTTTACTTAATTAGCTATTTATTGACAAAAAGGTAAGTGAAATACAGTCAATCAAACTATAAAATATTCTTATTTAATGGATTATAATATTTAGTCTTGTCTAAAAATTTATTAAGTTTAGAAAAAAACTTAGACGCATGATTCCAGAATTTTTCTACGAACTTAACCCAATAGTACAAGCTCTTCTAGGAGGTTTATTTACATGGACCTTAACTGCACTTGGGGCTTCTCTAGTTTTCTTTACCAAAAAAATAAATTATCCGCTTTTAGACAGCATGATGGGCTTTGCTGCAGGAGTAATGATTGCAGCGAGTGTATGGTCTTTAATTATTCCTTCCATAGATATGGCTGAAGCACAAGGATCTATTCCCTGGTTACCTGCTGTTATTGGTTTTTTAGGAGGAGGTTTATTTTTAAGAGTTGCAGATCAGTATTTACCGCATTTACATCTCGGATTTGACCGATCTGAAGCTGAAGGCGTACCAACTAAATGGAGGCGCTCAACTTTACTGGTTCTTGCCATTACGCTTCATAACATTCCGGAAGGATTAGCAGTTGGAGTCCTTTTTGGTGCCGCGGCTTCAGGAGTTGATATTACAGGTACAGCAACTGTAGCAGGAGCTATTGCTTTGGCTATAGGAATTGGAATTCAAAATTTCCCGGAAGGAATGGCTGTATCTTTACCTTTAAGAAGAGATGGTGCTAAAGTAGGAAAGAGTTTTTGGTATGGACAGCTTTCAGGAGTAGTTGAACCGGTTTCTGCTGTGATTGGTGCCGCTGCTGTTATTTTTATTACTCCGATTCTTCCTTACGCTCTTGCTTTTGCTGCCGGCGCAATGATATATGTTGTAGTTGAGGAACTCATTCCTGAAAGTCAACATCACGGAAATACGGATTTAGCAACGCTGGGAACTCTGGTAGGGTTTTGCGTTATGATGGTTCTTGATGTCTCACTAGGCTAGATTAATTTTCATAACTACAGCGGAATCGGAACAGATTTCTCTGTATTGTTTTGTCTCTTTAACAGCTTTTGGAGAATTTTCCTTTATAATTTTATAAAAACCTGCTTTTATAAAAAACTTCTCTGCATCAGTAGTTAACAAATATACTTCTGAATAGGATTTTTTTATTGATTCAGTAAGCACTGCCTTGGTAAGCTCAAAACCAATCCCCTCACCCCTGTAATTTTGATCCACAGCGAGAGACCGCAATAATCCAGAATCACCGATCTTTTCTAAACCAATACAACCCACCAAATCTTCATCATAAAAAGCTCCCATAAAAATAGAAGTATTTGGGTTTAAGTCTCTGGTAGGAAGTTCACAATTCTCCAATAACCGGATAATTTCGGAGTAGTTTACTTCTCTTATTATCAAATTCTTAATCTGTTGAGGCATAATCCATTTCCCCATTTAAAAGCCATTTCCTGATTCTGTTTACGTCAGTGCTCTCAAGATCATCGATACTAAACGCAATACCCTTTGCTCCTGAAGCGGCTGTAACAGACAGACTGGATATGTTCTTTCTTTCCTGAAACGGATTTATAGTTTCTTCAATTACCTGAACTCTTTTTCTTCTGATAAAAGCCGTTTTTCTATTGAAGTTTCTGAATTGCATTGTGATCATTTTAGAATCAAAATATAATCCCGCATCTTTATATCTCAGCCAACCTAAAATTGTAGCCGGAATAATTAAAAGTGTCAGCAACCATCCGAAATCCCAGAAATACCAGGCTATTGGTATAGCAGCTAAAAGCAGGTAATTAGGTCTTCTCAGATATCTTAAAAAAGACCTTGATGGTGGTTTAACATCTAATTCAGGAATATGGAAATCCGATAAAAAGCGATCGAAGAACTCGTGCATCATTGAGTGTGATATAAACGGAACCAACACTATAGAGCGTTCTTTTACATTTTGCTCAAAACCTGCACTTTCAACATATAACATACCACAACCTAATGGTTGTCTTAGAACTCCTTCAACAAACCGAATAGCCTGTATTCTGTCAAAAGGAATGGTTATATGCTTTCTCTCAATAAGACCGGAACGGATCAGGAGTTCTTTCTCGGTCTTTTTTACACTAAAGTCAGAATAATTAAAGATCACTCCCAAAAAGGAAAAAGTCCATGATACCAAAAGGATCACGATAACTATCGTAGCGACCAAGGTAAAGTTATTCAAACCGGGCAAAAGTCCTTGTATATACTCAATTGTTTCATCTGTTATCACGGCATCAAGTTGACCGGAAAGCGCTCCAAGAATGGAAGCAATTAAACCAAAATTTCCTGAAGTGAATGCTGCCATTACTAATTCTTTGGACGATATCTTCCATTCATCAAGAAATTCCTCTTCAGTATTAACTCCTTCATCTTCGAGTAACTCATCCCCTTCTATTTTTACCCGATCATTGTTACGAAGTTCTCTTTTAAGCTCTTCTGCCTCTTCAAAGGTCATTGCGTTTATAGTGGCACTCTCCGTTCCTCCACCGGCGGTTTTTACTTCTACTTTAACCAGCCCGAAAACTCTCTGAACCAATCCTTCAGTCACATCAATAACCTGAATCCGTTCTTTAGCCATATAGACTTTTTTACGAACGAAAATTCCTTTTTTTATCTGTAGTTCACCCTCTGAAATTCTGTACTGAAACCTGTACCACCCTGCTATTCCTGAAAAGAACGTTAACGCCATTGTTCCCATCAGTACATAAACAAAGTAATCTCCCCCGGCTTGACGTGTACCTACAAAAATAAGGATCAGGAATGTGACAAAATTTTGTCTTACAGCTGTAAAAAGGCGATCAACTGCTGCAGCCCAATGTTGCCTTCTGAATTCAGACATCTTCTTTAACCTGACGAACTAACTGAGAAATTTTATTACGTACCTCGGTTGCTGTTTCATCATCAAGCGCCGGAATTTCGTGTGTAGTAGCCGCGGTTGATATTTTTACTGATGACAATCCATATTTGCGATAGATCGGCCCCTGATTCGTATCAACATGCTGAACTCTGTTAATCGGGACTACCGTTCTTTTTTTGAAGACAAAACCTCTCAACAAATCAATTGCTTCATCATTGACCTCATAACGCCATCTTTGCCAACGTAGATTTGGAACCAACAAACCAATAAACAGGTACAGAACCAGAGAAGGAATCACCGAGAGAATAGAAAGAATAAGATCAAATTTATTTATTCCGATGGAGATTGATATATAAGCAATTGCAGGGGCAAACCACAGTAATCCAAAAATCAACGCGGAAAACCGCCACGCTTTAATTGCTTTCTTATCAATTCTGGATTCCGGAATATGATTGATCATTATATTTGCTCTGGATTTACTTCGATTCCTGGAGCTTCATGCTCCTTTACTGTAAACATAAGCAGTAAACCGATCAATAGCAGAACAAGAATAGCTGCCATTCCAAATCTTTGACTTCCAAACTGCACAGTTAATAAGCCTACTAAAAAAGGGCCAATAAATGAGGTTACTTTACCTGAAAGAGCTAATAACCCAAACATTTGATTGGTCAGATCAGGAGGAGACAATCTGGCCATAAAAGATCTTGATGCGGCCTGAATGGGACCAACAAAAATCCCCAGCACTAACCCCCAAACAATAAACCAGGTGACATCTTTAACAACGATAAGTGCAACTAATGGTATTAATAAGCCCAAGATCGAAGCATTGATAGTAAATTTACTTCCGGACTTATCATCCAGCCAAGCGAACCCGAAAGCGCCTAATCCGGCTGTGACATTTAACCCAATTCCAAACATCAGTATCTGTTCTTCGTCCATATCAAAAGTCCCTGCGGCATAAACACCTCCCATTGCAAATATGGTAACTACAGCATCATTATAAAACATCCTGGCGAACAGGAATTTTACAATGTTCTTAAACTTTTTCACTTCCTTAATTGAAATAATTAATTGAGCGAATCCAAAGCGAACTGATTCTACAATCTTTTTATTTAATGATGGATTATCAGGCGTTCTAAAAAATAGTGGTAAACTAAAAAGGGCATACCAGATTGCTGTTAATATAAATGTAGCCCTTACAGGTTCTGCAGCTTCGACATCCAGACCGAGCCAAAGTCCGTCTGTTTGAATAAAAGCCACCAAAGCCACCAGCAAACAAGCCAATCCACCGGCATAGCCCATTCCCCAACCCCAACCACTCCATCGACCTAGTTTATCAGCCGGAACCAAATCAGGAAGCATCGCGCTGTAAAAAATGAAAGCAAACTCGGCTCCAATTGTAGCCATGAATCCCATTCCAAGAGCAAACCATAATGAGTTTACCCCTGGCTCAGCATACCAAAGCAATCCACAAGCAATTACACACAAAACAGTAAAAGCTGCGATCCATGGTTTTCGTCTTCCCGCCTGATCTGCTATTGCACCAAAAACCGGCGCCCCGATTGCTATAACAAGACCTGCTATACTAATCATGTTTCCCCATTGAGCGGTACCAATTTCTACATTTTCAGCAATGGCTTTCGTAAAATAGGCAGCAAAGATGAATGTCTGAATAATTACAAAGTAGGAGCTGTTCGCCCAATCATACAGCGCCCATGCAAAAAGTCCTTTACCCTTTGGTTTTTCAATCATGAATGGTATCCGATTTCTTATGGAGTCCTAGAAACTAGGATTGTTGAATATCGGTTTAGAAAACAGAAAAGCAAAATAGGATTTTGTTCTAGTTTATAGTTTAGCTGTATTCATTTATTTACAGCTAAATCACTTTCCAATAATAGCGGAACCGTGTCCTTGTTTAGCACAATAAAAAAGCCCCACATTCCTGCAGGGCTCTTTAAGTGTTTAGTGTATCAACTAATTCTAACTATGTAAGTTAGTTTTCGAGTGCTGTCTTCCAGACAGTTTGATAGCCAAATTTTTCTTGTTCTTCAGTAAGGTCTTTCATCGATTGCTTGATCAAATCAACAATAACATCCTTTTGACCAATTCTATTTAGTGCATTTAAGTTGTTAAACTCTGACTTATCGAATGGCACGCCGGGTCCTTTTATACTTCCCTGCATCCAAACACTTGAAGTTCCGTCAAAAGATTGATCAAGGCCTTCAACTCGGTAGCTTACATTAGGCAAAAGCACAATTTTATTGTCATTATTTGCAGCAACCTGGTAGTTAATAACCACACTCATAACTGCATCTAAATTCATATCGCGCAATAACCGTGGCATTGTAGCATCATCAGCAATTAAGTTTGTTGTTCTGTCTCCAAGTGCTTCTAAGCCTGTAGCAATTAATCGCTTTGTGTTTCTTAGATTCTTTGCGATGTACTCTTTGTTGTTTTCGTCTTGTGGAGTATAAAATTCATTATAAATTGGATTAGTAGTAATCTCGTTTACCGATACCAAAGTCGCATTATAATCTTTTGTAAGTATGCTACTTAAGTCTGAGTATATATTCTCTAAAAACTGATTCCAGTATTCATCGTCTAATTGAGGGAATTCGAAGGTAGTTGTGGTGGTAGTAATTACGTTATATTTACCATACCCTGCATACCCATTCATATAGGATTCTTTTTCAGTTGTCTCTGTTTCTTCTTTATAAAGTGTTCCAGATACAGAGAGTGATGCAATGCCAATTCTTTTGATGTCTGTATTTAATGGGCGCGCATACCAAGCATTAGAAGACGAAGCTTCGTACCCAAATTTTCCATTCGATTCTTCTTTCTCTCCTCGTGCATTTATATAAGCTCTGCCTTCAGCATTTCCTGATACCGTTACAGGAAATGTGTCCATTGATGTGCTCATCTTCTTAAAATAAGAAAATGGTTGATTGGCTTTGCTTCTTTCATTTTCAACAATGCTCACTTGAAGATGATTTTCGCCTTCCAACCAATTTGTTACATCTTTGCCTGTTGGTCCGCCCCCGGCAATATGTTTATGCTTAAAAGCATCGGATGGCACCATTATCTTTCCATTAATAACCGTTGTTTGAAAGTTTGCAAAGCCCTTTGCGCCTACAGCTTTGGTAATTAATGCAACTGTAACTCTTTTTCCTTCAGCAGCAGCATCGTATTCTAATTCAATTTCAAGTGGAGCGGTTACATCAATCGTTGCAGATTCTGTATTTCCATTTACTTTTGTAATTCTTATTGCCGGTAAAGGTGATATTGTAAACTCTGTTGACTCCCCATTACTACTTGTAAGCACAACTTTTTTGGGGGATGTATCATCTCCATCAAAACGAGCATAATATGCTCCCCCACCATAACTTTTGGCTTCTTGTCCGTCAACAGTAACTGTTCCATCTAATGCAATTACACCTACAGCTCCGGCTGGCTTCACTAACTGTACACCAACCAAGTTCTCTCCTTCTTCCCAATCTTCGGTACCCAATGTTGTAATTCCTACATCTGCGGCATATACATTGGTTTGATACATTCCAATTGCTGCAATGTTATTGAAATCCGCCTCTTTTTTGGTCATGAATTTCAACGCCACTTTCCCTATCTGTTGCTGAACTGTGGCACATGAAAGCACCATCGTAGCCAATCCTAAAACCAGTATTCTTTTTGAAAACATTTTGCACTCCTTTTATTATTTCACTCGATCGTGAGTTGATGGAGTCAAAATGCTCAGAATGTTCTCGCTAATAAATCACCCGAATGGGGTATTTTGAAATTACCTCGTCAGCTTCTTGTAATGAATTCGTTGAGGTTGATCTTCAGAAATACCTAAGCGTTCTTTGCGATGCGCTTCATACTCTTCATAATTCCCCTCATACCAATATGTTTGGCTGTTACCTTCAAATGCTAAAATATGAGTAGCAACACGATCCAGGAACCACCTATCATGAGAAATAACCACTGCACAACCTGCAAATTCAAGCAGAGCTTCTTCCAAGGCACGGAGTGTATTTACATCCAGATCATTTGTCGGCTCATCAAGCAGAAGTACATTTGCACCTTCTTTCAACATTTTGGCTAAATGAACACGATTTCTCTCTCCACCCGAAATTTGGCTTGTTTTCTTTTGCTGATCACTTCCGCTGAAATTGAATCGAGCTACATAAGCCCTGGAATTAACCTCTCTGTTTCCGAGTTTCAGGATTTCGTGTCCACCTGAAATTTCTTCCCATATTGTTTTACTTGGATCTAACGGACGCTTCTGATCTACATAACCCAGCTCCACCGTTTCACCAATTTCCAGCTTTCCTGAATCGGGTTGTTCTTCCCCGATGATCATTTTGAATAACGTCGTTTTACCGGCACCATTCGGACCGACCACTCCAACAATACCACCCGGAGGTAATTGAAATTCCATGTCTTCAACTAGCAGCTTATCTCCGTATCCTTTCGCAACACCTTCGGCAACAATTACTTTAGTTCCAAGACGAGGTCCGGCAGGAATCACGATCTGCATATCATCGTTTCGCTTTTCCTGATCTTTTGCCAATAACTCTTCGTAAGAATTGATACGAGCTTTGCTCTTGGCTCTTCTCCCCTTTGGATTTTGACGAATCCACTCCAATTCCTGCTGTAATGTTTTCTGTCGATTAGATTCCTGCTTCTCTTCCTGACGAAGTCGTTCCGATTTCTGCTCCAACCACGAAGTATAGTTTCCTTTGAACGGAATTCCTTCCCCTCTATCAAGTTCCAGAATCCATCCTGCAACATTATCTAAGAAATAACGATCATGCGTTACAGCAATTACGGTTCCTTCATAGCGAGCTAAATGTTGCTCTAACCAACCTACTGATTCTGCATCCAAGTGGTTCGTTGGCTCATCCAGTAACAATACATCCGGTTTTTTGAGCAACAATCTACAAAGAGCCACACGACGTGCTTCACCACCGGAAAGTACTTTCACGGAAGTATCGCCGGGAGGACAGCGGAGAGCGTCCATTGCCTGATTGAGTTTTGCATCCAGATCCCAGGCATCAATTTGATCGATCTTTTCCTGAAGTTTTGCTTGCTTCGCGATAAGTGCGTCAAAATCTGCATCAGGATCACCAAAAGCAGCATTCACTGCTTCGTATTCATTGATGAGATCAACCGTTTCCTGAACACCTTCTTCTACAATTTCTTTAACTGTTTTTTCCGGGTCCAGTTTTGGCTCTTGTTCCAGATATCCAAATGTAATTCCTTTTTGAGAACTGATCTCTCCCTGATAATCCTGATCTACACCTGCGATCAATCGTAATAAAGTAGATTTTCCTGCACCGTTTAATCCCAGAACACCGATCTTGGCGCCGTAGAAAAATGAAAGATAGATATCCTTTAAAACGGTTTTATTTGGTTTGTGGACTTTGCTTACGCCCACCATCGAAAAAATTATCTTTTGATCGCTCACTGTACTTGTAGTTTGTTATGTATTAAAGTCATCCAGAGCGGCAGCGAAGGATCTACACATTAATCTGCATGTGAAGATTCTTCGGAAGTATCCTCAGAATGACTTTGAGAAAGAACCCAAAGGTACGGAGAGTTAAGGAGTTTTGAAGGGTGGAATTTTGAGAACTTCCAAATTTATTGAATAGATAAATCTCCCTTCGAAAGGGGCTCAAAATCTCGTCCAGAGATTTTGCGGGGGATGTCCGAACGGAGATGTTGTGAAGATTACTAATTCAAAAACCTCACAACATCCCTCGGATCATCCAAAGAACCGTTTGGATGATCATCTCCCTTCAAAGGGAGATTTATTTTTCGACTTCTTTTTCGATCAGCTCAGTTCTTTAATTTTGGATTTCAGAAATCGAATTACAGAATCCATATTCTTTTTTACATCAGCATCATTAATTCTGATAAAACGAACTCCAAGTTGCTCAAGGTGATATTGACGTTCGATGTCTTTGGCTTTTTGTTGAATGGTATTGTGAATGCTTCCATCAACCTCAATTGCTAACATGATTTCATGGCAATAAAAATCTACTATGAAATGACTGACCGGTACTTGTCGATGGAATCCTACTCCTAATTGCTTCCCATTTATCTCCTTCCAAAGCATTACTTCGCCGAGTGTAGAACTATTTCTTAACTCTCTGGCTCTCCGTCTTAATCTCGGATCATATGGTATAATGATATTCCTTTCCATACCAAGTAAGACAGATTCAAAGCCATTCCTTACAATAATTTTATGAAAAGCATCCAAATCCCCCTTCGAAGGGGGCTCAAAATCTCGTCCAGAGATTTTGCGGGGGATATCAGAACGGAGATGCTGTAAAATTTACTAACTAATAAACCTCACGACATCCCTCGGATCATTCAAAGGGAGATTTGGTTACGAGCTCGAATTTAAAAACGAAAACTACCCCGGATACCCGCTGCCACTAGTGATATAATCTCTCAAAGAATCAATTTCGCTTTTCTGATTTTCGATAACCGACTTTACCACATCACCTATGGAAATAACACCTACAAGTTTTTCATCTTCTAAAACTGGTAAATGACGGATTCTTTTGTTTGTCATTAATTGCATACACAGGTTCACAGAATCTTCAGGAGTTACACACACCACTTTATCTGACATTATCTGTTTTACAGCCGTAGTTTTGGAAGATCTTCCTTTTAGAATTACTTTATTTCGATAATCTCTCTCGGATATAATTCCTTTCAGAACATTATTGCTCATTACAACCAGCGCTCCAATATCCAACTCAGCCATCTTTTCAATTGCCTGATAAACCGAATTATCAGGACTTACAGAATAGATAACATTTCCTTTTTTCTGCAGAAGATTCTTAACAAGCATTGCATTCTCCGATAAATTGTTAGTGTACTATACAATTAAACATAGATTCTGAATTTTGCAAGAAAGCACTTCATATAATGCAATTTACATAATCATTATTCATGATTCGCTCACATTTACCGTATATTACCTTCTTCATCAAGACTTAATGTTCAAACTGATTTATGACCTACCTCTCCACAGAAAATCTGGGTAAAAAATACGGCCTTAAACTTTTATTCGAGGATCTCACTTTTGGTATCTCAAAAGGAGACAAAACTGCGCTCATTGCTCAAAATGGAGTTGGAAAATCAACTTTGTTAAAAATATTAGCGGGAAAAGAAGTTCCTGATTCAGGAGAGGTAATGATTCGAAACGGAATCAAAGTAGCTATTCTTGAGCAAGAACCTGAACTTGACGATTCCATGACCATCAACCAATTCATCTCGCATGGCGAAAATGAAATGGTGAAAGTTGTTCAGCAATACGAAAAAGCCGTAGCAGCACAAGCTGAAGATTACAATGAGAAAACTCAGGAAGCTTTTGATAAAGCGCTCGCAAAAATGGACGCGGCAAATGCCTGGGATTATGAACAAAGACTTCATCAAATTTTAAGCGTATTAAATATTCATGATCTGGACCAGCATATTAGCTCTCTTTCAGGCGGTCAGCGAAAGCGTGTGGCTTTGGCTTTTGCATTATTAGATGATCCTGACCTTTTGATCCTGGATGAGCCTACCAACCATCTGGATGTGGAAATGATCGAGTGGCTTGAAGCTTATCTTACCAAAAGCACCATGACGCTATTGATGGTAACTCACGACAGGTATTTTCTAGACAGAGTATGTAATCACATTTTAGAAATCGAAGACGGACAGCTTTATCACCATAAAGGGAATTACGAGTATTTTCTGCAGAAAAAAGCTGAACGAGAAGAAGTGTACGCTACCGAAATTGCCAAAGCCGGCAAGCTGATGAAGAAAGAGCAAGAGTGGATGCGTCGCCAGCCCAAAGCAAGAACAACTAAATCTAAATCCAGAATTGATGCTTTTTATCAAACGGAAAAGAAAGCGAAATCAGGAAAAGTAAAGCAAGAAGTCAAACTGGAAGTAGACATGTCCCGCATTGGTGGACAGGTTCTAGAACTTAAAAAAGTAAGCAAAAGCTTTGATAATCTGGTTATTCTGAAAGACTTCGAATACTCTTTCAACAAAGGAGAACGAATCGGGATCATTGGAAAGAATGGAGTTGGTAAAAGTACATTCCTGAAGATCATTACCGGTGAAGAACCTGTTGATTCGGGAGAAGTTGAAACCGGACAAACCATTGTTTACGGACATTACAAACAATCCGGTATTGAGATCAAAGAAAAAGAACGAGTGATCGATGTGATCAAAGAGATTGCGGAAGTGATCGTATTGGCAAACGGTGATACTATTTCTGTTTCTCAGTTTTTGGAGCATTTTATGTTCGATTCCAAAATGCAGTATACTCCTGTTTCAAAATTAAGCGGTGGAGAGAAACGTCGCCTTGGTTTGATGATGGTTCTGATCAAAAACCCAAACTTCCTGATCCTTGATGAGCCTACAAATGATCTTGATCTTATCACTTTAGAAAAACTGGAAGGATTTCTTTCCAACTTTGGCGGTTGTTTGATCATTGTATCTCATGATCGTTATTTCATGGATAATTTGGTGGAACACTATTTTGTGTTTGAAGGAAATGGGGTGGTTAATGATTTCAACGGGACGTATTCTGAATACAGAGCTTTAAAATCTGAACAAGAAAGTGAGGGAAAAAGCAGTTCCTCAGAAAACAAGAAATCAGATCATCCCAAACCATCAAATTCTGATCCGGAGAAACTCAGTTTTAATGAACGAAAAGAATATCAAAAGCTGGAAAAAGAGATCGAAGAACTGGAAAAGAAAAAATCTGCAATTCATCGCCAAATGAGCAATTCAGATCTTGATTATGAAAAACTTCAGGAGCTTTCCGAAACATTCAGTGCTTTAAAGGAAGAATTGGAAGAAAAAGAGTTTAGATGGCTGGAGTTGGCGGAACGAGCGTGATGAATAACCAATAACCAATAACCAATAACCAATAACCAAATAATATACTTTTAGCTCTTTTACAGAGAATGTCTTTTATTTAGCTCGTATTCAATCCCAGTAAATAATCAGATATTTTGAGTATTAAAGAAAAATTCGCCAATCCTGACATCAGAAAGAAAATTGTTCAGGGTGCCATTCTTACATTTATCATCTCCGTTATTGCGATTTATTTTTCTGACGGCTTTGTTCAGGAAAATGGTCATTTCGGGTTTTGGTCGATTACTCCTCCATTGCTCGCCATCTTTCTTGCTTTTTATACCGGAGAAGTTGCCAGTTCACTATTTATGGGAATATGCCTTGGAGCCGTTATTTCCAATAAAATCAATGTTGTTCAGGAATTCCTGATTCCCTCTATTGGAACAGAGAGTTTTGCCTTAATTCTTCTGGTTTATCTCTGGGCATTAGGTGGATTGATCGGTATTTGGACAAGGACAGGTGGTGCAGAAAAATTCGCACGATGGGCCAGTGAGAAAATGGTTAAAGGCCCTGTTTCTGCAAAACTCTTTACCTGGTTTATGGGAATAGTATTCCATCAGGGCGGAACAATAAGTACGATTTTAACCGGAGCTACTGTTCGACCAATCGCCGACAAGCACAAAGTTTCTCATGAAGAACTGTCTTATGTGGTGGATTCAACGGCTTCTCCGATCGCAACGCTGATTCCGTTTAATGTATGGCCTATTTATGTAGCTGGTTTGGTGATTGGTACCAACGCACTTTTTGAAACTACTCAGGATGGGATCAGTTTTTTCTTATCTGCGTTACCGTTCAATTTTTATGCGATCTTCTCCATCATTCTGACGCTTCTTTTTGCATGGGAAAAACTTCCCTGGATTCCCGGTAAGCAAATGAGAAACGCAATCAAAAGGTCACGTGAAGAGGGAAAACTGGATCGTGATGGCGCAACTCCTATGGCAGCAGATGAACTCACCGAACAAAAAATTCCTGAAGGCTATAAACCCGGATTGATAGATTTTTTCGGACCAATTGGTACTCTACTTGGTGTAGCTATCATCCCTTTCTTTTATACATTCTTCGTTCTTGATTTGGGCGACAATGCTTCCCTGTTAATCGCAGAAGCATTTGTTTTAGCTGTCCTGGCAGGACTTATAATAGCAGTTGCCAAAGGCATGAAATTACAAGATGCCATTGATGGTTTTGTGGATGGGTGTAAAGGTGTAACCATTGGCGCCATTATTCTGGCATTTGCCGTTACACTTAAAGAAGTCGCTGATGCCGTTGGAACCGCCGCTTATGTAGTTGATATAGTAGGTGGGATTATCAACCCGATTATTCTTCCCGGATTGCTCATGGTTTTCTGTATGATCATCGCGTTTTCCACCGGAACTTCATGGGGAACCTATGCGGTGGTATTTCCCGTAGCTGTTCCTCTGGCTTGGGCAATAGTTCCTGACCCATTTTTTCTCACATTGTGCTTTTCAGCGGTGATTGGTGGTTCCGTGTTTGGTGATCAATGTTCCCCTATTTCAGATACAACCATTTTATCTTCTTTAGCTACCGGTTGCGATCTTATGGATCATGTGAAAACACAGTTTCCACTGGCAATGGTTGCCGGCAGTTTAGCTATTGTGATGTATTCAGCGCTGGTATTTTTCTTTGTTTGATTTTATATATAGGGACGTAAAATTCTACGTCCCTATATATTGAAAATGATCAATTACCAATCAATCTCTAAGATCCTTCCCGGCGTCCATGGTGCATTAGTTTGATTTAGCATACGATCAATTTCAAGAATATCAGTATTCATGATCTCCTTCAACATATCGATTACAGGTTTTAGCTGTTTCTTTGCTATTTCAGCAACACGTTTTGATGTACCGGTTGGATCAGATGTGGATGAAGTTCCTGCACCAATCGCATTATTTATTCTGGAATTTAACGATGGAGCTCGTTGAATTTCCAAGCGCCCCGCTAGTCGATCACCAAACATGATCATATTAATTTCATCCAGTTTTTCTTCCAACTGTTCAATATCTGAAGCTAAGCCGGATGGTGCATCACTACCAAGAGCTTTTAATGCACCTTTGTAATATTGAAGTCGTTCCTGAGCTTCTCCTACCGCACTTCTTGCACTATTGGCTGCTTTTGAGAGCTGATTTAGTTGCTTGTGAAAAGCCAGCATCGCTTCAGGATCTTCTGCCGGTAAAGTCACATTACCTAAAGATCTTACTTCAAAGCTCTGTGCTTCGGTTAGTTGAGTAACTTCTCCATCAATATTTTTTGATAATTCAACAGTATACATTCCCGGAAGAACCATCAAACCTGAACTGAAATCTTTAGACTGATCAGCGTCTCTGGTATTTAATCTTGTGATCTGTGGGTATGTGAGATCCCAGTAAATTCTGTTGATCCCTTTTCTTGGAGAGGTTTTTAATTCGCGAACTACTTCTCCATTGGCATCCTTAACTGTAAAGATCAGGAATGGTGCCTCTTCCTCTTCTTCCGCCTTCAACTGTTCGTAGGCTGGATAATAAACTGTCTCTCCGTCTTTTCGTTTCTTGGCTTCTTCTGCTTCACGAATAGCTTTTTTAGTTTTGTATCCGTCTTTCAAGTAATAAGTAAATGCCGCTCCGAACTCAGGGTTTTCACCCAAAAAATAATCCTCGCCCTGAAATCCTTTTGGTCCCAACCAACTGATGGTATTACTTGCTGCAATTCTGCTGTACGGCTGGTATTGATAAGCATATCTTGTAGAAAATAAATGAGCTTCTTTGTCTGCAACTTCTTTTGATAATTCCTGAAGAGCAGAATAATCATCCATCACGTAAAAACTACGACCGAAAGTACCTAAAACCAGATCATTCTCCCTTTTCTGGATATCAATATCGCGAACGGCTACAGTTGGCAATCCTTTGTTCAATTCTTTCCAGTAGTCACCACCATCTATGGAAGCAAACAAGCTGAATTCTGTTCCAACGAATAACAGATTCCCTGTTTCAAAATCTTCTGCAATAGAATACACTGAACCTCTTTCCGGCAGATTATTCGCTATTGATTTCCACGACTTACCTAAGTTTGTACTTTTTAAAATGTACGGCTTAAAATCGCCGTTCTTGTGATTATTAAATGCTACATAAACGGTATTTCTGTCGTGCTCTGATGCGATCAACTCATTTACATACACCATATCAGGCACTCCCGGAAATTTATCGTATTTCATCCAGGTTTCGCCACCATCTTCTGATACATGAACCAATCCGTCATCGGTTCCGGCGTACAATAGGTTTTCATCCAGAGGAGATTCTGCAAGTGCAACAATACTTCCATACACTGAAGTAGAAGCATTTTTCGCGATAGCGTCCATCGGCCACACTTTATCCATCACTTCGAATGTATTTCGATCCAGTTGGCGCGTAAGGTCGCCACTAACTTCTCTCCAATTTTGTCCCATATCATCACTTCTGAGAACACGATCGGATGCAAAATAAAGTCTCTTATTATCATGAGTACTTATAAAAAAAGGAGAATCCCAGTTCCAGTTATAATCATAATCAGCATCAGGAGCTTGCGGCCTGATATTCTGCTGTTCACCACTTTGCTTGTCAAACCGTGCTAATCCACCATACTGCGATTGTGCATACACAATATTCGGATTGGTTGGATCAACATGCGGTTCAAATCCATCACCAAGTACGGTTACAAACCATTCATCATCGTTGATTCCGGTTGTGGCGTTTGTTCGGGAAGGTCCACCCAAAGTGAAGTTATCCTGAGTTCCGCCGTAGATATTATAAAAAGGCTCTGCATTATCAGCGGCTACTTTATAAAATTGAGTTACCGGAAGATTAGTGAAAAATCTCCACGTCTTTCCACGGTCAAACGACTCATAAACTCCACCATCATTCCCATTCAACAAGTGACTTGGATTATCTGGGTTGATCCATAAAGCATGATTATCAATATGCTTATTCTTCTCGCCTACGTTGTTGAACGTCTTTCCACCATCTTCAGAAACGCCGGAATATGTGTTCATTACATACACCAAATCCACATCCACAGGATCCGCAATCACTTCCTGATAATAATTTCCGCTTGATGAATAATTACTCTGCTTTTCCCACGATTCTCCTCTGTCATCAGAACGATAAAACCCACTTTTTCCTGATTCCGCCTCCACAGAAGCGTAAATCACATCTGGGTTGGCCGGTGAGATATCCATTCCGATTCTTCCGATGTCTCCGCTTGGCATTCCTCTCATAGTTTTCTTCCATGTTTTTCCGGCATCCGTAGATTTATAAACTGCAGATTCAGGTCCCCCACTGATATATGTAAATACTCTTCTTCTTCGCTGATGAGCCGTTGCATACAACACATCAGGATCTCTTGGATCCATATGAACTTCATTTACTCCGGTATGCTCGCTGATCTCCAATACTTTCTCCCAACTCTCACCACCGTCCGTAGTTTTATACAGTCCACGATCTCCACCGGAACTCCAAAGCGGTCCCGTTGCTGCTACATAAACCACATCCGAATCTCTGGGATCAATTTCTATCATTCCGATATGCTCAGAATTCTTCAACCCCATATGCTTCCAGCTTTTGCCACCATCAATGGATTTGTATACTCCATCGCCGTAAGCCACACTTCGCTGATTGTTATTTTCTCCCGTTCCAACCCAAACCACATTGTGATTGTTTGGATCCATCGCTACAAAACCGATGGAGTAAGAGCCTTCGTTATCAAAAACCGGCTTAAGACTAATACCGCCATTCTCCGTTTTCCAAACTCCACCTGATGCCGTTGCAATATAAAACTCACTGTGGTTGTCAGGATTTACAGCAAAATCTGAGATCCTTCCGGAAGTAAAAGCCGGTCCAATGCTTCTGAATTCAAGGCTATTCCAGGCAATATCGTAACGGGAGTCTTTATCTGATCTTTGGGCAAAAAGTGATGTTGCGCTGATCATCAACACAAGGGTAAGTAAGGAAGTAAATCGTTTCATCTTAATCTGATTGATTTCTGATAGTTAGTGGCTTAGAATAATTAAATATGAGCTCTAATGTGTTTAAAATTTGTATTTGGGCGTTTGTAAAGTTCTCCCCTTAAGGGAAGGAATTCTAGTAATATTTCATAATCTTAAAGCTTTAGATATAGGGCTTTGAAAAAATTAATTTGATAATTTAAAGCTTCCAGAAAACATGGGTATTAGTAAACTTGAAGAAAGATAGAATCCTAAGCTATTTTTTAATCAACGACTTGTAAAAGCGAAATCTTTATGTTTTCTGGTGGTTTTTGGTACTTTTGTCCATACAAAAGTACGAAGAACCAAATAGTTGTGTTCACGATTTTGAAGTAGAAAAAACCTCCTCTGTCTCCCTGTCTGCCGACAAAGGCAGACTCCTGCTATAGGAGGATGACTCGCTGATAAAATTCAGATTCAACTCTTGAATTCCCCTCCTTATCCAAGGAGGGGCGAACTACTCAGAACCCAAAAATTTGCTTGTGAACCGGGGAGGTCCGTTTCCAACACAGATGCATACAGAGTCTTTGTTCTTGAATTGTCACAGCTGATTTAAAATCAACACCTTACAAAGATCCTGAAACAAGTTCAGGATGACGAACTACTACTTTATTACTAATGAATCAATCAATCCTGCCATTCAACTTCTTTTGTAGCTCTTTCCAGTTTGGCAGAAACTGAGTCATAAAATTTTTGAAACGCTGGTTATGCAAACGTTCATGAAGATGAACCATCTCGTGAACTACCACATATTCTAATAACTCCGGAGATTTTTTAGCCAGTTCTAAACTCAACCAGATTCGTTTATCTCTGATATTACAAGTGCCCCACCTGGTTTTCATTTTTTTAACGCCGAACTCATTAACCGAAACCTTCATGATCGGTTCCCATTTTTCAATCAGCTTAGGAATCTCATTTTTCAGGTGGGTTCGATAAAATTCCTGAATCGCCTTTTCTTTTTTTTCTTTGTTCAGTTCTGACTTTGAAGCAAGAATCATTGCCTGATCTTCTATCCTTAATAAAGTCCTTTTAGCATCGGTTCTGAGATGAAGTTTATACTCCTCTCCCCGGAAAGGTATTCGATCTCCTTCTACATAATTTGTGGGAAGCTTTTTTTTGGCAGAGGGAATTTTTTTAGAGAGATGTTTTTCGATCCAGCTTCTTTTGAATTGAACAAAATCGATGAGCTCTTGTTCGGAAACTCTGAACGGACAAGAAACCCGGATCTTTTTTGTGACGGTATTCACTTTCAATCTAAGGGTCTTGATCCGCTTTCGGGTGACCTGAATTTTATTCCCGTCAACTAATAATTCGTAGGTAGTTTCTGCTTTCTTTCTTCTGAACATTTCAGACGATAGGAATTATCTCTTCAAATAGAAATACCGTTCTCGTTCAAGCGTAAGAATGGGACATTTAATCCGTAGGGGCAATTCATGAATTGTCCCTACGGATTATGAAATCAATTCCTTGCGAGAAATTACTTTTTGCTAGTTTAGACTAAGGTCTACTTTACCGCAAACAAACGGTATGAGGCTTGCGGTAGGTTATGATCATGGAAAACCCAGATATCTGGGCAGTTTAGCTTGAAGTACTTCGACTAAAGCCGGCTCCATGTATTCATAAATATCCGGGATATCTAAACAAATGATCTTTTGGTCTTTTGGTCTTTTAAATATTCTCTGAAATTCTTTCGCAATCTATTGATGTGATTTTTCTCCATCACAAATATTATATCCGCCCATTCAAGCAGCTCTCCTGACACACGATTTTTAGCGCTATTATTAAGCCCTGCAGAAGATACCGTCAAGTCATCTCTACTGGCATAAACTTGTTCAGCAGTTGGACTACGAAGTTTATTCTGGCTACAAACAAATAAGACGTTTTTATTCATTTAATAAATTTTGAGAATGTCTGAATATGACTGCAAAAAAATACTTGTTTGGAGCAGGAGCTTGGGAAAGAGGTTAAGCGTCTCGCTCGGACAACTATTCAATTTAAACCCACACAAGTAAGGCAGCTTTCGTTAGGTTGGGGTTACACTTAATTTAATTATTAACCTATAAAGTCCAATTATAATTTATTTTGTCAATAAATTTATCTTCAAATACAAGCTCATTCATATAACCACGAATAGTATTTCCTTTAAATTCTTTTGTGGTTTCCAAAGCATGTAATTTTGTTAATTCTCTAGAGTTATATTTTAAGTCTAAAGACTCTTGAATTGCCATTCTGAACTCAAGTAATTTACTAGTTTTATTCTTTAAAACTAAATCATTAATATTAAGATCCAATCTCTTCAAAAAATACTCATCTACTAATTTTCTAACTGGATCGACAAATCCGGAATCAATGTTTTCTGTATATTCAGAATGTTTTAAATATCCAAGATCGATAAAATCATAACTATGAAGATCTAAACCTTTTAATATTTTTGATTTACCTAATTCATTTATCCTTTTTGCATTGACTTCTAAAAAATTAAAGGCTTCTTCAATCAAATTAAAACATGCCCATAATATTTCATTAGTTGATCGATGTATTTTGCATAATTTGCTTGTTCGGATAGAATATTCACTTCGTAATTCTTCTTTAGTATAACTTTTATATCTAGTTTTTAGCAATTCATTTACGATCATTTCAAAAACTTGTACATGATATATCCATAATCCTGAAATTTTATATGCTGTCTCCTTAATTAAATTTCCATAATGAAAAATATCAAGGTCAACTTCATGTAAGGCTAGTTTTGCTCGCATCGAAATAAACATAAGTGATTCATATTCTAGAGTAGTCTTTGTCATTAAATTATATTTCGAGTAATACATTTGTATACTCTGGCAACTATTGAGAAAACTTAGAATTTCAAATAAATAAACATTTAAAAAATCAGGGTTTAAACTATAGGTAAAAAGTTTAGTTTTTTCCTTGAAAACCTTAATATCTCTATCAAAATATTCAAATAACTTATCCATATTTTTTTTATCACGATTAAACATAGCTAAGTCCTAAGATTTTATCTGTTGTATGAAATATTATTATCCGAATAAAAAATTTCTTATTCGTTCGGATAACATCGCTGAAACTTCGTAAACATGCTAATTGAAAAATTGGATTAGTGGCGTTAGCAGAAACAATCACTCGGAGCAGGTGCTCCGTTCGTTTCTCCCAAGCAGGTGCTTGGGAGAGAGGTTAAGACTATTTATTCTTTATTCTTCTGGCTTTGTATGTTCCCCCTACAAAATCGAACTCATAATTAACATTTTTGAGATTATATAAATTACAACGAACGATTGTTGCATCATCGAAATCGAAGAGGGCAACATTATGGCCTTCTTCTAAATGGCTCTTATACATAATCCCGTCAAATCCTTCTTGTTTAAATAACTCAGAAATAATTTGAGTTGGGGCATACCTAGCTTCAAATTCATCTCTTTGAACTGGAATTGAAAATGCATGGTCAATGTGGGACCATACGGCATTATTTATACTATTTTGATCTTGGGGGGGATCCAGAAAGTATATTGGTTTTTTGTGATTGATAGAACAGTCAATAATTTTAAGCTCTCTATTCATCCTGAACTCACCAACTGAAATAAGTGAATGTTTCCAAGGTCTTAATTCTGCCATACATGTTTTGTAATCTGTACTTAGGTACAAGGAAGGGATTCCCTTAGGATTAACTCTTCCTTCACTTGCTTTATCTTTAAACGGATACATTCTTTCTGGTAGGAATGGTGCTGGAATTTCAATGGAGTCTTCCTCTCCTTGAATTTCTAAGGGACGGTAATCATGACCATTTTGTGCGCGCCAAAGTATTGAATCCTTCTTAATACTTTTTGTTCTATTCTTAGCTGTAGCAATTACGGTATCTAAAAAAAATTGAGTCCTCTCATCAAATATGAATCTACTACTCTTTAATACTTTTCTCTCAAAAATTTGATATGCATCCCAACTTGTAAAATTCGACATATTATTAGAATTAAGAGTTGCCACATAATATACTAATACCTAAGCTAGGATTTTCATTACTCATTCCGGTAGCATCGTTGAAACTAGTTAAAAATGCTAATTAGCAATTTTTCAAAATCCAGATCCCTGGCATTCGCCGAGGGATGACCATTTCACCTTTCACCTTTCACCTTTCACCTTTCACCTACAACGGCAAATTATCATGCTTCTTCTTCGGCACGGTATCCACTTTGTTTTGTGAAACTTCCAGAGCTTTGATCAGTTTGGATCGGGTTTCTTCCGGCTTGATCACATCGTCAATAAATCCTCGGGCTGCTGCTCGGTACGGATGTGCAAACTCTTCAGCATATTGTGCTTCCAGTTCTTTTTGCTTGGCTTCAGGATCGCCGGCTTTTGCAATTTCTCTTCGGAAAATGATCTCAACCGCTCCTTTACTTCCCATTACTGCGATTTCAGAAGTTGGCCATGCTACGTTGTAGTCGGCACGGATATGCTTGGAGTTCATCACATCATATGCACCGCCATATGCTTTACGCGTAATTACCGTCATTTTCGGAACCGTTGCTTCACAGAACGCATACAGTAGTTTTGCACCGTCTTTGATAATTCCACCCCATTCCTGATCGGTGCCCGGTAAGAATCCCGGAACATCTTCAAATACCACCAACGGAATATTGAACGCATCACAGAAACGAACAAATCGCGCCCCTTTTTTGGAAGAATTGATATCCAACACACCTGCCATCGCAAGCGGTTGATTCGCTACAATTCCGATGCTTCTACCACCCAAACGGGCAAAACCAACTACGATATTTTCAGCATATTCTTTGTGTACTTCGTAGAAACTCTCTTTATCAACAATTCCTTCGATCACATCTTTGATATCGTAAGGTTTGTTTGGATTCAACGGCACAATATCATGCAGTGCTTTTGCTTTGGCAGAATCCGGTTCTTTGGATTCGATCATCGGCACTTTCTCTTCGCAGTTTTGCGGGATATACGACATCAACGTTCGGATATCCTGTAAACAAACCGCGTCATTAGGAGTTGCAAAATGTGCCACACCTGATTTTGAGTTGTGCGTCATTGCCCCACCCAGTTCTTCCGAAGTTACTTCTTCATGCGTAACAGTTTTTACCACATTTGGGCCTGTCACGAACATATAACTGGTATTTTCTACCATGTAAATGAAATCCGTAAGCGCCGGACTGTAAACCGCTCCTCCTGCACATGGTCCCATGATCGCAGAGATCTGAGGAATCACACCGGAAGCCATACTATTTCTCCAGAATACTTCTGCATAACCGCCGAGTGAAGAAACGCCTTCCTGAATTCTTGCTCCGCCTGAATCATTCAAACCGATTACTGGAACGCCGTTCTTGAGCGCCAGATCCATCACTTTACAAATTTTCTCAGCATGTGTTTCGGAAAGAGAACCACCAAATACCGTAAAATCCTGACTGAATACATACACCGGCTTGCCGTGGATCTTTCCGTGACCGGTTACAACACCGTCTCCCAGAAATCGTTGCTCATCCAGACCAAAAGCGGTGCTACGGTGCGTTACAAAAGCATCTATTTCATCGAACGAACCTTTATCGAGAAGCAGGTCGATGCGTTCTCTTGCAGTAAGTTTTCCTTTCTCGTGTTGCTTTTCGATGCGGGCTTTTCCACCACCCAGTTTCGATTGCTCACGTAGTTTTTCAAGACGTTCTACTTTTTCGTTCTTTTCCATAGTTAGTTAATCAGGATTTATACTCTTTAAAATAGGATTGCAACGTATCAATAAATTCGATGGCCTCTTCCGAGAACATATCTACTTTTTGTTTGCTGAAAATTTCTTGTTGTAAAAATACAGAGGCTTCGTTCCAATTATCAAATTGTCCCAGCTCATTGATTCCCCGGTCGTATGCTTTCTGTTTTCCGGAAAATACATCGCTTACCCAACGTTCCTCGCTGTCCATAAGATACTCATTCAATTCCATAGTGGCTGAACTGTCTTCAATTGCCTCTTCTTCTACAAAAATCTCATCGTCTTCATCTTCAACGAGCAGTGTATTGAACGTGGGTTCAGATTCAGGTTCTTCCTCTTCTTCTCTTGAAGCCATCATCACTTCCATCTGATCTTCACTCAAAAACTGAGCCCACATCGGCTTTTCTTCTTCATCTTCTGAGTTTTCCTCTTCTTCAGAACCAATATATTCTTCCAGAATCGGATCTTTTGTTTCTTCGTCGGGTTGGAAAGCATCTTGAATAAGATCGTCTTCCTCTATCAACTCACTTTCAAATTCTTCATCGCCCTGAACTACTCCTTCATAAGAATCCTTAGCTTGATCCAAAATAGAGGTCAGGTTGGATTTGAATGCCTGATTTTCTTCTTTTTGATTACTGATCGGTTCGGAATGCTCTTCTTCTTCTTCTTCTTCTTCTTCTGCATTTTCATCTTCACTTAAGAAAATATTATTCAAAGATTCCGAATCATCCACATTGTCGAATACCAGAGTTTCTTCCTGTTCAATATCTCCAAGAATCTCGTTGATATCCGGCTCTACAGCTTCTGACTGAAACAAGCTTGCTAAATTTTCTTCTTTTTCTGCCTCTTCCGGAATTTCTTCCTTTGCTTCTTCAGCCGGTTTTACCGGTTCCGATACTGGCTTAGTCTCACTTTCCTGCTCTTTTATCAATTCCATTTTGAAATTCTCAGTCGAAAGCATTTCGATAAAGGTACTTTGCGTAACGGCTACATCAATAGAAGAGAAAATTTCAGCGGTGTTATCGAAACCTTTATCTCTGAAGAATCTTTGTAAAAGCTCCGGAGCGAGTTTTCCTCCACAAAGAGAAAAAAGCATTTCCAGTTTTTGAGACCAGTTTTCGGCGGTATAATCAGATACGATTCTGGCATCTAAATTTGAAACCAGACTTTGGCAGCGTTCTATAGTCAATTCATCCAGCTCTCTTTTCTTCATATAAAGAGGAATCGCAGTTCCGAAATGTTTGTAAACCATCAGTCTGGCACAACGCTTACTTACTTCCTCAAACGAAAGCACAGTTTCTTCCCGAAAAATATAAGGAGCGATGTTCTTTCGAGGTTCAACAAGAACAGAAACTATATCGCTAACCGTAGCATGTAGAATATCATACAACTTTTGGTGCGGTATAACGGAGCAGCTTATGGCCGCATTTTCAAAATCGTTTTGAGCACTAACGAACAACTTATTTTCCGTATCCACCCAAACAGAATCTGTCTTTTTAAGATCTGACAGCACTTTGTCTTCAAGTAAAAGGCGAATTCTTTCTACAATGTAGACAGGTATTTCTGCCTTCAATAGTTGTTGAGGTGAGTAAAACGGACGCTCTGTTCCGATCTGTCCTATAAATTTATCGGTAATTTGGTCAATGACCTTTTGCATGGAAGTAAGATGATTTTGGTGAACGAAAATAAAGCCTAGAAAGTGGCATTACAACACGAATCTTTCCATCATAGTATATTTTTGCATTATACTTTCTACCTTTAGCGCATGATTTCACTTTCGGTCACAGGTCTTACCAAAAAATATAATCGGAAAACGGTTTTTGAGGATGTTCAATTCGGGCATAATTCCGGGATTTTGGGTATTTCAGGCTCAAATGGAAGTGGAAAATCCACCTTGATGAAATGTCTGGCAGGATTACTCAGACCTAACTCAGGAACCATTGAGTGGAAACTGAACGGCGACCTGCTATCCCAAACCGAACTTAAAGATCACATCGGTTATGCTGCTCCGTATATCTCTTTGTATGAAGAACTTACTGTTCTCGAAAATCTGGAATTCCTTTCTGAAGTAAGTCAGCAACATCTGAACGAATCGGACATTCAGCAATTACTCAGCAAAACAGAAACCCAATCCCTTAAAAACAAGTTGTACAAATCTCTTTCTACGGGACAACAACAGCGTGTGAAGCTGGCTTCTTCCCTGATCCGAGATCCTGAAGTGTTGTTTTGGGATGAACCCGGCTCTAATCTGGATTCAAACGGACATGCTTTGGTTCAGCGTTTACTTCAAGAACAAAAAGAAAAAGGTTGCCTGGTCTTTCTGGCTTCCAATGATCCTGATGAAATTGCTCTTTGTGACGAAGTATTGGCTCTTGGTTATTAGTTATTTGTTAATGGTTTTTGCATTAACTTTTAGCGAGCCAGATTTGGTTTACATGACTTTGACTCTGAAACTAACTAAGTTCAACTATTAACTAAAATCTAATCACTAATAACTTCCGCTTTGATTTCACAAAAAGACCAGGACCTCGCAACGCTTATTCTTGAACACAGCACTCAACTTCAGAAAGGTGAGAATGTAATGGTTCAACTCATCGGCTTAAACGGAATTAATTTGTTAAGAGCTTTGGTGGAACAGATCCGTGATAAAGGTTCGCATCCCTTTGTACAGATCGAAGACACAGAAACGCAGCGTTTGTTAGTTGAGAAAGGCGACACCGGTTTTTGGCAGAATCAGGCTTCTGTGGATCAACTCCCACTTATGAAGCAGATGGATATTTTTATCGGAATTCGTGCTTCTGAAAATATCTATGAGAACTCACAGGCAAGTAAAGACGCAAACAAAGCATATTCAGAAAACTTCCTTAAGCCTGTTCATTTTGATGAAAGAGTGAATAACACCAAGTGGTGTATCATGCGTTATCCATCTCCGGCTTTTGCGATGAATGCCAAACTCCCAACCCGTGAGTTTACCAAATTTTATTATGATGCTTGTTTAGTTGATTATGCCAAGCTGAAATCAGCTATGGAGCCTTTGGAAAAAAGATTACGTGCCACTGATGAAATTAATTTGAAAGGCGAGGGAACAGATATCAAGTTTTCGGTAAAAGGACAGAATTGGGTTCCTTGCTTTGGTGCTCACAACATTCCTGATGGAGAGATCTTTACTTCACCGATCCTTGATTCTGTAAATGGTCACATTACCTATGCTCCATCAGTATATCAGGGAAAGCCGTTCGAGTTTGTGAAACTGGTTGTAGAAAACGGTGTGGTTGTGGATTTTGATTCATCCAACAATGATGCATTGAAAGATATTTTGGATACTGATGAAGGCGCTCGTCGATTTGGGGAATTCAGCTTTGGAACCAATCCGGTGATCGAAAAACCTATGTACGATATTCTATTTGATGAAAAGATCTATGGTTCCAATCATTTAACGCTTGGCAAAGATTATGAGATCGCACCAAATGGAAATTCCAGCAATATTCATTGGGATCTGGTTTGTATTGGCGCCGATGTATTTCTAGATGGAGAACTCATCCGTAAAGGAAGAAAATATGTAACAGATGATTTAAAGGGATTGAATCCGGAAGAGTTATTGAAATGAGTGAAGAAATGGATCTTGACATTAAGGAAAAACTACAAGCTCAACAAGAACGCTATAATGATTTGAGGTTTAGTAGCAGTACTTCATATTGGGCATCTGAGCTTACTGTTAATGGTATCATAATCGCTCTTTTTTCTCTAGAAATACTCGAAACAAATGATTTTCTAAGATTTGTAGCTTTTGGTGTAATATCATACTGCGTACTTTCTATTATCTTAATCTTATTCAATTTCAAAAGTGTCAGAGACACTTATTTTGAACTCGGAAAACTTCAAATTGAAGATTTTAGAAATATGTCAGAAGAGGAAAGAGATAACTTTAAAATGAAGGGTGTTACAGAGTTCAAACTTAGGGCAATTAGAGAAAAAACTGTTGACTATTTATTAATATTTGAACTATTGATACTACTCTCTATAATTATTTATAAAGCTTTTTTTGTTTGACTTGAAAAAAACCATCCTCATATATGGTCTTTCATTAGCAGTACTTGTTTTCTTGTTGGAGTATTTCGAGTATCGGTATTTTGTACATGAACTTTCTACCGAAGTTTTCGTTTTTCTGATTGCAATTATCTTTACAGGACTTGGATTGTGGGCCGGGAAAAAGCTGACCAATCAAACTAAAATAGAACCTCCACCTTTTGAGCAAAATGAAAAAGCCATCCGCTATTTAAAGATCAGCGAGCGGGAACTGGAAGTATTGGAATTGGTTGCTCAAGGATTATCTAATAAGCAGATCTCCGACAAACTCTTTGTCTCTGTAAACACAACCAAAACCCATCTCTCTCATCTCTACGAAAAACTGGACGTAAAACGCCGAACCCAAGCGGTAGAAAAAGCGAAGTCTTTGAAGATTATTGAGTGATTTTGGGTCATTCCGTCCGCCAGCTGGCGGATCGGAATCTTTGTGAGGTTTTTAAAACTTATCTAAGCATAGATATAAATCAAAGCCCCTTCATAAGATCCTGAAACAAGTTCAAGATGACGATAGATAGCTCACCCATTCCTACGATTTTTGCAAAATCATACTTTCGGGTGATTACCGTTTTCTGTTAATTGCTTACTCTTTTGGTGTACATTAACTCCAACTAATCACATTATGAAAAAAATCATCCTTGTTTATGGTTCCATCACCGGAGCAGTTATCATTCTTAGCATGACTCTGGGAATCTATGTAGCCAAATATGGAGGCAACGCTTTCTTTTCTTCCGAAGCCCTTGGCTACTCCATCATGCTTATCGGTTTTTCTATGATCTTTGTCGCGACCAAGAAATACAGAGATGAAGATCTTGGTGGCATTATAAAATTCGGTACCGCTTTAAAGATAGGCCTGGGAATTTCATTGATGGCAGGTGTCGTGTATGTCATTGTTTGGGAAATCAATCTTTATCTGACTGATTATGAGTTCATTAGTGAATACACTGATTCTATTATTAATAGTGCCAGAGAGTCAGGAGCATCAGCTCAAGAACTGGAAGCAACTATTGAGCAAATGGAAGAAATGGAAAGAAAATATGATAATCCCTGGTACAGACTTCCTCTTACATTTACTGAAATATTTCCGGTTGGATTACTACTATCACTGATCAGTGCGGCACTTTTTAGAAATCAAAATTTCCTCTCTTCCCAAAAAGAAGAAACAACCGCTTAAAAGTATTTTATCATGCAAAGCAAAGCAACTTCCCCTGACGAATACATCTCAGAACTTCCCGAAGAACGGGTTTCGGCGATGAAAAAACTCCGTAAAACCATAAATGATAATCTTCCCGAAGGCTTTGAGGAAACCATGAGCTATGGAATGATCGGCTATGTAGTTCCTCTTTCCATTTATCCGGACGGTTATCATTGTTCTCCTGAATTGCCACTTCCATTTTTAAGTATTGCTTCGCAAAAGAACTTTATCGGGCTATATCATATGGGTATTTATTCTGATGAAAAACTGTTGAATTGGTTTACTTCAGAATATCCCAATCATGTAAAAACGAAACTTGATATGGGAAAGAGCTGTATCCGTTTCAAAAAACCAGATCAAATTCCTTATGAATTAATTGCAGAATTAGTGCAAAAGATGTCGGTTCAGGACTGGATCGATAAGTATGAATCTGCAATCAAAAAATAACCTATATAGATATATTATGAGTACAGAATCAGTTAACCCAAATAATCATTCTCTTTCGCTAGCAGTGAAAGATATTCGTGCCTCAAAAGCGTTTTACGAAAAGCTCGGATTTACTACCGTTGAAGGAACCGGACCGATTGAGCATAATTGGATCATCATGGAAAATGGGCATTCTAAGATCGGCCTGTTTCAGGGAATGTTTGAGGAGAATATCATCACTTTTAATCCAACAGATGCACGATCGGAGTACAAGAAGCTCAAAAAAGATGATAACGTCAAATTCCTGATGGAATCGGAATCACTACAAGAAGAAAAAGGACCGTGTCATTTTTGTATTGAAGATCCGGATGGGAATCAGATCTTGTTTGATCAGCATAATGACTAACCAACATCCAACATCCAACATCCAACATCCAACATCCAAAAATGAATATTTAATTTAGATTAATATGAAAAAAAGAGTGACAGGCATTGGCGGGGTTTTCTTGAAAGCACAAGATCCGAAAGCAACGAATGAATGGTATGATAAGCATCTGGGAATTAAATCCGGACAGTGGGGTGGAACGTTCATTTGGCGACACGCTGAAGACAAGGAGAAAATGGGCTATACAGCATGGAGTATTTTCAAGAATGACACGACCTACACAAACCCGAGTAAGAAAGATGCTATGATCAACTATCGGGTGGAAGATCTGGAAGCTCTGCTCAAAGTTCTAAAAGAAGAAGGAGTAGAAATAGTGGGAGAAATGCAGGTTGAAGATTATGGAAAATTCGGCTGGATCATGGATCCCAACGGTTACAAGATCGAACTATGGGAGCCCTTCGACGGACCCTATGAAGAAATGCTGAACGAAGATGATGTGAATAGGAGTAGCTGAGTTAGATTTTAGTATTTAGATGTTAGAATTGAGTAAATCTTTTCTAACATCTAATATCTAGCTACTAAAATCTAGTCCTCATAATATTTGAACACCGGATAGATCACATTCTTTTCATTTACTTCATTCTTCTCGAAATACTCATCAAAGAAATTCCAGGTAACCAGTCCATCATCTGATTGAGGCTCCAACATATAAAAGATCAGATTGGTGAGCGGCTGAGCCATATCCACTAAAAAATCTCCTTCGTTTGCCGTCTTAGTAGATTCTTTAAATTCACCTTCTACCATTGCCATATTGTGACCTTCAAACTGTCGCTGCGACTTCTCGAATTTTGTGATCTCAAAAACTTCCCCTTCGTATTCTTTTCGATTTTTGATCTCTGAGACAAGCACTCCCTGCTTTTTTAAATGATCTGCAATTGCTTTCATTTCTTTTGGGATGATATACCCCCTTGGAATCGTACTTTCAACTGTTGCTTCAAACTTGCTGTAATTCTGCACATCAGGAACTTCTATGATCTCACCGGACCTGATGTAGCTTGTATCGCCTTCTGCTGTTACATAAGAAATGTAGTTGTAAGTTCGGAGCGTAAAAGTGTCTTCAAGAGGAACCATTTGGAACCGAACGCCCTTCTTTTTCTTTCCTGAATTATCCAATACATTTTGAATAGCAGATTGAGTTGCATTGTCGTTAATTTGAGCGATTCGTTTTCCATTCTCATTGGTATACTCCAGAATTTCCGTCACGAAAGCTTTGGTTGAGTTCATTCTTTGGTACAATCTCTCGTGAGCAAATGCTTCACTTAAAATCCCGATCTTATTTCGTAATCCCATTTGGTTGACCAAATATCTTGGATGATGATTGTAGGTGTACAATGCTTTAGGAGGCCATCCTTGTCGTAAGCTGTAACCGCCGTAAGGTCCCAAATACACGTCGTACTCTTCTTTAACTTTTTGCGTAACCTGAGGTAGCATTTCGTTCCAGGTAAGATCATAAGGAGCTTTTTCACCCGCAGAGTGATAGCTCGGAGCCCAGGTCAACGAATAACCATGCCATGTTCCATTTGTAGTATGCAGGTCAACGAATATTTCAGGATCCCATTTCAAAATGACATTTTGGATCATCGCGTTGGTTTCCAGTGCTTCCATTTTCATTCCGTCTCTGTTCAGATCCCAACCCTGACTGTTTGCCCGAATTCCTGTTTTCTGTGGGCTTCCTTCCTGTGACCGCCGAACTTGCACATCCATTTTATCGTTAGAATCTGTGTTGTAGATCGGGGCAAAAACGATGACCTGATTCTCCAAGAGGTACTTTTTATCACCAAGAAGAATTTCCCTCATCAGGATCTGAAGAATTTCTTTTCCTTCTACTTCTCCCGAATGGATATTTCCCTGAATATACATCACCGGCTTTCCGGATTGCTCTGCTTCTTCAGGAGAAATCACTTTTGGATCTGCCATCACAACTACAGGAATATCCTTTCCTTCTAAACTCTTCCCCATGTATTCCAGATGCATCAGATCTGTTTTAGGTTGAAGTGCTTTGATGAAGTTCATTACATCTGCATAGGTAGACGTTTCCTGATAATTGGTTTTCTCAGGAGTGGTTATCAATTCAGCCGGCCATTGTGCATACACAGAAGTTGATAAAATCGATAAGAAAGTGATCAGTAAAAGCTTTTTCATAACAAGTATTTTTTTGTGCAGTTGATGATACCAAATTGAATTGAATTCTCATTAGAGCATTTCGAATTTTTACTTCCATTTGGAAATTTATCCTGACCTTTTTAAAAAACCTCATTTACGAGTGATAGCGAAGTAAACTCCTTGATCAACTCACTCCTTTCAAAAGGAGGGGAATTTCTAAACATACTCAAGTTCTTGATCAACGAGTCCTTCCCCTTATTCAAGGGGAAGACAGATGGGGTCAAAATATTACAATTTAAACCGGCAATTATTAGGACACTGCTTCGTCACATTCGTTCCTCGCAGATGAAACCAATACGAAAACTATCCGTGTTATTACAGTCACTGTTAGTTAAATGGGGAGATCATGAAAAATTCAAAAGCCTTCTTTTTCACCGGATCAGTTCTGCTGTTCTTTTGGATCATCGGTGGATTTAGTCCTTACATAGGTTGGGAAGCCAGACTTTTTAAAATACTTTTAACAGCCATTCTTGGTTTTGTAGCCTGGAAACTCAAAAACTCTGAAAATCCTAAGTACAAAAAAAGTGCATTGATCATTGTTTTGCTACTGGCAACTGCTACCGCTTATGCTGAGCCGTATGTAAGTCATGCAGTATTTGGTCATCACCACCATCATTTCTTTTGCGGGAAGTGAATTTATAGAAAAATGATTTTATGAATGTCAGTTTTACCAACAAACAAGAGAAATATATTGCCGATCAAATAGATTCAGGTGATTTTCAGAATGCCAGTGAAGTAGTTCGAGACGCTTTAAGATTGCATCAATTCTATCGCTATAAAGTTTTGGACGATCTTAAGTTAGCAATTGAGCAAGGCTGGGAAGGTCCGGCGAGTACCAGAACAGTTCAGGATATTCTACAATCTAAAAAGCTTCAGGAAGCTACTGAGTGAATTCTAAGATTAAATCTTACGAGCTTTCTTTAGCAGCAGATTCTGATATTGAAAAAATATTCGATTATATAGATCAAGAATTCGGCTTTGATCAAGCTCTAAAGTACATCACGGAACTTGATACTATTTTTACCGATTTAGTTAAATCCCCAGAGCTAGGTAGAAAACGTGATGAAATTAAATTCGGATTGATAAGTATTGTTCAGGAATCACATGTCATATTCTATCGTGTATTGGAAGATAGAATCAGGATAATTCGTATTCTTCATGTAAGCAGAGATATAAAAAACTTTTTGTAGCTAAATCCTTGTTTCACTTTTGTCCTATAGAAAATAGGAGCCTTTAACAGGCTCCTTAATTCTTCTATTTATTTCTATCCCAATAGTCCATAGGAATAGAGTCTGATTTTAAAGCATCTTCATCAACCCAATAATATGGGCCATACTTTTTCTTTTCGGGCCATACTTCGTTAAGAGTCGCTGCTTCATATAGTTTTCCATCTTTCATCACATACATCATATCAAGAGTGTTCTCGATATCATCTAAAGGATTGGAATTGATCACCAACAGGTCAGCAATTTTCCCTTCTTCCAATGAACCCAAGTCATCCTGCATACCTAAAAAATACGCTCCATGATAAGTCGCGACCCGAATAGCTTGGAGATTACTCATCCCTGCCGCGGTCATCCAAAGTTCCCAATGACTGGAAATACCATGGATTTGACCATGAGATCCAATAGCTCCATAACCACCTGCTTCAATTACATCTTTCAGTGATTCTGCAATTAGCGGAAATCCGTAATCAGATTCAGGGCGTAGCATGCGTCTTCTTGTGTGTGGAAGTAGTTGTCTCCAGGGAAGAAAACGCTGCATCTTCTCATTCTTCCAAACATCTTCTCTTTGATAATAGTATTCCTCATTCCAAGGCCCCATTCCACCTACCATAAATGTTGGTGAATACACCATTTTCGCCTTCCCGAAAAACATAGATGCATCTTTATAAATAATACCATAGCTCATTGGGTGTTCAAAAGCAGTGTGTCCGTCCAGTGTAAGACCTAGATTATACATAAGATCACTTCCTTCTGTAGTAACCATTAAACCTTCTCTTCGGGCTATATCTGTAACCCATTGTCGTTGATCTCGACGTGGCTGCAGATACTGCTTTAAAGAAACCGCCCCAAAGGATTTCAATCTTTCGATATTTTCCTCCGCTACTTCATAACTGGATAATTCATTTTGATTCGTTCCGTCACCTCGATATAAGGGATCTCCTGTGCTGAAAGTTCTGGGACCTAAAATTTCCCCTGCATCGATTAATTCTGCGGTTGGAAATACATTATGAGACCACATGGAATTGTCTAAATTAGTGGTTACTCCAAACGCCAGATAAATAGCTGTTTCAAAGTTTTTCTTTGGCATAATCCCGCGATACTCACGATAATGATGCGCGTGCATATCAATAAGACCGGGCATAATGGTTTTTCCGGAGGCATCTATAACTTCATCCACTCCTGAAGTATCGCAATCTCCTACACAGGTTATTCTCCCATCTACAGCAACTATACTTCCCGATTCAATCACATCATCATTTTCATTTACAGTGATGATCCTTGCATTTGTCATGGCGATCGAGCCTGAAGCTTTTTCTTTTTTCACCGTTAGATTGATCGAAATACTATCTGTTTTTTCTGAAACCAGATCATACTTATACATCCTATCAGCACTTCCAAAGGTCACTTCATTTTCGCTGATCCAAGTTGGAAAAAATCCTCCGGTTTTCGATAATTGCTTCACCGGAAATTTTCCATTCTTTTTGTTGATGTTGATGCTTTCATTATTAGTTCTCAAGTATGGCAGCGGCATTAAGTAAACATTCATCCCTTCGGTGATTGCTACGTGATTGCCGTCAGGAGAAAGCATAATTTCATCTCCATCTTCAATAGACACATGAACTATTTCATCTGATCCATCTTTTCGGACAGATTTAAGGGCATAATTTCCATCTTCCGGCTCCTGAAAAAAGATCCTGTTTTCGGGACCGTAAAAAGGTCGGGCCAGTTGAGAACGCGATCCGCCACCTGTTTCAATTCTGATAATTTGCCTCGCATCACTTCCTTTCGAATTTACTTCAACTACATCATACCACGGATTCCAAGCCCAGGTTCTTCCCCGGTTTGTAGTACCTGATCCTTTTATAGCTACTATTTTTGAGCCATCTTCGCTCCAGTTAGGATGAAGATATTCGCCGGGCTCTTTAGTTAGTTTTGTTAATCTTGAATTCCTGACTTCAGCTTTCCATAATTCGCCTCCATCAGTATCATGCCAACTTGAAAATGCGATAAATTTACTATCCGGCGACCAACTTGGTGCAAATTCGAACGACTCAAAATCTTTGGTTAAACGTTTAGGAGTACCATTTGGAACTTCCATCACCCAAATTCTACCTATAGCCTGAAATGCCGCCTTTTTACCATCGGGCGAAAGTGCATACCATCTTAAAAATCTTGCTTTAAACTCATCGAAAGGAACTTCAAACTTGTGATAGGCTTGTTCTGAAATAGTACGATGAATGTCAGCCTCAAACGGTATTGTTTCTACCTGTCCTGACTTAACATCAAGCTTTCTGATCTTTCCACCCTGAGAGATAAAGATATGCTTGCTGTCGCTCGTCCAGCTATATCCCGGAAGAACGCGAAGAACTTTAATGGTTTCCGTCATATCTATGTCGATAGGATCCATTATAATTCGCTCCGAACCGGTATGGAGATCCCGCAACCAAAGCGCTGTTCTCGGACCAAATTCATGTCCTCTGTAATTTATGGTACCACTCGGTATTTGACGAGCAAAAGCTAAATATCTGCCATCCGGTGAAACTTCTCCGGCATAACCACCACCACTAGAGCTTCTGATCTGTTGTCCGGCGACACCGTTTGTGATTTCGATCACATCTCCGGTTTTAAGATCTTTTCTGCGAAGTTGGTTATATCCCTTCAGAGCGTCGTTCATACCAACTCCTTGTCGTGGACCAACTGCTTCATAGTAATACAGATAAGAATCCACATCAGATACGGAAGGCCAGCTTCCATTTGCTACTTCAATTCCCTGACCGCCATCTTTATGATACATCCATATTCCGCTTCCACCGCCTGAAAGACTTTGTCTTCTCACTAAGATATATTCACCGTCATTTGTCCACTCCGGTGTTACTGCCCGAACCATTCCCTCTTTAAAAACCTGTTTAGGATTAGATCCGTCAGCATCCATGATCCAAAGATTACTTTGACCCGATCGATCTGAAATAAAAGCAATTTGTGAGCCATCAGGTGAGATGGCAGGATGGAAATTAAGAGCAATTCCGGAACTGTCCGTCAGGTTTTCAGCTTTTCCGCCATCTGCGGAGATTCTGTAAATATGCCCCATCAGATCAAAATAAAGCCATTTATTATCCGGGGAAATATCCAGCGTCATCCAGGTACCTTCATCTGTTGAGAATGAAATTTCTCTGGTTTCACCTCTTGGCTCGGTTACATCCCACTTTTCTTTTTCTTTGCTTTTATCCTGTCCTATTAACTGTGCCGGGATCGCTATCAGAAATGCAAAAATAGCCGTACCCAATAATCTCATATTGCTCTTATTCATAGTACACCATGTAGTTAGTAATAGTTAGTAGCTCTATTTACTAAATAAAAGTGGTAATGAAAAGCAGAGGGTTGTTAGCAATCGTAAATGTGATTTGGCTGCTGGTTTTTAAAAACTGAGAACAATCGCCCTTTGATGGAGATTGATTGAGGCTTTGGGATCATTGAGTTTTACTTACACCCTCCGCTTTTTCGGCAAGCCGAAAACCGCACCTCCCTCGAGGGAGGAATTTACAGAGTCTTCAAAATCTTAAATAATCTTCAAGATTCTCTCATTTGGTCAAAATGAGAGCACGATTAAGAAAGCAGATATCTCATGTCTCAAATCTTACATCTTAAGTCTTTTATCTCAACTCTACCTAATTATCGTCTCAGTCCTCTTCGGTCCGGTAGAAATGATCGTAAACTTCACTCCCAAATAGTTTTCGATATAATCGATGTAAGATTTTGCAGCATCAGGAAGTTCATCCCATTTAGTCATTCCTGAAATGTCTTTATCCCAACCCGGCATGGAAGTATAAACCGGCTCTACATTTTCGATCTCATCTAAACACAGCGGGAATACTTTGGTTTCCTCTCCGCCATTGATCTTGTATCCGGTACACACTTTGATCTCGTCAAAGCCGTCCATTACATCCATCTTGGTAAGCGTAAGTTCGTTGATACCGTTAATTCTGCATGCGTATTTCAAAGCAACCAGATCTAACCAACCACAACGTCTTGGTCGGCCGGTAGTAGCCCCGAATTCGTGACCTTTTTTGCGAAGTTCTTCTCCGGTTTCTCCCAAAAGTTCAGTTGGGAAAGGTCCGTTTCCAACTCTGGTGCAATACGCTTTTGTAATTCCCATTACATGAGTAAGCGCTGTTGGTGGAACTCCTGAGCCTGTACAAGCACCGCCTGATGTTGGTGATGAAGAAGTTACATACGGATAGGTTCCGTGGTCAACATCCAGTAAACAACCTTGTGCTCCCTCCAGTAAAATTGACTTGTTGCTTTCTAATCCTTCGTGCAGCAAATCGGTAGTATTACAGATATAAGGAGATAAAATATTGATGGAATCATCCAGTTCATTCATTAGATCATCAACGGAAAGCTTCGGCTCCTGATACAGGTTCTCCAGCGCAAAATTTATATCTCTGATGTTCTGCTCAATTTTCTTTTTCAGAACTTCTTTATCCAACAGATCTACCATTCGGATTCCAACTCTGGAAACTTTGCTTACGTAAGCCGGACCAATTCCACGTCCTGTAGTTCCGATGGCATCTCCGCCACGACGCTTTTCTTTCAGTTGATCCAGCAGTTTGTGGTAAGGTAGAATTACGTGCGCCGTTTGGCTGATGAAGAAACGTCCTTCTAAACTGAATCCCATTTCCTGCACATCTTTGATCTCTTTGACCAAAGCGATAGGATCGATAACAACACCGTTTCCGATCACACAATCACCAGAACCGTTAAAAATTCCTGATGGGATCAGATGCAAAACAAAGGTTTTGTCATCAAATTTAAGCGTATGACCTGCATTTGCTCCGCCCTGATAGCGAACGATAAAATCCGCTTTATCGCTTAACAGATCTACGATCTTTCCTTTTCCTTCATCGCCCCACTGGGCACCAATTACTACTCTAACTGACATATCTTTTTTAAAAAACTATTAACAATAAAAAAGGGGTGTAGTTATCTACACCCCTTTCAGGTTCTATTTAGAAAACACTTTTCAACCTTCGTTGAATGATTCGGCTGCTTCTTCTACTGATTTGTAGTGCTTGAAAACTGTGATCAATTTTGTAACGATCAACAAACTCTCAATCTTATCAGTAGCATTAGCGATCCTCAGATCACCACCTGCTTTGCGCATAGTTGTAAGCGCGCCGATTAACATTCCAAGTCCGGATGAATTCATGAACTTTACTTTCCCGAGATCAACTACAATGTTGGTTTTTCCCGCATCAATTAGCTCATGAAGTTTTTCGTTCAGGCTAACCGCGTCGGGTCCACCCATTACGTTACCTTTAAATTCGATAACAACGCTACTGTAGCGTTCTGATGTATTAAAGCTCATAATCCTATTATTTAAAACTTATTATTTATTGGTTTTGGAGTCTAATTCTACTACCAAAGAGCTGGCAACAAATAACGAACTATACGTACCAAGTACAATACCAATTAACAGTGCAAAAGAAAAACCTTTTAACACTTCGCCGCCAAAAATAAACAGCACAGCAACCACAAACAAGGTGGTAACCGAAGTGATAATAGTTCTACTTAGCGTATCATTCAAGCTTTTATTTACCATTGGAATAAATTCCATGCCTTTATGTACGATACTGTTCTCACGAATACGGTCAAAAACTACCACCGTATCATTCAAAGAATAACCTACAATAGTTAAAAATGCTGCAATAATATTTTGATCGATCAGTAAGCTGAAGTTTACCACATCACTTAACAATGTGAATGCACCAAGCGTTATGATCACATCATGAAACAATGCTGCAACGGCTCCGGCCGAGAATGTCCATTTACGGAATCTGGCAAGAATATATACAAAGATAATGATCATAGAATAGATCACAGCCTGCAATCCACCTGATTTCAGATCTTCGGCTATTCTTGGACCCACACTGTCAGTTTTTTCAGTTTCAGCCTGATTATCAGGATAAAGCTGCGCCATTGTAGAGCGAACTACCGTCTCGATCTCTTCAATTGTGTTTGTGTTGTCTGTTCTGATCAACACTTCAGATTCAGATCCGAAAAGTTTCACTTCCGGAGTTGAACCTAACGGATCAGATAAACTGGACCTGATCTCAGTTACATCTACAGCTTTCTCGAACTTCAATACTATTTCTTTACCGCCTTTAAAGTCGATACCGTACTGCAGACCTTTCGTTAAAATCGCTCCAATGGAAATTGCTAGCAATATCCCGGAGATCACATAAGCTATCTTTCGTTTACTAACGAAATCAAAATTTGGTGTTTCAAACCATCTCATAATTATATCCTTTTACTCTTTTAAATTTCTTTGTTGATTAACCGAAGTTTACTGCGTCAGATTTAGCGCGAGTCAAATAGTCTACCACTACACGAGTGATAATAATTGCACTAAATAATGAACAACAGATACCTGCAAGCAGTGTTACAGCGAATCCTTTGATCGGACCAACTCCGAAACTCAAAAGAACTAATGCTACAAAACCAGTTGTAATGTTCGCATCAATAATAGCACTCATCGCATTAGAATATCCTGCTGAAATTGCAGCTTTGATAGTTTTTCCTGTGCGTTGCTCCTCACGAATACGATCAAAGATCAGCACGTTTGCATCTACCGCCATACCAATAGTCAGAACGATACCTGCCATTCCGGGAAGTGTTAATGTAGCTTTGAAGCCTGCTAAAATTCCTAAGATGAACACGATATTCAGTAACAATGCCAAGTCAGCAACTGCACCACCTGTTCGGTAATACACGATCATAAAAATTGCCACGATCGATAAACCAATTAATACAGAGTTTAAACTCGCATCAATGGAAGCCTGACCAAGTGAAGCACCAACAGTACGCTCTTCAACAATCTCTAACGGAGCAGGAAGCGCACCTGAAAGCAGAATGTTTACCAAGTCATCGGCTTCGCCAACATTTTCAACGCCGGTAATAGATGAACGACCGTTACTTATCTTGGAAATCACATTTGGATAGGTGTATATAAAACCGTCCAGAACAATTGCCACAGGTTTACCGATATTGGCTCCTGTAATTCTTGCCCAATCTCTGGCTCCTTCTGCATTCATAGTCATTGAAACTTCAGGAACGTTAGTTGTAGGATCAAACTGAACGCTTGCTTCTTCAATAACATCACCGGTCATTTCAATATCCGTTTTTACTCCATAAAGAGAAAAAACCTCAGCTCCACCCTGAGTATATGGCTGCGTATTTGCGCTCCACATAATGGTTGTATTCCTTGGTAGCATACGATCAATTTCCGGATCGTTTAATAGCGCATTTACTTCTGCGGTGTCTTGTTCTTCAGCATATCCAAGAACATATGGGCTTCCCTGACTTGGAATAAGAACTTCCAACAGAGCATTTGGCTGAATTGTATCCAAAGAATCACCTTCTTCACCGGCAGCTTTTTGATCGAAATAATCATATACCTGATTGATGAAAGAACTGAAATCATTAGCGTTGGCTGCCAATCTGAATTCCAGACGGGCGGTTCCTTTCAGAAGATTACGAACTCGTTCTTTATCATCTACACCAGGAAGCTCAACTACGATTCTGTCCGTTCCTTGTTTTACAATGGATGGTTCAGTTACACCGAATCTATCCACACGAGTACGGATAATTTCAATAGCTCTGTCCAGCGCTTCTGTTCTTTGCGCTTTTAAGAACGTAATGATCTCTTCGTTGGTAGAACGACGAGTAATTTCTGCCGCATCATTTCTGAAATAGCGACTTAATCTGGCTCCTTCTCCTTGTGATTGAAATTCTGTAGCCATTTCATCGATGAAGTCAGTGTCGTTTGCCAAAGCTGTTGTTCTTGCACTGGCAACTACTTGCTCCAATTCCTCGTCTCTGTTTTCACCAGCCAGTTCAAGAATCAACTGTGGCGTTCCTACTTCAAGCATAACGTACATTCCACCTTGCAGATCAAGACCAAGGTTTAGTGTTCGCTCTTTAAGGCTTGCTAACTTTTCTCTGTTCTCATCTACATATTGAGCACTGTCAGATGGAGAAAGGTCACTTATTTGTTTCTGTTCCAGATTATACTGGATGGTTGGGAAGAGGTACCATAATGTCAAAGCCAAAAAGGCGAATATGAGACCAATTTTAAATCCGTTTCCTTGCATGAGATTAGATTTTAGATGTTTTTAATTAGATATTAGATTTAAGACATAAGAATTGAGATAAATCATCTACTCTTAGTCTCAGTAGAATTCAAAAAAAGAATTCTTTAAAATTGTTGTTTGGAATTTGAAAGTTGGGATTTTCGTCCCTGATGTACTAAGGTGCGTTTATCGCTACCCCTGATAAGAAAGGTGTGTAAGAAGTATTTTGTGAAAATGTATCCCATCCGGATTCAATTGAAACCAGATTGTTCAGACAAGACTCAGAAACAGAGTTTGTCCCTTTTTTCAGAGAAGAAGCTTCTTTTTGAGAAACAGCATTCGGTTTAATGTTTTCAATCACAACCGCCTTGCCCATCCCATTAGAAGAACTCTGATAAGCTTTCCACTCATCAATAATCACTTCTAAAACATTCGAGTCATCTGATTTACCAAATGGAAGTTCAAAATCTTCGCTGTTTTTTGATACGATCTCTGAAGCTTTCCTTATCACTGAATCCAATTCGTCTGCGTCATCAGCTAAATCTGAAATAAGCTTTCTGATCTCGACATTCTCTTCAGATTTTACTTTGGCATCCAACCATGAAGTAAATTCTGAATGAGTTTTACTTTCCTGAATAGGAGCAACAAAATGAAGCGCAAATCCAAGTAGTATTACTACCAGACTGTATGTTTTAGTGGTATGTGTTCTGAAAATTTTCACAGTGTTTAATATATATACATTGAAAGGCTTTAATCAATATTTTTCTTGAAAAACAAAAGGCTCCCTGAGTTTTATTCAAGGAGCCTTTTTGTAGTTTATATTAACTATATCACTTTATGAGTGTCATCTTTCTTATTAGAACTTTCCCTTCGGCTTGTAGCCTATAGATATATATACCGCTGGCTAAATTACTGGCATCAAAGCTTACAACATGTTCGCCCGCGCTCTTTCTATCATTAACGAGTTCCTGTACCAAACGCCCTGTAACATTGTACACTCTTATATTTACCGGACCGGCATTTTTAAGCGTATAATTTATAGTAGTGCTTGGATTAAAAGGATTCGGATAGTTTTGAGCTAACTCTGTTGTTAAAGGAATAACTTGTTCGTTTTCATTCGAAACGGTACTCAGTGTCACATCAAATTGTTGTTCTTGAGAAAACATTGATCCCATAAATCCATTATCAACTGCCTGAACCTGCCAATAATAAGTACCATTTGGCAAACCTCTTAAGGATAATGAAGTTTTGTAGCCTGCATTTCCATTTGCCTGAGTTCTTAGCTTTCCTGTGCTAAGATCAGAATTAGCGGAAAGCACATCAGAAGTTCCGGGACTTGTACCAATTCGAACGTTATATGTTAAGGATTTAGTTGGAGTTTGCGCATCTAAAGAGGCGTTCCAAATTAAATTAACAGTATCCCCGGCAGTAGTAAACATTAAACCTTCTGGCACAGATGGTGCAGTATTTTTAATGGAAGTGTTATTTGAAAGGACTTTTGAGCTGGCTCCTGATATAACTATATCCAAATCACCGTCGCCATCATAATCTACCCATGTTACTGAGCCTGCGCCTGATACATTCAGTTTTTCTTCGTTGATATCGCCACGGTTGTTATTAAATATAGTTGCTTCACCTTCAGCGCTGATCAACACATCCGGATCACCATCATTGTCGTAATCCCCAACAACAGCCCGGCTTTTCAAAAGTCCGCCAACCTTTCTTTTATCCGACTGATTTGAGTTGGTTGAATAGAACAGATCGAATCCTGTTCCTGTGTTTTCATAGAAGCCTGTAAACAAATTTGTTTCAGCTGCATCAGTATAACCCGTAATCAGAATATCCTGATCTGTATCTAAGTCAAAGTCGGTGAATGCTACTGTACCGTTTATGACACCCTGAAAAACGGACTCAGACGCTACAAAAGAGTCACTCCCTAAGTTCATATATAAGATAGCATCAATATTTCCGTCAGAATCAGCTCCTGTGATAAATAGATCAGGCTTTCCATCAGCATTAGCATCTCCCCAACTTGCAGCGGGCATACTAAAACCTGCGAAGCCAAAGGCAACAGGCTCAAATATGCCGGAACCCATATTTTTAATAAGCGAAGTTTGAGGGTTCCCATCGACGGTCCCCGCAGCAAGAAAGTCTATATCGCCATCACTGTCATAATCAGCCGGGGAAACTATTCCATCCTCGAATCCGGGTAAAGAAAATCCAGAGTCCGTAAATGTACCTTCGTTATTCAGATACACTTTAGTAACCGGACCAGTTGCTGATTCACCTGAGAGTACCAAGTCAACATACCCGTTTTGATCGATATCGAACCAAAATACGGTGCTATTGGCAACTCCTTCAAATGTTTGGTCTGAATTTGTAAGTTCGCCTGTACCATCATTTGTTAGTAAAAGTGTTTGCGGGTCTTCATCATTGCCTTCCTGACCGGTGATCAATAGATCTAAATCTCCATCATTATCGGTATCAGCCCAGGAAGAGATCCCGTTTATCAAATTCGGAAGTGTTGTTTCTTCCTCCTCGTATGTAGAAGTCGGAATAGCTGTTATCTTTTCAGGAAAACTACTTTCCTGCCCGAATCTGTTTACAGCAATTACATAGAATTGATATGTTTGATCATTTTCTAATCCGCTGATCACGAGACTTGTATTATTGTATCCATACAAAGTATCGTTTGCAAAAACACCGAATCCATCTAGTCCTGAATACACATAGTAATAATCAAAGTAAGCACTGTCGTTTGCTGCCCAACTTAATTGAACGGCTTTGTCGCCTGCTGTTGCAACTACATCTTTAGGTTGATCAGGAACCGGTTTTGGGAAATTAGTTAGTATGTTGGACAACTCACTTTCCTGCAGATCCGCATTCACTACTGTTACTGCAAATGAATAATCCTGAAGTGCCGTCAAATCATTTATAGTTTTAGCAGTGTCCTGTGTGAACAGATTTCCTGTACGAGTTGAATCAACTAGCATCAATTCTCCACCTTCAGTACTCATATATATGCGATATCTAAGGAAATTTTCGCTATTACTTTGCGTCCAAAGAGGCATCAAGCTGTTTGCCCGGAAACCATCCCTGACCTCAAGTAAGGTCACAGCATCAGGGGCAGGAATTTCAACTGCGGAAGAGCTGAATACCACAGACTCAAGTTCATCAACAGAGGCGGTAACTTCGTATTCTCCTAATTTGTCTCCGAGTGTAAGTATAACTCTGGCTTGCCCTTCTGAATTTGTAATTACAGAGTTCGCGCTTAGCCCCCAGCTCATTGCTGCTTCGGGAAGCTTAGTTACGGCAAAATTTACTGATATACCTTCTACAGGAGTTTCATTTTCATCCACTACTTGCACCATTAATGGTTGAGCCAGTGCTTTTTCAGGATTTCCGATCTGCTCATCTCCGGAAATTTTTAATAATGCACTTGGGATCAACGGCTCTACTTCCTCAAATTGATTTGAACCACTAGGTTGGTACTTATATTTGAAAGAAAAACTGGTACCAAATGCTTCGGGTACTTCTGTAATTTCCATAGCTGCATAATGTCCTTCACTGGTATAAACTCCCCAAAGCTGACCAACTGATATTGGCTGCCCACCTGTTCCGTTTGAGAAGTCCCACGTAGTTCCAATCCAAGGTTCTTCGTTTGTCCAAGATGGAATTTCTGAAACACTTTCTAGATTTTCTCCAGAAAGAAGAATGATCCGGTTTCCTGAAATAGATGGAGCTCCTTCTCTCCCAAAGTTTACACCTTCATTACTTGTTCCTCTGAAATCAGCAACAAATCCACCATTTTCTTCTTGGTTTGACACTGATTGAGTAGAGAAATCGAAAAACTGCCACGCTCCTTCATCTTTGATGATAGTTGCTGTTCCCATTACTACATCACCCACAACTTCAGGAGTTGCACTAACTGGTCCGGCTCCAAGCTCACTTTCATTCCCAAACGCATCTACACTGAATACACGGTAAAAATAGGTCTCCCCCGGGGTTACATTATCGTCTGTTGACACATTACCGGAAATGGTCGCTAACAATGATGCACTCGCAGGATTATCATCATTCAATGCTCTGTAAATGTTGTATTCTTTAGCCCCCTCAGCAACATCCCACATCAAATCTATTACTCCTGATTGGGCATTAGCAGTAAAGTTCATTGGCGCTTTTACCAGCTCTCCTGAAACTGTAAATACGACTGAATCAACGGCAGGATAATTGGCCAGATATGCTTTGATCAGATAATCACCTTGTTTGTCGCCTAATGAATAATCCATGTATGCACGATTATTAAATGTTGTAGCCTGATTTACATTTATTCCATCCGGTGTAAAAAAGCTGCCTGAAACTGCTCCATCTGGAATAGTCTCTTCTTCGAATGTTACCGTGATGCCATTCATTGGTTCGCCGATATCATCGATCACAACAACCTCTAAAGAAGTTGCAATGGTATCTCCCAATACCGTTACCTGATTTTGTCCACCCGTAATCACAAGTGTAGTTGGCTGCGGTCCGGTCACTTCTTCCTCTGCGATTATTGCGAATTCCACAAACTTGGTATCATCTGAAGCTAAAGATGCTTTTACAGTATAAATACCTTCTTTGTCCCCTACAGTAACAGTTGCTTCTGCTAAACCTGAAGCATCGCTCACATCAGACGGGGTAACTGTTCCCTCTTCATTTACTCCTATCGGATCGTTAGTAATTTCAAAATTAACGGTCTCACCACTTACAACTGCTCCATCCTGATCAGTGATCAATACTACAATTGGATTTGCAGGTTGTGAACTTAGATCGGCTGTTTGATTATTCCCACTTTCAATTGCGATCGACAGAACCGGATCAGGATCTTGAAATTCGGATTCTTCAAAAAACCGACTCCCATCCGGTTGATATTTGTAGTTGAAATCAAAAGAGCTTCCAAAATTACCTCCCGGTAATGCAGTTATTTCAATTGCAGCATAATTTCCTTCTCTGGTATAAATTCCCCATAATTGTCCTACAGCAATAGGCTGGCCTCCTGTTCCATCTGAAAAGTCATATGAGACACTTACCCAAGGTGCTGCATCGGTTCTAGCAGGAACTGATTTGAGTGTATCTAAATTTCCAGTTCCTAAAAGCATAAATCTTCTACCTGTGGAAGAAAGTGAGGTACTTCCCTCATTACCGAAATTGACTCCTTCATTATTTACAAAGACAAAATCAGGTAAATAATCTCCGGCATCTTCAAGCTCACCTGATATCTCTCCAGACAGGTCAAAACCGTTTCCTGAACTACTGGTTGCAGAACCAACTAATTGGTCAGATGAATTCAAATTTGTTTCATCTAAAGTGGTACCACCTTCGCTCATATACTTGTATTTAAAAACAAAACTATCTCCAAAATTCCCTCCCGGCAAAGCATCTATTTGCATCACAGCGTATAAACCTTCGCTGGTATAAACTACCCAAAGTTGTCCCGGTGAAATTGGCTGACCTTGGGTACCATTTGTAAAGTCCCAACTTGTATCAACCCAAGGAGCGGCATCTGTCCAGGTTGGCACTGTTGTTACGGTATCAATATTTCCGGATCCTAAAAGCAATACTCTTTTTCCCGGAATTAATGATGAGAACTCTTTTCCAAAGTTTACTCCTTCGTTACTACTGCCCCAAAAATCGGGCGTGTATGTTGCGGTGTCTTCAATTGAAAAAGCTTTTTGGCTTGTAAAATCATAATACTGCCAAGTTCCTGAAATTTTGCTTAGTGTATCTACTCCGGCAACAACCTGAGCTTTTAGCTCTGTGTGTGTAATCGCCGAAAGCAGCATTAAACCTGTAATTAAAAGTATGTTCTTCTTGAGTTTTCTGTAGTAATGCTTCATAACAGTTTGTTTTAATTTAATAGTCACTCCTCCCTATTTAGGGTGCCACAATTAACCGTACATGTCATTTACAATACATACCCTGTTCGGGGTATTTTTCTGATTTTCAATCGATTATACCCTGAGTCGGGTATTTCTACACTTCTGATTTACAGGCATATTTCTATATCAATTTTAACCACTTCGCAAAAATTTACTGCGAGGTATACTTTCAGGAGTACAATATGAAAATCTTAAAATACCTATCAGTTCTGATACTGTTTACCGGATATCTTACAATTGAAGTAAGTGCCCAATCAACAGCAGATCTTTACAATGACGGAAAATATGACCAGGCAGCTGTCAGATATGAACGAGCAGCGGCAGACGATCCCGAATACTACCTATGGGCTGCAAAAAGTTATGTTGCTCTAAAAAATTGGGATAAAGCAATTGAAATGTATGAAGCTTATCGTGATGGTTTTAAATCAGCAAATAAAGCCCAGGTAAATGAACTCATTTCTATTCTTCGCAAACCAATAGAAGATATTAAAGTAGAAAACCTTGGTGATGGGATAAATTCTCAATACGGAGAAAGCAGTCCGCGAATCAGTGCTGACGGCAACAGGCTCTATTTTTTCTCAAGCGACCGACCCGGAGGACGAGGTGGAGAAGACGTTTGGGTTTCTAATCGTGGAGCAAATGGAGAATGGCAACGACCTTCTTTGATGCCTTCCCCAATAACTACAACCGGAAATGAAGCTCCGGAGATTATCAGCAATGATGGAAATATGATGATCCTTTTTGGAAACTACGACGGCTATTTCGGTGGTGGCGATTTATTTTACAGCTACAATCAAGGTAACCGCTGGACAACACCTTGTAATATGGGCGGCGGAATTAATTCCAAATACTTTGAAGCCGATGTAACTATCTCGCCAGATGGAAAAACTCTTTTATTTACTTCAGAAGAAAATCGAGTTGGCCGCGGAAGTGGCGATCACTACGACATCTATATTAGCCAACTTATAAATGGTGCATGGACAACCCCAAAGAAACTTCCTTCGAGTATTAACCTGCAAAAAAGTAATCAACGTGGAGCATATTTGAGCTCTGACGGACGGACATTATATTTTTCTTCTACAGGTCATGCGAGCTTTGGAGGGTATGATTTATTTATAACCCGTAGAATTGGTGATGGTTGGGATAATTGGACCACACCCGAAAACATGGGTAAAGAAGTTAACACTGTACTAAATGACCTATACATTTCTGTGCCGTCATCTGGCTCTTATCTTTATTTTAACCGAAATACGACTGGAAACAACAACGACGGCTATGGAGAAAGTGATTTGTTCAGAATGCCAATCCCTCAGGAATTCCGTCCTGAACCTGTAGTTAATATTTCAGGTGTTATTACAAATCAAGATAATGAACCCATTAAAGCTACACTTTTCTGGAGCGACCTTGACACTAACGAACAGCTAGGCTACATCACTAGCGACGCTGTAAACGGGGAATATTTGGTTACTCTACCGTATGGAAAAAGATACTTGATTACTGCAAATCAAAAAGGCTATCTCTTCCAAACCCAAGTACTTGATTTGAGAGAAGGTGCAGATTCTGAAGACGGATCTTCGGAAGTTAAAAAAGACCTCCAGCTAAATGAAGCTACAGAAGGTGCCCGCATCGTACTACGCAATATTTACTTTGATACCGGTAGTGCAAACCTCCGAGATGAAAGCCAAGAAGAATTGAATCGATTGTTCGATATTATGGAGAAATCCGGTTTAGTAATCGAAATTGGTGGGCATACCGATAATGTAGGAAGAGAAGACTCCAACGAACGTCTGAGCCAATCTCGCGCTGAAGCAGTTCGCACCTATGTAATTGATCGTGGAATCGCTGAAGAACGTATTCAGGCGAAAGGATATGGAGAATCAGAACCAATTGCCGATAACGAAACAGAAGAAGGACGACAAGAAAACCGTCGTGTAGAAATAAAAGTGCTTAGTAATAATTACCAACGTGAAGGAACAGGCGACGTCTTGGATGATGGAAATATCGACCTTAGCCAATCCGAAGAGGAGGAAGTGATCCAAGAAAATCTGTATCAATTATATAGAAATGCTGCATTCCGTGGAGGAATACCAGCCAGATCAGCGTGCTATGGTGACATTCCGGGAAATGTAAGAGTAACTACCGGCGGCAATTCTTCTATTGAAGTTGCTGACAACGCTTTTACCGGTAGTAGCATTGGTTTTATTACCCATTCCGGTAAAGGTGCACATGGTTATCCCAATGTAAGCGGAGCCGGTGTAGCTTTTTACAGTGGAGATGTAAACGGCGAAAGAAACATTTGGGCTTACTTTCTGGGTGATGCTGTAGGTGGTGGAATAGAGTGGAACAAATATTCAGATTTGAGTGAATTAACCAGCCTGCCTCTTTCTTTTGATTATGGATTAAGTGCATATCTTGTTTTTAACAAGGAAGAAAACACCATTGACACCGGAGGCGGTAATACAGCTACTCAAACCATTTACAGATCGGGCATTGGCGTTCCTTTGATGGCCAGAGTCAGATACAACCTTGTAGTTTCTGATATCAAAATTTCCCCTTATGCTTCTTACAACTATAACCTTTTTAGTCTATTGGACATTGAACCTAATACTGAAACGGATGGTAACGGAAACATTACAACTGGTATGGCTGAAGCGCAAAATTGGCTGGAACTAGGAGCCCGTGCTCGTTTCAAGTTTATAACGGGTGGTCTTTCTTTACAAAACAGTGATGCAGGAACCGGCGTCATGCTGAGAGCAGGTTTGGCATTCTAAATACTAAACATAGTAAAGTGACCTTTTGGTCACTCCTGAATAGGTCACAGATTAGTAGTCTGTGGCCTTTTTTATTTCTGGAATTCAGATTTCATACTCAAAGGATAACTTTACTTCCGTTCCTTTTTGTGGAGAAGAAATAATATCAAACTTTGCTTTCATTTCTTTTGCTCTGGAAAACATATTTTCTAATCCATTACCCTTATTCAATTCTTTATCTAATTCCATCCCTTTTCCATTGTCTTTTATTGCAACTTCAAACTGGTTTTCAATTGAAATTAATGATATCAAGATCTCATTCGCTTCTGAATATTTTCTTGCATTATTTAAAGCTTCCTGAATAATTCTCATCAGGTTTAATGATATGGAAGGGTCAAAAACCAAATCTTCTTGTACTTTTGATTCTATTATTACTTCCAAATTATGGAAATAGCGTTCCTGTCGTTGGATATATGCCTTCAAGTGTTTCTCAAAATCCTGATATCTCACCTTTTCTTTATCCAACAACCAAATCGTCTCTCTGAGGTCCGTCATTGTGTTTCGAGCATCCTCATCTAAATTTTTTAACAGCATTCCGGCTTGTTCTTGTTGCCCCTTTGCTATGTGCATATTGCTGATCTCTATTCCAGTAATCAAATTGGTGATCTGAGAGCCCACATTGTCGTGTAGATCACGAGATATTCTTTCTTTCTCCTGATGGATTTTATTTTCTAGCTCTGCACTGGCTAATTTTAACTTTAAATCCTTTTCTTTGATCAGGTTCTCTCTCTTTATTTTTTGTTGCCTGATAAATAGAATTGAAATGAAGCTTATTGAAAAAAATAAAAGTCCAAATATGCCAGTAGTCCAACTTCTTCTTTTAACCTTTAATTGTTCCTGAGTTAATTCTGCTTCTTTTTGGGCAAGCTCTTTCTCGTTTTCCTCAGTGCGGAACTGCACCTCTAATTCAGCGATCCTTTCATTGTACTTAGCTTCATCAAGGCTATCACTAAAGTTGTTAAAGGATTTATAATAGACTAGTGCTGAATCATACCTGCCTTGTTCTTCGAATGTATTCGATATGGTATTAAAGGCAAACGAAGCTAAACCTATATTCTCAGTTTCGTATGCAAGCAATAATGATCTTTTTAAATATTTAAGTGCTTTTTCAAGCTCCCCAATTGTCATATAAGACATCCCGGCATTTACCAGATCAATACTAATTCCTGATTTATCATTGATAGTATTCCTTATTTCAATTGCTTGATCAAGCTTATTTATTGCTTCTTGAAACTGTCCCGTTTCCATATATACATTAGCTATATAGCTATGTGAATAGGCTATTCCCAGGGTGTCATTCAAGCTCTCCTTTATGTTTAATGACCTATTTATAAAATATAATGCACTGTCCGGCTCTTTCTTTGACAGTTTTATTAACCCGTAATTATTAAATGCATTAGCTTGTTCAATAGACCCCGCGTATCCTGATAATATGGCTAACCCTTTTCGCATGTATTGAACCGATTTATCTAAATCAGATTTTCTCAACATCCATGCTAATTCCGCATATTCATATCCGGCTTTTTTCAACGAGTCAAGTTCTTCATATAAACGGATTGAATTTAATTTATACTCGATTTTTAAACCTGCCTTTCCTAAATAAGAATAAATTGTAGAAAGTTGAGAATTCAATACAGCAGAGTGATGAGTTAAATTAAGGGAATCTGCGTCGCTTAATGCTTTTAAAAATAGTGCTTCATATTTCTGTGGAGAGGAGGTCAATTCAACAAAGCCTATGTTTGCAATTGAGTCAATTTTAGATTCGATATCAGATCGGCTTTGCCCCAATACTGTTTTACAAAAGGATGTTGAAACAAACAGAATCAACCATCCCAATAGTACTTTTTTCCTCATTTTCCTGTAAACCCCTTTAATTTTGGAAAAAAAATAAAAAAAGAGTCTACATTTTCAAATTGAAAATCAGTTTTAAACCAGTCCTTTAGAAATGGCAAATCTTACAGCGGATGCTCTTGAGTGGACGTGCAATTTTTTGTAGATATTCTTGATATGAGTTCTAACCGTATGATGACTGATAAAAAGTTTTTCACCAATTTGATGTTCAGTTAAATCTTCAACAATGCCTTTCAGAATATCTATTTCTCTATCTGTTAATGAGAATTCTTGTTGTGTTTCCTTTGCCTGTTCTTCTTTAGATTGAGTAGACTTTTTTACAAAATTCATCACCTTTGAAGCTATTAGTGGAGATAATGCTGCCTTTCCGTCCGCCAGCTCATGAATAGCATTTACATACTTCTGAATAGGGTCGTCTTTTAATAAATAACCGGAAGCACCAACCTGAATAGATTTGAATATTTTTTCGTCATTCTCAAACACTGTCTGAATCAAAATATCGATCTCCGGATAGTGCTGTTTGATTATAGCGGTTAACTCTATTCCCGATTTTCCGGGCATTTCGATATCCATTAAAATCACTTTAGGCAAATCAGCAGGAGAAAGTTTCTCCAGATATTCCATTGCCTGTTTACCTCCTGAGGCTGTGAAAAGGATTTCAATATCATCAAAAAAAGAAAGTCTTTGTATAAGACGATCGATGATCTTCTGCTGGTCTTCAACTATGGCTATTTTTATACTCATATTTTAAGAAACTAAAAACCAACAGAAAACAGAATACCCTTATCAGGGTATTTTTACCTCGAAAGACATTTCAATTTCAACTCCCGAAGCTCCATCAGATTTTATTTGAAATTTGGCATCCATTTCTTCTGCTCGGTGGGACATGTTTTTTATTCCATTCCCTTTATTGATCTCTTCATCAAGATCCATTCCCTTACCATCATCAACTAAACTAACATAGAGTTTTTGGTTTTCTAATCTAAAAGAAATGATAAACTCGCTAGCCTTTGCATACTTTCTGGAATTATTTAAAGCTTCCTGAATTATGCGGGTAAGATTCATCGATTGTCCGGGTTCTAGCACACACCCATTATCAATTGAGGAGTTTAGCTTTATTTCTAAGCCCTTTAAATAACGTTTTTGGCGATTTAAATAACCATTCAGATGTTCAACAAAGGCTCCAAACTCAACCATCTCCTTATCAAGCAGCCAGATGGTTTCTCGCAAATCAGTCATCGCACCTCTCGCGTCACTATCCAGATTTTCTAATAATGAAAGAGCTTCGTCTTGTTGATTCTTTTTTACATGAAGATTACTTACTTCAATTCCGGTTATCAAATTAGTGATCTGTGAGCCCACATTATCGTGTAGCTCTCTGGATATTCTTTCTCTTTCTTTCTGTATTTTTTGTTGTGTTTCCAACTCCCTGTTTAGCTTTTGAAGCTTCATATTTGAACGAATTTGAACACCGCCTGCGCCAATAGCTATAAAGCCCAGCAAGCCTAGCGACATAAACCACCAGGTTTTGTAAAAAGGAGGAAGAACTGTAAAACTGATACTCGCTGTTTTATCACTCCATTGTCCGTCGGGACCAATAGCCGAAACTATAAATGTATAATCACCATCGGGCAGAAAGTCATAATAGACGGTCTTTCTATCCTCCATGGAAACCCAATCTTGATCAACCCCCTCCAGTTGAATAAAAAACTCAGTTTTTTCAGGAGCATTAAGATTTAGTGCTGAATATGAAATTTCAAACTTAGTAGCCGATGGATCGAATCTTAGATCCGAAGTTTTATCAATAGGTACCGATTCTCCATTTATTTTTAAATAGTCTATATATGGAAAAAAATATTCTGTATTTAATAAAGCTTCTTAGGGATCGATTGCTATAATTCCTTTTTTTGCAGCAAAAAGTATCTCACCTGTAGAGCTTATCTCCGAAACCGAACTGTTCCCATATGCAAATCTGGTTTGAGGCAGCCCATCTTCAGTAGTGTATTTTTTATAAAGTGGACGTGTGATCTCTCCATCAAAGTATAGTTCTAAATCTTTTTCTTCTAATTTTACTATAAAGCCATTCGAAGTAAACCAATAATCTCCAAACTTATCTTGATTAATCCCAACAAACGTATCAGGTATTCCGGGAATAGGTGTTACTTTTTCATTTTCAATAAAATGAAAGCCATAATCAATTGTTGTTGCAACAATTTCCCCTTTTATATTCTCATAAAGCCCAAATATTCTGTTATTTACTAATCCATTCGATGTATCAATTTGTGAAACAAGCTTGTCCTCTTTAAACTTTAGAATACCATCATTAAGTGTACCAACCCATACGTTACCTTTTTTGTCACTTATCATTTGAAGGCATTCCTGACCGGGTAGTCCACTTTCTTCTGTAAACGACTGAAGCTTCTGCAAATTTGTATCAAAAACAGCGATACCGTAAAAAGTTCCTACCCAAACATTGTTATAAAGGTCTTGAGCCAAACATGTAATTTCATCTCCCAACAACCCATTTTCGGAATTTACTCGCTTAACAACTTCATCATTTTCAATTAAATAGATACCGTCACCTACAGTCCCTATTATTATTTTTTCAGATGTAATTGGGAGAATTGTCAAAGCTCCAAGATTTTGGGTACTTGGAAGTTGTTTCCATTTACTGTTTTGATTTACATATATCCCATCACCTGCTGTAGTAACCCAAAGATTATTATTAAGATCTTCTGCTACTCCATTGATTGCAGCATTACTGAAGTCATCATCTAGTACAGGTTTAAATTTCATCTTTTTTGGAATCAGAATAGATAAACCAAATTCTGTGCCTACATATATATTGCCTGCTTCACCAAACTTAATTGACGATACATAATCTGAAAGGAGTCCATTCTCTGTTGAAAGATTTTCGACTTTATTTTCAGTAATCTTATCAATACCTCCTCCACTATGACCTAACCATATCGATTTATCACTAATTCTTTCAGTAATAAATTCGGTCGACATATAATTTATTCCATCAGACAGGTCTAAATTTTCTTTTGGTTTATAATCACTAAAAATTGTAATTCCGCCTCCGTCGGTTCCTACCCAAACTTCCCCGTTTTGCATTTCATAAATGCTTAAAACAGAATTTTCCCCTAACCCATTATTTGAATCAAAATTTATAATCTCATTTTTGTATAAAATGGAAAGACCTTTATCGGTTCCTACCCAAATTCTGTTTTTTGAGTCATTTATAATTTTATAAACACGATTGCCGGCTAAGCCATTTTCAACTTTTAGGTTTGTTAATACCGTATCTTCATGCATAATGAATATACCGTTTAGAAAATCGCCAATGACCACCGAGTCACCTTTTGTAAATGCGACATTTCTAAGTGATGTACCGGTTATTCCATTACTTTCATCGTAAGTAGTTGACGATTTATCAGAGTTTATTCTTCTCAACCCTTGCCCAGTTCCTGGAATCCAAACATTTCCTGAGTTGTCTTCTTTGAACTCGGTAAATACTCCCATTCGGTCAATATCATATTGATACTGTTTAAGGGTTATACCATCATACCTAAAAAGAAAAGCGTAGTTAGCTATCCAAATAAAACCCAGAGAATCTTGATAGGTATCATATACTTCATCTCTATAAAGACCATCTTCTCTATCAATATTTCGAACAAGATAATTATCAAAATAAGATTCATAATTAACTATCGATTGCCCCAAACTTGGAAAAGCAATAACCATAAACACACTTAGTGCGAGTAGCTTCTTATACCCCTTCATAAATCCCCGTAATTTTTTAATCAGCACAAAAAACGAAAAAGGTTCCGAAATTCAAAAGAAGTGCGAGTGAAAAAAATTGAAGATTTATTTCTTACACTGCAACAGCCTTATTGAGTCTCTCAAACTCCTGCTTCAAAAATCTGCCGGTATGTGATTTTTCAACTTTAGCTATTTTATCCGGAGTTCCTTCCGCGATAATTTCTCCACCGCTTTTTCCGCCTTCCGGACCAAGATCTATGATCCAGTCTGCTGCTTTAATGAGATCAAGGTTATGCTCAATCACCATTACCGTATTTCCCTTGTCTACTAACTTCTGGATAACATTCACTAACATTCGAACATCCTGAAAATGTAATCCTGTAGTTGGCTCATCCATCACATAAAGGGTATCTCCGGTGCCAATCTTGGAAAGCTCTCTTGCCAGTTTTATACGTTGTGCCTCTCCTCCTGAAAGTGTAGTACTGGATTGACCGAGTGTTAAATATCCCAATCCAACAGAAGTGAGCGTTTTTAAAATTCTGCTGATTGCCGGTTGTGCATCAAAAAATTCTGCAGATTCGGAAATTGGCATCTTCAACACATCAGAAATACTTTTTCCTTTATAAAAGATCTCCAGCGTTTCGCGATTATATCGTTTTCCATTACAGGTTTCACAAGTCACGTAAACATCAGGAAGGAAGTTCATTTCGATCTTTCGAACTCCATCCCCTTGACAAGTTTCACATCTTCCGCCTTTTACGTTGAAAGAAAACCTTCCCTGATCGTATCCCCGAATCTTAGATTCCGGAAGCTCGGCGTACAATCTTCTGATATGATCAAACACTTTGGTGTACGTTCCCGGATTTGATCTTGGAGTTCTGCCGATCGGACTTTGATCTATAGAAATGATCTTGTCAATATTGTCCAATCCATCCACCGTATCATAAGGAAGGGGAACACTTTTGGATTTATAAAAATGATTAGAAAGAATCGGAACCAATGTTTGATTGATCAATGAACTTTTTCCGCTACCACTTACTCCGGTTACGGAAATGAATTTCCCAAGAGGCACTTTCAGATCAACATTCTGAAGATTGTGTCCCCGGGCATTCTTTATAGTGATCTTTTTCTTATTGCCTTTTCGATACTTTTCAGGGAGTTCGATGATCTCTTCATCACGGAGAAACTTAGCAGTCATCGAGTCTTTGGCCAATTCATCCGGTGTTCCTGCAGAAACAATATGTCCGCCATTTACTCCTGCTCCCGGCCCCATATCAACTACAAAGTCAGCATGTTCAATCGTTTCCCGATCATGCTCAACTACAAGCACACTGTTTCCAAGATCACGGAGCATTTCTAAAGATTTGATCAGTTTGATATTATCTCTTTGATGTAAACCAATACTCGGCTCATCCAAAATATAGAGAACTCCTACAAGCTGCGTTCCAATCTGGGTTGCCAATCTGATACGCTGTGCTTCTCCACCACTGAGGGTCTGTGCTTCTCTGTCCAGATTTAAATAATCCAGTCCTACATTGAGCAAGAAATCCAGTCGGTCTCTGATCTCTTTTAATACTTGACTACCAATGAGCTGCTGTCGTTCGCTAAGTTTGATTCCATACAGCGTGTCCCGAATTCCGTCAATATCCATTTGTACCAGGTCGTGAATATTATATCCATCGATCTTGTACGAAAGTGCTTCCTGATTTAATCGTCCGCCCCCACATTTCGGACAAGTGATCTTACTCATGTATGCTTTAGCTTTGTCTCTTTGCTTCGGAGACTTGCTGTTTTCATACTGATCAATGATCATCTTTCGCAATCCTTCAAACTTATGCTTGTAGGTTACATTACTGTCTTTGAACTCATAGCTGACTGAATATTTATGATCTCCGCCTCCATTCATCAACAGATCAAGATCTTCTTTGGAGTACTTTTTGAAAGGTGTTTCGAAATCTTTGTTGATGCTTTCCAAAACAGCTTTCAATTGTTTGAACACAAACACATCTCTTGGAGCACCTAAATATCTGAGACCGCCATCTTCGATCGACTGTTCGTTATTCGGAACCAACAGCTCCCAACTGACATCATAAGTACTTCCCAGCCCATCACAAGTTTGACAAGCACCATACGGGGAATTGAATGAAAAAAGATTTGGGGCAGGATCTTCATAAGCGATTCCACTTTCTGCATCGAACAACTTCTGAGAAAATAACCGATCTTCAAAATCATCGCCCTTTTTAGTGGCAAGGATTACATTTCCGTCAGCCATTTCCAGTGCAAGACGGATACTCTCCGAAATTCTCTTTTCACTTTTAGGGCTGATCACAAACCGGTCGACGACCACTTCAATATTGTGAGTTTTGTATCGATCAAGCTTTAAGCCTTCCTCCAACTCAACCAACTCTCCATCAACTCTGGCAGTTAAAAACCCTTGCTTGATGGTCTGCTCAAATAACTCTCTGTAATGCCCTTTTCGTCCACGTACAACCGGAGCTAAACAATAAACTTTGCTTCCTTCAGGCATATCCATCACCGAAGCTACAACCTGATCCGCTGATTGCTTTTCCATCTTGTTTCCAGAAACATAAGAATAAGGAATACCGACTCGGGCATAAAGCAATCGGAGAAAGTCGTAGATCTCGGTAACCGTACCTACCGTTGAGCGTGGATTACGGTTCGTAGTTTTTTGATCGATGGAAATTACCGGAGAAAGTCCGTCTATAAAATCTACTTCAGGGCGCTCCATCATTCCTAAAAACTGGCGGGCATAAGCAGAAAGTGATTCCAAAAATCTGCGTTGTCCTTCAGCATAAATAGTGTCAAAGGCCAGGGATGATTTTCCGGAGCCCGACAAACCCGTAATCACTACAAACTGATCCCGGGGAATGTCTATATCAAAATTTTTAAGATTATGCTCTCGTGCGCCTCTGACAATAATATTCTGCTGCAATGAACTCTACTTTTAGGGTTTAAGCCAACTTGAAGTATACGAAACAGATTACAGAGAACCTTCATTCAATTTTCAGAAGGTTAGTTTATACTTTCGAATTTCTGTCCCAGAGTTCTATAATCACGTACAAACATTCTATTAGGTACAAAACCTTCCTCATCTTCTGAATATTCAGGTTTTATCCTCTTCAAATTATACATAGGAACTGTACCCATATTTTTGACTTCAATATTTCCTCGGTTTTCACAGACAAAATATTCTTTCACTTCATTATAGGTACTTTCTGAAATATTGATGTATTCCTGATCTGCACTTTGCTCCATACGCGAGGCAAGATTTACTGCATCACCCCAAATATCATATGCAAAGCGTTTTTTACCGATAACGCCTACTACTGCTGAGCCTGTGTGAATTCCAATCCTTAATGGAAAAACCGGAATAGAGTCATCTTTATCTGTATGGAATTGACTCATGAATTTTTTCATCTTTAAAGCTGTAAGCACCGAATCAATGGCGTGAGTATTGTTAGCTTCAGGAAGACCACCAACAGCCATATAACTATCACCAATGGTTTTGATCTTTATGAGATTATTTTCTTCGGAAAACTCATCGTATTTATCAAAATAAAAAGAGAGGCTTCGGATCAATTCTTCAGGGCTTAAGCTTGGAACAACCTTACTGAATCCATCAAAATCAGTAAACATGATAGTCACATTTTTAAAACGCTCCGGGGTAACCGTTCCATAAGCCAATAAACTTTCAGCTATTTTATCAGGAAAAATATTTTGCAACAGATCCAGGTGCTCATTTTTCGACAACTCTAGCTCCTGATTTATTGCCTTCAGCTTTTGTTTTATCGTTTCTAGTTCCACATTCTGAGCAAGCGTATTTTTATACGTAGAAACCAATAAATTTATTAAATGTTCTACATCCGCTTTTATTTCATATTCTTTGCCTTCTACTCCAACTTTAACATGTTCTCTTTCACTGATCTTTGAGAGTGGTTGCTTTAACAGATCATCTACTTTTTTAAACAGTGTATAATCATCATATGGTTTCGTAAGGTAGTTATCTGCACCAGCTGAGATTCCTTTCATTAATGAGTCTGTTGTTACTAAAGATGTAACCAGAATTACAGGTATGTGGTTGTATCTCTCATCTTCCTTTATACTGGAACATAATCGATAGCCATTCATAACCGGCATCTCAACATCGGTTATTACCAAGTCCGGACTCTCTTGCTCTACAAGCTCAAATGCATCCTCACCGTTTTGCGCTGTCAGCACTTCAAAGCATCTGTGAATAAGCTTGTGTTTTATTAATGTAACCAGTGCAGGATGATCATCTACAACAAGTATTCTATATTTTGTTTCTATCATCAAGTAACAACTCTTATTGAACTAATTTTTTAGAATATATAGATATTTTAATTTCGTTTGCGTTAGGGATTATTTAGAAAGCATTAGCTTAAAATTTCTTATACCTTTGATGTATAATAATTATTTCATGGAAAAGACAATCAAAAACACTTGGTCTCCAACCTCCTGGAAGGAGAAAACAGTAAAACAATTACCAACATACAGTAATTCTGAGCTTCTGGAAGAGAATTATTCTCAGCTAAAAGGACTCCCTCCACTGGTTACATCATGGGAGATCGAAGCGCTTAAAGCCAAACTTGCAGAAGTTTCTGCAGGAAAAAGTTTTTTACTTCAGGGTGGCGACTGTGCTGAAAGTTTCGATCTCGTAACTTCGCCTAAGATCGTAAATATGCTGAAGGTAATGCTGCAAATGAGCTTTATCCTGATCCATGAAATGGGCGTTCCGGTTCATCGAGTTGGAAGAATAGCCGGGCAGTATGCTAAACCAAGATCAAATGATTTTGAGAATGTAAACGGAAAAGAAATTCACAGCTACCGCGGTGACCTTATAAACCGTTTTGAAGCTACTGAAGAAGCTCGTATGCCGGATTCTAACCGATTGATAGAAGGATATCATAAAGCAGGCTTAACTCTTAATTTTCTCCGCGCTCTCGCTGATGAGGGCTTTGCAGATCTGCGCCATCCCGAACAATGGGAAATGGATTTCATGCTCAATAATGAGTATTACAAAGAATATGAAGCTATGGTTGATTCCATCACCAAAGCCGTGCGTTTTATGGAATCTATTTCACCAACCAGAGTGAATAATCTTCAAAAAGCTGATTTTTACACTTCACACGAGGCACTAAATTTGTATTACGATTCCGCCCAAACCAGGCAGGTACCTCGTAAAACCGGATTTTTTAATCTTAGTGCCCATATGGTTTGGTTAGGAAATCGTACCCGTGACCTGGATGGTGCTCATGTGGAATATTTCCGTGGAATTCAGAACCCGATTGGCGTGAAAGTTGGACCTCCTTTCACAGTCGACGAAACATTACGCTTGATCGAAACTTTAAATCCTACTCATGAAGCCGGAAAGATCGTGCTCATTGGGCGTTTTGGAAAAGACAAAATTGAAGATCAATTACCACCTTTGATCAGAGCTATCCGAAAAGAAGGCTTTCCCGTAGTTTGGAGTTCAGATCCGATGCACGGAAATACATTCTCAACTGAAGATTCAATCAAAACAAGAAACTTTGATCATATACTGGAAGAGATCAAATCTTCATTCGTGATCCATCGCGCTGAAGGAAGTTATTTAGGAGGTGTTCACCTCGAAATGACCGGCGACAATGTTACCGAATGTGTAGGTGGAGCTGAAGGGTTGAACGAATCGGGCTTAGGTCATAATTATGAAACATTCTGCGATCCAAGACTGAACTATCAGCAAAGTCTGGAACTTGCATTCCTGATCGCCAAAGAGTGGAAACAAAGCTATTTGTAGAATTAAAGATGAAAAATTTCCTTTTGTCATATCGAGCTGAGCGAGATATCTAAAAATTGCTAACAACGAGATACTTAGATTTCTCATATTCATTCGAAATGACAGAGAACCATTTTCATCTTTAATCTTACATTTTTAATTCTCAATTCTCTAAAGCGATATCTCCTTAACCGAACCAAGCAGCTTGCCCAGAAATTTATTTCCGTACACTCTTTCTACGTGTTGAAGGTCAGCAATGATCACCAGCAATTCTTTACTTCTGGAAAACGCCACATTCAGTAACCTTGGAACGCTCAATCCGTTTTTGGTTTCATCAAAAGGACGAACAGAATAATGGCGTAAAGCTCCGTTCTGAAGTTCACCACTCATCACAGTATCAAAAATGATCACCTCTTTTTCTCTTCCCTGAAAGGTGTGAATGGTTCCAACTTCCACATATCGATAACCTTCCTCTCTCAAATGATTCCGAACGGTATATACACTGCTTCGGAATGGGACGATCACACCGATGCTGTCATCAGCATACTTCAAAGAAAGTTTTTTAACGCTTTGCTCGATGAGCTTTAAATGAACTTCATTTGACGGATTAAAACTTCTCCCTCCTTTTTCCTGCTCGATGTATGGTCCGTATTTGGAAGAATCCACCAATGCCACCGAGTTTTTGTTGGTACCTCGCTCCAGAATTTTTTCTCCGGATTTCAGCCTTCCGTCGTAGAAAACCGAACTGATCACTCCGGCCAAGTCGGATCTTAAACGATATTGGGTATCAAAGAAACAAGTAAAATCCGGGTTTTCATCATGCCACTGGAACAGATCTTCCGTTGTTTCGGCGCCGGAAACAAAAGTAAAAATATCCTGCTCTAAAAAAGCTCTGGATTCAGGATTATTTGTAATTGCAATAGGTGGAAGCTGCATCGGATCACCGGCAATAACTAAATGTTGCTTACTTTTAGCTGCCATCAACAATAAATATGGAACGCCCGCCATCGACGCTTCATCAACTACCACGGCATCATAACTGAGATTCCAAAATAGTTCTGAAGTGCACACTTTCGCCATTGTTGTTGCAACCAGTTGCTTTTTCTTCAGCTCATAGCGCTCATTCAAATTCAGCAGTTTATCGATCTTTTCTTCCATAGCATCGATTCCGCCTTCCCGATCTACTTTCTCACCAAGAAGCTGGCATTCCAAGTCCATTTTTTGAGGAATCTCTTCATCCTCCAACATCATTTTGTCTATCTGAGCCTGAAGCTTTTTGTAATTCTCCAATGATGTACTCAACTGCACGGCATCTGCTTTTCTTCCGTCCAATTTTATCTTTACCTGATTCTCAAACAAAATACTTTCCAGGCGATCATCCTGAAGAGCGGCTTCTCCAAACCTGGTTGTTTGCTGAAGATCGAACATCGGCTCGATCTCATACAACGCTTCGATCACATTCATCAAACCAACATCTACAGCTCGGTTGGTATTAGATACAAAAAGAACACGCTTTCCTTCTCTTAAAAGATTGGCAACTATAAATCCAAGCGTAGCTGTTTTCCCCGTTCCCGGAGGTCCCCAAACATACAGTACATTATTTTTTACTGCCTTTTCGATCGCTTCAGTTTGAGAATCATTTCTAAGTTCATCCACTTTAATTGAATAACCGGAACTGTTTTCTTTGAAATGCTTCGCCGGCTCTAACAGTGATTTCAGCTGGTCGACTTTCTTAAACTTGTCTTCCAGCGTATATAAATGCTCTTCCATTTTCTTGAGCACGAAATCATTTTCCCACTCCAAATAAACTTCATCGATCGTTGGACCAAAATCTTCCGGGAAATCCAGCCATACTTTCCCATCCTTAAAATCTATTTCATGAACTTCCAGATCTTTACTTCGAAGCTTGGCTCTGATCTCTTCTGCAAATCGCAATCCCTGATTCGTGGTTTCAAAAACATAGATATGGCTCTCGGATTGCTTTTGTAGAACTCCGTTTGTCAGCACGTCATTGGATGGAGTCTCCCGTACCGCTTCTATCTCTTTCTCAATGGCCGCAATAGCCTTTTTTATAGTCTTTTTGATATTCAATTATCAATGATTCAATGAAGAATTAAGAATGGACATCTCTGTCATTTCGAGCGGAGAGAGAAATCTAAAAATCTCTTCGAAGTATAAATTTAGATTTCTCGTATTCACTCGAAATGACAAAATATATTGCTCATTCCTAATTCTAAAATTCTTAATTGTTTTTACTGATCCCAAAGCTCCGAGCGAATCATTTCTGCACTTCGATCTGAAAGCTTATAATTTAACTGGATCCTGCTTTTCTCCGGTACTTTCTGCTCTACCAGCTTCGCACTTTCCTGAGTGTATAAGATAAGATCTGTCTCCCTAACAAAAAGCGGTAATGATCGCCCATAAATACTTCCTGCAACAAACGATCCTTCAAAAGGAATCATCAATTTCAATTCATTGATGATCTTCGATATACTTTCATCATCAGAAGTTACTAAACCGATGGTTTGAATCGCTGCAAGTTCTGTAATTTTATACAGTGTTTCCGGATCGAACATATGCACGATGGGAATGATCATCATCGTCTCGCTCAAGCTTCTGAACTTATTCATAAATTTTATCGGCACAAACAGCGCATCATAGGAAGCTGCTTTTTCAATTTCGTTAATATCCAGAACACTGCTTTTTACTCCAACCTGTTTCTTAATCGCACTGGAAAGCATCGAAGCCATTTCTTTGTTATCACCAACGGTAGCACATGACTGAATTCGCTCCGGCCACTCCATAAAATCCAGTTGCTCCTGAAACAGCAGTTCTATTTCAGAATCATCAAGCCCATATCCAACCAATTCCTCAATTAAAGCTTGAACTTTTCCACCACCAATTTCCAGACGTTCAGCTTTATCCAGCATGGAAGTCTGTTTAGTAACCGTAAAGCCTCTTCCCTGCTCACCTTTTATCAATCCTTCTTCTTCCAGAATATGATACGCTTTGCGAACGGTATGAAAACTAGCTTCCAGCTGTTGCCCCAATTCCCGGGTAGACGGCAACACTTCCCCTACCTGAAATTGCTTGGTGGAGATCATCAATCGAATTCGATCAGCGATATGTTTAGCGGAGGTTTTCAATTTTTAGATGTAAGATTTAAGTCTATTTGTTATCAATATCTCTATTTAAAAAATACAATCGCACTACTTTTTTATATGATTAGAACTTTTCGCAGAAAAGTTACTCGTCCCCTCTTGAGAGGGGGTTGGGGGTGTGTCAATCTTGTTTATCTTCTCAAATTCTATCACATACTCCTCAATTGCCCTTAAAGCATCTCTATTTTCAGGATAAATATCAGAATCCTGAAACCTAAGAACATCAATTCCAATGCTTTTTAAAAACTCTTCTTTTTGTCGATCTTTAATTTGAACTGATTCCTGATTATGAGACACACCATCAACTTCAATAGCCAACATTAATTCCTGACAAAAGAAATCAACTATATAATTCCCAATTGGTTTTTGGCGATGAAAGTCATAACCGAAACATTGCTTTCCACTAAGAGAGTGCCATAGAACTCGTTCAGCTTTTGTAGCATTATTGCGAAGTTTTCTTGCAAGTTCTTTAAGTGCGGGATTATATGGTATTATTTTTCTTCTTGGCATGATAGCTCAATATAGCTTGTTGCAACTTCTGACACACCCCTAAATCCCCTCTCAAGAGGGGACTTGAATTCTAAGTAATACTAAATTCTAATTCTTTTCCATCAATTTCGATAAAGAATCTTGTCCCGTCGTTAAATTCAATTACTACTTCATTCGACCTATTTCTATAGACTTTATTTATAGTTTTGTCCTTAAGAATTTCTTCTAATCTATTTGCTTCAGATCTCAAATCTTTATCGTTCATTCTTAATCCCGCTTCAGCGGTCAACTATTTTCTTCAATTCTGTGATCATCATCAGGGCTTCGATCGGTGTCATTCGGTTTGGATCGCTGGCTTCCAGTTTATTGAGTACCGTTTCCAATCTGGGATCCACATGAGTGGCAAATAAATTCATCTGCTCTATCTCATCCTGCTTTTCAATTTTGTCTGATAAGTTTTTTGCAGCATCTTTTTGTGCGGATGCCTTCCCTTCCAGAGAACCATTTTTATTGGTGATGTCCAGACTGTGACTTTCCAGATTCTTCAAAATATCTTTTGCCCGATCGATCACGATCTGCGGAAGTCCGGCCATATTCGCTACCTGAATTCCATAGCTGTGATCAGCGCCGCCACGCACCAATTTCCTCAAAAAGATCACTTTTCCGTCATGCTCTTTTACCTGAACATTGAAGTTCTTGGTGCGATCATACATTTGTTCCAGCTCATTCAATTCATGATAATGAGTAGCGAATAATGTCTTTGCGGCAACAGGAGCATGATTATGTAAATATTCTGCCAAAGACCAGGCAATACTCAATCCATCAAATGTGCTGGTTCCGCGCCCCACTTCATCAAGCAGAATGAGCGATCTTGGTGTGGCATTATTCAGAATGTTTGCCGCCTCGTTCATTTCAACCAAAAATGTACTTTCTCCGGCAGCTAAATTATCCGAAGCGCCGACTCTTGTAAATATCTTATCAACCATCCCGATGGTAGCAGCCTCAGCCGGCACAAAACTTCCAACCTGTGCAAGCAAAACGATCAATCCTGTTTGTCGAAGTATGATACTCTTACCAGCCATATTCGGTCCGGTAATGATCATGATCTGTTGATCAGAGTTATTCAGTTCGATGTCATTCGGAATAAAAGGTTCGCCCATCGGCAAAGTTTCTTCCACCACAGGATGTCGACCTTTCTTGATAGAGATCTCTTCAGAATCTCTTACTTCCGGTTTTGCATAATTATTTTTGAAAGCTACTTCAGCAAAACACTGAATACAATCCAGTTCAGCAAGTGCAAAAGCTATTTGCTGGATATCATCTGCAAACTCAGAAACGTATAATCTTACTTCTTCAAACAGTTCATATTCGAGCGTTTTACTACGTTCTTCCGCTGATAAGATCTTCTCTTCAATTTCCTTAAGCTCCGGAGTAATGTAACGCTCAGCATTAACCAACGTCTGCTTTCTGATGAAATGCTCAGGTACTTTGTCTTTATGAGCATTCGTCACTTCAATATAATAGCCGAACACTTTATTGTAACCGATCTTCAGCGATGCAATTCCGGAATCTTTTGCCAGCTTATCTTTGATCTGGGCTATGTATTTCTTTCCGTTCTTTGCAATATCACGCAGTTCATCCAGCTCTTCATTGTATCCATCGCGGATCATATTTCCATCCCGAATACTTGCCGGAGGTTCTTCAGCTAGTGTCTTAGTGATATGCTCCTGAAGATCGATCAATAATTTCAATCTCCCCGAAATGTCTTTCAGCAATGGATCATCAAAACCGGAAAACTGACTTTTGATAACCGGAATCTGTGCCAGAGAAAGCTTCAGTTGAACGATATCTCGTGCATTGGTTCTGCCTACACAAATTCTGGAAATCAGTCGTTCAAGATCTCCAACCTGTTCCAATTCTTCCCGAAGTTGAGATCTTACATCATGTTTGGAATAGAAAATCTCAACAGAATCCAGCCGCTGTTGAATGGGCTTCAATCTTTTAAGCGGTCGCATGATCCATCTTCGAAGAAGTCGACCACCCATGGCAGTACAAGTCTTATCCATGATCGAGATCAACGTCCCTTCTACATTTCCATCCTGAATACTAGCTGTAAGCTCTAAATTTCTTTTCGTAGCAGGATCAAGGGACATATACTCATTGCTCTCATACGCATATAATCTCCTCAGATGTCTCAAATACGCTTTTTGAGTTTCCTGCATATAATGCATCAAAGAACCGGCGGCAACATGGGCTGTTTTCAGTTCCTCAACGCCAAATCCCTTTAACGAATGAACTTCAAAATGCTCAGTTAAGATCTTATATCCGTAATCACCTTCATATACCCAATCTTCGATATAAGTGATATTGAACTTCAGGAATGCATCTTCGAGTTTGTTCTTCAATTTTGTAGAAACCAAAACTTCTGAAGGCTGAATAGCTGCCAACAAACTATCCAGTTGCCTTTCGCTTACTTCGCTTAATCCAAATTCTCCGGTTGAGATATCAGAAAATGCTACACCGACTCTGTCTTTTGTCCAGTGAAGTGATACGATATAGTTATTTCGTTTGTGCTCCAGTAGTTTTTCGGAAAGCGTTACTCCCGGAGTGGTTATTTCAGTCACTTCACGAGTTACGATCTTTCGACCTGCTTTTTTGGCTTCATCAGGGCTTTCAGTCTGGTCACAAACAGCCACTTTATAGCCTTTCTTTACCAACTTTGGCAGATAACTGTCCAAAGAATGAAAAGGGAAGCCCGCTAATGGAGTTTGATCTCCTCCGTTATTCCTTTTTGTAAGCGTGATTCCCAATTCTTTACTCACCAAAACGGCATCATCTGCAAAGGTTTCGTAAAAATCTCCCACTCTGAACAGTAAAATAGTACCCGGATGTTCATCCTTGATCTCAAAGTACTGCTTCATTAAAGGGGTTTGCTTCTTTGCTGCCATTGGTGTTTAAACTATTCCTGTGCTAACTTTTAATAAAAATTCGGGCTTGGAACATACCAATGAATTGAATTAAAAACTACGACACATTCTTGCTTTGAATTAGAAATGTAACACGTATATTTTAAGATTCGAAGGTATCCCTTTGATAACGAACTTGTTTAGCTTGCAAAATCTCAAAGACTTCTGGAATAGATTATTAAAGATAGTAGGTAGGAAAGATCTTTTCTTCAGCGCCTCAGCTATCACATTCAATCTCTTTATCTGCTCTATTCCGTTTGTGCTTATACTGATCTCGATCATTGGATATGTGCTCAGTTATGACGAAGCTCTCAACATGATCATTCAATATGGAAGCGAGTTTTTACCCACCTTTTCTTATGAAGCTGAAACATCTGATGTGATTCAAGGGTCACAGACTATTGAAAACATATTAAACCCATTGGTAAGTGCAAGACAGGTTTTCGGGATAGTGGGTACGGTTGTATTGCTTTTCTTTACTCAGGGCTTAATGCATGCAGTTAAACATGTACTATTTGATGTTTTTGATATTGAAGAACGCAAACACCCTTTGATGCAGGTTGTATATAACTTTTTCTGGTTCGGAATTTTCGGAGCGTTAATTTTCTTCCTGACCCTGATAATCTCTTTCGTATCGTTTATCAATTTGAGTGAATTTGAAGTCCCATTTACTGAAATAGTAATTGAATTACCCTGGATCTATGATTTCTTAAACTTTCTTGTACCCATACTTTTTTCTTTTGTGGTTATGTATATCGTATTTCGATATCTGAGCGAGCGCAAAATTGACCGTAATATTTCATTAATTGGAGCTCTGGCATATACTCTCCTTTTTGAAATTGCACGCTTTATAATCAGCGGTTATTTAGAATATGCTTTTAGTTCGTACAGGTATTTTTATCAGGGATACGCCATTGCTATTGTTATCGGTATCTGGATATTCTACAGCGCCTTTCTTTTTGTATTGTCTGCTACCATTGCGAAAGCCTATTATGATACCTACAAGAGCCACAAACCAACTGTGGTTGATAATCCATACGCTGATTTGGATTGATGTCAGCTAGTAAACTAGACCAAAAATTTTATTCAGGAAATGATCCTGTTCCAATAGCCAAAGATCTTTTGGGGAAAGTTCTCTGCACAAACTTTGATGGAGTTCTTACTTCAGGAATGATCGTTGAGACAGAGGCATACAACGGACGAACAGATAATGCCTGCCATTCTCATATTCATGGAAAGACGGAACGAACCAAGGTCATGTTTGGTGAACCCGGTATCGCTTATGTTTATTTGTGCTACGGAATTCATCACCTTTTTAATGTGGTAACTAATACGGAAGGAAATGCAGATGCCATTTTGATCCGTGGAATAGATCCTTTAGATGGAGTAGATACGATTCTTGAGCGAAGGGGAAAATCAAAACTGGAACGCTCAGTAGGTGGCGGTCCCGGAATTGTATCTCAGGCTTTGGGGATCACTACCAAAAACTACGGTGAAGATCTTCAAGGCGATCTTATTTGGATTGAAGATAGAGGAATTTCTGTAAAGACATCCGATATCATTTCCAGCCCAAGAGTTGGTGTTGATTATGCCGGAGAAGACGCAAAACTACCTTGGCGATTCAGAATTAAGGGAAACAAGTTTACCAGTCCTGCAAAGTAATGCTTATCTCTATCAGCTGTATAGCTACAACTAATTAACGTTTAACTTAAAAATAGTTTAACATTGAATGAATTATTCAAAACTCCTTTTGGTTTTAATACTGAAATCAATATCAATTTAAATTATAGAACAATGAACAAGGCAATTAAACTTTTATCTTTAGTACTTTTTGGACTAATATCTACTGCAGCAGTTAATTATATAGCTACTGAGTGGACGATTGACAAAGCTCACAGTAACATAAATTTCGAAGTTCGTCATTTCTTTACACCGGTTGACGGAACATTTCACGATTATACTGCTACCGTAAATTTTGATCCTGCGAATCTTGAAGAAAGTATGATCGATGTAGAAATTATGGTAACTAGTATTGACACAAAAAATGAAAGAAGAAATGGTCATTTAAGAACAGCCGACTTCTTTGATGCAGAAAAATATCCAAGCATCACTTTCAAAAGCTCTAAAATTGAATCTAAGGGAGACAATAAATTTGTAGCTCATGGTGATTTAACCATTAAAGATGTAACCAAAAAAATCGAAATGCCTTTCACTTTATTGGGCGTTATGGATCACCCTAGAGGCGGTAAAGTAGCGGGAATCACATCTGAATTTGTAATCGACCGTAATGCTTATGGTGTTGGAACAGGTGACTTTGTTTCAGACGCAGTAATTGGAAAGGAAGTAACAGCTACATTAAATCTTGAGTTGAACAGCAAGTAATCAATTTTTTTAAAAGAATTGAAAGCATCGTTTCATTGAGACGATGCTTTTTTTTATTTTAGGGGAACACCTAAAAAAATTTATATGAATAAGCGATTACTTATAATTACCGGACTTTTACTATTAGCTGCAATTTCAAGGATGATTCCTCACCCGTATAATTTTGCGCCTATAGGAGCAATGTCGTTATTCGGAGCGGCTTATTTTTCTAATAAAAGATTAGCCTTCATACTTCCTTTATTAGCTTTTTTTGTAAGTGATCTGTTAGTAAATAATATACTCTATGCTGACTATTACTCTAGTTTTGTATTGATCTCTCCGGGCTTTTACTGGACATACGGTGCTATGATAGCAATTGTAATTGCAGGTATTTTTATTCTCAAAAAAGTGAACTTCAAAAGAGTTATAGGTGGTGCTCTTTCTGCTTCTGTCCTATTCTTTATAATCTCAAATTTCGGAGTCTGGATAAGCACTCCTGCATATGACCTGACTCTCTCAGGCTTCATTGCTTGTTATGTAGCAGCTATTCCCTTTTTCCATATGACCGTATTAGGAGATTTATTTTATTGCGGCGTTCTTTTTGGGCTCTTTGAGTTTGCTAAATATAAAGTTCCGGAATTAAAAGTAGCATAGTTTCTTAAAGTCAAAAAGAGTGTTATACTCTTTGAGTTAACTATAAGATCAGCATAACCTCTTTTAGATGTTTGAATTGTTTCCGGATCAACCGGTCTATGACTATCCTACATTACTGAATGTAACATATTCTTTGATTTGGGCATTTGTGCTTTCATCAATCATTGCTATTACTCACAAAGTAACTTTTACAGGACATCAGTATCCTAAAAACTTTTTTCAAGCGTTGGCGTTAGGCTCAATTGTTTCTGCAATGGTTATGATGGCCATTGGGGATAGCTTAGCTCGTGGTCTTGGAGCATTTGGTGCACTGGCTATTATTCGTTTCAGAACCAGAATCCAGGATGCCAGAAACATCCTTTTTATATTTGCAGCTTTAAGTGTGGGTTTGGCAATTGGTATTTTTGGATATACGATCGCATTTGCCGGCACCATTATCTACTGTACGATGGCGTTAATTCTACATTTTACCCCTTTCAGCACCAAAACCGGGATGCGCGGGCGTTTGCTTTTCAGGCTCAGTGATTCTGACCCTACAAAACTAGCGGAAGTTACCGGCGTAATCGGAAAGTACTGTGCAGATTTTCATGATGTTGAAGTTACTTCCAGAAATTCCGGCCGTTTTGACTATGAATATGAAATCGAGATGAATCTGGATGCTGACAATACAGCTTTTTTGACGGAGCTCCAGCAAATTGAATCTATTACTAGAGTTCGTGTTACCTTCAAAAATATTCAGGAAACTAATTAGAGGTAATTATGTCTAGAGTAAACTCCTTTTATGTTTTCATTTTTCTGGCGTTTGTAACGCTTATGACTGTCAATTCCTTTTACTTCAAAGGAAGCAGCTCTTTTCTTGGAGTAACTTATGCCAAAGCATATAAGATCAATGCAGAGAAATCAGGCATCATAAATAACCTTTTAGTAGTCCCCGGGCAGGAAGTCCAAAAAGGTGACAAACTCATTGAAGTAGAAAGCCCGCAATTAAATCTGGATATCCAGAAACTCAGAAAAGAAATTGAGCTCTTCAAATCAGAAAAAAGAGAAAAAAAAGCCTTACTTGATTCAAAAATAAAGCTTTTAGAGTCTGAAAAATCTATCCTCAAAGGCGAAATTGAAAATGATATAAGACTTATTCAAAATGAAATTGATCTTAACAACAAGCTTACACAAACCATCTCTAAAGATATTCCCACTGATTCTTTAACCGCTCTTAAACTTCAGATCAAGTCTATACGGGAAAAGGGAAATCTGGAACTTCAGGGTTTAGATATTCGAATTCTGGATCTTAAGCAGGAAGACGAATTCGATCAGTCTCAAATTCAGTCTAAAATTGAACTGGCAAATGAGGAACTGGAGTGGAAACTTCGTGAAGAAAGACGACTCAATAAATTCGCTACTTTTTCCGGCGTTATTGAAAATGTATACGTTAAAGAAGGAGAAGAAGTAGAAGCTTTTACATCGCTGGTTTCTATAAACCCTAAACATCCAACATCAGTTGTTGGGTACTTAGTTGGTAAAAAAGAACGAGACAGAGAACTGGGCGAAATTGTTACGGTGAAATCTCTGGAACAGCCCAACCTGCAAATTCAGGGAAAGATCATCGGATTTGGTGCGGTTGTGGAACTTCCACAAATTATGGAAAAGGATAATTCTCTTACTACTTTCGGGCTGGAGATCTTTATTGAAATTCCTGAGGATAACCCACTTGTAGTGGGTGAGCAGATCATCGTTAAGTAATGGCAAAACGTATTACATTTTTTATTTTAGTTTTTCTTTTCTCAGGATGGAATACGGTTTTTGGCCAAACTACAGTATCCGATTTTTTACTAACAGCCTTTGAAGATATTAATACGCAAGGGTACGACGCATCTATTGATTTTATTTCTCCACGAAATTACCGCCTGCCCGTTGTAGAAGATCTGGAATTTCGATACAGCAACGACGAATTTACTTTAGAGGATCAACAGTATGCTCTTAGGTTCAGACCCGGAAACCCGTGGAAAATACGCCGCAATAAAGCTCTTTTTAATGCTGCAAAAAAGGAATTGTCCATCCGTAAGCAGATCCAATATCAGGAAAACCTGGAAATCAGATATGAACTTGCCGCTGAATATCTGCTTGATAGTCAGTTAAAGGATATTGAAGAACAGAAATACTCTTTAGTTCAAAAAAGGGTAAACATTCTTAGTACAAATATGGAAAGTTCTCTTTTTGACGCTAAGGATTTCGTAGAGGCTAAAATGGATCAAGTGGATGCTATTACAAATCAAGATGACCTCAATGTTTCACTTTCACAAATAAAAAAAGAGATTACATCTTTACTTCAACAACCGGATTTTGAGTGGGAAAATGAGGTGTTGATTTCTGTATCTGCAATTGAAAATGTTTCTGACGAAGTAGCTTTAAATTCTTTCTCCTCTTTAGAGCTGGATCTTATTTCTCAGCGAATTGAAGTAGCAAAAAGTGAAGTAAAATTAGAGAAAGCCGATTTTAATGTTGGCTATTTCCAAACTGAATACTATCCCGAAAAAAACAGGGACTCTGATTTCGGTATCGCGTTTGGTATAAGTATTCCGATCTTCAAATCTAACAAAAATCAGATAGCTGAGCGAAAGCTGGACGAAATTGAACTAACCAGTGAACTTGCCGCTGAACAATTTCAGGATTCAGTAAAAAGAATTACTGAATATGAATACCTGAAAAGCTTGATAAGTCAACATGAAATTCTCACCGATCGAATAAACACATTAGATCTGAACACCCTAAAGAAAAACCTTAGTCAAATCAAGGATAATAATCCGCTTATTATTCTTGAACTCGAAGAAGGAATACTAAAATTGAAGGAATTAGAGCTTAAATCATACAGACGTGTGGTTGAACAATATATTGAGTTTTTGAGCACATTTAATGTACTTACACAACTTCCGCTTACAAATTATCTCTCCGAAAGTCTGGAAACATTCGAATGAAAAATATACTTATTACAGGTGCTACTTCCGGAATTGGTCGTGAACTCGCACTTCAACTCGCAGAAGCAGGTAACAAAGTTGGTTTGATGGGTCGTAGAACTGAGAAACTTGAATCGATCCAAAAAGAGATTGGTGAGAATGCTTTCATCAGGACATTAGATGTCACCGATCTTGAAAAAGCTGAAAATGTTTATCGGGATCTTATTGATGAAATGGGTGGAATGGATATGATGATCCTGAATGCCGGAGTGGGAGTAGATAAAATTATGTCCCCGTGGAAAGCAGACAAGCTTACTATTGAAGTTAATGTACTTGCTTTCTCACACGGACTTCATTTTGCGTTTGATTTCTTCCGAAGACAAGGACACGGACATATTGTTGGAATGTCATCAATCGCCTCACACCTTGCTTCATACAAAGCTGCTGTCTATACGGCTTCAAAACATTTTGTATCTAATTATATGACCGGGTTTCGTCAAAAAGCGAAACGCTTACCTGCTGACATTACTGTAACTGATATAAAGCCCGGATTTGTAAAATCTGAAATGACAGAAAATGTACCACGTATGTTTTGGGTAGCCGAAACCGATAAAGCCGTTAAGCAAATGGTTAAAGGACTCGATAAAAAGAGAAATATTGTTTACATCACGAAAAGATGGATGCTGGTTGCATGGCTGGCACGGCTTATCCCACAATTTATTTGGGATCGCATCTAAAGTTTTACTTATCAAAATGGAATTTTTGTTTAGATTCTGAGAAACTAACAATACTCCATTATGCGCGTTCTACTTTTTGTTCTTGCTTCACTATTAATCAGCTGCTCTTCGAAAGAATCTAAAGACCTGATACCTGAAAAAAGCGGTCCATCTTCTATTTCTTTGGGATATCTGGAAGCTCCCGCAGGATTTGAGATCTCCATATTTGCTGAAGGTGTTACTAATGCCCGACAAATGGCAATGAGTGATTCGGGTGTACTTTATGTGGGTTCACGTCGTGAGGGAAAAGTATACGCTGTTGTGGATAACAACAATGACTTTCTGGCCGATTCTGTCTACACGATCATTGAGGGATTGCGATTACCAAATGGAGTGGCATATAAAGATGGAGCTCTTTTTGTTGCTGAAGTAAGTAAAATCTGGCGTTTCGACAATATTGACCAAAATTATGCTGATTCACCTGAACCGGTTTTAGTAACCGATGAATTGCCAACTGAAGGGCATCATGGATGGAAATACATCGCTTTTGGCCCTGATGATAAGCTTTATGTGCCAATTGGAGCGCCCTGTAATATTTGTAATCATGAAGAAGATAATCCGCTATTTGCAACTCTTACCAAAATGAATGCAGATGGTTCTGAACATGAAATTGTGGCTAAGGGAATTAGAAATACGGTAGGCTTTACATGGCATCCTGAAACAGGAAATATCTGGTTTACGGATAACGGCAGAGACTGGCTTGGTGATGATATCCCTCCTTGTGAGCTAAATGAAATTACAGGGGAAGATCAGCATTTTGGCTATCCCTACTTACACGGCAATGATGTATGGGACCCGAAATTTGGAGAAGATGGAAAACCTATGGCTGACCGTTTTAAAACACCTGTTCAAGAACTAGGTGCACATGTTGCTCCACTTGGTGTGATCTTTTATACAGGAAATATGTTTCCAACCAGCTATAAAAACAGAGCACTTATTGCAGAACATGGTAGTTGGAATCGCAGTTCAAAAGTCGGATATCAAATTTCTCAGGTTATTTTTGATGATGAAGGCAATCCTACAGAGTATAAACCATTCATTACAGGCTGGTTGGCCGGAGAGGAAGACATAAAAGGTCGTCCTGTTTCCATCCTTCAGTTAGACGATGGTTCTTTACTCATCTCTGATGATGATTCCGGCAAAATATACAGAGTCACCTATTCCATTTAGATTCTTTTTGAGAATATATCACAAAGAACGTTTTTAGTCCTTATCTTTGTTGCTTAACAAAAGAACATTGAATATCTAAAATCTCTTCATGAAGAACGTTGTACTTATTCCGGGTGACGGAATTGGCATTGAAATCACAGCTGCCGTAAAAACAATTTTAGAAACTGCAGGCGCTCCTATTAATTGGATCGAATGTGAGGCCGGATTAGGAGCATATCGCAAACTAGGTAATCCTTTACCTGATGAAACCGTTGCTGCTATCGAAGAACACAGAATAGCTCTAAAAGGACCTCTTACAACTCCTGTTGGTACCGGGTTCAGATCTATTAATGTAGCATTAAGACAAAAGTTCAACCTCTTCAGTAATATTCGTCCTGCGATCACTCTCCCAAATGTTGATACTCAGTTCAAGTCAGTGGATATGGTGATATTCAGGGAAAACACTCAGGGTTTGTATATCGGTAAAGAGCATTGGATCGATGAAAACAAACATGCCGAAAGTATCGCTGTAGTAACAGAAGAAGCCAGTAGAAAAATTATTACTGCCGCTTTTGAATACGCTCGTACTAAAGAAATGGAAAAGGTTACTCTTGTCCACAAAGCGAATATTTTGAAACTGACTACCGGTTTATTTTTAGAAGTAGGACGTTCAGTAGCAAAGGATTTTCCTGATATCGAATTTCAGGATTTGATCGTAGACAATATGGCCATGCAAATGGTTATGAGACCTGAACAGTTTGATGTTGTTGTAACCACAAACCTATTCGGGGACATTCTATCCGATTTAGCTTCAGGATTAGTTGGAGGACTTGGAGTAACCGGTTCTGCCAATATCGGAGACGACGCAGCCATGTTTGAAGCTGTTCACGGATCTGCTCCTGACATTGCAGGTCAAAATAAAGCTAATCCTATTGCTTTACTTTTCTCATCGCTAATGATGCTGGAACATCTTGATGAGAAGCCAATTGCTGAAAATATCCGAAAAGCCATTTACAAAACTTTAGTAGAGAAAAAAGTTAAATGTACTATGGATATTGGAGGTAAAGGAACTACTGATTCATTTACTGAAGCCGTTTGCAGTAACCTTTGATTTTTAAATAGATCTAGTATAGAAAAAGGCAGAAGTTATTCTGCCTTTTTTTATTTAAAATACTCTGAAAAGAATTCCACTTACGAGGGACATCACAATCCCGAATAAAAGTGCCCACCAAAAATTCTTGATCTTAAACCCTTCAACTAATGCATCAACTAACATTATCATTAATGTATTAATGACTAAAGCGAATAAACCAAGAGTCAAAATAGACACCGGTAATGCGATAAATTGTAATATTGGTGTAAGAAATGTATTTACAATAGCCAGCAAAGCAGCTACAACAATTGCACTCCAAAAGTTTTTTATTTCAACTCCGGGTAGTATTTTTGCGGTTGCAAATACTGCAACACTATTTAAAAGCCAGGCCCAAATCATAACAGTATAGTTTGGTTAAAATTCAATTTTGCTTACGCGAGCTTACTTATTTTGTTTAGATATTAATGAAAAAATTTATTTCCAGCTTTGACGAACTAACTAATGTTCAATTATATGACCTGCTTAAATTACGTCAGGATGTATTTATAATAGAGCAAAATTGCATCTATCCTGATATTGATGGATATGATAAAAACGCTTCTCACCTTCTTATTTATGAGCATGATGAACTTGTCGCTTATTCAAGAATTTTTGCTCCTGATGCCAAGTACAATGAGGAAACATCTATTGGAAGAATTATAGTGTCGCAAAATAAGAGAGGTGAAAGTTTAGGAAAAACACTAATCGAAAAAAGTATCAATTACTGTATAACAAATTATCCAAAGAGTGATATCAGAATAGAAGCTCAGGCAAAGCTCAAAAACTATTACTCTGATCTTGGATTTATTGGAGATAGTGATGTTTATTTAGTTGACGGGATCGACCATCTGCAAATGATCTACAAAGTTAAGAACTAAGTTCTTTTATCTTACTTTCAAGACTACCTAATACATCGTTAAAATTTTGTATTATTGAATCAACGAGTTCAGGTATACGTTCAATTTTTTCTCTGTTTCTGGCTTTTGTTTCTACCTCTGCAACCAGTAAGTGAGTGCCATCCATACCTACATATTGGAAAGTAGGCTTTAGTTTGTGGGCTTCTGCTCTTACGGCATCCCAGTCACCGTCTTTAACATTCCTTTCTATATTGGATAATTGATCGGGGGTATCGTTTACGAAAAGCCGAAGCATTTCTACAATCATCTCTGAATTCCCTCCTGTAACCTCTTCTAAATATGACAAATCCAGTTCGCTATTCATCACAATGAATTCAGATTTAAGTAGGGTTTAATAAGTCTTTTCAATTTTCAAACTTCTCAATTAAGCCGTAAAAATTACAATTCCAACTAATACTAAAACTGTAATTTTGAAAATCAGAGCTTTCCAGTTTTTCATTTTCTTTGTTTACTAACCATGAACATTCCGAGGGTTGAAAAAAACAAATTCTTGAATTAAAAACAAGTTATCCACATTCTTTCTTTCAACAAAAATATAACAATTGAATAATTACTCCACGGTTACACTTTTTGCCAGATTTCTTGGCTGATCGACATCACAACCTCTATTTACAGCTATATTATATGATAAAATCTGTAATGGGATTACAGTTAACAAAGGTGATAATTCATCTTCTGTTTCCGGTACCGAAAAACTAAACTCTGACAAGTTTTCCACTTCTTCATTGCCTTCTGTAACAATTGATATAATTCTTCCTTTTCTGGCTCTTACTTCCTCAATATTGCTCACCATTTTATCATTGGTATGATTAGTACCCGCTATTACAACAACCGGCATCATTTCATCTATTAAAGCAATTGGTCCGTGTTTCATTTCTGCTGCGGGATAACCTTCGGCATGGATATAAGATATTTCTTTAAGCTTGAGTGCACCCTCAAGAGCTACCGGAAAACCAAAAGATCTTCCTAGGTATAAGAAATTAGGAGCATATGAAAACAAGTTAGAAACTTCATCCAGTTCACTACTTTTATCTAAAATCTTTTGAACCTTGTTTGGTATTTCGCTTAACTCTTTAATTAACTTATTTGCCTTTTCTTTGGAGATGGTCCCCTTCTCCTGAGCAAGTTTTATTGCCATCAATGTAAGCACAGTAACCTGCCCCGTAAAAGCTTTTGTAGACGCTACCCCAATTTCCGGACCGGCATGGATGTATACTCCCGCATCAGTCTCTCTGGCTATGGAAGAACCCACAACGTTAACTACTCCAATTACGAGAGCTCCATTTTCCTTTGCCTGTCTCAGTGCTGCTAATGTATCTGCAGTCTCTCCACTTTGGGATATTACAATCATCACGTCTCCTTCACCAATCAGTGACTCTTTATACCGAAGCTCAGAAGCATATTCAACTTCTACAGATACTTTAGCCAAAGATTCAAATAGGTATTCACCCACAATTCCTGAATGCCAACTTGTTCCACAAGCAGCAATTACCAATCGTTTAGCATCGGCAATTTTGCCCAGAACATCTTTAATACCGCCAAGTGTAATAGTTCCGCTTTCAACATCCAGCCGGCCTCTCAAACAATCTGAAATAGCTTTTGGTTGTTCAAAGATTTCTTTATGCATAAAAAATTCATATCCACCTTTTTCAATTTCTTCTAAACTAAGTGCTAATTCATGAACTTCTTTAGTTAAAGAGTCGTCATTTAAGTTATGAACCTGATATTCATCTTTCTTGATCACCGCAATTTCACCATCATCGAGGTAAACAACCTGATCTGTATATTCTGCTACAGCGGATGCATCAGAAGCGATTAACATCTCGCCATCTCCCACTCCTAATAATAATGGAGAACCTTTTCTGGCAACTATTAACTGATCGGGAAAATCAGCATGTATAATTGCAACGCCATACGTTCCCTCAACCTGAGCAAGTGCGATTTGTACCGCTTTTTTGAAGTTGCCCTGGTTTTTAGAATAGACATCTTCAATCAGCTTGGCTAAAACTTCAGTATCTGTTTGAGAGTAGAACGTATGTCCTTTTGACTCTAAAACTTTCTTAAGCGAATTATAATTTTCAATTATTCCATTATGGACAAGCGCTAATTTCTCAGAACTACTTGTATGTGGATGCGAATTTATATCATTTGGCTCTCCATGTGTTGCCCATCTGGTATGACCGATGCCAATTTTGGCTTCGTCACTGCTATCAATCAGAGATTCAAGTTTCGCAACTTTTCCTTTCCCTTTTTTTATTTCAAGAGAGCCATTGAAAAGAGCTATACCTGCAGAATCATACCCTCTATATTCCAATCTTTTAAGACCATTTATAATAACTTCATGAGCTTTTTTATCTCCGATATACCCGACAATTCCACACATAGTAATTTTATTTATTAGTTCTTTAACGCTATACTTTAAATATAGATATTAACTTGTACATTATTTCATATAAGTCTCTAATTTTTTTTGATGCAAATCTGTTTTTTTGAAGATACCAAATGTAAGAACTTCAAGCCTCTTACCCTTACAAGACCCACTTGGGACTTAAGAATCGGCATTCTAACTATTTATCAGAAATGGGAGCGATTGCTTGACCCTGAGCTGATATCATGGGATACCGAAGAACACTTAAAAGATGTCTTTAAAACGCCAGATTTAATTCCATTAAAGCCCTGTTGGTACATAAATTCCAGAATTCTTCCATCTAAAGAACTGATACAAGATATTACTAAGCTAAATCCAGGTGATGCCTTATTCTATGAAAATGAATTGATTGCATTCTGTTCTGAAGACGGACTAGATATTAACTTCCTTGATAGCTTAAAGCCTTCAAAAAAAATCCAGCTAGATAAACAACCTTCTCGTATTGAATATGTATGGGATCTTCTAAGTCTAAATGCCGCTCAAATCGAAGTAGATATAGAACTTCTGAAAGATAAACCAATCCATGAAGAAGCCGACTCAACTGTTATTATAAAACATCCTGAAAATATCTACATCCATAGTTCTGCTAAAATTGAACCCGGCGTTATTTTGATAGCAGAAAATGGACCTATTTATATAGGTGAGGGTGCTTTAATTGAAGCCGGAGCAGTTTTAAAGGGACCGGTTGCTGTGTGTAAGAATGCAACTGTTAAATTATGTGGCAGGATTTATGACGGAACAACTATTGGTCCAGACTGTAAAGTTGGGGGAGAGGTTACTAATTCAATTTTTCATTCTTTTTCTAATAAAGCCCACGATGGATATGTTGGAAAATCTATTTTTGGACAGTGGTGCAACTTGGGAGCAGATACGAACACTTCTAATCTGAAAAATAATTATGGTATGGTAACCATTAAAGATTGGGAGACAAAACGCTCATACGATACAGGAATTCAATTCTTTGGCACAGTGATGGGAGATCATTCAAAGACCTCAATTAACACAATGCTGAATACGGGGACAACTTGTGGAGTTTCTGCTAATATTTTCCAGTCAGGATTTCCTCCGAGATATATTCAATCATTCACATGGATAGATGGTCAAAGAAATCCAAGATTCAGATTCGACAAAGCATTAGAAGCTATGGAAGCCATGATGGCCAGAAGAGACAAAGTAGTTACTCCTGAATATGCTAAAATGGTTGAATATCTTTTTGAGATTAGAGAAAACTGATATCTGATCAAAGCCTGCTGCTGGCTCCTTTAACATCTCTGTATTCGAATTCGATTTTAATGGATTCTTTGTCTTCCTCTATTTCAATGGATGCACCGAGTTGTTTTGCCAGCACTTTAAATATTTCAGAGAAATTATACTCATTTTCTTCCAGAAGTCGCCCAACAACTCGAGCTAATTCTTTATCAAATAAATAAATGCAAATATTTGCTTCGTCCTGAAAAATACCCACATTCAACTCTTCTGAAGGGGTGAATTTATCCTCACCCTCAAATCTAAATACTTCGAAAATCATCTCACTTAATAATAAAGAGAGAGGCACTGCTTGGTTAATATTGAACTTGATCTTTTTATCATAGGTTGAAACATTTACCTGAACATCCTGAATTCTCTCCTGCATAAAACTTTCACTTAAAACCTTATCAACCGTTTTATTTACAGCGATATTTTTAAATGTACCAAGTTCGTATACAATTTCATGAATAATAGCTATCGATTTTATTCTTAGAATATTTGCAGATATAATTTCATCCTGATCTTTAATTCCCAACCCCATTTGATCTAGTTGAAGGAAACTGGAAACTAACGCAAGATTGTTCTTTACCCTGTGGTGTACCTCTCCAACAAGTAATTCTTTTTCCTCTAATAGCTTATTTAGTTTCTTATTAGACTTCTTAAGTTTTTGTTCTGATTTAAACTCACTAAATGCATTGCTGATCAATCCTGAAATAGATTTTATCAATTTATCCTCAGACTCAGTCCAGGCTCTTCTCCTTCTGACCTCATCAAAGCCAATAAATCCGTAAAATTTTTCACCTATACTAATTGGGTATACTATTAATGATTTAATATTCTGAGGTTCTAAAACTGCAATCATATCAGGTGGTAGGTCATGAATATCCTCTGCAACCATAATTCCATCATTCAATAATATGGGCTTTAAAGAAGGCATTTCTTCTTTGTAGTCAAGATCCTGAAGTTCTTCGATTTGAGGTGCTACCCCGGGCGCACACCATTCATATGTATTTCTTGTTTTTTCTCCGCCACTAAAATCCTCAAAAATATATACCCTGGATACATCAACAGTTTCTCCTAAATGCCGAATTACCTTATTCATTTTGTTGTTAAATGAATCAAGGGAATTCAGGCTGACAGAAATTTCAGCTAGTGCCTCTTGGAATTTTAAATTATTAGTAAGGCTCTCTTTATCCTTTTGTTCGTTCAGAATTCTCTTTATAGAAAAAGGTAATCGCTTATAGTTGTCTTTGGTAAGCACATCATTTGCGCGATTTTCCAATAAAGTTATTTCCTGCTCTCTGGTAACATCTCCGGATAAAATGATAACCGGTATCCCGGGGATTACTTTCTTGGCGTAGCTCAAAATATCTTTACCTGAAAAGCTTTTGAGATCAAAATCTGAGATAATAATATCCGGATTCCAGTCAGCTAATACTTTTTCAAATTCAGGTTGTGAAGTCACTAATTTAGTTTCAAAATTCTCATCCATTAGTTTAAGCTCTCTGAGCATTAACTCATGATCTAATGGTGAATCTTCTACTATTAGTAACTTAATTGACATATTTTAAATATTAGTGAGCAAATCTATGGCAACTCATTTAGTATTACCCAATAAAAACCGATTTCTTTTACAGCTTCCATAAATGAATTGAACTCAACCGGTTTAACTATAAAGCTGTTTACACCAAGTTTGTAACCATCTACAACATCCCGCTCTTCTTTTGATGAGGTTAGCATTACGATAGGTATATTCTCTGTATCTTTATTTGACCTGACCGCTTTCAAAACTTCCAGGCCGTCTACTTTAGGCATTTTCAGATCAAGCAGAATTACTCTTGGGTGGTTGTGAATATTTCTTCCTTCAAATTCCCCGGTCCCGAATAGGAATTCAAGAGCTTCTTCCCCGTCTTTTAAACGTGTTACTTTGTTGCTTATCTTATTTTTCTTGAGAGCACGAAGCGCCATTTCTGCGTCATGATCATTATCCTCAACCAATAAAATTTCAACTGTCTTATTTACATCCATTCTTGTCTATCTGTTTGATATATGTTAACTGTTTTGCATTGAAAAGAAAAATGTGGAGCCTATTCCTTCTTCACTTTCTGCCCAAATTTCTCCTCCATGCTTATTGATAATACGTTTTACAATTGCCAACCCAACTCCGGTTCCATCAAATTCATTTTTTGAATGGAGCCTATTAAACACTCCAAATAACTTGTCATGATATTCCATCTTAAAGCCCGTTCCATTGTCTTTTACAAAATAAGTAATCCCTTTTTCTTCGCTTTGATCGAATCCGATATTTATAACTATTTTATCCTCTTTTGATGAATACTTAAATGCGTTTGATACAAGGTTTACTACTACTTGTTTTATTAAAGCTACATCACCCAGAGCGTTAGGCAGGCTATCAATTTTCAGATCTATTTGCTTGTCTGAATATGCACCTGTTTCTACTTCACAAACGCTCTCAAAAAGTTTATACATATCAATCTCTGACTTCTGAATTTTCTTCTTCCCTAATCTGGAAAACTCAAGTATGTCATCAATCAACTGCCCCATAGTTACGGCACTTTCTTTAACCACGCCCATCAATCTTTTTCCTTCGCTATCCAGTTGATCTGCATAATCTTCCATGAGAATATCAGAAAAACCATTTATTGATCTGAGCGGAGCTCTGAGGTCATGTGAAATTGAATAACTGAAAGATTCCAACTCCTCATTCACAGAAGCTAGTTCCTTTGTTCTTTTGGCAACCTCTTTTTCTAGTTTCTCTGTGTAATAAACCTCAGAAGTAATATCTGCTGTATACATGATCATCCCTCCTATCTCCCCTGGCTCATTATACCATGGAATAAGTTTCCAACTGATCCATTGAACAGTACCATCTTTTCTAACTATTTTATCTTTAGGATTTGATAGTTCCTCCCCATTTAAAACTCTTTGATGTTGTTCTAACCATTCAGGCATTTCGTTGATCTCCGGAAAAATATCATAATGTGATATACCGACCAGATCTTTTTTATCAATATTATATTGCTTGAACCATTCGTTACTTGCTGTTATATACTTCATTTCCTTGTCTAGCATGGCCACTGCGGCCGGAGCTTGTTCAACAAAGCTACGAAGCTGAGACTCTTTCAGCTGGATATTTTCCAATAACCTCATTCTCTCTGTAATATCGAGATTAATACCTATCATTTGAGCAGGAGCTCCTTTCGAATCAAGTATTAAATCACCTCTTCCACTCAATATAATTTCTGTTCCATCTGGTTTATTAAATCGGAATACAACATCAAACCTTTCACCAGTTTCAAGAGTTTTTGATGTCGCTTCTATTACCATTTCCAAGTCTGAGGGATGGACCATCTGTGAAAACATTTCAAAGTTTGGTGTAACGCTTTCTTCTACACCAAATATCTCATAAGCCTTATCGTTCCATTCCAATTCATTGGTTTTTAAATTCCATATCCAAATAGCGATCTGGCCTGCTTCTACTGACAGTTGAAGTTTCTCATTGGTTTCATCTAGTTCAATAGTCTTTCTTTTATTCTCGTCGATGTCCATAAACAGACCGCGCAGACCTGTTAACTCTCCATCTTCAAAAAATGGGTGTCCTGTAGCCCTGACCCAAATCTCATTTCCACTTTTAGTTAACAATACACATTCTACATCCCAGGAACTTTTGTTCTCAATAGCATTATTGATTGCATTTTGAATTACCGGTCTGAAATCTTCCCTATAAAAATTTATTCCTTCTTCCACTTTTATTGGAGTTCCCTTTTCCACTTCATGTATTCTATACACTTCATCTGACCAGAATGCTGTCATTGTTCCCAAGTCTACTTCCCAAGAACCGATTTTAGCAGCTCTTTGCGTTTCTGAAAGTAAATCTAATGCCTTTTGAATCTCTTTATTCTGAGTCTCAAATGCGAGTTCTCTTAATATCGAGTCAGTTACATCTTGCGACGTACCTGCCATATTTATTGGTTCCCCCTCGTCATTATATCTTGTTTTACCTCTTTGATGAATGTATCTAACCTCTTCATCTTCAACTATAATTCTGTGAATAAAATCAAATTTTTGATTCTTGGAAATAGCTTGACTTACGCCCTCTTGAAAAAGACCTCTATCTTCTTCATGTATAATCTTGTTTAAAGAATCGATGCTAGGATTAAAGTCTTTAGTTTGTCCAAACACTCGGTAATTCTGATCTGACCATATGATTTTATCTTCAACCAAGTCCCAATTCCAATTTCCGATTTTCGCAATTTCCTGAGCTTTCTCTAATCGTTCTTTAGTTTCGATTAATTCTTTATTCATTAACTCTCTTTCAGTTATATCGCGCCCTTCCGGTACTAAGAAAAGAACATCCCCATTACTATCCTTTATAGGCACAATTGAGAAATCGATTCTTAAGATGTTGCCTTCATTGCCAATCACATTCAGATCTAAACGAACTTCCTGTCCAGTTGAAGCCTCTTCGACCCCTTTTTTTGCAAGTTCTTTTTCTCTTTTAGTTGGCCACCATTTGGCTTCTTCTAGTTTTAGTCCTTTTATCTCATCACTTGAATAGCCTGCAAAATCTAAAGCTGTTTTATTAATCTCAATGATGGTTCCATCTTTTTCAAGTAAGCCCATGAAGCTAAACGTAGAGTCAAATACACTCCTGAATATTTTTAGTGTATCTTCTTTTTCTTGAGATAACACTTTTTTCTCAGTGATATCTTTTACCATTCCCACTCCATATTCAGGATTGTCTTTATCATCTCTGATGAGTGATACTGACAGGTCTGCCCAAACTATCTCTCCACTTTTTGTGATATATCGTTTTTCCATTCGATAGTATTCACGTTTCCCACTAATAAGCTCACTGTAAAGGTCTTCATCAGCATCAACGTCATCAGGGTGGGTAAACTCAGCAAAAGTCATAGAAAGCATTTCTTCTTTTGTATATCCCAAATACTTACAAAAAAAAGTGTTTACACTAAACAACTTCCCCGTTGGCTCAACCAAAGCAATAGCTATACCTGAATTTTCGAATACACTTTCAAAAAGTCTCAATTATCCTTTCTCCAAATTTTATTTATAACACTCTTCGTGTTGTTAAATAGGTGTCATTCCAGTATCTCTCCTGAAGTGCTGATATCATCACACCTGAACTTGTTGATGCATGCATAAATTGTTGATCATTGATCATAACCCCTGCATGCATTGTTTTTCTACCCGTTTTAAAAAACACTAGATCTCCGATCTTGATATTATTTTTCTTAACCGACTTCCCCACTTTCATCTGATCGACAGTTACACGTGGCAGCTTAACATCAAAATAATCAGCAAACACAATTTGAAGGAAGGCCGAACAATCCACTCCATCGTATCCATTTCCACCCAACAGGTACGGCACACCTTTCCAGTCTTTGAAAGCTTCATCTAACTTACTTCTGACCTTTTTCTCATCTTTCGACAACGCTGTTGATTCCATTGTGGCAACAGAAATAGTGGCTTCGGGTCTTACTGACTCTTCAATCTTTTCAGCCTCTACTTTTTTAGCACGTTCTTCCCACGGAATCGCACCTCGTTTAACCATGCCGCATGCAGTAAAGAGTACCCACAATAGTAAAAGATGCTTAACTGACATTCGACGTCTTTAGATGAAAAAGCTGAATTTAAATCATTATCTTAAGTTAGTATAAATGAACTAAAAATTTACCCTAAATTAAAGCAATTTAATGTATTTACTGGTTAATATAGATCATGTTGCAACTTTAAGAAATGCAAGAGGAGAGGGTTATCCAAGTCCTGTTGTAGCAGCTCAGATATGTGAGAAAGCCGGCGCCTCAGGAATCGTTTTTCATTTGCGTGGCGACAGAAGGCATATAAGAGATGAAGATGTAGTTGCTTTAAAGGAGTCCGTTTCTGGTAAACTGGACTTTGAAATGGCCGCTTCTGATGAAATGCTTTCTATTCTTAAAGAAATAGATCCTCATCTATGCACCTTAGTTCCGGAAGGACGAGAAGAGCTTACTACCGAAGGCGGACTTAATATGAATGTTGTTTTTGATGATTTTAAAGAACGAGTTTTTCCTTCTATTCGGGAAACTGATATTGAAATCAGTCTATTTCTGGACCCTAACCCTGAGGACATCAATTTGGCTTTTGAATTAGGAACTGATGCCATCGAATTACACACCGGAAATTATGCAAATGCTCCTTCCTCCGGAGAGGCTGAACACGAACTGGAGAGATTAAAGAAAGCAGCTGAACAAGCGCATGAACTCGGTATAAAAGTAAATGCAGGACATGGTTTAAATCAAAAAAACCTTCCAAAATTCATCGCCACTGTACCACACCTGAATGAGGTGAGTATCGGACACGCTTTAATTAGCGATGCAGTTTTTGATGGATTAGAAACTACGGTTAAGAATTATTTGAGGATTATTGAAAGGTGATTGATCTCGGTTACATACCCTCCCCTCAATCCCCTCCGCCGGAGGGGAAGCTCAGGATGTTCGTTCCGAAGCAAATCAGAGTACAGCTGGGGAAAAACTCTCTGAGCCAAAACAAAATTTAATCAACGAGTATTCCTCTCCGCGGGAGAGGAAACAAAGAAAAGGATCACTATGAGTGATACGAATACCCCACACAAGTCAGGATATGTAGCGATAGTTGGAAAGCCCAATGCAGGGAAGTCGACGTTAATGAACCAGATTTTGGGAACCAAACTTTCTATAACTACTCATAAGGCTCAAACCACGCGACATCAAATTATCGGGATTCATTCTGAAGAAAATTCACAGATCATCTTTCTGGATACACCGGGAATCATTCATCCCAAGTACGAGCTTCAAAAAGCGATGATGAGGTTTGTAGAAAAGGCTGAGAAAGAAGCCGACGTGATCCTTTTCATTGTTGAAGCAAAGGAAAATAACATGCCTTCTTATGCTTTCGATTCATTGAAACAGATGAAAAAACCGGTGGTTCTGGTAATTAATAAGATCGACGAGTCTAACCAAGAGCAGGTAGAAAAACTGGCTAAAGACCTGAATGATTATTTCGATTTTAATGCCACTGTTTATATCTCTGCGCTAAATGGAGAAGGTGTTCCCGGCTTGATGGAAAGTATTTCCAAACTTCTTTTGCCCGGACCTCCATTCTATCCAAAAGACGAATTAAGTGAACATCCTGTTCGGTTTTTTGCTGCCGAATTGATCCGCGAACAGGTTTTTCTTCAGTATCATGAAGAACTTCCTTATTCCGCTACTGTAGATGTAATTATTTATGAAGAGAGAGAAGATCTGGATTACATCAATGCCGAAGTGATCGTAAACAGAAACTCTCAAAAAGGAATGATCATCGGAAAAGGCGGACGTGCAATTAAACAACTCGGTACCGCTGCACGGGAATCCATCGAAGAGTTTGTAGGAAGAAAAGTATTCCTTGATCTCCACGTAAAAGTCCGCGATAAATGGAGAGAGAATGAGAATATGGTCCGGAATTTCGGGTATTAATTTAGAAAAACTAAAGAGTTTGCAAAAATTCCTTGTCTAAAATTTAAATCCAGACACCGACCTTCGCTTCGGAATTGCAGTTGTTAGATAATTCGTTGACAAAACTACGGCTGTCATATCTGTAGATGTTAGGTAATTCGTAGACAGTTTAGTAGTGATGATTATGAAAAATTCGCCCTTAGGATTTAAGACGGAAAAGAGAACTTGATCCGGACGCGTCTGCGAAGCAGGAATAATCCTTTCAGGTGAAGAGAGTAGAAATTATATCCAAAAGAACGTAGACCTTTAGGATTATTCAGCGCAGGATCAGTGAACCCGTCTTAAATACTTCGGCTTGATCTTTTGTCCCGTTCGAACGGGATATCAAGACAAAAGTAGATACTCTTGTGTTAAGCTAAGTCTTTTTATCTGGCCTCGTTGCTATGCGTTGGAAACGGACCTCCCCGGTTACGAAACAGATTCTTTGGCTCTGAGTAGTTCGCCCCTCCTTGGATAAGGAGGGGAATTCCAGAGTTGATTCTAATTTTTATCAACGAGTCCTCCTCCTGTTGCAGGAGGAGACAGAGGAGGTCTTTACTTATGGATTGTGAATACATTTACTTGGTCATGTACTTTTGTGCCGCTACTGAGCTTCCTCAGCACAGGCTCCAGTACCAAAAACTCCCGACAAGAATTATTGGCGCGAACTCCATTACATCGACTAATCATTACAAAAGGTCTTCCTGCGTATGATACATATTCACAAACCAGCCTGAGTGTAATGATTGCTCCTGTGGAGCCGTCGATTTCATTGCATTCTTGTTTCGCCAATAATTCTAAGTTCGGCGTAGTTGGAAGCTTTTCTGAAATATTTAGAATTTTAAACCAAGTCAATTTTTAGAATTTATAAATCCTATCCACAAACAATCTATTTTCACCTTTATTTGATCAGCATCATCTTCTTGGTTTGCATAAAGCTCCCTGCCTGAATTCTGTAAAAATAAAGTCCTGTTGAAAGACCTGATGCATTGAACTCAATTTTATGAATTCCGGCATTCAATTTTCCGCTTACCAGTGTTGAAATTTCACGCCCAAGCAAATTATACACTTTCAGACTTACCACCGCTTGTTCGGGAAGTGCAAATTCAATATTCGTGCTTGGGTTAAATGGATTTGGATAATTTTGCCTTAGACTGAATTCTTTAGGCAAACCCAATTCGCCCTCGTTAGATGTCATAACATGATCTAACACCTCTACATATTTTACAACTGACTCTGATGCAAAAGCTCCCGAATACACGGTAATAGAGAACTCTTTTAAGGTGTCAGCTTTCTCTGAAACTTGATTATTATTGATATAATACGCAGTCCTTATTGCATCCTGATAAGTTTCCAAAGAAGCATTTCCTGATATTTTTATTCCACTTTCTACAGAATCAATGTCAAGAGAACCCGGATCGTCTATGAATAATGAATCTTCTTCCAGAAAACCATTTGATATTTTTATAATAGCACTGTCAGCTGAAATATCAGTGCTTGAAGAAATACCAATATCACCGGCTATTAGTAATTCAGGACTGTCCTGAAAGTATTCTAATGTATCCGATGATTCAAAAGTTAAGCTGGCCACTTCTGATAAACTAAAAACTTCAGAAGAGTACATTCCCCATACACTGTCTGCATTCATAACTCTCACAAACAAGATCTGATCTCCAATAGGCAGGTTTGTTGAAGGAATTGTAAACGTGGTTTCAATATCGGCTGCTGCATCAACAGAAATGGGAGTAGCGGCGGCAAAACCGGGATCGGTATTAAAGAAATATTCTGCGGATATAATATTGCTAACTAAAACAGGATCGCTTTGGTCGATCAGGATCAGTTTTTTGATAGGCATGCCCCAGCTTCCATCTGTAAACTTTGCCCTGATGAAAACTGTATGCAAACCTACCGATAATCCCTCAGTACTAAGCATTGCTTCTTTATCGATTTGTGCAGATGCAGTAATTGGAATAGCCGTTCCACTTCCATGACCCGGATCTTCATCAAAGAAATATTCCAAGGCTTCTATTTCTCTTGCTTCTCCCTGATCCACCAAAATGAGTTTTTTAATGGTTAATCCCCATTCGTCGTCACTGTTTTTTGCACGGATAAAAAGTGTGTGTAATCCTCTGGAAAGTGACGAAGTCATAATGGAACCTTCGTAATTCACTTCACCATCTACTTCGGTTACGGAAATAGAAGTACCATTTCCAAAACCCGGATCAGCATCGAAAAAGTATTCCAGTTGAGTTACCGCCTGGCCCATTAACGGCGAAGCTAAAAGCATCACCAACAATACGTTTGCAAGGAACTTCACGACTTAATTCCCTTTGGCTTTGATGGTCACTTCAATGTCCTCACCGGCTTTAATTTCAGTAGGAATTATAATGTCATATACAAATGGTAAAGAGAATATGGAATTAGAATAAGTACCAACTCCACCCGATGGACCAATATGAGTTCCGTCTGTACCTGCATTAAGCAAGCTGCTAAGCTTTGGAGTAACATCCCAGTTCATATCGAATACATTTGTACTATTTGAAACGGCAGTATCTGCAAAAATATCAGTAGGATTGAGAGCTTCATTAACTACATTATTCTCTCCGAAATTTGAACCATCATTCAGAGGTAGAGTTATATCGAAGAAGTTATTCAGAAAAGTATTGTTGTTGTCTGCTATTTCCTGGATTTGAGCATCCGCGTATTGATAGCGTTGTGTTTTTAGGAAAATATTGTTTTTGAAGGTGCTGTTGCTAATTGATCTTACTGTAAAGTCAAAAAATATACTGTTATGGAAATTTCCATTTCTAATATCTTTGTAGTCAGAAATCGAAGAACCCGCCGGATTGATAATACAACGACGAAAAATAACAGCTGTATTATCGTCATTGCTAAGAGTAAGTTTATCGATATACGAGTGAGAAACTGTAAGCCCTTGAACAAAACTAGCAACAATATTGCCTAACACAGACCCATGAACGACAATTGTAGACGAAGGATCTGTGGTATTCGCATTATCTAAAAAAATTTGATTTATCTGAAGACCTTTAAAAACTAGATGTGAAGAATTATCGACATCAATTGTTCCCAGCTCTGAACCATAATTAAAGTTCTTATTTATAGCGGAAGTATTGTAGCCCAACCCAATTAAGGTAAGTCCTTCCTTATCTTCAATATCCACATTACCATAACTATTGGGGCTTGGCATTACATAAATAATATCCCCGGACAGAGCCGCATCTATGGCCTCCTGCAAATCTGAGTAATAATTTGAGCCCGAAGGGTTTTTATCTGTATTATCAACTATCAGTATATTCTGTGCAGTTGTAGTTTGAGTTGCTAATACAGCGATGAGTAAAAAGAGAATTTTTTTCATGATGTCTTTTTGTTTGTTAAAATATTCGATTCCAAGGTTGCTGTAAATCCCCACTTCTGGTGATTTTTTCAGATCAATTCGAACGCTATTGCAAATTGAACCAATCCTGCCGTTGTTGGTATCCCCGTTTTTTTCTTAATGTTTTTTCGATGACTTTTCACAGTCTCCAAAGTTATATACAGCTGTCCCGAAATATCTTTATTGCTAAATCCCTGCGCTATCCTGGTTAAAACCTGCCTTTCCCTTCTTGTAAGCGATTGGAATTCGTCGAAATGTTTTCTCACGTAGATCTCCTCACCGGCTATACGCTCTATTCTGCGTGTTACCGAATCAATTCCTGAAATCGGATTTGAGGAAGTGAGTAATAAATTATGCTCTTTGAAAGGTTTACAAACGGTAAAGAAAGTGTCGAATTCCCCGGTTCTGGGATTGCGAATTTTCTGGAATTCTGCATGTAGCTGATCATCATCCGCTTTTTCATAAAATTCAAGGAATCGAGGCGCTACATACTTCAGGCTGTCGGGATGGATATTCTTTTCAAAATACTCGAAGCCCATGTTATTGATCTCTTCTTTTGAAAGCAGCCCCCACTCTTCTCCCGCTTTATTTAAATGACCGATAGTGAGATCACTTTTATCATTTACATGGAATATACCCGGCATCAGATCCACCAACTCCTGTAGCGAATCAAAGTTTTTCCGGAAAAGCTTGTCTAAAATATACAAGCTTTGAACCTGCGTCTTCAGAATTTCAGTCTCTGTTCTGTACCCCATATTCGTTCTTTTCACAACCCATAAATCCGCTTACAAAATAGGATAAAAAGCGTAAGTGTCAAGCCGGAAGTGTCTGTAAACACTTGTGCGACATACATAAAAAAACAAAAATGTCCCGAGTAAAGCCCTGAGACTCCATTTTTCAAAAATTGAATTGGGTCTCCTATAACGGATTTTTACAACTGATAGAAGTAAACTCTGATTCAACTTTTAATAATCAGGATATCATGATCAAACGAATTACTTCTTCGTTCCTTTTTATAGCTTTATTGTCTTCAGGCTTAGCTGCACAAAACGCTCTTTTCCTTGGAGACCCATCCATTGCAAATGATAAAATTGCTTTTACTTTTGATACGGATATTTGGATAACATCAAAAAATGGTGGAGAAGCTACTCGTCTTACTGCTATGGACGGCGAAGAAACCAACCCGAGTATTTCTCCGGATGGTAACTGGATCGCGTTTACTTCAAATCAGTATGGGAATAACGATGTCTATATCATGCCTGCAACCGGCGGTGAGATTAATCAACTGACCTTTCATCAAGCTAACGATCAGGTGGAATCATGGTCGTGGGATTCCAAAAAGATCTATTTCAGTTCTAATCGCTACAACAGAATAACTGCTTTTGAAATAAGCGCTGAAGGTGGAACCCCATCCCGATTATTTGAGCACTATCATAATACTGTTCACAATCTGGCAGAACATCCTTCATCCGGCGATTTCTACTTCAATGAATCCTGGGAAAGCTTCATATTTCCACAGAGAAAAAGATATGTCGGTTCTTTTAATCCGGATATAAAATCATACAATCCCGAGACTGACACTTATACTGAACATACCAGCTGGGAAGGAAAAGACTTCTCCCCTACTATTGATCAGAATGGAAACGTGTATTTTGTATCTGATGAAGCTAATTACGAGTACAATCTTTACACACTGGAAAACGGGCAGAAAAAACAACTCACCAGATTCAATACGTCCATTTATAATCCGTCTGTAAGTCCCAACGGTAGCGTCGTTGTTTTTGAAAGAGACTATGAACTATACAAATATGATGCCGCTTCAAACAGAGCATCGAAGATCGATGTAACCATCACCAAAAATAATACACTCACTAAATCTCAAAGCTTTGATGTAAAGGATAATATCTCCGCTTTTGATGTTTCCCCTGACAAAAAGAAAATGGCTTTTATTTCCAGAGGAGAATTGTTCGTTTCTGATGCAGAAGGGAAATTTGTTCGTCAGATCGAGACCAACAGCATGGGAAGAGTATTAGAAGTGAAATGGCTGGCAGATAACAAAACCCTGATCTTCAATCAAACTGTGGATGGATACCAAAACTGGTTTACCATTACTGCGGATGGAAACGGTACTGAAAAACAACATACATCCGACAAAAGAAATAATAGAGACCTTGCACTGAATCACGATCGTACTGCCGGTGTTTATCTGAGCGGGAGAGATCTGCTTCGACATATTGATCTTGATAATTTCAAAAGCAAAACATTAGTAGAAAACGAGTTTTGGGGATTTCAAAATGTAGCTCCAATGTTTTCTCCTAATGGCGAATATGTACTTTTCAGCGCGAAACACGATTTCGAATTGGACATCTATGTCCACCATCTGGATTCAGAAAGAACCATGAATCTCACCAACACCGGTGTAGATGAAAACGGAGCATTTTGGTCGCCTGATGGCAAATATATTTATTACACAGGGAGCAGAAGTGTTCCTTCGTATCCAAGAGGCGCCGGAGAAACTGACCTTTTCAGAATTCCACTAGACTATTACGACGATCCCTATAAATCTGATTTATTTGATGAACTTTTTGCTGAAAAAGAAAAAAGTGAAGATTCAAAAGACGACAAGGAAGAAGAAGAAAAACTCACTATCGAAATAAACACCACCAATCTGATGCAACGTGTTGAACGCGTCGGAGAAGGTTTTGGAAATCAATTCTCACCATTTGTCACTCAGAAAGATGATAAATCTATGGTTCTGTATGGCAGCAATCACAATGAAGGTGATTTCACACTTTCTGTTACCACCTTCGAGCCTTTTGAACGACCAAAAACACAAAGTTTTGAAGGAACCGGGTTTGTTTCAGGGATCATAGAAGTAGACGGTCAACTTTACGGTCTTATCAGGGGAGCTATCAATAAACTGGATCCTTCATCAGCTAAAGCAAATAAAATTGATGTATCCCATTCTTTTGAGCGAAATCTTCAGGATGAATTCTATCAAATGTTTGATGAGTTATGGGCGAATATTGAAGAGAATTTCTACAATGAAACTTTCCACGGAATAGACTGGAAGAAAATCAAAGACCGATATAAAAAATATCTACCTTATGTTGATTCCCGTGCCGATCTGCGTCGAATGAACAATGATATGCTTGGAGAACTCAATTCTTCTCATATGGGATTCAACACATTTGGGGACGAAGAAAACCAGTTTTACTCAACCGTTTCGATGGCAACAGGAATAATTTGGGATAAAGATAATCCTTATCAGGTATCCGAGATAATCGAAACGGGACCCGTTCACATTTCAGGAAATAAAATTAATACCGGAGATGAACTCATAGCTGTAAACGGAAAACCAGTTGATGCTAAAATGAATCGTGAAATGTATTTCAGCGTACCATCCATGCCTGAAGAAGTTACACTAACTTTCAAACAGGGTAGCTCTAATATTGACATCAAGATTCACCCTACATCCTACTTCTCTGACCGTAACGATCTGTATGATGAATGGGTTTCCGGAAACCAGAAAATGGTAGATGAAAAAACGGACAAGAAAGTCGCATATGTTCACATGAAGAATATGGGTGGCGGCGAATTGAATAACTTTCTCATCGAAATGACATCCGAAGCCTACAACCGAGACGCCCTGATATTTGACCTGCGTTATAATACCGGAGGAAATGTACACGATGACGTGCTTCGTTTCTTATCTCAGAGGCAGTACGCAAACTGGGCGTATCGTGGTGGAGAGTTGGCCCCACAGTCAAATTTTGCTCCGGCTGACAAGCCCATTATTCTCCTGATCAATGAACAATCACTCTCAGATGCTGAAGTTACTGCAGAAGGATTCAAGCAATTAGGACTTGGAACTGTGATGGGAACCGAAACGTATCGATGGATCATATTTACTTCCGGAAAAGGATTAGTGGATGGTTCTTTTTACAGATTACCTTCCTGGGGATTATACACTTTGGATGGTGAAAATATTGAACAAACAGGTGTTGCACCGGATATTGAAGTTCATAATACGTTCAAAGATCGGGTGAATGGAAATGACCCTCAATTGGAAAAAGCAATTCAGGAAATTCTAAACAAACTGAAAAATGATTAGTAATTTTTAGCCGGTAAAATTTCTGTTGCATTCTAAAAATCTAACTCGTAATCTTAAACCAATGAAATTAACAAACCAATATATCGCCCGGGAAATGATGTGTATGTGTTGCTATATGCGAACACTTCACTAGGGCTTTTATATTTTAGAAAAGAAATTTTCAAAGTCCTTTAGAGTGTATGATCTGAAGGACTTTTTTATTGGCTGTTAGTTTCATTCGTTCTTTAACATCATGCATTCTCATCGAGAAAGGTGGAGGGATCAGGTCCTGCGAAGCCTTGGCAACCGTCCTGTACTATTTGTACAGGAAAAGGTGCTACATCCTGCTTAGTACAAATATTTGTACTGAGAAAGATGAGTGCGAAGAGCTCTACTGTATTTGTAAGCCTCTTTCGGACTCATCCCCGAAAGGGGCTTTTTTATTAATTATAAATCAAAAAATACAATACAATGAGTTCACAAAAATTTGAGACACTACAATTACATGCAGGACAAGAACCGGATCCAACCACAGGTTCGCGGGCTGTTCCAATTTATCAAACCACTTCTTATAATTTTAAAAACACTGAGCACGCCGCTAGTTTATTCGGTTTAAGAGAATTCGGGAATATCTACACCCGGATCATGAATCCTACTACCGATGTTTTCGAAAAACGAATTGCTGCTCTTGAAGGTGGCGTGGCGGCAGTAGCAACTTCATCAGGACAAGCTGCACAGTTTCTGGCGATCACAAATCTGGCCCAAAAAGGCGATAACATCGTATCTACACAAAACCTATATGGTGGAACTTATAACCAGTTTAAAGTTACCATTCCCAGGCTTGGAATCGATGTCAACTTCGCCGAAGAGGATACCGTTGAAGCTTTTGAAAAGCATATCGATGAAAACACAAAAGCTATTTACGTTGAGTCGATCGGTAATCCCAGAGGAAATATCGCTGACTTTGAAGGGTTATCAGCCTTAGCAAAAAAATATGAGATCGCCCTTGTGGTAGATAATACTTTTGGGGCCGGTGGAGCTTTAGTTCAACCTATCAAATATGGCGCAAATGTTGTGACTGCTTCAGCTACAAAGTGGATCGGTGGACATGGAACTTCCATTGGTGGTGTGATCGTAGATGCCGGAAATTTCAACTGGGGTAATGGTAAATATCCGTTGTTCAGCGAGCCGTCTCCGGGCTATCACGGTCTTAAATTCTGGGAAGTATTTGGTGACGAAGGTCCTTTTGGTAATATCGCATTTGCTATCAGAGCTCGCGTTGAAGGTCTCAGAGATCTTGGTTCATCCCAATCTCCGTTCAATAGCTTTCTTTTACTTCAGGGGCTGGAAACACTGTCGCTCAGAGTTGAACGACATAATGAAAATGCCAAGAAACTAGCTACTTGGTTGAATGAGCACGAACTCATTGACTGGGTAAATTATACCGGTCTTGAGGAGCATGAATATCATGAGCGAGCGAAGAAATATTTAGCTGACGGTCAATTTGGTTCCGTATTTACATTTGGTGTAAAAGGTGGCTTTGATACCGCCAAAACTTTCATCGAAAATGTCGAGCTGGCGAGTCATCTGGCTAATGTTGGAGATGCTAAAACGCTAGTCATCCATCCGGCTTCTACCACACATCAGCAACTAACTGAACATGAGCAAGCCTCATCAGGTGTAAAAGGAGATCTTGTTCGGGTGTCGGTTGGTATCGAACATATCGATGATATCATTGCTGATTTTGAACAAGCGCTACTAAAATCTCAGGAACTTGTCGCTGTTTAATGTATTTCGACAAGGAGCTTTTATGAGCAACAAACCAAATATCACAACAATTAATCAAGCCCGGACTACCGAATCCGGGTTTGAATTTCCTTCTTTGAATATTGCCTGGAATAGTTGGGGGACACTTAACGAAAAAAAGGACAACGTGATTCTGATCTGTCATGCATTGACCGGAAGTTCTAATGCAAAAGATTGGTTTTACGGTCTTTTTGAGCCTACAGGATTTATTGATCTTGACCGACACTTTGTTTTGTGTATTAACGACTTGGGCAGTTGTTACGGATCAACCGGACCCACTTCTGTATCGCCTGTTACAGGGAAACCCTATCAGGCAGATTTTCCGGAAATTACCATTCGGGATATAGTAACACATCAACAATTACTGCTTGATCATCTTGGTATTAGAGGTGTTGAATTGGCAATAGGCGGATCGATGGGCGGCATGGTAGCATTGGAATTCGGACTGATGGATCCAAGAATCCAATCTTTAGCTTTATTTGCTATGGGGAAATCTCATACTCCATGGGCTATAGGAATCAGTCATGCACAAAGAAAAGCTATTTATGCGGATGAACATTGGCAGGATGGATTTTATGATCCAAAAGTCCCTCCACAGAAAGGTTTATCTGCAGCCAGAGCTCTTGCAATGATCACTTACCGTTCTCCTCAAAATTATGAGCACAAATTCCGAAGAGACTTCAACAGGAATAAAGATCAGTATGAGGTAGAATCATATTTAGATCATCAGGGAGAAAAACTCTCTTCCAGATTCGATGCCAACACATATATCACTTTAACAAAAGCCATGGATTCCCATGATGTATCAAGAAATCGTGGTTCTTTTAGAGAAGCTTTAGGTTCTTTATCAATACCATGTTTGATTCTTGGCATTGATTCTGACCTTCTTTATCCGATAGCTCAGCAACAAGAACTTTCCGAATTAATTCCTGATTCAGAGTTCAATCAAATCCATTCCGATTACGGTCATGATGCCTTTTTGATCGAATTCGAACAAATCAATAAACATCTGATATCATTTTATCACTCTACTAAATCACTCTATGAGCATCACACTTAATTCAATTAGCGGAAAAAACATATCCATATATAAGAGCAAAAAAACTATTCCCGTGTTTATTGCTGGAAACGGAGCCATTGGTGGAACTCTCATCCGACAAATCAATCATCTTAATAATGCTCTGTTCCAAGTTAAAATTGCTGGCGTTTGTAACAGCAAAAAAGTGATCTGGAATCCCGATCCTGACTTGATTCATGAAAAACTTAGATATTCTGACGAAGAAACCAATTGGGAAAATATTACAAATAAACTCGCTCGTTATCCTGAAGGGCTCATTTTCATAGATGCAACCGGAAGCGAAATTGTAGCCCGTCAATATCTAAAACTTCTTTCTAAGGGAATTCATATTACAACACCCAGCAAAAGAGCAAACACATTTGAACAGAGTTATTTTGAGGAACTTAAAGCTTTTCAACAACCGGGAAAGGCACAATACAGATATGAAACTGCTGTTGGCGCCGGACTTCCGGTCATCAGCACCATTACTAATTTGATCGAATCAGGCGATTCCATAACAAAAATATCCGGTGTGGTCTCAGGTACTATGACCTACATCTTTAATCAGCTCCAACAAGGAATTGCTTTCAGTGAAATAATAAAAGCAGCAAAAAAGGAAGGTTATTCCGAGCCCGATCCAAGAGACGATCTATCCGGAGAAGATGTAGCCCGCAAGTTTTTAATAATGGCAAGAACCTGTGGATATAAATTTGAGAGAGATCAGATCAAAGTAGAGTCACTGGTTCCAAAAGAACTCATAGATTACCAGGTTAACGGCTTTTTAGATCATCTCTCTTTTTATGATGATCATTGGAAAAACAGAAACTCACAGGCATTGTTAAACAACAAACGTCTTAGATACACCGGGGAATTCACTCCTGATGGAATTGAGATAGGAATTAAAGAGGTTCCCACAGTTTCACCATTGGGAGGACTACAAAAAACGGATAACCTGATCCAGATCTATTCAGAACGTTATGCCGAATCTCCCATTGTAATTCAGGGGCCCGGAGCGGGAAAAGAAGTCACCGCTGCAGGAGTTTTGAGTGATATTATTGAAATTGCCAAAACCGGATAAGCTAGTACTTTCAATATGCCTGAAATCTATTATTTTGATGGCAACGAAAATAAACTCCCCGAATGAAAAAAATATATCTGCTCAGCTTCCTGCTTTTGCTATCTGCCAACCTTCTATCACAGGAAAAGAAGAATGCACGTGAATATGGAATTAAGATCGGGATTCTTACTCCCGGTTTAAATAATGCTATAACAGATGTAGAAGGTGTGCTGGTGGGACATACTACTCTGATTGAGGGCGAAGCAACAAGGACAGGAGTGACAATGATTTTACCTCATTCCGGCAACTTATTCACGGACCGCGTTCCGGCCGCTGTATTTGTTGGAAACGGATTTGGTAAAGCGGTTGGTTTTACTCAGATAGAGGAACTTGGAGAAATAGAAACACCAATTGGATTAACAAATACATTAAGTATTCATACTGTTGCCAATGCTATTACTGACTATGTGCTTCAGCAAAATCAAAATGTATACTCAGTAAATCCCGTTGTTGGTGAAACGAATGACGCTTACCTGAATGATATTCGATCTCGTGCTGTAAATTTTGAGCATGTTCATCAAGCTATTCGAAATGCAAGATCAGGAGAAGTGGAACAGGGCAATGTTGGCGCCGGTACAGGAACAAGAGCTTTGGGCTATAAAGGTGGAATAGGAACTTCTTCCAGAAAATTACCCGAACGATTTGGTGGTTACACTGTTGGGGTTTTAGTTCAATCAAATTTTGGCGGAGTACTTACTATTGATGGAGCTCCGGTGGGCGAGGAATTAAAAAATCACTATTTATCCAACATTGTCCCTTACGATGTAGATGGTTCCGTAATGATTATTGTAGCAACTGACGCCCCAATTACTTCCCGCAACCTTGAACGATTAGCAAAAAGAGCTTTTCTCGGAATATCAAGAATTGGTGGGTTTGCAAGTAATGGAAGCGGTGATTACGTGATAGCATTCTCGACACATCCTGAAGTCCGCAACAAATTGGACCATCCTACGCCTGTAAAATCAATTTCTGAACTTGATAATAATGCTACCTCTCCTCTTTTTTTAGCCGCGGTTGAAGCTACAGAAGAAGCAATTTTAAACTCATTATTCCATGCTGAAACGATGAAAGGAGATCATGGAACTCAGGAAGCTTTACCGGTCGAAAAAGTTTTGGAGATACTTCGGAAGTATAATCTTCTGGAAAAGTAGATGTTCGGTTAACTTAACATCTCAATTTAACTGCATAAAAAAAACCATTCCTCTTTCGAAGAATGGTTTCTCTCTCTTACCAGCTGCCATTAATACTGTCAAATTAACGGCGCTTTCTTACCAAAGCCTGTCGCTTCATTTTCTGTGCTCTGTCAGGCATCGTATCGAACTTAATTTTTTGCTCGTCATTCAACAATGCTCTGATCTCTCCTTTCTTTGCAATATGAATTTTATGGATACTCGCCTGAAGATCACCCATTTCATCAGCTACTTTATTGAGTGCAGCAACATCGTAAGTGTCACCGGATGAAAGAGTTCGTAATCTTGCTCTTTTCTCTCTCAATTGATTTTCTAAGGGACGACTTTCTTGCTTTCCCTCCAGCATAATGCCTTTTATTTGATCTTTTTGGTCGTCGTTCAGATCCAACTTTGCCAACATAGTTTGCGGGCCTCTACGCATTTGTCCTTGTTGTCCGTCTCTTTTTTCGATGCGCTCTTTTATTACTTTGCGTCTCTCTTGCTGATCACTTTTCTGCGCCTGAACGGATAGTGTTCCAATTAGCAACAAAAGAAATGCGGTTGTTATAATTCTTCTCATGACTGTCTCCTGTTTTGATGATTATTTATTTTTGTACCTTGTACACTTCATTAGAAGAAAACCCCTAACAAAACTTGTGGTCATTCATGAAATTTTTTCTAAGTCTGCTACTTTTATTTCTATTCAGCCAAAATCAGCAAGCTCAAAGCTGGTTGATAACTCAGGAAGACTGGGGTGGCACTGATTCTGTTGATTCAAGTCTGGAACATGAAATATCTTATATCACTATTCACCATGGTGGCGAGATGTTTCCGGACGATAAAAACACAGTTACTTATTTGCAGAACTTACAAAAATGGAGCCGCTCCGACCGTAAATGGAATGACATTCCCTACCATTACGTAATTGCACGAGACGGTAAAATATATGAAGGCAGACCACTGAATTATCGCGGTGATACCAATACTACATACGATCCAACCGGACATGCACTTGTTGTGTTACTTGGGAATTTTGAAGAGCAGGAAGTGAAAGCCGAACAAATTGAATCTCTTAAAACCGTGACTGCATATTTAGCAAAGCAAGAATCTGTTCCCGCCGAAAAGATACAAACTCATAAAGATTATGCGGAAACACTCTGTCCGGGTAAAAAACTGACAGGTTACTTAAATACCCGTGATTGGAATTCCTTTTTAAACGAGCTGGATTAAGAAACTTTAGATCTTTCAAGTTTATAACTGATAGAACCTATGAATGATGAGGCTTAAACTTCTTTGTCTGGTTCAGTAGCTCCGCTGCGGAACGCCAATCGGATACCCCGCCTCTTTTCGCACCTTACTCAAGATTCTTTTCAGCGTCGGTTTTGAAAGGAACCACATAATTTAAAGCATTGCCTGTAATGCAAGTTGCAAACTTGCTTAGCTAGGGATTTACTCCCCATCCGACTATTTAACCTTTTTTAAGATCATATCTTCCCCTTCCAATCTCACCTTTCTTTTATTTAAAACTGTAATTATATGTTCTCTGGGTTCTAAATAATTTAATCTTGGCGTAGGTGTAGTGTTCGGGGCCTCAAAATCACATTTTAACAAGTATTTATTTTCATCAATCTCTGACCACCTTCCAGAACATTTCTGAGGATATTCAACATAAGATTTGGTTAGCGTAAAAGTACTATCAGATTTTATGTCCAAACCCACGTAATAGCCTTTATATGTTCCCTTATAAACTTTATCTAAAGTTAGGCTGGTTGAGCTACAATCTATAAAAAGAATACTAAGTAAAAAGATGATGTTTTTTCTCATAATGTTAAATTTATTTTTTGTACATCAAACCTGGGTAAACAAAAAAGTCTCAACGAGAAGCTTGAATTAGTTTTGACTTTAGTTTTTTACCATACAAGCTTATAGTAGATGGGCAAGAGGTTACTTATCACCGAGTTCATTTAGATGATACCTATATACTTTCATTATATAATCGGTTCCATAATTAATAGGATCTAGGAAATTTTTCCCCTCAGTTTCTTTAAATACAAAACGTGTACCATCACTGAATATCAATTCCTTTCCAATTAGATGAGCATCTTGAACAATTCTTTGTTCTTCATAAGCTTCATTCTTAAAACAAAACAGCTCATCTCCTCTTTTAAATATTAATTTATTATTTGCTAACACCACATCGTCAACATCTTTGGCAATTACATGAAGAGAATCTGATAGTAAAATAAGTTCGTTGCTTCTTTTGTTGTGTACATATCCTGTAGTATCAATCAGGATAAATTTTACAGGATACCATTTCCTATCTGGTTTATATCTCCCATTTTTGAGTAACGTATGATCGTCAAAATTAAATGTATAAAGAAAATATTCTGCATCTAAAAATCCCACTAAACCAATCTGATTTTCTTTTGATATAAATTCAACATCAAAAGGAGGAACCCTATCAGTTTCATCAAAAATATAGTCAAATTGTTTAATTTCTGTATCAACATTAGTGCTCCCATAATTCCTTTCAATTAAAAAAGTAGTATAAGTATTAAAATCATACCCTAAATACAGCAAATCTTCTAAATTTTTTGAAAATCCGAATATTCCATATGGTGTAGGAATACTTTTATTTAAATATGACTTTGTTTCTATATCATACAAGAAAGGTTCATTTATATAAAATATTTCATCTGTAATCCACTTGATAAGATGTTTACCTGCAATATCTACAATCTTATTTTCAAGTTTTAATATCTGATTTCTTGTCTCCAAACTATACACAACAATGTCAACCGGTTTAACTGAATCATCAAAACCAACGGTATCTAAACTTGTAATTGCTAATAGATATTCCCCTGATGGGGAAACTTGAGTTTCAATAGGATTGTATATTGTGATTTGGGAATATCCATCTTCCATCTTAAGTATCAGAAAAAAAAAATAAACATAGGTGTTTTAAATACTTCATACTTTTACCTCCTTGTGGCATTGACCCATAGCTCTTTCAAGTTTGTAACTTGAAAAAACCAACAACGGAAGTCTGTGACTTCCATCCTTAGCATATTCTTTCATATCAAAATTTCATCCATTATTAGCAAACCTTTCTTTTCTTTGTACCATAAAGCGCTACTGTATGGATAGTCTTCCGGTTTAAAACAAAATCCTTCCTTCACCGGATTATAGTGAATGTATTCCATCTTCTGATTGTAAAATTTATTGGAGGTAATTTCAATCGGTCGATTATCTTGCCTCCAAAATTGATAGGTCTGATTATTTGAATTTTCTCTGCCTGCTTTTTTAAACATCCAAAGCATCCAGCTTCGTCGGCTTTCTTTCTTATTAATTTCTATATCCTTAATAATAGCTTTGGCAGTATATTTTTTGAAATCCCTTAAAATATCTAACAGACTAAACCCCTTTTTTGCACTTATTACCAGATGGATATGATTCGTCATTAAACACCAACCATGTATTTGTAGCCCTTTATTGGTTCTGCAATAGTCCAAACTTTCAACAACCATTTGTTTGTATAATGACCTTGTAAATACATCAATCCAATCTACTACTGCAAAAGTAATAAAGTGAACTTGTTGGTGATTATGAATTTTGAAAGGCATCCCATAATTTAATAAGCATTGCTTGTAATGCAAGTTGCAAACTTGCTTAGCTACTGCTCTTTAAGTCACAGACTTAAGAGAACTGGGGGAAAGCTGTCATACCTACTCACCTCCGCTCCAAAAAAAAGCCACATCAATCTAAGATCAATGTGGCTTTTGTAGTTTGATGCTTGTTATTTAAAACAAACTGTGGGCCCGGAGGGACTTGAACCCCCGACCAATCGATTATGAGTCGACTGCTCTAACCAACTGAGCTACGGGCCCCGAATAAGGGCGTCAAAGTTACAAGGTTTAGAACCTATTTGAAAGCTCTTTTTTTAGATCGTTGATTAAATCATTCTTTTGGTTTCGACTAATCAGTTAACAGTGACTGATATATTTTAATGGCAATGCTGATGTGCCTGAGACCAGGTTTTACCTACGGGGCAATCTATAGCTCCATCATCCTTTGAAATTGCAGTACCTAACAACCAAAGCCCCAACAGTACAACAACGATCAGTAAACCCACACCTATGTTAGATTTCATAGAAGATTTATCCTTCTTCAAACAGCAATTTTTATATTTTTTTCCGCTCCCACAATGGCAGGCGTCATTTCTCCCTATTGAGCTAGACATAGTTTATCAGTTAATTTTAAAATGAGCTTTTAGCTTTAATATACTAAACCTTAATACTCAAGGGGATATAGACTTTTAAAACTTCCTGAGTTCTCTTAAAATTAATATGATTTTTCTTCTCACAAGAATGAATGTTTCTGGCTCATGTAATTGTTTAGTTAGTGAACTTTAAATAATTATAAGATGAGAACTTTTTTTATACTCCTTTTTTCGTTGATCCTGATCAGTGCTGTTTCAGCACAAAAGAATGACCGTGCAACAGAGATCTTTGAAGAAGTAGATGCGCGTCGTAGTAAGATCACCTTCGAAAAAACGGATATGCGAATGATCATCTACAACAGCAATGGAAATACCAGAAACAGATCTATCAGTTCTTATTCGTTTAATGAAGCTGAACAGGAAAAAAGCCTGCTTGTATTTGAGGAACCCGCCAATGTTCGGGGAACCGGTTTTCTTACATTAAGCGACGGAAACAATGAAGTCCAGAAATTATATCTACCAGCATTAGGTCGGATTCAAACGATCACGGCATCCCAAAAAGCCGACCGATTCATGGGAAGTGATTTTACTTACGAAGATCTTGGCGACCAAAACCCGGACGACTATGATTTTGAGTTGATCGAAGAAAAAAACAAAACCGCTGTTCTCAGAGCTGTAAAAAAAGAGAATTCTCAGTATGCCTACATCAAATTTTACATCAATACTGAACGCTATTCTTTAGAGAAAGCTGAGTATTTCGATGAAGATGACGAAATGATCAAAAGACTGGAAGCCGAAGATTTCACAAATGTGGATGCGAACATCTGGCGTGCCAATAAAATGACCATGTTCGATCTGAGAGCCGACCGAAAAACAGAACTCATCTGGAGTAACCGTGTTATCAACCAGTCTATTCCAGATTGGCGATTCACTGAACGAGGGCTGAAAAGGAACTAACAGCTCAAAATTTAAAGCTGTTAGCACTTTCCATTAGTTAGATTTTAAAAAATATCAGCCCAACTTAAAATTATCGGGACGTATTGTTAACATAGATACATCTACTTGTTGAACAACTTGGGCTGCTGTCGATCCCATTAAAACTCTCTTTATTCCGGTTCTACCATGAGTTGTCATAATTAACAAGTCTGCATGTTTGTTGGCATATTCTGTAATCTCGTAGGGTACGGATATTCCGGGCACTACTTCCAAATGAACCGGCACAGAGATGCTTGAAGCTCCATCATTTTTTATGATTCTATACTCAAACTCTTGTTTTGTCTTTTGGAGTGACAAACCAAGTTCCTTATTTGCATTAAAGTAATCATCAAGCCTTTTCTGAAATAATAGATTGCTGTCCTCATTTGATATACCTACTGTAGGTGCTACAAATCCATATCCCTCGGAAGAATATAATTGGTTAACATAGAGCAGTTTTAATGTAGTATCGAATTGGTACGTAAGCTCTACTGACAGGGCAAGCGATGCTAAAGAATGCTCTGATAGATCTATCGCTGTTACAATTCTTTCAAACCCGCTACTTGTATATTTTCTACTCACAGTAAATACCGGCGCATGTGCCTTCCTAATCACTTTATCGGTGATACTTCCTTTAAAGAAGTTTGTCTCATGAGCTCCTTTTGCACTCATAAGGATCAGGTCATACCCTTCTTTATTCGCAAATTCAGCGATAGCAGAAGAAGGTTTTCTATCTACCTGAACATGAGTTTTACCCAGATATTTCTCCATTATAAAGTCGGATGCTAATTCATCTAACTCCGATTTAGCCTTTTCAACTACTTTGGGATATAGATCTTTGTCCATATCGAAGGGAAGCCCCATTTTATCCATGCTTTCACTCATATACAAACTGAATGGCACAATATGGATAAGGTCGATGGTAGATCCATAAATTTTGGTGAAGAAACCTGCTAGCTTTAACGCAGATTTTGATTGTTCGGAAAAGTCGGTTGGGATGAGAATTCTGTTGACTTTCATAATTACCTCCTTTTATGTAATGGATGTACATAATGGTAATAAAAGAAAATGAAGAATTGATGAAGACCTCTTTTAGCTTTGCCTGGCTTTTCCTCCTCAACATATCTAAACCGCTTACTATAACTACCCGATCAGAATTACGGGGAAGCCTCTCCATGATGTTGATGCGAACACAGGAAATTGACTTTAACTGATAATCCTAATGCTTTGGTTCCGGCTTCAGTGTTAATAATGGTGATTCAAGGTTTCTTGTGATCTTCTCGGCTGTAGATCCAAGGAAAAATCTTGAAAGGCCTGTTCTTCCATGTGTACTCATTATTACCATATCGGCATAATCATTTGCATAGTCGATGATATCATCATGAGCTACCATTCCTTTCTTAATTACTGTTCTAACCGGTATTGAGATACTCTCTGTCCCGTTAGTCTTAACGATCTCATCATAAAAAGGCTCCTCATTTCTTTTTATTGAAAACTGGTCCAGAGCATTTTCTTTAAAGAACTTCTCTAACCTCTCCATCAAGCCGGAATACAAATTCTCTTTATTGAATGAATTTATTTTCCCTGAATATTCCTGAGAATGCATCGACTCCATAAACATTCCGGAGTTATATAGTTCCACAATATTCAGAAAATTGAGACTGGCATTAAATTTATTGGCCATCTCAAAAGCTACGGGAACTACTTCAAAAGAAAAGTCTGATATATCCGTAGGAACCAAAATTGTTTTAATTTTATCGTAATGGAATTCATTACTCAGTGCCAAAACCGGAATTTTTGAGTTTCGTACTACTTTTTCTGTAGTGCTTCCGTGAAGAAAATCTGTTGCATCTCCACCTCTGGCACTCATAATTATCATGTCGTAATTACCATTTTCGGCATGATGTAAAATTGAATTGGAGGCTTTTCTATCTATTTCGACGATTAAGTCACCCGACGAATTTTTATCCAGATATTCTTCAGAAAAAGCCTGTAGCCTCTTTTTTGCATCTTCTGCGATCTTAGGATAGATATCATCTCCCATATCCAAAGGAAGTCCTAGTTTACTTATGCTGTCATTTAAATAAGCTGACAACGGTACTACATGAATAAGATCTGCTTTACATTCAAAGAGGTCTATAAAAATCCTTAAAGCCTTGAGCGCTTTTTTTGAATTTTCTGAAAAATCGGTTGGAATAAGTACTTTCGAGATCTTCATATACGCAATATTTGATTCTATTTACTAATAGTATCCGATACAGCTTATAAAGTTTCTAGTTCTAATATGCTTAGATGCGCTTAGCTTTTCTCTCGTAAATAATCTAATCCACCAACCATCATCATTCCGATCAAAATTCCAATCACTCCTCCCCAAACATTGGTCTCCGGATCGGAGTTTTCACTTATCCCGGGAAAAAACGGGTTCGACTTGATCATCTTCTTTTTAACCGTCTCAACTTCTACCTTTTTAAACTCGTCAAATTGAGCATCAGGATTAATTACCTTTCCAATCCTTTGATATTCAGGTAGATTTTCGTTGACCTCCGAGCTCATCAATTCTTGCGCTCGTTCACTGGTATATTCGATCTCTTCAGTATCTCTCACTTGCTCAACAAACTCTCTGTTCTGATATGGCCAGATCACAAAAAGTGAACCGATCAAAAATCCAATTAACACTGAAATAGTTTGCGAATGATATTTCCCGAGCAACCATGATAAAAACCTCGAGAAAGCTGCGAGTCCAACTACGGCCCCCAGTAAGAATGGCAATAATCCAATAATTCCATCCATGGTTTCCGAACCGCCTATCATCCCAATATTTGAAAGCAGATAATCGTATTTCCGCATGATAAGAAGTAAATACGAACCTGAAATTCCCGGAAGTATCATTGCACAGATAGATATCATACCACTTAAAAACACAAAAGCCGGATTTTCAGGAGTATCTGCCGGAACCAACGAAACGACCCAAAGCCCGATCCCTATTCCAACAACACTCATTAGAATTTCCTGCCAACTGATCTCATTCAGCGTTTTGTATAAGATGTAGATGGAGCCCAATATCAAACCAAAAAATAGTCCATACACAATTTCGGGGTGTGTGAACATATAAATCTGAAGCGGAACCACTTTGGTAAAAAAGGCAAGAGCTACAAAAATCCCTCCAAACAAGAAGATCAAAAACTTGATATGCAATTCCTTGAAAGCAGCTTTCCATTTAAATGAGAAAAAAGCTTTCAAAAAAGGTCCATTTACACTTTTGATCGCATTCAACAATCTTTCATAGATCCCAAGTATCAAAGCCATGGTCCCGCCACTCACTCCCGGAACTATATCTGCGGATCCCATCAAAAAACCTTTAATAACTAAAAACGGAGCTTCCTTAAATGTGGTTTTATCCTTTTGGCTATCTCTCATTATTCTCCCCATCCCTTTTCACCGATCAAAGGAACAAATTTAAAATTGTCGTACTCATCCTGCTTGTATTCAGTCTCAGATACTCTTGTAATTTTCAGCATTTTCTGCGTTTTATCGTCTCCAACCGGAATCACTAATATTCCTCCGACTTTCAACTGTTTAATCAGATCATCAGGCACTACCGGTGCTCCGGCTGTTACAATAATTCCATCGTAAGGAGCATAGGTTGCCCAACCAAGAGTTCCGTCGCCTGATTTTAGAAGTGGCGAATATCCCTCTTCCTTCATCGCTTCTTTTGCCCGGTGATATAATTCATTGTGTCGCTCTACACTGTAGACTTCAGCTCCCAGTTCACAAAGTATCATACACTGATATCCTGATCCTGTTCCGATCTCGAGGATCTTATCTCCTTTTGATAATTCCAGCAACTCTGTTTGAGCAGCAACGGTATAAGGCTGAGAGATGGTTTGCCCCAAACCAATTGGTAATGCACTATCGGTATAAGCTCTGTGATGAAGAGCTGTATCTACCAGTTTATGGCGTGGAATCTTACCGATGGCCATAAGCACATTCGGATCTTTGATTCCTTTTTCTTTAAGTAATTCAACCAGTTTTTGTCGCGGCCGAACAAAACGACGACTTTGATTTACCATGCACCTGCCGATTTATTAATTACTCAAAGTATACCAAATTCATCTCTTATTTTTTTGACTTAATGAAGCTCTATTTAATGCGATTCTAAATTTCAAAATCGCCTGCTTTCAATTCATAAGCTATATATATTCAGAGATGGAATGGATCGACTTACCCGTTGTTCAAGTATTTATTTATGCATTGATCACTGCCCTCGCAACGGGACTGGGTGCACTGCCTTTCTTTTTTATAGATAAAATTTCTGATTCCTTTCTGGGCAAATCAAATGCTGTTGCCGCCGGGTTGATGCTTGCTGCCAGCTACAGCCTCATCTTTGAAGGCTATAATGAAAGCGAATGGATGACAATAGCAGGAATGCTTGCCGGAGTAATTCTGGTCGTTCTAGCCAACAAGTGGTTGGAAGGACGCTCCACGCCCGGCTTGGAAGATGTTGTTGGTGGAAAAAGAAAACAGATGCTGATCTTTTTGGGGATCATGACTGTACATTCTTTTGCAGAAGGTGTAAGTGTGGGAGTTTCATTTGCCAGCACGATGGAATTTGGAGCTTTTATAGCTATCGCAATTGCCATTCATAATATTCCGGAAGGTTTGGCTATTAGCCTTGTTATGGTTCCGAACGGGACTTCGCCCATGAAAGCTATCTGGTGGAGCATCTTTTCGAGTTTACCTCAACCTCTAATGGCTATACCCGCTTTTCTTTTTGTTGAAACTTTCAGAGAGTATCTTCCTTTTGGATTAGGTTTTGCTGCCGGAGCAATGATCTGGATGGTTTTCGCTGATCTTGTTCCTGAAGCGCTGGAAAAATGCAAACCTCATACTATCGGGCTCTGGGTTACCTTAGCAATACTTGGAATGAGTGCGTTTCAAGTACTTCTGGGGCATTAATCGCTTTCCTATTTTTTACATCCCTTTATAAACTTTTTGTACCAATAAATCGGACAACTCCTTAAATTTAAGTTTGTAAATTTTTCCTCCAAAAACTAACAAATGCCCTTTAAACAGAGGCTTCTTGCGCTTTTTCTATTACTATTTTTTGCTGTACCAACTTCTCTTATTGCACAAATTAATAACTCAACATTAACTGTATATATTGACTGCAGAGGTTGTGACGATGATTTTGTACGCAGTGAGATCAACTATGTAAACTTTGTTAGAGACCAAAGTGTGGCTGAAGTTCAATTGCTTGTTACTTTGCAAAGAACAGGAGGAGGAGGCTATCAGTTCACTCTTGATTACATTGGTTTAGGAGAGTTTGAAGGTGAAGATAATACCATACTGTTTATTTCGCCTCAATCTGATACTAATGAACTTATGAGAAATAGGTTAGTTAAGTATGTGAAACTAGGTCTTATAAATTACTTATCTGAAAAAGATATCATTACAGATCTGGAAGTAAGTTATGTTGGTACACAGGATAACAGAACAACAACAACTGAAGAAATTGTAGATCCATGGAATGGATGGAATTTTGAACTCGGAGCAAGTACTAATTTTAGTGGCGAGGAATCAAAAAAAGATTACCGGATTAACGGAAATTTTGAAGCTCAACGAACCACAGAAAACTGGAAAGTACGCTTTGAATACTGGCAAAACTACAGAAACAGACAGTTTGTAAATGAAGATTCTTTAGGAAACAAAGAAACAGACACATTTATAACCGAAGACCAAAATGTATATGGTTTAGTAGCCAAAAGCTTATCTGAGCACTGGACTATTGGGGGTTACGCAAGAGGAAGGTCTTCAACCCAAAATAATTTAGATTTAAGAATAGGAGCAACACCATCCATAGAATACAGTTTATTCCCCTATTCTGAATTTGCCAGAAGGGAAGTTACTTTCCGATACGGAATGCTCGCTGAACAAAATTTTTATTCCGATACAACTATTTTCAACAAAACTGAAGAATTCCTTCTTAGGCAAGAAATTTCTATTAATACTCAATTCACCCAAGCGTGGGGAGGTATTGATGGGCGAATAACCGCCGGAAATTATATGCATGATTTCTCGAAAAACAGGCTCGACTTCAATCTCAGAATAAATATGCGAGTCTCACGTCTGCTTAGTTTTTCAGCTTCCGGTAGATATTCCATAATCAATGATCAGCTATCAATCCCTGCCGGAGATGCTTCTGACGCCGAAGTTTTATTGAATCTTCGAAACCAGGCGACCTCATATAATTTTGGTGCCTCTTTTGGTTTCGAGATCAATTTTGGATCTGTTTACAACAACGTAGTAAACAGTCGGCTTTAAGTTTTAAGATTCAGAAGATAGATCTGATCCGCTTTTAAGCACAGAATTTAGTTTTTCTCCACCTCTTATTCCGAAATCTAATGTTCTGATTGGGAATGGGATCATAATATCGTTTTCGTCATATGCTTTTTTGATCGCCATAATTGCTTCACTTCTTGGTGACCAAAAATCCGGTAAGGTTCTGAAATCTACCCAAAAACGAACAACATAATTGATAGAGCTTCCGCCAAATTCTTCATAGAAAAATTCAACATCTCTGTTCTTATCAATTCCTTCAAGATTGTTAATTGCTTCCAGTGTGATTTTTCTGGCTTTCTCCAGATCATCCCCATAAGAAACACCACATTGAAGATCTATTCTTCGTTCTCCATTTTTGGTATAGTTCATAAACGGGTTCTCGTACACTTCCTTATTCGGAATGTATACAATTTGCCCTTGAGGGGTTTTAATGATAGTGTTTCTCAAGTTCAATTTCTGAACAGTTCCCAGATAACCATTACTGTCAATGATATCTCCAATACCAAACGGATGTCGAACAGATAGTAAAATACCTGAAATGAAATTCGCCGCTATATCCTGAAATGCGAAACCTAAAGCCAATCCAATTATACCTGCACCTGCAAGCAGACTGGTTACTGTTCCGTCTAGGTTCAGAACTCCTAATGCGATAAATACACCGGCACCAATTACAGCTACTCCTAAAACAGTTTGGGCTAATCCCACAATTGTTTTATTGGTAGTTACTTTATGCAGAAGTTTACCTGCATACCTTTTTATCAGACTGGCAATAAAGTAGAAAATTATTAATACCAGTATTGCTACCGCCAGATTTGGCAACATCTCAATGGCTGAATTCAACCATTCTTGTAATTTCTCAGTTATTAGGCTGTACCCTTCTTCCAAATTCATATTTTATATTCTTGTTACAAAGTTAGTCTTTATAATTATTACAATGATTTTCTAATACAAAATGTTCCAAACAATCATAAATAGCTGACTAACAATGACTTTACGCAAATATAGTATCTACTTTTTCTCTGTTTTAACCTTCGTTTTGCTTATTTCGACTTTCTCAACAGCTCAGGATTACGCGATGTCGGCCGAAGAAGTAAATCCGGTACTTATAAGTTCAACCATCCCTGATGTATCTGTGAAAAATACTGACGGTGAAAACCTGAATCTGAGAGATATCGTAAAAGATCAACCTACTATATTTGTCTTTTACAGAGGTGGATGGTGCCCTTATTGCAACAGTCACCTTGCCGATCTGAAAAAAATCGAAGATGATCTGGCCAAGGAAGGCTATAAGGTATTTGCGATCAGTGCTGACCGACCTGAGCTACTGAAAAAAACAATGGATAAAAACGAGTTGACCTACACACTTTTATCTGATGCTCCAATGACGGCTGCCAAAGCCTTTGGAATTGCTTTCAAAATGGATGATAAAACTGTAGAGAGATATAAATCTTATGATATCGATATTGAAAAGGATTCCGGATACGATCATCATTTACTTCCTGCGCCGGCTGTATTTCTTGTTGATCAGGAAGGAATTATCAAGTTTTCTTATGTAAATCCGAACTATAAAGAACGAATTGACGGCGGTATTCTTCTGGCGGCGGCAAAGGCTTTCAACTAAATTCCATGCAGCTTTTATCTTAAGGCGGACCGGTTTGGCTCGCCTTTTTTGTTTCTAGTCCTTGGCACGCTTTCTGCTTATCTTTAATGCACTATGACATCAGTAGATACTTCCCCAAAAACCGATCTTAAATCACTCACTAAAGCAGAACTGTCAGACTTTTGTTCTGAATTGGGTTTGCCCCGCTTCAGAACCGATCAGATCTTTCAGTGGCTGTACCAGAAAGGCGCTTCTTCTTTCGAAGAAATGACCAACTTGTCAAAAGACCTAAGGACAAAACTGAATGAAGTTGCTTACATAAATCGCATTCAACTTTCTGATCAGCAAAAATCTAAAGACGGTACTATAAAATTTCTTTTCAAGCTGGCTGATGAAGATAAAGACTATAAAGTTGAAGCTGTTTTGATTCCGGATTTTTACGACGATGGTGTTGCCAACAGATTAACCGTTTGCGTGTCTTCTCAGGTTGGATGTGTTTTTGGATGTGCTTTCTGTGCAACCGGAAAGATGGGATTCTTCCGAAACCTTAGTCATGGCGAAGTTGTGGATCAGGTCCAATATATCAATGAAGTTTCTTTGAAGGAATACGATAAAAAGATCACAAACATTGTTTATATGGGAATGGGAGAACCATTACATAATTATAAAACAGTAGTGAATTCTGCTTCTATTATTTCCGATCCGCTTGGCATTGAGCTTTCCCCAAAGCGAATTACCGTGTCTACTGTTGGGCTGACTAAACAGATCAAAAAACTAGCGGATGATGAAGAGCCTTTTAATCTTGCTATATCTCTTCACGCACCCAGTGATGAAAAGCGTGACAAGATCATGCCTATCAACAGTTCTATGAATCTGGAAAGTCTGGAAGAAGCCGTTCGTCATTATTACAGAAAAACAGAGCGCCCGATTACTTACGAATATTTATTATTTGATGAATTCAACGATTCCAAAGAAGACGCCCGAAATCTTGCCCGAATTGTGAAGTGGGCACCGAGTAAGGTAAATATCATCATGTACAATAATGTTGCCGGAGTAGCCTTACATCGTGCTCGTGAAGAGCGGTTAAATAAGTTCATGAAGGAACTCTCCAGAAATGAAGTACGTGCTACAGTTAGGAGAAGTCGTGGCGATGATATTGATGCGGGATGTGGACAGTTGGCAATACGCGAAGGTACTCCGCGCGGTAAGACAATTGCTAAATAACTTCTTTAGATAGTATTTCTTTTACTTTTTTTGCCCAGTTTTTCCAGTTCATTTGCTCAGAATATCTTTTTCGGGCCTGTGCACACAGTTCTTCGTACATGGATTTGTTATTCCATAGTTCAGCTATTTCATCAGCAATCTTGGACGGGCTTTCCTCCGGATCAATAACCAATCCTGTTTCTTTATGGATCACAGCTTCGGGAACTCCTCCTACATTTGAACCAATAGCCGGCAAACCATAAGAAGCCGCTTCAATAAACGACATTCCTACACACTCCGCTTTTGTTGGCAGAATGAAAAAAGTCGACTTTTGATAAAGCTCTATTAATTTTAATAATTGATCCGTGTCTTGCTTATTCAGAAACCCAATTACTTCCACATAATCTTCATCAATTTTCGGAGTGGAGCCAACAACAATCAATTTGGCTTTTATGCCTTTGCTATTTAGTTCTTTTATAATCCCAACTGCTTCCGGACCGCCTTTTTCCTCCCATCTTACTCCAACAAAAAGAAACGTCAATTCTTCTGATCTTACTCTTTCCTTAATGAGATTCTGAACCTCATTTTCAATTGGTGAGACCAGATTAGAACCGTATGATATTACTCCAATTTTTGATTCAGGAATTCGGTAATTATTCTGTGCGGATTTTGAAATCCATTTCAATGGCACCAACAGCTTTCGTGCTTTCTCAAATGCCATCCGCTCAAGTATGAGTGCATTTTTTATCGATAAAAAATGAAGATTAGAATGGCTTTGATAAAGATCCTGCAACAGCGGGAAGGTTGCATCAGTAGTTAAATAAAGCGGAACGTCTGTTTTAAGAAAAGCAACTTCAGGACTTACCAGCGAACCCAACAATACATCCGGTTTTAGTTGCTCGATCTTTTCATCCAGTTGCTTTGCATGTATTTGAGCAAGCTCTATATCATATTGAAATTTGAACAGCTTTTCGTTGCCAAACGTAAGGAATTTCCCTTTCAGCTTGGTGACATTTTTATACCAGTGATCGATCGGCCCCAGCGGGATTACCTCTCCAAACTCTCCTTTAAGCGCCTGATACATCGCAAAATGTGTTCCGGAATAAGCCCGAACATTCTGGGGATCTTCTTTAGTAATATATCCGATTTTCATCAGTCTGAATTATATGATGCTATAGATCAATCTTCCCGCCATAATTACCGCTAAAACAGCAAATCCCCATTGCAAAAATTTCCTCGGGATTTTCTGATTAAGCAGAGCTCCTCCAAAGCCTCCGATCAAACCTCCAATCGATAATGGTAAGGAAGCACCAAAATCTACAAAACCCATCGTGCTTTCTGTGATACCAATTCCTTCAGGAGTGAGTAAAGCCAGTTGAAACCACCCGGAAAACACCATGATCACCATTCCAAGTTGAGACACACTCACTGTTTTTTTAAAGGGCTGTTTGAATACGAGGTTCATTATCGGAACCATAATTCCTCCTCCGCCAACTCCGGCCAATGCAGCTACAAAGCCCCCTGCGCCCCCGGTAGTTAAAGCTGCTTTAAATCCTATCTTAGAATATTCTCTTTTAAATTCATCTCCTTTGTCAGAACCTCTTTTGAAAAGCATATATGCTGCATAAAGCAACATCAAGCTAAAAAATATGGCGAATTGTTCTCTGTCGTAATAAGGTGAGGTTATCACAAGCTTTCCTAAATAAACACCAGTCATACCAAGAACCCCTAAGAGAATTCCCTCCTTGAGAAAAAAGTTTTTCTGAATGTATTGCCTGACTGTTCCACCCAGTGCAGCTATAAAGGTGCAAAAAAGACCTGACCCAATGGTCCATAAAACCGGCTGATCAACCCCAGCTTCTTCAAACAGAAAATAAAGCACCGGTGTAAAAATTATACCTCCACCAACTCCCATTAATCCGGCAACCAGTCCTGCAACCAATCCGATAAAAATCAGCAGTTCGAATCCCATCAGATATTTATTTCTCCGATCATATATGTAATTGCACTACCTAATATTTCAGTTCTTTCACCTTTATTTCTACAGGTTAATTCTCCGACTCTTTTAGAGATCTGCCGAGCTTCCAAAATATCTTTCCCTAATTTTCTTGACCAATAAGGAGTTAGTTTTGTATGTGCAGAACCCGTTACAGGATCTTCATCAATTCCTGCTCCGGGAGCAAAAAATCTGGAGACAAAATCTACTTCTTTTCCCGATGCAGTTACAATAACCCCACGCGCATTAACTTCTGATAAAAGTCGGAAGTCGGGATCAAGATTCCGCACTTCTTCTTCAGAATCTAATACGATCATATAGTCATCAGTAAAAAAAACATGATCAGACCTGACCCCAAGAGCTTGAAACAAAACCGCCGGCGGATCAACTTGTGGCATATCATCGGTAGGAAAATCCATCATCAAGCGATCACCTTCTCTTTTAACTATTAATAATCCGCTTTTGGTTTGGAAACGAATTTCATCTTCTGCATAACCAAGATGCTCGAATAGAACGTGTGCGGTTGCGAGAGTGGCATGGCCACAAAGATCAACTTCAACTTCCGGTGTAAACCACCTTAGGTCATACTCATCTCCATTTTTAACAAAAAAAGCAGTTTCCGAAAGGTTGTTTTCCTGAGCAAGACGCTGCATTGTTTTTTCATCAAGCCATTCTTCAAGTGGACAAACAGCTGCGGGATTTCCACCAAAAATACGATCAGTAAATGCATCAACCTGAAAAATTGGGACTTTCATACCGTACTTATTTAGAGTTATCTTTGGTTACCAGAACCTAAGGTTAATTTCTCAAAAATTCCGATGAAGCTTTACCCTTCTTCATTATTAGAAAAGCTCGGCTACGAACAACTTCGTGCCGCAGCCATTGATGTTGCACAGTCCAACCAGAGTGTTGAACTACTGGAAAAGCTCCATCCATCAAATCATGAGCAAACGGTAAAAGACCTCCTTGCACAGACAAATGAAATGATGACGATCTTGCTCGATCCCGATCCCTTTCCTTTGGGTGAGGTCCCGGAAATCAGAGATCATCTCTCTCAATCCAGAGCACAAGGAAGTATCATTCCTTTAACTGCTTTTGTAGATATTCTAAAACTCTGTCAGACAACCAGACTTGTTAAGAAATTTGTCAATCATAGAAAAGAAGAGAAACCAACCTTAGCTTTAATTTGTGATCATTTGATTCCGATGAAGGAGTTGGAAGATTCTATTAAAGGAAAGGTAACTGAAAATGGTGAACTCAGAGATGACGCCAGTCCGCAGTTAAAGAGCATCCGAAAAAAACTGAACTCGAAGAAAAATGATCTTCGTTCTACCATCAATCGCTTGATGCGCCAAGCTAACAAAGACGGAATGGCTTCTGATGAAGGAGCGACCATCAGAAATGGTAGGATGGTAATTCCGATTCAGGCAGAGTTCAAAAGAAAGATTCAGGGATTTATACATGATGTTTCTGCGACAGGACAAACCGTCTATTTAGAACCGGTAGAAGCACTTCATCTGAATAATGAAATACGTCAGTTTGAAGTTGAAGAACAGCAGGAAATCGAGCGAATTCTAAAAGAGCTTACCAATCATGTACGTTCTAACTCAAACTACATCAAACAAAATGCCAGAACTTTGGCTCAAATTGATGTAATTGCAGCTAAGGCCAAGATCTCAATTAAACTGGAAGCTGAAGTACCAATCATTTCGCCGCATTTCAACATTAAGCTTAAGCAGGCGTTCAACACAAATTTGTTGCTTAAGAATCTGAGTCTTAAAAAAGAAGACAGGGAAAAAATCATCCCTCTTCATCTTGATCTTAATTCTGATGAGTTATGCCTTATGATCACAGGACCAAATGCCGGCGGAAAATCTGTGGCTATGAAGACGCTTGGTATTTCAGCTCTGATGGTTCAGTCAGGTTTTGCAATTCCTGCTGATCCGACTTCCGAACTCCCCATTTTTAACGGCTTTTTTGTGGATCTGGGAGATGATCAATCCATAGAAAATGATTTGAGTACTTTTTCATCCCGATTAAAATGGATGCAGGAAACTTTGGATAATTTCTCTCCTAAAAGTCTGGTGATGATCGATGAGGCAGCAGCGGGAACTGATCCTGAAGAAGGTGGAGCTTTGTTCCAATCCTTTATTGAACATTTGCTCAGAAATCAATGTAAGGTGATCGTAACTACTCATCACGGCTCACTTAAAGTTTTTGCTCATGAGCATGAAAAAGCGGTGAACGGCTCGATGGAATTCGATCAAGCTTCGCTATCTCCTACTTACAAGTTTAAAAAAGGAATTCCGGGCAGTAGCTATGCTTTTGAGATCGCGCAGCGGATGAAAATAAAACCTGAAGTTTTGCAACGATCCAGAACGTTATTGGGTGAGGCCAAAGATAAGATGGAATCTTTGATCACAGAACTGGAAACCAAAACTCAACAGGCAGAAGAACTAAAAGCTAAATTTCAGAACTTAAAATCTAAAGCGGAATCAGATCGGAATCGATACCTCAATAAACTGGATGGTGTAAATAAGGAGAAAGAGAAGATTCGGCAAAAAGCACTTACGGAAGCTAAATCCATCATGGATCAGGCAAACCGTAAAGTGGAGCAGGCGGTAGAACGGATCGTTGAAGAAAAGAAGACAGGAAAAAGAGCTCTGAAAAATATTCGTTCGGGAATCGATCAGGAAAAAGCGGATATCGAACAATCTTTAAATGAGATCAAAGAGAAAAGAGAAGCCCGATTCAGAAAATCAGAGAAACCGCCATCCGTAGGAGATCATGTCCGTTTTCTGGATGGAAATACAACAGGAGAATTGGTAGAGATAAAAGGAAATCTGGCCGTGGTACAAGCGGATGGATTGCGACTCAAAACCAAGTACAAAAATCTGATCAAGGTTGTAGTTCAAAAGAAAAAGAATAAACAAAAAGCCAGAAGCTCGGGAATTATTCAGGGCGATTCCAAACTCAAAGAAGCTGTAAAGCCATCCATTGATCTTAGAGGTTTCCGTACCGACAAAGCCATTGATGAAGTGATGCATTATATAGACAGAGCTGTTTTCAGAGGAATGAATCAGGTTGAGATCGTTCACGGAAAAGGTGATGGCATTCTGAAAGATCAAATCCATTCCTACTTAAATGAACGTAATGATATCAAGAGCTTCAAACTTGCCGGCGAGGATTTTGGTGGTGCAGGATGTACTGTTGTTAAACTGCAATGATCAATGACTCAATTATCAATTAAGAATGAGTCATTGCTGTCATTTCGAGTTGAATGAAGACAAAGTCTGAATGACCGAGAAATCTAACAGGTTAGAAACTTCGTTGAGATTTTTAGATTTCTCCCTCTGGTCGAAATGACAAACTTTTTCTTAGATAAGCAACTCTCTAAAAATAGCTACTCAACAACTACCTCGCTCCAATGCTCTGTGTCTGAGTGATTGGTTCCGACGCCGAGCGTGCGGAACCAGAAGGAAAGCCTAAGAGACGATCAGAAGTATTGTTTCTTACAACACTACTTTATATGAAAGTTATGATTGGTTTTCTCTCTCTTTATCAAAATCGGTTTTGAATATCTTATCCCAGAAAGGCATACTTACTCCAAAACCGTGGTGTTCATCTTTATAATGATGAAGAAGGTGGTGCTTTTTGATGCTTTGAAAGTACTTATTTTTAAAGGTGAAATGATGAAGTGCATAATGTCCTACATCATAAAAAAGATAGCCGAGTACAAATCCCGAAAAGATTGAGAAATGATTTCCATAACCAAAGATGAGTTCAAAAAGAAGATACATTATCACATAAAGTGGAATACTTACTACCGGAGGCATTACCAGTCGCAATGAATCATTAGGATAATCATGATGAACACCATGGAAGGTGAATATGATTTTTTCTCCAAATTCCGTTTTTGGTTGATAATGAAACACAAAACGGTGTACCAGATATTCAAAGATTGACCAGAGTACGAATCCTGTTGCAAATAAAGCTATGAAATACCAAACTGAACCATGTTCATTTCTAAAAAAGAGAAAGGTCAAGTAAAAAATCGCCGGTATATAGAGAATAAGTGGAAACGTAAAGTGGGCTTTAGTCAAAACGTTTAGAAAACGATTCTCAAACATTTTCTCTGACTTATCTTTATTTGAAACGAACTTTTGAGACATCAACTAATTAATCGCTGTTTACAATTACGGACAATATACTAATAACAATAACTAGTTTTGGTTAAGTTCCTTCGGTTTCTAAAGTTCTTACACCAATGCCCTCAATTTCAGGAATTATGACTTTGGCTTTTGTATTCAACTTTAACCCTGAATAGGGATCATTGGATATCAAGAGGTTGCCATCAAGATCTGCATACTCACTAAATAAAGAAAGAATTCCACCGGCTGTTATTGCTACCGAACTTTCGATCATACAACCGATCATTACCTTTAGTCCAAGTTTGTGGGCCTTATCTATCGTTCTTTTTGCTTTAACCAGACTGCCTATTTTCATCAATTTTATATTAATGATATCAAACGATTCGGCTATCTCATTCAGATTTTCAGAGCCGGTAAAACTTTCGTCTGCACAAAGAGGGAGTTCTGAAAGCCTCTTCAATTCCTTAAGCTCTGATTTCATAGAAGCATGCATAGGTTGTTCTACAAGTTCGACGTTTTGAGATCTTAAGAACTCAATTTCTTTCAGCGCCTGCTCTACCGTTTCCCATCCTTCATTGGCATCAACTCTTAGTGGTTTGTCGGTAACCTGCCTGATACCTTCGATGATCTCTCTATCCTTTTCCGTGCCTAATTTGATTTTATACAGTGGATATTGATCTGCTGCTTTTATTTTTTTCTGGATGACAGGAATCTCATCCAGCCCGATCGTATAGGAAGAAACAGGACCAATATTTGACTCCGCTCCCCATAACTTCCATAGTGGTTGGTTTTGAGATTTTGCCCACCAGTCGAGCCAGGCCATTTCTATAGCTGCTTTAGCCGACTGTGGAATCTTAATAGAATAGATTGATTTGAGCTTCGTGGAAGTCTTGTCTATAAATATTTCCAGTTCTTCAGGCGAGCTTACCTGATGAAGTTCCTCAAAAGGAAATTTTTCAAAAAATTGGTTCACAGTCTCAGAAGTTTCATCATAACGAGTATTCGGGCCCGCTTCTCCAACTCCTTTTATGCCATCTCTTTCTAACGTCAAAAAGACATTTTGCGCAGATACTTTAGATCCGCGTGCTATAGTAAAGACATCTTTAAGTTTTAATTCTTTAGTTTCCCAGTTTACACTAAAGTGTGACATAACCAAATTCCTGCATAAAAATTAAATAAATATACATTGCACAAGACGCCGGGATCAAAGCATCAAAACGATCAAAAAAGCCACCATGTCCGGGTAGCAAATTTGAAGAATCCTTAACCTCAGCTTTTCGCTTTATCTTACTTTCTATCAGGTCACCAATCGGTCCAAATATTCCTATCAGAAAGATGAGTGGAAGTCCGTTCAACATAGTTATCGGAGACACAAAAGGAAGTGCATAGATCGAAACAGCTAATCCAACAGTACATCCAACAAAACCGAACAGGAATCCTTCCACTGTTTTCTTTGGGCTGATTTCGGGAGCTAATGGTGTCTTTCCAAAATTCTTTCCACCAAAATATGCGAAAACATCTCCGCCCCAGATCATAAGAACCAAACTAAGAGCCAGCGCAAAACCTTGTTCGTTTGTACCGAAACCGCGAATCAGCATCAAACATAAAAAACCTAAGGGCGCATAAATTCCTGCAAAAAAACCTGATGTTAAATTATTGAATGCACCCGGTTTTGTATTAAAGGTTTGAACCGCAACAAAGATCAAAAAGAGCCCTAACCCTGTTTCAAAAGCAAACGGCAAATAAGGGAACAACATTATGTATAAACCAATCACCAACGAGAAAATAAGATCCGTAGGAGTGCCTGCTTTCTTCAGAAGCTTAACCATTTCAAACTGAGTGAAAAGACCGATAGCTATGATTGTCAGATCAAAAGTCCAGCTTTCATACCACATAACAGACAGGAAAAAAATACCCGCGGGTACTGCAAACAATACTCTTTTCAGGAGTTCATTCAAGAATCTTCTCCTTCCTCTTCATTAGCTTTGTCAAGTTCTTCTAAGGCTTCTCGGGCTACTTTTTCAAACTCGTTAGGAACGTAGAGATAGGCGAAAGACATATCTCCCACACTTAAACTATATGAGGAATCTTGTTTGGATAAAATATTGGACGGAATTTTTAAACTAGACAAATAACTTTTCGCTAACTCTACTTCCAGTTTGGTACTGCGTTCTAATACACAAACCCAGTTTTCTATATCATTCGGCTTCGGATCACTAAACATGTTCTGCCTTCGGGTTAATTTCTGATCGGTATTTCTTTAATAAATATAAAACACCCGGAGTAACTATAAAACTTAATCCTATTAATAACCAAGGCATCTCAGAATCGGGTGATGGAGTGCTTTCTAATATTTCGGGATTTAAGCCGGCGGCAAGTACAATTCCACCATTATTAATTAAATGACCGAGCATAGCAGGGTATAAACTATCTGATGTCCAAGTCACGTAAGCCAACAACGCTCCTAAGAACATTCTGGGAAGCAAGCCTGTTATATCCAGATGAAACATCGAAAAAACTAAACTGGTAACTAAAATAGTAGTGATCAATTTTGTGGATTTTTCGAAGGCTCTGAACATGTATCCACGAAACAATAATTCTTCACAAATTGCAGGAGTGATACCTATAAATAAAAACCCTAAAATAATTCCATTTTCGGAGCTTAATAAATTACCGATAACTTCTGCTGATTGATCAGCTATTTGCTTCATAAAATCACTAACTGGAACAAAGGAATTTATCCATCCTAAAAAAAGTACAACTGGGAAGGCTACGATAAACAGCACTGCAGTTAACCCCATTTGTTGTATGAAATTTTCTCCCGTTTGAAGTCTTAAAAAACCTTTATTGGCTTTTACTTTTCTATGAAGTTTAAGTCCGATTAACGATCCGCCTGCAATCATAGTGAATTGAGCCACTGTATTTGCAAGCATCAACAGATCTGGCCTTTCCGTTAGAGAATCAATAATAGCGGTAGGGTCGGTAAGATTTTCTGCAGTACTAAGGACCAAAATGAGCTGAAGAATACCTCCGAAAACCTGAAAAGCAACTGCTGCTACAAAAACCCATATAAGCGCCATTGCCCAGTGAGCAAAGCCATTACGTTCTACCCATGGTTCGATGTTTTGCTCGTAAAAAGAATAATTATCTGCAGATGAAGTTTTATCAGAAGTCATTTATTAAGATCAGTTTAAAATAATAACTCTGTCAGGATCATAATCCCGGCAGAGTTATATAGATGTAGTAATAAGATTGGATTTACTCTTCTTCAGAAGCAAATATTTTTGCTCCGATCATACCGGAAAGAAGGTTAACGAAGCCAAGAACACCTGCGTTTATTGCAATGCCCTTTAGAACTCCTCCCATACTGGACTGATCTTCAAAGCTTTCTTCCATGCTAGTTATGATCTCATCTTTTTGTGACTCAGGAATCTGATCATTCATTTCAAACGCTCCAATCATCGTGTCGGCAAACCTCTCCATTAAAGTCGGGTCTACCAAGTTCCAAATCTGACCAATAATACCGCCAACCACTGCTGCAATGATTCCTGTAAAAAGACCAATTTGAGCACCTGTTCCTATTGGGAAAGTAATATCAAAAGCCTTCGCGTAGCTTCTAGTTGCCAAAATACCACCGATAAGCCCAATTAGACAGGTTATTGGGATAGTAAGCCCGGATATCATCATAACGCCCATTGACGGCTCAGAACCAGCAACATAATATACCAAGCCTAATCCAACTACTGTTGTTACAACCGCTACAATAATTGCAGCTTGAATTACGGATGGCCAATAATTTGGCTTCATTTCTTCATTTTCCATATTAATCCTCTGTATTTAGTTTTTTAAAAAATTCGTTAGAAAGTAAAATTGCCGAGCTTAACCCAAATAAAGATCCGAGCAGGAATCTCGACTCGTTTGTATTCGTCCAGAATTCAAATTGGTTTCCCAAAACATCAATAAAATTTAAAATAATAGTACCAATCAAGAATCTGAAATAATATCTGAACTTTACTTTTTTAATTAGTACCAAAAAAGGCATTAAAATTACACCTGTAAAGAACGCACTATAAATTCCTATACAACGTGCACAGACTGCCATCTGGCTATTATTTAAAGCAAATGAGCGTAACGGGTCCTGATGACATAAAAAATGAAATGCTTCAAATTGAAAACTTACATAAGGCAACGAAGGATTTCCGAACAATCCCGGACCGAGAGCTATAATTACAAGAAAAAAGCTTCCAACGAAAACTATTGCATAAAGTGCTCGATTTTGGAATTCGAGTCCTAAATTCATTTCAAATGTGCTTGGTGATCTTATTCAGAAATTCATCCGGAGCTCTACACGGTCTGCGGGATTCAGAGTCCATAAAACATAATGAAACTTCACCCAACACATGTGGTGTTTTCTGATCTTGAGTAAGCACTTCATAAAATGTTTGCAACCGGACTTGAGGAATATCAAATACCATCACTTTGATCTCCATTTCTACATCGTAGTGAACAGGGATTTTATATTCCAGTTCAGAATGTATGACCGGGAGCATAACTCCATTTTCTTCCAATTCGCGATACGAAAGTCCGAAACTACGGATCATTTCTGTACGGGCTACCTCAAAATATTCCAGATATCGTCCGTAGTAAACATACCCCATCTTATCTGTTTCGCCGTAGCGGCTTCTCAACTTGTGAGTGTATTCGATGAGCGGCTCTCTATCAGGAAAAGAAATGGCCACTATTTTGCGATCTCAAAAGCACCAATTGAAGAATATTTTTCAATTCTCTGCTCAATTAACTTATTTGAGCTTAGTTTCTTCAATTTTTTCAGGCTTTTAACTATTTGAGACTTTACCAGCGCAGCTGCTTCATCATGGTTGCGATGAGCACCACCTAATGGTTCTGGAATTACTCCATCAATAACCTTGAGTTCTTCCAGGTCTTTCGCTGTAAGTTTCAGATTTGCGGCAGCTTGCTCCTTATAATCCCACGTTTTCCAAAGGATAGAAGAACAAGATTCAGGAGAGATTACAGAATACCAGGTATTCTCCATCATATAAACTTCGTTCCCCATTCCGATTCCGATTGCACCACCACTGGCTCCTTCACCAATCACAATAGTGATCAATGGAACTTTAAGCATGGCCATCATTTTCAGATTTTTAGCTATAGCTTCAGCTTGTCCTCTTTCCTCAGCTTCCAGACCGGGGAAAGCGCCCGGTGTATCCAGAAGTGTAATGATAGGAATTTTAAATTTTTCTGCCAGTTTCATCAAACGGTAAGCCTTTCTGTAACCCTCAGGATTCGCCATACCAAAATTTCTGTATGTACGACTAGCGGTATCTCTTCCTTTTTGATGACCAATTATCATTACAGATTCCCCATCGATCTTCCCCAAACCCGCAACGATCGCTTTGTCGTCTGCATGATATCTGTCGCCATGTAATTCAACAAAGTCGTCTACAAAATTATCAATATAATCCGTGGTATATGGTCGGTCTGGGTGGCGTGCTAACTGAACTCTTTGCCATCTTGTAAGATCAGCAAAAATTGATTTCCTAAGTTCTTCAACCTTTTTATTCAGGCTTGCGATCTCTTTTTTAAGAATCCCGTCTCCAACAGTAGAAAGATTTTCAAGTTCTTCGATCTTTTTTTCCAGATCAGCTATTGGTTTTTCAAAATCAAGATATTGCATGAGTTCTCTTTTTTAGAATTTGTTCAAATATAAACAATCAAACTAACAAGGTCAGCCTTAATGCGATTTAAAGTGCACCAAAAATACTTCTGAATTTTAAAGCCCAAACACGCCAAATCGCTTCTCTTACTATTGCCTTAGACATTTTAGAAACGCCTTCTTGTCGTTCTTTAAATACAATTGAAACTTCTTTGAGTTTGAAACCGGCTTTCCATGCTCGGAAATGAAGCTCTATCTGAAAAGCATAACCATTGGATTCTATTCTTTTCAATGGAATCGCCTCAATTACACTTCTTCTTAAACATTTAAATCCTGCAGTTGTATCAAAAATCGGTAGGCCTGTAATAGTTCTGGCGTAAATATTAGCTGCATAAGACAGAATTAATCTGCTTAACGGCCAGTTAATAATACTGATCCCTTTACAATAGCGAGACCCAACCGCTACATCGCACTCTCCTGTATCAACAGCTCGTATTAATTTAAGGGCATCCTCGGGACGGTGTGAAAAATCCGCGTCCATCTCAAGGATGTATTCATAACTATGCTGAAGTGCGAACTCAAATCCCCTTACATAAGCAGTACCAAGTCCTTGTTTTGAAGCTCGTTCAATTAAATGTACTCTTTCAGGGTATTCCCTTTGTTTAACCGCCACATTTTGAGCAGTTCCGTCAGGTGAGCCATCATCCACCACTAGTACATCAACAGGGAAGTCTAATACCATCAACCGGTCTATCATCCTGACAATGTTAGTTGCTTCATTATAAGTTGGAATTATTATCAGTGCTTTCTTTTCCATCATTGCCCTTTCCCTTTTATGATGGTGAGTACAGTATTAATAAGAATTTTGGCATCCATTTTAAGCGAGATATTTTCAATATAGAAAAGGTCGTACTTAGTTTTTTCACGAACGGTATCCAAGGAGCCTCCGTATTTCCACTTTACTTGGGCCCAACCCGTAATTCCCGGTCTTACTCTTAATCTGCGTGTGTAAAGAGGTATTTGTTGAGAGAATTGTTTTACGAAATGAGGTCGTTCAGGGCGTGGCCCAACTAAACTCATATCACCAATTAGTACGTTTAAGAATTGTGGTATTTCATCCAGTCTCAATTTTCTTAGCCAGTATCCTACTTTTGTAACTCTTGGATCATTTTCTTTGGCCCAGGTTGGTCCGGTTTCATCTTCTGCATTCATATACATGGTTCTGAATTTCAAAATAGTAAAAGTTCTACCATTCATTCCGACCCTGGTTTGTCTGAAAATAGCAGGACCTTCAGAGTTCATTCTCACTAAAATTGAAATAATAATTACAAATGGGATAGATATTAACAAAGCAACTATTGATACAACAATATCAAGTAAACGCTTTGCCGTTTTTTCCCATAAAGGCATGGGTTCCGGAGAAACTTCCACAAGTGGCATGCCAAAAATTTGATTGGTCTTATTTAAGCCGCTCACTAATTGATAAAAATCAGGTAGTAGTTTTAGGGTTACGTCAGGAAAGTCAACTTTAGAAATCACACTTACTAAATCCTGTCTTCTTTCGGGTTCTAAAGCTACCAGCACATCCTGAATCTGATGTTGATCTATAATTGATCGTATTTCATCCAAATGCCCGATTACTTCTTCGGATGAAATACCTATACTTTCATCAGGCATTTTTCCATTCACTTGTATAAAACCAAGCACCTGCATTCCTAAGGTCTTATTTCTTATCAGGTCGTCATAAGCAGTTTTAGCTGCATTACCTGTTCCAATTATTACCGTTTTATGAAGTCCCTTTCCCCTTCGAGCATAATATCTCTGTATGGTTCTTACCAGAAAACGGTTGAATGCTACTAATAATAATGTAGTACCCCAGTAAAATATAGTTAGGGATTTTTGTTCATCAACAGAAACCGCATCCCCTACCAACCCAATGAAAAATAAAAATAATACCCCTATAGACGTTGCCTTTAAAACGGTGATGAATTCATCTAAGCGAGAAATCAAGTAGAGCTTTTTATAAAGACCCGTCAATACAAATACGAACATCCAGTATATACTGACCAGCACACCGGTATTCACAAAATTCAATCCTACTTCTTTCAGAATTAAATTCAGGTCTTCACTATGATACCAATGGAATACAAACCAACTTGCCAGAAGAATTAAAAAATCCAGCAAACTTGTGAAAATAACTTCGTTATATCTTTTTAAATTGCCCAATAGAAAATTAAGCTTTCTTAGTTTTTGAATCGCTTAAAATACACATTTAAGTGTCTCGTTCATAAATATTAGACCAAATTATAGTTTGTATACTTTAAAAAAAGAAGCCGCATCCACAAAAGCCCGTTTGGGTGAGTTTAAAACAGATCATGGAGTTATTGAAACTCCCATTTTTATGCCTGTTGGTACCTTAGGAACTGTAAAAGGAGTTTCACAGAAAGCATTAATCGATCAGATTCGTGCTCAAATAATTTTGGGGAATACCTATCATCTGTATTTACGCCCCGGTAATGAGATCATGCATAATGCAGGCGGACTTCACAAATTTATGAATTGGAATAAGCCGATTCTAACTGATTCAGGTGGATATCAAATTTTTTCACTATCTGATAATAGAAAGCTTGATGAAGAAGGCGCTCACTTTAAAAGCCATATTGATGGTTCCAAACATTTATTCACTCCTGAGAATGTTGTAGATACTCAACGCATTTTAGGTTCAGATATAATGATGCTCTTGGATGAATGTCCACCTTATCCAAGCACATATGAATATGCTAAGAACTCAATGGAGCTTACTCATCGTTGGGCAAAAAGAGGCAGAAAACATTTTCTTAAGACAAATGCCCTTTACGGTCATGATCAAAATCAATTTGGTATAATTCAAGGTGGCACTTATAAAGATCTTAGAATTGAGTCCACAAAATTTATTACCGATCTGGATTTTGAAGGCATCGCAATCGGAGGTTTAAGTGTTGGTGAGCCCATCCCACTCATGTACGAAATGGCAGATCTTAATACAGATTACATACCTAAAGAGAAAGTTCGATACCTGATGGGAGTTGGAACTCCGGGTAATCTTCTGGAATGCGTTGCCAGAGGTATTGATATGTTCGATTGTGTGATGCCGACCAGAAATGCACGTAACGGTACGATCTTTACCCGAAATGGAAAGGTGAATATCAGAAACGCTCAATGGAAAGATCATCATAAACCATTAGATGAAGACTTCCCTTCAGAGCTTTGTAACACTTACACCATGGCTTATATCCATCATCTTATAAAGCATAATGAGATCTTTGGACTTGTACTAGCTTCTGTCCACAATTTGACCTTTTATTTATGGCTGATGGAAAGGATCAGAGAGCATATAGCTGACGATACGTTTGCAGATTGGTATCCTGAAATGGTGAAGCAAGTGGAACAAAAGATTTAAATTACAGCTCAAAAATCCTTGATTTCCCTACGATTAATTTCTGTTTGGGCAATAGAAAATAGAAACTAAATTCTTTTTCATTCAGTTTTTCCATCAAGCTAAAAGCTTCGGTATACGTAACCGATGAGGTATCAAAAACTATGTTTTTGGAGATATTAATAAAATCGTTTTGATCGGAGACCCTTCTAAAATCTAAGTTTTCGGATGTAAGCTTAAGAGCGTTCTTTATGTCATTATCCAAACCATCGGGAAATTCTTTTTCCAGATTATGAAGTATAACTACTGAGTTTATTTTCTCTTGTTGAGCATCAGTGTTATTTTTGGATTTCAGAGTCAAATACTGGATTACCGTTCTTGAATTGAAAGCGAACGAAATTAGAGCTCTCGAAATAATATTATAGCTGTTTTTATAATGTTTAGTAAAGAATTGTGCTAAGCCTTTATTCATTTTCTTTAAGCTTTTCAGACTCATCTCTCGTTCACTTTCCCCTTTAAAGTGAAGCATTTTGGCAGGAGGAAAATACCTGATACTAAAATCAGTATTCTGAACCCGATAGCAAAGATCGTCATCTTCTCCATACATGAAAAAGGCTTCGTCAAAACCTTGCAACTCTTTTAAAACTGAAGTTCTCCAAAACATTCCGGCTCCGCTAATTACGGGCACCTCAGCTACTTCATTTTCATCTATCCATCCCAAATACCTCCGGCCAAATAGTCTGCTATTCGGAAGAAATTTATCCAGTCCTGAAGCTCTGAATATTCCGGTTTTAAGGTCAGGGACTGATCGTTTACTTTCTCTGGCAAAGGTTCCATCCGGATTGAACATTTTAAATCCTAAAGCCGCGGTCTTATTGGATTCATCCATATAATCTTTCAATTTTAAAAGACTATCTTCCTGAATTACAGTATCAGGATTAATTATCAAAGTATAAGTCCCTGAAGCCTTTTCAATAGCTTGATTATTAGCTCTGGAAAATCCTATATTTTCATCGTTTTTTATAATTTTGATACCTTTAAAAGCCGAGATCAGATATTCAGGAGAGCCATCATCAGAATTGTTATCAACTACAAATATCTCTACTGAAAGGTGCTTAGTAGCTTTTTGAATGGAATCTAGTAAAAGTAATATATACTCTTTTACTCTATAGTTGACTACAACAATAGATATATCCCGGTTATCAATAGATTCTTCTTTATTTAGTTCTGAAATCACTTCTTAGATAATATTCATATTTCCAAGATAGGTTACTTAACTATCACAACTTTCCCAACACCTTTTGAGTTGCCTTCGCTGTCTACTGCTACAATGAAATAAACCCCTGAACCTAAGCGATTACCATTCGAATCTTTTCCATTCCATGAAACCCGTCCTCCTGTTGTTTGAAACGAATTTACCACGGTACCATCTACCCCTAAAATTTTCACAGATGTCTCACCGCTTAAATCTTCGATAAATATTTCTTCATTTTTATCGTAATTAAAAGGATTTGGAAAAACCTTTAGCTCGTCCATTTTATTTACAGGTCTTTTGGGAATATCCTGATAACTGATCAAACCCACATCAGTTGCTATAAATACTTCGCCGGTAATATCATTTATGGCAATCGATTTAATACTGTTTGAAAACAAAGGACTGTTCTCAGTGGTGAATCTTTTTAAAATTTTACTTCCCTCAGCATTTAGTAGATAAACTCCCTGATTTGCACTCCCTATCCATTTTTCGTTTGCTGCATTAACAGCCATAGCTGTAGCATTTATATCTCTTAGTAAAAATCTGGAAACTGCTGATGTATCCTCATTTATCAACCATTGTGCCGTTCGTTCCTGAACTGATCCTTCAATAAGAATTTCAGGAAAAATAAATTTAGCAATACCACGAGCTGTACCTATCCATACCTCTCCATTATTATCCTCTATCAAAACATTGACTTTGCTATCAGGTAGATTGCCACTATTCGCTCCGGTTTGTAATTTAATTCCTACATCATCAGTCTCGTCTTCAGGATCTTTTGTATCTATTACTAATAGCCCCGTTCCACTGGATTGTGCATTTTGAAGAGGTATCCATTTTTGGTCAAAAGAATCTATAAATAGATTTTCGTAAAGATCTGATGAAGCAGCAGCACTGTTCTCTTCAAATGATTGCCAATCATCATCTCCCGGAGACTGCCTGTATAGAGGGGTATCACCATATCTGCTGACTAGCCAAACATCGTTATTGCTATCGGTTTCAAGTCCGGATATCACAGGGTAAAGTTCACTATCCTGTGGCCAACCTCTGAGCGTTGAGTTAGTTTCATCAAATAGTTTTATTTCATCGGTATTTTTATCGAACCTAACAAGCCCTGTCCCCCAACTCCCAAAGTAGTAATAATTACCTGATGCTGTGGTTTTAAAAGGCTGACGGAATACAACCCCATCGAATTCAGGAGTTATGATTTCATTATAATTTTCCCACACCCCGTTTTCATAAATATAAAAGCCTCTACTTTTATCTATTTCCTCTCTTCGGGATGAGCTTCTTGTTGAACCTGAAATAAGCACTCCATCGACAAATTTCATTCCTTCAAAGAAATTCACATAAGGTCCATCAACTGCAGAGTAAGTTATACTACCATTCGAAATATCAAGAATCCCTAACCCGCTATTAATAGTACCAAATATAACTTCGTCAGAAAACGGTATCTCAGTAAGTGTTGATCCGTAATTCTCAGATAAAAAAGTGTTACTGAGCAGACCGTTTTCATTTTTATAGTAAATTCTTTCCGTTGATAAAGCTATTAAAAAACCATCGTTCGAAGAATAGTCCACAATTATATTACTTCCGAACTCTGAATTTTGAGACCAAGAACCATTTTCAAATGTGAAGTTATCTGAAGTAGTTGAAGCATATATTACATTTTGAAAAGCTCCTAATGCAATGGTTGAAGAAGACGAGTAGCCATCTGAACCATTATAATTGTTCCAGCTATTAGCTGAAAAATCATCTTCCCATGCCTTAAATGCAATACCTTCCTCAGTTCCTAAATACAGAGTTTCATTATATTTGAATATAGCATTAACAGCTATTGCTGTGCTAAAATCGCCGAATTTTATATATGAATCCTTTACAAACATACCATTGAGATCATACTCAACAATCCCAAAATCTGTTGCCACAAGTAATAAGTTATCCGAAATATAAAAATCATTAATACCCTTCTGAGAAAACGAATTATTTCTCTCAATATCTGTCAGATGAGTAACCTCAAAATCCGTTGCATCTATTACATCAATTACTCCTGTTAAATATCCAACAAAGATCAATTCCATTGATTCAGAATAAGCTATTGCAGATCCATCCAATCTGGTAAGACCATCAATTACTGTAATTTTTTTAATAACTTCATTTCCATCTGCGACTAGAACTCCTCCATTCGTAGTCATCCAGATTCTTCCTTCTGAATCTTCTACTGCTCCTGAAACGGATCGAAATGAGGTATAGGCAGTCCAATCAGTCAGTGATTGTGCATTAGCTACTGAACCTATCCATAAAAAACCTAGAATTGCAAAAAATGTATATCTCATAAGTAATCAATATAAACATTAACGAAAAACTTTTAAGATTGATACACATAAAAAAACCCGATTCATTGGATGAATCGGGTTTTAGGGTAAAAAAAAGAAGGCGACGACCTACTCTACCACGA
>JAEPPZ010000010.1:107930-183635 GCA_017640785.1 Balneola sp. | reverse complement strand
ACCAACTAACTAATAGCACGCAGCCCCCTCTTTAGCCGGTCGAAACCTTTAACAACTGTGGCCATGCGGCCCCGCTGCATTATGCGGTATTAGCACCCCTTTCGGAATGTTATCCCCCAGCTAAAGGCAGGTTGGCTACGCGTTACTCACCCGTCCGCCAGTCTCCAGAAAGAGCAAGCTCCTTCCTTCTCCTTCGACTTGCATGTGTTAAGCCCGCCGCCAGCGTTCGTCCTGAGCCAGGATCAAACTCTCCATTGTAAAAAATTAAATTTATATACGCTGTGAGCCGACCCTACACTCCATCATTCAAAAGAATAACTTCATAAAGCTCGCACAAACAATCTGTCTTATGCTTCAATAATTTCCAAAGAACTTACCTTTCCGAGACAAAAAAAGCTGACCTAAACGTGTTGTTGGATCAGCATTTTTATTTCCTCGAAAGGATTATAAAGGTACGGGATTTTCACCCTTTAGGGCAAGTTTTATTTCAATATTTTTTCTCTTTTTTTCTACTCTTTTTCTCAAGCTTGATTAGAGCTCAATAGAGGCTATTTCTCTCAGGATCTTCGTCAAATTTTTGGAATAATTTTACTCCAAAATAAAATAATGGGGTGTCAAAAAGAGCAAAAAAGAACTTGAACAGATAAGAATTGAGAATCAGAATGAAAACTGCGCCTAAACTATTCACATTTTCCCCAAGATTTCCTGCGAAATATAAAATCATAAGAATAGCTGTGGAGTCAACTAATTGACTAAACATGGTAGAAGCATTGTTCCTCAACCACAAGTGTTTTCCGTTGGTCTTCTTTTTCCAGAAATGAAATAACCGAACATCTACTGATTGTGCAGTTAGATAAGCAATCATACTCGCGATAGTATTACCAATCATAAACTCGTACACTCCTTCAAACAGATCCAATCCACCGCTTACCCCATATGTATCAGGAAGCCAGTGATTGATCGTCATCAACAAGAGCATAAAGAAGTTCATAAAAAAGCCGACCCAAACTACTAACTGTGCTTTCTTTCTTCCAAAAAGTTCAGAGATCAGGTCCGTAGCTAAAAAGGTAAATGGATAAGCAATAACCCCGGCGGGCACACTCATTGTATACAGACTTCCATCGCGAACCAATGAAGGAGTAATAGATTGCAACCAGTCAGGTAAAGTAAGAGTGAAGATTGTAACGAACTTTGTAGTACCAATTACATTGCCAAGTACTAGTGCAGTAAGAAATATTCCTGCAAGTGACAGGAACAGAACGTCTCGTTGATGACTATGACTCATAAATTTTTGATTTAGAAACCAATAAAAGAAACACAGCAAACATTTGCTGAAATATTTCGTAACCAACCGAACTGTTTCCATCCTTAAATAGTTTTTGTAAACATGACTGCAGAACAGATTAATGACAAAATCGAACTTTGTGAATCAGCAATAGATCTGATTCTTTCCGAAGGCTCGTTCACCATCGCCCAACTATCAGAAGTCACGGGTAAGACCGCCTCTCAGATCTACAGCTTATTCCCAAATAAGAAAGCTATTACCGAATACTATTATCCTTCTCTGGTTATTCGTTATTCCGCCATGATCGGGGAAATTGAAGATTTCGAATCTTACACCATCAGCGAAAAACTATCTAATTTTATTTTTACGACTTTCGACATGATGGAAGACCGAAGAGAGTTTGTAGAAGATACTTTTGAAAAGATGGTCTTTAAGAAAGGATGCAATTCCGAATTCCATCAGGAAGTGACTGCTTTGTTCAAACACTTTTTTACTACTGATGGAAGAATCGCTGTAAGTGCGGGTTTTGTGTTGAAAGATTATTTCTATGAATTCATCGCAAGAGAATATCTCGATATTGTAAAGTTCTGGCTAAACGATGACAGTGACGGCAAAGAAAGAAGCTTTGCGTTAACAGATAAACTCACAGGCTTTGTGGAAGAAGTAGTATATAATAAGGTCATTGATAAAGGATTTGATCTGGCAAAGTATCTAATCAGTCATGCAGGATTGGCTAAAAACATTCCTCTTTTTGGTGAATGGATAACAAGTTGGTTTAACGATAACGAAGAAGAAAATAAAGATGAGTGATTTCCCATCCTCAAAATTAGAGCGCGGAACTATCATAGCTAAAACCGGAATCAAAGTTGGAAAAAACTACGCCCAGCGTTATTTGAAAAATAAGATCTCGGGAAAGAAAGACGATGATGGCACCTTCCATTCTGATAATGCCAAAGAAGTTTTCAAAGAGTTTACCAAACTTCGTGGGACTGCTTTAAAAATTGCTCAGGGAATGAGCATGGATCAGGGGTTTCTTCCTGAAGAATTTGCGGAAGTAATGAGTCAGGCACAGTATTCCGTTCCTCCTATTAATAAGGCTCTGGTTCGTTCTATTATTAAGAGAGAATTGGGAAGCTATCCCGAACAGCTTTTTGCGAAGTTTGAATCAGAAGCATTTGCCGCAGCTTCTATTGGCCAGGTTCACAAAGCAGAATTAAAAGACGGCAGGAAAGTAGCCATCAAAATTCAGTATCCGAATGTGAGGGAAACCATTGGATCGGATCTGGCCATGGGGAAAACAATAGCCAAGCGATTTATTAAAAAAGGATCTAATATTGATCCATACTTCGATGAGATTAAGAATACTCTTCTACTGGAAACAGACTACAAACATGAAGGACAACAAATTGATCTTTTTAATGAGCGATTTTCAGGGTTAAATATCGAGATTCCTGAATGGGTTCAGGAGTTCTCTTCAGATAAAGTCTTGTGCATGACCTTTCTGGAAGGAAGACACCTCGGTGATTTTTTGAAGGAAAACCCATCACAAGAACAGAGGAATCATTTCGGGCAACTATTATGGGACTTCTTCCATGAGCAGATAAAAGGCAACGATTATATCCATGCCGATACACATCCGGGGAATTTCCTGTTTACCAAAGACGGCAAACTTGGAGTGGTTGATTTTGGATGCGTAAAGAAATTTCCAACAGAGTTTTTCTCAGATTATTTACAGCTCCTCCCTACTCATCTTAGCGAGGACGAAGAAAAGATCAGACACTTATTTGAAAAACTGGAAGTACTGAAACCTAACTCTAAGGATGGAGACAAAGATCAGGAGTACTTCGAATTTGCCAAAAACTATGGTATGCTTTTCGCCAAACCATATAAAGAGAGCGTATTCGATTTTGGCGATCCCGAGTATGATAAAATGATTCGTCACTTTACCAAGGAAGCGCCGATGTCGAATGAACCCAGAGGGAATAAACACTTTATATATACAACCAAAGTTCATGTGGGTTTGTATAACATACTTATCAAACTGAAAGCACAGATTGACACCTTAAAAAGTAAAAAAGTGCTCCGGAAAGTTTTAGGAGATGAGGGTTTGTTTGCGTGATCCGAATCATCAAATCAATATGAACCTTACACTCAATCTCCTCCGATAAATACTAAGCCCGTTGAAGTAAATTAGAGAAATTTGCTCAAGACCCTTGTATTGCCTACTATCTGAAAATTCAAATAAATCGGGGAATTATTGCAACAACTTAGGATGCCAATACTTGCTGTTTTGCTTGCCGGAGTAGCATTCAGCTCATTCTTCATTTATCGTATCGAATCTGACAAAAGAGTTCTTGAAACAGAACTAATTGAATTATCTAAGGTCAAATACGGACTCTTTAATGTTGATGTTTGGACTGAAGAGCTTACGCGAATTATTATCGTACGAGTTAATGAGTTCCAAATGTCTGAATCCCGAGAGGACGAACTGCGAGTCAAAATTGAAGAGTTTCTGGAAATAGCTATCGCAGAGCTTGAAGAAGGATTTGAAGAAGAAAATAAAGGAAGTGTCGGAGGTTTTCTAAAAAGGGGAGTCGCTTCCGTAACGGATGTCTTTGGTTTAATGAGAGAAAAAACTCCTGAAATAACTGAGAGCATAATCATCTTTATAAAAGATCCTGAAAACAAAGAATTGGCTAAAGATTTTTTGATCGATAAAATGCAGGAATACTCAGACAGCACCTTCTCAGAAATTGATTATTCCATATATGACAAGATTCTGGCTAAACACGAAGCAACCGAAAAAAGAGAAGCCATCAATATTATAAAGGGCAAGGTCGACTCTTTAAATGATCGAAGAACCCCTTACTCTGTAGCTTTATTTGGGATTATAGGTTTATTAGCCTTAATCATCCCATTTAGTACTGATTTTATGAAAGCAGAGTTCACAGTACTTACTATCATATGTGGAATATTGTTATCAGTAGGTGTTCTAATACCAATGATCAATATTGATGCCCGAATCTCAAGGATGGAATTTGAGCTAATGGGCGAATCTATCATATTTATTGATCAGGTTTTGTACTTCAAAAGTAAAAGTATTCTGGAAGTAGTTTGGGTTATGATCACCAACAAAAAAGTGGATGTAATGACTGTGGGTATTCTGGTTTTTTCTTTCAGTGTATTATTCCCTGTTTCCAAATTACTGGGGTCCTTTGCTTATATCTATTCTGAGAAATTAAGGAACAATCCGGTAATCAAGTTTTTGGTTTTTAAAACAGCGAAATGGTCGATGGCGGACGTAATGGTCGTTGCTATTTTTATGGCCTATATCGGTTTTACCGGAATTATATCTGAGCAGCTTACCAGCCTGGAGAATATCGCCTTAAATGTTGACATCATGACTACCAACGCTTCCAGCTTGCAAATTGGGTTTTTCTTATTTACTGCCTTTGCAGTGTTGAGCTTGATGGTTTCTCATAAACTTCAATACGGGGGAGAGGATTAAGAATGTAGAATTAAAAATTAAGAATGATAATTAGCTTGAGAAGACTGCCAACTAATCACTTTTTATTTAATACCAAGCTATTGTTGATGAAATAAAATTCTTAATTCTACATTCTTAATCCTTAATTCAGTTAGCCACAACTTCAAATTCATGCTCCAATCGTTCTCCTTTTTCGTCCACTAAAACCAAAGTGTGTTTTCCGGGTTTCGGAGATAATGCCAATTGATGAAAACTCTCTGTTTCCCCTAAAAATTCATCGTTCAAATGCCAAAAGATCTTAGTCCGGTTATTTCGATGGGCTATTTCAAAGACAGCTTTCCCTTTTTCTCCATCCAGTTCTTTTGGTACATATATTACTGAAGAATTGAACGGATAGATCAATCGCATAGCCAACTTATTTTCTTCCCCACATCCCGGAGCTAGTTCCGGCAAAGATCTGTACTCACTATGATTTTTTTTGTAATACCATTCCTGAACCGGAGGTAACACAAACAACGACTCTGTTTCTAAATCTGAAATATCAGCACAGCTACTGTTCCTTCTTTGTCCGGAGTTTTTATCAATATGAGCTACCTGATGATATGGACACACTTCGGTTTTCAATCCTGTGTTTGGAACGCTTTCCTTGATTGTATCCGGACAATCTGAACCAGCTCTGTGTCCGCTCTTTTTGCAAACCAAAATTTCTTCCATCTCATATATAGGTTCGTTGAACCAACTTGTGGCAGGCAGTACGTCAAAAACATCAAACAAAATAGGTCCTGCGGTTTTAAGTCCGGTCAATTCCGGTCGTCCTTCTCCATCAGCATTACCAACCCAAACTCCAACCACAAACTCAGGTGTGATTCCTACCGCCCAGCCATCTCTGTAGCCGTAACTGGTTCCTGTTTTCCAGGCTACTTTTCTTGCATTCTGAAAACGTCGCCAATGCAATTCTTCTTCCGGACGGCTAACTTCCAGCATCGCTTCAAAAGTACTAAACAATGCGCCGGGGTTTATTACTGTTCTATGAGAATGATTTTCAGAGTATTTATCTGATGCTAACTTCGAAGAAAAGTTTACTCGCTCATATCCATCAGAATCATTTTTTGAAGCACTATAAGTATTGAGCTGATGAGCCAACGACCCGTATACTGATGTGATATCCCAAAGTGTGGCTTCTGCTCCCCCTAATATTAAGGACAAACCATAATGTTCAGGATCATGGGTGACAGTGCTTAACCCTAATTCATTCAGATAATGATGAAATTTTGGAACCCCAAACTCCTGCAACATATAAACAGCCGGCACATTCAACGACCTTGAAAGAGCTTCGGATGCAGGCACCGCTCCATCATAACTCCTGTTGTAATTCTGTGGAGAATAATCCGTGAATTTTGAGGGAATATCCGGCACTAAAGAATTCGGTAAAATCTCTCCTTCATTTAGTTTTAACATATATAATAGTGGCTTCAAAATACTTCCTGTACTTCTCGGAGAACTGATCACATCTACGCTTTGTCCGTGTTTTCCTGAGTTACCTTTTGTATTACCAACATAAGAGATCACCTTTCCCGAGTTTACATCCAGCACCAATACCGCTGCATTTTGAATGCCATTCGATCTCAGCTTCTCATGATGACTGTCTACAATTTTGTTGATCCTGATCTGCAGGTTATTATCTAATGATGTCTTTACTCTGCTTCCCTTTTCTGCTCCGGTATAAAATTTCGAAACTAAATGCGGAGCCTCGTTTGGCAGATCAAGTGGCTGCTCAGGCAAAGGCTCTAACACTGAAAGTTCGTATGTAAGAGAATCGATCTGCTCCTCTTCCATTAATCTTTTCAGTAATCGATCTCTTTTGGCTTTAAGTGCTTCTCTGTTTCTTCCGGGATGAATAAGCGCCGGACTATTCGGGAGAACGGCAAGAGTTACTGATTCTGCCCATGAAAGATCCGCAGGACTTCTTCCGAAGTATCTCCACGAAGCGGCCTCCAATCCAACTACATTACCCCCGAATGGAGCATGGGCTGCATAAAGAGATAATATCTCATCTTTTGAGTAACTTAACTCAAGTCGGGTAGCCTGAACCATTTCTTTCAACTTTTCCCAAACAGTACGATCCGGATTTTCTTTTGCCAATCTGATGACCTGCATACTTAAAGTGCTGGCCCCGCTTACTACTTCTCCGGCTTCATAATTCTGTTTAAGTGCACGTGCTATGGCGATGGGATCTACACCAAAATGAGATTCAAAGTTCTTGTCTTCGAATTCAATAATTGCCGTTTTAAATTTTTCGGGCACTTCTTCTGAAACCGGAAATCGCCATTGCTCATCACCTGCAATTTTTGCCCCGATCAGTATCCCGTTTCTGTCTTCTAAAATTGTAGAATAAGAAGGATTGAATAATGGATCTGGGAGGGAGTTGTAGTAGAGTATTCCTAAAATAGATATTAAGATTACTGCTATAAACCCTCTCCTTTGTTTCCTCTCCCGGGAGAGGAAGACTCGTTGGTTTGATTCAGAAAAAGATTTGTCATTTGACCTGGAAAAAAAGCGAAGATATCGCATTAACCCACCACTCAATCCCCTGCGTTGGAGGGGAAGCTCGTTGTTCTGAACAGAAACTTCCTCAACGGGTTTCTCCTCCTTGGAGGAGAACAAGAGGAGGGTCTTTATGTAGTTCTTAAACCACTTCATTATTCAAAATTTAAGTCCCTTCTTGAGAGAGGATTTAGGGGTGTGTCAATATGATTGAAAATTTTCTTCATGTTTATTCTTCAACAGGAACTACATTCACCCACTTTCCGGCATTACGGGCGCTGATGGTTTCATCATACATTGCATAAGTAGTTAGCGAAGGCAAATAAAACTTACCTGCGTAACTCGCATTTAATTGTACGCGAAATGTTTTTGATTGCTTTGCTCTCAGATCAAAATAAGTGTAGATGCGGTCATCTCTGATATCCTGATATTCGAAACTTGCAGTGGGCTCGCTGAAAGAAGCGTCGTCCATTCGGGTATTTCTGATCTCCCAACCGGATGGAAAGATCTGACTCAACGCCATTTCTTCATAATTTCCACGAAGTCCCGGATTTGAGATCGTAACCTCAGCTATAAAATCACTCCCTTGTTCAATCTTCTCAGGATCTATTGAATTCCCGTCCAGATCTGTATATCTGATCTTCTGATTCAAACTGTTTGAGTTTGTGATATCATCACCCAAAAGCGGGGTTCCTTTCAAGATCAATCGGGCAAACAAGGTTCCTTCAGATTCATTTTTAAACTCCAGTTTGTTTTCTGAAAGCTCATTCATTTTCAAATTGATCTCTGTGATAAAAGCCTGAGATCCGATCTTTCCCTCTCTCCTTCCATTTAATGTGTATGAAGCATTTATATCTCCCGATGAACCGCTTTCTTCCAGAAATTTAGAAATCGCAATCAAACCATAAGCTGTTGTTTGAGTGCTGAGCCATCTTTGTGAGCTTAATTCCTGAGAAACACTTCTCGCCACCAGAGATGCATCCTGATTCCTCTTCAATAAACTCAATGCTTCAAGGATCATGGCTCGATCCCGGATAGAAGAACCATAACTTCTGGAAAGCTCTCTGTACTCTTCAACCTCAGTGGATGCTCCTTCAACAATATCATTTCCGGCTTCGGGTTGACCGGCTAAAACATAAGCTGCTGCCAATCTCCATTTTGCTTGAATAGATAGATTTTCTCTTTCTCTTAAACGATTCATAGCTCCGAGATCAGCAGAATTAGCAAGAGCCAGCGTGTATAGTCTGTACGATTGAATCAGATCTGAACGATAATACTCATTGTTCTCCGTCCAGGTTCTGGCTCTTTGTCTTTGAAACCGATTGATGCGATCCATCACATTTGAAGAAACATAATATCCTTTCTTTTGTGCTTCCAGAAGAAAGTGATATCCGTAATTTGTTCCCCAGGAGTTGGCATCTTCGTGTCCGGGCCAGTATGACAATCCACCACTTGATGTTATAAACTTTTCAATTCTTTTTATCGCCCCATTAATGTTGGTTTGAATATTCTTTTCGCGCTCCTGATCCAGTTCCATCACATCACCAACAAATAATTGAGGAAATGCTGAAGAAGTGGTTTGCTCAATACAGCCGTGAGGATAACGGATCAAATAATTCAATCTCTTCCCGAAATCCACAGGAGGAATTCTGGAGATCTCTAATGTAGCTTCGTTCGTTCCTGCCATTCCCTGCGGATCAAAGATCACTTCCCAGTCAGAATCAGATTCCACAGTTTCGGATCTTATATCCATGAAAGGTTGATTCGGGTTTCTTACGGCGATCTCTATTTCGTGATAGGCACTTTCATTTCCGCTGATAACTTCAACACGAACTTTTCCAACACCAATAGCAGGTTTTGCTTTCAGTTTGAAGGTAACCAACTCATCACCCGGTTCAGAAAATTGAACAGAAGCCGTTGATGAGCTTTCAATAATTTCAAAAAGTTCATTGGTCTCGACTTTTACCTGAACGTCTTTAACAGATTCCTTCATTGCAAAGACATTTACCGGAAGATTTACTGTTTCTCCGGGGCCCAAAACACGTGGTAATGTGGCTAAAACCATAACGGGCTTCCGAACCGGAGTAGTTGTTTCAGCTTCTCCATACGCACCGTCTTGTCCGGCGATGACCATAGTTCTTACTGATCCAACATAATTCGGAACTGAAATTTGATGTCGATTTGTTTTCCCTTTCTCCAAATAAAAGGGACCTAAAAACCGAACCATGGGCTTAAAACGATTTGCTTCATTAAGAGGATCTTCAGAAGCTTTGAGTTCCCCATCACCTCCAACAGCTAAAATTCGGGATAATGATCCTGCATAAACATCACTTACCGAGCCAAAAATATCCCAGGTTTTTATTCCCAGTGCTTCTCTGGCATAGAAATAATCGTGGGGTTCAGGAGTGTTGAAATTTGTAAGATCCAGCAAGCCTTCATCCACTACAGCTACGGTATATGTCATTGCTTTTTTGTTCGATTCCGAAACTTCAATTATTGCATTGGTTTCAGGTTTCAACTCCTCCGGAAGCTTAACTACCGGTGATAGTTTAGTAGATGGATCTTCCACTTTAATGGGAATTACACCATACATCCTGATTGGTAGATCGTTTTCTGTTTGACCGTGAGATTGCACATGCATAACATGAGCATAAATCGTGGGACTCATATCTCCCGAAGTTTCAAAACGATACTCGGTGCTTCCTTTTTCCCCATCTATCCATTCTGTGCTTAGGATCTTTGATCCGGTTTCTAAACTGACCAGAATCTTACTTCCTTTGCTACTTGGGATATTAAGAACTGCCTCATCTCCAACATTGTATGTTTCCTTATCAGAATTGAAAGTCAATCTTGCAGGACTCACTCCCGAACCACTTCCTCCATACCAACTGAAGTAAACGACCTGACTGGCTGAATGTCCACCGTCTTTATTCTTAACACGAACTAAATATCTACCGCCGCCATCATTATTGGAGATGTTAACATCAAAAGATCCTTTTCCCTCTGAGTTAGTTGCTACCGTTCCTGAACTTACTTTTCGTACATTTCTTCGTTCAAAGTAATTACTCAATTCTTCCCGACTACGCTCCCACCACCATCTCCATCTTATATTATAAACTTCAAACTCGAGCTCCTGATTTGGAATTGTCTTTCCATCCTTATCCAGAGAAACCACTTCAAAACTGTGATCCTGATTTCTTTCCAACCAATTTGAATACCTGTCCTCACTCGTTCTTGGTGCTCTTAATCCGATCAATGTTTCAAACGGATAATAATAAGTTGTAGAACTCCCGACGCTAAAATTACCGGATGGTTCAAACACTCTTGTTTTCAGATTTACTCTGATTCGGCTCGGTCCTTCTTTCAATTCTTTAAAAGTATAATCAAGTTCTGCTTCGCCGGAACGATCTAAATTTCCATCAAATATCTGGGTTGGAGAACCTGAGAAGGAAATGGATTCATCAGAAAAAGAGAATTGCGGATATTTTGAGAAAGTAGCTTCAGATCGACTCATACTCATTTCAACATCTGCTTTCAAATTTCTAGCTATTGCACCATGCAGCCAGCGCGAATTCAAAGTTGCGTTCAATTCCGGATCATCAGCGGTGATAACATCATTTTCGAAATCGACTTCTACTTTTAAACGATTTGGTTTAACCGTTTCAATTTTGATGGTTTTGTCGAAAGTAAGCCCTCCAACTTTTGCTGAAATTCTCCAGTTACCTGTTGGTGCCTGCTTCTCAGTTGATGTTTCATAAACATAAAAGCCATTTAATGACGTAGTGAATGTTTTGCGATTCACTACTTGCCCGGATGGATTCCTCAACTCAAAACTTACCGGATGATCTTCAGGTAACACATCATTTTCATCTTCCAGAATAAAAGAAACGAACAAAGTGTCTCCCGGTCGCCATACGCCTCGCTCTCCGTATAAAAATCCTTTTACTCCTTTTTGTACTTGAGCACCGGAAACATCGAAATCACTCACTGACAGAGAGGTCCCGTCATCTAATCTCAAATATCCTTTTTGCTTTTCTGATGTCGCCACTAAATAGTACGGATCTCGTGAAAATGACAATTCGATCTTACCGTTTTGATCCGTATTTGCTGAAGCCAGCAGTTGTTGCTGATAATCAAATAATTCAACTTTTACTCCTGCTTTCAGATCTGTGGTCTTAAGGTCCGTCACAAAAGCTGTAAGACTTCCCTGATCTCCGCTTTTTGCAATTATCCCTAAATCGGAAGCGAGAATATTCCTGACTTTACTTCTTTGATTATAGTAATAACTGACATCACACGGATTGTCTCGTTCTCTCCAATTATAGCCTCTTGGATAAGAATTACTTCTGTAGTTATTCCAGAATTGCTCTTCTTCAGTGGATGAATACGTCCAGCTTCTATCCGTAACTTGCGCAGTAGTTTCTGAATCATTTTCCCCACACTCATAAACTGCCTGATGTTTTCTGAAATCAACTTCTACCTGATAGAGCGCTCCGGGTTCAGGTTCAATGATTTTTGACAGGTCAAGTGCATAGTTATTCCAGTTCCCGGCCTCCACTGTTCCCAAACTTGAAAGTGGAATTGCTCCGCCAAATACCTGACGTCCAACCCGTTCAATTCTATATTGGTCATTCGCTGAAATACCATATTCCTGCAGATATTGCCCCATGTTATTCTCGAAAATCCTGATGATTCGAACATCTACAGCTCCTAAGCTCACCGCTTTAAACGGAAATAACAGATTATCAGAACTGGGGATGATAGTACCTTTTCCAAGTAATTCCAGTTGTGGTTTAGGCTGATTGAATTGAATTTCTCTTGTGATCTCAGTTTCTAATCGTCTTCCGGCTTCGTTTTTAATTCCTGAATTGATGGTCAGTGTTTTAACTCCGGTTCTTCGTTGTCTTGGAGTGATTACTAATGTATTCCCGTTAATGATGGTGTTGATCTCATTCATGTCCTGAACCTGAATCAATCCCTGTAAATTTTGTGTGGCATCTAAACGATCAGAAAAAGTAAGCTCAACCCTTGGATTGTTATCCGTAAAAACCCGTGTAGCTAAAAGTTCAAATACAGAACTATCTGTAATTTCTATAACCTGATTTCCTTTTGTGTCTGTTCCTATCGGGTTGCCATCCCAACTTAATTTCAATTCACTTTTTTGGTCGTCTCTCCGTATTCCCGAAATTTCGAAATCATGAACCGTTCCTGAGTTATTTTGAGTCCAGCTTAGTACGAGATTATTATTTCCTTTTTGAGATATGGATAGCGCACGATCTATATTTTTTTTCCAGGCTTTATCTGCTGTATAAATTGTACCTGAAAGCTTCATGCTCGTTTCCGTTACTATTTCCAGTTCGCCTAAAACCACTTCCATCTGCTGTTTCATTGTATTTACAGCAAACGAAAACTTTTTCTTGTCATCGGGTACTTCAAACAACTTTGACAACTCAAAAGAAACTTGGTATTCCTGTCCCTGCTTAAATGGATCATTGGGTTTAAACACAATTGTTCTGTCGTTCACCAATTCCGAATAACCATTCACTGACGGGGAAAGATCAAAAAGCCTCAACGACCGGATATTGATCTTCTCAGAAACAGGTTTAGTAAATGTAACCGCGATCTCGCTATGCGAACTAATTTCGCCGGAAGTATATCCCTCAATAAATTCTGCAAATTGTTCCGGATCTGAGATCTGTTCTGGCGATTCCGGTTCTGAACAAGCGGTGAATAAAGAAATTAGCAGAAACAGAGATAGTAAGCATCGGCGATGGTGTGGCATAGCAGTAGTAATTTAGGTTTTAAAAAGATAGGTCTAATTTTAGGTATGTTAGTTTCCCAAAAAAGTTCCGCAAGGGCAAATAAAGAAATTGATAAGTCTGATTTTATGCACTCTTTTTAACTAAAACCGCTTTTTAGAAACGAAGCTTATCAACTCTCCTTCACATTTTGTATATTTGAGCTTGCTTAGGGACGATCTAAGCATTTGATCTTTGAAAATTGAATTATAACGCCAAACGAACGAGGTGGAACATTGTCTTTTGAACAATATGACCTGAGTCCTGATCTATTGAACGGACTGGTTGATACACGAATTGAAAAGCCAACCCCTCTCCAGCAAGAAGTTATTCCACAGGCCTTAGAAGGCAAGCACCTGCTTGTTAAGAATGAAAGTGAGGATAACGGAGCATTTTTGATCCCTGCATTGCAGAAGTTGATAGCAAACGGAGAGGTAAACGGCACGCGAATATTAATTTTAACACCATCTATAGAGCGAGCGAAAGCGATTGATGAAATGATTTGGGCGATGGGGTATCATGCACAAGTGAGCAGTACTTCATTATCCATGAAAGGTGACAAAGTCGCACAAGAACAAGCTGTTTTAGATGAAGCGCCCGTGATTGTAGCAAATCCCGGCCGATTAGTTGACATACTGGAAAAAACCAAAAAAACCTTTACCGATCTCGAATGTGTTGTGATCGATGAAGCGCATAATATGGAAAACTTTAGCCTAGTAGGCAGGGTGAAGTCTATCTTTGAATTTATTGAGAACCAGCCACAGGTACTCATTTTTTCCGGAACTATGAATAATGCTACTAAGCAGCTAGCCGAAAATGCGCTTAAAAATCCTGAATTAATTGGATTTCAGTCTACTGATATTGAAGAGAAAAAAGCAGTTGAACCTGCTGAAATCGACGAAGAAGAAGTAAAAGAAAAATTAGAGCAAGCTTCTGTAAAAGTGGTTCTGAATCCTGAAGAGAAAAAGGACAATAAAGAGTCAGAAAAGATCCAGAATCAAGATCAGGATGGCGAAGATGACAAAGAAGTAAAGCCTGCTGTAATTGATCAGAAAGAAGTTGAAGCCAAATTAGAAAAAGCCTCTGTTAAAGTAGTTTTGAATCCGGAGAAAAAAGAGCCTGAAAATAAAACTGATTCTGGTTCCGACTCTGACAAAGCTCCTGTCGAAAAACTTAAAGAAGCATCTGTTTCAGTAGTCTTGAAGAAAGATCAGACAGATGAACCTTCTGTCCCAAAAAATCTGGAACAAGGTTATATCAACGTGCCGCCAAGAATGAAAATTTCTACGTTAATGGCACATCTGGAAAACAGTAAGGTTGAAAGAATTCTAGTTTTCACGGCTTCAAAAAGAACGGCAGACCGACTTTTCAGAATCATTCTTAAAAAGAGCTGGGGCGTAGTAAGTGTTGATGAAAGCATCAACAAAGAAACCTTTAACGAACGCTTCCAGAAGTTCACTTCAAATGAGATGAAGATCCTGATCGTTGGTGGTATGTCCGCAACTGATATCGAAATTGATAAAGTCACTCAGGTAATCAATTATGATGTACCAAATGAAGTGGAAGAATACCGTTACCGGGCTGAACTGGTAGGTTCAAAAAAAGCCGGACAAATGGTTTCATTGGTTTCAAAAATGGACAGAGATGACATTGAGAAGATCACTAATGAAGTTGGATACGCTCCAGAAGAAATAAAACTTCCTGAAGAAGTTAAAAAGAAGAAAAAAGGAAAGAACTCCAACAATAAGAAAAGAAATAATAAACAGAGCAAACCCCATAATAAAACTCGTCGCAGTTCTTCAAATAATAAAAAAGCTAAAAAGAAGAAAGAAACTGCCGATAATAGTTACGGATTACCCAGACCTAGTTATGATGGCCTTTCAGGTGGACGCGAAGGCGACCGCTCCGGTGGTGTATTCGGTTGGGTGAAAAAATTATTTAATTAAAACAGAATTATCTGTTAACAATTTGTACCCCTAAAGCCTCTCGTGATTGATTTCCGAGGGGCTTTTTTTGTTTTATCCAACCATCTGTCGGGCTTTGCACGGCTGATGGTTACCTTATCTAGCCACTCCTTGACTTCAACCCAATTCCATCACCCCGCTTTCAGCGAAATGATGGATGGACCATAAAGCCTCTTCTAAATTTTTTAACATTTTCCTTAGTTCCTTTTTTCCCACATCAAATTTTGGTTTATTCATTTAACTTTAAAAACCAATCTATTATGCTGCCAAAATCAATTTTTAAGTGGGACGATCTTGAAGAACTTACCCCGGCTTATGCTCTGGTTTCCAATGTTGATCTGGTAATTGTTCGGTATGGCGATGAAGTCTCCGTTCTTTTTGGGCGATGTCACCACAGAGGCGCTTTGCTTGCTGATGGTCATATCGATGGTGATAATCTTATTTGTGGTGTGCATGGCTGGGACTATCGTTACAAAACCGGAATAAGCGAATACAATAATGATGAAGCACTTCATAGTTTTAAATCCTGGGTAGATGACGGGCAGGTTTGGGTGGATGAAGAAGAAATCGCTGACTGGGAAAAGGACAATCCTCAACCTTATCAACGCGACCAATATTTAGGAACCTATCAGGATATTCACGGAACAGACGATGAGCCTTTTAATGGAGAAATTCAGGGACTGGCAAAAAACCGAATGAAAGAAGGTGCTCATGGAAGTGTGGAAGCCATGGGTGTTAGCCGACAAGAACTTCCTGTTTGGGATGACATTCAGTTCCAAACCGCACAACTCTCTCCTGCTCCACAGTTTGAAGATGTTGAAGTAGAGACTAAGCTGGTCATTGGGCCAAAAGCTAAAAAACCACTCGAATTAGATATACCACTCTTTGTATCTGACATGAGTTTTGGTGCTCTGTCCGAAGAAGCTAAAATCGCTCTGGCAAAAGGGGCTGAAATGGCCGGAACAGGAATCTGTTCAGGCGAAGGTGGAATGCTGCCTGAGGAACAAGCCGAAAACTCCAGATATTTTTATGAGCTGGCTTCTGCCAAATTTGGTTTTTCAATGGATAAACTCAAAAAAGTACGGGCTTTTCATTTTAAAGGAGGGCAAGGAGCTAAGACAGGTGTAGGAGGACATCTTCCCGGAGAAAAAGTAAAAGGAAAGATCGCTGAAGTGCGTGAACTTGAAGAGGGCACATCCGCAATATCACCGCCTAAATTTGATGATTTGGTTACTCCTGATGACTTCAGAAAAATGGGTGATAAGGTTCGGGAAGTAACAGGAGGAATTCCAATTGGGTTTAAGCTTTCCGCCAATCATATAGAAGAAAATATACAATTCGCACTTGATGCCGGAGCTGATTACATCATACTGGATGGTCGTGGCGGTGGAACCGGAGCCGCACCAACCGTACTCAGAAATCATATTTCAATTCCAACTATTCCCGCATTAGCCAAAGCCAGAAAATATTTGGATGGTAAAGGGCTCGGACCGGATGAAATCACTTTAATTATTACCGGTGGTTTACGAACGGCTCCTGATTTTGCAAAAGCGTTGGCGCTTGGAGCTGATGGAATTGCGGTATCAAATGCAGCCATTCAAGCCATTGGCTGTTTAGGAATGAGGGCTTGCCATACCAATAACTGTCCGGTAGGAATTGCAACTCAAAAAGATGACTTGCGGGCACGCTTCGAAATCGAAAAATCAGCTGCGATGTTGGATAACTTCTTTCATGGATCTACAGAACTTATGAAAATTCTGGCCAGGGCGTGTGGTCATACCAGTTTTAAAGACTTTTCTCCTTACGACTTAGTAACCTGGAAAAAAGAAATGCATCATCTATCCGGTGTTGAATATGCGGGGGTTATATGAAAGAAATTATCTCTCTCTTATTCAAACTAGAAGGACGAGTTGATCGAAAGACATATTTAATTGCCGGCTTCGGGTTGATGTTTGGTAAATACTTAATTGATTCTCTGGTCATTTTCTTCCTTTATGATATCTATTGGTCCCCTATTGATTATTTATCGCCTTTTATCTCTATGGATAGAGGTTTCATTTACCCACTTAAACCTTCCCAGACTTTCTATATTTTCTTTTTGATATGGACTCTGCCTTTCATCTGGATCGGGGTCAACCTCATGATGAAAAGACTATTAGATGCCGGAAAATCTCCTTGGTATGCATTATTCTTTTTTGCCCCTATACTAAACTATTTTGTAATGCTCGCATTGACAATCCCTGAGTCTGCAAAAATAATTACTAAAAAAATTCAATCAGAATCCAAGGAAATTACAAACTCCATTTCGAATGCATTGTATGGGATACTCGCCGGAATTGTAATTGCTGCCGTTGCTTTTGTTTGCAGTATCTACCTATTTGATATTTATAGTACTACTTTATTTATATCCACTCCTTTCTTTGTAGGTATAACGGCATCTTATTTTTTAAATAAAGATGGATTGGTTGGACAAGGGAAATCTTTTTCACACACAATGTTCACTTTAGCTTTAGCAAGCGGAACTGCTATTTTATTCGCAGCTGAAGGTTTTGTATGCATTCTTCTTTCAGCTCCTATTGCATTAACTGTAGGTGGTCTTGGAAGCTTTTTTGGATATCATGTTGCTCGATTACGTGCCAACAGAAAGCAACTTTTGGTATTATTTCCATTGCTTTTACTCTTTGGTCTTAGTGCGGATAAATTATTTACGAATAATAGCACCATGTCTATCACAACTCAAATTGAGATTGAAGCTTCAAAAGAGATCGTTTGGGATGAATTCATAGACTTCAAAACTATTGAAGATGAACCCAGCGGATTTTTTAAACTTGGATTGGCTTACCCGATTAGTGCTCGTATTGAAGGTGAAGGTGTTGGAGCAATCAGATATTGCGAGTTTTCTACCGGAGATTTTGTAGAGCCTATTACAACGTGGGACTATCCGAATTTAATTCAGTTTGATGTATTGGAGCAACCTCAACCTCTTCAAGAATGGAGCCCATATGGTAAAATAGTTACTCCCCATCTTGATAATTATTTTCGCACAATAAATGGAGAGTTTAAACTTGAAACACTTCCGAACGGTAATACTGTTATTATTGGAACTACTTGGTACAAAAATGAAATGTATCCTGCATTGTACTGGAAAGTTATCGCTGACAAAATTCTTTCTGATATCCATTTAAGGGTTCTGAAACAAATCAAAACTCAATCTGAAATCAGATCAAAAACAGAAAATTAATGAGATTCTCCACGAACATACTTATTGATAAGATCAATACTGCCCAGCTAGCACTACATCATGCAGTTCAATTTATAGCTGCATCAGGGAAGTATTTGTTGGAAGAAAAGGATGATGACAGCCATACCAGTATGAGTTGGGATTCTGGGAATAAGATTTTCTACGGACATTCTATTAATAACCGCGCCAGAGTTGGACTTCATGTCCCGACTTTAAGTTTAAAAGTAACCGGGCCAACGGGAATTGAACTGGCTTCACTTTCTTTGTCGGGGAAAACCAAGCGGGAAGGATTATTGTGGCTTCGGCAAGCACTTCAACTAAAGCAAATTGATGCCTCTGATCTTGCGCTTAAAATGCATTACGATATTCCCGAACACCCAACCGATGAGGCAAAACCTTTTTCAGAAGTTGATGCTTCAGTTCTGGAAGAATTAGCAAATCACCGAACTATTGCTGATCAGCTTTGTAACGAGGTCTTCACAAAGCATGCTAAAGCAAGCCCTGCCAGAACATGGCCTCATCATTTTGATCATGGAGTGTATGTCCCTTTTCAGTTTAATGATAATGGTGAAGCTATTCAATCTTTCAGTGTCGGATACGCCGTCGCTGATTCTGTAATAAACGAACCTTACTTCTATGTGACCCAATGGAAAAAAGAGGCGAAAGTTGATTATTCGAAAGCTCCTGATCTGGAATATGGAGAATGGTTACCCGAAAAACTGAAAGGCGCCGGGTTAGCTTTATCAGAAATTTTAAAGATGGGTGATCAGGAAAAGCAGATACAAGAATTTATAAACAAGGCTGTGGCATTTAGTAAAGATGCCTAACAACACCCGTAGGGGGAATTCATGAATTCCCCCTACGGGTTAGTATTCAGAGTTTTAAATTTTGAAACCAGGTAAAACTGATCATCAACCCAATGTCCGGATCACTTTTTCTAATATCGGATTCCTACTCTCTTCCTTCCAGATAGCCGATAACGTAGTTCTCTGAGGAATTTTCTTCAAATCGATGAATTTTATATTCAGATCAAATCCTTGCTTTAATGAACTCGGCACAATTCCGATCCCCAACTCATTTTCTACCAAACGAAAAATGGTATTCGCATGAACTGACTCGTGCGCTACTTTCGGAGTAAAGCCCTGATCTTCAAAAATACTCATGATCTTATCATAGTAACCATGACTGTATTGGCTGGAAAACAAAATGAAACTCTCTTCTTTCAGATCAGAAATATTTTTAAAGTTTCCAGAAGATATCGAGTGCGACTTAGGCAATACCAGACAAAAGGTCTCTTCAAAAACATCCAGCTTCTTTAAACCTTCCGGTAATCGCATTGTTCTGATGAAACCCAGATCTAATTGATCGTTTCTGACCTTGTCCACCTGATCCTGATTGGTCAACTCAGTAAGTACAAAATGAATTCCCGGAGAATCTTTGTTGATCTTTTTGAGTAGCGAAGGAATTACACTCTGCATAGCTGAACCCACAAATCCGATTCTTATCTCACCTTCATCTCCTTTGGCGATGTGACGAATATTATCTTTTATAAATCCCAGATGATCAAACAGAAACTGAGATTCTTTGAGCAGATATTCTCCCGCTTTTGTCAGCGACACATTTCGTTTATCCCTTTTAAAAAGCTCAACCCCAACATATTCTTCCAATTGCTGAATTTGCCTGCTAAGCGCCGGTTGGGTAATAAATAGCTTCTCTGCTGCTTTTCTGAAGTGAAGTTCTTTCGCAACCGTCTGGAAATAATTGAGATGTCTGAATTCAATTTGATTACTCATAGGCATCAATATATACATATAAAGTATTTCAAAACATTACATTAATAATCTATTTTGTCATTTAACTACTGTCATTTCGCGGCGAAGGCCGAAATCTGGAACTAAGCTAAGGACTTCATCCTAATTAATTAGCAAAATCCAGATTCCCGTCTTCACGGGAATGACCATGAGAGAGATTTACATCAAACTCATTTTAAATAATAGATTAATTAAGTATATGTTTAATCTCGGAATTGACACCATCTCCATCCAAAACGTAATCGATATTTGCGATGGTAAATTATCCTTCCAGCTAAATAAAGAAGCGAGGGCTAAAGTTGTAAAAAGCTCTGAGAACGTATCTCAAATTGTTGAAAGTGGCGATGTTGTCTATGGTGTAAATACAGGATTTGGTCCGCTTTGCAACACAATTATATCAAAAGAAAATACAGCCAAACTTCAGGATAATATTTTAAGAAGCCATAGTGTGGGTGTTGGAAATGCTATAGACCTGAAAATCGCCAAAGCGATGATGATCCTGAAAGCTCATAATTTAAGCGTAGGATTTTCCGGGATTCGGGAAGCTACTTTAGATCGAATTATTTTTTTCATACAAAACGACATTATTCCTGAAGTCCCTGAGCAAGGCTCGGTTGGTGCTTCCGGAGACCTCGCTCCTCTTGCTCATCTGTTTTTGCCGCTGATCGGATTGGGGAAGGTTCATTATAAAGGCGAATGGAGAGAAACACCGGATGTTTATAATGAATTAGGATTAGATCCCATCAACCTAAAAGCCAAAGAAGGTTTAGCACTGATCAACGGCACTCAGTTTATTGCAGCTCATGCCGTTTGGGGAGTGTACAATCTGCATCATTGCCTGAATGCTGCCGATATAATCGGAGCGATGAGTTTGGAAGGAGTTTTAGGAAGCGACAGTCCTTTTGATGAACGCCTTCACGAAGTTCGCCCTTTTGACGGTTCCCGTTTAGTTGCTCACCGATTACGAGCTCTACTTCAAAATTCAGAAATGGTGGCTTCTCATGAAAATTGTGGTCGAGTTCAGGATCCGTATTCCATTCGTTGTATGCCTCAGGTTCATGGTTCCAGTAGAAATGCATGGCTTCATGTTAAGCAGATGGTTGATATCGAGATCAATTCTGTGACCGATAATCCGATCATTCTTTCTGCAGAAGAATCTATCAGCGGTGGAAATTTTCATGGCCAACCGCTTGCAATGCCCTGCGATTATCTGACTTTGGCTGCACATGAAGTTGGAAATATTTCAGACCGACGATCTTATTTATTGCTGAATGGTGAACATCCCGGACTACCAAAATTACTGATGACCGATATTGGTTTAAATTCCGGTTTCATGATCCCTCAATATACTTCAGCCGCTTTGGTAAGTGAAAATAAAGCGCTTTGTTTCCCTGCTTCCGCCGATAGTGTTCCAACATCTCTTGGACAGGAAGATCATGTGAGTATGGGCTCTATCAGTTCCAGAAAACTAAATCAAGTTATTGATAACGTAGAAAAAATTCTGGCTGTTGAACTCGTGAGTGCCGCTCAGGCTTTTGATTTCAGAAAACCCATGAAGTCGGGACCAATTCTGGATGCTTGCCATGAGTTGGTTCGGGATCATATCGATCACGCTGATGAAGACCGGGTTTTCGCTAATGACATCAGAAAAGCACTGGATCTTATTCAATCTCACATCATTTCACATAAAGCGGATGAGATCGCAAACAAATTAAATATAGACTTAAACGGATTATACGATGAACAATTCCGAGTTTCTTAAAAAATACGTCCAACATCCTAACTACAAAATTCCAACCGGAACGAAGCTAAATGCAAAGTCGTGGCAGACAGAAGCTCCGCTCAGAATGTTGCTTAATAACCTGCATGAAGATGTTGCCGAAGATCCTGCAAACCTGATTGTGTACGGAGGAAACGGTCAAGCTGCACGAGACCGAAAGTCTCTGGAAAAGATCGTGGAATGTTTACTCGATCTGGATGAAAACCACAGCTTGTTGGTACAATCAGGAAAACCCGTTGGGATAGTTCGAACGCATCCTGAAGCTCCTAGAGTTTTGATCGCCAACAGTAATTTAGTTCCGAAATGGGCGACATGGGATCACTTCAATGAATTGAAAGAACGCGGTTTGATGATGTACGGACAGATGACTGCAGGTTCTTGGATCTACATCGGAACACAAGGAATTCTTCAGGGAACCTACGAGACTTTTGTAGCTTGTGGAGAAAAACATTTTGATGGTGACCTTCGTGGCAGACTTTTAGTTACCGGCGGACTTGGAGGCATGGGTGGTGCACAGCCGTTGGCTGCGACCATGGCAGGAGCTACTTTTTTAGGTGTGGATATTGATCCGGCCCGAATCGAAAAACGCATCAAAACCCGCTACATTGATAAAATGACTCATTCATATGAGGAAGCCATTAAATGGGTTACGGAAGCAAAAGCTAACAAAGAAAATCTTTCCGTTGGATTAGTTGGAGATATCGGAGATGTTCTTGAACGATTGATAGAAGATGGAATAACACCCGATATTTTAACGGATCAAACTTCTGCACATGATCCGATCAATGGATATGTGCCTCATGGAATTTCTTTGAAAGAAGCACAGGATCTCAGAAAATCTGATCCAAAATCCTACGAAAAGAAATCAATTGAAAGTATGGCCCGACACGTTCGTCATATGCTGACTTTACAAGATCGTGGAGCCATCACTTTTGATTACGGAAACAATCTTAGAGCTTATGCTCAAAAAGGCGGAGTAGAAAACGCCTTCGATTTTCCGGGTTTTGTACCGGCGTATATCCGACCGCTTTTTTGTGAAGGAAAAGGGCCTTTCAGATGGGCCGCTCTTTCCGGAGACCCGGAAGATATTTATGTCACCGATCAGGCTTTAAAAGAAGCTTTTCCTGAAAATCACAATCTGATAAAATGGCTGGATGAAGCTAAAGAAAAAGTAGCTTTCCAGGGATTGCCTTGCAGAATTTGCTGGTTGGGAATGGGTGAACGCGAAAAAGCAGGCTTGATCTTCAACGATCTGGTAAGAACAGGAAATGTAAAAGCACCGATCGTAATAGGTCGTGATCATTTGGATTGCGGATCGGTTGCATCCCCAAACAGAGAAACGGAAGGAATGAAAGACGGTACCGATGCGGTAAGCGATTGGCCACTTTTAAATCTGATGAGCAACGCTACCGGCGGAGCAACCTGGATCAGTTTCCATCACGGCGGCGGCGTTGGAATGGGATACAGCCAACATGCCGGAATGGTAGTTCTTGCAGATGGAACCGACCGCGCAGAAGCATGTATTCGTCGTGTGTTGTATAATGACCCTGCAATGGGAATATTCCGTCATCACGATGCCGGTTACGAAAAAGCAACGGAAGTTGGGAATGAACATCAAATGATAATATAGACCCCTTCTGTCTTCCCCTTATTAAGGGGAAGGACTCGTTGTTTAAATTAAGATATATTTAGAAAGTTCTCCTCCTTATGAAGGAGGAGACAGAGGAGGTCAAAAACATGAGTATCAAAAATCCAAGAAATAGCTTAGAACAAAGAAGAACTCTTCGGCGATCGATGACTGATGCAGAGACTTTGTTTTGGGAAAGAGTTAGAAATAAGCAGATTCTGGATACACGATTCAAAAGGCAATATGGAATAGGCCCTTATATCTTAGACTTTTATGTTCCAAAAGCGAATCTTTGTATTGAAATAGACGGTGGTATTCATAATCTGGAGGAAGTAAAGAGAAAAGACTTAAACAGAGATGCTTTTCTTGAAAGAAATGGTATACATGTCTTAAGGTTTAAAAACAGTGAAATTGAAAATGATATAGATAGAGTTGTAGAATCAGTTAAATTAAAAATCCAAACATCACTCTAAATTAATGAGCTCAAAAACTCTATACGGTCCTTTTAAACAGCTTTTAACCATGAACGGATTACCGCTTAAAGGTCCGTTGAAGGACGAACAATTGGAGATTATAACGAATGCGGGAATTGTTATTCAGGATGGAAAAATTCTGGCCTTGGGAAGCTATTCTGATCTCGAAAATATTCATCCTGATTCGGAAAAAAAGTTAAATAATAGTTCAGATCTAGTTGCCCTTCCTTCTTTTATCGATTGCCACACTCATATTTGCTGGGGTGGAAATCGGGTAAATGATTATTCAATGCGGGTTGCAGGAAAATCGTATTTAGAAATTGCAGCTTCAGGTGGAGGAATCTCTGATACCGTTGCGGAAACCCGAAAAGCATCTGAAGATGAATTAGTAATTCTGATACTTCAAAGAGCTGAGCAACATTTAAAAAGAGGAATCACAACCATTGAAGTGAAATCCGGTTATGGTTTAAATCTGGATGACGAGCTGAAAATGCTTCGAGCGATCAAGAAAGCGAATGAGAAAACTCCCGTTAGATTGATTCCCACTTTTCTGGGAGCTCATATCAAGCCAAAGGATTTTGACGGAAGTCATGGAGAATACTTAGATTTTCTACTGCAAGAAGTCGTACCAATTATTGTTGAAGAAAAGCTAGCCACACGTGCAGATATCTTTGTTGAAGAGGGAGCGTTCGATATTGATGTAGCTCGTATCTACGCAAAGAATTTAAAGCTAAAAGGCTTTGATATAACCATGCATGTGGATCAGTTTCATCCGGGCGGATCGAAACTGGCCATTGAAGAAGGGTGTGTTTCAGCGGATCATTTAGAGTTTACTAATGATGAATCCTGTGAACTATTTGGCCGATCCGAAACGGTTGCCGTTGCTCTTCCCGGGGCTTCATTGGGTTTAGGAATGCAATTCACTCCATGCCGAAAATTATTGGATACTAACGCATGTGTAGCTATTGCCACCGACTGGAATCCCGGTTCTGCTCCAATGGGAGATCTGATCACTCAAGCTTCGATTTTGGGTGCATCTGAAAAACTGACGATTGCAGAGACATTAGCAGGGATTACTTTCCGCGCTGCCCGGGCATTAAGAATTGAAGGCGGGATTCTAAGAAAGGGAGATGAAGCCAATTTCACCGTTTTTGAAACCGATGACTTTAGAAATATCTTTTATCAGCAAGGACAACTTAAGCCAAGCGCTACTATAATCAGTGGAGATTCTTTTGAATTTTAGCTCAAAATTATATCGCCCAACAGAACCCGAAATCTGGGGTGGCCGCATTGATTCCAGATCTGACTTTGATCAATTCAGATATCACCAAGCTGTACATTGTATAGATTTGAAAGATATAAGCACAGGAAATCAAACCGTTCTTTTGGGGTTCGCTTCTGATATTGGCGTCCAGAGAAACGGTGGAAGAGTTGGAGCTGCTCAAGGACCAAGTCATTTCAGAAATTCTATCGGCTCACTTTGTTGGCGCGGAAATGAGGGTGGATTTATTGATGGTGGCAATATCATCCCGGAAAATGAAGACCTCGAAACTGCTCATCAGGAATTAGGGAAAGCCGTTCATCATATTTTAGAATCAGATAACAATCCTTTTGTTATTGGGGGTGGACACGAAACCGCATTCGGGCATTTTTTGGGAATCTCTTCATTTCTAAAACAGAAAAATCCAAAAGCTAAACTCGGCATTTTAAATATTGATGCTCATTTCGATTTAAGACCACATAACGGAATTCCTCATTCAGGCTCTCCTTTCCTTCAGGCTCATGAACATGCAGAAAAGATCGGTCTTGATCTGAAATATTTTGTGTATGGAATCAATCAGGATAACAACACAAGATCTCTGTTCAATAAAGCTGATGAACTTGATACAAAGTTCTGTTTGAATACTGAGATCTTTAATGATGAGAAGAAAAGTTTAGAAAAAGTTCAGAAATTTATTGACGATCGGGATTTTATCTACCTGACCATCTGCCTCGATGTGTTTGAAGCACCAATAGCTCCCGGAGTCAGTGCTCCGGCCTGGAATGGGTTGAAGTTGAATCATGCTTTAAATCTTATTCAGGTTATGAAAGAGTCCGGAAAAATGATCTCGTCTGATATTTGTGAACTAAACCCTGAATATGATTTTAATAGTCAAACTGCAAAAACAGCGGGAAGTTTGTTTAGTGCTGTAATTATCTAGCTATATTCCTTTTGTTATTTCGACCAGCGGGAGAAATCTAAGAGTCTAATTTTAAAGCAAATCTTTAGATATCTCACTTCGTTCGATATGACAGAGGTCATTATAATTTGGGGTCAGCCAATAATTAAATGTGCTTTTGCTCTCGTTCCGAACGTCTCGTTCGGAATGCGGACTTGAGGCTCTGCCTCAATGAAAGCAGAGCTTTCAAGCTTAGTTCCGCAGCGGAGCTACGGAACCAGCAGAAAATGTGCTTTATTTTGTCAATTTATCCGGGAGTTTCTCTTCCAAAACCTCGACCGGCACTTCCAGCTCTTGTACTCTTGGAAAAGCTTTTTCTTTCTTTTTTGATGATCGTAAAGCAACTACATTTCCAACCAAGATCATTACAGCTCCGCTTAAGCTGATTGTTGTCCATGTATAATCTTCCAGAAAAGTAGAAATGGTAAGCGCTATGACCGGCGCAATTAAGGAAACATAAGCAGCTTTACTGGCTCCGATATTTCCGATCAATGTCATGAAAGCACCAAATGCGATTATTGAACCAAATATTGCCAGATATAACAGTGACAGCACATAGCTTTGTGACACTTCAAACCTGATCTCTTTTCCCAAAATAACGGCGATTACAAACATAGCGATCGCACCGTAAACCATTCCAAAAGCATTGGATTGAATGACCGGAATTCCTGCTTTTTGATTTCTCGCTGATGTAATATTTCCCAGTGAAGCCAGATACGTACCTCCTACTGCGAAGCATAGTCCTATGATCTTCCCATCAGTAAATGAAAAGTGAGAAAGATCTTCCCAGAATACCATTCCCGTTCCAACTAGTCCCAAAAATCCACCGATAATCACTTTGTTTTCGAAAGGAGTTTTCAGAAAAATTCGTCCATTCAGGATATTCAGGAATACCAATAGAGAAAAGATCAATCCTACTAAGCCGCTGGTTAAGTAAAGCTCAGAGGTGTAAACCAGCCAGTAATTAAATCCGAAAATGAGAAGTCCCTGAAGTAAAATGAATTGATGTTCTTTTCTGGTGAAGTTCATCTTCATTTTCCAAAGAGAACAAACGATCAGCATCAATACACCTGCAATACCAAAGCGATAGGAAACAGACAGCATCGCATCCACATTCCCTACCTGAAATTTGATCACATACCAGGTTGATCCCCAGATGAGGACAGGTGTTATAAACAGGAGAGCATTTTTCATTTCCTGATTATACGATTTTTCTCCTAAAAGACTTCTACATCAAAAATATTTTCTGAATGGGCTGCTTCAAAATTTACCAATCCTCCAAAAAGATCTAGCACCTTTTCTCTGTTTAGAAATGAGTCCTCATCAAAATTTAGAAAATGAGAATGCGCTTAACTTGATTCAGCGTCCGCTTAAAATAATTGTTATGTAGCGATTTACTTATTGGTTTTTAAAATTACATTGTCTTGTTTGAGTTTAATTTTTCTAGAATTAATTACAAAAAAAGTATCAACTTTTGTTTCTACAAGTTGGGGTTTGTCAACCAAGATGAGGGAGTCATCAGAGCTTACCTGAACAATATTTGGTTTATGTATTGAACATTTAATTTCGAATACTTTAGCTTCTATTTGAGAAACCAACCCAAGACAAGGTGTTGGCCATGCAATATCAGTTTTGACATATTTTGCAGAACTATCTGGGTTTATGGTTAAAACATAAGTGTACCCTTTTTGATAACCAGAAAAAGTATTATTGAGTCTAAAACTTGATGAACCACAGGAAACAGCCAAAAGAAAAAATATAAGTGAAATTGAGTTTCTCATTTATAAATATGATAGTATTTATTTGGTTGGAGCTTTATCATCTTTTGTTTCTTATTTAACTCTGACAGGGTTTCAAACCCTGTCAGAGTTAAATTAAATATTTTCAGCTAATAATACTTACCCAACACAACCCACGCATCTGGTTACATGCGGCATATATTCTAACCTGCCGAAAGGAATTTCCCCTCCGCATTTTTGGCAATTTCCAAAGTCTTTATCACCGGATCTTTCTAACGCCTTTTCTAATCTTTGAAGGATCTTTTTCTTCTCTCTTAGAGAAGATTCATTAATGGTTTTATTATTGATAGCATCCATTCTGGAAATTCTGCCAATCGAAGCATCCAAAGGAATGGGTTTGATCAACTCCTGAAGTTCTTCAATATCAATTTTTATAGATTCAATTCTGTCTTCAATTACCTTGAGTAATTTTGATTTCTCTTCAGAGTTCATCTGCAATACATCTATTTATTATATTCCTTCATGATACTAAAACTAAATAACACAAAATTTGATCAGATGGATATCTTAAAAAGATCTTTATGGTTTACAGCTTCAATTATTCTGCTTTTCTCTACTGATGTATTATTCGCTCAGTCGGGATTAACACCTACTCAGTTGGCTAAAATTGAATCTGTTGGCAACGTTTATATTTCTGAAGATGGACAATTCGCGGCATACACATTATCAGTCCCGGCTGATCCTTTCAAAGAAAATATTGCCGAAAGTACTCATTTATATCTGTTGGATATCGCCACAAAAAAATCGATTCCATTGATCACCGATAAAAATGTAAGAGGAATTTCTTTCAGGCCGGTTAAGAACACACTCACTTATTTGGTAAATGGAGACCTGATTGAATACTCAGTCGAAGAAAAATCATTTATGAGAATCTTCGATTTTGAGCAATCCATTTCCGGATATGAGTGGGCTTCTGATGGAGATCATATTGTGTTCAGAGCATCGGAACCCAGACCGGAAAAAACATCTCCCCTTCCTTATGCTCCAGAAATCTATGAAGAAAACCTCAGTAACACTTGGGCTTACATTCAGAATGTAGCTAAAGAGGGACACACACCTCATCGAATTCCGGTGCAGGGAAATGTATATTCTGCTTTCTGGAGTCCTGACCGATCCAAAATTGCAATGGCTGTAGCACCCTCTTCTTTGGTGGATGATTCATTCATGGAACAAAAGATCCTTGTCGTTGATCATCATTCCAAGGAAATATTAGCAGAAGTTGATCACACCGGAAAGCTGGGATCGTATGTATGGAGTCCTGATGGCAGCAAATTAGCATTAGTTGCTGCAGCAACTATCAACGATCCAATTGCCGGAAGAATTAAAATTGCGGATACTGAAACCGGGGCAACGACTCTTCTTCAAAAAGAGTACCCGGGAATGTTTCATCAACTGATCTGGAAGGATAACAATGAACTGTATTTCCTTTCAAGTAAAGGTGTTCAATCTGAGTTTGGTACTGTAAATGTTGAAACCGGAAAAATGGATGTTATCAATAATTCAGAAGATGTTATCATCAACGCATTTTCGATGGCCGGAAATGGAACTACTTTGCTGGATGCAGAAACTTCCTCTCATCCTGATGAAGTGTACCTGATGAGCAAAAACATGAAGAGCGCTTCACGAGTAACCAACAGCAACCCTTGGTTAGATGAAGTTGAACTTGGACAACAAAAAGTAGTTACCTACACCACCAAAGATGGCACGGAAATTCAAGGTCTTTTGATGTATCCGGTTGGATATGAAGAAGGAACTCGTTATCCGCTGATCAATGTAATTCATGGCGGACCGGAATCTCATTACGACAACGGTTGGTTAACCACTTATTCAATGGCCGGACAAGTGGCTACCGCTCAGGGATTTGCAGTTTTTTATCCGAATTACAGAGGAAGTACCGGCCGTGGGTTGGAGTTCGCAATGAGCAGTCAGGGTGATCTAGCTGGTGCTGAATTTGACGATATCGTAGAAGGTGTTGATCATTTAATTGAAATCGGATTAGTAGATGGCGACAAAGTTGGAGTAACCGGGGGTTCTTACGGTGGATATGCTACTGCATGGATGAGTACCAAATACAGTGATCGTTTTGCTGCCGGAGTAATGTCGGTTGGAATCAGCAACAACATTTCGAAATGGGGAACCAGTGATATTCCTGAAGAACTGTATCACGTTCATGCCCGCAAAAGAATCTGGGATGACTATCAGGGATATTTAGAGCGCAGTCCGATCTTTCATGTTGATAATGCCAAAACTCCACTTTTGATCATGCATGGAAAAGAAGATACCCGCGTTGATCCCGGTCAGTCTTATGAATTATACCGACATATAAAAACCAGAACATCAACTCCTGTTCGTTTGGTTCTTTATCCCGGTGAAGGACACGGAAACCGTAAAGCGACAGCTCGTTTCGATTTCAATTTAAGAATGATGCGATGGTTCAACCAATATCTGAAAGGCGAAAAAGAACGACCTGATACTGAGTTGGATATTGAAACTACGAATATTGAGAATTGATGGGAGTCTATCCTTAAAATGGTTTTTGAATCACGGATAAGTTGGATTAAAAGATGGCACGGATTTTATGCAGATATTAAAAATCCGTGTTAATCCAAAAATCTGTTTAATCCGTGATTCAAACCTATTTACTAATTTCCTCCCCAACCCTCGCTCCGATGCTCTGCATTGGAGCGTTTTGTATTTCCGGGCTTCGTTAGCCAACTAACCATTTTCATTTTTAATGGTTTAAACAAGCAAGTCATCCATTTTTTTAGTTTATTTACATGATTTAAATTTTGGGTGGGGTATATGGATTTTCGCAATCTTATTGCTGAGCTGAAACGACGGAATGTTTTTCGCGTCGCCACTGCCTACGCCATAGCGGGATGGCTTATCATTCAGATCTGTGCTACTACCTTTCCTTTCTTAAATCTGCCGGAATGGTTGATTACTGCGGTAATTGTTTTTGTTTTGATAGGCTTCCCTCTCTCATTAATATTTGCATGGGCGTTTGAATTAACCCCGGAAGGATTTAAAAAATCCAAAGAAGTAGAGATTACCGAATCTGTAACCAGCAGAACCGGAAAAAAATTAAACGGCATCATCATCACTGTGCTTTCAATGGCGGTGATCTTTCTTTTGGTGGAACGCGTGTTTTTTGCCGAAGCCGCTTTTATCCAAAACCAATCAGAAATTGAATTTGAAACAGCCTCCATTGCCGTGCTTCCTTTTGTAGACATGTCCGCAGATCAAGATCAGGAATATTTCTCGGATGGGCTTTCCGAAGAACTACTCAACGCCCTTGCCAAAGTTGAAGATATGAAAGTAGCTGGTCGGACTTCTTCTTTTAAATTTAAAGGGCAAAACGAAAACCTGAAGCTCATTGGTGATGAATTAAATGTTCAGCATATTCTGGAAGGCAGTGTTCGAAAATCAGGAAACCGAATTCGAATTACAGCTCAGCTTATAAAAGCGGACGATGGATTCCATCTCTGGAGTGAAACTTTTGATCGTGAACTAACCGCTACCAATATTTTTGATATTCAGGAGGAAATATCCAGAACGGTGCTAAAAGAACTGAAAGTACGATTGCTCGATGAAGATGAAGCTGAATTAGATAACGTTCCCACTCAGGACATCGAGGCATATCAAGCTTATTTGAGAGCCAATTCCTTTATAGCAGAAAGAAATATCGATAAGATCAATTTGGCAATCGACCTATATAAGAACGCACTCAGTTTAGATCCCACCTTTTCTGAAGCTTATGCCAGATTAGCTATCGCATATAATCTGCAGGGATATTACGGAAATGTTCCGTTTGATCAAGTTCAGGAACAGGTAAAAGAGAATGCTGAAAAAGCTCTTTCTATCAACAGTAAAGAAGCCAATGCTTATGCAGCCTTGGGTCTGTATCATGCAAATACTTTTGAAACAGATAAAGCAATAGAAAAATATGAACAAAGCATTAAATTAAATCCTAACAATCCTGATGTCTATAACTGGCTATCAATCGCATACCAAGAAAAAGGAAACTTAAAAGAAAGCAACGAAGCTTTTAAAAAGATGTATGCTGTTGATCCTCTGTCTCCGCTATCAATATATAACAGGGCCAGTGTTCATTTCTATGAAGGAGAATATGATGATGCATTAGCTTTATTCCAGAAGAATATAGACGACAACCCTGAATTTGCACTAACATATGCCGGTTTAAGCTCCTTAAAAGCACTCCCTCCTTATGGACAACTGGACGAGTCCTTTAAGTATTCTACAACTGCAAGAGCGTATGGTAGAGATTCAAGGGCTTTAGGCATCCTCTTATTAAGGGCATTAGATCTTCAGTTAGAGGATTTGGCTGATCATTATTTTACTCAGTTGAAAAATCAATACAGGAGCAGCTATGAGTATATAAGTTATATACCCTATTACTCTATTTTCAAAAAAGATTATAGCTATCTCCAGGAAGATATGTTCGAGTATATTGATGAAAATGATCTAACGATTCCTTCATTCTCTTTCTATATCTCATTATTGCATTATGGAAATAACACAGGTGATTATGATCGTGTTTTAAGTGAATTCAGAAAATTTGAACCCGGTTTTTTTGAAGAAGAAATCCCTGCACTTGAAATCCGAAACCTTTCCCAAGCGCGATTACTCGCTGACATATATAAGGACATGGGAAATAATGAAAGGGCTACACAATTATACAACGCGCATTGCAGAGCGGTTGAAGCTAATAAAGATGAGCTTGACCTTGGTGAGGATGGTGAAGCATACCTTGTCGAAAAGTACATCTGTTTGATCAACCAGAAAAAGTACGAAGAAGCCCTACCCTATTTTGAACGGGTGTTTTTAGAACTCAATCGCAAGCTAGCTGCGTGGTATTTATTTGAAAACTTACCTTCTGAGGTTTATGAAATAGATGGCTATCAAAAAGTGATCGATGAAGTACATTCCGAACTCGATCAGCAAAGGAGCAATGTAGTTGAGTTTTTGAAAGCTGAGGGTGACTGGAAAGAAGAATGGGAAGAGAATTAAAAATGAAGAATGTAAAATTAAAGATTATCCCCTCTTCCAATCTGTCACTTCGAACGGATGTGAGAAGTCTAACGGTTTTATGCGGGTTTAGTGATTCTTTAGATGTCTCACATCCGTTCGACATGACGATACAAGAATTTTTAATTCGCGAAGCATTATGAACATCTCAAATTTCATAGAAGAACTAAAAAGGCGTAATGTCTTTAAAGTTGCGACTGCGTATGCTATTGCAGGTTGGTTGATTATTCAGGTTGTGTCTACCGTATCTCCACAACTTGGTTTCCCTGACTGGGTAGCACCCTTTTTTACCGTTTTGGTTTTAGTTGGTTTTCCTCTGGCCCTGATCTTTGCCTGGGCATTTGAATTAACGCCTGAAGGACTAAAAAAATCTCAGGAAGTGGATATCACTGAATCCGTAACCAACCGTACCGGTAAAAAACTTAATGGGATAATAATCACCGTTCTTTCGATGGCCGTAGTATTTTTATTGGTTGAGCGGGTCTTTTTTGCTGAAGCATCTTTTATAGAAAACCAATCAGAACTTGCTGATTTTCAAACTGCTTCCATTGCTGTGCTCCCTTTTGTGAATATGAGCGGTGATAAAAACAACGAATATTTCTCTGATGGTCTTTCTGAGGAACTGCTCAATGCTCTTGCTAAAGTAAAAGAAATGAAAGTAGCCGGACGTACTTCTTCATTTAAATTCAAAGGAAAAAACGAAGATTTAAAAATCGTTGGGGACCAACTTGGGGTTGGTCATATTCTGGAAGGTAGCGTCAGAAAAGCTGGAGGCAGAGTTCGCATTACTGCTCAACTGATAAAAGTGGATGATGGGTTTCATATGTGGTCAGAGACTTTTGACCGGGAACTTACAGCAACAAACATTTTTGAGATACAGGAAGAAATTTCGCGCACGGTATTAAGTGAATTGAAAGTACACCTGTTACCTGAAGATGAATCTGATCTGGAAAACATTCCAACATCTGATATTGAGGGATATTCTATGTATCTGAAAGCAAACCAGCTTGTGGTAAACCGGGATATAGATGAGATCAATGTTGCGATAGATCTCTACAAACAAGCTCTCAGTATTGATCCCTTTTTCGCTGAAGCACACGCACGGTTAGCTATTGCCTATAATTTACAGGGATATTATGGAAACGTCCCCAGAGAACAACAAATTGAAAACATGACACCTCATGTTGACCAAGCTTTCTCAATAGATGAAAACTTAGCTGAAGCTTATGCTGCATTAGGCTTGTTACATGACATGAAAACAGATTTTGAAGAATCAGAAAAAGCCTTTTTAAAAAGCCTGGAGTTAAATCCAAACCTATCAGATGTGTACAATTGGTTAGGAAACCTGTACATGGATGAGCTAAATGATTTCCAGAAAGGAAATGATCAATACAAGAAAATGTATAAGGTGGATCCTTTGTCTCCTTTATCTATCTACAACCGGGCCCAAGCCAGTCAATTTGAAGATAAATATGAAGAAGCACTTTCGTTTCATGAAATGAATAAAAAACACAATCCCGAGTTTGTTCCTACATACTTAGGGTTGGCTTTCCTGAAATCCGACCCACATTATGGGCGCTTGGATGAAGCATTTATGGCTGTACATAAAGCCTACCAACTCGACAATAACTTTACCCGTTCTTTAAATATTATGGCTACGAGGGCTTTGGAACTTGATCTGGAACCTGTTGCCCGACATTACATGGAGATATTGAAAAGAAACTATCCTGAAAGTTTAGATTACTTAAACCGTGCAGGATTATTTGCTTCTTATACATTTGATTACTCGTATGTAGAGGATGCTCTGTTACCATACATTGAAGATTCTGATCTTATACCGGGTTCTTCAGGATTTTACTGGACAATGACTGATTATGCTATTTATAAAGATGATCCTGAATTTGCACTACAGTGGTTCGCTAAATTTGATTCTACTTTATTGACCCCAAAAGACCTGACAATTAGTATGCAAAATCTATGGCATACATTGCCTCTTCGTGAACTTTACAAATTCACAGATGAAAAAGAAAAAGCAGACTTATTATTAGACAAGTTCTGTGCTTTTAGCACATCAAATGTGGATCTCTATCCACAAAAAGAAGAAGATAATTGGTATTTATTCGATCAAGCAACCTGTCTTTTGGAAAGAGAGCAAATTGACGCCGTCATTCCGATCATGACAAAACTTTATCTGGAAAGAAATAATCGTGGAAATGAATACAGGTCACTTAAAAAAGACAAAAAATTCCAACTTGCAATGGAGCACCCTGAGTTCAAGAAAATCATGGACGTTGTATTTGCTGATCTGAGAGATCAAAAAGAAAATCTTATTGCCTACCTGAAAGCTGAAGGTGACTGGAAAAAAGAATGGGATGAAGGAAATTAAAAATGAAGAATGTAAAATTAAAGATTATCCCCTCTTCCCTTCCGTCAAATCGAACGGATGTGATAAGTCTAAAAAATTTATATCAGTTTAGTAATTCAGTAGATGTCTCACATCCGTACAACATGACAAAGCTCGAATTTTCAATTCGCAAAGCGACATGAACATCTCGAATTTCATACAAGAACTAAGACGGCGTAATGTCTTTAAAGTAGCTACTGCTTACGCTATTGCCGGTTGGTTGATCATTCAGGTATTTGATACAATTGCACCGCAACTCGGATTCCCGGATTGGGTTGCTCCTCTTGTAACTACGTTGGTACTTATTGGCTTCCCGTTAGCGCTTATTTTTGCATGGGCTTTTGAACTCACCCCTGAAGGAATAGGGAAATCAAAAGACATTGAAATAACAGAGTCAGTAACCGAATCAACCGGAAAGAAATTGAATAGACTCATCATAGGTGCTCTATCTTTTGGATTAGTATTTCTTTTAGTTGAACGGATCTTTTTTGCACAATCTACCATTTTTGATTCGGATGTATCTAAGATTGAAAATGCATCCATTGCCGTTCTCCCTTTCGTTAATATGAGTGCAGATCAATCCAACGAATATTTCTCAGATGGACTTTCAGAAGAGTTATTAAATGGACTCGCAAACATTGAAGGAATGCAGGTTGCGGGACGTACTTCTTCATTTAGTTTTAAAAATAAAAATGAGGATTTGAGGGTCATTGCTGAACAACTCGGAGTAAAGCACATTCTTGAAGGCAGTGTTCGTAAAGATGGTGATCAGATTAGAATAACTGCTCAGCTTGTTCAGGCTGATAACGGTTTCCATCTTTGGAGTGAAACCTATGACCGGGAACTGGAGGGCATTTTCGCTATACAGGAAGAAATTTCCCGTAAAGTTGTTCAAGAACTAAAAGTACGCCTACTACCTGTTGATGAAGAAGAAATCGCAAAGCGTCCAACAGATGATATTGAAGCTTATAACACTTTCCTTAAAGCAACGCAATTAGAAGTAAGTCGTAGCCCGGAAGATCTGGAAACAGCTATCACACTTTATGAACAAGCAATCGAAATTGATCCAACATTTACAGAAGCCTACGCTCGTTTAGCAATTGCTTATGGCTTGTTAAACCAATATGGAAACTTGTCATTTGCTGAGATGCTTGAAAAAATGGATACCAATATTAACAAAGCATTATTGATCAACCCAAACCTTGGAATTGTATACCGGGCGCTTGGTTTTTATCAGAACCAGCGACTTGAAGAAAATGCGCTAATAGCCGCTGAAAATGCATATCGAAAAGCAATTGAATTAACCCCAAACGATGCGTATGCCTATAACAGTTTATATATAGCTATAAAGAGCCGAAGTGAAGAAGAAGCTTATAGATATTTAGAAAAAGCGTATCAATTAGACCCTTTAAGCAATCCGATCGCAGTAAATTACGCTTCACTTTTTCTGGTAAGAAAAGAATATGAAAAGGGAATTGAATTGCTGGACAAAGTAATTGCCAGAGCCCCTGACTATACCTCTGCTCACCGCGCAAAAATCTCTACATTGGCATTAATTCCTAATGGAGATTTAGATAAAGCTTTTATAGCCGCACATAAGGCTTTAAAAGAAAACCCTGAATCTCTGGAAATATTAAGTTTAATCGTTGGTCTCTCTTCTGACCTAGATCTGATTCCGGTAAGAAAATACTATTCAGATAAAATGTTAGAGCTTTATCCCAGCAACTTTGAAGCTATAGGTGGTATGTTAGAAACCCAAACATTGATGGGGCAAAGCGAACTGGCTCTTAGTACAATGGATGCTATGAAAACTCAATTTGGTCCTCAGGTTGAAAAATTTATTACTTCTTCTTATTCCAGCAATCTATTCATACTTGGGAGAAACGAAGAGATTTTAGAAATGATAGATAAACATTGGCCTGAGATTGCTAACAAAACATATGACTTTGATTCTTACAACAACGATTTGTTAAAAAGAGATGCATTAGACCTGGTATTTCTTTATGCAACCGTGTTAATTGATGAAGGCAAAGAAAAAGAAGCTCAATTCTTTATTAATAGTATTTGTGAAGACTATAGCGCCAAAAATCAGGGCAAAGAAACCACTGATTCCGATTTAGATCCTAACGATTTATGGATGTCAATGAATTGTAGCCTCATCAAAGGAAATGTAAAGGAAGGAATGGATCTACTAAAAGAATATTACTTCGAGCGAAAGGGAAAACGAGCATATCCTTTTGCTTTTCTTAGCGATGTATTTCTGCTTTATAAAGACCATCCGGAAATGATAAAAACCAAAGAACTCATTTTAGATGACATTCATAAAATGCGAAACGAAGTGATTATCTACCTCAAAGAAGAAGGCGACTGGAAAAAAGAATGGGAAGAGAATTAAAAATGAAAGATTTAGAATTAAAAATTACTTCCCATTCCATTCTGTCACTTCGAACGAATGTGAGAAGTCTAGAGGTTTTATACCGGTTTAGGTATTCTTTAGATGTCTCACATCTGTTCGACATGACAATACAAAAATTTTTAATCCGCGAAGCGTTATGAATATTTCGAACTTTATAGAAGAGCTAAAAAGGCGTAATGTCTTCAAAGTAGCCGTAGCTTATGCAATTGCCGGATGGTTGATCATTCAGATTGTTACTGTAATTGAAGCGCCTCTGAACATACCTGATTGGTTTGATACGGTCGTAATCGTGTTAGTTGGAATTGGATTTCCACTCACGCTAATTTTTGCCTGGGCTTTCGAGCTAACTCCTGAAGGAATTAAAAAATCCAGAGAAGTTGAGATTACAGAATCCGTTACTGACCGAACCGGGAAAAAACTTAATGGCGTTATTATTTCGGTGTTATCCATTGCTTTATTTTTTGTGGTTGTTGAGCGTATTTTCTTTGCTAAAGCTTCCATTTTAGAGGATGCGGGAGCAATCGCTAAAATTGAAACAGCCTCTATTGCAGTACTTCCATTTGTAAATATGAGTAGTGATACAGAAAACGAGTATTTCTCTGACGGACTATCAGAGGAATTACTCAATGCTCTCGCCAAAGTAGAAGATATGCAGGTAGCAGGGCGAACTTCTTCATTCAAATTCAAAGGGCAGAACGAGAATCTGACTGAGATCGGGAGTGAACTTGGAGTTGCAAATATTCTGGAAGGCAGCGTTCGCAAGTCAGGAACCCGACTTCGAATTACAGCTCAGCTGATCCGTGTTTCGGACGGTTTCCATATGTGGAGCGAAACCTATGATCGTGAATTTACGGTCGACAATATTTTTGATATACAGGAAGAGATCTCCTTACATGTAATGGAAGAACTAAAAGTACGCTTACTTCCTGAAGATGAAGCTCAGTTAGCCAGTCGTCCAACCATGGACATTGAAGCGTACAATGCCTTTCTGGAGGCTACTCAGCGGGAAATCACCTACCAACCGGATGATATTGAATATGCCATTCAAAAATATAAAGAAGCGATTCGACTCGATCCCACATTTGCGGAAGCTTATGCTCGTTTAGCTCTTGCATACAATAACCTTCATCAGAATGGAAACATAAGTGCAGACGAGACCAAAGTTCTAATGAGAGAGAATGCAGAAATGGCAATCTCGTTAGACAAAGATCTTGGGAAAGCTCATCAGGCACTGGCAGATTATTATGGTTTTGAATTTCAGTTCGAAAAAAGAGAAGAAACACTCAAAAAAGCTGTTGAACTTGCCCCCAATGATGCTTCTATTCGTATGGATTACAGAAGTGCACTGGGAAGAAATAATAAAGTTCAAGAATCCAGAGCTCAATTATTTAAAGCCTATGAACTGGATCCGTTGAGTCCGTATATATCCAATTCCTATGCACGTCATCTGGTAGATGTGGAAAACAGGTATGATGAGGCAATGGATATCATTGATCGCAATATCAAACGAACCCCTGATTATAATGGCTCTTATTATGCCAAAGCATGGTTACTGCGTGATGTTCCCTATGGAGAACTCGACAATGCTTTTACCTTTGCTTATGAAGGATATCTGCAAAACCCCGCCGATATGGATTTTATGTGGATGGTCTCTGATATCGCTCGTGACCTGAACATGCTAAATATGGCTGAATATTTTGGGGAGAAAATTTCGGAAAAATATCCTGAGAATCATGCAGGTCCTCGTAACCTTTTGAAAACCAGTCAGACCAGAGGTGACTTTGAGACCACTAAAAGAATTGTAGATGATCTCATCGAAACCTATGGAGAACGAACAGTGGAATTCTTTGTAATAGATCTGTTGGCTTATCATTATGAGAGAGAAGAATATCAGGAAGGCTTAGATTTATTGAAAATGAGATTTTCTGATTTTTTGGATGAACCTGGGAAAGAAATAGTTAATGAGGACCAACAAACTGCTTCGATGTTTTATCTCACATTAGCTGATAAAGCCGGGAAAACGGAAGAAGTTGATATGATCGCTGATCGTATATGTGAATATAAAGATAAAAGATTGGCTGAAATGGAAGAGAGTGGGCACACAGAAATCTACAATGAATTAGATGTTAAACTATGGTGCCAGATCGCAACAGAGCAATATGACGAAGCTGTTGCTGCGATGGAAAAATTCTATTTCGAATTAAACTCCAAAGCAAATTATCCATTAATTATTACATCTGAGATTCCTTTTTTCAGGATAAAAGAGTCACAAAATTTTGAAGCGTTTGAAAAGAAGATTTATGCTGATCTTGGGATAATGCGTGAAAATGTAGTCCAATTCTTAAAAGAAAAAGGTGAATGGCAGGAAGAATGGGCTGAAGAGAATTGATCATTTAAGATTCAATTTCTAAAGGATTTACTTGTTATAAAACTATTATCTGAATGAGTACAAAATTAAGTCCAGCAAAAAAAAAGCTGTTCTCCTGGCTTTTCATTTTAACAGGCTTATTTTTTATTCTGATTGGCATAGGAATTATTCCTGTTGATGATCCAACACTAAATGCTCCAAAATGGGTGGTTGGCTTATGTGGATTTGTATTTTCATTAGCTGGAGTAATGATACTTATTGGAGAAAAGTCACCAATTAATCATCTGTTATCCGGCTTACTGGTTTTGAGCTTTGGTTGCATCGGTGGCTGGATCGCATTTTATGGTGAAACAGCTCACTTCTCAGGTGGAACTCCTTTTCTTAGTAATGCACAAAATGTTTGGATTGCCCGGACCTTATTTGGAAGTGGTTCTCTTTTGTGTTTCGCTGTCGCATTCTACACAATAAAGCAATATCTCAAAAAAAATAGCTCAGAGAATAGCCTTAAAAAATGAGAAAGCGATCATTGCCGCAACGGTAACTTTGATAGCGGTTCCGGTCAAAAACCCTATAAAAGATCCCCAAGCTGATTTAAGTGCTGTTTTAACATCTTGCTTATAGATCATTTCTCCCACAAAAGCTCCAATCAGTGTTCCCAGAAAAAATCCTAATGGAGGAAAGAATAACATCCCTAAGATCATTCCAATTGTACTTCCCGTAACTCCATAGACCGTCCCCCCAAATTTCTTGGTGGTGTAAGCAGGAAGTGCGTTCTCAAGTATTAATATAGTCAAAACAACAATTGCCCATGCTACTAAGAAGAATGTGCTGAACTGAGCGACTCCGCTAAAGTGAAGCACTAAAAGTGCCGCGTAACCGAAAGGAAGTCCCGGCAGCACAGGAAGAAAAGCTCCTGCTAAACCCATCAGGATTAACACCACACCAAGACCAATAAATAATATATCCATGAATTATCAGATTTATGAACTGGAATGTACACGTTATTTATTGTTCTTTGTTGCAGATGTCTGAACAATCGGTTCTTGCACCATTGTAACTCTTTAGGTATCATCATCGGTCTTTTTTATACAAAACTTTAAATAAAGAATTTATGGCAAATGTAGCAGAACAAAATCAGGAAATGATGTTCGGGCATCCTAAAGGGCTTTTTTACTTATTCTTCGCTGAGTTGTGGGAACGATTCAGTTTCTATGGAATGAGAGCTCTGTTAACCCTGTATATGGTTAATGAGGTTTTTGAGGCGTTAGCTTCAAGAGATATAGCCGCCGCCGCTGTGTATGCTTCATATGGGTCTTTAGTTTACGCTTCTACTGTTATTGGAGGCAGGGTTTCTGATACCATATTAGGTATGAGGCAATCTATCTTTCTTGGTGGAGTTTTAATGGCTTTAGGACACTTTGTGTTGGCTATTCCCGGTAACATCACCTTCTTTCTGGCACTTGCTTTCATTGTGGTTGGGAATGGCTTCTTTAAACCGAACATATCCACTTTTGTAGGTTCTTTGTATAAGGATGGCGATGCAAAAAAAGATTCCGGTTTCACAATTTTCTACATGGGTATTAATATTGGTGGATTTGTTGCTCCACTTTTATGTGGATGGCTAGGTCGGGAATATGGATGGCATTATGGTTTTGGACTCGCAGGCATAGGGATGCTTACAGGTTTGGCTTTCTTTTGGAGCGGAATTAAGAAAAATGTTTTTGGCGATAATGGATTACCACCAAATCAGGAAGTATATGAGAAGAAAGTGTTGGGCATCCCTCAAAAATACTTTGTTCCGATACTAGCTTTTTTATCTGCTCCTGTAATAGCTTATTTATTGTCTGCCTACCAGGATATTGGTGGTGGAAACACCTTTTTAGGTGATCAAAATATTGTGAATGTAATCTTTAAGATTGTTGGCGTTGGAATCCTCTTGTATTTAGGATATATAATGTCTCAATGTACTCCTGATGAAAGAAAAAAACTGATTGTTGCAGTCTTCATCACACTTTTCATGACAATTTTCTGGGGTTTTCATGAGCTTTCAGGTAGTGTTATTACATTGTTTGCTGCGAGAAACGTAAATTTGGTTTGGATCGATGCTGCACAGACCAACGCTCTAAATTCGATGTGGATCATTATTCTTTCAATTCCGATCTCTCTCTTATGGGGTTATCTAAGTAAGAAAAAGAAGAACCCACCTACTCCTTATAAATTTGCTACAGGTTTAGCATTAGCAGGGATTAGTTTTTATGTACTGGCCTTGAGTGGAAACAGTGCTGATGAATCAGGAATGGTTCCATTTTCATACCTAATGATCATGTACTTCTTACTTTCGGTTGGTGAATTGTTCATGTCACCGGTTGGATTGTCTAAGATCACTGATCTGTCTCCTAAACGAATCGTAGCCTTTATGATGGGAATTTGGTTCTTGTCATCAGCTTATGCCTTCCAGGTCGTAGGTTTTATAGGAAAACAGCTGGCTATCGAAAGTACAGACATCAATGTCGGTGGTCTTCAAACATTAAACACATATCTGGGCGGTTTTGATTTGATCGCTAAGTACGCTCTTGGAGCTTCTGTGATCGTGTTTATTTTATCCCCAATACTTAAACGCATGATGGGCAACGTTCATTAATTGAACTTATCTATAAATTTAAAAGGCTTCTTTCTTCATTGAGAGAAGCCTTTTTTGTTTGAATGAACGTCTTGCATCCCTTTGATATTAACGATTTCGCCATTCTTGTAGATGTTATGCAATTCGTTGACAGTTTAGTAGAGATCGTCCTGGAAAAATTCGCCCTTAGTATTTAAGATGGAAAAGAGAGCGTGATCCAGATGCGTCTGCGAAGTAGGAATAATCCTTTCTGGTGAAGAGTGTACTAATTTTCACAGAACAGGATATCAAGACAAAAGTAGATACCCGTATTCTAAGCTAAATGTGTTTACAGGATTCTGCTCTTTGGTTCTATGTACTTTTGTACCGATACTGAGCTTCCTCAGCACAGGCTACAGTACCAAAAACTCCCGACAAGAATTATTGGCGCGAACTCCATTACATCGACTAATCATTACAAAAGGTCTTCCTACGATTGATACATATTCACAAATCAGCCCGAGTGTAATGATTGCTCCTTTGGAGCCGTCGATTTCATTGCGTTCTTGGCTCGCCAATAATTCTAAAGGTCGGTATAGTTGAAAGCTTTTTCGAAAGATCCCGAAACAGATTCGGGATCAAGGGTTAATTTCGAAATAAAAGATCAAAACCTCTTTGCAACACCTAGTGTCAGATAAAGAACATCTCCATCAGAATAAATAAACCCGGCATCAAGTTGGAAAGACGGGTCTAAAAAGTGAACCATACCTGCTTCGATCAAGTCGCTTGAAAAGTTCTCATCAAACGTTACTGCATACCCGAAATAAGCTGCTGTGTTTTCATTCACTGAAAAGCCCGGCGTGAGATTAAAATTGAAAGAACCGTTATTCAGTCCATCAAAAAAATCACCGTATCCAAAATTGGAATTCAAGCCCCATGTGTCGTTGATCGAATAATCCGCTAACAACATGAATCTGGTCAAATAGTATTCATAGTCATCATTAAAAAAAGGAAGGTTTGTGCGACTTAGTAAAGACAGATTCAATTTTTCATCCTGAAAAGAACCCAAACTATATTTAAAAGCTAAGGATTGTACCCCCACTCTTGGTTTATCAACTCCTTCAATGAACAACAACGAGCCTGCATTAAACTGAATTTCTAGATCTTCACTCAATCCCGTTCTTAAAAAGATCTGTCCGATATCAGAAAAGTTACTACTGATAGAGGCTCCTGATTCGAGATACACTGTCTTTGCCGGAACAGTGAACGTTCCATAACCGGCTCCGGGTCGGTCAGCAGAGATATTTTGTGCTATTGCAGATCCTGAAAAAAGAAATACTGCGATAACTAAAAGTGTGACAAGTCGATTATTCATAGTAGATGATTTAAGCTTATATTTGACCTATGAATGATACAAAGAAGAACAATTCAATCATACAAAAATCAGCCATAGCAGCCATTGCCACCCCCGTGGGAGAAGGCGGAATTGCGGTTATTCGTGTTTCCGGAAAAGATGCTATTTCACTAGTAAATAAAGCCTTTCAGGGAAGAGACCTTACTTCTTTAGATTCTCATACCGTTCATTTTGGCAAGATCATCGATAAAAGTAAACTACCGGTTGATGAAGTATTGGTCACTCTTTTTCATTCCCCAAGATCTTACACCGGTGAAGAAACCGTCGAGATATCCTGCCATGGCGGAGTTTTAGTTACTCAGAAAGTTCTGGAAACCATACTTAGCCTGGGAGTGAAGGCAGCTGAAGCCGGAGAATTCACCCAGCGCGCGTTCCTGAATGGAAAATTAGATCTGGATCAGGCCGAAGCTGTTGCTGATATCATTCATGCAAAAAGCATAAAAGCCGTAGATGCGGCTCATCAACAACTGGAAGGTAAACTGGGAGATTATGTCCGAACCTTTCGTCAACAGATCATTGATGCCACAGCAATGATCGAGCTGGAATTGGATTTTATTGAAGAAGACGTTGAGTTTGCTAATAAGGAACAGCTTCAGAAATTGCTGGAAGACGTGGATGCGGAACTCTCGAATTTACTGGATACCTATGAAACCGGACGTTTGGTAAAAGACGGTGTTAAAACCGTGCTGATCGGGCGCCCTAATGCCGGGAAATCCACGCTATTGAATACCTTAGTTGGCTCAGACCGTGCTATTGTAACAGAAATTGCAGGAACCACCCGTGATACCATTGATGTGGATTGGAACTTCGATGGCTTGTTATTCAAGCTCATAGATACAGCAGGACTTCGGGAAACTGAAGATCTTGTGGAAGCAGAAGGTGTTAAGCGATCACAAAAAGCTTTTGAACAAGCTGATCTGGTTATTTACCTGAAAGATCTGTCTCAAGCTTTTACGGAAGAAGAGAGAAAAGAAATTGCCGCCTTTCAGAAACGAGCGGGCGAAACTCCTTTTATCCTGATCGGCACCAAAGCTGATATTGAAGCGGACCGGGAATGGCGAACCGAATTTGATCTGAAAATATCAGCGGTAGAAGAAGAGAATATTAAAGCTTTAAAAACTCTGCTGAAAAACCGTGCTCTTGAAAATAAACACTATGACGCTTCCAGTTTATTGGTCACTTCTTCCCGTCACCGTGATGCGTTGCAAAAAACCAAGGAGCATATTCAAGCGGCACTTACCGGTTTAGAGAATGGCTTAACGGGCGATTTCCTTTCTATTGACCTGAGAGCTGCTTTAAATGAATTAGGAACAGTTACCGGCGAGATCACCAATGAACACATATTGGATTCCATTTTCTCGCGGTTTTGTATCGGAAAGTGAAGTACTTTTCTTTTGATTAGCTAAACTCATCTAATGCTTTCATTTAGCTACTTTTTAAGGTAGTATATTTTCTAATCTTTTGTTGTTATTTGTGGTTTTATTGTTGTTAATTTGTTCTATAGAGATTTGATAACAACAAATAGCAACAATATGAAGGTACATTTAAGACAGAGAAAACAGACTAAGTCAGGTAAGATTAGCCTTTATCTGGAGTACTATAAAGGTACTGTCAAAGCTGAGGATGGCAAAACAAAGGCAGTCAGAGATTATGAGTATCTGGAGCTGTATTTAAAAGATAATCCTCAGACTAAGCAAGAGAGACAGATAAATAATGATACTTTGGAGCTTGCTAAAAGCATAAGAGCAAAAAGAGAGCTGGAGATCAAAAATGGACAGTATGGATTTAAAAGATCAGGTAGTAGTAATGCTGATTTTATGGCTTTTTTTAGACAGCAAAGAGATGAGAAAAGTAATAATGAAAGTACCTTCAATACTTGGGATTCTACATATAAACATTTAGAGTCTTTTATTGGATCTGAAACACAATCCTTTAAAAGGATAGATAAAAATCTATGTAAAGGTTTTCTGGAATATTTAAAGAATGTAGAAAAGAGTGATGGAAATCCATTATCCACTTCTACAATAGCAACTTACTTCAGCAAGTTCAGAGCCGGTTTAAGAAAAGCGGTTAAAAAAAGATACTTATCATTTAATCCAGCAGATGATATTGAAGCACCAACTATTAAAACTCCAAAGAGGCAACATTTAACTGTAGAGGAGTTGAAAGAAGTATCTAAAGCTGAATGCAGATATCCTGTTCTGAAAAATGCCTTTATGTTTGCTTGCCTTACAGGTCTTAGATGGTCTGATTGCCAAAAACTTATTTGGGATGAAATTGAAATGAATGATGATGGCTGGAGAGTAGTCTTTCACCAAAAGAAAACAAGTGGTTTACAATATGTTGAAATACCTGATAATGCTAAACAATATTTAGGAAACCCTAAAGCACCTGAAATCAGAGCTTTTAAAGGTTTGAAATATTCTACTTACTTGAATGTAGCACTTCAAAAGTGGATGATGAAAGCTGGTATTACAAAGAATATCACATTCCATTGTGCTAGACATACTTATGCTATATTACAGCTACAATATGGAGCAGATATTTATACTGTTAGTAAGCTTTTAGGACATAAGAACCTAAAGACTACTCAGATCTATGCTGATATTGTAGATCAAAAGAGAAAAGAGGCTGTCAATCGATTAAACCAAATTGAATTATGAAAGTAGCTGAATTATTTGATGGAGTTTTAAAAAATAAACTACCAAGATTAGATATCATTGATGCCATCGAGGAACTTGGTAGCAAAGAAAATGGGGTTACAAGAGCCCTACTGGTTAATCTAGCAACAGATTTTTCATGGTATTTACAAGATTATGTTAACAAGATTTTAGAAAAAAGAAAGTCAGATACATCTCTTATAGAACTTTATGAAAATGAAGAAGATGAGAACTATCGGATCTACTATGTCATACAAACTTATTATCAAGACGCTGATTTGAGTGAATATCAAATGCATTCAATTTTCAAGTTCATTGATCTTATAATCTCATATATAGAGAGAATCGATTATCTTAAAAGTGATAAAGTTACTGTAGGGGAATCAGTTGAATCTAGTTTTAAAGAAGGAATTTCAAATTTGTTTTTTAATGATGTTCATTCTGGAGGAATGTCAGATTTAGAAATCTATACAAGAGTTCAAGAACTAACTGATAATTTTGATTCAAAAAAAATAGACCTACTCTGTAATGATTATGATTATTACTTCTTTTGGAAAATGGAGTTTTGGGAAGGGGATTTTACTCCTGAAGAAATTGAGAACAAAATAGAAGAATATGAAAAGGCTGGTAAAGAAATACCCATGATGGGAGGAGGTAATCAAGGAGGAATGGGAGTCAGTGATTATTTCAAACCTGAAAGAATCATACAAAAAACAGAACCGCTTACTAAGGAACAAAGAAAACAGCGATTAGATTTTAAGAAAAAAATGGATGAAAGGATCAAAAAGACCGTTAATATTGGTAAACTAATGGATCCTTATGGATTTGAATTTTATTCATTATATCGCTTGAGGAATTTACTTATTCAGCTTAAAGTAGAACATACTTCTGCTGAATTAAGACCTGAGTTTCATTCAAAATTTGATAATTCAACCTCAAAACAAAAGAGTTTAGAAAACTATATCAAACCTATCCATTGGCTTAAAGGAAAGGAGAATCTCAAGCATTTTTTAGACATTATAAAAAGAGAGGGTTTAATTGAGAAAAAAAACACTGAAGAGATCATTCAGGAGCATTTCTTTGTAGATGGTCAGGCTCCAATAAAGGAACCTCATTCAATTAAATGGCTCATAGAGAGTAAATATTTAGCCTATCTGATGCATTCATTAGCGGAGGAGTTTATCATCAATATTAAAGGCAAAAAGCATGAGTTAACTGCCTCTCATTTTATAAGCAGTAAGGGAGAACCATTAAAACCTAAAAGTCTTGCAAGCCAGCTTTCACAGATTCAAAAAGAAAAGTCAAACAAAACTATACATACTATATTATCTATTATAAGTAAACTTAAGAGTTAATTAAGACTCAATTAACAACCTTTCTCATCCTTTCAATCCTTTCTCATCTTAGGTCTGTAATTACATAAATAGTACCGGCGCCGGTTCAATTTTAATTCAAAACAATTGAACCAATGAAAACTACAGAACTTGATGAGAGACTCAGTAGGATTGAGAATATGCTCCTGAGTCAAAAGACAGTATTAAACTTTGATGAGACAGCAGTCTATACTGGACTGAGCAAATCACATCTATATAAACTTACCTCTACAGGTGGCATACCTTGCTATAAACCTACAGGTAAGAAGCTATACTTTGACAAAGAGGAGCTTGATGAATGGATGCTGAGAAACAAAAAACTATCTCAGGATGAAATTGATGATAAGGCTGAAAACTTCTTAATCGAGAGAGGTTTATCATGAATCAGCCTATCTATTATTATCATTTCAAAACACTGCCAATTGATATTAGAAAAGCTAATGGCATTAGAACAGACAAAAGGCTTGACTGTATTCAGTTTTCTAATGGCTCAGGTGATCATAGAGGTCTGGATTCTCTTAAGAATCACAAAGGAATGATATATCTCAACAAGGTTAGAGCAAATGAGATTATAAATACAGATGTGAGGAGAATAACAGACTGGAGTCTCACAGGTAGATCGAGACAAGCTAAATGTTCAATTAATTTAACAAGTTTGTTTAATGAGCATATTGAATATCCTGAGCTTTACTATGGCAACCCTCATAATGCAATTAGGTTAGGCAATGGAGCTGAGAACCCATTTTTCAACTACAGGTATGATGGATATTTATTCAGGGCTAATAAAGATTTAACTGAGCTAGAAATGCTAATCTTGCCTGATCAAGTCAACCTAATTAGAAGTTGGTATCAGGATTTTATTGATGGAGAGTTAGATCAAGAAATCAAACAACTGAGAGCAGACTGTAAGCCATTTTATGACTATGGCTATAGTAAGCTGTAAGTGTTGACAAATTCTGTCAATTATGTTTGATACAATTAAACTCTATGTAAGACAGGACTCAGTCAGAGACATTGATCTACTGGCTGAGGTTCCTGTTTATTTAGAGGACATTACAGCACATGAGAAAGCAGATCAGATATACTTCTCAGGTACTAAAGAAAACCTAAGAATTTATGTGTCTGATAGAGGGGTCTCTATACAAGGCAGTTTAGCTAAATATTACCTGTCTGATAATATGCAAACTCTAAGGAGACAAGATACTGAGCAAGCCATTCAACGGCTTTCAGATGAATTGCATTTACCTATAAAAGAAGCTCAAGTCTCCAGAGTAGATTTTGCTCAAAATTTCATTATGAAATATAATCCTGAAACATACTTCCAGTACTTAGGAGAATGCCAATATTTTAAGCGATATACTCAACCTAATAGCCTCTATTATAAAAACAAGAGTAGGACTCTACTATTCTACAACAAGCTGTTAGAAGCTAAATCTAAAAGATTGCTAGTTCCTGAGGTATGGATTGACAAGCATATCCTAAGATATGAAATAAGCTACAAGCGGAGACTAAGTAAACAGTTCAAAGAGCCAGTAATAAAAGCTTCTAAATTGTATGATGAGCAGTTTTATATTAAATTGATAGATAGATATGTAAGTGATTTTAAATCAATACATAAGAATGCACAAATCTGCTTAGATACAGATAATATGAAAACACCAAAAGACTTTTGGGATCAGATGGCTCTCCTCATGATTGATAATATCGGTCAGGCTGGAGCAGTGGATCTAGTAGAGGAGCTAAGAGCAAAACAAGTATTTGATAGACCTGAATATTACAGCAAACTCAAGAAACAGATTAGAGACAAGAGCAAGGAGTTCTCAATCTCAGACTCTACTCCAATTATTAAGGAGCTTGATAGTAAAGTTTCAGCACTAAAAAAATATTACCGATAGATAACGGTAAATTTCTTTAAAGGTTTAGTTCTCCTTGACTTGATCTTGGAATATGATTGAAAACTTTTTTAACACTGTACTTTGAATTAATAAATGCACCCAAACTTTCATCATATTTTTTAAGAACTTCTAATTCTACTTCCAGAATATCCCCTTTACCGAACCGCTCAGTACCTGATTCTATTCCTTTTAAAAATTTTTCATCTAATATTTTAGCGTTTATTTTTTCCCCTTTATGAATAAACTGCCAAGTATATTTCTTTTCAAAAACTACTTTGAAGACTCGAATTGAATGTCTTGTTGTTACATACTTTTCATCAGCTTGAATTTCCTCTAACTCTTGATCTGTAAGGAATCCAAAGTCACTTTTATCACTTTTAAATACTGGTTTGTTTCCCTTTTCATATATTTCAAAACTATCAACAGAAGAGTCATTATTTAGAGATTCAAAGTTATTATTGAGTGCCTCTATAACTGAAAAATTGGAATTATAGATATTGTAAGTATTTTTATTTACAGTTATAGTATTTCCTTTGCTATTAGTAATATTTATGCCTGCTTCAACCTCATCAATTTTCTTTGGCTTTTTCCCAGACAAGAATTTCCTAACAGTATAAACTCCTGTTATAATCTTAAACAAATCTCCAGCATTAGTAACCCCAGTATTAAACATCACATCTACAGTGTCATAAGCAGATGTAACAAGCTCAAGAAAAACCTCAAAACTCCCTGGTTTATGTGCTTGAATGTTTATAGATATCTTCTCCTGATTATTTAGATTTTTATTGACCTCTTCTGCGATTGTAACAAAGCTTGAAAGACTATTAAGATATGTTGTAGCATTAACAGTATTAGCTTTTCCCCCAAACTTAATTTTTAATTTTTCCTGACTTGGCATACTTTTATTTATTTCAATTATTTAAGCTAAATTATAATGAATTTATTTGCAATATTATATTAGTGAATGGGCAATCTTGTAATTTGATTCAAAAAACCTGAACAAAATTCTCTAATAATTTAGGTTTCAATTTTGATTAATCAATTTTTATCAAGTCTAATCAAATGCCAAAACAGTATACTTTTCCAACACTATTTGATGAGGTCAAGCAAGTCTCTATTACTAAGCTAAAGGAGTTTGGATATATGGAGCCAGATAGCTTTAGATCAGGTAGATTATTTTGGAGCAGAAACGGTCAAGAAATTGGAAGCATAAACCTAACAGTTAACCTAATTGATGCTCCTTACACTGAGTTCAGTTACACTTATAACAAAGATGTGGAGATTAATTACAAAATTGAACTAACATCTATTAACTCAAATCTAGGTAAGGGAAAGATCTGGTATTTTGTTTGTCCTCAGACTGGTAAGAGATGCAGAAAGCTATACAATGCTGGTAAATACTTTCTACATAGAGATGCTTATCCTAATGCTATGTATGAGACTCAGACTTACTCTAAGTATGGAAGAATGATTGATAAGGTATGCAAGGTCTTACATGGCTCTGATAAGTTATATGAAGAGCTATACAGTAAACACTTTAAGACTCACTATGCTGGCAAACCTACAAAGAGATATAAGAGGATTCTTAGAAAGCTTGAATATAATGAGAAAAATCATGACCAAGCATTAAGCACTTTTAAACATGAGCTTTATAAATGAATATGAAAGCAATAGTCTTAATGTGAAAGGATCTGAGACTGATTTATACAAGGGGGTTACCTTTCATATCAATCCTAAATAGAACCCTGCTTTCTGATTTGATTGAGTATGATAAAATTTGAGTAGCTTGTTTCACAATTGAGAGTAATAAATATATTGAGCTAGCTACTTAATACTGCCTCTTAACTTAAGCTCTCAAAGAGTAGGTCAATGCTAGTATCCGCTTTCACATTTAGTTACTATGCTCTCAAATATGAGAGTAAATTCTCTTTTCTTACAGATTGGGATTTTAACAATTTGGTAGAGTCAGATCCTCTGAAAAACAAGCAACTTTATTGATAATTGTTGCTAATTGTAGATTTTACCCATCATTACTGCATTGTATAAATATGATTTATATGTACTTATGTAAATTACTTTACTTTTTGTATCGGGAAATAAAAAAAGCCCTTACTTTTTCGAGCAGGGCTTTAAATTCTTTCAAAAAGGAACACTAAATATTAGTTATCCCCTTCTTCTCCTGAATCATCAGAACTTCCGGCATCATTACTCTGAATAGGAACCGCTGATTGAGTTTGAGAAGGTGCGTTCAGATCCTGAACCGGAGCTCCACCATCCTGAAGGATACTACGAGTTGGTCCGTCTCCTGTACGATCAATAGCAAAATTAGCAAGAATACAGAGAACCAAAAAAGCACCTCCGAAAATTCCAGTCGCTTTAGAAAGCAAATCAGCAGTTCTGCGGGCTCCTAAACCTGAGTTTCCACCGAGAGCGCCACCGCCCCCACCGCCGCCGCTAATTCCGGATAAACCGGATCCTTGACCATTCTGTAATAAAACAACTAATATTAAAAGTGCGCAGATGATAGTTATTACTGCAACTAAAATGTTATATAGCATGATAAAATCTTAAATTTTTCAGAGCATTAAAGATATTCAAATTTCTATATTATCCCAAGCATGTAACTGTCATTTGATAAGGTTATTATCCATTCATGGAAAAATTTTTTAACAGCATAGCAGATTTTTTTCAAAGCTCACCGGTTCTCACAAGCCAAATCCTTAAAACGCTTGTAGTTATATTCATTTTATGGCTCATTCGTTCTTTAACACTCCGTGTTGTACATAAAAATGTAGAGAGTAAGCGCACTACTTATAAATGGAGAAAAAACCTTACCTATATTTCTGCATTTATCGGAATAATTCTTATTGCTCAGATCTGGTTTAGTGCTTTAGGTAATCTCTCAACCTATTTCGGGTTACTTTCAGCCGGATTAGCGATTGCCCTAAAAGACCCCGTTACAGACCTTGCAGCGTGGTTATTCATCATCTGGAGAAAACCATTTGATGTCGGCGACAGAATAGAATTGGGTAAATCTAAAGGTGATGTGATCGATATTCGTCCGTTTAAATTTACCATACTTGAAATTGGCAACTGGGTGGATGCCGACCAAAGTACCGGTCGGGTAATTCATATTCCCAACCATACCGTTTTCACAGAACAGCTTGCAAATTACACCAGCGACTTCCAGTTTATCTGGAATGAAATTGGAATTATGGTCACATTTGAGAGCGACTGGAAGAAAGCAAAGGAAATTCTGAGCACGATCGCTGAGGAAGAATCCAAAGATTTTATTGAGCAAGCAAAGGAACAAATAAAAAGAGCGGCGAAATCTTATCTCATTGAATACCGCTATCTCACCCCCATCGTTTATACCAATGTAAAAGACAGCGGAGTGATGTTATCCATACGCTATTTAACGGATCCGAGACGTAGACGCGGAAGTGCTCAGGCAATCTGGGAGCGAGCTCTGGATGAATTTTCAGAAAATGATTCTATTGATTTGGCATATCCAACCATCCGTGTTTTTAATAATCCTAAGGAGGGAAAACCTGAAACAGGTGGACCTTCGGGCTAAGCCAAATACCAAAAGACAAATTTCAAATTACAAAACCTATCTTTTGTGTTTTGGTGATTTCGTGGCTTACACTCTTCAAGATTATATTCAAATCATCAACAAAGACTATCTGTCTTATAACATAAAACTTGTTAGCCGGGGTTAATTCAGACGCAAATAAGCCTTAACTTTAATGCTCACAAAACATCAAGAGTAATGGCTCCTCCTAACGACAAGATCACTGAACAACTTATTGAAGAAGGCATCGATCCTTCTATCCGTGAACATACTTTGTTAGAAGATCTGATGGCTATTTCGGTAGCTTCGGTACTTCTTTCTTTTGGGATCGCTTTGTTTTCAGAAATGAATTTTTTGATCGGAGGAACGGCCGGAGTTGCTTTCCTTACTCAGTATGCAACCGGATTTTCTTTTGGTGAAGTTTTCTTTATGATCAACATTCCTTTTTATGGTCTCGCTTTATGGAAGCTTGGATGGAAGTTCACCCTCAAAACTTTTGTCACTGTTTTTTTGGTTTCTCTTTGCTCAGATTATGTTCCTTTAGTTTTTGAATTTGGAGATATAAATCCGATTTACGCAGCTGCACTTGGAGGCTTTTTAATTGGCACCGGCTTACTAATGCTGTTCCGACATAAAGCCAGTTTAGGCGGATTGAATATCGTTTCTATTTACCTGCAGAAATTTCATGATATCAATGCCGGCCGGTTTCAAATGTGTGTGGATGTAATCATCATCGTAGGTGCAATTTTTCTGGTAGATGTGATGGCTATTGTTTATTCTGTGTTAGCGTCAGTCTTTCTCAACCTGATTCTGGCTGTGAATCATCGTCGTGGAAGGTATCTGGCTTTAGACTAACCAAACGATATTCTTATGAACAGAAAAGACTTTTTGCTCCGCTCGGCAATGATGGGCGCAGCTACTATGCTTCCTATTCAGAAACTGGCTTTTTTACTTCAAACACCATTTACAACTCTGCGCCGGAATGTAGGCACATTTGTAGGCAGAGGCGGAACTATCGGTTGGCTGGCTACAGATAATTCACTGGTAGCTGTGGATTCTCAGTTTCCAAACTCAGCACAAACTTGTTTGGATGGCTTAAAAGAAAAGACAGATCATGTGATGGATTACCTGATCAATACTCATCATCATGGAGATCATACAGCAGGAAATCCCGTCTTCAAAGGTTTTGCAAAGCACATCGTGGCGCATCAGAATGTTCCGGACCTCCAGAAAAGATCGGCGGAGATTCAGTAGTGTATTTCGAGAAAGCTAATGTTGCTCACATGGGAGATCTTATGTTTAATAGAGCATATCCTTTTATTGACACCAATGGCGGTGCCAATATTACCAACTGGATCCAGGTTCTGCGTAAAACCGTTGAGGAGTTAGAAAATGATACCATTTACATCTATGGACATGGAAATTCTGAATTCGGAATTACCGGAAACAAAGACGATCTGATCCTGAAAAGTAATTTCCTCGAAGCGCTTTTGGAATACACTCAAAAAGGGATCAACGAAGGCAAGAGCAAAGAAGAAATAGCTAAAGCTGAAGTGATTCCGGGTTTCGAAGTATTTAAAGCACCGGGTTGGGGATTAACGCTGAGCAGAAACATTGAGGCTGCATACGAAGAGCTGTCATCATCTTATGACCGATAATTGTTATGGAAAACTCATCCCGTACATTAGCTGAAAAAAACTCACAAAAAGCCTCGACAAGCAAAACCCGTTGTTTGTACTGCGGTCATGAAGCTGAACTGATATGGGTTCATGGTCACGGGCAATGTTCAAATTGTGGAATAAATACCGAAGAATGCTGCCGTGGTGAAAGCTGTGCTTTTGGGAATTAATAATTCTAGAATGAAGGATTAAGAATTATTCTAATTCTTTGCCATAAGATCTTTTAAGTCTTTAGCGAATAGCGGAGACTTAAAAGTAACAATAAACAGAAGTCTCTGACTTCCACAATACAAAATTATCAATAAACTTGAAGGTCGCTCTTCTGTGTTTTCGAGTTTGTAATTTTTGTCAAAGTATTCTCCTTCAAATCGTACTTCCAAATATTTTCGTCGTCCTTATCATAATAAAGATTTGATATGAAATATAGATTATCATCTTTATAAACTGGTGTTTGAATTCTCAAAGTATCTGATTGTAAAATTGAAGTTAAAGAATCATTTTCGATGTCATAAAGAAATATTTTCGATTTCTTTTCCTTATAAATTCTGCAATTCACAAAAAACTCATTTTTAGTTTTAAAACTTCCTACTATGCAATCTGCCCTTCTTAATATTCCAAGAAATTCATCCTCCTTTCCAATTAATGGTTCTAATAGCTTTTTTTCATCCTTCATATGTATTGATACACCATAAAGATATGAATGAGACAAAATAAATCGATCAAAATTAGTTTCATCTTCATTACTGTATATGTAAAAAAGGCCAGGCGAACTTATTCCAATTTTATTTGATAATGTATCTAAGTCTCTTTTCAAATAACCTTGTTTGATTATTTCATATCTATTTTCAATGTCTAGATTAAAATTACTAGTAATAAAATAATCCTTACTAGCCCATAACAATGAGCTTGGACTATCATCCGTCTCAATCTTTTTAGGTTTTGATTTATTTATTTCCTTCTCGATATCTTTATCAAATACAACAGCATAGATAAAACTTTGTTTGGTCAACCCTCCATAAACACCAGGATTCTCTCTTTTTGATAAAAAAACTACTGTAGAATCATTTATCAAAAAAGGTGATTCATCATAAATTCGATCATGAGTTATTTTTATTCTTTGATTTTTCTCACCATTTAACAAAACAATATCTCCAAAAGACCCCGCTAACAATTCGTTACCTTCTACAAATAGTAGCTTCTCTCCAAAGTCCCAATTTACTTGCTGTGCCGCTGTACATCCCAAAAATAGTTGCACAATAACTAAATTAAATATTTTAATTCTCTTCAATTATTTCCTCATCTTTTTCTTTTGTAACTCTTTACTTATTCTTCTCGCTTCTATATCCATATATTGCGCAAGCAAGACTTTTTTCTATTTGCCACTAATACACAAAAACACGAATTAATAATTGAAATTTTGAGCTTTTGTGTTTCCGTGGCATTTTCCTCATTTCGTAACTCTGCTTCCACATAAAACTAAAAAATAAAATCAATAATCATATTGATATCTGAAATCGATACCACGGCGGTTGGAATCTTCCCCTTCTGTAATGATCAGATCCCAGGTTTTTGAAAGAGCATATTCTAAAATAAATAATGTTTTGGGATCAGAACTGGTGATCTCATTTACAATTGCAAAGAACGTTCGGTCGTTTAAATACCAGCCGGTTTTTATGGACGTACCCGTTTCATTCCCCACTCTGGTGTTGTCGATCTGTACAACATCCACTCCGAGTTCTCTGGTCGCCAGAGCTTCCACTTCATCCAGTAAAACTCCTGTAAGTAAGTCTGTTGGCGAAGAACCTCCATTTTGAACCAATGCATTCTGCCAGGAATCAAAAGCATAACAAGGTTTATTAAACAAGGTGTAGCAGTAAATATCCTGTTGCTCCATAGGCGGGTCACTTTCAAAAACATACTCAGGTTCTTCTGCTGTTCCCTTAATGATATAATATAATGTAACTTCCTGCTCTCCTTTTCTGGATATCGGAACATAGGCACTTTTTACATTCAGGTCGGGATTCGCCGGAGGACCACTGAATATCAATTCTGCTTCTTCCAGCTCAAATCGTTTTCCTAATGGTCGCACATAACCACTTGTACCTCTGAGACTACCGAATAATGACAACTCTCCTTTTGTTTCTTTCTGAGCATCCAGATCACCTTCTATCTCAATTTCCAGATCTAAATATCTCCGGTTTCTGACAAAGAAATTCCGCTCTATCGCAAACTCCATTTCAATGGATAATGAATCATAATAACTCACATTATTTGCTTCTTCTCCTTCAAGCGTTACATCCTCCACCGTTTTATCACCGAAATCGTCCAGAACTATGAAACCGTTTTTTACCGCAAATCTACCGGTTGCTTTCGGGGTGGATACAGGACCACTTAATCTGGAATCCAGATCTATCACTAAATTGTATTCATCAGTATTGGCAAGCTTGAACTGATTGGCTTTGGCTTCTATATCAAGCGTAGTTGGATATAACCCGTCAAGAGCTATAGTTCCGTTTGCATTAAAACTTCCTTTTCCACTTTTAGCCGATAATTGTTTAAGTGATATTTTATCCTTGGAAAACTCTATTCTGGATTTAATTCCATCAACTTTTATACCGGCAATCGGAGATTCGAACGACGTTTTTGTTAAATCGAAATAGCCGTTTGTGGTGATCTCGTCTTCTGTTCCTTTCAGTGATAATTCTCCATTCAATGAGCCTTTCAGATTTTTGGTGTACTCTTTGTTTACGAAATCATTGAATACTGCAAGATTGAAGTTCCTTGTTCTTACTTCCACTGATACGGGTTTATTTTCATCTACCGTATTGAGCTCAAATGTTTTAAAGTTGTAAGAAAATGGAAAGTCGATATCTATATCAGCGGCTTTTTGTTTAGCGGCCAGAATCTCTGTGTTTATAAAGATATTTTCTTTTTCCTGGCTGTAATTAAACTCCGCAAATACGGAATCCAAACGAACATCGGAAAGCACAGGATCCTGAATATTAAACGAACCTTCAAAATTTGGTGTCCCCGCTGTTCCCGAAAGCGTTCCGTTAAAACTTATAATTCCTTCCGTTCCGGTGATCTCAAATTTCTCCAGGGCTGATTTGAATCTTGATAAAGAAGTTGGTCTGATAATCAGATTACCATTCACTGATTGAGTGTAAAATTCATCTGAAAGTTGTTCCGGATCGGAAAGATCTAAAGGAACATCCAGACTACCTGAAATAACTTCTTTGCGATCCCAGATCAATGATAAATTGGATTGTATCCTTTTGTTCTTTGCATCAAAATTGATGCTGAATATATCTGCCTGAACACCCTCGTATTCAATATTCTGCAGTTCCAGATTTCCGTTTCCGGTAAGAGTTGTTTCTGTTTTATTAATATTTGCACGGCCTGAAAGAACTCCATCTATATATCTTTCGCTGAAAATGATTTCCTGTAAGATGCCAAAATCGAAATTTTCTCCTACAAACCAAATCTGTTGATTCACGCTATCGGCATATGGCACAGCCAGAGACAGAAAAGCACCATTTGGAGAAACAAGTTCTAATGAGTCTGTTCTGATCTCGCCATTTTTGACCGAAATATTAAATGAGTTCTGAAGTTTAAGGCTGTTATCATTCGTTATAAGATCCAGCTTATCCATAACTACTGCTATATGCATAGAATCAGTAAGTAATTCGTACGTCCCTGCATTATTGATCCTGCCGTTTACGTTGTCCTGAATTTCAATAGAATAACTTCCAAAAAGCGAGTCCGCCGTTCTGGTTGAATTAGTCGTGACTTTTATATCCTGCAATAACGTTTCATAGATCTTGGGGTCTTTAATATCAATTTCAAAACTCCCTTCTTCTCTCTCTTTCAATACAAATTCTCCGCTTCCGGTCATCCCACTTGCAAGAAATAACTCATCCACTACTATATTCTGAAGGTCGAACTCAGTTTTACACTCCAATATACCTTCCTCGTTTTCATAAACATCCGCAGAAAGACGGCCTTGAGCTTGTAAAATTTCCAGATCAGCTAGTTCCGCAAAAGGCTGAGTATTTTTGAGTTCGAGATCAAATGAGAGTACATTTTCGGGATCCTTCTCATCACTTATATTTCTTCGTCCACTGAAACTTGCATTTGCAATATCACTATTCAAAGTGGCTTCAGAAACTTTAAGAATCTCTTTTTCAATAGTGTAGTTACCATTTAGCACATTAATTGCAGCTCCGTTTACAAAGCTTGTATCTACTTTTGCACTACCCTCTAAAACCAGATTCTCCGGGTTCGACCCACGACCTTTACCCGAGACATCAAAGTCTATATCAGTTGGAAAGTCCGACAGCATCAATAATTCAGATATATCTAAACTTTGGGAAGAGACCTGATAGCTAAACGACGGTAGTTCAGACAGAAATTCCGTTGCATGAGCTTTAAAATTAATATCCGAAGTTTGTAAGCGTGTAAACCCTTCCGCCTTCACAGAGTCATTTGATATACTCGCATCCAGATATACATACTTAATCTCCTCATCTCCGATCACCAGTGGGTTTGAGGTACGAGACGCAAATCCTTCACCGTAATTTCTCTGAAATTCTTCGCTCCTCGGATCTCTTATGGTGTTTGCGATCGTAAAATTCCATGGCGTTTCTGAAAGTTCAAATCCGTTACCATCCCCCGTAATATTGATTCTGATATCTGTTCGTGGAGCGTCCTCTGCCCAATACTGTGCATTAAAACTGTCCAGCCATAACCCAAATCTCCAACTCGTTGTATCATTGAAAACATTTTCTATGGTTGTGTTGGCACGGACATTTTCTTCTCCGCTTGTTGTAACATCCAGATTTGCCAGTATTTTTCCTTTTTTCAGACTTCCACTTCCAAAAAAACGTCTGAAATTATACTCTTCATACCGGATTCCTTCTATGGTAAATCCCCAGGTAATATCTGCTTTTTCATATTCCTGACTAACTACCCCATCCATTGTCATCTGGAATAAACCTGTTTGCACATCTACAGAATCATTCGTTAATGCTTCGAAATCAATGTTATCACCTCTGATCCCAAATTGGGTAAGCGTAATCTTTTCTTTCAAATTAAAGGTGGCAGTAGCTTCAAGGTTTCTTGCAAAATCTGCATCAGCATTCAATTCTACAATAATACTTTCACGATCTCCTTTTACCTTTACTCCAACTACCACTTCCTCTTTTGGGATTTCAGTTTCAGCATAAGCTCGTACATCTTCAGTAGATAGCGGATCGAGTTTTATATCGGAATTGAATACGGAATCTTGCAGATTGGCAAACCCATTTGCTTTAAAAAGCGATCTTCCTGTATTCAGTACCAGATCCTGAAGCGAGATTTGTTGATTCTCATATGATCCCGAAGCTTTAAAAGAAATCGACTCCGGTAGTCTGCCTTCTTTGATCTCAAAATTCAATTTTGATAGTTGAGCTTCAATTTCTTCTTTCAACGCAAAACTCGCACGAGCTTCAATACCTTGAATAGAAACAGATGAATCCGGAAGTAAGTCAGGAGAATACAGAGAAACATTGCTCCTTTTGATATTTATATCTGCTATCTCGAATTGAAATGAAGATTCTTCGGAAGTGGTATCAGGTTTAACAATTTCCTGAACATTAAATACCGCCGTAGAATCTTCTGTATATCCTGTTTGTCTTGCGTGGATGGTTGCTTCTGCAACTGTTATTTGCTCGATGTGAAATGTCCCAGACAGAAAACTCAATACATCATATTTTGCATACAATGTATCTACATATGCTACAGAGTCAGCCTCACCTATATGAATGCCTGTTAATCGAATTTCTTTCCACAAATCTCCGCTTATTTCGTTGATGGAAAAACCAACAGTAAGATTCTCATTGCCAATTTCTTCGATCTTATTCTTGGCGAAATTTTGTACAGTCTTTGTTTTCAGTGACAGACGTAATCCTGCAAGAAGTAAAAACAATACTAAAATTACCCAGAGCGAGCCCTTCAGTATTTTTACAAAGATATTTGTTGACTTCTCACTCATTAAAATGCCTGCCCTATACTAAAATGAAAATGCCACCTGTTCCAGGCAGAGCTCATACTATCGTCTCCCTGATAGATATTCAGATCTTCATCAGTAGGATTCACTTTGTATCCAAGATCGACGCGAATAGGCCCGATCGGAGATTCATATCTGACTCCTCCTCCAACTCCAAACTGAATCGGTCGGTTTTCAGTTGTACGAATTGTTTTCCAAACCTGACCGCCATCTATAAATCCTGCAAAACTTAATCCTTTTATAAATCTGTCAACGTCTTGTCTCAGCTCGAAATTAAAACTTAATGTTGCTTTACCCCCGGTTGGCACATAGCCCGAAAAAGCACCTAAGGAATCAAACACTGCTTCTTTTGGACCCAACTCTTGTCTCCCCCATCCACGAACTTCACTTGATCCTCCATTATAAAACCGGATATCAGCCGGCAAGGAATCCTGTTTGGCGTAATAAATAGATCCTCCATTTACTCTTGCAGCTGCAACCAGGCTCTCATTTAACTTTTTATATCCTCTTATATCTAATGATGCTTTCTGAAAAGAGTAAGTAGCTTCGTTAAACAAACCCGATAATTCTAAAAATGGCTGAACAGTAAAGCCATTGCCACCTCTTGGAAGTCCTTTCCTTGCATAAACGCTAAACTTGAATGATGAAATATTATAGTTTAAAATGCTGTCGGGACTGACCACAGAAGTTCCATCTTCATTTTCTTTAACATCAAACTCCCGGTTCAGCGTAAAATCATAGTTGAAAGTTCCTGTAACCGACTCACTGTAGTTATATCCGAAGCTATTCCTGATACCTCCTGTGTCAATGGAATAGGCTCGTTCAATACGTCGCTGAACAAATGGCGAAATAGTAATACTGCTTTTAGTATTGTATACGTAAGGAAACAAATAGCTTGCTCCCAATCTCAAATCAAATGCAGATAGTTTTGTATTCAAAGAAAATAATTCTCCTTTTCCTCTGGCATTTCTATGACTCCAGGATGCTTGTGCCCTAAATAATTTGTAGGAATTTAAAATTGTTAATCGGTCATCATTAAATCTGTCATAGTTTCCTATTCCAAAAGTAGCAGCGAAAGATCTTAAACTTCTTTCCTTCACTCTTGCCAGTACATTTATAGTGCTGTCTTGTTCCTGATCCGGTATTGAAATTAGTGCAAATCTCAGTAAGTGATGGCCAAACAATTCTCTTTGCGCTTCTCGCATTGCTTCATCACTAAAATATTCGTTTTTATCGATTCCGGTTTCCCTCCGGATGTATTTTGCATCCAGTGTAGTTTCTCCTTCTACGAACATAGAATCGAATCTTGCTCTTGGCCCCGGATAAGTAAGCATTGCCACGCTTGCTTTTTTTGCAGTGGTATCTACTTCTGTTTGAACCTCAGTTTCCGCATATGGATATCCCAGGTTTCTCAATATGTTTGTAAAGTCCGATTCCACTTGTGCTTTTGAGACCGGTTGATAAATTTTTCCTTTTCGATAAGGCAAACGATTGAGTTCTTTTTTGAACTTTTCATTACCGTAGATAACTGAGCTGTCTCGCATAGATGTTTGCAGAAGTACCTGAACTGAATCTATTCTGATTGGTGTATTTTCAACTACCATAAATATGAGTTCTTTCTTCCACTCTTTATTTTTGGATTCCAATCTGTAATTCACATCTACTTCATTAAATCCGCGACGTTGGTAGAATCTTTCTAATCGTATTACATCTCTGCGAATTTCCGTTTCCGAAACATAAAATCCTTTTTCATTAAAAAAGGTGATCTTCTTCCATATAGAAGGGGCTTCATTTGAAATGTACTTTTTGAGTACTATGTCATTATATGTGTCATTTCCTTCAATTTTCACATTCCAAATACGATCCGGTTTTCCTTCATCCTGAGCTATAAGCGGAGACAGAGGTACGGTTACGAACATCAAAAAGATTACGTAAATTCTGATATGTTGAGTAAGTAATTTTTTCAATGTTTAATTAATAGCCAAATATTTAATCTGCATTCTTGTAGCCTTAGCAGTTATCCCTTTATTTCTTGAATGTGTTTAATACAACTAACAATGTACTATGTATAAATATTTAATTCTTTCTGTTTGTTTTCTCTTTTTATTTAACTGCAAATCGTCTGAGGAGTTTACGGGTTTTTCCTACGATCCCCCTAATGTAACGGATACTCAAGATAAAAAAGTCCATCCTCAACACAGAAGAATAATTGGTGCAGGTAACCCGGTCGTTTGGGTCTCAAATAATTTCGAAAGTGCTAGGCTAAGTGATTTTTATGCCATTGATGACAGCACATTTGAAGTTTTTATTGAGCCGGAAAACGCTCCGATAAACAACAGTCCCTGGTACGCATTCAAAATTTGGAGCGACTCAACCCGATCTGCAGTTATACGTCTCAATTACAACAACGCACGTCATAGATATGTTCCTAAGATTTCCACCGATGATTCTACATACACAGTGGACATGAATAAAGCTGTTTATGATTCGGCTTCAAAGACACTGGACTTTCAAGTCAATCTTTCAAAAGAACCAATTACAGTAAGTGCTCAACCCATTTCAAACACAAAGTCTTATGATCAATGGTTGATGAAAATGTCTCAACATTCGTATGCCTCAATCAGTGAAATTGGAATCAGCAAACTCGGAAACCCGATCAAAGAACTGACAATTAATGAAACAGATCCTAATAGTAAGGCCGGTGTTCTAATCATAATGAGCCGGCAACATCCACCTGAAGTTTCAGGTTATTACGCGGCCCGGTATTTCATAGAAGAACTGATTTCGGATTCAGAACTTTCGAAACAATTCAGATCTGAGTTCATAGTTCGTTCATTCCCTTTGATTAATGTGGATGGTGTTATAAATGGACATTGGCGACATAGCGCTGCCGGAATTGACTTAAACCGGGATTGGGAAAATTTCAATCAGCCGGAAACCAGGGCTGTTAAAGATGCTCTGTTACCTTTGCTTCAGGACCCTATGAAAACTGTTTATTACGGAATTGATTTTCATTCCACGAATGAAAATATCTTCTACCCTATTGAACAATCTGTAAAAACATTTCCTGATGATGTTACTCAAAAATGGATTCCTTTTATTAAGCAAGACAACCAATCTGTCAGGTTTGTAACAGAAGAATTTGATACAACTTCTCCGATTTCAAAAAACTGGATATATAAGACTTTTGGGGCAGACGCCGTGACTTTTGAAATGAGTGACGAACTTCCCTTTGAAACCATTGAGCAAGTAGGCCGCTCTGCTGCAAGAAGTCTTATGAAATTATTGTTGGACGAAAAAAGCAAAGTTCGATAAAAAACTTTGCTATCTCCCACATTTTTTTAAATTGAGGCATGAACGGATCCAAAATACTTACTGAAGGGCTTAACAATTGGAAACTGAGGCTTATCCTTAGTGCGCTCTTATGCATCATGGGACTTGCCGCTTTGATCAGTATGATTCTGGGTTTATTTATCAATTTGAGTATTTATGATAAATCTATTGTTGCCATTGCAATCTGGATGGTTGGTATTCCTACCTATCTCATTTTAAGTGGTCTTGCCAAAATAACCCCTCAATCTATAGCTTTGTTCATCAATGAAAGTACTGATCAAGTTCAGGGTGATCTGCAGATTCTGCTAAAAAATACCGATGAGCTTGATGAAGCTTCAAAAACCAAACAGCAAGAGCTCATTAGTTTTTTTCAGGATAACCCACTACATAAATTCTTACCGGATAAACCTGTAAAGCAAGCATATCTGTTGATGGTTACTTCCATGCTGGTCAGTTTTGGGATTTGGTTTATTTCTTAAGGTCTATTACCGGGAAAGAAATTAAAACCTTATTACATGATAAATTTGGAATACATGATTCAACTTTAGAATTTAAATGCCGACCTTATGATGCTCGTAAATTCTAAATTGTAACTCATCAGCATTAACACCTTTCAAATGAAACCTCTTTTCCCCTCATTCGTTTTCATTCTTTTTATCTTTTTTACTTCGTGTAATACCGGTCCAAAAGTAATAGACGATCTTTCTGATAAATCTTTTAACGTCATTAACCAAAATGGGGAATCGGTTACCTTTCCTGACGATTATCAGGGCAAGTACGTTATTGTTGGATTTATATATACTAACTGTCCGGATATTTGTCCGTTAGTAACTCAAAATCTTATCAAAGTTCAGAAAGAGTTTAATAATCCTGATGATATTCAGTTTTTAGGAATCACATTTGATCCCAAAAGAGACACTCCTGAAGTTTTAAAGAACTACAAAGGACTTTTTAATCTGGACGATAATTTCGATTTCTTAACAGCTGATTCAACAACCATAAGTGAGCTAATGGATAGCGTAAGAGTTCGTTCTCAGGTTTCATTTACACAAGTAAGGGAAGATGATAAAGAAGTATATTTTATGAACCATTCTGATAAAATTATGGTGCTGGACAAAAAAAGCAGAGTAATTTTCGAATATGGCGGAAGTATGACACCCGTAAACTACATTGTTGAAGACCTTAAAACTGTAAGGAAATAATTCAAATGAAAACCTCTGTTGTTCTATTTTTTACAATATTGCTTTTTTCAGGATGTGGAGATGATCCTAAAAAAAATCCCCCTCAAAAATCTGAACCTGATAAAATTCAAAACTGGGCCCGGCCGAGTGTTCAGGGACAAATGAGTGGAGCTTACTTTGTATACAAGAATCCTCTTAGTATTGCTGACACGCTTATTTCTGTTTACAGCCCACAAGCTATGATGACTCAAATTCATGAATCATACACTACCGAAGATGGCCTTGCAGGGATGCGTGAGAAAGCAGAAATAATCGTTCAGGCAAAACAGAATATCACCCTTAAACAAGGAGGATTACATGTTATGCTTATGAATCTTAAAACTGATCTGCAAGAACCGGATTCTGTCACAATCTCTTTAATATTCAAACAAGCCGGAAAAGTAGACTTAACATTACCTGTAACAGCTAACAAATAATAAAGCCCGAACTTTTCACCATTCGGGCTTTCTGGGTTGATTAAGAAAATGAGCCGGGTTAATTGCTCATTCTTAAATACGCAAAGCCCGTTAAGTCGGATTGTATTTTATTATAATTTGTTGTCAGGTATCCGTTTAGAGTAGTTTTATAGCCGAAAAGCATCTTTACTCTATCAAATGGAGGGAATTTAAATCTACCTCAGTTAACTGAAAGGCATAAAAAAAGACATACCTGAGCATGTCTTTTTAAATAATTTGTGTAGAGAAATGTTTAGTAGGAAGAAAAAACTTCAGTAGAACCGTCCTTCTTGACAAGATATACATCGTAGCTGTCTGCTTCTCTTCCCGGTACTTCCATACCCGGAGAACCAATAGGCATACCCGGAACAGTAAGTCCTATAGCATCTTCCGGTTTTTCTTCTAAAAGTCGGTTAACATCTTCAATTGGCACATGCCCTTCTACAAAGTACTCTCCAACCATTGCCGTATGGCATGATTCAAATCTTGGAGGTACACCTTTCTCTCTTTTTACTTCCATCAAATTAGGGATAGGCTTTTCTACTACTTCAAATTGATCATCATTCATTAAAGCAGCCCATTTAGTACAGCATTGGCATCCCGGGTTCTTGTACATTACCACTTCAATCTTATCAGAAGAAGCCGAAGAAATCGTTGCTGAATACTCTTCCTCTGCTACTTTTTTAGGCCAGAATAGTGCCACTCCAAAACCTATGGTAAATAGAAGTCCGAATATTAAAATCTTGTTGTTACTCATGATCAAATTTCTTTTAAAAGTTGACTTAAAATACAAAAATTTATCTTCGTAATTCAGATTTCTGCATCTAAGTTAATTAATTGGGAAAATACCTTTCCTGTAAGCATCCTCTGCTGATCATTGAACTTTTTTATACTCTAAGAAAATACATGCAACTTTTAATAGGGTCTCTTTTTTTTGTCTAGATTAATCAACATCTTGAATCTATGCCATCAAATTAAAATTCTCACCGCTATGTCAACTAAACATCCTTTTCTTTTAACATTCTTTTCACTGTTCTTTTCCTTTACTGTAACAGCACAAACATCAGAATTCAAGGCTACATTTATAAAAGCTCAACAGGAAAATAAACAAGTAACGGTTACCTTAACTAACGAAAATACATACGTCGGTGATGTAGTTTCTGTGGATGAAGAATCGGCAGGGGTCAGAACAAAAGATGGTGTATTCAATTTCAGATATGATCGAATTCAAAGCGTCAGGATATACAACCCCAGTGATGTAACTTCAGGCTGGCGCGACAACCCTGCGAAGAACAAACTTTTTGTTACACAAACCGGCAAAATGTTAGATAAAGGCTCGGGTTACTATCAAAACACATACATCTTCTTTTCCAATTTCTCTTATGGAATTACAAACAGCTTCAGCATAGATGCCGGATTTAGTATGATTCCGGGACTTGGAATTGAAAACCAAATGTTTACGGCAGGTGCTAAAATAGGAACTTCATTAAATAGCACTCTTTATATTTCCGGAAACATAAAATACTACAAATTCTTTGATATCGACGAAGGAGTTTCCTCACTGTTTGGCTCTATTACATACTCGAAAAGCCGCTTAGATCTAACCGCCGGTAACGGTGTAGGTTTGGCAGAAGGAAGTTCATCAGATGCACTTTTAATTCTTGGTGGTCAATACAGAATCAGTGAACGTTTTGCATTCATCAGTGAAAACATCTTCTTCCCAACAGGCGAAAATGAATCAACAGCTTTAGTCTCCTTTGGTGGTAGAATCATTGGTTCAAAAAGTGCTTTTGATCTTGGTTTCTTTGGTATAGAAGAAACACTTATTCCTTTTGTAAGTTATACTCTCAAATTTTAAAATTTATGCAATCAAAAAAATTCTCTTACGAAAATAAGGAACTCGAAGTAACCTGGGATCTAAAACGCTGTATCCATGCCAAAGAATGCGTGCATGGGTTACCTGATGTATTTGATCCTGGGAAGAAACCATGGATCGATCCGGATAAAGAACCTGATTCTGACAAAATTGTAGAAACTATTGAGCGCTGCCCTACTGGAGCTCTTCAATATCATTTCAAGAATAAAAGCAATCCTGAAACTCCACCTTCATCCAATACAATAATTATCGATGAAAACGGACCTCTTTACGTTCATGGTAATATCGTTGTTCAGGATAATGAGGGCAATGAGCTGCTCAGAGAAACCCGTTTAGCTTTTTGCAGATGCGGAAAATCATCAAACAAGCCGCTGTGTGACAACTCTCATATTAAAGCTGGATTTGAGGCAGACACCTCCTACAATCCGGAACGATTAGAGTTGGAACCGCTGGAAAATGAAGGTGGCGAACTTCTGATCAAGCTTATTGAAAATGCACCTTTTGTTGTAGAGGGGAATTATGAAGTGATAGGTGAAAACCAATCTACAAAAACATGTAAGCGTATGAGTTTCTGCAGATGTGGTGCATCAGAAAACAAACCATTTTGTGATGGAACACATCGCCAAATAGAGTTTAAAACTAATGAGTAACCCAACTATTCTCGTTATAGCTTCTTTCCTTGCTGCACTTGCAGTAGGATTAGGCGCTTTTGGAGCACACGCTTTAGAAGAATCTCTCTCTCCAAAAAGGCTAGACACATGGAACACTGCGGTAACTTATCACATGTGGCACGCTTTAGCTTTGATTGGATTGGCGCTGATTTCCAGAGTTTTTGAAGTTGATCTGACTTGGTCTTTGAACCTAATAGTAGCAGGAATCTTTATTTTCTCAGGAAGTTTATATCTGCTTTGCTTAACCGATACAAGTTGGTTGGGTGCAATCACACCAATTGGAGGAATTTGCTTTATACTTGGTTGGGTAATGGCAGGATGGAAATTTATAACTCAAATCTGACTTCAAATGAAAGCAATCTGGAACGGAAAAACATTAGCAGAAAGCGACAACACTGTTGTGGTTGAAAACAATCATTACTTCCCAGCTGATTCTATCAATGAAGAATTCTTTACTGAAAGTGATCACAAAACAACCTGTCCATGGAAAGGATTAGCAAGCTACAAATCCATTCAGGTTGAGGGCGAAACCAATGAAAACGCAGCGTGGTATTATGCAGAACCCAAAGATGCAGCTAAAGAAATAAAGGGTCACTTCGCCTTCTGGAAAGGTGTGAAAGTGACCGGTTAAGTTCGTCGAATTTACAGCAATTCACTAGCGATGTTAGCCAGATCGTGAGTTGACAAACAGATTTTTATAACCCAAGACTATTGCTTGTAAGTACTTTTAAGTCTTTGCTACTTATTGGTTTCTCTAAAATTTTAATTTGATTTATACATTAATTTGTATTTATTAAATACAATTAAGTATAAAACAATGGGGTATTTAACAGAGAAAGAAACGCTAGATTCACAGCTGCAAAACTTATTTCTACTTGATAAGTTGTTACGTAAAGACGGCGCAGAGTTAAAAGATCTAGTAAACGAAATACCTGGGATATTTCATACAAATCGGCGTGATGATATGACGATTGATAATCTGAACTCGGAAGGAGAAGAGTATTGCGAATTATCAAAAGATGAGATTAACAAGATGGGTATGGAATATTTTTCAAAATATGCTCACCCTTACACAATTAATATTGTTGGCCCCCGATTCCAAAAGTTTTATGATAATGCTGACGATGAAAAGGTAAAAGGCGATTTCCAGTTAATAAAAAACATAAGAACGGGTGTTTTTGATGTGTTTTTTACAGTAAGCAAACCCTATAAAAAGCAAGGGGTACTTCTTACAAGCACTAATACTATCCAAAACTTAGAATGGGCTAATCAGAAAATAAGACGTATTGCCGGAGAGGAAATTTTTGTACGGCAGAATTTTGGACAATTTCAAAACCTTACTGATAGAGAATTAGAGATCCTGAAATTGATTGCTTCAGGAGATACCAATTCAAGAATATCCGACAAGTTATTCATCAGCATAGAAACGGTGAAACAACATCGAAAGAATATTAAGAAGAAAACGGAGTGCAAAAATACCGTAGCACTAGTTCGATTTGCACAAGCTTTTGATTTGGTTTAGATATGAGTTATAGAACTGATCTTGAAATATTTTTAGGGCAGCAAATTGACTTATTACGCATTGAAAAGGCAATCCTAGAGCATGGAAAAGACTGGAAAGATTTTTTAAATGATATTCCCGGTTTTATTCATATGAATTTGAAGAAAGATATTTCAGTTGCATTCATGAACAAAACAGGTACGAATGAAACCGGATTTACCAATATAGAGTTAAATGAATTGGGGTACTCTTATCAAGAACAACATCTAGATCCATATTCGTTGCATATTACCCCCAAAAAATTGGTTCCATTTATCAAACGAGATGATGAGAATAAAATATTTAGCTTCGCACAAAGTTTTCGTAGAAGGGAAGGAAAAAAGTATAACCTTATATACACGGTCACTAAACCTTTAAGAGGAGGTAATTCACTTCTAACCTATTCTCTATCAATGAAGGAAATGGGCATTATGTCTAAGAAAGTGTCCAGATTACTTCGTGAAAATGAATTCCTGCATAATAACTTTCTATGCTATCAATCTCTTACACCAAAGGAAATCGAAGTGTTAATTTTGCTTGCTTCAGGAAATACCAATAAGGAAATTTCCGAACAACTATTTATAAGTATAGATACAGTGAAGCAACACCGAAAAATAATCAAGAGAAAAACGGAATGTCGGAATATTGTTGAACTGGTGAGATTTGCTCAAGCATTTGATTTGGTGTAGATATGAGTTATAGAACTGATCAGGAATTATTGATTTCTCAACTTCAAAACATATTTTTGATCGATAAATGTATTCGTGTAAACAACTATGACATAGGAGAGTTTATAGAAGAAATCCCAGCTATTTTTTTTACCAACAGTAAGGGAAATATGGAAATAGGTAATCTTAACAAAAGTGGAGAAGAATATTCTCAACTAACAAAAGATGAAATTAATAATCTTGGATTCGATTACTATTTAAAGTACATGCATCCAGAAACAATTAGGAAAACAGGTCCTAGGTTTCTTGAATTCTACAATACAGCTGACGATGAAAAAGTAATTGGAGACTTTCAGTTTATAAAAAATCCAAAAATAAATCAGTATGAAGCTTTTTTTACAGTATCAAAACCATTTAAAGAAAATGAATTACTTCTTACCTCGTGTAACCCAATATCAAATTTAAAATGGGTTTGTAATAAAATTGAAAGAATCGTAGGAGAAGAATTATATGTAAGAAACAACTTTTTTCAATTTCAAAACCTTACTAATAGAGAATTAGAGATTCTAAAACTGATTGCTTCTGGAGATACTAATTCAAGAATATCAGAAAAGCTATTCATTAGCATAGAAACGGTGAAGCAACATCGAAAAATAATCAAGAGAAAAACGGAATGTCGGAATATTGTTGAACTGGTGAGATTTGCTCAAGCATTTGATCTAATCTAAAGCCCCCCCTTCTAAAAATGCCCACTTGTGGGTATTTACTTGTTGCACTCCAAAAATTAGCTTTTCAGAAATATCACGAATTTTAATCCATCTAGTGACTTATGAAAAGCTTTATTCTTCTTATTACATTATTTCTTGGTCTAAACGTTAATCTTAAAGCTCAATACATTCCTGTTCAATTACCTAATAATAATTTAAGTAGAGCAATATCTTTAGGTTATTATTCTTTCGGATATACAAATAATGATATTGACTATAGCTATCAAGCATTTGGTTTAAACTTACCTTTATTTGGTCCAAACTCAGAAGTAAATATAGGTTATGGTGAAAGCAATACTGAAGAATGGGTTTTATACTTAGGTTTTAAATTTCCCGTCTATACATTCAAGAGTGATCATGATATAAAATTATGGTTAAATGGTAGTTTTGCTCCAAGAATGGGAAATTTTGGCGAAGGTTTTTCAAATGATTATCAAATTAATGAAGGAGGTGGCGGACCACTAATTAATTACAATCCTATTAATGAAGTTAATATCTATGGTGGATTATTCTATAATTATGTACAAACAGTTTTTCCCGATCCCTCTGAAGATTTTGAGGATATCACGGATAGTTATTCTCAATTTTTTCTTCCTATTGGAGTAGCTTATACATTTAATCAAGACAAATTTGGAGCAGCAATTAATTTAGACTTTTCCTTACCTCTAGATGAAAATAGTGAAAATCTAGGTGCCGTAACATTAGGCATTAAAATTGGTTTATTAGAATTCAATTAAAAATATCAAAAAGATGAAATCCTTAATTTTTATTTTAAGCACGTTATTTGCACTCAATTCTAATCTTTTTTCTCAAGGAAAAGATAGTATGAGTAAAAGTATTTTAACCACTATAATTGTGGAATAGAACAAATAATCGCAAAGTGGAGTTTTTCTACTTTACTACACGATTCGGTAATAAATGCTACTTTTAGTTGGCAGTCTAAAAGTGGCACTTCTATAGGTTGTTTAAGCTATAAAGACTTTGTTATTGTTAAAGTTCAATCTAATCGAAATCGATCTTCATATGCTTGGGTTGCACTTTCATCATCTATACCTAACTCAGGTAGTGGTTTCGGATATAGTGTTCCAGAATCCCCTAAATGGGATGAGCTTTTTTGTTCATATAATCAATATGGCAAACCTCAAAAATATTGGAGTGAGAGTTCCGCTAAAGCATTTTGAAGAGTAGGTTTTAGTATTGTAGACATTAAAATTATAAGGAAGCAATAAATTGTTATATTTTTGTATCTAAAATTATTCTTTCTTTAAAAGAAGGAACTATTCTTAGTCAAGACACCTATCATATCAAGTTATATTCACTATTAATCAAAGCAACTCACTTGCAATATTCGCCAGATCAGACCGCTCTCCTTTTTCTAAGTTGATGTGAGCATACAGGTCACTTTTTTGCATGCGGTCAACTAAATAAGATAGTCCGTTGCTTTGAGTATCTAAGTATGGGGTATCAATTTGGAAAATATCTCCGGTAAAAATGACTTTGGTATTTACTCCCGCTCTGGTAATAATGGTCTTCACTTCATGTGGAGTTAAGTTCTGAGCTTCATCGATAATAAATACCACGTTCGATAAACTTCTACCACGAATGTAAGCCAATGGTACAATTCGGAGTTTGTCCGTTTGTATCATCTCATCAATTTTCTTGTATTGCTTACTGGTTTCTTTGAATTGATGTTTTATGAAACTCAGATTATCCCAAAGTGGCTGCATATATGGATTGATCTTAGCTTCAGCATCACCCGGCAAGTATCCGATGTCGCGATTACTTAGCGGAACAATTGGTCTGGCCAAATATATTTGCTTGAAGTCACTCCGTTGCTCTAAAGCACTTGCTAAAGCAAGCAATGTTTTCCCGGTTCCTGCTGCTCCGGTTATGGTTGTGAGAAGAATATTCGGGTTTAAAAGCGCATGCATTGCAAAGGTTTGCTCCGCATTTTTGGGCTGAATTCCATACGCATTAATTTTCTCAACCTGTTCAATATATTTTGATTTGGCATTATACCAACCAAGCGCTGACGACCCATGACTTTTCATTATATAGTAATGATTGCTGGGCGGGTTCATTTCCATTACATCCTTGGGTTTGATCCTGCCTTTATCATAGAACTTACTTATCAGAGAAGGATCTTCAAGCTCCAGATCAGTTTTTCCTCTGTATAAATGATCAATGTCCTTTACCTGAACCGTTTCGTAATCTTCGGCGTCCAGATTTAATGCTCTGGCTTTAAGTCGCAGGTTTATATCTTTTGAGACAAGAACTACTCTGGTATTTTCATTTTCGTTTTTTAACCGGAGCGCTGCATTTATGATATGATGATCGTTGCGGGTGGCTCCAAAAACTTTATTGGCATCAACATGTTTCCCCCCATTGCTGATAACCTTTAGCTTGCCATGGGATTTCCCGTTCAATGGAATCCAGTCCTGAAGCATATTTTCGTCAGAAATTCCATCCAGGTATCGGATGAATTCACGGGCATGTAAGTTTATTACGGTATTTCCTTTCTTAAAGGTGTCCAGTTCCTCCAGAACTGTTATTGGGATTGCAACGTCATTTTTTTCAAAATTCTTAACGGCTTCATAATCATATAAAAGCACGGAAGTGTCGAGTACGAAGATCTTCTTCGCTTTCTTCTTAGGCATGGGCTAATCGTTTTGATTTTCAGAGATCGAAACCTCTTTATGTAGATGATGTTAAAGAACGGTTCTTTAATTAAATCAAACCAAAACCAATATGCAATGGATGTGGAAAACTCGTTGGAAATTAATATTGAGTTAACAGTTCAAGGTTTCCAAAGATGTTGATAACTCAACCATTAAGTTGATAAAGGGCTATACTCAGTGCAATCGCCGCATTCAGGCTTTCAACCGAACGATTATTTTTTTCGGATGGAATCATAACCCGTTTTCTGCTTGATGTAATAAGATTTGCATCAACTCCATTAGCTTCATTCCCAACTATAAGAACTGTTTTGTTGGTTGAACTCATTTCTGAAATCGGTAATGCTCCTTCATTTCCATCAAGCAAAAGAACCTGCCATCCTTCTTTCTCAAATACTTCAAGATCTTTATCTAAATCCGAATTTCTATAACTCAAAACTCCTGTTGCTCCCGCCGTGCTTCTGACCACTTTCGGATGATGCAGATCAACAGACCCTTTGCCAACTAAAATCGAACTAGCTCCAAACCAGGCTGCTGTCCTCACAATAGTTCCCAGATTTCCCGGATCTTGAATTCTGTCTGTTGCAACGATCAATCCTTCTTTCTTGGACAACTCTTCAACGGAAGCTTCTTTCGGAATCTCACAAATGGCAAGGATTCCCTGGCTATTTTCGGTATCAGAGAGTTCGTCAAATGTTTTTGTATCGATTAAGTAAGAGCTAATAGCTGTTAGCTGATAGCTGTTAGCTTCCTTATCAACAAAAACTTCCCGGACATTCAGAATACCATTCTCCAAAACCTGCTCCACTGCTCTCTCTCCCTCAACTACAAACAGTCCCTCTTTTTCACGGTACTTCTTCTGCCCGAGTTTTCTTAAAAGCTTGATTTGATTATTTGACGCTGATTTCACGAGTTCTGAGTTCTGAGTTCTGAGTTCTGAGTTCTGAGTTCTGAGTTCTGAGTTCTGAGTTCTGAGTTCTGAGTTCTGAGTTCTG
>JAEPPZ010000010.1:0-107832 GCA_017640785.1 Balneola sp. | reverse complement strand
AGTTCTGAGTTCTGAGTTCTGAGTTCTGAGTTCTGAGTTCTGAGTTCTGAGTTCTGAGTTCTGAGTTCTGAGTTCTGATAAAAAGATACTTCATAATCTATTACTTCTCATGTAACTAATACTAATTATTTGGAGAATGATTTTCTATCTTTAGCGGAATCAAAAAAACGAAGCTAAAATAACTCATGGATTTTTTAAAGAAACTGGGAATTGAAGGGGTAAACGCAGGCACTAGCACTGGTCGAAATTATCTGGAAAGTAAAAATCAAATTACCAGCTACACTCCTGTTGACGGAAAAACAATTGCTAATGTAACTACAACTACCAGAGAGCAATACGAAGAGGTAGTTCAGGCATCTCAGGAAGCATTTAAAGTTTGGAGAGAAATGCCGGCTCCGCAGCGTGGTGAAATTGTTCGTCAGATAGGCGATAAACTTCGTGAATTCAAAGAGCCTTTGGGAAAACTGGTTACTTACGAAATGGGTAAGATCTATCAGGAAGGTCTAGGTGAAGTTCAGGAAATGATAGACATTTGTGATTTTGCCGTTGGATTAAGTCGTCAGTTATACGGACTTACGATGCATAGTGAGCGCCCTAACCACAGAATGTATGAACAATGGCATCCGATGGGAACAGTTGGGATTATTTCTGCTTTTAATTTTCCTGTAGCCGTTTGGAGCTGGAACGCCATGATCGCTGCGGTTTGTGGTGATACTATGATTTGGAAAGGTTCTGAAAAAACTCCTCTTTGTGGAATTGCTATTCAAAAAATTGTAGCCAAAGTATTGAAAGAAAATGATCTGCCGGAAGGAATCTTCTGCTTGGTAACCGGTGATCGTGAAGTTGGTGAATGGATGACAGAAGATGAGCGCATTCCATTAATCTCTGCTACCGGTTCTATCAGAATGGGTAAAGAAGTAGCTAAAGTTGTTGGTGGACGTTTAGGCAAAACCATCCTCGAACTGGGCGGTAATAATGCAATCATCGTATCTGAAAATGCTGATATTGAGATGGCAATCCGTGCAACTGTGTTCGGTGCAGTCGGAACTTGTGGCCAGCGTTGTACTTCTACGAGAAGATTGATCATTCACGAATCAGTTTATGATCAATTTAAAGAGCGTCTGCTGAGTATCTATGAGAATGTGAATATTGGAAATCCGCTTGAACCTGATACTTTGGTTGGACCGATGATCGACCAGCTTGCAGTAGATGCAATGCAAAATGCACTCAAACAAGTAGAGAAAGAAGGTGGAAAAGTGATCTTCGGAGGTGAAGTTTTAGACAGAGATGGTTTTTATGTTCGTCCGGCCATTGCTGAAGCTAAAAATGAATTCGAGATCGTCCAGGAAGAAACTTTTGCTCCGATTCTGTATCTCATCAAGTACAAAACTATTGATGAAGCGATGAGCTATCACAATGGTGTGAAGCAAGGATTGAGTTCTGCAATGTTCACACTGAATATGCGTGAAGCGGAAAATTTCTTGAGCACACACGGTTCTGATTGTGGAATTGCCAATATTAATATCGGTACTAGTGGCGCTGAAATTGGTGGTGCTTTCGGTGGCGAAAAAGAAACCGGTGGCGGTCGTGAATCCGGCTCTGATGCGTGGAAAGCGTATATGCGCCGACAAACCAATACCATCAACTGGAGTGAAGAACTACCACTGGCACAGGGTATTTCTTTTGATGTCTAATTTTTTGAATTAGGAATTCAAAATTGAGAATGAAGAATTGGTGAGACATCAATTCTTCATCTACATCTCTGGTCATCCTGAACTTGTTTCAGGATCTTAAGTAAAGGCTTTGATTTAAGATTTAGATTTTGATCCGTTTTCAATACATCACAAAGATCCAGAAATAAATTCGGGATGACGAAAAAGGTTTTTTTCGAACGATTGTAACAAAACACTAAGATTCTTTGTTTGACGAAACAGTTGTATCTGCTTCTCAAGGAGATGAAAAGTGAGATTTTTGCTGGTTCAGGAGGATTACAACTTGATTAGAATATTCAGCGTTTCACTAGTTCCGAACGTCTCGTTCGGAATTCCATCAGGAAGCTCCTGCTTCCTTTTCATTTCAAATTCTAGTCATCGTCCTTAACTCTTCCGGAGTTTTACCTCATCAAAAATAAAAGCTGATTCTTATCAACTCTGGAAGAGTTGACTCAAGAAATATCGTTTACTTTCAAGTTTTCTCTTCTATATTCAAGAAATTAAACTAACTAACAGAACATGAAACAGATCTTCGTTTTCTTCATTCTAATTATTGGAACTAATGCTCTTTGTGCCCAAAACCAATCCCCTGAACAAAAGTTACAAGAACTTGGAATTGAACTTCCGGAAATTGCTCCTCCCGTTGCTAACTATGTTAATGTAGTTCGGTCCGGAAATCTGTTATTTCTTGCGGGAAAAGGTTCTCAAAATCCCGATGGCTCCAGAATTACGGGAAAAGTTGGAGTAGATCTTACTATTGAAGAAGGGTACGAAGCTGCAAAAAGTATAGCTTACCAACACCTTGCTGTAATTAAGAATGAGATCGGTGACCTCAGCAAAGTAGTTCGCGTTGTGAAAGTTCTGGGAATGGTTAATACTACTCCTGAATTCACAGCACATTCTCAGGTTATTAATGGCTATTCAGATTTCATGGTCGAGATCTTTGGCGAAAAGGGAAAACACGCTCGTTCTGCTGTTGGCATGAGTTCTCTTCCTGTAAACCTAGCGGTAGAAATTGAAGTGATTATTGAAATTGAGAACCCTTGATTATAGGTATTTCATAATATCCCTAAAAAATAGATTCGATAATCGTTTAGCTTAATTTCTTTAGTTATATTATATATTATCTAACGATGGCGATGGGGCTCAAAAACATATTACCAACTAAGGACAAAAACGAAAAGATTGAGATCCTGTTATTCGAGATCGCAATCTTTTTAACCATCCTTGTATTTTTATTCTGGACCGGCTTTAGCTTTTATGCCGGATATCAAACTTTGATCAAAACCATTTTCGTTTTTGGTTTTGTAGCTTATACGGGCATTTATATTGCTCAGAAAAAGGGTGTCTCTTTCAATATCATGTCATCCATTTATTTTGGCTTGAGTTTTGGGATCATGGCATTTGCATGGTTACCGGGAGGGGGAATTACGGGCGCCATTATTCAATTTATTATTCTGATTTTTATATCCGGATTGCTCGTTCTTCCAATTAGAGCATATTTAGTATTCATACTATTAACTTCTGTTATTGTAATAGGATTTGCTATCTATGAATATTTTAACCCCGGAGCTGCAGTTCCTTATTCGAATGAGACCCATAGAATCAGAGACACTTCCATTGCAAGTATTATTTCCATTGTAGTACTTGGTTTTTCTTTATTCACTTTTAAGCGTTCCTATGTAAGAGACAGAGAATCTCTGGGAAAAGCTATTAATGACATCCAGGTTGAAAAAGTAAAAGCGGAATCTGCCGATAAAGCAAAGTCTCAATTTCTCGCAACTATAAGCCACGAAATGCGAACTCCGTTGAATGGTATTGTTGGCATTTCTGAACTTTTAGGGGAAACAGATCTAAATCCTGAACAGGTTGAAATGGTTAAAAACCTAAGCTACAGCAGTAATATGTTGCACAGTCTTATCAGTGACGTTCTGGATCTCACTACTATAGAGGATGAAAACCTTGAGCTTAATGAAAACAAATTCCATCTGGACAGTGAAATAAAAGATATACTGGAAATATTCAGACCTAAAATAGACTCCAGAAAAGCCTTTCTCCATCTCCATCACGAACACGACAACAGTATTCCGAAAGTGTTGTATGGAGATATTTCCCGGATCAGGCAGGTTTTAGTAAATCTGGTTAATAATGGGATCAAATTTACAAACGATGGCTCTGTAATTATTCAAACTAAATTGTTAAAAAAAGAAGACGGTATCGCTACTATTCAGTTCTCGGTATCCGATACCGGAGTTGGTATTTCCAAAGAAGATCAGGACAAACTATTTACAAAATTCTTCAGAACCAGATTGGCTAATACCATTGAAGGAACCGGCTTAGGACTTACCATCAGCAAACGATTGGTAGAGTTAATGGGGGGAGAAATCTCATTCACATCTCAACTTAAAAAAGGATCTACCTTTTCATTTGATCTGCCATTATCCTTAAAACCAAAAACTCCGGAAAAAGTGGAAGCATCTGTGAATGACGATGATCTTTCCGGGCTCAAGATTCTAATTGCGGAAGATGTCCCCATCAATCAAATGGTTTTGAGTAAAATGCTTAAAAATCTCGGTATTGAAAATATAGATATTGTAGATGATGGGAAGCAAGCCTTAGAAGCGGCAACTAATGGAGAAAATGAGTATGATTTTATATTAATGGATATTCAAATGCCTAAATTGGATGGCTCCCAAGCTTCAAGAAGGATTATAGAGTTTTATAAGGGAGATCTTCCGTTTAAGATCATAGCAGTTACTGCAAATGTAATGAAAGATGATTTTGTTCTGTACAGGGAATCCGGAATGGTAGATGTACTAAGCAAACCGGTAAACATAAAAATGCTCTCTCACACATTACACAAGCATTTAAATTAGGCTTTCTCTTTCCTCTTGCATGATTTTCTGTAGAGGCAATAATTCTTGTCCTAGAAAAATCGCATCCAACCTAATGTAATTAGCAGAAGTATAAAGCGATAAGTAAATATCAATATATAGAATGAAAAATTGAGTAGAATAACTCTCACAATGTTCTTAGCTAAACCTGTTTTAAAAAATCCTCTGTAAAGAAAGAATCCATATAAATTCAGCAAAACAAAAGAAGCTATCGTTATTGTTTTATCATTGATATAAATCTCGCTACCGTACAAGATCAAAGTGTAAGTAAATGGTAGCAAACAAAGAATAACCAGAAGTAAGAAAGAATGAAGAATAAGACTTTTGTTAATATGAAATAACAACGGATTGTTCTTTCTCTCTGAATAGTTGCTAAGAAATGTTAACCCTGAAAACATCAAAGGTAAGATCAGTAAAAAAACTTTTGAAAGCGTTTTAGTGAGTTCATTATACTGAACATGAAAGCTTTGTGAGTCAAGTTCTGATGAACTTATGATTGCCTCTATCCAACCCCTAGTGAAGTTACTATATATCAATCCATTTAGTTGGATTTGAAGACTGGTTGTAAAGGTATTTATGTAAGGAAAAAGAAAATAAATTGCATTGGCGATTAAGAACCACTTTATAGGTGAAATATATTTTTTTCTTTCTCCAAGATTATATGAAGAAACATATTTCCCGGGATTTAAAAAGAATAACTTTAATGTTCTGAAAAATGCATTATCAATATTAAAAATACTTTCTATCACATCGCCGACGAGCACTCTCAACTTTAGATCCTTTTCAGTAAGTTTCTTTTGCCCACAACTTGGACAAAACGCAAACTCCAGGGGGCTAAAGTTGCAGTTGGAACAAGTATTCTTTTTCGCAAGCTCTTCCATTTTATATCAAATGGCTTTTTCTATTCTGCTAATTAGTTCCTTTACAAAATCAAATTGTTCGGGCTTCATAAATACGCTTCTGAGAATGGTAACCATTTCTGAATCAGCGTTATATTCAGGATGTAATCTTATGAATTCTGAACTTGGAACTTTAAACAAAGAAAGATAGAATGATTGCTCCCCCATTCCTTCGTCAAATACTTTTCTGGATAGATCTGAAATCTGAGAAACGTTATTGGTTGATTGGTTAATAGGAAAGTACCCTAAAATATCTAATTCGGGCTTCTTGTACGGTCTTAACTTTTCACTATTAACCATTAACGAATAGCCCTTTAATGCCGCTTTTCTGCATTGAGCCATAACAGGACCAAAGCCTTCCTTTTCTTTTAAAGGAAAACATTGCAGTGTTGCCCATAAAGCTACTGCTGCTGCCCCGGCTCTTGAACATTCTAAACTTATCTCTCCAAGATGAAGATCATCTGAAGTGAAATAGGTATATGGCGAATCATGCTTGTAAAACCGACCAACTTCCGGATCCTTAAAGAGAACACAGCCACAACCGTAAGGCTGCAATCCATGTTTGTGAGGATCAATCACAATACTGTTCGCTTCCTGCATTAATTTCCAGGGAGTTCCATCAATTAAATCAGAGTCTTTCAATGTTCTGAAAAATCCCCCGTAAGCAGCATCTATATGAATTCGAATTCCATGTTTTTTTGCCCAAGGGATAACCTGTTCCAGAGGTTCAACTTCTCCTAAACCTGTCGTACCGAGAGTTACTACTATTGTGCCGATCTTCTCCGGATCAACAGAAGACAGATCAAAACCTCTGTCCTCCAGTATTGGAATCTTAACAGAATCTACAGCCAACACACCGCACATTCTTTCATGCGTGTAATGTGAATTGGATGAAAATGCGATCTTTTTGCCGGGATGAGATTCTCTTGCAATCCATAAAGCTTCCAGATTTGCAATAGTACCGCTTGCCGTCAGATGCCCCAAAAAAGTTTCTCCATACCCAAAAAACTTCGCTAGTTCAGCAACTACTTCTTTTTCCATTTCTGAAGAAGGTGGCCCTCCATCAAGAGCATGGTTATTCGGATTTATACTCATCGCCATTGCATAAGCAGCCCAAGCTACAGGGTGTGGTGGCTTCAGCATTTGGCCTGCATAAACCGGATGATGAAATGGGTAATTACATTTTAGTTTTTGAGAAAGTCTGGAAAAAACTTCTTCAGCTTTTTCATCAGAAACAGAAAGCGTGGAATCCTGTTCCCACGCTCCAAAAGATAGCTTCCAATCCTGCAGGCGTTCAAGCCCTTTATCCAGTGCTTGTTTTGCCTGCTTATCCATTAATACAGGTTAACTGAGATTCCTGCAGAAAGAACCTGCTTGATCTGAACTTCACTAGAAAAGTCATCATCATAACGCATTTCAAACTGGAAAGAGGCGCTGATTAAAGAGTTGATTTGTCCAACTAATTCATTACTCCAAAAAACATCGGTCTCTGAAACCGGATCTGTGAAACTTGTAAATGTTTCTATATTACTGGAATACTGAATGTTTTCTGCAACTGTCGTTTGAAACGAAATACCAGTTGTTAAACCACCCTCTGATCTGAAAGTCTCTCCTTCAGGCAATCCATAATTAGGAGACAGATCTCCATCTGAAATAAACGTTTGCTTGAGTGCTAAACCTGCTTCTAACTGTAAATTCGGATTCGCATTATATTCCAAACCTGCACCTTCGGTAAGGTAAGCCGGGCTAAAAAATCCTGAAATCAATGAATCTCCGCCGGCTACTTTAGCATCATAATTGTACCCATCAGCAAACTGAGTTCTGAATTGTATAGCTCCATATCCTGCTATCTTGCTGTCTTCCTGCAAATCATATGTATTTCTGAGTCGGATAGATATCAGATCGTCTGATTTTCTTGTGTTTCCGTCTATTCTTGATTGACCGTATCTTAAACTGGTTCTGAAACCAAAAGTGTATTGTTCTTTTCGATACATTTTGGTGTATACCGTAGAAGCGGCTCCACTAACGGTATTAACCCCCCCTTCACTCCAATTGCTGTATGAGGCCTGAGACCCATTCAGATTTGCAACCCAGGTTTGAGTCCACCCAACGAGAGTATCAGGTACAACAATAGTTTGCGCCTGCAAAGAATTTGCCGTAAAAAAAGTAATTGCGATTAGTAGTAACGTTTTGGTAAAAATTTTCATCGTAAAATTTATAATTAAGTATTTTTGAAGAGCACAACTTGCTCCGGTTTCTCTTTAGAAAGCATAACTTCAACATGCTCGCCCACCTTGGTAGGAATCGTCATCCCCGTGATGTTCGACTTTATCGGATACTTTCTGTGTCCCCTGTCTAACAAAGTAAGTACTTCAATCCGTTCAGGTTCTCCGGCACTTATTATTGCTGAAACAGCATCAAACATAGTTTTCCCTGAAAAAATCACATCATCAATGATAAGAACGAATTTTTCAGAACATTCGGGAAGTGGTTTATTATGAGTCAGGTTCTTTACATCATATTGTATCAGGTCAATCACTGATTCATTGTGAAATGGTTTCAGATATTCAAATAGTACCTTGGCTGTTGCAAATCCCCTTTCATTTAATCCCACGATCACCAACTCTTGTTCAGGGGTTAATTTCTCCCAAAGTTCGATTGCCATTCTTTTCAAAGAACGTTCAATTCTGGGTTTATCCATCAATACTATTTGCCGTTTCATCTGCACATATTTATTTTGATAAAAGATAACAAAATAGAGAGGTTGAATGCGAAACTTAATGTACTTATACATCGTTAATTTACGTACTTTACAGCGTTAACCTTTTCATAAATCACTTGAGGTTCAATTATGAGCAGAGGATTAGGAACTTTACTTACCGGAATTGCTGCCTTCGCAGGTGGTTTTGTAGCCGGATTACTACTAACACCAAAATCAGGAAAAGAAAACCGCCAATGGATAGAGGACAAAAGCCATAGAATTCTGGAAGATGGTGAAAAGAAAATTGGTGAAGTATCAAAAACCATAAAGAAGAGTGTTAAAGACAATTTACCGGATCTTTATGAAGCTACCGAATTACTCCATTTTGAAGATGAAGAATTAGAAGAGGATGTCTGAAGTCTCATTTCCATATTCTGAGCGAATTTTGCAATGGGTATGGAACGAGCTTTTGTTTGATAACACCTCATTGACCACAGAATGTGGGAAGTCTATTCAAATCATCCATCAAGGAAATTTAAATCATTCAGATGGCCCTGACTTTAAATCTGCAAAATTACTGATCGGAAATATTGAATGGAATGGTTCAGTTGAACTTCATCTGAGATCAAGTGGATGGAAGGAACATAACCACCATTCTGATCATAATTATGAAAATGTGATTCTTCATGTTGTAGTGGAAGAAAACCCGCGTCCGGTTTCTACATTATCAGGCGGTTCCCCTTTTACTCTTAACCTTCTTCCCTATATCCATTCCGATTTAGGATCTTTTTTATCCAATCTCGATCATTCTAAAAAACTGCCCTGCTCAGGCAATCTTACATTTATCTCTGAAGATGTTTTTCGTGAACAGATTGAACGATCTCATCAGGAATACCTAACCAAAAAAATTAATGATTTTCTATCGTTCTACACTTCTGATACATCTCAAAGCGTAGCCTGGAAAAACGCTCTTATCGTTTCTGTATTTGATGGCTTTGGGATCAGCCAAAACAGAGAACAAATGCGAGCTCTGGCTTATAACTTGGTGAATTCGGAGTACGATACATTGCATAATTTACAATCAAAAGCTGATCATACTGCATTCAGCAGCTCTGAGATAAACTGGAATTTTAAAGGCTCAAGACCATATAGCCATCCGGCACGTAGAATCAAAACAGCGGTACATTTTCTACACCTTATCAAATCCACTCGTTTTGAAGATTTTTTAGACGCTCGTTCTTATAAGCTATGGAATATGTGGTGCTCCGAAATTGGGGTACAGAACGCCGGGCACCCAAAAATTTTATACGCCACTGTTTTTCTTCCCGCACTTTACTTTCTTGGAAAGTTATATCATTCGGAAAAAATAACAGCATCAGTTAAGGAAGAATGGAATTTATTTAAAGCTCCTATACCAAAAATTTTACTTTCTGAGTTTGCACAGCTGGAAATTTCACCTTCGTTTTATCAAAAAAAGCTTGGTTCTATCCATCAGTTAAGGGAATATTGCAAGCCAAAGAACTGCTCAGAATGTTTAGTGCTAAAAAAAGCATTTTCATCTTGATTGCTTTTCGATCTATCTCTATCTTTGGGGTCTGTCGAAACAAGATTTTTTGCCCGGTCGTCTAATGGCAGGACAGCTGGTTTTGGTCCAGTCAGTGGGGGTTCGAGTCCTCCCCGGGCAACAAACACTCAATAAGATAACAACAGGAGCCGTCTTATTGTTTTATGTAATCCTGAAATTTTCAGTGCTAGCAGTTAAATGGATACTCCTCTCGCAATATTTTCCGGACGAAGCAACCCCGCTCTCGCAAGAGCAATTGCTGAATCCTACGGAACAAAACTCGGTGACGTTACCATCAAAGAATTTTCTGATGGTGAATTATATGTAAAATTCGAGCAAAGCATCCGTGGCGAAGATATTTTTATTATTCAACCAACTCCCCCACCCGGTGATAACATCATGGAGTTGTTGTTAATGCTTGATGCGGCAAAACGCGCATCTGTAAAGCGAGTAACAGCGGTAATTCCCTACTTCGGATATGCCCGCCAAGATCGAAAAGATCAACCCAGAGTATCTATTGGTTCTAAACTCATGGCAAATCTGCTTGTTGAAGCAGGTGCAGATCGCATTTTGACCATGGATTTACATGCAGCACAAATTCAAGGATTTTTTGATATCCCGCTTGATCACCTTTATGCAAGCCGGGCTTTCATAGAACATTTTAAATCCAACCCAATTGAAAATCTGGTGGTAGTTGCCCCGGATGTGGGAAGCCTCAAAACATCACGATCGTATTCTAAAAAGCTTGGAACAAGTCTCGCCTTTATTGACAAGAGACGGCCAAACGCCAATGAATCCGAAATAATGAACATTATTGGTGATGTAGAGGGAAAGAATGTGTTGATAGTAGATGACTTAATTGACACCGCCGGAACACTTACAAATGCAGCAGCAGCCATGAAAGAAAGAGGCGCGCTAAATATCACTGCAATTTGTACTCACCCGATACTCTCGGGACCGGCATACCAACGAATAGAAGATTCACCTATAGATGAAGTTTTAGTTACTGATACAGTAACTCTTCGCCAGCCTTCTGATAAGATCAAAGTGCTGAGTGTTGCGGATATTTTTGCTGAAGCAATTCAGCGTATCCATACTAACGATACTATAAGTGCACTCTTCGACAATTAATGACTAAGTAAGTAAATCCAAAATGGCAAAAGCTGAATTTAAGACAATAGACGCCGAAAAACGCGAAATTAGCAAAAAAGCTAACCGTGAACTTCGTGCTCAAAAAAGAGTTCCCGCTGTTCTTTACGGACCTGAAGTGAAAGAAAACCTTCACTTTTCTGTAAACGAATTGGAACTGGAAAGAATTTTAAGAACACAACAAACCAAACTCGTTGAATTAACTTTTGACGATAAAGTGTATAAAACACTGGTTAAAAGAGTTGAGTTTGATCCTGTTACTGACAGACCTGTTCACGTAGACTTTTACGTTCTTTCTAATAACCACAAAGTTACTCTGAGAATCCCTGTTACTGTTACAGGTAATGCTCGTGGAGTTGTAGAAAATGGTGGACGCTTGTTCCAGCCAATGAAAGTAGTTCGTATCCGAGTGCTGCCTGAGTTCATTCCTGCTGAGTTTATAATAGATGTAAGCTCACTTAAAATTGGAGAATCTTTCCACGTAGGCGATTTAGACCTTGACGGAATCACTCCGATCGATGCTGAAGGAAGAACCATTGTTACAATCAGACCTCCGAAAGGTGCTGACTTCCTGGATAGCTTAACCGCTGATGTTGAAGGCGATGACGAAGCTGAAGGTGAAGAAAGTGCTGACGGCGAAACTCCTGAAGGTGAGGAAGGAGCTGAAGGCGAAGGTTCTGAAGAAGAAAAAACTGAAGAATAATTAAAGTGATTAAGGCGGGAAAGCCCAATTCAACACCATGTCCATAATCGTAGGATTAGGAAATATCGGTAGCGAATATGATGGCACCCGTCATAACATCGGCTTTGACATTCTTGATGAACTGGCAAAAACGCTTTCAATTTCATTTGGTCCGGGTGGCGGACCTTTTGAAATAGCTGAGGGAAGACACAAAGGACGCAAAATCGTTCTTATTAAACCCACTACTTTTATGAACAGAAGTGGTACAGCAGTTAAGAAAGCGTTAGCTAAGTTCAACACAGATAAAAAAGATTGCCTGATCGTTTATGATGATCTTAATCTTCCACTTGGCACAAACAGAATGAAGCCAAATGGAAGTGCGGGCGGTCACAATGGGATTTCTGATATTATTGAGCGGCTTGGAAGTAATGACTTCCCACGATTGCGATTTGGTATCGGTGATAATTTTTCGAGAGGCAGACAAGTCGATTACGTACTGTCACCTTTTGATGAAGATGAGCTTGAAGAAAAAAATCAGGCTGTACAACATGCTCACGACGCTGCCCTTGCTTTCGTGAATTTGGGTATAGAAAGGGCAATGAATTATTTTAATTGAATTACAATCATAAACTAACGAAAAGAGTATTATGCTAAACATAATCTATTTCTCAGCGGCAGCGGGTGTTATTGCACTTCTATTTACCGCATTAAAATCTTCTTGGGTAAGTAAACAAGAAGTAGGTACTGACCGAATGGCCCGTATCGCAGAAAGTATCGCAAAAGGTGCAATGGCTTTCTTAAAAGCAGAGTATAAAGTGCTTTCAGGTTTCGTACTTGTAGTAGCTTTAATCTTAGCTTTTAGTGCTAATCCTGAAACTTCGAGCTGGATGGTTGCCATCTCTTTCGTAGTTGGAGCGATCTGTTCCGGTCTTGCAGGTTTCATCGGAATGAAAGTTGCTACCAAAGCTAATGTAAGAACAACTCAAGCTGCTCGTACCAGCCTTGGAAAAGGACTTGAAGTTGCATTCGCAGGTGGTTCTGTAATGGGACTTGGCGTTGTTGGACTTGGAGTATTAGGCCTTTCAGTTTTATTCTTCGTGTTCTCTCAAATGTTTGGCATTGACGGTGCCGGTGCAGTAAACAAAGTGTTGGCGATCGTTACCGGATTCTCTTTCGGTGCATCTTCAATCGCACTTTTTGCTCGTGTTGGTGGTGGTATTTATACCAAAGCTGCTGATGTTGGAGCTGACCTTGTAGGTAAAGTTGAAGCAGGTATTCCTGAAGATCACCCATTAAACCCAGCAACTATTGCAGACAACGTAGGTGATAACGTAGGTGATGTAGCCGGAATGGGTGCTGACCTTTTTGAATCTTATGTAGGTTCAATCATCGGTACTATGGTTCTTGGTGCTGCTTTCATGACTATTCCGGGATGGAGTGATAATTTTGACGGACTTTCAGCAGTAATGCTTCCTTTGGTTCTTGCAGGAACAGGAATCTTTACTTCTATTTTAGGAACCTTCTTTGTAAGAGTTAAAGATGGTGGCGATCCACAAAAGGCATTGAACATCGGTGAGTTTTTATCAGCTGCTGTTATGTTGGTTGCTTCTTTCTTCATTATCCAATGGATGCTTCCTGAAACATGGACATTCTCAGGAATTGAGTATACAAGCATGGGTGTTTTCTGGGCTACTATCTTTGGATTGGCTGCAGGATTATTGATCGGTTTAGTTACTGAGCATTACACAGGTACAGGTACAAAACCAGTTCTTTCTATTGTTAAGCAATCTGTAACCGGTGCTGCAACCAACATCATCGCCGGACTTGGAGTTGGAATGATCTCGACTGCAATTCCTATCATCATTATTGCAATCGCAATTGTAGGAGCTTACAGCTTTGCCGGACTTTACGGAATCGCAATTGCTGCTGTAGGTATGCTTGCAAACACAGGAATCCAACTAGCTGTTGATGCTTACGGTCCTGTTTCTGATAACGCAGGTGGTATCGCTGAGATGGCTGAATTAGAGCCTGAAGTTCGTGAGCGTACTGATAAGCTTGATGCTGTTGGTAACACTACTGCTGCTATCGGTAAAGGTTTTGCGATTGGTTCTGCTGCATTAACTGCTCTTGCACTATTCGCGGCTTTCATCACTGCTTACAACGCAACGCACGAAGTTAAGCTTCTTGCTATCGATGTATTGAGTCCTACTGTAATGGCTTCTCTTTTTGTTGGAGCTATGCTTCCATTCTTATTCTCTGCTCTTTCTATGCAGGCTGTAGGACGCGCTGCAATGAGTATGATCGAAGAAGTTCGTCGTCAATTTGCTTCTATTCCTGAATTGAGAGCTGCTCTTGACGTTATGAACAAAAACGGCGAAACAGAATACGCTGACTGGACAGACGAAGACAAAGCAACATTTGATGCTGCTGATGGAAAAGCTGAATATGAAAAATGTGTTGAGATCTCAACAACTGCTTCTATTCGCGAAATGGTTCTTCCGGGACTACTAGCTGTGATCGTTCCTGTACTTTTCGGATTTGTTCCGGGATTTGTGAGCGACGATCCTACTTTAGGAGCTCAGATGCTTGGTGGACTTCTTGCAGGTGTAACTTCTGCAGGTGTACTTATGGCATTGTTCCAGAGTAACGCAGGTGGTGCTTGGGACAACGCTAAGAAGATGATCGAAGAAGGCGTTACCATTGATGGTGTTGAGTACGGAAAAGGTTCCGAAGCTCACAAAGCCGGTGTTGTTGGCGATACTGTTGGTGATCCTTTTAAGGATACTTCAGGACCATCTCTAAACATCCTTCTTAAGTTGATGTCTGTTGTTGCACTTGTTATCGCAACAATGATCTAAGCTTTTAATATTTTGTACGGGCGGATGGCTATCCGCCCCCTACATCCCACTCATGAGAAATTGTGAGTGGGATTTTTTTGGTTTTGACCTGAAGTAAAACCGTCATCGCCACGCGCATGCAGGCGATCTAAATCATTATTAAGATCTATTCAGAAATTAGCATCACAGATTCCGGCAATCGCAGCAGAATGACTATTTTAGACTCATTAGCGATAGCGAATAAAAACGGTGAGTGCTGCCTGATTTAACTACCGGCAACACCCCTCGGATTATCCAAAGAACTGTTTGGATAATCATCTCCCCTCAAGGGGAGAATGAATTCAGAGTAAAGATTTGATTTTTGGTCTTGATTACAATCCATATCTTTCCGTACAGGCGGATCGCGATCCGCTCCCTACGATAAATATCTAATTATTTCTACGAATAATGAATAATCACCAAATTCTAAAACTCATCTTTCATCACGATCAACGATTGGACCAATTAGCGGATCGAAATGCGAATCGAACCAAAGAGCAGATCGAATCTACCCTCGCTGATTTCATGAAGCCGGATCCGACATATTCAAAATTATACTTTACTGCTACTGATCTTGAAAAAGAAGAATTTGGATTGAATGTTCTGGATGAGTACGACAGATTTATTTTAGCTTTGGAAGAAGGACTAAATTCGGATAGCTATCAAACGCAGAAAGGAAATTATGACTCTCTGAATGAAGCTGTTGATAATCTGGAATACGGAGAAGTGATCGTTGTCGGGAATAAAGAAGCTGATTTCGATATCTCAACTCTTCACGTGGATACCAACTCCAATGTAGGTCATTTAAAAACGGAGTTGAGAGAAGTCTTGGAAAGTGAATTTGTGGTGATTTACAAAGAACAAGCCAAGAATGGATTCGATCTTCATCTGTTTTCCAAGAAGAACATCTACACTAAGTTCTTTTTTCCCCTGCAAAGTATGTTACCGGATGCTTTTCGATTCTTCAGCATCAACGGGAAGAAATTCAGATCAGAGCGGCATTTCTATTTTGAAACATGGACACTCACTCGTCCTCCCCATGGATTTGAAGAGGTTTTTCCGGAATCAGTATTATAAACAAAGTGCTATGGTGTTATAGTGTTAGGATCATAATTTCTAAAGAAATGCCCTAACACTATAACACCTTCACACACTAACACTACTCTTTAACCCCCGGCACATTCATCGGACCAGTATTTTGCCACCAGAATGTTCCCAGTTCTTCTTTAACCGGAAATACCTGATCTAACGTATTCGCATTGTACAGTCTTCCGTTTTTCATGATGTAGCTTACAGAATTTGTATTTCGGATATTCTGTAACGGATCCTTATCCATAATTACAAAATCAGCCAGTTTACCAACTTCGATAGTTCCAAGATCACGTTCTAGCCCAATCGCTTTAGCGCCATGAATGGTTGCAACTTTAAGTGCATCGTGCTCGCTTAGTCCACCGCTCTGAATAGCCCAAAGCTCCCAATGGAATCCAAGCCCTTGCAACTGACCGTGACTTCCTACACCTGCAATTCCTCCTTTTTCTACTATGTCTTTCAATACTTTCGATTGCTCTTCATGCACATATTCCTCTTCCATGAACCAACCTGCATTTCTACGTCTCGACCTGGAATCCAGATTCTCATGTGGCATAAAGTAATTCAGTTTCACGTTATCATGCGGACGCTCTGTTGCATAAAAATAATTCTCCGTCCATGGACCACCATAAGCAACTAACAATGTTGGTGTATAAGCTGTATTTGAAAATGCTACCAGATCCACAACATCTTTATAGAGCGGGAACACAGGGAAAGAATGTTCATGCCCCGGATAGCCATCAATTACCTGTGTCAGGTTTTCCTTGAAGTCGAGAGAGCCCTCGGTTGTTGGCATCAACTTTTGCTCACGGGCTGCTTCAATGATCCACTGACGTTGTTCTCGGTTTCCGGCTCCATACATTTTGATGGTTTTGGTGTTGTAGTATGAACTGTATCGCTTCAATACATCCTGTGCATGTTCAAGATTTTTAATATTCTCACTGCTAAACACTCCCGGACCTGTTGAATACACTCTTGGTCCAAGTAATTCTCCTGCATCAACTAAATCACTGTAAGTCAATACATCCGTAGTTGCTGTTTGAGGATCACGAGTTGTGATCACACCAAAGGCCAGATTTGTTAAGTATGACCAAAACTGTCCACGGTGAAGATTTACCGGGTGACGGAAATGAGCATGTGTATCTACAAAACCGGGGACAATGGTTTTTCCACTCATATCCATGATTTCAGCACCACTTGGAACTTCAAAAGAACCTCTTGCCCCAACATTTTTGATCCTGTTATTCTCTACCAAAATATCAGCATTACGAATGATCTCATCACCATTCATAGTAATTGCTGTTGCGCCTCTCAAAACGATCATTCCTTCCGGAGTATCACGCTTTGCCTGTACTTCAATTCTTTTTTCTAAAGGTTGATAGCCTTCATCTTTCTTTTTCTCTTTTTTATCCTCTGATTTTTCTTCAGCATCTTCTCCTTTTTCCTCATCGTCTTCATCAGAGTCTTTGGCTTCTTCTTTCTTTTTCTTCTCCATTTCCTTGGCTGCTTTCACACTGTCTTCATAGGCTTCGGCATCATCCAGGCTGTAGCGAATATGAGCATTTCCGATCGACCAATGAATATTATTGGCTTCCCATCCCCATGCAGGAAATTGTGCTCCAATATCTGTTAATTTTTTAGTCGGGAAAGAACTTGAGCCCCCAACACGAATTGTTGGAGCATCGCCCCCAACTTGTGGCACAGTAACTACATAAAGATCGTATCCAAGTTGAGCCAAAGCCTGATCTCCTTCAGGGGCCATTCTTATCCACGAAGCTCTTGGGCTGAAACTAGATCCCGGAGCAGGACTTCCCTGAACTTTTAAATGTTCTTTTTCATCCGTCCCATCCCAGCGAATGGAAGTCAAACCGTTAAAGCTCGATAGAAAAATTCTGTCATTTCCTTTTACAAAATGGGGATTTGATCGTCCGTTAGAGTATGCAATAAAATTATCTTCGCTACCATCAGCACTTATCCATATTAAATTCGAAGTTCCGCGGAATGCAGTTCTTTGAGTAGCATTCCGAAAGCCTTCCGAATCACCGTTAACTAAAACTATTTTTTTACTGTCATTACTCCATGCCGGATGCTGATACACTCCGTTATCTTTGTTCAGTTGCTTTAATCCTTTTCCATTAGGCTTCACTTTATATACTTTTCCACCTTCCGGCTCCCATGTTACAAAAGCGATCCATTTTCCATCAGGCGACCAAACCGGTTGCGCCTGAGTTTCATCCATATTTACTAATTTCTTAGGAGTTCCATTCGGGAATTCCATGGTATATACTTCATTCAGAGCCGTAAAAGCAATCATTTTGCCATCCGGAGAAGGCACTGCATCTCTGATCTGAGTGATCGTAAATTCTTCGCTATCCGAGATAGGATATTCGAAATCAAGCTCAGGTCCCAATTCAATAGTACCTTTTACATTGAAAGGAATTTCAACAGCATCTCCACCTTCAGTAGGAATCTTCCATATTTTTCCACCATAAGATGCTATCACATACTTATCATCCGGAGTAAAAGAAATTCCCGGAAGTACATCTCTTGAAGCTCTCGATTCCTGATCGTCATGTTGAACCGGATACGCTAACCATCGTTCACTACCTGTTTTCAGATCTCTAATTACCAGTCCTGTATGCTCGTCGTGACGAGTTCCGTATACCAACCACTTACCATTGTTTGACGGAGTTGCTCGAAATGAAGAACCATAACGAGATGCCTGAGTGGCCATATCTCCTGTCTCACGATCGTAAGTAACAATCTGATACTGAGGCATAGAAGCATTGTAATTCCAAGCCCCGCTTCTTCTTGAAAACCAGATATATCTTCCGTCCGGACTGAAAGCCCCTTCTGTCATCCTCATATTTCCCGGCTCTCTAACTAAAGCTGTTCCGGAACCCCCATCAACATGATACATCCAAATTTTATGGCTTCCCGGTGAGTTTTTAGAGGCAATGATATACTTCCCATCCGGAGCCCATTCAGGAGATTGATATTCATTGCTTTTCCCTTTGGTGATCTGTTTTTTCTCCATGTCTTCGGATGAAAGATCGATCGTCCAAACTCCCTCTCCACCTGAAGCGTCAGAAATAAACACTACTTTGCTGCCATCAGGACTGAATCTCGGCTGACTATCGAACTGCATACCTTCCGTAATTTGAGTTGCTTCGCCACCTGAAATTGGCATAGTGTAAAGGTCGCCCAGAAAATCGAATACAATGGTTTCTCCATCGGGACTTACATCCAGAGCAATCCATGAACCTTCATCCAGATCGAATGAGAACTCTCTTCCTGCTTCTAAAGGAAGATCTCCGTTTTTGATTTTTTCTTCTGTAGAATCTGATTCAGCCGGTTCATCTTGCGCAAAAGATGTAGTGGTAAAAACACCTGCGATCAGGAAGGTGGAAAGGATCAGCTTAAAATATTGATACAGCTTTGTTGAAATGCTCATGATATTTATCAGTAGTTAGTTCGAATTTAACCGAACCAGAATCTACTTATTTTCACCGAGCTTCCATTAGCGCTTTTACAAATTTTAAGTGATTGTCCCGCTCCTTCTGTTCATTACATATTAATACAGCTCTGATATTGTACTGAGCTATTTTCTAAAAGTGAATGCACTTTTTCCATTTACTACAGGTATTGAAATTGATGTTCCGTCAAGATCTACTGTTATTTCTGTACCGGGATCAGGATGAAGGGTAAAGTCTTTATCACTGCTAAAGATCATTAATCCGATCTGCTGCCCTGCTTCTATTATCTGATCGTCCGGTTGTAAATCAAAAGTTACTGTATAAAACTTACCTGGTTTTAGAGGCTCGCTTTCAGATAAAGATTTATGATTTTGAGGATCTGCCCAGCCTCGTGTAATAATGTTATCTGTGATCTTAGCTCTTCGACCTTCTTCCCACGGTAACGCTACTAACCAAACTGATAAATTTGCAGCCGGCTTATTGCTTGCCAACTTCACAGTAATAGTTGAAACTCCCGAGATATGAACAGACTCTGATAATACCGGGGTCGTAAACATCAGCCTATGATTGGTCCACTCAGCTTTTGCTAAAGATTCCCCATCAAATGACACATTATCTACAAAGGTTTCTGTTCCCTGCTTTGTTGTACTACCTGTCACCAGACTACCTCTTTCGGGAAAACCTGCCGTTGGTTTAAAAGTTACCATTTCGGCTTTAGGATGAGGGTAATCAGCATATGAAGTTGGTTTCAGACGATCATCATTTTCGCGAACTATCCAGGATTTCGGCAGTGATTCAACATCATTATCTATACCAAACAGGAATTTAGTAAACCATTTATTCATCAGCTCCATTGGAGGTTCTCCACCATGCCCACCCTGATGATAATACACCATATGTGGCACTCCCTTCTTTCGAACTACGTCATATATTCGGTAGCTGTGTTCGGGCATCACATTCCAATCATTAAAACCATGCGCCATCAGTACAGCCGCTTTTAAAGGCTTCATATCATTCAGATAATCCCGGGAAGCCCAAAAGTCATTGTAATCACCCGTAACTCTATCCAGTCCATTCGCCATAATTTTGTCGCGATATACACGATTGTTATGCTCACGGAATTCATCACTTCCACTATGAATAAAATCATACAACACATCTACATCTTCCCCAAGATAACCTCCGGGAGAGCGAACTAAGCCATTAGATCTGTAATAATGATAATAAGAAGTGTTGGGCGCGATCGGGATAATAGCTTCTAAACCTTCAACTCCAGTTGTAGCTGCAGCTAATGGCAAGGTTCCGTTGTAGGAAGTCCCTGTCATTCCTACTTTACCTGTAGCCCAAAATGCTTCAACTTTTTCATTTCCATATGGAGTTGTGTAACCATTCGCTCTTCCGTTCAACCAATCAATTACTGCTTTTGGAGCTAAAGACTCATTATCTCCTCCTACCGTTGGTGAGCCTTGTGAAAGTCCGGTTCCCGGAGAAGATGAATGAACTACTATAAAACCTCTCGGAACCCAGTTCTTTATTTGTGAATTTGAAATAACAGGACGCTGTTCTCTGACTACAATTTTAGGACCTTTAATACGTGCAGGTGGATTTTCTCCCAACTCATGCTTTACATCCCAGAAAAAATCGAATGGTGGTCTTGGTGTTCCCGCGTAATACGGGCTTGACTCATAAACGACCGGTAGTTTCAGATCTCCGGACTCTGTTTGTTTCGGTCTTGTAACAGAAACATGCATTCTATCTGCTTTTCCGTCGCCATCGGTATCAAACTCTGTTTCCACCCACAGATCATGTCTCAACCAGTCATCCGGATTTTCGAATTCCGGTATAACCTGAGCTTGACCATCTTTAATAACAGGTATTTTTATAGTTTGAGCATATGCATCAAATATCAGTAATGAAGCAATCGCGATTACAAATAATGGTCTCAAATATTTTTTAGACATAAACACCTTGATCTGTTTTGATAATAATTGAGTTAATGTAATAGAAATTGACGAAAGTGTTTAGCAGAAGTAATTTTATTTTATCTTCTCAGATACTGTGCTTTAAAATTTAATTCATAAATATAGAATCTTATCTTCATTGAAAATTATTCTTAAATGACCTTCGTTCAAAAATTACAAGCAGCTGTATCAGACTCCGATTCGACCCTCTGTGTGGGATTGGATCCGAACTTATCGAAACTCCCGGTTTCAGTAAAAAAACTTTTTAACTCTCCTGAAGAACAGGTTATACATTTTTGTAAGATGGTGATTGATGCCACAAAAAATGACTGTGCTGCTTACAAACCCAATTTGGCCTTTTTTGAAGCTTTAGGCTCATCGGGATTATCAGTTTTTCATGAAGTACTGGCTCACATTCCTGAAAACCGTATTATTATTGCTGATGCGAAACGTGGTGATATTTCTACCACCGCCGAACACTACAAAAAATCTTTTTTCGATCAGTTTCATGTGGATGCCATCACTTTGAATCCGCTTATGGGTTTTGAAACGCTGGATGCTTTTACTGAAGACGAATCCAAAGGAATTTACGCACTTGCTTTGACATCAAACCCCGGAGCAGATGACTTCCTGAAAAAGCCGTTTGAAGGTTTTGACATGATGGCTCAGTACATCGCTTCTGAATTGGAAAAAAGATCATCCTCTTCGGATGCTCATTTGGGAATGGTGATAGGTGCCACACAAGCTGAGCTGTCCAAATCAGTAACTGATCTTCACAAAAAAGCATCTTTACTGATTCCCGGAATTGGAGCACAAGGCGGTTCCATTGAAGAGTTGGCTGCTTCATTGAATGAACATGAAGGAATTCCATTGATCAATTCCAGCCGCGGAATTATTTATGCAGGAAGCGATCATGAAAACTGGACGGAGCACGTAGCACACAAAGCCCAAGAAATGAAAGAGAAACTGAATATGATCACAGAAAGATATGTCTGATTTACCTGAAGTAATTGTATACACCGATGGAGCTTGCAGTGGAAATCCAGGTCCGGGCGGTTGGGGAGCGATCCTGATCTGGAATGGAAAAGAGAAAGAACTTTCCGGAGGCGATCCCGCTACTACCAACAACCGCATGGAGATGAAAGCTGTGATCGAAGCTTTAAAAGCCATGAAGAAACCATGTCATGTTAAAATTCACAGTGACAGTGCGCTCATTATTAACGCTATGACCAAAGGCTGGATCGAAAACTGGCAAAAGAAAGGATGGCGAAAAGCAGACAAAAAACCGGTCGAGAACAAAGAACTTTGGGAACAGATGTTAGCTGCGATGAAACCCCATAAAGTGAGTTGGATCAAAGTTAAAGGTCACTCAGGATTGGAGCTGAACGAACGGGTAGATCAATTGGCGGTTGCTGAATCGCTTAAATTAAAGATGAAAAATTAAAAATTGGGTGTTGCCAATTCTTAATTTTGGATTTTGGATGATGAATTTAATTCGAGGTCATTCCGAACCTTTTGCTGAACTTGATTCAGTATCCTTTCGGAATCTTATATCAGCGGCTTATTTCGCCCAACTAACGTAAGCGTCTCGCTTGTGTATTTCTTGCAAACATTTGTCCAAGCGTGACGCTTGAACTAGAAAGTGGATTTAAAATTCGATCAAGCTTCTTAGTTGGAGCAGGAGCTCCTGTTTGTTTTCCCAATCAGGAGATTGGGAAAGAGGTTAAGTTAAAGGTCACTCAGGATTGGAGCTGAACGAACGGGTAGATCAATTGGCGGTTGCTGAATCGCTTAAATTAAAGATGAAAAATTAAAAATTGGGTGTTGCCAATTCTTAATTTTGGATTAGCTCTTGTTCCTAGAAACTTTTGAGTTTATTAGCAAAACTTGCTTTGGCTCCCCAACTAACGCAAGCGGTATGACGCTTGAACTAGAAAGTGGATTTAAAATTCGAATCAAGCTTTTTAGTTGGAGCAGGAGCTCCTGTTTATTTTCCCAATCAGGAGATTGGGAAAGAGGTTAAGAAATAAATACTTCCATGATTATATCATCAATGATAGTTTGTCTTCATTTTGGGCTACGCCTCAAATTCTCCTTTTTAGAAACACATACAATAACAATCCAGACTCAAATCAAGAACAACATGTAATCACTGAACGGTATTTGATTGATATGAGTGTAGGAGTGACTGGTATATATAATTTATACCTGAATTCTATAAACTCTAGAACACTTTTGAAAAAAGAATAGTTTTAATATTTGTTTAAGTTAATGAAGCAATTTATATAAATGACAAGATAGTATAATCCCTTCTAGTGCTTTTGAAACAAGTCAAATATTAAGTAGTTGATATAAAAAACTCATTTTCTTTTTTAACCAGGCTGAAAAAACTTCTCCGAATCTCCAACCTAAGATAGCTAACACTAAAATATATCCTATTAAAAAAATATTATCCCAATAACGAAATACCGATACATAAGGAAATATTTTAATGAAAATAGAGTGTGCGAAAAATAGATAGTAGTGCAAACAAAAAATAAAGAGCTGAAATAATAGCGTGCCAAAAACAACGGCATTTAGTGAGTGCTTAATCTTTCTTTTAATTCCTGGTTCAGGAATCATTTCTTCTTCACTTATCTTCATTATTTGTCTTTAATTCATCATTCAAAATCTAAAATCCATAATTCTATAAAGAAGCAAAAGGTCTTATTTCCATACCATCAAACTCGCCGAGTTCGGCTTTCATTTTTCCGGTAATGGCGATCATGGCGGCGTTATCAGTACAGTAGGTGATTTTTGGAATATGAAGTGCTAATCCCATTTTCTCAGCCAGCTTTTCTGTTTTAGCCCTAAGCATGGAATTAGCGGAAACACCTCCGGCCAGTGCGATCGTTTTCACTCCGGTTTGCTCTACCGCTCGCTTCAGCTTTTTGACCAATACTTCTGTAATGGCTTCTGATACACTGGCACATAGATCATTCAGATTTTCATCTATAAAATCTTCTTCCTGATCCTGAACAAAATACAAAGCACTCGTTTTCAATCCTGAGAAGCTAAAATCCAATCCTTCCCTCAACAATGCCTGTGGAAATTTGTGAAATTTGGTATTACCGGATTGAGCCAATTTATCCATAGTTGGTCCGGCGGGATATTCCAGCCCAAATACTTTCCCGATCTTGTCAAAAGCTTCTCCGGCGGCATCGTCTCTGGTTTTTCCAAGGATCTCATGCTCGAACGGTGCTTTTACATGAACAAGCTGAGTGTGTCCTCCGGAAACAGTGAGTGATATAAACGGAAATTCCGGTTTGGTATCAATGAAGTTGGCATAAATATGAGCATCCATGTGATTCACTCCAATAATCGGAATATCATTTGCCAGCGCCATTCCCTTTGCGAAACACAATCCAACTAATAGTGACCCCATCAAACCGGGACCTTGAGTTACCGCAATCAGATCGATCTCATTTATTGAGAGCTCTGCTTCATCCAGTGCTTGTTGCACCGTTTGAGATATCGTTGTCTGATGAGCTCTGGATGCCAGCTCCGGCACCACCCCTCCGAATTTTACATGAATCGCCTGAGAAGCAATTACATTAGATTGCATGCCTCGTTCTGTTAGAACGGCTGCAGAAGTGTCATCACAGGAAGATTCGATTGCTAAAATATTCATTCATCAAAGATAACCACATAATCACTTAACTGCATTTTACTTGTATCAATTACCGCAATATGTTTAATTAAAGCGTCACCAATTCTACTACCATGAAAATCAGGTCATCACTCCCTCTCCTTTTATCTCTTATTTTGATGAGTTCTGCGTTGCATGCTCAAAATGAAGTGGAGACGGAACGACATTCACTGATTGGCATTAAGAAATTTGGAATCTCTGTTGAAATCGAAAAACCAATCGGATTAAAAGAAGTGACTCTGAATCCGGCTCAAATACAAAGAAAGATCCATGAGAGTTTTGAATCCCTTCCGGTAACGTTGTTAAGTTTTAATGAGCTTAAGCAATCTTTTTATAATCCGTTTTTCTATGTTCATGTCAACATCATGCAAGCTGAAGATGGTATTTATCCTTTTTCGATCGAAATGAGATTTTATCAACCCATAAAACTCAGCTTAAAAAATGATGTAGAAAGTATGGCATCTACATGGCATTCCGGTTATGTGGGAATGGTTTCTTTTGACAGAGTTAATGAAATAGCAGGAGTTGTGGTTGATGCCGCTAAAGAATTTAAAGATGAATTTGAAAGGTTAAACTGAATGAATATCGAAGAATACAGAGATTTTTGTCTTGGATTGCCCGGTGTAACTGAGGGATTTCCCTTTGGACCAGAAACCTTGGTTTTTAAAGTGATGAACAAGATGTTTGCACTCACAAATATTGAAAGTTACGATTTTGTAAATCTGAAGTGTGACCCTGAAAGAGCTATTATACTAAGAGAAAGATATGAGGGAATCAGTCCCGGTTGGCACATGAATAAAGTTCACTGGAATTCTGTTAAAACTTCAGCTGATGTAGAAGACGAACTTTTTACAGAGCTCATCCGGCATTCTTATGATCTGATCGTTGAAAGTCTGCCCAAGAAAACTAAAGAAGAGCTTAAACTTCTTCCTTAGACGTTTTTTTTCCCGGTATTAGCCGGCCTAAAGTCTTCTTTAAAAAGAGTGTGAAAAATTCCCTTTGCCCAAAAATGGTTCCGTAGATATAAAGAAATAAATTATAGAGTGGTAAAATTGTTACGATCCATATCAAAGCTCGCTGCCAAAAAGGAAACTCATTCGTTACACCTAAAAGCCCGAATACAAATTCCCGGGCATACAAAGCGGTAAATCCTGTACATGCAAATACTATTAAGATCACAATCACCTGAAAGGTACTTTCTATTCCCCAGCGTGATTTCAGCTTGTCAATTAAACTCATTTAAATTTTTTTACTTCTCATATTCCGACACTTAACTCGACAATAACGAGTCATTTAGTTTCCAAAGTTACTTAAAAACTAAACAAGTAATGCCGATAATTAGGTTGCAATTACAGAATACTCGAATTAGCTTCCGAAGCTAACTAATGAAGGACATAATTGGTTTATTTTTGGGTTTAAAAAATAAAAAATACTTGGTTGAGTTTATTGGCAGTTTCTTTCTGGTTTTGGCTTATGGCCTATCAGGAGATGCTTTTGCTATTGGATTTATCCTGAGTGCGCTTATTTATATTGGTGCACTAACCTCCGGAGCTCACTATAATCCTGCTATCAGTGTGGGAGCATTTTTTCTGAAACGAATTTCGGCTTCAGAGCTTTTGGGATATGTAATTGCTCAGGTCATCGGAGCTTTTTTAGCGGCTGCTGCAGTCCTTTTTATTTCTTCTTCCGTCTTTTATGTGGAAGCACCCATAAACTCACTTTTTTATAACCAACTTGGAGTTGAAACACTCCTGACCCTTATGCTCGCACTTGTAGCTTACGTTGCCTGGATTGGTAACCCCAATCATAAAAGTGTAGCTACATATTCCTTCGTGATGGGTTTCGCTTTAGTAGCACTTTTTATAATGGCTCAGAATATATCGGGCGGAATTTTTAATCCGGCATTATCACTTGGTACTTCAGTTTTGGATTATTTTCTGGGAGGTTCTTCTTACAAAGACATCCCCTTATATACTATTGGTCCTTTTTTGGGGGCAACTCTGGCAGCTTTTATGTATAAATTTATTATCGAGGATGAGTACTAAGCGTAAAGCTGAATGTACTTCCAACACCGACTTCGCTAGCTACGATAACTTCAGACTCATGAGCTTTTAAGATTCTTTTCACTACTGCAAGCCCTAAGCCTGTACCTCCTTTATCTCTTGAACGCGCTTTATCTGTTCTGTAAAACCGATCAAATAATCTATCAAGATGTTCCCGAGCAATGCCGATTCCGGTATCCTTCACGGAAACAGTAACCGCATTTTTATGCTCTTTTAAAGATATAGCTATCTGACCCTCATTTGTATACTTGATAGCATTTGAAAGTAAATTCTCGATCACCTGCTCAATCTTATCAGCATCACCGAACACATACGATGACAGATCAGAATCCACAGTAATATTAATGCCCTTCTCTACTGCAACTGGCTTGTGGATCTCGATAAGACCATCTATAATTTGTTTAAGGTCAAACTCTTTCTTTTCAACAAAATTTTGATCGAAATCGTATTTCTGAAGCGTTTTAATTTCCTCAAACAGTCGAGTGATACGGTTTATTTGCCTTTTTGCCTGCTGATGATATTTCACCTTATCCTCCTTAGAAAGATCCTCTAGTTCTATCATCTCCAAAGATCCGGATATCGTATGAAGAGGGTTTCTCACTTCATGTGTTATATCAGCAAAAAACTGATTCTGCTTCTCATTCAGCTCTTTCAGTTTTTCGTTGTCAGATTTCAAAGTCCCTGCCATTTGGTTCAGCGAATCAGCAAGTGTACCAAACTCGTCAGACCGTTTTAAGTGAATTTCCCTGTCTAAATTCCCTTTCGATATATCCAACGCAGCTTTTTTAAGTTGTGTTATCGGCTTGGCCAGATATCTCGCAAAATAAAAGCTCACGATAAATACAACCAGAATAGATCCCACCATAGCGCCGTATATCAAATGACGAATACTGGCTTCTGCTGCATATAACTCATCTTTTGGCTGGCTGATTCGCAGATATCTTGCCGCTGTTTCATTATTCTGAATCCGCTCAAAAGCCACCAGGTTTTCAAGCTCTTCTTTATTAATGATGACGGGTTTATCGTTAGCAATGAGTTCGGTTCTGACTTCATCATTCAAAAATTCCGATGCATCCATAAATCCGGTATCCGGATAGGCGATCAATTGCTTCCCAAGAGAATCAAACACCGCTACGTTATATCCTGTCAAATCTGAAACAAACTTAGCTTCACTGAACAAGTTCTGATCCTGCCCGGGTCCTTCGAAAGAAGTTGCAAACGTATGTGCATCATTTTCAAATTTTTGGATAGCTTCTTCCAACAAAAATGAGCGTATACTTAAAATAGCATATGAGCTTATTACCACCACTCCAATACTGAGCAAGGTAATGTAAGTAACCGCTAATTTAGATTGGATGTTCATCGCTTTAAATACTCTCTGTTAAAGCCATACCCAACACCACGGTAAGTTTTTATAAGCTTTTCCTCGTCTTTCATTTTGATGCGAAGATTCTTGATATGCACATCTACAGTCCGGTCAAAAATATACTTCTCTTCATCTGTGATATGTTCTAAGATTTCAGCACGTGAGTACACTAATTTAGGGTGCTTAAAAAACAATTCTGCAATCAAGTATTCTGTATGAGTAAGATCTATCAACTGTTCATTGATGAACATCTGATTTGTTTCCGTGTCCAGATATACATGGTCATATTTCAGCCAATGTGCTTTTTCCGGATTCATTCGCCTCAATTGAGATTCGATCCTGGCTTTTATAAGATTTAAACTTGCGGGCTTTTTTATATAATCGTCTGCTCCCAGATTCAACCCTTCAATTTCATCTACTTCTTCATCTTTTGCTGTCAAAAAAAGAACCGGGATATCAGCGAGCACGGGATGCTGCCGAATATGCCTGCAAATCTCTTTACCATCATGATTGGGAACCATGATATCTAATATCGCCAAATCGATCTCATGAGCTTTATCTTCAATAAGCTCAAGAGCTTTTTTACCTTCTTGAGCCCATAACACTGAATAGTCCTTCAGTTCCAGAAAATTGGCCAACATCTCTCCTGATTCAATTTCATCTTCAACAAGTAAAATGGTTTTTGCTTCCGTCACTGTTCGGCTATAAATTTGTGTTCTCCTTAAAAATACTAATATTAGCGGTTCAAATTTAACGGAATACAAAAAACTTTCCATTCTCTTACTTGATTAATGAAATACACTAACAAAACCGTCTGGATAACCGGAGCTTCTTCAGGGATTGGAGAAGCACTTGCAAAGGCTTATTACAAAAATGGAGCGAATTTAATTCTTTCATCGCGCAGGCAAGATGCTTTGGAAAAAGTAAGGGCAACACTCGATGACGATCATTCCCGAATAAAAATTCTTACACTCGACCTTTCTCTATCGGATACTTTTGCCACTAAAACTGCAGATGCAATATCACTTTTTGGCTCGATTGATGTTTTGGTTAATAACGGAGGAATAAGTCAACGTTCTATTTTCGAGGAAACAGACCTTGATACAGTCCGCAAGATCATGGAAGTAAATTATTTCGGATCTGTTGGATTAACGCGAGAAGTTATTCCTCATATGATCAAACGAAAAAGCGGTCATATAGTAGTTACCAGTAGTGTTGCCGGTAAAATAGGTACTAAATATCGAACCGCATATGCCGGTAGCAAACATGCTGTTCAAGGGTTTTTTGATTCGCTCCGTCAGGAAATGTACGAACACAATGTTGCTGTTACGCTGATCTGTCCGGGCCCCATTAAAACTGATATCACCAAAAATGCTTTAACCGGTGACGGAACTTCTTTCGGTAAAATGGGCGACATGCACGATACTGCTATGGATGCGGACGAAATGGTTGCAAAAATATGGAACAGACTAGTTTCAAAAAAAGATGAGATCGTTGTTTCAGGTTGGAAAGAGCGGATGGCTCTCTTGGTTAAACGTATTTCGCCTGCACTTCTGAATAGAATTCTTAAAAACAGTAAAGTAGTTTAGATAAAATCGATGAAGGTACAATTTATTACTTTGCTGACCAGCTGTTTCCTGATGATCTCAGCCTGTTCAAAGACAATGAACCCTGAAATTGTCTCACAAACTGAAGCCTCTCCTCAGGTACAGCAATGTTCTGATAAGATCATTTTCTATTCAAATAGAACAAATAATGGTGATCTTTATGCTTTTGATCCGGTTTCATTTGAAACAGTTGCATTTTTGGTGGCTGATTCTGCAATTGGAGCTCCCGTATTTAATTCATTCAACAATACATTGATCTTTGCTCAAAAAAGTACAACCGGCAGAGACCTATACAGCAAAAATATTGATACAGATCAAATCACATTTCTGATTTCAAACCCAGCTGGAGATGAAGTCCCTGATTGGTCACCAATTGAACATAGCATTGTCTACTCTTCTGAAATCAGCCAGCAAAACTATTCACTTATTGTCAAAAATATTGACACCGGTCGTGAACAGGTCTTATATAAAAATGCCAAGCAATCCTATGATCCTGTATGGAGTCCTGACGGAAACCAAATTGCTTTTGTAGTAACAGACTCCGTTTTCAACGCTGACATCGCAATTATTAATTCTGATGGAAGTGGTTTCAGAAACTTGACCAATAATTTGAAGCTAAATGGTCATCCTGACTGGAGCCCTGACGGAAGTGAAGTACTCTTTTATATTTATCAGGATGGTGATGCTGATCTATTTACTTTAGAGATCGAATCCGAGAGTTTAACACAACTTACCTTTGACTCATCCAATCAGCTTATAGGAAGATTTTCACCGGATGGAAAAAAGATAGTTTATGGTGGAGTAGTTGATAATGATTGGGAAGTTTTCCTAATGAACTCAGATGGAAACGGTAAAGAACAAATTACATTTAATCCCGGATTTGACGGGGACCCTATTTGGATTCCTTGCAACTAAAGAAACTCAGTTATGCATCGATTTAAAAATTTAATACTGATATCATTACTCAGCCTTGTTCCTGCTTTTTCATTTGCTCAGAACGAAACTGACTCAACAAAAACCTCAATAAAGTTTGAGACGACTTTTAATATTGCACCCGCCGGAGCTATAGAATATACAACCCCACAAAAATACGGGGTCACTTTTAATCTTTCTTTCGGTACAAAAACCCGTGAAATACGGTATTACGGAAACAATCCTCCTTTATCATCCCAATCTTTAAAAGGAGTCAATCTGGAAGCAGGCTTATACAGAGGAGGATATCGTTTTGGAGCGTCCTACGTTTATTTAGCTTCTTCCATGGTCGGTGCTGCCGGTACCAGAATCGGATTCGTTTATGTAATGAACAATAGCTTCTCAACTGTATTAAAAAGTTCAAATTTGATAGGAATTGAAGCTGAACTCTATGCTTTTTATAAACTTAAAATCGGCATCTTAAAAGCTACAAATGAAGATGTATATATCCCGAGTTTAGGCTTTGGTTTTGCAATAGGGCCTAATCTTTTTTAAAGATCTAGCCCAATCTTCTTCTTTTATTCAGATAAGCCAGCAATGCTTTGTCAAAACCTGATTCCGTATCCATCTCTTCGTAGTCGATCTCAAATTCACTACACGCCATTTTAAATTTCTTTGTGTGTTCTTCCACTTTGGCTATGTAGTCTTCACGAACCTGAGCAGGCATTACCTCCAACTCGGCACCCGTTTCCATATCCTCAAACACAAATTTGTTGTCAGAAAAATCCAGTTCCCGCTCACTTCTTTTTTCCAGCGTATTAAATAACAGAACTTCATGTTTGCGATGTCGCAAGTGTTTAAGTGATGATATCAGTTCATCATGTGCTTCTACATTTTCAAACAGATCTGTTATTATCACAACCAAACTTCGGTGGTTTAATCGCTCTGCTACTTCATGAATTACTGATGCGGTTGCTGTAGTTCTCTTGATCTCATCTTTCTTTCCTTCCCTTATCAATTCTCTTTCAAGCTCCAGGTAAATTTGCCTTAAATGAGCATATGTACCTTTAGCCGGGATAAAGCTCTCAATTTTTGAGGAAAAAGGGATAAGCCCACAAGCATCTCTCTGTCGGTGCATCAAATATAAAAGTGAAGCCGCATAGTGAATTCCATATCTGAGCTTACTCCACTCACCAAAATGTTTGAACAACATAGATGAGCTGGTATCCAGCAAAACATAGCATCGAAGATTTGTTTCTTCTTCATACTGCTTCACATAAAAACGTTCTTTCTTTGCGTACTGTTTCCAGTCAATGTGCTTGAAATCATCACCCGGATTGTATGGTCGATGTTCTGCAAATTCAACGCTAAATCCGTGATATGGACTTTTATGCAGCCCTGAAATAAAACCCTCTACGATTTTTTTTGCACGCAGCTCAAGCGATGATAATTTTGATAATATATCCGGTTCTAAGATCATGATTTAGTTTACAAGTTATGAAGCAGAAATAAAATTAGATGAAGGTATATCAAATCGAATTTGTAATTGGGTAGGTATAATTCAAAATTAAGAATTAAAAATTAAGAATTGATTCTACCCATGAAGCAAATTCTCTTTGTTATTTCAGTCTTGTTTACATCAACTTTGTTTGCCCAAAACTCAATTCAGTTAGAAACTCAGGCTTATCCGGCAGGTATTATTCCTGGTGTTCGTTTCGACTTTAATATCGGTAACAACTCTTACTTAACTTCCCGAATTGGATATAATTTTACAGATCGACAAGATTTTGGGAAAAATGATAATGAAGAAGGCGGAGGTCCGGGCTTTGGAATTGGTTATGTAAGATCCGATTTCATTAGTTCTGACCTATCAGTTCATATCAGAACCGATCTTTGGTTTATGGATATTGACTGGAGAGATTCACAAACCATTTGTGGCACCGTCTCTCCTTGCTTTGAACAAGATATAAACGGAACTAGCGAGATCATTATACTCCAACCCACAGTTGGAATTGAATACAATATTCCTTTTTCCGCAAACCTGTTTCTGAAACCAAGCCTTTCTATCGGTTATGAAATTAACATCAAAACCAAAGGCAGAGAAGTCGGTGAAGGTGCAATTCTGCTGATCGGCTTGAGTTTAGGACGTCGCTTTTAAAAGCACTTTATAAACTCTTCCAGAGTTATTTCTTGCTTTTCGTAAATGACACCAATCCCAACTCCGGAAGAGTTGAGATTGGATTTTAAATAGAAACTATTGTTTCTCCTTAGCCAAATAGTAAAGCTGCATTACTCTCAGTTCGTCGTATCCGATCTTCTTATTCAGATCATCATAAACCGGTCTCAGCATTAGAGGATTCTTCTTATCAAAAGATTTCATTACCTGATCTCTTTGTCTAAGCGAAAGCTCGGAAGCCTCAAGTAATCCTTCCAATCTCAAAGTATTTCCATCGTCCAGAAAATCCTTTAAATGCTTGAGAATGGTCATATCCTTAACCCCGTGTTCTTCAGCGAGCAGTTCAATAGATTGACCGGCATTAAATGCTTCGCCAACGATCTCAAATTTTTGCCCGCCTGTCTTTTTCTTGATCTGCTTGGCTATGGATTTCTTCTTCTCTTCTTTGCCATGCTCAGCTGCATAGTTTTTTATCACCCCAACAAAAGCGTCTCCGTATTTCTCCTTTTTAGCTGAACCCACTCCATATAATGGCTCTAAACTATCTTTGCTTTGAGGATAGAAGTAAGACATCTCCACCAATGTAGTATCCGGAAAAACAGCGTATGGAGGTATGTCTTGCTCATCAGCCAGTTCCTTTCGTTTTAATCTGAGTATATCAAAAAGAGCTTCGTCGTATTCGTTTTCAATTTCTGATGACGTTCGAACTACAGCCTCTCCTTCAAGCGATGTTTTGCTTCTGTCCATAGTTCCGAACACATTTTCAGTTCCATCAAGAACAGCAAGTGCAGGCTTTTGTAATTTTAAACCTCCAAATTCTCCTTTACTGATATAATCCTGACGGAGTAACATTTTAGATATCTGCATCCATTGATCTTTGGAAAACTCTAAGCCGATCCCATAGGTAGAAAGATTCTCATGTTCATTCTCAAGAATCTTTTTAGCTTTTGATCCACGTAATATATCCGCGATATGAGTGGCTCCAAATTTCTCTCCACTTCTAATAATCGTTGATAAAAACTGTTGTGCTTGTATGGTCAGATCTTCAACATCGTCATCAATGGAAAGGCAGTTATCGCACATTCCGCATTCATCTTTGGGATAAGTCTCCCCGAAATAAGCCATCAATGGCTTTCTTCGACATTCCAAAGACTCCAGATATTTTACCAACTGCTTCAAATGCTTTTCAGCTACTTCTCTTTCCTGTCCTTTTTTCTTGTTGATGAAATATTGGATCTTTTGGGTATCTGAAGAACCGTAAAGAAGTAAACAATCCGCTCGAAGTCCATCACGACCAGCACGACCAATTTGTTGATAATATGACTCTATATTCTGCGGCATATCGTAATGCACTATAAATCGCACATTCGATTTATTGATACCCATTCCAAATGCTATCGTCGCCACAATGATCTGAACATCGTCCCGTATAAACGCTCTCTGATTTCCCGCTCTCATTCCATCACTTAATCCCGCGTGATATGGCTTAACGGAATAACCTTCATCTTCCAGCGTTTCTGAGAGCTCATCAACTTGCCGTCTTGAGAAACAATAAATAATCCCTGATTGCTTTTTTCTCGTGAACAGAAAGTCCAGTAGCTGATTAACCGGATCTTTTTTGTCTACAACTTTCAAAAACAGATTATCACGATCAAAACTTGAAATGAATTCTTCGGAATCGTCAAATTTCAGAATATTCTTGATGTCTTCCTGAACACGTGGAGTTGCAGTAGCTGTCAAAGCCATACAAACTGCATCCGGAAAATCCTCTCTTAAAGCTGCAATCTGTCGATACTCAGGACGGAAATCGTGTCCCCACTCCGAAATACAGTGCGCTTCATCAATCGTAAAACAATCTACTTTCAGATTTGAAAGCATTTCTCTTGTCTTCTCCATCATCAATGTTTCCGGAGCAACGTAGAGCATTTTCACTTTACCTGAAGTGATTTTGCGTACGTTAAAGTCGTAGACTTCGGGGCGCAGTGAACTATTCAGGTATACAGCATCAACTCCATATTCTTTCAATTGATCTACCTGATCTTTCATCAAGGAAATCAATGGAGAAATTACAATGGTCAGTCCATCAAACATCATTGCCGGAATCTGATAACAAAGAGATTTCCCTCCCCCTGTCGGCATTATTACCAATGCATCTTTTTTGTGTAAAACCTGATTTATTGCTTGTTCTTGCTGAAGTCGGAAATCCTCATATCCAAAGGTTTCCTTAAGAATACTTTTTGCCTCGTTGATCACTGATTGCATTGATTTTTGATCGCTGATTTTTTGATTTAGACAATTCTCACAAAGAATTGCTTTTTTATTTGTTATAACTCTTTTCCATTGTAAACTCGAAGCACCAAAGTTAATCAATAATCCAACTTCAAGCCCGAAAGCTTTCAAATAATTTAGAACCTGAGAATAATGTCTTTGATCAAGTTCACCAATAGCTTTTAATTCTATAAGTATCTTATCAAAAACAACAAAGTCAGCATGTCTTGATCCAACTTTGTTACCATTATATAATACCGGAAACTCTTTCTCTCTATCAAACCTTAATGAAACGTTATTCATTTCATCAGCAAGAGCCCTCTGATAAATAATTTCTTGAAATCCATTCCCGATCTCAGAATGAACTTTCATTGCACATTTTAAAACCAGCCCTGTTTCTTTGCTGAACTTATACTCTTTACTTACAAACTCTTTTTCTTTAATCATCTCATTACATTTATCTTACATATAATCTAGTAAGACAAATTCAGAGCAATTCCTTACAAAAAAAGTTCGAATCAGTGAAAATTTCTAATTAATAAACGAGCATTACTTGGACAAATAGAGACTCTTAAATTCAAACGGCTTCTTGAAATGTTCATCTTTGAAGTCCTTAGCAAAATATATGCTTTCACCCGTTGATTTCATCTCCGGACCGAGTTCCTTTTTTACGCCCGGGAATTTATCAAATGGGAAAACAGGCTCTTTGATCGCCCAGCAATCCAGCTTGGATTTAAGATCAAACTCTTTGAGTTTTGCACCAAGCATCACTTTTGTACCGATAGCCGCTTCAGGAACCTGATTCGCTTTCGCCAGGAATGGAACCGTTCTGGTTGTTCTTGGATTCGCTTCCAGCACATAAACTTTTTCGTCCTTAACTGCATATTGTACATTCAGAAATCCCTGAATTTCCATCGCATCAGCAATTTTTTCCTGATGATCCCGAATTGTTTGCATCACTTCTTCGCTCAATGAATATGGAGGCAACACTGCAGTAGAATCTCCTGAATGTACTCCTGCCGGCTCAATATGCTGCATCATTCCGGAAATATGAAGCTGATCACCGTCATAAACAGAATCCACATCCACTTCGATGGCATGTTCCAGATACTTGTCAATTAAGAATGCATTTTCGGGATGTGTTTTCAGAATTCTGGTTACGTATCGTTTCAGTTCTTCTTCTTTTACTGCGATTCTCATTCCCTGTCCACCCAACACATAACTAGGGCGAATCAATACGGGATATCCGATTCTTCTAGCGATCTTTAAAGCTTCTTCTTCATCAAAGGCCGTTCCATATTCCGGGAAAGGAATATCTAGTCTTGTAAGCAGATCTGAAAACTGTCCGCGATCTTCTGCAAAATCGATCATTTCAAATGCCGTTCCAAAGATCTTGATTCCGGCATCAACAAAACGCTTTCCGAGTTTTAGCGCCGTTTGACCGCCAACCTGAATGATCACACCTTCCGGTTTTTCATGCTCGATGATATCCAACACTCTTTCCCAATACACAGGCTCAAAGTAAAGCTTGTCTGCAATGTCAAAATCCGTAGAAACAGTTTCCGGATTACAGTTTATCATTATGGCTTCATATCCCATTTCTTTCGTGGCTAAAACAGCATGCACACAAGAGTAATCAAACTCAATGCCCTGTCCGATCCTGTTTGGACCGCTTCCCAAAATGACTACTTTTTTACGATCGGTGACTTCACTTTCGTTCTCACCTTCATAAGAAGAATAGTAGTACGGCGTTTTAGCTGGAAATTCTGCCGCACAAGTATCTACAAGCTTGAATACCGGCTTTAAACCTAAACTCTTTCTTTGTTCGCGAACTTGTTCATCTGAAATTTCAGCACCGCTTTTGCTTAATAACCAGGCAATTTGTGTATCAGAAAAACCTGCTTGCTTTAGTTCAAAGAAATCATCTTTGTCTATGGTTTCCAGAGTTTGTCCTTCGGTTCTGTTTTCAAGCGAAACCATATATCTGATCTGCTGCAAAAACCATGGATCAACTTTAGTAATATCTGCAATCTCTTCTACTGAAGCTCCTAGTTTAAATGCATTTCTAATCTGAAGCGAGCGATCCCAATATGGTTTCATCAATCTTTCGCTGACGTGCTTTCGATCCAGTTCTTCGTATCCATCAGCACCAAGTCCGTCTCTGCCAACTTCCATCGACTGCCACGCTTTATTCAGCGCTTCAGGGAAATTTCTACCGATGCTCATCACTTCACCAACTGCCTTCATTTGTGTAGAAAGTTCTTCATCCACACCAACAAATTTATCAAAATTAAAACGAGGCACTTTGCAAACCACATAATCAATACTCGGCTCAAAACAAGCAGAAGTGTTTCCTGTGATCTGATTTTTAAGTTCATCCAGATTGTAACCAACCGCTAATTTAGTCGCCACTTTCGCAATCGGATAACCTGTTGCTTTGGATGCCAGCGCTGAAGAACGGCTAACTCTCGGATTGATCTCAATGGCTACAAAACGATCACTTCCTGGTTCCATAGCAAACTGCACATTACAACCTCCGGCAAATGTCCCGATAGAGCGCATCATTTTAATGGCTGCATTTCTGAGGATCTGAAGTTGTTTGTCCGTTAAAGTCTGAGTTGGCGCAACCGTTACAGAATCTCCGGTGTGAACTCCCATCGGATCCATATTTTCGATGGAACAAATAATCACCACATTGTCGTTGGAATCGCGAAGTAATTCAAGTTCGTATTCTTTCCATCCGAAAATACATTCTTCAATCAATACAGAGTGAACCGGACTCATTTCAAGACCGCGAAGCACCATTTTATCGAAATCTTCTTCGTTCCAAACGATTCCACCACCGGCACCACCCATGGTAAATGATGGACGAATTACGATCGGCAAACCACCTAATTCTTCTTTGATCTCTTTGGCATCTAACAGTGATTCTGCCTGTCTACTTTTACACTGCTCAATTCCGATCTCTTCCATTTTATCCCGGAAAAGTTGGCGATCTTCGGTCAATTCTACTGCGTCAATATCTACACCAATGATCTTTATTCCTCTTTCTACCCAGAAATTTTCTTTTTCCAGATCGCGACAAAGATTCAATCCTGTTTGTCCACCCATTGTTGGCAGAACTGCATCAGGTTTTTCTTTTTCTACAATTTCTCTGATCGAATCCGTAGTCATCGGCAACATGTAGATCGAATCAGCCATGATAGGATCTGTCATGATCGTTGCAGGATTTGAGTTGATCAATACGATCTCATAACCCTCTTCCTGTAAGGATCGACAAGCCTGAGTTCCTGAATAATCAAACTCACATGCTTGTCCAATTACTATAGGTCCTGAACCAATAATTAGAATTTTATGGATATCGTCGCGTCTTGGCATTTTGTTTCTTTTAGTCTGTATAGTTTAAAATTCCTTTCAAATTCTCCCCTTGAGGGGAGACGAATAAATCAACAGTTCTTGATTTATTCTGAGGGGTGTTGCTTAATCTAAATATGGCAACACCCTCCGTCCGCAAAGCGGACACCTCCCTCAAGGGAGGATTTATTTCTAACCTTTACCCTCTTTCATCATATCAATGAATTCATCAAATAAATAAGCCGAATCATGTGGCCCGGGCGATGCTTCAGGGTGATATTGAACTGAAAATCCGGGGAAATTCTTAAACTTCAATCCTTCCACCGTACCATCATTCAAGTTGATGTGAGTTACTTCAGCAACTTCATCTTTTACACTTCCTTCTGTTACAGCAAATCCATGATTTTGAGTAGATATCTCAACCAATCCCGTCCTTAAATTTTTTACAGGATGATTTGCACCGCGGTGACCTACAAACATCTTCCCTACTTCAATTCCTTCGCTTAAAGCCATTAGTTGATGTCCCAGACAAATTCCGAACAGTGGCTTACCTGTCGATTTAGCATATTCAACTGTTTCCAGTGCATATTCTGCGGTGGCATTAGGATCTCCGGGTCCGTTACTGAAAAAGAATCCATCTGCATCCCAATCTTTAATTTCTTCCAAAGAAGTTTTAGCAGGAAATACTCTTAACGTACAACCTCTCGCGTTCAAGCTGTTGATGATGTTCTGCTTAATTCCGTAGTCAAATGCGGCTACTTTGAAGTCACTTTCTCCGTTTACTGTCTGTGCTTCATTTCTGGAAACCTTTGAAGCCAGTTCAAGTCCGGTCATGTCTTCCCAGTCTTTCGCCATTTGAACCAACTTCTCTTCATCTAATTCTGTAGAAGATATAACGGCGTTCATCACTCCTTTTTCTCTGATGTGTCGAACCAGCTTTCTGGTATCAACGCCTGAAATCCCAACTACTTTCTGATCTTCTAGATATTCCTGAAGGCTTCCATCTGCCATCGGGTTACTAAATTCATGAGAAAAAGCTCGTGTTATGATTCCGGCAACCATCACTTTTCTGGCTTCATCATCACGCGACATGGTTCCGTAGTTTCCAATATGTGGATAGGTCATCATCATCAATTGGCCATGATAACTTGGATCCGTGAAGATTTCCTGATAACCGGTCATCGAAGTATTGAAGCAGAGTTCTCCGCCTGTAATACCTTCATGACCCACCGCCCATCCATGAGCTATGGTTCCGTCACTAAGTGCAAGGATTGCTTTTTTTCGTTTAGGAAGCGACATAAATTTAGTTAGTAGTTATTGGTGAAGAGTTTAATGTGGTTTACTGATAAAGCTGACTTTGCCCTTTTGACCCACCCCTCAACCCCCTCCGGGGAGGGGAAGCTCTTTGTTTTAGATAAAAAATTGATTCCGGAGTCTTCTCCTCCGAGGAAAGGAAATAAAGGAGAGGGTTTTTGGGAAGTTAAAGTGTCCTGAAATTTATTCTCTAAATAAAATATCAAAAAAAATCCGACTACGAAGACCGCGCCGGATTGGAAAATGATATGAGAAAATGGGAATGGCATCAATTGCACGTCCTTAATTTTGTGGCGTGCTTTGCCGGGTTTTCAAAGCTGTAAATTGCTGACACTTTAATTTCTTTTGTAGCTTTGTTTAGAGTTCGATGAAGATAAGAAAGGTGAGGATTGGATTCAATGCAAAATGGTCTTTAAAAAAAATTTAAGAAACATGAGAAGTGTTTTAATCTAAAATCCTATAACTGAAATATTGACACCTAAAAATGAGCGGTTTATTTCGGGCAAATATCCAATGCTGAAACTTCCCGTTAAGCCTAATCCCCGTTTGTATTTTTCTCTTATCAAAAACCTATTTCTCCAACCAAAACTTATTAATTGAGTACTGCTATCTGGACTAGCATACCTACCGCAGGGTTCATCATTGCATTCATAGTAAAAATATTTACTCTCGACACCTAAAAACACTCCTGATGAAAAGCCAATATAGTCTGTATTTAGTATTCTATATTGATAAATAAGCCTTCCTGAATTATTTAAAGATAAAGTAACAGTTGCGTAAGTACTTCTTGTAGCTTTTAGTGTTAAATCCACTCCAGAAGCACCTCCGATTGATACTGAGCCTGCCCCAATAGCATCTACCATTAAAGTGCCATTCAACGACCAATCACCAATTCCTAACTCTTCGTTGCCTACATAATCCTGATTATCTTTTAAATCAAAATCGCTTTTACTGGGCTCTTCATCATTAAACGACCATGAAAGAGTAAATGCTGAGTTTGCTACTGAATCTGTAGCTGAGGAAATTCTTCTTTCTTTATTAAACATAACCATCTCACTCATTGGCGCATGAGTGGCACATGAAACAAAAAACACTGAACTTATAATTAGTATGTAAGTCTTGGCTCTAATTTTTACCCTCTTTCTTTAAACTGTCTTTAACTAAACCTCCACTCAAAACCGCTAAACCACTTACCAAACCTCCAACAATTCCTGTAATTAAAATCACAAGAATTGGAGATCCAACCCTCAGCATTTCAGCAATCCTTGTTGACAAAATTCCATCGTTGGCTAAATGGATATAAAGTGCCTGTCCGCTCCAAAGCAGAAAAAGAGCAAGAAAACCAATTCCAAAGGCTTTTCCGGAAGACGGTTTCATTTGAAAACCCAGTACAAATCCGGTTATCGCAATTCCCCACCAAGGAAGAACGAGATTTATGAGGTAGGCAGTGATTATTAAAAGTATCAGTAAGATCATTCTATTAGTATTTAGTACTTAGTATTGAGGAAAGCTTAAGCTAATTACTCAATACTAAGTACTATTTGAGTTCAAGTTTATATAAATATTCTTTGGGTTCTTCTTTCATGAAATTGAGTTCGAAGAGTTGTCCCGTTCTCCAAGGATCAACCATGAAATCGTAGTTTGGTGACCCCGGATTTCCAGAAGCTCCACCCGGATATAATCCATAACCTTTTACTTCAGGGCCAAGTTCAACAACCATCCTCCAGGAAGGACCAAATCCACCTCTGGTTGCATTTATAGCTTCAGATGAACCGGAACTAAATAAATTCTGTCTGCCTAAACCCGGAATACTTGCCAGATGATCAATATCATTATCGATGAAATATCCCCATTTCCATTTATCACCAAACTCACCTAAGTAATTCTCAAGTTCGGCTACTGTTTCATGAAAAGATGCCGTTACGATTTCGGATCTTGTTTCCACTTTATCGGTATCAATATCATCAATGAATTTAAAATTCGGTTCAGCTTTTATGATCTCTACAAACCGATCTCTGGAAGGATATCTGAGGACAGCTTCTGTTGTTTCATATTCATCATAAAAAACAGCTCTGTAAAAATTACCTGACCAGTGACGAAAAAATGAAGGCGCTATTTCATCACCATCCATAAAATAATCCCACTCTTTCATTAATTGAAGAATTTCTGTGTCAACACTGGACAAGCTATCCCTATCCACCCATTCCAAAAGTGAGGGAAGTAAGGTTTCAGCATAATAGCTATAACTGTCCATTTGCATTTTCTGCATGTCCTTTGCAGTGATATCCTGCATAGCCGCAAGTTTGTCATTGATTCGACGCCCTCTTTCAAAAGGTGCGAAATCATCATCCAGATAATATGGATAATCGGGAGCTGCTGATTCTTGGTTTGCAGAACTTACGAAACCTCTTTCGGGATTTTTTACGTGAGGATTATGTTCGAACGGAATCCAACCTTGCCAATCATATAACGGATCTGTTCCATCACTTACTGTTCTTCCCTGATATTCCCACTTATTTGGTAGCTTACCATTAACCCATAAAGCAATGTCTCCTTCGTTACTTGCAAATACAAAATTCTGAGCCGGAGCAACATAATGACTTAATGCCTCCACATAATCATCATAATTTTCAGATCTGTTCAATCCATAAAAAGCACGAATATCATTGGAAGCTTCATGAGCGATCCATCTCAGTGCATGATAAACGGGTTTTTGTTCTTCATTAATATTTGATTCTACTTTTGTAACCGGACCGTGATGTGTGTAGATAACCGTATCTAATACTGTTTCTCCATCTTTAACTTTGATCTCTTCGATTCGCATTGTAGTTGGTTTCCACTTTCCATCGTGCCAATACTCTTTTTGAGTTTCATCTTTAAATTTGATCTCATACCAATCCATCACATCCGACCCAACATTCGTGACACCCCATGCTATATTTTCATTAAACCCGATCACAATTCCGGGTGTGCCTTGTAGTGTTACTCCGTAAGAATTTATTCCCGGTGCACGTAATTGAACTTCATACCAAATAGAAGGAAGTGTTAAACTGAGATGAGGATCATTTGCTAAGATCGGATACCCTGACTTTGTTTTCGATCCTGAAACTGCCCAGTTGTTACTTCCCACTCCTTCAGGCCGCTCATATTCTCCCAGCTCCACTGCTGATGCCGGTTTAAATAAAGTATCCGGGGCTTCAACGGGAATTCGTTCAAAGTCCCATTCTTTAGATGACGGAATGATCGGATCGTTTAACTCAGGTTTAGCTTCAAAGAATTTCTCAATGAAATCTGCACCAAAATATTCCATGGTGTTACTGGTTCGATCATCGTTATTTCCTCCGGCAAGTGTTCGGGTCATGTTTTTCAGAAGATGAGCAGTCTTGATTGGCGTCCATTCTTCCGGTTCAAAATCCAGAATTTTATACTCTAGCGGATAATTCTTGGGTTCCAATGATGATAAATAAGCGTTAACTCCATCGGCATAGGCATTTACAATTTCCCAGGTTTTAGGATCTTGCTTCATCGTTTCCAGAGCTTTTTCAGCGCCATATGGCATTCCTCTTCTTCGGGTAGTTTTGTCTCTGCTTAATGCTCTTTCCCCAATTTTTTCAGCTAATCTACCGGAGGCGTCTAGCGTCTGAAGTTCCATTTGAAACAGTCTATCTCTGGCAACCACGTAACCTTGAGCAAAGTAAAGATCGTATTCATTTTCAGCAAAGATGTGAGGTACTCTTCGTTCATCAAAATAGACAGAGGCATTCCCATTAAATCCTTCTAAAGCTAATTCATTTGATTCGGAGAGTTCTATTTCTGCATTTGCCCAAAAACCGGACTCAGGATCTACAAATTTTCCGATTGGGGGCAGGGTTATAGTTTCACCTCCAATCTGAATAGAAATTTGCCGATTAAATGTATAAATCAGTCCCATCAAAAGGATCAAAGGGAGAGCTAGTCTAAAAACTTTCATTCAACATAATATAAATTTGTCATTTCGAACGAATGTGAGAAATCTATTACTCGTAAACAAAGAGAAATTTTAGATTTCTCGCTTTGCTCGAAATGACAGCGAGCCAGTCCAACTTATGGTGCGACAGCGTTATGGTAGTTGTCCGAAAGTAATTTTAGAAATTCTGTAAGGAATTGGGTTTGAAACTGTCTGATTATAGAGAAAGGAAATTAATAAAGAAACTAATGCCTAAAATTACTGCTTTTGAAGAGCTTACTTGTTGGAAAGAGTCCAGAATTTTAGTTAAAAAAATATATTCGACTACTCAAAAACCACCTTTTTCTAAAGACTTTGGATTACGAGATCAAATCCAACGAGCTTCCGTGTCTGTAATGACAAATATTTCTGAAGGTTTTTCAAGATATCACAGAAAAGAATCGGTCAGGTTTTTCGATTTTTCTCAGAGTTCTGCGGCTGAAGTTAAAAGTTTGCTCTATGTTGCTGAGGATTTGGCTTACATTTCTAAAGAAGAGGCTGAAGTGTTAAGAGAACAGGCGACTTCTTGCCAAAGATTAGTGTTAGGGCTTATAAAACATTTCAATAAACAATAGTGTTATGGTGCGATGGTGTTATAGATTATGCCAATCTATAACACCTGAACACTCTAACACCTTCTTCTACACCTTCTTCTACGCCTTCAAACTAGCCTGTAAATCTTCCCAATCTTTTAGGAATCTCGCAAGTCCTGAATCTGTTAACGGATGCTTCAACATTCCCATAATTACATTCAATGGCATGGTTCCTACATCAGCTCCAACTTTGGCACATTCCACAACATGCATTGGGTGACGAATACTCGCGGCCAACACCTCCGTTTCAAATCCGTAATTCATGTAGATCTGCACGATGTCTTCTATCAACTTCATGCCATCACTTGAAATATCATCCAGTCTTCCCATGAAAGGAGATATATAAGTTGCTCCTGCTTTTGCAGCGATCAACGCCTGAGTTGGAGAAAAGCAAAGTGTACAGTTTGTTTTAATTCCTTCCTCAGAAAACGTCTTGATAGCTTTAATTCCATCTTTGATCAAAGGAATCTTTACTACTACGTTATCCGCGATCTTTGCGATCTTTCTTCCCTCTTCGATCATTTCATTGTAAGTAGTTGAAACCACTTCCGCAGAAACATCTCCTTCAACAATATCACAGATCTTTTTGATATGGCCTTCGAAATCACGCACCCCGATTTTAGCACATAAACTTGGATTTGTAGTTACCCCATCCAGTACTCCAAGGTCGTTAGCTTCCTGGATTTCTTCGAGATTTGCTGTGTCTATAAAAAATTTCATTCGGTAGTGAGAGTTTGTTGAAGTTTTGTCGCCTAAACATACGAAATCGAAGCATCCTAATCATTATGTAAAACCATATTTATGTTGCTTCTTTTTACATAGCCGCTATGTAAGCCATGAACTAAATAGCGAACTTTACTGTCTATAAATCCACAAATTAAAATAACTTTTACGGACGTGACCAAACTTACTTTATCTGCAGTTTTACTTTTATCACTAACACTAATCGGATGCGGTAGTGACGCCGAAGATTCCAATCCGGCACAAAACGCACAATTTAATGGTTGGGGTGGCGGCGGATTTGGCGGAGACCGGGTAACCAGTGTAGAAACAGAACCGGTAACTCGTCAAACTATTTCAGAACAAGTCAAATCTTTTGGTACAATAAAAGCTCAGGATGTAGTTGCTATCAATCCTCAAGTAAGTAACCGTATTGTTAAACTTTATGCTGACTTAGGTGATACAGTTCGTCAGGGTCAGATACTTGCCAAAATATATGACGCTACTTTCAAAGATCAGCTTCAGCAAGCAAAAGCACAATTGGAGCAAAGCAAAGTAGCCATTGAACGCGACAGCACTCAGTTTGCACGTCAACAAAGATTACTTGAGTCTAATGCAATAAGTCAGGCTGAATTTGATAACGCTTTTGCGACCTATCGCAACAGTGTTTCTCAGTATCAAACAGCTGTAGCTTCAGTTACACAAGCTCAGGAAAATTTCAATAACACGGAAGTTCGTTCTCCTGTACGTGGAGTTGTAATTTCCAGAACCGGTGCCGAAGGAGATATCGCAAGTGCCGGACAAACCCTTTTTGAGGTTGCTAATCTTGTTGGGTATGAAACACGAATATACCTTCCTGTTCAGGATTGGAAAGCTGTTAAGATAGGTCAGGAAGTTAATCTCAGAGTATCGAACGAAAGAGAGACATCAGCTAACGGAGTCGTTTCCCGTAAAAGCCCGCAGCTTGATGCTACCACCGGTCTCGGCGAAGTGGTGATCACACTTACAGAAATTGGACCGAATATCTATCCCGGAGTACTCACTGAAAATGTAATCAGTATCGTGACCAAAGATCGGGCTATTGTAATTCCAAGAAGCGCGATGGTTGAAAAAGTTGAAACTATTGTAGAGCCTGAATCAAATACTATTCAACTTCAACGAACCTATTCTGTTTTTGTATCTCAAGGTGATTCTGTTGCTCGACTCAGAACTTTAGAATTAGGAATTGAGCAAGGAGACAGAATTGAGGTGCTTTCAGGGTTAAATCCCGGTGATAAAATCATTATAACAGGCCAGCAAAGTCTTCAGGATCGCGGATCTATAAGAGTAGCATCCGGTTCTGACTTTCAATCTCCCCAGCAGCAACAAGTGGCTGGTGACAATCAAGCTCGTAATGGTCAAAACAGACAAGCTCGACAAGGTGGCGGCAGGCCCGGACAAGGCGGAAATCCCTTCCAAAATATGAGCGAAGAAGACCAAGCAAAAATGAGACAGAGACTACAAAATATGAGCCAGGAAGACAGACGCGCTTACATGGATAGCCTAAGAACTGCTAACGCTTCAGGGAATTAAAAATGGGCGGACTTTCAAAACTGGCTGTAGACAGGCCTATTACCTTTTTAATGACAAGCCTGATCTTAATTGGGTTTGGGATATTTGGTGTACTTCAACTTCGTTTGAACCTTTATCCAGATGTAAGCTTCCCAACCATAACTATTTTTACAGGTTATGAAGGTGTGGCTCCGGAAGATATGGAGACATTGATCACTAGACCGATTGAAGAAAATGTGGGAAGTATCAGCGGTATTAAAAGAGTTCGTTCTCTTTCCAGCCAAGGTGCTTCTGTAGTAAAATTGAACTTTAATTGGGGAACCGATCTTTATGAAGCTGAAAATGATGTTCGTAAACAGTTAGGTTCAATTGAAAGATCTATCCCAAGAGACGCAGAAACTCCGTTGGTATTCAGTTATGATCCCAATCAGGAACCTATCATTGTATTGGCGTTGACTTCTGAAGCGCGAAGTTCTCGCGACCTTAGAACTTATGCTACACAAATCCTGGAACAACGCATAGAAAGAGTAAATGGCATTGCTTCAGCAGAAACTTCAGGTGGACTTGAAAGACAGATCAATGTAGTTATAGATAATGAAAAAATGCGGTTGTATAACCTTACGATTGCACAAATTTCATCCAGACTAAGTGCTGAAAACATTCAGGTACCTGCAGGTCAGCTTACAGAAGGTAATACGGTTTACTCGCTCCGCACAATGGGGGAATTGAAAAGCGTTGAGCAAATCAAAAATACAGTAGTAGCCACCAGAAATGGACAGTCACTCTTTTTGAGAGACGTAGCAGAAGTTGAAGATGGCATCGCACAACCAATAGGAAATGTGCGTGTGGATGGAGAAGATGGTGTCATTATCAATGTATATCGTCAGAGTGATGCAAATGTAGTAGTAGCAGCAGAAGCAGTGATTGAAAACCTGGAAGAGATCAAAAAAAGCCTACCTGCAGATGTACAAGTTGAAGTTCTCACAAACAAAGCAGAATTCATTAAGCAGTCTATTGAGAATCTATTATTAACCGGCGTTCAAGCTATAATTCTGGTAGTTCTTATTCTGCTGGCTTTTCTTAGAAGTGGTCGGTCTGCTCTTATAATTGCGATCTCCATTCCTGTATCTATTGTTACAACATTTGCTGTGATGGACTTTGCTGATCTGAGTTTGAATATCATTTCACTTTCGGGTTTAACCCTTGCAGTTGGATTGGTAGTGGATGATGCCGTAGTAGTACTTGAAAACATTTTTAGATTCCGTGAAGAAGGCAAAGGACGTAAAGACGCTGCTATCATGGGTGCTAAAGAAGTAGCCGTGCCTGTGGTGATATCAACCTTGACCACCTTGGTTGTATTTCTGCCAATCTTATTTGTGCCCGGTATCGCAGGATTTCTTTTCAGAGATCTGGCATTAACTATTTCCTTTTCACTATCGGTTTCTTCATTGGTGGCTCTTACACTAATTCCAATGATGACTTCTCAATTCTATAAGGATGGGGAATTATCTATTGAAGCAACAAATAAAGTCGCCAATTTCTTCAGTGATCTTCTGAATAAACTCGAAGAATGGTATTCCGAAAAACTTGACAAAGCTCTTCACAAAAGCGGACTTGTTGTGCTGGTTGCAATTGTATTTTTTGTTGCTACCCTGCCGATCTTTAATATGCTTGGTGGTGAGTTTTTCCCACGAGTTGATGAAAACGCATTTAATCTGGAAGTAACGAGAGAAGCAGGCGTTAGTTTGCTTGAGTTGGAGCGTTCTATCGGTCAGGTAGAAAGTATTATCATGAAGGAAGTACCAGAAGCCAGGATCATAGTTTCAGATTATGGAGACAAAGATGGAATTGAGGGAGCCGATAATCCCGGCGGATTCACAGGTGCCGTTCGTGTTGAATTGGTTCCAAAAGATGAACGAAGTCGTACACAGTTTGAAGTAGTGAGTGATCTGCTCAAAAAACTGGAGATCGTACCGGGTGTCAGTATTCAGGAAACTATTCAGGATCCGTTAAGTCCTGATGGCGAAAATGGGCTTATTGTTCAGATATTTGGATTTGATGCTGAGGTAAAGAAGAATTTATCGGATGGTGTAAAAGAAAAGATCACCCAAATCGATGGCGTAGTAAGTGCTTACAGTACTGCCGATCAGGGCCGACCTGAACTTCGGTTGGTACTAGACAGAGAGCGTATTGCCCTGGTTGGGATGAATACTAATCAGGTTGCCACTGCTTTAAGTGATGCTGTTCAGGGAAATATTGCAACAAGTTTTGTAGATCAGGGTGTGGAATTTGAAGTAAAGGTAGAATTGGATCCCAAACAAAAAGCTGCCTCTACAGATCTGGAAAACATACAAATTCAAACTCCGGCTGGTGAATGGTTACCACTCAGATCCCTTGCCAGAATAGAACGTTATACCGGCCCAACAAATGTGACTCGAATCAATCAAGAAAGAGTGGTGGAGATCTTAACTGAGTTGGATGGTGTGGATCTTAAAACAGCCAGCGCTGAAGCCCGTGAAATTCTTGATGAAGTTGAATGGCCTGATGGATATCGTTATGCATTAGCAGGTTCAGCAGAAGAACAAGCCGAGTCATTTAATTTCTTGCTTATCGCTTTTGCTATAGCCGGAATCCTGACTTACATGGTTATGGCTTCTCAGTTTGAAAGCCTGATTGAGCCATTTATAATCATTTTTACTATTCCTTTAGCGCTGTCAGGTGTTTTGATCATTCTTGGAATTACCGGAACGGCGATCAGTGTAACTTCCATGGTAGGACTCATCTTGCTTTCGGGAATTGTTGTAAATAATGGAATTGTAATGATCGATTACATCAAAATTTTACAAGCCAGAGGCATTGATCGTCATGAAGCTATTGTTAAGGGTGCTACACGTCGTCTTCGCCCGATATTGATGACTGCTCTCACTACCATTTTATCCATGGTTCCACTTGCTCTGGAATTAGGATCCGGTTCTGAAACTTGGAGCCCAATGGCCAGAACAGTGATCGGTGGTTTAACCATGTCAACCATTTTAATGCTTTTTGTTGTACCCAGCGTTTATAATCTGATTAACAGAGGTGTTGACAACCTTGGATTTGATGCTGTTCATAAAACTGATCCGCTTTTGGAAAAAAATGAGGTCCTATCATGAAAAAGTTCAATCTTACCGGTGGTATTTTAAACCGACCAATCACTGTGATCATGTGTACACTGATCGTAGTAGGATTTGGTGTTTTTTCACTTACGAATTTAAGAGTTACCCTTTTCCCTTCTCTTAATATTCCGGTTTTGGCGATCTCGTCAGGATACCAGAATGTAGCTCCGGAAGACATCGACCGACTTATAGTAACTCCGATTGAAGGAGCCGTTTCTGCCATCGAAGGAATTGAATCGTTGGAAGCCCGTGTAAGTCGTGGAAGTGCATTTGTAATTTTACGACTTTTTGAAGGAACTGACATCCGAAAAACGGAACTAAAAGTCCAAAAAGCTATCGATCAGATTCGAGCTGATCTACCTGCTCAGGCTCGGGCACCTGCTATCTTTCAGTTTGATCCGGAAAGCAGACCAATCATGCAATTAAGCATTAACTCTGGCTTAAGAGGATTGGATGAGTTACGTGAACTAGCAATAGAACTTGTGGAACCAAGACTGGAACGAATTGTAGGTTTGGCTTCAGCAGACACACGTGGCGGACTCGAAAGAAGAATTTATGTAGATGTATCACCAATGAGCCTGGCTCAACACAATATTGTACCTCAGGATCTGGAAAGTGCAATAAGTTCAAATAACGTACAGCTGCCGATTGGAAATGTTGTAACCCAGAATATCAGCTACAGTGTACGAGCTCAGTCGTTATACGAAGATGTTGAACAAATAAAAAAAACCATTATAAAAGTTTCAGATAATGGCATTCCGATCAGAGTTGAAGACGTAGCGGATGTTTCTGATGGTTTTACAGAAGTTACCAGTTTGGTAAATGTAAACGGAAATAACAGTGTTTCTATTGAGATACAAAAAAACTCTGACGCCAACACCCTTGATGTAGTAAAAGCTGTTGAAGAAGCTGTTCCCGGGATCAATGAAATTCTTCCCCCCGGCGTGGAACTCAGAATACTTTCTGACGAAGGCCAGTCTATTGAGGACTCTATCAATAATCTTTCTCAATCTTCAGTAATAGCACTTGTAGTGGTTATTTTTGTGATCCTGATATTTATGGGCGGGTGGAGAATTTCTTTAGTTGTAGCCACTTCCATTCCTGTTTCTATCGCTGCCAGTTTTGCAACTATGTATGCAGCCGATCTTACTCTGAATATTTTTACCATTTCTGCATTAGCTCTCGCGATCGGACTATTAGTTGATAATGCCATCGTAGTAGCAGAAAGTGTTGCCAGAAAGTTAGAAGATGGATTAAGTAAATTTGATGCTGCTCTTACAGGTACTAATGAAGTGGTAGGTCCTCTTCTGGGTTCTACCCTTACAACTCTTGGAGTATTTATCCCTATCACACTGATCAGCGGAATTCAGGGAATTTTCTTTAAAGAATTTGCGCTTACTATAAGCTTTGCGATCGCAATCTCCTTTATTTGTTCCATTGTCTTAGTACCCGTTTTATCTGTTTTGGTATTGGACTCTGAGATGTTCAATAAAAGAAATTTCATGTTTAAAGCGATCCATAAATTGGAAAATGGCTATGGTAAAGTGTTGAGCTGGCTACTCCTTCATAAATGGATACCCGGATTAGCACTGATCGGTATATTATTTGGAACTGTATTTATTTATCAGGGAATTGATAAGGAAGGATTTCCTGAAACAGATTCGGGAGAAGTAGATGTAAATGTGACCTTAACAGAGGGAACCCGTTTGGTTAAAACAGTGGAAGTGATGAAGGGTTTTGAAGCACAGCTGTTGCAAAAACCGGAGATCGAAACCGTTGTTTCTTCAATTGGAAGAAGCCGGTTTACCGAGCAAACCAACCGAGGAAGTTTTACACTCAAACTTGTTCCCCTTGAAGAAAGAGATATTACCAGTAGTGAACTTGCAGCAGCTCTCCGACAAGAGTTAACCGCTCCGGGAGTAACCATCCGGGCTTCTGTGGAAGGTGGAGGATTACGCTTTGGTGGAAGAGGGTTCAGATCTGGAGGCGGATCCATCAGACTAAGCCTCATTGGTCCTGAAATGGAAGAATTGCTTAAAATTTCCAAATCAATAGAAGACAAATTGCTTGATGATCCGAATATTATTCAGGTCGATAACGGACGAACTGATCCAACTCCGGAAATGCAATTTGTGTTAGACAGAAACCGAGTCGGTTTACTTAATTCAAGTATCAGTCAGGTTGCTAATGCATTGCGTACTCAGACATTGGGTAACCAAGCCGGGTATTTCAGAGCGGATGGACGTGAGATTCCAATAGAAATTCGAACTGCTAAAACCGCTCTCAAATCCAGAGAAGATCTCTTTGATCTTGAGGTGCTCCAATATGAAGATCAACGCGTGCCTGTAGTCGCGGTTGGTGAGTTTGTTGAAACTAAAGGAGTGGATTCCTATCAGAAAAGAAACAGAGAAATTTTACTCGATGTCAGCATTCAATTTACTGATGACGCCAACGAATACCGTAAACTCATTACTAATTTTATCACAAATGAAGTGGTAATGCCTGAAGGTTATCGCTATGAATTTACCGGAGCAACTCAGGAAGCTCAACAAGGTGCTCAGCAGTTTCTGTTTGCAGGTTTAGCCGCTCTAGTATTGATGTTCATGATCATGGCTTCCCTTTTCGAAAACTTCCGTGACCCCTTTGTGATCTGGTTATGTATTCCTATGGCTCTTTTTGGGGCTTTGTTCTCTCTGTATATAGTTGGAAATCCGCTAAGTACCACCGGAAATATCGGATTATTTATGTTAGTCGGTATTATTGTAAATAATGGAATTGTACTTGTGGATTACATGCATTTGAAAACAAGAGGTATGGCTTTTGATTTGAATAAAGGTTCAGAGTTCCTTGATGGAATAATTTATGCTTGTAAAAGAAGAATGCGACCCATTTTGCTAACAGCAATAACCACTATCTGTTCAATGATTCCGCTTTCTCTTGAGTTAGGTGCCGGTGCAGAAATTTGGTCTCCACTTGCTAAAACCGTGATCGGCGGATTAGCCTTTGGTGTGATCTTTACTCTGTTTATAACTCCTTCCATTTCGGTTGGATTTAAACAAGTTATTAACTGGATTGGATCTTTGTTTTCTAAGAAAGAAAAGAATAAAAAAATAGAAGTCGCTACTGGCTAGTGGTATCTGCCGCAATAAACGCGAAATCTATATTTATTTCCTTCAGGAGAAGTTCCAAAATATATATCAAACCGGCGTAAACTGGCGTAGTAATCTGCTTGACTATCAGCCCATGCGTCATCAATCTCAAAAGATGTATCTTCGTGATATTCCCCTTCGTGATACGCGTCTGTAGAAGCTAAATATAAAGCACATTGTGCGCCCATATCTTCATTCACTTGTGACAGCGCAGTTCCCAATTCTGCGCACCCTAAAAACAAGATGTATATTCCTGTTATAAAAATTATCTGTTTCATAATAATTACTCCATCGTTTTTTAAAAATACACCTCCTAACATTTCTATTAAATTTTAAAATATCACCACCTATTTATGTAGTTATATAGTTTTTTTTCTGAAACAATAGATATTGGAACTACGAATAGCTATTCTTGTTATAGATAGAAAGAAAGAATTTTAATTTGAGGATTTTATTATGAACAAGTCAGGTAATTTTATTGCAGGCATTTTAACAGGAGCATTAGCAGGAACAGTTTTAGCACTTCTTTATGCTCCCGATACCGGAAAGAACACCAGAAATCGTCTTTCATATCAACTAAGCAACTACAAAGATGAGCTTAATGATCTGATCGCCCAGCTTAGAGAAGAAAAACAACAACTCATCTCCGAAGCAAAAGACAAAGGCGATAAAGTAGTTCAATCAGCAAAACAAAAAGCTGATGATCTCATCAAAGAAGCTGAGACTCTTCTTGAAAGCATCGATGATGTGAAAGAAAGCTAATTCTTTTCTCTTATTATAGAATTTAAAGGATGATATTCCCGAGGATATCATCCTTTTTTTGTTTATACCTTGCTTTTTTAACCCCCAATCTTTAAATCTCAGTAACAAACTATTGGAGGAAGTATGAGTTCACGTAAGCAGTTTATTAATCAAATATCAGGCGGAGCACTGGCTTTGGCTTCTACCGCTTTTCTTACCAAACCGCTTTCTGACTCTTTTTATGAAGAACTGAATTCGTTTTCGGGATCAGCTTTTGATATAGCAAAAGATGAAGATTTCTGGGCTACCGTACAGCAGGCTTTTACCGTAGATCGAAGTCTCATAAATCTGAATAATGGCGGTGTCAGTCCTTCTCCTGAATTTGTTCAAGCGGCTATGAAAAAACATCTGGACTTCTCCAATCAAGCACCTGTTTATAATATGTGGCGGATTTTGGAACCAAGACGTGAAGGTGTTCGCCAAAGAATAGCCAGAATGTTTGGTGTGGATACTGAAGAAATTGCTCTGACTCGTAATGCGTCTGAAAGTCTGCAGATCTGCCAACTGGGAATAGATCTTAAAAAAGGAGATGAAGTTCTTACTACTGATCAGGACTACCCGAGAATGATCACCACATTTCAGCAGCGAGAACGTCGTGAAGGAATAAAACTCAATCAATTCAGTATTCCCGTTCCGGCTGAAAATGATGACGAGATCGTCTCTCTGTTTGAACAAAATATCACTCCGAAAACCAAACTCATTCTAATGAGCCATATTGTTAATATTTCGGGACAGATCCTGCCTGTTAAAAAAGTTGTACAAATGGCTCGCACAAAAGGAATTCCTGTTATTGTGGATGGCGCTCATGCCTTTGCTCATTTTACTTTCAAACAAGAGGACCTGGATTGTGATTATTATACCACCAGTCTTCATAAATGGCTTTTCGCTCCTCACGGAACAGGAATGCTTTATGTAAGGAAAAATAAGATCAAAGATCTCTGGCCTATGATGGCTGCCCCTGAAACCATGGATGAGAATATCCGGAAATTTGAAGAGATAGGTACACATCCTGCTGCAAACTATTTAGCGATTGGTGAAGCACTTACTTTCCACGAAGGCATTGGTTCTGACAGAAAAGAAGCCCGTCTAAAATACTTGAATGATTACTGGATCGATCAGCTGATTGATAACGACCGCGTTGTGTTACATACCAGTAGAAATCCAAAATACGCTTGTGCAATTGCAACTGTTGAACTAAAAGGCATTGCTCCAAATGATTTGAACGCTGCCCTATGGCGTGATTACAGGATAATTACCACTCCTATCAATCACGATCAATTCAAGGGAATACGCGTTACTCCCAATGTGTATACCACGCTCCAAGAACTCGACAGATTCGTAGATGCCCTTAAAGATCAACTCAAATCCTGAGTATCTTTAACATTTCAGTTCATCAAAAAGCAATGAGATTCACTCAATAATGCCGTATCTTTGGGCTTCTAATTAACTATTAAAAATTTATAAATGAGTTTACTTACGTTTTTTCTAATGGCACCACCTGCTGAAGGTGAAGGAAGTGGATATACAAGCCTTATCTTTATGGGCGCTATCTTTGTGGTTTTTTACTTTTTCATCATTCGTCCACAAAGCAAAAAGCAGAAAGAAATTCAGCAGAAAGTTTCTGAAATGAAAAAGGGCGACAAAGTTGTTACTTCTTCAGGAATGATTGGTGTGCTAAATACAATTGAAGACGATTCTGTGTTGATCGAAGTAGGTGGAAATGTCAAGATCAGATTTTTAAAATCTGCTATCAATGATGTGAATCCAAATAAGCAGGAAAAAAAGTAATTCAGTCAAATGAGTGACTCTATAAAATTTAATACCATCCCTGAAGCCATTCAAGACATTAAAAATGGCAAAATGGTTATTGTTGTCGATGATGAAGATCGTGAAAATGAAGGCGATTTTCTGATGGCTGCAGAAATGGTTTCTACTGAAGCTATAAATTTTATGGTCACTCATGGCCGTGGTTTGGTTTGTGCACCTATCAATAAAAGTCGTGCCGAAAAGCTAAAACTTACTCACATGGTCACCGATGGCGCTGATCCTGATGAGGCCAACTTTACCATTTCAATAGACCACAAGAGACTTACCACTACCGGTATCTCTGCTGCTGATCGTGCTAACACTATTCGTGAAATAGCAAATGATGATGCCAAACCTGTGGATTTCAGAAGACCAGGTCATGTGTTTCCACTTCTTGCAGTAGATGGCGGTGTTCTTCGTCGTGCAGGACATACTGAAGCTGCCATTGATCTTGCAAAACTAGCCGGATTAAAACCGGTAGGTATTATCTGCGAGATCATGAATGAAGATGGAGAAATGGCTCGTGTTCCGGATCTTGCTAAGATCGCAAAGAAATATGATATGAAATTCATCACCATTAAAGATCTTATTGCATACCGTAATGAGAATGAATCTTTAGTTCATGAAGTGATGGACATCAATATGCCGACCATGTACGGTGATTTTAAGCTCAGAGCATTCAAAGAAAATCTGACGGGCGACATCCACATGGCGCTCACAAAAGGAAGCTGGAATAAGGAAGAACCTGTTCTCACACGTGTTCATTCTTCTGATCTGATCGGCGACATTTTCGGAAGCCGTTTGAATGATACCAGTGAGTTGCTACATCAGGCAATGCTTCAGGTTGAACGTGAAGGAAAAGGCGTTGTTCTGTATATGAACCGTAATCAACGTGGTTCGGTGCTAGTGAATCAGCTTCGCACATTAAAAGCGATGCAGGAAGGCAACCCAGAAACAGAGGAAGAAAATAACAATCCGAAAAAAGGCGATTCCAGAGATTACGGAATCGGCGCTCAAATTCTAAAATCTTTAGGGATTTGCAAGATCCGTCTTCTGTCCAATAATCCGGTGAAAAGAATTGGTATCAAAAGTTTTGGATTAGAGATCGTAGATCAGGTTGCTATCGATACAAGTATAGATTTTCTGGACGATCCTGTAAGAAAAAACTAGCCTTTTATTTCTTAGAGATTTCCTCTACAGCTCTTTCTTCACCGGCTACATCTACTTCTGCAGCAGGCTCTTCTTTTTGAGAAGCGGGAAGTAATTTCTTACTGAAGATCAATAACGAGATAATAGATACAGATATGCCAATATCAGCTACATTAAAGATATAAGGGAAAACCGTCCAGTCATTTATCTGAAGACTGAAATAGATAAAATCGACTACATGTCCTTCAAGAATTCCACCGTTGCCTTCTACATATCCCATAAAAATTCTGTCGGAAATATTTCCGAAAGCCCCACCCAGAATCAGTCCCATGAATATCAGATACCCAATAGAAGCTGTTTCAATGGAACGAAGTAAATAAACCAAAATACCTGTTACCGCCAGAATAGCAACTGAACTCACCACGATGGTTGGCAACCAATCTATCCCCATTGCCATCCCGGGATTCTGGGTATAATACAAACGCAACCATCCTTCTATAAGAACTTTATTATGAAGTTCAGGAGAAGTTCGGATTATGTATTTCGTGATCTGATCCAGTATCAGAACAACAGCAGCCGGCGTTAAAAGCGCAATAAGTTTGGTTCGATTCAAATCTCTTTGATTAATTATCTACGCTTTAGTTTCGCATCAATACTTAGCTGTGTATGTGGTACAGCTTCCAGTCTGCCCTTGGCAATTTTCTTACCTGTAACTTTACAAACACCATACGTTTTATTGTCGATACGCTTCATAGCATCATCCAGGTACTTGATAAATTTTCTTGTACGATTTAACAAAACATACGTTTTTTCACGTTCCTGTGCATCCGTTCCGGCATCAGCCATATGGAACGAATAGGCTGATTCGTCAGATGCATTTTCCATGCTTTCACGAAGAGATTTCTGTAATGTATTCAGTTCGTCTTCTGATTCTTTTAGCTTCTTTTCGATTATTCCACGAAAATACTCAAGCTCATTATCGGTATAAGGAGATACTCTTTCCTCAGTCTTTGTTTTATCAGCCATAACTTTATCCTTATGTATTAACTGTTCTGCGAATAGATATTTTGCAATCATCATCGCCAATTTCCCACTCTTTTACAAAGTCGGAAACCTCTAAATTTTCAAGTTTAATTTCTTCAGCAAGTGTTTCTCTTTTAATATATTCATCCATAGAAACCACTGCTTCTTTTAGATCCTCAGATCCCGTAAAACCAATTTGTATTCTGTCAACAACATCAAAGTCTGCTTCTTTTCGCATACTTTGTACTCTATTAACGAACTCCCTGGCGAAACCTTCAAGTTTTAATTCTGAAGATAATTCCGTATCGACAGCTACACTTAATCCGCGTTCAGTTTCAACTTGCCAGCCTTCCAACCCGGTTCTAACGATCTCAAGACCGTCTTCGTCTAATCTAATTGTTTCACCATCTTCAAGAGTCAACTCAAGGTAACCGTTTTTTTCAAATTGAGTGATCTCATCCGTCGATAGCTGAGCAATTTTAGCTGCAACAGGTTTCATTTTGGGGCCAAGCTTTTTTCCTAAAACCGGGAAATTGGCTTTCGCTGATTTATGTACAATTCCTGAATCATCATCCACAAACTGAATGTCTTTCACATTCACCTCTTCTAAGATAATATCTTTTACGGATTCAATGGCCGCTCTTTCTGCTTCGTCCTTGATCGGTAGAATAATTCTAGCCAGAGGCTGTCGAACGTTCATTTCGATCTGATTTCTAATACGCAGAACAATGGAAGAGATCAATCTTGCCATATCCATTTTATGTTCAAGCTTTTTGAAAATCGCGGTCTCTTCTACGGTTGGGAAGAATGAAATATGAACTGATTTTTCTTCCAAGCCTGTAACTCTGTTCAGATTCTGATATAGCCACTCGCCCATAAAAGGTGCTATCGGACTAATCATTTTACTCAGACTTTTAAGACATTCGTACAAAGTTTGGTAAGCAGCTGTTTTATCAAGCGTATTACCTTCTTTCCAAAAACGACGACGATTTCTTCGTACGTACCAGTTACTTAATTCTTCTACAAACTCTTCTAATTCTCTGGCAGCTTTGGTCGGCTCATAATCTTCTAAAAATCCTTCTACCGTTTTAATGGTAGTATTCAATCTGGAGATAACCCATTGATCAATTTCAGGACGTTCATTGGTAGGAATCTGGGAACCGGAATAAGTAAATCCATCGATATTTGCATACAAGGCAAAGAAGGAATACGTATTCACTAAAGTATTGAAAAATTTTCGCTGAACTTCTTTCAGTCCATCTTCAGAAAACTTTAGATTTTCCCATGGTGATGAGTTACTCATCATGTACCATCGAACTGTATCAGCGCCGTATTTATTAATGAGTTCAAAAGGATCAGCAGTGTTACCTTTCGACTTACTCATTTTTTCGCCATTCTCATCCAGCACCAAACCATTGGAGATCACATTTCTGAACGCTTCTTCATTAAAAAGCATCGTTCCTAAAGCGTGTAATGTGTAGAACCAACCTCTTGTTTGATCCACTCCTTCTGCTATAAAATCTGCCGGAAAATTGTAGCTGAATTCATGATCGTTATCGAACGGATAATGCCATTGAGCAAACGGCATTGCGCCTGAATCAAACCACACATCCAAAAGGTCAGGAATCCTTCTCATGGTTCCGCCATCCGGAGCTTCCCAAGTAATATCATCTATGTACGGCCTGTGAAGATCGATTTCGTCCAGCTCATTGAGCCCTGCTTTCTCACGAAGCTCTCTCATACTTCCGATACATTCCACATACTCAGGGTCTTTATCACTAACCCAGATTGGAATCGGAGTTCCCCAATATCTTTGTCTTGAAACAGCCCAGTCAACATTGTTTTCCAGCCAGGTTCCGAAACGACCACTTCCTGTACTTTCAGGTTTCCAATTTATTTTCTTGTTTAGCTCAACCATGCGTTCTTTAACGCTGGTAGTTTTGATAAACCATGAATCAACCGGATAACTCATCAGCGGTGTTCCTTTTCTCCAATCAAACGGATAATTATGAACACAGGTCTCATGCCTGAACATCAGGTTCTTTTCTTTTATGGCACGCGCAATATCTTTATCAGCTTCTTTGAACCATTGCCCTTCAAAATCAGGTGCTTCATTAGTAAATTTACCTTCGCGGTCAATAGGATTGAACATCGGTATACCAGCCTTTTGGCAAGAATCAAAATCATCTGCACCATAAGCCGGAGCTGTATGAACTACGCCTGTTCCTTCATCGGTAGTAATATATTCTGCTTCGATAATCTTCCATGCTTCCGACCTATCAAATTCTTTTGAAGCAAATTCAAAGACAGGCTCATAAGTTCTTCCTAGTAAAGCGTGTCCAGGGATTTCTTCCAGAATTTCAAAACCTTCTCCGAAAACCTGTTCTGCACAGTCTTTAGCGACGATAAAATTCTCGCCTTCGAAAGATATTTTTGCGTAAGTAAGCTTTGGATTTATGGTCAACGCCATGTTTGAAACCACCGTCCATGGAGTCGTTGTCCACGCCAGGTAATAAGTATTTTCTTCCCCTTCCGCTTTAAATTTCACATAAATGGAAGGATCCTGAGTTTCTTTGTAACCCAAACTTACTTCATGAGAAGACAGCACCGTTCCTGAACCGGGAGAATACCACTGGATCTTGTATCCCTTATACACCAATCCTTTTTCAAAAAGCTTATCAAAAGCCCACCAAACAGATTCGATGTATTCGTTTTTGAATGTGATATACGGATCTTCCTGATCTACCCAATAAGCCATACGGGAAGTGAGATCATCCCAAAGGTCTTTATACTTAAGAACACTCTCGCGACATTTCGCATTGTATTTAGCAATGCCATACTCTTCTACCTGAGAGCGGCCTTCTAAACCCAGTTCTTTTTCTACTTCAATTTCTACTGGCAAACCATGTGTATCCCAACCCGCTTTTCGTTCTACTCTGAATCCTTTGAGTGTCTTGTATCGACAGAACATATCTTTCACTGTTCGCGCCATTACATGATGGATTCCCGGCTTACCGTTAGCAGTTGGTGGCCCTTCAAAAAATGTGAAGGGTATTCCATCTTCCCGAGTTTCTAAACTCTGTTTAAAAATGTCATGGTCCTTCCACCAATTCATTGTCTCAACTTCCGACTTCGGATAGTTAAGCTGCTTTATTTCTTCAAACTTTTTCGACATATAAATATGTTGTCCACAGAATAATTTTAAGCCTCAAATATACAAAAACTTAGCAAAAAGCAGGCATTGAGTTCGGAATATTAGTTTTGTATGTAATTTCCTAAAACCGTTAAAAATTTTGTATCTATGGGTTTAACAGCACTTTTTTGCAAACATTAAAATTTTAGTTTAGAGATGAAAACTTATTTACGGACAATTACTAAAGAAAATCCTTACAAACTGTGCTTTGTATGCCTCGGTAATATTTGCAGAAGTCCGACTGCTGAAGGGCTCTTTATTCACAAAGTAAGAGAAGAAGGATTCGAAAATTATTTTTATATCGACTCGGCCGGTACTGCTGCTTATCATCTGGGAGAAGGCGCAAACAGTAAAAGTCAGGCTACAGCAAATAAACATGGAATTCATCTCCCTTCCAAAGCAAGAAAGTTTGAGTATGCCGATCTGGAGGAATTTGATCTTATTCTAGCTATGGATATGGAGAATTTTTCGAATATTCATGATTTAGACAGAAGAGACCGGTTTGCTCACAAAATCAAACTAATGAGAGATTTTGACCCTTCTCCTGAAGACGGAAGTGTTCCTGATCCTTATTATGGTGGTTTACAAGGTTTTGAGAATGTTTTTCAGATCCTAAACAGAAGTACAGAAGCATTACTGAACGAATTAAAGCCTCATATTGAGAAATGATTCCTGACCATATCAAATCTGTAATTGAGTTAAAGCTTGATGACGAAATTATATCTTCCAAAAATCAAACCGGTGGAGATATTAATTATGCTTCAATTATAAAGTTGAGTGATGGCAAATCTCTTTTCCTTAAATGGAACAGTTCTGCTTATGAATATATGTTCGAGGCAGAATCTAAAGGCTTAAAGATCCTTTCTGATGCAAACACTGATCTGCTAATTCCTGATGTGGTTGAAGCCGGAAAAGACTTTCTGTTATTAAGTTTACTTGTCCCCGGTTCCGAAAATTCGGAATCTGCTTATAACTTTGGAACAGAATTGGCAAAGCTTCACAAACATTCTGCTGATACTTTTGGACTGGATCATGACAACTTTATTGGGAAATTGCCTCAGAGTAACCATCAACTTCAAAATTGGGCCGATTTCTTTGTCTCCGAAAGAATTGAACCACAAATCAAACTTGGAATTCAGTCCGGAAAATTTGAGAACAATCTGATTCGGATAGTTGATGCATTTCATAAAACTGTTCAAGATCTTTTCCCAAATGAACAACCTGCACTTCTCCATGGAGATCTTTGGAGTGGCAATTATATGTTTACAAAAAGTGGAGCCGCAAGTATTTATGACCCTGCAGTTTACTATGGACACAGAGAAATGGACATCGCCATGACTCGTTTATTCGGTGGTTTTTCCTCTGACTTTTATGAAGGGTATAATTCAGAATATCCTTTAGCGGATGGTTTTGAAGGTCGTGTTGAACTCTGCAATCTGTATCCGATCCTGGTTCATGCTAATTTATTTGGAGGTGGGTATGTGCGCAGAGCAAATGAGATTCTTCGTCAGTATTCTTAAAATTGTCATTGTAATTTAATCTGTAGGGACAATTCATGAATTGTCCCTACAGATATGAAATCATTCTCTCAGCTCTTTCCGAACTACAGGCGCCACTTCCGTAGCAAATAACTCTATCGATTTCATCATTTTTTGATGAGGAACACTGCCCACGCTCATTTGCATCAGAAAGCGATCGTGTCCGAAAATTTCATGCTGATATAAGATCTTATCAATGATTTCCTGTGGGCTTCCAATAAAATTAGCGCCTTTAAGCGTGGTTGATGCTTCAAATTGTTCTCTGCTCATCGGCGCCCAGCCACGTTCACTTCCGATCTTATCCATAGTCTGTTTAAACGCCGGGAAAGCAATGTCTTTTGCTTCTTCTGAAGTCTCGGCAATAAAACCATGAGAATTGATACTTAAAGCAGGCTTTACTTTTCCATTTTCCTTAGCTCCCCGTTCATGAATATCAGCAAATTGCTTGAACTGCTCAGGCAGTCCTCCGATAATTGCCAATGCTAATGGCAATCCCAGAGCCCCGGTTACATATGCTGATTTGGGTGTGCCTCCTACTGCTCTCCAAATAGGTAATTTCGATTGCATCGGCTGCGGATATATTCCTTTGTCATCAATTGCAGCTCTGAAATTTCCGGACCAGGTTATTTTTTCATTTTCTCGAAGCTGCATCAAAAGCTCTAATTTCTCCTCAAACAACTCTTCGTAGTTTTGCAAGTCATAACCAAACAATGGAAACGATTCAATAAAAGAACCTCTTCCTACCATGATTTCCGCTCTCCCTTTTGATAACAGATCTAAGGTAGCAAACTGCTGAAAAACCCGAACCGGATCCTCTGAGCCCAAAACCGTAACCGTACTTGTTAACCGTATATTCTTTGTTCTGGCTGCAATAGCTGATAAAATAACTGCAGGAGCCGAAGCCACATACTCTTCACGGTGATGTTCTCCAATCCCATAGACATCCAAACCGGCTTGATCTGCCAATTCAGCTTCCTCTAACAAATTCTGCAACCGCTTGGAAGGATGTAATTTCTCACCGGTATTCGGATCCGGATTATTATCTACAAAAGTGAAAATGCCTAATTCCATTATTCGTGGTTATTGGTTCCGTTGTTGATTGGTTATATTACACATTAATTCTAAAAATAATTCAATTTCCGGAAATGTCTCATCAGAGAATCATAAGTCTGGTTCCTAGTCTTACACAATTAGTATTGGATCTGGGACTAGGCAACAGACTTGTTGGCAGAACCCGTTTTTGTATCCATCCTGAAGAACTGGTAAAGGATATTCCCATTATCGGTGGTACAAAAAATCCGAATATTGAAAAGATACTTTCTCTAAACCCTGATTACATCATAGCCAATCACGAAGAAAACAGAAAAGAAGATGTACAAGAGCTTCAGGCTCATACAGAAGTAAATATCACAGAAATTGATACTATAAATGATGCGATAAATGCAATATGTGAACTCGGCGGAGATTTGGGATTGGCATCAAATGCTCAAAGGCTTGTTGATGATATTATGGTTTTGCTGTCCGAGTCTCCAAAATACTCACCTTTAAAAACAGCTTATTTCATATGGAAAGATCCGTGGATGGTTGCCGCCGGAGGAACCTATATTGATTCTGTAATGAAGCATTACAATCTGGAAAATGTATTTTCAGATCAGCAACGTTATCCTCGAATTTCTTTAGACGAACTGCAAGATCACAATCCTGAACTGATCCTTTTGAGTAGCGAGCCTTTTCCTTTCAAACAGAAACACATTGAAGAAATTCAGGAAGTCTGTCCAGATGCTAAAATTGAACTAATTAATGGAGAATGGTTTAGTTGGTACGGTTCAGGTATGCTTGAAGCTTTTGACAAACTTAATGCATGGAGAGCCGAACTTGATACTGGTATTTAATTTCTTGAGTTCTATGTGAACTCAGATTTATTCTAACTGAAATTCTCTTTTTCAATCTCAATTCTTACTCACAGAAAATAAATTAGTTAGAAGGGAGCTCTTTTTTTACTTTTAACTTCTCACTTTTCCCGGTTTTAACATTTATTTAACAACTTCGGTCGCAACTAACTAAGATTGCACTCGTCTAAGGTTCAAGACTATCATCAAGAACCAAAATCAGAGAGTACAATCATGAAAACCCTAATCCTTTCTCTTATATCATTGCTGGTGCCACTAGCTCCATCAACAGATATTACCCCAACCGACTGGGTAACAAAACAAATTTCGGTAGAATCGTTTGCTGACCTTTCCATAGAATCAGCGGGAAACATTGTTGTTTTATACAACGAAAAAAACACACTTCAGATCAATGGTGAAGGAGCCTGCGTTGAAGCATTCGAAACGAATGTATCTGAGAACACTTTACACATAACTAAAAAAGATGGATTTGATAACTGCAAAGCTGAAGTGGTTATTGGAGCTCCAAAAATTGTGGATATCAATGTGAAGAATGGCGGAATTATCAACCTTTCATCTGTTAAAGCGGACTCTATGTTTGCATCAATTGAAAGTGGTGGAATAATTAGTTTAGATGCTCAGGAATTTCTCTATGGAAAAATAAAGGGTGGTGGAATCATCAATTACAAAGGAAATCCGTTTGTTCATACAGATATTATAGATGCAGGCGAAGTTAAAAGAAACTAGGTTGAGAGAGACCTATTCATCAAGAGAGTGGCTTTCAATTAATTTTGGGAGCCACTTTTTTTTGATACCTAATTTTTATTAATCTCCAATATGCAAACTGTAGAAGATTACATTTATGGATTTGAAGGAGATCAACAGGAGGTGCTTTTATACTTTCATGATGTGTTAACCTCATTTCCTGCTGTGACACCTAAAGTCAGATATAAGATTCCATTTTACTATCAAAACACATGGGTTTGTTATCTGAATCCTGTAAAACCCAATAAAATCGCGATCTGCTTTTTAAGAGGATACGAAATGTCTAACGAACAAGGTTTACTGGAAAGCAAAGGAAGAAAACAAGTACTGAGCGTTGAATTCGCATCGGTTGATGAAATCCCCAAAAAGCTAATGAACGAGATTATAAACGAGGCACTCTTTCTGGATGAAACCGTCCCTTACAAACCAAAGCGGAATAACGAATATTGACTACCCAATAATGAATTATTTTTTGCTTCAAAAACACTTCGCTATTCGTTATTCCTTATTCAGTATTTGTTATTCAATCAGTTTTCATCTCTGATCAACAGAAGAACAGCACTGTGCGGTACAATCAAATATTTCTCATTTTCGAATTCAATTTCATGCGCTCTGCTTTTCAGAAAAATAGCTAAGTCGCCGGCGTTGGCTTGCATTCCGATATACTTTGTGCCTTCATTAGCTTTCCAGCTTTCTTCAAAATCTGTATTGGGAATAGGATAACCGGGACCTGTTTTTATGATATATCCACTTTGGATCTCTTCTTTTTCCTTTACAGAAGCCGGTAACACCAGTCCACTCCGAGTATGAGTTTCCATATCCCGTGGTTTGATGAGTACACGATCACCAACTACAATAAATTTTTCAACTGAATTAAGGTATTCCTGAATCATAATTATAAAGTTTTTGAAAAAATAAGGAATTCTGAACCTTTGAGTTTAGATTAACGTGTAGAAAAATAAAAATGATTTCAACTATGGACATGACCAACAAACTCTGCATAATTACAGGCGCTAATTCCGGAATAGGTTTCGAAACTGCCAAAGCTCTCGCAAAAAAAGGCGCTTACATTGTGATGGTTTGCAGAAATGAAGACAAAGCCATTCAGGCTAAAAATGAAATTCTGCAAACTGTAGATGATGCAGGAATTGCAATCGTACTTTGTGATTTCTCTATTCAGAAAGAAATCCATAAAGCAGCTGAAGAGATCACATCACGATACAAAAAAATAGATGTTCTTATAAATAACCATGGTTTTATTGCTTCCGAAAGAAATGAGACCGTGGATGGACTGGAAGAAACTTTTGCAGTCAACCATATTGGTTATTTCCTCTTCACTAATCTGTTGCTGGATAATATAAAAGCAGCCAAAAAAGCACGCATTATAAACGTAGCTTCAGGTGCGCACCGGGCCGGAGAATTTGATCCTGAGAACATTCAGCTTCAGGAAAATTTTACCCCGATGAAAGCCTATGGAAATTCTAAACTCTTTAATATTCTTTTTACTAAAGAATTGGCTGAACGATTAAAAGATAGCGACGTTACGGCCAACTGCCTTCACCCGGGTGTGGTTGGCTCTAATTTTGGACAAAGTGGAGAATGGTATATAAGTTTATTTTACAAAGTATTCGGAGTTTTTATGACTTCGAACAAAGAAGGAGCCGAAACACCTGTTTATCTGGCCAGCTCTGATGAAGTTGAAAATGCAAACGGCGCTTATTTCAAAAACAAGAAAGCAGTTGCTCCCAAAAAACAAGCCAGAGATATGGAAGCAGCAAAAAAATTATGGGAAATCAGTGAAGAACTTTGTGATCTGACAAATCAACCTGAGATACAATTATAAAAACAAATAGCTCTCATTTTGTGAGCAGGTATAAGAAGGACGTATCTTACAGTTGTTGCCTAAATGGACGAACGATTACCTCCAATACTCTTTTGACGGAATCTCTTTTTTTCCATCTGAAATTTGTAATACGTTCACAGTGATTCAGGTCTTCTTCAAAGTGAGCAAAAAGTTCTTTAAATATACTTTTGTCGATCATAACCAGATTGATCTCATCGTCTTTTAACATAGAACGATGGTTAAAATTTGCAGATCCTATACAAGAAAGCTCATCATCAACCATAATAACTTTGGCATGCATCATTGTTTTCTGATAATAGAATAACTCCACTCCCGCTTCCAGTAATCTTTCAAAGCTGTGGCCTGCCATTATTTTAGTGGCTCTTTGATCGGTGTACTTCCCCGGAAAAATGATCTTTACTTCTATACCTTCTTTGGCTCGTTTACTCAGCAGTTCTACAAGCTTTTCATCCGGATTAAAATATGCAGTCTGAATAAGAATTCTTTTTTCAGCCAGTTCAATTAAAGATTGATACAAAAGAACAATATCACTCCATCGTACAGAAGCAGAGGTACGTACGGTTTGAATCTTCGAAGAGCCTTTACTTTGTAATGTGCTTACTTCACTTTTATTTATTTCCAGCTCATTTCCCGCTTCTATCCAGTTTTCAGTAAAAGCTGCCTTAATTCCCTCAACAGCGGGACCTTCTATTTTGAAGTGAGTTTCTCTCCATTCGTCTTTATTTCTGGCATTACCGGTCCACTCTTCAGCTATACCAACTCCTCCGGTGAATGCTGTTTTATCGTCACATATAAGAATTTTACGATGAGTTCTGTTATCCATTTTCCATACTTTCCACCTAGAAAGTGGACGAAACCACACTACTTCAACTCCCGAATCGATCATTAAGTCTACAAGTTCCTGGCGCATCGGAAATGCTCCGTACGAATCCAGTAGTACTTTTACTCTTACGCCTTCTCTGGCTTTTTTTGAAAACAACTCAGCGAATTCAACTGCGATATTTCCCTGCCAATACACAAAAGTCAAAAAGGAAATTGACTTCTGTGCTTTTGAAACAGCGTCTTTCATGGAGGGGAATATTTCATCTCCGTTCTTAAGTACGGTTACGGAATTCCCCTCAGTAAATGGTACCCCGATAGTTTGCTCAAGGGCTTGCTGATACCCCATATATCATTTTTTTAAGTAGGATTTTTTCTTCTACCAAATAGTATTGAAAGCACAAATAAAATTAAAAATATATAAAAACATATTTCAGCAATACCTGCCGCCGCACCGGCAATGCCTCCAAAACCTAATACAGCTGCGATTAACGCGATAATAAATAGTGAAATACTCCATCTTAACATGGCTCTCTCCTTTTTCTCTTAATTAAATCTAGTCTCTGTTTACTTGGACCTAGCGATCAAAATACCGGCCAGCATAACTACTGCAGATATCAGAACAGGAACATAATCACCTGTACTTACTGCTACATCAGCTCCAAATGCTTCAAATGATTCGGAATCCTGAAAATACATGTAGCCGTAATAAATAACGCCTATTAAACCTCCGGCTCCCATAATTTGTCCAATTGTCTTTTTCATAAAAATCTCCGTTAGTTTATGTTAGATAGTAGTTTAAAGGAAATCGTATAGAATTAGTTCCTTTATTTAATTCTACCCTAAATATCTTTCTCTCAATACAAGTTAACCGGAACAAAGATTTCTTATAAAACTTGGTTATTTCATGTTACGAGTAAGCACTTCGCTCATGTAATCAAAATAGGGACGGATAACCAGAAATGATTTTACTACTTCAAACACGAAATCTTCCAAAAGCACTTCCTCGTCTGAAAATTTATGGGACAAATGGAATTGTTTGAGTCGTATTAACTCAATATCAGGATGGTCCTTATCAAAACCTCTGGGCGCTGTTTTTACGGCCTCCCCTTGAAAGGTTCCCCATATTTTTTTGAAATCAGAGTCTGCTAATATCTTTTTTAATGGTTTGGAGTCATGAGCAATATCCTCTCTGATCAATTTAAGGTCTGCTGAATTAGGACTGAAAAATCCCGCTGCTACAAAACAGTTCCCGGGCTCAATATGGATATAATGTCCGCCTCTCAGCCATTTCGTTGCACGAGCCATTCTGGCACCGAAATATGGTTTATATGGTGATTTGTCTTTTGAAAAACGAACGTCTCTGTAAATTCTGAAAAGAGATTTTTTCCCTGAAATGGTTTCGATATTATCAACCTTATTCATTTCAGCGATCATATCATCCATGAAACCGATCATGTTTTCATGTGCAGTTCTGTAACGTTCTTTATTACGCTCAAACCATTCGCGGTTGTTGTTAACCTTTAACTGGTTTAAAAACTCCAGAGTAGACTTCTGAATTGCACCCATGATCTCAGATTTGTTTTTATCTCAAAGAAGATAGCCAGTCGTCCCTGAATAAAAAACTGATTTTATAATCCGAATTTGTCTATCAGTTTCGTATGTAATGGCTTTGTCACTCACCTTAACCTTGGATAATTATAGACGGCTTTTTTTAAGAGGGGTTTCGGTCATCTCGCGGCGAATGCCCGAGATCTGGATTGAACTATTTGGCTATTTTTTTTGGTCAACTCCTTACGAAAGTGTTTTCCACAGAAAGAACATATTGGTTTTAATCGGAATCCAGATTCCTGCCTTCGCAGGAATGACGTGCTCGAGTTTGGAAGTTAAAACAAACGTTTAAATCAGGTTAAAACCGTTATTCAATATTCGTTATTCAGTCTCCTCTTTCAGCACTCTTTTATTATCATTCGAATCCGTATCGATCAACTTATTATATGGATCAATTCCTGCTGAAACAGGTTTTTGATCTACTGTTATACTTACCAGATTCTCGATCTCCGTGATCTTGTGTTTTTTCAAATACAGCACCGTTTCTTTGCCGTCTTCATCCACTCCGAATACTCCTACATCGATCCAATCCTCAAGTGGTAACGATTGCAGCGGTCTTCTCCGTCCTTCTATCTCAACTGAAAGGCTATCGCCTGCGGTGTTTTTATATGATCGTTTTCCTTCCTCACTGGTTCTGTACTTTGTGGCATAGAATTCCAGATCAACTTTGAAAGTGCTGTCTTCAAGTGTTTCAAAAGAAGCTTCTTTTACGCTGTTATCATACAGCGTAATTGTTCTGAACATATCTTCCAGTAGATATTTTAATGAATCAGGAGTTGCTTCATCCAGATAAGAAAGGAATTCAGTTGCAGTTGTATAAGGCGGATTCTGAAAAGCAACGGCATCAATATATCTGCTTAAAGCGGCATTCATATTTTCCTCACCGATGTAATCACTTAATGCATACAGAACCAAAGATCCTTTATTATAATGGATATATTGCTGGTTTTCGTTATACATCAACGGCTTTTCTTTTGATGATTCAACCGCTCTTCCCAACAAATAACTATCTAAAGCGTCTTTCAGAAAGATCCTCATTTTGTCTTCGCCGTATTCTTTCTCAAGTACTTTCAAAGAACTGTACTCCGACATACTTTCACTCATCACCGTAGCTCCCTGAACATTTGCTCCAATCACCTGATGCGCCCACCACTGATGCGCCACTTCATGCGCCGTAATGCTGAACGGATAATCAACTCCGTCTTCATTTTCTTCATCCACTTCCGCAATAAAACCGATGGCTTCAGAATACGGAATAGTATTTGCAAACGATTGAGCAAACCCACCTCCGGTTCTCGGAAACTCAATGATCCTAACTTGTTTATGCTGATACGGGCTGAATTCTTCAGTATAATAATCCAGTGACCTTTTCACTCCTTTGATCATCCTGTCAATATTGTAATCATGATCTTTGTGATAGTACACTTCAATAGCAATATCATTCCATGCATCTTTGGCGACTTCAAATTCTGCGGATATGAATGAATAGAAATTCAGCATCTTGCTATCCATTTTATAATGGAAATAACGACGCCCATTTTCGATCCACTCATCCTGAAGATACCCCGGTGCAATAGCGATTTGTTCCGATGAAGTGCTAATGGTGGTCTCGAAGTCGATCCAGTCCGCATCATAAGCGATGTAAGTGTTCTGTAAGGCTGCAGAATCGGTTTGTGATGCCATACGCTCTTTAGGTGGTAAACCGAACTTCTCGCGCGATTCTTCGCCTCTTAACTCACTAGCAGGATTGTATCCGATACGGGGAAACAAGCTGTTATTTACGAATGTACCGTTTGCTCTGATTGGAGAGTTATTTCTGAAAATCCCATTCGGTTCATTCGAAATATTAAATGTAAACACTACCGAATCTCCCGGCTGTAATGCTTCTGCAAGTTGATAGATATCGTAATTCATGGAATCATCTTCTAATACCAGCTCCGATGGTTTCTCAAAACCAAACTCAGTTATAAATCCTCCATGATCTATGTGGATGGAATCAATAGCTACATCTGTTTTGTTAACTAGGATATATTTTCCACGGGCTTCGAAGTCGCGGCTTTCAGGATAGATATCCAGATCCACATTTACGTCTACAATTCTCGGTTGAGCTATATTCTCAAACTTCCCATAATTCTTCTCCCAGTCTGCCAGTCTTTTTTCCAATTCCTTAGACGACAGATTTTCATTCTCAACATTGTTCACATAATAGATCCACGTTCCCATGGAAAAGAATCCTATCAAACTGACTGAAAACACCGCTTTCAGAATTGGTGTGAATGCTTTTCGGGCATCAGAAAATCGCTCTGAAATTGAATCGGGAACTCCACGCCTGAAGAAAATGATCGAAAGAACATACAGCGCCGTTCCCAGCAACAACCAATACAGCTTATAAATATAATAAGGAGACAAAGTTGATCCATATCCATTCATATCAGAATATGCAGTGCCCGGCGATTGATTGAACTTGAAGATCATTTGTTCCACACCGATCTGATCTATAAAATTCAAACCGATAGACACGATCAGTAACAAGAAAAAACCCATGTAGAAATTTTTGAACAGCGTATGAACGAAGATCGCCAAAAGTCCCCAGATAACTACATGTACCAGCTTGATGCCATATAATTCGAATAAATACTGACCTATCTCAAAATTGAAATACCCGGCGAAGATCTGAATCCCCATCCCCAGAAACATTATCCCCAATAATAAGACGGCCTGCATTTTTACCAGCGCAAAAAATTTAGATAACAAAATTGCCCAGTTCGGCATAGGAGTGGAATGAACAAGCTGGTCGATCTTGTCCGTTCTGCTTCTGTGGATGAGCATTCCTGCATATAAAAATGTGAGCAGGTTTATGAACAAGCCAAAAAACAATCCCGGAAATTCCAGCATTTGCCAGGTTACCGGCAAAGTGTTTGTTCCATAAATTTCGGCGCTAACAGTAATAGTTACCAGCGACAATAAAAGCCCTAGAATGGTAATAATGATAAACGCCCAGCTTTTGATAATGTATTTGAAATCCTGATTGGAAATTATCCATGCTGTTTTAAAACTCTCTATGAACGAAAAGTCTAAATTCACTTTCGGTAACTTCACTGCCATTATGCTTCCGAAGTTCTTTTTTGTAACCGCTCTGCCTTCTTTTCTTTTGAAGAAACTGAATGAGAAAGCATCCTGATCAAAGCTGAACGTCCGGTATACAAATCCGAATATCAATAATCCAATACCTGTCCACAGCAAACGATTGTATAATATGATATCCCCGAAAGGCAGTGGGTTTTCATTTCGCTCGTAAATAGTCCAGTATTCTGTGTAGTAGTTATTAGCAAGCGAGCCAAACGGGTCCAGCATTGCTGTCAGAATCTTATTATCGCTGTCTTGGGTTAAAACTCCAGCAAAACTTTGTAGAATAATCAGAGCTAAAACAGTGATAAAACCTACACTCACATTTCGGGTAAATGTAACTACGGCAAATACTATTGCTCCGTAGAAAACAAGATTTGGAATCAAATAGTAGACAAACGACTGAACATAGTTCATCAAAATAAATGGCCCCAGCAATTCAGGATTAGTACCGGGAAGTACACTTCCCAACATGATCCCGATAGCCGCAAAAGAAAGCACTATAATTGTAATCGTCAGACCACTCAGAAATTTCGCGAGCAAATACTCCCATTTTTTAAATGGATAAGAAAAAGTGACCGAATGCATTTCATTATCAAAGTCCTTGAATATTGTCCCTCCAATAATTGAAGGTAGCAAGAAGAACATAATGACGGTCATTTCATTCAACAGACCGTTGATAGCGATCGCTGAATTCACAATGGTCACCGAATTTATAGTAGCGGTAATACCTTCGAAAATTCCGGCAGCTGCTGCCATAATAAAAGTGGACAGGAAGAACATAATTCCACAGTAAATGTAGAAAAGAGGCTTACGGAACCAATACCGGATCTCAAATGAGAAAATAGAATAGAACATAATAGAATCTGTTAAGCAGCTACTACTTCGCTGTCTTTGTGAAGGGTTACGAAGTAAACGTCTTCCAACTCGGGATTGCTTGAAGCAAAACTTTCGTCCGGCTGCATCTCGCTGTGTACTCTTATATTCAGTGAATTATCCTGATTGAAATTAGAAGAGATCACATTGAACTTAGCTTCGTGTTCTTCCAGATCATCGCGCTGGATATTTTTGGTCCACATTTGTCCTTTCAGTCTTTCCACGCCTTCAGTTGGGGTATGATGACTCAGGATCTTCCCTCCGTTCATGATCGCCATATCCGTACACAATTCTTTCACATCATCCACAATGTGAGTAGAAAAGATCACGATGTTATTGGTACCGATCTCACGAAGTACATTCAAAAAACGATGTCTTTCTGCAGGATCCAGCCCCGCGGTGGGCTCATCCACAATGATCAATTTCGGACTGTTCAAAAGTAATTGAGCAATTCCGAATCGTTGTTTCATTCCTCCGGAATATCCCTTTACGTTTTTCTTACGAACTTCCCACAAATTGGTGATCTCCAGTGCCGTTTGAACAATTTCTTCGCGCTCTTTTTTATTGGTGATTCCTTTTAATCTTGCAAAATACAGCAGCAGATCTTCAGCACTCATTTTCGGATAAACGCCAAACGACTGTGGCAAATATCCCAGTGTCTGGCGAAGAGAGATCTTGTCCTCAAGAATATTTATACCATTGAATGAAGCCATCCCTGAATCAGGTGCTTGTAGCGTAGCGATGGTTCTCATTAACGTAGACTTCCCGGCACCATTCGGACCCAATAGCCCAAACATTCCTGCTGAAATATCAATAGTTACATCGTCAAGTGCTTTTACGCCATTTTTATACGTCTTTGAAATATTGGATAGAGATAATTCCATAAATAAATTTTCTTGTGTGGATGAATATACCTGCCTCAGACAGACTCCGTGATAATAACGAATACTGAATTAGTAGCAAAAAGAGATGTGATTATTACAGGAATGATCTTATTTAGTTACAGGAGTTTTTAATTCGACGGACTGAAGTCCTCGCTAGTTTACTTGATATCTATTTCGCCAAATTCACTTTTCTTTAGGTTTACAAGCAAGGGATTTATCCCGCAGTGATTACAACTACAGATCTCTACTTCACCTTCTTCCCTTCTAGTAAAAGTTCTATCGTCTTTTTGATTCTTCGTACTCTGGTTTCTTCTTTTTTGGCGTCATGAATCCAACCCATATATTCCCTTCGGTGACTGAAAGCTAACGAATCGAAAAAGGTTTGAGCTTCTGGGTTCGCATCCATTTCTTTTTGGAGGTCTTTGGGAGGAATTACCGTTTTGGTTTTGCGGTCAACTCCGGGCGGGTCTTGTCCAAATTTAGACGGTTTTTTCTGAGCTCCTTTTTTGGCCAGACTCATGATAGACCAATCCTCATTCATTGAGATCAGTTTATTGGGATTCATTTTTAACCCGTTTACTATTCCCCAAATAATATCCCGGTTCAGATCAGAAGAAATGCTGCCACTTTTTTTGGGATAAGCCACCCATAACTTCCCGTCCTTTTTAGAAAATTTCTGATTCTTCGGGAGTAGTTCTGCTAACTCTTTTTCATTGTGAACAAAAATGATTACTGATTCGTAAGCTTTTTTAGTTGCAGAGTTTTTTTCAAGACTCAATCCATCAAAATCTGCTTCCAATTCTTCAGGACAATTGATCAATAAAACATTTTCTCCTTCTTTAATATTTAGTTTTTTGATCAATTCCGGATTCATTCAAAATCTCCCGCAAACTAATCCCTGTTCCACTCCAGGCGTCATTTTATCTAATCCGTCAATGAATTTATCCTCTCCGATCAGAATATCAGTAATTTGTCCGCTGTACTTGATCGCCGTTTCTCTCATAAATCCCATCATCGGCCAGCCCCATAATGCTGAGAACAGAACTCCGTCTTCTTCAAAATAAGGATCAGTCAAATATGTACATTCAATTACATTTTCAACGGCACTTCTGTTGGTAGCACTTCCGCCCACCAGATCGATAACTACTGTTCCGTCTTCAAGTAAATTCTTAGCATGCTCTTTGGTCACCAGGTAATTTACCCCACGCAAATGAGCCGGTTGTTCAGCTCCGTTTATGATCAGATCTGCATCCTTTAAATACTCTTCGATAATTCCTTTTTGAGTTTGGTCCTTTCCAAGCACATGAATAGTTCGGACTCCATTTCTGTGACACTCGTCAATTGCGCCCATTCCTACATTTCCATAACCGAGAACAACTGCTGCTGTTTTTTCCGGAGACTTCTTCTTAGAACTTTTTTCTTTCAATAATTCCAATCCGTATCGCGCACCTGCTCTTCCTGTTTCATGAAGTGCTTCGATCTTTCTTTTACCGAATTTCGGGGACGGATTTACAAGCCGGTAATATCTTAAAGCTTCATCACCATGATCGCTTATAAAAGCATGGATATCGAATGTTCTTCCCACTTCTGTTTTTGATATGATTTTGTTCGGATCTTTAAAAGATGCAGAATCATATACAATTACTGAGTTTCTGTTCAGAGAACCCAACTCTTTCACATTTGCATCTTCTGGATGTAGAACCAAGCTTTTCGGGGAATGATCCATAAATCGACGAACCGCTCCGCTCATTCTTTCACTGTATCCAATTACATGGAATTCAACCCCGCTAACTCCAGCTCTTCTGATATCAGCTTCCAGACAATTTTCAGCTGCCATCAATCCCAGTATCAAGTCGTTAGGAATTTTTTCCGGTGACTGAACCACATATTCCATCGCCACCACGTTGATCTTATGATCCTCGAGGAGTTTTGCCCGTTCAGGAAACGAACTAAAATGTGCCATACAAAAGAGTGTGCTTCCTGATTCCATTAAAGGAATACTTTCCATCGCAGGCCCTTTGAATTTGATGACCATCTCTTTGTTTTGATAGAGCTCCTCATTCTTCTGAAGCTTAGCTCCCGCTTCAGCATATTCTTCATCTGAAAATCCAACTCCCTCTCCTGCTCCATGTTCTACAAAAACATCACAGCCAAAATCGACTAATTTTTTAACGTCATCCGGAATAAGAGCAACTCGTTTTTCTAATGCTCCGGGATTTTCAGGTGACTCGATCTCTTTCGCAAGTCCGATAGTTTTGTACATATTATTCTTTTGCTTCAAAATTAGGGTTCTGGATGATGCCGAAAAGATTCCCAAAAGGATCTACTACGGTAGCTACATATACGTTTCCACCAACATGCATAATTTCCTCATCGGCAGTAGCTCCCAGTTCGATAAGTTTATTCCAGGTTTCCTGTATATCTATAACTCCCCAGTACACGATGGAACCTGCGGTTCCGGGAGTTCGCTCAGGTTGCAGGCCGAGCTCATACCCTCCGATATCAAAGCCTACATAAAACTCTTCGTCAAAATATGGTTGTTCACCTAAAGCAACGGAATACCATTCTTTAGCTTTTTTCAAATCCGGAGCAGGGTAAATTACAGTTCGAAGTCCTTTAAACATGATCAATTAATTTGTTGATCATCAAAATGGTGAAATTCTGCGAGATAAGACAGGAGGCAGAATACTATTTAGGAGTTACTATAAGTTTTGCTCTGTAATTTCTTTTTGGCTCATCATTTGTTTTGCGTATTTCAGGACTTAAACTTAAAAACTCGATCTGATAATCACTTATAAATGATGCCGGCTTTTTTTGCCACGAATAATCCTCATCCGGATGGTATAGGTTAATTTCTTCCTGCTCATTATCAATATCCAACAGAATAGTTGCATCACCTGACCAAACACAATCAATATCTGCTACATTACAACGGAAGTCTGTCACATCCGCAAACCGTATAGATATTTCCGTTCCTCCAAAAATCAATGTTTCTCCATGATCGATCTCGAATTCTTTTTGAAACTCAGGGGTGGGATTTGTAGAAGTTATATTTTCACTACATGAAAAGAACAGAGCAACCAACAAAATTGTTAAATATCTCATAGTATTCTGGCTTGTGAATTAAACATCAATTTAATCCTTATTTAGTAAAAATCAACTCATTTTGATGCTAAGGCTTATGATTCACAAAAATATTTTTAATTCAATACCCTGTTTAAATCGTTTAAAGGAAATTTCGAAATTAAATATACAATTAGATGTTGATACATAGCAGAATTACCCCTATCTTTTTCGACTTTCCAAGAAAACACAAAAACGAGTTTAATCGTGGATACTTTAAGTTTTAAAACATACTCAGCAAAACCTTCCGACATTGAAAAGAAGTGGGTTTTGATCGACGCTGAAGATCAGCCATTGGGCCGCTTGAGTAGTGTTGTAGCATCAATTTTGAGAGGCAAGAATAAGCCAACTTTCACTCCGCACATGGATACCGGTGACAATGTAATCGTTATCAATGCAGAAAAAGTGAAGTTGACCGGTAAAAAAATGACCGATAAAACATATTTCCATCACACATTTTATCCTGGTGGTGAGCGCTTTATTACAGCTGAAGATATGTTGAAAAAAGATCCTACCTCTCTTGTAATGAAAGCTGTTAAAGGTATGCTTCCGAAAACTAAACTTGGCCGTCAGTTATTGACGAACGTCAGAGTTTATGCCGGACCTGTACACAACCAAGCAGCTCAGAACCCTGAAATCATCGAGCTTTAATCGATTTATAACATGGCACAAGCTAATTACATAGGACGAAGAAAAACCTCAACTGCGCGTTTGTATATCAAACCGGGAAAAGGTGAATTCTTAGTCAACAAATTACCAATAGAAGAATATTTACCTGTAAAAGCTATGCAGAACATAGCTACACAGCCAATGAACGTAACTGAACTTGAAGGCAAGTACGACATCAAAGTTACTGTACGTGGCGGTGGAAAATCAGGACAAGCCGGAGCAATTTCTCATGCACTTGCACGAGCTCTGGATGGTGAGAACGAAGAAGTACATGACGCATTGAAAAGTCATGGACTACTTACACGTGATGACAGAATGGTAGAGCGTAAAAAGTACGGTCAGCCAAAAGCGCGTAAGAAGTTCCAGTTCTCTAAGCGTTAATACATTTACGCAACAACAAATTAACCACACATATGTGGCGACTCAAAGCCTGGTGTTTCGGTCTTGAACCGGGATTGGTTTTTGGGATTGACCCACGTAGCGGATTAACCTAAACACATATCTTAATACAATGCCTAAAGCAGCTTCAATTGAAGAACTATTAAAGTCCGGTGCACATTTCGGTCACCTGACTCGCCGTTGGAATCCAAAGATGAAAGACTTCATCTTTATGCAACGCAACAACATTCACATCATTGACCTTAAAAAGACTCAACAGTATCTACAGGATGCTCTTGATGAAATTCAGAAACTTTCCCGTGCCGGAAAGACCATTCTTTTTGTAGGTACAAAAAAGCAATCAACCGAGATCATCAAAACAGAAGCTATCCGTTCAGGAATGCCTTTTGTAACTCACAGATGGTTAGGCGGTATGCTTACAAACTTTTCTACAGTTCGTAAAAGTATCAGTCGTATGCAAGAGATCGAGCGCATGAAGACTGACGGAACTATGGACGAGCTTACAAAGAAAGAAGGTTTGATGCTCGCAAGAGAGCAGGAAAAACTAGAGAACACTTTAGGTGGTATTGCTAACATGGGCAGACTTCCGGGTGCGATTTTCGTAGTTGACATCCTTAAAGAACATCTTGCAGTAAACGAAGCTATTAAACTTCATATCCCTGTAATCGCTATGGTTGATACCAATAGTGATCCTGATGTACCTGATTTCATTATTCCTTGTAATGATGATTCCGCAAGAACGATCCAATTAGTTTCTTCACAAGTAGCTGACGCTATCATTGAAGGTGCAGCTGAAAGAGAAGCGCATCAAGAAGAAGAAGTAATGGAAAGTGCTGCTTCTGAAGCTAAAGAAGACAACGAAACTCCAGAAGTAAAAACAAAACTTCGTTCTCGTAAGAAGAAAAAATCAGGCGATTCAAAGAAAAAAGCTGATGAGCCGACTGTAGAACCGGTTGACGCTAAAGAGTCTGCTGACACTGACGAAGAAGAATAATTTTAACTTTCAAAAAAACTATTCAGAGAAATGAGTATTTCTGCTGCTGACGTAAAAAAACTAAGAGACATGACCGGAGCGGGCATGATGGACTGCAAAAAAGCATTGTCCGAAACAGATGGCGATTTTGATGCTGCTGTTGAATTGCTTCGTAAAAAAGGTCAAAAAGTAGCTGACAAGCGCGCTGATCGTGATGCAAAGGAAGGATTGATTCTTTCCAGAGTTAGCGATGATGCTAAAAAAGCTGTAGCTATTGAAGTGAACTGCGAAACAGATTTCGTAGCTCGTAACGAAGATTTCCAGGCTCAGGCTGATAGCTTTCTAAACGCGGCTTACGAAGGTAACATCGACAACATCGATGACCTGTTAAAAGCTGAAGTTAATGGAAAAGCAATCGCTGACCACTTACAGGAAATGGTTGGAAAGATCGGTGAGAAGATCGAGATCTCTAACTGCATTCTGGTAACTACTGAAGGATCTATCATTGACTATATCCACGCCGGAAACCAACTTGGTGTTTTAGCTGAGTTTGATGGCGATGTAGAAAATGAAGACATCGCTCGCGATGTTGCAATGCAAGTTGCTGCAATGAATCCATTAGCTGTTACACGTGATGAAGTTGACGCTACTACTGTAGAAAAAGAATTAGAAATTGCTAAAGAGCAATTGATCAACGAAGGTAAGCCTGCTGAGATCGCTGAAAAAGCTGCTCAAGGAAAACTTCGCAGATTCTACGAAGAGCGCGTTTTACTGGAGCAAAAATTCGTTAAGGACAACGGAATTACCGTAAAACAATATCTGGAGCAAAATAACACTCCACTTATTAAGTCCTTTCGCAGAATTCAATTAGGCGAAGAGGCTTAATCAAATTTTCTTTACCTTTAGGCTGTTTTGAACTTTCAAAACAGCCTTTTTTTTGACCCATAATTTCAAAAACCAACTACAGTGGCAAATAAATACAAGCGCATCCTTTTAAAACTCAGTGGCGAAGCACTTTTAGGAACTCAGGGACACGGAATTGATGGAGATATTCTCACTCAATATGCCGAAGAGATCAAAAGTGTACAAAAAGAAGGCGTTGAAGTTTGTGTGGTTATAGGTGGAGGAAATATTTTCCGTGGGGTAAAAGGAGCTACTGAAGGCATGGATCGCGTGCAGGGCGATTATATGGGAATGCTTGCAACGATGATCAACAGCATGGCTTTACAGGATGCTTTAGAGCAACAAGGCGTGCAAACCAGATTGATGAGCGCTATCAGAATGGAGGCGATTGCCGAACCTTTTATTCGCCGGAGAGCTGTTCGTCACTTAGAAAAAGGTCGCGTAGTAATTTTTGGAGCCGGAACCGGAAATCCTTATTTCACTACCGACACAGCAGGAGCGTTACGCGCCATTGAAATTGAAGCAGATGTAATTCTGAAGGGGACCAGAGTGGATGGCATTTACGATTCTGATCCGGAGAAAAACGACGACGCCAAGAAATACGACCGCATTACCGGTGATGATGTTTTAAAACAGCGTCTGTCTGTGATGGATCTTACGGCTTTCACTCTTTGCCGCGAAAATAATACTCCGATCATTGTATTCAACATGAATGAAAGAGGGAATTTCAAAAAGATCGTGGTAGACGGAGAAGACGAAGGAACTACGGTTGTTTGGGAGTAACTGAAAGGCTTATAATTAATTCATTAATAGGTTTAATAAGTCTTCATTTACATAATAATTATCTCTCCCTTGCTTAATTTTGACTAAATATTTCTTTTTAGATAGCTCATCTAAATATTTTGTAGCTGTTGGTCTACTTATTTTCAGATCTTTCATTAAATGTTCAATTCGTGTGTAAGGATGTTTAAACAAATGATTGATCAGATCTTGACTATAAAAACTGAATTCTTCTCTAATATCATGTTTATACTGAAGCATAATGTTTCTTATTCCGGTTATTACTCTAATTGTATCTTTAGATGTTTCTGCTACACCTTCTAGCATATATATAATCCAAGCATGCCAATCATTATGTGTTCGAACACGTTGAAGAAGCCTGTAATAATCTGATTTATTCCTTACGATATACCTACTTAAATAGAGAACTGGAATATCCAGTAGTTTTTTATGAACCAAATAAAGTATGTTCAGAATTCGTCCGGTCCTTCCATTCCCATCATAAAACGGATGGATGCTTTCAAACTGAACATGCATCACTGCCATTTTTACCAGAGGATGAGCCGGCGATAGTTCATCATCATTTAAATAGAGTTCCAAATTTTTCAGTGCTTTATCTATCATCTGCTTAGATTGTGGAGGAACAAAAACAACTTTGCCCGTTGTCGGGTTTGAAAGCTTAGTACCCGGTATTTTTCTTATGCCAGCATCATTATCTTCTAATAATTCTTGAATCTTTTTGATGTGACGAACTGAAATTATACCATCTCTTCTAATTCGAGCCAGCCCAATACTTAATGCTATTGTATACCTTTTTACCTCTTTTGTAGATTTGTCGAGGGAATCTAAGCTTGATAAATTAGCCTTATATAGGGCATCGTTTGTAGTTACTATATTTTCTATTTCAGAAGAATCTTTAGCTTCTTGCAGAGGTAAAGTATTAAGTAATATTTCCTGATTTGGTATAGTTTGCGATATCCCTTTTAGCTCTGATAGAAATTGTTGAGCTTCGAGTGCTTTTTTCAATACTTCTTTAGTTTCTAGTGCAATTTCCGGAGGCAAAGGCTTCCATTTCCACTCTTTTGGCTCATCACTCATATAAAAAATTTCGCTATATGTTTATTTATAAATGACAATATGTAAAAAAATATGGAATTTCTTTACATGTTTGTTACGATAATCAAAGAATTGTTTCGAAACTTTACAGATCTTTAACAAACAAAATCCCTGCCTCTTTCAAAAACAACGGGATCTTGATTTTGGGATTTATACCTAACTGCCTAGTATAAAAAGCAACCCTTTGAATCTGTTTGTACATCTTATCTTAGTAATATACATGGTGTACTAAGTGATTTTCCCACAAAAAAAGCCCGACTTCTTTCGAAACCGGGCTTTTGAAAATCATTGAATTAACGATCATTCAAGAACATACACATCAACTGCGCTGAGTCCTTTATCCGTTTCTTCAATTTTAAATTCTACAGATTCTCCATCTTTGATACCTTCGTTAAATCCAAGGTTCTCGATGTTGTTTCTGTGCATGAAAACATCTTTGCTTCCATTTTCAGGTGCGATGAATCCAAATCCTTTTTCTGCATCGAACCATTTTACTTTACCGTATTCCATTATAAAAATATAAATATTGCTCACATGTACAGATCATATTCACAAAAGTGAATTGTTATCTTTTTCGGCTGTGAAAATTAAAAATTGTGTTTACAAACTAGAGAAGGGAAAACAAATACTGTACTAACTACTAAGAAATGCCGATACCTGACCTTTAACTTGCTTCCTTAAGGTCGCCTTTATTTGAACCAATCCCAAACGGCATACAATACGTAACTTGGTTTTACATGAGATAAATATTGTGTATGCGATGTTTAAATCTCTATTATGGGCAAATTAAGATAAATTACTATGGATACATCTATTATTTCGGGTAAGAACCGGGCTTCTTCGCTTCTTGAGCTTTCTCTGGACTATAATGAAAAGGATCAGGTATTGGCAAGGTTTTCTGAATTGATCTGCCACATTTCAGGAGCATTGTACTCTCAGATCAATTTGATCGATGATGAAAATCAGTGGACGGTTGCAGAATGCGGAATGGAATTCGAACACATTCCGGTAGAAGAATCCATTTGTTATCTCACCATCAATAATGAAGAAATGTATGAAATTGAGGATTTTCGGGAAGACGATCAATTTCAGGTTCATCCACTTGTAACGGGATCACCTCATCTTAAATACTACTTAGGTTTTCCCTTTAAAGATGAAAAAGGTGTTTTTATCGGTTCTTCTTGCTTGCTGCATACGGAAACTCTTGATCTAACCGATCAACAAATACATAGCTTAAAATTAGTCAATCAACAGGTAGCTGATTATCTGATCCTGAAAAAGAGATCGAATATTCAATCAGAGAAACTCGCCAAACAAGAAAAGCTGATCACTAAAACCCACCATGACATAAGAGGTCCACTCTCAGGAATTATTGGGTTTTCCAGCCTTTTGGAAACAGAAATTGAGGATAAGAAAACTCTGAGAAATATTGGCATGATCAAAAAATCCGCTAAAAATCTGTTGGAATATGCGGAAAGAAGCCTTCAGTCTGAAATAGACAAGAATGAAAATCAGGTTCCTACTTTAGTATCAACAATCATTGACAGGGTAAGCGCTCTTTATTCCATGCAAAGTACCTTAAAGGAAATAGATCTGCTTTTTAATAATAAATGCAATGAGAGCTGCTCGATAAATACAATGGCATCTAATCAGATCATTAACATTATCGGAAACGTAGTATCTAATGCTATAAAATTCTCGCCTGTAGGAGACTCTATTGAAATATCTTTTGGTAAGGCTAAAGTAAAGGACGATAATTTCATTAAAGTTATCGTTGAGGATAATGGTACAGGAATTCCAAAAGAAAAGCTGGAAGCTCTGCATAAACTCGAGTATGTACAATCCCAGAAAACGGACTCGGGTATACAAGGATTTGGAATTGGGTTAGTGGAAGCACTTCGTTTATTAGACCAAAAAGGTGGAAATTTCTTGATCTCATCTGCCATAAATGAGGGCACAAAAGTAGAGTTAAATTTCCCTGTTCAGGAAGAGTAGGCGTTTAAAATAATATTCAAAATATAGTTAAGATTTTCGGATATAATCCTTATATTTAAAGCCTTTTTCGGATACGAATTGAACGCAAAAACATCCAAAATCCAATGAAACGTACATTTCAACCAAGTAATAGAAAACGCAAGAATAAGCATGGCTTTAGAGAGCGTATGTCTACAAAAAACGGACGCAAAGTAATTGCAGGTCGACGAGCTAAAGGTCGCCACAAGCTGAGTGTTAGTGATGAGCGAAAAGGAGCAAAGTAACATAACTGTTGCTCCACCTCGTAGATTTACCTTACCTAAATCTCGAATCTTACGTGGTAAGCGAAACTTCCAGAATTTATTTTCTGGAACGGCGCTCATTAAATCACCATCGGTGAATCTTCGCTACACTACGTTTAATACTTCTGAGTGGGATTTTAAAATCGGATTTATCTCACCCAAAAAAACAGGCAATGCTGTACAAAGAAATAATGCTAAACGAGTTATGAGAGAATCATTTCGTCTGAATCAGCATGAGATCATCCAGGCCGTACAGGAGCAGGGAATTGGTCTTCACTGTGTACTCATTGCGCGCACTACAAACCTCAGATTTGCAGAAGTTCAAACTCATGTGGTAACTATGCTGGATGAACTCCGTAACCGACTGCTTTCTACAAATCAAACTATTTAAAACCGCAGACTTTTGGATAAAAACACCGCAACCGGACTTGGACTGATTTTTTTAATAATGGTGGCTTGGTTTGTTGTAAGCATGCCTAGCGAAGAAGAACGAGCAGCACAGATTGCGGAAAGGGCCAGACAAGACAGTTTAGCTCAAATCGAATCTGCGGAAAATGAAGAATTTACGTCTTCCGTAACTGATCAAACTCCATCTCAGCCAACTATCAGAGAGCAAGCTACTGATCAACAAGAAGCAAATGTACCCCAATCCGGTATATTTGCCAGCAGTGAGGCTACAGAAAGATCTGAATTTGTGGTTACCACTCCACTTTACACAGCGGTTTTCTCAAATAAGGGAGCCGGACCTGTTTCTTTTACGTTTTCAGAATATAATTCATGGAGCGGAGTTCCTTTCCAGCTGATCTCTGACTCAACAAAATCTGCATATAACTTTGGGTTTTTGACTACAGAAAACCTGAACGTAGATACTCAGAACCTTTTATTCAGTCAAATCACAACCGGTTCTTCTCTCACACTTAATGAAGGTGATACACGAGAACTCAAATATGCTCTTCAGCTCAAAGATGGTCGCCAGATAGTTTACACCTATACTTTCTTGGCAGATACTTATGAAATCGACTTCGATGTTCAATTCATTGGTGTCAGTGATTACATTATTGGAAGAGCTGTAGATTTCGGCTGGACATCAAAGCTGAATGTTTCTGAAAAAGATAAAAAGCAGGAAGGCATAGATGCGGCTGCTTATGTTTATCTTGGTGAAGAACTGGAAAAGTTTAAAGTTGATGAGCCGGGACGCAAGGAAGAGACTTTTAACGGAAATATTGATTGGTCGGCTACCAGAACAAAATTCTTTACTCAATTCATTAAGCCACTACATCAAACAGAAAGTGCTTATTTGACAGGTGAAGTTACCGGTGAAAACGACGATCCTTTAACAAAGCATAAGTACACCGCTTCAATCACCTCTTCCATTCCAAGTGATGGAGCTCTTTCTTATAAGCTCTTTGTTGGTCCGTTGAAGTACTATGAGATCAAACAAGTAGATGAGCATGCTTATGACATGGTTGAAGTTGGATATAATTGGCTTCGCTGGTTTTCAGATCCCTTTGTTCGTTTTATCGTAATTCCTTTTTTCACATTCTTTAGTGGATTCATCAGTAACTATGGTGTACTGGTAATTATATTTGCAGCTGCTGTAAAACTGGTTCTCTCCCCTCTTACCTTTAAGAGTTATAAGAGTATGGCCGCAATGAGAGAGCTTCAGCCTCAACTCAAAGAACTGCAGGACAAGTACAAAGATAATCCGCAGAAGCAGCAGCAGGAAACCATGAAGCTTTATAAGAAGAATAAAGTAAACCCTCTGGGTGGATGTTTGCCTAACCTTCTTCAATTCCCGATCCTGATCACACTTTGGAGATTTTTCCAAAATTCTATTCTGCTTCGTCAGGAAGAATTCTTATGGGCAAGTGACCTTTCAGCCCCGGATTATATTATAAATCTGCCTTTTTCTATTCCGTTTTTAGGTGATGCAATTGGTGGTTTTGTATTATTGATGTCGTTAGCAATGGTATTTCAGAGCAAGCTAACCGGAGGAATGAGCGGAGGAGGCGGAAGCAATCCTATGGCTCAGCAAATGAAGGTATTGCAGTACATTTTCCCCGTTATGTTGTTATTCATTTTCAACAGTTTTGCTTCGGGTTTAAGTTTGTACTATCTGATCTTCAATGTGTTATCGATTGTACAGCAACTTTATATCAATAAAACGCTTGGGAAAGGGGAAGAAACAACACCTGCAAAAGCATAATTGTTTCAGGACCTTTTTGCGATCGTTTCAGAAGGCTGATTATTGTATTTTCAGCCTCATAATTTTACCCGATTGATAAAAAAATATCTTACAGATCTAACTCTTATTGGTGTTGCTGTAATTTGGGCTTTAAATTTCAGCGTTGTAAAAATAGCGCTTAATGAATTTGACCCATACAGCTTTAATGCGATCCGCTTTTTCCTTGCCTTTGCATTGCTCTATTATGCCGCCAAAAGAAAGGGTTTTTCCCTCAAAGTAAAAAAAGAACACTTCTGGGCTTTGGTAGGTATCGGTCTTATCGGAAACCTCCTTTATCAAATGTTATTTATAGTCGGAATAAACCTGACCAAAGCAGCTAATGCCTCGGTAATGCTGGGTACCATTCCAATTTGGGTGGCTTTACTTTCTCAGTTCTTTACGGATGAAAAACTTACAATTGTAAAATCTATTGGGGTGCTCTTCGCTTTTTCAGGAGTGGCTCTGATCGTTGCTGGTGGAAATAATGAGATCTCATTTCAATCTGAGACTTTTTTGGGCGATATCATCACTATTATTTCTGCAATCGTCTGGGCTGTTTACACTATACTATCCCGAAAGTATCTGAAGTTCTATAATTCCACTCAGTTTTCTGCATTTATGGCGCTTATTGGATTTATTTGTCTTTCATTGATCGGACTCCCATCACTGGTTCAAATAGATTGGAGTTCTATTTCTCCACAAGCATATGGAGGTGTATTATATTCAGGTACGCTTTCTGTTGGAATTGCCTACTTAATATGGAATAATGGCATTGTAAAAATAGGAGCCGTTCGCACTGCGACCTATCAAAATCTGGTGCCGGTTCTGGGATTGGTTTTTGGAGTGATTATTTTGGATGAAGTACTCACCCTATTTCAATATATTGGTGCTCTTTCCGTTATTGCGGGCATCGTAATGGCAAGACTCCCTGTATCTTTATACAGGGGTAAAATTAATTAAATACTTTATGTTCAAGCATCGCTTTTACACTCAATTTCTCGGCGTTTTATTTTTTCTTCTTATTCCTTCTTTACTTTCTGCTCAAAGAAACGGGCAAAATGAGGATGCTTTCAATTTCGACCTTACTAAAGCATTGCAGGGAATTTATTTTCAAGATCCGTTAGGTGCACAATTAGCTTCCAGAATTAAACCTCTTGAAGGTACCATTGACCGTGAAAGCTATGTATTAGGCTCAAACGACCTAATCTCTATTGAAATCGAGGGTACCCAAAAAATAATGGTTCGCGGTGTTCTCGTGAATTCTCAAGGCGATGTGATCTTACCATCTATTGGAGCTGTTTCAGTTGCTTCTCTTACTATTCCTGAAGCTGAAGAGAAAATTAAAACTGCAGGCGAAAGTTCTATAAGCAGTACTTCTGTCAGGATTTCCATTGACAGTCCTCGACCAATAATTTTTCATGTTACCGGAGGTGTTCCTTACCCGGGAAAATACCTGACTTTACCACAGTCAAGAATAGATCAGGCTATATTTTCATCCTTAACTTCAGGCAGCAGAGATTTATCAAACTCTATTCCTAATTCAAGTGATTTTCTCAAAAATGGAAATTACTCCTTCAGGTCCATCCAGATCTTTCATGCTGATGGAACTAAATCCGAAGCAGATCTTATAGAATATTTCCGGACCGGTGATCTGTCGAGCAATCCTTTTGTTAAGGACGGCGACTTGATCAGTGTTACTCCAACCAATCGTGAAACTCCAAAGGTTAGTATTTCCGGAGCGGTAAAAGCAGACTTTGAATTCGAGTATAAAAAAGGAGACACTCCAGCTCTTATACTGGAACTTGGTGGTGGCTTTGAAGAAGTTGCTGATACCTCTAAACTTTATATTTATAGAAGAGGCGTCACGGGAATTGAACAAATCGTTGTTGAGCCCGATAACTGGGATTCTTTTCAACTGCTCCCAAACGATAGGGTTATTGCTCCATTTGGAGATGAATTTGATAAATCAGCTTCGGCATGGGTTTATGGTGAAGTAAATATTCCCGGTAATTTCCCTATTGAAAGCGGAGCAACAACAGCGCTCGAGTTATTGCAAACGGCTGGTGGTTTATCCCCTGACGCATTGCCGGCCGCAGCATACTTAGTACGAAGTGGTGGACGTAAAAATGAAATTCCAAATCAGTTCAATGCCGATTTGATGAAAAGAACTTCTGATCAATACCTTCAGGGACTCGAGTATTTGGATGCAGAAACTAAACTTTCTCAAAATCAGGTTTTCATTGACCTAACTGACAATTCACAGCTGCAAGGATTAAGGATCTTTGACGGAGACCGACTTTATATTCCTAAGGACGACCAAACCATCTTTGTATTTGGTCAGGTCAACAATCCGGGATATTTCGGATACTCGGGCACCAAAACTGTAAATGAGTATATCACACAAGCCGGAGGGTTTGCGCTTTCAGCTGACAAAGAACGGATCTTCATATTGAAAGCAGGTAATGCGACCTGGTTTAAAGTTGGAGAAACAGAGCTAAGCTCCGGAGATAAGATCTTTGTTGATCGGCAGCCTGTTGAAGAGCTTAATGCTCGCAGGGCTTATGAAATTCAAAGAGCTCAACTCAAAAATCAGCGAACTCAGTTGATCATGACCGGTCTTACTACCATTACAGGCTTGATCACTACGTACTTAGCAATTGAGAATTTCAGAAGAAACTAGTTTTAATTTCTGAATCTGTTTCTGAGTGTCTTCCCCAACTCAATAAATCCTTGTTTAGAAATAAACAGGGATTTAATCACATAGCTCAAGCCTGATAAAACCCTTAGCTTTTTCAGCGACTCTATTCCATATCTATAGTAGTGGTTCGATTTAAGCTTTCTGGATAAACTTGGTTCCAGTCCAAATTGCTTTACATATTTTTCACCTAAGTCAATGGTTTTGAGCATCATCCGCTTTTTGTCTGCACTGTAATTCTGCTGATGTTCATGCCTGATACAAAGTACTTCATCGATATAATCGAACATATATTTATGGGCGATTCGTATCCACAGATCATAGTCATCTCCACCCCAACGAATTGATTCATCAAACAAACCTACTTCTTCTAATGCCTTCCTTTTGACCATTGCAGTTGGTGAGGTTATCAAATTTCGGCTAAGCATTAATTCAAGATTGCTTTGTATACTTGCCTCAGGTTCGATTTCTTTTTTTTGATCCGATAGTATCCCTTGATCGGTTCGAACTTCTACATTTGAATAAATGAGACCAAAAGAATCATCGATCTCTAAAAACCTGCTTACCTGTTTTTCTAATTTATGAGGGAGCCATTCATCGTCCTGATCAAGAAGTGCAATGAACTCACCAGTTGAGTTTTCAATTCCTTTGTTTCTGGTAGTCGGAATCCCAGAATTTGATTCGTTTCTAAGAAGTTTAATCCTGTTGTCTTCCAGATAGTTTTCTATAATCTGTACTGAATTATCTGAAGAACCATCATCAATCAAAAACAACTCCCAGTTCTCGTAAGTCTGGGCAAGCACACTTTTGATGCTTCTGTCCAGAAAATCCTGACCGTTATATACGGGAGTACTTATTGAAACAAGACCTTTATTCAATTCTTACCTCCGATCATTCCTTTTATGCGTGATCTTAAATTTTCATCAAAAACGTACATCCAAAAAACTAATGTGAGAATTGCTATAAGTAGTAATACTACTCCAACTTTTACCGAGAAACTCAAACCTGCGCCGGAAATGTAAAAGGATAAAGCTACAGGAATAATCGCTCCTAGTATAAGAGACAGAATACTGAGATCGACCTTAAATTTTCTGGTAGAGTAAATATGTAATAGAATAAAATCCAGTAACATTCTGGCTGAAGATGCATATGCCGCTCCAACAATTCCGTATTTATCGGTAAGCACAAACAGCAATACCAGAAACACCGGCAACTCTATGATATGAAATTTAGCAGTGATATCAGGCCTTCCTAATCCCTGAATAAATGAAAAGGGAATTCTGGCAAGAAAATTAAATAAAGCCCCAACTGTAATAATTTGAAGCACAAAAAAACTTTCTGTTGCAAAATTTTCGTCGATCCAAATTGTAAGAAAATCTTCTCCAAAACAGATAAAGATAATAGCAAAGATAACGCTGGCAAGGAGCAGCAGATTAAAACTTGCTTTGTAGATCTTTGAATTTTGTTCGTCGTTAAAATCCTGATTTCTTGAAAAAACAGGGAACAAGACTCCCACTAATGCACTTGGCAACATCCCCACTCGTTGGGTTATTTCGCTTGAAGTGGAATAATAGGCTACGTTCTCCATCCCTTCTTTTGAAGCTACGATCAACCTGTCCAGCGCCGTCATTATCGGGCTTATAATAGTTGATACCGTGATCCACCCTCCGAAACTGAACAAATTTTTTATATACTTTTTCTCAAATGATGTATCTGTAAGGCTGTAACTCATTTTTGAATTAGTGATAAATCTGTAGCAAACAAAATGAATAAATTTAACCGCGCTCATATAGGCGATGATATAAGCCAGATCTTTAGTGAACTCCATCAGAATTATAATTCCGAAATAAGTTATCGCTCCCAAAACGATTTGTACTAACGTAATTGATTTAAATTCATGCATAGCTTCGAGTACACCACGATAGCTGTTTATCATGATCGCGAAAGGGATTCCTATTGCCAGAAACGTTAGACCTCGTATAACTTCATCTAAGAAATCCTCAGGTGGTTTCAGAAAATTTATAGTGATAGGTTCTGCGACAAGGTAGAATATCAACCCGCCAATAATACCCAGCAGAAATGTGAGAGCTACTCCCGTTTTGAAGATATCACCGATCTCTTTGTCTTTATCTTTTCCAATTCTTTCGGAGATCAATTTTGTAATAGCGCGACCTAAACCAAGATCGAACAAATTGAAATAGCCTATAAAAACCAAAGCTATTGTAAAAGCCCCGTACTTTTCTTCCCCTAACCCTTTGATGATGATAGGAATACAGATCAAAGAGATGATAATTGGAAACACTTTGCTTGCAATACTGAAAAAAGTATTGGAAACAATTCCTTTCGACGTGTATGCTTTATTGATCACGTTTAAAAATTAAACACTGTTTAGAATCTGACAAGTTTGGAGTATCTTCAGGCGATGAAAATAGCTTTAATTAGTCATCTTTACCCAACAAAACTTTTTCCGCATCAAGGAAAATTTATTCAGGATCAATTCGAACTATTGAATGAGGATCAGGGAAACGAAGTTGATCTGATTGTGCCTACTCCTTATGCTATCCCATATACAGGAAGATGGAAGGCTTCAAAGTCTGAACTTCTTTGTGACCCCGATCAAAGCTTCAGAGTTCAGTATCTTTCTTTCCCAAAAAGAAGATTTCCCGGTCTTATCCAAAGATCTTTATCTAATCAGATGTTGAGTTTCCTTCAGAAAAAACAATATGATATTGTTCATGTTCACTGGGCTTATCCTGATGGGTTAATTCTCCCTGAACTAAAAAAGGCGGGCTTCAAAACTGTTTTAACTATTCATGGAAGTGATTGGTATCAAACTAAAGACACTCCCGTTTTATCAGAATTGATAAAAGAGTCTTTATTTAAAGCGGACAGAGTTCTCTATTCAGGCCCTAAACTTAAACAGGATATTGAAAAGCGATTCCCGGAATTGAGACTTAAATCGGACATCATTTATAACATGGTTGATACAGATGCTTATAAGCCTGCGTCAAAAGCTGAAAAAATAAGTCTTCGAAAAAAACTGAATTGGGATGATTCAAAAACTCATGTATTAACCGTTGGCAGTTTAAGACCAGAAAAAGGCGTAGATCTGCTTGTAGAAACCATTTCCGGAAATAAAGCTCTATCCCATATCTACTTTCATATCATTGGAAATTCTGAAAACACCGAACATTCACAAAAGATCTTAAACAGTATAAAGGAAAATAATTTTAACAATATTGATTTCATCCCGCCTGTAAGCCCAAACGAGCTAATCAAATACTACCAAGCTTCAGACTTTTACGTTCTTCCAAGCAGGCGTGAAGGCTTTAATGTATCTATTCTTGAAGCCGCTTCCTGTGGATTGCCTTTGGTTTGCACTGATGTAGGCGGTAACAAAGAAGTGATTGACAAAGGAACAGGTATTCTTTCAAACAAAATAAAAGATCTTGACCCTTCGGATATCCTGGCGATGAGCAAGGAATATTCCGGCTACAAACCTGAAAGGTTAAATAAGGTCATCAAAGAAAATTACGGGAAATCAACTTTTCAGAATAATCTCTTATCAAGCTACGGGCTCAGTTTGAAGAGCTGAATCGCTGTCTTCTTCGGTATTTACAAACTTAGAAGCACAAAAGAGTAACCCGATGTTAATGGTAAGAATGCTATGTAATTGCATCCCTCCTAAAAACTGAAAAAATACTAAATAGGCTATAAAAGATGCGAAAAGCCCCAAAGGTATCGAAGTACTGTACCCTTGAGCATTGTATGCTTTTAAGGTATTCCACCCAGTTTTTACGATCTTCCATAGCAGGAACATAAATACCACAAAGCCGATCAACCCAAGTTCAGCTAATACTGTGTAGTATTCATTGTGAGGCTCAAATACACCGCCTACTTCCTGAGGAGGATAATAATTCTGGAACATCGTTGAAAAGCCCTGGTAACCCACTCCAAAAGTGTAACTATCCAGCCACATAAGAATAGCCGTTTCTAATAAAATCAATCTGAATCTTGAAGAATCATCAGACGTTCCCGCAAATATATCTACTACCCGGTCTGCCACACTAAAAATTATATTTCGGATTGATTCGCTACCAATTACAGCCAAAACCAATATAATTAATGAGTAAGTAAGAAAACTATATTTCCTTTGGACCAAAATAATAATCATAGCCCCTATAAAAATAGCTACCCAGGAACTTCTTGAATAAGTTAATAGAACTGATCCAATTATTAACCCATTCAATGCAAAATAAAATACTCTCTCTTTAACATTTTTTGCTTCTCCCATTAAAGCAATTAATAACATTATGGGCATAATAAAATTACTTGCAAATATATTTGGGTCTGCCTCTGTTCCTCTTGCTCTTATAATTTTATTACCCTGATTAATATAATTAAACGCCGCAACCTCAGGATTTAAATAAGAGTCAATCAGGTTTTGTATAGCAATAATAACAGAGATTGCAATTACTGCATAACATATTTTTCTTAGTTCCTGTACTGTGTTTATTGAATTATAAATTATATAAGTGAGCCCAATTAAAACAATATATCTGGTCACCTTGAATAATCCCTCGCCTCTTTCTGGGCTATAAATCAGTGAAATAAAAATCAAGGTTAAGAAAAGCAGATATTCCATTTCAAGACCATAAAAAGAGAAGCTTAGGTCTCTTGAAGCGATTTTCCGAAACATGAATGTAAAAACCCCAACAACTAACGCTACTTGGAATATGGTAAAAGGAATAGATGCACCTTCTGCAAGATAGACCATTCCAGAAAGATAGGCGCCAACGATAATTGGCACAATAATAACAAAACCATTAAAGGTTTTACTTATAGAAATCATTTCCAGCTTTTTAATGAGCCTGTAAACTCTTTGAATCTATAATATTCTTCAGGGTTATTTTCTTTTGCAGAGTTCTTCCATTCACCAAGTAAAACAATGATTGTTGAAAGAAATAATCCAAACAGAAATGTCGCTATTATTATATATGCTCTTTTGGGGCTGTCTTTATACGTTGGAACCAGAGCGGGATCAATTACACGAAGCCCTGAGTTAACTTCTTCATAATTTAGCTTCTGTTGTTCATATTGTGGATAGAGAACTTTATAGATTTCTTCCTGAACAACTACTTCCCTGTATCTTCTCAAATATTCAATAAAAAGTTCCGGGAGTTCCTTAACGGAAAGAAATGAATCATAGGGATCGTCTAAGGAAGAATTACCATTTATAAGCTGATTATACTTTTTCTCCACTTCAGCTTTTTGAAATTTCAGATCGGATATTTTCGAACTGTTTTCACCCAATATTTCTTCCGCATACCCTATTTCAACTTCAAGCTTTACTATTTGTGCTCTCAGATCAGCTATTGCCTGAACTTGTGCTTTAGCTTGTTCTTCCACTTCCAGTATTCCATATTTTGTTTGAAAGCTTACTAAACTATCTTCCGCTATTAGTAACTCTTTTTCATTTTGAATCAAACGGTTTTGAAGCAGTAAATATCCGTCTTCAACATTTTTGCGATTTAAGTCTTCAATTTTCTCATCAACCAAACCATAATAAAATTGTAAAATATCATATGCTCTTTGTGGTTCTTCATCAGTATATGAAATGGAAATAGAAATAATTTGATTAAAGCCTAACCCACCCTCTCTTTTTTCACTTACAGTTATTCTGTCATCTAATTTTTTTCTTACTCCTTCAGGAACTTCGGTTCCAAAAACTTTTTTAAGGTCAAATTCTTCTATCACATTATCTTGAATTTCTTTATTCCTTATAAGAACCAAAGCTTGATCGGCAGTTATATTCGCTCCATTTACTGATAGGTTCGCTAACCCACTCAGAATGCCGCCACTTGAAAAATTTACAGCGTTTCCGTCAGTCACAATAAAAGAGACTTCTGATTTGTAGGCTTTAGGCCAGATAAAAGCCATAATAAAACCAAATATTGTAAAAATGAGAACTATTGAAAGAATTGTTTTTTTTCTTTTCGCCAGGATCGTTGCAAAATCGAGTAAATCTATTTTTTGAGAGGGCATTTTAAAGCTTTTCTTACACTTCAGTTTAAATTTTATCAGTTAAATTAACCAATTAAAAACTGAACCATTTATATAAAATTTTGTCTTCTTAAACTTAACATAATTGGTTCAATTTTATCTTTTTATTTAAAATTGATATCTAAATAATATTCTTAATCTCATCAACCATTTTTTGTGCTACGTTTTCACCAAATAAATTCCGGTGTTTCTCGGGAACAACAAAATTTCTGATCTTATCAGATATGTTATTGCTGGCCGGATCTATCAAACAATTCCATCCACTTTCTACAGTTTCTACCCATTCTGTTTCAGTTCTTAATGTAATACAAGGCGTTTTTAAAATATATGCCTCTTTTTGAATTCCCCCTGAATCAGTAATAATCTTATGTGATCTTGACATCAGATTTAAAAACCCAATATGACCTACCGGGTTAATGAAAATAAAATTATTCTTCTCCGCTGATTTACTGTGATCTATATTTTTGTTTGTTCTGGGATGAACCGGAAATACGATCTTTTTGCCCAGTTTATTAAGCTCTGACAGTATTTCATTTAATAAAGAAGAGTTATCTACTGTATAAGGTCTGTGTAGAGTAAGCAGGTAATAGTCTTTATTTTTTAAATTCAGCTCTTCCGAAATAAAAGCTTCATTGTATGATTGTTCAAGAGAATACTTTACGCTGTCAACCATGATGTCACCTGTGTTGACGCTTTTATTACTCAAGCCTTCATCGGTTAAATTGAGCATAGCTCTCTCTGTTGGTGCAAATAATAAATCACTTAAATGATCAGAAGCAATTCTATTCAATTCTTCCGGCATTGCCCTGTTAAAGCTTCTCAGCCCTGCTTCAACATGAATCGTTTTAATACCTAATTTTGAAGCTACTAATGTTGCGGCTAATGTAGAATTCGTATCCCCAAATACTACTGCCAGGTCTGGTTTTTCTTTCAACAAAATTTCTTCGATTCCTACCATCATTGCAGCTGTTTGCTGACTATGGCTACTTGAACCGACTTCTAAATTGTAATCCGGTTGCCTGATTCCTAATTCTGTGAAAAACACATCAGACATAGCTTTGTCATAATGCTGTCCGGTATGGATTATCACTTCCTTAAAGTGGCTTTTAAGCGCTCTTGAAAATGGAGCTAGTTTTATAAATTGAGGTCTGGCACCTACAACGGTAACAATCTTTTTCTTCAATTATTCACCTCACATTTATTCAGAGATCGATATAATCTCAGTAACTTTTCTTCTTCACTCTTCCAATTATACTTACTAAGTATAGCATTTCGTCCGTTTTCTCCCATTTTTTTTGCTTCATCGGGGTGGTTTCTAAACCAACTAATTGCTTCAGCTATCTCTTGAGGGGATTCTGGGTCAACTAAAATCCCACAGTTATTATCAATAACAATTTCCTTCCAAAGCTTAAAGTTCGATGCTATCACCGGAATTCCGTGCATCATATATTCAAATAACTTATTTGGTTGTGCATTAATATGATTAGCAAGAGGGTGAAATATTACTAAACCGGCAAAAGAACTACTTGCCCAATGTGCAAACTCTTCTCTATTTATCCATCCTCTATAATCTACAAATTCCCAGCCTTTTTTAGTTTGCAAGTTTGATTCAAGCTTTTTTTCATTTATGAGCCCGGCCAACAATAACTTTACCTTGTTATCAGAATTTGTATTTACTATCTCCAAAGAAGTAACAATTTCATTAATGCCTCTTACAGATGTTATTCCCCCAACATATAGTAAATTTTGTTTAAACCTCTGATTTTTATTTTCGGTTAAATCTATTCCAGAGAAATTAGACTCGGAAATAAGAGGGTAGTTTTGAATTATATATTCTTTATTCCCTCCCAATGATTTCCTGATGTATCGTGTGACTGTAACTACTGCATCTAAATATTCAACTGCTATTTTTTCTAATTTACAAACCGAATACGATAAGATCGATCTAAAAGGTTTAGGAATCCAATCTCTGTCAAGGACTAAATTTTTGTTGTCTTCATGGACGTCATAAATAACACTATACCCAAACAATTTTAGCAGAAGACCAATTGGTATTAACTCAGGATCATGAAAATGAAAAATTGTTCCAGGTGGATATTTTATCGCTTTTTGGAATAATAATGGTATAACTTTAAACAGTCTGTCTAATTTTCTTTTTGCTAAGGGTAAACAAACAACATTTATTCCATTTACCATTTCGTTTTTTGAGTGCTGTATAATTAAATCCACACTATAACCGGCTTCTGCCAAGGAATTACAGATTTTGTAGAATATCCGAGTATCGAACAAAGGATGAACAGAAGATAATTGTACTACTTTTATGCACTTATCAGTTTTACCATCCATCAATACGAAAAACTTTTGACTTGATTAGCTGGTAACCATATCCCAAAAAATGAGCAAAATTCATAATGTTCAAAACTATAAAAACCATTATGCAAACCGTGAATAAACTTGGTCTTAAGTCAGTACTTTTTTGCCAAACTTCCTCTTCAAAGTAATTCCTTTTTGTAAACGTAAGTCTGATTGATTCAAAAAATACTATAAAACTGATTATCATTAAATAATAAGGCGAACCTAAAGCCCCATCAAAAATCAACCAGTCAATTAATAAACTGGTTAAAATCAGTACAATAAAAACAAAAGGAGCCTTGCTACGTATGGGTATCTTTCCTGAGTGAGAGTTTGATGTAATACATCGCCCCCTTCCGTATCTAAAATATTGTTTGAACAAACCTAGTACTTTTTCCCGCGGATAGTACCACAACTTTATCTTCGGGCTTATATATATTCTTCCTTCTAAATTCGTCCTTAATCTGTAATTTATTTCTGCGTCTTGATTTGTAAGATTCTCCTCATTAAAGCCGCCGAGCTTTTTTAGATCTTTAAGCCAAAAACATCCCATCGGTACCGTGTCTGAATAACCTTCATAGGTAGGATTATAATGTTTAGCTCCTCCATGCCCTAAAAAACTAAGTACAGCTAAAGATGTCCCGGCCTGTACCAAGTTTGATGCCAAAAATCGAGCTGCCCCTCCAGCGTTTTTGACTTCTTCTTTTTGAAGGTTTTCTATACACTTTTCTAAATAATCTATACCATAGTCACAATGTGCATCTGCACGAACAAAAACCTCTCCTTTTGCTTCTTCAATCATTCTGTTAAGTGCAAAAGATTGATATTTTTTAGGATTATCTACCAGTCTTACTCTTGAATCTTGCTCAGATAATTCGTTTACAATTTTCCTTGTATCATCTGTACTTCCACCATCTGCAACTAATATTTCTTTCAGATTTGGATATCCCGTATTAAGAAATTTTTCAATGATTCCTTTAATATAATCCTCTTCATTAAAAGCTGGAATTGCTACTGTTATTGAGGGGCTTTCGTTATTAATATGCTTTGATTGTTTATTGATTGTCTGAATCCATTAAATTATCTGCCAATAATACAAAAATATCAAACCCTATTCCCACCACTCAGCAAATAAAGCACAGCCATTCTTACTGCCACTCCATTGGTAACCTGATTGAGGATAATAGCACGATCACTGTCAGCAACTTCACTTTCCATTTCCACGCCGCGATTGATCGGTCCGGGATGCATGATCTTAAAGTCCGGATATTTTTCTAAATGTGAGAGTTTGATTCCAAATCTTTCATGGTATTCTCGTAGCGATGGAAATAATTCCGTCCCTTTTCCCTGTCTTTCAAGTTGGATTCTCAATGCCATGGCGATATCACACCAGGCAAGTGTCTCTTCCAAATTATGAGAAACCGTAACCCCAAGATCTTCTACAAAAACCGGCATCAGTGTTTTGGGACCGCAAATTACCACTTCAGCTCCTAACTTTGTTAACCCGATTATATTAGACCTAACCACCCTGCTGTAAGCAATATCACCAATAATGGCGATCTTCGTCCCTTTTAAGTCAGGATGTATTTGCTGCATGGTAAACATATCCAACAACGCCTGAGTAGGATGTTCATGAGCTCCGTCACCGGCGTTCAGAATTGCCGCATCCACACATTGCGTTAAAAAGTGAGGAACTCCCGGACTTTCGTGACGAACTACCACCATATCAATTTTCATGGAACTGATATTCTGTATAGTATCTTTGAGTGACTCTCCTTTTTTTGTGGAAGAAGTACTCGCCGAAAAATTCACAACATCGGCTCCCATTCTTTTCTGAGCAAGCTCAAAAGACAAGCGTGTTCTTGTACTGTTTTCGTAAAACAGATTTACAATGGTTTTGTCTCTAAGCGTCGGAACTTTCGGCACCGGACGATCCAGTATTTCTCTGAAATATTTAGCTTGCTCCAACACGAATCGGATATCGTCAGCTGAATAATCTGCCAATCCCAGAAGATGTTTTTGAGTGAAGTTATATTTTTCCAGATCTATGCTCATATATCTTCCTCCACATCTACTAAATACACGGCATCCTCACCATCAAACTCCTGAACTTTTACTCTGATCTCTTCATTCTCATGAGTTGGAACATATATTCCTGTAAAATCTGCTGCTACCGGCAATTCCCTATGACCTCGATCTACCATGCAACAAAACTGAATTTTTCTAGGTCTTCCGTACGCCATCAAAGCATCCATGGCCGAACGAACTGTTCTTCCGGTGTACAACACATCATCCACTAACATGATGTCTCTGTCGTACAGATCAAAAGGAATCTCTGTGATCTGCACTTCCGGCATTTTCAGTTTTGAGCGAAAATCATCCCGGTAAAAAGTCACGTCAAGCACTCCGAAATCGATATCTATATCAAATTCTTGTTTGATTACTTCTACAATACGGCGACCGATGTAAACGCCCCGGGTTTGCATACCAACAATGGCAAGTCTGGTTGGGTCTTCATAAGATTCAAGGAATTGATGTGCAAACCGCAAATACGTGCGATTCAGGTCTTCCTCGGTCATGATCTGTGCTTTCTGCAATGGATCCATAGATTTTAAAATTCACCCAAATTTAAGCCACATTCAACTCAAATCACAACCTTTTGTGAAATGAAATAATCGAACATTTCATTTTCTTTCCTTTAGCTCCTATTCTCCCTATTTTAGAAGTCTTGAAAAATCGCTTTTTTAACAATTAAAAAGAATACTGTTACATGAAAATCCACGAGTATCAAGCTAAAGAAATTTTAAAAGAATACGGAGTTGCCGTTCCTGATGGAATTGCAGCCACTACCGTTGAAGGTGCCGTTGAAGCCGCTAAAAAAATGAAAGAAAACGGAGCTTCACTTTTTGTTGTAAAGGCTCAGATTCATGCCGGCGGACGTGGAAAAGGTCGCACAAAAAAGAACGATGCAAAAGGTGTTATCCTTTGCAAAACTATTGATGAAGTTAAAGAAGCTGCTGAATCTCTTTTAGGAGATGTACTTGTTACTATACAAACCGGCGAAGAAGGACAGCTTGTTCAAACCATTTATGTAACGGATGGCGTTGACATCAAAAAAGAATTTTATGTAGGAGTGCTACTTGATCGCGCAGTAAGTAAAAATGTGATCATGGCTTCTACCGAAGGTGGAGTTGAGATCGAAAAAGTTGCTGAAGAAACTCCTGAAAAGATCATCAAAGAATGGATAGAGCCGGGAATGGGACTTCAGGTAAATCAAGCTCGCCGTATTGCTTTTTCACTTGGTTTAGAAGGCAAAGCGCTTAAATCTTGTATCAAATTCATCATGGCTTTGTATAAAGCGTATGAAGAAACTGATTCTGATATGTTCGAGATCAATCCATTGATCGTTACTCCGGATGACGAAATTTTTGCTCTGGATGCTAAAGTGACATTTGACGGAAACGCATTGTACCGTCATCCTGAATTGGCTGAACTCAAAGACGAAGCTGAAGAAGATCCTGCAGAACTGGAAGCTTCTAAGTACGACCTGAACTACATCAAACTAGACGGAAACGTAGGTTGTATGGTTAATGGCGCCGGACTTGCAATGGCAACGATGGATATTATTAAACTATCAGGTGGTGAGCCTGCTAACTTCCTGGATGTTGGTGGTGGAGCTAATGTTGAGACTGTTAAAAACGGATTCAGAATTATTCTGGAAGATAAAAATGTGAAAGCGATTCTGATCAATATCTTTGGTGGAATTGTTCGTTGCGACAGAGTTGCTAACGGAGTTATTGAAGCTGTTAAAGATCCTGAGATCGCTGAAAAAGTACAGAATGTACCGATCATTGTTCGTCTTCAGGGAACCAATGCTGAAGAGGCTAAAGAGATCATCGATAATTCAGGAATGAATGTGATTTCTGCTGTTCTTCTTAAAGAAGCTGCAGAAGCGGTTTCTAAAGTAATGGCTTGATTCAGAGTTACCTAAACCGATCCTAAAAGATCTCCTTGTTTAAATTTAAACAAGAAGGGCTTTCAAGCCCGTATTAGGAAAAAAGAATTCATAAAAAAGCCCGGCTCATTGAGTCGGGCTTTTTTTGTTCCGTTTAAATCTGTCGTCGTTAATTCCCCACCCGTAGGGGCAATTCATGAATTGCCCCTACGAGTACTATTCTAAAACTCCCACTTCACTTGTAGCAAGAAATTTCTTCCGGCTTGCGGGTAGTAGTAATTGAATCGTTGTTCTCCGCCAAATACATAGCCAAATGTATATCCATTGGTTTCATATTTCTCATCCAGCAAATTATTGATCATCAAGTTTGCAGTGATTCCCTTTGCAAAACTCAGGTTCGTAAATGCATAACTGATTCTAAGATCATTCACTAAATAGGGGTCGATTGAACGAGCATCATTTTGAGTGTTGTCCAAATACTGCTTAGAAACATATTTCGTGGTCAGTTCAGTTGTCATACCATTCTCCGAGAAACCCAGAATTGAATTAGCAATGATACTTGGCGAAAGCGCTATATCAGTATCAGAGAAGTTTCTTTCGATCTGACCACCATTATCATAATCGTCTATGAACTCAGTATAATTTTCGATCTTATTTTTGCTGAATGTTGCGTTAGCAGCCCAACTGAAATTTGAGGTTATAGAAACACCACCTTCCAATTCTATTCCCAATCGGGAACTTTTCGGTACGTTTTGACGAACCACTCCGCCAACATCATTGATCTGTCCGGTCACTACCAATTGATCTTCATACAACATCGCATATCCGTAAGCACCCACAAAGAATTGCCCGAAATCTCCACGATATCCTGTTTCAACATTATAGAGCGTTTCCGGATCTGGGCGACTTGCTGATGATGACTCCACATACTCATCACGAGTGGGTTCCTTACTTGCTATACCAAAAGATGCAAATAGACGATTTCCATCATTCGCCGTGTAACTGAACCCAAATTTAGGATTCAAGAAAGTGAGGTTATCTGTATCTCTGATATCAACTACTGTATTATTCTGAATGTCGATTCCGTCAAATTCATAGCTGATTGTACGAACCTGAAGATCCAGGTACGAACTTAGATTCTCATTAAAAAAATACTGCGCTTTACCGTATACATTAGCATCTGTTTTGATTGCATTGTTATCGTAATAACGATCTTCAAACTCACTGCTTCCTGCAAATCTCGCCCAGATAACTTCTCCGAAATGGTCACCGTCATATTTGTTTAATCCTCCACCAAAAGTCAGGTTCCAGCTCGCAGAATGTGTGTACTTTGTTGAAAATACCATTCCGTAGAAATCATTATCCAACCATCTTCTCCGAATCAGATCTGATTCGGTTGGGTCGCCCGGATTAGCTGGAGTAATACCATAGTCAGCGAGATCTTCTCCGCCTTTGTATTCCTCATAATAGCCTGCACCTTTTGTGTAATGAAGCGAAGTATTCAACGACCAATTATCTTGCAGATTATAAGAGTAATGTAACTGGTAATAATCCTGTCCATAATCATCTACCTGATTTTGATACGGTGATCCTGACTTTTCCATTCCGGCTTCATTGAAAGTACGGTTTCCACCTTCAAGTACACTTTCCTCAACGCCGTACCATGCTTGATAGGTAACCTCGTCACCTGAAAAAATGTCCGCTTTTAGCAAGCTTCTTTTCCCTCTTTTTGAACCGGAAAGATAAAATGAATTCAGGTGTGAGGAAGCTCGATCTATAAAACCATCCGAAGTGATTTGAGATAATCTTCCTTCAAAACTCCAGCCATTTTTCATCAAGCCTGAGCCTAACTGAATATTGGCTTTACGAGTGTTGAAAGAACCCACTCCTGTATTTATTTCTGCATACGGATCTAAACTATTACTACTGGTTTGTAAATTGATCGACCCTCCAAAAGCTGCAGCACCATTTGTGGATGTCCCAACCCCACGTTGTACCTGAATGTTATCAATGGAAGAAGCAATATCCGGCAGGTTCACCCAAAAGACACTGTGTGATTCTGCATCATTAACCGGAATTCCGTTTATGGTCACATTAATTCTAGCCGGGTCAACGCCTCTGATCCGAATTCCTGTATATCCGATTCCAGCTCCTGCATCTGAGGTCACAACGGTAGATGGAGTCAGGTTTAACAAGTAAGGCACATCCTGACCAAGGTTCCTTTTTTGTATTTCTTCCTTATCAAGGTTTGAAAAAGTAACCGGAATGGATTCATCCACTCTTGTGGCTTCCACCAGAACTTCGTCACTTACATAAGTGTCCGGAAGCAACAGAATTTGCAGGTCGGACTGACTTCTAACAACAGTTACTGGTTTACTTTTGAAACCGGTAAAACTGATTCTTAATGACCTTTCTTCGCCTTCTAAAAGATCGATCTCAAAAGAACCATCTGTGTTTGTGGATACTCCGTTAGTGGTTCCGGTTTGCAAAACAGTAGCTCCGATCAAAGGTTCTTTTGTCTGAGCTTCCAGTACTTTCCCGGAAATTTGAATTTGTGCAGCTGCAAAAGTTGACAGCATGGTGATTAAGATCGCCACCATCAGCGATGATTTGATTAGTTGAAACATAGTTCCTCTTCTTTAGGAATGCCGGGTAGCCGTAATTTTAGATTCAGCGTCCCGACAAAAATTTTAAGTTTATTTAAAAAAGAGGAGGCGAAACAAGCGCATCTTAAAAATAGATAAGCGAACAGGTTTTCCTCCGCCGGTATTACCCGGATCAGGTAGTAGGGTGTGATCTCAGCCTTTGCACTTTGCAAAAGCACCCCTAACCTTTGTAGTTAAACTACGGTTGTAAAACTACGCACTATTTCATCAAAACACGAAAAAAACTGTTAACTTTACCCATTAATCCTAAGGCTCCTGATATGAAACAAATTCGACCAATTTTACTTTTGATTGCATGTGCATTAACTAGCTCTTGTGAACTGAAGAAAGAGATGAGCTCCGTTAATCCGACTAATTGGGACAAACGAGCTGCAGATATTTCGCAACTAAATAACCTTGAATCTGGGAAAACATATCTATCTGTTTACTCTCAAATTTATAGTCGAAATGAGCACCGCACTCATGACCTTACGGTAATAATAAGTATGAGAAACTTAAATCCTGCTGATACCATTTATATCAAAAAAGCCGAATACTTCGATAGTCAAGGAGCTTCTATCAGGTCTTACTTTGATAAACCAATATATCTTGCCCCTATGGAAACAGCGGAAATTATAATCGATGAGAGTGACAAAACCGGTGGACCAGGAGCAAATTTTTTATTCGATTGGGGAGTAAAAAGTACTTCAAATAGTCCACTTTTTGAAGCTATCATGATATCTACTTCCGGACAACAAGGACTTTCATTTACCACGCAAGGCGTGGAGCTACACTAATGCCTTTTACATCTAATTAATATCGCAAACCGAATTTCTATGAAACTTAAAATACATTCCACATCTGCATTTTTGATTCTTTCAGCACTCACTTTTTTTGTTGCGTGCAATAATGAATCAGGAGACATCACCCCCGCTGATATTGAAAAGCACATTACCTTTTTGGCAAGTGATTCTTTGCAAGGTCGCGAAGCCGGTTCCGCTAACGAAGCTATAGCAGCAAACTATATTGCTGATCATTTCCGGGATTTTGGTTTGGAACCCGCAGGAGATAACGAAACCTACTTTCAGGAATTCACCATTAATACCGCTGTGTTGAGAAATCCACATGCCGGAGATGATGCTGAAGGCGAAAAATTACTTTCCAAAAATGTGGTTGGTTTACTACAAGGAACCGGGAACTCTGATGAGTTGATTATTATTGGAGCGCATTACGATCATTTGGGATTTGGAGAATTTGGTTCCTTATACCGTGGAGAGCAAGAACGCATTCACAATGGCGCTGATGATAATGCTTCGGGAACTGCCGGAGTGCTGGAACTGGCTGAGTATTTCTCTGCAAATCGACCAAAGAAAGATGTTTTGTTTCTGGCTTTTTCGGGCGAAGAAATGGGTTTACTAGGCTCTGCTTATTATGTAGATAATCCAACAGTTGAACTGGAAAACGCTCTTGCTATGATCAACATGGATATGATCGGTAGAATGGTCGATAAAAAATTGATGATCTTCGGAATTGGAACCGCTGAAAACTGGACAGCCATTATAGATTCTGCCAATACCGGAAATCTGGATCTGAATTTGGTAAAAGACGGAACCGGAGCCAGCGATCACACCAGTTTTTATTATAAAGATATTCCCGTGCTTCATTATTTCACGGATACACATGCCGATTACCACCGACCTTCTGACGACACCGAGTATATAAATATGAATGGCACAGCTTTGGCGCTACATCATTTAGTGAGGGTAATAGTGCAGCTGGATGAACTACAAAAAGACGAACTGGCTTTTGTGGAAGCTCCGGGTGAACAACGTCAGTCTATGAGTTTAGAAGGACCAACTCTGGGCGTGCTCCCGGATTACGGCTACGAAGGTGAAGGAATGAAGATCACGGGTGTAACTAAAGGCAGAGCCGCCGCAAATGCCGGAGTACAAGGCGGAGATATTATTGTAGGAATTGCCGGCGAAGAACTTGCCGATATTTACGCCTACATGACCATGCTCAACAAACTCAAAAAAGGTCAATTGACTACAATTACTGTTTTGAGAGACGGTAAGGAGATGACAATGGATCTTCAGTTGTAGGATTGGATTTTATCTGTACAAACCCGGAAAATCCATGTTTGGTATGAAAAATTATTTTATTTCTCTTTTACTAATTTGTTCTTGTACAGCTTATGAAGGGAGCAAGGAAAGTACCACGTACAATAAAATTGATATTTATTTCTATGGGAGGTCAGAAATTTATTATACAGAAGAAGCGATAAAAATAACAGTTACTGACTCTACTAATGTCTATAGACTAAATGAATTAAAAAATTTATCAAAGCCTATTTTATTTGGAGGAAGAAAAGGTAATGAATATACGATTAATTTAGTGTTTACTGATAGTGATACAGGAGATGAACTACTAATTCGTATCCTTAAAAATATTGGATTAAAACCAACTATAATATATGGAAACGGTACAATATTTGATGGTTCATATAGAAATGATGAGCTTGTTAAATATATAGCCTCTATAATTAAGCTAGATGCTATTAAAGAATATGAGGGAAGTTTAACTCGAAAAGGATATAAAGAATTCATATTAAAAGAGACAAACTGACCAAAACTCATTCCCTTGTATGCTTGTTTACCTAACAAGTGTTTCAAGCGAGCTCCCCGAATGCTCGGGGTAGGCTGGTTTGGAATTTTAATAACTAAAACTCGACTCGCCGCTTAAACGCAGGTCTTTATACATCTTAAATCATATGTATCTTCGCTTTTCATTTATTCTTTTAATTATTATTTCTTGCTCTAATGCTAATCAAAATGAAATCTTTAGAAGTATTAGTATATCGCCAGATGAAGAAATCTCTCTAGGTGAAAAATTTCAACAAAAAGAAGAAATAGCTGTTCAGGTTACTCCTTTCGTTTTTGAGCTTTTTGACGGTTCCTTTGGTAGTGCTAGTTCAATAACTATTTTTACAGATTCTCTATTTCAAGTGGACAGTATTAGTTTTCAATATTCTGTTGATTACGATTTTGATGAAGGAACTACTAATTACATCTCGGTGCTTGGTATGCCAGAGAAAGTCATTAATTCAGACACTTTAGTGCTTGTAATTTGGAAAGATGAAAGAACCACTTTTCAATTAGGGCAGGAAAAAAATAGTGCTCAAAATAATATTTATTCAATTTTGAAAGATAACCTATAAAAATACACAGTATAACATCTTTAAAAAAGATAAAGTCAAGGGCACGTAATTCCCCCGCCGTAATTGTTCTCCTTTTGTAGCTCTTTCAAAAATCCGGCATTGAGATGGTGAAGGAATAGCTGATCATCATAACAGAATCTCAACGAATAAAACCTGTTCGCAAAGCGAGCATTTGGTTTTATTCAGAGGTTCGT